>NZ_CP019799.1:0-2502500 GCF_002007605.1 Cellvibrio sp. PSBB023 | reverse complement strand
ATAACGGTCCTAAGGTAGCGAAATTCCTTGTCGGGTAAGTTCCGACCTGCACGAATGGCGTAATGATGGGGGCGCTGTCTCCACCCGAGACTCAGTGAAATTGAAATCGCGGTTAAGATGCCGTGTTCCCGCGGCTAGACGGAAAGACCCCGTGAACCTTTACTATAGCTTTGCACTGAACTTTGAACCTATCTGTGTAGGATAGGTGGGAGGCTTTGAAGTCGAGACGCTAGTTTCGATGGAGCCGTCCTTGAAATACCACCCTGGTATGTTTGAGGTTCTAACGTCGGCCCCTTATCGGGGTTACGGACAGTGTATGGTGGGTAGTTTGACTGGGGCGGTCTCCTCCCAAAGAGTAACGGAGGAGCACGAAGGTGTGCTAATCATGGTCGGAAATCATGAGGTTAGTGTAAAGGCAAAAGCACGCTTGACTGCGAGACAGACATGTCGAGCAGGTACGAAAGTAGGTCTTAGTGATCCGGTGGTTCTGTATGGAAGGGCCATCGCTCAACGGATAAAAGGTACTCCGGGGATAACAGGCTGATACCGCCCAAGAGTTCACATCGACGGCGGTGTTTGGCACCTCGATGTCGGCTCATCACATCCTGGGGCTGAAGCCGGTCCCAAGGGTATGGCTGTTCGCCATTTAAAGTGGTACGCGAGCTGGGTTTAGAACGTCGTGAGACAGTTCGGTCCCTATCTGCCGTGGGCGTTGGAGATTTGAGAAGAGTTGTTCCTAGTACGAGAGGACCGGAATGAACGAACCTCTGGTGTTCGGGTTGTCATGCCAATGGCACTGCCCGGTAGCTATGTTCGGACGGGATAACCGCTGAAAGCATCTAAGCGGGAAGCCTCCTTCAAGACTAGATCTCCCTGGGGCTTTAAGCCCCCTAAAGAGCCGTTGAAGACTACGACGTTGATAGGTCAGGTGTGGAAGCGCTGCGAGGCGTTGAGCTAACTGATACTAATTGCTCGTGCGGCTTGACCATATAACAGAATCGACTGTTAGACGGTTTACGATTTATCCGGACTTGTACGATATGCAAGCATCCAAACAATACACACAGCAACACTTTACGTTCCACCGCCCTATTTGAGTCAATCAAGGCCGACATACTAGATGTCTTAAGACCTTCGAACTCATGCAGAATTGCTTGACGACCATAGCAAGTTGGAACCACCTGATCCCATTCCGAACTCAGAAGTGAAACGACTTAGCGCCGATGGTAGTGTGGGGTCTCCCCATGTGAGAGTAGGTCATCGTCAAGCTCTTAAATATAAACGCCCTGTAGATACTCTACAGGGCGTTTTTTTTACTCGCGAGTTTTTGAATCGCGTAACTGCCAGGATTCCGCAATTCCCACCCGTATTATTTTTTATACTTGGCGTATAATTAGCCGATATTTTTAAGAGCATTTTTTATGAGCATCAAAGACAGATTGGTTATTTTTGATACTACATTACGCGATGGTGAACAAAGTCCCGGCGCCTCCATGACTCGGGACGAAAAAGTGCGCATCGCAAAAATGCTCGAAAAAATGCGAGTTGATGTGATTGAGGCGGGCTTTGCCATCGCCAGCCCTGGCGATTTTGAGTCTGTACGCGCGGTTGCCGAAGTCATTAAAGATTCTACTGTGTGCAGTTTGGCGCGTGCGGTCCGGGGTGATATTGAAAGAGCTGCTGAAGCTATTAAACCAGCTAATTCCGGGCGGATTCATACGTTTATTGCTACTTCTCCCATCCATATGAAATATAAGTTGCAGATGGAGCCGCCAAAAGTACTGGAGCAGGCTGTATCTGCCATAAAACTGGCGAGGCAATTTACGGACGATGTTGAGTTTTCGTTAGAGGATGCGAGTCGTTCGGAATTTGAATTTATGTGCCGCATTATTGAAGCGGTGATCAATGCCGGAGCTAAAACAATTAACCTGCCTGATACGGTGGGTTACGGCGAGCCAGGTGAGTATGGATTGCTTTTTCGTCGTTTGATTGAAGCTGTTCCCAATTCTGATAAAGCTATTTTTTCTACTCATTGTCACAATGATTTGGGATTAGCTGTTGCCAATTCCTTGTCTGCGGTTATGCACGGTGCCCGTCAAGTTGAGTGTACGATTAATGGCTTGGGGGAGCGGGCAGGTAATGCTGCACTTGAAGAAATTGTGATGGCCGTGAGAACACGCAAGGATTTAATGCCGGTGGAAACGCATATTGACTCTCGTCATATAGTGCCCACTTCGCGCTTGGTTTCAACCATCACCGGGTTTCCGGTGCAGCCAAATAAGGCAATTGTAGGTGCTAATGCGTTTGCACATGAGTCTGGTATTCATCAGGATGGTATTTTAAAACATCGTGAAACCTACGAAATTATGCGTGCTGAAGATGTAGGTTGGAATACCAATAAGTTGGTTTTGGGGAAACATTCAGGGCGCGCTGCTGTAAAAGCCCGACTTGAAGCCTTGGGCATTAGCTTTGCAGACAATGAGGCCTTGAATGCTGCGTTTGCAAAATTTAAAGATTTGGCGGATAAAAAGCATGAAATTTTTGATGAAGATCTGCAAGCACTAGTGAGTGATAGCCAGGCCCATCAATTAATTGATGTTTATGAGTTTGAGGCTATAGAAGTTCATTGCAAAACAGGGCAAAGCCCTCAAGCATCCTTGCAATTAAAAGTGAGTGGTAAAAGTGTGTCAGCAGCATCTTCCGGTTCTGGTCCAGTTGACGCCGCTTTTAAAGCGATTGAGAGTGTGGCAAATAGCGGTGCTGTATTGCAGCTCTACTCCGTTAATGCGATTACTCAAGGCACAGATTCTCAAGGTGAAGTAACCGTTCGGCTGGAGCATAAGGGGCAGATTGTGAATGGTGTAGGAGCTGATACAGATATAGTAACTGCCTCGGTTAAGGCCTATGTGCATGCGTTGAATTTACTTGCATCGCGCGGTGCGAAATCACATCCCCAACATGATGGAATTTAGCAACAATGGTGCATGAGCTGCAACGGCAAGCCTATCTATCCGCCCTTGGTATAGAGAACTATATGCCAAGGATGATATTGCCGTTTGCACCGCCATCATCTGTTTGCGAATTACCTGTATTTGCAGAGCTACACGAAGCTCCATCACAGCAAGATAAGTTGCCACCAATTCCTGTTGTCGCAGCAGAAGTGACATCACAGGCAAATACCACACGTAATTCAGTGGCAAACGATATTCTTGCTGATGTAGTGCCTGCTAAAAAATCGCCCGTCCCGGTGAATGCGGCAAGTATTCTTGAGCAACTTGAGACGAAAAAAGCACCGATTGTAGAGCCATTTGCATTGAGTTTATGGCGCCCTGTACCTGGTTTTTTGATTGTTGACTCCCGTAATTCAAGTTTGGCCTTACCGACAGAATTGCTATTGAATAATGTGTTGCGCTCATTTCTGCCAGCGATTAAGCCTGATTTGCGCGAAGAGGTGATGCGTTGGCCGATGATTGAAAATCGGTTTGTTTCACGTACAGCAGATGACGCGCGCAATGAATTGCAGACGTGGCTTGCGGTGGAAAATGAATTGCGCCCCATTGATCGACTGTGGTTAATGGGAGATAACGCTGCGCGTTATTTATTGAGTGCAGATATAAAACCTGCAGATGCCTGCTGGCAAGAGCACTCCTTGAATCTCTCTGGCGCTGGTGTGAATTTACTGCGTGCGGTTGTTCTGCCTAGTTTGGTGGATTTATTGCAGAACCCCCTTCTTAAAGCCCGATTGTGGGCGAGTGTTAAATAGATTATTTCATGAGTGATTCTCCCCGCTTTGTTACTTACACTGGCCTTGAACTGCATTTGCGTGAAATTACCGCCGAGGATATTCCGGCAGTCATGCAACTGGAGCGCAGTGCTCACTCACATCCTTGGCGCCAATCCAGCTTTGAAGATTGCTTAAAGGGCCGGCAAAAATGCTGGTTAGCCGAAGCTAAAAATACCCTGGTGGGTTATGTTGTTATTACTCACGGTGGCGGTGATGCGGAATTATTGAATCTGGCTGTAGCACCTACTTTTCAGCGTAAAGGGATTGGACAATGTTTATTGGAGTATGCAACGCAGTGTGTTGCAGGCAAGGCCGATATGCTTTTCCTTGAGGTGAGAGTATCTAATCAAAAGGCGATTGAACTTTATTCCAAAGCGGGTTTTTTTGAGCTGGGCAATCGCAAAAATTATTATCCCACTGTTAATGGGCATGAAGATGCCTTGTTGATGGCGCGTCAACTTTAATGTTTTACCGGGCGTTTTTGTAATTTGCGTTGCAAGGTACGGCGATGCATCCCCAAGGCACGCGCCGTTGCCGAAATATTTCCTGCATTTTCTTGCAGCACACGTTGAATATGTTCCCACTCCAGACGATCAACGGAAATGGGCGAGTAGTCTATTTCGGCAGTAAATGGTGAATCTTCTGTATCAAATGCTGCCAGTATTTCATTTGCATCGGCGGGTTTGCACAGGTAATTGGTTGCGCCGAGTTTGACGGCTTCTACCGCTGTCGAAATACTTGAATAGCCCGTGAGCATCACTATCACCACATCCGGTTGGCGTAATTTAAGTTCACGGATGAATTGCAGGCCTGAATCAGCGCCCAGTTTCAAATCGACAATCGCACGAGCAAAATAAAATTTTTCCAATAACTGCAATGCATCGGCACTGGTGTTGGCGGCTTCGCACGAAAAATTACGGCGCCCCAAGGCGCGCGTCAGTAAGCTGGTGAAGGTGATGTCATCATCAACTATGAGAAAGTCCCGGCTATTCATTGTGGTTGCTCGTAACAGATGGCGGTTTAAGAGGAAGTACCAGTTCGGTAATTGCGCCACGCACTGCGCGATTATATAAACGCACTTCACCGCCGTAACGATTAATGGTTGCTTGTGTCAGGAGCAATCCTATTCCCATCCCTTTATTTTTTGTCGATACAAAAGTTTTCCCCAGTCGAGACTGGATTTCTTCGGTGATGCCTGGTCCCTCATCGGTAATAGTCCAATAGAGCTGTTGTGTATCCCAGCGGATATCAATCTGGATCTGCGCGGGGCTTGCATCAGCGGCGTTATTCAGTAAGTTCAGAATGGCCTGTGCAATAGTAGGATGAAATTGACACTCAATGGCAACATTGCTGCTCGCCAGATGAATCTGTGCAACAACATCCGGGCGCATAAGCTGCCAGTTTTCCAGTAATGTTTTGCAATAGCTATCAATGGGTTCTTTTGCGGTTTGGCCGTCTTTTGTCTGTTCGGCAGTTGCAATTAAATTGCGCAAAATGGTTGAGCAGTGCGCAACTTGATCTTGCAGCAGTGTTAAATCTTTTTGCAATGCCGCATTGCTGTGGTATTCGTCGCGCAGCTCATTGAGCAGAAGTTTCATGCTGGATAAGGGTGTTCCCAACTCATGTGCAGTCCCTGCTGCCAGCGTTGCTACTGCCATGACTTGTTCATCGCGCAATTGATCTTCTCGCCAGCGATTCAAGCGCGCTTCTTGTTGGCGCAGGTCGCGCGCCATTTTTACAACGAAATAAGTGATGAGTCCGGCACTGATAAAAAAATTCAACCACATACCCAGTACGTGCAAGTTCAAGGTGTTTTCACCGTGATGTTGGTGTGGTGCCAGTGCGGGCAAGGGGATATTAAAAAATAACAACACCGAATAACTGATGATGCTGAGTGTTGTGATGCTTAGGGTATAGCGGCTACTTAATGTCGCTGCAGAAATACAAATCGGGACTAAAAAATAAGACACAAATGGATTATTGGCGCCGCCACTAAAATAAAAAACGGCGCTCAAGCACGCGAGGTCGATGAGTAACTGGATAAAAAATTCCACATCGGTGACGGGCAATTGTTGGCGCAAGCGCGAAAAAGTCAGCAGATTTACCGTGGTTAATATCACCAGCGCAATCAATATCTCATTGAATGGAAGATTGATCGCATCCTGCCACAGGCAAAACAGGGCAGCTATGCCCAAAAATATTAGCACCAGCGTACGAATAATTACCCAATAACCAAGGTGTTGACCGTGGTCGGCAAGGGTAAATGGGGCTCTATTGTTCGTATTATCCACTAGGGCGGTAGTGTTGCTTGAGTTCATGGGGATATCACTGGCGGCCTGACGCGTGTGTGGCGATTATAGCCCTACAGGCAGCAATAACCGATTGTCCATTAACCGGTTGCGACACTTTGTCGCAGCTTTAACAACCCTGAACGCGGGGCCGGTGGGAGACTGGTGTATACTGCGCGTCCGTTTTTGCTCAGTAGATTGGCAGAGTTTATGGCAGCACCCCTGCAGGCAACCCTCACCGAAGGGCGAGTCTCCGAACAGTTAAAAAGTTTGGCGTTGCCTTTGGTGTGGGGGCTGATGGCGACCATGTCGCTCAATGCCATAGAAACCTTCTTCATTGCGCAGTTAGGTCGCGAACCTCTAGCCGCCCTCAGTTTTACGTTTCCGGTCATTATGGTGCTGACCAGCTTGGGTATAGGTCTGGGCGCCGGCACATCATCTGCCGTCGCCAGGGCGATTGGCGAGGGTGATTCCCACAAGGCGCGGCGTCTGGCAACCGATGCCATGAGTCTTACCTTTATTATCTCCGCCAGTGTCTGCCTATTGGGATGGATCACGCTTGAACCTCTCTTTCTCGCGCTGGGCGCCACACCGGATTTAATCCCGCTAATCCGCTCCTATATGTCGATTTGGTACTTCAGTGCCCCTTGCCTGATGGTGCCCATGGTGTGTCTATCGGCGTTGCGCGCCATGGGCATGAGCCAGGTTCAAGGGTATTTGATGGGCGGGGCCGCGTTGCTGAATGTACTGCTTGACCCGCTGCTGATCTTCGGACTCTTGGGGTTTCCTGCATTGGGCCTACAAGGTGCGGCAGTCGCCACCTTGATAACCCGCGCCTTGATGCTAGTGGTAGCACTTTATATTTTGCATGCCCGTGTGCATATGCTGGTCAACCCATTTTTACCTTGGCAGAAGCTCAAGTACTCCTGGCAGGCGATTATCGAAGTGGGTGCGCCGGCCATGTTTGCCAACGTGATTATTCCATTCGCCAGCGCGATAGTCGTGGCGATGGTGGCGTCCTACGGTACAGATGCTGTAGCCGCACTGGGTATTGCTATGCGTATTGAACCCTTGGCGCTGATTGTGTTTTATGCGCTCTCCGGTGTTATCGGGCCATTCTTCGGGCAGAATTATGGGGCAGGCAGAGTCGAGCGTTTGAATGAAGCCTTGCGTGTGCTCACCGTTTTTTGTCTGGCATTTGGTTTGGGTTTAGCCTTGTTGCTGGGATTTTTCGGAGCTGAAATTGCCCGCCTGTTTGGCGATCACCCCGAGGTAGTCAGTATCACTGCCATCTATTTTATGATCGTCCCCATTAGTTATGGTGCCTATGGTTTGGTGATGTCAGTCAATGCCGCGTTCAACGGGTTGGGGCGCCCATGGCCGGCAATGATCATTTCATCGGGGCGAGTTTTTTATATTTATTTACCTCTTGCCTGGTTGGGACAACATTGGTGGGGCATGATCGGTATTTTTATTGCCACTGCATTTGCCAATCTCGCCCTGGGTATATGGGCCTGGTGCTGGCTCAAAACGCATATCCAACAGCAAACGCGACTCGCGGAAGCCTAGCGCGCGTAAGGCAGCGCAACAGGTTATAATTTCCCCATCTTTTTTCTTTATTTTTAACACGCGATATTCCTATGATTAATTTAACTGCTGAACTGGCAAAGCGCCGTACCTTTGCCATTATTTCCCACCCCGATGCCGGTAAAACGACCGTCACAGAAAAATTATTACTGTGGGGCAATGCCATTCAATTAGCCGGATCGGTGAAAGGCAAACGCGGCCCACACGCCAAATCTGACTGGATGACCATGGAGCAGGAGCGTGGAATTTCGGTGACCTCATCGGTCATGCAATTTCCTTACAAAGACCGCATCGTCAACCTGCTCGATACCCCCGGGCACGAAGACTTTTCGGAAGATACCTATCGCACGCTGACTGCTGTTGACTCGGTGTTAATGATGATTGACGGCGCAAAAGGTGTCGAAGATCGCACGATTAAATTGATGGAAGTATGCCGCCTGCGCGATACCCCCATCCTCACTTTCATTAACAAAATGGATCGCGAGAGCCGTGATGCTGTTGAACTGTTGGATGAGATTGAAAATGTATTGAAAATTACTGCGGCGCCTATCAACTGGCCTTTAGGGAGCGGTAAAGAGTTTGTGGGTGTTTATAACTTTTATACCGATGTGATTCACGTTTATCAGCAAGGTATGGGGCACACCATTCCCGACGATATCCAAATTAAAGGGTTGGATAGTGATGAAGCAACCAAACTACTCGGCAGTTATGCGCAGGATATTCGTGATCAAATTGAGTTTGTGCGCGGTGCGACCCATCAATTTGATCTGGATGAGTACTTGGCCGGGCGAATGACGCCTGTTTTTTTTGGGACGGCATTGGGCAATTTTGGTGTTCGTGAAATGCTGGATGGCTTCGTGGAATGGGCTCCAACACCACGTGCGCGTGCAACCCATGAACGTTTGGTCGAGCCCGCTGAGGAAAAGTTCAGTGGTTTTATTTTTAAAATCCAGGCGAACATGGACCCCAAGCACCGCGACCGCATTGCGTTTATGCGTATCTGCTCCGGCACCTATTCACAAGGCATGAAAATGAAGCATGTGCGTTTAGGGAAGGATGTAAAAATTGCCGATGCAGTGACCTTTATGGCCGGTGATCGCAGTGCTGTTGACGAGGCGATCGCGGGCGATATTATCGGTTTGCACAATCACGGCACTATCCAGATTGGCGATACCTTTACCGAAGGTGAAAGCCTGAAGTTCACCGGTATCCCGCACTTTGCGCCGGAGTTGTTTCGCCGTATTCGATTGAAAGATCCCCTTAAAATGAAACAACTGCAAAAAGGATTGCAACAGTTGTCAGAAGAGGGTTCGACCCAGGTATTTTTCCCTATCAACAATAACGATATTGTTGTGGGCGCTGTAGGTGTATTGCAATTTGAAGTGGTAGCTTATCGCCTGAAAGATGAATACAAAGTTGAGGCTATGTATGAACCGGTCAGCGTTACTACCGCGCGCTGGTGCGACTGTGACGACGCCAAAAAACTGGAAGAATTTAAACGCAAATGTGCAGAGAACCTCGCCCTGGATGGTGGTGGTCACTTGACCTATCTTGCACCTTCACGGGTAAATTTATCCCTGACACAGGAGCGCCATCCAGATGTGGTGTTCCGTGCAACTCGCGAGCACTGATCCCCATCATGGCCTTTGTCATCACCCTGTTTATTTTCCTTGTTGTTGTCGCGGTGTTGCTCTGGGTGAGAACACCGCACTACTTCATGGGCCAGGCGGATGTCATTGCGTTATTGAAAAAAGTATTGGTCGGGCAGGCCAGCGAAAATGAGTGGGCGATTTTTTTATCCACCTCATTTCGCCACTGTCCACCGTTGGAACCCATTCGCGATGCCTGTGCCGCCATTGATGAAAAGGAATATCTTGGGCATACGCGAGCAGGATTTTTATTCAGCGAAACCGGTTTGGCGCAACTGCGTGCTATCCTTCAACAAGTTGAAGCATTGGATCTTGAATAAGACGAGAGTTGATTCGCACACTCTCGTCTTTTGTTGACCACTATTATCTCCCATTCATTCGCCGCAGGTTTTACTGTGATAACAGCCTCTGACAATAAGGATCTCATCTGGGATCTGGATGCCTTCAATCAACGCCAGCGCGCGGTTGATTTTGTCATGGGTTTTGAAAATAAACTCTGCGTTTACTCCAGCTCGGTGGAGCAGCTGTACACCAACTACAATATCTTTTTCCCCAAGGAAGAAGACCGTAAGTTAGTGATATTGCCTAATCCCTATGCTCCACATGATACGTTTAATGGTATTCCCGAGTCGGCTGTTACATCGACAGGCATGGAAATTATTCCGGGTATTTATCAATCCCGTCCCTGTTTGTTTTTGCGTATTCCTTTTCGTAGTGGGACTGTTAAATACAGGGCCGTGCCTTTACAGGTTGGCTTGAATATCGTGCGACAAAAACTGCCTCCGCATAAACCCCTATTGCCGGTATTAATGAAGGGAGACTTGCGTGAATTGGATGCCTCAACTCCTTGTTTGCACTTGCACGCTATTCACTTGGATCGCTTGACCGAACACTCTGGCTTGGAACGATCTGGAATTCATAAAGTGATTGAACAGCGTTTGCGTCAACTGGGTTGATAATGAGTTGATGAGTTCTGCTTCCCTCTAAAAGAAAAAGCCACCTTGCGGTGGCTTTTTACTGTGCGCTCCTTATTGGGGCGTCATGACATTAAGGCAAAGCCCAACGCATAGGAACGCTGAACTCAAAGCGAGTACCGGTGATGGCTTCCGGTAATGCGGGGAAAGGCGCTGAACGTTTAATTGCATCCAAGGCTTCTTTGTTCAACAGATCGTATTGGCTGCTTTCAATGATGTTGCTACTAATCAGGTTGCCATCGCGATCAACAATAACTGCAACGCGAACGTTGCCTGCTTGATTGCGATCCAACGCGCGTTGCGGATATTTGGTTTTTGCACGAATCTTTTTGATCGAATCAGACACATAGAACTGGCGTGCCAGCAGTGTCTGGGCGGTCAATGCGGGACCATCCTCGTCATCATCCTCGGCGACAGCGGTAGGTGCGGGTGCGGCAGAGCTTGATGCTACCTGGGCAACAACTGCTGCGGCGACAGAGGATTTGCTCGCACTGCTTTGACGTGCAACTGGCGGTGGTATATCCAATTTCGGTTTATCAATCGTCGGAGCATCCAATTTGGGTACATCCGGTTTTGCCGCTGCGGGCGTCTCTACTGCAATCGGTGCTTCAATGGCTGCGGCTTTACTCCAGGCGGCAATCTCGGTGGTACGACTGGCTGCAGGAGTAATACTCGCAAAGCGGCCGCGCAGACCTGCATCAACATCACCGACCTTCAGCAAGCTATCGCGATAATCGGACGAAAGCGGGACATTGCCAATCCAGGTCGCAAGCAGCATATAAAAGAAGGTTTCATCTTCAATTTTGCCCAGCTCTACCTTGTTGAGCGTGACGGATATACCTTTACCGGGGGTATTGGCAATTACCACATGGTCATCTTTCAGCAAGCGCCCTTTGAACATATTGTCAAAAAGAACTGTGTTATCCGCCTGAGCCATCAGCTCATCTGCTTTGCTGTTTACGGCCAGGCCTTCGATCCACAAACGGCTGAAGCGGCGTGCAGTAATCCCCTCGGGAGCAACAATCTTCAGTTCCATCCGCATGGGCTGGGAATTGCGCAACAACGTTCCCGGGTCATTGCTGAGCGATTCGGAAAAAAGTGCGCCGATAAACACTTCGCGACCGAGCTCTTGATGTACACCGACCCCGTTTAACATAGGCTCAGCGCGTACGAATTGACACATGGTTACCAGAAGGATACCGAGCGATGCCCGGAATAAATGGCTAAAGCGCATAGTCTGACTACTCTCTATTTATGAGACTTCATTGTCTGTGGTGAATTTATTCTTTACTAGCTGCTGCCGTAGTTATTGTTAAGGCGTTTATATGATATAGAAAAATGTGCAAGGAGCGAACCTCGTAAATGAGATCTCTACCGTTGTTCTGTGACTTTTCAGTAGTATGATGCCCTTTGTACAAAGGTAATATAAGCTGGCAGCCAGAAATCGGCGAGTAATGATAAAAACAGAGTAACGCAGGTCAATGATGGAAACGAAGCCTATACATAAATTTCCCAAAGCGACCCTGGAGCAACTGCTCTCGGGCATCTCATTTTTTAAAGCAGTTCGTCAGCAAGATCCCAAACAGTTTGATTTATTGGTGCAGGCTTCCCGCGTTGTCTCCTACCAACCGGGCGAGGTTGTGGTGCAGAAAGGTGAACTGAGCAACTGGCTGTATTTTTTGTTAAAAGGGAAATTGGCGGTCTATGTGGATCAGCCGCAACAAAGTGACTTGGTTAATTATGTCACGCCCGGCGAAGTGTTCGGAGATCTTGCCCAATTAGTGGGGCAGCCACGCACGGCTACTATTATTGCGGATCAAAGTGCAAAAGAATCGACAGTATTAGCCTTGGACATCAATGTGTTTGGCCCGCTCAATGCTATTAGCCCTGTTTCGCGCGAAACCAAATTAATTTATTACCGCAATATGGCACACAACCTCCGTTGGAAGTTGGAAGTCTATCGCTCCCAACATTTGCAGCATGAGTTAGCCAATAAGCACCGTCAAATCAAACTCTACCACGGTCCAAAAGATTCATTCGAGGAGCTTCAATCGCTCTTTGATCAGTCGAAAGCGCTGGCGATACTGCTGATCGAATGGAACAAAGAGTTTGGGGCCTTATCCTCAGAGGCCTTGCAGCAGCACAACTAACAATAATAATGGCAGCTTCCTGGCTGCCAAACTGTAGTGAACAGGCAAAGGTTTTTTACACTGCTACACTAAAAAAATAACAATCTAACAATTAGTGACTTGCCGCAATGAAATTCGAAGACCTGAAACTAGCCTACGGCTATCCATTGCAATTGCAAACCACCTCTCTTTCCGGGCAACCGGAACGTTTCTCTTGTCGACTCATTGGCTGCTTACCCGGGCGCTCGCTATTGCTATCAGTCCCCAAACTTGCCGGTAAGTTGGTGAGATTCAGAGCTGGCCAAAAAATTGTCGTACGCCTGATGATCGATAACGGGATTGGAATCTTCGCTGGCGTGGTAGAAACACAAACCATGGATCCCTATCCCATTCTGCATTTAAGCTTTCCTGAGTCTGTTACCTTCAAAGGGATTCGCAGTGCAACGCGCGTAGCGGTACAGGAGCGAGTCGAGATTCTCTCTGCACATGGCGATAATGTTCAATCCACTCCTGGGTTTATTTCAGACATTAGTATTAATGGTTGCAGGATAGAATTGGGGACTGACATTGCAGAACTGGGCGATTCATTGACCTTGAAAACTGAGGTTGATATTCGTGGGGTAAAACGGTTGTTACTATTAAAAGGGATTGTTCGTTCGCGAGTAGATGCTACTGATAATGTCGATGAAGGGGCGCTGGTTAGCTACGGTATTGAATTCTCTGACCAGTCTGATGATGAGCGTTTGGTCATGTACGCTTATGTATTTAGCCATATGGCCCAACAGGATCAGACGGCAGATTGATAACATTATGAATATCGCACCAATAAAAAAGGCACCCGAAGGTGCCTTTTTTATTGGTGCGTGAGCGTATTACGCAGCAGGAGTTGCTGCCTTTGGCTTACGGCCACGTTTTGCAGGTGCTGCACCAGCTGGTTTCTTGGCAGCAGGCGCTTTCTTAGCAGCAGGCTTTTTAGCTGCCGCTTTTGGTGCTGCTGGTTTTTTTGCAGCAGGCGCTTTTTTCGCTGCAGCAGGTTTAGCTGCTACGGCTTTCTTGGCTACTGGCTTTTTAGCAGCGGCTTTTGCTTTAGCTGCAGCTTTCTTAGCTGCCAGTTTTGCTTTAACAGCCGCTTTTTTATCAGCAGCTTTTTTCTTCAGAGCAGCTTTCTTGGCAGCAGCTTTCGCTTTAGCGGCTTGTTTCTTGGCAGCTAATTTGGCTTTGGCAGCGGCTTTCTTAGCAGCTAATTTAGCTTTAGCAGCCGCTTTCTTCTCGGCAACTTTGCTTTTTGCTGCAGACTTCTTGGCAGCAGCTTTCAATCGCTTGGCAACAGCAGCTTCTGCTTTGGCAACAGCTTTATCGTGAGCAGCAGCAAGTTTTGCAGCAGCTTTAGCAGCAGCAGCTTCTTTCTTGGCGCTTACAACAGCAGCTTTAGCAGCAGCAGCGTCTTTTTTGGCAGCAGCAACAGCAGCTTTAGCAGCGGCAACTTGTTTTGCTGAGCCTGGAGTTTTCTTTTTAGCAGCAGCGGTCAACTTGGATTGAGCAGCTTTCAAAGCAGCAGTTGCTTTAGCAGCATCTTTAGCCAAACCAGCAACTGCTTTAACAGCGTCAGCTGCTTGTGCAGCACGAGCTTTAGACAGTTGGGTTTTCAGTTGAGCCAATTGCTGTTCCAAACTTGCAACAGTATTAACAGCGGTTTGTTTACGTGCAGCCATGGTGTGCTTCCTTTATGGTTTTCGAAAGGTCGATAAATGGATTAAAAAGTCCAACGTGTATAAGTTAAAACTTTATGAAAAAAATTCAAGTTTTTTGCGCTAAATAGTCAATAAAAACGCATTTTTTTGATGATTTTTAGTAAAAAAATGTCTTTTTCTGAATTTTTCAGAAAGTTTTTTCGTGGATCGACTTGGCGTCATGGTTAATTGGAAACACCGCATCACCGTCTTGCCATAGTGGCGACGGCAATAATTTTTAAATGTTGTTTTTGCCGATGCGATCCAATCGTCGTTTTTTCTTGTATTTGACAAGCGAATTGATACGTATAAAAACCCGAGCAGCCTATCTGGATTCGTTGCCAGTTCGTCAATCAAAAACTCTAAACAAGAATCTATTTCGTCAGGCGATTTGTACCTGGGTGTGTATTCGTACCGGATGGTTTACCCGATGGCGAGAGGAGGTATTGTTACGCTGAGATCTTTATGGTGCGTTTGGCTTTTTAAATCTTAACGCTGCTTGAATATAGCTGAACAAACTCCAAAGGTGGGTTTTTTGTTGCGGCACCAAGAAGAAACAATGGCGCGAATCGGCGGCGGTGTGTTCATCGTTGAGATTTAAGTTTGGGCTGTATACGCATCTCGTTCAATCCAAAAAAACAGTTTGTATTGCTGTAGATGCGCTTGATCAAAAATGGTGTTTTTTGATGTGACCTACGGTGTGTCGGTTGCAGCGGTTGTGTGATGAGGTGTTTTGTTTAGAAGTGTTGTATTTTTTGACTAGTCATTTTTCCTGCGTTAGTCGGTTTTGTTATCGGCATATACTCAATTGAACCGGACTTTTTAGATGATGTTCATCTGCGTACTTGCAGGTGTAACCGCATGAGTACTTATCTCCTTTTTATTTTTAGATGAGGATAATTCTGTAAGAAAGGATGTCCATAACAACAGGTGACAGATTGCCCTGTCATAGTGAAATTTTTTGTGGCTAATTCGGGGGGATTCGTTACTAGCGAAAGCCGCTTTGGAGTGCCTTTTCGCGGTACTTGCCCTCCGTACTTGGAGCCTTTGCTTGTACAAAAGGCGAAATCAATGATGCGTCTGTTTTTTGACGCTTTTGGCGATGGCAGAGGCGCAAGTCAAGAGTGATCAAGAAATGAGCTGCCTTGTTTGCCATCAGCCTGAATATTTGGCGTAAATTCATGGGAAGCCGTCGCAAAAGGGTTGGTTTTTGCGACGGCAAAACTGCTAGAATTGGCGCTTTACTCTATACCTAATATAACGTTCCAAATAACACCACGAGGAGTACCCACAGTGAGCCGCAGAAAGAAAGGCCGTGCCGGCGATGATACTAACGAGATTGACCTGACGCCAATGCTCGACGTAGTGTTCATTATGTTGATTTTCTTTATTGTTACCGCCTCCTTCGTTAAGGAAATTGGTATCAACCCCAATGTACCGGAGCCAAACAACAATCCTCCGCCAGAGAATGCCGAACCTAACATTCTGGTACGCATTTCTGCCGACAACCAAATCTGGTTGATGGAGAAAGAAGGTGAGCGTCGTGTGGATACCCGCGCTATTCGTTCTAATATTGAGCGTTTGCGTGCTGAATTGCCAAAGGCGACAGTGATTATCCAAGCTAGCCTTGAGGCGCATACTGGTACTTATGTTGCCGTGGCGGATGCGGCGCGCCAAGCGAACGCACCTAGCGTAGTATTGGTTCCATCCAAGTAAGCAGTGCGTCTGTAATAAAAAAACCGCTTTGGCAACAAAGCGGTTTTTTTATGTCTGCAGGTTTCTTCTCGCTGTTGTTAACTGGCTGGTTATTACAGCTCATACTCCTGACGGATGTATTTTTTTGGAAGTTTGCTGTGATGATTGCGTTCTGCGCTGAAATGGTCGCGTAGTTTATTTTCCATTAATTGTACAAAGTCGGGTTGTTTCAGGCGGATCAGGTGGCGATGATCACCTGCTTCGATATAAATCTCCTCAACGCCCAGTAATTCTTCATCCCAAATAACATCCAGCCCATAGGCTTCACCCAGTGCGGGAATTGCCCCTTCGGCACAGTCACGAAATATTTCGTTGAGCTCTTCCTCCTCTACCAGCTCCATGTGGCGATCAAAAATCTGGTTTAAGGTATGGCGCAAAATTTTGTTGCGAGTGGGTAATACACACAGGGTGTAATGAAAGTCTTCGTCGCGTAATAAGACACCTTTTGCCAGGCAGTGATCATCAATGTTGGCTACTCGCGCTGTATTGTATGAACCCTCGCAATATTCATGTTCCAGCAGCGTAAATTCGACTTGTTTTGTTTTTAAGTAGTTTTCAACAGTGGCAGCAACACCCATAAAATATCTCCTGAAACGATACTCACAGAGAAGGGGTTAAACAGTGTTTGGTTTGATCTATTGAATAAACATTGGTGAATGGATGGAACTGTATACTTCACTTTGCTTGTGATGGATCAGTTCCGGTTACTGTGAGTATAGGAAGCTTTTTGAATGATGCGCCAAGTCTTTTGGAATTAAGCGCTGATTATTAGAACTGTCTGTTTTTAATGTGGTGATATGTTTTGTGTTATCGCTGTGCACAGGTGCAATAAAAAAGCCGCTCGGAGAGCGGCTTTTTTATGCGACGTTAGGCAACAATTTGATTAGGCAAGGCTAGCCAATTGCTGTTTAACGGATGCTAATTTTACGCAAGTGACGAACACTTCCATGGCGCCAACAACTTCGGGAACCGTAGGTACTGATGGTGCGATACGGATGTTGCGGTCTTCCGGATCTTTGCCATAGGGGTAGGTTGCGCCTGCTGGTGTTAATTTTACGCCAGCTTCGGCGGCGAGACGCACGGTTTCTTTCGCGCAGCCTTTGCGGGTATCAAAGGATACAAAATAGCCGCCAACCGGTTTTTCCCACGCGCCCAGATCGGTGCCATCAAAGGCTTTGCCCAGCGCTGTTAATACTGCATCAAAGCGAGGGTTGAGCAACTCGGCATGCTTGCCCATGTGTGCCATTAATGCATCTTTGGTTGGCAGGAAGCGGGTATGGCGAATTTGATTAACTTTGTCCGGGCCAATTGTGCAGCTGTTGAGGAATTTCTTGAAGCCCGCGAGGTTAGCCGCGCTGGCCGCAACAAAGGCAACACCGGAGCCGGCGTGGGTGATTTTTGAGGTGGATGCGAATTGCACTACAGAATCTTCAGTGCCATGGCGACGGGTCGCTTCAAGAATGCTGGACAGTTTGGGCGCATTGGGCGAGAGGTCGTGAACCGAGTAGGCGTTATCCCAGAATACACGGAAATTAGCGCTGGCGATTTGGCCGAGTTTGGCAATGCGCTCTACAGTTTCATCGCTGTACACCACACCGGTTGGGTTGGAGTATTTGGGGACACACCACATGCCTTTGATTGATGAATCGGCTTTGATTAAGGATTCAACAACGTCCATATCCGGGCCGGTGGAGGTCATGGGCACATTAATCATTTTAATGCCGAGCTGCTCGCACACTGTGTAGTGGCGATCATAACCGGGAACCGGGCACAGGAATTTTACGTCGCCTTCATTTTTCCAGGCGTTGGCGGAATCTTTCAGGCCGAACTGATAGGCAGTCAGCATGACTTGAAACATCAGAGTCAAACTTGAATTGCCGCCAACCAATACATTGGCTGCATCGACATCCATGATGTTCGCGCCCAGTTGTTTGGCTTCGGGTAGGCCATCGAGGCCGCCGTAGTTACGGGTGTCTGTGCCATCGGCCGCGATGTAGTTGCCTTGCAACAAACCATCCATTGCATCCGACAGATTCAATTGTTCGGCAGATGGTTTGCCGCGCGTTAAATCCAGGTTGAGTTTTTTGGCGAGAATAGCCTGATATTGTTCAGTCAGTTGGCTTTCCCATTCGCGCAATTGCGCGACAGATGCGTTGTCCAGTTGCAAGGTGAGTACCTCTTTGGTTGGCGGGATAAATTGCGCGGCATTATAACCGCTCACACCGCAAATGTTGTAGCGCGATTGTGCAACTTGTTGCGATTTTGACACTTGTCTACTAGCGCTATGGGCTAGCGCGTAGCAATTGCCATCGCTTGCAGTTGTGGTGGAATCGGACAATCAAGGCCGTCGGCGAGCGCACGAAATAATTCCGCTTCGGCAGCATGTAATTTGCCATCGTGCATGACACAGATGCTCATGGCCTTGAGGAGTTGTGGTTTTTGTAAAGGTTTGAGTTGATTCAGGCGCTCCAGCGCGGCATCCATGGCATCCAGTTTTATAGTCTCGCGCGCCAGCAAGGTAAATTGCTTGAAGGGCAGCGCGCTGCGCGCTTGCGCAAATGCACTTTCTGCAGCGGCTTGATGGCGGGCGCCGGAGTAAGCAACCAGTGACATTAATAATTGGCAGTCTTCATGGGCATCTTGCAGTGAGCGTGTGCGTATTGGTTGTGGCTCGCGATAAATATTGTGACGCACGATACGATAAATCGCCCATTCCATCAGACTGATTCTTTGGTCTGCATTAATCAATAGATTCAGGCAGTTCAAAAATGCGTGTTGCTGTATTTCCGATAATTGTTTTAGTGCCGTGATACTGAGTTCAATTAATGGCAGGCGCAAATGGGCAGTGGTATTTGCACTGGCGTAGATAATCGGGCAGAGGCTTTGCCATTCACTGGCTGTGAAATGTTCGTTTAACAATGTTAATTGACGATTGCGTTGCTCGGGGTGAGCATCAAGCAGCAGCCCAAATACAATGCCGCGTGCACTAAAGGCATCCTGGCTTGCCACTTTTAAATCGGGAGTGATTTCTGTCAAACACGCTTGCGCATAGTCCAGTTGCGCAGTAGTGGGTTGAGCGATTTGTTGCAGGGTGTTGTCTATATCAATGCCGTTGGCTATATCGAGTCCGCTTGATGTCTCACTGCTATTTATAGTGGCTGCGTTGTTTTGCGCAAGCGACGGTGCGAAACCGGCGGTCTCATCGGCAAAAGTCTTGCTTCCTTTATTAGTGTTTGCGGTTGCGGCGGTGACGGTGGTTTCAAATTTTCCGTTCCAGCGCGGTTGAATACGTTTGATGCGTTCACCTAAAGGTGGATGTGTCGCCATCATATTAAAAAAGAGCCGCACACCCTGGCTGAAATACATATGGCTAAATTCAGCGGCGTGTTCATTGTGTAGCGTCGAACCTTGGCTGCTGGCGCCAATTTTCTTTAGCGCGCCGGCGATGCCATCAGGGTTGCGAGTAAATTGTACGGCGGAAGCGTCGGCCAGGAATTCGCGCTGACGACTGACAGCTGCTTTGATGAGATTGCCAAAAAAAGTGCCGGTATAGCCGATGATTAATAATCCGAGGCCGACCAACATAATACCGCCCGGCGATTTATCGCGGCTGGAGCGCACCATACTGGAAGCGCGACTGCTGCGCAGCAGGAATTCGCCAATCAAGCCAATCACCAAAATGCCATAGAGCAATGCCACCAGGCGCATATTCAAACGCATGTCGCCATGAAAAATATGGCTGAACTCATGGGCGATCACGCCTTGCAATTCATCGCGCGACAATTGTTTTATGCAGCCGCGGGTAATGCCAATCACCGCATCTTGCGGGCGATGTCCGGCGGCAAAGGCATTGATGGCATCGTCTTCCATTAAATAGACGGGAGGGACTGGTGTGCCTGATGCGATGGCCATTTCTTCTACGACATTGAGAATTTTGCGCTCATCAAGGTCTGCGGTTTGGCCGAGCAACAAGCGCCCGCCCATGGCTTCGGCAATTGCGCGGCCACCTGAGCCCAATTGCATAAAACGAAACAGGCTGCCGAGTAATACAACGCTGGTTACGGCCAAGGCAATCCATAAAAATGTACGCAGGCTCAGTGCGTGGAGCACGCCATCCCAAAAACTATAGCGCTGGTCGTAGGCTAGCGGCTCAGCATGACCTGAAAGGTAAACCAATGCCGCCGCTGCAAACGTGGTAATGGTGATGAGCGCAACAACTGCCAGTGCCAGTAATACCACCAACTGTTTGGTTTTGCGTCGCGCGCGATCCTGATGTTCAAAGAAATTCATCGGTGCACACCTGTGGAGCGATTAACGCCCGCTTAGAATTGCACCTTGGGTGCCGCTTGAATCTCGGCGTGGTCCTCAAATTCCAACAGCGTGGCGTTTTCGCGATGACCAAACGCATTGGCAAGAATGACGGGCGGAAAGGTTTGTTTGTAGGTGTTGTACTCGGTGACGGCATCGTTAAACGCCTGACGAGCAAAGGCAATTTTATTTTCTGTGCTGGTCAGTTCCTCTGAAACCTGCAGCATATTTTGCGAGGCTTTCAGATCCGGGTAGGCTTCCATGACGACATTCAAGCGTGACATGGCGGCACCGAGGACACCTTCGGCGCCTGCCAATTCAGCAATGGCGGCGTGACTGCCGGGGTTTGCGCTGGCAGTTTGCAGGCCTTGCATGGCTTGGTTGCGCGCTTTTACCACGGCTTCCAGCGTTTCGCGCTCATGGGTAATGTAGGCTTTGGCTGTTTCCACAAGGTTGGGAATCAAGTCATAGCGGCGTTTGAGTTGTACGGCAATTTGTGAAAAACCATTTTCAAAACGATTCTTCAGTGTTACCAGTTTGTTGTAAATGCCAATCGCGTAGAGCACCAGTGCCGCTATCACCACAAGAATAATGACGGTAGTTATCATAGTGAGGTTCCTCTGTCTGGGAATATTATTGTCTGCATAGGGTATTGGCGTCGCATAAATACGCGTTGCCCAGATACTAGCAGGATGGTTGCAGAATACCAGTGGTCAGGCGACGAGCAGCGGTTGAGCGCGCTAATCAATATATTCAAATACTTTTACAACTTGTTTGACGCCGTTGGTGGTGCGCGCCATTTCGGTCACGCGATCAGCTTCATGGCGAGATACCAATCCCATTAAATACACACTTTGGGATTCGGTAATAATGCGGATACGACCGCTTTGAATATTGCTGGCGATGAGTTTGGTTTTTAATTTGGTGGTGATCCACGCATCTTTGGTGTGAGTGGGCAAGCGCGTGCGTTCGCTTACACTTAATTCATTGTGCAATTGGCGCACGGTGTTGAGCTGGCCTACGGTGGAGCCTGCCAATTGGCGCAGTTGCTCGCTGGGGACTTGTCCGGTCAGCAGGATTACGCCATTAAAACTATCGATATTGATGCGCGAATCCTCTAACGCCTTGCTCGCTTTATTGAGGTTGACACGCGCAAAGGTTTCCAACTGGCTGTCATTAATACGCGTGCCCAAGGTGCGCTTGGCGGGGCTGATTTGAATGGGTTCACTGGTCGTGACTTGAATAATTTTGGCGCAGCCGCTGAGTAAAGATAGCGCCATAAACACCGGCAGAAGCGATGAAAAACCGGTGCGGATTGCGCGGCTCACTCGCATTAGAAACCTCCAAACAATTGTTGGTCGATCAAATCACACAGGCAGAACAAACTGAGCAGGTGCACTTCGTGGATACGGGGTTTGGCCACAGAGGGCACACGAAGTTCAATATCCTGCTGATCCAGCAGCGCGGCCACATCGCCACCATCGCCGGCAGTGAGTGCGATGACGTGCATGGATTTATCGTGTGCGGCACTGATGGCTTGCAGCAAATTGCTCGCTTTGCCGGTGCTGGTGAGTAGCAGTAATACATCGCCGGGTTGGCCGAGGGCGCGAATTTGTTTGGCATAGATGTCATTGAAGTTGCTGTCGCTGCCAATTGCGGTTTGGGTAGTGAAATCGGCTCCAATATTCAAGGCGGGTAGGCTGGGGCGCTCCTGCTCAAAGCGATTAATCAAGCTGGCAGTAAAAATTTGCGCTTGCGCCGCGGAGATACCATTGCCGCAGGTGAGCACTTTTTTCTCATTAAGCAAAGCGTGCACTATGACTTGGCTTGCGTGGGCAATCAGTGGAGCGAGCTGCTCGCCCGCGTGCATTTTGGCTTCGATACTTTCGTGAAAGAGGGTGATAACGCGTTGATCCATAGTATTCAGCTTGTTGTGCCCGCTGCGTAATATGCAGCTCAGTAAAATGGTCTGGCGACTGCACATTTCGCACGCGGTTAATCAGGTACCAAACGCGTTTTGAATCCATTGTATAGGGGGTGCAGTGCCGGTTTGGTCTAATGCTATCACATCAAAACGACAGCGGACTTTATCGTAAAGTTTTTGCTCCTGCAGAAAGCGCATGGCGGTCTTAATAATTTTTTGCTGTTTGCGATAATCCACTGTCTCCACTGCCGGTGCAAAACGCTTGTTGGTGCGCAGCCGCACCTCGACAAATACCAGTGTGGCCTCTGCTGCGCTGCCCCCCGGTTTTTTGTGCAGCATGATCAAATCTATTTCACCCAGCTTGCAGCGGTAATTGCGGGTGCGAGTCACCAGCCCTTGCTGGATTAAAAACGCCTCTGCCTGTGCTTCGGCGGCAGCGCCTATGGCAATAGTGTCGATAAGCGGGTTGCCGGATGACTGGGATGTTGCTGGAGGTGGGGGTGCAGCGTCCTTGTTGCGGTGCATATCCTTATAGTTCCTATTATTCAGGTGAATTGTTGCGGTTTAATATTGCTGCTCGTTTTGGTTGATGACCATCGGCAGGGGTTGTGCTTCGCCATTGCGGAATCGCACCCAGATTTGCTCGCGCTCGATACGTCCATCCTCAAGCATATGCAGCGCACCAGTCGCGCCAAAAATGCGCATATCCGGCACCTGTTCCAGTTGGGGCAGGCGCGCGTACAAGCGGAAAGCATCGGCACCCAAGGCGTGTAAACGGCCATAAACGGCAGCGGACTTGGTGTGTTGCGCCACGGCTTGTTTTTCCGGGTTGTTGGTATCAAATAGCCAGGGCATGGTATTGAAGCGCACACCGTTTAAATCGCGGTCCGCTTTGGGGTTGGGCTGGCCAGAGTAAATCTGGCTGGTGGCGTAGACGGGGATATTGCCCGCGTAGTGAAAGGCGAAGGTCGGCTTGATTTGACGCCCCTGCGCCGGATCGGCAATCAGAAAAATCATATCCACATCGCTACGGCTGCGCGGCGAAGTTTGCAGCGGTACACCGAGCAGTTCCTGCATTTCGCGATTGCGCACCAGGCTGCTTTCAATCTGCATGGCATCTTTCACCAGCGTTGAATAGTTGGCGCCGCTCTGGAATTGGCTGCGATTCACCACTACACCGCCAAGCTTCTCCCACTCATTGGTAAAGGCGCGGGCGCTGCGTTCACTCCATTCCTGCGAGGGAATAATCACCATCGCCTGACGATGGCCTTCCAAAAATGCCTGCCGCGCCACTTGCCGCGCCTCGTCCTCTACCGCCAATCCAAATTGGTAGAAACCTTTGAGCGGTTGGGCGGGTGGTGTATCCGGGTAGTTGAGCGATAGCACCGGTACTTCCAGCGATGGCATCAAGCTCAGCTCGGTCACTTTTTCTTTATCAATCGGGCCAATCACCAGATCAGCACCTTCGGCGATGGCTTGTTGATAAGCGGCAAGCACATCGCCACTGCTGTCATATTGGCGAACTTCCGGCGTGTGGCGGCCATTGCCCAGCGCCTGGAAATAGGCGGCAAAAAAACCATCGCGCACAGCTTCGCCTGCTTCGGCGAGTTTGCCCTGCATTGGCAGCAACAGGGCGATTTGTTTCGGCTGCTGCTCAATCAAACTCTGCAGCAGTTTTAAATCGCTGGGTAAATTTTTATGGGCGGGATGTTGGCGCCAGTCGCGCAACCACAATTGCAATTGCTCACGCTGTTGCTCCAGATCGATTTGGTTATTTTTGTTGATTGCCGCCAGGCTGTACCAGCCCCGTGCGGTGTCGCTCATGCCGCTGAGCGATAATTGCTGTAATTCGGCAAACGGAATACTCATCAGGTTTTGCCACAGAGCATCCTGGTTGGCTTGCAAGAGCTTTTTATTACCGGACAAGGCCGCGATTTGGATGCGTTCATTCACACTGTTTTGCGGTTCTCCCAACAGTGCAAAAACCTGGGCGCGTTTGTCGCGCAGGGAGATTTCCGTGGCCGGGTCCATGGCGTGCCATTGTTGTTCCAGGCGCGGCTTGGTTAGAATGCCGTGCGCCAGAAAATTGGAGCCTTCCTGCAAGGCCACGGCGCTGAGTAAATCGGTGTGCTTGATGTAGGCTTGATCCGGCAAGGCATCGGTATTCATCTCCACCAGCAAATCGCGGGCGCGATTGAATTTCCCGCTCTCGATGTACACCTGCGCCGCTTGCAATACCAGGCTCTCCCGCTCGGGCGATTGCGCCTGATTGGCCAGTTGCAACAACTTACTCGCGCTGAGTGCTGCCGGTTGGGTTTGCGTTGTGGCGGGTTTACCGGTGGTTTGCGGTGGCGTACTGCTACATCCGCTCAACCCCAGTAATAACGCGGCAGTCAGCGACGGCACCAGTCGTTTGGAAATGGCAATCTGATGAAAAAAACTGCGCACAAATAGCCCTTTCGGCATGCCTACTTACCTCGGTGAAAAATGCGGTGAAAAAACTGCAGTGAATATTCAGCATCACAGAGCCGGTACATTATCCGGCTTGGATCTCAACTTTTTTCGGAATTCGCTATGACAAGTCCCGCTCCCAACCCAGGCACCCTTTATGTTGTGGCGACCCCAATTGGCAATTTGGGCGATATGGTACCGCGAGCGGTGGAAACACTACAAACAGTAGCGCTGATTGCCGCTGAGGATACGCGCCACAGTTCACGTTTACTGTCCCATTTTGATATCAAAACGCCCTGTATTGCCTATCACGATCACAGTGACGAGCAGCGCACCGAACAACTGATCGCCCGCATGCATGCCGGAGACTCTATCGCCCTGATCTCCGATGCGGGCACTCCGCTGGTCTCAGACCCAGGCTATCGTCTGGTGCGCAGCGCCCGCCAAGCCGGAATCCAGGTTGTGCCCGTGCCCGGCGCTTGCGCCATGATCGCAGCCCTCAGCGCTGCCGGCTTACCCTCAGACCGTTTCGCCTTTGAAGGTTTCCTGCCTGCTAAACAAGTTGCCCGCTGCACCCAGCTACAAAGCCTGGCCGCCGACCCGCGCACCCTGATTTTCTACGAAGCCCCGCATCGCATACTGGAAACCCTGCAAGACATGGCACAAGTCTTCGGCCCCGAGCGCGAAGTGGTTATGGCCCGCGAACTGACCAAAACCTTTGAAACCATCAAAGGCGATAACGTCGCCGACCTCGCCACCTGGGTCGCCAGCGACACCAACCAACAACGCGGCGAAATCGTCCTCCTCGTCCACGGCGCCCCCAAACCCGAAAACGAAGCCATGACCCCCGCCCAAATGCACACCATGAAAGTGCTGCTGGAAGAACTCCCCGTAAAACAAGCCGCCAGCCTCGGCGCAAAACTCACCGGGCTGAAAAAGAATTTTTTATACGACTGGGCGTTGCAGCAGGGGGAATAGCGGAAGTGATAAACTTTAATCAAGAATGATATCGCGCATGCGCGGATACAAAATTTAACTTTCAGGCGTAAGCATCGATTGGGCTTCCCAGACCTTGGTGGTTTTTTTCGGAACTCGCCACCCATATTCAAAACTGGTAACTCTCTTCTTTCACGCTGAAGTGTCAGATCAGCTCGCGACTAGTAGACCTAAGTGAACCGAGTTGAGCGTACCAAAGAGCTCATGATGACGGCAGCTTATAAATACCTTCTTTGTAATATGTGCTGTAGGTGCAATTAAAAGGAGCCTTTTTACTATTAACAGGTAATAGATCTGTCACGGTAACGGTATTTTCAGCTATACTTACAGTATAAGTTTTTACCTGAAACTTACTGGAACCAAATAACTTTTTTATTATCAGAGTTGATCCCAATAATTCCCACCTTGCTTCAGAATGCTTTTTTGATGATTCTTCATATATAAAAATAGCTCTGCCATCGTCATAAAATTCAATTTGAAATGCACTACTACAATCTTTTGAGCCGAATTGCTCTCCGGTGAAATCAACAAACGACTGACTAGCTTTGTCCTCAATCACATCATTCGAAACTGAGTTCTTTTTTATGATGTAAAGACCGATATTGCCCTTTGTATATTCATGAGATCCAATCCCATTTCCGATCCTGTAAGGCTCCATCTGGGCCTCTGAAAGGTTGGAGCGAAGCAGAGCAAGATTGATGTGCTCAGCACTTTTTTCAGTGTTTTTTTCCGGGTAATAAACAATATAGTTGCCTTCTTCAAGATCAGGCGCGGTATTGTAGAATTCCGTTACATTAAAATCATATTCTTTCAGAAATGAAACAAGTTGTTGCTTCTTATCAGTAGACGCATCCGAATAATAAAGATGTACGCGCGGATTAACGGAGCAGCTAGCAATAGACAAAGGCAGAATAACTAAGGAAATTTTTTTAAAGAATAATATTGTGGAAGTAAACTTATTAATGTTCATATCAAGAATCCTGATTATCAAGAAATTCCGTAGAATTCACTTACATCTTTAAAAGATATTGGAATCCCTTTGTTCCAATTCATCTTAAAATGCTCCACATCCCATGTGTTAGAGCCATGAAAAGTATATATATATAAATATGGAAGATCTAACAAACAAACCTCATCCATTGAATGAAGAATTTCGATTACCGATGTATCTTCGCTTTTAGAAATTGAAGGATACACTATCATTTTATTTCTAAATTTGTTTAGATTGCAAAGTATACTTCCCTCCCACATGCGATAATGGGATAGATAAAATTGTCCGGTTATCGAATCAAACATGTGCCATCTGCTAAGCAAGCAGGCCATTTTTCCAGTTTCTAGAATTTCTCTCAGCTGCAACTCAACTCTTTCAGGATGATACCAATCATCATCGTCCCATTGGCAGAAGAAGTCCCCGGCTGCGCTCTCAATAGAAATGTTTCTAAGTTCGCCTAAAGTTAGATTCCTTTCTGCATCAACTACGATAGCATTTAGGCGAATATCTTTATGGATTGATATTATATTGGCTGTAGCTAAGTCATTGCTTTCGTAAACAACTACAAGCTCTATATTGGAATAAGTCTGAAATCTCAAGCATTGTATCGCTCGGGCTAATTTATCAGGACGATTTTTGGTTACGCAAAGGCAAGAAACTAATGGTTTCATTAATTATCCACCCAGCGAGTATGCCATTGAAGGGTGCTCAGACATTGTGCCCTCACACCTCATTGTCGCCCAAGGGTAAATGTTGTAAATATTTTCCATAATTTTGTTGCCCTTTAGATAGTAATTAAGTACTTCTTTGTCGCTGTAATGTTGATGTCCCTTGATCATGTAATTAACAGAGTAAATTGATGTGCAAATGGATCTGTAGTTGTGGCTCAAAAGCGCCTTCGTAAGCGCTCTATCACCCTCCTGCTGGCCCTTTATGTATGCTTTTCTTCTCAAGCTATGTGTAACCTTGTTAGCTATTTCTCCTCGCAAAAAATAGCAATTTGTATCTATGTGATGATAAAAGCCGTCATATGAAGGCCAATACCCGAGGCTGTTACAATTGTCAAAACATAAAAAACCTCCAGATGATGAAACTAATTTTCGAAGGCTATAACACCAATCAAGTTCAAATTTCTCGCAAAAATTTACGCAGCTCTCAATGTGATTGGGGTCATAGAAATTATCATCATCTAGGAATGCAATATATCCATCACAAAATATACTGCATACTGCGTCGTAGATAAGTCCACCGAGATACCCCCCGCCCCGGTATTGAATGGCAACCTAATAATTGTCACGCCATCAAAAACACTACTGTGCTCATCTAAAAGACAAACGCCGTCAAGTACAACAATATGCTTAACATCGGTATAAGTCTGAGTCTTCACGGAGAGTATGCATCTATCCAAGTGCTTACTGCCTATTGAAGGTGTAATTACGTAGACGCTTTTGGTCATTTGTCCTCCGAAAGAACATAATCTATTTTCATAAGTTTACTAAATCTACGTTTTGAAGAAATTTTACAAACCTTATTGATCTTATAGAAAATTAAATCTCTATCCTTGGTGAAGTCAACAAATGATTCAAAAAAAATTTCCCTCATTATTTTGTGGTAAGAGTAATCTACAACAAAAAAAATTTGGCCTTCATTCCATTCGTAGGGAAATAGGATGTCCCCATTATTTATTGAAATGTTTTTAAGAGTGAATTGATCAATCAATGCGAAGCAGACATAGCCGATCGAATTACCGTTAAGATCTTTAAATAACTTCAATTGATCAAGCTGATCTGCAATAAATAGCTTTTTTATTAGCTCAGAATCTATAGCTTCGCGATTGAATGATTTTACTAATACGGCCTCAGCTAATGACATCATAAAAATTCCCTCTCGTAACAAATTTATTTATGTGCTCCAAGATGAGCTTGGAAAGGCCGAAAGGGTTAAACCTGATGCAATCAGAGTGAAAGTCGGGCACATTAAATTCGGATTGAATTTGATGAGTTTGATTGTCACAACTAAGCTCAATTGAGCGTAAATCTTCACGTAACGTTATTGTAAAAAACTCATTTTGTAATATAACGCTAGAGTTTTTATCTGCGAAACCGCTAAATTTCACAAGCTTGCCACAGTAATCAATATGACTGCCTATACGTTCTATATCAGTATCAATGATGGATGAAATTATTTTTATTTGGTTTTGTCTGTAAAAGTATGAGAAAACAACTCGCTTACTTAGTATTCTAAGATATGAAATTATTTTGAACCTTTTTATAATTTCAGGATTGTTATTGAATATTTTACCGAAGATAATATTAACTAGATTTGAAAGCTTATTTGCAGGCCACGGATCAAGCCCTAGAATTGATCTCAGGAATTGAAGATACACATCATTTCTTCCCATGATTTCTGGACTGGAAAAAATTACTTTTTTATCCTTTTCAATTTCTAATAGCGCTTGTCTAAATATCTCTTCACCTTCATGTGATTCACAAATAGCATTAATATCTTCGCTTGATAATAAAAATTCTTTCCAAAAATAGTGTTTTGAATATGCATCAAAATGGTCCTGATAGGACTGGTTTAGGATGCTATGATGTATTGAGCAATCATTATATTTATTAAATAAATGAATCAGTTCTCCTGAATACAGCTTAACTTGATTTTTTTCATTGAAGAATGGTACGAATCCTGTTGAAGGGTTAACCGAATAATTTTTTCCACCAGGCAGAAATGAGGCACATGTAAGGTCTAGCCAACGTCCGTCCATAGAAAGATTGGATGGAGAAATAGCGCCATGACAAATTCCATTTATTTTGGCAAATGAGAATTGTTTTGAGGATGCATGCAAAAATTTATACAGATAATGGATAAACTCAACTTGCCCGCCCAAACGTTGATTTAACTCTTGCATTACCGAACAAACCCTTTCAATATCAGGCGTAATTTCTGCTTCAAAATCCGCTAACGGATGATATCCTCTGGCTCTAAGAAAGTGAGCTGGTCGCATGGCGAGATCGCGAATAAGTATCACTGCAGGGAGCACCTCTGATCGCCCCTCCAATGAACTGCTAGAAGATACTCCATTCAGGCGCAAGAGCGCTCGACAACGAATAGTTCCGATGGGCAAAAGTTCGTTTAAAACGTTCGAGTACAAGCACTCGATTGATCCATCTAATAAGTCTAATGTACCAGTTGTATATCTACCTTTCGCAGATTGACCTAATAGAGGATTGACCCCTATCCCCTTTAATTGAAATCCAGCTGGGTGATTTCCACATCGTGCCCCACCGCCATTTCCTGCAGCGCCATCACCGCCGTAACGCTCAGCAACATACTCGATAATGCCGCCATCGCTTCTAACTGGTACTGAAATATTGGCAGTAACTCCGCATAAGCTCTTAAAATGATCGCATTCAAACCGCTTTGCGGATCTATCATCGTGAGATATCCACAAAACATCTAAATCAGATACAGAATTTGCCTTGAATGGCAAAAGCATATGCGAAAAATCTTTTGGCAGCATAGGTGTTCCTGTGTATTTGCAGAGTCAATTCTTACATCTATGTGCACTAGATGGCCCCTAGAGCAAGCCTAAATAACAGGTTGATCCTATCCACGCCTTGGCATACTGGGGTTAGGGGTAAGCCAGAATTATTATTTATACATAAGGCTGATGGAAAAAATTCATTTGATATAGATTTTAAAAATAAATGGTCTGCATCCTGCAAAACTTTAAGATCATAAAATCTTTTATATACGTGGGTTTTATCAGAAATAAGTATGAACGTAAAATGATGTGAATTATCTTCAATTGTTTGATTGAAGCTATCAAGAAAACTTTCGCAGGCTGGGCATGTTGATTTGCTGAAAATCAAAAAAATGGGCTTTCCAATCTTTAGTGCCCATGCCAAATCGCGAGAGGCTTCATTATCGAATCCAAGGAATTGATCTTGTGCAATGTTTGGTACATGCATGTGATCTGGATCGTTTGTATTTTTGGATTTCCTAAAATGCTTAATCATGCTCGGAGTGAAGATAATAAAACAAATAGTTATCGAAGATATGAATAATCCCAAATGCACAATAAATGGAAATGAGGAGGGTGCGGCTGCTAATGGGGCTCCTAATGTAAGCACAGAAATACATGCCAGAAAGAGCGTTACCTGTGCGGCGAGTGTTGCTCTTTTGCCAGCCCAGCTCCCAAAACATTCACAATTTTCATCAGATGAAGAGCTTATCTTTATTCCAATCAAAGTAAATATTGCTAATGCTACGATCAACAAATTAAATGGTGTTCCTTCAATAAATAAAACACCAAGCCCAAAGAATAATAACGCTATACCGAATTTCGGGGTCTTAGTAAAATTGATAATTCGATCTTTGAATTTTTCATTATCACTATAATTTTTTGTTTTTTTTATATCTGAAAAAATAGGGCTAACTTTTGATATTCCGGAAAAACATAAAAGAGTTGAGATCAAACTTAGCGAACTCCAGAAGCCAAACTTAGCTATTACATATAAATCCATTATTGATCCTTTTTTTTATTGCTGCCCCATGCATCTTGCATTAAGCTTGACGAGCTGGAGAAATTGTCATTATCAATATAACGGATTTATTTATGGACTCGCAAGAATTATTCAGGAAGGAAGCGGTTTTAAGCGCCACAAAATATGACTCTACAGTCTTTCACTTGAGTCCTGCATATAGTCACACTTGGTCTGTCTATTTACTTTCCATTTTCTTTATTATCGGGCTTTTCTTTTATTCGAACCGATCTCTATACCTGCAAAAAAAACCTATTGTTTACGGTTACGTCCATTCGAATTCACTTAATGATGCATTGCCCTCAGGATTTCAAAATCAGTTCTACGGGGTTTTCTATTTAAAAGATGATCAGGTTGAAGCGATTAAAAAAAATATTTCAATAAATGCAGAAATTTTTACTAATGAAAACCGCACAAATTATTTCGTTATCCTTAGTGATTTCGAAATTTATAACGAGATTATTTTTGCTGATGAAATCGATCCAAAGTTTTTATCTTTGGATAATTATCCCGGGCCATTTTACTTATTAAAAGCACGCGTCAAAACAATGCCAATGAAAAACGGGAAGGTAATTCGCCTTCGCAATAATATGAAGCTAGGAATCACATCAATCTAAGCGGCCTGAAACCTTCACGCTTTCATAGTAAATAAAAAGTGTATGAAATATGTTTTATAAGAGTTTTTTTGAACTGAATAGGCCTTCTTTGGAGCTTGTTCTACAGCAAGAGCCAATGGAATGCGGTCTTGCTTGTGTGGTGATGATTGCAAATTATTATGGTGCAAATTTGGAATTGTTTGAGGTTAGAGAGCGCTTCCCTGGTTCATCGCAAGGCATCAGTATAAAATCGCTTACTGAACTCGCAGAGAAGTTATCTCTAACTCCTAGAGTTTTGTCTCTGGATCTTGTCGACCTAAACAAGTTGCGTGCACCGTGTATTCTGCATTGGGGGATGGATCATTTTGTAGTTCTAAAAGAAATGAAGAAAAAAGGGGCTGTAATTTTTGATCCAGCTACGGGAAAAGAATTTTATAGCGCTAAAGTTTTAAATGAAAAATTTACTGGTATAGCGATTGAGTTTTCCCCTAATATTGATTTTGAGCAAAATTCAGGTCAATCAAAGAGACCTAACATTTGGGCTCTAAAGAAGCATCTTGCCGGTTTCAATTTGAATGCTTTACAAGTAGTTTTAATATCATTTTTTATACAGGCTTGCCTGCTATTAACTCCTTTTTTCTTGCAATCAATCACCGATGATATTGTTATAAAAGGAAACATTCAGATTCTGGATTATTTGCTTCTGGCATTTGTCTTTATTGTTTTTTTTCACGCGGCAAGTGAGCACTTGCGATCCGAGATTATTACATTTCTATCCGCTAGGTTTGGATTTCAGCTAACAACCAAGATTTTCGATTTATTAATAAAATTACCTGTTGATTTTTTTGAAAAAAGGCACGCAGGGGACATACTCTCTAAATTTCATTCAGCGGAACAAATAAGAAATACAGTGACTGATAGTTTTATTAGTTCGCTTGTGGATTCAATTATGGTATTTATTACTATAATTGCTATGATATTGATTAATCCAAAGCTTACTTTAATTGTTTTAATTTTTACTTCTATATATTGCTTGTATAATTATTTGAATTTTAATAAAAATAAAAGGCTAAATGTAGATAAGCTCAAAGCTGAAGCGCGTTGTAATCAGCATTTAATTGAATCTGTTGGATCGGTGCCATCAATAAAGATCTATCAAAAAGAGAAGCAAAGATCGTTCATGTGGCAGAATAAGCTTGTTAATCTCATCAACAAAGATCTACAGCTGAATGCATTGCGAAACAGCCTGTCAACACTTAAGTTAATTATCTTCGGTATCGAAAACGTTGTCGTTCTTTATATTGGAACCAAACTTACAATTGAAGGAGAAATTTCTCTTGGGTTACTTCTTGCGTTCATTGCTTATAAGCTTCGATTTATAGATTCCTTTGAGAAATTCATGCGGCAGTTTACTGAGATGAAGTTAATAGGAGTTCATATTGATAGGCTTTCAGATGTAATTTATGGAAAGCAAGAGATACATGAGTCTATGCAATTGTCGCCAGAAGTTCACAATGACTCTTTTGCCGGGAAAATAAATATTGTAAATCTTGGATTTCGCTACGGCACATCTAATTCATGGGTTTTTAGAAATTTAAACTTCACAGTTGAGCCAGGAGAGTTTTTGGCAATTACCGGGCCATCTGGGGTAGGAAAGACTACACTACTTAAGTGTTTAACAGGTCTAAAAAATCCTGTTGAAGGTGAAATTACGATTGATGAAAAGCCATTGAGCGTTAACAATAATTACAGAAGGTATATTTCGACAGTGTTTCAGGAGGATAGCTTACTTTCCGGTTCGATCCTTGAAAATATCGCATTTTTCGAAGCATCGCCTGATTTAATGAAGATAAAATACTGCGCAAAGCTCGCATGCATAGACGATGAAATTGATGCTCTACCAATGGGATACTATACCCAAATTGGAGGTGGTTCATCATCGTTATCAGGTGGTCAGAAACAAAGGGTATTACTTGCTAGAGCTTTATTTAAAGACCCCAAAATTCTTTTTTTAGATGAAGCTAGCAGTCATTTAGATCTTGCAAATGAAGAAAAGATAAACACTAACATCAAACAACTTGATATCACTAGAGTCGTTATCGCGCATCGAAAAGAGACTCTTCGTTTCGCAGATAGAGTTATATATTTATCATGAATTTATGGATGAACCATTTGTGGATGAACCATTTGTGGATGAACCATGTATGGTGAGCCGGAATCGGCTTCGCGGGAATGCGAAAACTTACTTTAATACTAAGGAGATTTAATATGCGTGAACTTACAACAGCAGAAATTGCAAAATTGTTATCAACAGCAGGGGGCGCAGGTTGTGGCAAAGATTGCAACACTTACACCACCCCGCAGGGTACGTTTTGCGCCTGCGCTTGATGATTGACTGAGCGTAGGAAAAGTTTAAGTAGTTTTTCTTTTGCTCATATTTACCCCATCCAGAGAAATTCTGGATGGGGTAATGCAAGCATGCGAAACTATAGACCTATTATGTTCGTGTTTTTATTGCCAATAGATGCTTATCCAGTTTATTTAAGACCAAGCAAAGAATTACAATTTAGTTAACCGATCGGTTTGATTTTCAAAACTTGCTAGTAACTAATTGGCCCACACCATTCAATGTGTTTTAAATAAATCTGTTTAAGTGTTTAATTATTACTTAGGCGCACTTAAACGCATAAATCTTTCCTTCGAATCGAACTAAATTTGATTCGGATTTCCCTCACCTACGACTGCGGCTCGACTTATTTAAGCAAGAGGTGTTTCTCATGAGTTATTCAAAGTAGTAAGGTATGTAAATTTAGCTCTACCTAGGGATTTTCTATAGTTGAATATCCCTGAGTTATTTGGTCGCTTCCCTCGCTTCCCTCGCTTGCTTCGCCACAATTATCCGCAATGCATCGATCACCATTTGATGATCCACTTCCTGCGCCAGGCCTGATACGGTCACTGCGCCGACCAGTCCGCTGTTTTTTAAGCGAATCGGAAATGAGCCGCCGTGGGCGCAGTATTCTTTGGGGTCCAAATAGGGAATGGTTTCAAAGTTGCGATTTTTAGCGGCGTTGTATTGGCCTGTGTAGTAGGAGCTGTGGCTGAAGCGCATCACTGATTGGCGTTTGCGTTTTATCCAGTCGTGATTGTCTTTGTTGGTGCCGGGCATAAAGTAGCTGAACAGCACATGCTCAAATGCGTAAATTTCGATGGCGATGGGCGCGGCGTTTTGATCGGCGGCGGTTTTGATGAGGCTGCCCAATTCCCACGCGGTTTGGTTATTGAAGTAGTGCAGTTGCAGTTCATCTTCCTGGGCTAATAATGTACTGAGTATCTCGCTGTTCATGGTGCGCTCTTCGCTAAAGGCTTGTGGTATGGCGTGTTGGGGCTATTCTGGCGGTGCGGGTCTGTGCTTTCAAGCGGCCTTTGCCGGTGCGCATCATTAATACCGGATTTCACTGGTGCTATTGTGCGGTGGGCAGTAATCTTATGCTGGCAGTTGTCTTCTTGCGTTGGGCTTCTTTCAATAATAAATTGTCGCCCCCCATTTACTTGCCGGTGATTCCCTTACCATGCTGGAATTCTATAAAAAAGCACTGCTGGGTTTGGCGTGTTTGCTGGTTGTCAGCGCGCTGGTCGGTTATGTGTGTGTGCAGCGTACTTTCCTGCATTTGCCACTCTTGCCGGCACCACAGAGTGAGCTGCCCTGGGTGGCTGAGCCGGGGGATGATCTCTACTGGGGCGGGCGTTCATCGGTAACAATACACGATGCCAATTACAGCCTTGATGTGGAGATGATGGTGTCCACTCAGGCTGAGCATCCGTTTGCATCGGCGTCGCTGGTGTTTACCGATACGGCCGGTAAGCCAACCATGGTTGATTTATCTTCCTTTCAGACGATTTCCTTTAGCGCCAAATGTGTGCCTGCCAATGTGCTCAGCTTTAGTTTGCAGACAGTGGATGAAAAAATCACCGATCCTAACGATCACTTGAGCTATCGCTCGCCGTCGGCATTTTTCTCGTGCGATGAAAACTGGAGCCACACCGAGTTGGATTTAACCCGGTTGGAGACGGCGCAGTGGTGGTTGGAGCGGTTTCACCTCAAGTTATCCATGAAGGAGTACCGGCTCAATCAGGTGCCCAAGCTGTTGTTTGGCAGCAGCGCGCAAAGCCCGGTGGAGATGAGTACGCGCATCCAGCTCAATGAAATTACCTTGCATGGACAGGATTGGCGTTACCTCTATTTGTTTGGTGTCTTTTTGGCGATTGCGTGGGGCGGCTATGGCGTGTGGTTTTTTCGCCAGCATACTCGCGCCCTGATTGGCGAATTGCGCAGCCGCTTACAAAAAGATCGCCCGCTGGTGGCTTACCAGCAGTTGTCTGTGGAGCCGCAACGGGATAAGGATACCGATGCAATTTTGCGTTTTATGGCAACCGAATATGCCAATGCCGACTTGAACCTGGATACGATGGTGACCCGGATTGGCGTAAGCCGGACCAAGATTAACGATATCCTCAAGGCCGAATTGGGGTTCACCTTTACCGGCTATTTAAACAAGCTGCGCCTGACGGAAGCGGCGCGGTTGTTGGCAGAAAAGGAGGAGGCCAATGTGGCGGAAATTGCCTACTCCGTGGGTTACAAAAATGTGTCCTACTTTAATAAGTTGTTTAAGGAGGAATATGGCTGTACGCCCAAAACCTTCAAGAGTTTGTGTAATAAACATTAATCGATGGTTAAAAAAGCATCGCTCACTTCAACAAAAATGAAAAAAACTTCAACTTTTTGCAAGTTGATAGGCTTTTTTGGAAAAACGTTATCCGTATCTCCTTGTTTTAAATAGGCTTGGTTGAAACGGCCGCCACCCATTCTGGCTGGTCGGTCAAGCACGACCCCTATTAATAATAAGTATTGAGATACGCGTTATGAGAATAATAAATGCAGCCATTCTGCTGGGGATGGTATCGCTAACCTCTGCTTGCGGCGGTGGTGGTGGCAGTGGATCAACTCCCACAACCGGCCTTTCCAGCGCCACCAGTGCGGCATCATCGGTCGCCATACCATCCAGCCTACCCAGCTCTGTTGCTAGCTCCAGCGCATCGGCGGCTGTCACTTCTTATCCCAGTTACAACACCAATCCGCTGGCTGCCGACGCAATCGGTATGGGCAGTACGGCGGTGCAACTGGCGAGCAAGATCAAACTGGGTTTCAACTTTGGCAATACTATGGAGGCCACTGGCGGCGAGACTGCCTGGGGCAACCCGCTGATCACCGAGGCGCAAATCAAGCTGGTCAAGGACAGCGGCTTTGATGCCATTCGCCTGCCGGTCGCCTGGAATCAATACGCCAACCAGCAAACTGCTGCTATCAGCGCCGAGTGGCTCAACCGTGTGAAGCAAGTGGTGCAGTATGCGGTGGATAATGGGCTCTATGTGATTGTGAATATCCACTGGGATGGCGGCTGGCTGGAAAACAACGTCACGCGCGCCAAACAAGAGGCCAACAACGCCAAACAAAAAGCCTATTGGGAGCAAATCGCCACCCACCTGCGTGACTTTGATGAGCACCTGCTATTTGCCAGTGCCAATGAACCTAATGTACATAACGTTGAAGAAATGGCGGTGTTGGATTCTTACCACCAAACCTTCGTGGATGCCGTGCGCGCTACCGGCGGTAAAAATGCCAACCGGGTATTAGTCCTGCAGGGGCCTTTAACCGATATCGAAGATACCGATGAGTTGTGGAATGGTATGCCTGACGACAGTGTCGCCAACAAATTAATGGCCGAAGTGCATTTCTATACGCCCTACAATTTCACGCTCATGACCAAGGATGAAGCCTGGGGGAAACAGGCTTATTACTGGGGCGCTGATTTTCATTCCACTACCGATACCGAACGCAATGCGACCTGGGGCGAAGAGGCAACCGTGGATGAGCTGTTTAACAGCATGAAAGCCAAATTCGTCGATCAAGGTATTCCGGTTGTACTGGGTGAATTTAGCGCAATGCGTCGCGACAATCTCACTGGCGATGCGCTCAGTTTGCATCTTGCGTCGCGCGCGCATTATTTCCGCTATGTCACTGAACGCGCCAACAGCACTGGTCTGTTGCCGTTTGTGTGGGATACCGGCAGTTTATTGAATCGCAACACACTGACAGTGGCAGACCAACAAGTGTTGGATGCGCTGCTGCTCGGTGCGGGAAAGGTTAGTTCTTCCAGCAGTTCTGCTGCGGCGCAGTAATGATTACAGCGTTAGTCCTCTGATCGTTTTGGTTCTCTCCTTTGTCAGCTCTCATTTCGTGCGTGAGGGCTGACATTTTTTTATATCCCCTCGCTTGCTTTGAATATTCGTTATTTTGAGCGGCGCTCTGTGTCCAGCCCGTGTTCAGCATGGTAATTTAAGTTTGTCTTAAGTTTTCCTTGCTAGATTTTCCGGGATGTATGTTCTTTAAACAGGTTTGGGTGGATGATGAATAATAAGAGTAATAAGGATTGGCTGTCGGCGGGGAATGTTACTGGCCCCTATGTGTATTTATTCCGCATGGCAGTGTTTGGATTAATTTTGCTCAGCGTGAGCCGCGCCGGATTGGTGTTGTGGCAAGCTGAACGGGTGATGGCAACGGACCAACTGGTTGCCATTCTGCTGCAAGGCGTGCGCGCCGACCTCATTTTGATTTGCCTGTGGGCGATGCCCGCGGTGTTGTTAGTACCTTTCTTGTCGTATTGGCGGCGGTTTTGGTTTTCGCTCACCTTTTATTGGGCCTGGCTCGGGCTCGCACTGATAGTGTTTATCGAGCTGGCGACCCCGGCGTTTTTATTGCAGTTTGATGCGCGCCCCAATCGGTTATTTGTTGAATACCTTCGTTACCCCAAAGAAGTGCTGTCGACTTTGTTGTTTGGTTTTACCGGCGCGTTCATTGGCGGCACTACATTAACTGTCCTGTTTGGTGCCTTGCTGTTCAAACTCTTGCGCGTGCGCGATGCGCATTTAACGGTTTGGTCCTGGCGCAAGAATCTGGTGCTCTGGCCACTCGTTTTCTTATGCGTGTTTATGGGTATTCGCTCCACCACCGATCACCGCCCGGCCAACCCGGCGTTCTTCGCTATTACTGGCGATGCCATGGTGAATTCGCTGGTGATTAACTCAGGTTATTCGGTGCTCTATGCGATTTACAACATGAAGCACGAAGCGCGCTCCAGTGAAATTTATGGCAAGTTGCCAGTCGATGAAATGCTGTCGCGCAGTTTGGATTGGCCCTGGCTTAAAGGTTATCAATTTGCCGATAAGGAATTCCCCACCTTCCATTACCAGCGTGCGGTGAACGCACCAGCCAAACCCTTGAATTTGGTGATTGTGTTGCAAGAAAGTATGGGCGCCACTTTTGTGGGCGCACTTGGCGGTGTGGGGGTGACGCCCGAGTTGGATAAGTTGGTGGATGAGGGCATTTGGTTTGAGCGACTCTATGCCACCGGCACGCGTTCCGTACGTGGAATAGAGGCCGTCGTCGCCGGTTATCCGCCAACACCTGCGCAGAGTGTGGTGAAGCTGTCCAAAAGCCAGCGGGATTTCACAACCCTCGCCTCCGTGCTTAAGAGCGCGGGGTATAGCACGCAATTTATTTATGGCGGTGAGGCGCACTTTGACAATATGCGCGGCTTTTTTACCGGCAATGGCTTTAGCCAGATTGTGGATGTAAACCAGATCAAGAATCCTGTGTTTATTGGTAGCTGGGGCGCGAGTGATGAAGATTTATTCAATACAGCTCATCAACAACTCTCTGAGTTGCATCGCAGTGGCCAACCGTTTTTCTCGCTGATTTTTACCTCCAGTAACCACGAGCCCTTTGAATTTCCCGATGGTCGCATTGATCTGCATGAGCAGCCCAAAGATGTGGTGAACAATGCAGTGAAATATGCTGACTGGGCTATGGGGCAATTTTTTGCAACGGCGAAACAAAGTGATTATTGGCAGGACACTGTATTTCTGGTGGTGGCTGACCACGATAACCGGGTGTATGGCGATAACCTGATTCCCGTGGAAAAGTTCCAAATTCCCGGCTTGGTGTTGGGCGGCAGTATTAAACCGGCGCGCATCAGTGAATTGGCAAGCCAGATTGATTTAGCACCGACCTTGTTATCGCTGATGGGCGTGTCCAGTTGCCATGCAATGACCGGGCGCGATTTTATGATGGATCCCTCCAGCCCTGGTCGCGCCATATTGCAATTTGAAGATTACTTTGCACTGATGGAGCCGGAAAAAATAACCCTGTTGAAACCGGATGCCAGCGCAGTCATTGCCAATTACGATGAGGCGAGCAAGGATTTGGTATTGCAGCGCCCGGCGGATGAGGAAGAAAAACGCAAGGCGCTGGCACTGGTGCAATTGCCGTCCTATTTATACCGCGAGCACAAATACGGTCACGGCACCCATTGCCCGGCGCCCACTGGCGTGAATTAGCCCGGCGCCCAATGGCGTGAATTAATAGTTACGCTCATCAACAACAATAACCCCGCTGGTATTCACCGCGGGGTTATTTTTTACGCGGGGTTATTTTTTAATAGCTACTTTCGGTTTTCCTCACTATCACTCAGCAGCACTGTGTTATTGAGCTGGGTGATTTCTGCTTCTTGATTGCCATCGTTATCCTCACTTAATGCCACGCGCACTTGCGTATTTTTCACATCTATATCGCGCGGCAATCTGAGTGTTACTGGCGCGTGCTGCGGAAGTAATGCTGTGGGCGCGGGCAGTGGCGGTATCTTGTGTTGTGCGATGACTTTTCCATCAAGTGTTTCCAACAATAAGATTGCGTCGGGTGTGTCTTTGTGGCCCAGGCTGTGCACGGTTACCTGCAAGCTTTGCCCTGTGCGCACAAGATCGCCGCGCCCTATACCCAGGTCAGCGCGCACTTCCACCGGTGTGCCAGCGGCAACTAATTCCATCTCCAGAATCAGGGTTTGTTTGGGTGGAAAGCTCACCTGAAGGCTGCGTGTTTTTTCAAAATCGAATTCGCGCTGGGAAAGCGGAGTATCTATATGATCGTCGCCGTCAGTGTCTATTCCGCTGCGTAACTGCCAGCGTCCGGCGCTAATGTTCCAGCCAGTCATTTGTGCGGTTTGAATCTTATCGCTCATATTGAAGGCGATGACTTTAAATTTTTCCTGCTGCGCCCGGGGCATGAGCAGTGCCACTTGCACCGCGCCTTCGGGGTCATCAAACCGCCAACTGACCCTATGACCGGGGTAAGTTCTGTTGCGGCTCAGTGCAATGCCGCCCAAGCGGGCGCGCTGTAACAATTCATGTCGGGAATCTACCCGGTCGCTCCACCAATGGCCCTCGGTATTGAAATACATGCTTTGGGATTTTTGACGGATATTGTCGGCGTACAACTGCTCCAGATAGGCTTTATCGCCGGTATTTTCCCAGGCGATAAAGTTTTCAAAATCCCTATCGGGGCCAGCGGCAGCGGTGAGGGTTTTGCCCCAAGTGTCGCGCTTGCCGAGTTGATCAGTCACATTGTCATTCAGACGTGAGAGTGAGCCGAGACCCGCGCGCGCAATGCGGTTGTCGATAACCTGCAAGTATTTGGCGTCGTTGGTCCAATGCCATGCGCTCCAAAACAAGGTGGGGACATCGCCGGCACCGGCACCGCGATGGATTTCGCCGCCGCGGGTGGCGCCGGTGCGCCAGTTAATTTCATTGGGCAGTGTCCACTGGCCATCGTCTGCGGTGTAGCCATAGGCCAGGTAACCGTCGGCGAGCTTGGTGACTAGGTTGCGACTGCGGCGGTCGGCGTTAAATTCACCGAGCATAATGGCGGGGTGCATAATCGGAAAAGAGTAGGGCTTTTGCCATTCCCAATTGCCTTCGCCGTAGATTTTTTTACCGCTGAACCAGTTGCTGGAAAACAGCCAATGGCCTTGTGGATTGGGTTTGATAATGGTGTGCAAGGCGTTCACGGTTTCCATCAAACGCTCGACCGCCCAAGGCTGGCCCCAGTTGAGCAACAGCAGCGCGCTATTGGTATTGATGCCTTCCTCATAGGCGTGCAACTCATCGGTTTCAATGGTGCCCAAGCCGTTGGTAAACATGCCGTTGCGATAGGCGGCATCGGCCAGCGCCGTGATGGAGCGATTGATCTTGTCGGGATCAACTCCCATCAGCGCCAGCGCGGGCCATTGTTGCACCAGATCGGAGTCGTCGGAAATCCCGCCGCCAAAATCGCCATAGTCCACTTGCCGCTGGTCAATCCACCAATTGATCTGGTGGCGCACCAGCTTCAGTTCTTCGGTTTGGCGAAAGGCCCAGAGCGGGATTCCTGCCGGCGCTGTGGGCTGGGTGAAATCGGGCAGGCCTTGGTTGCCGTAACTCATGTAGGCCCAGTAAAGGCGGCCCAGAGTGTGGTCCGGGTCAACCCGCAGCAGGTCGCTAATGTCGCGGTGCGCGCGGCGGTAGAGTTGCTGGCGCTGGGAGGTAGTGTGTTCCTCCACCAAAAAGCCCCAGTTATCGCGCACCTGGTTAAAGCGGTCGGCCCTATGTTCGGCCAGTGCCTGGGCGCGGGGTTTGAAAATCAGGCGCACCTCAGCATCGTTAAGCAGGCTGCTGTTGAATTCCGGTGCGGCGGAGGCGATGGTGAAATAGAGGCTGTCATCGGTGAGTATGCGATCGCGCAGGTCCAGCCACAGGGTATAGGGTTGGTTGGGCTTGATCGAGACGGAGATGTCCAGCATATCGCGCATTGGCCAGAGGGGATCTTTCACGCGGATGTTGAGCGGGATTACCCCGCCCTTGTGGGTGGGTTTGAGCCTGAGGGCTGGCAGGTCGATGGCGATACCGTCCAGTCCATGGTGCATATTTTCCCAGCCGTAGGCCCAACTGCGGGTGAGTGCCTTACCCGCCGGCGCGTGGCTTAGGCTGGCGGGAATCAGTACATGCACCAGTGGTTGATTTTGCACGGGTGTCCCATTGTAGTTGTCAGGGGCATTGTCATGGGAACTGTCGCGTTTACGCAGTGTCGCCCCGCGCGGTGCAGCAATCACGGTATCGCGCTCGGCGGTAGGGTGGCGCCCGGCAATAAACTCACGCAGTGGGGCGAGATTGTCAAAGTCCGGTGCGGCGTCGGCGCGAATGCGATAGCGCAGTGTGACACTGCCTTGCGGCTCGGGGTTGGTATCGACCTTATAGGCCCAGAATTCCTGGATTGGTGTCTCTTGCTTGCGGTTGCTAAAGCGCAGTTGGCCGCCTTGCAGAGGAGGCAATTCATACACGCTACGCACACTGCCTTGCGGGCGCCGTTGCAGGGTTTTAAAACGCTCATCGGCACTGGCGCGATACTGCAGTTCGCCATAGGCGGCGCCGCGAATTTCCACGCGATTAATGGGCTCGTCCGGCAGGTAAATATCAAAGTGTTTACCGCCTTCCACATAGGTATTCCAATCCGGCAGTTGAAAGTAATCACTGCGTCCCGGTAAGCGTGAACGGTTGTAAACCCCCGGCCAGGTTGTTTCGGCAATGCCGTCGGTGGCTTTCCACATCCATTGTTTTAAATCGCGGGTATCGCTCAGTTCCACTTTGCGAAAACGATTGGTGCCGGGTTTGAGCAGGGGTGGTGGTGTGTTCTGCTCCCAGCCATGACGATAGGCCCAGGCCTGCTGCGCCTCATTCTGTGCGATCTGACTGGGCGTGCTGGTTGTGAGTGCGTTATTGGCGGCCAGCGCGGCGGCCTCAGTGGCATCCACCATGGCATCATAAATGCGCAGCTCGGCAATATGGCTGCCGCGCAAAAAGTTGTAGCGGCTTTGTACCTGATGGGGCGATAGCACTCGTCCAGCCAACCCGAACTGATCCAGGCCGCTGTCAAAATTACCCGGTGCATTCAGGGTTTTGCGCACGACTTCTGTGCCATCCACATAGAGGATCACACCGCGCTGTTCATCCCAACTGAAAGCGATATGCAGCCACTGCTGCGGTGCGGGTTTGGTTGGCAAATGGTAGGAGACACGAGTGCGGGCGAGATTGGCGTCGGTAACAAAGGCATCAAAACCGCTGCCATTCCAGTCGATGCGCAGCCAGGCCATGTCCCAACTGCTGTGATCGGCATAGCCCACGCGGAAAATCACAAACGGCGCCTCGCCCAATGGGTAACCGGCGCGCCAGAAAAAGCTCAGGGTACCGCGTTGGGCGTAGATATTGCCCGGCGCATTCCAGCTCAGCACGCCTTCATCTGCCCACTCAATGGCCCAGCCTTGATTGCCCTGTGCATCCTGAATACCGGTGTGAGTGCGGGTAATGCCATCGCGAAAGTTAGGCTCGGCATCGCCTCCGGCCTGATCCGCCGTGAGGCTGTCGCGCGCGGAGACATAAAACAACAGCTCCGGTGCAGCGAATGCTGAGGTGCTGTAGATCAGGGAACTAAAGATCAGGGAGCTAAGGAGTAATACACAAAACAGTGTGGCAGGGCGTAACCAGTAAAACCGTGTCATTGAATCAGGTTCCAGATCGTTATGGGTTATGGTTTGCCGATTCAGTGATTTATTGTTATGGAGTGCCAGTAGGTGCTGGCTATAGGTGTTGAGTGTAGTGCCTTTTTATTCAGTCACAACCAAAAAAGCGGATCTGCATGCAGATCCGCAAAGTCCGGGAGGACATCGGGAGAGAAAAACCCGTGGGGTTAAAGTTTGGTGATGCGCAGCCAATTGATATTCCAGCCACTGGCTGGTGCGTAAATGCCCAGGCTATGAGTGCCTGCGGTGATAGAAACCGTATGTGACACGGTGGTCCAGTTTTGCCAGCCGCCCGTGGCAGGAATAGCGACTTGCCCCAATTGGGTGACGCCGGCATTTAAATCCAGCGACAAACTGGCCCCACTGGGGCTGGCAACGCGGTATTCCACTTTGTAGGTGCCGCTGCTGGGGAAATTGATATTGGCGTAGCTCATCCAATCGCCGGTTTCAATCCAACCTACATATTGTCCGCCACCGGTATCGGTGGTGATATCCAACTGCACACCACTCATGGCGGTGTAAGCTTCTGCCTGGATCAAACGCGAAAACGCGGCGCTGCTGGAGGCGGCACTGCTGGAGCTTCCGGCAGTAACCACACCATAAGGTGGTGATAAGGTTGCGCAGGTTTGGATACCGACGCAGTCGGCATTATTTTGCCAGCCCCAACCACTGTTGATGTGGGTACAAATCGCGTAGAGCGTGCCCCACCAATTGCACTGTTGCGCTGCCGCACTGCTTGAACTTGAGCTACTGCTATTGTTATTAATATTTTGTACATAGTTGATGCCAGAGGCGCGCAAGCTTGCCACTTTTTGTGGAACTTCCGAGGGCGGTACCAGGTTGTCTTTTTCAAAATAAACCCAGTCCACATCTTCATAATATTCGCGGTAATTACTGTTTTTAAGATAGCCGCGCGTATTGCACGCTGCATCAAAGCAATCGTTGCTAAACCACAATTGGAACATTAAATACATTGGATAATCAGGCGCGACTGCACCGCTGAAAGAGGTTTGGTAAGCGCCGTCGATATAAAACGCAATATGTCCATCGGTCACTTGCATGACCAGTGTATGCCAGCCTTGCAAACTACCTTGTGTGCGCGTGACACCGTGGTTGCTCTCATCACTCCAATCAACAATACGATAAGTTCCCGACCACATACTCGGCGTTGCTGAACCTGTCCACCAACCGCCGTTGGGCAGGTATTCAAAATCGATTTCACTGTAGGGTTCAGCACCTTCAATATAATCCGTTAAACCAAAAAATGTTTGGATTACGGTATCGCCATCGGGGCCGGTACTGGGCGCGTCATTAAAATACATGCGCGCAGCCCAGGTACCATTTTTATAAATTTGTTCAACACGCGCGACTTCTGCCTGAGACACACTGCCCGTGGTGGAATTGTTGTTGGCAATATTATTGCCGTTGATATTGGTGCCTGCTTTCAGGCGCATAAATTTGTTGGATGGCAATGCCGGGTCGGTCACAAACGAAATATTATTGGCGCTCCAACTGCCATTGGCCAAGCCCGGTCCACCGGCCCAGGTGCGCACACGCCAGCCGTTATTGCTTAACTGGGTATTGTTGGAGTAATTAAAATCATCAAACAGAATTTGCTGCGTTTGTGCCATGCCCTGTGGTGCAAAAAAAGTGACTGCCAACAAGCTCGCTGCCCCTGCACAGCAGTGCCACTTTTTAAGTAATAAGCTACGAATGGCGGATAAACCATGGGTGATCGGAAAGTCATTCATTATCGTTAATCCTTAAGGTTGTGTAGGTTAAAACGTCCAATGAGTACGACGGGTTAACATTGGTGCGCATTCACTACGCTAGCACCGGCTAAAAACGGCAACAATCGACAAACCTAAAGTCACACCTGATGACACGAAAGTCGAACATGGGGCAAAAAAGTGAAACACATTTTCGCTACAGGGGTCACAGGGTTAAAATTGCAAGCATCACACCCGGATAAAAATGTTGTGGCGGTAGAGCACCCAACTCACACACCAAAACAGCATGACATGCAGCAGTGCAAACGCCAGCGAGGCCATGGCTGGTGGCAAGAATGTGGCTAATTGCAGAAATAATCCTTCATAGAGTGTGGTGCCTGTCGCATTGGTGTGAATGTAGGTGTAGCCATGAACCCAAAACGGCGCCAGCATATAAATAAAAATGGAATTGGAACCGTAAATAATAAATGGCGCGGATAACCACTGTATTTTTTTGATATCCACAATCCACACAAATAACGCGAGTGCGAGGCAAAAATAACCGGCGCTGTACACTACAAAAGAACTGGTCCAGAGTGATTTATTAATAGGCAGCCATATATTCCAGGCCAAGCCCAATAAAATGCCAAGTGCACCCAACGCTAACAAGCGGTAGAGGCTGCCAAGGCGATCCGGTTGTACCACTAAAAATCGGGTGAGTTCAAAACCCATTAATACATTCACAACCGCAGGCAGGGTGCTGAGTAATCCTTCCGGGTCAAATGGAACGCCTTTGCCGCTGTACATATGTTCGGCGCCAAGCAGAGCTATATCCAACTCGACCACAATATTGGTGTGCAATCCATAGGGATCGGCATGGTTGTTCATGGTTAGCAATAACCAATAACCGAGTAATAAACAGAGGCCGATGCAATACACTCCCGTGCGTGTCACACCCAGCACAATAAATGCCGCCATGGCATAGGCGAGGGCGATGCGCTGTAACACGCCCATAATGCGCAAATCCTCCCAACCGCCTAACACACCGTTAAATATCAGGCCCAGTACAAAAATAATTAACGAGCGTCGCAGAATCATTAGCGCCAGTGGTAGTGATAATCGCAGCGCATGTTTTTGCAATGAAAAATACATCGCCGAGCCCACAACAAACAGAAAAAAGGGAAACACCAAATCTGTGGGGGTGCAGCCATGCCAATCGGCATGGGCAAACGGTGGGTATATAAAACTCCATGAGCCTGGGGTGTTGACCAGAATCATCATGGCAATGGTAAAACCGCGCAGCGCATCAAGCGCCAGGTAACGCGTTGAATTCAGTGTTGTTAATGCTGTCATCTGGGTCGCAATCCAAAATAAAAGGTAGAAAGATCCGGTGTTAAAAACGGCTTGTAAAAATAGCGATTGGTTAATGATTTTTAGATGCAGCGCAATGCGCGGCAATATATTCCGCGTGGGTTGGCATGGCATCGGCAGCGCGTTGTACCACAGCCTTAATTTCCTGCATGATGCGATGAAATTCATTGGCCTCCACTTGATTAGCCAGTGGGTGATAGTGGCGCGGGCGCAAGCCTTGCCCCTGCATCACCGCAAACCAACTCACTTCATCAAATAATTCATTGTTATCACGGAACAAGCGGCCACTGGCTTCATACAAATCCAATTTCTTTTGCAAACTCTCCGGTACTGGCATGTGGCGACAATAATTCCAAAAGTCGGAATCGGTACGTTGGGAAACCTTGTAATGCAAAATAATAAAATCGCGCACAAACATAAATTCAGCGGTGAGTAGCTCGTTGTATTTGTCAATTGTGCTTTGCTCAAAATCAGTGGTGGGTAGCAGCGCAATTAATTTGGAAATGCTGGATTGAATCAGGTGAATACTGGTGGATTCCAGCGGTTCCAGAAAGCCACTGGCCAAGCCCATGGCCACACAGTTTTTATTCCAGAATTTACGGCGCATACCGGTTTTGAAACGAATAAAACGCGGTTCGGCCAGCGCATCGCCATCAATATTTTCCAACAGTATTTTTTTTGCCTGTTCATCATCCATGTATTTACTGCAAAACACATGGCCATTGCCCGTGCGATGTTGCAGTGGAATAGACCATTGCCACCCGGCGCTGTGGGCGGTGGAACGGGTGTAGGGACGCGGTTCGGAGATGTTATGGCTGGGGACTGCTACGGCAGTATCGCAAGGGAGCCAGTGGGACCAATCGTCATAGCCGGTATTCATGGCTTGTTCAATCAGCAGGCCACGAAACCCGGTGCAATCAATAAATAATTGTGCGCTGAGGCTTTCGCCATTTTTTAATAGCAGCTTATCCACAAAACCGTCTGTGCTACGCAATAGGACTTGTGCAATTTCACCCTCAATGCGCACTACACCGCGTTCTTGGGCAAAATGGCGTAAATACTTGGCGTAAAGGCTCGCATCAAAATGGTAGGCATAGGCAATTTGCGACAGCGGTGAATTGGGAATGTTGGCCGGTGGCATAAAGCGGCCACGCAATGCCGCCTGAATAGCAATAGAAAACTCGCCCGGGTTTTGTGTGTGCCCGGCATCTGCCAACCGCAACCAATAATGATAAAAACTTAAATAGCCCATACTCATGCCGTAGGAGCCAAAGGGGTGTATATAGGCATTGCCCAAGCTGCCCCAATTTACAAATTCAATCCCCAATTTAAAGGTGCCTTGGGTGTGTTTAATAAAATCATGTTCATCAATGCCGAGCATTTGGTTGAATTTTTGAATGACCGGAATAGTGGCTTCACCGACACCGACGGTACCTATGTGATCCGACTCCACTAACCGGATGCGGCAGGGGTTGTTTTTATAGACATGGGATAGTGCCGCGGCGGCCATCCAGCCTGCGGTGCCTCCGCCGACAATTAAAATATCGGTAATGCTGTTGTCTTCTGATGAATGATCGGGTGCAAATTCGTGTGTATGCATTGCGCGCTCCCCACTGGATACTGCTGTGCCTGGCCGTTAAAAAAACATTGCACGCCATGAGCGCAGGGCTATAACGTGCGATGTTTTTGTAAAGTCACAACCGGTGATTAATTAAAACGTCGCCCGCAGTGACAGTGCATAACGTCTGTCGGTCAGCGAATAGTTTTTCGGTGTGGTAATGCCGTCCTGATTGAACTGGGTGCGCGTCAGCGTCATTTCATCCAGAAGGTTACTGCCTTCAATACCAATACGAATATTGTCGTTCACCGTGTACCAAATGGATGCGTCCAAATATCCCTGGTCTCCGCTGTAAATGGGCGCAAAGGAGTTGGCATCGCGGCGGGTGAGCAAATATTCGGAGCGCCAGTTGTAGGCCAGGCGCGCTTCTATATTTTCGTATTGATACATGAGTGCCGCGTTGTAGGTTTTTTCTGACAAACCGGGCAGCGGCAAATTGTTGAAATTGCGGAACGCATTGCGATCGCCACCCACCGATACACTGGTGCCTAATGTGGCATCTTCCAGATCGTCTTGTGAGATGTAGGTGTAGTTAAATTGCGTGCCCAAGCCACTCCAGAATCCGGGCAGGAAATCATAGAATTGTTGGTAGGCAATTTCGAAACCTTGAATCGTGCCTTCACCTTCATTCACCTGGCGACGCACCAACATATCCATAGTGGTGCCGTTCACAGGATTGGTCACGGTGGTTTGGTAATTGCGTTCGCGGAATAAATTACTGATGTCTTTGTGGAACAAACTCAGCGTTAATGACCCCACATGACTGAAATACCATTCGGCAGTTAAATCGATTTGATCTGACTCTTCCGGTTGCAAGTTGGGGTTGCCACCTACACCGTTGGCAGAGACTTTCATATCGATAATGGTGCCGGGATTGGCAGGGTCATCCGTTGAGGTAACGGCGGCATTGTAATTGACGGTATTGCGCATATCGTAAAGCGAGGGGAAAAAGATCGCTTTGGAAAACGCCACGCGCGCGATGACCTCATCGGTAACACCCACACTGATATTCAGTGTGGGCAAGGTAGTGGTGTAGGTTTTCGGTTCAGCAACATTAATGGTTGAACCATCGCCATTAAAAAATTGCGCATAGGTGGGGAAGTTTTGCTCGTAATATTCCTGCGCAACATCGCCCAGGCCCGGCGCATTAAAGCGTGAAGTGCCGGTTGCTTTCACTCCATAGCTTACATAACGCAAACCCAGGTTGGCTTTGATCGGCATGGCCAATTCGTCGTTTGCAAAATCAAAACGCACATAGGCTTCCTGGCGATCAATTGCCGTTGTCACAGTTTCGTGGGGTAAATAGCCTTTGGCATCGGCGGGTTGGCCATCAATGGTGACGCGTTTGCTGCGATTGAACCAGCCGCCATTGTTCAAACCGTTTTCCATGAGAAAATCATCGTAAGCCAACAAATTTTTCTCTTGGGTGTTGCTCATGCGTGGGAACAGGAAGGCGCGGTTATCGCCCGTTAAACCTTTGCCGCCCATAAAGTCACCACCAAAGTGGACGGTTTCATACAACTCCGGGTTGCCCGCCATGCCGGCAGTGGGTGCTGTGCCCCAGGTGTGTGACACGGCGCCCCAGTTAATGTATTCATCGTCCTGTGTGGTGCGATCTATATCTGAAAAATAGGCGCCACCGGCAATGGATTTTAACCAGCCACTGTCAATTTGGTATTCCACATCGGCGGTGAATGAATCCATGGAACCTTTGGCATCGACATTGGTATCCATGATCGACACTTGATAGTAATCACACGCACCGGCAGGGTCAGACAAATCGGTTGTGCCGGGGTTTGCTCCTGGTGGACACCAATCCGGTACACCACCGCTGGCATTGGTTCCCAAAAATTTTACGGTGGGAACTTTGGTGCGCAAATCGAGGTACACATCCGACATGGCAAAGCGATTGTTGATGGTGTTATTTTCGCGATCGTAAGTGGTATCCAGTGTTTGGTAATCCAGCTCGATTTTCCATTTGTCATCGGGGGTAATAACCAGATTAAAACTGGCGTCTTCCACAATACTTTCCGTGCGATCACCGCGCGAGGATGCCAGGTAAGCCACATTCCACGGATAGGTAATGGTGCCGCTGGTAAAGAAACCCTTTTCATCAAAGGTTGCATCGTTTCCGACCAGTACCGCGTTGGTCAGGTCGGCATCAAAACCTTGTGAACTGGTGGTTGGAAACAGCACGCGCTCACGCCAACTTTCTTCCGAGGCAGAGCGAATAAATTCGGCGGTGGCTTTGATGGTTTGATCGGTGTTTTGCCATTGCAGTGCTGCATCAAAACCAGTGCGATCGCGAGTGGAATCTGCCGTTTGCACCCAGGGGCCGGTAGGCATGTAGAGCGTTTGCCCGGCATAACCCGGCAGTTCGGTGGAGCCAAGGGTGGGGAATTCCGTTTGGTTGGCACTGCGCTCGTAGAAGTTGGTCAGGTTAATGCCATCGCCACGGGCGGTAAATTCCGAGGTGGAGGCGCTGATTAAAAATCCGAACTCACCGGCGTCGGTATCCCAGCGATCACTGAATAAACCCGAGTAGGATGGTGACCAGTCGTCGACCAAATCACCGTAGCTGCTTTTGGCAGACATAAAAATTTTGCGGCCATCCATATCCAGTGGTTTGCGTGTGATCAAATTGACCGTGCCCGCAATGCCGCCGGCAATAATATCCGATGTTTGGTTTTTGATAACTTCAACCGTGCCCACCAATTCGGGCGGGATATCTTCATAACTCAAGCCCGACGTCCAGTTGCCCGCGCTGAAGGATTCGCGCCCGTTGAACTGACTGTGCACACGATCCAACCCGCGCACCAACACACCGCGTCCTTCCGCTGCAAAATGGTTTGGGTCAGTGGGCGCCGCAAAACGGCCCACGGTTACGCCGGGTACACGCTGCAACGCTTCCGTCACACTCTTGTCTGGCAGGGCACCGATATCCGATGCGGTAATCACATCTTTCACCGTATCGCCGTCGCGCTTGAGTGCTTGTGCATCCTCAAGGCTGGTGCGAATACCTTGCACCGTTACTTCTTCAATATCCTGATTTGTGTTTGTTTGTGCAAAGACCGGCGCGCTTAGCGCCACTATCGACATCGCCAGCAGGGATTTTTTAAATCGCTGCCCGATTATTTTCTCATCTGTGTTGTAACCCATAACCAACCCCTTTAATTTTCACGAATAAGTAAATGGCTTGGTGTTGTGCGTAATGTGTAACCCATTGTCACAAAAACGCAGTAAATCAAGCCATTTCCGAATCTAGCACCCGTGTTTTTGGGGTTCTACAAGGCAAAAAAACTCGAACCAAATCTACTAAAAGTCAAACCTGGCACGTCGGCGTAAAGTCGAACCTGGTATTCAGGTTAAGTGTGATAGGGAAATCGATTGGCTGTGGCGCCGCGGAATAGAGCTGTTGAATAGAACAGTGGAATGCGATAGTGGAATACGATAATGGAATAGCACAGCAGAATAAATCAGCGGGGAATGATAGCAAGAAGCGGGATCAATAAGGCAGTGTGATTAGGTGTGACTCAGTTGTTGCTGGTGTAAATACAGCGCCTGCTCCGGCATAGCATTGGCAGCCGCGGCTATACGTTTTTTCATGGACTCCAATTGTTGTTCAACCCAGTGTGCATCCATCGTATTAATCAAGGGGTTGGTGCGCTCAGGCCAATAACCATTGCCCAATAGTAGCGATGTCCACATCCCGGCGGAAAAGGTTTCGCCTTCATAAAAAGGAATGTGACCGCGCTGCTTAAATAACTCCAACTTGTAAGCCAGACGATCCGTTAATGGATTGGTGTGAATATTCTGCCAAAAATCGTTGTTGGTTTTTGCGTTACTGGCTTTTGCATGGCGATTATTCGCGGCAAGGTAGTAATGCAGCGCATGAAAATCCTCGATGTGATCATATTCAAGGTGAGTGAGGCGATTAAATTCGGCGGCGTTATAGTGAGCCGGTAAGTGCGCCGGTAACAATTGGAGAAAGCGCAACAGCGCGCTCTGCACCAAATGCAAATGACCTGCGCCCAAGGGGCCCATGCTGCCTGCGGCTTCACCCAGTGCCAGACAATTTTTATACCAAAAGCTGGCGCGCCGCCCACTGCGCAGAGGTTTGACCTGCGCATTTTCAGCATCACCCAGTGTACGTACGGCGAGTTCGCTGCTGGTGAAATCGGCGTGATAAAAATATTGTTGCTCGCAGTGGGTTTGGCTGCCCAGTGTTTGTATCCAACCTGCTGCCGCTGTGCGTAATTCCCGATGCGAGGGCAGCGTTTGCTTGAGGGCTATATGGCGTGCATGACTCACAACATGGGTCATCGGCAAGGTATTTACTCGCGATTGCCAGGCCACATCGAGTTGCTTTTCAATGAGCCTTGCCTGTGCACCGCTGCAATCAAGATAAAAATCAGCCGTAATTTCCCCGTTAGCTGTTAACCCGGAATAGTGTTGTGCGTTACCGAGTGGCGCGAGGTGGAGGGATGCAATATTGCCGTCATGGTGTTGTTGTATGGCGACGGTTTCTGCCTCCACATGCATTACCTTTAAGTGCAGTGCAAATTCGCGCAAATAATTCGCGTAACTGGCAGTGTTTAAACACAATCCATAATAGAGTGTGGACAGGAGGGACGACTCCTGAACCGATGGGTGACAAAAGCGCCCGCGTTTTGCTGCAACGGCCGCGAGTGAATAATCATCGTAGGCCAGTGCATGGCCCTGTAAGTGGCGACTAACAACATAGTGCGAAAAGTCGATACGATTCAGCATAAAACCGTGATCGTTGTAAGGCATAAAATACGCCTGTCGAGCATCAGACCAGGCATTAAAATAACTTGCCAATTGAAAGCTGGCTCCGGTGGCGGCAACCAGTTCGTTTTCGGCCAGCCCTAACCAGCGGTGAAAAGCAACGCAAGCAGGCGTTGTTGCCTCATTGTGTAAATCCAGTTGCCGGTGTGCGGGGTGATCTATGACCACAATGTCTATGCCCAAACCGCGCAGCCCTTTTGCCAGAGCAAGTGCCGCTGTCCAACCCGTCAGGCCGCCGCCCATAATGACAATGCGTTTGAGCGATTGAGTGTCAGGTGACATCATGAAAACACTCCGTACAAACTCATAGCTGCCGGTGGCCATGTTGTTTCGCTGTGCGGATTATTGCAGTAACGCTGGATGCTATTGGTGTGGCTCGGCATCGCATTAACGCCCGTGGCAATAGTGTTGCGCAAGCTGTGCAAATAATCGCGCAGGTGTTGTATGTCCAGTGCGTTAACCGCCGGGTGATAAGCGGTGGGGATAATCCCTTGCCCCATATACACGGCCACCCAACTGGGTTCCAAAAACATGCCTTGTTTGTAGCGTTCAACATGTCCCTGCTCGCGGAACAGTTGCATTTTGTAGTGCAGGCTTTCGGGGATGATCATGGTGCGGCAATCATTCCAGAAGGCGGAGTCATCGCGCTGTGTTGCGTGGTAATGCAGAATCAGAAAGTCGCGAATGCGTTCATATTCATTGGCCATGGTGCGATTGAATTCATGGCGATTGGTCTCTTCCATCGCCGCATCGGGGAAGCATTCAACCAGTGTCATAATGGCAATTTGAATTAAATAAATACTGGTGGATTCCAATGGCTCCAGAAAACCGCTGGATAAACCAATCGCCACACAATTTTTATTCCAGGACTGCACCCGTCGCCCGGCCTTAAAACGCAAATAATGTAAATTGGCCAGTGGTTCGCCATCCAGATTGTGTAACAGGTTATGGGCTACTTCATCATCGCTAATATGATGACTGGAATACACCTGTCCATTGCCAGTGCGGTTTTGCAAGGGAATTCGCCACTGCCAACCCGCCGTGCAGGCAATGGCTTTAGTATAAGGCAGGGGTTCGCGGGTTTTGCTGGAGGGAACTGCAATAGCGCGATCACAGGGGAGCCAGTGGCTCCACTCTTCAAAATCCGTTTTTAAGGTGTCGCTAATTAACAAGCCGCGAAAGCCAGAGCAATCAATAAATAAATCACCGGCCAATTGCGCTCCCGAATCCAATTCAACCGCGCGAATAAAACCGCTATCGGGGTGTTGCTCCACGCGGATAATTTTCCCTTCCACCCGTGTTACACCGCGTGTTGTGCTGTAGTCGCGTAAAAAACTGGCGTAAAGCGATGCGTCCAAATGAAACGCGTAACTGTATTTGGAAAATAGGGAATGCGTGTCGCGATGGGGATAAGCAAATTTTTCAGCGTAAGCGGCAACTACACCAACAGAATAATCCCCAATGGGATGGGGATCGCCGGATTGCTGCAGTTTGAGCCAATAGTGATGAAAGCTGATGTCGTTGCGCGCTTGCCCATAAATCCCAAACGGATGGATGTAGCGGTCGCCCCGTTTTCCCCAGTGAGAAAATTCAATGCCTAATTTGTAGGTGGCATTGGTTTTTTGCATAAACTCATTTTCGTCGATGCCCAGCACTTGGTTAAAAAAACGGATGTGTGGCACAGTGGCTTCACCCACACCAACTGTGCCTATTGCATCGGACTCTACCAACTGAATGTGGTATTGCTGCGGGGGCAAAAATTTTGCAAGGGCTGCCGCAGTCATCCAGCCTGCGGTGCCACCACCAACAATTACCACATTGCGCAAGGTATGGGATGTCATCTCAACGCGCGTGCGCGGTGCGAGTGAAACATAAAACACGTAGCGACAATAACAGCGACAGCAGCAAGGTGCTTATTGCACCCAAGCTACCACCACCGGAAGATTTGCTATCGCCAGTCGTGGTTGCCGAGGAGGCTACTGCAGAAGATGCGGGCTGTGCACTGCTGCTGGCTGCAACTGAACTGCTGGCGGCAGAGGATGAACCGGTCGCGATTTGTTTGATTTCATCATCAATCACTTTCAGCAAACTATTGGCGGCGGCAGCGTCTTGCGACAACTCCCAAATCATCACGCCTGAGCCTTGCTCCAAACCCAGTTTGGTTTTGGCTTTGATGGTGGCTGCGCCGTTGTAGGTAATGTAATTGCACCCTGCGCAGGCGGTGCCAATCAGATCGCGATTGGCGGCGTCGGCCCCGAATTCGGCAAGGATGCTGGCATAGGTGTAATCGGATTTATAACTGCCAAATCCGTAACCATAAAAAGGCACACCCAGGACTAATTTTTCTTTGCTCAGGCCGCGATTTTTCCAGATGTTTACATGGTCCACGGCCATGGCGTAGGTAGAGTGTTCGGCACCGGCTTGACCCCAGCTTGGGCCAATCGCGTCATAGGACATGATGTTGACGAAATCAAAATAGCCAATGGAGGATTCGGGAATCATGCCGCCCACGTAAGAAGCCGTGGCGCAGGTTAATAATTTTTGACGGGCAACCAGTTGCGCCGAGAGTTCTTGGATAAAGGGGGTGTAATTTCCGGCGTTATCGATATTGGTTAAGAGTACGCCTTCGATATCAATATCAATGCCATCCAAACCAAAATCTTCCATAAAGGCAATCAGGTTGTTGACCAGTGCCTGACGATTTGCCGGCTGCAACAGGGTTTCCCAATTGCCCGAGCAGGCGGGAATAACACCGCCCGCTACCGATGCCAATACTTTCACACCAGCGGCTTGTGCTTTATCGATAACATAGCGCACCTCAGCGGCGCTGACATTGCCGCCTTGCATTCCGGGCATACACGTCATAGTGCCGTTTTCCACTAATTTTCCCTGTGCATCAGGGTTAGTGAACGACAGATTGATGTGGGTCAGTTTGCTTAAATCGGTTTTATCAATCGCCGCTTTCATGTCGGTAAAGCTGGCGATGTAACCAATCACTTTGGTTTCGGCATGGGCGTGGGTCGCCCAGAGTTGGATAGAGCTGACACAGAGTAAAACAATGCCGAACGCAATGGCGAGGCGTCGCCCGCAGGCGTTAATTATAGAATGATGAGTAGTCACCACAGGTATCTCCGCTATTGACCTCACTGCACCCATTTGCAGCGGGATTTTATTAGTAACAGCTTCAGCACACCCTGTGCTACCGGTAAACCCAAACAAAAACCTGAACTACCAAAAGTATTACCTGGGACAAATACACTCACAGCAAGTGTTGTTGTCGGTAGTAACTGGGGGTAACACCAACGGTTTTCTTAAACGCTTGGTTAAAGACCGATTTACTGTTAAAGCCGCAGCTTTTCATGATCTCGCTAATCGGTTGTTGGCCCAGGGTTGAATCGGCCAAACGCTTTTTGGCTTCAGCGACACGATAGGTGCCTATCAACTCAAAAAAATTCATATGCAATTGATTATTAATGGTGCAGGAGAGCAGCTTGGGTGACACATTTAATTTAATCGCCAGGCGCTCAACCGTAATGTGGGGTTCCAGGTAGGGTTTATTCTGTTCCATAAAATCGGTCAGCTTTTCTACCAATTGTTGTTGCGGTACTTCTGCCGGTGGTTCAGGGGCGATGGTGTGCTCTATTTGAATATCGGAAAACCCGTTCGAGTTTTTTAATAAATACACAACCAGTGCACTCATATAAATCAGATAAAAATGGCTTTCAAATTCGCCCAGAAATTCCGCGTCAAACAAGTGGATAAAGCGGGTATCCACCAGCGTCATCATGGTCCAGCTATTCAGGAAGAAGAAACCGATCAGCAGCAGTTTCAGCCACTGTAAATCGACACGGTTTAACACGCAGTGATGGGCGCGCAGGTGATGCAGGTATTGATGGAGTTGGTACACACACAGCGCACTGTAGGTAAAGAGCGCCACGCGCTGCGCCCAGATCAAGCCTTCAAAGTAAGGGTCGGAAGTGACATGGGCCCAATCGTGGATGTAAAGCAGCTTTTGCTCGGGCGTCAGTTGGTGGAATATCTGGTAAATATAAATCGGGTAGCACACCGCCGGTAGCAGGTGCAGGGCATCGCGCCGGGTGAGGGCGAAATCGCGAAAAATAGAGGCGCGGGTAAACCAGAATAACAGCGGCCCTTGCAGGAAAAAGGCAAAACCAAACAAAAAGAAAAAGTTGGCTGACACCAGTGACAGGGTATCGCGCACATTAATATTCCAATAGACCAGCGTATCAAAAGTACGCAGTGCGCCCAGGAAAAAAAACAGTGCCAAAAAATGCCAATAGAGCTGCTTGATTCGCCCTTGTTGTTGCGAAAAAAATAACAGGCTCGCCAGAACCAACGCGTGAAAGCCGCTAAACAGCAGCGAAATATCGTTGATATTAAACAGTGCTATTTCAACCATATGAGTCTACCGATAGCGCGGGTCATCATAGATAACGTATTTGTATTCGCGCAGCATCTATCGCCTCACGTATTACTACGCGCGCAAGGGCTTGCGTCTGCACCCACTGAGTTATTGTTCGTCACCTGAGCCAAAGGCCGAGCCCTTGGCTGTGCCAAATTACACCTCATTGGACAACGTTGTCAATCGTGGGCGTAATTTCGCCCTCTCCAGCGGTTTGTCTGGCAAATCCCGTGCCGATTAAGGGAAGTACTGAATAATCTTGAGTGGGGAAACAGCAGCGCTGGTTAGTTGCACTGTTTGCCGCGAGTGCGGGTTATGGCGCTATATCATCTGCTACATACTGCTGTCTGCGGTTGTGCACTAATGTGCGTCACCGCAGGGTGGTGGGTGATTATTTTTGTGCGTGTTGTGTTGGCTGTAGTGTTTGCGCCTATGTAATGCTTATCGCTTTATTACTCAACGACCCGCACTTCATCGCCACTGCGAATCGCGTCTGGTGGTGTGGTAATAATCCGGTCAGTTGCTGTAATGCCTGCCACTATTTCTACCCTTGTGCCTTCATCTCGCCCGATTTTTACCGGTTTGAGTTGAACAATATTGTTGGCGTCAATGGTGGCGATGGCAGGTTGTTGGTCGCGGTACAAAATGGCGCTGCCGGGGACGCGAATGCGATCCTGGGTATTGGGGAGTGTGAAGCTGACTTGGGCATAGGCACCGGGCATTAATTCGCCCTGGGTGTTGTCGGCTTGCAATTCGACCAGCACTGAACCCGAGGTGACATCCACGGCACGAGTGCTGCGGGTGACGGCGGCGGGGAAGGTTTTGTCACTGTGTTCGGGCAGTGATAGTTCAGCGTGTTGACCGGCTTGTATCTGGGTCACGTAATGTTGTGGCACGTGCACAAACACACGCATCAATCGGGTGTCGGAGATGGTGAAGAGTGGCTTGGCGCTTGATGTGCCGGCAACCACTAATTCGCCAATTTGTGCGGTGCGGCTGGTGACTTGCCCGTCAAAGGGGGCGGTGAGTTTGGTAAACGCTTGCAGTGATTCCAGACGGTTTACATTTGCAATTGCTGCATCGGCGGCGGCTTTTTTGGCCTCTGCATCGCGTACGCGCTGCTCCACTGTTTCGCGGGAAATGGCGCCGCTATCGCGCTTCATTAATTGAGTAGCGCGATTAGCCATGCTCTGCGCATTATGTTGCTCGGCAAGTGCGGTGGCGTAAGCGGCTTTCGCTTGCGCTAACTGGTGTAGCAATTCCGGTGCGTCCAATATTGCCAATAGCTGCCCCTTTTTTACGGCATCGCCAATATCCACCAACCATTCTTTGATGTAGCCATTGGTTTGCGCGTAAATGGCCGCGCTATTCAGCGGCTCCAAATTGCCGGGCAGAACCAGGGTGTCGGTTTCATTGCTGGCCGCGGCGGTAATGACTGACACGCTCGGTATAGCCGATTGGGCCGCAACCTGTGCGAGCTGTGCGGTGGCATTACTGCGCTGCCAAATACCCATGCCAGCGAGCGCAATACCAATAACGCTGATAATAATGCCCTGTTTGATTAATCGGCGACGAAACTGGTGTGAATCAACCATGGGGACTGGAATGTGTTGGTTAGACATTGTGTGGCATTAACTCCGCATTGTTGGTCGAGTTGTTTGCAGATGTATTTATGTGTTGACGATGGGCCAAACTAAATACGGCAGGCACAAAAAATAAAGTAGCGATTGTGGCGGTAATTAAACCGCCAATAACAGCGCGACCTAAAGGTGCATTTTGCTCCGCTCCTTCACCTATGCCGAGCGCCATAGGAATCATGCCAATAATCATTGCCAGAGCCGTCATGAGTACCGGACGCAAACGCACATAACCGGCCTCCAATGCCGCTTGGAGCGGATCGCCGATTTCGGCTAGACGGTCACGCGCAAAGCTGACCAGAAGAATGGAGTTTGCGGTGGCGACACCCATACACATAATCGCCCCGGTTAAGGCGGGCACAGATAATGGCGTGAAAGAAACAAAGAGCATCCACACAATACCGGCGAGAGCAGCGGGTAATGCAGAAATAATAACGAACGGATCTTTCCAGCTTTGAAAATTCACTACGATTAAAAAATAAATCAACACAATGGCGCCGAGCAAACCATAACCCAACCCACTAAAGGCGATATTCATGGTTTGGTATTGGCCGCGCAAGGTGACGCTGGTTCCCGCAGGACGTTCACTGTCCAATTCGGCGATGATGTTATTTATATCGCTGGCAACTGAGCCCAAATCGCGGCCTTGGGTGGTGGCGAAAATATTAATCATCGGCTGGATATTGTATTGCGATACTACCGGCAAGGTGGTCGAGCGTGTAATGCTTGCCAGCCCTCCCAAACTTTGTGAGTTGTCGCTCGCACTGGCGATACTGGAGACGGGAATATTTTCCAGATCGCTGATGCTTGCCATTAAATATTCCGGCACCTGTGCAACAACCGGATAAGACACACCATTGGCTGGATTAATGTAAAACACCGGTGCAGTTTGCTGGGTGCCCGCCAGCGAGGCGCCCAGGCTGTTGGTCACATCGCGTGCGGTTAAGCCATATTGACCAATGCGCGAACGGTCAATAGTAATATTCAGTTGTGGCGCACTTTCCGGTTGCTGAATACGTGCATCGGCCACACCGGGAATATTATTGATGCGACGCAACAGTGTTTGTGCAAAGTCACGATTTGCCGCCAGGTTGCGACCTGTCACTTGCACATCAATTGGCGATGGGGAACCGAAATTCAAAATCTGGCTGGTGATGTCCGCCGGTAAAAATGAAAAGCTGGTGCCGGGAAAACGCGCGGGCAATTCCTGGCGCAAACGGGCGATATGTTTGGCCGCGCGATAACCCGGTTTGAGGCTAATCATCATGTCGCCGTCCTGTGCGCTGATGGTGCCAGAGGTGTTGTAGATCATATTCAGCATACTCACCGGCATGCCGACGTTGTTGATAATAGCGTCCAATTCGTCGGCAGGAATATATTCGCGTACCGCGCGTGCAATTAATTCAAAACGTGCGGCACTCTCTTCAATTTTAATCCCGGCCGGTGCGCGCACATGCATCAAAATACTGCTGGAGTCTACGGCGGGGAAAAAGTTTCGCCCCAAAAATGGCACCAGTAAAAATGACACCAGTACCAATGCCATAAAACCAATGGCAAATAATTTGCGTGTGGCAAGTACACCCGCGAGTGATTTGGTATAGGCCGTGCGCAGTTGCTCAAAGCGGTGCTCAAAGTTTTTCTGAAACAGGATAAACGGAGTAAATATAGTTTTCCGCCTGGCAGCGGAGGGTGGTATTTCATCACCAAAGTGATGCGGCTTTAATAAATACATCGCCATGGTTAGCACTACAGTGCGCGATAACAAAAATGATGCCACCATCGCAAACACCACGGCGAGCGCCATAGGCACAAATAAATAGCCGGATATGCCAGGCAAGAAAAACATGGGCACAAATACAATACAAATGCACAGCAATGCTACAAATACCGGAATTAAAATTTCGGATGCGCCATCCATTATCGCTTGGGTAACGCTTTTACCTTCACCCAAATGACGCTCGATATTCTCGATGGTGACTGTGGCTTCATCCACCAAAATACCGATAGCAATGGCGAGGCCGCCAAGTGTCATTGCATTTAAACTTTGCCCGAAAGCATTAAGCACGGCGATCGCCGCGAAAATAGACAGCGGAATGGATGCCGCCACAATGACGGTTGCGCGCCATGACCCCAGAAACAGCAAAATTAACAGCGAAATCAGTGCCGCGACCAGAAGCGCTTCATGCACCACAGTCATCATGGAGGCGCGCACAAACACAGACTGATCCGCCACGGGCAATGCGCTGAGTGAATCACCTAATCCGGCGGTAATTCGTGGCAGTGCTTCTTTAACGCTCTCCACCACGGACAGGGTGGACGCGGCGCCGTTTTTCAAAATCGTCAGTAACACCGAGCGGGTGCCTTCAACCTGCACCACATTTTGTTGCGGACTGTTGCCATCGCGCACCGATGCGACATCGCGAATATAAATCGTTGCGCCATTGACGACTTTGATGGGAATGTCACTCAAGCCTTGAATGGAATCCGGCGCATTGTTGAGTTTTACGTTGTATTGCTGATCGCCGATTTTCATAAACCCGGCTGGGCTGATTTGGTTTTGGGCGGCAATCGCCGCGCTCACATCCGCAGCGGATAAGCCGTAAGACTGGAGCGCAACAGGGTTTAAATCGATCTGGATTTGACGCTGTTTACCGCCCGAGGGTAAAGGCATTGCCACACCGGGCAGTGTGAGTAATTGGGGGCGGATTTGCGCTGTACCCAAATCATTGAGTTGCTGTTCACTCAAGCCTTCACCGGAGAGGGCGATTTGTAATACCGGCACGGTGGAGGCATCGTAATTCACAATAAATGGCGGCGTTATGCCCGGCGGCATGGTACGCAACATGGTTTGTGATACCGCCGTTACCTGGGCGCTGGCGGTGCGAATATCCACTGTGGGTTGAAAGTAAATCCGCACTATGCCCATGCCGGTCATGGACTGGCTTTCGATATGTTCAATATCGGCCACCGTGGTGGTTAGCGCGCGCTGGTAGGGGGTGATGATGCGGTTAGCGACATCCTCCGGCGCAAGGCCACTGTAAGTCCATGCTACGGCAATCACCGGAATGCGAATGGCGGGAAAAATATCCACCGGCATACGCAGTGCGGCAAGGGTTCCGAAGCCTGCAATCAATATCGCCAGCACAATAAACGTAAGTGGCTTTTGCAAGGTGATACGAATCAGGCTTTTCAATTATGCCTCCCTGGTGTGTAGAGTGAGTTCAATAAATTGCCCAATAGGCACACGTAATCTTGATACATATTAGATGGATGAATAGGTCGATAGGCTGACGTTTTACTGACAGGTTTGTCAGAATCTTGCAGGTGGAGAATGATTTACCTTTTTTAATAAAGCGCCATCGAAAAACCAAAACAATTAATACCATTATTGCTGCGAGCAAATACATCGCCGTGGTGCATGAGTGCTACAGCACGCACAATCGATAAGCCCAGACCATGGTGCATATCACTGCGCGCCCGCGAGGCATCTATACGGTAGAAACGTTCAAATAAGCGGGTAATGTGCTGTGCGGCAATAGGCTCCCCTTTGTTGGCAACACTGATTAGTGCAAAACCATTTTCTTCTTGCAAGCTGACGGTCACATGAGTGTTATCTGCTGCGTGGCGCGCGCTGTTGCTGAGCAGGTTTGCCAGCGCACGATGAAATAACCGGCGATCAACTCGCGCTTGCACATCGCCTTCGATGACCAGATGCAGGGATTTTTCCAGGAAGGATGGCTCCAGGTACTCCGCTGTTTTTAGCGCTTCCTCCCGCAGCGATACCTCGCTCAATTGAGTAGCCTGTTCACCGGCTTGGGCATGGGATAAAAACAACATGTCATTAACAATAGAGGTCATGCGCTCCAACTCTTCCAGATTGGATTGCAGCAAATCCTCCAGCTCGTGCTGCTCGCGTTGTCGCGCTAAACCCAGCTGGGTCTGGCCAATCAAGTTAGTGAGCGGGGTGCGCAATTCGTGTGCGACATCGGCATTAAAACTTTCCAATTGGTTCCAGCCAATTTCCTGTCGCTCCAACACACCGTTAAACGACTCTGCCAACACTTGCAATTCTACCGGTAAGGCTTTGGTATTTAACCGTTGACCGCGATTACCCGGTGCGAGGTGATGCGCTTGTTGGCTGAGATGGTTGACCGGCAGCAAACCAATACGTGCCACAAAAAATCCGAGCAGGGCAACCAGTGCAATACCTACGACAGAAATTAAAACCATGGTGCGGGTGAATGCCTGCAGTGTTCCCATATAGGGAGTGGAGTCGAGCGCGGCGACATAGCGCACGGCAGGTCGATCGCCCTTGGCGGGAATTTCAGTAATCAGCAAGTACAGTGCGCAGGGTTCTTTCGGTATGCGGGAAAATCCGCTGGGCTGTTTCGCCCAATCAACCCCTTCAAGCGGTTCGCCGCCCACACGATAGCGCGGGTCGTCGCTGAGCACCCAATAGTGGGTATGGCCACCTTCAACAGTAGTCCAGTTTGCCAGTTTGGTTTCTACGGTTGACCAGTCGGAAAGGGATTCGCGCGCAGTAATGTAAGGCACCATCAAACTGTGGCGAAATTGTAGTTCCTGATGTATTTGCTGACGCAAGGAGTTCTGCAATGACTGGCGCAGCATAAGTGCCGAGACTGTAACAATGGCGACGGCCGTTAAGGCGAACATCAGCGCAAGACGAACAGCGATAGACTGGCTGATAAAAAACTTATTCATAGTGGCCTGGACGCGGAAATTCTGACCGTGCTTCCAGTACGTAGCCCATGCCGCGCACTGTGTGAAGCAATTTGACGGGGTAGGGCGCATCGATTTTGGCACGCAGGCGTTTGATCGCCACTTCCACAACGTTGGCATCGCTATCGAAGTTCATGTCCCACACCTGTTCAGCGATCATCATTTTGGAGAGGATTTCCCCCTGTCGCCGCGCGAGCAGGCTAAGTAACGCAAATTCTTTGGCGGTCAATTCAAGTCGCTGCCCGGCTCTGGTTACCCGGCGTGCCAGTAAGTCCAAGTGCAGGTCGTCTATCTGTAATTGAGTGACATCGGCACCATCCCTATGACGGCGACGCAATAGCGCTTGAATGCGCGCTACCAATTCAATCAGTGAAAAAGGTTTTGCTAAATAATCGTCCGCGCCGCTGCGCAATCCCTTGACTCGTTCATCCACCGAACCGCGCGCCGAGAGCATCAGTACCGGCGTCTGTTTGCTTGCCCGCAACCTTTCGAGTACGGCATAGCCATCTTTTCCCGGCAGCATGACATCCAGAATTATCGCGTCGTAGTCATGTTCTTGTGCGAGGTGCAGTCCATCTATGCCATTGTCTGCCACATCAACCATGAATCCCAATTCGCTCATGGCGCGGTTGATGTAAGACGAGGTTTTTTCTTCATCCTCGACGAGAAGTAGACGCATTTTGAAAATCCCCCATCGCTGGCAACAACTGCACCCAGTGTAACTGTCTCTGTCCAACATAAACCCAACATTTGGCTGACATTTTTGTCAGAAAGTGTCTATTGACGCGAGGCTTAAAGTTGATCTGACTCGGGCTTGGTGGGAGTGACCTTGGTGAAGCGGGATTTAAACGCAATGATCAAACCTGATACGGCGACAACTGCCATACCAATCAGGCTGGTGCCATCGGGGATTGTGCCGAAGATCATCCACCCCATTAGCCCTGCCCAGAGCAGTTGCAAATAGGTCATGGGCGCCAGCACCGAAGCGGGTGCGTGGCGGTAGGCGAGGGTAAAGAGGTAGTGGCCCAGCCCACCGGTCAGGCCCATGCTGAGCAGCAGGATGAATTCCAGTGTGCTCGGTGTTTTGTTTTCCCAGTACCAGGGCAGGGCGATGCCGAAGATAATCGAGCCAATCAGCGCGGTGTAAAACAGCAGGGCGATAGCTTTTTCGGTACTGGCCAGTAACCGCGACAGCAACTGGTAGGTGGCATTGGCGCAGGCGGCCATCAGCGCAAAAAATACCCCCAGTGCATCCAGTCCACCACCGGGGCGCGCAATTAACAGCACCCCGATAAACCCCGTCACTATCGCCACCCAGCCCCAGCCACCAATCCGTTCACTCAACAGGGAACCGGCGAGCAGTGCTACCAGTGTGGGCGCGAGAAAATTGATCGCAGTGGTTTCAGCCAACGGCATGCGCTGTAGCGCCATCCCCATACACAGGGATGACAGCGTGAGTGCCAGGCCGCGCAAGACGACAAGACCTGTACGCTGGGTTTTGACCAGTTGGGTGGCATGGCGCGGTGCGAGGATAATCAACATCACAGAGCAGTGAACCAGGTAACGCATAGCCACCACAAAGGGCACGTTGTAATGGCTCGTCAGGTATTTGGTGATGCTGTCCATGCAGGTAAACAGGAATAATGCCGCCGCAGCGAGCAGGAAACCCTTGAGGATATTGTGTGGCAGGTGTGAGTGCTGCGGTTGTGCGGATACTGAGGGGCTGGCCTCGGGTCTGGATTGTGGCTCCGGAGTTTGTCCGGCGGGGGAATCGCTCATTGCTCGTAATCCAATCGCAGCGCAAAAATAAGTCGTATTAATAATAGCAGTTGTGGCTCGTTGCTGGCAGTGAAAACGTCAACAAAAAGGGCGCCGTAGCGCCCTTGGGGTATATGGAGGCTGCGAAGCTTCCAATTGAAGGATTAAAAACGGATGGTTCCCTGAATGGCTACGCTTCTGGGGCGTTCATAAAAGGCGTAATAACCAGAGCCCGTTCCGCGCGTGACTACGGATGCCACTGGCAGCCCGTTAGCGTAAGGGATGATGGATTCATCGGTCAGGTTTTTGCCAATCAGCGCCAGTTCCCATTTTTCACTGTTGTCACTCAGTGCAATACGCGCGTTGATCTTGGTGTAGGCGTCTTGGGTGAAGCGTGGGTCAAGTGACGGAGTGGTCAGGTAGTCATCGCTGTAGATCAGGTCAAGGGTGTTGACCAACTGCAAGCCATTACTGAAATGAATGGTGTAATCAATCCCCAGGTTGCCCTGGAATTCCGGCGTGAACTCACGGCGTTTACCCGTGGCATCGCATACATCTGGGTTGGTGGGGTTGCGCTCGGCAATGGATTGGCCAAAGTAACACTGGGAATTGGGGAAATCGGTGTACTCAAAGTCGATGTAAGCACCCGCACCGCGCAGCAGGATATTGTCTGTAAGCGCCCAGCGCCCATCGACTTCCAGCCCTTGCACAACTGCCTGACCGGCATTGGTGACATTAAAACTGAGGCTGCCGTCAAATTGGCTGGTTTGCATGTCTTTAAATTCGGAGCGGAAGGCGGCGACATTTAACTCAGCAGCACCATCTGCCAGTACGAATTTGCCACCAATTTCGTAGTTGTTAACCTTTTCCTCTTCAAATTCCCAGGTGCCCTCAATAGCGGGGTAAACGCCATCCAGTTCATTGGGTGCGGCATTGGCTCGCACATCAAAACCGCCGGATTTAAACCCGGTGGTAAAGCTGGCATAGAGCATATCGGTGCCATTCAAGTCGTGTTGCAGGGTGATCAGTGGTGTAAAGCCGGATTCATCGCGATCCCCGCTGATTGAGTGCGGGTCGATTTTGAACTGGCTCCAGATAATGTTGTAGGGATCGCTTGGGCCACCTTGCGGCAAGGCGACACCGGCATTGCTGACGTGGTATTGGGTACGCGTCGCCTCTTTGGTTTCGGCGGTGTAGCGTGCGCCTACAATCACACGCGACAAGTCAGTCACATTCCAGGTCCCTTGGGCGAAGATCGCCGCTAGATCGGTGTCCTGCTCAAACTCGCGATTGGACGCGGCACCGCGCAGCAAGTTGGCGGCGGTTGCACCCAGTTGTGATGTAAAAGCGGTCGCAATAAAGCTATCGGTGGGAACGCGAATGGCGTCGTGGAACTTCATCGAGCTGCTTTGGAAGAACAGGCCGCCGATATAGCTGAACCGGGTATCTTCTGGCGAGGCGATGCGAATTTCCTGGCTGACCTGGCTGTAGTCTTCGTTCGACAAAATATTAAAGCCCGGTGCGCCGGTGAAGTCGCAATCGCACAGCTCATCATAGGTGTAAGCGTTATAGCCGGTGATGGCCGTCAGGGTGTGTTCACCCAACTCGCGCTCAATAGTCAGGGTCACATTTTCAGTGTCGTTATAGCTGAAATCGCCATTGGACTGGCGCTTCCAGTCATGAGTGGTATCCAGTAAGTACTGGCCCTGGGTAAAAAATTGCAGCGCATTCGCATAGGGCGTAGCAACACCGGTTTGCTGCGACGGGATTTCGATGGGCTTAACTACCTCAATGTTGCGGCCTTCACTGTCAAACGAACCATCTTCCAATTTAAGCGTGATATCCCACAGGTCATTGGGCTGCCACTCCAGTGTTGCGCGGATCACCCGATTTTCATCGCCCGACTCATCGCGGCCGAGGGTTGTGTTCTCCATAAAACCATCAATGCTGCTGTGTAAAATCGCGAGCCGCCCGCCCACTGTGTCGCTAATAGGGCCCGAAAGGACAAGGCGAATATCCTTCTCTCCGTGTTCGGGTTCATACAGCGCGGTCAGCTTGGCTTCGTGTTCGCTGCCGGGTTTTGCAGTGGTGATACTGATCGCACCGGCAGTGGAATTTTTGCCAAATAAAATACTTTGCGGGCCACGCAGGATCTCTACGCGCTCCAAATCCAGAAACGGTGCCCGCGACAATTGCGAGCGCCCAAAGTGAATGCCATCCACATACTGCGCCGCCGACTGCTCAAAGCCGGGGTTTACGCCGGAACTGATACCGCGAATAGCGATATTGGTGCCAATACCCGTTTGAGTCATATTGAAACCGGGAATATAGTCCGCCACACGTTCAATACTGGTAATGCCAGCATCCTCCAGCTTTTTGCTGGACAGTGCGCTAACTGAAATAGGCACATCACGCAGGCTTTGCTCGCGCTTTTGCGCGGTGACCATCACTTCTTCCAGCGCGGGGCTGTTGTTTTGTGCGGCGGCGGGTACAGCTATGTGCAACGCAATAGCCATAGCAAGAAAGTTGTGTTGATACGCTTTCACTGGAAGTTCTCCTGGGCTTTTATTGTGAGATCCGATTCAGGGAGATGATCTGTTATAACAAGTAATTGATCAGTGTTAATTAATAGACTAAGGCGGCAAAAATACCAGCTAAAAACCCTTTTGGGTGACAATTAGCGATAAGTCCATCGATATAGAGCTTGTTATTGATATGAATGAGGAAATTGGCGACAAATTAAAACCAATCCCGGGCAATTGTTGTGCTTGCACTTGTCGCCGTGGGCAGTTAATGTGCCGCCTCGGAGTCGGCCCGACAGTCGCTCCGATGTTAACTGTATGGCTCTCTTGAGTGCTGTGTGGTGCATCGGGGAGGAAAGTCCGGGCTCCATAGGGCAGAGCGCCAGGTAACGCCTGGGAGGCGTGAGCCTACGGAAAGTGCAACAGAGAGTAGACCGCCTAAGCACTCGCAAGAGTGACGGTAAGGGTGAAAGGGTGCGGTAAGAGCGCACCGCGCAACTGGCAACAGGCTGCGGCATGGTAAACCCCGCTCGGAGCAAGACCAAATAGGCCCTCAATGATGCGGCCCGTATCGAGGGCGGGTAGGTCGCTCGAGGCCAGTGGTGACACTGGTCCCAGATGAATGACTGTCCACGACAGAACCCGGCTTATCGGCTGACTCCGACTTTATTCCGCTTTATTTGCCAGTATGTGATGTGTAGTTTGTGGTTTGCTGTTCTCTTCAAGGTCGAATTAGACCGAATCCTTCTAAAGATCCCTGCTTATTACCGCGAAATAATTTCAAACTTAATGTTTTACATTAGGTTTGTGCGCTATCGCTTTGTTTTGATTGTTTAAGTTGCGTTTTGTGGCGGTGGTATTGTGTCATTTCCCTTCTTGTTCGCCGATTTTTCCTGATTTTTCCCGTGAAATTACCCATGTTTTCGCGCCAGCTCGCTTGACTTTGACCTGCTCCGATTTATAGTGAGCACCGTGGGGAAAAGTGGGTATTTGTGGTTTTTTGTGGTTTTTTGTGAAAAGTAATCCCATCAAGTGGTGAAAAGTGTTTACAGGCAGTCATTCCATTAGCATGGACCCCAAGGGTCGCATGGCGATACCAGCGCGCATTCGCGATTCGCTGCTGTCGTCCAGCGCCGGGCGTTTGTGGGTGACAGCACACATGTACGAACGCTGCTTGCTGGTTTATTCCGAACCTGAATGGGAGCCCGTGCTCGCCAAGGTTCAAGCATTGCCCGCTGGCAGTGAGCAAGTCCGTAAGATTCAGCGCCGCTTTATGGGGCAGGCGGTGAATCTGGAGATGGACGCTAACGGCCGGATTCTGGTCCCCCCCACTCTGCGCGACTTTGCGCATCTGGATAAAAAACTGATGTTGGTTGGTTTGGGCAATAAGTTGGAGCTGTGGAATGAAGACAGCTGGAACGCGCTCATGGATCAATCAACCGATGGCGATATGCCAGCCGAATTACAAAATCTTTCTTTCTAGGTATCTACGTGTCTGACGCTCAACACATCACCGTGCTCCTGAACGAGGCGGTAGAGGCACTGGTTACCGATACCTCCGGTTTTTACGTGGATGGCACCTTCGGGCGCGGTGGTCACAGCAGTTTGATCCTGCAGCAGTTGGGCGCCGAAGGGCGCTTGCTGGGGATCGATAAAGACCTCGCGGCGATTGCCACCGCCACAGTGCGCTTTGGTGCTGATGCGCGTTTTGCGATTGCCCATGGGTCGTTTGCCGAATTGGCCGCGCTGATGAGTGAGCGCGATATGACCGGCAAGGTGACCGGCGTATTGCTGGATTTGGGCGTGTCATCGCCGCAGTTGGATGAAGCCGAGCGAGGCTTCAGCTTTATGCAGGATGGCCCGCTCGATATGCGTATGGACCAAACCCGAGGCCAAAGTGCGGCGGATTGGGTTAACAGCGCAGACGAAGACGAAATTACCTGGGTGCTTAAAGAGTTTGGTGAGGAGCGTTTTGCCAAGCGCATGGCGCGCGCCATTATCGCCGAGCGCCAAAAGCAACCGTTTACACGCACCAAGCATTTGGCAGAAGTGATCAAGGAGGCAAATCCGGCGTGGGAAAAGGGTAAGCATCCGGCAACCCGCGCTTTTCAGGCGATTCGCATCCATGTGAATAACGAGCTGGGTGATCTTGAATCGGTATTGGATCAAGCACTCGCGGTATTGGCACCGGGCGGCCGTTTGGTAGTGATCAGCTTCCACTCGCTGGAAGATCGCGTGGTAAAGCGGTTTATTCGCCGTCAGGAATTGGGTGACCCTGTACCCAAAGGGCTGCCAATTCGCGATGACCAATTAAATAAACGCATGCGCTCACTCGGTAAGGCAATCAAGGCGAGCGACGCTGAGGTGAGTGCGAATGTCCGCTCACGCAGCGCCGTGATGCGAGTGGCCGAGAAATTGTAAATCCCGATTGTTCGTCGATTGAATCAAAACTAAAGCAACTATCAGTCAGTTACACAGAACCTTCACCGCTAAATTGCCAGGGATTCCATGAACAGAAGTCTCCAATCACAACCAAAACCGCCAGCGGCCAGCGTATTGCTGATCGTCGCGGTATTGTGGGTGGCGACAGTGGTATCTGCGTTGGGGGTGGTGGCCACTACCCAATTGGTGCGCCGCGATGTGAATAGCCTGGAAACCCTGCGTCGCGAGGCGGCACAACTGCAAGTCCAGTGGGGGCAATACTTGCTGGAGCAAAGTACCTGGGCTGCTTATGGTCGCGTTGAGAATGCAGCGATTTCCGAATTGAATATGATGGCGCCCACCCCTGAAGACATAGTGATGATTTCCGGCGACCGAATAATCGATGGTCGCGGTCAGGCGCAGGCGCCTGCGGCAGGTGGTCAATGAGCCGTTCCTCTGCCTTTGAGCCGCGCCGCGCTCGCCCACTCGCCAAGCCTGATCACAAGCCGCTTAAAGTGGCGCGTTGGCGTTTCTATGGCGTTGGTTTGGTGTTGGCCGTGTTGGTGGGTGTGCTGATCGTTCATGTCGCCAGCCTGCAAGTATTACCCAATACCGATAAAGGCTATGAATTCCTGCAGGATCAGGGCGAGTCGCGCACCCTGCGTACGGAAATTATTCCTGCCTATCGCGGTGTTATCACTGACCGCAACGGTTCACCTCTGGCGGTGAGTACACCTGTTTCTACGCTCTGGGCCAACCCTAAGGTCTTGTCGCAAGCCCCTCACCGCATTGCCGACCTGGCGCAGGCGCTTAAAGCCGATAAGGCGGATTTGGAATCGCGTTTGGCGCGTTATGCCAATAAAGAATTTATGTACCTGCAACGTCAAATGTCACCCGAAGCCGCGCAAGCGGTTTTGTCGTTGGATATTCCCGGCGTTTACGAGCAAATTGAATATCACCGCTATTACCCCGCCGCCGATGTGGCTGCCCATTTGGTTGGTATGACGGATGTGGATGATCGTGGTCAGGAAGGTATGGAGTTGGCGTACGACGCCTGGCTCACCGGTGAAAACGGCGCAAAAGAAGTCCTGAAAGATTTGCGTGGTCGCACAGTAAAAGAATTGCGTTTGGTTAAAGCGGCGCGCCCAGGTCAAAACCTCACGCTCAGCATTGATTTGCGTTTGCAGTACCTCGCGCATCGCGAATTGAAAAAAGCGGTGGAAGCGAGCAGCGCTGTCGCAGGTTCTATTGTGATTCTCGATGTGCTCACTGGCGAAGTGCTCGCCATTTCCAATTTACCCAGCTACAACCCGAATGATCGCAGCCGCGCCCGTGGCGATGGTTTGCGCAATCGCGCTATTACCGATTTATACGAGCCGGGTTCAACGGTGAAACCCTGGGTTGTGCTCGCCGCGCTCGATAGTGGCAAATTTAAACCGGAAGATGTTATCGATACTAACCCCGGTTATTTTATGGTGGGCAGCAAACCTATTAAGGATCACCGCAATTATGGTGCGATGGATTTGGCCATGGCCATTGCCAAATCCAGCAACATCGCCATGACCAAAATTTCATTCGCGCTGGATACTAATACGGTGCGCGATATGTTTGCCCGTTTGGGTGCATCGCAACCGGTGGGCACCGGCTTCCCCGGTGAAGGCACTGGCAACGTGCCGGTACTGAAACCCTTGCAGCGTATCGAGCGCGCGAATATTTCTTACGGCTACGCCATGACCATGACGCCGCTGCAAGTGGTGCAAGCCTATGGTGTGATTGCCTCCGGTGGTGTGAAGCGCCCCGTCTCGCTATTGCGTGTGGACAATGCACCTGAAGGTGAGCGTGTTATCGATAAAAAATATACCGATCAAGTAACGCAAATGCTCAAGCGCGTAGTGACTGCTGAAGGTACAGGCTCACGGGCAAAAGCCATTTCCTATTCGGTCGCCGGAAAAACCGGTACGGCCTATAAAGCTATTAATGGTCGCTATTCAGAAAAACAAATCGCTTCTTTTATTGGTATGGCACCTGCGGATAATCCGCGCATTGTTGCCATGGTGATTGTCGATGAGCCGCAGGGCTCGGGTATTTATACTAACGGTGGTTGGGTTGCTGCACCTGCATTTTCAAAAGTAGCGGAAGATGCGCTGCGAATGTTGCAAGTGCCGCCTGACAATATTTATCAGCACGATAATAAAAGCGTCGTCGATAAAACTGCTAAAAAAGAAGTGCCTGCTGGTGCCGCGCAAACGGATAAATCCGCCACAACAACAGCGGCCGTAAATAATGGGAGGTCAGCTACCTGATGACTACTCATTATTCCATTAACGCTACAACACTCGCGGATATATTGCCGGGGGTTGCGCTGGAAAAAGCCGCAACTATTGCTGTGCGCAATCTGTGCCTGGATACCCGCCAATTAAAAATCGGCGATGCTTTTATTGCGATAGTCGGTAACAAGATAGATGGACGCGATTTTATTGCCAAAGCCATCGAGTTGGGTGCCAGTGCAATTCTGGTTGAGGCCGATAAAAATTGGCAGGGCATTGCCTGGTTGGGTGATGTACCGGTTATCGCCATAGAACAACTTTCCGCACAGGTCAGTGCGATTGCGGCACGCTTTTTTGGCGAGCCTAGCAAAAAAGTGCATTTGCTTGGTATTACCGGCACTAACGGTAAAACCACCTGCAGTTTGTTGGCGGCGCAATTGCTCGCGCGCTTGCAGCACAAATCAGCCGTTGTTGGCACCTTGGGTTACGGCTTGCTTGATACCACCGCATTGGCTCCCATTGCACAGCAACTCGGTGCATTACATTCCACAGGTTTGACCACGCCAGATCCAATTGCCTTGCAGCGTATTTTGGCCGAGTTGGTCAATGATGGTGCGGCCTCCATTGCTATCGAAGTTTCATCGCATAGTTTGCAACAAAAGCGCGTTGCCAATGTAAATGTCCACACTGCAATTTTTACCAACCTCACGCAGGATCATTTGGATTATCACGGCGACCTGACCAGTTATGGCAATGCCAAAGCGCAATTATTACAAGCGCCTGGACTGCACACCACGATTTTCAATCTGGATGACGATTGGGCCAAAAGCCTGTTAGGCAAAGTGCCTGCGGGCGTGAACGCGCTGAGCTATTCAACAAAAATAGCAGCAGATATTTACGCTCAGGATATTGAGCTAAATGCCTTCGGTGTTACCGCTCATTTAGTTACGCCCTGGGGTGAGGCGAAGATTCAATCGCCATTGTTGGGTGAGTTTAATCTCAGCAATTTGTTGGCCATTATTGCTGCAGTGGCGGTTCAGGGTTTTGCACTGGATGCGATTGTTGCCTGTGTGCCCGATTTATTGCCGGCGCCCGGGCGAATGCAGCAGGTGGTGGTTGATCAACAGGCGCAACAAGTTCAAGTAATTGTAGATTACGCCCACACTCCCGATGCTCTGGAAAATACGCTGCGTGCGATTCAGCAACACAAGGCTGGCAATATCTGGACGGTATTTGGTTGTGGCGGTGATCGCGATAAAACCAAGCGCCCGCTAATGGGCACCATTGCCGAACGTCTGAGCGATTACGTAATTGTCACCAACGACAATCCCCGCTCGGAAGAACCATCCACTATTGCCGGAGAAATTCTGCGCGGCATGAATCGCCCCAGTGGTTGTTTGGTGATAGCAGATCGTGCGCAGGCAATTGATTTTGCTGTGCAGCAGGCCAAGGCGGGCGACATAGTATTAATTGCGGGTAAGGGGCATGAGGACTATCAAATCTTCGCCACCCAAACCCTGCCATTTAGCGATACCAAACAAGCGCGTATTGCGTTGCAAAAACGCATCGCCAAATCTGAAAACGACAACAGGTCACAAGGGGCTACACCATGATCAAGCCTCTTACATTAAAGTGGGTTGAAGAGTTTATTGCTGCGCACAAACCCTTGCGTGCAGTCACTGCAAAATGCCATCAAGGCGATGCAGAATTTACCGCTGTCAGTATTGATTCGCGCACCTTGAATGCAGGCGATTTATTTATTGCGCTGCGCGGCGAACGTTTTGATGCACACAATTTTATTCAGGACGCGGTTGCTAAAAAGCCTTGCGCTCTGGTAGTTGAGCGCTTTTTCCCCGAGATTGCCTTGCCGCAATTAGTGGTCAGCGATTCGCTGCTGGCATTAGGGCAAATTGCTGCACTCAATCGCAGTTTATTTTCGCGCCCGGTTATTGCTATTACCGGTAGCAGCGGGAAGACCACAGTAAAAACATTGCTGGCGGGCATTTTGGCTGAGTGTGGTTCAACCCATGCCACAAAAGGCAATTTTAATAACCATATCGGTGTGCCTTTAACGCTGCTGCAACTGGAAGCACATCACGAGTTTGCGGTGATCGAAATGGGCGCGAGTGGCCCTGGTGAAATTGAGTATCTTTGCTCGCTCGCCAAACCACAAATTACCATGATCAATAATGTCATGGCCGCGCATATCCAGGGTTTTGGTTCCATCCAGGGTGTTGCGCGTGCCAAAGGTGAAATTTATGCCGCGCTGCCTACCACCGGTGTAGCGGTGGTGAATTTGGATGATCGCTTTGCACCTGACTGGTTGGCAACACTCACGAATCGTCGTGTGATTCGCGTGTCCTTTAAAGATGCCGACGCCGATTGTTTTGCGCAGGATATTCAAACCAGTGCGAACAGTTTGGAATTTGCTATCAACCTGCAAGGCCAGGCCATGCAAGTTAGCTTGAATGCACAGGGCGAACACAATGTACGCAATGCCTTAATGGCCGCCGCTTGTGCATCGGCGGTGGGTGCAGACCTGCAAAAAATTAAGCAGGGGCTTGCCAATTTTGCCCCCGTAGCGGGTCGCATGAGTCGTCATGTTGGTATCAACGGAGTTGCGCTGATTGATGACAGTTACAACGCCAATCCCGGTTCAGTGCGCGCTGCAATTGATGTGCTGGCGCAAAAGAAACACAGCGTATTGGTTCTGGGTGACTTGGGTGAGTTGGGGACGGAAGCGCCGCAGTTGCACGCCGAACTGGGTGAATACGCCCGTACGAAAAAACTGAGTCATTTATTTACTGTGGGAACCCTCAGTGAAAATGCTGCTACCGCATTTGGCGCTGGCGCTGAACACTTTAAGGATAAAGCGGCATTGGTTGAACATTTAAAAACCATTGCCAACAAAAAAACCACCATTCTTATTAAAGGTTCACGCAGTGCCGCAATGGACACAGTCGTACGTGAGCTCTGTGTATCAGCAGGAGACAAACACTGATGCTGTACTGGTTAGCAGAATACTTACAAGAATACCTGCGCAGTTTTGCAGTGTTTCAATATTTAACGGTGCGCGCCATTTTAGGTGTGCTCACCGCACTAGGTATTTCGTTGCTGCTTGGCCCTTGGTTCATTCGCCGCCTCACGGAATTGCGTATCGGCCAATCCATTCGTAACGATGGCCCGCAATCACACTTGAGTAAATCCGGTACCCCTACCATGGGCGGCGCGTTAATTTTGTCGGCCATTTTTATCAGTACCTTGCTCTGGGCTAACTTATCCAATCGCTATGTCTGGGTTGTGTTAATTGTTACTGCAATTTTTGGCGCGGTAGGTTGGGTGGATGACTATCGCAAAGTTGCCAAACGCGATTCACGCGGTTTGCCTGCCCGTTGGAAATATTTTTGGCAATCCATAGCTGGTTTTGGTGCGGCGGTGTTTTTGTATTACACCGCGCAAACGCCGGCAGAAACACAATTGTTTATTCCCTTCTTTAAAAACGTTGCGCTCGATCTGGGTATTTTCTACATAGTGTTTACCTATTTTGTGATTGTGGGTACCAGCAATGCAGTAAACCTGACCGATGGTTTGGATGGTTTGGCGATTATGCCCAGCGTTATGGTGGCCGGTGCTTTGGCGGTGATTGCCTATTTGGCTGGCCATTCGCAATTTTCGCAGTATTTGCACATCGCCTACATTCCCGGTGCCGGAGAATTGGTGGTGTTCTGCTGCGCTCTGGTGGGCGCAGGGCTGGGTTTTCTGTGGTTTAACACTTACCCCGCACAAGTATTTATGGGCGATGTTGGTGCCCTGGCGCTCGGCGCGGCACTTGGGTTAATCGCCGTGATTGTTCGCCATGAAATTGTCCTTTTTATTATGGGCGGCATTTTTGTGCTGGAAACTGTATCGGTCATTTTGCAAGTTGCCTCTTTTAAATTGACAGGCCGTCGTATTTTTCGCATGGCTCCCATCCATCACCACTTTGAATTAAAGGGTTGGCCAGAGCCGCGGGTAATTGTGCGTTTCTGGATTATTACCCTGGTACTGGTGCTGATTGGTTTGGCAACTTTAAAAATTCGTTAATTTCTATTCTGTTTAATAGTGGAGTGCGTGTCTGTGTCCCAAATGATTGCCACCAGTAAGATTAAAGCGATTATCGGCACCGGTATTACCGGTTTGTCGGTTGCCCGCTTTTTGGCGGCACAACAGCAGGCATTTATCCTGCTGGATACGCGTTCATCGCCACCGAATCTGGAGCAGGTTAAGCGTGAGTTCCCCACCGTCAGTATTGAATGTGGTGAGTTGAATCCAAATACCTTGTTGGCTTGCGATGAAATTATTGTTAGCCCCGGTATCGCTGTCGCAACACCCGCTATCGAGCAAGCACGTGCGGCCGGTATTCCGGTAGTAGGTGATATTGAATTATTTGTGCGCTACGCCAAAGCACCAATTGTGGCGATTACCGGTTCTAATGCAAAGAGTACGGTAACCACGCTAGTCGGTGAGATGGCTAAAACGGCCGGTATTCATGTCGCGGTGGGCGGCAATTTAGGTACGCCGGCACTGGAATTATTGGACGATGCTGTTGAGCTCTATGTGATGGAGTTATCCAGCTTCCAATTGGAAACAGTGACCAAACTTAACGCCAAAGTGGCAACCATTTTAAATATCAGCGCGGATCATCTGGATCGTTACGAAAATATGCGCGCTTATATTCTTGCCAAATTGCGTGTGTATTTTGGGGCGGAAACCATTGTGGTAAATCGCAACGACCTGCTCACTCATCCACCGCTCGCCGCAGGCGTTAAGCCCATCTATTTTGGTGGTCGTGCCGATTTTGGTGGCTTTGGCCTAATACAGCGTGATGGTGTTGAGTGGCTTGCTAAAAACCTTACGCCATTAATGGCTGCCAGCGAGCTGAAAATTCGTGGTCGCCATAATGTGGATAATGCCTTGGCTGCACTGGCGCTGGGCGATGCAGCAGCTATCCCTATGGATGCCATGCTCGCAACATTAAAAACCTTTTCCGGTTTACGTCACCGCTGTGAATTTGTTGCTGAAAAAAATGCTGTGGAGTTTTACAACGATTCCAAAGGCACCAATATCGGCGCAACCCTTGCAGCTATATCCGGTCTGGCGCGCGACCCTCATCAGTTAATTGTCATTTTAGGTGGCGAAGGTAAAGGGCAGGACTTCACAGAACTAACCCCTGCACTGCGCGCAATTAATAGCCGCGTGGTATTAATTGGCCGCGATGCACCGGTAATCGAACAGGCGATTTCCTCTGCCACACCAACCGTACATGCCGACTCAATAGTGGATGCGGTTAATAAAGCATTTGCGCTGGCGAATGCGGGTGATGCCGTATTGTTATCACCGGCTTGTGCCAGCTTTGATATGTTTAAAAACTACGAAGATCGTGGTGAGAAATTTTGCTCGGCTGTGCGGGAGCTGTGTGCATCATGATGACCTCCGCCACCTCAATCAACGCCATTCCATTAAGTCAACGCATTGATTGGCCGCTGCTGTGCCTATGGTTTGCATTGATGTCGGTTGGCTTGATTATGGTGGCTTCCGCCTCAGTTTCTTTTGCGGCGTTGACCTATAACGATGCCTGGTTTTTTGCCAAACGTCATGCGGTTTATATGCTGATGGGCATTTGCCTGGCAGGGTTCGTGGTATGTGTGCCCATGAGTGTGTGGCAAAAATATGCGGGTCACTTTTTGTTGTTCACTATTTTCCTGTTGGTGATTGTACTTATTCCAGGCATAGGCAAAAAAGTCAACGGAAGTCAGCGGTGGTTCAGCCTGGGTGTTATATCTATTCAGGTGTCTGAAATCGCCAAATTTTGTGCCGTGGTTTTCTTTGCCAGCTTTTTCGCACGTCGCTATCAAGAGTTACATTTTGGGTGGCAAGGGTTTCTTAAACCACTCATGGTTGTCGGGGTTTTTGTTGGATTGTTATTGCTGGAGCCGGACTTTGGTAGTTCGGTGGTGTTAAGTGCAACAGTGTTCGCCATGATGTTTATTGCCGGTGTCAGAATGCTGCACTTTTTATTACTGATCGTCATTGGTGTCGGCGGCCTTGCTGCGGTTGCTGTGTTATCGCCATACCGCATGCAGCGCTTGATTACCTTCCTTGACCCCTGGGCAGATCAATTCAATACCGGCTATCAATTGACACAATCCTTAATTGGATTCGGGCGTGGAGAGTGGTTCGGTTTGGGCTTGGGCAATAGCTTGCAAAAATTATTCTTTTTACCGGAAGCCCATACTGACTTCATCTTCGCCATTATTGCGGAGGAGTTCGGATTAGTTGGTGCAGTGTTATTGCTGGGTTTATTTGCTGCACTGATCATGCGAATTTTTAACGTGGCCAAACAAAATCTGGCGGCCGGAAAAATGTTCGCAGCACTTGCTACTTTTGGCGTGGCGATTCTGTTTTCATTCCAGGTATTCATCAATATGGGCGTTTCCTCCGGGTTGTTGCCAACCAAAGGTCTGACGCTGCCCTTCATCAGTTACGGCGGTAGTAGTTTGTTGATTTGCTGTGTGCTGATGGCGTTTGTGATGAGAGTGCAATGGGAATTGGCGGGTTATGTACCCGAAGTGCCGGAGCCAACAAAAGTGCCGCGCACTCGCCTCATGGAGGCCAGTGTATGACACAAAAAACGCTACAAGTGTTGATTATGGCAGGAGGAACCGGCGGGCATGTGTTTCCCGCCTTAGCCGTTGCCGATGAGTTGCGTACACGCGGCGCACAGATTAATTGGCTGGGTACAGCGCGTGGTATTGAAACGCGCCTGGTGCCAGCGGCCAATATCCCACTGCATTTTATTAGTGTTGAAGGTGTTCGTGGTCGCGGTGTATCGGGTTTGCTCAAGGCTCCCTTTTTAATTGTCTATGCACTCTTGCAATCGCTGCGAATTATTCGCCGCATTAAACCGGATGTTGTTATCGGTTTTGGTGGTTTTGCCTCCGGCCCTGGTGGCTTGGCAGCAGTACTGGCACGCACGCCCTTGGTCATTCATGAACAAAATGCGGTGGCGGGCACCACGAACCGCCTCTTGGCAAAAAAAGCAAATCGTGTCGTAGCGGCATTTCCCCATGCGTTTATTGGTCGCAGCGAACAAGAGGTGAAAGTGGTTGGCAATCCGGTTCGCCAAAAAATTCAACAATTGGGTGCTGCTACCCCGCGTTATCAAGCGCGTGCAGATCAGCAAGCACCGCTGCGTCTTTTAGTGTTAGGCGGTAGCTTAGGTGCGAAGGCGATTAATGAACTGGTGCCTGAAGCCATGTCGCATGTACCCGTTAATGTGCGCCCGCAGATTTGGCATCAAACCGGTAAAAATCATGCAGAAGCGACACTCGCGTTGTATATGCAGCATCAGGTTAACGCCAAGGTCGATGCCTTTATTGACGATATGGCGGCGGCCTATGCCTGGGCTGATGTGGTGATTTGTCGCGCGGGTGCCTTGACGGTTTCGGAACTGATGATGGCCGGTGTTGCTGCCATTTTAATTCCATTGCCATCCGCCATCGATGATCATCAAACCTTTAATGCAAAAAATTTAACTGATGCCGGTGCTGGTATTGCGCTGGTACAAAAAGATTTAACCGCAGCAAAACTGGCTGCATTACTGTTAACCGAATTAGCTGACCGCGATCATTTAAGGTCGATGGCGGAAAAAGCGCAGCAGCTAGCCAAGCCTGACTCTGCACGCGATGTAGCTGATATTTGTGAGGAGGTCGCCCGTGGATAATTCTGCGCAGAAGTCCATAGGTCAATATTGTGTGCCAGAAATGCGCCGAATTCGTCGCATCCATTTTATTGGCATTGGCGGTGCAGGTATGAGTGGCATCGCCGAAGTATTACTTAACCAGGGTTATGAAATTTCCGGTTCGGATATTAAAGCATCCAGTGTTACTGATCGCTTAAAAACCAAAGGTGCCACTATTTATATTGGCCATGCGGCTGAAAATGTTCAAGGCGCAGATGTTGTTGTGAACTCCAGTGCAGTGAATGCACAAAACCCGGAAATTCAGGGTGCCCGTGAATTGCGTATTCCCATTGTGCGCCGCGCCGAGATGCTTGCGGAGTTGATGCGTTATCGTCACGGTATTGCGGTTGCCGGTACACACGGAAAAACCACGACCACCAGTTTATTGGCATCAGTCTTGGCAGCAGCAAAACTGGACCCTACATTTATTATTGGTGGTTTGGTGAATAGCACCGGCACCAATGCACAACTGGGCGCCAGCCGTTATTTGGTCGCCGAAGCGGACGAGAGCGACGCATCATTTTTACACCTGCAGCCGATGGTGGCGATTGTTACCAATATCGATGCCGATCATATGGAAACCTATGGCGGTGACTTTTCCAAATTGAAAAAAACCTTCATCGAGTTTTTGCACAACTTGCCTTTTTATGGACTTGCGGTGCTGTGCGGTGATGATCCGGTTGTGCGCGAGATTATTCCGGAAGTGGCGCGCCCGATTCTTACCTATGGTTTTGATGAACGTTGCGATTTCCGTGCGATTAATATCCGCCAGGACAAAATGCATTCCGAGTTTGATGTTATTCGTCCCGGTCATGAAAAAGCATTGCATATTCGCATCAATATTCCTGGTATCCACAATGTCTTGAATGCAACTGCAGTAATTGCTGTCGCTACCGATGAAGGCATTAGCGATGAGGCTATTCAATTTGGTTTGGAAAACTTCCAGGGCGTTGGTCGACGCTTTCAAGTTTATGGCAATTTTCCGGTGGGCGAAGGCGATGCAATGTTGGTTGATGATTACGGTCATCACCCACGTGAAGTGGCTGCAGTTATTAAAGCGGTGCGCGACGGTTGGCCCGATCGCCGCTTGGTCATGATTTATCAGCCGCATCGCTACACACGGACCCGGGATCTTTATGAAGATTTCGTAGAGGTACTATCCACGGTGGACGCATTAATTATGTTGGAAGTCTACAGTGCCGGTGAGGATGCAATCCCCGGTGCCGACAGTCGTCACTTGTGTCGCAGTGTGCGTGCACGCGGAGTGGTTGAGCCGATTTTTGTTGAAACCGTTGACGGTGTTCCTGCAATCGTAAAAGACATAGTTCGTGCTGGCGACATAGTGATCACCCAGGGCGCTGGTAATGTGGGTGTACTTTCTCCTGAATTAGCAAAACGACAATTGCGTTAGAGGTTATTGAGTCATGCAAGCAGTCAAGTTGCCTGTCGATGAGGCGCTAAAAAAACAAATTGGTCGCGTAGGCGTGTTATTTGGTGGCCTTTCCGCTGAGCGTGAAATTTCATTGCAAAGTGGTGCCGCCGTGATTGCTGCTTTGGTTGAGGCGGGCATTGAGCATGTGACAATCGATGTGGGTCACAATATTATTGCCGACATTCAAGCCGCAAAAATCGATCGCGCATTTTTAATACTGCATGGCCCAGGTGGGGAAGATGGTCGCATTCAAGCCTTGCTGGAATTTTTAAATATTCCCTATACCGGTAGTGATGTGCAGTCATCAGCCTTGGCAATGGATAAGTTGCGCACCAAACAATTGTGGCGTGGTGTTGATATAAACGGCAAACAAGGTTTACCAACACCGGAATTTGCAGTGCTGAACGGCAATTCAAACTTTGCGCAGGTACTTGCCCATTTGGGTGGCGATGTGATGGTGAAACCGGCAAATGAAGGTTCCAGCATTGGTATGTCGCGTGTGAATACTGCTGCCGATTTGGAAGCCGCTTTCAATAAAGCGGCGCAATATCAGGGCAGTGTGTTGGTGGAGCGTTTGATTGTGGGCAGTGAGTACACCGTAGCGATTCTTGATGGTGAAGCCTTGCCTCCCATCAAATTAGAAACAGACCATAGTTTCTACGACTTCAATGCCAAGTACATCGCCGAAGACACTCGCTATCTTTGCCCTTGTGGTTTGTCAGCAGAAAAAGAACAGGAATTAAAAAACCTGGCATTGAATGCGTTCAGAACCGTAGGGTGTCGTGGGTGGGGACGAGTGGATGTAATGGCCGATCAACAACAAAACTTTTACTTGTTGGAAGTGAACACGGCGCCCGGCATGACCAGTCATAGCCTGGTTCCCATGGCTGCTAAGGCGATTGGTTTGTCGTTTACTGAATTGGTACTGACAATTTTGCGCGCAAGCGTGAAAGACAAAGCATAAAACCATGCGCGATTTTAAGGGGGTTGGTGAACGTATTGAGCCGCGGTTTGGTAGCGGTCAATTGGAGGGCGATGCTCCTCCAGCGCGTTCCCGTCGCCCAGCGGTTGAGCGAAGTGAAGCGGTGGAGGTTGTTGGAACATCGACGCCCGCTGCCCGAATAATACGCGATGTGCTTTTGGATTCGGCGGATTCAGGTACAGCGCAGAGTGATTTTGCCCGCAGGCCCAAGCGTGTTGCGCCGCGTGAGCAAGGTTATACGAAGGCATCGCCACAAGGCGCGAGTAAATCCCGTCGCCCGGTAGCGCAAAAACGCAATTGGCAATGGAATTTTACGTGGCTGAATCGCAAGTTTGCCACTGTCGTTTTTGTCTTGGCATTAGCCTTCGGGCTTTATTGGATTAGCGAGCCATTGGCTAAAGTCTTTGAGCGGCCAATTAAAAGTGTGGTGGTTGAGGGCGAGTTCAATCTAATCAGCAAAACGCGTGCAACCGAGCTCATTGGCGACGAAATTGATGGCGATTTTTTGCAGTTAAACCTGATGCGTCTCAAGGGGGCGTTGTTGACAGATCCCTGGGTGGAAAAAGTCACACTTAACCGACGTTGGCCAGACACATTAGTGGTAAAAATTACCGAGCAAAAACCTATTGCCCGATGGGGCGATGGTTTCTTGAATCAGCGTGGTGAAATTGTTCGCGTCGAGGATGCAACCAAGCTTTCCGGCTTGCCTTGGCTACAAGGAAACGAGGCTGATGCGATTGAAATTTTGCAGCAATATCAGGATTTATCCCAAATTTTGCGCTCGCGTGGCTTGGAAGTATTGGCATTAAAGTGCGATAACAAAAAATCTTGGCGATTAACGATAAAAAATCACGTAGAAATCGCACTTGGACGCGATCAAGTGATGGAAAAAATACGTAGATTTGTTACTGTATACGACACAAAACTTAATAGTGTATGGGCAGATGTAAAAGCGATTGATCTGCGCTATAGCAACGGTGTTGCAGTGCGTTGGGTTGCTGATTCCGAGATGGCAAAAAAATATATAAAAAGTCAGCCTCAGGTTGGCGTTGCTGTTCCGGCAACAAAGGTTTTACCACAGATTAATTGATGATGAATATCGCCAGTTGTATTGAAATTGGCTTACTAACTGGCAAACGAGGTTTACTGAATGGCACACGTTAGCGACAACAAAATGATTGTAGGCCTGGACATCGGCACGTCCAAGGTTGTAGCTATCGTTGGTGCTATTACCCCTGAGGGTCAGTTGGAAATTGTTGGTATAGGTTCCCATCGTTCCAATGGTTTGAAAAAAGGGGTGGTGGTAAATATTGAGTCGACCGTGCTATCCATTCAGCGCGCTATCGAAGAAGCAGAACTCATGGCCGGTTGTCAGATCCATTCGGTCTATGCTGGCATCGCAGGTAGCCATATTCGCAGCTTGAACTCGCACGGTATTGTGGCGATTCGTGATCGCGAAGTGTTTTCCCAGGACTTGGAGCGCGTGATTGATGCGGCACAAGCAGTGGCGATTCCGGCGGATCAAAAAATCCTGCACATTTTGCCGCAAGAGTTTCTGATTGATGATCAAGACGGGGTGAAAGAACCGCTGGGTATGTCTGGTGTGCGTTTGGAAGCCAAGGTGCATTTGGTGACTTGTGCCGTGAATGCCGCGCAAAATATTGAAAAATGTATTCGCCGCTGTGGTCTGGAAGTAGAAGACATTATTTTGGAGCAGCTGGCGTCCAGCTACTCCGTGTTGACTGAGGATGAAAAAGAACTCGGTGTGTGCGTTGTCGATATCGGCGGTGGTACGACGGATATCGCCATCTTCAAAGAAGGTGCTATTCGCCATACGGGTGTTATCCCAATTGCGGGTGATCAGGTAACCAACGACATCGCCATGGCATTGCGTACACCAACGCCCAATGCGGAAGAAATCAAAATCAAGTACGCCTGTGCGCTGGCAAAATTAACCAGCCCGGATGAAACCATCAAAGTGCCCAGCGTGGGTGATCGCCAACCGCGCGACTTATCGCGTCAAGCCTTGGCTGAAGTGGTTGAACCGCGTTACGACGAGCTATTTACGTTGGTGCAAGCTGAACTGCGCCGCAGTGGTTATGAGGATTTGTTAGCGGCCGGCATAGTGTTGACCGGAGGCACATCAAAAATGGAAGGTGTTATTGAATTGGCGGAAGAGATTTTCCACATGCCTGTGCGTTTAGGTGCACCGCAGAACATTCGTGGATTATCCGACATAGTCAACAATCCAATTTATTCCACCGGCGTAGGTTTGTTGATTTACGCCATGAAGCAGCAGCATAACCTGGGGCGCTCATCGCCTGCTGCCAAAGAGTCGCAAGGTTCGCTGCTCAGTAAGATCAAGAAAATTTTCCAAAGCAATTTTTAATGAGTTGTGCATAAACCAAATTATTTTTCACAGATTGAGTCAAGGGAAACAAAGGGGTGTGGCCATGTTTGAATTAGTAGATAACCTGCATCAAAACGCGGTAATCAAAGTCATCGGTGTCGGTGGCGGTGGCGGTAACGCCGTCAAACACATGATTGCCAGTAAAATCGAAGGCGTTGAATTTATTTGCGCCAATACCGATTCGCAAGCATTGAAAGACATAGATGCGCGCACGGTACTGCAACTCGGCAATTCCATGACCAAAGGTCTGGGGGCTGGTGCTAATCCGGAAATCGGTCGTCAAGCGGCAATGGAAGATCGCGAGCGCATCGCCGAAGTATTGCGCGGCGCGGATATGGTATTCATTGCTGCTGGTATGGGCGGTGGTACCGGTACAGGCGCTGCTCCTGTTGTTGCCGAAGTTGCACGCGATTTGGGAATTTTGACGGTTGCTGTTGTGACCAAGCCTTTCCCTTTTGAAGGTCGCAAGCGCATGGTGATTGCCGATGCCGGTATTAAAGAGTTGAGCGAGCGCGTTGACTCATTAATTACCATTCCCAATGAGAAGCTGCTGTCAGTATTGGGCAAATCAACCAGCCTGCTTGACGCTTTCAAGGCCGCCAATAACGTATTGCTCGGTGCAGTTCAGGGTATTGCTGACCTGATTATTCGTCCCGGTATGATCAACGTCGACTTTGCAGACGTGCGTACTGTGATGTCCGAAATGGGCATGGCGATGATGGGTACAGGTCGTGCTACCGGTGAAAATCGTGCGCGTGAAGCGGCTGAAGCGGCGATTCGCAGCCCCTTGTTGGAAGATGTAAACCTGCAAGGTGCGCGCGGTATTTTGGTTAACATCACTGCCGGTATCGACCTTTCTTTGGGTGAATACTCCGAAGTTGGCAGCATAATCGAAGAATTTGCATCAGGTGATGCGACAGTTGTTGTGGGTACAGTAATTGATCCTGAGCTCACTAACGAGCTGCGTGTTACTGTTGTTGCAACAGGTTTGGGTGTTGTTGTTTCCGCACAAGTAAAAGAAACCAAGCCAGCGCCGACCAAGGTGATCGACAACACCCGTCGTGCGGCGCCACCTGCTGATTATGCGGCCTTGGATCGTCCTACCCACCTGCGAGCTAATGCCCATTCATCCAATGCGGCAGCTCTGGCAGCACCACTGGGCGATAAGGAATTGGAATATCTGGATATTCCAGCGTTCTTGCGTCGTCAGGCGGACTAATGCTTTTGCTATAGGGGGGATTGTCAGCTTTAACTGGTTGATATACCCCTGGGTTGGTAGCATATAGCGTAAATAAGGGAGCGCGGTTTGTTAGCGCCATCCCTACGCAAATTGGAAACTGACCTGGCAGAGGCATGACCGATGATCAAACAGCGAACGCTTAAAAACTCAATACGTACCACCGGTGTAGGCTTGCATACAGGTGACAAAATCCACCTGACGCTGCTGCCAGCACCTGTTGATAGCGGTATCGTATTTCGCCGCGTGGATCTCAATCCACCCGTCGAGATTAAGGCGACCGCTAAAAATGTGGGCGAGACAACGCTTTCTACCTGCCTGATCAAAGATGACGTCAGGGTCTCAACAGTAGAGCACTTGATGTCAGCAATGGCGGGTATGGGGATTGATAATGCAATCGTCGAATTAACGGGGCCAGAAATTCCGATCATGGATGGCAGCGCCGGTCCCTTTGTGTTCCTGATTCAATCTGCCGGCGTCCAGGAACAGAATGCCCCGAAAAAATTCGTACGGATTAAAAAAGAAGTGACATTGAGGGATGGTGACAAGTTTGCCACCTTCGCGCCCTTTGATGGCTTTAAGGTCTCTTTTTCCATTGAGTTTGATCATCCGGTCTTTAAAGATCGTCGCCCGCAAACGGAGCTGGATTTCTCCAGTTCCAGCTTTGTTAAAGACATCAGTCGGGCGCGTACCTTTGGTTTTATGCATGAAATCGAATACTTGCGTTCCAAAGGCTTGGCCCGTGGCGGCAGTATGGACAACGCGATTGTGGTCGATCAATACCGCATTCTTAATGAAGAAGGGTTGCGCTTCGAAGATGAGTTTGTAAAACACAAAGTGCTTGATGCCATTGGCGATCTTTATATGCTGGGTAACAGTTTGATCTGTGAATATAAGGCGCACAAGTCAGGCCATTCACTCAATAACCGTGCGTTACGCTTGCTGTTGGAGCAACCTGATGCATGGGAGATTGTAACCTTTGATGAAAATCAGGCGTTGCCTATTACCTATATAGCGCCAATTGCTGTAGCCTGATTCTAGGTAGTGCTATGTTCAAATTGTGAACATAGCCTAATTTTATACTTGTTAAATCCTTCCCATCTGTGCGATATTTCTTGGGCACGTTGTTTTACGTGCTTTGCAGGGACTCTCCGCACCGTATAATCTCCCCAGTGAATTAAGTGCAATCCTTTGTTTTTAAAGCAATTTTTATTGTGCTAAAAACAAAGTGGCTTTGTGTAGGACGCTTTAGGTGACTGGGTATAGTTGCCGTCCTGGTTAATCAAATAGAACGTAAGTCATACCAACGGCATCAGTAGATGACAGCCTTTTTATTAATAAAAATGATTTATAAATGAAGATTATTATCGTCAACAAAAACCATGCGCAAGCTCGCAGTTTCACCCTGGGTGGGTGGACTCGCGCGTTCTTGTCTGTGTGTTTGTTGGGGATCCCCACTTTTGTGGGCGCTTGGGGCTACAGTTGGCTGGTGTCAGGCGATAAGGATGGTTTTTTTACGACAGACTCGAAAGCATGGATGGATATTTTATCTGCCCATGAAACCGAAATTGAGCAGGAACGAGCCGCCTCAGAGGCGCAAATCGCGGCACTAACCAGCAAAATGGCAGAGCTGCAAGCGCGTTTGATGCGTTTGGATGCCTTGGGTGAAAAGCTCACATCAGCCGCCAATCTTGAGCAAGGGGAGTTTGATTTTAGTCAGGTTCCCCCCTTAGGTGGCCCATCAAAGGCGCCTCATGTCTATCAAACCCCCGACTTCTTTGCCGCTATAGACCAACTATCGGGTCAGGTAGATAGCCGTGAACAGCAACTCAATACCATTGAATCCCTGCTGGCGAACCGTAGCTTGCAAGAAGAAACACTGTTGTCGGGTGCTCCAGTCGCTAATGCCTGGATGACCTCCCGCTTTGGATATCGTAAAGATCCTTTTACCGGCAAAACTGAATTCCATTCCGGATTAGACTTTGCAGCACCAACGGGAAGCAAAGTCAGTAGTGTTGCGGCTGGTATTGTTAATTGGGCTGGTCGCCATCCTGAATATGGCAATATGGTTGAGGTTAAGCATGGCGACGGATTAGTTACTCGCTATGCGCACAACAAATCAAATTTAGTTAAAGCCGGTGATGTAGTTAAGAAAGGGCAGGTAATTGCCTTGTCTGGTTCTACCGGTCGATCCACGGCTCCCCATGTACATTTTGAAGTCTACAAAAATGGACGTGTTGTTGATCCCGCATCTTATATCCGCCGCACTACTCGTTAGTTATTCCTGCCTCGTCGACAGCTGATTTCGCTCTTGCTTTAGTCGACGCCTTCCTATTTACTTGCCAGCATTTTTTGGGGTTGCCCAACGCTATTTTTAGCGCTGTTATGCTGCGCAGATTTTATTCAGTTTTTTGTTTTATTACGGTATTCATCATGATCGGTAAGTTAATAAAGGCAGTTTTTGGTTCAAAGAATGAGCGCGAATTAAAGCGCATGAATAAAACAGTGGCGCGTATCAGTGCCCTTGAGCCAGAAATACAGGCGCTCAGTGATGAGCAATTAAAAGCAAAGACCCTTGAGTTTCGCGAGCGTTACAACAAAGGCGAGACATTGGATCAGCTATTGCCTGAGGCATTTGCCACTGTGCGTGAGGCCAGTAAACGCGTGCTGGGCATGCGCCATTTTGATGTGCAAATGATTGGTGGTATGAGTCTGCATGAAGGGCGTATTGCCGAGATGCGTACTGGTGAAGGTAAAACACTGGTATCAACCTTGCCAAGTTACTTGCATGCATTAGCGGGTAAAGGCGTTCACATCGTGACGGTGAATGATTATCTGGCAAGCCGCGACGCAAACTGGATGATGCCGTTGTATGAATTTTTAGGCATGACTGTTGGTGTTATCCAATCTATGCAGCCCGCTTCCGTTAAGCGTGCTGCCTATGCTGCCGATGTTACTTATGGCACCAACAATGAATATGGTTTTGATTATCTGCGCGATAATATGGCGCTTAGTAAGCGCGATAAGGTTCAGCGCCCCTTAAATTTTGCAGTAATCGATGAAGTGGACTCTATCCTTATCGATGAAGCGCGTACGCCACTGATTATTTCCGGTGCGGCAGAAAACAGTTCCGAGCTATACAAGCGCATGAATCAATTGGTGCTGAAGTTAAAACGCCAAATTGATAATGGAGAAGATGGTGATCGTCGTGTTATCTCTGAGCCAGGTGACTTTACCGTCGATGAAAAATCACGTCAGGTTGAATTGACAGAAGATGGCCATCAGCGTGTAGAGGATTTGTTAATTCAAGCTGGTTTGTTACAGCCAGATCAAAACCTTTATGCCGCGAATAATCTGGCATTATTGCATCACGTTAACTCTGCATTGCGTGCTCATGCGTTGTTCCATTTGGATGTGGAATATATTGTTCAGGAAGGACAGGTTGTATTAATCGATGAACACACTGGCCGTACTATGCCCGGTCGTCGTTTGTCAGAAGGTTTGCATCAAGCGATTGAAGCTAAAGAAGGCGTTGCGATTCAAAGTGAAAGCCAGACTCTCGCGTCTACCACCTTTCAAAACTATTTCCGTTTGTACCCAACCCTGTCCGGTATGACCGGTACAGCAGATACCGAAGCCTATGAATTCCGCGAAATTTATGGTTTGGATGTGGTGGTTATTCCAACCAACCGTGTTGTACAACGTCTGGACATGAACGATAAGGTGTTTTTATCGCTGGAAGAAAAGTATCTGGCAATTGTTGAAGACATCAAAGCATTCCAATCTAAAAATGCCCCGATTCTCGTGGGGACTGCATCGATTGAAACCTCGGAAGAAATGTCGCGCCGCTTAACTAAAGCGGGCATTAAGCATCAAGTGCTCAATGCCAAGTTCCATGCGCAGGAAGCAGAAATTATTGCGCAAGCGGGGCGCCCGGGAGCAGTCACTATTGCCACCAACATGGCGGGGCGTGGTACGGATATTGTATTGGGTGGTCGTTGGGAATCCGATGTAGCCAAGGTAGAAAATCCTACGCCAGAACAAATTGAGGCAATTAAAGCCGATTGGAAACAGCGCCATGAGACTGTGTTAGCAGCAGGTGGTTTGCACATTATTGGTACTGAACGCCACGAATCCCGTCGTATTGATAATCAGCTGCGTGGTCGTGCAGGTCGTCAGGGTGATCCGGGCTTAACACGTTTTTATTTGTCGCTTGAAGATAACCTGATGCGTATTTTTGCCTCTGAGCGCGTCCGCAATTTTATGCAGGCTCTGGGAATGGAAAAAGGCGAGGCTATTGAGCATCGCATGGTTAACAACGCAATTGAAAAAGCACAGCGTAAAGTGGAAGGGCGTAACTTCGACATTCGTAAACAATTGCTTGAGTTTGACGATGTTGCCAATGATCAACGGCAGATTATTTATCACCAACGCAATGAATTGTTGGATGCAGATTCTATCCGCGAGACTATTACCGCTATCCGCGAAGAAGTTGTTGAGGATTTGATTAACGGCTTTATTCCACCGCAATCAATTGAAGATCAGTGGGATGTGGCTGGCTTGGAAAAACAAATTGAAACGGATTTTGGTTTGCGTCTCACTATTGCCAAATGGCTTGAAGAAGATACGCGCCTACACGAAGAAACTTTGCGTAAGAAAATTTTGGCAGAGATCCAAGGTGCTTACGACACCAAGTGCGAGCGTGTTGGCGACATCATGCTGGAAATTGAAAAACAAGTGATGCTGCAGGTGTTAGACAATGCTTGGAAGGATCACTTGGCAACCATGGATCATTTGCGCCAAGGTATTAATTTACGCTCTTATGCACAGCGTAACCCCAAGCAGGAATACAAGCGTGAAGCGTTTGAATTGTTCCAAAGTTTGCTGATGACCGTAAAGCGCGAAACTATTCATTTAATGGCGCGTGTTGAGCCTATTTCACGCGAACAAATGGAAGAGATGGAAAACCAGCGTCGCGAAGAGTTGGCCCGACAAAAAATGCAATTGCGTCATGATGAACTTTCTGCCTTGGGTGAAGCTGAGCCTGAGCCAGTCGCGTCGGCACCACGAACGCCATCCACAGTGGTACGCGAAGGGCGTAAAGTGGGTCGTAATGATCCATGCCCATGTGGATCTGGTAAAAAGTTTAAAAGCTGTCACGGCGCGCTTGAATAAATTTTGCTGGCTAATGCGGCTGGCGGTATGAAAAAGTTTTTTATTGAGTAAATAAATTATGGCTGTTGGTGATTATCCTTTTCCGCACATGCACCCTGTTCAGGGTGTTAAATTAACTGCTGTAAATGCCGGCATTAAAAAAGTCGGACGTCGCGATGTCGTCTTATTTGAATTGGCGGAAGGCAGCAGTGTTGCGGGTGTTTTTACTAAAAATGCATTTTGTGCTGCACCAGTGACCCTGTGTAAAGATCACCTCAGCAAAGCCCCGATTCGTTATTTGCTGATCAATTCAGGCAATGCTAATGCGTGTACTGGCGAGCAGGGTTTGTTGGATGCAAAAGCAACCTGTGCGGCGATTGCTGAATTAACCGGTGTTACACCTGAGCAGGTATTGCCTTTTTCGACGGGCGTGATTGGTGAGCCTTTACCGGTGCAAAAAATTACCGCAGTCATTCCAGAGGCTCTGGCAAAGGTCAATATTGATGGGTGGGATGATGCCGGTGCTGGCATTATGACCACAGATACTCGCCCCAAAGGTTTCAGCCAACAGTTCGAATACCAAGGTAAAACGATTACCGTTAATGGTATCTCCAAAGGCGCGGGAATGATTAAGCCCAATATGGCGACCATGTTGGGTTATATCGCAACTGACGCAAAAATTGCACAACCATTGCTGCAAGCGCTTGCGCGTGAAGCTGCGGATAAATCATTTAATCGCATCACCATTGATGGTGACACATCGACCAACGACTCGTGCATTTTAATCGCAACAGGCCAGATTGATTTGCCGGAAGTGACAGAGGCGAAGGGTGAGCTTTACGAAAAGTTGCGTGAAATAATTTTGGCTGCCCACATTCATCTCGCCAAAAGTATTGTGAGCGATGGTGAAGGTGCTACCAAGTTTGTGACCGTTGCCGTAAGTGGCGGCGCAACACGCGATGAATGCCTGGATGTTGCCTACGCGGTTGCCCACTCGCCCTTGATAAAAACCGCATTGTTTGCGTCTGATCCCAATTGGGGGCGTATTGTGGCGGCCATTGGTTATGCGGGTGTAGCCGACTTGGATGCGACCAAAGTGCGTGTTCATTTGAATGAGACATTAATTGTTGAGCATGGCGGCCGCGCTAAAAGCTATACCGAAGAGCAGGGACAGGCGGTCATGAAGCAAGCAGAAATTGCAATTAATATTAATCTTGGCCGTGGTGATGTAGCAGAAACAGTATGGACAACCGATTTGTCCTATGAGTATGTGCGCATCAATGCGGACTATCGCTCCTGATCACTGCGGTTTCTTGTGAATAAGTTAGTGCATGTTGCCGTCGGTGTGATTTACCGGCCCGATGGTAACATTCTGATTGCCAAGCGCCCGGACTCAGCGCATCAAGGTGGGCTCTGGGAGTTTCCGGGCGGTAAGGTCGATGCTGGCGAAACGATTCAGCAGGCCTTGGCGCGTGAGTTGCGCGAAGAATTGAATATTAATGTGCTTGCCAGCGAGCCATTAATACAAATTCGTCATCATTATACTGACAAGTCTGTGCTTCTGGATGTGCATCGTATTACCCGCTTTTCTGGCGAAGCCTGTGGTAATGAAGGTCAGCCAATTCAATGGGTTGATGTTGAACAACTTAAAGGGTTTGAATTCCCTGCCGCCAATCGCCCCATTATTTCTGCTATTAATTTGCCATCCACCTATGCAATTACGGGTGCATTAACAAATGAACCTGACTTTATTGCGCGTGTCACGGATGTCCTGGCGGCTGGTGTTGGTATTTTACAGTTGCGAATTCCCAATCTTTCTCCGGTACACCATTACGAGCTGTTAAATGTTGTTGCAGATTTAACCTCGCTATATAAGGTACAGTTGCAACTAAATACCTCGGTAGCTACCTTCAATCAAATTCAAATGCTGTTGCCTCAGATAAATGCGGGGTTGCATCTGAATCGCCATGAAGCCGCTGAGCTAATTGAACGCCCGGTTGCCCATAATATCCTGCTGGGTGTTTCTTGCCACAATGCGCAAGAAATTGAGCACGCACAAGCAATAGGTGCGGATTATTTGCTCCTGTCACCTGTTAACTACACGCAATCCCACCCTGATCTACTTCCGCTGGGTTGGGCTGCATTTTCAGAATTGGTTGAGTTAGCAAATGTGCCGGTGTACGCACTGGGTGGTGTGGGAGAGGAAGATCTGAATCTTGCTCGAGCGAACGGTGCCCAAGGCATCGCCAGTATCAGTGCCTGGTGGTGATCTAAGACAGGGGGCACTTAGAGCGCCCTTAATCATCCTCTGAGTTGATATCCAGATTATCCCCTGCAATGCGATGGCTTTCGCTTGCCCATTCTCCCAAATCAATTAACCGACAACGATCACTACAAAATGGGCGATGGGGAAAATCATCATTCCACAGTACGGTTTTTTTACAGGTTGGGCAGGCAAGTTTTAAGCTGGTTAAGTCTGTGATTGGATCTGTAATTGACATAAATAAGATTACTTGGGTGAAGTGGTTTCCGCGTGTGTCAGCTCCAGGTAGAGTTGATGAAGCTTGTCCACCTGTTGGTTTAATTCATCAATACTGCCGTGATTTTGAATAATATCATGGGCGCGTGCGCAACGTTCCTGGCGACTCAATTGTGTTTGCATTATCGCTTTAATCTGTTGCTCATCGCTGTTGTCGCGCTGACTGGCACGATCTATTTGCGTCATCTCACGCACATCCACAACCAATATGCGGTCAACTAATTCGTATTGCTTGGTTTCGAGCAAGAGTGGTGACTCAAGGATGCTATAGGCGCTAGTGGAGGTGCTGAGCTGGCGGCGAATTTCTGCATTAATTAGTGGGTGAAGCAATGCCTCAAGCCATTGTTTTTCTGCCGGGGATTGGAAAATAATCTCGCGCAATTTGCGTCGGTTCAAGGTGCCATCCGCGGCGAGAATCTCCGGACCAAAGTGCTGCGCAATTGCTTGTAGTGCTGGGCAACCGGGCATTACGACTTCACGCGCAACTACATCTGCATTGACAAGGGTTATGCCATGCAAAGCAAAGCGCTTGCTCGCTTGCGACTTTCCGCTACCAATACCGCCGGTAAGACCAATAATCATCTCGATACAACTCCTGAGTGGTGTATTGGTCCAGGTCGATAACTTGCTTTCTCTTTGACCTTAATAGACAACAAATAATTTTAAATAGGTTTGGTTGATTGTATCGCCCCAAATAAATGCAATCCAGCCTGCAATTGCGAGGTAGGGGCCAAAAGGGATGGGGATATTTTTATCGCGCCCACGAACAACTATCATGGTAATCCCAATCACTGCACCAACCAGCGACGACAATAAAATAATTTGCGGTAGCATTTGCCAGCCCATCCATGCCCCCAGTGCGGCTAACAATTTGAAATCTCCAAAGCCCATGCCTTCTTTGCCTGTGACCAACTTAAAGAGCTGGTAAACCATCCACAGCGACATATATCCCGCTATGGCACCCCACAGGGCGCTGGGCAAGTCTGTGAACATTCCGAAGCTATTGATGATCAGCCCCAGCCACAATAGCGGCAGCGTTATATCATCTGGCAGCAAGTAGGTGTCCAGATCGATCATAGTCAATGCAATTAATGACCAGGTGAGCAGTAGTGCTGCTAATCCATTCCAGCTAACACCAACGTAAGCGATAGCCACAACCGATAAGATACCGGTAGCCAGTTCAATAATTGGGTAGCGAATAGATATGGTAGTTTTACAGCTAGAGCATTTTCCACCCAAAAATGCATAACTGATAACAGGAATATTTTCCCATGCGCGAATTTTATGCCCGCAGCTTGGGCAGCGCGAAGCAGGCACCATTAAATTAAAGGATTCCTGCTTTTCGCTGGGTTCGGGGAGGGCTGCAATATTGCTATCGTTGGCCAAAAACTCTCTGCATTGGTGCTGCCAGTCGCGTTCCATCATTTTGGGTAAGCGGTAGATCACCACATTAAGAAAGCTGCCAACTAATAAACCGAGGACTAATGCGCAAGCCATCCCTAAAAGGGGGTAGGCTTGCAGAGCTGAGAGAAAATTCACGTTTATACAACCGAGCCAATTTGAAAGATGGGAAGATACATTGCTATCATTAATCCGCCTACGAGAATCCCGAGCACTGACATAATTAACGGCTCCAGCAAAGATGTTAGACTGTCAACCATATTGTCTACAGCCTCCTCATAATATAGCGCAACCTTGTCGAGCATGGCATCAAGTGCACCGGACTCCTCTCCAATTGCTGCCATTTGAATAAGAAGTGTTGGAAACATTGACCTAGCTTTTAACGAAGTATTTAGCTGGATACCTGTAGACACATCCTCTCTGACCTTAATGATTGCTTCTGCATATATCCTGTTGCCTGCTGCACCAGATACGGATGTCAATGCATCAATGAGAGGTACGCCTGCAGCAAATGTAGTGGCAAGTGTTCTGGCGAATCTCGCCATTACAGAAAGGTATAGAATTTTTCCAACGATTGGAAATTTGAGAATATATTTGTCTACTAAATAAGCAAAGGCTTGTGACTTTTGAGTAGCAAGTTTAAACATAAATGCTGCGACTCCCATTCCAAGCAAAATGATAAACCAATAAGTTTGCGCCAAGTCTGAAAGGTATAATACAAATAAAGTGAAAGCGGGTAGTTCAGCGCCGAAGTCACGAAATGTTTCGGCAAATTGAGGAACAACTTTGACCAAGAGTATGCCTGTTACAACAATTGCAACTAATACTACCGCGATTGGATAAGTCAATGCCTTTTTGATTTTCGCTTTTAGTGCTTCAGTTTTTTCTTTGTAGGTTGCAATTCGGTCAAGCATTGTTTCCAGTGCGCCTGATTGCTCACCGGCGTCGACAAGGTTGCAGAATAAGTCATCAAAATATTTGGGGTGCTCTCTTAACGAGTTAGCGAATCCTCCCCCTGCCGCGACACTGTCTCTAATTTGTAGGACCAGTTTTTTTAAGTTCGGGTTTTCCAGCCCATCAGCCACTATGTCAAATGCCTGAACAAGTGGTACGCCAGCTTTCATCATCGTTGCCATTTGACGAGAGAAAACGGCGATATCGGCAGGTTTAATTGATTTGCCACTAGACCCAAAAAGTGGTTTGGCTTTTTTGGAGACGGACTTGGCTGTAATACCTTGCTTTGCAAGGATAGTTCTAACTATCGTTGGGCTACCGCCGTTAATTTCCCCTTGGATCTTATTGCCCTTTTTATCCAAACCTTTGTAAATATAGGTGTTGGTTGTCGGAATTTGCTTGGTCTTTGTGGCAGCTTTGGCTTTACTTACCGAGCTAGCCGTTTTTGTAGTAGTTGTTAGTGCCATGGATTAATCCTTGGTTACTCGGTTGGCTTCTTCGAGGCTGGTTAATCCCATTGCTACTTTACGCAATGCAGATACCCGTAAATTATTAAAGCCCGCTTCTTTCGCGGCGCGAGCAATCTGTAACGAGTTGCCGCCTTCCATTATAAGGTTGGCAATTAATGGTGTGATGCGAACCACTTCATATACACCTACGCGTCCTTTATAACCCCCGTTACATTTTTCACAACCACCCGGGTGGAATAACTGGAACTCTGTGCGAGGGATTCCGATTTCGTCAAACCCTTCTTGAGTGAGTATATCTGCCGGGATATCCGTTGCTGGTTTTTTGCAAGCACTGCACAAGCGTCGTGCAAGCCGTTGGGCAATAATCAAGCTTACGCTGGTTGCTACGTTAAACGCAGGAACGCCCATGTTTAATAGGCGGGTAAGTGTTTCTGGTGCAGAGTTGGTGTGAAGTGTGGAAAGAACCAAGTGGCCAGTTTGAGCTGCTTTAATGGCAATTTCCGCTGTTTCCAAGTCACGAATCTCACCCACCATAATGATATCCGGGTCTTGACGCAGGAAAGAGCGCAGTGCTTCTGCAAAGGTTAACCCGACGCGGGTGTTCATTTGTACCTGATTAATTCCTTCCAGGTTAATTTCAACAGGGTCTTCCGCTGTAGAGATATTCACTTCTGATGTATTCAGGATATTCAGGCCGGTATAGAGCGAGACTGTTTTACCGCTACCTGTTGGGCCGGTTACCAGAATCATCCCTTGCGATTGTGCGAGGGCGTCCATGTAGAGTTTCTTCTGGTCATCCTCATAACCCAGTGCATCGATCCCTAGTTTGGCAGAACTAGGGTCAAGAATACGCAGAACGATCTTTTCACCAAAAAGCGTAGGCAGGGTATTTACCCGGAAGTCGATAGCGCGCGTTTTGGATACCTTGAGCTTGATACGTCCATCCTGCGGCAAACGGCGCTCGGAAATATCCATTTGCGACATGACTTTTAAGCGCGCCGCCATACGAAATGCAAGGTTTACCGGCGGACGGGACACTTCATTCAGAACGCCGTCGGTACGGAAGCGTATGCGATAGCTTTTTTCGTAGGGTTCAAAGTGGATATCCGACGCCCCACCTTTAATTGCATCCAATAGCACTTTATTGATGTACTTTACGATTGGTGCCTCGTCAGCCTCTGTGCTTGCATCTTCATTGGTTACTGCGTCGCTAACTGACTGCACATCCAAATCATCAATGTCGTCATCAAGGCCGCCTAATGCATCGCCCAGAGACTCTTCTTGCGAATTTAAGTATTTATCAATAGCGATTTGCAACTTGTCCGCTTCAACTAAGACGGCTTCTGTATTAATCCCTGTGTTGAACTTGATTTCATCTAGGGCATGCAGATCGGTTGGGTCGGTAACAGCAAGAAATAAGCGATTGCCGCGTCTTGCGATAGGTAGGGTGTGATGTTTCCTAATCAGTTTGTCGTCAACCAGTTTTTGAGGGATTCCATCTTTATTGAGCGCATTTAAATCAAATACGGGTGAGCCAAACTCTTCAGATGCCACTAATGCCAAAGTGCGCGCATCAATTATAGAGTGATTAACCAGATGCTGGGCAAATGGGATTTTGTCTTTTTTTGCTTGGGCAAGAGCTTTAGCAGCCAGCTCTGCCTCTAATATTTTGTCTGCGACTAGTCTGCGGGCTAGTCCGCTTAATGACACCGGGGTTGGACTGTTCATGAGTTATGCCGGTAAGTTGAGGTTGTTAGGATTAAATCATTATTTATGTCAATACTACCTTACTTTTATCAGTCAACAACCTACTGGCCTAAGTTGTTGGCTGATAAAAGGAAGGGAGCAATTTAGATGGTGACAAAAAGTGTCATCTAGTTACCTTTATTGCCTGAGGTTTTGTATTAAATAGTGATTTGTGCTTTATATTTTGTGTGATTCTAATCACGTTTTTAAGTTGGCTGTATGATAGTAATTGAGTCTTCACATATTGGCATTGACCTTGCTAAAACATACATGTGTTTTTAGTTCATTAACCAACTGGAGTTTTAAAATGAAAAAATCAGCACAAAAAGGTTTTACCCTGATTGAATTGATGATAGTCGTGGCGATTATTGGTATTTTGGCTGCGGTAGCATTGCCCGCGTATCAGAACTACTCAACCAGAGGCAAGCTGGCCGAAATGGTTGTGACTATGTCAGCGGTTAAGGTCGACTTGTACGAAGCCTATGTGGCCGATGGCACGATGCCGCAAGCAGCAGCCTCGTTGGTTACTAATTTGATTGCTTCAATAGATGACAAAAACTCTCTTGATTCAGCTACTTATGTAAGAGTTTCAGATACAGAAGCTACTGTGAATGTGACGCTTGCAAATATTTCTGGCGGTATAAATGGTGAAAAGGTCACTTGGACATTTGAAGCTAAACGCGATGCAAACGGTACTGAGCTTGGTTTAGATATAACATGTGCTGTTGATACTCAAGCTAGCTGGACAAATGCACAGCTGCCACCTATATGTCGTTTTTAATTAGCGGTTAATCTCTTGGTGTTATCTGATAAGCTTTCGCATCTAATTTGCGAAAGCTTATTTTTTGTCTCTTATTCTGCCTGGTTTTGTAGTGTCTTCAGTGTCTTTTGTCAAAGCCTAGCGTGACTTTTTTATCCGCATGGTGTTATGCCTCTCCGCGAGTTCATATGAATAGAATATGTACTGAGAGCAAGCAACACTGGCTCAAATTTTTACCATGAAGAGTTGGCTTTCTTGAAGTTGCGTCAAAATACTCCATAGATATCTAGTCGCTCCATCACAAAACCCTCATCGACAAATCCACCGCCCTACAATGTTTTGTCAGCCCCCCAATAGAAATAAAATCCACACCGGTTTCTGCGGTGGGTACCAATGTTTGTTCATTGATGTTTCCCGACGCTTCCAGCTTGGCTCTTCCTCCATTAATCGCAACGGCTTTTTTCATGTCTTCAATGCTGAAGTTGTCCAGCATGATGATATCTGCACCGGCAGTTAAGGCTTGATCCAATTCATCAAAGGTTTCTACTTCTACCTCTACGGGTTTGCCGGGAGCGATGTTGTGGGCGCTGGCGATGGCGTTGGAGATGCCACCGCAGGCGGCTATGTGGTTTTCTTTGATCAGGAAGGCGTCGTACAGGCCGATGCGATGGTTGTGGCAGCCGCCGCAGGTAACGGCGTACTTTTGGGCAGTGCGCAAGCCTGGGATGGTTTTGCGGGTATCCAGCAATTTAACCTGGGTGTGTGCAACTTGTTGGGCGTAGTGATGGCTGATGGTGGCGGTGCCGGATAGGGTTTGTACAAAATTCAGGGCCGCTCGCTCGCCGGTTAGCAGGCTGCGTGCCTTGCCTTTTACCGTAAATAGTGTGCTATTGGCGACCACGGCCTGCCCATCGCTCACCTGCCAGTCAATAACAACCTCGGGATCTATTTGCCGGAATACTTCGTCTACCCAGGTTTTGCCACAAAAAATACAGTCTTCCCGGGTAATAATGCGGGCGGATGCCTGCTGGTTTTCGGGGATCAGCTGGGCGGTAATGTCTCCGCTGCCTATGTCCTCGGCGAGGGCGAGGGCGACTGATTGGACGATGTCTGCGGCAAGTATTTCCGGATTTATCTTGTGAGTCGTGATCATATTGGGTGTCGAAAAATTGAACAAAAAAGGGGTGTCAAATAGACTATTTGGCGTTTATTGCATCCTCTAATTCCAAAAGGAACTTTAAAAGGGCTAAGCCAAAGGTATGGTTATAGCTATTTGTGATATGTCTCTCGATCTTACCATTTGCCTGCTTGATGTGTCTTTCCCTTCGTTATACTTCACTTACGCAGGTTTTCTCCAATGGTAATTCACCATGAACGAACAAACAAAATCCGATTCCAACAAGGTTGTGCAGCTGAACCCTGATCGGTCATCGGGGGCAAATCAGGCTGTTGTATTGGCACGTCTGCCTGCGCCGATTCACGCGCTGCGCGATAAGGCTCGCCAGCAGTTGCAGACCTATTTGCGCGAGCTGTTTGATCGAATCGATGACGCTATGTTTGAGTTGGCGGACAAGGCCAACAATAATCAGGATCAAAACATTTTCTTCGACTCCATGCGCGAGGTTCGCATCCGTCGCCGCGCTATCGAAAACGCCTTCTTTCGCACCATCGATATAGGTTTTGCCCGCCTGCTGGACCCTACGGCTTATAAGGATGAAAAACGCCTGACGGAAAAGACAGTCTCCCTGGATGAACTCACCATCGTCAAAAATGACGAGCTGGAGGAGATGGTTGCGGTTGAAAGTATGGTTAGCAAAGCCAATGAGCAATTTGCCGAACTGATCCAGCATCTGACCTTGCGTATTGATCATTTGGTGCCCACCAAGGTGTACCAAAAAAATAACCCCTTGGGTGTCGATGTAATTTGCAATGCCTTTACCGATGCAACGGCTACACTCAGTATCGACTTGAAAGCCAAGTTGGTGATGTTCAAGATTTTTGACAACATCATGATGAGCAAGTTGGGCAAGTTGTTTGAGGCACTTAATCAAACGCTGATTGATGCCAATATTTTGCCTTCGCTGAAATCGGAATTACGTCAGGCAAAGCGCCCCATTATTTCCCCTTCAACTGCTACTAATAGTGCGGATCATTTTGGCCAAGGCTTAACGGCTGAGTTGCAAGGCAATATGGCCGGTGGCCTGCAAAGTTATGATGAGCAAACCAATCAGGTATTGCACCAGTTGCGCAATCTGTTGGGCTCCCAACGTTCTTCGTCCAGCCAATCAATGCCGGGGGAGGAGATCAATAGCAAAGACCTGATCAAAATTCTCTCGCTGGCGCAGCAACAGAATACCGCTGCTGCCAATAGTACCCAGCCAGCCAACTTGCGCGGATTCCTGACCGAGTTGCTGCGCAATGAAACACAAACGGCGGCGGCGATTAATCAGGTTGATGATGATGTCATCAACCTGGTGAGCATGATGTTTGAATTTATTTTGGATGACCGCAACTTGGCGGCGCCAATGAAAGTCTTGATTGGCCGTTTGCAAATTCCGATGGTTAAAGTGGCGATTGCCGATAAAACCTTTTTCAGTAAAGGTGGCCATCCTGCCCGTCGTTTGCTGAACGAAATGGCGATGGCGTGCTTGGGGTGGCAAGAACCTACGGATGAGAATCAGCGTAAAGATACGCTCTTCGCCAAAATGGAAGAAGTGGTGCAAACCATTCTCTCTGAATTTGATACTGATATCAGTTTGTTTGATCGGTTACTGCTGGACTTCCGTTCTTATCTGGATAAAGAAAAGCGTCGCGCTTCTATCCTTGAGCAACGCACGATTGATGCGGAAGACGGTAAAGCAAAATCCGAACGTGCTCGTGCGCAGGTGGATGCTGAGTTGAACCGTATTACTGTCGGCCGTGATTTGCCCTTGGCCGTTACCAAATTGTTGCGTGAGGCCTGGGCGAACGTCATGTTCATCACCTCCTTGAAGCAAGGTGTCGATAGCGATGAATGGCGCAGTTGCTCGCTGACCGCGCAGCAATTGGTGTGGAGTGTTGTCGCGCCCATGGATAAGGACAATCGCCAAAAGTTACTGAAGCTGGTGCCGGAATTACTGCAAAAATTGCGTACTGGATTGGAGAGCATTTCATTTAGCCCATTTGAAACCGGCAATCTGTTTAAACAATTGGAAACCGTTCATTTGGAGCGGTTGCGTGGTGATGCGAAGTCTGTTGCTGCGGGAGCTGCTCAACCAAGCTCGGGAAATGACGATGCAGGGAATAAAGGTGAAGAAAATAAAAGCGCAGTCAATAACAATACAGGCAGCGACAGTGCAATCAGGGCGCAACAAATAGCGGCTAAAGCTGCCAGTATGAAAGCGGCAATGGCTGATGCGCAGATGAAACCATCTGTTGTAGCTGTTGCCACTCAAGTACCTACCTCTGTGGTAAATGATATTGCAGACAATCAATCGCCTGTTGCGGATTCAACTGAGCCAGCAGCCTCTGCTAATGAAGCTGTGCCGGCGGTTGATGCAACTGTGCTGCCGCAAGATACTGTTGCTGATATTGCGCAAGGCATTGTGGCAGAGCCGGTTACACACACTATAGCGGCAGATGCACAGCATTTAGCGCTGGTGAACAATATTACCCAAGGCACCTGGTTTGAAATGCAAGGTGAGGCGGGCGAAAAATACCGCTGCCGTCTGGCAGCGATTATTCGTTCCGTGGGTAAATATATTTTTGTTAACCGCTCAGGAATGAAAGTGGCAGAAGAAAGCCGCGAAAGTTTGGCAATTGCATTGCAAACCAAACGATTAACCATTTTGGATGATGGTATGTTATTTGATCGTGCCTTGGAGTCGGTGATAAGCAGTTTGCGCGATCAACGTAGTTTAAGTTAAGCACTACTCTTATCGCACATAAAATAAAACGCCTCCTTTGTGAAAGGGAGGCGTTTTTTTATTGCCCTTGGAAAAGAGGGGGGATTAAATCCCGTTCAGTCTTTCCTGTTAAAGGGACGGTGCCAAGACTACCAATGTTTGCCCAGCTTGCACGCGCGCGCCATCGGCTTTTAACAGGTGTGTGACTTTACCGTCGCTACTGGCGGTGATGTTGATTTCCATTTTCATGGATTCCAATATCAATAGCACATCACCCGCCTTTACCTCTTGTCCAACAGTAACTTGTGTCTGCCATACACTGCCTGACACCGAGCTATCGACGCGAATGGCATCATCGGGTAGCTCCGTTTCACTATTGTCTTCTGTTATCTCTGCTTGCTCGTAATTGAATTGGCCATTGGCATGCCAGCGTGCAAGTTCTTCATCAAAGGCTTGTTCCCGCTGTTGAGTAAATTGATTGATCGATTGCTCATTCTGCTCAATAAACTGTTGGTATTCGCTCAGGCTGAAATGGCTTTCTTCAATGGTAATCGGGTAGCGCCCTTGGGGAAAATTTTTGCGAATAGTTTGTAGTTCCTCGGCGCTCACTTCATAAAAACGAATTTGATCAAAAAAGTTGAGTAGCCAGGGTTGTTTGAATTCCCGTGTTTGGCGATAGCGATTCCACATTTGCAGGGTGCGACCCACAAACTGATAGCCGCCCGGGCCTTCCATGCCATAGACACATAAATAGGAACCACCAATACCCACGGAGTTTTCAGCAGTCCAGGTGCGCGCCGGGTTGTATTTTGTGGTTACCAAGCGATGGCGTGGGTCAACGGGCGTGGCAACTGGCGCGCCCAAATACACGTCACCCAAGCCCATAACTAAATAGGAGGCACTGAATAAAATAGCCTTTACATCGGCAATGGAATCCAGCCCATTAATGCGGCGAATAAATTCCAGGTTGCTGGGGCACCAAGGGGCATTGGCGCGCACTGATTGTATATATTTTTGAATCGCGAGCTGACAGGCGTCGTCATCCCAGCTCAGTGGCAAATGCACAATGCGCGAAGGCACACTTAATTGTGCGAGTTGCGTCATCAGCTCGCGCTCGCCAACCTCAAGGTGTGCTAATAATTGCGCGAGCGATAATTGTTGACTGTCATAATGAATTTGCAACGAGCGAATGCCCGGCGTTAATTCGCGCAAACCGCAAAGTGTATTTTTTTCCAGCCATTGCATTAGCGCGTGAGCGCGGAAACGCAATTTAATATCCAGTTCAAGTGCACCGTACTCGACTAATAAAAAGTGATCTCCCGCCGCACGATACACAATGTTTTCACCAAATTCAGCGGCGTCCAGCGTTTTTACAATCGGTGAGGTTGGAATCGTCATCCGCCAGTTACACGACTGTGGTTCCAGTGTTTGCAAGGATTGGTTTTGTGTTTTTTCGATAGCCACGGCGTCGGCGATGGTCACGGAAATAAAACGAATTTTATCGCCTGCACGCACTTGGCCGAGCTTCCATAAATCGGCGCTAATCACTGTGGCAGGGCAAACAAAACCGCCGAGCGATGGGCCGTCAGGCCCGAGAATAACGGGCATATCGCCAGTGAAATCCACAGTGCCAAAAGCGTAGGCGTTATCGTGAATATTGGAGGGGTGCATGCCTGCCTCACCACCGGAACTGCGCGCCCATTCGGGCTTGGGGCCAATTAAGCGCACGCCGGTGCGGCTGGAATTGTAGTGCACCTCCCAATCGGTGGTGAAAAAGGTGTTGATGTCTTTTTCAGTGAAAAAATCCGGTGCGCCGTGGGGGCCGTAGATTACTCGCAATTGCCAAGTATTGTTAATGTCTGCTTTCAAGGTGCTATTGAATGTTGGCGTTGTAAGCGCGACGTTACAATTTTTTTCATCAAGCGATAGTACATCGCCCGCGCGCAGTGCGCGTCCATTGTGGCCACCAAATTGACCCAGGGTAAACGTGGATTTTGCGCCGAGATAATCCGGGCACTGAATGCCGCCTGCTACCGCTAAATAAGTGCGGGCACCCTTGTTGCTGATTCGTCCAAGCTGTAGTTGTTGCCCGGCTTTTATGTCAATCACTTCATAAAGTGGAATGATGTTGCCGTCGAGTTTTGCATCAATGTCTGCACCGGTTAATACAATTTTAGTGTCGCAACCAAATTTTAATGTGGGGCCTTGCAGGGTAATTTCCAATCCGGCGGCAGCTTCGCTATTGTTTAACAGGCGATTGCCTAAACGAAAGGAGTAGCTGTCAAAGGGGCCTGAAGTGGGAACGCCTACGTGCCAATAACCGGCGCGACCAGGGAAATCTTGAATGGTAGTTTGTGTCCCGCCTTGAATGACATCGATACGCGCTGGTTTAAACACAAAATTATTCAAATAGCGTGTAGTCATGCGGCCTTGCAACAGCGTTTCATCTTTTAGCAGGCTACGCAAATAACCGAGGTTGGTTTCTATGCCGTAGAGGTAGGTGTTATCCAACGCATGGGTCAAATTTTTCAACGCATGGTTGCGGTCATCGCCTTTGACAATAATTTTGGCGAGCATAGGGTCAAAGTAGGCGGGTACTTCTATACCGCTTTCAATCCAGTGATCGATTCGCAGATTGGCTTGAGACTCAGGAAAAGAGACTTTGCTGAGTAGTCCCGCACAGGGTTGGAAATTCAGTGCAGGGTCTTCCGCGTATACGCGTACTTGAATGGCGTGGCCTGCAGGTGATAATTGTTGGCGCAGGGATTTTAGGTCGCCTAATTCGCCAGCGGCTTGACGCAGCATCCACTCCACTAAATCTACGCCGTATACTTCTTCTGTCACACCGTGTTCAACTTGCAGGCGAGTATTGACCTCAAGGAAATAAAATTTATCGTCTAATGAGTCGTAAATAAATTCCACGGTGCCTGCGTTGCGATAATTAACCGAGGCGAGTAACTGTTCGGCGGTACGTTGCATGGCGTGGCGCTGTGCATCCGATAAATTGGGTGCAGGGCACTCTTCAACCACTTTTTGGTTGCGGCGCTGGCTGGAGCAATCGCGCTCGCCAATGGCTACAGCGGTGCCTTTTCCATCGCCAAATACTTGCACTTCAATATGGCGGGCAGCGGCAATAAATTTTTCTAAAAATACACCGTCATCGGCGAAATTATTTTTTCCCAAGCGTTTTACTGAATCAAAAGCAGCGATCAGATCGGCTTCGCTATTACACAATTGCATACCAATGCCACCACCGCCAGCTGTGCTTTTCAGCATGACCGGATAGCCAATGGTTGCGGCGGCACGTTTGGCTTCGTCCAGGTTTATTAACAAATCGGTGCCGGGGCAGAGCGGTACATTAGCGGCTTGGGCGAGTTCGCGGGCTTTGTGTTTTAAACCAAAGGTGATCATCTGCTCGGCAGTAGGGCCGATAAACACTAATCCTGCGGCTTCACATTCGGCCACAAAGGTGGCGTTTTCACTTAAAAAGCCATAGCCGGGATGAATTGCCTGGGCGCCGGTTTGTTGGGCAAGGGCAATAATTTTTTGGCGATCCAGATAGGTGTGTGCGGCGGCGCCTTCTCCCAAGCAATAGGCTTCATCCGCAAGGCGTACATGCAGTGAGTCAGCGTCAGATTCGGCGTAAACTGCAACGGAAATAATATTGAGTTGTTTGAGTGTGCGAATAATGCGGGTGGCAATGGCGCCGCGGTTGGCGATAAGAACTTTGGTGAACATATTCTGCTCCGGCAGGCCGTCCTGCTGGTTTTTTACAACGGTGGTCGTCCACCGAGGAATGACAAAAATTTTTAAAATAAAATTAATTCCACACGATCACTTCAATCGGTGTCGGGTTGTAACCGTTGCAAGGATTGTTTAATTGCGGGCAATTGGAAATCAACATCACAATATCCATTTTCGCGGTTAGCTCTACATATTTCCCCGGTGCTGAAATGCCATCGGCAAAGGTGAGGCCACCATCAGCAGTGACAGGCACATTCATAAAAAAATTGATGTTGTGGGTGATGTCGCGTTTGCCAATACCAAATTCCGGGTGTTCTGCAATGGCGAGCATCCAGCTGTCGCGACAAGCATGCATGCAGCGTTTTTCCAGGCTGTAGCGCACGGTATTGCTTTCTGTTGCACAGGCGCCGCCCAGTGTGTCGTGACGGCCGCAGGTATCGGCCACAATTTCCAGTAATTCATTGTTGGCGTTGGAGATCAGCTTGGTGCCTGCGGTTAAATACAAATTGCCTTGGGTGCGAATGGTATCCATGGCGCTGTAGCGTTCGCTCGGGTCTTTGGCGTTGTAAAATAAAACGTCCGCCGCCTGGTTGCCTTCCAAATCCACAATGCGAAAGGTTTGGCCTTGTTTGATTTCCCCTAAGAAATAATCGCCTGCGCTGACGTGATGACGTGCAATGGCAGTTTCCGGATGCAGGTTGCTGGGTTTGAGTGACATGCTGGGCCTCTTAATGCTTGGCTGCCAAATAATACAGGGCGTTATTTTGGAATCCGCGTTGGTTTTCCGGGCGGAAATTTTTGCAGTAGTCATCGTCGCTGACGGGGTCTGCTTCACCCAATTCAATGCGTACTGAGGTGAAAGGGTAGCTGCTGCTTTTATTCAGGGGGTGTGGGCAGGCGTGCATCACCACGAGTGTATCCATTTCAAAACGCAGCGTGACGCTATTGCCTTGCGCTTGATTTCGGGTGTCGAGTTGAATGTTGCCTTTGTCGTCAGCGATGACTTTGCTAAACCAATTGATATTGGATGCCATATCGGCGCGGCCTAAACCGTATTTGGCCAGCTCTACTAAAAAAGCGTCGTAACCATTTTGCAGCCATTGGTTGCGATCGCGCTGATAGTCGCGTTTGCCAAATTGCTGTTCGACCATTTGTGCGGTACTGGTGCCGCATACTGTATCGTGCCAGTTGCCTTCACCATTGGCAGAATAGTCGTCGATGATGGACGCAAAAATTCGACCCATGTCCGAGTACAAACAATTGCCGCGTTGTAATTTGAAGGTGTGTTGGCATTTGAGTGTGTCGGGCGCGTTATAGCGCTCCAATAAATGACGAGGGTTATAAAACAGCATGCCCACATTGGCGCCGCCGGTCAGGTCAGTGATTTTCATCAAACTGCCGCGACGTAGTTCCAGTGACCAATGGCCATTGCCGGGCAGGGTGGTGGTGTAGAGGATATTGCTCATGGTTAAACCCTAACGCTCGTTTGTTTCTTGTGTGATTTTTTTTAATTCGGCAGGCATTTCGGCACTGCGTTTGGTAATGGGCAAGTCGTAGGTAATGTTGGCGCCATAGGCGGTGGGCGCTTGATTGTCGCGACGCAATTTGTCGAATACCCACAGGCGTGTGCCCAGGTAAAATCCTTCGCTTAAATCGTGCGTCACCATAAATACCGTGAGTTGATGTTCTTGCCAGAGTTTTAAAATCAGTTGATGCATGTCCGCGCGAATGCCGGGGTCGAGCGCACCGAAGGGTTCATCCAATAACAAAATACGTGGCTGGCGAATTAAGGCTTGGGCAATGGCCAGCCGCTGTTTCATGCCACCGGATAACTCATGGGGGTAGCGATGCAGGGCATGGCTTAGGCCGACCGACTCGAGCAAGGCTTTGGCTTCGTCTACGACTTTGCGTTTTTGTTTACCGAATAATTTTCCCAATAAAGGTGAGTGTTCAAATTCGCGGGCGATGATGACGTTTTCCAGCACACTTAAATGTGGGAAGACCGAATATTGTTGGAATACAATACCGCGCGATTGATCCGGCTCGGTGCGAATAGGTTTTCCGTCGAGCAGTAATTCACCCGAGCTGGGTACTTCCATACCCAATAGCATTTTTAAAAAAGTACTTTTCCCGCAGCCTGACGTGCCTACCATGGTGATAAATTCGCCGGCGTTAACATTAATGTTGAGCCGTTCCAATACCACATTATCGCCATAGGTTTTCCACAGATTTTTTGCTTGAATCATGGGCATGTGTTTGGCTCTTTTTTCTTCAATGATAGTTTTATCAAAAGGAATAATGGTCATAGTGCTATTCGCCCAGTGTTTACGGCTTGGCTTAATGTTTACTGTTTGGATTGTGCCAGGGGAAACACCAGAGATTGATTTTTGCCAGCAGCCAATCCACCAAAAACGCGAGCAGGGTGATCCAGGCAACATAAGGCAAAATCACATCCATCGACATGTAGCGACGTACTAAAAAGATGCGATAGCCCAAACCATCGGTGGAGGCTATGGCTTCAGCAGCAATTAAAAATAACCAGCCTGCACCGAGTGATAAACGCACTGCATTAATTAAACGCGGCATGAGTTGCGGCGTTAATACCCTCACAATAATTTGCCACGTGGATGCACCCAGTGTTTGTGCTTTGACCAATTGTTCCAGTGGAATTTCCTGAGTGCAGCGCTGAATGTCGCGTGCGATAAAGGGCGCAACACCGATCACAATCAGCGCGACTTTGGATAATTCGCCCAAGCCAAACACAATAAATAATACGGGCAGCAGCGCCATGGGCGGCACCAGGGAAATAACTGTTAACAGTGGCGCGATGGGCGAATAAATGGTGGGAATGGCACCGGTTAATAGGCCGATGGTAAAACCCAGAATGGCGGCAATAAAAATACCCAAGGCCAAGCGATACAAGCTGCTTAAGGTGTCCTGCCAAAATAAAAATTCGCCGCTGCGTTTACTCGGTTCAAAGGCGAGGCTCTGGATGGCGGAACCCATTTGCGTAAAACTGGGCAGGAGTTTGTCGTTAGCATTTTCGGCGAGGCGCGCATCTGAGGCGACTAAATAAATCACCAGAATCAGTGCAAAAGGCAGGATGCCTAATAAGAGCTTTAGCGGTTTTGAGGGCGTTAAATTAATTAATCGTTTCATGATGGCGCCATTCAGTCTGGTTGAGTCGGCGCTACCCGGAAGTACTGGGTAGCGCGATCAGGCAATGCAAAACCCGGTTAGAGTTTTTTATCAGCAGCCATTTGCATGTAGGTGGTATCAAAACGCAGTTTTACGTTTTGCTTGTTGCCGTAAATACCTTTAGGGCCAGCGACGCCAATAAATTCTGCATCGGGAGCGCCATCGCCCAGCAGGCCGTGATCGAAGGAAAATTCAGCCACTTTTTGCATGGTGCTGAGCAATGCATCGCTATTGACGAGTGCCAGCGCGGCTTGCGGGGTGTAAAACATTTTGGTGCTGGCGAGTTGGGCTTCGTAACCAGCGAGGTCTGTACCTGATGCGACCGCCATTGCTGTTTTGGCGTCAGTGGCGGCTTTATCGCTACCGCTCATGGTGGTCATGATTTCATACCAGGCGCCGACGAGCGCTTTACCCAGGGCGGGATTTTTTTGCAGCGTGGCGGTATTCACTACCATCAAATCCATAATTTCGCCGGGGATTTGCGATGAGTCAAACACCTTGGTGCTGTTGGGTTGTGCGAGCACTTCGCTCAGCAGCGGGTTCCAGGTGGTGATGGCGGTGACACCCTTGGTGCCGTAAACCGCCACCATATCGGCGTCGGAGGTGTTAACCACTTTCACATCGGCTTCTTTTAGGCCAACGGATTCCAGCGCGCGCGCCAGCAAATAGTGCGACACACTCAACTCGACCAAATTCACTTGCTGGCCTTTGATATCTTTCAGGGTTTTGTTGGCGCCTTTGAGTACCACGCCGTCATTACCATTAGAGAAGTCGCCCACGATCAGCGCGGTTGAATCCACGCCGCCGGCAGCAGGAATTGTGAGCGCATCCATATTGGTCATCACGCAACCATCAAATTGACCCGCTGTGTATTGGTTGATGGATTCGACGTAATCGTTAATTTGTACCACGTCGATTTCAATACCGTATTTCTTCGCCCATTTATCGACGATTTTTTGTTCCGCGCCATAGCCCCAGGGCATCCAGCCAACGTAGATGGACCAGCAGACTTTAAAGGGTTCAGCGGCACTGGCAAGGTTGGCACTGAGGCCAAGTGTAAGGGCGAGTAATAGCGTTTTCAGACGGGGATGACGCAACATGAACAACCTCCAAAGGTATGGGTATACATCGGCGCAAGCATTAAGAGACCACTCTGGCGATTAGGCCAATCATCTCCCGGGCTTTTGTCCCGCCGTGTAACCCCTTTCCTGCCAGATGCATCCGGCGGCAGAGGTCGAAAGCTCTCGGACCAGACATCATGTGATCGTGGATCGCATGATCGGAACCCTAGCTCTCTATTTAGCAAATTGTGTGAATAGCCAGATCGCCCAGAGTGCGAGTCAGTTATTTCAACCTGTGTATCGCAATATAAGTGCCAATTGTGGTGATGGGCGGCTAGAGGCTGGCGTGGCGCGCGTTGTCGCTTGTTGAGTAGTGATACGGGAGATGGTGCTGGTAAACGCGGTGATCGCTTTTGGTGCGGTGGCGGCGGTTGGCAGGGTATGAAATGCGCCGTAATGGTGCCTGACGGGCATTTGTCACAATCGATTATTTTTTGCTCGCTGAGGGCTTAAAGCCGCGCTATTCTGTGAAACAAGTAGCGCAAGCTGTTAATATTGGCGTTCAAGATAACCTTTTACCGGCAGAAACGTCTGCTCTTTAGGTTCGAACTGGCCCCTGATCTGGGTCTTCAGAGACAGGGTCTAAGGAACATGAATCTCATGGATAAGTACGGAACCATTATGCAAAACTCAGGTTTGCCCGGCGCCGATGCTCCCAAATCGTCGCAATACTCCACCGTTGCGATGTCAGAACAACTGACCATCGAGTATTTAAAACATTGCCGCGATTTAACGCGCGGCTTTGCTTATCGTGTTTTTCCCAATTTCTGGCGCGAGTGGTGTAAGCAGATTTTGGAGGTTGCCGAGCAGGCCAAATCCAATAAGGATCAAGTCGCGCTCTATGAAATCCAGAACCTGTTAAATGCGGTGCAGCAGGCGGCAGAGCAGGAGTTTTGCCAGCATCTCGCCAATGGTTACGTAAAGTTCAAGAACAAATCCCTCAATACCCTGACCGGTGAGGAACGCTTCAGCGGCGATATTCTCTCGCTGGTTGAGCATTCGGATCTGGAAGAGACGATTGCAATCACCTCTATTACCCATCGCGCCGATAACTTTTTTGCAGAGAGTCTCTGGGCGTTACAACAGCGTTTGGCGCTGCTGAATGATGGCGAAAAGATCGACGAGCGCACTAACCCTGCCAGCCCGGTGCAATTCTGCGAAGCGCTGCGCAAGGTGTTGACCAATCTGGATGTGGATGTCAAAACCAAAATCATCGGTTACAAGCTGTTTGATCAGGATGTGATTGGCATGCTGGGTGAGCTTTACGATGAGCTGAACGATTATTTGATCCGCCAGAATTTACTGCCCAACCTGCGGTTTGTGGTGGCTCAGGAAAAGTCCGAGCCGGTGCGCGAAGAGGCTATCCAGGACGGCCCTTTTGAACAGCATCAAACCGAGGCCGAATTACAGCAGCAGGCGCTTGATGCGCAACAACATCAGCGCCGCGCGAGCGACAAGTTGCTCAGTGGTGCGCTCAACCCCAATGATATCCAGTACCAAAACAGCCTGTTAAATGCGATTCGGCTGCTGCAAACCCATGTCACCCAATTAATGCCTGCGATTCAGGCCAGTGGTTTCACGGGCACCATTGCCCAGGGCGGCGCGCCAGCTGCCAACTCAGCGCCAGCCAATGCACCGGTGGCCGCAACACCCAATACCCCGCCCACCCAGTTGCAGGTCTATAACAGCAACCAATTGGTTGGAGTGCTGGAGCAGATGCAAGGGCAAGCCTATCACCTGAGTCAACAGGCTTTGGCCGATCACGATTCCGGTCCGGTGGCGATTCCGGTGCAAACCGTGGCAGATGTCAGTCGCCAGATGATGCAGCAGATTGCCAGCGAGAATGTAAATGGCGCGGTGGAAGCGAGCGATATGCAGACCATCGACCTGGTCGGTATGTTGTTTGAGTACATGCTGTCTGATGATCATTTGCCCGATTCAGTCAAAGCACTGCTCAGTTATTTGCATACGCCTTTTTTGAAAATCGCCTTTATCGATAAAGGGTTTTTTGAGCAGCCGGAGCATCCTGCTCGGGTGTTGCTCAATAGTTTGGCCGAAGCAGGTGTGCGCTGGGTCAGTAATGATGGCAGTGATCAGTACGATATTTTCACCAAGATCAAAACTACCGTATTCCGCCTGTTGCACGAATTTAAAAATGACGTGCGTATCTTTGCCGAGCTGTTGATCGAGTTTAATGCCTACACCAATAACGTGGCGCGCCGGCAGGAGTTGATGGAGCGTCGCGCGCTGGAAAAAGCCCAGGGCGAGGAAAAACTGCGCGAGGCCAAACTGCAAGTGAATCACGAGGTGCGCAGCCGCACCGACAACCGCGAGATGCCATCGGCGATCCTGTTGCTGTTGCTACAGCCTTGGTCGGATTACCTGTCGTTTGTGTTGTTGCGCTACGGCGATAAATCCGAAAGTTGGGCGCGTGCACTCAAGGCGATTGATGATTTGTTGTGGTCGCTGGAGCCTAAAACCACCCAGCAGGACAAGGTGGCGCAAATGGAGCTTCAGGAACCGCTGCGCAACCTGTTGGAGCGCGGCTTTGAAACCATTGGCTACGAACAGGCCAAGGGCCGCAAATTGCTGGATGCGGTAGCATCGCTACAGCGTATGGCACTGCTCAGCCGCAAGGCGGAACCGGCACCGGCGCCTATGCGCAGCAAGTTGGAGTTGTTGGCGGCAGAAAAAGCTGGTCACAGCAGCGCCCAGCAGCAACCTGTATCCACCGAAGAAGCCAAAATTGTCGATAGCCTGAAAATGGTGGAATTTGGTACCTGGTTTGAGTTTGATGGCGGCAAGCGCCTGAAAGTGGCTTGGTACAACAAAAAGACCCAGCACTACATGCTGGTGGATCAGCAGGGGCGCAAGGTATCGCTGGCGGCGGGTTTGCAATTGGCACGCGATATGATTGCCGGTCGCGCCAAAATTATTGCCGGCAGCACCAAGCCCTTCTTTGAACGCGCGCTGGAAAATATTTATCACACCCTTAACGAGCGGGCGGATAACCTCAAAACGGGGGCTGCATCATGACCCACGACTGTACCCGGGAGCACGATCGCGAACTGGAGCGCCACATCATTAATGGCGATGTGGATGTCTATGACAGCCTGCGCGATTTGTACGTCGGCCGGCTCGTTAACATCCATGCCCAAGGTTTGATGGTGATGGGCGATGTGCTGCTGGAAGAGGATCGTCTCTACACCCTGGATCTGCACTTGCCTGAGCCGGTCAATGACCAGATGGTGATTCAGTTGGGGGTAGATTGTTTGTGGACGCGCGCCGCAGATTTATCCGGCAAGCACTGGATTGGTTTTTCCATTATCGATGTGTCGGCGCAAGCGGTGCAGTCCATTCGCAGTTTGGTGGAGCGCCTGGGCGAGAGCTACTAGGTTTTTACTTCACGCTTGGCAATAAGGTAAAAAGGCGCAGCGATTTATCGCTGCGCCTTTTTTATGGGCTCTAGTTTATGGGCTCTAGGTTGATGAACTGTGCGTTAAAACAAATCGGTAAATACAATGCCCAGCGCAAATACTTCCAGGTTGACGTTGTAATCGATAAGGCTGTGGCCGTAGCCATTGAAGTATTTAAGCTGACCGCGCAGGTTGCTGCTGATGGGAAAGCTCCAACCCAACTCAACGGCGCCGCGGCTGTTTGCACTCAGGTTGTTGCGCAGCATCAGGCTGTAGATGTCATCGTCATGCTGATAAGCGGCGTTAAATTCAAATTTCCCCATGTAATCGGTGATATCCGGGTTGTCGTCACCGTCCGGGTCGCCGGGATATTCCTGCGCAGATTCTGGCAGCCGATACCAAGGGTTGAGCGCAAAGGCAAAATTGCCGCGCGAAAACACGCTGTTGAGCATGATCCGGTTCCAACTGCGCGACAGCAGACCGCCCTGACCATTGGATTGGTGATTGAGGATGATGTCATTGAGCACGTTGCGGAAGCCCAAAATTTCCCAGTCATTGGTAAAGCTGAGGATCAGCTCCGGCTGGTGGTCGGTTTCGCGAAAGGGGGCCGAATCGGCTTCGCTGTACAGTTGCCAAAGCGAGTGATTGGTATAGCCCATATACAAGTGGCCGTTTTCACCAAAGATGTCTTCGCGCAGCAGGATTTTAATGCTCAGTTGGAAATCCACTTCGGTCCGACGCAAGTCGCTCAGGGCTTCATTGTCGTTTTCGCGATAGGGGGTCACATTGGGCGAACGGGTATAGCTCGCGGGAAACAGGTAGTTGCGCTTGTGCGGCGTCAACATAAAACGGTTGGAGCGGTTCAGCGCTTCCAGGGTCATGCGGCGCTGGAGTAATTGTTCGCCATTGTCAGTTGCGGAGGCCTTGCTGACTTGTTCCTCCTTCAGTTCGGCCGGTGCCTTGCTTTGCAACTCTTGCTCATACAACAACTGACATGCTTGACGAAGTTCGGCAACGGTCATGGTTGATGCGGCACTGGGGATTGAAGCTTGCAGGCAGGTGTTCATGGCTGCAGGTGGCATGGTGGGCGGTGTTGTTGCCCCGGATGTGGTTTGGGCGCCAGCGGTTGTGCTGAAGAGCGCAACGCAAAGCGGGAAGGCAGCAGGTAACACCAAGGGCCGAACGGAACGCATAAGCAGCTTCTCACAGGGTGAATTTAGCGACAATTAGCCGTGATTCCAGATGCCACATTCTAGGTGTTACGGCTTAAGAGGCAAGCAGTCTACCCTGCTATTGCCATTCTTCTGTGGAATAAATTCCCCTAATCTGTGTATTTCAATTTCCCTCCCCGATCAGCAGGTTTCCAGCCAGAGTTCAATATCCTGCTCGTGCCAGCTGGTGAGCAGGTGCACGCCTTCATCCACTACTTTCAAATACATATCAATAATGTCCGAGGCCAGTACAAACAAACGATGACTATCGGCATTGATCTGGTGGGGATTAACCACATCGTTCTCCACCATGGTGAGCAGGAAATCGAGTTTGATTTCATAGCTTTTCAGTTGGGGCAGCAGGCTCAAATCCTTATCCAGCAAGCCTTCCAGACGTTTAGTTTGATGGCGCAATTTCTCGTTATTCACGCGGGTGCATTGGATGGCGTAGCGCAGTTTGCTGGTGACATCTTTGTCGCAATAACCCAGTGCCGACGCATAGGTCGACAGGGCGCGAATGCGGCCAATTTGCTCGGCAACGGAGGGCATCAGGCGGGTCGAAAAATGCAGAACCTCCAGGTACTTGAAACGGTTTGGGTAGGCTGTGCCTTCTGGTGCGGCATCGCCAGCCGTGCGCTCCTTGTGCGGCGATAGGGCTTGGGAGGTCGGCAGCTCCAACTGTTTACCCAGTGCGGCGACCATGCTCAGTAGTTGTTCGATTAGGTGGCAGTGCAATTCATAGTTATCCACCACGGCATCCTGCTGCCAATCGCGGCTGATGGTCAGCCAGGCATTGCTCAGGTTTTCCCGGTCACGCGGGCTCAGCAGGTTCAGGCTGCGGGCGGCAAATGCCTGTACCAATTCCAGTCGCCGCTCCAGCTGCGCCTGCAACTGGGTGAGCTCGGCGCGAAACAATGCATTGCCACCGAGTGCCCCCATAGACATGCCGCGATGCCGCTGCACGGCTTTAATCATTTGGATGAGTTGCTTTACCAGTGTCAGGGCATCGAGCCGCTGCTGGTATTCCTCGCAAAACAGGGCAAATTGGGGCGATCCCTTGCTGCTTGATGGTGCACCAAGGGGGGCGTTGTGCATGTTGATAGTGCCTGTTGCCATTTTGTTCTACCGCTCTTTTCAGGGAGTTGTGGGGATTCCGGTGCATTTTGGCGCATCAGAAAACCTGCACATGACGATTGCCAGATCTCTAGCCTAAACATTGGCAACAGCCGTGCCAGTTACAAAAATAGGGTTTTGCACAGATGATAAATATTGTGCCAATAAAAAAGTCAGCTTAAGCTTAGTGATCTGGTCTAAATGACAATAATAATTGAGGGCTATAGTGACCAGACTATGAGCCGGGAGTTGTGTCTATGTCATCCAAGCCTGTTTCTCATATTGTGATTGCTGGTGGTGGTACCGCCGGTTGGATGACTGCTGCCTATCTGGCCAATTGGCTGGGAAATACCAATATTCGGGTCACACTGGTCGAGTCGGAATTGATCGGAACCGTGGGGGTGGGGGAGGCAACTGTGCCGGGAATCCACCAATTTATTAAGGATTTAAACATCAGGGAAAGTGAATTTATCAAGGCGACTAACGCGACCTTCAAGCTGGGAATCGAGTTTGAAAACTGGGTTGCGCCGAATCAATCCTTTTTTCATCCCTTTGCCGGGTATGGTGTGCCCATAGAGGATCGCCCGTTTCACAAAACCTGGTGGGCGGCAAAACAGCAGGGCTACAGCGCTGCATTAGCCGAGTTCTGCTTGTGCACACAATTGGCCAAGGCGGGCAGGTTTGCCCAACCCAGTTTTGACCCGGACAGCCGCTTGGCCTGGTACAACTACGCTTATCACTTTGATGCCACATTGTTTGCGAAATACCTGCGTGGCTATGCGGAAGCGCGTCGGGTCAAACGCATTGAAGGCAAAATCAATCAGGTTCAACTTGACCCCGATAGCGGCTTTATCCACTCATTGCATCTGGAATCCGGTGAGCAGATCAGCGGGGATTTATTTGTGGACTGCTCGGGGATTAGCGCACTGCTGATCGGCAAAACCCTGGGGGTGGGGTATGAGGACTGGAGCCAGTGGTTATTGAGTGATTCCGCGCTGGCAGTACAGACCCAATCGGTTGCCGAGCCAGACCCATTTACCCGTTCAACGGCGCGCACGGCGGGCTGGCAGTGGCATATTCCGTTGCAGCATCGGGTGGGTAATGGCTATGTGTTTTCCAGCCAATTTATAACGGAAGATCAGGCGCGTGCAGAGCTGCGTGCCAATCTCAGGGGCGAGCGGGTGACAGAACCGCGTTTAATCCGCTTTACCACCGGTATGCGCCAGGATTTCTGGCACAAAAACTGTGTCGCGATTGGTTTGTCCAGTGGGTTCCTGGAACCTTTGGAATCGACCAGTATTTCGCTTATCCAAACCGGTATTAACAAGCTTGTGGCATTTCTGGTGGACTACGAAATTCAGGAAAAACAGGTCGCCGAGGCTAACCGCCTCAATCGCTTGGAGTATGAGCGCATCCGCGATTTTATTATCCTGCACTACAAGCTGAATGGCCGCACGGAACCGCTGTGGCAGCATGTGCGAGACATGGAAATTCCGGCGACATTGGAAGAGAAAATCGCGACATTCAAGGCTTTTGGCGATATCCAACTGCTGGAAATTGAGTCCTTTACCGAGCATAGCTGGATCAGTATGTTTGCCGGTTTTGCCGTCAATCCAACAGGGCTTACGCCATCACCGGAGCCCGGCAAAATGCAGGCGGTCATGGATAAAATGCGTGCTGCTGTCGGCAAGGGGCGTGATTACGCGCCGTCCCATGCCGAGTTCCTGCAAACTCTGGAGTCCTGATTTGCTCCGGGTTCCACCCATACATCAACTACCCATCTGTCAAGGCGCTATAGCGTTGCAAAACTTACTGGTTTGGTACTGCTTTGTCGCCAAAATGTTTCCTTTCGTAGCACGAAAATGGTGCCATTTTTGTTATAGGTGATAAAACTTGCACCGATAAAAACATTACCTTAACATTGTTTCATATAGTCATATCTACCATATAAAGGCTGTCACTTTCTCCATGATTCTTCCAATCTCTGCTGCTGTGCAATCTGGTCTGCGCGCTGTCGGTGCCTCTATGGTGCTGCTAGTGACGTTTGGTGCCTTGCCGTTGCAGGCGGCAGAGTCGGCATCCATCTGGTTTGATGCTCCCGCGTCAGATTGGGAGCGCGAAGGTTTGCCTATTGGTAATGGTGCCTTGGGCGCAGTGATTGCCGGTGGAGTTGCGCGTGACCTGATCCAATTCAATGAAAAAACCTTGTGGACCGGTGGCCCTGGCGCGGCGGGATACGATTTTGGCTGGCCGGAAAAAGCCCAAGGCGATGCCATTGCAGCAGTTAGAAACACCATCAACACCGAGGGTTCGATTACCCCGGAAGCGGCTGCCAAATTGTTGGGCCACAAAATCAGTGCCTATGGCGACTACCAAACATTCGGCGACCTGATCATTGAATCAAACAAAAATGACAGCGATGTCAGCCGCTATCGCCGTGAGTTATCCCTTGGTGATGCCCAAGTCACGGTCAGCTATGAACAGGGTGGTGTGCAGTATCGCCGTGAGTACCTTGCCAGTTATCCCGATGGTGTAATCGCTGTTAAATATTCGGCAGATCAACCCGCCAGCATTTCGTTCACTGCAAGTCTGCAAGTGCCTGACAATCGCGATTTAAATGTCGCCATCAAGCAGGGGCGCATTACCGCCAGCGGCAAGTTGCACAGTAATGGTTTGCAGTTTGAAACCCAAATTCAATTGCTTAATCAGGGCGGTGAATTAAGGGTTATCGAGGGGAATAAAATTCAAATCACTGCCGCTGATTCGGTGGTGATTTTACTCGCGGCGGGCACTGACTACGCCCAGTCCTATCCACAATATCGCGGCGTGCATCCACACAAACGGTTGCACAACAATATTACCAAGGCGAGTAAAAAAACCTTTGCACAGTTACAGGCAGTACACCGGGCTGACTATCAAGCCCTGTTCAATCGTGTCGCGCTGGATATAGGGCAAAAACCGCAATCGCTAACCACATCGCAATTGCTGGCGGGTTACAAAAAAGGTGATGCCGTATTGGATCGCACATTAGAGGCAACCTACTTTCAGTTTGGCCGCTACCTGCTGATCGCTTCCTCGCGTCCCGGTTCATTGCCTGCCAATTTGCAGGGCGTGTGGAATAACTCCACTACGCCGCCATGGAATGCTGACTATCACGTCAACATCAATTTGCAAATGAATTACTGGCTGGCCGAAACCACCAACTTGCCGGAATTGATTGAGCCTTTTTTTGATTTTGTTGACAGTCTGGTAGTACCGGGCACGATTGCCGCCAAAAAAGTGGCCGGCGCGGATAAAGGATGGACGCTGTTTCTCAATACCAATATTTGGGGCTTTACCGGTGTAATCGACTGGCCCACCGCATTTTGGCAGCCCGAAGCAGCGGCTTGGCTCGCACAGCATTATTACGAGCATTATTTGTTTTCTGGCGATAAGCGTTTCTTGCGCAATCGCGCTTATCCCTTAATGAAAAGTGCGAGTGAATTTTGGTTGGCGTTTTTGGTAAAAGATCCGCGCGATGGCAAATGGATTGTATCGCCAAGCTTCTCACCAGAGCACGGCCCTTTCACTCGTGCGGCGGCCATGTCACAGCAAATTGTGTTTGATTTACTGCGCAATACTCACGAAGCCGCACAGCTCTCAGGCGATAAAAAATTTGCACAAGCCCTGCAAGAAAAGTTAGCACAGCTTGATCGCGGTATTCGCATCGGCAGCTGGGGACAATTACAAGAGTGGAAAGAAGATATTGACGATCCTAAAAATGAACATCGCCATATCTCCCATTTATTTGCTTTGCACCCGGGACGCGATATTAGCGCGCACCAAACACCGGAATTACTCACCGCCGCACGTAACACCTTGAATGCCCGTGGCGATGGCGGTACTGGTTGGTCACAAGCCTGGAAAGTAAATATGTGGGCGCGGTTATTGGACGGCAATCGTGCACACAAAGTGTTGGGTGAGCAATTACAGCGCAGCACCCTGAGCAATTTGTGGGATAACCATCCCCCCTTTCAAATTGATGGCAATTTTGGTGCGAGCGCCGGCATTGCTGAAATGTTAGTGCAAAGCCACGGCGACGAATTGCATTTATTGCCTGCATTACCCGCCAGTTGGCCCAAGGGCTCCGTCACCGGTTTACGCGCGCGCGGAGGTATAGAAGTAGATCTGCAATGGCAAAAAGGCGAATTAACGCAGGCGCGCATTCGCTCACAGCATGCACAAAAAATTTACATCAGAACTTCGCGTCCTGCAGCGGGTTTAACGCTGGAGGACGCAAAGCACGGGAAAATCCTGACGCTAGAGAGCAACGGGAATTCAGGGAGTTTTATGGCACAGGGAGAGGGTATTTATCTCTTATCCAGCAGCGGGAGATAGCTTTAGGGGTAGTTTTATAAAATTAACTGGAGAAAATCATGACATCCAACAATAAGCACAACCTTGGAAAAAAATTCCTAAAAAAACAATTACCAACGTATATCAAATTAGCATCCAGCGTATCGCTGGTTGTCGGTGCCATGGGCGTGGCATCGCACACTTACGCGCAAAATAGCGCCGACGGATTGGAAGAAGTGATTGTTACTGGCCAGCGTGCGAGTATTCAATCTGCACAAGATGTAAAAAGAAATGCGAATGTGGTCGTAGACTCAATCGTTGCAGAAGATATCGGTAAATTACCGGATCGCAGCGTAACTGAAGCACTGCAGCGTGTTCCAGGTGTAACTGTAGGTCGTTATACCAACAACGATGCGGAACACCCTGCAGCAGAGGGTAGTGGCGTTGCTGTTCGTGGTTTGACACAAGTTCGTGCCGAATTAAATGGGCGTGATGTATTCTCCGCTGCAAGTGGCCGTGGTTTAAGCTTTGAATCGGTACCTGCTGAATTGATGTATGCGGTTGATACTTATAAAAGCCCATCGGCAGATATGATTGAAGGTGGTTTGGGCGGTACAGTAAACCTGCGCACCCGTATGCCGTTTGATTCAGATGGCCAATTAGTTAGCGTTTCTGCGAAAGCTAACTATGGTGATCAAATTAAAGAAACAAACGGTGAATATTCCGGTTTGTACAGCAATCGTTGGGAAACTGATGCCGGTGAATTTGGTATCCTCGTCAACGCTTCTACCTCTGATTTGTCTACGCGCTCAGACCAAGTGTATTCCCGAGCTTATATGCCAAGAACTATTAATGGCGATGATGTTTGGGTTTCCAAAGGTGTGGATTGGCGTCGCAACGACCATGAAAGCACTCGTGAAGGTGGTTACCTTGCATTGCAATGGGCGCCTAATGAAAGCACGGAGCTTTATTTCACTGCTTTTCAAACAAAACATGACAACGTGTATGATGAAAATGCTTTTTTCCTTGAAGGCGGCAATGGCGATCAGGCATTAGTACCTACCGCGGATAATGATTGGGTTTACAGCGGAAATGGCGCAATGGAATCAGGCACTGTTACCGTTGCTAATCCTGCGCAATGGGGGCTGGATTTTGGTACCAGTACCCGCTGGGCACAAAATGTTTCCAAAACGACTGACTATGCTACCGGTATAAAATGGTCACCTGATGACTACTGGAAATTTTCTGCCGATTTACAGTACATAAAAGCAGAAGCGAGAGTTGATGATTATACCTTGGGCTTGAAAGTGATTCCTGCTGAAGCTCGAATGGAAGGGATTGGTACTGAAAAGCCTTCTATCATAATCGATGAAGCGTATATGTCTAACTTCGCCAATTACAACCTTGGCCAAGCGATGACTCACTTTGAGCGTAACGAAGCAGATGCGAAAACAGCACGCTTTGATGCAGAATACGATTTTAATGGTGCAGTCATTAAATCGGTAAAAGCGGGTGTCAGATATTCAGAGAAAACGGGTGACAACACTAACACCGACTACGATTGGAATACCCGTTACGCTACTTGGTTTGGATTTGATAAAAACTCAATCCCCAAGGTGACACCAGAGCAAGCAGAAAATTACCTGACTTTATATTCGTTTGGTGATTTCCAGCGCGGTGATGTTACTGTTCCGGCAACGGGTTATTTGTATTCTTCCGAGGCAGCCAGAAATTTCCGAGCAACAACCGACGCGGTCAATGCCGATTGTGAAACTGATGGCGCGTGGTGGTGTGCAGACAGCGTATATTCTGATTGGACTCGTTTGGATAATCCAGAGTACAGAAACTATCAAGACGAAAAAACCGTGGCGATGTACATCATGACCAATTATGGATTTGATGATCTGGCAATGCCAATCGACGGTAATATCGGTGTGCGTGTGGTACAAACCGATATGACTGCTTCAGGTTCTTTTATCGTTAACCGAGCGACTGTTGATGGTGTAGAGGTTATACCTCGTTCAGTAACGCCGCTAGATGCCAAAACCGACAATACTCACGTATTGCCAAGCTTTAACTTGCGTTTGCAAGCGAGTGAAGATGTGTTTGTTCGTTTTGCTGCATCGGAAGCTATCTGGAATCCATCTTTCTCCGATATGCAAGCCAAAGTAACGGTAAGTGCTGATATCGATAATGAAACCGGTGTGATCAAAGGCTTTAACCTGAATCAGGATACCAACCCATATCTCAAACCCATGGAAGCGACACAGTTCGACTTGTCTGTTGAGTGGTATTTCGATTCGAACGGTGGTATGGCTTATGCAGCGCTGTTTAACAAACAAGTCGAAGGCTTCTTTAAGAAAACAGCGGAACCCTACGCAATTGGCAACTACACTGGTCAAGCTACCTGGTTGGACAATGTGGGTAGTGGAGATATCAATGGTTTAGAAATCGGCGTCAATAAATTCTTTGACCAGTTACCTGCACCATTTGATGGTTTGGGTATACAAGCTAACTACACCTACATCGATAGTAAGGCGGATATTCCATTGAATACCCAACCTGTCGGTGGTGATACTGTAGCAGGTGCAGCGCCTGTAGATACTGATCGTTCGGCTTATGGCCAATTGCCAATTGATCAGCTGTCAAAAAATGCATTCAATATTATTGGGATGTATGAGAAAGACAGTTTTTCTGCTCGCTTGGCTTACTCATGGCGCAGTAAATACTTGATTACTTGGGGGGTAATGGTTTTGATCCAGACTTTAATGATGGATTAGGTGGTAAGGCTCGTATCCCTGTATATAACGATGACTATGGTCAGTTGGATGCATCGGTTAGCTATACCTTCCTTGATAATTACACTATTACTGCAGAAGCAAGTAATCTGCTGAAAGAGAAAACCGTTGGTATCATCGATCAAAATGGTGCTGGCGATCACATTGCTTACTCTTACTCGCAAGATGCTCGTTTTGCAGTTGGTATCCGCGCCAGATTTTAATTAGCGCGCTTTAAAACCTTGCCCCACCCGGGGCAAGGTTTTTTTGTTTTTGTCGGTTTGCTTTCCTGTTTTTTCTGCAAGTCTTAATTCATTCAATAAGCGTTAAAAACGCATTCTGCAATCAACACCAACCCCGCATGAGGATTTATGTCAATCGCTACTCTATTTTGTTTGCGCTTAGGGCGTTGTATTACCACCTCGCTACTGCTATTCGTTGCACTGCCACTGTGTGCTGCTGCGCCATTGCCTGAATTAGTAAGTAAGCATGGCCGCCATGCGCTGATGGTGGACGGTGCTCCCTATTTAATACTGGGTGCGCAAACCAATAATTCCAGCAACTACCCGGATGCATTAAAAGACGTATGGCCTTCGGTAGAAAAAATGCACGCGAATACCTTAAGTATTCCGGTAGCGTGGGAGCAGATTGAACCAACAGAGGGCAAGTTTGATTTTTCTTATGTGGATGTATTAATTAAACAAGCGCGTGAGCGCGATGTAAAAGTGGTGCTGCTTTGGTTTGCCACCTGGAAAAATAATGCACCGCACTACGCGCCAGCCTGGGTGAAGTTGGATAACGCGCGTTTTCCTCGCGTAGTAAAACAGGATGGCGACACACTGAATTCAATGTCGCCATTAGGTAAGAATACCTTGGAGGCCGATAAAAAAGCCTTTGTAGAATTGATGAAGCACCTGAAAAAAACTGATAAAGATCACACAGTAATTATGGTGCAAGTGCAGAACGAAGTTGGCACCTATCAATCTGTGCGCGATTTTTCCGCGTTGGCACAACAATATTTCACTGCGCAAGTACCGGCAGACTTAATCCAACAATTGAAACTAAAAAGTGGTAGCTGGGCGCAGGTATTTGGTAAAGATGCCGATGAGTTTTTTCACGCCTATTACATTGCTAAATACTGCAATGAAATCGCTCAAACAGGTAAAGCGATCAAGAACCTGCCGATGTATGTCAATGTTGCGTTGCGCAATCCGTTCAACCCCGGTTTGCCCGGTCAATATTCCAGTGGCGGTGCGACTGATAATGTATTGCATATCTGGAAAGTGGCAGCGCCTGCCATTGATTTAATTGGCCCGGATATTTATTTCCGCGATCACAAAACCGTATCCAAAGTGTTGGAGCTTTATGCGCGTGATGACAACGCGTTGTTTGTTGCAGAGATTGGTAACGATCAACCCTATGCTCGCTATTTTTATTCCACATTAGGTTTGGGTGGCATTGGTTTTTCACCTTTTGGTATGGATGACACGGGTTACACTAACTATCCCTTGGGTGCTAAAGAGTATAACGATGAAACTATCGAGCATTTTGCACAGCACTACCGCGCTATTTCTCCGATGATGCGCGATTGGGCCAGGTTGTTATTTGAAAATAACCGTTGGGGTTTTGCAGAGCCGCTTGATACCACGGGTGATACACAAAAAATTTGGAATGCTGAGGCTACGCCTGCCGAAAAAGAACAGCATGCGAAAGATAAAGCCGCAGCCTTAACCCAAGTGGTGGATGCCGGTTTGTGGGATATAGAAGTGACTTATGGGCGCCCGATGTTTTGGATTGCTCCACCGGAAGGCAATAATCCTGCCGCTGGCGGTGCTCTGGTCGTGCAATTAAGTGATAACGAATATCTGGTAACAGCACACAAAGCGCGAGTGGAATTTAAGCCTTCCAAAGAGCTCGCCAATAAAAAATACATGATCGACCGTGTTGAAGAGGGGCGCTATCAAGATGGTAAATGGATTATGTCTCGGGTGTGGAATGGCGATCAAACTGACTGGGGTTTAAACTTTAGCGATCGTCCGGTTGTCTTGAAAGTAAAAATGGCTGCCTATACAACCAATTAACGCGATTGAAATAAAAAGCCCGGCTGTTGCAACGTAGCCGGGCTTTTTTATTTGCTATTGCACTGTGTTATTCAAGTGCAATTCCAATCCGGCCAAGTACTTCTGCACTGGGAAATCCATCGGCAATCATGCCTTGTTGTTGCTGGAATTCACTCAGGGCGCGGCGAGTGCCGGGGCCGAAAATACCATCGGGTGTGCCCGCATCAAACCCTTTTACATTGAGTTGTGTTTGTAAGGCAATCACCTGGTTGCGATGCAAGCGCGGCGCATTTTCCGGTGGAGATTGCAATAATTTTCCGCCACCGGCAATTTGATCGGCTAATTGACCTACTGCAATCGCGTAAAACTCTGAACGGTTCCAGCGCATAATCACATTAAAATTGTCGTACACCAAAAAGGCTGGGCCTTGGTGGCCAGCAGGAACCAATAAAGCTGCCTGAATATTGTCAGCTGGGAGCGGCGAGCTGTCAGCTAGCGTTACACCGAGCTTGCGCCATTCTATTAATGGTTTGGTATTTTTTAAGCCTGCCTCCAAAAATGGAAAGGATCTTGGTAATTTCACTTCGCGTCCCCAGCGCTCGTTTGGTTTCCAGCCGAGGTTGCGTAAAAAATTTGCAGCGGATGCCATGGCATCCGGTGTGCTTTTCCACAAATCGCGCTTGTTGTCGCCATCATAATCCACGGCGTGTTTTAAAAATGCGGAGGGCATAAATTGCACGTGTCCCATAGCGCCGGCCCATGAGCCAACCATCTGTTCAGGTGCGATGGCTCCTTCATCCAATATGCGCAATGCATTCATCAGTTCGATGGTAAAAAAATCGCTGCGTCGTGTATCGCAGGCAAGCGTGGCAAGTGAATCGATAACCTTGGTGTTACCAAAATAATTTCCGAAGTTGGTTTCAAGTCCCCAAAAGGCCAATAAATAAGGGGCAGGTACACCGTATTGCTGTTCAACGCGATCAAACAGTGCGCGGTGTTTAATCCACAAACTGCGACCTTGGGCAACACGTTGCGCGGTAACACGGCGATTAAAATAATCGGCAAAGGTTGTGGTGAATTCCGGCTGTTGCTTATCTAATTCCAGCACACGTTTATTCAACGCCGCTTTTGCCAGACTGTTGTTTATTACTTTGGCGGAAATGCCTTGTGTATTTGCAAGCTGGGTAAATCGATCGATACAAACTGCAAAATCTGCTTCGTTGATCGCAATCTCTATGGGTTTGGACGTAGATGATGATTGTGTTACCACAGACGGTGGTGTAGCCGACGATGCGGTAGCTGATTGACCGACCACATTTTTCGAGGCAGGTGCCTGAGCACAGGAAAGCAAACCGGTACAACAGGCGAGGGCGATAAGGTGACGCAAATTATTCATAAGGCTATGTATCTTCCCTTGGTTTCGGGTGATAAGAGCCCCTATTGTAAGCTGTTATTGCCGTAAACGTCATTGACTCATCTCGTATAGCGCAATAGCATCCCCGGAATCCTCCCTGATTGTTGTGAATCAGGGGCACATTTGCGCGGTATTGCGCAGTCTATCCCTCTGCCAGGTGTTATTCATGAGTCGTGGTAAACGTTTTTCCTGTGGTCTACTGAGCTTGATGTGTGCTGTAAATGCGCCGTTGTTATGTGCTCAAGCGGCGACCAGCAAAGCTGCTGCTGAATTTAATACCCCTGCTTATTGGTATGACTCGGGGCAGGCAGCACTGCGTGTCGCAAAACAAAATGCTTATGTGGGTGATCGTGCAAAAAATGTCATTTTATTTGTAGGTGATGGCATGGGCATTTCCACCGTAACTGCGGCGCGAATTCTTGAAGGGCAATTACAGCAGCGCGACGGTGAAAGTAATCGCTTGGCATTTGAAAAATTTCCCTATTTTGCGTTGAGTGTCACGGCCAGTGCGAATCAACAGACATCCGACTCTGCGCCCACGGCAACGGCCTTGGTTACAGGTATAAAAGCGAATGATGGTGCTATCTCTGTCAATCAAACCCTGGCGCGCACAGAAAGCAACGCCGATGTTGTGGCTGCCGCGAGTATAAAAACCATTCTTGAACAAGCTGAAATACGTGGGTTAGCCACGGGCATTGTAACCACCGCGCGCGTTACTCACGCCACGCCGGCAACCAATTATGCCCATGTGCCTGACCGCGAATGGGAAGCTGATGCAAATTTGCCCGAGGGCGCGACGGTAAAAGATATTGCACTGCAATTGTTGGAATTTTCCTACGGCAATGGCATTGAAGTAGTGATGGGCGGTGGGCGCAAACAATTTTATGCAGAAACAGAAGCGGACCCGGAATATACGGGTCGCACTGGCATGCGTCGCGATGGCCGCAATTTACATCAAGAATGGTTGGCTAAATATCCGCAGTCGGCTTACGTGTGGAACAAGCAGTTATTTGATGACGTAGACCCGAAAAAGACCCAATATCTATTGGGATTATTTGAACCGTCACACATGCGTTACGAAGCCGATCGCGCACAGGACATTGCAGGTGAACCATCGCTGGCTGAAATGACCCAAAAAGCCATCGCTATGTTGCAACAGCACAAAAAAGGATTTTATTTAATGGTAGAAGGTGGTCGAATTGATCACGCGCACCACGCAGGCAATGCTTATCGCGCCTTAACGGATGCAATTGCATTGTCGGATGCGGTTAAGGCAGCAACGGCAATGACAGACCCGCGTGATACCTTAATTGTGGTTACGGCGGATCACAGCCATACCTTTACCATTGCGGGATACCCTGAGCGCGGCAATCCTATTTTAGGTAAAACGCGAGCAAATGGAGAGTTATCAACGGACACTATGGGATTGCCTTATACGACTCTCGGTTACGCCAATGGCCCCGGTTTTACTGGGGGAAAAAATCGACGCGAATTTAATGGGAAAAGTGAAAGCGCAATTGCAGCCACTTATAAGGGCACAGCCGCACGCCCTGACTTAAGCGATGTGGATACTGCTAGCCCTGCCTATATGCAAGAAGCTACAGTACCTCTCGCATCGGAAACCCACGGCGGCGAAGATGTTGGTATTTATGCATTGGGGCCGAACGCCCATTTATTTCGCGGTGTGCAAGAACAACACATTATTTATCACATCATGACCGATGCCCTTGGTCTGAATCAGCAGAATAAATAATGAAATTTTATTGTGTTTTATTATTGGCTTGCCTGCTCAGCGCTGGATGCGCGCTCCAGAGTGGTGAATTGGGTGAGCCGTTGCCACTTAACGTGAATACAAAAAATCTGCCGCCATTAGCTGCAGAATTTGTCACGACAATCTCTAGTGATACTATTGTTAATCGCGCGAGACTGGTACGTAGTGCCAGCGCGGTTGAATGGTTTTATCTCGCCAACAATACCGGCGAACGCTGGACTAAAACTACAAATGATTTATGGTTTTATAGCAAAATATTTCATGCGGATCGCCAGGTTATCGAATACTCACCAATTGATCTCAATTTGCTTGGCATTCACCAGCAATGGCAAGTATTCGCTATTAACCCGGATATTTTGCGTGTATTAACTCCTATAAAATATGCCTCGGATTTTCACGGCTGGAAAAGTGTTCTTTATGCTGGCGAGGTAAATGGCGTTTTCTATGAAGTTCTATGGTTACCCCAGATATCGCTCGCTGCACGCGTCACCACTATACTGGGCAAACAAAAAACTACGACTGAAGTGGCCCGGTTGTATGTGAACGAAAACGCTCCTTTTTCGCTTAACGATACCAAGCGCTATCGTACAATTGAATACACTGATCTGGGTGATATGGAGCGCGATCCGTTTGTACTAAAAATCCAGCATGAAATGTTTGATCACCATGGTCATTCGCATTTTTAAGTTGAAAAGTCAGCGACGTTTATTCTTGATGATCTACTTTTCATGAGGGCTGGTCCTGCACATAAAATGTGTAAATTAATAAGCCTTATTAACGCAAAATAGTTTTTACGCCGTGAACATCGCCTGTTACTACGCCTATGCCATTTTCAATGTCTAATGTGTGGTCTTGTAGTAATCTGTGTTCTGTCCAAAGGTAGATATCACTTCCATTCTCTTGCGCTAATGCAGCGAATCTTCGCGGGTATCCCCACAGGTATTTCGCTTTGTCTGGTGGAATGAGTATGGGGCGATTCGAGCAAGCTTCCGGGAAGATTCCGCTCCATCCGTACACCATATATTGTTTAACACATTCTTTGGTCGACTCTATGCTAATCACTTTTAGTTTTGGCGCCTCCCGCTGAAACCAATTCACTCCTTTTTCGCTTGAAATGATAACGAGATCTGATAGCCGATCTCCATATCTAGACCTTAGCAACTCATGCAGTGCCACAAAGGATGCCTCATCATTATTCTTGAGGTTGAACCAAAATTCTTTATGTGGGTACTGATCTAAAATCGTTGTTAAATGGCTTATGCGATATCCTTTGTTCCTAAACGGAAAGTGTTGTCCATCATCAAAGGTATAACCGTAACCTGCATCCAGTTCGGTAAGTAGACTGGCCTCGCTTGCGGCTACCTCTCCTTTGCCATTTGTAGCACAATCTAATGTCCAATCGTGGAATAGCACAAAGTTGTTGTCTTTTGATCGATGAATATTAATGTGGATAACATCGAATCCTGCACTATTAGCATCCCTGATTGACTCAATGGTATTTTCGATATGAGCATTTTCGGACTGAACGATAACCTTGGCGGTACAGCCATCTTTTCCAAGCTTTTTATAGTCGACAATTTGCCCTCCACCGCGGTATGCAACTAACTGGCCGGACTCCTTCAGTTCTGGTGTGTTAATAAAAATAAATATAAAAAACCCACTAATCACACTTAGGAGTATCGAAAATATTTTAAACATGGGGCTCCCTGATAATGTTAATAGGGGTAAAAACTTTCAATCTGGTTACTTAAAATAAGTATCGCGCAGTGATTTTTTAGATGCGAGGTATGTGGTGATTATGCTAAGCCAATACCACGTGCCATTAATACCGCAAGCAGAGGAATTGCGATTAATAATGCCGCTTCAACCTTAATAATATATAACACATAGCTAGGGGTGCTTATTACCGCTTCAGTTGATTTTCGGTTTTTCAATAAAAACCAAGTGGGAAAAATTGAAATTATCGCAATTAGAAAAAATATTGTTAGCTTGATATGAAAAATTGGATTCTTTGTGTAAAACTCACTGGGTTTTCCAAAGCTACCCCAAAGCAAGCCACCTGAAATCAGAACAATAACTGCACTGATGCCAAGCAAAGCATCAACCCATAAAAGCTTTTTTAACTGAGCATTAGTTAAGGTGCGGGAAAAAGAAATTAACTCATAAAACAGTGTTGCGCTTAGCAATATGATGCCCAAGAAATGAATATATCTAATGTATAGGTCTTCCATTTTTTACTCCTATTAAGCTGCAAGCTCGAACGCTGCTATGTTGTGGTAAAGATGAGCGAGAAATACACCTTTATAAAGTTAAATACCATTAATATGTAAAATAGTGCTGTTATACATTGTTATCTAATAATCTACTTATAGCGATTTCATCTAGCCTTGCGTGGCGCACTTCTTCAAATATCTTTGCTCCTAGATATTCATAAAATTCTGTTCCATTTTTATTGTCGCAAGCAACAATCCAATCAAGGCGACAACAGCCATTTTCTTGAGCAATGAAGCATAGTTTTTTTATAAGGGCTTTCCCAATGCCCATGTTTCTATACTGCGGGTAAATAAAAAGATCATCAAGCCAGATTCCTGGTTTGGCTTTGAATGTAGAGTAGATATTATAATAAGTCGCTATCCCAACCAGTTGTGAATCAATTTCAGCAACGATTGCCCATGATTTGGGAGAAGTACTAAAGAATGCTTCGGTGATACTTTTTTCTGTTGCTAATAATGAATCAAGGTGGTTATCAAATTCAGCTTTTGCTTTTATTAAAGCAAGAATTTCTTTTGTGTCCTTAATTTCAGCTTGTCGAATTTTCATTTTTTCAGGTCCTTTTAATTTGCTTTTTTGGGTCCGTTCAGTGCGAATGTATACTTATGTGTGATGGTCAATTGTGGGGCTTGATAAGTCCGTGCGCTGGGTGTTGTAGGGCTAGCATATCTTCTTTGCCAGGCTAAAAAATTTCCTTTTTAGCCTTTGTTGTAAGTTTTTTCCTATAGGCTCCCACATTGCTTGGCATGCCAAAGAAAGTGTTTGAACTTGTGCCTCTAGCTGCTCAACGTTTGCTTGTGCGAGGCTTGCTTTAAGATCTGCAGAATCTGCTGATTGACGAGTGCTTTTTATTTGCGATTGCTGTAGTAAGTCCCAAAGCATAGTATTTCTCCAAGTTTGACATTGTTAAGATCACTGTTGTGCTTCCCTATGTCGATTAAGTGTCAACAATATTATGTTTGAACGACTTGTGATTGATAGGGTTTGTTGCTTTACTTCTTCAAAATTGAATAAGTGGGTTGACAAAAGGGGGCCTGAATATGTTACAGCTTCCCTCGCGCCAGCACCTAAACACAGCTCGCGAAATGTTCTAATTTCAATGTGCGGCGCAGTTCACATGGCAAGAGATAAAGATTAGTTTGCCAATTTGATTCCGAACTATATCCTCCTTGCTTTTTATTTTCATCTGCAAGGAATGAATTACTGCTGTCCGTAAGCAACTACGCGGTTGCGGCCAGAGGCTTTGGCGGTGTAGAGGGCTTCGTCGGCGCGTTGGATGACTTGGGTGGTGCTTGAGTCGTTGGGGTGCCAGGTGCTGCTGCCGATGCTCATGGTCATGTGACCCACGCTGGGGAAGGGGGCGCTTTCTATAGCGGTACGAATTTTCTCGGCGACGGTGCGGACTTCGGTTTCGCTGGGGGCGTCGGGTAGTATGACGACAAATTCTTCGCCGCCGTAGCGCGCGACAAAGTCGGTGGCGCGAGTGTTATTGGTGATGAGTGTGGCGATTTGTTGTAACACGGCATCACCCACGGGGTGGCCGTAATTGTCGTTTACTTTTTTGAAGTGATCGGCATCCAGTAACAAAATGGAAAAGCCGCGCCCGGTGCGTTTGCCCATGCGTGCGCAGTCTTCCAATTTTTCATCAAAGCGACGACGGTTGTTGGTGCCGGTGAGTGGGTCGATAGTGGCAAGGTGTTCCAGTAGTTTATTGGCGGCGGCCAATGCCTCGGTGCGCTGCAATACTTGTTGTTCCAGTGTTTGATTGAGCAATTCCAGTTCGCGTTCGCGGGTTAACAGGGATTCCGTCATGGATTGCATGGCGCTACTTAACTGCGCGACTTCGCTCAAGCTGGTGTCGGTAGGGTAGCGTGGTGCGCTGGTGTTGAGTTTTATGCAGCGTGCGGCGGCAGCAAGTTGTTCAATCGGTTTACTAATAGTTTGTGCTAAACGCCAAGCCAACAGTGAAAATAATAATACGGCGATTAATGCCAGAATAAAAAAACGGGAGTACATGGCGTATATGGGAGCCAATGCATTTTCCAGCGGTTGCCGCACCACAATACGCCAGCCGAAATTACTGTTTGAACGTGCATCTACCGTGACTTGGCTGGTCAGGTAATCGCGCCCGTCATCCCAGGTGACGATGGAGTAATGTTTATTGTGTGGCAAATTATCGGGCAGTCGGCTTACACCTGCCAAGGCTTGTGGGTAGAGCACGTTGCCGGTGCTACTGACAATCAAAACTTCTGAATCACTTGCGTGCTCGCGGCGATTGGCAACGGCCTGTACGGTTTCAGTGACCCAATTCCAGTGGGCGTGTGCCGCTACAACACCAACCAATTTGCCTTCGCGATTGTGGATAGGTGCGGCGAAATCGATAAAGCGCAGCGGTTCATCGGCGTGTGGATTGGGGAGGAGTTTGGCGAGCAAGAGTGCTTCGTGAACATCACCGCTGTATACGCCTTGTAACCCGGCGATAAACCAGGGGCGCTGTGCGACCGATTGGCCTACCAGCATATTATTCGTCGCTTGAATAACAGTGCCTTCCGCATCGACCACACCTAACCAGGCAAATTCATTGCGCATATCCAAGCGGCGATCCAGTGAGCTTAAAACATCAGGATCACTCAAGTCGCCGCGCACAAAATGCGGCGCTTGGCTAACCAGGGCGATATCCATTTCGCGTTCGTACAGGTTGGCTCCCAGCAGCTCGGCAGCGGCCATGGCATTGGCGTGTATGGCCTCGCCGGCGGTCACTTTTATTTGCGTCGCTGTTAGCCAGCCTGCGTAAATACCAACGCTGAGCAGGGTAAAGAGTGAGAGCCCGCCAAACCACAAGGCGAGCCTGATGCGAAAGCTATTGTGTTTAAACAATGGATGGCCTTTTGCGTGGGGGATGTCACCATAATACACATTTTCCCCTCGCAAGATAACGTCATAAAACTGCAATCAGCTTCTGTAGCGCTCGAGCCAATGGGCGTAGGGTGCGGGCAAAATCCACGCGGATTTTTCTACGCCTAATTCGCGTGCGGCGTGATATGGCCAGTGCGGATTTGCCAGGTGCGGGCGACCAATCATGACCAGATCCAATTGCTGATTAGCAATAGCCTGTTCGGCCAGTTGTGGTGTGCTAAACCCCCAGGCGGATGCAACGGGTAAGCCGGTTTGATTGCGCACTTGCTCGGCGATCGGGGCAAGAAATGCAGGTGCCCAGGGGATATTGGCGGTTGGTGTTGAAAAGCCAATGCTCACACTCAAAAAGTCGAGGCCATTGGTGCGGAATTGTTTGCTCAACTGAATGGATTCCGCGAGGGTTTGTTCGTCGCGACCATCGTATTCAATCACGCCAAAGCGCGCCGCCAGCGGTAAATTTTCTGGCCACACATGGCGCACCGCGGCGAGTGTTTCCAATAAAAAGCGGCTGCGGTTTTCCAGGTTTCCACCGTATTGATCTGTGCGTTGATTAGCGTGGGTTGAGAAAAAACTTTGCGCGAGATAACCGTGGGCAAAATGCAATTCCAACCACTCAAAACCGGCAGCGCGTGCGCGTTGGGCGGCAGCGGCAAAATCGGCGGTGACTCGGTGGATATCGGCGAGGGACATTTCCTGTGGCACTTGGCTAAGGTCGCCACCAAAGGCAATCGCCGAGGGAGAAATGGTTTGCCAGCCGCGCGCATCGCCAGCGGTAATATGGTCGTCGCCTTCCCAGGGGCGATTCGCACTTGCTTTGCGCCCGGCGTGGGCAATTTGAATGCCGGGCACAGCGCCGGCTTTTTTGATGGCGGCGGCGATTTGCGCAAGACCGGGGATGTGATCATCACTCCACAGCCCCAGGCAACCGGGGCTGATGCGTCCCTCGGGGGAGACACCCGTTGCTTCCACAATCACTAACCCGGCACCACCGCGCGCCATGCCGGTGTAATGCGCAAGGTGCCAGTCATTACTCAGGCCATCTATCGCGCTGTATTGGCACATAGGGGGTACGGCAATACGGTTGCGCAGTTCAATATCTTTGAGGGTAAATCGGTCAAATAAAACGGACATTGGCTTCTCCAGAAAAGGGCCTTCCCACGCAGTAGGGGTTGGGGGCTAGGGTAGAGGCTTCTTGGGGATAAGCATAATCAGCTTTTGTGATCTTGCTGATAAGTTTTGCTTATGGTTGGTGTGGTGATTGAGACTCGCAATGCTTTGGGTATTGATAATTGTTGGGTGCTGCTGCTATCCAGCGTCAGTGTTTGTGCAATTAGTCATGGCGTAGTGTGCGCAATACTGTTAAAAAACGGTAACAAATAGTTCATAGACTGCGTGCATGAAATGCCGGCTTGTCGATTGTTGGGGGAAGCCGGGTGCCCAATGCGTATTGCCAATAAAGGATTCATCGTGCCTGAACTTATCGCCCCTCCGGTTAAACACACATTGAGTGCCTATGGTGTGTGGTTGTTTACCGACAAAAATCCCACCCTTAAAAAAATCAAAAAACGTGTAGCGCCCAGTGTTCATGGCGATCGCCATTGGGATTCCAGTTATCTGCTAATGGATTATTTCAGTGAGCATCGCCCACGTAAAAATACACGGGTGCTGGATGTGGGTTGCGGTTGGGGGCCTACGTCGATTTTCTTTGCACGCCAAGGCTGCAAGGTGACGGGCATGGATGTAGATACCGATGTATTTCCCTTTTTGGATGCCCAAGCCGATTTAAATGCGGTCAAAGTGGAAAAGTTAATCTGTTCCATGAAGCAGATGAAAAAGAAAGATCTGGCCAATTACGATGTGATTGTCGGGGGCGATATTTGCTTTTGGGATGAGCTGGCCGATGAGTGGTTTGCCATGCTCAAGCGCGCGGCATCGGCGGGGGTGAAAAAACTCGTACTGGCTGACCCGGGGCGCCAGCCATTTTTGGATCTCATCGATAAGTGCGACAAAAAATGGCCCACCGAACATTTGATTTGGCTGGCACTACAACCGAAAAAATTTGAAGGCAGCCTGATGATTGTGACCTTGAACGACTGATAGCGGTACACTGGCGGGCTTGGATGCTTAGTCAGAGGTCATCACGGCACAATGCAAGAGTTTTATAACAAAGTCTTTATGGGTGGTATGAGCCTGTTATTGGTTAGCCTGCTATTGGGTTATGCCAGCGTCAGCCGTACCTACCTTTATCTACCTTTGGTGCCTGCAGGCCAGAGCGGGATGCTGTGGCGGGCGGTGACCCGCACGGATGCCAACAAAGGCGGTGCATCTGAGATAAAAATACACGATGAGCAATTCAGCCTGAGCTATGACTTTACGGTCGTTAAACAGGCGCAATACCCTTATGCTGAAATTGCGCTTGAGTTTGTTGATGCCTCCGGTGCACCCACCCTGATTGATTTAACCGCCTACGATTCCATTTCTTTCAATATACGTTGCTCGCTAACCAATACCATGGTGTTTAGTGCCTGGACCGTGGAGGAAGGGTTGTCGGTGAGCGATGATTTGGGGAGCTACCGCGCCCCCGGCGCATTTTTTTCCTGTACCGAGGTATGGTCGCGTATCAACCTTGACCTTTCACGGCTTGAAACACCCCAATGGTGGTTTGACCTGCACCAGCTCGATTTGTCGCGCCAGCAATATCAACTCAATAAAGTGCCGCGTATTGCCATTGGTTCCAGTTTTCAAACCCCTACCGACAAGATGGTGTCGGTACTGATAAACAACGTCACCCTGTGCGGGCGCGATTGGCGCTACCTGTATTTTTTTGCGGTGTTTTTGGTACTGGCATGGGGTGCTTTTGCGGCCTGGCTATTTAAACAATATACCCGCAGCCTGATTGCCAGCCTGGCACAGAAGCAGGAGCGCGACAGACCTTTGCTGGCTTACCAGCAGCTATCCATTGCACCGCTGCGCGATAGGGAGAAGACCGCCATTTTGCAGTACATGGCGAGCGAGTATGCCAACCCTGAGCTGGATCTGGACACCATGGTGGCGGCGATCAATGTCACCCGAGCCAAGATTAATGACATCCTCAAGTCCGAGCTGGGTTATACCTTTATCAGCTATTTGAACAAGTTACGCTTAACCGAGGCGGCGCGCTTGCTGGCTGAAAAACCCGAGGCTAATGTTGGGGAAATTGCCGGGTCAGTGGGGTACAAAAATACCTCTTACTTCAACAAGCTATTTAAAGAGGAATACGGCTGTACCCCGAAAACCTATAAAAGTGTTTGTAAAAAACAGTAAATTCCACGCGCTAAAATTAGCAATTAAATGAAAAATTTTTCAACTTTTGTATCAGTACAGCAATTTTAAGTTAAAGCGTTATTGTGCAATAGGCGCGCTTACTACACTGGCACTTCATTTATGCCGTGTGACTCATAACTATGCGCGAATTGCCTGACGTAATTACCTCAATACTCATCAACCACTCTGCCAATTTCTTTTTTGTTATCCGACCTCTGGATTATGACGGCGGCAGGGTTCGCCTCAGCTTTGTGCTGCGTAGCGAATTTGCCAAAACCAGCCACATTACCAGTGCGCTTGGGTGTGCATTGGATTGCCTTGCCCGTGCGGTGGGATACCAAGCCCTGGGCTACTGCGCAACGACGGAGTCCGAAGTCAGCTTTCACGATGACGCCTTATCGTTGGATGGGCCTCAGACCTTTATCGCCGAGGCGATGCTGGGGCTTACAGATAATAATCTGGCAACTTATACCTCCAGCATTCATGTTCAGGACGGCGGTCGCCACAAGCTGATTGTTAATGCCTCCGGCACATTGAAGCGTCAGCATGCCAATAACCTCAGGTATATAGCCGACTGGCGTCAGCTAAAGGGGGCTTGCGCTGGTTAGATGGCTCTAGCAGCATGGCGCCGGAGCTTGTTGCGCTCGTTGATGGCGACTGCGCATAAACCACACAACCATTATCAGCCCAAGGATCGCGGTCGCTGCACCTGCTAAGGGCACATAGCTCAATCCCAAACCTGTTTTGATCATGGCAGCGCCCAGCATCGCACCCAAGGCATTACCCAGATTAAACGCGCCTATGTTCATCGCAGCCGCTAAATTGGGGGCTGCTTTGGCTTCCTGCACCACTAATGACTGCAATGGCGGCACCAGTGCAAAACTGGCGATTCCCCACAAAAAAATCACCGGGACAACAATCATCTTTGATGAGAGTGCGATTGAGAAAATCGTTAATAGCAAGGTCACTGCGACCAGCGAAACGATCAGCGTTAAGTCCAGCGAGCGATCGGCAAAGCGGCCTCCCAGGTAATTCCCTACTGCCAAACCTACACCGTACAACACCAGCATAGCGGTGACAAAAGCCGTTGAGGCCTGAGTTTCATCCTGCAACATGGGCACAATGTAGGTAAAGACAGTGAACATAGCGCTTGAGCTGACCACGGTTAACAGCAGCGCCGCTAAAACCGATCCTTTGGTCAGAACCCTCAGCTCATTACCCACATTGGCTTTACCTTCATTGGCGAGGGGTGGCAGTGACATACGCAACGCCAGCATGGTGATTACGCCTATGATGGCCATTGCAAAAAAAGCAGGGCGCCAGCCAATCGCTTCACCAATATAAGCAGCTAAGGGAACGCCCCCTATAGTCGCAATGGTCAAGCCGGAGAACATGGCGGCGACTGCACCAGCCCGCTTTTCAGGCGGCACAATACTCATGGCGACCACAGAGCCAACCCCAAAAAAAGCCCCGTGATTGAATGAGGTGACAATTCGCCCAAACAACAACAGGTTATAACTATCCGCCATCGCAGAAATCAGATTGCCCAAGGTAAAAATTCCCATGGATAGCAGCAGCAGGTTGCGGCGGCTCATGTTGGCAAAAACCAGGGTCATAAAGGGAGCCCCGATCAGGACACCAAAGGCATAGGCACTGATCAGCATACCCGCCGTTGGAATAGAAACGGCTAAATCTTCGGCAATGATTGGCAGCATCCCCATGGGGGAAAACTCGGTCACGCCTATGCCAAAAGCTCCCAGGGCAAGGGCGAGTAAAGGAATATTGATTTTCATGCAAGGTCTCGATAATTTGTGATGCCGAGGAATATAACTAATCGGAAATCCCCTAAAAAGTAGGCCTGAATACATGCAGTTTTGCTTTGGAGTCACAAATGAGCACTGGAAAGGTAGACCGAACCACTGAGATGGAAACCTTTTTATCCGTTGCATGCAGCGGCAGTTTAAGCGCCGCCGCGCGGGAATTAGCGCTTACCCCCTCTGCCGTGAGCCGCATGATGACTCGCCTTGAAAAACGCCTGGGGGTGAGGCTGATTGTGCGCAGCACACGCAAACTCCGGTTAACCAGTGAAGGCGAATCTTATGCGCTTGCTGCCCGGCGGATTCTGAAAGATGTGGAGGATACAGAAACCAGTATTGCCAACCGCGGCAGCCCGAGCGGCACTATTAAAGTCAGCACTGCAACGGCGCATAGTCGCCTCACCATAGTGCCGTTACTGAAAGAGTTTTTGCAGCGTTATCCGGATATCAAGATTGAAATAGATGTGTCCGACCAAATCAGGGATGTCCATGCAGGCGAGGTTGATGTCGCCATCCGCTTTGGGCACTTGCCGGATAGCGGCCTGCATGCCCGTCGTTTGGGGGATACCGGGCGAGTTGTGCTTGCCTCGCCCGAGTATCTGGCCACTGCAGGCGTACCAAAAACACCTGCGGATTTAGCCCATCACAATTGTTTGGATTTCAGTTTTCGACGCCTGGAGCCCGGCTGGCCATTTCGTGAAAATGATCAGGATTACATGCTCGCCGTCAGCGGTAATGTGATCGCTAATAATGGTGAAACGCTAGTGGAACTGGCGTTGCAAGGGATAGGCATTACACGGGTAGGCCGTTTTCATGTGCAGCAAGCGCTGGCAAATGGCCAACTTGTGCCCTTGCTCGAAGACTACAACCCACAGGATCGCGAAGCGATTCATGCGGTTTTTATTGGTGGCCACAACATTCCCGCAAGAATACGTGTCTTTGTTGATTATCTGCTTGAGAAGATGACCGGCAATACCAACACCTGAAGCATTATTTTGGCATCGATGTTTGCATCCTGACTCGCTATTTTTTTCTTTTTCTATACTCATAGAGTTCAACGGTTTGCTCAGGGAAAATCTATGTAGGAGGATGCAGCGATGAAGTGCCCTGCCAAATTTGCAAATGAATCTGCACGCTTAAATGCCTTATCCAATTACGGATTGGATGGAGAGCAAATGCTGCAGAGTCTTGACCCGGTAGTGCGTATTGCTTCGCGAATGTTTGATATGCCTGTTGCCGCTGTCAATATGATTGGCAGCGACCATGTTTTTTTTGCTGCCAGTGTAGGTTTGGGAGCGGTGGATATGCGCCGCGATGTATCCTTCTGCGCTCACGCTATTAATCAGTCCGATGTGATGGTAGTACCCGATGCCACTCTGGATGATCGCTTTCACGATAACCCATTGGTAATCGGTGAAACCAATCTGCGTTTTTACGCCGGGGTGCCATTATTGTCGCCCGACGGCCTCGCATTAGGCGCGCTTTGCGTCATTGATGATCGCCCCCACAATGATTTCTCCCAGGACGATCAGCAGCGATTGTTAGAGCTGGCGAAAATGGCTTCTGATCGCTTGGAATTGCGGCGCATTGAAGTGTCATCCGAGCGAACCCGTCCACCATTTGAGGAATACGCAGGCAATTCTTCCTCCGCGGTTATCTGGTTTGATGAGCAACTGCATATTCTTGAATGGAATGCTGCCGCCGCCGCTATGGTTGGCTATGACTTGAAAGATAAAAACGCATTGCAATTTGATCAGTTGCTTGCCGAGCACGAGCGCGCTAATTTTCGCGCACTGATAGGCCATGCCATTGATGTTCACTCCCTTGATCGCCTTGAACTTCCCGCCGAGGCAAATGGCTTGCGCAAAGATGGCGGTGAATTTCGTTTTGGTTTTTCCCTGTTTGGTTGGCGCGATGCTGGCCATATGAAATTTGAAGTCATCTTAAAAGACCTGAGTGCGCAGCAGTATGAAGAGGAAGCCTTGCGCCAGCAGGCCACCATCGACGGGCTTACAGGGCTTGCCAATCGCGGAAAATTTTATCGCCACGTAGAAGAAATATTACTTAGCCCCGCACCTGCCACCGTTTTGATGATTGACCTCGATGGCTTTAAAGACGTTAACGATACCCTTGGTCACACGCTCGGTGATGCTATTTTGCGCGAAGTCGCCAACCGTTTATTGCAAGGAGTAAGCCGCCAGGATTTGGTGGCGCGAATCGGCGGAGATGAATTTGCGATACTCCTGCCACATGTTACGGATGCGACAGCTGCAATGCAGCTGGCCGATACCATACTCACCGCTATCGCCCAGCCAATTAATGTCGATGGTAATGAAGTTCGTGTTGCGGCGAGTTGCGGTATTGCGCAGGCGCCTGCACAAGCACAAGAGGCACTGGAGTTGGTGGGCAATGCGGACCTGGCGTTATTCAAAGCGAAAAGTAACGGGCGCGGACGAGTATTTATGTTTATCCCCGCGCTGCGCATGGAAGCCATGGCGCGGCGGTTATATGGGCTTGAACTGCATCGCGCCGTCGACAAAGGTGAATTCCTGTTGTTCTATCAACCACAAATCAGCATGGTCAATGGCGCTGTAACCGGCGCCGAAGCCTTGATTCGTTGGCATCACCCTGAGCGTGGCATCCTGGCCCCCGCCGCGTTTTTACCGGCACTGGAGGGTGGGCCATTAGCGGCTGCTGTTGGTTCCTGGGTGTTGGACGAAGCTTGCGCGCAAGCGGCTTACTGGCGTCGCCGGGGCGCGCCGGAGTTTCGCATTGGCGTCAACTTATTCGGCGCGCAATTTCGTGTAGGCGATTTAGCCACAGAAGTTATGGAAACCCTCGCACGCCACGGTTTGCCTGCGGAAGCGCTGGAGCTGGAGGTGACAGAAAATATCGTGCTCGATAACGACGATATTGTGCTGGGAATTTTGCAGCGTTTGCGGCAACAAGGAGTGGGGATTGCGTTTGATGATTTTGGTACAGGTTACGCCTCCCTCAGCTTGTTAAAAACCTATCCCTTATCGCGCATTAAAATTGATAAATCCTTTGTGCGCGGTATTTTAACCTCCAAACGCGATGCCTCAGTCGTGCGTGCCATTATCGATATGGCGCGCAGTTTTGATTTGCAAATCATCGCTGAAGGTATAGAAACAGAAGCCGAATACAATTACCTGCGCAGCGAACAATGCAATGAGGCACAGGGTTATCTTTTTGGCGCGCCTATGCCTGTATCGCAATTTGAATCTTTACTGGGAATTGATGATTCAGTTACTGCGATAGCTTAAGGGCGCGTGTAGTTTCGGGGGCTACCAACTTCATGGATTAGGCAGCAATCAATACGCCATCAATCTGCACCACGGTTTTAGCCTCCGAACGCTCGATCATTTTTACAATCGCCGACTGGATAACCTCATCTTCACGTGCATCTATTTTGCTGGAGAATCGTTCTACTTGTGTGTCGGCGCCTTCTTCCAATACAAACTCAATCATCACTTCATTGGCATGGCTGGTGGTTTTGCCGTAGTAAGTTAATGAAATAGTCGGGAAGCCCTGAAAACCCATTTTGGCTCTTTTGGCGATACGTTTTTTTGATTTGTCGAGATTCATAAGGTTTACCAGTAGGGTTAGTGTTGCTGCAGGTTGTAATGTGATTTTTTAAATGAATCGCATGCTGTGGCTCTGTATTTTTCTTTGAATTTTTCTGTCATGTGTGACCGTTACTCAAGTCGTTGCTAACAGCCCCAACGCAATCACCGCCGGCACAGTTTGGATAACAATAATTTTGCGTGCTGCTGTCAGTGCGCCGTAAATACCGGCGATGGCGATGCACAGTAAAAAGAAAATTTTAATGTGTAACCCGGCATCACCCAGCCACAACCCCCAGAGTAAACCCGCCGCTAAAAAACCATTGTATAAACCCTGATTCGCGGCGAGCACTCGCGTAGCCGCCGCTTTTTCCGGTGTGTTGCGAAAGGCGCGCAGGCCAGCGGGTTTTTCCCACAGAAACATTTCCAGCACCAAAATGTACAAGTGAAGCAGTGCAATAACGGCGATGACGAGGTTAGTGATGAGTGTGAGCGATATGGCCATAAAGCAGTTCCCTGTGGCATGAGGAGAGTGTTGTGTTGACTATAACCCTAGCCCATGTGCGATGAAATGTACGCAATAAATCTGACGAATTCAGCGTATTGATGGTACACGCAAAACTGCATTCGTATTCATTGAACTGTCGATAGCATCACAAAATACGGCGTGATAATTTTCCGTTTGTTTTTTGTCCAAACCAATAATCATAAATTTCAGCTAGAGGCTAATGGAAAGTTATATGCGCTATTCACGCTATGTTTTTAACACTTGCTTAATCGCTGGGAGCCTGTCGCTGTTTAGTGCAGTTACCCAAGCTTACAGTATGAGTGATTTGCAGGATGCCAGTATTAATGGCAGTGGATGGTCGGGCGAGACAGCTGACTACCAGATTATTGCGACGCCCGGTGCGACGCCAGGTACTAACGAATGGTTTTCCCGTTATACCCGAGGCAATGGCGATAGCCGTTTCAATATTGATGAATCGATTCTTGGGCAATTTAAAAATGCACCCTTGCAAGACAATACCGGCGCCGGTTTGGCGGCGGCATCCGAGTCAGTACGGGTGACGTTTTTAGGCACGGGCGCTGCGCGTAATTCGGTGTTGTTTCTGGCGCAACAGGGCAGTGCCTTGTTGGATCGCAATGCCTTTTGGGATCCTATTTACGCCAGTGGCGGTAGCAATAACCTCTTGGCTTACAACCCGGTGAATGATGCTAATCGCCTGTTTGAAACGCGCGGTGGTTGCGAGTACGCACAGGCAAAAGCAGGTAATAGCTGTGTGCCGGATAACCTGGGGCAATCGCGGGTGATTTCCGGTTTGACGGTGGGCGACAGTTTGATTTTTGGTTTGCAAGCGCTGGTGCTGCATTACAACAGCGACAATATTCACTACCCCAATACCAATTATTTTTTCAGCGGCGATGCAACCAACAATCAGGATAATCGCGGTTGGAACGATGGTCAGGTACATACCAAGGTTTTGAATCTGGGTAACAATCGTTTTCTCGTAGGCTTTGAAGATATTTGGGGTGGTGGTGATCGCGACTTCAACGACAATGTTTTTTTGTTTGAGGGGGTCAGTGTGGATATTCCCGTACCGCCGCCGACTGTTGTAAGTGAGCCAGCCAGCGTGTCGCTACTCGGGTTGTTGTTGGGCGGTTTGTTGTGGCGTCGTCGCTTGGCTAACAAGCCTATCAAGTAACAATTTCATCAAATAGCCGGCTCATCACTCGATAGTCCCTTCTGTGCAAAGTAAAAAACCAGCCTTCAGTGCTGGTTTTTTTGTTTCTGGTTTTGTGAATCCTTTATCGCACCATGTGTGAAACAGGCATAGGCGGCTGAATTTTATCTCAGGCGTTGTTATTCGTAAAAAAGTGTTATAGTTTATTTGACTCTATGCTAGCATGTTTTAGATATAAACTGTGTTTCGCTTATGAACATATTTATATTATCAGGAGCAACCTAAACCACTAGTTGTAGTGCGGCTCTGTGAGCCATCTCCATCCTAATAATGAATAAGTGGCTGCACTCAAGTGTTGCCAATGGAGTAGACATGAACACAACGCCCGGCGCGGCCAAAGTGTTGCTGCCTTTGATGCTGGTTTTCAGCTTGTTCTTCCTGTGGGGTATGGCAAATAACCTCAATGACATACTGATTACCCACTTTAAAAAGCTGTTCACACTCTCCGATTTCAGGGCTGGTTTGGTGCAGTCTGCGTTCTATACCGGTTATTTTGTGTTCTCGATTCCTGCTGCCCTGTGGATGAAACGGTTTGGCTACAAGGCCGCAGTAGTTTTCGGCCTGCTGCTGTATGGCGTAGGCGCCTTTATGTTTTACCCGGCGGCTGACCTGCGCGAGTACAGCCTGTTTTTACTGGCGCTGTTTGTAATTGCCAGCGGCCTCGCATTTTTGGAGACCTCGGCCAACCCGCTAATTGTTGCCATGGGTGATCCAGCCACAGCGGAGCGACGTTTGAACTTTGCCCAATCGTTCAACCCGTTTGGTTGTCTTGCCGGTATTTACATCGGGCGGGAGTTTATCTTTTCAGGCCACGAGCCTACGGCGGAAGAGTTATCCGCCATGAGCGATGTGCAGTTGGAGCAGTTTTACAGCACCGAGGCGCAAGCTGTGCAAATGCCTTACCTGGTATTGGGTGTAGTGGTGATTTTGTGGGCGCTCCTGGTGTTGTTGGTGAGATTTCCACGCATCGCCACGCAGCGCAGCCAGGAGTCGTACGGCGGTTGGGCGGATTACCGTACCTTATTGCGCAATGGCCATTTTATGTTTGGTGTGACCGCGCAGTTTTTTTACGTGGGCGCCCAGGTCTGTGTGTGGAGTTTTTTGATTCGCTATGGGCAGGAGGCCATTCCTGGCACAGGTGAGAAAACCCTCGCCAGTTACCTCATGGCGTCGCTGGCGCTGTTTATGCTCGGCCGCTTTGTGTCCACGGCGTTGATGTCGCGTTTTCGCGCTGCCTGGCTCATGTGGCTTTATGCATCGATCAATGTACTGCTCTGTGCGTATGCGATTGTGCAGCCGGGTTACAGCGGGTTTCTGGCATTAGTCGCTACCAGTTTTTTTATGTCGCTGATGTTTCCTACCATCTTTGCCTTGAGTGTTAAGAATCTGGGCTCTCTGGCAAAGGCGGGATCGTCGCTGGTGGTGATGGCGATTGTCGGCGGAGCGGTGCTCACGGCATGTATGGGCTTGTTGTCGGATCACAGCAGTGTCCATATTGCGGTGATTGTGCCCCTGATTTGTTTTGTAGTGATTGCGACGTTTGCCAGCCAGCGTGATCGGTTAGCGCTGGTTGGGCAGCCGGTGGTGCAGGGTGATTGATGCCCATCACCATGTCTGGCAATTGGGCGCTAATGGCTGCCAATGGCCCACGCCCGACTTGCGCGCCATTTATCGCGATGTCGAGTTGCCGGAATTTGTAGCTATTGCCCGCGCGGCGGGCGTTACAGGTTCGGTACTGGTGCAGTCACAGCCGTGCGATGCGGATACTGATTACCTGTTGGCGCTGGCGGCAGAGTCAGACTTTGTTAAGGCGGTCGTGGGCTGGGTGGATTTAGCCTCACCCCATGCCCCCGCGCGTATTGCCCGATTGATGGCGCCATCACCGAATGGGCGGGCGTCGGCACTGCGCGGCCTGCGGCCAATGTTGCAGTCACTGCCGGAGGATGACTGGATCTTGCGGCCGGAGCTGGAGCCCGCGTTGGCTGCTATGAAACACCATGGGTTGGCGCTGGATGCGCTGGTTTATCCGCGTCACTTGCCATACCTCGTCGAATTGGCGCGATGCCATCCGACGCTGCCAGTGGTAATCGACCATGGTGCCAAACCGCCCATCGCGGTCAGTAATCAGTTGGCAGCCGATTGGTGCGATGCCCTGGCCGCCCTGGCGGTATTGCCCAACCTGTATTGCAAAATTTCCGGCTTGCCGGTTGAGGCGGGCGCGAACCAAACGCCTGAATTGCTGGCGGATTACATCACCCAACTGGTGGTGCTGTTTGGGGCTGAGCGGCTGATGTGGGGGAGCGATTGGCCCGTACTGACGCTGGCGGCCAACCCCCGTTGGGCGACCTATTCCGGCTGGTTGGATGTGGTGCGCATGGCTTTATCCGGTGTCGATCCGGCAGCTATTGAGGCTATTTTTGGCGGCACTAGCGCAGGCGTTTATGGCTTTACCTGATACCAATAATGATCAAAATTTCTAACACTAATAATGAGTAATTCGCTATGACAACAATGATGAACGCGGTAGAACCAATGGAGCTTGAATCGGCAGAAGATACTGAACGTAAATATCGCGCCCCGGCGCTAGAGAAGGGGCTGGATATTCTGGAGCTGTTGGCACGCAGCTCATCGCCTCTCACCACCTCGCAAATGGCGGCTCAACTGGGCCGTTCAGTGAGTGAGTTGTTTCGTATGGTGTTGGCACTGGAGTATCGCGGCTACATCAGCCAAATGAGTGATGGGCGCGATGGCTACATGCTCACCAACAAGCTGTTTACCCTCGGAATAGCCCAAGGCACGGCCAAAACCCTGCTGGAAGTGGCTCTGCCTACCATGAAAGACCTGTGCCGCGAGCTGGGTCAATCCTGTCACCTGGTGGTTCCTTCTGGCGATCAGATTGTGGTTATTGCCCGCCAGGAAAGCCCGATGGATTTGGGCTTCTCAGTGCGGGTGGGCTATCGCCGCCGCTTGATTGATACCAATTCCGGCGCTTTGCTCTACGGTTTTGCCTCACCGGATGTGCAGGCAAGCTGGCTGCCACAACTTTCAGCCACGGTGGATCTGGAGCGTATCGAGCGCTTTTTGGCCAGGGCCCGTCGGGGCGTGGATCAGGGTTACATCCAACTCAACAGTGATTTTGTCGATGGCGTAACCGACTTCTGTATGCCGGTGATTGGTGCACAGGGCGCGGTGGCGGTGTTGATTATTCCGTTCATCAACATCAAAGCCCAGTCGATCAGTACCGAGCGTGTACTGGAGCGATTGATGCAGGCTGCTGACAAAATCAGCCAGGGTCTTATCGACTAAGCCATTTTTCACCTGTGAATATCCAATAGGGCGATGGCGCCATCGCCCGTATTATTTGCGCATCTTTAATCAAAAAGTCATATTAACTATATGTGATTTTCCCTGTGGCTCGGATAAGATCGGTTTTATTGGTAGTTCGCATTTCAATCATAAAAAAGGGGCGGTGTGAACGATTCCTTAACAGCTTCACTCGATACTGGCCACTGTAAGGGGCGCCACTTTGGTCGCACCCGCATCACGCTGCCGCGCATGGGTTTTGGCGCGGCACCTATTGGCAACCTTTACCAGCCGCTCAGCGATGCACAGGCCTCTGCCACAGTCACTGCTGCGCTCACCGCCGGTATGCACTATATCGATACCGCACCTCACTATGGTTTTGGGCTGAGCGAAAGCCGTGTAGGTGTGGCACTGGCGCGTGCCTCTGTTGCGGCCGGGCAGGTGGTTATCTCTACCAAAGTTGGTCGTTTGTTGGTGCCAACTAACACCAATGCGCCGCTGAGACATGGTTTTGCCGATACACCGGCACTGGAACCGGTATTTGATTACAGCTACGACGGTGTGATGCGCTCTTTTGCTGAAAGCCTCGCCCGGTTGCGGTGCGATAAGGTGGATATCCTCTGGGCCCACGATCTGGGCCCACTGACCCACGGCGCTGATCACCCGACACGGTTTCGCGAGTTTATGGAGGGCGGCTATCGCGCCATGAGCGAGTTAAAAGCCTCTGGCCAAGTAGAGGCGATAGGCTTGGGAGCCAATGAATGGCAAATCTGTGAGGCAGCCTTAAGGCATGGGGATTTTGACGGTTTTTTATTGGCCGGGCGCTACACCTTGTTAGAGCAGAGCGCTTGCGACACCTTTTTGCCGCTGTGCGCACAGCGCAGTGCCTCTGTGATTCTGGGAGGGCTGTTTAATTCCGGCATTCTCGCAACTGGCGTGACTGCACCGGCTGTCGCCTCGGGCAAACAACCGGTGTATTACAACTACGAGTTAGCGCCGCAAAGCATCATTGACCGTGTGGCGCAATTGGAGCGAATTGGCGCGGAATTTAATGTGCCCTTAGCCGCTGCCGCGCTGCAGTTTCCAGCGGCCCATCCGCAAATTTGTTCTGTGCTGGCCGGGCTTGCCAGCCCTGAACAAGTGCAGCAAGCCAATCATTGGATGAACACCGCTATTCCTGCGGAATATTGGCAGGCGCTGCGTCAGCGCGGGCTTATCCACCCGGCCTCACCAGTTCCTTTGGCGCCACCAGTACCGGAAAAATAACTGAACAAACGGACAGATAGTGATGACACAAACAGAGGTATCGGCAGTAAGTCGCATGGGCGCGGTATCCCCCATCATCTTATTGCACCCTGGTGATAATATTGTGGTCTGCGTAAAGCAGATCAGCGCCGGTGATGAATTGATAATTGACGGTGAAAAAATTCGCGTGCCTATGGATATTGCTTTGGGCCACAAAATGGCGCGCACAACTTTGGCAGCGGGCGAAAAAGTATATCGCTATGGCGCACCTATAGGCTCCATGACAGCGCCTGTGACAAAAGGCGAACACGTGCACATGCACAATATGAAAAGTGATTACATTCCCAGTCACACTCGCAGCCGCCAACACAAAGACCGGAGTGAATCATGACGGATACCGTCAGTTTTTCCGGATGGCAGCGCGCTGATGGACGCAAAGGTATCCGCAATGTGATTGTGGTCGCTTATTTGGTGGAATGTGCGCACCATGTTACGCGCAGAATAGTAAATCTCGTTGACGACATTGATGTACATTTAATTGGTTTTCCCGGCTGTTATCCCAATCAATACGCTTACGAGATGATGCGTGCGGTTTGTACACACCCCAATGTCGGCGGCGCCCTGTTGGTCTCGCTCGGCTGTGAAAGTATGAATCGCGAAAAGTTATTGAGTGACATTCTCGCAAGTGGTCGCCCTGCAGAATTATTAGTGATTCAGGACGAAGGTGGCACCAGGAGCACGATTGAATCAGGTGTGGCGGCGGTAAAAAGTTTGCAACGCGAAGCGGCAAAGGTAGCGCGCGTGCCCATGTATCTAAACGAATTAATTGTGGGAACCATTTGCGGTGGCTCCGATGGCACCAGCGGGATCAGTGCTAACCCTGCCGTTGGCCGCTGTTTTGATGCGCTGGTTGCCGCCGATGCAATTTGTATTTTTGAAGAGACGGGTGAGTTAATCGGTTGCGAAACCATTATGGCGGATCGCGCCATCACCCCGGAATTAGGTGCCGAAATTGAAGCCTGTGTTGCCAAAGCCGAACACTATTATCGGGTGATGGGTTTTGGCAGCTTTGCACCGGGTAATGCCGATGGTGGGCTCACCACACTTGAAGAAAAATCCATGGGTGCCTATTCCAAATCCGGCTCATCGCCAATCAGTGGCTTGATTAAGCCCGGCGATATTCCACCCGCTGGTGGATTGTATTTGTTGGATGTAGTACCCGATGGCGAACCGCGTTTTGGTTTTCCCAATATTTCTGACAACGCGGAAATTGTTGAATTAATTGCCTGCGGTTCGCATGTGATTTTATTCACTACCGGTCGTGGATCTGTTGTCGGTTCTGCTATTTCGCCAGTAATCAAAGTTTGCGCTAATCCTGAAACCTATCGTCGCTTGGCGGATGATATGGATGTGAATGCGGGGCGCATTCTGGAAGGCGAAGCATCGCTCGATGAAGTGGGTACAGAAATTTTGCAAAACCTAATTGATGTCGCCTCAGGAAAACGCAGCGTGTCGGAAGCGCTTGGGCATCAGGAATTTATATTAACCTATAAAGCCTTTGAACCGATCGGCCCGAGTTGTTTGCCCATTAGGCAGATTTCATAAGACAAAACGAATGACAAAAAGCAAAGAGAGTAATACACGATGAAAAAAATCCATCTATTTAATGGTATGTTTATAGTCGCCGGCGCCATCTTTTCCGTCGCCGTTTCTGCGGCGGACACTATTACGCTTTACCAGAGTAAAGCCTTGGCTGGCTGGCAAGTGTTTATTGAAAACCCGGAGCAACAGCAACCATTTAAGGGGACTCTTACCCAACTGCCCAAGGGTGATGTCCAGTTGCAAACCAGCGCTAAGGATAAAGCTGCAGATGCACTGACATTCTCGTGGAAAGACGCCTGGCGCGCGGGTATGACCCTGGAGGCGGGCAAGCCATTAAATGTAGCGCCGATCATGAAAACCGGTGTGTTAGCGCTGGATATTAAAATCAACGAACTGGAAAAAGGTGGCGTCTCCTTCAAAATGGAGTGCCAGCCAGAAAATTGTGAGCGCGTAGTGCCGTTCACTATGGCTGCGCGTGAACTGCGTGGTAAAGGTTGGCAAACCGTTTATGTACCGCTGAGTTGTTTTGTGCAAGAGCAGGATGACTTTAGTGCGACCACTATGCCATTTGCATTGGAAGTGGGCGGCAAGGGCGACGTGTCGGTTGCCAATGTGGCGCTATTAAAAGCGGCGCCTGCCAATGTTGCGCTGCATGCCTGTCCTGATTACAAAACCGTGTCCGTTACACCGGGCATGCTGAATGAATGGTGGTCTATTGATTGGTGGCTGCCGCGTCACGAACAAAAATTAGCGGATGCTAAAGCCATTGCTGCCAAGGGTGGCAAAATCGATTTGCTGTTTATTGGTGATTCCATTACCCAAGGCTGGGAAAAAGAAGGCGCGCCTGTGTGGCAAGACAATTACGCCACGCGCAATGCCTTCGCCATTGGTTTTGGTGGTGATCGCACCGAGAACGTGTTGTGGCGCTTGCAACATGGCGCGGTGGAAAATATGTCGCCGAAACTGGTAGTGATGATGATCGGCACCAATAATACCGGTCACCGTCATGAGAACCCTGCGACGACTGCCGCAGGCATCAAAACACTCTTGGCTGAATTGCAGCAGCGCCTGCCGGAATCAAAAATTTTATTGCTGGCTGTTTTTCCGCGCGATGAAAAGCCCGATGGGAAATTACGTCAAATCAATAATGGTGTGAATGCGATCATTAAACATTATGCCGATAACAAACGTATCTTTTTTGCGGATATCAACTCCGTATTTTTAACCAGTGATGGCGTATTGCCTAAAGAAATTATGCCGGATTTGTTACACCCCAATGAAAAAGGTTATCGCCTGTGGGCTGAGGCGCTGGAACCGCATCTGCAAAAACTGCTGAAATAATAGCGATCACGGCGTCCTTGGGCGCCGTTTTTCTATCTGCGAATAACAAAACGACTAATAATATAACCATCAACTGCACGAGAATATCGGTATGAATAACGCCTCGCGACATTGTTTTATCGGCCTGATTATTTTTTGTTTTAGCTTGCCGTCCCTCGCGATCCCTGACACGCTGTGGTATGAGAAATCGGCGCAACATTGGGAAGAAGCATTGCCTCTGGGTAATGGCCGCTTAGGGGCCATGGTGTACGGCGATGTGGTCAGTGACAATATCCAATTAAATGAAAATACCTTTTGGGCCGGTGGTCCGCACAACAATCTAAACCTTAAAGCGCTGACATCACTCCCGGAAATTCAGCGCTTGATTGCAACAGGTGACTATCGCGCGGCAGAAACCATGGCCGCCAATACCATTACCAGCCAAGGCTCCCACGGAATGCCTTATCACACCGCCGGTAATTTGCATTTGGAATTTCCGGCGCACAAAAAATTTACCCAGTACTACCGCGATTTGAATATAGGTAATGCCATTGCCACTACCCGTTATCAGGTTGGCGATGTGGTTTATACCCGCGAGGTTTTCAGCTCCTTTGTGGATCAGGTCATCGCGGTGAAGCTATCGGCCAGTAAACCGGGGCAGCTTAGTTTTTCGGCGTATTTATCCCACCCCGCGACTATGCAATTTTCGCCAGAAAATAATCACACCTTGTTGATGCAAGGCATGTCAAAAGATCACGAAGGCGTTAAAGGGCAAGTTAAACTGGCTGCCTTGGTTGATGTCAGTATTGATGGCGGCAGCCTTACCCAGACCAATAATCGTATTGCTGTCAACAATGCGGATTCGGCGCTAATCCTGATCTCCATGGCTACCAATTTTGTCAATTACAAGGATATCAGTGCGGATGCATTGGCTCGCGCACGCCGCTATTTGGCCACCGCCAAGCAACAATTTTTGCCCGACCACTATGCCGCGCGCAAAAAAGCCCACAGCGATTTTTACAAACACTATTTTGATCGCGTCACCCTGGATTTGGGCACCAGCGAATTTGCGCAGGAGCCTACTGATCAACGCATTCGTTTATTTGCCAGTCGCCATGATCCTGAATTGGCCAGTATGTATTTTCAATTCGGTCGCTACCTGCTGATATCCGCCTCGCAACCTGGCGGGCAGCCTGCTAATTTGCAAGGCATCTGGAATCACCGCATGGATCCGCCTTGGGACAGCAAATACACCTTGAATATCAATGCGGAAATGAATTACTGGCCTGCTGAAGTAACGCAATTAAATGAACTGCACGAACCTTTTATCCAGATGATAAAAGACCTGGCACAAACCGGGCTGCAGAGCGCAAAAGAAATGTATGGCGCACGCGGGTGGATGGCGCACCACAATACCGATATTTGGCGCGTTACCGGCGGTATCGACTACACCTGGGGCTCATGGCCTACCAGTAATGCCTGGTTGAGTCAGCACCTGTGGGAAAAATATTTATACAGCGGCGATAAAGAGTATCTGGCCAGTGTGTATCCCATTATGAAATCGGCAGTCACTTTCTATGAAGATTTCTTAATAGAAACACCCGATAAAAAATGGCTCATTGTCTCGCCCTCTATGTCGCCGGAAAATGAACCCAAAGCAACAGGTACTAAAATTGCTGCCGGTGTCACCATGGATAATCAACTCTTGTTTGATTTGTTATCCAATACCATTGCAGCCGCTGGTATTCTTGGCGAAGACAAAACCCAAATCCCGGTGTGGAAAAAAATGTTATCGCGCCTGCCGCCTATGCAAATTGGCAAATATCACCAACTGCAAGAGTGGCTGGACGATTGGGATGATCCGCAGGATAAACATCGCCATGTGTCGCACCTTTATGGTTTGTATCCCAGCAATCAAATTTCGCCGTTGACGGCGCCGGAATTATTCAGTGCTGCGCGCGTGACTATGGAACAGCGCGGAGATCCCTCCACCGGTTGGTCTATGAATTGGAAAATTAATTTATGGGCGCGCCTGCTGGATGGCGACCGCGCGTTGAAATTAATGCGCGAGCAAATCAGCCCGGCAATGACCTTGGATGGCAGCGTAAATGAAAGCGGTGGCACCTATCCCAATCTGTTTGATGCACACCCTCCATTCCAAATTGATGGCAATTTTGGTTTTACTGCCGGCATGGCTGAAATGCTGGCGCAAAGCCATGACGGCGCCATCCATTTATTACCGGCCTTGCCCCAGGCATGGCCCGAGGGTGAAGTAAAAGGTTTATTGATGCGCGGAGGTTTTGTGGTGGATATGCGCTGGGCGGAAGGGCAGGTTAAGTCACTAAAAATTCATTCGCGTCTGGGCGGTAACTTGCGTTTACGTACTTATGCTCCCTTGCCTGATGCCTCAGGCTTTACCGTGAGAAAAGTACGTGGCAATAAAGCAAACCCCAATCCGTTTTATGCCCAGGCAAACATAAAACCGCCACTGAAAAACACCCGCAAAGTGATGCCCCTGTTATCCCTGGCGAATACCTATCTCATCGATGTGCCCACCCAAGCCGGGCAGGATTATTTCTGGGGTGATAAATAACCATTGAATAAGCTGCAAGCGCAATTAATGTTATATTCAGTGCCCGCTGCCTATAAGGTTGGTTTAGGTTTTAACTTACCACTCCAAGGAGATAAAACAATGAACGCTACAATGAATAAAACCCTGCTGATTGGCTCAATGCTGATGTTGGCGCTGCCTGCTCTGGCTGAGCCGATCAAGGTAGACATGGCGCCCGGTCTGTGGGAAAACAAAATGCAATACACTGGCGATGGCGCCGCGCAAATGCAGCAAATGCAGTCGACCCAAATGGAGGCGGCTATGGCTGAAATGAAAAAGCAATTTGCCGCTATGCCTGCCGAACAGCGCCAGCAAATGGAAGCAATTATGGCGCAGTCCGGTATGCAAGTGACAGATCAGGGCGTGTCGTTTGAGAATAACCAGGTCAGCATCTCTGCGGATGGTGTGACGGCAAAAAACTGCGTGACCCAGGCGCAGATCGACAGTGGCGATATGGGTATAGATGACAGCGAAGGCTGCACATCGACCCTGACGCAGGTGAGTAAAAATCGTTTTAAATCTGTTCAAGTTTGTACCGGCGAGAATACATCGCGCAGCGAGGGAGAAGTTATTTTCAGCTCGCCCAAACGCTATACCGGTACCGGTCAGATGAGTCAGACGCTCAATGGCCAACAGCATAAGGTAAGCTTCGCCATAGAAGGCACGTGGCTTGGCAGCAATTGTGGCGATATCCAGCCCTAATCAGTGCCAAGTGTATAACTGAGTAAAGAAAAGCACCGCGAGGTGCTTTTTTTGTTAGGGAATACAAGGCTATGCAATACCTAAGGTGAGTGTTAATTCTCCATTCAGACGATGACCTATAGTCTGCTTTGGCTTATCCTTGCCACCTGAATGCTATGAGCGGCCTCTTTGGAGTGCAAACCATTAACCGCGCGAGTAATGACTGTGATTAAACGCTGCCTCCTTGCCAGTTTATTGTTTGTTGTCACCAGCCTTGCGGCCAATGCCCGCGAGTTGGTGATAGCCTTTGAAAATAGCCTTCAACCTTCCACCTCGCTCGACGCCATGGCGCGCTCACAAATGCTGATGCGCAATCTGGCCATGGCCGACGTACCCCAAGCCATGTTTTTGATAAAACCTCGCGCACTGGACAGCAAAGACCGATCCCGCTTGCGTCTCTACAGTGATCGTGGCCACTTGTTGGTCAATGCGGGTTATGACCACAGCCTGGTCACCAAAGGCGATCTCTATGCGTATGAAGTGGGCATCCTTAAGGCCAACCGCTTACTGTTGCCTTATCCCGGCTACAAAAAACACCTGCATTTTTCCTATTTGCACGAGCAGGGCGATAACCGTATTCAGCGTGGTCTGATCGATTTTGTTAAAAAACGCGGCTATCGCCCGGCGTTTACCACTTTCAATGAGTGGCGCGGTGTGGATGCTTATCTGGATCAGTTGTATCAGGCGCGCATTAAACGCAATCGCCCGGTAGATATGGCCAAGCTTGAGCGTGCCTATGTGGATTTACTGGTGAAGGGCTTAACCGAACAGGATGCCCTGGCCTTTAACCTGCTCGGCTACTCGCCACCACAAACGTTGGTGCTGCAAGAAAATGATTTGGCCGCGTATTTTGTTGTGGCCCTGATTGATGAACTAACAGCGCAGGGCTGGCAAATGACGAGCGCGCAACGTTTGGTCGATGCGCCAATTGCCAACCCCTTATTTACCAGCAGTTGGGGCGCAAACAGCGTGTGGCCTGTGGTTACAGGCCTGCCAGATAGTCGCGTTGCCTACCCGCGACTATTGGGTGAACGCAAAGCTTATGTGGATAATTTTATACAAGGCCGGATTCCCGGTTTACTTGAACACTAATTGTTTTTTTGAGGGAGTTTTATAACGATCATGCAAACGACAGCTGCAACAAAAAGCGCACCGGGTTTCGCCGCGTGGAGCGCGCGGGCTATTACCCACTGCACGGCGGTGATGATCGCCGCACTGCTGGCGACAGGTGTATCGGCGCAACAAAAAACCGTTATTTTTAAAAATGGTTTTGAAGCCGGTAACGACAGCAAAAAATGGGCATTAATGTACGGCGCTAATTTTGTGGAAACCGATGCGCGCACCGGCACAGGAGCATTGTTGATAGAGCAAGGCGAGGCCTCAATACGCAGTCGCATTAGCTTGAGCGAGCAGGGCACGCTGGAGTTGTGGCTGAAAACATCATCACCCGCCACCCAATACAAAATTAATGTATTGGTGGCAACCAGCCAAAACAGTGATAGCGGCTGGGTGAATGTGGGGCGCATTAACGGCAGTAACGACACTGCTGAATATTATGCCAAGCGTGTCTCTATCGACGATCCGGGTAAAAAATTCCTGCGCCTGGATATTGAGGTCATCAACGGCCAGTTGTGGATTGATGATTTAAGCGTGGAAAAAATTCTGTTGGATACCGCGCTGCAAAAAAATCAGGAAAAAGTAATCGCCGAAGTGTTGGGCAAATTGCGCGATGATAAAAACTATCAAGTCCAGGCCGATGCCCTGCGTACCCTGGGTAAAAATTACGCTGCACAGGTGGATGTGCAACGCCAATATTTGGAATACGCCAACGGTATTTACTCCAGTGTGACGCTGGTACTCGCCACCTCGGAGCGCGGCAAAATGGCCAACCCGCTCGGCTATCAAACCTTTAAAGGCGTGGTGAACGATGTACGCACCGTGGCCTCGCCTATCCAAAAAGCGCGTATGGATTCCATGCTGCGTCCCTTGGGCGATATCGCCACTGCCACGCTCAACATTATGACCAATGGCACCTATGCTGCCTTCGCTGAACCCTTCAAAACAATCGTGGCAACAGCGTTTGATCGTTCATCCTATGAGAATGCCGGCATTGATCGCAAATCCCGCAAGTTTGCAGAAGCCAACGGGTTGGAAACATTCAAAAAAACCGAAACCTTTTTAGGTGAAATTGAAAAAGAACTCAATACCGTAACGGCGCTGGACAAAGACCTGCTGGATATTCAGCGCGAGGTAGATAAATTCCGCAAAGACCTGGATAAACATTTAAAAGAATCGCTTATTGCCGGTGGAATGGGGCGTGGCAAGGAAAACTATAATCGGGTAATGAGTAAAGACGAACCCGTGCGCGCAGCCGCGCTGCAGGAAATTGACAACTACTTTATGGTGCAAGCGGAGAGCTATCAAAACTATTCCAGTTCCAACACGGAATTTGTGCAGTTCATGATGAAGGCTACACGCACCATGGAAGAAACCCAGGTATTTAAAGAGCGCTTCAACCAAATCGCGTCATCGGTCATCACCTTCTACGACAAATTTGATCGCTCTGTCGCCAAGGATCAAAACCCCTTCACCAACGACAAAGACCGCGCTGTGTGGGAATCCCATGCGGTAAAAGTTCGCGCTTATATCCAAGAGTCCAAAGCGGCTTTTGCCAAGGCTTATATGTAATTTGTTGCCGCTACATACCTACAAAAACGCCCCGCCCCGACGGGGCGTTTTTGTTTATGCAGATATATAACTGGCATGCAGCGAACCGTTAGAAGAACCAATATCAATCCATATTCTTTTTATCAACAACCCAGCCTGGTTTTGTGGCGAGTTGCGGTTTTTTCCCGGTGAATAATTTCCCAGACTTCCTATCATCTTTTAGTTGCCAGTTAAGCCAGGCAGTTGCGACTTTTGCGTATTCTCCCCCATGTGGTTGGGCATAGGTACCGCCGTGGCCAACATCCAGGTTGGCGACAAAAACAGGCACATGATTTATTTTAGCTACGTCATCCATACCATTTTTATAGGCAATATCAGAAGGGCCACCGAGTAAATAGAGGGTGGGTGTGTGGATTTTTTGCAGATGGGTTTTGTCCAGTTGCGGCATCATTGGCATTGCATTTCCGCGCATAGGCTCGATAAATATACCGCTGTTGGCGACAATTAATGTGGAGATACGCGGGTCGCCCGCAACTTCCAGTGCTTGCAGTCCACCGCAGGACATCCCGGCGACGGCAATTTTTTTGGTGTTAATTTTTTTGAAGTAAATGCTGTCGGCGTTTGTAGTTTGAGCGACAGCCCAGTCAATCGCGGCGGTTAATTTTTCAGAGGTTGATCGCTCTTTGTTTTGCTCTCCCGTTTCTTTTGGCAGTGTGCCTATGGCAATCACCATGAAGCCGTGTGATGCAATCTCATTTAAAAAATTGACATGCTCGAATGGCGAGTCAAAACAGGCGCCATTGCCCCAGACAATTAAAGGTAAGCTTTCCTTACTTGAACCTTTTTTGCTTGAAACAGCATCAAGCTGTTGCGGGCGAAAAATAGTATGTGTGGGAAGTGATTCCTCAGTCAGCATAATGGCAGGAAATTTTCCGCTTCCACCATTTTCAATAAGACGTTTTGTCGGTTCATCAGCAAACACTGACGTAGCCATGGATAGCATGAATATCAAAAAAAGCCGCTGTATTTTTTGCATAGTAAGATTTCCAATCAAAGAAAATATTAATTTCAATGTGACTATAACAGGTGCACTTGGGTGATATGGAAAGTCTTAACAAAAAATTTCACCTATTACTGGTCAATAATTTATAGGGTCATTTTTCGTGTGAGATATGTTTTATGCGTTGTCATCGATTTTTGCTAATAAAAAATTTTAAGTGTTATATAGGTAATGCTTTTGCGAATAACCTCTACATATCCTTACCTATCTACCGTCTTTATCATGGTTTATCCATAGTCTAAATTTATTGGCTTTTGATTGCTTCACTCGCTTCCACCAAGGTAAAAAACAAGGCTCTAAAGCCAAGGCGTGTTGGCTTTAGCGTTAATATAATTTGATCCCAGGGGGGGATATGTCTCAAACAATAAAAAAAGTGGTAATTGCTGGTGGTGGAACATCCGGGTGGTGCACGGCAGTTGCCTTATCGCGGCAATTTGGAACCTTGTTGGATATCACATTAATTGAGTCCGCTGAAATTGGCACAGTGGGTGTTGGGGAGGCAACATTTCCCACTATCTGTTCTTTCCATAAAATTCACGGTATTGATGAACAAGAATTTTTAAGTGCTACCAAAGGCAGTATCAAGCTTGCTATTTCCTTTGAGAACTGGGCGCGCAAGGGCGACAGGTATATTCACCCATTCGGTTCGTTTGGAAACGCTTCCTGGATTGGTGATTTTTACCATTACTGGTTGGCTGCCAAAGCACGTGGTTATGACGGTGAGCTTGACGATATATGCTTTGAGTTACAGGCAGCCAAGTCCCATAAGTTTGCAATTACTGAAAATCCAAAACTTAACTATGCCTATCATTTTGATGCTGCGTTATATGCGAAATTTTTGCGTAAGCTTAGCGAGGAGAAAGGCGTTCATCGTATTGAAGGGAAAATCGTTCAGGTTAAGCAGCATCTGGACAATGGTTTTATTGAGTCAGTGGTATTGGAATCCGGTGTTGCTATTGAAGGCGATTTGTTCATCGACTGTACCGGGTTTCGTGGATTATTGATTGAAGAAACACTAAACGCCGGTTATGAGACGTGGGGGCAGTGGCTGCGCAATGATAGTGCTGTTGCTTTGCAGACTGAATTTTCCGGTGATATTCCTCCTTATACGCGCGCTATTGCTCACGATAGCGGTTGGCAGTGGAAAATTCCGCTGCAGCATCGTCAAGGCACTGGTCATGTGTATTCCAGTGCATACATTTCTGATGAGGATGCCAGGAATACCCTGTTGCAGAATTTGGACGGGGATATTCGAGCAGAACTTCGCCTGCTTAAATTCAACACCGGACGACGAAAGCAAGCTTGGGTGAAAAATTGTGTTGCTATAGGGTTGGCTGGTGGCTTTGTGGAGCCATTGGAATCAACAAGCATACATTTGATTCAAATAGGTGTGCACAGGCTATTAAAGTTATTTCCCTTTGAGGGATGCAACGAATATTTGATCCGTCGTTACAATGAGTTGTCGCGTATCGAATATGAAAATATTCGCGATTTTATTATATTGCACTACAAGGCAACCGAGCGCGATGATACCCCTTATTGGCGTGACTGCCGCGATATGGCGATTCCGGATTCTCTTGCGGAGCGATTGGAGTTGTTTAGAGCCACGGGTTATGTGCACCATAATTCAGATGAGGTCTTTGGTGTAACGTCCTGGCTGAAGGTGATGACGGGGCAGAGAATAGTGCCTCAGGGGTACCATCATTTTCCTCATGTCATCAGTGATGAGAAAATATTTTCCGGTCTGACATCCATGAAGGAGAAAATTGCAAACGCGGTTAAAAAAATGCCGTCACATACCGATTTTCTAGAAGCATATTGTACGGTGAAATAACCACGCCATCTCATTGCTGGCGACTATAAATACCTACTGAACATGCGTATGCCAAGCGAGGTTTCGGTATTTGTTTTCGATAATAAAAAAGGCAGAACTTGCGTTCTGCCTTTTGGTTTTTTTGTATTTCGAGTGGAAATTATTTTGCACTTTCCTGCTTTACAATTTCATCTTCAATAAAGTTCAGGGCTTCGTCGATGAGGGCTAGCATGGATTGTTTGGCGCGTTCGGGGTTGCGATTTTTGATGGCGTTGTAAACCTTGGCGTGGTCTTCCACTATGCCGTCGTGGTTGCCTTTGATGGGGCTGGTGTGGCTGATGCTTACGCGCAAGGCGGTGGAAATAAAGTCGCGCAGGCGAATGTAAAAGCGGTTGTTGCTGGCGTACAGGATGCTGACGTGGAAGGCGATGTCGGCTTCCAGATCTTCTTTGCTGTTTTCGTCAGCGTTGCGCATTTGTTCCAGCGCTTGTTCAATAGCATCGATTTTTTTGTCGTCAGCGTAGCGGGCGGCGAGTGAGGCGGCTTCGGGCTCGATGGCGATACGCACCTGCAAAAATTCTTTTAATACTTTGAGCGTGGGACGGCTTTCCAGTGTCCAGCGCAGCAAGTCCGGGTCAAAAATATTCCATTGGTCTTCGGGCTGGATACGAATGCCCTGACGTGGTTTGCTGGAAATAAGGCCTTTGGCGGAGAGCATTTTGACCGCTTCGCGCACAGCGCTGCGGCTCACCCCAAACTTCTCACACAGCTCCGCTTCGGTGGGCAAACTGTCGTCACTGAATTCGCCGCAAATAATGGTGCGTCCCAGCTCTTGTACCATGCGTTGTGAAAGGTTGAAGTTGCGGTCGAGAATCGCCATTGTTTTTGTCGTCCGGATAAGCAAAAAAGATCGCTGAAGATTAACGATTTATTATTGATAATACAATCTGAGAATAGCCGGATTGCGTGCTCCCGCGTGTGCTCAGGCGAGATTGCGCCACGCGGCATCGGGCTGCCACTGCAGGGCCCATTGTGGGAGTTCGCTGGCGGGCATGGGGCGGGCAATGCCGTATCCCTGTGCCAATTCGCAGCCGAGTGGAATTAATAATTCACCGTGGGCGATAGTTTCTACGCCTTCGGCAATCACGCGGCGATGGAAGGCATTGGCCAAGCCTATAACCCCTTTGACTATGGCCAAATCATCCGGGTCTTCCAGCATATCGCGTACAAAGGTCTGATCAATTTTTAGCAAATCGGCGGGCAGGCGTTTCAGGTAGGTGAGCGATGAGTAGCCGGTGCCAAAATCGTCCACGGCGAAATGTACACCCAAGGCACAGCAGGCGCGCATCAGGTCGGCGACCTCGGCTATGTCCTTGAGGGCGCTGGTTTCCACAATTTCCAATTCCAAAAATGTCGGTGGTACTTGTGGGTGCGCGAGGAGTTGATCGGCGAGGCGTGCAGCAAAATCGCTACGCTGCAATTGCAGTGCGCCCACATTGACGCTGACCGGCATTTTTAGCCCTTGTGCTTGCCAGCGTTCAATTTGGTTGAGTGCTTCGTCGATTACCCAATCGCCCAATTCAATACTGAGCGGGTGATCCTCAATAACCGGTAAAAATTTGGCGGGCGGTATCAGGCCTTGTTGTGGGTGTTGCCAGCGCACCAGCGCTTCGACGCCGATGATTTCACCGGTACGCATATTGACCTTGGGTTGATAAAACAACACGAATTCTTTTTTATCCAGCGCGATGCGAATGTGCTCAAGGGTTTCGCGCTGGGTTTTTACGGCTATGTCTTTGGCCACATCAAACAGGTGGTAACCATTTTTGCCCGCTTGCTTGGCGATATACATGGCTTGGTCGGCATGGCGCAACAGTTGGTCGGCATCGGCGGCGTCCTGTGGATAAATAGTGGCGCCAATGCTGGCGGACACTTGCAACAGGTTTTCATTCAGCATCAAGGGTTCGGCGGCTTCCTGTAACAGTCGTTGCAACACGATTTCATAGGCGTTGATGCATTCCAGGTCTGCCATGACTACCACGAACTCATCGCCGCCAATACGTGCAATGGTATCGCCTTCACGCAGTGTAGCTTTGAGGCGATGGGCGATGCTCACCAGTAACTGGTCGCCAGTGTCGTGCCCGTATTGGTCATTTACCGCTTTGAAGCCATCCAGATCGATATAGAGCACCGCCAGCGCCGAGTTTTGCCGGTGGCTGTGGGCGATAGCTTGTTTGAGGCGATCTGCTAGCAGTACACGGTTTGGCAGGCCGGTAAGCGCGTCGTAGTGCGCAATATATTCGAGCTGCCGCTGGTGTTCTTTGATGGGGGTGATATCCGTAAATAGGTTGACGTAACTTTGAGCGTTGCCGTGACTGTCTTGCACGGCGCTGATGGTCATCATGGTGGCGTAGAGCTTGCCGTTTTTGTGGCGGTTCCACAGCTCGCCGTGCCAGTAGCCTTTCTGTTCCAGATCGCGCCAAAGGGTGGCGTAGAACTCTTGCCCATGCAGGCCGGATTTCATCAGGCGCGGATTTTTACCAAGCACTTCTGCGCGGCTGTAGCCGGTGATATCGCTGAATATTTGGTTGACCTCAATGATATTGCCGCGCAAGTCGGTAATGAAAATACCCTCGCGTGCGTGGGTGAAAACGCTGGCTGCCAGTTGCAGGCGCGTTTCCACGTGCGATTGTTCAATGGCCAGTGCCGAGAGTCGGGCCTCGCTTTCAATCAGGCGCAGATCCTCGGCTTGCGGACTGCTGGGGTTGCGGTGGTAGATAGCAAAGGTGCCCAGTACTTTGCCCTGCGCCGAAAAAATCGGTTGTGACCAGCAGGCGCGCAATCCTGCCTGGGCGGCCAGTTCGCGGTAGTCGCGCCAGTAAGGGTGGGTTTGAGTATCCTCCACCACCACGCGCTCGCCCAGAAAGGCTGCCGTGCCGCAGGAGCCGGTGGCGGGGCCAATCTTGGCTCCGTTGATCGCGTTGATATAAAAGTCGGGCAGGTTCGGCGCAGCGCCGTGGGTGAGGCGAGTACCGCTATCATCGGTTAATAAAATGCTGCAAATGGAGCCGGGTACCAGCAACTCCACGTCGCTCACTATATCGCTGAGCACCTCGTCCAGCGGCAATTTGGCGAGCAACATTTCCAGAATGCGGTTGTGATGCAGGTAGCGGCGCTCGGCTTGTTTGCGCTCAGTAATGTCCTGGTAGATGCCGGTCAGGCGCACCAGTTTGCCGTCCTCATGGTGGGCGGTGCAGGTGGTGCGCAGGTCTATTTTGCGGCCTTTGAATGTGTATTTTTCCACTTCAATGTCAAACACTTCACCCGTTGCCATGGCATGGCGTAGTGCTTGCTCTACGCGCTCGCGGGAGCTTGGCAAGTACAGGGAGAAGCCTTCATCAAAGGAGGGCGTATAGTCTTCAGGGGTAGTGTCGTGAAGGCGATAGGTTTCTGCTGTCCAATAAATTTGACGTGTAGGCACATACATTTCTACCCCGCCCACTTTAGCGATCGCCTGTGATGCTTCAAGGATACGTGTGCTGGTAAGTAGTGCTTCCAGTTGCTCGCGCTCGGTGTTCAGCAGTGCGGTGAATTTTTCGCGCAGTTGATCCAGCTCTTGCTGCTGCAGTTGCAAGGCAAGGCGGTAGATCTCCAGCTCGCGGGCGAGCTGCTCTGTTTCAGTTAATGCGGGCAAGGGGCCGACACGCAAGGCGTGTTGCAACTGCCGCTCGGCGCGTTGGTAGTATTCACTATGGTTGGCGGAGGAGGCTGTCATCGGTCTTCCATTCCTTCAGGAAATACCCTCAGAACCCGCGAGGATGTGCTCAAAAATATAGCAGTGCCCTACGCGGGTGTCGAAGCGAACCCGCGTTTTTTTTATTCAGCCTGTGCTTATTTTGAGCTTTCGGTAGTGTTGGTCAGCCTGTGCTTTTTCCTCTTGTCGTCTGAATAGGCCGCCGTTTTAGTCCGCTGCGGTCAGTGGGGCTTGTCCCTGTTTTTTGGCCAGGCCCCAATTGCGCAGTTTTTCCATGTAGAGGTACACCACCGGTGTGGTAAAGAGCGTGAGTAGCTGGCTGACCGCCAAGCCGCCGATGATGGTAATACCGAGTGGCGTGCGCAGTTCCGAGCCTTCATTGCTGCCCAGGATCAGTGGCAGGGCGCCAAGCAGGCCAGCGAGGTTAGTCATCATGATCGGACGTAAGCGCATCATGGCGGCCTGGAAGATGGAGTCGCGGGAGGACAAGCCCTCTTTGCGTTCCAGCTCCAGCGCAAAGTCGATCATTAAAATGGCATTTTTCATCACTATCCCGATCAACAAAAACAGCCCGAGCATGGCGATCAGGCTGAAGGGGGTATCGCTCAGGCGCAGTGCCAGCAGTGCACCAATGCCCGCTGAGGGCAGGGTGGAGAGAATGGTCAGCGGGTGGATGGTGCTCTCGTACAGAATGCCCAAAATCAGGTAGACCGCGAGTAATACGCAAGCGATGAGCACGGCCGGTTCCTGTGCCATGCCTGGTGTGCTTGGCCCCCAACCCGGGCGGCTGGTGCCAGCGGTAGCCAGATAGACTTCTTTGGGCACCATCAGTTCGCCCAGTTTTTGTTCGATGGCAAGGCGCGCTTGTTCTTCGGTAAAGCCTTCGGCAACGCCATAACCAATACTTTCCGAGGCAAACTGGTTGGTGTGGCGCACCCGATCTTCGGCCAGGCCGTAATCAAAGCTGGAGAAGGTGGAGAGTGGCACGCGCTGGCCATCGCGAGTGATGACTTGCAGTTGCTCCAGCACTGCTGGTGTCGCGGTATAACCCGGCTCCAGTTCCATGACGACCCGGTATTGGTTCATCCGGTCATACATGGTGGACACTTGTCGCTGGGAGAATGAGTTGTTGAGCAGTGTCGCTACGGTTGCCATGTCCACCCCAAGGCGCTGAGCAGCTTCGCGGTCAATGGTGAGCACTACCTGTTGGGTTCCTTCTTCTTTTACGCCATCTACCTCGGTGACTTCCGGCATGCTTTCCATGGCGGTGGTGATTTTGGCGGCCCATTTGGACATGAGTTTTAAATCGTCCGAGAGCAACAACAGTTCTTGCTCGCTGCGGCTAAAGGGCGAGGAGAGGCGAATATCCTGATCCGGGCCAATCATCATCATGGCGCCAGGAATACTCGGCATTTGACGGCGCAAGCGATCCACCACTTCATGCACGCTCACCCCGCGTTCGGCCATGGGTTTGAGGCTGATGCGCATCCACGCATTACTCACACCGTTGCCGCCACCGCTCGCACCAAATACATCTTCCACGGCGGGATCGGCGAGCAGTAGCTTACGGAATTCCTGGATCTTGGGTTGCATTAACTGGAAGGAGAAACCGTCATCGCCGCGAATCCAACTGGTCATTTGGCCGGTGTCTTGATCGGGCAGCATGGTTTTGGGAATGGCGACATAAAGGTAGATATTCACCCCAATAACGGCGGCGAGTGCCAGCATCACAATCCGGCTATGGCGCAGTGCCCAGTTGAGGGCAATGCCGTAACCCTGTTTGATCTCATCAAACAGACTGGTACTGGCGGCGGATTTTTTAGGCGTTTTCTTCAGCAGTTGGGCGCAGAGTGCAGGTGTCAGGCTGAGTGACACAAGCAGTGAAATCAGCATGGCAGCGGCGAGGGTGATGGAGAATTCGCGGAAGAGTTTTTCCACTACGCCGCCCATCAGCAAAATGGAAACAAAAATCACCACCAGGGTGATGTTCATGGCCAGCAGGGTAAAGCCTACTTCGCGCGCGCCCAGTATGGCGGCCTCCATTGGCGGCAGGCCGCGTTCAATATGGCGCTTGATGTTTTCCAGCACCACAATCGCATCGTCCACCACCAGCCCGGCGGCGACAATCAGTGCCATGAGCGAGAGGTTGTTGAGCGAAAATCCGTAAAGGTACATCACCACAAAAGCGCCAATAATCGCCACCGGAATGGCCAAGCTGGGGATAAGTGCACTGCGCGCGCTGCCGAGGAACATCCATACCACGCCCACCACTAACAATACGGCAAGGGCGAGGGTGATTTGGGCTTCCTTGAGGGTAGCGCGAATGCCGGGGGAGCGATCCATCACCACTTTTAATTGGGTATCGGCGGGCATGAGTGCACGTAATGCCGGGAGTTGGGCGTTAATGGCATCGATGGTTTCTACAATATTGGCACCGGTCTGGCGGCTCACGGTGAGGGTGACTGCCGAGCTGTGGTTGTGGAAGCCATCGGTGTAGCGGTTTTCCACCGAGTCGCTCACGGTGGCGACATCCTGCAGGCGCACCGGCCCTGCATCGCCATAGCGGATCACCAGTTTTTTATAGTCGGCCGCACTGCGCAGGCTTTCGTTGGTACGCACTTGCCAGCGGGTGTCGGCCTCTTCCAGCAAGCCCAGTGGGCGCAGCACATTGGCAGTGCTGATGGCGTTGCGCACTTCATCCAGTGCTATGCCGTTGTTGGCCAAGGCATTGGGGTTGAGTTGGATACGCACCGCCGGCAGCGAGGCGCCGTCGATGCCCACTTGGCCTACGCCTTTGATTTGCGCCAGTTTTTGCGCGAGCACGGTGGAGGCGGCATCGTAAAGGGCGCTGGGCGCAAGGTTGGGCGAGCTGAGTGCCAGCGCCATAATTGGGGCTTGTGAGGGGCTGATTTTGCGATAACCCGGATTGCCCGGCATACCGGCAGGCAACTGACCACGCGCCGCATTCAGTGCGGCTTGTACATCGCGCGCGGCGGAATCCAGGTTGCGATCCAGGGTAAATTCCACCCAGATGTTAGTGAACCCCTGGGTGGAGTTGGAGTTGATGGCGGTCACGCCCGGAATACTGCCCAGCGCGCGCTCCAGCGGCGTCGCCACGGTAGATGCCATACTCTCCGGGCTGGCGCCGGGCAAGCTGGCGTACACCTGGATCGCGGGGAAATCCACCTGCGGCAAGGGCGCTACCGGCAATAAGCGCCAGGACAGCAGCCCGAGCAATACAATCGCCACCGCCAACAGGCTGGCGGCGACGGGGCGTTTAATAAAGGGTTCGGCGATGTTCATATTTGTTTTTAAACCTCATCCGGAACCAATTCGGTTTTGGGTTTATTCACCCAGCGATCAAAAAACAAATACACCACCGGTGTGGTAAACAGGGTTAATACTTGGCTCACCAGTAATCCGCCCACCATCACCAAACCCAGCGGTTGGCGCAATTCGGCGCCGGAGCCAGAGGCGAGCATGAGGGGCACTGCGCCAAACAGCGCGGCGAGGGTGGTCATGAGAATCGGGCGGAAACGCATCAGGGCGGCGCGATGAATTGCTTCACGCGGGGACATGCCGAGGGTGCGTTGGGCTTCCAGCGCAAAATCCACCATCATGATGCCGTTCTTTTTCACCAGCCCGATCAGCAGTACCACTCCAATCACCGCAATCAAATCCAGCGGTTGGCCGGTGATTAGTAGCGCCAATAACGCCCCCACAGTTGCTGAGGGCAGGGTGGAGAGAATCGTAACCGGGTGGATAAAGCTCTCGTACAAAATCCCCAGCACTATGTACATGGTCACAATGGCCGCAAGGATCAGCCAAAGGGTATTGCTGAGCGAGGCGCGGAAGGCTTCAGCGGCGCCCTGGAAGCGCAGTTCCAGCGTGGCGGGCATGGCTATTTCCGCTTCCACCGTTTCGATGGCCGCAATAGCCTCGCCGAGCGATGCTTTATCGCCCAGGTTGAAAGAGAAGGTGGTGGAGGGAAATTGCTCCTGATTATTGATCAGCAGCGGTGCTGGCCGCTGGCTGATAGTCGCAATGGTGGAGAGCAATACAGGCGTGCCGTTGCTGGTGGCGACATAAGTGTTTTGCAGCGCGGCGATACCTTGGGCGTAGTCCGGGTCTACCTCCAGCACTACGCGGTATTGATTGGCCTGAGTAAATAAAGTGGCAATCTGGCGCTGGCCGTAAGCCGTTTGCAGGGCACCAGCGATATCGCTAATGCGCACCCCAAGGCGCGCGGCGGCGTCGCGGTCAATTTCCACATAGGCTTGCAGGCCACGGCTTTGCAGGTCGGCGGCGACATCCGCCAAGGCTGGCTCCATGCGCAAACGCTCCAATAAACGTGGCACCCAGGTATCCAATTCGGTGCCATCCGGGGTGGTTAAGCTGAACTGATATTGGGTGCGGCTCACGCGGTCTTCAATACTGAGTTCCTGTACCGGTTGGAACCAGGCGGTAATACCGGTGATGCCGCGAATGCGCTCTTGCAACTGCCCAATCACCTGACTGGCGTGGGTGCTGCGTTCGCTGTGAGGTTTGAGGTTGATGAGCAGGCGGCCAGAGTTGAGCGTGGTATTGCTACCATCCACCCCGATAAAGGACGACAGGCTTTCTACGTTCTCATCCTGCAAAATCTGCTCGGCCAATTGCTGCTGTTTTTCAGCCATGGCGCTGAAGGAAATATCCTGCGGCGCCTCGGTCACGGCTTGAATCGCGCCGCTGTCCTGCACCGGAAAAAAGCCTTTGGGCACGGCGAGGTAAAGCCCGGCGGTGAGCAGCACAGTGCCAATCATCACGGCCATCGCGGCGGTTTGGTGTTGCAGCACCACATCCAGCCCGCGCCCGTAGCGCACAATCACCCGCTCCATAAAATCCGGCTCACTGCCGTGGGTGGGCGCATTTTTGAGCATGCGCGCGCACATCATGGGGGTGAGGGTGAGGGATACCAGTAGCGAGATACCAATCGCCACCGCCAGCGTAATTGCAAACTCCTGAAATAATCGCCCGACAAGATCACCCATAAACAGTAGCGGAATCAGCACTGCAATCAATGACAGGGTGAGCGATACCAGCGTAAACCCGATTTCCCCCGCGCCCTTGAGCGCCGCTTGCATGGGCGATTCCCCCTGCTCGCGGTGACGGGCGATGTTTTCCAGCATGACGATGGCGTCGTCCACCACAAAGCCGGTAGCGATGGTGAGTGCCATAAGGGTGAGGTTGTTGATGGAGAAATCCAGGAAGTACATCACCGCAAAAGTGCCCACCAGCGATAGCGGTACCGCAAGGCTGGGGATAATAGTGGCGGGCACTGAACGCAGGAATACCAGGGTCACAGCCACCACCAAACAGATGGCAAAAATCAGCTCTTTTTGCACATCGCGAATGGAGGCGCGAATGCTCTCGGTGCGATCAGTCAGCACGGCCACATTCACCGCAGCGGGCAGGGTAGCCGTGAGTTTGGGCAGGAGTTCAGCGATGCTGTCGGCCACTTCAATCACGTTGGCGCCGGGTTGGCGCTGCACATTAATCAATACCGCCGGTTGATCATTGGCCCAGGCGGCGAGGAAGCGATCCTCAGCGCCGTTTTCCACGGTGGCGACATCGCCCAAACGCAGCGGTGAACCATCGCGCCAGCTAATCAGTAAATCGCGGTATTCCTGTGCCGAGCGCATTTGGTCATTGGCGTCCAGCATGGTGGAGCGGTATTCGCCGTCAAAACTGCCCTTGGGCTGGTTGGTATTGGCGGTAACCACCGCATTGCGTACCTGCTCCAAACTCAGTTGGGTACTGGCGAGGGCGTTGGGGTTGACCTTGATGCGAATCGCCGGGCGTTGGCCGCCCGCCAAACTCACCATGCCTACGCCGGGCAACTGCGCCAGTTTTTGCGCCATGCGCGTGTTCACCAGATCATAAACTTCCGGCAGCGGCAGGCTGGCCGAGGTCACAGCGAGGGTCACAATAGGCGTATCCGCCGGGTTAACCTTGCGATAAATCGGCGGTGTGGGCAGGTCATTGGGCAAGAGGTTATTGGCTGAATTCAGTGCGGATTGCACTTCCTGCTCAGCCACACCCAAATCAATTTCCAGTGAAAACTGCAGGGTAATAATGGACGCGCCCGTAGAACTGGTGGACGACATTTGTTTCAAGCCGGGGATTTGCCCCAGGCTGCGCTCCAGTGGGGCGGTCACGGTGCGTGCCATCACATCGGGGCTGGCGCCGGGGTTAAAAGTGAATACTTGAATAATCGGGTAATCCACCTGCGGCAGCGCCGCGACCGGCAGGAGGCGATAGCCCAGAATACCGGCGAGCAACATCGCCAACATCAGCAGTGATGTGGCGACGGGGCGCAAAATAAAGGGTTTGGATAAACTCATTCCATCACCTTGACGTCTTTACCTTCGTGTAACCGATCCAAGCCTTCCAGCACCACTTGCTCCCCCTCGGCCAAACCATCCAGCACCGCGACTTTGGTGCCTTCACTCGCACCTAATTTCAGTACGCGCATGGTCGCTTTGTTGTCCTTGATGGTGTAAACGTAAGTGCCTTTGGAACCGTATTGCACCGCATCGGCGGGAATGGTGATGGCATCATTCAGGGTTTGTACCTGCAAGCGCGCATTTACAAATTGATTGGGAAACAGGCTGTCATCACTGTTATCAAACTGTGCTTTTAATTTCAGGGTGCCGGTAGCGGTATCTATCTGGTTATCCAGCGTGGTGAGCTGGCCGGTCGCCAATAATTGCTGTTCGCTGCGATCCCAAGCCTCCACGCGCAGGCTGCTCTTATTTTCCTGTGCGCTGGCATAGGCTCCGCGCACCGCGACTAACTGGTTTTCAGGGATGGTAAACATCACCGCAATCGGCTGGGTTTGGGTAATGGTGACCAAGCCCTCGGCATCGCCGGTTTTGATCAAATTCCCCACATCCACCTTGCGCAGGCCGGTGCGACCGGAAATAGGGGCGGTGATGCGGGTGTAGGAAAGCTGCAAGCGCGCATCATCCAATTGGGCGCTGTGGTTTTTCAGCGTACCGCGCAATTGTTCTACCAAGGCTTGCTGCTTATCAAACTGCTGCTTGGCAATAGAGTTTTTAGTGAGCAAACGTTGGTACAGGGCTAAATCTTCCTCAGCGTTTTTCAACTGCGCGCGTGTTTCTTGCAGCGTACCTTCCGCTTGCGCCAAGCGCACTTTATAGGTGGCTGGATCAATCTCGGCGAGTAAATCGCCCGCTTTTACCTGCTGGCCTTCTTCAAACAAAATGCGCAGCAACTGCCCGTCTACCCGGCTGCGCACAGTTACCGTATTTAGCGGTGCCACGCTGCCAATGGCTTTGATGTGCACATTTAAGTTTTCTTTCGTCGCCGTGACGGTATGCACCGGGGTAGGGCCCATCCAGGGGTTCGGCGGCGGCGGGCGTTTTTGTTCCGCCTCGCGGAAGCCAAAAAACCAAATAGCAAGCACCGCAATAATCAAAGCAAGAATGGCTAACCAACGTTGGCCGGGCGATAAACGAGCGAGAAAGTCAGGCATGGAAAAATCCGTATTTGAAGATCAGTCGATAAAGTAGGTCTTTGTTTTTGTTTTAAAAAGGGTGAAAAATTATTGTACAGATACACCTGTACGTGAGCCTAAGCATCCTATCTCACAGCAGCAACCGCATTTACATTTCTCGACGTTTAGTTACATCTGTGTAACCGGACCGCAGGGCATCTCACCGCCCAACTTGCCTTAATCACCCTCCCTAATGCTAATTCATTGCAGCACGTGCCACGGCTCACTCCTGATGGTAATACCCATCAATTTCAGTTTTTGTGGTTTTGGTGGGATAGTGCTTAATAGCCTTATCGGACATATCCAAAGGATAAAGAGTGAGCACTATTTGTCCCGGCATTGAAGCGCTATGATGTGGGGAGATTAATTGAAAAATAGGGTGATTTAATTTTAAAAATACTAAATCTGTTGCACGGTTTTATATAAATCCATCCATCAAAGGGAAAATTAATGAGCTTATCATTTCATATCAATTTTAATGGTCAATGCCAAGAGGCGTTTGAGTTCTATGCGGCGAGTTTGCAGGGCGTAATTGGTACAGTGCTTCAAGTTAAAAACTCACCTATGTCACAAAGTGCTTCTGCCGACTGGCAGGGTAAAATTGTTCATGCCAATATTTCTATTCATGGCATGGAGCTGGCGGGTGCTGACGTCAAGCCAGAGGAATACCAAAAGCCAAATGGATTTTATTTGTTGCTTGGTTTAAGCACAGCGGACGCTGTTAAATCTGCGTTTAGTCAGCTTTCTGTTGGTGGCGACATTATTTTTCCGCCACAAAAAACCTTCTGGTCTCCGTGCTATGCCATCGTTGTTGATCGTTTTGGTGTGCCCTGGAAAATAAATTGCGGTACGTAATGGCTGTTGCGATAAGGGCTAATACCTGTAAAGCAAAAGGAAGCCATTCTTTTAGCTATTAAATTCTTGATTAATAGGCATCTTTTGCGGAAATGAGTGCATTTGGTGCGTTTAGGCGTAGTCTGTGCGGTAGCGTACATAGCTAAGTGGGCGGCTTGGCTACTATGTGCCCATGAACTTTGGATGAATTATCGCACCGAAAGGAGCAACGCCTATGCCGCAAATCAAGAAATACCCTTCATGTAAACCTCAGCAGAACCATTTAATTGCCGCTCTGCCTGCTGATGTTCAAGGACGGCTGTTGCCTAACCTGGAGTTGGTTGCTTTGCCATTGGGTAAGGTGTTGTATGAGTCTGGCGATACGCTGCGCTATGTATATTTTCCTATCGATTGCATCGTGTCGCTTCTGTATGTCATGGAGAACGGCGCATCAGCGGAAATTTCGGTCGTTGGTAAAGAGGGCATTATTGGTATCGCCTTGTTCATGGGGGCGAGAGCACGTCCAGTCGTGCGATTATTCAAAGTGGTGGTTATGCCTATCGGTTGTTAGGGCAAAAATTCAAAGATGAATTTAATCGCCACACCGAAATGCTGATGCTCTTATTGCGCTACACGCAATCGCTGATTACACAAATGGCACAAACGGCGGTGTGTAATCGCCATCATTCTATCGATCAACAATTGTGTCGTTGGTTGCTATTGTCGTTGGATCGCTTGCCTAGTAATTGTTTAACCATGACCCAGGAATTGATTGCCAATATGTTGGGCGTGCGCCGCGAAGGTGTGACTGAGGCAGCGGGTAAATTGCAAAAGCTTGGCGTGATTGAGTATGCGCGTGGAAAAATCACAGTGCTCAATCGCCCGATGTTGGAACAATTAAGTTGTGAATGCTATGCCGTGGTAAAAAAAGAAACTGATCGACTGATGCCTGAACCTTTAATCCCTTATGTGGCACCGCGCCCGGCGAGTGCGACAGCGGTGCTACGATTGCCTCCTTGCGCACAGTAATACTATTCCCTGTATTGCTGTGCGGACGTTGCTGTTACCGGGTGAAACCTGAGTGCATGATTAATGCTTCTTACTCACTACCAGCAGTAACCCGCCCAGCAAAATGAAACCAATCCCCAGCGAGAGAGGGATATTCACTCGCTGTTCTTCCTTGACGCTTAATTTCAGCGGGCCAATATTGGTTTCGTGCGTCTCTTTGGTGTAACTGAATCCGCCATAAGCAAGGCCAACAATGCCTAAGCCGATAAGAACAAAGGCGATAACTTTTTTCCAATCCATACATTTTTCTCTGCGCTGTTTAGAAAGGTCAGTCTGCTATGGCCGGGTGTTGCTTGTCCGTGCGTTAGCGTACATGGGATGCAATTAAAAACCTCAGCCAATATGGTCACCTTTGTGCTCTGGCGTACCGAGTGAGCGGGATGAAGCTGGCACACTCAAGCCGGTCCTGATTATGTCGTGGATTTTAGTTCGCTGTAATCAGCATGCGCAGCCCCACCGTGTATTACCGACAAAAAATATCCTTTTCAACGGAGTTATTATGAACACAATGCATTTTCCAACCACCAAAGTGTTTGGTGTCGCTTTTTTAATTAGCCTGTTATTCGCCACCCTGTTGGGCTGCGGTTCTACAGCAACCCGCTCCAGCACGGGTGAATATATTGATGACAGTGTTATTACTACCAAAGTAAAAGCCTCTATCATGGAAGACCAAGCCTTAAAAGTCGCTGAGATTAATGTGGAGACTTATAAAGGTGTTGTACAGCTCAGTGGTTTTGTCAGCTCGCAAAGCGATATCAATAAAGCCGTGATTTTGGCACGTCAGGTGAAGGGCGTTAAATCGGTCAAAAATGATATGCGCGTTAAATAATGTTTTTATTAACAAGGTTGCTGTCGTGAATAGTCATTCGTTGCCACATTTATTGCTACTGCCCGGGTTATTGCACGACGCACGAGTATGGCAACACCAAACAGCAGGTCTTGCTAACATCGCCCACGTATCGGTGGGCGATTTAACCAAAGCCACCAGCATTGCCGGTATGGCAGCATCAGTATTATCACGGGCCCCGGCCGGTGCATTTGCCCTCGCTGGATTATCCATGGGTGGATATGTTGCACTTGAAATGATGCGTCAGGCACCGGAGCGTATTACCGGGCTGGCGTTATTGGATACCAGTGCGCGCACAGATACGCCCACCACGCGGGAGAATCGCTATGCGGCGGTTCAGTCTGCACAAACGCATTTCCAGCAAGTGGTTGATGAATTAATTCCCAAGCAATTATTGCCTGCGCATTTTGATGATGTGTGGTTGGTCAACCTGATCCACAGTATGGCCAACGATTTGGGTGAGCAGGTATTTTCCCGTCAGCAACATGCCATGGCGAAACGCATTAATAGTTTTCCGTTTTTACATTTAATTCGCTGCCCTAGCCTGGTGTTATGTGGCCGTGAAGATGGCATTACGCCCATTGGTTTACATCAGGAAATGGTGAATGAAATACCGGGCGCGGGCTTGATTATTGTGAATGACAGCGGCCATCTCTCTGTGCTTGAGCAACCACTGCGTGTTAATGAAGCCTTAAGCCAATGGCTTGCAGGTGTTGCAGGGTGATGGTGCTGTGGCTGAAAGAATGTCGCCATAATTAAAAGACTGTGTCTGCCAGCGCACCGACTTGCAGTGTGCAAACTCCGATACTGGCCACCGAAGAAGCCGCTCAGCCTATTGAGCCTAAGGTCTGGCTGCGCACTCCGCGCAACAACGGACGGCATATCCTCCCGGAGTTATACATGAAACACACACCACAACATTTATCTACACAATGTCTCAAGCCAACTCGCCTTGCACTGGCTATTGGTTTGGTTGCCATGGTTGGCAGCCCGCTGTTGTTAGCGCAGGCCGACAACAAATACGACCTCACGTCTAATTGGTACGGTGGTTTAAACATCGGCCAAACACACGAAAGTATTAACGACGGTTTAATTGCCAACAATGAATTGGGTGGCGGTTTAACTTCTATTACCGATGATGATCGCGACAACGGCTTTAAAGTATTTGCCGGTTATCAACTGAATGATAATTTCGCGCTGGAAGGCGGTTATTTTGATTTGGGACAATTTGGATCGCGCGCCATAAAGGATCAAGTCGGCGCATTAAAAACCCGAACCAAAACGCGCGGCTTTAATATTGACTTGGTTGGCTCCTTGCCAATGACGGAAAAACTGTCGGCCTTTGCCCGTGCCGGTGCACACTACAGTGAATCAAAAGATCGCTTTCAAGGCAGCGGCGATGTCATTGTGACCGATGCGCACCGTCGTGATCGCGATGTGAATTTTAAATGGGGCGGCGGTTTGCAATATGACTTCACCCAACGCTTCGGAATGCGTTTGGAAGCAGAGCGTTATGCGATCAATGATGTCATGGGCAATAACGGCGCGATTAACCTTTATTCACTCGGCGCACTCTATCGCTTTGGTGAAAATAATGTTGCACCGGCCGTTGTATACGACGAGCCAGTAACCCGTCGCGATCAAATGCGCGATGAATATTGCACCACTCTGGATGTGCAATTTGATATCAACAATTCAGAAATTCAGCGCGAAGACTTGGAACAGTTAGCGGTTGTTGGCACCTTCCTGAAAAAATACCCGGATACCAAAGCGGTTATTGAAGGTCATACCGATAATGTTGGCACGCCGGAATCCAACATGGTGTTGTCGCGCAATCGTGCCGAGAGCGCCATGAACTATTTGGTACGCGATCAACGTGTTGCCAGTGCACGCATCAGTGCTGTCGGTTATGGCGATACTCGCCCCATTGCGGATAACGCCACAGAAGCGGGTAAGCGTGCTAACCGTCGTATTAACGCGATGATTTCTTGTGCGAACGATGTAGAAGGCCTGACACCTGCTGCTGCACGCGTCACCATGGGAATGTTAATTGAGTTTGATAACAACAGTGCTGCGGTTAAACCCCAGTACCACACTGAATTGTCCAAGGTTGGTAAATTCCTGAAAGAAAACAAAACGGTTACCGCCACAGTAGAAGGGCACACCGCGAATTTGCAAACCACGCCCGCACTGGCGCAAGAGATTTCGCTAAAACGTGCGCAAAATGTGGTGGATTACCTGGTGAAAAACGAAGGCATTGAGCGTTCACGTTTGAGTGCGGAAGGTTTTGGTAAAAACCGTCGTCACTCTTACAACACCAGTGCTGCCGGCCAGCAGGATAATCGCCGTGTGAATGTGATTTTTAGCTACCCGAAAAAATAAGGGTTTGATAGCACTCACGTAGTGATCAAAAAGTCAGCCTTGTGCTGGCTTTTTTTGTTTTATGTCGGGTCACCAGGGGCTTTATGTTGCGGCTATGTTCGCTAGCGTACAGACAGGGGCATAAAAAGTCATGATGATGAGCGGTTTTCTGGTGAGGGCAGTCTCTTTCATGCTTTTCCAGTGTGGCTTGATACTATTTATTGTTAGGGGATGCGTGGATGATTAATGCAGAAAACAGTGCGTCGCCCCAGGGGAATCCACGCAATGTGGAGTGTGTAACAGAGGTGGCGCGGCAGCAGGCGTTATTAAAAACCGGCGCCTTGCAAAATGCGATTTTGACCAGTGCCAACTTTTCCATTATTGCCACCGATGAAAAGGGCATTATTCAACTATTCAATATCGGTGCCGAGCGTACCTTGGGATATTCCGCCGCCGATATTGTCAATAAAATTTCCCCCTGTGATATTCACGATCCGGAAGAAGAACTGGCACGCGCGCAAGCCTTGAGCCTGGAGTTGGGCGCGGCTATTAATCCGGGGTTTGATGCCTTGTCCTATAAGGCGTCGCGCGGCATCGAGGATATTTACGATCTCACCTATATCTGCAAAGACGGCAGCCGTTTTCCGGCGATAGTTTCGATAACGGCGCTGCGCGATGATGAAAATAATTTAATCGGCTATTTGCTGATTGGCACCGACAGTTCGCAGCGCAAACAGGCTGAGTTAAAGTTGAATCAGGCTATGGCGATTGCGGAAAAAGCCAACCTCGCCAAATCTGATTTTCTCTCCAGCATGAGCCATGAATTGCGCACACCGTTGAGTGCGATTTTAGGTTTTGCACAATTAATTGAATCGGGTAATCCTCCACCGACCGCCACGCAAAAACGCAGCATCGATCAGATTCTGCAAGCGGGCTGGTATCTGCTGGAATTGATTAATGAAATTCTCGATCTCGCCTTGATTGAATCGGGCAAATTATCGCTGTCGCTTGAGCCTATGGGCTTGGCAGATGTAATGCTGGAGTGTGCGGCCATGATTGAGCCTCAAGCCCATAAGCGCGGCATCCATGTCACTTTTCCCCCCCTGGGCATGCGCTACTTTGTAAAGGCAGATCGCACTCGCGTTAAACAGGTACTGATTAATTTGCTGTCCAACGCAATCAAATACAACAGTGTTGGTGGCAGTGTCAAAGTAACTTGCGAGGAGCGCATACCAGGGCGCATTCGCATCTCCGTAGAGGATGCCGGTTCAGGCCTGGCACCGGAACAAATTGAACAATTATTCCAGCCGTTTAATCGCCTTGGGCAGGAGGCCAATGCGGAAGAGGGCACCGGCATAGGTTTGGTAATGACCAAACGGTTAGTTGAGTTAATGGGTGGTGCAATTGGTTTGGACAGTGTTGTCGGTCAGGGCTGCGTATTCTGGGTGGAAATGGATTTAACCAATACCCGCGTGCAGGATGTGGGCGAAGTCAGTGATGAACCAACAAAAATTTATCGCCAAACCAATGAAGAGCAGCACTTGTTGTTATATGTGGAAGACAACCCTGCCAATTTGATGCTAGTGGAAGATCTGATTGCCCGCCGCCCCGATATTAAATTAATCACCGCGCGCGATGGCTTGGAAGGTGTTGCGCTAGCGCGCAGTGCGCTGCCCGATATGATTTTGATGGATATTAATTTGCCTGGTATCAGCGGTATTACTGCACTGCTTATTCTCGCCAAAGACCCTACAACCAAACATATTCCGATTGTGGCGTTGAGCGCTAATGCCATGCCGCGCGATATAGCCAAGGGCTTGGAGGCGGGCTTTTTTCGTTATCTCACCAAGCCCATTAAAGTGAATGAATTTATGGATACGCTCGACCTCACGCTCAAATATGCCGCTGCCCATCCGGCACAACCAGAGCAAGCGCTATGATGCTGACACAGGGCGATTTGCTGAAAGCAAACATTTTGATCGTGGATGACCAGCTCACCAATGTGCAATTGCTGGAGCAATTGTTGAGCGAAGCTGGCTATAAAAACCTGACATCTACACTCAACCCAACCGAGGTGTGTGCACTGCATCGTCAACATCAGTACGATTTAATCCTGTTGGATTTGCAGATGCCAGCGATGGATGGTTTTCAAGTGATGGAAGCACTGAAAACCAATATTATCGACGGCTATTTGCCCGTGATTGTTCTCACGGCGCAGCCCGCGCATAAAGTACGCGCACTGCAAGCCGGGGCGAAAGATTTTATTAGTAAGCCCTTTGATTTAATTGAAGTGAAAACACGCATCAACAATATGTTGGAAGTGCGATTGTTGTATAAAAAATTGGAAGATTACAGCAAATTACTGGAAGCCAAAGTGGCCGAACGCACCGCAGAATTGCGCGAGAGCGAAGCGCGCTTTCGCAGCCTGACTGAACTGGCATCGGACTGGTACTGGGAGCAGGATGAAACGGGTCGCTTCACTAAAGTGTCCGGCCCGGTATTGGATATGCTAGGTATTCGTGTCGATAGCCTGGATGGCAGCGCCCATAACACTGATGACGACGGCTGGGATGCTGCCGAACGTGCGCAATTGCATGCAGCAATTGAAGCGCGCCAACCCTTTATTGATTTTGCTTTTAGCCGTACCTATACCGATGGCTCGCAGCAACATTACCGTGTGAGTGGTGAACCCATGTTCGATCAATCTTGCCGTTTTATTGGCTATCGCGGCATAGGTGTTGAATGCAAACAAATGGTGTACAGCAATGCCGCTATCAACAATACCGCGAGTTGTTAAGATGGATGTAGTCACACCTGCCTTGGTGCAGAAACCAAAAGGGTCATCGATGTCGATTGCAGAATCCCAGCAGCGCCCGATGTTAAATCATTTATTAGCGGCATTGCCCTGTGCGCAACTCGACGCCTTTGCGACGCATTTGGAATTAGTGCCATTGCGTTTGGGCGATATGCTTTACGAGCCCAACACCCAATTACAACACGCCTATTTTCCCACCAGCGCCATTGTCTCTTTGCACTATGTCACCACCTCGGGTGCTTCGGTGGAAATTTCCGGTGTAGGCAATGAAGGTATGGTGGGTATTTCGCTATTTACGGGCGGTAATACCACGCCTAGCTCTGCCATGGTTCACACCAGTGGTTATGCCTATCGCTTGGAGCGCTCGCTGTTAAAAACCGAGTTTGTCCGCAATCTTGCATTGCAACAATTATTGTTACGCTACACCCAGGCGCTTATCACCCAGGTTTCCCAAACCGCTGCGTGCAACCGCCATCATTCAGTCGAACAACAACTCAGCCGCTGGCTATTGCTCACACTGGATCGCATTACCTCCGGTGAATTTATACTCACACAAGAATTAGTCGCCAACATGCTCGGCGTACGCCGCGAAAGCGTGACAGCAGCGGCGGCGAGCTTGCAGGAAAATGGTTGCATCAGCTACCGTCGCGGACATATCTCGGTGCTCAACCGCAAAAGTCTGGAGAGCTATGCTTGCGAATGCTATGCCGTAGTGCGCAAGGAAATGCAGCGGTTGTTGGGTGCTAGCTGATAGAGTTTTTATTTGTTAAGTATTTCGACAGATATTCTTTCGGAACATCATGAAATTCGGCCAGGGCACGAGAGCTTAGGCGCTTACCTTTTAGAACTCGGATGGGAGTGCGGCAAGCCATAGGGCTCGCCGCCACTCATCTTCTTCCGACTGTTGGTTATAGGGTGGGAACTGTGCCGCCGTCGATCCTATATTCTGTCCCTGTGATCGACGCGGATCGCGGGGACGCAAGGAAGGCGATTAAATCAGCAACCTCATTTGGTTTGGCTGGTCGACCTACTGGGATTCCTCCGAGCCAATCCATAACGATTTTCTTGCCGCCCTCGTAATCCGTTCCTGCCTCTGCTGCCATCCGCTCCGCGAAGGCTACGGAAGCTTCGGTCTCAATCCATCCCGGCGCAACGCTCAGCACACGAACTCCCTTTGGCGTTACCTCTCTTGCCAACGACTTACTGTACGTAGTGAGGGCACCCTTGGCTGCGGCGTAGGCGGTAGTGGATTCGGGCAGAGGCAGCACACGCTGGATGGAGCTGACGTGGATGATGACCCCCGAGCCTTGAGTCAACATCGTTGGCAGTAGTGCACGATCCAAGCGTACGGCGGGCATCAAGTTCAGATTCAGCTCGGCGAACCAATGCTCATCGCTGATCGCCGCGAAACCGCCTCCGGGTGTATTGGAGCCCCCAAGCACGTTGATCAAGATGTCGACGCCGCCCCACTTTTGCAGGATGGCCTGAGCAAAGTGATTCACGCCTTCTGCTGTTGATAGATCAGCAGCTACATAGGTCACTCCTTCTACTGGCTGCGCAGGCAAAGTGCGTGCGGATGTCGCCACTCTAGCACCGGCCTCCACAAGGGTTTTCACAACCGCAGCGCCAAGGCCCAGGGTGCCGCCGGTAACTACAGCCCGAAGGCCATTCAAATGAAGGTTGAAGCTCATACCCTTATCTCCAGGCTTGTGGTGTGAAACAACGAGCGTCGTCGGGGGCTCGCGTGTCTGCCACGAAATACGCGGCAATCGGATCGGGGAGAGTTAGTGCAGACATTGTGAACTCCTTGGTTGGGTGGGTGAGTTCACAGAATGCGTTCTGGCATTAGTTTAGTGAATACCATAGAATCGAAATGGAGTATGAAGAGAAGAGTGCATAATGCGTGGATCTGATTTTGCTGAGCTAAAGGCTTTTGTGGCTGTCGTGGAGCGTCAGAGTTTTGCCCGAGCAGCAGAGCATCTGGGGCTATCGCCTTCGGCTCTCAGCCAGACCATCCGACAGCTCGAAGGTCGCGTCGGCGCACGTCTTCTAAACCGTACTACTCGAAGTGTTGCACCATCGGCAAGTGGCGAGTTGCTATACAACCGCATAGCGCCGCTGTTTCGAGAGATGGCGGCGGCCATCGCTGAAGCCAGTGAGGCAACAGGACAGATGAGCGGCACGCTTCGCATCAATACACTGGGGATCGCCGCGAGAACTATCATTGCGCCCCGACTTTCCCGCTTCCATCAAGCCTATCCTGATGTTGTCCTCGACATAGTGGTCGACGACTCGCTGGCTGATATTGTTACTGGCCGATTTGACGCGGGCATCCGCGTGGGCGGACAGCTCGAGAAAGACATGGTTGCCATCCGCCTCACGCCAGACCTGAACATGATTGCTGTAGCGTCCCCGGACTACCTCGCGCGCCGAGGAACACCCAAGTCACCTGCCGAGTTGCATGATCATGCCTGTATCAACTGGCGGCTCCAGATGGATGGTAGGTATTATCGCTGGGAGTTCAATAAAAAAGGGCAACGGCTGGAGGTGGCAGTAGACGGCCCCATCGTGACTAATCATGCTGACATCGGCGTTGCTGCTGCACTAAACGGGCTCGGCATCGCTTATCACTTTGAGCGAGATGGTGTGGGTGAACTTTTGGCCCAGGGACGTTTGGTCCAGGTCCTCGCGGACTGGTCGATTTCGCGCCCGGGGTTGTTTCTCTACTATCCGAGCAGACAGCATCGACCAGCCCTCCTGGGTGCGTTCATCGACTGTCTTTTGGATAGAAAACCGTTCGATTTGCTTTAGGCTCTATGGTTGCTCTCCAGGCCAGATTTAACAAAAATTAAAAGGCTGCTACGCCCAAGGCTTTCTTGTGCAGCCGTGATCGGCCAATTGCGGGCGGGATGCTCAGTGAGCGAAAGTGATGATTTTGATGTCGTATTTGCCTGTTTTTGCCACAGTCGCTTGTTATGAAAATGTTTTTAGGGCGCACTAGTCGTAAATTCGATAGCCTCGCGCATTTGTTATGTCGGGGATTTCTATTTTTATAGTTCCATTCCTATCCAAGGTGAAACTAACAGACTCACTTTTTGTTCCTTGTTCGTTAAAGTCAGAACAACCTTTGTCGATGTAGTATTCATAGCTATAGTTTAGAATAAAACAATTATCATATTTGTGCGTAATGCTTTCAATTTCCGGATCTTCGTATGTTGCTGCCCTCTGATCAATATGAGAAAGATCCGCAATTAATGAATATTTAAAATCGGAAAGCTGATTTGATATAAATTCTCTCAGCTCGTCACAAAGAGAAGGGAAGCTTTCATTTCCTTCAACTTCCCTAAATTGAATAATTTCAGTTGGTATAATCCCCTCATAACGCCGTGTACAACGGCAGTTTTTAAGTTGTGGATTTGTGGGTTACTTTTGCGCAGCAAAACCACAAAGCCGCGACTTAAAAACTGTCCAGCGCACGAGTTGATACACTTTGTTAGGCTTGTTGCCACCTTGTATAAAAGCAGCTCAGTGTAACCTTGCATGCTGGAAAATATTAGCCAAGCTGCCCATACGAGCCACAAAGCTAATTAGACTCCCAAATACCAGCAGGCTTTAGCCCGTCCCAGTGAGTGCAGCGAACGATTTGAGCCAGTTGTTAGGCCGTTTCGATTTTGCCATGCTCAAACACGCCCTCATAATTTATCTCGTTACTACCATTAATTATGCTGTAAAAGCGATTTCCAGCGAGATCCCGGTATGTCAAACAAAATAGCGCATGGTTAGTACCTGTAATGCGTTCTATTAGGGAAGAGAACCCCGGCAATCTTTTTTTGAACCCGGCTGAATCGACTTCTATATGTGCATTGAAACAGTATGAGTCGATTCCAGGCGCCATGATACCTGGCACTGCGCTATCGGCAGTGACCCTCATGGTTTTTCCGTCCCAAATAATTAAAGCTGTGTTTAGTGCAGGACCGTATCCTTTATTTTTTACGGTGCAAAATTGGGCTCCTGCATCAAAAATGAGTATTGGGCGGTACGAGAGAGTATTGTTTTCGACGGCTGCTTTACGGAGGCAATATGTTTCGTATGTGTAGTAAGCCACAACAAGAAGTGTTGCCAGTAAAACAAGGTTATTTAAGACTTGCCAGAAATTTGACCAAATAGGTGATGTCATTGTCGAGGCATCTGGTCCTAGGCATTTGGCAATTACGAATGAAATACCAACCAATGAGATTAAGACAACAAATAGCAATATGCCAAATTTCTTCATAGCGACTCCAATAAGCCTAACATTTGTATGCCGCGCATGCATGTTTTCTAATTTCTGATTTTTTGTAAAAAACCTTTCTAAGCAATTGATTCAAATAAAAAATCAGCTCAGTTGCGTTAATCAACAGCTGGTGAAAAACGAGCATGCGAATTATTTACCTTGCGGGGGCAGGATATATGCCCGGGCGCACACGCTAAGCTGTTGACTATAAAGGATTTGTTTTTATCTGGGTAGTGCTTTTGAGCATGGTAAAGAATGTAAATGAGCATTCAAGTGCTGGTGGGTTGTGTAACAGATCTTCGCCATCAATGTAATTACCGCCCATTACATATTCCCGATTATGAAGAATCAGCGCCCTTTGCAATTCAATGATCGCCAGTTGACAGCCAGCCTGGTGCCAAGTGGTCAAGCCTATTTGAATCATGTCTGCGAATGGGTGAGCCAGAGGGTGGAGGAGTGCTACCTGAAAAAGCGTCATCATTGTTGAGGGCGGTTTGCGCCTGATAAAGATGGTTTGTTGAGTAATAAAAAATGGCCCTAAAGTGATTCACTTTAGGGCCATTTTTTTATCGCTTAGGTGAGTATGGCGATGAGGATGATAATGGGGATTGGAATACCGAGCATGAAAAGTAATATTGAACGCATGTTTTTCTCCGTAAAAAATAATGTTAATTAAGATCGCGTTGGCGTCCGCCGTATACGGCCATCAAGCTGGCGATAAACGCACCGCTTAATAATGAAATAAACAACCAGAGCGAGGCGTAGGCTGATAGTTCGCGTGCTTTGTCTGCGGCGGCGAGTGCAGCGGTTTCGGCTTCGTCTAATTTTTGTCTTAGCAGGGTGAAGTTATCGGTTACGTGTTTTTCGGCGGTTGGTTGATCTATGCCTGTTTCTTGCGCTACCAGTTGCCCTGCATATTTCACGTCTTGTTGTGGAAGGGAATCAGTCGCTATGGCATACACAAATATGCGCATGAGTTCAGCTTTGGGTGAGTCCTTGTGCATGGCGGGCATGTTGTTACTGGTTTGTGGTGCCGGTTCGCTGGTGAGTGACCCATCGACCGAATTTTCCATAGCGAGCGGTTGTTGCCGGGAATGGGTTGCAGCAGCGTTCGGTTGTTTGCGAAGCAGGTCGTCCAGTATATAGGTGAGTGTGGTGTTGCTGTCACTCTTGTCTGTCATGAGTGCGGCTGAAACGCCGCTTGCAGCAATACCGGCTGCGCTGCCAGCAATGGCGCCACTGGTTTTAATACCGCTGCCCATAATGCCGCTAATGACGGAGGTGAGTAAGGCGGCGGTGCCCAGTGTGGCAACGGCCCAGGATAAAAAGCCGTGTGCCGTATCGCGGAAGTATACTTCGTCGTTGGGTGTGTTAATCCAGCGCGTTCTCATGCGCCCGGCGATGTAACCGCCAATCGCAGAGGCCACCAGCGAAATTAAGGTGATGCCGACAATACTCGACACCCCAAAACTCGTGCTGCTAATGCCTTCGCTTGACCAGGGCGACACCAGTGTTAAGCCAAAACCGGTGCCGAGTAATAATAAAATGAGCGATAGTGCGGCAGACGCGACAGCGCCAGCAAAAACTGCACACCAGGCAACGACGCTGTCGTTTTCTGGCTGAGTGCTAATGACACCATCGCGATAATTATGCTCCGGGCGTTGTGCAAATTGTGTATCCATTTCAAGCTCCAGTCGGGTGTCAGGCTGCCACCCTGTAAGTTTTTGTGTATCAGGTTTGAAGTAAGGCATGCACTGATTTTTATCAGTGGCGTTTTATATGCCAACGTAAAATTAGGGTTTGAACAATAATTGCTCCTTGCGCTGGAGTAATTGCTCGCCCAGTGCATACATATCCAATTTGCTGGCTTTGGCCTTGGGAAATATTTCGTTCTGCTCTTCTTTTACGTGGTGTTTTACGTATTCAGACAATACTTTTACTTTAGCGTCATAGAGGTCATCACTTGGTTCTCCGTCCTCTATTTGTGCGATTAATTCTTTCAGCGTTGCATGTTCAACAATGGCCTCCGGGATTAATTCCTTGTCTTTTAATGCTGCCCGCACTTGCGGGTAAAAAATTTCTTCTTCAAGTTGTGCATGCACGGTGAGTTCAGTGCAAATTTGCGACACTATAGATTTCTTTTTGGTGGATGACTTGGCCGTTTCATACTGTTCAAACAGCATGCTTACCAGTTTGTGATCGGCTTTGAGTAAGGCAATGGCCTCTTGTGCTTTGGGTTTGTTGTCAGTAACGGGATTTTTTTGTGCAGTAGCCATAATTTTTCTCCAATAAAACACAGGTTGGTGGATAAGGTCTTTATCCGGTGAGTAGATTTTTTTCGCGCTCAAACGAGCGATGCCCCGCCAGCGCCGTTTTGAATTGCGTAAGCGAATCGGCTTGTATTGTTTCTTGATCAACCATGAGTTCTGGATCAACTGTGCCGTCAGAAAATCGCGAAGGAATTCCTGCTGCCGCTAAGATGCTATCGCTGGCGATGGCATAAATAGGTTTGCAATGGCGATATTGTTGCCGCACAAAATCAATTGCATCGATATTATGTTTAAGCTGTTCATCCGCCTGGATGACGATCATTCCGTCGTAGAGCACCGGGGCGCTTGCCTCCAGCGTGGTGTCAATATCCAGGGTGCTGCCATCCGCCGTTTTCAGGTTGCCGAGGCGCGAACTGATTAAGGTCGGCACAGCGCCGCTGTTGCGCAAATCTTCTGCGAGCGCCGCAACTGTGTGATGGTCAACACCATTGCTGATTAAAATTGCTACCTGACGAGTGGCTATACCGGTTGTACCTGGGTGCGATAACAGCGAGAGCGCGGGTGAGATGGGATAAGACGGAATGGGTGCAGTGGAGGCGAGCGGCATAGGTGGCGGCACGGCTATGCCCAAACCCTTGGCAACAGATTCGGCTAATTGCCCATCGACATTAACCAGCAGCGACAATACGCGCACGCGAATAGCGAGTGTTTGCACGCGCGTCAGTTCAAAACGAAAAGCGCTGATAATGTGGGTTTGCTCTGCCGGCGATTGGCTTTGCCAAAATAAACGCGCTTGTGAATAGTGATCGGAAAATAATTCCGGGCTGCCGCGCACTTTATCGGCGGCAATGGGTTCAGGATAACTTTTGTAACCCGACATGGCCGTTTGAAATGGGCAGCCTCCGGCCAGTGAATTGGGTTCGTAATTAACACGGCCCGAATGGATCTCATGGCGATGCATACCATCGCGCTGATTGTTATGCACCGGCGCTAAAGGTTTGTTGATGGGAATCTCATGAAAATTAGCACCGCCCAAGCGGCTAATTTGGGTATCTATGTACGAGTGAATGCGGCCTTGTAAAAGCGGGTCGTTGGAGAAATCAATGCCGGGCACAACGTGGGCAGTACAAAATGCCACTTGTTCGGTTTCAGCAAAAAAATTATCCGGGTTGCGATTCAACACCATTTTGCCCACCGGGGTAATGGGCACCAATTCTTCTGGTACCAGTTTGGTGGGGTCGAGTACATCAAACGAAAAACTATTGGCGGTTTCTTCGGTAAAGATTTGCAGGCCTAATTCGTATTCGGGAAAGGCTTCTGCTGCAATGGCCTCCCATAAATCGCGGCGATGAAAATCCGGATCGGCGCCGATAATTTTTGCCGCTTCATCCCACACCAATGAGTGAGTGCCTGCCATGGGGGTCCAGTGAAATTTGCAAAACACGGATAGGCCTTGCGCATTCACCAGCCGAAATGTGTGTACACCAAAGCCTTGCATGGTGCGATAGCTACGCGGAATGGCGCGGTCCGACATTTGCCACAGCAGCATGTGGGTGGATTCCGGCATAAGCGAAACAAAATCCCAAAAGGTATCGTGTGCGCTGGATGCTTGTGGAATCGCATTGTGCGGTTCTGCTTTAACGGCGTGGACTAAATCGGGAAATTTCATCGCATCCTGAATAAAAAACACCGGGATGTTATTGCCGACTAAATCCCAGTTGCCTTCATCGGTATAAAATTTCACGGCAAATCCGCGCACATCGCGCACGGTATCTGCCGAACCGCGTTCGCCCGCGACGGTAGAAAAACGCGCAAATACCGGCGTGCATTTTCCATCTTCACTAAACGGCGCGGCCATGGTGAGTTCGCTTAAGGCTTTGTAGCATTCAAAATAACCATGGGCGGCCGAACCGCGCGCATGCACCACACGTTCGGGAATTCGCTCGTGGTCAAAATGCGTTATTTTTTCGCGCAGAATAAAATCTTCCAGCGCAGTTGGCCCGCGCAAACCGATTTTTAATGAGTGTTGATTGTCGGCAATTTTCACTCCCTGATTTGTCGTTAAAGGTTGGTTGTTGTTATCTACATGTGCCGCTTGAATGGCGGGCAGTGGTGTCGGGGTTTGGTCGTGGTGCTTCATTGCATTCTCCTTGGTGTGATTCAGCGAATGATGAAGAGGGTGACCCCATCCATGATGGATCTCTGTGCGCTAGGCAACCTGAATGCCGTTAATTTGGAGGAATTTTGTGTTGTGCTCTACGCAGGGCAAGGTGTGTTACGGGAAATGTAAAAAATAACAGTAATTGCGCACTAAAGATCGCTAGCGAACAGACAACCCCATGCAATTTGTTCAGGCTTGTTGGAACCATCTTTTCCAAGGCTTTCATTATGCTGAACACGCGCTGGGGTAAAACCTTGTCCCTGTCTTTTTTGTCTCGTTTTTCTGTGGGTAATAGTTTGCGTTTGTGGCGCCGGGGGATTTATGACCGGCGCGCACAGCGGCCGGAGGATCTTAATCCGCTGCGGGCGGAGTTATTCAGCGCTGACCAAATGGAGCATTTTGGGCGAGTGCTGGCGAGTGAACATAGCTTGAGTAGCGTGCGCACGCGCGACCGTTTGTTAACGCGGTTGGATGATAACGAGCAGGTGTTGTTACGCGCCTGCGCGCTGTTGACCGAGGCGATAAAAGCCCGTTCACGCATTGCGCCAGCGGGTGAGTGGCTGCTCGATAATTTTTATATGATCGAAGAGCAAATTCGCACGGCCAGGCGTCATCTCCCTAAAAATTACAGCCGCGAGTTACCGCGTTTGGCCAGTGGCCAGTCGGCGGGTTTGCCGCGCGTGTACGATTTGGCGCTGTCTGCCATTTCCCATGGTGATGGCCGTATTGATGCTGAAATGCTGAGCCGTTTTGTGGCGGCTTATCAAACCATTACACCGCTGACCCTCGGTGAGCTCTGGGCGATTCCCATTATGTTGCGCTTGGCGCTGATTGAGAATTTGCGCCGTGTGAGTTTGCGCATTACCACTGCGCGTGCCTATTTGAATCAGGCGCGCGAATGGGCGAGCCAGATGGTGGAGGTGGCGGAGAGTGATCCGAAAAATCTAATCATTGTGATCGCCGATATGGCGCGTTCTAACCCGCCCATGGTGAGCGCGTTTATCGCTGAATTAGTGCGCCGTTTACAAGGCCTCGGCCCGGCGTTGGCATTGCCATTGACCTGGATTGAACAGCGGCTCGCCGAAGAGAGTTTGACCATTGAACAAATGGTGCATGCCGAAAACCAGCAGCAGGCGGTGGATCAGGTTTCTATTAGCAATAGCATCGGCAGCTTGCGGTTTTTAGGCGCTTACGATTGGCGCGTGTTTGTGGAAACCATGAGCATTGTCGAGCAGATCTTGCGCGAGGACCGGGACGATGGGGCGAATTATGCCAATGCCTATGGGCAGATGGATTTTGCCACGCGCGATGAATACCGCCATGTGATTGATCGCTTGGCCAAACAAAGTGAGTTGGCAGAAGCCGAAGTGGCGAGAGCCGCCATACTGCTGGCGCAACAGGGTGGCGCGACCGGGTGCAGCCAGCATGTGGGCTATTACCTGATTGATGACGGCCTGCCGCAATTGGAACAGCGTGTGGCAGCGCGGGTGCCTTTGATCGTGCGCCTGCGCCGCCGGATTGCCGGTGCAGGGTTGTCCTTATACCTCGGGGCGATTGCGATCCTGGTTGCGAGCGCAAGCCTGAGCTTACTCAGCCTTGCGCAGGGGGCGGATATTGGCCCTTGGCAATGGGGCTTGCTGGCAATGTTGGCGCTCCTGGCGACTGCGCCACTGGCTTCCACCCTGGTGAATTGGGTGGTGACTCTGGGGGTATTGCCCAAGCGCTTGCCGCGCCTGGATTTTGCCAGCGGTATTCCCCCTGAATTGGCCACGCTGGTGGTGGTGCCCTGCCTGCTTACCCATCAGCGCGGGATTGATGATTTGCTGGAAGCCCTTGAGGTTCGCTTTTTGGGTAACCGCGATGCGCATATTTATTTTGCACTGTTGACGGATTTGGGCGATGCCCCCCACGAGACCTTGCCCGGCGATAACGCTTTGTTACTACATGCCTGTGAGGGTATCGCACGGCTCAATACAGCCTATCCGCCCGATGCCAGACCGGATGGTGAGGCCTCCGGTGCCGGGGGCGACTACCCCACCGCGAATCGCTTTTTCCTGTTTCATCGCCCGCGCTTGTGGAACCCTTGTGCCCATTGCTGGATGGGCCACGAGCGCAAACGCGGCAAGCTGGCAGATTTAAACCAGCTGCTGCGCGAGGGGCAGGGCTATTCTGATGCCTTTTCGCTGATTGTGGGCGATATAGCTGCACTGCCCAAATTGCGTTATGTGATCACGCTGGATACGGACACCCAACTCCCGCGCGATGCCGCCCGCCAGTTTGTCGGCACCATGGCGCACCCGCTCAATCGCCCGGTATACGACCCGGAACGACACCTCATCCGCCGTGGTTACGGCATTTTGCAACCGCGTATGGCGGCGGGACTGTCTGCGGCCAATCGTTCGCGTTATGTGCAACTTTATGGTGGCGAGTCGGGCATTGACCCTTACACCCGTTCGGTATCGGACGTATATCAGGATCTGTTTGGTGAGGGATCGTTTATCGGCAAGGGGATTTATGACCTGGATGCCTTTGAGCAAGTATTGGGCGGACGCTTTCCTGACAACCGTATCCTCAGCCATGACTTGCTGGAAGGTTGCTATGCGCGCGCCGGGCTGCTGAGCGATGTCCACCTTTATGAAGATGCGCCCGTCCGCTACTCGTTGGATGTGAGTCGGCGCGAGCGCTGGATTCGCGGCGATTGGCAAATCGCCCGCTGGCTGTGGCCGGGGGTGCCGGGTGCTAATGGGCAGCGGTTGGTGAATCCATTGTCTCTGCTATCGCGCTGGAAAATCGCCGATAACCTGTTGCGCAGCCTGGCACCGGTGGCGCTGCTGTTGCTGCTGTTAATCGGCTGGGTACTGCTGCCTGCGCCCTTGGCGTGGACCCTGGCTGTACTCGGGTTTATCGCTTTGCCACCCATACTGACCACCGCATTGGATACCTTGCGTAAACCCGATGAAGTCTTCCTGCGCCAGCATTTGGCGGCGGTGAGCGTTATCGCCGGGCGGCACCTGATACAGACGCTATTCCGCATTAGCTGCTTGCCCCATGAAGCAAGCTATAGCCTGACGGCGATTCTGCGCAGCTTGTGGCGCCTGTGGTTTGCGCCCGCGCGGTTGTTGGAATGGCGCGCTTCCGCCGAGCTGGAGCAAGGCGCTGCCGGTGGTTTGTCGGCGAGTTGGCGCCTGTTGTGGTCGTCACCAGTGATTGCCCTGATAACGGCGGCTGCCTTGGCCTTTTTGCAGCCTGCGGCCCTGATTGTCGCGCTGCCGCTGTTGGGATTGTGGCTTGTTGCCCCGCTGGGAGCCTGGTGGCTGGGCCTGCCGCTGGTGCGCAGCGAGACGAGTTTATCACCGCAGCAAACACTGTTTTTACGCCGGATCGCCCGCAAAACATGGGCTTATTTTGAGCGCTTTGTGGTGGCGGAAGACAACTGGTTGCCACCCGATAATTTTCAGGAGAATCCCGGCCCGGTGATTGCGCACCGCACCTCGCCCACTAACATGGGGCTGGCGCTGCTGGGCAACTTATCGGCCTATGATTTTGGTTTTATCTCCGCCGATGTACTGCTTGAGCGCACCGCCAATACCTTTGGCAGTATGGACAAGCTGGAGCGCTATCGCGGCCATTTCTTTAATTGGTACGACACCCTCAGTTTGCAGCCGCTGCCGCCGCGCTACATTTCGGCGGTGGATAGTGGCAACCTCGCGGGCCATTTACTCACCCTGCGCGCAGGGTTAATCGCCTTGCCGGAGCAGGCAATCCCGGCGGCGCGGGTATTTGAAGGCCTGCGCGATACATTGCTGGTGCTCAGCGATAGCCTGCAGGCCGCCCGTCTGCAAGATGAACTGCCCGCCGTGATTCAGGATGCCATTATCCGCCTGCGCAGCCTGCTCACCGGCGCCTGTATGCAGGATTACCGTAGCCGTACCGCGAGTGTTCCCGGTGTGTTGCACTGCCTGACAGCGGTGAATGAAGCGGCCATCATCATTAACACCTGGCTGGCCGCCCAACCGGGGATAACCCTGGCGGTGAGTGGTGAGTTGCTCAGCGACAGGATGGGCTCATCCTTCGCGGACAATGGCAACCTGGCGGACGAAGCCAAACACTGGGGACAAGCGTTGGCGCAACAGAGCGGCTCTGCCCGCGATGAACTGTTGTTCTTCGCACCCTGGTTAGTATTCCGTGCTACCCCTGCGGCATTGACCGGGTTTATGGCCAGCCTCGCGCCCTTTGCTGAGCTCAATGCCATTCCCACCTTGAAGGGGCTGGCAGGTTACAGCGAGACACTGGTACCGCTGTTGGATGAACAATTGCTGCGTCCCGGCACTCCCGCCGAGCGTGAATGGCTGCTGGAATTGCGTGGTTTGATCAACGCGGCCAGCGCCCGTGCCAGCGAACGTATTGCCCGTTGTGTGGACTTGGCTGCACAGGCCAATCACTTTGCCGCGATGGACTATGACTTCCTCTACGACCGCACCCGTCACCTGATTGCGGTGGGTTACAACCTCGACGATTATCGCCGCGACAACAGCTTTTACGACCTGCTCGCCTCGGAAGCGCGCCTGTGTAATTTCGTTGCTATTGCCCAGGGCCAGGTGCCGCAAGAGAGCTGGTTCGCTCTGGGGCGTTTGCGCACCATGGCCGAGGGCGAGCCGGTATTGGTGTCCTGGAGCGGCTCCATGTTTGAGTATTTGATGCCAATGCTGGTGATGCCCAGTTATGAAGGCACCTTACTCGACCAAACCTGCCACGCGGCGGTGTGTCGCCAGATCGCCTACGGCAAACAGCGCGGCCTGCCTTGGGGCGTATCAGAATCGGGTTACTACACCTTTGATGCCAGCCTGAATTACCAATATCACGCCTTTGGGGTGCCCGGTTTGGGCTTTAAGCGCGGCTTGGCGGAGGATGCGGTGATCTCCCCTTATGCTTCTGTGTTGGCCTTGATGGTGGCACCCGAAGCGGCCTGTGAAAATCTGGAGCGGTTGGCCAGCGCCGGAGTAGAAGGGCGGTTCGGCTTTTATGAAGCGGTGGACTATACCGACTCGCGTTTGGCGCGCGGCCAGACCAGTGCACTGGTGCAATCCTTTATGGTTCACCACCAGGGCATGAGTTTGCTGGCGCTGGCGCACCTGCTGCTGGATCGCCCCATGCAGCGCCGGTTTGCCGCCGACCCCTTGTTTCAGGCCACCTTGTTGCTGTTGCAGGAACGCATTCCCAAGTCCTCGGTGCTGCATACCCATGTGGCCGAACACGCCGATGGTGCCGCTCTTTTTGATCAGGTCGAAACCGCCAGTTACGCGCCTCTGGAAGCCGATACACCCACGCCGGAAGTGCAACTGCTATCCAACGGTCGCTATCAGGTGATGATCACCAACGCGGGTGGCGGCTACAGCCGCTGGAAAGATCTGGCGGTCACCCGCTGGCGCGAAGATGCAACGCGCGACAACTGGGGCATGTTTGTCTACTTGCGTGATGCGACGACCAATGATTTCTGGTCGGCAAGCCATCAACCCACGCTCAAGCGCGCTGATAATTACGAGGCGATGTTCTCCGAAGGTCGCGCCGAATTCCGCCGCCGCGACCACGACATCGAGACCTATACCGAGTTGGTCGTCTCCCCTGAGGACGACATAGAGCTGCGCCGTCTGCGCATCACCAATCGCTCGTCGCGCACCCGCACGCTGGAACTCACCAGCTATGCCGAAGTGGTGCTGGCGTTACCGGCGGCCGATGCGACCCAAACCGCCTTTGGCAATTTGTTTGTGCAGACGGAAATCCTCCCTGAGCGACGGGCGTTACTGTGCACCCGCCGCCCGCGTTCGGTGGGTGAGCACACGCCCTGGATGTTCCATTTGTTATCCACTAATGGCAGTCCGGTGGATCAGCTTTCCTATGAAACTGATCGCCTGCGCTTCACCGGCCGTGGCCGTACCTTGATGGCACCGCAAGCTGTTACTGACGGCGGCGAGCTTTCGGGTAGCCAAGGCTCGGTGCTCGACCCGATTGTCGCCATCCGCTGCCGCATAACGCTCGAAGCGGGGCAGGTGGCGACGCTCGATCTGGTGAGCGGCACCGCCGACACCCGCGACGCCTGTATGGCATTGGTAAGCCGCTATCAGGATCGTCATTTGGCTGATCGGGTATTTGACCTTGCTGCTACTCACAGCGGCGTCACCCTGCGGCAGATTAATGCGAGTGAGGCCGATGCGCAGATTTATCGCCGCCTGGCCAGCAGTGTGCTCTACGCCCATTCCGCCCTGCGCGCCGAAGCGAGTGTGTTGATCCAGAACCGGCGCGGCCAGTCCGGTTTGTGGGGTTACGCCATCTCCGGCGACCTGCCGATTGTGCTGCTTAAAGTTGCCACCAGTGAGCACATCGAACTGGCGCGGCAGTTGATCCAATGCCACGCCTATTGGCGCCTGAAAGGCTTGTCGGTCGATCTGGTGATCTGGAATGAAGACCACATAGGCTATCGCCAGCGGTTGCAAGACCAGATTATGGGGTTGATCGCCACCGGCAGCGAAAGCCATGCGATTGATCGCCCCGGTGGGATTTTTGTGCGCTCGGGTGAGCAGATTTCCCATGAAGACCGTATTCTGCTGCAGTCTGTGGCACGGGCGATTATCGACGGCAACAAAGGCAGTCTGGCGGAGCAAGTCAGCTGGCACGGGCTGGCCGAGAAGAAGGTCGCGCGCCTTATGCCTAACCGCAAACGCACACCTGAGGCCAATCTGCCCCTGAGAATCGCACCGCGCGCCGACCTGATTCTCACCAACCCTCTGGGCGGTTTTACGCCTGATGGCCGCGAATACATCATCACCACGACGCGGGCGCAAATGACGCCTTTGCCTTGGGTCAACGTCATCGCCAACCCGGGTTTCGGCACAGTGATTTCCGAGAGTGGCCTGGCCTACACCTGGAGTGAAAACGCCCACGAATTCCGCTTAACGCCTTGGTGTGACGACCCGGTCGGCAGTGCTGGCGGCGAAGCCTTTTACCTGCGCGATGAAGACACTGGCCATGTCTGGTCGCCCACGCCCTTGCCGAAACCCGGTCAGGCGCCTTATGTCACGCGCCATGGGTTTGGTTACAGCGTGTTTGAACACACGGACGATAGTGTCTGCTCGCAGCTCTGGGTCTATGTGGATCTGGAAGAGTCGGTCAAATTCTCGGTGCTCAAGGTCACCAATCTATCTGCGCGCAGGCGGCGCTTATCGGCAACGGGATATGTGGAGTGGGTGCTGGGCGATTTGCGCACCAAATCCGCCTTGCATACCGTCACCGAAATTGATTCTGCCAGCGGCGCACTTTTCGCGCGCAATGCCTACAACAGCGAATTTGGCGGGCGCGCCTGCTTTTTTGATGTGGACGATAACGCCCGTACCCTCACCGGCGACCGCACCGAATTCCTCGGCCGCAATGGCTCGCTCGGCAATCCGGATGCACTCACCCGCACGCGTCTCTCTGGTCGTTTGGGCGCGGGGCTTGACCCTTGTGGCGCCATTCAAGTCCCGTTTGAGTTGGATGAAGGTGAGTCGCGCGAGATTATTTTCCGTCTCGGCGCCGGGCAGGATATTGAGCAGGCACGTGCGCTGGCGCAGCGTATGCGCCATCTGGGATCGGCGCGCGCCGCCCTCGCCAAGGTGCATGAATACTGGACGCGCACCCTCGGCGCTGTGCAAGTCAAAACGCCTGATCCCGCCTTCAACGTGCTCGCCAACGGCTGGCTGCTCTACCAAACCCTCGCTTGTCGCCTCTGGGCGCGCAGCGGTTACTATCAATCCGGCGGCGCCTACGGTTATCGCGATCAATTGCAAGACACCATGGCGCTCGCCCACAGCCAACCGGGCATGATGCGCGCGCAATTATTGCGTGCCGCCCAGCGCCAATATCACGAGGGTGATGTGCAACATTGGTGGCATCCACCGCAAGGGCGCGGCGTGCGCACCCGCTGTTCGGACGATTATCTCTGGTTGCCGCTGGTTACCTGCCACTATGTGCAAACCACTGGCGATACCGGCGTGCTCGACGAACAATTGCACTACCTCACTGGGCGTTTGCTCAATGAGGACGAGGAATCCTATTACGACTTGCCGGGGCAGAGCAGCGACACCGCCAGTCTCTATGAACATTGCCAGCGCGCCATCGAACACGGTCTACGCTTTGGCGAGCGCGGCCTGCCGCTGATGGGTTCGGGCGATTGGAATGACGGCATGAATCTGGTAGGCATCCACGGCAAAGGCGAGAGCGTCTGGCTCGGTTTTATGCTCTACAAAGTGCTGCTTGCCTTCGCCAAAATCGCGCATCAACGCCACGACCTGGTCTTTGCCGATCGCTGCCTGCATGAAGCCAAGCTGCTGCAACAGAATATCGACCAGTACGCCTGGGACGGCGCCTGGTTCCGTCGCGCCTGGTTCGACGACGGCGTCGCGCTGGGTTCAGCGATCAACGATGAGTGTCGCATTGATTCCATCGCCCAAAGCTGGTCGGTACTATCAGGCGCAGGCGATCCCATGCGCGCGCGCCAGGCCATGGCCTCGCTCGACAAGCATTTGGTGCGCCGCGATCAGGGCATTATCCAACTGCTCGATCCGCCCTTCGATAAATCCGCCATGAACCCCGGCTATATAAAAGGTTATGTACCGGGCGTGCGCGAAAATGGCGGTCAATACACCCACGCCGCCATCTGGGCGACCATGGCCTTCGCCGAACTGGGTGATAGTCAGCGCGCCTGGGAACTCTTCAACATCATCAATCCAGTAAATCATGGGAACAGTGCTGCTGCAGTCGCGCTCTACAAAGCCGAACCCTATGTCGTCGCTGCCGACGTCTACGCCATCGCTCCCCACACCGGGCGCGGCGGCTGGAGTTGGTACACGGGTTCGGCGGGTTGGTTGTATCGCCTGATGGTGGAATCGCTACTCGGCATCACTCGCCAAGGCAACGAACTGCATATCAAACCCTGCCTTCCCAAAGACTGGCCGGGTTACGCGGTGGATTATCGCTTTGGCAATACGCTTTATCGTATTGAAGTCATTCAACGTGATGGGGGTGAAGGCAATATCTTGCTCGATGGTATTGTGTTGCAAGGTGCGGGAATTCCCTTGGTGGATGATGGGCGGGAGCGGGCAGTAAAAGTTAGTGTTGCGGTGTAGATTAGTGTGGTTGGGTTTCTATTTTATGTAGATACTTTTGAAGATAGGTGAAAGAGTGTATTCAACTTGCTGACAGGGTTGTTTACAGATAAAAATTTATCTTCTTTCTTCTAAATGTTTGACTCTATTAATCTTTTTTGAGTAGATTGCAGATGTCGCGGTAACACCATTACAGATAATTAATGCTATGCCTATATTTAATCACCATGACTTAAAGTTGCCCAACCTAGCGTTTGAGTCTCCATTGGTTGACGTATCAATGGAACTTGAGCATTTGCGCCGTTTACAGTTGCGCGGCTCTACACCCGCCCTTTTGTTTTTACAGCTTAAGCGCATCTTTCATATGCTGGAGAGTTTGGGTTCTGCCCGTATTGAGGGCAACCACACGACCCTAGCCGATTATGTTGAAAGTAAGCTGGACGGTGCCAATGAGCACTCGGATCATTTACGTGAAATGGAAAACATTGAGCTGGCGATGGCATTTGTAGAGGAATCCATCGAAAAAGACACCAATTTAACTGAACACTTTATTCGCCAGTTACATGCCATGACGGTAGATAACTTGGAGCGAGAAGGTGATCGTACCCCTGGTGTCTACCGCGCGGGCTCTGTGCGCATATCACAGTCAGAGCATATGCCACCAGATGCAGTACAAGTACCATCCTATATGCAGGAATTAGTGGCATTTATAAATGAGCCGCATGCACCTAAATATGACCTGATTAAAGTGGCTCTGGCTCATCATCGTTTCGGTTGGATTCACCCCTTCGGTAATGGTAATGGCCGCGTGGTGCGACTGCTTACTTATGCCTTGCTGATTAAGTATGGTTTTAATGTGCAAGCTGGTGGGCGTGTGCTGAATCCGACTGCTGTATTTTGCAATGATAGGGATAAGTATTATTCCATGCTTGCTCGTGCTGATTCAGGTTCACCAGAGGGGCAAGAGGCTTGGTGTACCTATGTATTAACGGGTATTTTAGATGAGCTGAAAAAGGTTGATCAGCTAACTGATTTTGCTTATTTGCGTAACAAAATTCTCACACCTGCATTGGCTTATGCAAAACAACGCGCGCTTATTACCGCGCAAGAGGAAAGCATATTGCACATAGCGGCCAAAATGGGCATTGCAAAAGCGGGTGATTTGGCAGAAGCAATGCCACATTTGACTGCGACTCAGCGTACGTATCAAATTAAAAAGTTAGTTGAGCGGAAAATGCTACAACCTGTAAGCGATGGTGCTCGTCAATATACTTTCGGTTTCAGTAATAACTACTTAATGCGTGGTGTCATCAGAGCCTTGTCTGCTGAAGGTTTTATTCCAGAAACCCTAAATGAAAAAAAAAATAGCAGTTAACATATTCCCTAATCCTTCCTCTATCGCCAACCTCTCTGTACGTCACCGCACTGACGGCGGTATTAGGTGACGGTAGCCTTGAACGACATTTCCTGTTCCTGCTGGAGTATGCCCGTTCATGACTATGTCGCCGACAACATTATTACTAATTGAAAATGATCCTATTGACGCTACGCAGATACAAGATGCCTTGGTGAATGAGGCTGGTTTGTTTCGGGTGGTGTGGGTGACATCGCTGGCGGCGGCACTGGATTATTTAACCAATAATACTGCCGACATTATTTTGCTGGATCTGGCCCTGCCGGACAGTGCCGGCCTTGATGCTTTTGATAAAATTCTGGCCGAGGTTCCCACCGCCCTGATTTTGGTGCTGAGTTCTGGCGCCGATGAAGCCTTGATGCACGAAACCCTGAAACGCGGCGCACAGGATTATGTTGCCAAAGGCCATATAGATGCACATTGGTTGCCGCGCGCGTTGAATTATATTGTGGAGCGCAAGGTATCACGCCTGGCATTGAGTGAAAGCAATAAACGCTTTCGCGCGATGAGCGATGCATCGCCATTGGGTATTTTTGTGTCCGATGTACAGGGCGATTGTATTTACACCAATACCGCGTATCACCGTATTTCGGGCCTGACTTTGGAGCAAACCCTGGGGACTAATTGGACGGCCGCTATCCACCCGGATGATCGTACTGCTGCTATCAATGAATGGGTAGTCGCCGTAAAAAACCATCAACCTTTTTTAATGGAAGTGCGTTTTTTACGCAGTGACAATAGCATTGTATGGACACGCCTCAATGCCGCCATGATCGACAGTGGTGACACAAAAAATCCGCAGGGTTATATACAAACAGTTGAAGATATCAGTGATCGCAAAGCCATTGAAATTATTTTGCGTGTTTCTGAAGATGAATTGTTTGACCAGCGCGAACGCGCGCAGGTGACCTTAAACTCCATAGGCGATGCGGTGCTTACCACCAACCTCACGGGCAACATTAATTACCTCAATCGTGTTGCCGAAACCATGACCGGGTGGCCAATAAAAGAAGCAATGGGGTTGCCATTGGAAGAGGTTTTTACCGTGATAGATGAGTATAGTCGCCAAGCGCCACCCAATCCGGTGCGGCGTGCATTAAAGGCCAATAAAACGGTGAAGCTACCCACCAATTGTTTGCTGGTGCGACGCGACGGCAGTGAAATTCCCATCGAAGATTCTATCGCTCCCATTCGCGATCGCCACAGTGAGATCAGTGGTGCGGTAATTGTATTTCACGATGTGAGCGACGCCCGTGCCATGGCCAAAAAAATGATGCACATGGCCCAGCACGATGTATTGACCGGGCTTGCCAATCGCACCCTGTTAGCCGAGCGACTGACGCGCGCTCTGGGCTTGGCTAAACGCAAGCAGAAAAAAATCGGGTTGCTGTTTATCGATATCGATAATTTTAAACACATTAATGATAGTCGTGGCCACGCGGTGGGCGACCGGTTGCTACAAATTATTGCGCGGCGCCTGGAAGCCGTAGTGCGCAGTACCGATACGGTTTGTCGGCAAGGTGGCGATGAATTTGTGGTGCTGCTCACCGAAATTGAACACAGCCAGGACGCTGCACAGGTAGCAGAAAAAATGATTTCCACATTTGCAGTTGAGCAACTGGTGAATGAACAGCCGATCAATGTGACACTCAGTATCGGCATCAGTCTTTATCCCAATGATGGAACAGATGTGAATGCATTATTTCAACACGCTGATACAGCAATGTATCGCGCCAAACTGCGCGGGCGAAACAATTTCATGTTTTACAGCAACGCAGTTGATTTACCCGATAGCACTCTGGAGGCGGCTAACCCCCAGCGGCCTCAGGCAAAAACCAACTCATAATCCCGTTTAAGTGCCTGATAGCATTCACAGGCAACCTGTTCCAGACCAAGCCGATCTAAAATAATAATTTCACCACGGCTGTAGTGAATTAAATGGTCATTTTGCAACACTCCTGCAGCTACAGTAATACTGCTGCGCCTCACACCCAGCATATCGGCAAGAAACTCCTGGGTGAGATGGAGCGTATCGCTATGGGTGCGATCATGTGTCATGAGTAGCCAGCGCGCGAGTCGTTGCGCAACTTCATGAAAATGAATACAGGCTGCTGTCTTGGCTAATTGTTCCAGCACTACATACACATAGCGATGCAACTGAGCGCGCAATTCAGCCGATGCACGCAATTCAATGTGCAATTGCACAGCATTAATACGTAAGGCGCGGCCAGAACCTTGTACCAGTGCGCGCATGGGCGCGGACGCAATACCCAATGCAAGGCTTGACCCCATCATCCCTTCATTACCAATTAAACACATTTCCAGTGGCTGGTGATTGTCCAACAGCGTCAAGAGTGAAATAAAACCCGTAAGGGGAAAATAAGCATAGCGAATAATTTCTTGTGGCTCGCAGAGTGTATCGCCAAAAGTGAGTTCAACCGTTTTGCAATGGCTGAGCAATTGCGCGCGTAATGTGGCCGATAACCCGTCAATCAAACGATTGCCACTTAATGCATGGGTGTTATTGGCAGGTGTTTCCAGGGGACATGTCATTTATGGGTTCCGCAGCACAAAAAGGGTCACACACCGGTGCTCTGCAGTGTTGATGCAGTGTGTTCATCAGTGGGCGGCGCGTCCGTTCGTTAGGGCACAGACAGATTGTGTGTGAGGCTATTTGTGCAAATTTATGTACGTTTCCGCACTGACAGGCTGAGTGGCAACTTGCACTCTGGTCGCTCATTAGCGGAGGTATTATGAAAACTATTCACAGCAACAATGAGTCGGAACATCTACGTGATCAAGCCATCATTAATTTGGAACAGGGAGCACTTACACCCGGTTATTCCGCCAATGTGGCGGAGGTTATCTATTATTTGAATGAATCGCTGGCGACGGAGTTGGTGTGCGTATTACGTTACCGCGCCAACTATTTTATGGCGCGCGGTATTCACGCCAAAGGCATAGCGCAGGAATTTTTAATTCACGCCAGTGAAGAACTCCTGCATGTGGATATGCTGGCATCGCGTATCGTGCAGTTAGGGGGCGAACCTGATTTTTCACCCGATGGGTTAAATAATCGCAGCCATGTTGAATACACGGCAGTGATATCGCTAGTAGATATGATCCGCGAAAACTTAATTGCTGAACGTATTGCTATCGATAGCTATCGCGATTTTATTCATTATCTGAAAGAGGATGACCCCACCACCAGCCGCATGCTCAAGGAAATACTGGCCATGGAAGAAGCCCATGCCGATGAGCTTGCAGATTGGTTGGAAGATTTTCCCACCGCCACAGTCAGTGAGTTAGTGATTAATTAAGCCAGCATAGGGCGTTAGCGTACAGACGCTAAAATCGAATAGGTAGACCATTGGTATTCATCGCACAGAAGCTATTCAACCATCTGGATTTTATTTTTTCTGTGTGTATTACCCTGGGAATTTATTCCCATTTTTAAAAGGATCTCATCATGAACTACGAAAGTCGCGATACTTATGGAATGTATAAAAACGCTAATGGCAATGGCCCCGGCCCCAGCTTGATGGGAGCGGATACATTAGTCGGCAATGATGTTTACAACTGCCAGCATGAAGATATTGGTGATATTAAAGAAATTATGCTGGACATGAATAGCGGCAAAGTTTGTTATGCCGTTTTATCGTTCGGCTCATTTTTAGGTATGGGAGAAAAGTTATTTGCGGTGCCCTGGGGCGCATTAAAACTGGATACTGAAAACAAGCGTTTTATATTGGATATCGACAAAGAGCGACTGAAAGACGCACCGGGTTTTGATAAGGATAATTGGCCAGACATGGCTGACAATCGCTGGTCTAATGACATCCACAGCTACTATCGCACCAAATCCTATGAGCAAACACAGCGCAACTTTGAATAGCTGTTTTATGAATAGTTGCTTTATGAATGGTTTAACCATAGCGAATTAAATGTGTAAGGCGTGGTTAAACTATTTGCTAAGGTCTTCAATTCTGAAGGCGTTACAACGAGGTTTATATTATGAAATCCCCACTCCAATCCTATGTCTTTGCAGGGCTGCTAGGCACCATATTAGTGGTGAGTTTTAGTGGCTGTGAAAAATCGCAGGGGGTCGTTGATTCGCAACAGTCAATTGCCGATTCCAGTCAGTCCAGTATCGGTGCTTCCCAGGAAGCATTTGACTTGCAATTAGCGGCCAAGGTAGATGATGCCATTACCGCTGAAGAGTCGCTGGGAGACTATGATATTACGGTACTGGTAACCAATGGTGTTGTTCGCTTAACCGGTGAAATTGAAACCCGTGCGGAACATGACCAAGTGGTAAAAGTTACCCGTGCTGTAGACGGTGTTGATCGTATTAATGATCAATTGCGCATCAAGCAATAACGCGTGACGGTTACACAAACAGGGCGATCAGTATTTTACTGGTCGTCTTTTTTTATGATGGATATTATTGCAGCACATAAACCTTACCCAACACCACCAAGCCAAGGCTGATGACCGACATCAATAGAATCAAGGTCAATACCAGAATAGTGCGCGGGTAGCGGTTAAATAAACTTTGTTTAAACATGGTTAGCTCTACATAGTAATCGTGGTGGAATATTGTGACTGCGGCGGGGTACCTGATTTTTGCTGCCCCAGAACCAAGTTGTGCAGCTATTATTCAATAGCTGCACAAGGGTTGCTAACATGTCTAATCAAGATTAACCCAGCCAAAATTAATCAGATTGGGTTAATCGTTATTGGGTTTTGGTGCTCACTATTTACAAGCGTCCCATCAACACCAGCACTAAGACAATTAACAATACCAGCCCCAAGCCGCCACTCGGGCCATAGCCCCAGGCGCGGCTGTGTGGCCAACTGGGGATGGCGCCAACCAGCATCAGCACAATAATAATTAATAAAATGGTTCCCAAGCTCATAGGTTTTTCTCAACTGAATTATTGGGCGCTAGCCAGTGGGTTAGTGATAATGACTTCTACGCGGCGATTCAGTGCGCGGCCGGAATTGGAGTCATTACCCGCTACGGGATAGCCTTCGCCTTTACCAATAGCACTCAAGCGGTTTGCGGCAACACCTTGCTCTAATAGATAGGTGCGTACTGCATCGGCGCGGCGTTGCGAGAGCGACATATTGCTGGATTCGCTGCCCACACTGTCGGTATGGCCTTCAATCACCAGGGTGCGTTCCGGGTAGGAATTCATAAAATTGGATAGCTTGCCCAGGTTTGCAAATGCATTGCCTTTTAATTGCGCCTTGCCTGTTTCAAACAACATATCACCCAGCGTGACTACCAAACCGCGCTCAGTCGTTTTTGCATTGAGTTCGGCAATTTCACGGCGCAATGCTTCGCTGTCTTCGCGCGCCATTGCGGCAGCATCATTTGCACGATCTGCTTCGCGAGTGCGTGAATCCAAGCGTTCGCTGTCACGTTTTTCGGTTAAGCCCGCGCGTTGGTCTTCCAGTTGACGTGTGCGTGCTTGAGCCCAGGCAACATCCACTTCACGGGTTGCAATAAATACCCGGTGATCGGATAAGACTTTATCTTTGATGGGTTGCTCGGCCGTAGTCACCGCTGCATCGGCAGCGCGAATAGAAACCGACACGCGGCTTGCCAAATCAGGGTCATTTTGTAATTGCATCAAGCGTTCACGGGCAGCGACTGCACCGCTCGGGCTTTGTGGTGCACTTGCGCAGCCTGCCAACACTAATGCGCTGGCCAGTAATGCAATGCTACCGGGTAGACCCAGTGAGAATCGAGGGAGTGAGTGGCGTAATTGTTTCATTGTTGTTCTCCGCTAGTGCGTTGCATTTCTTCTTTAAGGACGTGAATATTTTTTTGCATATCGGTATTCACCGCTTCTGCTTTTGCCAATTCCGCTTTGGCGGATGCGAGTTTGATATCAGCACTGGCTTCCAGTGCTAAACGTTTGGCTCGATCCATCTCTTCATTTTGTATAGCAATACGCGCTTCCGCTAATTTGCTGCGTGCTTCTTGCAATTCCGGCAACGCATGTTGGGCAACACGAGCTTGTTCGGCATCTACCATGGAGCGTTCCGCTTCACTGATTTCTTTGGTCGGTGGTGGGGTGGAAGCACAGGCTGTTAACAATAAAAGGCCTGCTAATAAAGTGATCAGTGAGGTGCCGGGTTTGATCCGGCGCATCAGGTTTTGGCTGTGTATAAACGTTGTCATAAGCTTACCTATTGATTGAGAAAGCATGTTGTAGATCACAACATGCGATTGTTCGGGGGATTAATTTGTGAGTGTTTTTGCTTGTACGCTTTTTACGCCGCGCACGTTTTCAGCCAATTCAATAGCCAGTGCCCGCTCGACACCTGTATCCAGCTTGCCGCTCAAGGTCACTACACCTGCATTGGTGGTGACTTCAATATCCGAGCCGTTTACATTGCTTGAATACAGCAGGGTGGATTTCACTTTGGTGGTAATCCAACTGTCGGAAATGGCTTCACCCATTTCTTTGGTTGATGCTTTTGCCATGCCGGTGAGGCCGGGCGTTTTATTGACTACCAACTTGTTATCCACAGCGCGCACACCATGGGTACTTTTGGCCAAACGGCCTGCGAGGTTTTTTGCTTCTTCGGTATCGGCATTACCTTTCAAGGTCACTTTGCCGTTGAGCGTGTCCACGGTCACAGATTGGCTGTTGGTGTATTTGCTCCACAGCAATTTGGATTTAATGGTGCTGGAAATTGCCAGGTCATCCATTTGATCGCCGTAGTTGCGTTCACTGTTTGTCGGTTTGTAATCCGCGCGCACTTCAATTTTGTTGTCCACGTCTTTAATACCCTTGACGCCTTTTGCAATTGCTGTCGCCAGGTCTTTATTCACGTCTTCTTCTACAGTGCCGGTGAGTGTTGCTTTGCCATCAACCACCGAGACTTTAATGTCGTTAGCGCGCAAATAAGGGCTCAGGGCATAGGTTGTCCAAATTTGACTTTCTTGTCGGGCGTTAGTGATTTCCTGTTGCGGTGTTGCCGCGCTGAGCGAACTGCTTATCGCCATGGCTGCAAATAGGATTGCGAATGAAGAAAATGATTTACGAATAGGGTTGTTCATTGTGTTGCTCCAAAATCCCTAGCGGGACATTTATGGTGTTGCCGTGTTTAAACCGGAGTGTGTAGGGATCATCACTCTGTTGAGCAAAGTAGCATTGGGGTAAAAAAGTATCAGTGCGTTAGCGAACAGACTTCCGGGAGGGGGAGGGCTAGTGTGGTGCTTCGTTCGAACAACCACTGATTTACTCATCAGTGACTGGAGCGACCACTTACTTTTCTTTCTATCAGGAATTATTTATGCAAAATCCACCTACTTCAGGCATTTCTTTTTCAAACAGTCGTGCTGTTGATGGGCAAACTGCTCAAGATGGCAAGGCAGACGCCACTTCCGGCATTGCACGCGAGTTCCATAACTTTGTAGCCGATATAGAAGACTTGCTCAAAGCCACCACCACACTCACCGGCGATGATTTGCAAAAAGCCAAAGCCAAATTAAATGAACGTATTGCGGCCGCTAAAGAGTCAGCCACTGAAATAGGTGAATCTGTGATTAACCGTGCACGCAAAACGGCAGAGCACACCAATGCCTATGTGCATGAGCAACCATGGAGTGCCATTGGTGCCAGTGCTGCTGTTGGTTTGTTGCTTGGTTATTTGCTGGCGCGTCGTCATTAATTAGTAAGGCCTTAGCGTCGGACGGGAGAAATTATTTGGAAATTATCCAGCGTTTGCGCGCGTCGGCGGCAATAGTGCTTATGCAGTTGGAACTGCATGGGCGCCTCGCAGGTATTGAATGGCAGCAGGAAAAAAATCGCTTACAGCAATTACTGATCGCCAGTGTGCTGGGGTTGGTGTTTTTATCCTGCTGCCTTTTTTGTGCCGGGTTGCTGGTGATCACCCTGGGGTGGTCTACAGACTACCGGTTGCATAGCATTGTGGGCGTATTGTTTTTTTACAGCGCTGGCGTTGTGTTGTGTTATCTCCGCTGTAAACACCTGGCGGCATTAGGTGCAACGGCATTTGCTGCTACGCGTGCAGAAATCGCCGCGGATATTGCGTTGATCCGGAGTCAATTATGAATAATCCAGATGTTCAGGCGCTGCAGGAAAATACTTTGCCGCTCTCGGGGATGGATGCGCAGCGCAATGCATTGCGACGGCAATTGGAGCAACAGCGCCAATTGTTGAAACGGCAGTGGTGTCCGGTTGACGATCAAGGAGTGGCGGTTGATCGGGGGCATTTCCCGCGCAGTGCTGCGATGCGGTTTTTGTGCGGTCGCAAGGCAACTACCTTGTTGTCGCAAATTGTGGCCTGGCAGTTTGGGCGCCACTATCCCGGTTTTGCCTTCTGGAAGGATAAATAAGCCAATGCCTGTTGGCTTATGGCGGGGAAAACAAACAGGGCGCGATAAAACGCGCCCCTGATTCATACGACAACCGCAGTTAAAACTCTCTGTGCGCCTGCTCGGCTTGCTTCACCTTCTTGGCTTGTTGCTTCTCTTTCGCCGTTTTAGTTGCGGGTTTTTTGCTCTCTTTCCGTTTATCCTGACCTTTGCTCATGATGGTCTCTCCTGTTGGTGGGTGCGAGTACCGCCCTTTAAGCCTAGGCCTTATCGCCACCAATAGCGAACATTGTTTTCCCTTTTCAGTTGCACCCTTATCGCGCATCCTTATTGCCGATTTTTTCTCCAAAGCACCATTTTCACGCCAGTTTCACCCTTGACACCCGCTACTGTTTCGATCATATTGACGTATAAATATGATATATGATTCATATTTAATAATAAAACTACGAGACGAACACGAGGCTTTAGCAATGAAATACAGAATTCCCGAAACCCATATCTCCAAAGCCAGCCTGCTGCTCGCCTTGGGCTTACTTGGCGGTATCAGCGGCGTACAGGCCCAGACTGCTGACGGCTTGGAAGAGGTTGTTGTTACCGGTATGCGCGCCTCGCTGGAGAAGGCGATTGCCGTTAAGCAACAAAGCACCAAGGTAATGGAAGCCTTGGCCATGGACGATATCAACGCGACACCAGCGGTGACCATTGCCGAGGCACTGGTGCGCCTGCCCGGTATTAACGGTTCCCGCGACCGCGGCAATGAAAGCCAGGCGGCTATTCGCGGCCTTGGCCCGCGCATGGTGTTGGGCACAGTGAATGGCCGCGAAGTTGCCAGCCCTGAACCTGGCCGCGCCATTCGCTACGAGCAATATCCCTCTGAGTTGGTATCAGCCGCGGAAGTCTATAAAACCCAATCTGCGGATTTGGTCGAGGGCGGCATTGCTGGCACTATCAACCTGAAAACAATTTCTCCCCTGTCGCACACTGGTCCAACCGCCACTGTACGTGTGGGTTTGCAACACAATGAAAGCGCGGAAGATATTCCCGGCTATGATCCACTGGGTAATCGCATAAGCGGTGCTTTTGTGCATCAGTTCAGCGATACCTTTGCGGTTGCCATTGGCGCCTCTACCCAAACCCAAAAGAATGCCTACGGCTCTATGCAAGGTTGGGGTTACAGCAACGATGCCTTGGATCTGGATGGCAAGGGCACCATTGGCACCACCCCATGGGGTATAGCCGGTGAAGTGAAAAAACTGGATACCGATCGCGACGGTGTGATGACTACTTTTGAGTGGCAGGCGACTGATGCACTCAACGTGAAATACGATGTGCTCTACACCAAATTTGCGATGGATGAGCAGCAAAACCAAACCTGGGCACAAGACATTGGCACTCCACCCCGGGGCGAAAGCTGGGGCTTGGGTGATGCAAATGGCGATGGCGTTGTCGATAATCCAATGACCAATCTGGTGATGCAGGGTAATCGTGTGGTAGCTGGTACCTTTAATGGTTGGGAAGGCACCATGCGTCATGTTATCTCTGCCTACAATCAGGAAAACAGCGGCATTACCCAAGGCTTGAAATTCAGCCACACCGGGTTTGATAACTGGCAGATTGATGTGGACCTCTCATCATCAACAGCTGAGCGAAAAAATTACTGGAATGCGATCTATCTGGATCAATACGCTGAGACCTGGAGTTTTGATACACGCGGTACGCCATCTATTACGGCACCTGCAGGCTCGCCCTTGTTAACCCCAGAAAAAGCATCCTACAACTGGATTGGCAATGTTAACGAAGGCTCAACTCTGGAAGATGACCTGAAGAGTGCGCAGTTTGATATCAAGCGTGACTTGGATGCTGGCCATCTGCGCGCTGTAAGTTTTGGTGCACGCACTGCAGACCGTGAAAAAGAAGTGATCTGGACTGATTTCACCATGGAGCGCAGTGTAGATAACGGCACGGCTGTCGTATTCCCGGAAGGTTTCCTCAGCTCTTACACGCTTGGCGCGTTTGACACTATTCCTTTCCTGAATGCACCGTCCTACGCACAAACCGCAGACATTATTTATGGCGGCATTGCCTACAACACCGCAGATGTCGATGAAGAGCGCTATTGGAAGGTGGATGAGCGTAACGATGCGGCATATGTGAAATTGGATTTTGAAGGCCAAATCGGCAGCTTGGACTACAACGCCAACATTGGTGTACGCCAGGTTGAAATTAATACCAAGAGTTACTCACTGGATGGTCAATACATTGAAAATGACTATTCCAAAGCCTTGCCCAGCGCTAACCTGAATCTGGATTTGGACGATACGCGCAAGTTGCGTATTGGTATAGCTCAGGCAATTTCCCGTCCGCCTTTGGATGAGTTGCGTGCAGGCCAATACATCAGTGCCATTGATAATGGTTCATCAGGTGGTGCCGGTAACCCGTTGCTGGATCCATTCACCTCTGATCAAGTCGATGTGTCTTACGAGTGGTACTTTGCACCAGAATCTCTTGCGGCACTGAGCCTGTACTACAAAGATATCGACAACTATATCGGTAACGCCGTAGTTGGCACTTTCCAAAACGAGAATGGTGTCGACTTTGATATTTATGGTCCGGTAAATGGCAATGGTGGTTATGTGCGCGGTTTGGAAGTTACCTTCCAAATGCCATTTGAATTCCTGCCGGTTGAAGGTTTTGGTATTTACTCCAACTACGCCTTTGCAGAATCCAATATCGAAGAGTTTGCCCCGTCAGACAACCCGCTGCCTATGGCCGGTTTGGCAAGAGACACGGCAACCTTGGACTTGTGGTATAGCAACTACGGGATCGATGCGCGTTTGGGTTGGAAATACCACTCGGCGTACACCAGTGCATTCACTTGGGATAGCTATGACCTGACTACACTGGATGCTGAATTGGGTGTTGGCTTCAGTCTCGCCTATGAAATTAACGAAAACTACAACGTACGCTTCCAGGTCTTCAATCTGACCAACGAACCGCTGCGTTTAACGCAAAACAACGAATCTGTGAACCTGAAGCGTTTCGACGATTACGGTCGTAGTTATCTGATCGACTTCACCTGGAAGCTCTAAGCTCCACTTGAAACCTATGTAATGCCCTTTCTTTGGCGGCTACTTCGGTAGCCGCTTTTTTTTGCGTTTACATAAGCTATAAGAAGCTAATGAACGATGGCGATAAAAACCAATATATAGTGCTAAGAACAATCGCAGTTTATGATTTGCAAACCTAACATTATGTAATCAGGGAGAATCCATGAGTAAAGTGATAGCCGCGTTGCTTGATACTTCATACCAAGATACACAGTTATTAATAAGTAATGATGAGAAGGGAGATAACTTTTCCGAGTTTAGAGCGGTTGATTTTACTCTCTATGCAAAAACCAGGGAGAAAGGCGAGTTGGCTGCTGGCTTTATCAATGATAATAATTACGGTAAAGCAACCTATGAAGACGTTGAAAATAATCATCGCATAAAGGTTGTCATCAATATGCCCACAACACAGAATATTCTCTGCTCTGTGTCCGGCTTAATGACGTGTCTCGCTGCGCTATATGACCTGCAGTACGATGGTTGGGGTTGTGTTCTACAAACAAACGAATAGCATCACTGTGATGAAAAGCCCAGTGAATTATGTGGGCACATCAGATAACCCGTGCGCGACGTATCAGTGCTTTGGCGATGGGGATGGTTAGATTGATATCAACACCCTCAACCATCGTCAGGGTGATCCAATAAGTGGTGCGTTGGTCTTTTAACAGGAAATACACTTGTTGGTGGGATTGTTCGGCTGTTGTGTAGTGGTAAACGTGGAACCAGACCTTGTCGTTAGTGCGGGTAACAAAATGCCCGCGCTGGTTCAGGGTAAATTCTCCGTCGGTGCTGCGCTTGCGGATTTCGCTCTCAAGGCGCTTCCATAAAACGCTGTTTTTCTCCCAGGTTTTTACTTTGTTGGCGGCGATAAAATAACCCGGTTCGCCGCTGATGACACCGGCAATGACGGGGCTACTGATCTGGTCTTGCGGGGGGATTACATCCAGTGCCAGTGAACTGGGCAAGGTAATTTCCAGACCGGGCGCCAAATGCACGGTGGTCGCCTGCGTCGCGCTGGCGAAAAGCAGCAGTGCAGCCTGACTGACTACCGCCAGATAAAACCTCAGTTTGTTCAAGATGTCGGTAACCATATGGTTGCCATCACCAACGACATATCCAGGAAAACGTAAACATTGGCTCACTTATTGTTAAGGCAAAGAAATTTATTGTTGTAACTTGCCGATGCCATTGTGCAGTTGCTGTACGACGCTATGGCTCATGTGCATAGGGTTCTGCATTGACTGCTATTTTATTGTGACGCCTATGGTAACAGATCAATCAGGATTCATCCCTAAGATCCAGTGTAGTTGTTTTTGGCGCAAAAAAAAGGAGGTCTGGCGACCTCCCGGCTATAACGATAAGCCTCAATGGTATTGATGGGAAAACAGCATAAGTGTTTCAGAACCTGAAACGGTCGTTCACGTCGGCAGTCCTTTGCCTAACGTTTTTAGAGGGAGTAACGAACCCCTACAAAAAGTTGTCTACCGGTGTGGTTGATCTCACGGGTTAAATCCATGGTGCCATCGCCTGTACCGTAAATACGTTCCACTTCATCGGTCAGGTTGATCACTTCAAAGGTTAATGTCAGGTTGTCACTCACGTTATAGAAGGATGAAAAGTCGATGTGCGTTGGGCCGTATTTCATTTCTGCAACATGGCCATTACCACCGGGAATACTGAGCAAATAATCATCGCGGTTGTTGGCGGATACGCGCAGGCCATAATTGTCTTGCTCGTAAAACACGGTCATGTTGTAAGAGTTTTCCGACAAACCTGTCATGTCACCGGCGGAAACGTGAGTGAAGTTGGTCACTACACCCAGGTTAGATAAAAAGCCCGGCAAGAAACTCAGGGTTTGTTGATAAATCAGTTCATAACCTTTTACATCAAACCCTTCGTTGTCGTTCACTGGAATATAGTGGGTGTAAGGCACGGTACGCGGGTCGGCATTGTAGGCTTCATCGTATTGCGGGTCGGCCAGAATGGCGGCGTGATATTCCGGATCAATCAGTTTTTCAACAATGTCAGTCTTCAGTGAGGTGGTGACATTTTTGTAAAAATAATTCACCGCGAGCAGTGCTTCCTCAGCAAAATACCACTCGGCACTCAGGTCGATATCGTTTGATTCAAACGGATTCAAACCAGGGTTACCAAGGTTGCTCACGGTGCGTGTGGTATAACCAAAGTTAGGCCCAGCGATATTCAATGAACCCAAATCCGGACGTGTCATGGTTTTGCCGTAGGAGAGGCGAGTCACTACATCTTCTGTGACATCCAATGAGAAATTCATCGATGGCAAGAAGTTTTTATAGTCGCGTTTCACTTCAACCGGGCTGCCATTAATCCAGGCTTGTGAAGTTACATCGGTATTTACTGCACGCACACCAAAGTTGGTTTTCAGCAGCATGCTGCCAACATCCACATTGCTGTTCAGTTCGATAAAGGCAGCGAGTGTTTCTTCGCCGACTATCCAGGCTGCTGCAGGGTTATCGGTGTAATCTTTGGCGATGCGATTGTCACGGTAAATTGCATCAAAGTCAGCAACGAGGAAGGGAACCAGATTGCCATCCAGCCCTTTGCCAAAATTGGAAACGGGCAAGTCTTTGGTGTAACCCACAGCAGAAAATGCAGCCGGATAATTACCATTGCCTTCACGCGATTCCACTTTGCGATCGTTGTAGGCAATACCGGTTTCGATAGAGTAGCGATCCTGGGTAAAGGTTAAATCGATCTTGGATGTCAGGTTGTCTTTTTTGACATAGTTGGAGCGATTGTTAGCGGTAGTAACTTGATAATTTTCCGGATCATAATAATCGTAGCCTTCACCCCAGGATACTTCGGGAATATCCAGGTTGTCGGAGAAATCAAACGAGTATTGGTGCGAGTCAGAAATATAATAGAAACGCACTTCTTCGCGGTCAGCTTCGTTGGTAGCTTTACCGACCATGGCGTTCAGGGTTAATGCATCGCTAAGGGTAAATTCACCAGAGAGAACGAATTGATCGAAGGTTGAATCAGAGGTTTGATCGCGGCTTTCAATCCAGGATTCCACATCATCATAGGTGCCCGCGAGGATGCGTTTGCCATCGGGTGCTACGGTAATTTCCAGCGGTGTAATTTCATTGTGAGTTAAAAACCACTCCATGGAGTTGTAGTTAACACGGTTGTTTGACAGCTCGGAGTGCAATATATCCAGTGTGATTTCAGCATTATCAGTTGGACGATATTGCAACGAGGTGGTTACACCCAAACGCTCCTGATCATTACCAAAATAATCAGCGCGCGGTAAGCGCGGTGCCCACAAGCAGTTAATCGGCGCGACTGCACTGCCATTCAATGCACAATTGTCTTCTGCAATATCACCATTCACTACGGGTGTAGCAGTGGTCGGGTAAATATTGTTGGTGGCAACCGGTGTTGTCCAGCGCACAGTGCCAAATCCTTCCTGACGCACGGTGCGTTCAGAGTAGGCAACAGAGAGTAATGCACCAAATTTATCATCGGCAAAAGTATCGCTCACCATAAAGGCGAGGCGCGGGTCATTTTTTTCGCTCAGATCGTTGTAGCCATTTTGCAGTGAGGTTGCAAATTTAAAACCGTCAAAATCAAAAGGCTTGGCAGAATATAAATCGACAGTACCGGCAATACCACCTTCTTCCATGGAAGCCGTGGTGGTTTTTTGGATATCAACGCGATTAAATAATTCAGAAGCAAATACGTGGAAATCGAACGCGCGGCTGGCGTTAATGGTGACACCACCTGAGTCCAAACCATCACTACCGGCAGGAACTTCCATGCCGTTGAGCGTGGTGCGGGTAAAGGATGGGCTGAAACCGCGCAGGGTGATGTTGCGCCCTTCGCCGCCTTCGCGGGAGATGGCTACACCGGGAATACGTTGAATGGATTCGGCAATATTCAAATCGGGAAATTTACCGATATCTTCTGCCATGATGGATTCTTTACCATTCACAGCATTGCGTTTTTCATCCATGCTTTTCATTAACGAGCCGCGATAGCCGGTAACAACCAGCTCTTCAATGTCTTTGGCTTGAGAGTCTTGCGCTAATGAATGTGCAGTGGCGAGTGAAGATATGGCGAGTACAACGGCGGTTGATAATTTATTTTTGTGCAGCATGGAATGCTTCCCCTCTAAATCGTTATCAGTTCGTATAAAGAGCTGGCCATTGTTGTTGACGGATAAGTGCAGCCCCGACCCTTCTAGCAGGGTGATTGCTGCATCTATTACCGAATAAGTTCCCACAAGTTCGCGCGTTGTCACTGAAACGACCTTATCGTAGGGAACGATAATGGTCAGGTTGGATTGTTGCGCAAATTCCGTGAGAGCAATGTCAGCTCTATTTTCGGAGATGTTGAATGGAATCAATTGTGCAAGTTCACTGCGCTCTGCGTGTGCGTGATAAGCACATGCAGTTAAGGATGCAATCAGTGCAAAAGAAACCTTGTTCAATTCAACTTCTCCAACGCGGTTGTGTGCCGCTATACAAAAGACGATTTAGCTTTTTTTTTCCTCCATACCGATCAAATAAATTTTGATTAATGGATTAATAACACATTACTGTTGTAATGAAAGTTCAATCACTCCGTCGGTTGAACGCATGCTGGCGATGTTGAAATTTTCTTTCAATGCCAACAGCAAACCATCTACATCGCCGGCTTTATACAAACCGGCAATGCGCACGTCGCTAATGCGCGGGTCTACTACTTTAAAATTCTCCGGTGTGTAACGGCTCAATTGATCCAAGGCGTCCTGTAATGTCTCGCCGCGAAATACCAGGTTGCCATCGCGCCAGGAAAGGCGATCGTGAATAACGGTTGCGCCAATGGTTTCCACTGCAACAGCCTGGCTCTCGCGCACACTCAGCTTTTCTCCGCGACCCAATTCCTGGAATTCTTGCACCCTATCGGCTTTCGTTGGCGATTCGATGGATGAGTCTGCCATATCGGCGAGTGCTTTTACTTTCACGCGCCCTTCGGTGACTATCACATCAAAGTTAGCTTCATCTTTCAGGTAGACGTTAAACGCAGTACCTACAGCTTCTACTACTTTGTCGCCAACTTGTACGCGTAAAGGGCGCTGTTTGTCATGCGCCACTTCTACCAGCAGTTCACCTTTCTTAAGGATCAATAAACGCTGGTGCTCGCTGTAAGTGACCGACACCTGGGTGTTGGTGTTAAGCAGCATGCGTGTGCCGTCGGGCAGGTTTACGGTGGAGTGCGCACCAATGCCGGTTTCATAAAGTGTGTTGGAGGTTCCGCTGCTGGCTTGCAGCGGCGAGGGTGCCGGAGTAGGGGCTTGCACCAGGGTGGCTGGCACCAGCAATTTCACGGCAAGCACCACGAGTAATACCGAGGCGGCAACGGCCCAACCGGTGCGACCAAAGGTGCGGCGCACAGGCGCTTGCGCAACTGGTGGGTCAAACAGTTCGGAAAGCACTGACAAACTATCCATGCGATCCCACAGGTGCGCCATTTCCAGCAGACAATCTTTGTGTTTGGGGCTGAGCGACAACCAGTGACGCAGTGCTTCCGTTTCTTCATCCGACAAGCCGCGATCCAGTCGCGCAATCCACAGGCTGGCGTCGTCGTAGATTTGGCTTTCCGTCTGGAATTGATAAATATTGCTCATCACTTTATCTCCCGGTGCTTGCTGGAGCCCGGACCTTCGTTGGTACTGGCTGGAGCCTGCTGCATAAACTGGCGACAGCGGCTCAAGCCCATGGCGATATGCTTTTCAACCGTGTTTTCACTGATGTTCAAATTCTCGGCAATCTCTTTTTGTGAATAGCCATAAACTTTTTTCAGTACAAAGGCTTTGCGACATTGCAGCGGCAAATGACGTACCGCTTCGCAAAAGTGTTCAAACTCCTGGGTGGCCGACACCTGGTTATAGACTTGATCAAAATCGTCCACAAGGTTGTCCAGGTTCAGGCTCTCGTCCTCCATGCTCACGTTGGAGCGAGTTTCGGCGCGCTTGAGGTGATCAAGCGCGAGATTCCGGGCGGTGCGATACAAAAACGAGCGCGGGTGCAGGATCTGCTCGGTTTTCACCGCGCAGATGCGCACATAGGTTTCCTGCACAATGTCCTCGATTTCTTTCGGGGGCACCAAGCGTGAAACAGCCCGCATCAACCCGTTTCGGATCGACAGGTAAACGCTCTCCAGGTTCTCTTTATTCGTCATAGTTATTTTTGCGCCTATTATTGTGTCCAAGACCCCCCGGCGGCTTGAGTCAAGGGGTTTTGTACCTTGACGACTGGCGCAAGAAAATCCGCCAGTCGCCTGAAAAGAATAGCACCGACAGTGAACCTGCCGTCAGACTTTTAAGGGAGGAAATCATGTCGCAGGGTGATAGGAAGAGGGTATCGCAGAGGGTAATGGACGGGCTGAGAGGATGGCGGTGAGCTTGCCGCTGCCAGCCATCAGGCAGCGCAGCGGCAGGAAACCGAGCTTAGCGTTTGAATTGCTCGTCCAAAAAGGCAACTACAACGGCGGCGGCAGGTTTGATCCAGGGCTCATAGAGCCAGAAGGTATGGGGCGTGTCGGGCAGGGTAACGACTTTGGAGGGAATGCCATACACATTCATCTTGCCGATCATTTCATCGCGCCCTACGTGAAAACGCTCCTGGGTGCTGTTCAGGAACAAAATGGGCGGGCTGCTTTCTCCCACATAATAAGTGGGCGATGCGTCGTGCCATAAATCGCGTTTTTCGGCGTAATTACCGCCAAACCAGGAGCCTGCGGAAGAAACGCCCTTACCGGGCGGATCTTCGTGTTTGCGCGCTTCGGCAGAGGTGAAATCAGACAAGCCATCAATATTCAGGATCAACTGCGCATCGCTTGAGACGGTGCTGTGTTTGGCTTGTGGATCAAAACGCAGCAGTCCATTGGTCATGCCGGTCAGGCTGGCAATTTGACCGCCTGCCGATGAGCCGCCCACCGCAATGCGTGTGGGGTCTACGCCATAGTCAGCTGCATGGCTGCGCAGCCAGCGAATCGCCGCTTTCACGTCATAGACTGCGGCCGGATATTGCGCCTCCGGTGCCAATCGGTAGGTGATGGTAGCGGCCACATAACCCGCCTTGGCCAATTCAATCGCCATGGGGGTCAAGTGAGTGCGAAAGCCGGAGCGCCAGCCGCCGCAGTGCACCAGAATTACGCCTGGTACAGGGCTGCTGTTGGGGTTGTCTGCCAGTGTTTTTGGCAGGTACAAATCCAGTTGCAGTTCACGGGTGCCGTAGCGAACGTAGGTGATGTTCTTATGCTCAATCACTTCGGCAGGCACTGCCGTGCTGGCAATCCCCTGAATAGACGGGAAGCTTTTTACATCCTGTGCGTAACGGTTTTCCACCGTGTAAGTATTTTCATGGGGTTGTGGTGACAGCGATGAGCAGGCGCTAAGGCCGCCTATCATCAGCAGAGTAAAAATCCGGGTGATCAAGTTCATAGCGTGACTCATTCCAATGTACGGGCATGGGTGAAATATAACGGGCGGGCGCCAAACCCGCCATTCACCATTAGCGTGGTGGCTGCCACCCTGCGAATATTGTTTCCAGTGCATAGTCGGCGACTTGAGCATCGGTCAGCTGCGGGCGTTGTGCATTAATCGCAGCGCCAGGGCCAGTGCTGTTGTATTCAAAGAAGCGCGATTCTTCCGGCGTAAATATCCGGCTCTTGGTGCCATCGGGCGCTGTGCCCGGCATGCTCGACCAGCCCTGCGTATTGATGTGACTGTCCATAAAGGTGCGAATAAACACTGCCTTACCTATAGCGTCCGGGTCGGCGTAGCGACCATCGGGAAAGGTGGTCGTAGGGTGCCATGGACGCCCCAGGGTAATACTCTGGTCAGGTACACCTTCTTCGCGTGTCAGTTTGCAATCCAAAAAAGTCAGGCCGTATTCGCGGGCGATATTGGTGGAAGGCGCAGTGATAAAACTGTGAATTTCACCTTCGGCAAAGGTGCTGTTGCGCGGGCGGCTTACAATCGTTGAGCGATCAAACACCGCGTTGCCCTGGCCAAAAATAAAATCCACATTGCCGCTAATAGTGCTCTCATAAAAATAGGCGCGATTGCCGTGTACAAACAAGGTATCCTGATAACCGTTCAAGGTAACGCGGCTCAAGCTGATTTTGTCACTGCGCGTATCCAACAACAGCGCAACCGCCTGACTGTCTCCCGCCTTGGTGGGATCATCCGCTGCTTTAATATCATTGGCTAAAAAATCATAGGTATTTTCGATCGTCAGGTCGGCAATATGCACATCCACCGTATCAATCGACACCGTCGCCGAACCGGGTGTGCCCCAGCCGTCCGCGCGATAACCCCGTGAGTTCCCGGCATAAGCATCAAAATAAATCAGCGTATTCGCCGCGCCTTCGCCGCGTATCTCCAGGTTGCCGCGAGTAATGTTCAGTTTCTCGTTATAGCGCCCCGCCTTGATCAAAATGCGATAGCGCGCTTTTTCATCGCTGGGAGCGGCATCCAGTGCGGCTTGAACTGTAGCAAAGGCGTTGGCGGAGTCTCCGCCGACCAGAGCGTCATACGATTGGGTTTCTTTATCAAGCGCCTTGTGCTCAGCACTGCAAGCATTCAAACCTGCTATGGCTAACAATAGTATTATCCGAGTCATTATTCGCATTGGTGCGCGCGCTCCGTATTATTCTGTAGGGATTCAAAGCCATGGCTCACGCCGCGCTTAAGGGTATGAGTCATGGCGGCTGACCTTTGGACGACTGGCAAAAAAAAATCCGCCAGTCAACGCGGAAAATATTTCACGAGGAGTAATGCTTAGGGAGAAGGCTATTTTTAGCGGTTGTTCGTTAGGCACTGTCAGCTCAGGGTTGAGCTGACAGTGAACATGAGCGATTTTTTCAGTACCTATTCACAATGTTTTCATGTATTCAATAATCGCCATTGCGCCTTCTTTGTCATCACTCCAATCCAGTTTGTAATGTGATTGTTTGCTAATGATATCTTTATCATGCCCTTTATTTGAAAAGGCCGGTATAGCCTGAGTGTCAAACTTATATCCTTCTTCTTTCTTATTCTTGTCTGTTGATAATTGCCATGAAAATCCCAGCAAGGTCTGGTCATAATCAAGGCGGCTTTTCATATAAACGGCAGGGCGTTCACTTGGTACCAGTAGATGATAGATGGTTGGTACCGAACCATTATGTAAGTAAGGTGCCTGTGCCCAAATGCCATCAAGGGGCAATGCGTTGTAGCCATCGTGTAATTTGGGGTCCATCATTGCAAATTGCTCCTTGCCGACCAATGACACACCTTCAAATTCAGCGCAAGGTTTAACTGTGCCATAACCGGGTAAATTAACACTGGTTGTCGGTGTACAAATACTGGTAAAACTTTTTCTGCCCGCAGCGGTGATAGTGTCATTGGCTACGTGGGCGCGACCACTGTCAGTGCCTATTTGATACACCTCACCATTATGTGGCCTGTGGCACGCCGCACAATGTTGCTCGAACAGGGCGCGGCCTTTATTTGCTTTGTGCATATCTACCGAAAACGGGTACACAGGGGCGGGCAAGTTCTCCAGCAGCCGTTCAGCAAATGCACCTACGCGCAAATCAGTTTCGGCTCCAAACCCCATGGTTAATTCAGCCGCAAGGTTTCGGAACATGGATATAGGTATATTGCCATTCCATTGGCCACCACCCTCTATTAATTGTGTGTGATCGGGTGACCAGCGCACTTTGCGTTTGCCTTGTTCCCACACGACCATAAAATCAGTAATTCCCTGTGAAGGCGGAAGGCTGTCCAGGTTAACTTTCGTATGATAAATATCGCGGTCAACGACATAAGCAAAAGATGTACTAATCCCGGTTGCATCCGCCATGCCGCCAAAACCTTTTAGCATTTGTTGTTCAAAGCCATGGTAATTTTTATCTACCAGCACACCAAATGCTTTATATTCAAGGTTTGTACGAATGATAAACTTCGTTACTAATGCCTGCGCATTTTGTTTGAACAACTCAATTTGCTTTTTTTCATAATTTGCATCAAATACCTTATCGCCAAGCCGGTAGTTTTGATAAAAATAATGCTTATCCTGCGCATACACTTTATCGAGCGCAGTAATAAATGCCTTGGTTGCAAGGTCTATTTGTTCTTTCTCTGTGGTTGCGCCACTAATCATCTTTTCAAGGGTTTTTTGTGCCCTTACCCGATATTGGGGAAGGTTAAAGTGCGCATTAACACCACCGTCCAGATATTGGATTCCTTTGTCTGTCCTTACGCGACCAATATGACAAGCTCCACAAGTAAAGGAGGCATAATCAACGGCATTGTCCGTGCCCTCCCTGCCCAGACCACTCCAGCCTATGCCGCGTGCAATAGGGTAACCCGGTATGCGCTGATCTTTGAATAAACCAATAACCTCAAGAAAATTTTCATCACTACCCCAGTACTCTGGAGCAACTTTGGGCAAGAGCTTGAGAATAATAAAGGGAACACCATCATTGATGCCCAATGAAAAGTCGGCGAACCAGTTATAGGCAACCTGATTGTCGTTGAGGTAGTGCGCTAATTGTTGTTGGCGTGCAGCTTGAATGGAACTCCAGTCTTCCGCTTTAACGGGGTTGCTCATTGCCTTGTTGTTGTACAGTAAAGCAGCAGATAGCAATAAGACGTAATGTAGCGTTTTCATATTTCATCCTCGTAAAAAAATGGTGGACATTTTTTTGTCCACCATTTTTGCAGTAAAAATATCCTTAAAATATTTACAGTGATTTTAAATATTCAATCAATTGATAGCGCTCATCATCAGTAAAGTCGCGCCACTGCCCATCTTTATCGAGTGTTTTAGTGAAGCTATTGCCGGAATGTCCTTTGTTGCTATTGCCTGCTATGGGGGCGCCTTTATCATCAAGGGTGTTGAATAAAAAGTAATTGCCACTTTGTATAGATTCAAAACCTACCTGTTTAGGATCAAATGCAGCGTTACTCACATAAAATGAAGTCGCACGTTGAGTATCCGGTAGCAGCATTTGGTATAAGTTGGCGACAGAACCGTTGTGCAAATAAGGCGCTGTTGCCCAAATACCATTTAACGGTCTGGCTTTATAGGCAATTAGGTTAGGTGGCGTTTCGTTGGGCAGGTGATAACCCGTCAGTTCCAGCAGTTGGCCTTGATCCAATGGCGGCCTAAATTCGGCGAGCTGCTTTTCAATAATTTTTTGCACGGCGGCACTCAATACACTGGCGCGAGGTACTTTTGGAGCCTTTTGCATTTCAGTATCAAGATAAGGGCGCAGTGGACCGGGATCTACATTCAGGGCGGGATTAACAAAATTCATTGCCATCAATGGATCGGTGCCTATTGTTTGTAATCCAATCATATGGGTCTGGATAAACTGTTTGCCCACCGCATTTTTTTCTGTCATTGGGAATTGGCCATTGCCATCGCGAATTCCATGGCAGCCAAGGCAATTGTTAGCGTAGAGAACGGCACCGGCTGCCGCTTTCTTTTCATCTATTGCGGGTAGTGGTGCGCCCCATTTAGGCGAGTCAAGGCGCGCCATTAATTGTTCCAGTTGGTCCAGATTGATAATTTTGGCCGAAGAATAAAAGCGTTCTTTTTCGTTGTCTGTTTTAAGTATGGTGTGAGCAAACACACCCGTTACTTCGCCAACATTACGACCAATATGGTTATTGGCTGAACCATTCCATTGCACCCAATCCAGTTGCGAGGTGTTCCATAAAAATGGATAACTAACAGGGGCATTCGCTGGCGCCTGATTGCCAGGTATTTCCAAGAGGCTAGTAGTAACACGATTTAATATAGCTCCAAAAGCATCTAGCCGGCCATAACCATAAGGTGTATGCAAGCCGCCATAATTCACGCTGATGTAGCTATCAAGCCAGCCATTGAATGTGATTAACTGCGCTTTTAGTGCTTCTTTTTCAACGTCGTTAAAGCCACCCTCACTTAATACCTTTTTAGAAAACCGAACCAGTTTCGCATTGTCATTAATCGTTGCATCTATCGCTTTTTTCATACTGTCCAGAAACAGAGGCATATCCGCCAATGCTGGCCCACCATCAATGCGGAGTTTGTATTCGCCATAATTGATTTCAGCGGTATGGCATGCAGAGCAGGTTAGTCCCAGCCATTCGTTGTATCTATTTTGCTGGTTATTTTGTAGTGCACCCAAGCGTTCAGCACTCATTGCTGCGGCTAAAAATGCTTCCTGTACGTCATCTTTGACAAACCCGATGGGTAATCCATCAGGATTGCGCCCTGCCAGTGGCTCCTGGGGGATATAGCCTAATTTTTCGATGTGTTTTGTATCGCGAAATAATGTTTCGCTATCCGCCTGTTCCAATGCTAAAAACCAGGCGTAGGGAATTAGTTGTGAGCCCTGTGAGGTGTTGTAGAAATCCAGCGCTTCATCCTTGCTCCAGCCTTGATCAAAATTTACAACCGATATTTTTTTCGGTGGTAGTTCCGGTATTTTTTCACTGTCGTTATTTTTTCCTCCGCAGCCGCCCAGGGAAAAAACCAGGGATGCAGCTACAAAAGAAGAGATAAGGGTATTTTTTTTAAAAGGGATATTGTTCATAAAAAATTCCATCTTGAACTTTATGTTAAACACGGTGTTTGTTTATGCTGTTAGCTACCTTTCCGATGTGTGGCGGATAGGTTATATACATCTTTACGCAAACGATTAATGCTACCCAAAGGCTGGTGATCGGTTAGGGAATGCCATGGAGTAAATACCAGGTTTTCACAGTGGTTTTCATTTTCCTGACTGTAGATATCAAGTTGCGGCGTTGGAATAGTAATGGTCGCCACAGGGATGAACGGAAATTGGTTTTCATCCCATACTGTGGTGGCATCTTCAATCCCCAAGTCGCTTCCATCGTTATGGCGTACCTGAATCATAAAATCAAAAACAATGGGTTCCGGTTCGGCAAGCCGTTGCTGCAATGCTTCTTTGAGGTAGTCAGCTGATGGGTTTTGTGGCGGCTGCTGTTGCTTTAGCGAACCCTTTGGTCTTGCAGAAAATTTCATCGCGCGATCTGGCCCAAACAAAAAAGGCGCTGCTCCGAAATACTGGACCTCTACAGGGTTGGCGACAGGGCGGGATTTTATCTCTTGTATAACTTTAAAAGCGGCAAGTACGCCATGGGGACATGTTGCAGGGTTGATCGCCAGAGGAGCAAAAAACTCGTCTGGATTATCATTGTTTTTCAATAGGATTTGATTGAGTTTTAAATAGTCCTCAGTATTAACAAAAGCAAATGATGGCGTATTAATCATTAGGAAATCCTGATTTTTTTCACCGCTATCATCCTGTAATACATTGCCATCCACCGCATATACTTTTATAGCCATTCCTCGACTTGCATTTTCATTGTTAACCATATCCGGTGCAACTAAGGCTGCTGCATTTGAAAAGCGAATAACGGCCTTATGTTCCTTGCCGGGCGTTGAAAACAAACCGACCTGATACGCCATGGCTATGTCGTCATTTATCTTGAATGTGGCGCTTACGCAGCCATGGGATTTAGGGTGTACGCCGCGCAGTATTTTTTTGTTTTCAGCAACATAACGTTTATCGAGCAGGCATTTCATTAGGTTTGTGCTTTCTTGTATTTCTTCTCTTTCACGATCGGGCTGTGAAATGCTCTCAAATGGATTGGCTGGGTTTTCACTCATGGTTTGTCCTTGTGCAATTGAATTGTCGATTGTTTGAACGAGCGGTAAAAAAAATTGGATGGAGGCTTTAACGGTTATTACTTCTATCGACGTAAATGTTAATTTTTATGCTTAACTATTAACCTTTTGTTGAGTCTATAGGGGTTAACTATTTAACATCTAATAAATACCAGAGGTTTGCAAAAAGCAAATTATTTTATAAATAAGTTGATTGTAATGACGTGTAATGGTGTTTTTAGAAATTGCATTCTAAAATGTTAAGGGTAATTTTGGGGCTTTTGATGATTTGGGTGACAAAAGGATTGCTGGTTTATTTTTTCCGGATTTATTAAACATTTTTTACTTGTGATTTAATGAGCTATTGTGTGTTGTGCTATTAAAAATAGGGGCTGCATATGCCAGAAGGAAGTGACCGCCTGTTTATTGCTATTGGTGTTTCAAAGCCAAAAGGTGGGCTGGATGAGCTTCCAGGCGCCATCACCGCATCGGAGCGAATGGCTGCTTGGGCGGAAGCTCAGGGATACACGACGCTATTGCTTCATGATGCCATCTTTCCTGAAATCACTATTGACTTGTTGCGCGATAAAATTGCATCGGCAATAGATACTATTACCAACCAAACAGAGCTTAAGCGATTAGTTATTTTCTTTTCAGGCCATGGCGCTGCACTGGCAATTGGTGATCAGTACTGGATACTGACCAACTGGAATAAACGTTCAACCGAAGCCATCAAGGTGTCATCACTTCAGCGTATGCTGGAATATTATGGGCCGCTGCAGGTCTCTATTATCGGTGATGCTTGTCAGGAATTCTCTTCCAAATTCATAGATCTTATCGGTAGCTCCATACTGGATAAACCAGATGAAGATCAGCGAACTTATGAGCTGGATCAATTTTTTGCTGTCGATGTTGGAAAGCAGGCGTTCATGATCAAAGCGACAGATAATAACAAAAGTTTTTGCCTGTTTACGGAAGTGATATTGGATGCGTTGGAAGGTGGAATTAACGAAAGCTATATTGAAGTGATTGGTGGCAATAAAGTAGTTACCAGTCAAGCGCTTGCCCGGCATCTGGATGCCAGTGTGGCGTTGGAAGCGAGTAAATATGGTGTGCAAATGAAACCCAGGCCGAGGCCCGGGTTTTATACAGACAGAACGTATTTTACATTACCAACTTCTCCCGCTGGCCAAGAAAAATCAGGTAGGACTGCGCGGAAACGCGCATTGAAAAATTCAGGTGCTAATAATCTTGACATAAATAGTGCGCAAGTGCCTCACCTGGGTAATACCAAAGTAAACCTGATAAAAACACCATTATTTACTGTGCCTCCGTCCGTAGAAATGTTAGCGGTTGATATTGAAGATCCCAAAACGGCGAAGTCGCTTGAACGAGATGCCTTCGTCAACGAAGTGAGCAGCGCGGTTGTGCGCAATCACTTTGAAACTGATTGTGGTATTTGTGTCAGTGGTACAGAGGTGACTAGAGTAGATGTTTCATATGGCGTTGTTTCGCGCGTAGCTGAAGATTCAAATTGGTTTCGTGTCGATTTGCTGTCTGACTCCAGTCTGGCATGGAGTAGTGCGCTTGTTACCTTAATGGATGGCCGTATAGTCCCTGTTACTCTGGTCAAAGGATTTGTGGCCGCTCTGCATATTTTTACTGATGGCTCACTCAGTTTGTTTCACCGAGCACTGGGTGGTGACGCCTATGAAGATAGCACTGCGATTGAGCTCTTGGCTGGAGTGCATACCGGATTATTGGGGCAGGAAGAAATAATCCGCGCTGCAACCATGTTGCGTCACGAAAAACATAAAATAATTACCTTGGGATGCATTGCTGCACAATTCTATGATGCCATCAGGGATGTTGAGAGCCTGAGGTCAATGGCTGCATTTTATGCTGAACATCAACAGCCAGTTCCACTTGACATCATTCTTTACGGCGGCGGCACCATTACAGAATCTGATGGCCGTTTATATGCAGACATACCAGCGGTGCCCGAGCGCAAACCTCGCACGCCTGATGAAGAGGCAAGCAGTTTTACGCACCATGCAACGCCTGCATTCACCAAACACCCTATTGCCGGTCATGTGCCCTGGATGCGACAGGCATGGGGCGCAATAGCGACTGCACATTATGATGTAAGCGGTGTGTTGTGGCGTGAGCAAGCCCTTGCAGTAATGGAATATCTTGCTCCTGGAATATTTACTTGTATTCGATCTGAAGGGCGCGAAGCGTTGTGCGATCTCACCAACATTTCTGCCCAACAAAGTGATCAATCCTCATTACTGACAACGACTTGAAAAGGAAAAAATCATGCGCATGATTCTTATTCACGGCATCAATCAACAAGGCAAAAGTGCGGATAAAATTAAAACAGAATGGCTTGCCAGCTTGAATGATGTTTATACCAAACAAGGTTTGAATCCATTAAGCAAGCTTTCACGTATAGAGGCTGCATTTTATGGTGACACCTTGGAAAAACTCAGTTCGGCTAAAGTGAAAGATCAAGCGATTGCATTGGGAGTGGAGGAGACCTCCGATGATTTTGAAGATTTTGCCCTTATTGCTTTGAAAGAAATGGCCTTACGCATGGGGGCAACAGAAGCACAAATTGAAGCCGAAGTTGCGGAAGTGGTTGTGCCTCAAGGGGCGGGGCCACATAAAAAGTGGCTAAAAGCAATTGCTCGCGTTATTGAAACTGTCTCGCCGTTGCATGGAACACTGGCGTTACGCGTACTTGGTCAAGCCCATGCTTATATTCGCAATCAAAATATACATGATGAAGTCAACAAACTGGTTCGCCCGTTGTTTGAAGATGACGAACCGGTAATTATTGTTTCTCATTCACTGGGCACAATAGTGGCCTATTCTCTATTGCGTGAATTTGCTAAAAATAACCGGCCACGCCAGTCCCCGCTGTTTGTTACTTTAGGTTCGCCACTGGGTATTGATAGTGTGCGTAAAGGTTTTGCCAAACCAAGGGTTAAACCGGAAAACGTTTTGCGGTGGGTAAATGGTGCCGATCCGGAAGATTTTGTCGCATTGCGACCAGAGTTAACCGCCAGCACTTTTGGTCCCGGCATTGAAAATTATCCGGATATTGAGAACGGCTACAGTGACCCTCACTCTGCAACGCAATACTTGCGCGATTTACGTATTGCCAAGGTCATTGCTGAAGCTATTGCTTGATATTTTATCCTTAACGAAATGGCTATTCTTGTTGATAAAAAATCAAATTATACCGGTGCTTGGTTGACCGTATAAATTGAACGATATTTTTTAATAAAGGCATAAGCTGCCTGGATATTTTTAAAGCGCTCAGTGGCTTCATCCAATTGCTCTTGGGGCAAGCCCTGAGCCATTAATTTATCGGGATGAAGTTGGCTGGCTAATTTTTTATAGGTTTTCCGCATCTCATCCTCAGTCATACCGGCATTCACACCTAAAATGGCGTAAGCTTTTTGCAGATCCTGATTTGTTGCTGCATTTGGTTGTGTGTTTTCCTGTTCTTTCGTCCCTGTACTGTAACCATTACCTTGTGAAAAATGCGCTGGCGATGGTTTGGGTTGTGACGGGCTCGCCTGCAAGGGATTAGGTGGGGTTCGGCTCAGCGATAACTGATCCTGTTCATAAATTATTTTTAATAAATGGTTGAATGCCACACTGTTATAACCAACCTCCCGCGCGATCCACAGCAACGCATGTAGCTCCTTCTCCATCAAATACCCATCTGCTCGCGCCATGGTGAGTAAATGCATGAGTAAAATCTGTATCAGCTTGGGGGTAGTCGCTGCACGGAATTCCTGCAGTGCCTGGCTGGCATTAAACTCAGGCGCTGTGCCCGCTTTAAACAATAGCAACGCATTACGTTGCTCCGCCTCCGTTAAGTGCATTTTTTTCATATGCACCTTCAAGCGATTCACCTCCTCCCGGTTAATCGGCCCATCACAATGGGCGATATAGCCCAAAAAGCTAAAAACAGCTTTGAAAAATGCCTCGCGAATACTGTTGCCTTTATCGGGCATAGCCTGTGCACCTGTAGCGGGTTATGGGTTGTAAAGTAGACTAACATGAAGGATAAAGTGCAGAAGGGGAAATTAATAAGCTATGAAACTCTAACTGTTGTAAATGATTTTATCGAAATACGACTCCAGGCAGGTTTATCGAAAACATCTGTAGGGACAGTAACAATAGGTTTGAAAATAGTATTTTTGTATTGTTGTTAATACGCCAATTTGTATAGGCAGAATTGCCCAAGTCTTCCGGTATGTATATGCGGATTTTGTGAAGGCATATAGGCGACTATAGGAGTTTTGATTGATGAGTCGGCAAACGGGAAGGTAATAGATACAGCTCTGCGTTCTTGACGAGGCGGTTTGTAAATGGCCCCAAAAGCAAAAACCCCCGCTATTTTCATAGCGGGGGTTTTTATTGTGTGGTGCCCAGGAAAGGACTTGAACCTTCACGGCCGTTAAGCCACCAACACCTGAAGCTGGCGTGTCTACCAATTTCACCACCTGGGCAATCTCAGCTAGCTGAGGCCGCGCACTATAAATATCCCGATTTCGCTTGTCAACGCTCTTATCCATTTTATTTGTAGGTTTGTCATGATTGCTGCCCTATAATTCAGGCAGACCGCCAGGATAGTTAGAAATCCGCCAATTATTGATCACAGGATGCCCACTTGAGCAAACGTAAATCCCCCTTCAAAGATCCCTTTGCTGCGCGCGAAGCTGAGAAGTACGAAAACCCCATTCCCAGCCGCGAGTACATTCTTGAGTTGTTGGATATGGCCGATGCGCCCGTCACCCATGAGCAGATGTGCACCATGCTCAAGCTGACCGGCGAGGATCAGATAGAGGCGCTGCGCCGCCGTTTGATTGCTATGGCGCGGGACGGACAACTGATTAGCAACCGCCGCGATGCCTATGTGCGTCTGGATAAGATTGATGTGGTACGCGGGCGAGTGCAGGGGCATCGCGATGGCTATGGCTTTGTGATCCCTGCCGATGGCGGTGAGGACATTTATTTACACAATCGCCAAATGCGCAAAGTATTTGATGGCGATGAGGTGGTGGTACGCCTGTCGGGCGAGCAGTATCGCGGTAAAGAAGAGGGCGCGATTATTGAGGTGCTCACGCGCAATACCACCCAATTGGCAGGGCGCTTCTTTAATGAGGAGGGCGTGCAGTTTGTGCGCCCGGAAAACCCGCGTATTACCCAGGACATCATGATTCCGTTTGGCGCCTACGGCGGTGCCACCCACGGTCAAATCGTGGTAGCTGAAATCACCCAGCAGCCGGATAAAAATCGCTTGCCAACAGGGCGTGTGATTCAAGTATTGGGCGATCACATGGCGCCCGGCATGGAGATCGAACTGGCGATTCAAGCGCACGGTATTCCCAGCGTATGGCCCGAGGCCGTGATTGCAGAAGCGGCGCGCTTGTCCCATGAAGTGGAAGAGAAGGACAAGTTGCATCGCGTGGATGTTCGTCACTTACCGTTTGTAACTATCGACGGTGAAGATGCCCGCGACTTTGACGATGCCGTACTCTGTGAGCGGCGCAAAGGCGGCTGGCGTTTGTACGTGGCGATTGCGGATGTCTCCCATTATGTGCAAGTGGAAAGTGCACTGGATGTGGAAGCGCGCGCGCGCGGCAACTCGGTGTATTTCCCCGATTATGTCGTGCCTATGTTGCCGGAGGCGCTGTCCAATGGTCTGTGCTCGCTTAACCCCCATGTTGATCGCTTGTGCATGATTTGCGAGATGAATATCAGCAATGCTGGCCGTATTACCGGGTATCAATTTTATGAAGGTGTGATGCACTCCCATGCGCGCCTCACCTACACCAAGGTAGGCGAGATTCTCACCGGCGAAGGCGATACGCGCGCGGCGTTGCGTGAGGAATATAAGACGGTTGTTCCCCAGTTGGAATTGTTGCACAAGTTGTATGAATGCCTGCGTGCAGCGCGCGATGAGCGTGGCGCAATTGATTTTGAAACAGTGGAAACGCGCATTCAATTTAATGAAGAGCGCAAGATCGAACGCATTGTCCCCATCAAGCGCAACGACGCCCATAAGTTAATTGAAGAATGCATGTTGTGCGCCAATGTGTGTGCGGCCACCTTTATTGAAAAACATAATTTGATTGGATTGTTCCGGGTTCATGAGGGCCCCACGGAAACTAAACTCGCCAATCTGCGTGCTTATTTGTCTGAATTAGGTTTGGGGTTGGCGGGTGGTGATAAACCAACCCCGGGCGATTACCAACAATTGCTGCAAATGATTCAAGGCCGCAGCGATGGCCATTTGATTCAAACGGTGATGCTGCGCAGTCTGCGCCAGGCGATGTATCAGGTAGAAAACCACGGCCACTTTGGTTTGGGTTACGAAGCCTATACCCACTTTACTTCGCCGATTCGCCGCTACCCGGATTTGCTGGTGCATCGCGCCATTCGCTCGGTGATTCGCAGCACAGAGCCCACTACCCATGTGCGCCGTGTTGAAACCGCCAAGCCTATTCCGCGTAAATTTATTTATCCCTACACTGCGGCAGAAATGCTGGTGTTTGGTGAGCAATGTTCACGCACCGAACGTCGTGCTGATGAAGCGACGCGCGATGTGGTGAGTTGGCTGAAGTGTGAATACCTGCGCGATCAGGTCGGCGCTATTTACGACGGCCATGTGAGTGCCGTGACCAGTTTTGGTCTCTTTGTCGAATTGAATGAATTGTATGTGGAAGGCCTGATTCATATTACCTCGCTGCCCCATGACTATTATCGTTTTGAGCCAGCACAACAACGACTGGTTGGCGAACGCACACGCAAAGTATTTGGTTTGGGTGATGGTTTGGTTGTGCGTGTTGTGCGCGTTGATCTGGATAACCGCAAGATCGATTTTGAATTGGAATCCGAAGCGGCGATTCGTCGCCCCAAATCCCAGGTTAAACCCAAGGTAGCCAAGCGCGATGCCAAAGTCGCGGCAAAAAAAGCAGCCAAGCCTGCTACTAAAACTGCTGCCGTGGATAAAACCGCTGCGGTGAATAAAACCAGTACCAAAAAAACAACGGGTACAAAAACAGCGGGCACGAAAGCGGCTGGCAAGAAAACCAATGCCGCAGCGCCCGAGAAAAAAGCGAGTGCGAAAAAGTCAGCGACCAAACTGGCAGCAACCAATACGCCTGCCACTAAAACCGTAGCAGCTAAAGCAACCGCTGCAAAAACCAAAACAGTGGATGCTCCTCGTGGGGCGAAGGGCAGTGTTGCTGCAGCGCCTAAGAAAGCGGGTGCGAAAAAAGCTACGGCAGTAAAAGCACCCGCACCCAAAGCAACATCCGCTAAAAAAACAGCAACCAGCGCCAGCAAAACTGCAAGTGAGGTGAGCCATGGCCGTAAAAATGCGAAAGCTGCAAGCAAGGCAGCGCCAGCAACAGTTCAACCGTCGCCGTCAAGAGCGACAAAAGGCAAGACTGTCACTCGGGCTGCGGCGCCAGCTGCTAAAACGTCGGTGGCTAAGCCTAAGGCAACGAAGTGATTGCTGGCTGCAAAGCGAACATTTTGTGTCTGACGAAAGCCTGACGCGCGAGCTGTATGTGGTGAAAGACCGGATTTTGCGCGAGCGTGAAACGCGCGTTTCCGAGCGCTAACCCAACGGCGAGTGCAGGGCAGTGAACGATTATTTTTTAAGGTACGTGTTTTGAAACGTGAATTTATCTTTGGCCTGCACGCGGTGCAGGCGCTGCTCAAAAGTGCGCCCCAGCGCGTGATTGAAATTTATATGGTGCAGGGGCGCAACGATCAAAAACTGCAAAAAATTGTGAATGCCGCACAGAGCAATGGTATTCACTGTCAGGTGGTGAATCGCAACAAGTTGGATGACTTGGTCAGCGATGAAAACCATCAAGGTGTTGTGGCGGTGTGTACACCGGGCGAAACCTACGATGAAACCTGGCTATTCAATTTACTCGACAACCTCAACGAACCGGCTTTTTTACTGATTCTGGATGGTGTGACTGACCCGCATAATCTGGGGGCCTGCATGCGTTCGGCGGAAGCGGCGGGTGTGCATGCGGTGATTGCGCCGAAAGATAAATCGGCGGGGCTTACGCCGATTGCCCGTAAGGTGGCTTGTGGCGCAGCAGAAGTATTGCCGTTTGTGCCGGTTACCAACCTGGCGCGCACCTTGAAAAAATTGCAGGACAAGGGCATCTGGCTGTTTGGTGCAGCCGGTGATGCTGAGCATTCGCTTTACCAATCCAATCTCACTGGCCCAATTGGGATTTTAATGGGCGCGGAAGGTGATGGTTTACGTCGCCTCACCCAGGACAGTTGTGATCACCTGATGAATATTCCCATGGCAGGCACTGTGAGCAGTTTGAACGTGTCAGTTGCTACGGGGATTTGTTTATTTGAGGCAGTGCGTCAACGCAAGGCCTAGTTATCTCGGCAGTTATTCCGCAATCATCTATAACCCGCTTTTTTTGATTGGCCACATGAACTTTTCTTCTAACAAGGGAAAATTTTGTGTGGCCTTTTGCTTTTTCCGCTTTTTTATTTGCCAGCCGCGATGGGCGGTGATATACATGGCAACGTTGTCATTCGGGTGTCAGCGCCTGTTGCTGGCATCTTCCTCTATAAAAACAAAATAAAGTGCCCGGTATGGGGCACAGATTTTCTATTGAAGGATCGTGTCATCGTTTGTCACCGGGAAGGGCGTTGTTCCTAAAGCAGGATGCAGTGCGTGAGGAAAATGCACTGGCTGTTTGATCTACGGGCGCGCCGAAAAAATAACTGATTACATCGCTAAAAAGAAATTGCATGCAATTTCCTAGGGCTTTCTTTTGCCTGAAAAATGGCTTTTGTATAACCGCAAGCATCGTCAATACAACCTTTTTTAACAATGATAAGTACAGAGAGGCTATATGAAATATTCAATACTTGGGCTCGCGGCGTTAAGTGCGAGTTTGTTGTCTGCCCCATCGCTGGCGGTAGATTGTTCAAATTTACCCGCCTGGAACAGCAGTGCTGCCTATGGCGGTGGTGCGCAGGTAAAAGAGGCGGGCAATACCTATCAGGCTAACTGGTGGTCGCAGGGGAAAAATCCCGCAAACTATTCCGGTCAGTGGCAAGAGTGGGCCTTGTTGGGAGCCTGTAATGGCGCCAGCTCGTCCAGCATCACTGTATCCTCATCAAGCCGCAGCAGCGCGCCCAGTTCTGTGTCATCCAGCCAGGTCACGCTTTCCAGTTCATCGGTCGCAACCGGTAATTGTGCCTCCTCCTACTATGTAGCAGGTACGGCCTACGGTGCCGGACAACTGGTGCAGAACCTGGGCAGTGAATATCGCTGCACGGTAGCGGGCTGGTGTGGTTCCAGTGCGGCCTGGGCCTATGCCCCTGGCTCGGGTGCCCATTGGCAAATGGCGTGGGAGTTGGTGCGCTCCTGCGGCGCGGTATCCAGCAGTGCGCCCAGCGTGTCTAGCCGTTCCTCTGTTGCGCCATCGTCCAGTTCCCGTTCGTCCAGCTCGGTGAGCAGCACTTCATCCAGTGTACCTACGGGTGCTCGCGCAGCGGGTGATGCCGCGCCTTTGCCCAAACACGCGTTAGTGGGCTACTGGCATAACTTCGATAATGGCAGCGGTTTGATTCGCGTGGCAGATGTCGACCCAGCCTGGGATGTGATTGTGATCGCCTTTGTGGATGATGCAGGCAATGGCAACGTGGAATTCCGCCTTGATCCGGCCTTGAACAAGGCACAGTTTATTGCCGACGTTGCCGCCAAGCGTGCACAGGGTAAAAACATTGTGTTGTCTTATGGCGGTGAAAAAGGGACGGTGACACTGAACAATTCCACCAACCTGGCCAACTTTGTTAACAGCACGGCAGCGATTATCAATGAGTACGGTTTTGACGGTGTTGATATCGACCTGGAAAGCGGTGCTGGGGTGATGCACGGTGCGCCGGTAATCAGCAATATGGTGTCGGCTATCAAACAACTGCACGCTATGTTCCCCGACCTATATGTTTCTATGGCGCCAGAGCACCCATATGTTCAAGGCGGTTATGTGGCTTATAGCGGTATTTGGGGGGCTTATTTGCCGATGATCGACCAATTGCGCAACGAGCTGGATTTGCTACATGTGCAGCTCTACAACAATGGCGGACTGGCAACACCCTATGCGCCGCAGCCTTACCAGGCCGGTACGGTGGACATGATGGTCGCCTCGGCACGTATGTTGATTGAAGGTTTCCCGCTGGCAAATGGCACGGCCGGTCAGTTTGCGGGCTTGCGCCCGGATCAGGTCGCACTGGGCTTGCCTTCCGGCCCTCGTGCAGCAAGTTCGGGTCAGGCGACTACGGCGGATATTAACCGCGCGGTGGATTGCCTGGTGAAGCGCACTAACTGCGGTACCAATATGCCGCTGACAGCCTATGGTGATTTCCGTGGGGTTATGACCTGGTCCATTAACTGGGATGTGAAAGATGGTCGCATTTTCTCTATCCCGGTCGGTAACCACCTTGATGCCCTGCCGTAAGGTGTGTTGTTTGACTAGCAACTAGCGGGTTTTCATTTCCTGTTAAAAACGCCCACTTTTCTCAGTGGGCGTTTTTTATTGGGTTCTGCCTCTGTTATTCTTGCCGCGCTCACCACGCATAATAGATGCCATCCACCCAGTGGTGGCGTTAATAACATCAACCGGGGAACGCTCATGACCATCCACACAAGAATTGTTAAGTTGCTGTTTATTCTTGCCACCGCCTCTATCCTGTCGGCCTGCGCACCTGAAGTGGGTAGCCCTGATTGGTGTAAATCCATCGAAACCAAGCCAAAAGGTGAGTTGACGATGAATGAAGCCAAGGATTACGCCAAACACTGCGTGTTCAAATAATACCCTGACCGCGTTTACGCTATCGCTCTTGAGGTGCTGTATACGCAGGCATGCTTTGGTGTGCGTGCGATTTCAATGAGAAAGGTCTAATGAAAACCAACTTTCTGAATATCCATGATCTGGTGTTAGTGCTCACCGCCGTGGAGTGCTGTTTGCTGGCCGCACTGCTGAATTTGTTGCCGGCCAAACATATCCAACCGCGTCGCATTCTCTCTGGATTTTTTATCCTGATCGCACTGGTGCTCACCACCACACTCATCGTATGGAATGGCGATTTAAAAGGCGCCGCGATTAATCAATCACCGTTAATGGTTTCCATTCTGGCGGTGTGTTTATTGTTGCAGGGGCCGGTGTTGTATTTTTATTTGCGCTCCCTCTCGCAGCAAATAACCCTGTTGCGCTGGCGTAACCTGGTGCATCTGGTGCCTGCCTTGGTGGCGGCCTGTTTGTTGGTATTGTTTGATATCGACAGTCTTGAGTGGTGGCCGAGCACTTTGCTGGTGGGGGCAGAAAATACGGCGGTCGCTTTTGTGTGGGCACTGGTAAAAATTTCGCCGCTGGGTTACATCGTTGCTTGTGTTATCGCGGAATATAAGTTGCGTGAAAATTTAAAAGCGCTTTATTCGGATATCTCCATGTCCGAATTAAAACTGGCAGATGCCGTGTTGGCCGGATTTTGCATCCACTGGTTGTGGTCGCTGCTCGCTTATGTGCTTGAAGGGCAGGTGAGTGCGGCGGTGAGTGACAGTTTAGGGATTATTGATAATTACCTGACAGTGATTCTGGTCAATGCACTCTTTGTATTTGGCTTGGTCAACACTCGCCAGTTGCTCAGTGTCAATGCCATGCCGATTGCCAAACCGGTACAACCGGCAAAAATGGATCACAAGGTGGCAGTGATTGAAAAAGCCATGAACGAGGATAAGCTCTACCTCGAAAGCAATATCAATCTGGAGCGTTTTGCGGAGCAGATTGGCCTGAAACCGCGAGATATTTCCGCGATTTTAAAAATGCATTACCAATCCAACTTTTTTGAATTTATTAACCGCTATCGCGTGGAAGAAGCCAAGCGTTTGCTGTTATCGCCCGACTTCAAAAATGAAACCGTGTTGGAAATTATTTATAAATCCGGCTTCAATAGTCCGTCGGCATTCCATCGCTTCTTTAAGCGCATGGTAGGCGTCACGCCCACCGAGTTTCGACAACAAGGTGCTGCCGCCAGTGCCGAGTGACACTGCTACGCTTTAAGGCAGTGCGACGGCCTTAAAGCGCGCGATGATTGCACCACTGGCATCGCGCAATTCCAATTGCTCACCTTGAATTGCATAGCGGGCGGTTTGCGGCAGGGTAACGCCAATTAAATCCGCTTGACTCGCACCCTGCAGGCAAGCCATGCGGGTGCTGGCCATTTGGGTAAATTGCAGACTATCTCCCGACAATTGATAGCCGCCCATCAAGCGATTACAGCCATCAGAACCGGCAACGCGCTGTTCGGCATTTAGCACCATGTGTGGTTCGCGCTGATTATCGCTAACCGCGACAGCTGTGCCTTTGATCTCAACCAGTTTCCAATAGGTGTTAACCAACTCTGCCGTGCTGGTATTTTTATGTGCGCAGCCCGTTAAGCTCATTAAGCCTATGGTTATATACAGTAGGAATCGGGTGTTCATGCTTGCCTCCTTGAGGATAAATAGTCGCAGTTATTTGGTATTCGCCACAATCAGTATAACCCTGGATGGATCAACACTTTTGCGCAATTTTCACCAGCCACAGCCAGCGCTTTAGCCCTTGTTGTTGCAAGCTATTGGCCAGATGGCGTCGTGTTAGTTTTCGTGCCTGTTTCCAGGCGAATGAATTGACCTGACGGAAGGCGGTTTTGCAAGCGCGATAATCTGTTTCCAACGCTGCGCTTGTCTCTTCAAAAGGCCGTGCCTCTGCTTTGATTAATAAATTTGCCAAATGGAATGGATAAATGCTGAGGCCCGCCAGATTTTCAGTGCGGATAGATTCCAATTCTCCCACCGGTGCCGGGCGCTGTTCCAGCAGTTGATCCAACGCATGCCAGATGACTATGTCCTCGCGGTAATTATCCGGCTCGCGCTGGAATGCTTCGCGCATCATGGACACGGCGTTGTTCCACTGACCGGTTTCGCGCAGTGCCAGCGAGTAAAAATAGAGCATCCAAGCTTCGGCCTGGGCGAGCAGCGGGCCCCGTTTGAACCAATTAATCGCCTCCATCCAGCGGCCTTGGGTAACATGCAAGTAGCCGACTAGCCCCCAGTTTTTTAAATCGCCCGCAATAATCGGTTCGCACTGTTCAATAATTTTCCACGGCAACTTATCTTTATTGTCGATGAGTTTGTGGAGGTAGCCTTCCATATAGCGCTTGTCAAAATCACTGGTGAGCGATTTTTTGAGAAGTACTTGCTCAAATTTTTTGATTCCCCCTTGTTGCAACTCATGCTCTGCCAGACAGCGTCCTGCATAGTGGCCATTGAGTGTATTGGCATCGCGCAGTTCACGGATAATGGTCGCAGCTGCATCCTGTTGTTTGGCTTTGTTGAGTTGTTCCCAGGCGTTTTGCGTAAACCAGAGGCTGTTGTTTTTGTCTTGCAAGATAGTGCGGAATACCTCCAGTGCCGCCGTAAATTCCTCGCGAGCCAGATGAATTTGAAACGCGCGATATTGTGTATAGATATCGCTTTTGTGTCGTTGCAATAACGCCAGTGCCTCGGCAGCGCGATCAATTTCTCCTCGCTCGAAAATATAATCAATATAGGTCAAGCCGTTGTATTGGTTGACCGGATTTAATTCAAAGGCGCGCTGCAACAGCTCGCTGATGCGCTGATTATCGCCATCGATTGCCTGTAAACATTCTGCCGCGTAACAGAGTACAGAGGGATCGTTGGGGTAGATCCGAATGCAGTGATCAATCGCTGTTTGTGCGTTGGCAGTTGCTTGTGTTTCACTGTACCAGCGCGCAAGGCGGCGCCATCCTTCATAAAAATTGGTATTGATCTGCACCACATTTTCCATGTGTTTAATCGCAGTAGCCAGCTCGCGTCGTTCGGCATAAATGTTGGCCTCCGCCGCGAGTATCGCAATAGGGCGATGGTTATTCCAATACTGCTCACTGGTAAATTGCAGTGCATGCGCTATGTTGCCAAGCCGGGTTTGGCGTTGGATGTAATCAATACAGGCTTCAATCTGGTAAGGATTTTTCTCTAAAAATGCCGAGAGAATCGCGCTGGCTTGCGTGTCGTCATCTAGCATGTTGACGTGCGTCAGCAGCAGGTTTTCATCGGTGGGAAATTTTTGACGCACTCGTGCCAGGTGGTTGCAAACAGCGAGTTTTCCATCATCGCTATCCTGTAGCTGATGCAGCGTCCGCCATGCCCAAAAATAATGTGGATCTATTTCCAGCGCGCGTTCAAGTGCCTGGGTGGCGTCGTCGTTTCGGCCTTCGCGAATTAATAAATCGGCGAGGTAACCATAAGGCGATGATGCGAGCGGGTTGCGTGCAATAACAGCGCGCTGGGTGGCGATGGCTTCATCATAGCGCCCTTGCTGCTCCAGTAGGTCGCACAAATTATTGGCCGGTGTTGTCCAGCCGGGCGACAACCCCAGGGTGTGGCGATAATAAAATTCCGCTTTGTCCGGTTGGTTAAGCAGGCGATGGCTTTCGGCCAATTCCTGAAAAATGCGCGGCAATAATGGAAAACGTGCAGCGGCTTGCTCAATAGTGTGCAGTGCTTTTTCATTGAGGCCTGCATTGCGATAGGCCATGGTTAAGGCAACCCAGGCGTGCCATAAATCTGGCCGTACCTCCAACGCGTGTTCGAGAAAGCGCAAAATTTCGTCGTTCGCCAGCAGCGTTCCGGCAATTCGCTGGTATGCCAGCAGGCCATCGCCATAGCTGACTTGCGCCATTAATTGTTCATAAATAAAACGCAAATCCTCTTGCTGGGTTGCGTGGTTGAATCCGCATTGCAGCAGCGGATCATAGGCGTAGGTGTAATCGCAGGATAGGGTGATAGCTTTGCGAAAACTGTGGCGCGCTGCGGCGTATTGTTGTTTCGCCAACAATACCTTGCCGTGATAGTAATGGCTGGCGCTGCTGTTGCTGGCGACGGCAATGGCCTCTTCAGCGGCAGCCAGTGCTTCATCGTATAAATCCAGGTTACATAGTGCATCAGCAAGGCCGCGATAGCCCCAGGCATTGGTAGGGTGATGCTGGATAAATTGCCGGTAGGCATCAGCCTGCGCCTGATAATCGCCCTTGTCGATCCAATCGATGGACAGTTCCAGCAGCATGGCGTTATCCGGGTAGCGCGTGAGTTGCTGTGCGATAAATTCATCGGCCTTGCTGCGCTCGTTGGCTTCGATGAACAGGCGCATCATGCTTTGGTTGGCTTTGTAATTGAGCGGTTCCAGTTGCAGGATTTTTTCAAAGCAGATAATTGCCTGGTCCGGCTGTAAATTGTATTCAAAAATTTCAGCGGCCAACTCGTTGTAGCGAACTTCACTTACCAGTGGCTTGGCGCGCTCTGCTAATGCCATGGCGCGCTGCAGTTGTTGTTGGAATAATAATTTGCGTGCGGTAAATACTATGAGCCAACCATCGTCGGGGCGTTTTTCAATGGCCTCATCCAGAACAAGAAATCCTTCGTGAGTGCGCTCCAAACTGTCCAGCGCGTTAAACAGGGAAACTGCCGGGCCGGAAGATTTTTTACCAAAGCGCTGGAAACGGTCGCGCAAAAAAGTCAGGCCCTTTTCTGTATCCTTATGGTAGCGCGCGGCTTTAAAAAAACTTTCTGCGTATTGTTCATTTTTATCTTCAAGGCAAGTGGCAAAACGATAGAGTTGATAACTTTCTTGATAGCGACTGTTATCCCAGAGGACACCGGCATAGGCGTAAAGGTTCTCTGTATTGGTGGGGCTGATATTGAGCAATTCTTTATACAGTTTTGCCACACGCTGTTGTTGCCGATGATCCTGCCGCAAATAATCGGCGAGGCGACTTTTAACCAAAAAGTGGCTGTTGGGTTGCGCAGCAATAGACTCCAGATACTCGAGCATTTGTTTGCTGGAACCCAGGGTATTCAAACTGTTGGCTTTGCTCAGTTGCAGGTTTACATCCTTGGGGTAGAGCGCGAGTAATTTTTCGGTAGCCGCTAAAATGCGCGCATCGTCGCCATCATAAAATGCCAGTGCGCGTTCGCAGGCAATAGTCATGCGATGATCAGGGTCCAGACCTTGGGCTTTGGTTAATTGTGCAACGGCCTGCTCGCGCTGGTTGGTATCCAGCGCGCGATTAAGTTGGTAGAGACAATCGTAAAGTGCGCCAAAAGGAAGATCCAATGCAAGAATGGTATCGCGATAGTGCATAGGCACCATCACCATCGCACGGGGGCCGGAAGCGGCATAGTAGTCGTGGCTGGATTCAATCAGCATTTCTTGTAAGCGACGATAGTAAGGGTCGCGCAACAAATAAGTGCCCATGGCATCGTCATAACCCACCAGAATTTGCAAATGCGCACTGCCGGGTTCAACGGTTGCCAATAAAATCGGAATATCGTGATCCAGCAGGGATTTTGCAGCACTGAACGTCAGTTGGAATTCGTGCGCATACCAGCCATTTTCTTCCGCCCAGCGGCGCTCATCCACAGATTGGGTGCCGCCATAGCAAATGGCTTCCACCACGTCCGCCTGCGCAACACTAACACCCCAGTAGGCCGCCACTGCAGTAATGCTGGCGGGTGCGCATGTCATATTGGCCTGCCGCACAAAGGGCACATTAACGACTTTGCGTGTGCGGCTGTCAGTGGTGCGAGTTATGGCATCGACAATGGATTTGCCAAAAAAATGTTTTTGTTCAATGTAATCGAGGGCTTCTTCATAGCGCTGTTCTGCGCAGAGTAAATCCGCTTGTAGTGCGCGCAATGTACGATCGGCATCTTTGCTGGAAAAAACGGGCAAGGTTTTCAGCCGGATCAGACATTCATGGGCCTGTGCATATTGCTGGCTTTCAATATATAAACTGCAGAGCAATCGCCCTGCCCAAAATGATTGGGTGGTGGGCCAAAAGTCGGCAAGTATTGCAATTGCCTGGGTGAGGTCTTGTTGCAATTGCAGTACATTCGCTTTGAACAAGAGTGCAGCGCGATAGTGAGGCGTGCGCGCCAACACTTTATCAATCACGGCCAGTGCGGCGGTGTAATCGTCCTGCAAGTATTTCACTTCAGCAACAGATAATAATTGCCAGTCATCACCATTTTTTTCAATGTCACCCAGGTATTCGTCGGCCGCTGAAAAATCGCGAAAGCGTGCCAGTATTTCGGCTTTTTCGCCGCGCATATCGGCGCGATCTTTGTCGTTGGGTTGGGCGCGGTCTTCAATGAGCGGCAGCATACGCAATGCCACCAATGGCCCGCGCGATCGCAAATAAAGTGAGGCTATGAATGGTGCCAGCCCGGGTAATTGCGGGTGCTTGCGCCAGAGCCGCCACAAGAGTGCATTACAGTGACGATCATTTCCCAATTGGCTCAGGGTGCGTGCCCGCAATAATTCCAATGCCGCACTGGGCCAAGGCCCATCGCCCCACCATTGGGTGGCTTGTGCCCATAAATCACGAAATAAACTGTGTTGATAGAGGTTAAATAATTCGTTGTAGCGCGTTGAGTGACTGTCGTCTTGTGTAACAGCTATATCCATATCGATTTCTCTTTGCTTGCTAAAAAACAGGCGTGATGCAGTTATTTATTTTTTGTGTGGCAGCAGCGCTTTAAATCCCTGCGCCGGGCGCGTTTCCTCGTAGTCGGCGTGGTACATATCCAAAAAGACTGTGTGTTCAACCGCACCTTGGTAGGTGTCACAAATCACGGTGTAGGCATCTATCATCGAACCGTAGGGGCCAATGCCTGCGCTGCCACTGCGCGCAAATGCAGAGACCTGTTCGCCGTTATCGCACACCAACCGGGCCAGGTAATCGCGCTGCCCAATCGGCATTGCCACCCGCACCGGGTTTTCTGGTGTACCCAAGGGGTGTTTTTCCACCATCGCCATATTCGGTTGTTTGCGCTCACCAAACACAGACTCCAACGTATCTGCCAATTCTGCATCGGCACTGTTTTCCGGCGGTTTGGGTTGGCTGCTACAGGCGATGAGGCTTAGTGCAACTACGAAGAGTGGAAGATGGCTATATTTCATAGGGTACCCGGGGGAGTGAAGGTGGGAAGGTCACTTTTTAATGGTTTTTGACGACTCTATCCCAATCACCTGGTAAATAAAACTCCCGCTTCAAAACAATGTTGAATCCAGTTTGCGGTAATCTGCATCTAAGCTAAAGCAGTGTATACAACAGGGGGATTGGGTATGTTGACGTTTATCTGCTGGTTATTGTTATGGGTGATCTGCTGGCCCTTGGCGCTGCTCGCCTTGGTGTTGTGGCCAATTGTCTGGCTGATCTCAATCCCGTTCCGGATTCTCGGTATCGCCTTTGATGCGGTGTTTGCCTTTTTGCGCGCGCTCTTGTTTTTGCCATCGCGGATTTTGGGTGGGCGCTCTTAAGCAAGATGGTCATGTTGGGCATCGCTGCGCTCAGCACCAACCTACATGCTCTTGTGCGCATGGCAACACCCTGATGAATCATTAAGAATCGCTGCTATTTTTAACGTGAATGACGGTGTCAAAGTTGCTGCGGTATTTGCATCCGAAGGGTTCTGGATATTGTTGAGTCGGCGTTATGGTTTTCTTTTCTTCAGAGATGTCATAAACATAGTGTTTAAATAATTTGGTTAACACTAGCTGTCTGTTTTTGATTTTCCAGTTGAGTGAGGCGATTTCTTTTCCATCATCCAGAGTGCTTATATAAATTTTACCATCACCCATTATGTCCAGAATGTAATTTTGGGTGCAGCTGATCGAACCAAGCTCCCAATCCAAGATACTGCTTTCTTCCAGTAATTTTTTTAAGCTATCTGTTGGTTGTGTTGTATTTGCGATCACATAAAGGCCGATATTTCCTTTGGTATATCGGTGCGCGCTAATTCCTTCGCCCAAACTAAACAGGTGTGATTCAGGTGCCGGTAAATTTAATGATTTTAAAATCTGTTCAATCTCTCGGTTGATCTGCGTTGAACGGGAGCCTGGTGTGTAAATGATATAAGCCCCTTCTTTGAGAGGCTGCATTGGGGTTGTCTGTTGATGGGCCTTGAAGCCTGCGGTGTTTAACGATTGAAGCAGTTGTTGTTGGGTGTGCTGATCAATTCCCGATGTGTAAACATGGACTTTTGTACTGCTACAGGCAGTACAAAACAGTGTTAAAAAAAGAGTAAATATTTTCCACATCGAATGTTGTCCTTTGATTTTCGGTGTTGCAGATATAGGAGCATCTGCGCTTCCTATGGTGCCGGTACTTCTACTCCATGCTCCCGTAAAATCTTCCGCACTTGATCCAGTGGAATAGCCTCCACCGTTTGACCATTGCCACTTTCCGTGGTCGCCATAAACAAGGCGTTGTAGATCGACTCTTCCACTGCATCCACGCTGGCTTGGAACACAGCGCTCATCTGCTCGTTCGCCAATTCGGTAGTTTGCAGCCGCGCCGCATCAAACTGGCGTCGCACCGACTCGGCAGTCGAAAATGCGAGTATGTAATCGCCGCTGCCATTGGATGCAGAACTGCCAGTGCGCCCCAATCCCATCATGCCGCGTGAGGCGAGGCGCTGCAGATTGCGATCCGATAAGGGGGCATCGGTGGCAATCACAATAATGATTGAGCCATCGCCGCGATCATCGCCGCGATCATCGGCTAATCCACGGGTGTTCTCTCGCGCAGCGACTGCGTTTTGGAATGCATAGCGATCCAGCTCACGTCCCACGGGCGCACCTGCCACCTGCAACACGCCGCCGAAGTTGGCCTGCACCAGCACGCCCACCGTAAATCCACCTAAACTCTCGGGCAGTTTGCGCGACGATGTACCTATACCTGCTTTCCAGCCGAATGCTGTAGTGCCGGTGCCAGCACCAACACTGCCTTCCTGAACCGGCCCGCCCTTCGCATTTTCCAATGCAGTGCGCACTGCCGCAGTGGTAATCGGGCGTGCGCGGATGTCATTGAGTCTGCCGTCATTAGTCTCGCCCACGACCACATTCAGCGAGCGCACTTCCTGCATATCCGGCTGCGCCAGCATCCACTCAACCATGGCATCTGCTGCCTTCCACACGCACAGCGTGCAGGTCAACAAAATCGGGCTCTCCAGTTCGCCCAGCTCGTTGATCTGGGTGGTGCCGATGAATTTGCCGAAGCCATTGCCTACATGCAGCGCAGCGGGCACCCGTGAACGATAGGCATTGCCAGGGTGCGGCAGGATCGCCGTGACACCGGTGCGAACCTTGTCGCCTTTTCGTAGTGTCACTTGGCCGACACGTACACCGGCGACGTCGGTGATCGCGTTGTTAGTGCCAGGACTGAAGATGCCCGGTGCGACACCTAAATCTCGCGCGCGTACTCGCGGTTCCTCCTGCGCTGCGGCACTTAAAACACTGAGCCCCGTTAACAGCACAGCCAAGGACAGGAAAAGGCGATGTAGTCTGCGGGGCATGAGGTTCTTTACATCAAAGTTTATTGCGCTGTAATGACTGCTGTTTTGGTGAGGCATTATTAGTTCTCTATTTTTTAATATGAGGTGGTGTCGTGGTGCTGTCCAGGTGTGTTCGGCAGTATGATTTTCACACAAACCCCGCCGCCGCTCCGGTTTTCCAACGAAATATGACCGCCGTGGGCATCCACTATTTCACGGCACAGGGACAGGCCTATTCCGCTGCCCGATTGTTTGGTGGTGTAAAAAGGCAGCAAGGCATTTTCCATTGTATTGGTAGACATGCCTGCGCCTCTATCCAAAACTTGCAGCACACTGCACTGGCTGTTTTGCTCCAGGGTCAAATATATTTGATCAGTGGCTGAACCGGACTCCTGAGCATTTTTTAGCAAATTGGTAATCACTTGCTGGATCTGCACTGGGTCAAAATATCCTGGACTGGTTGGAATATCTCCCTCAAAACAAAATGCCTGGGCGATGGAGAGCTTTGTTATAAACTCCTGCCAAGCAACGATTTTTTTTTCAGGCTTTGGTAATTTGGCAATGCGCGCATAACCATCGATAAAGAGTTTAAGATGCTGGGCGCGTTCAGCGATGGTTTCAAAAACCATGCCGAGCGGATCGTATTTCTCCTGTTCAACCAGTAGCTTTCCAGAATGTGCCATGGAAGAGATAGGTGCTAAGGAGTTATTGAGCTCATGAGTAATAGTACGAATTACCTTTTTCCATATCGTCGCTTCCTGGCGATGAAGCTCAAGCGTCATTCGCTTGATCAACAGCACCTCATGTTTGCGAGCGTTGAGAATAAAGCGTCCGGTAGTGATGTGATAAAGCTCATCGCCCGAATTATCCTTCACTTTAAACAAGCCGTCTTTTCTATTGGACAGGACTTCTTTCAGTGAGGGACCGGTTGTTGCTATCGCATCGGGAAAGTGCAAGCCATTAATCGGTTTGCCCGTATTGAGAACGTCCTTTGCAAAGCTATTTGAGTAAATAATCTTATCTTCCTGATCGATAAGTACAACACCCATGTTGGAGTTTTGAATAACCATATCCAAAAGTAGTTCACGCTGATAAATGTGTTGACGTTCATTGCGCAATTTTTCAGATAGCTGGTTAAAAATGGCGATAGTTTCGCTCAGTTCGTCGTTCCCTTTGTTGGCAATGCTTACGCTGAAGTCGTTATCCATTAAGTTCAGCATGCCATTTTGGATGGCGTCAATTTTGATCTGTTGGTTTTTTATCAGGGCTCGTACTAGCCAGATTGAGGTTGTTAGCGCGATGGGTAAAGCAATAATCAGCGCTGCCAATAATTCATCAATTAACATTGAGCATAAAACCAGAATCACCAGACCAAGGGTGACCGATAGCGCAGCTATGGCGCAGAGCTTTCCTTCAAGGGAAAATTTTCTATTGGTTGTATTCAATCTTATATTTTTCCAATCGACGGTAGAGCGCTTGCCGTGAAAATCCTAGTTGCCGTGCTGCTTGCGCAACAACACCCTGGTTTTGTTTGAGTACCATCTCAATCACTTCTCGCGAGGGTTCTGTGATAAGAGGTTTGGAACTCTGGATAATGGTTTCATCTATAGGTAAACCAAAGTCTTTGAGCTGAAGTTTTCCTCCCTCATTTAATATAAGGGCGCGCTGGCAAGCATTCTCCAGTTCGCGCACATTTCCCGGCCAAGGGTAAGACTGCAAGGTATGTAAAATGGAAGCTTCCAACTGCGCTTTTCCGCGAAGAAAATGGTGTATAAGCGGTAATATATCTTCCTTGCGCTCTTCCAGTGGAGGCAGTTTTAACTCAAACACATTCAGGCGATAAAACAAGTCTTCGCGAAACTCACCACTTTTAATGGCGCGTTCAAGGTTGGTGTTGGTAGCACTGATCACTCGCACATTGCAACGACGGGTTTCACTTGAGCCCAACCGCTCAAACTCGCCTGATTGTAAAACTCGCAATAATTTTGCTTGGCCGCTCGCTGACAGATTGCCCAATTCATCGAGAAATAGGGTGCCACCGTCGGCTGCCTCGAAGCGACCTATACGCTTTTTGCTTATGCCGGTATAAGCACCTGCTTCAGCACCAAACAGTTCGGCTTCAATTAACTCTTGTGGCAATGCACCGACATTCACGCACACAAATGGCCCGGTATTAACGCGCGAATTTGCCTGAATAATTTTCGCTACTTTCTCTTTGCCTGAACCATTGGGGCCTGTAATCAGAACAGGTACATCCGAACGAGCGATTTTTATCGTAAGGTTGACTAAGGAATGCATCGATGCGCTTTGGTAAATAAGCCCACAAAGATTCGCTGTTTCCAATAAGCGCGCTTTTTCTGCGAGTAAAGTTTGCGCTTGCAATCGTTGTTGCTGTTGTAAATCCTCCAGCTCTAATAAATTTTTAATGGTCGTCACTAATTTAATGTCATCCCAGGGTTTGGCGACATAATCTGCAGCGCCATTCTTAACCAATTCAATGGCGATTTCGAGTTGCGTCCATGCGGTAATTAAAATAATGGGGATGTCGGGCCGTACCTGTCTGAGTTTGTAGAACAGTGCTTTACCTTCCTGGCCCGAGGTGGTGTCTTCGGAGAAATTCATATCCTGTACCACCAGAGCAATGCTGCCATCCTCTTCCAGGCGCTTGGTTGCCGCTTGTGGTGTCAGCGCAATTTCAGCAGCAATACCATGCACCTCAAGCAGCAAGTGAAGCGCTTTTCCGACAGCGGGGTTGTCATCAACAATCAACACTTTTTGAGTGGATTCTTTTAGCATAAATTTCACAGACATTAAACGTTTGAAACTGCTTCAACAGGCGAAATCTGCGCAGCCCTTCGAACAGGTGAATAGGCTGCCAGAAGTGTAACCAGCAGTAAAAAAACTACAGTTATTAGCACATACTCTATGGGAAGAGGGCTCGCGCTTTGCGTGCGTACCATGTAGCTGCTGTTGACATAAGCGATGATCGTGCCAACAGCCGCCGCGAATATTACGAGCAGGATATTTTCCATCATGAAATAGCGAATGACACCGGCTTTGGTAGAACCAAGCGCTCGCCGTATACCAATTTGCTTGCGACGTTGGTTGACCCAGAATGTGGTCAGGCCAACAATACCTAATGCATTCACAAAGGTTAGCAGGAATATAACGAAAGACAGAATTTTAATCATCGCATAATCACCTGAGTAGGAATTGCGCTTTATTTGCACCATAGATCTTTCCTCACCGATTAGGCGTGTGCTATCGATAGCGCGTAGTTTTTCAACAAGTGCATGCATTGTTGCATCCCTATCACCTTTCAATGCTCGCACCACATAATGAGTTGAATCTTCTTTTACATTAACTGGAATCATGGCGGCATCATACGCAAGTTCGGACTCGGGCCAAGGAGCCATCATTCGCTCAACAACCCCCACTACAGTCAGTGGTAAACTCCCCATAAAGATCGTTTTTCCAATCGCAGACTCTTCAGGAAATATTTTCTCAGCAAGGTCACGAGTGATAATAGTGACACTATGATCCGGCGGGTTCTCGCGCGTAAAGAACTGAACGTCGTTATCGTTAAAGCTGCGCCCTTCAATAAGGGTTATGCCCAGCGCTTCTATTCCATGTTGGGTTATTGCATAAATCGCGGAGTTGAAGTCCGTATTTCCAAGCTCAAGGCTTTTGCGTAACGCCGATGAAGTGCCTGAACCGGATAAAGGTATACTCGATATCGACGTGGCATTGATAACACTGGGGGTAGCGCGAATAACCTCTATGTCTTTGTCGATGATTTCTTGTATGTCGCCCTCTGGTGAAGTTCGCCTTGCCCAGATTATGAAAATCTCCTCTTCAGCAATACCTGTAGGCCTTTCAATTTTTTCTATTCTGTCATGAACTATAAAGAGTGCATTGCTGATAACAGCAACCGTGAGTGAAAGTTGAAGAATGATAAGCAGTGGGCCGGTTTTGTTACGCCACAAACTTTTGATTATCGGAATTATATCTAACATAAAACCATCCTGATTGCGCTATTGGGTTTTTAAATATTTGGCAGGCGTTGCGTGGCTAATACGCCATGCAGGCAAGAAACCACTCAACAGCGTTGCAGCCAATGCGAGCAGTACGGCGGACAGTACGGTTATACCATTAAAGACAGCGACGCTCTCATAGCTGCTATAGAGTTCCCGCACGCTGGCCAGCCCTGCTAGTGAGAAGAGCAAACCGAGTATTGCACCCGCAGCGCCAATCACGAATGCTTCCATCAGGTGTTGAAAGAATATTGAGCTCCGGCTTGCCCCAAGTGCACGCCGAATGCCAGCTTCAGGAGCTTTACGAAGAAACTTTGCAAGCATTAATACAGTACTATTTACCAAGCAGATCATGAGAAATACGAATGACAACATCAATAATTGTTTATTATCAGTTGAAACCACCTTGTAAATTTTTAACCATTCCTCGGGCGTGTTGAGTTTGTAGGCCGGTAACCTTTTGAACCGACCTTGCTCCTTTTGCGTGGCTATGTAGTTCTCTAAAAATTGCGAGAACTCTTGATATTTCTCTGTCGAGTTCAGGCTCACCCAAGTCTGTATCCATATTTTTTCACTACGTAAGAAGTCTTCATTTGTTTTGACGTTTTCATCAAACCAGCCCTGGATGTTGCCCCAGTTTTGGTATGTCCTTTGTGTAACCAGAAAAAATGGAATATAAACATCTGGCGCAGCTTCAAAGGGCATATTGTTTAAATCATAAACGTTGGGCACCAATTGCCATTTTTCGCTAACTACTCCCACCACCCGGAATAGTTCGCCATCCAACTCAATCGTTTGACCTGAGCTATCGGCCCCATCAAAAAACTTATTATTCAAACCTTCACTCAGTACCACCACGCGCTCCGGGTTGTTGTCCACTTCGTTGGACCAAGGGCCACCGTAAATAAACCTCACATCAAACATAGTAAAAAAATCGCGTGTGGTCATGCGTGTATAGTAAGCCGATGGTGCTTCTGCGGACTCTTGACGCTTGATAATGACGTTGGTTTTGCGCATGGCAACCACTTCGTTCGCGATATCTGAGTCATAAATTGCCTTGGCATCCTTGTAGGTCAATTGCGGAGGTATGTTGTTATGAGTGGAATACTCTTGCTCAGGGTTCCAGGTATTAAGCTGTACTGCAAAAAGTCGTTCATTTTTATGCGCCAAGGGGTTGCCCGATACCACTGAATGCATGGTCAGAATAGTGAGATTCGCGGCGATACCCGTTGCTATCGCAAGTACCATCAGTAGCGACAAGATTGGTGTTTTACGCAGGCTTTGCAACGATAATCGTAAATAGTATTTCCACATCTTCGTTGGCTCCCTGCTAAATCGTTGTAGCAGCTAAACGAGTTTCGCTATCTGGATTAACATGGGATTCATAGATTTTAAAATCAGTGACTTTCCCATCCACAATTTGTATGTTGCGATGCGCACGCCGTGCCAAATTCGGATCGTGCGTCACCATCACAATAGTCATTCCATTTTTATTGATGTCTTCTAGCATATCCATTACTTGTCGTGCCATGAGTGAGTCGAGATTCCCTGTTGGCTCATCCGCCAATAAAAATTTTGGCTCGCCAGCTAATGCGCGGGCAATAGCGATGCGCTGCTGTTGGCCGCCCGATAATTGCGATGGCAGGTGGCGTGCACGCGAGGTGAGTCCCACCATTTCCAGCGCATTAGTAATACGCTTTTTCCGTTCCGCGGCGGAAAATCCACGATAACGTAAGGGAACATCAATATTGTCAAAAATATTAAGGTCGGGAATAAGATTAAAGCCTTGGAATATGAATCCAATTTTTTCGTTGCGTAATTTTGATCTTATATTGTCATTTAATCGGCTGACATCGTTTCCATCCAACAGGTATTGTCCCTCTTCAAAGGTTTCCAATAAGCCTGCGATGTTGAGAAAGGTTGTTTTGCCAGAACCCGAAGGGCCGGTAACTGCGACAAACTCCCCTTCCTTAACTTCCAGATTAAAATCCCGTAGCGCATGGGTTTCAATCATGTCGGTTCGGTATATTTTTTTTACGGATTGCATTTTTAACATTGGTAGTCTCCAGAAATTAATCTGTTATTAGAATTTGTTCTTCAGTTGCGTTAGTGGTGAGTGCAGAAATAATAATGCTGTCGCCTTCCTGTAGGCCATCCACAATTTCAATATGTTTCAGGCTCGAGCTTCCGAGTACTACGGGGACACGCAGCGCTTTATTGTGTTGCAGTTTGTAGACATGCCCACGAAAACCATCAAAGAAGGAGCCGCGATTAACAATCAAGGTGTTTGGCTTGTTTTCCAAAAAGATTTTCGCGGTTAAGCGCTGGCTCTGGCGAAGGTTTTCAGGCAATACATCTGCGAAGCGAATACGAGCGCTAACACCACCGTTAACAACCTCGGGTGATATGGCGGTGACTACACCCGGATAAGCGGAACCACCCAGGGTAATTTCTGAATCCATCAGTGGTGCTATATCGTCCGCAAATCCTTCTGGCACTACCGCTTCCACTTCAAAAGCGCTCAAATCTACAACGGTAATTAACGCTTGATTTGCAGCCACTGCCTGCCGGTTAATGACCTGAACATTACCAACCATTCCTGCAACAGGCGATTTAATCGTTAATTCATGTACACGCCGTTGCAAGGCATCTACCAAAAGTTGTTGGCTTTTAAGTTGCAATGTCAGCGCTTCCACATCAAACCCCAAGGATTCGTTGGCGAGCTCGCCATTTTGTTTGGCTTGTGCCAGCTCCAGTTCGGCGCGCTCCAAATCATCGTCGGCTTTTTCGTATTCCAACTGGCTAATCAGTTTTTTGTTAACGGCTTGATCAGCGCGCAGCTTTTCTCGTGCCATTGCATTTTTGCTGACCTGGGCCATAGCAATAATTTGTTCCAGTTCCAATTTGCGACGTTTTGATTCTATTTTCTGGCGTCCAAGCTCGGCTTCTATTCGGGTGAGGTTAGCTGTTTCGCGCGCGAGTAATTCATTTAAATCAGGGCTGATAATAGTAGCAAGCATTTGATCGCGCTCAACCGTATCACCGGCTTTAACTGCCATTTCTACATAACCCTGCTCGGGCGTAAATAGGGTAGGGCTATTAGCCGCCACAATTCGGCCTTGAGAAACCACTTCGCGCACCAATGTGCCTCGCTCCACTGTCGCCACACGAATCGCTGATCGCTCAAGTACCCGCCCAGACGTAAATACATCGGCAACATAAATAAAAATAGATACCGAAAGACCCGCCAGCAACAACAGGGTGCCAGCAATAACGATGCGCCTGCCTTTGAGCCTGGCTTGGCCCACTATTAAATCCTGGGCGGAGGTGTCAGCAATTTTCATATTCATACAGCATCACTCGGGAACTTTTTGCTATAGCATTTCAAGACCCGTACCAAGTGTGCAGAAAATTTTTAACCCGATGTTTTTAAAAGAATTATTGATTGATTCAACGGATTTTTGTTATTGAAAAGTGTCCGAAGAAAGTGTCCGCCATTGTCACCTTGGACAGTGCGGACAGCGGTAAGAAATTGAGAAGCATTAGCTGTGTTGGTTGAAAAAAATACTTGGCATACCCCAAAAACAAAAACGCCGCTACCAATCACTTGGTGGCGGCAAAGCAGGGTTGTTTTACTGCTGGAGATCAGGATTTTTTGGTTTTGCGGCCTAATAAAATACCGGCGGCGCCGAGTAGTAATAAGGCGAGTGATGATGATTCGGGTACTGATGTGCTGGTGGATTCGTTGTAGGTGAAATTATCCATCACAAAATGTTCGCCGCCTTCGTCGGGGTTGCCTGGTGTTCCGCCCCAGGAGCGGAAGCTGAGTTGGTTGATGCCGATAAAATTAAAATCAAACCACTGGGCGTATTGCGTGCTGACGGTGACGGTTTGGGTGAAGAGTGCGAGGTTGTTTAAAAAACCGGTGACTTCAATCAGTAATCCCTCATTCCAGGCAGCGGTCAGGTTTGCACCGTTGAAATCAAACAGGTCGTTGCTGCTGATAGTGCTGGTGGTTGCAAAGTTATTGAAGGCAGCATAGTTGCCAGATACCACGCCAGTGGCGAAACCGGTGCCGGGCATGGTGTCTTTGTGGATGTAGGCAACACTGGTCATGAAGTCATCGCCCCAGTGAAAACCGTGATAGCCGTTGTGTATGGCGTCGACTTCGGTTGCGGGCAAGTCATCAAAGGTAATGACGGCTGCTTGTGCGGTGCTGCCAATACCCAGCGTGAAAATGGCTGATAATAAAAAGGTGTAGGTTTTTTTCATGATTGAGTGATCCATTTATTTTTTAAAAACCACCCGCGAGAAGTGCGGGTGGTTTGGGTTGTTAAACCATTGCCGATGGTTATTGTTGTTAGTTGCCCGTTACCTTGAGCTCCCAAATGGAGTAGCCCCATTGGTTTCCTGCGCTGCGTGCCGTGGCGTAAATGCGCACATAGCGGTAGTTGCCTGTAACGCTGTGGGTGTCGGTGCGATCACCAAAGGCGCCGGTGGTGATGGTTTTCAAAGTGGTCCAGCTCATGCCGTTGTTGGATGCCTGCACCAGATAGTTGGCGGCGTTGGCTGCTTCCCAATCAATAATCACCTGACTCAGGTTTTTGCTGCTGCCCAAATCCACCATGATCCAACTGGGGCTGACACCGTGGGTGGATTCCCAGCGCGTACCGCCGTTGCCATCCACTGCATTGGCTGCGGGTTGGAAGTTACTGCTGGCAGTAACCGGCCGACCTTGGGACAACAACACCGGTGCCACACTCGAACTGCTGGACGAGGCAGAGGAGGGGGCACTGGAGCTGGCCGCCGATGAGCTGGCGCCAGTGGTGTTGTAGGCGACGGCGATGGTGCGGCTGGCAGCAATATTATTGAAGGTGTAGCTGCTCATGGCACCGAGCGATACGCCATCCACAATCACATTGGCGACCGATCCACCTGGTGGTGGTGTGAAGCTGTAGGTCGCGGAATCGGTGTTGTTTTTGCTGTAGCGCAAAGTGCCTGCCGGGCTGATGCTGCCGCCGTTGTCCAAATTAATGGTGTAGATGCGGTGGGGCTTCAGGTCGACGGCCATCAACTGCACATCGGCCACTTCCACCAATTGACCTGCCGGTGGGCGGAACCAGAAGCGGAAGCGACGTTCATTCGCGGGTGGGTAGGCGACGAAGTTGCTGAAGCTTTCATAGACGCCATCGGTATTGCTGTTGCTCCAGTCGATCAGGGTGTTGTTAGCGGTGCCGTATTCCACTTTGAACTGCGCGAGGCTGCGCGGTGCGGATTTATCGCCCGCTACCAGTACCTCTTTCACTTCATAGTTGGCATCGATGTTCACGCTCACCCACAAGTCCTGACCTTCGGCGACACCATCGTTACCGCTGGCTTTGTTGCCGGTTGCACCATCCACCGCGCGTTGCGCTACGCCCCACCAGTCAGTTTCCCAGCCACTGCTGGCGCCGCTGAAATCGGTGGCGGTAATTGCCGGAACCAGCGGGTCACCGGAGCCTATGTAGGCGATTTCTTTAATCACCACATCATCGATGTAGGTCGTTGCATTACCCATGGCGCCAAGCAGGAAGGCGAGGCGGCCGGGGTTATCGCCACCGGTAAAATCGATGTTAAAGCTGTAGCTGGTCATGCTGGTACCAAGGGCGATGGTCTGCAGCAAATAGGTTCCGGCCGGTGATGGATTCAATTGGTTTTCCGCCAGACGCAGTTGGATGTTGCGCGGCGTTTCAGCGCGGGCGCGGAAGCTGATCTGGTAGCGATAGTTGCGCTTCAGGCCAAACCCCTGGGTGTGCAACTGGTAGGAGCCAGACCCGGTGCCTTGCGTGGCGGCGGTAATGCGCGCTTCACCATTGATAACGCTATAGGTCGCGCCTGCACCGTCGTAGTTCTCGCTCCCCCAACCGGTCAGGCCGTCGGCAAAGTTGCCGTTGCCAAGCATATTGACGGTGCGATCCACCACCGGTGTACCCGCTGGTTTGGGGTATACATTGTGCACATCCTCAAAGGCTTTGAATTCCAGCAGCCAAATTGGCTCGGCTTTATCTATGCGACCTTTGGTGACCAGTTTTATGTAGCGATAGGTCTTATTCACATCAAAAGTATGTGTCGCCCAACCCACACTTTGCTGCTCCGAATTGAGGATAAATTCCCAGTTGCCGGACGCAGTTTTACCGAAGATGTCGTAAGACTTGGGCAGGTTCCAGCTCCATTCAATCCAGAAGTATTTGATGGGTTTGTCCACGCCGTAGTCGATGGTGACTGAATGCATATTGTCGTCGCGCGGGGTTGCCCACTTGGAACCGACATAGCCGTCAGCGGCATTTTTGGCGCTGTTATCGCGGTAGGCGTTATCACCTTCTTGTAAGTAAGCATCTGCGGTGACGGACACCGGCGCCATCCAGCCTTTCAGCGAATAGAAACCTTTGGTGTTATTGGTGGGGCGGAAGAAGCTGTATTTGCTTTCGTCGATGTACTTGTGCCACGTGTCGGTGGTCGGCAGTGGCCAGTGGGCAACGTAATCGACCAGGAAATCCGTACCCGCACGACCGATATTGGCGTTCATCGCGGCGGTATCCAAATATTCATACTCGGTCACACCGTTATTGACGCGGGTGTAGCCGGTTTTATTGGCCACATTGGCGTTGGTGCTGAACTGGTTGTAATTGCCCACGTCCGGCCATTCCACATGGGTGATGGCGTGGTTGAGGATCATGCGCATGGGGGTGAGGTAAGGCCAGGGCTGGTCGCCGCGCTCGGCTTTGGTCCAACTGTAGGTTTTAACGCCGTTGATGTAGTAATCGACCGATTCCGGGGCTTTGATCACGCCGTAAGTGACATATTCATCGCTGGGATTAATGCCCAGTTGTGCGTAAGTGGTGCCGTAAGGATTGCCGCCATAGGCCGCGTAGGGCGCCGACCAGTGGGTTTGCGGTGCTTTGCTGACATTGGCGCCAGTGAACTCAATAATGTCCAGCTCCTGGCAAGCAGTCCAACCCACATCGGGGAAGTTACCCAACAACCACCAGGCCGGGAATTCGGCGTTGCGCGCCGGTGGCATTTTGATGCGCGCTTCAAATTTGCCATACACAAAGGTGGAATCATCGGTAATTTGCGATTCAATCCGGCCCGCACGGATAAAGAGCGGCTTGCCCTGACCGGCAACGCCGCCGTAATAGTCCTGGATCTGGCCATCCATATAGCGGGCCTTCAGGTTGAGCACCTTGCCATCTGTGGCACCGGTATCAGGTTGGCCGACGCGGAAAGTCCAGTCAGCGGCGGGGTATTCCACATCCTGATAATCAATATCCTCGCCATTCACAAAAATGTTTTGCTCCACTAACCACTTGCTGCGGTCAATACTCACGCCATCGAATTGGTCGACAAAACTGGTATTAGCATTGGGGCTGGCCCACCAGGGATCGTTGTAGTCTGTTGCCTGGGTATGGGCTGCGCTGAGGCTGAACATGGCCAGCGCCAGCGAGTGGATACTCGCCGAATGTTTGAGTTTCATAGTTTCTCCAGGGGAATTATTGTTTTTTATAACAGGAGATTTTGGAGTAGTGCCGTAAAGGGCTTGCCTAATGTAAGCGAGCAACCTGATGGGAGCTTCCTTCGCACGGGTTTATCAGGAAAGTGGGAGTTCCCACTTGTGGTACATAAATGGGATTGGTCGTGAAAGCCTGTCCCGCTTGTTACCCGGCGGTTAACGCCGGGCAAGGCCATGTGATGAAAATGCAAAGTGGGATCAGTGGCGACACTACAGGCTGTGATAATTTAGCGGTGCGGTCAGCTGAAGCGCTGATTGGTCATTCCATAAAAACCATCATCGAATTACCGACACATAAAAATAATGAAACATCTCTTACTCAACTTGCATGAAGTAGTCATCGCCCTGACTATTTTGGAAACCTTGATGCTGTGTATTGCACTTGGCGTGCTGCCTGGCGGCAGGAAACCGTCACGTCGACTGCTGCAATTCTTTTTCATCCTGGTGATAGGCACGCTTACCAGCACGCTGATCACCTGGAATGCCAGTTTCCAGTCGATGGCGATAGCTCATTACCCTTGGCTGCCCGCGCTGTTATCGGCTTGCCTCTTGTTGCAAGGGCCGGTGTTGTTCTTTTATTTGCGCTCACTGTCTTGCGAGGGTGACGTCTATCAGTGGCGCCATGGTGTGCATCTGCTGCCTGCCCTGTTGGCGGTGGGGGTGATTTTTGTGTATGACCTGAGTCTCCATGACTGGCTGCCCTGGCACTGGGCTGCTTTGTCGGAGGCAGATAGGGCGGCTTTGGCTTTTGTGTGGTTCCTGGTCAAATGCTCGCCGCTCATTTATGTGCTTGCTTGTTTCTACACCGAGTGTCGTTTGCGTCAGCAGTTAAAACAAATGTACTCCAGCATCGCTGACCGGGAATTGCGATTGGCGGATTGGGTGTTGGGCGGATTTTTTATCCACTGGCTTTGGTCATTTATAGCCTATTTCCTGGGCGGTTATGTGAGCGGTGAGACCAATGACCTGCTGGGCATAATGAATAACTACCTTACAGTGCTGCTGGTGAATGGCCTGTTCCTGTTTGGCTGGCGCAATACCCGCGAGCTGCTGCAACATGAATTGGTGGTGGCCGTAGCGCCGGAAAAAGACCGGTTACAGGATATTCCGCAGGTGGACGAAAAGCGCGAGGCGGTAGCGCGCGGTATCCGCGAGCAACGGCTGCATTTGGAAAGTCATATTAATCTGGAGCGTTTTGCGGAGCAGATTGGAATCAAACCACGCGAGCTTTCCACCATTATCAATGACCACTACCAGCAAAACTTCTTTGAATTTATCAATACCCAGCGGGTGGAAGAGGCCAAGCGGTTATTGGCGGCACCTGAGTGTGCGGGCGATACGGTGTTGGACATACTCTATCAATCCGGCTTCAACAGCCAATCGGCGTTTCATCGATTTTTTAAACGCATAACGGGAATGACGCCTTCGGAGTATCGCAAGCAAGCATTGCCACTAGTTGACTCCGCGCCGGTTCAGACATAACGAAAACAGCCGCCCGAAGGCGGCCAAAAACCTCACTTATCCTATCTTGTCGGGATTAATGGGCCTTACTGATGCGAATCCAATTGAGGTTCCAGCCACCGGCATTGGCTTTAATCCCAAATTGATGGCTGCCCGCACTCAGGTTGACTGTGTGTTGGATGGTCGTCCAGGTTTGCCAGCCCCCGGTTGCAGGTATGGCGATGGTGCCATGCACCGGTGCGCCGCCTGCTTCTTCAAATGTCAGGCTGCCACCGCCGTTTTGGCTGGCCACACGGTACTCAATCACATAGCTGCCACTGCTGGGGATGTTGACCTGCGTACCCGCGTAAGAGAGCCAGTCCCCGGCATCGATATAGCCAACGTTTTTACCGCCACCTGCATCGCTTGTAGTTTCCTGCTGGGTCCCGCTTTGCTGGCTGTGGTCTTCCGCCTGAATCGTCGCAATCACTGTGCCGGGATTCGTGGGGTTATCGCCAATATTTTCCACTTTTAACCAGTTGAGGTTAAAACCACCGGTAATCGCAGCAATGGCAATCAACTGCTCGCCCGCTGGCAGTACCACATTGTGGGAGATGGTTTGCCAGGCTTGCCAGTTTCCGGTTGGTGGCACATTGATGTTGCTGTAAACAGGGCTGCCACCGGCTTTTTCCAACTGGATTTGGCCTCCCCCTGCTTGCGAGGCAATGCGATAACTGACTTTGTAGGTGCCGGCAGCGGGGATATTCACGGAGTAAGTCATCCAGTCGCCACTGTCGATGTAGCCTACATTCAAACCGCCGCCTGCGTCGCTGGTGGTTTCTGTTTTCACGCCGGCCATCTGGCACCAGCTTTCGGCTTGAATGGTGTCGCCGGGATTAGCTTTGGTGCAGTTGCCACCGGCGCCATCGTCATCGCCATCTATGGGTTTTCGGCCCGCCAGAATTTCCTTCACAAACCGGCCGGATTCTTTTAGTGATCCATCGGCCCAGAAAAAGGAGGAAGTCTCTACCTCGCCGGTTGCCTGATCGCGCTCTTTATCGTGGAATGCCCAGCCCGCATGGCTGATACCATTCGCACGCAGAAAATCGATCCAGGCCCAGGTTTCGGCGTAGTTCACCGCACCGCGACCATTGGCATGGCCCACGCCCCATTCAGTGGCAAACAATGCAGCGCCGTTATTGAGTGCCATTTGTGCCTTGGCGCGATAGGACCCCTGGTGGCTATCAGCATAAAAATGAACGGTATAGGCAAGATTAGAGACATTGGCTTTATTGGCGGAGGCGACATCGACATCCTGTGACCAGTTGGGCGTACCCATAATGATCAGGTTGTCCGGGTCAATCGCGCGGATCTTGCCGCCCACGTACTCGGCATAAGGCTTGAGTGTATTGTTCCAATCCACGTTCAGCGGCTCGTTGTAGAGTTCGTAAATAACGTTGTTGTAACTTCCCCATTTTTGCGCGACTTGCTTGAAGAAGGCCTCTGCTGAACCCCAATTCTCGTGAGCTTTGTGGCTGTGGTAGTCGACAATCACATACATATCATTGTCGATCGCCGCCTGTATTACGGTATCCAGGCGCGCCATATTGCCGTTCCAGTCATCCTGAATGCCACCGCCTTCCCCATGGCCTATAGCGGCGCGGATCAGATTAGCGTTGAACTCCGTTTTGGCGCGTTGGACGGTTGCTGCGGTATAGAACTTCTCCGCGCCCCAGCCGGTGTTGCTCCAAAACAGCGAAACACCTTCAAGGCTCACGGATTTACCACCGACGAGCACTTTATTACCCTGTACCTGTAGCGCAGGGACGGCAGCCAAGGTTGTACTGCAGAAAATAATACTGACAAGGCTTGCAGCCAGGCTGGCGAACAGCCTGTTACGTGGAGGTGTGGAATGCGCAGCATGTGGGGTTGCGCAACCGGGATAATTATTCTTCATGACGTTGCTCCTGGTGATCTTGTGTAGTGATGCATTCGCTCTGGCTGCACCAGAGCCCAGCCAATGTCATACAAGGGCTGGTGGCATGACCACCTGCTTCAGGTTTCGACATAAAGTGGCAGTGCCATTTTTTTCGGGAAGGTGCCAATAGCGCAGTAGGGTGGGCAAAAGGCAATGCCTGCCGTGGTTTTACTTGCCTGCAGGGGGTGTTATGCGTACAATTCCGCACCCCAAACTGGCCGGGGGCAAAGTCACTCCTGTGATCGTAAAATCGGCTACTCCTTGTCTCACTGCCCCGCTGTTACCAGCAGAGTAGGAGGCTTTAACCCGTAAGGAGCTAAACATGCGTCATTACGAAATCGTTTTCTTGGTTCATCCTGACCAAAGCGAACAAGTTCCAGCCATGGTTGAGCGTTACAGCTCAGCTATCAAAAACGACGGTGGTCAAGTTCACCGTTTGGAAGATTGGGGCCGTCGTCAACTGGCTTACTCCATCAATAAAGTGCACAAAGCTCACTACATTCTGATGAACGTAGAGTGCTCTGACGCTGTATTGGAAGAGTTGACCACCAACTTCCGTTACAACGATGCCATTTTGCGTAGCCTTGTTCTGCGTGAAGATGCCGCCATCACTGAAGAATCATTCATCATGAAAGCCGAAAAAGAAGGCCGTGAACGCAAAGCTCGCCCAGCGCGCGCTGAACGTCGTGATGACGCAGAAGACCTGTCTGATGAAGACGGTGTTGATGCAGATGATTTTGAAGAAGAGCAGGAGGTATAACCATGGCCCGTTTTTTCCGTCGTCGCAAATTCTGCCGTTTTACCGCTGAAGGCACCAAGCGCATCGATTACAAAGATGTTGAAACGCTGAAAGCTTACATCACTGAAACCGGCAAAATCGTTCCAAGCCGTATCACTGGCACCAAAGCGAAATACCAACGTCAGTTGGCTACTGCTATCAAGCGTGCTCGTTACCTGGCTTTGATTCCATACACTGACAGCCACGAGTAAGGGGTAAAGAGATGGAAGTTATTCTGCTCGATAAAGTAGGTAAATTAGGCGCTATTGGTGACAAAGTTAGCGTTAAGTCTGGCTATGGCCGTAACTACCTGTTGCCACAAGGCAAAGCGGTTGCTGCTACTGCTAAAAACATCGCTGACTTCGAAGCGCGTCGCGCTGAGTTGGAAGCGGCTGCTGCTGCGAAAATTGCTGATGCAACTGCACGCGCTGAAAAACTGGCTGCTTTGGAAGTGACTATCGCTGCCAACGCCGGTGACGAAGGCCGTCTGTTCGGTTCTATCGGCACTCGCGACATCGCTGATGCAATCACCGCTGCTGGCGTGACTGTTGCTAAGTCTGAAGTTCGCTTGCCGCAAGGCGTTCTGCGTGAAATCGGTCAATACGAGATCGATGTTCAGTTGCACGCTGAAGTGATTCAGGCTGTTAAACTGGCTGTTATTCCAGAGTAATTATTGAATCCCTCCAAGGCTTCCTTTATTAAAGGAAGGCGGTAGGGGGATTTGAATTACTGACAAGCCAGATGAAATCGGGCACTATCGACAACCTTTTATTATGTGTTTTGACACGTACACAGGGTTGAAGAAGTGCCCGATTTTTTTTGCACATCTATCGCTATAACATCGCCGATAAAGATCTTCGCCGATCAATAACTATGCCAGTGTTTTTGACTACTTATGCCTGAATCCAGCTTCGAATCTGCCAGTTTTGAGGATCGCCTCGCGAGCCAACTAACCGCCCAGTCTGCCCTGCCGCACTCGGTCGAGGCTGAGCAATCGGTGTTGGGTGGTTTGATGTTGGATAACAACCGCCTGGATGCGGTGTTGGAAGTGGTCACCGAATCGGACTTTTTCCGCGAAGATCACAAGCTTATTTTCCGCATGATGCTGGCGCTGCAGGAAGCTGGTCAGCCGCTGGATGTCATCACCCTTTCTGAAGAGCTACACAAGCACGATGAGCTGGAGCGTGTGGGCGGTTTGGGCTATCTGGTCGAAATGGCCAACAACACCCCAAGTGCTGCCAACATCGCCGCCTATGCCAAAATTGTGCGCGAGCGTTCCACCCTGCGCCAACTGATTGCCGCCGCGCAGGATATTAGTAAATCCAGTATGAATCCCGCAGGGCTGGATTCCGATGACCTGTTGCAACTGGCCGAAAAACGCGTGGCCGAGATCGCCGAAGATCGCCCTAAAGAAGGCGGTTTGGTGGGGGTGAATGAACTCCTCAAGGCGACAGTACAGCGCATCGACGAACTCTTCCGCTCCGGCAGCGACATCACCGGTGTGCCCAGTGGGATTACCGATCTGGATCAGCGCACCTCCGGATGGCAGCCGGGCGAACTGATTATTCTGGCAGCGCGTCCGTCCATGGGTAAAACCGCATTGGCACTCAATTTCGTGGAAGGCGCCTTGTTTAACCAAGCGCGTCCAGTCGTGGTGTTCAGTATGGAAATGCCCTCAACCGCATTGGTGCAGCGGATGATGTCCTCCATTGGCCGTATCGACCAAGGCAAAATGCGTAACGGTAAACTCACCGAAGAGGATTGGCCAAAACTCTCCTCCGCCGTAGCCAAATTGAAAGACAAATTGCTATTTATCGACGATACCGGCGGTTTGAACCCGCAGGAAATGCGCGCCCGTATCCGGCGTATTGCCCGCGAACACGGCAACCCCGGCATGATCATGGTCGACTACCTGCAGTTAATGACGGTTGCCGGCAGCGGTGAAGGCCGTACCCAGGAAATTTCCGAAATTTCGCGCTCGCTCAAAGGCATGGCCAAAGAATTCGAATGCCCGATGATCGCCCTCTCGCAGTTAAACCGCGGCGTAGAGCAGCGCCCTAACAAGCGCCCTATGAACTCCGACTTGCGTGAATCGGGCGCCATCGAGCAGGACGCCGACGTGATCCTGTTTATCTATCGCGACGAATACTACAACGAAGACAGCCCCGACAAAGGCATGGCTGAATTGATTATCGGCAAACAACGTAACGGTGAAATCGGCACCTGCCGCGCCGCCTTCGTTGGCAAATACACTCGCTTTGATAATCTTGCGCCTGAGTATTTCCAGCAGGATCAGTATTAAGCCGGATTACTTGCTTATTGATCGCATGCTCTCTATATTCTTACGAGTGGCTTATCGATCCTTTAGGAGTAAGAAATGGCGACTGCAACTCTATCCAGCAAATACCAAATATCCATCCCTCAGCAGGTGCGTGAAGAGCAGCATTGGCAGAGTGGGCAGGAGTTTGTATTTATTCCCAAAGGCAAGGGGGTATTGATTATGCCTGTGCCGGAATTATCGGAGCTGGCCGGTATCGCCAAGGGTGCAAACATTGAAAATTACCGCGATCGCGAGGATCGCTACTGATGCGAGTGGTCGTAGATACCTCGGTTTGGATCGAGTGGTTAATTGGTGGTAATTTACGTGAGGCGTTGGCTGGCCTGTTTCCAGCGCAAGAGTATTGTTTGGTGCCCACCATAGTCCAGTTTGAGTTGAGCAAATGGCTGCTGCGCGAGTGCGACGAAAATATTGCCGACATCGTTATTGCCTATACCCAAAAATGCCAAGTACTCAATCTGGATACCGAAACCGCACTGCTCGCGGCTGAAATGCATAGGCAGCACAAGCTGGCGACTGCCGATGCGATTGTCTATGCGAGCGCCCAGCGTGCTGGTGCACGCTTACTGACTTGCGATGCCCACTTTAAATCCCTTCCCGGCGTGGATTACCTCGCCAAACCCTAATGAGCACCTCCATGAACAGCCAAGCCAAATTGCTCGATAAACTTTGCGCCAATATCGCCCCCGGAAAACTGGAGTGGATTGGCTTGCGCAGTGAGCGGCGCGGTGAAGTGGTAGTGGTCGATCAGGTTGAAGCGGTGGTGGGCTTGGGGTTGGTGGGTGATCACCGCATGAAAAAAACACCGGGTTCAGCGCGCCAAGTCACGTTGATCAGCAGTGAATATATCCAGCAGATTTGTCATCACACAGGGCATGCATCGATTGATCCGCGCCTGCTGCGTCGTAATCTGGTGATCTCCGGCATGAATATGAATTTGCTGCGCTACCAGCGTTTGCAAATTGGCGATGTCATCCTCGAAACCAGCGCTCTCTGTCACCCCTGTTCGCGTATGGATGAAGCCCTTGGTGCGGGTGGTACTGCGGCTATGTTTGGTTACGGCGGCTTGTGTGCCAAAGTCATTCAGGGTGGATTGATGCGAATGGGCGATGCTGTGCTGCGTCTACCGCAGGTTGGTGATCAGGTTCGGCTATTCCCCTAAGGCGCGGTTTTGCTCAAGATGCGGTTATTCTTTGTCCACAAAATATACTTCTCCAGCCTGAGCGTGTATCATCGCGCGCCCGAATCCACTCCTGTTTGACGGGCAGTTTGAGGCATGAATATGCAGGTTTTTCACCATATCCAATCCCTTCGTGATGCCTTGGCTGCCGAGCGCAAAGCCGGTAAGCGCATCGGGTTTGTGCCGACCATGGGCAACTTACACAGCGCGCACATCGAATTGGTGAAAATCGCCCAGCGCAATTGCGATGTGGTCGTGACCAGTATTTTCGTCAATCCATTGCAGTTTGGATTGAATGAGGACTGGGATAAGTACCCGCGTACACTCGCTGCCGACTCGGCCAAGTTGGACGCTGTGGGCTGTAACTACCTGTTTTGCCCCGATGAAAAAGAAATTTACCCCAACGGTATGGCCGAACAGACTCGTGTCATAGTGCCGACCATGACCGATGTGCTCTGCGGTGCCAGCCGCCCCGGTCACTTTGAGGGCGTGACAACCGTAGTCACCAAGTTGTTTAATATTGTGCAGCCAGATGAAGCAGTGTTTGGCATCAAGGATTTTCAGCAGTTGGCGGTGATCCGCCGTATGGTGGAAGACCTGTGTATTCCCATTAAAATCACCGCTGGCGACATTTTCCGCGAGGAAGACGGCTTGGCGATGAGTTCGCGCAATGGTTTTATCACTGCCGATGAGCGCCCGAACGTGGCGGTACTCAACCGCAGTTTGAATGGGATCAAGCAGGCGATCAGCGATGGTCGCCGCGATTTTTCTGTGCTGGTGGACGAAGCGCGTGCGCAAATAGAAGCAGCGGGCTTTCGAGTGGACTACATCAGTATTTGTAATAGCCGCACACTGGAAATGGCGGCACACGATGATCGGGAGATCACTATACTCGGCGCCATGTATACCCAGGGTGCACGATTAATTGACAATGTTTCTGTGGTGCTTGCCTGAGTCAATCAGGGCGCCGCACCAGTGATTCCCCGGAGGATTCCATGCTGACTCATATGCTTAAAGCAAAATTACACATGGCCAAGGTAACCCAGGCCGAACTGTGGTACGACGGTTCCTGCGCGATTGATGCCGACTTGGTAGCACTGGCAGGTATGCGCGAGTTCGAGCAAATCGATATCTATAACGTCAATAATGGCGAGCGTTTCCACACCTATATCATCCTTGCCGAACCTGGTTCAGGTACCTTCTCCATGAATGGCGCTGCGGCGCGTAAAGTGGCAGTGGGGGATCGCGTCATTATCGCTACCTACGGTTACTTTAATGACGAAGAGCTGGCGGCACACAAGCCCAAGCTGGTTTATTTGAACGAAGACAACAGTGTTAATCGCACCAGCAATACTATTCCCATGCAAATGGAGTAAATTGTCTGACGCGCGATGCGTTTGTATTGCAACAAGGTTGCGTATAAAAGGGTCCTTAGCGGCCCTTTTTTGTTTCTGTCACTCGAGGGGGAATCTATGTCCAAGAAAACTGACGAAATCCTGAAACAATTCGATGTGTTAAATAACCCGGACGATGAATCTGAAAAAGAGCATAGCTTGCAAGAAAATGCCAAGCTGCGGGCGCAGCATCCAGGTCAGTTAAATGCGGGAACTGCATTTGATTGGGAGGAGATGGAAGCTTACAAACAAGAGCTGGAGCGGATGGATCGTGAAGGGCCGGGCAGGTCTAAAGAGTAGTGTCTGGGCAAGTTGTAAAATAAACGTTTTTTAACTGTTGTAGACAACGTTGTCATTGAGATTTATCGATCATTGCTGCTAAGCTTAGCCTCAGATTTATAGACGGATGGAGTCTGCGCCCCTTCCTTCATTCGCGGTTTTCCACTGAATAACAAGATAACGTCGAAGAGAGATAAACATGTCAGAAGTGAATCTGTATCCCGTTCCTGAGTCCTTTAAAAGCAAGGCTGCCATCAACTTGGCGCGCTACAAATCCATGTATGAGCAATCGGTAAATTCGCCGGATATCTTCTGGGCCGAGCAGGCGAAAGCGTTCCTGACCTGGCAGCAACCCTGGTCACAAGTGACCAAGAGCGATTTGCGCAAAGGCGAAGTGAAATGGTTTATCGACGGCAAACTCAACGTCAGCGTTAACTGTATTGATCGCCATCTGCCTGCTCGCGCCAAGCAGACGGCTATTATCTGGGAAGGTGATGATCCTTCCGAAGACCAATTTATTAGTTATCAAGAGCTGCACGATCAGGTCTGTCGCCTTGCCAATGCATTGCGTGAACGCGGTGTGAAAAAGGGCGATCGCGTGTGCATCTATATGCCAATGATCCCCGAAGCGGCTTACGCCATGCTCGCTTGTACCCGTATCGGTGCAATCCATTCCATCGTCTTCGGTGGATTCTCTCCCGAGGCATTGAAAGATCGCATTCAGGATGCAGAATGTCAGGTAGTAATTACGGCGGACGAAGGTCTGCGTGGCGGCAAGCGCGTCCCGCTGAAAAAGAATGCGGACATCGCTCTGGCGCAATGCCCCGGTGTGCATACCTGTATCGTGGTAAAACGTACCGGCGGTGATATCGCCTGGGATGAAAAGCGCGATTTCTGGTACGAAGATCTGGTTGAGCGTCAGGCAAAAGAGTGTGAGCCAGCAGTGATGGATGCCGAAGATCCACTCTTTATCCTTTACACCTCCGGCTCAACTGGCAAACCCAAAGGCGTATTGCACACCACCGGCGGCTACTTGCTGCAAGCGGCCATGACCCACAAGTACGTGTTCGATTATCAGGAAGGCGACGTTTACTGGTGTACCGCCGACGTAGGTTGGGTGACCGGTCACAGCTACATCGTCTATGGCCCACTCACCAACGGCGCGACTACCCTCATGTTTGAAGGTGTGCCCACTTATCCCGATGCTTCACGCTGCTGGCAAGTCATCGACAAGCACGGCGTAAACAGCTTCTACACCGCACCCACTGCGATTCGCGCACTCATGGGCGCAGGCAACGATTACGTCACCAAAACTTCGCGCGCCAGCCTGAAAATCCTCGGCAGCGTGGGCGAGCCAATTAACCCCGAAGCTTGGGAGTGGTACTACCGTGTCGTCGGCGACAGCCGTTGTCCGATTATGGATACCTGGTGGCAAACCGAAACCGGCGCTCACATGCTGACACCATTGCCCGGCGCGATTGACCTCAAACCCGGCTCCGCCACTGTCCCTTTCTTTGGTGTGCAGCCTGTGTTGCTAGATGCGGAAGGCAAAGAAGTGATCGGCGCAGGCGAGGGCAACCTCTGTATTAAAGCTGCATGGCCAAGCCAGATCCGCACTGTGTTTGGCGACCATCAACGCTGCATCGATACCTACTACAGCACCTATCCTGGCTACTACTTCACCGGCGACGGTGCCCGTCGCGATGCCGATGGTTATTATTGGATCACCGGTCGTGTGGACGATGTGTTGAACGTTTCCGGTCACCGCATGGGCACTGCTGAAGTGGAAAGCGCGCTGGTATTACACGACAAGGTTGCCGAAGCGGCGGTAGTTGGCTACCCCCACGACATCAAAGGTCAGGGCATCTACGCCTATGTAACCCTGATGGCAGACGAACAGCCCAGCGATGAATTGAAAAAAGAATTGCTGGCCCTGGTGGTAAAAGAAATTGGCGCTATCGCCCGTCCGGATGTAATCCAATGGGCACCTGGCCTGCCAAAAACCCGCTCCGGCAAAATCATGCGCCGCATTTTGCGCAAAATCGCCGCCAATGAACTGGACTCACTGGGTGATACCTCAACCCTCGCTGATCCGGCCGTAGTAAATGAGCTGATTGCCAATCGCGCAAATCAATAGCGGTGCGGTAAATAAGTGGGTGTGTACATAATCGCGCGCTCAGCGTAATACGTAAAACAAAAGGTCGCCTCACAAGGGCGGCCTTTTGTTTTACAATTCCATATCCTCAATGGCTGTTCAGATCTCTGCTTATGTCTACCCACAATTCAGGCAACGATACCGATTTCTTTCTCTCCCAAATGAAAGATGTAAAACCCATCAAGGTTGAAGAAAAAGTTGTACTTGCGTCGCCGCATACAGATAAAACCAGTATTGAAACCCGTCGCAAAGCCGCGACGGCTGAACTCGCCAAAGATAAAAACTTTCTTTCTGGCGAATATATTGAACCGCTTGATCCGCTCGCTGTGATTGAGTTCAAGCGCGACGGTGTGCAACACGGTGTCTATCGCAGCTTGCGTATGGGTAAGTACCAAATCGATGCGCGACTGGATTTGCATCACATGACGGTTGAGCAAGCGCGCACTGCGGTATTTCAGTTTGTGAAAGATTGCATGAGTAACGATATTCGCTGCGCTTTAATTACCCATGGTAAAGGTGAGGGGCGTGAGCAGCCGGCACAATTAAAAAGTTGTATTGCCCATTGGCTGCCGCAGTTAGATGAAGTCATGGCATTTCACTCGGCACAAAAACGCCACGGCTGGGTTGGTGCGACTTATGTATTGTTGCGTAAAAGTGAAAAGAAAAAGATGGAAACCTGGGAACTGCACAACAAACGTTAATTGAGCACAACAAACTGAATGGATAGGTGAACTATGTATAAACAATATGTGCTGGCAGTGTTGCTGTTGTGTGGCTTGGTACCGCTGGCCATAGCGCAGCAAACACCAAAACAGTTTGTGTTGCACAACACCGAAATTATTTCCATCCATTCAAAAAATACCGGGCGCGATCACGAGTTGGTTCTGGTGTATCCGTCCAGCTATAAAACACATCCCGATAAAAAATACCCGGTGCTGTATTACCTCGATGCCTATTGGGATACGCCGCTGGTTGTCTCTACCTATGGCAACCTGATTTACGACAATCAAGTGCCTGAATTTATTATGGTGGGCCTGTCGTACCCTGACTCGGCGAATTACAGCAAAGAGCGGCGTCTGGATTACACCTTTACTGCGATGGATGAAAAATCGGGTAAAGCCAATGCATTTTTGGAATTTATTAAAACCGAAGTTGCCCCGCTGATCGAACGCCAATATCGCGGTGAAAAAACGGATCGCGTGATTGCGGGCAATTCTTTGGGCGGGCTATTCACAATCACCGCCGCCTACCAAGCCCCTGATTTTTTCTCAGGGTTCATCGCCCTGAGTCCCGCCGTGGAGTGGGATAACCAAGCGCTTTTCGCACTGGATAATAACTACGCCAAACAGCATAAAACCTTAAACGGGCGTATGTTCGTTTCCTATGGCACAAGCGAATACCCCGCCTTTCGCGACCCCATCATCCACTTCCAAAAGCAACTTGCTGCACGCAAATACCAAGGGCTGGCGTTGTTGAACTACACCATGGACGGGCTTGATCATACCGGCGTAAAAGGCGATGGCTATGCACGCGGGCTGATCTGGGTATGGAAAACCAAAAAGCCCGCCGGGCCAAGTGGACTGGAGCGGGATATGACTAGTGCGAATTAATTTGATGCCGAGCTCTAATATCATTTAAAACCCAGTCAAGTTGATTGTCTTTACCTGCTCGGTAGGCGTTCCAATCAAGCTCGATTTTTATATCGGGTTCAACACCTGCGCTTACTGAATCCTGAAACCGGTAAAGGCGTTTTGAATACAACACTGTCCAATTAGAGTGTGGCAGTGAGAATGTGCCCGCATCTTGGTAGCCGACAGGATTTGCTCCCGTCGGTTCACCTACTAATCTCGCATTCAGTAATTGTCTGTATTGTGCTGCATTGCTCATGGCGGCAGAGAACGTCTTTCGGTCAATTAATACATACATACCATCACGCCAATTCAAGTTGTCGACCAGAATCAATGCCCATGCGAGATGAAGTCCAACAAAAAAGTCACCGCCACCATTGTTTCGTAAATCAATGATCACCTCACGTGTTTCCTGTTTGCGCAATAGGTCAATAAGATCTTTTGCAAAGCTTTCCATCTTCGAAAATGTTGGGTAGCGACGAAAATCCAGATAGGCAATTTGACCATTTTTACTGAAGTGAAGGTCTATGCCCTCAGTTGATAGTTTGTGTTGAATAAAATGCTCTGGGCCAGATGGGGTAAGCGATGCCATTGTTTGCTGTTGGAACTGCTGCACAGATAAACTTTTCAAGCTGAGTTGATGTTCTTCTCCTGTGGGCAGTTTTAACGTGAAGTTGGCTTGCTGCAGTGTTTTGGTGATTTTTAGCCCATGAAGGACTTCTGCCACTGTAATGGTTTCACTGAGGCGTTGCTTTTCTGAATGAATATTTTCGACACCTTGAAGGATTGGAATAATAAGCTCACGTGCTTTTTCGATAGGAATATCATCAATCGCAACAAGTGTGGCGCCCAGTAAGTGTTGGTGTTTTTCGGCAATACCAATTAGCCGTAATTCGTTGTCAAATATTCTAAACACTAGTGGAAATCGATGATGCTTGCCGCCCCAATACGCAAATTGTGTGTGACCGTCGCCAACTTGTTTTACTAAACGCATTAACGCAATGATCAGGTTGGTTTCCGTTAACAACGGTAATTGCTGCTTAATTTTCATTATTTCTTTATTAAAAGCATCAGCCTTGATTGTGTGGTGCAGGTGAATATGATGCTGTTCTAGTTGCTGCTGCATAAAATCAATATCGTTGCGCCATTGTTCTATTTTTTTGGTACTCAGTAGATCATTAGCGCTAGCGAGATAATCGGTATTGCTCGATGATGAGGCTGTGCTGGTAATTACACAGCAAAGAATAATCAATATGGTGTGAATATGGTTCATTGCATGCTCCTAGTGTTCGGTAGAGCTGCAATATTTAGGTGTGAGATAGTGGGTGTCGTCCGGAATCATGATTTCGGACTTCATTTTTCGCAGTTTATATCGGTAATGAACCCTGATGTTTTACAAAATTGGCTAGGCGTCAACCCTGTTTGCTTTTTGAACACAGCATTAAAGGTTGATTTGGAGTTGAAACCAACGGCGAAGGCGATCTCCAATACTGTCTTGGGCGGAGTTTCAATGAGTTGTGTGCAGGCTGCATCAATTCGTAATTGGTTGATATATTCAGAGAAGTTCCTCTTCGCTCCGTGATTGATTATCCATGATAAGGTTTTTTCCTGGATACCTGTTTCAGTTGCCAGATCACGCAGGCTGAATCTGGGTTGTTTGAATAGCTCATGCTTGCGAATAGTACTGTCTACTTTCTGAAAGAGTGAAATTGCATTTTGATCGTCAAGTGATACAGCCTCTTCTGTCTTCTCAGCGAGAAATTCAAGCTGACCAAACCTCTCAAACAGCTCCGGCTGTCGTATAGCCATCACAATCAAGTAGCTGGTGAGTGTTGCATAAACGCAGGTGTTTAAAAAATACCAACGTTTTAACCATTCAATAGATGCTAAGGGTTGCAAGTTAAGCCGAACTAAATCTTGCAGCATTAGCAATAAAAGTAAGACGAGTATCCATGTCATCCAGTGAATGGAAACATCTTCTGGATTGGAGCAGGTTTGTACTGTGACTTTGTGGTAGCGGCCAATTAAGCGCAGGGCGAGCGATAGGTAAATAATTTGACTCAGGCTGCCTATTGCGATAACTGCTTGCGGCCATTGAGTGAAAGCGAGTGCGAGCAACATCGGTGATAAATGCAGCAGTATTTTTTTACTGCTGGGAGAATCACCGTAAACCAGCTGGCGGCAAAACCAGTAAAACGCCGGACCGAAACCTAATGTAAAAATAGGCGTAATTAAAGATGTGGCAAGGAAAATACCGTTTTCTTCAAGCAGATTAAATGCCAGTAACAATACAACAAGTAGCAATATGATCCGCAAACTGCTAATACGTGCTTTATCGCCTATGACGACGAGTCCGAATAATGCGATAGCCAAGTAAACGATGTGAATTATGTTGACGGGGGCGAGTGTTACCGGAGCAATCAATGTATCCATAGTGAAGTTATTCCATATGATGAACTGCTTTGACAGTTCATCGTGGCGTAATAATTACTTATCTTCAATCTCATCCACATCCACTTGCCCGCTCATGCGGCGAGTGAAGTGCGACCAGCACATACCTACAGCGAGTAGGGCGGCGAGTAGTACTTCAATTACCCATGCCATGGCGGAAATATCGGTTACGCTCAAAAAGCCCCAGTAGATAAACAACCAGATTAAACTGGCAAATAAGGCTGCCAATACCAGAATGCCGACAATACCGAGTGAATTGAGGGTGGCTTTGATGTAAACGCCCCAACCAATTAGCAAAATTAAACCAGCGATAACAATATAAGGTGTGATATCGCTCAGTGAGTTGTATACCCAGTGAAAATACGAGTAGCCACTTGGGTTGTAGCTGAGTAGTACAAGCAAGAGTGCAAATAGAAAGCGCAGTGCGACGCCGGAGCTGGTAAGGTTCATACTGTGTTGTCCTTGATGATAAAAAATGACATTTATCGTGAGAAATAGCGACGATATTTAATAAAGCCGATTTTAGCATCCGGGTCGTAACCCATCGCCGTATAAAAATCCCGTGCATTCCGGTTTCCGCTGCTGGTCTGTAGCACGATCTTGGAGCAATCCTGCTCCAAACAAAATGCCTCTATGTAATCCATCATGTTTTTGCCGATACCTGCGCGTTTACAGTCGGCTCTAACCACGACATTTTCAACGAGCCCAAAAGGCTGGTTTTCGAACATGACATCCTGACACAAACACACGAGTGCGGTAGCGATAATTTCACCCGTATCATCGCATACTAGCAAGTAGGTGTTGCTGCTTTTTGCTACTGCGTCAATTCTTTCCGGCAATACTGAAACAGGCGAAAGCGTATTTAGCTCGCGGTACAAATTGGCAATAGCTTCGGCGTCGTCTTTGGTGGCTCGGCGGATGCTGCACATAGTTAATATGTTTGTTTAATTATCGGCTGCACCAACACCCAAGGTTTTATCACCACTGCCCACACTAACGCATTTTGCTCGTACCACAATTGCGCTTGGGTATCTTTTACTGCATCAACCAAACCTGCATCCATCCAGAGTTTTATTTGTGCGGCGTTATCCGCAACGATTTGTGCAGCAACATGGGTTAAATCCAATGTTGGATCTACGGAGATGGCGTTGCCGCTGGCGAAAAAACGTTGTAGTTCATGCCAGTGAATTTGTGCGGTTTCCAGGTTGATTTGTTGTTCGATTTCGTTGGTCATCATTATTTACTCATTGCCTTCGCAACTCTTGAGTTGCTCGATTTATTTAATGCGATGCTGATGGTGTTGCCTGCGTGAATTAATTTTTCCAAGTTCACGCCGTGTTCAATGCCCAATCCATTGAGTAAATACACTACATCTTCCGTAGCGACATTACCGGTCGCGCCCGCTGCATAAGGGCAGCCGCCTAAACCGGCGACAGACGAATCAATCACGCTTACGCCCATCTCCAGCGCGGCATAAATATTCGCAAGTGCCTGCCCGTAGGTGTCGTGCATATGCGCAGCAATTTTTTCGATGGGAATATCGCGCGCGAGTGTTTCAATCAGATTTTTTATTTGCCCGGCAGTGCCCACGCCGATGGTATCGCCCAGGGAAATTTCGTAGCAGCCCATGGCCAATAATTCTTTTGCGATACTCGCAACGGTGTGCACATCAACCGCACCTGAATAGGGGCAGCCTGCAACGCAGGAGATATAACCGCGAACAGGAATCTGTTGCGTTTTTGCTGCATCAATCAAGGTTTGAAAGCGCTGGATGCTTTCACTGATGGAGCAATTAATATTTTTTTGACTGAAGGCTTCGGATGCTGCTGCAAATATGGCGACTTCATTAGCGTTAACGGCAATCGCGCGTTCATAACCTTGCAGGTTGGGCGTGAGCGCTGCGTAAGTCACGCCGGGTTTGCGGGAAATGCCAGTGAATACCTCGTCGCTATCGGCCATTTGTGGCACCCATTTGGGGTTCACAAAACTGCCTGCTTCAATATAGATCAGGCCTGCATCAACGAGATTTTCTATCAATTGTATTTTAATGCCAGTTGGGATGGCGATTTTTTCATTTTGCAAGCCATCGCGTGGGCCAACTTCAACAATGCGGACTTTTGGGGGGAGCGGCATGGAGAAATCCTGATATAAAACAAAGTTTTAGTTTACCAGAATCACTATGTTTGCGAGCGTCCCAATATGCGTATAGATATATTCTATTGTCGATTGACGTAGGGGCTAAGTTGACTAGCCTTAATAGATCAGTTTGTAAGGATTATTAGGAGATATAAGTCGGCGATGTCAAATATAGCGTTAGGAAAACTGTTGTATGGGCTTCTGGTTGCCGTTGTAACCGGGTTAATGCTGCTTGCCTACCAGTCATTTGTGTCTGCTGGTAGTGTGACAATTGGCAGTAAGCTTTATGCCGACGTGATACGGAGTAATGATTTGGTCGCTGATGTGCTACCGCCGCCGCAATATATTGTTGAGGCTGCACTACTTATCCGGCAGATGCGTACCTCAGTCCCCGCAGAGCGAGATGCACTTATTGCTCGGTTTAAGCAAACGCGGGAAGAGTTTGAAGCAGGTCAAAAGCGCTGGTCGAGCGAGAACATCCCAGAGCAATTACGAGAATTAATTATCAATAAAATGGCAATTCCTGCTCGTGCTTTTTATGATGAAGTGCAACAGCACTTTATGCCTGCCTTAGCAAAGGCCGATGATGTGGCGATGGATGCTTCGCAACAAAAACTTGATAGTTTTTATCAACAGAACCGTTCAGCGGTTGAGGAGTTAATTGGCTTTGCTGCTGATCACAAAGTGCAACTGGAAAAGGAATCAAAAGAAAAGTTACAGCGCTATTATGCTTATTTTCTTGCAACGGTTGTGATTATTCTATTGGTTGTTGGCTTTCTTACTTTAGGTGTTATTCGGGAGGTCCGTCAGCGCATAGGTGTTATTCTTTGTAGTGTGCGCGAAGCAGCAAATGGGAATTTGGCGGTGAGCCTCAGCGCACATAGCAATGATGAATTTGAGAAGTTATCAAACACACTCAATGCAATGTTTTTGCGCTTTCGCGAGATAGTTGAGCAGTTGCAGGAGTCTTCGGAATTGTTATCTTCCGCTGCATTGCAAAGTGCACAAATTAGTCGTAGCGGTGTGGAGAATCTTAATCGGCAAAGTGATATGGGGCAGCAGCTTAATTCTGGTATGTCACAGATGAGTGATGCTATTGATAATGTATCGCGTAGTTCGAGTGAAACCCTGGATCGTGTTGAACGGATGCGTGATGCCAGTTCACAAAGTATTGAAAACATGAAAACCTATATTCATCGTGTTGAGCAGGTTGCTGGCCGAATGGATTCTGCTGCACAAAAAGTCAGTCAGTTGGATCAATTGAGCAATACAATTGGTCGCGTATTGGATGTGATTCGCAGTATTGCCGAGCAAACCAATTTACTGGCCTTAAATGCCGCTATCGAAGCTGCACGTGCAGGAGAGCAGGGGCGCGGTTTTGCTGTGGTTGCTGATGAAGTGCGAAATCTTGCCAGTAAAACGGGTAACTCAACCACTGAAATTCAGCAGATGATTGAGCGATTGCAAAGTAGTACACAAGAAGTCGTAAAAGAAATGTATTTTAGTCGCGAAGAAGCAAATGCTGGCGTGTCTGATGTGCAAGTGGTTGCTGATTTGTTGCGAAACCTCTCGTCGGCGGTGGAAGAGATTTACTCCATGAATGCGGACATTGCGAGCAGTGCGGAAGAACAACGCAATGTGACCCATGCTTTTGAGTCGAATTTGCGTGGTATGACAGCGCTAAATGATAAGAGTTTGAATGGAATGAAAGACCTGCGCGATGCTACCGATAACCTGTCTCAATTGGCGGAGCGGCAACGTAATATTGCCAGTTCATTTCGTTTGTAATGTGGATTAATCATTAACGATGTGTGTTGTGTATTTCGGCTTGCTTTAATACTTGATCCAGATCCTGCAGTTGGATGGGTTTGGTTGCAAAGGCATTCATACCAGCCGCAAAGGCGCGTTCGGTATCTGCTTGTTGTACACCAGCTGTGAGTGCAATGATCCAGGGCTGAGCGCCGGCGTTTTGTTGTGCCCTGATTTTTTCGGTGGCGGTGTAGCCATCCATAATACGCATTTGGATATCCATCAAAATAATATCGATTGGCATTTTGCGGCAGATATTAATGGCCTCTGTACCATCAGCGACAGCGGTGATATTGATATAGCCCAATTTAGACAGCATTTTCACTATAACCATTTGGTTTACGCTGTTGTCCTCTACGACGAGAATGCGTGTTTTTCGCAGGGTTACCGGCTTAGTGGTATCACCGATCTGTGTTTTTTCATTGCTTAAATGCAGGGTGCGCAGCAAGCTGCGCAAAAGGTCTTTGTTGCGTGTTGGTTTTTGTAAATAGATGCAGTTCTGCTCCTGATATTCCCCGCGCTTTTCCCATGCACTGCTAAGGATAATAACGGGCAATGGATTATTGGATTGCACACGATAAATTGCCTGCGCCAATTCGCTACCTTGCATACCTGGCATGCATTGGTCGAGTATGGCCACATCAAACTGATTGCCCAATTTGATATTTTCCAGTGCATTTTCAGGTGAGGCATAGGCTACAGCTCGCATACCCCATTGCATTAAGGTGGCGGCCAATATTTTGCGATTGGTCGCATTGTCGTCCACGATCAGTGCATGCAAGCCTTGTAGTTGTTGGCTGTCAGCAGCGTATTCGTCCGGGTGTTTATCGTCGTAGAGCATTTGGGCATTGAAGAAAAATGTACTGCCTTGCTCCGGTTGGCTTTTGATCCAAATATTACCACCCATTTGCTCGATAATTTTTTTGGATATTGCCAAGCCCAACCCGGTGCCACCGTACTTGCGGGTGATGGAATTATCGGCTTGGGTAAATACCTGGAATAAGTTGGCCTGTTGCTCTGCACTAATACCAATGCCTGTATCTTTTACGCTGAATAATAAAATGCAGCGATTTTCATCGGTATTTTTTTCTTCCAGACGAATGTGCAATGTCACTTCGCCGCGCTCGGTAAATTTCACCGCATTGCTGAGTAGATTGAGCAATACCTGACGCAAGCGCGAGGAATCACCTTCCAAATAGAGCGGCACATCCGGTTCAATGTAATAATTTAATTCCAGGTTTTTATGGATGATGCTTTTGTTGCAGAGTTCCAGTGCATCCTCAATTAACTCGCGCAGTTCGAATGGATGAATGTCCAACTGGATTTGTCCGGCTTCAATCTTGGAGTAGTCGAGAATGTCATTAATAATAACTAGCAAACCTTCTCCGCAGGATTGAATCGTTTTTACCAGTTGCTGCTGCTCTTCATTCAAGGGCGTGTCTGCCAGTAGCGATGCACAGCCAATTACACCGTTCATGGGTGTGCGAATTTCATGGCTCATCATCGCCAGAAAAGCACTTTTTGCCTGCGCTGCATGTTCGGCTTGTTGTTTGGCTTGTGCGAGTGCTTGTTCGGTTTTGACTTGCTGGGTTATGTCGCGCGTTAAACCAACCAAGCCAACCATGTGATTGTGATCATCGTACACCGGCGTTTTAATGGTATCGGCATAGTAGAGTTGGCCATCTTTACCTGTGATGGTTTCGCGTGCACGAATGGCAATGCCGGAATCCATCATGGTTTGTTCTTCGCGAAATAATTGTTCGGCTTGGTCGCGGGTAAATCTGGGGGAATCAAAATCGGTTTTGCCTATCCAACTGTGCAGATCGCTGATTTGATGTTGTTCTCGCCAGGCGCGATTACCACCCAAATAGCGCGACTGCCGGTCTTTGTAGTAAAACCGGTCAGGCAATTGATCCAGCAGATGCATAAAAAAATTAGCGGTATTGATGACTTGTTGCTTTCGGGCAAATTGCTCGCTGACGGCAAAAATACTTGCACGAAACTTGTCGGTTGTATTCCCATTTGCAGGCGTTGCTTGCAATAAAAACCAATGCAGTTGATCGTTATGGGTAATGCTGAAATTCAGTTCTACAAAGCGTCGTTCGCCGTAGCCTAGCTGATTGAGCAGAATATAGAGTTCGGTGTGATAGGGGGCATCTACACGGTGAAAGGGAAAGTCTGTGTTGGTAATGGGCACTTGACCCTGAATACCAAAAATATCCGCACAAGTGGGGTCGCAGCGCTCAATATTGCAGCTCGCCGCTGCTGAGGCAGTAAATGTAAAGGCTAAGCAGGCGGGGGATTCTGCAAAGGCCATTTCATCTCCTATTATTAGAAGGGGTGAGACCCTTCAAGTCTAGGCGAGATTACGGCAGATTCCAGCGCGCTTAATCTTCCCCCAGCGCGGCATTAAATCCTGTGCAACACCGAGCTGATCCAAAATGCGTGCCACAATAAAATCCACCAACTCTTCTACAGATTGCGGCTGCATATAAAAACCGGGGCTGGCGGGCAATACAATTACCCCCATTTGCGTCAGCTTGAGCATGTTTTCCAAATGGATTTCTGAATAGGGCGTCTCGCGCGGTACCACAATTAATTTGCGGCGTTCTTTCAAGGCTACATCGGCGGCGCGTTCAATCAAATTATTGCTGGCCCCATGGGCAATGGCTGAAAGTGTTCCGCCGCTTGCGGGACAAATTACCATTGAGCTGGGCGAGCTTGAACCAGAGGCCACAGCGGCAAACCAGTCATCTTTGGCGAGTAGTTGCAGTTGCTCTTCATCGGCGCCGTACATGGCACAAAGCATGGCTTGTTGTTCTTCCAAATCGCGCGGCAAGTCCAGATCGGTCTCAGTGCGAATAACCACTTCCGCAGCGCTGGAGATCATCAAATAGACTTTGCAATCGGCCGCCAATAAACACTGCAACAGGCGCAGGCCATACTGCGCACCCGAGGCGCCGGTAATGGCAAGGGTAATAGTGCGTGGCGTTGGTAGTTGGGTCATGTTTGTGTCCCTGTTGCGGTTAAAAGTGAATCCCCCTAGCCCCCTTTTACAAAGGGGGAATTAACCCTCCTCTTGTAAAAGGGAGGGTTGGGGAGAGATTTATTTTCCCAATACGTCTTTTACAAATGCACGGATGCTATCGTCCTGGCAGTTCTCAAAGAAGCAAGTCTGGAAGCGTTCGCCGGTTACAGCAGTTTTTACCAGTTCCTGGTCTATAGCACGCAAGCCATCCAAATAGTTTTTAGCGGTTGCCACTTTCACATTGGTCAGAATACCGGCATTACGCACTTGCGATTCGCGGCGCTCTGCGGGGTAACCCTGACCGCGCACACCGGTAAATGCCTTCTCAAAAATGGTGCGAATATTCAACTCGGCACCCCAACCAAAACCCTTGGCAAAGGGCAGTGCCAGTGCGTTGCCGTTGTTCACTTGCGCAAACAAATAGGCATCGGTTGGTTCAATGCAATAACCGCAGAATACACCTGGGTGCGCGTTGAGCGACATCATCGCCCCTTGGCCTGTACCGCAACCACTCACAACAAAATCCACTGCTTTGGAGTTCAACAGCAAGCTAGCCATAATGCCAAGGTGAATATAGGTCAGGTAATGATCGTTATCATCGCTCATGCCCACGTTATAAACACTGTGCTGCTGCTCGGCTGCCACACTTTCCAATTGCTGCAACACAATCGCGTTCTTCGCGGCCTGGCTGAATTCGTTCATTAATGCAATTTTCATCTAAAAAGCTCTCTCAAAAGTAGAAATGGGGTTTTATGACAGGCTCTTTGGCACTGTTTGCTGGTAATGACCGAGGTTTTACACAAGTGGTAATGATATAGGGGGATGGGGGGTAATTGAAGAGTTCCTTCCTTTGGTATTTCAAATTCTTAGAAAAGACAAATCTGAGTCATATTTTAGCTTTTTGAATGTAAGGTAACTTCTTATTGCATTTGAACGACTTATTGATACTAGCTCTTCCAACGTATTGTATATTTCATGTGTGATTGAGATTAATTTCAATTTTTTTTCGTTGGTGATTAATTCGGTGATCGAAAAAGCTGTTTCATTTTTTGAATTAGTTAAATAGTCAATCAGCTCTTTAATACTTTTTTGGCTTTCTATACCATCACCCTCTATTAAATTGTTCGGTATATTAATGACTTTTTCGCTTATGAGTCTTTCATAGCTTTGTTCAAGAAGCTGAAGGTAGGCATCAAGTTGTTTTCTGTTATATTCATCTGTTGCTAGTTTTACTTGGTCAGTAAGAGCTGCAGCTGATCTTTTAAGCTCAGCTCTCGTTAGTGAAAGCTCTTTTCTTTGTATGAATACCGACCACAATAAAAGGCACACTGTTGCAAACCCAAAAATTGGATTTAGCGTTCCACCCAAAAAATCCCCAAGCTGACCCAATCGTTCCTGATCAAACATTGGTTGTAATGGCGGTGAAAAGTGTATGGCCACGCTTACAGAGATAAAGCACAAGGCGCAGATAGCTAGAATTGAGATAACCACTGCTAGCGTATATTTCATACCAAAGCCTAATTTCTCACGTGATGTACTTTTCTTCTCACTCTTGCTGGTCAAGTGTTGCCTCCCAAATAGAATAATAACCTGTTTGTTTCATTTGATTGGTTATTTCATACGCTAGATCGGGCAGCATGTCTGTGTTATCTGTATTACCCAGCACTAAGATTTCTAGCTCGCTGTCTGAATGTATGCTTTCCACTACATCCCAAATAAATTTACAAAATACTTCAGCATCTGTTTCATTCTTGATGCCGTTTCTGTAAATCTCACTAATATCATTTCTTTTTTTGGACTCGATATAGTATTCAAGTAAATCGGCGATATGAGGGTAACGTTTAAATTGAATCATATTGCTCTCCCACCTCCTTTAATAACAGATAATCTGTAGGATACGAGCTTAAGTTTTGCAACTAACTGTTCGACTAGCATTTGTTCTGTTACCGTTAAAAAATAATGGCCTTGGTTAGTTTCATCTTCGACAAACTTTAACCCCGGCGGAATATCTGCTTCTGACAGAACCCAAAATACATCGACGGGCTTCTTGCCCTTGGAAAACATGCCGTGAACAAACTTAAGGTTTTCCCACGTGGCAGAAAATGATAATCCCATTTGATTGTCTGGAAGTACCCATTTTTCATCAGGTGAGAATCTATAATCGCAAATTCTAATTCCAAGAACGGTCCTATATTTACCTTCACTTTTATCTTTATAAAGTGTTGGGTGGTTTCCTTGAATGATTTGTCTTGATTTGATATCACCTAGCTCGGAAATGATTTTCTTGAGATCGGTGAGACATTTATAGTGTTTTATTGCTTCCATGTATCAGTCCTTGTATGTTCATTTTTTCATAAAGCATGCTTCGTCAACTGCTCAATCAACTTCTGATGCACCCCACCAAAACCACCATTACTCATAATCACAATATGGGTATTGGCTTCGCTCAGCGAAATCGCGCAGTGAATTAATTCATCCAAATCGCGCAAGAGTTTTGCGGGGACGGGGCTTTTGTTGACGATGTCGTCCATGGCCCAATCTACGTTGGCGGGTTGATACCAAAGTACATCGTCGGCGTCGGTGCAGCATTGGTTGAGGGCGTTTTTGTGTACACCCATGCGCATGGTGTTGGAGCGGGGTTCGATGATGGCGATAATTTTTTCGTCGCCGACTTTTGCGCGTAAACCGGCGAGGGTGGTTTTAATCGCGGTGGGGTGGTGGGCGAAGTCGTCGTAGACTTTGATGCTGTGCACATCCGCCAGCATTTCCATACGGCGTTTTACCCCGGCAAATTGTTCCAAGGCTTTTGCGCCGTGCTCCGGTGTAACGCCTACATGGCGTGCGGCGATGATGGCGGCCAAGCCGTTATTGACATTGTGGATACCGGTTTGTGCCCAATGTACTTGTGCGACCTTTTCACCTTTATGTAGAACCGCGAATGCTGAACCGTCAGCGGCTAATAACTTGGCTTGCCATTCCGCAGAATTTTCTTGTTCGGTTTTCTCGTTATCAATAACGGCAAATTGTTGTTGCGGTGTCCAGCAACCTTGTTGGATGACTTCGGCGAGGGCTTTGTCATTGGTCGGCGAAATTAATAAGCCATTGTTGGGAACGGTGCGCACCAAGTGATGGAATTGTTTTTGGATGGCGGCGAGATCGGGAAAGATATCGGCGTGATCAAATTCCAGGTTATTTAAAATCACCGTGCGTGCATTGTAGTGAACAAATTTGGAGCGCTTATCAAAAAAGGCGCTGTCATATTCATCGGCTTCTACTACAAAAAACGGCGTTCCACCCAAGCGTGCCGAGGTGGGGAAATTTTTAGTGACGCCACCAATTAAATAGCCCGGTTCCATTCCGGCGTATTCCAGAATCCACGCCAACATGGAAGAGGTTGTTGTTTTGCCATGGGTGCCCGCCACGGCCATGACCCATTTACCTTGCAATACGTGATCGCGCAGCCACTGGGGGCCGGAGGTGTAGGGAATTCCTTGATTGAGTACATATTCCACACTGGGATTACCACGGCTCATGGCATTACCAATGATGACCAGATCCGGCGTCGTTTCCATATGGGGCGGCTGTAGGAATTGTGGGTCAAAACCTTGAATCAGTTCTATGCCTGCGTGTTCCAGTTGGGTGCTCATGGGCGGGTAAACATTGGCATCGCTGCCGGTGACGCGGTGGCCGAGGGCTTTGGCGAGTTGGGCAAGGCTGCCCATAAAAGTGCCGCAAATACCGAGGATATGAATGTGCATACAAAACTCTGTGAGGTCAGGAAATTAAGGGGGATTAACCTATACTTTTCCTTTGATTGCAACTCTGTACTGGCTCTGCGCTATCTCGGCAGAAAACACGGCGCACAAAAAATATTCGGTTTGTTGTATTGATAGCGTGTGGTTGCATAGGCTGTTTGCGGTTTATAGGGCTAGACTCAGCTAATTGATGGATTAGGTTTGCGAAGGGGAGCGGTGGGCGATGAGATTAGGGGCTGGTGTTTTACTCTGTTTACTGGTGGCTTTACTTGGTGAAGCCGGTGCGGCGGTGGACAAGGTTCCGACGGTATTAAAGATTCCCAAACCCCAACCCGATTCCCAGGCAGCCCAAAGTTATTATTTGCAGCTGCTGCGCCTGGCGCTGGAAAAAGGCGCTGCTGGCCGCCCGGTGCCCGCCTTGCAGGAAACGGTGATGATGGAGCAGGGGCGAGCTACCTATGAATTGAATCGCGGCACCATGATTGATGTCTATTGGATGGGCACTAACATCGAACGCGAGCAAAAACTGCGTGCGATTCGTATCCCCCTGGATCGCGGTTTGATTGGCTATCGCCGGTTTATTATTCGCGCCGATCGTCAGGCGGAGTTCAATGCCATCAGCACTGGTAACGGATTAAAACCTTATCTGGCTTGTCAGGGGCTTGACTGGCCTGATGTGGATATTATGCGCGCTGCCGCATTCCGTGTGACTGAGGTAGCGGTGTTGGAAGGGCTTTACCAGCAAGTGGTTGCCAAACGCTGCGATTATTTTCCGCGCGGCTATTACGAAGCGACATCGGAATTGGCGCAGCGCGCAGCCACTTATCCGGAGTTGGTGGAGTATCAATCCATGGTGTTGCATTATCCCTTTGCGATTTATTTTTTTGTGCGGCGCGATAACGAAATGTTGGCACAGTGGATTGAGCAAGGATTGGAAAGATTAATCGATGAGGGCGAGTTTCTGGCTTATATGGAAAAACACCCGCTGACCCGCCATGTGTTTCCGCTCAATAAAACCATCACGCATATACACACAGTGCATATTTCCAACCCTTTCTTGCCGGTAGATACGGATTTCTCTAATCCGCGTTACTGGTTTCAGCCCGCGGATTTTTCTCCTGTTGTTGATGAATCAGCGCCTAGGTAACGAGCACGTTTGGCGGCTTTCATGCTGTGCAGGTCGCCCATGAATAAACCATCTACACAATTGCCAAATTCCGAATCCACACTAAAGGCGAGCAGGTGATAGCCACCTTCTTCATAGAGTGCAGCGTACTGCTTGAAAAGCACCGGAATTTTGCGGTCGGCTTGTGAAAACGCGTCTTGCAACACGGCAAAACCTTGTTCGGCGTTCAGGTTGGCAAAACGCTGCTGCAAATGGATAAGCGCATCTTCCTCAATATGGTGTGGGTGTTTGCCTTCGGCCAGGGTTTCGCTGCTATCGCCCGCGTATTTTTGGTAGTAGCGCTCATAATAAAACACCAATAAATCGCGCAGTGCGGGCGGGTAGTGTGCGCTCATACTCACCGGCCCAAACACATAGCGAACTTCTGGCGTATGGTTTAAGTAGGCTCCAAGGCCTTGCCACAAATAATCCAAACTGGCCTTGCCCCAGTAATCCGGGTGTACAAAGCTGCGACCTAATTCCAGTCCCTGTTCCAAATAGGGCGTGAGCGCTGGATGAAAATCAAATAATTCATTGGTGTAGAGTGCATCGGCACCTTTTTTCTGCAGCAATTTGTGGGCTTCACCCAGGCGATAAGCACCGGCGATGCAAAGTTTATCCTCATCCCACAGCACCAGGTGGCGATAGTAGTGATCGTATTTGTCCAGGTCGCGGCGGCTGCCAGTGCCTTCTCCCACCAAGCGAAAGGTTTGCTCGCGCAACCGGCCCACTTCGCGCAATACCACCGGGTGTTGTTTGTAGTCGCATAAAAATATTTTGTGATTGTCACGCGTGCTGCCAATGAGTTGGGCATTGTTAAATTCTTTTTTTAACGCAGCGCGATCTTCCGGGTGGGCGATGGTTTTTTCGGTAATAAATGGCGTTGGTTGATTGGTTTTTGTCGCTTTACCTTTGCCAATTTTATACACATGCTTTTTAAGGCGTTTGATTAATGCCTTGTCTGCCAGGTGATCGGATTCCAGCGATGGGTAGGGAATGACCTCGCCAATGCGAAATTTAATTTCTGCCGATTGCTTGTTAAACATTTCATGGGCGAGCAGCGCTGTTGCCAATGGTTTGAAAATCATGGAGGCGCTGTAAAACAACAGTGAATTTTTGGCCGAGACAAAAATTGGCAGAATTGGCGCCTGGGTTTTGCGTGCAAAATGCAGAAAGCCCGCTTGCCACTTGCCATCGCGAATGCCTTTGGGGCTAGCGCGGGAGACTTCTCCAGCGGGGAAAATAATGACCGCTTGATCGTCGTTTAATGCTTGCAGGATATTTTTATAACTTTGCTTGTAGGATGCGTGCGTCATGTTGTCGAGCGGCAGCAGTAAATCGTGCAGCGGCTCAAAGGTCATGAGCATATCGTTGGCGATAATTTTGACATCCTTGCGCACTTCGCTGATCAAGCGAACCAGCGCCAAACCATCGAGCGAACCTATGGGGTGATTGGCAATAATCACCACGCGCCCTTGTGCAGGAATATTATTGCGCTCGCGCTGGGAAACGCTGTAGCTGAAATTAAAGTAATCAAAAATGCGATCAATAAAATCGATACCGCGATTGCCTTGGTGCTCGCGCAAAAAAGCGTTGATCTCGCGCTCGTGCGTGAGCTTGCGCAAAATGCTGAGGGTGGAATTGCGCACTATGGGCGCTTGTTGGGTAAAGCCGGGGAATTTATTGGTAATGGATTGTTCGATATTCAGCATGGTAGTCATAACCTGAGCAGGACTGATGCGCTGAGGTTATGACTGTGCTGTGACACTTCGGTGATGAAATCATGACAAGTCTGTGACAGTCATGACGCTGTGGATATGACAGGTGTTATGACGGTGTTGCGGCGGCAGTTAGTTGATCTTCCTGTTTTGCCAGCAGTGATGCGTAGGGAGCTTTTAAACCGACGAGCTTGCCGCTGTCGCTGATAATATCCAAATGCTCCTGCAAGTCGGCATCAATCAAGCGTTGGCTAATCAAAATCTCGCCTTTGTCGGGTTTTAAATAATTGTTGTGCTGCACCACAAAATCTTTCAGCAGCGATTTATTGGAACTCACCGGTGCAGATAATTCATGCACTGCCGCCGCCAAATGCAAGCGCGGGCTGGGGTTTTTGGTGGCGAGGTTGCTCAACAGCTGCGCTGCGCACACGGCGCGAAAGCTGCACTCGTAAAAGGCTTCGCCGGTGAAATCGATAATCAGTGTTTCGCCGGATAACATTTGGCGCTGGCCGTTGTACAAATTCAACACACCTTGCAATTGTTTTTCAAAGCGGCGCAATACACTGGCAAAACTCTCACTGTTGAGTTGTTGGTAGAGTTTGCTCATGTTGACGATTTCCAGGCTCAAACGCACAGACACTTGTTTGGGCGCTTCCGGCTCGGGTTCGGGGACATCCTCAATGGTGGGCATTTTTTCTACCACAGCAGTGACGATTTCACTGGTGCTGGGCAGTTTTTCTTTCAAGTGTGACCACCACTGGCGCTGGATCGACCACCAAATAATGAGCAAGGAAATACAGAGGCTGGCCATCCATACCAGATAAAAACGGTAATCCCGCTCGGTGTGGCGCGGCACATCAAGTGAGACTTCCAGATATCCGGCGACGTTATTGTGCAGGGCAATAGGCGCGGAGAAATCGTAGCGGCGACCGGTAATCACCTGATTGGGTTTAAAACCACTTTGCACCAGGAGTTTGTTTTCCACATTGTGAATGGTGGCGCCGATCACATTCGGGTATTGGCCCACTTCCAGCAGGATCGCTTGAAGGCTGACCAGGTCCTGTTGCAAAGTGGCGTTAACGGCCTGACGTGCGGCGCTATTGGCAAGCACCTGGCCATAAAGGCCAATTTGCTCGCGCTGGTTTTGCTCGCCGTTGCTGTGGTAAGCCCATGCACCCAGGAGCCCCAGAACAATAATAAGCAGGCTGCAGAGGGTTAATTGCGGGTAGGTTTTGTAGGTTGTTAATAAGGCCATCTTGTTGTTAAGTCCGTGCGCGTATCTGTGCGTTCATGGTTCAACTCCGGATCCTGCCAGAGTCAGTCTGTGTAAGGCGGGTCGATCTATCCACCGGCGACCAGTGTTCATGAGAGTTCGCTACTGGTGATTAGTTGCAAACTGTTCCTTGGTGCTGTCGCGCGGAATTGCATTCTAGCCTAAGTTGCTGTGCCTTGGCGAAACCTGCGTTTCATCATAGAAGCTGCTGTGAGGCGAGAGTAATTCGGCTAGAATGCGCGCTTTATCCCGGCGCCCCGGCCAGATGCTTATCTGGACCCTATTTTAGTGAGGCATTGTGAACGAAATTCTCTTGATTAACGCATCGGGTCAAGACAAACCCGGTGTTACCCACGCCCTGACCAAAACCCTGACCCAGGTTGGCGCGCGCATACTGGACATAGGCCAGGCGGTTATCCACGATACCCTGGCGCTCGGCATTTTGGTTGAACTGCGTGTTTCAACCGACACCCGCGCACAATTGTTGGCGGCGATCCAGCAGGCAGCAAACGCACTGGATATCCAGGTGCGTTTTCAAACCATCGCCCCCGAAAGCTATGAACACTGGGCCGACCAGCAGGGCAAGACCCGCCACATAGTGACGCTGCTGGCGCGCCAGATTGATGCCACCATGATTGCAGAATTGACGGCAATTACCTCCAAGCACGGTTTGAACATCGACACTATCAGTCGCTTGTCGGGCCGTGTTTCCCTGGCGGAACTCAATGCTGAAGACTTGGCGCGCGGCAGTGCCTGCGTGGAGTTTTCCGTGCGCGGCACACCGGCAGACATGGCGGCACTGCGCGCCGATTTTATGGATCTCTCGGCACAACTGAATGTGGATGTCGCCTTCCAACGCGATACCGTTTACCGCCGCAATCGCCGGTTGGTCTGTTTTGATATGGACTCCACCCTGATCGATGCCGAAGTAATTGATGAGCTGGCCAAGGCAGCCGGAGTAGGCGAGCAGGTTGCTGAAATCACCGAGGCGGCGATGCGCGGTGAATTGGATTTCAAACAGAGTTTTGCGCGCCGCATGGCCTTGCTCAAAGGGTTGGATGAATCGGTATTGGCCGGTATTGCGGCGCAACTGCGTTTGAATGAAGGCGCCGAGAAACTCATCTCCTCGTTGAAAAAACTGGGCTACAAAACGGCAATTCTGTCCGGTGGGTTTAATTATTTTGGCCGCTATTTACAAGACAAACTGGGAATCGATTATGTCTATGCCAATGAGCTGGACATAGTGGATGGCAAGGTAACCGGCGAAGTAAAAGGTGTGGTGGTGGATGGTCAGCGCAAGGCAGAGTTGCTGGCAATGTTGGCTAAACAGGAAGGTATCGCCTTGGAGCAAGTGATTGCCGTGGGCGATGGCGCCAATGACTTGCCCATGCTCAGTGTTGCCGGTTTGGGCGTTGCCTTCCGCGCAAAACCGCTGGTAAAGGCCTCTGCTGAGCACAATATTTCCAATCTCGGCCTGGATGCAATTTTGTATCTGCTGGGCTTCCGCGAACGCGACAAGTTGCTTTAAGAATCCCTCCCCTCCCAACCTCCCTTTTTCAAAGGGAGGAGCTAAAAATCCCCCCTTTGAAAAAGGGGGGGGCAGGGGGGATTTACGACTCCATATTAAAGTCGTAATTCATCCCCTGAGTGGGTTCCTGCAAATAATGCCCCTGAATGTAATGCGCACCTGCCTGCCACAGGGTGGATAGTACGCTGGCATTTTCGACAAAGGGCACCAGCGTAATCTTACTTTCCTGATTCAACTTCTCAATCAACTGGATGAGTGTTTCCGGACTTTCATTGTTGTTTTGAATATCGCTGGTGAAAGAGCCATCTACCTTGATCATGCTGGCGGGTACATGGGACAGCGTATTGAACGGGTTGAGTGAGCAGCCAAAGTTGCTGATGGAGAAGTGAGTGTTGAGCTTCTTAACACCATCGGCAAAGTGTTTGGCGGCATTCAAATGGTTGGTGACATCAATTTCCCGCGCCTGGAATACCACAGAGTCAGGTGACAATTTGGCGGCTTTAAAGGCAACGCCCAACCAGGGAATTAAGGATTCATCGCACAGCGATTGGCGGCTGATATTGAGGATGAGTTTGGTTTTATTGCCTTTAGCGCGATGCTGGGACAACATTTTGATGGATTCCAAAATCACCCAGCGGTCAATTTTGGTACAGGCGCTGATGTTGGATGCCGCTTCAAAAAACAGGTTGGGTGAAATCTCCGTGCCGCTTTCATCCAGCATACGCAAGTAGACTTCGTAATATTCTTCATCGGAGCCGCGCAGACTGATAATCGGCTGAAACAACAGGCGGAAGCGATCATTAGCCAGCGCTTGTTGCAGCACATTGTTGATGTCGATCTTGATCTCGCCCGAGGGCGCTTCCGGCTCAAACAGCATGGCGCTATTGCCATTTTTGGCGCGGACTTTTTCCATCGCCTGACGTGCTTGCTCAATCACTGTATTGGTGCTGGTGCTGGTCTCGTTGATCAGCGATATGCCAATACTGCAGGTGACCTGCAGGGTTTTGTGATCGATCTCAATGATGTGACCTTCCAGATCTTTGCATAGCTGCTGGGCGCGGTTAACCGCCGCGTCCGCTTTCAGGTTGTGGCTGATGATGGCAAAGGTGGAATCGCCCAAGCGGGCAATGGTGTCGCTGGTATTGGCTTTGCTGCGCAGCAGGGTGGCTATGTCAACCAATGCCAAATCGGCACCGGCAACCCCGAAACTGTTTTTAATCTGTTCGCTGAAATGATCCAGCTCGATATACATCAGGCAGGAATGCTGTTTTTCGTCGACATTGTCGATGATGTGTTCAAGGTTATTGAGCAAGTATTGGCGGTTGTATACACCGGTGACTACATCCTGCCATTTGATTTGTTTGAGCTGCGCTTCCAACTCTTCGTTGTTGGTTTGCACTATGGTCGCTGTCGCGGCGCGCGCAAGGAACTGGATGCAGGGTTCTTCGTCGTAGGTGACCAGTGATACTTCCAGGTCGATATGGGTTTCGCTGCCGTCCTCTTTTAAACCGGTAAAGGACACGCTGCTGGATTCTGCGTCATCGCCCTTGAACACAAAATCCTTGAGGAAGTTTTTCAGGCGCGCCTGATCGCCACGAGCCACCATGTCCATGATCGGCATAGCTTCAATCGCATCGCGCGCTTCATAGCCAAATAACTCGGCAAAAGATTCATTGGCATAGAGGTAGAGACCATCCTGAATAAAGGCGATAGCATCGCGGGAGCTGTCCAATAATTGTTGACTGCGGCGCTCGGCCTCGCGAAAGCGACGGTCAGTATTGCGGCGCGCCTGACGCTGTTCGCGGTTTTGCAATTCACGGTCAATAACCAATAGCAGGTGTTGATCGTCATCCAGATTGATGACATCGGCAGCACCCAGGCGCAAACCTTCTACTACCGCAAAGGGGCTTTCATCTTCATCGATTTCATAGAGCAGTATGACGGGAACATCTTTATTGAGGCGGCGGATTTGTTTGATGGCTATGGCAGGTGTTGGCGTGGTGGTATCCATGTTGCCAATCAACAGATCCCAACTCTGTTCTTGCAGCAGTTTGACCAGCGCTTCTTCGCTGTCAACGTGTTGTGCACGGCAGGGGTGACCGGAGGCGTGCAGCATACTTATAAGGCGCTCTGCCTCTGAACGCTGGTTGTTCAGAATAAGCAGTCGAATCGTATCGTAACTAGTCATATGTCCATTCTATTGTCTGGCGAACTGGCCGCGCGGCCTGACTCTGACTATAGCGCGTTTTATCCGGCGCGCAGGTTGGATCAGGCGGCTTTACTGCGTTCGGCAGTGCATTTTTAATGTGATGTGACAAATTTGTGCCGATAAGTCGAAAAACCCTACCATGTGTCGCGAATTACTTGCGTCGACCGGCGTTACCCTGTGGCTATATTACTTAAATCATCGACTGGCTCAACCTTATCATCGGTTTATGCGAGCTGGTCGAGCCTTTTGATTTTTTGCCAAAAAATCATGCGCTTTTACATTGACCGGGGCAACTACACGCTATTACAGCCTCAGCCTATTATTTTCATAACGAGCTATTCCCATACCGAGTTGAAATCATCCTTAGCGGGGGATTCGCCAGCCGTTGGCATGAGTTCACGGAAACCAAACTGGCTAAAAGCGCCGGTAGCAAACAAACGCTGGGTCAGCTGGATGGATTTATCGCCGCTATAGGAGACACCCGGCGTCGGTTGGCAGTAGAGGCGCGCCTTGTTGTACTCATGGAAGGACACGGCATTGGTAATCAAACTCGCCGGTTGGTTAACAGCGCGCAATTCCGGAATTTGCAGGGCGCGCAGGTATTCGGAGAAGCCACCGGTTTTATGCACTATCGCAATGCCAACGGGCACGGCCTGGGGCGCCAGGATCTGGATACCCAATTGCGTTGCCCCTTTGATTTGATGGGCCCAGCGCACCACGCCAATCGACCATTTATTGCGGCCGTATTCGCGCAGGCCGAGCAGTTCGCCCGCGCGCACCTGCACCGGAATTTCACTGCGCCATTCCAGGCCGTAACCACCCAGGCTGCGGTCCACCAGTGGCACCTTATAAATAGGATGCTGGCCCTGATAATCCACTTGCTCACGTTCCAGCAGTTTTTTCTCGATATTCAGCGTAGGCAAGGCCCGCCCTTCCAGTGCCGTCCCTTTGATATCAAAAGCGTCACCCCAGGGGTCATCCACCTTCAAGGTATTGCCCTGCTTCAGTTGTACGCCGCGTTTTTGGAAGATATCGCCTTTTTCCGGCGCGCCCGCAACGCCATTGCTGCGATTGAGAAACACGTTAAACGCCTGCTCACCCGCCAGATAAAAATGGATATTGGTCAAACCGACAGTGACCTCAATGTCGGCATTCACATCCTGCCGCTCAAAGCTGCGTAGCGCCAAATGGCTCCAGGCCTGTTCCAAATGCTTGGCCAGCGCTGCACTGAGTGCTACCGGCTTGGCGGCATCGCCATTGCTGTCGCCAGCACTTTTGTAGAGTTCACCCAACTTGCCGATCAACTGCTCGGTGCGCAGCTCCAGTGCCGCACGGGTATCTGTTGTCGCTGCCGGGCGCCAATGGGATTTGTAAAAGGGGGGGCGATTGCTGCTGGTGAGCACCACAAACAGGTTTTCTTTGCCATCGGGGTTGTAATCATCCAGCTCGGCGCTGGGCGCCAGGGTTTCCAGCAGGTTGTAGGTATTTTCGATTTCATCCTGCCGCAACTGGTTAGCGCGCGCTGTGGCAAGCAGTAGCAGGCGCAAGTAGTGGTTGTGAATGGTTTTTAGCTGTTGCTGGTGGGGCAGGCGATCATCAACCGGCAACTGCGCCACATCCAGTGCACAGGCGAGTTGGTATAGGGTATGGATTTCGTTCCACACCTGGCTGGCGATAGGTAAATACAGTTGGTAAGAGCGCAGCAGCAGCAGGCTAAGGGCGGTAAGCGCGCGGGAGATCACCAGCGCTTGCAGGTCTTGCGCCTCTTTTTTGGCCTCGGGTTGTTGGCACAGTTGGCGCACTAAAATCAAATAGCCATTGAGAAAGTGTTTTTGAATGGCTTGGGCGATGGTCGCGGTTTTCAGGGCGGCATCGGGCAGGATCAGCGGTTGGTTTAAATACTTGCGCGCCAAACCATTCAGGGTGTGATGTACCGGAATGCGCAGCAGCTCCAAAATCGCCAGTCGTTGCTCACTGCCCAGTGATATACGGCTGATCTCATGGACAGCGGTATAAATCTGGGCACTGACTTGCTGGGCCTGGGTCAAGGGCAGGCTTTGCAGCCACTCTTTAATTTGGGCTTCTTTGGGGCCGCGACAAAAGCTCAACTGCGCCAGGTCTTGTGTCGGCACCGCCAGTTTTTTCAGCAGTAAGTGAATCTCTGTTTGCTGGGTCATTAAAGTGCCATGAGGAATGGTCGATTATAACTATGTAATTGAATATAGACGATTTTAGATCTTTTCGTCTGAATAACTGGCCGTTCGGGTGAGACCGGTTACAATTGGTCGTAATAACAATATGGCATATAAGTCTACTACTGAAACCACAATAACAATATTCTGGAGGATCGCGCATGGGTTCCATGTCGATGAAATACAAGTTGATTTTGCTCGGGTTGGTGCCGGGCATTGCGATTTTAGTGGTGCTCCTGGCACTGGTTAGTGCCCGTATGCAAGACGTTGTCAGCAAGGATATGGAGATACTGCGCGACACCCTGCTCAACGCCCATAAAACCGAATTGCGCAACTCCCTGGATATTGCCAACTCGCTGATCAAACCCCTCTACGATGCCGCGCCCAAGGGCGAATCCGCCGAAAAAGACCAGGCCATCGCCCTGCTGAAACAATTGAAGTACGGTAAAGATGGCTACTACTTTGGCTACGATGGCAGCTCGGTGCGGGTATTTTCCGGCAGCGACAGCGCGCGTATTGGCGACAGTTTCCGCGATTATAAAGATGTTAATGGTGTTTTCCTGATCAACGAGCTGGTCAAGCAGGGGCAGGCGGGTGGCGGTTTTGTCACCTACCATTTTCCGCGCTTGGGGCAGGGCGATACCGCTTACCCCAAACTCAGCTACGCCATTTGGCTGGATAAGTGGAACCTGATGCTGGGCACCGGGTTTTATATCGATAGCATCGATGACGCCGTTGCCTCGGCGCGCGCGGTGGCCGATGAGCATATTACTGCCACCCTTATGTGGGTCTTTGTTGCGGCGTTGGTACTGCTCGGTGCGATTGCGCTGCTGGCGGTATATATCGCCAATAAAACCCTGGCGCCACTTAACGGGCTGGTGCGCAGCCTTGAAGACATAGCGCGCGGCGGTGGCGATTTAACCCGTCGCCTCACGCGCACCAGCAACGATGAAATCGGCGCGGTTATTGTGGCTTTCAACAGTTTTGTGGATTCCATTCACGGCATGATTCAGCGTATCCAGCAGCTCACCCAACAGGTGGCCAGCATCAGCCAGCAGCTCTCGCAAGACACCAGCGCCACCCACAAAACCCTGGATCAGCAGCGCGAGCAAACCCTGCAGGTCGCCAGTGCGATTAACGAAATGGCAGCCTCTGCTGTTGAAGTCGCCCGCAGCACGCAAGAAGCGGCAGCGGCCGCCAATCTGGCTGAGGTCACCACCAAAGATGCGCAGTCCACTGCCGCCAAATCTATCGATAACATCCAGGCGCTCTCATCAGAAGTGAAGCTCAATACCGACGGTTTGCAGCAGTTGCAGCAGGATGTGAATGGCATTGGCGCCGTGTCGGATGTGATTCGCGGCATTGCCGAGCAAACCAATTTGCTCGCCCTCAACGCATCCATTGAAGCGGCGCGGGCTGGTGAACAGGGGCGCGGTTTTGCAGTAGTGGCAGATGAAGTGCGCGCATTGGCGGCGCGCACCCAGGCATCAACAGAGGAAATCCAGGGCATGATCCAGCGCCTGCAAGCCAGCACGACAGGTGCCAGCGAGTCGATCAAACGCAGTCTGGCCAAAGGTGATGTCTCGGTACAGATGGTTTGCGCTACTTCGGATGCGCTCAGCGCTATCGACCAGCAAGTCAGCACCATCAGCCAGCGCGGCTTACAAATCGCCACCGCCGCTGAAGAGCAAACCCAGGTGATTGAATCCATCAACCAAAGCATGCACGTAATTGCGGATGCTACCGAATCGGCGGGAGGCTACGCAGCGCGTTCACATCAATCGGGCGACGAACTGGCCAGCGTCGGTACCGAGTTGCAACAACTGGTTGGGCAGTTTAAAACCTGATTGCTGGTCTATTTTGGTGCGAAAATGGCAGGCGTGCGGCAAGTAATAAATACTGCGCGCACCGCCTTTTGCACCAATCAACAACAAACCAGTGCCCGTCGAGTGAAATATTGCATTGGTATGAGGCAAAAATAATTCACTACCTAAGGTTATTGTCCCGCCCGCCTTCACTTTTTAGCCCTGTGTAATAAATTTACTTTTTTAAATCAATAGCTTAAGTGACTTTTCCGATGGCGCTCAGTCACTGGCATAGGCATTGCTAAACCCCTCCCAATGAGGAGTTGCAAGCCTATGTCTGAGTCTGTTGCTAAAAAATCTGCCAATAGCGTCCCTAAGTCTGTCCGTTCCGTGTGCCCTTACTGCGGCGTTGGTTGCGGCATGGTGTTGGAAACCGACGGTAAAAAAATCACCAAGGTCACGGGCGATAAAAACCATCCCGCCAATTTTGGCCGCCTGTGCACCAAAGGCCAAACCAGCGCCCAGGCGCTTACCAACTCCGGCCGCATGGAATCCGCCTTTGTGCGCAGTGAGCGCAATCGTGATCCGGTGATGACACCCATGGCGCAGGCGATCAGTACTACCGCGAAACGCCTGCGTGACATTCTGGATAAGCACGGCCCTGATGCCATCAGTTTTTACGTGTCGGGGCAGATGTCGATTGAATCCCAATACCTCGCCAACAAACTCGCCAAAGGTTTTTTACGTACCAACAATATCGAGTCCAACTCGCGCCTGTGTATGGCGAGCGCGGGCGCGGGTTACAAGCTCTCGCTCGGCTCCGATGCACCACCCGGTTCCTATCAGGATTTTGATCACAGCGATTTGTTTTTGGTGATAGGCGCCAACATGGCGGATTGCCACCCGATTTTGTATTTGCGCATGATGGATCGCGTCAAAGCCGGTGCGAAATTAATTGTGGTTGACCCACGTCGCACCACAACCGCTGATAAGGCCGATGTGTATTTACCCATCAAACCCGGCACCGACCTTGCGTTCTTAAACGGCTTGTTATTTTTACTGCACAAAAATGGTAAAACTGATGCGGAATTTATCGCGCAGTACACCCAAGGTTGGGAAAGGTTTCCGGAATTTTTAGCCGATTACACACCGGAAAAAGTGAGCGAAATTACCGGTCTTTCCGTTGAGCAATTAATTAAAACGGCTGACATGATCGGTAATGCTCCCGAGTTTATGACCTGCTGGACCATGGGCTTAAACCAAAGCACCCACGGCACCTGGAATACCAACGCGATTTGCAATTTGCATTTAGCGACGGGGAAAATTTGTCGCCTCGGCAGTGGCCCTTTTTCGCTCACTGGTCAACCCAATGCCATGGGGGGGCGCGAGATGGGTTATATGGGGCCGGGCTTGCCGGGTCAGCGCACCTTATTGGTAGAAAAAGATCGCGAATTTATCGAGCAGATGTGGGGCATTGCGCCTGGTAGTATCAGCACCAAGCTTGGCAAAGGCACTGTCGATTTATTTGAGCGTATGGCGGCGGGAGAAATAAAAGCCTGCTGGATCATTTGTACCAATCCGGTTGCCTCTGTGCCCAATCGCAAAATGGTGATTGAAGGTTTACAGTGTGCAGAATTAGTGATCGCGCAAGATGCGTTTCTCGACACCGAAACCAATCGCTATGCCGATATTTTATTGCCCGGCGCTTTATGGGCAGAAGCCGAAGGGGTGATGATCAACTCCGAGCGCAATATCACGCTTATGCAAGAAGCGGTTTCGCCACCGGGCGACGCCAGGGCTGATTGGGAGATTATCGCGCGCGTTGCCTGCGAAATGGGTTTTAGTGAGGGATTCAGTTTTAATTCTGCCGCCGAAGTGTTTGAAGAAATCAAACAAAGTTACAACCCCAAAACCGGTTACGATTTGCGCGGCGTCAATTACGCTCGCCTACGCGAAGCGCCACTGCAATGGCCCTGTGCAGATGAAAATTCCACGCGTAACCCCATCCGCTATTTAAACACTGGTATTAACCAGCCGCTGAAAATGGAAGCCGATGGCAGCAAGCCGTTAATTCAATTTGCAACCGATTCCGGCAAAGCCATCTTTCACCCGCGCCCCCATGTGGAAGCGGCGGAAATGCCCAGTGCCGAATTCCCCATTATTCTGAATACCGGACGCGTGCAGCACCAATGGCACACACTCACCAAAACCGGAAAAATTCCCACGCTCAATAAATTAAATCCCGGCACCTTTGTGGAGATTCATCCACAAGATGCAACCGAGCTGGGCATCAAGAACAAAGACAAAGTGGAAATTCGCTCTCGTCGCGGTTACGCGATTTTGCCCGCCGTGGTGACAGATCGTGTGCAACCCGGCTGTTGTTTCGCGCCCATCCATTGGAACGATGTCTACGGCGATAATCTCTGCATCAACGCGGTTACCAGCGATAAAATCGACGCGATTTCGCAGCAGCCAGAATTAAAAGTTGCTGCGGTTACACTTAAGCGCGTCGAGGTGTTTGTTGAATCTATGGAGATAGATTCTGCAGAGAACTCTGATTCGCATGACTACGAGTATGAAATCCCTATGGCCTATGCCGCTATAGGTAAGGAAACCAGCATGACCTTGATTAAAACCTTCGCCGAAAAAATCGGTGTGGTAGAAGCTATTGCTCCGAATTTTTCTGAAGCAGAGCGCACTTATCTGGCCGGTTATATCAGTGGTCTCCAAGCCAGCGCTACATTAATTTCCGCTGTGCCCGCGCTGCCTGCTGATGCGCCAATTAATCCTGCTCATCGCACCTGGGTAAACGGTTTGCTTGCTGGTATGTTTAGCCATGTGCTACCGCTTGGTGTCGCTTCTGTGGGGGTGAATGCGCCAGCCGCTACTCAAGTCAAGCCAGAACTATTGTTGCTCTGGGCATCACAAACCGGCAATGCAGAAACGCTTGCGGAGAAATTCGCGCAGCAATTGTCGGCGCAGGGTTGGGCGGTGACAGTCAAATCCATGAATGATTATTCCGTGGAAAAATTGGCCGCCGCTAAACTCGCCGTGTTTATCACCAGCACTTTTGGTGATGGCGATGCACCCGATAGTGGTGGTGATTTCTGGAGTCAATTAACCAACGATTCCACACCGGCGTTGAATAAATTGCAATTCGCACTGTTGGCCTTGGGCGATTCCAATTACGACCAATTCTGTGGTCACGGCAAAAAACTATTTGCGCGTTTGCAAGGCTTGGGCGCAAGGGCGTTAGTAGACAGAACAGATTGCGATACGGATTTTGAATCGCCAGCCGCGGAATGGTTTGCTAAGCTCAGTGAACAATTAGCGCCTTTAATATCGGCAACCAATGCCCCCGCAGAGAACCAGCCATTGCCCATGACTAGCAGTACATCCGCCATCAATACACCCATTGCCTACACCAAAGCCAATCCCTACGCAGCGCGTTTGGTGGTAAATAAACGCTTAAATGCAGATGGCTCCGGCAAAGATGTTCGCCAGTTCGGTTTTGATCTGGGCGATTCGGGCATTACCTATGAAGCGGGTGATGCGCTGGGTGTCTGGCCAAAAAATTGCCCCGATTATGTGTTTGAGTTGGAGCAAGCATTAAACCTCAATGCTGCCGCTCCCGTGGTGGTGGACACCCAGGAAAAGCCTTTGCATCAAGCGCTGATCGATAATTATGAAATTTGCCGCCCGAGTTTGGAGGCGCTGAATTTTATTGCGCAGCGCAGTAACAGTAGCGAATTAAAAACCCTGTTGGATGCGGAACATAAAAAAGAACTGCAAGATTGGCTCTATGGTCGCCAGCTAGTCGATATTCTGCAAGAGTTCCCCATTCGCGCTAGTGTTGATGAATTAATTCCCCTGTTAAAACGCCTGCAACCCCGTTTATATTCCATCGCCTCCAGCAGCAAAGCACAACCGAATCGTATTGATCTCACCGTCTCTGCGGTGCGTTACACACGCTTCCGCGACAGCAAAAAAATCCGTAAAGGCGTTGCCTCTACTTTTTTAGCGGATCGCGCAGCAGGTATCGATATCCCCATTTTTGTACAACCCAGCAAACATTTTCACGTGCCGGAAAATGGCGATACTCCTTTAATCATGGTTGGCCCCGGCACCGGTGTCGCACCCTTCCGTGGTTTTTTGCAAGAGCGCCAAGCGCGTGGACATCAAGGTAAAAACTGGCTCTTCTTTGGCGAACAACATGCCGCCAGCGATTTTTATTATCAGGATGAAATCCAACAATTCCAAAAAGACGGCGTGCTGACTGAATTAAGCCTCGCCTTCTCGCGCGACCAAACGCAAAAAATTTATGTGCAAGATCGCATGCGCGAACAAGGCGAAGCAATTTGGCATTGGTTGGAAGAGGGCGCCTACTTTTGCGTCTGTGGCGATGCCAGCCGCATGGCAAAAGATGTGGATCAAGCCCTGCGCGATATCATCCAGCACTACGGCAAATTCGATGAAGTGGAAACCGTGAATTACATCCGCAAGTTGAATATGGATAAGCGCTACTTGCGCGATGTGTATTAACCCTAAGGCGTAATCCTGTGTAATCCCTTGAATCCCCCGTCAGTTAATTCTGCGGGGGATTTTTCTTTTTAATGCCATAAGCTTGAATTAGGTGAGCTGCGTCAAAGATTTCCGAACAGCGGCTCAAGCGATACCCAAGTTCAACTTGGCTGTGCCATAATCAGCACCGCCCTATATCCAAGTTTTAATTAAACTTTTCCAACCATAACTAAGTAGGAGCTAAAAATGAAACGCAAAACCTCTACCTTATCCGCCGCCGTTATTGCTTTGTTCGCGCTATTGGTCATTGCCCCAATGTCATTCGCTGAGTCTAATGCGATTGCCACCATGGCGCGTATTCTGACCGAACTGAATCATTACCCCTCTGCCGAGCACAAGGCAACGCTAGCGGCGATCAGTGAAGACAAAAGCAACAGCGAAGCCACACGCGCTATTGCCAAGGCAATTAAAAACGTTGAACACAAAGCCAAAGCCGATGATGTGGCCACCTTAACTGTCGTCAGTGAAGCAGAATCCACGACAGCAGAGGAAAAACAGCTGGCGGAGATTGTGATGAATCTGAATCACAGCCTTAGCCCGGAAAACAAAAAAGCGCTGGAAGCATTGGTACTTTGATCCAATGTAATATCCGGTAATTGCCGTTGGCGAGTTGGAGTGTAATAGTCTTTAATTAGGTTTTTATTATTCCGACGTAAAGGGGCAAGGGTGCTATATGGCTGAACGCAGTGGGCGATGTCTTTGTGGAGCCGTGAGTTATCATTTTACTGGCGAACCCATTGCGGCACGTGTCTGTTGGTGTAAGGACTGTCAGCACATTGCCTCCAACGGCACAGTAAATGCCGTAGTGGATACAGATTCACTCACTATTAATGGCGAGCTGAGTGAGTTCATTAGTGTTGCCGAAAGCGGCAACCAAATCCGCCGCCGCTTCTGCCCAACTTGCGGCTCCCACCTGTTCGCCAATTCATCCGCAAGACCACAATACACCGTAGTGCGAATCGGTACTCTGGACGACCCCTCATCAATTTCCCCCACCATGAATATCTGGACAAAAAGCGCCCCTGCATGGGCATGCTTTGATGGGAATCTGTCATTAATAGAAGGTCAGGCACCGCCACCAAAGGTTGCAGAAAAATAAGGTGTGTTGCTTTTGTGGTCGCGAACTGTAACTGCCTTTAAGAGCCGCTTTGTGTCCAAGGTGGAATGTAGTCCCTTAAATTTAATCGCCGTATATTTCCAAATATATTGAACCGTATATCTACAGATTTATTTTTTTGCTTCAATCTAACTTACTGATGGTTAGGTATATTTCTGTAAGGTAAAGTGGATTGGTGTTCGTAAATATATGGATCAGGCTTTTGAATAAACTGTTAGCTCTATCGAGACTGTAAGTAATGGAAAGCTATTTTCTTGGATTAGAGGCTGTTCACCCGAGTTGCCTTGTAAAGATTATTACTGGTGATAAGTTACCGAAGAAGGCGATAATTTGGGAGTTTACAAACGAGATTAAGCCAATTGATCTTTACTGTTATTTACAAGCTAAATACGGTAACCCAAATGGTCTTCAAAACTTTTTGAGAAATGACTCGTCAGATAACCTAATTCACTGGGAATGGTCATTAGCAGGTGAGTACGGAATAGTTTCTATTCAAGGGCACAATTTTCGAACCGAGGTACATCTCATTGGCGAGCACGACGGTAAAGGTCTAACGTTCGAAGATTTTATTCAGCAAATAAAGTCAGATTTTAAGAACTATGGTAAATCCATGAAGTCGGTTCGAGTAGAGCTTGAAAACTGGACTCGATTCTTAAATCCATATCACCGCATCAAATCTGTCATAACCAAAAATATAAAGTCACTAAGCGCCCTTGATGTAAATATTGAAGAAGATAGAGAACTCGTAAAATTTAACGAGGAGAATCTACCAAAACTGAAAGAAAATTGGAAATATGTCCGAGACAAATACGATAACGCGATAGGTATAACTTTTGGACTTCGCTCGATGCTCCCCGTGCTTGCGGAATCGTTTATTAATCTACTTATTTTTGTGCTGGCGAAACCTGAGATCAAAAAAAATGAGAGACTTTTTCAAAACACCATACGTCAGCAGATAGATATTCGAGTTCAATCACTTCATTTAAATTGCATGGGATTCACACGCCCGATTGATTACACAAACGATGTATGCAAGAGATTCCATACATTAATGAATGAACGAAATGACTTGCTTCACGGCAACGTAGAGGTAAATAAGTTAAAAATCGGCGAGGTATATTTCAAAGGCAAAGTCCCTGTATTTGTCGGTTATGAGGATATGTGGCAAAGCGCAATGGGCATTTCCCTAGACTCTGTCAAATACAAAACGATCTTTGATGATCATGCGGTTGTTGCTAACTTCATAGAGTTCATACTTGACCACCTTTCTAAAGATCTAAAGGAACAAGTTGAATACATCATGGCAAATAGTGAACTTGGCTATAACCCAGCAAGTGGAAGGTTAGGATCACTATTTTCAGATAATATGGCTGATTTTCGAGTGAGTGTAAGTGAAGCATAACAAGCGACTGTGGTAGAAAATCAATACCTGAAGCACAAATTTAGTTAGCCTGCTATTCGCAATTATCACGCACCATGGCATTAAATATGGTCGCCTTGCTTACATCTGCTGGGAAATAGATGGCTTGGCTGATAACTAAAACGCCGGGCAAAGCCCGGCGTTTTAGTTTCCGATCAACCCTTGTATTAGTTGCTGGTGCAGTAAGGTCCAACAATGGTGCCGACAAACCCGCCCGATACATTGGTGCTTAGGTTGGTGGCGTCCACATTGTCGACGAGCAGTTGGCGTTGGCCGTCGATTTCGTAGTAGGCCTTGGCTTTACCGGCGTTGAAAGCCAGTGTCAGGGTTACGTCTTTAGCTTTGTTGATCGGGGTCGCCTTGATTAGCGTGTCTTTGGTTGTGCCTTGGCGGCGGAAGAGGGCAACCTGATCCTTGCCGTCGAGGCGGGTCAGGGCGACAAACATCGTGTGGCGGTCGTCCTGCACAGCGGCAAGTCCTGCGGCATCGCCTTCAGCAGCGGGGTTGAAGCTAAGGGTAGTGGTGAATTCCGCAATGTGGTGCTGTTGGCGGCGGCCAACATAGCTTGGCACTTTCGCAAGATCACCCAATCCGCCGTGGCATGCAAGGTTGAGGCCTTGGTCTTTTACTTCATAAAACGGCTTGATTGGGTTGCGAATGCCCATCCAGCTCACACCCAATGCATTGCCGTCAAAGTTGTCGGTGTAGCCAAAGTCGCCAGAGGTTGGAATCTCCGCGGCTGGCTGCTCGGGCAGTGCGGGTTTTTTGTGAGTGAAAGGAATGCGCTCACCCGGTGGCAGCATGTAAGGCCAGTCGTTTTCCCAGTACACAGGCAATAAGAAAGTTTCACGGCCTATGTTGAACATGTCACGGTCGTAAGGGCGAATAGCGAGGAAGGTCGCCCACCAGTCGCCATTGGGCAGTTGCACAAACTTGGCGTGGCCGGCGGCAATGATTGGGTCCTTACGATCAACATCCAGGTCACGCTGGGTGAGGATAGGATTGTGTTCGGCAGGTACATAGGGGCCGAGTACGTTGTCCGCGCGGAAGATGGTTTGTGAGTGATGCACACTGGTGCCACCTTCGGCTGCGGTGATGTAGTAGTAGCCATTGCGCTGGATGATGTGCGGGCCTTCGATCCACACCGGTTTAGTGGAAATATCCACGCCGCCGTTGATCAGCTGTTTGCGCTCGCCGACCATTTTGAGGTTTTTGTAATCGAATTCCTGAATCCAGATAGCGCGATGGCCGTCGTAGCGAGGTTCTTCATTGGGCGCGCCGTTATTGACGATATAGGCTTTGCCGCTGTCATCCCAGTGGATGGAAGGGTCGATACCTTCAAAGCCCAGCCAGTGCGGCTCTGACCAAGGGCCTTTAATGTCCTTGGCGGTGATTACGAAGTTACCACCACAATCCACACAGGTCGTGGCGATGTAGTAGGTGCCGTCGTGATAAGAAAGGTCGGGTGCAAAAATACCGCGTGATACGCCGATATTCATAAAGTTAAGTTGATCGGGGCGGTCGATGGCGTTAGCGATAGGGATCCAGTTCACCAAGTCTTTGGAGTGGTAAATGGGCAAACCCGGGAAGTGGGTAAAAGTAGACGGAACTACATAGTAATCATCACCTACACGCGCTACCGTTGGATCGGGTGCGTAACCAGACAGAATTGGGTTGCGGAATTCGCCTTCACCCAGAGTCACTTTTTCCTGGGATTCACCTTGATAAATAAATTGGGTGAAACGAGCCGTTTTCTCTGCGGCTGGAGAGCTGACTGCCGCTGCAGTGGAGTTGGATGTGTCGCTTGTGGTGTTGGCTGAATCGCAGCCGCTAAGCAGGGCTGCAAGTCCCATCAGGGGTGCAGCGATGAGTTTTTTCATTGTGTAATCCTCGTTATTGATGTGAAGCCAGCATTTCCGAACAGGATTCGGGTGCAGAGGGCTTATAATATGACAATTAGTCAAGACACAAAAGGGTGTAACGAATAGACCAGGCTTCCCTTGAATATAAATATGTATGGTCTTCACATCATCGTGACCAAGCAGCTCTTGTAAGTTGCGAATGTCGCGAAAAGATCAAATCATTTTCTGACTATATTGCGTTACTTAGGCATGGTTGGTTGAAAATCAGAAAGTAGTTGGACAAAGTGAGCCAATAAATTATTAATCAATTGGCTGTAAGTAAATTCAGTAGTTATTGGTTTTTTCTACGGTTTCGTTATACCAGCGAATATTATGCATACATTTTTCAATCTAAAAATTAAAGAAACAAATGATCGAATGAGGCTGGTTTTGAAGTCTCATGTTGATCCGTTTTTGAAAGCTCAAGGTTGGATGGGTAGAAATTCAACATATAAGCGAATCATAAACGGACAGCACCAAATATTAGAAGTCCAATTTAACAAGTGGGGCGGAAGCTTTGCGGTAAATTTGTCTATAGTCGAGCCAATAGAAAACTTTTATGCTGCTCGCTCAGGCAAGCTTAAGTGTATTCGTAGCCAAAGGCTTGGCTCACGAAATAAACGAATATCTAAAAAGCAAAATATGGATCATTGGTTTAAATTTATGCTTGGGGTGTTAATTTATATACCTGCTTACAAGCTTGCCGCATCAGAGTTGCTAAAAATATACAATACACAAGCTGAATTAACATTTAATGACATGCAAGAATCAGCTAACGCTGGTGTAGCATGTATTCACTTAGAAAAGATATAACAAGCGACTACGATAAAAAATAGATAGATTCAACATTAAAATCATCCTTCTACTTTGCTCAGCATCGTGCCGCCAAAACCCGTAAATAAGCGAAAGCATCGGCGGATCGTGGATACACACTGCCAGCAGGTTAAGCTGGCAATGTGTATGGTATGCATTAATAGCTTGATTGAGTTGGTTGTACAATCAATTCATCAATATTGACACCCTCTGGTTGCTCAATGGCGTAAGCGATTGCGTTGGCAATGGCTTCTGGTTTTAACGCCACTTTACGAAAATCCTCAAGCCATTCTCTTGTTGCGGTGTCGGTTGTGGTGTGAGCTAATTCGCTTTCTACAACGCCAGGAGAAAAAATCGTCACTCGTACTTTTTTGGATTCCATACGTAAGCCGTTTGAAATAGCGCGAACGGCAAATTTTGTTCCGCAGTAAACAGCGGCGGTTGGAAATACACTGTGGGCTGCAATGGAAGCGATATTAATTATGTGGCCGCCGCGATGTTCCATAGATGTTAAAACAGATGCAATTCCGTTTAGGACGCCTTTGATATTCACATCAATCATTTGATCCCATTCGTTGGTTTTGAGTGTCCCCATTGGCGATAGTGGCATAAGGCCTGCGTTATTAACCAATACGTCAACTGGTCCAAATTCCTCAGTGATTGCAGCAACCACAGCCGTGAAGTTATCGCGGGAGACTACATCAAGTGCGTAAGCTTTTGCGGTTCCGCCATCGTGTGTGATGGTTTTTGCAAGTAATTCAAGTCGATCAATACGGCGGGCAGCTAGCATGACTTTATGGCCTGCTTTTGCCAGCACTTTTGCAGTTGCTTCGCCGATCCCACTGCTCGCGCCGGTAATCAATATGATTTTTGCGTTGTTGGTTAACATAACGGAATTCCTCATGAGTTGAGCTGGATATAAAGTTGCTTTAAGGCGGGCTGTCCCGATGCTTGTTATGTTAAGTATTCGGTCTGTTATTTGGGATACACAAAAATCCGGCATGATTGCCTGATCTTCCAATTTAAACCCGAATGGAGCACCGTACTAACCGCTGCAATGATCCTCTAGTCGTCGAATGAACTTTCCCTGTGTAATAACCTGTAATAGATAGCCTCTTGTTTGCATGAGACACTCGGGCGGTGTTGCAACTTCAATATCATCAGGGAAATGATTATGACGGCTAATACGCCATCAACGTCTTTCCTTGGTTAATAAAATAATAAGTTTTAAGTGCCTCTTAACCAACCGTATATATCAGAAGAAGGAACAGCAGATGAATTACGCCGATCATGTAAAACGGCTGACACCAGCCGAAAAACGTTTAGTGAAACATATTAATGATCACTGGACACGCGAACAGGCGCTGGCTGAATTGAAATCGCATTTGCAGGTGGCGATTGAGGTGGAGCTGGCAACCATCCCTATTTACCTTTTCACTTATTATTCGATTAACCGTACACCCACCGGGTTCCCCGACACATCGCTCTCACAGTTTGCTGATCGCGCTGGTGCTGCCATCATGAGTGTGGCGGTGGAAGAAATGCTGCACATGTCGCTGTCTTCCAATGTGCTTTTTTCACTGGGGCAAATGCCGCAGATGTACCTGCATTCCCCTGGCCCTTACCCAACCAATTTGCCGGGTCACACCAAGCTTGGGCCGGATGCAAAACCCTTGGCCTTGCCTCTTTCAAAATTATCGGTAGAACAACTCTGGCACTTCCTTGAAATTGAATACCCGGCAGCATCCGATGCGCCACCGGAAGGCGGTGCGTGGAAAACTATCGGCCAGATTTATTCCTATGTGCGTTGCATTATTTGCTCTGAGCATATGAAGGATGAGGACTTCCATCGGGGCGAAACATTGCGTCAGATTCAGCCAACCAATTATTCACCTAATAATATTGATACAGTTTATCCCGAACACAGTTTTAATAAACACCAGGCGCCGCCGGAGAAAAATTCCGCTGCCCATGCAGCGGCTTATATGAGCCGCGAGGATAGTCATGCGGGTAAATCCCAGCTACTGGCCATTACTTCGCGTGAACAGGCACTGCAAGCGATACAAACGATTGATGCGCAAGGTGAAGGATTTGGCCCTGCTAAATTTGATGATCCATCGCATCAAGAATTATCCCACTACTTCAAATTCCTGACCTTGCAATCGCAAATTGAAGGTTATGATCCTAAAAGTGAAAAACTGCCCAAGCACCCCAAACCGCCTGCTGCTGCAAAGCAACCGGTCAGTACGGCGGATTTGAGTGGCGTGGTATTTAATTTTCCAGATAATCCTGTGGCAGCTTCCTATCTGCCGGGTTATGCCGAATTGGCGAATGTGGTCAGTGGTTTGTATCAATACATGTTGATCATGACTGAAAGTATTTTTTTGCAGGAGCCGCATAACCAGAAGCGTTATTTCAATCAATCCTTGCACCGCTCAATGATTTGGATTCTCGATAAAGTCATTCAGCAAATGAGGACGGTCACCTTTCAGGAAAATAACATTACTTATAACCTCGCGCCGACATTTGAAAATATTAATTTGGGGCATCGCCATCAGGCGTTTAGTAATCTCACCAGTTTGTGTAACAACTTTCGCGCGCAATTTGGTACTGAGCCTTGGTATACCGCGGCTTATTTGGATGATTACATCAAGATGATTCCAACTTTGCCTGATGTGAGTGCATTCTGGCCGGATGTCGCCAATCCACAACTGGAAAAATTCAAAGGTGTGCCCAAGTTTCCTGCCAATCCACCTGCTGCCGTGGGTAAAGATGAAGTGCGCCACGCCTGCATGGGGTTGAATCACTGTAAAGGCCAGGGGCGCACGCGCGATAATAATTGTGCTGGCCAAGGTTATTGTTCCACTGCACTGGAATATAACTACGCGGATCCATCGCAGCCAAATGTGTCTGATCACACTTGCCATGTAAAAAATGATTGCGCCGGTCAAGGTGGTTGTGGGCTTTATGGTACGGCTGAAGAACAGGATCATCCTGCACACAATGAATGCGCAACGCTGGGTTCCTGTGCAACACCGATTAATGCAGAACGCTTCAGCACCGACGGCCCCAATCGCGGAAAAGGTGTATGGAAACGCGCGCGCAAAGTATTTGAAGAAAAAACCTGGCCGACCTTACGCAAGGATAATCCTTCGTTGCCCAAAACACCGTCGCCGGTGCCGCACCAGGAACTTTTCAGCAATGGCCCAACCATGGAGTGGATCGAAACTTACAGTGGTGAAGGTATGACTGCCTGTGGCGCCAGTGGTATGAGCGGTGCCAATAGTTGCGGTTAATGTTGGAGTGGTGAATGGAACAAATAGATCGGGGGAATTACCAACTCGGATTGGGCGTGGGTTTACGCAATGTTCACTTTGAACATATTGTGCGCGAGCAACCGCCCGTTGATTGGTTTGAGGCTATCTCGGAAAACTTTATGGATTCAGGTGGTCGCCCCCGCGCTATGTTGCGACGGATTGCAGAGCATTATCCAATAGTATTGCACGGCGTCTCTATGTCGATTGGCAGCACTGATCCTCTCAACCTGGATTATTTGCACCGGTTAAAAAAATTAGTTGATGAAATCCAGCCGCGTTGGGTGAGCGATCATTTATGTTGGACTGGTGTGCTGGGGCTCAACAGTCACGACCTTTTACCATTGCCGCTCAACGAAGACGTACTTCAGCATCTGATTCCCCGTGTGCATCAAGTGCAGGATATTCTCCAGCGCCCGTTGGTGTTGGAGAACCCCAGCACTTATGTGCGTTTTCGGCATTCAACTATCAGCGAACCACAATTTTTGCGTGCACTTTGCGCCGCAACGGATTGTCGCTTGCTGTTGGATATCAATAATGTATACGTCAGTTGTTTTAATGCGGGCACAGATCCGCAGGCTTACCTTGATGAATTTCCGTTTGATTCTGTAGTGCAATTGCATCTTGCAGGTCATCAACATTGCGGCACACATATTATTGATACCCACGATGGCCCCGTATGTGACGATGTGTGGCGGCTATTTCACACTGCTTGGCACAGATCCGCAGGCGCGGCTACCTTATTGGAGTGGGATGGCGATGTACCGCCCTTTGAGCAACTTCATGCAGAAGTATTGCGTGCGCGGGAATGGATTGCAGCAACAGCGATAAGCGATATGAATCCGCAACCGATCCAACAACAAACAGCAAATAATGGCGGGTTTTCCACTCCGCTCGGTTTTATGGTGCCCGATGTGATGAGCGGCAGCCGTTTGTATGAGGAGGCCTGAAGTGACGACAGCCTCACTGGATAGCTTACAGCACCGGTTCCTCAATGCTTTGCTAGACCCTGCCGCACCTAATTCACACAGTATTAACGATACCCTCTTGCCCGGCGCAAACATAAATGCATCCGCGTGCCTTGCGATTTACCAACGCAGCTATATTCTGCGTTTACGCCAATGTCTCAGTGAACAATTTCCTGCCACGCACTACGCGCTAGGCGCGGATGTGTTTAACGATTTTGCGGATTGTTATTTGGAGGCTTGCCCATCCAACAGCTATACGCTTTATGACCTTGGTAATCGTTTTTCCGCATGGCTGGAGGACACAAGACCCGACCGCGATTTACCTGACGATCAACGCGAAGACTGGATCGACTTTATGGTGGATTTAACCCGCTATGAATGCGAGTTATTCCGTCTATTCGACGCTCCCGGCCATGAAGGCGGTGAGTGGCCGGAGCTGAACGCGCCGGACGATGAATTGGTATTGCAACCCTGCCTCACACTCGCCACCTATGGTTATCCTGTTGCCTGGTATTATCATGAAATTCGTGCTGGCCGCACGCCGGATTTTCCACCAAAAATGTTATCCCATGCGGTGATATTGCGCCGCGACTTTCAAACAGCAACCTTTCCTGTCACCCCCGTGCAATTTCGCTTTTTGGAAATACTGCGCGACGGCAATAAAATCAGTCACGCACTGGACGCTATTGCGCACTGGACAGCTAAACCATTGAAACTTGTCGCTCACTCATGGCAAACAGAAGTAAAACAAGCCTGGATTGCGGCGGGATTTTTTATTGAAAGGGAGATGTGAGTTTTTTGCAGGAGAAATGAATAAGCGTTAAACCAGTTGTCGATTAATGCCGTGCTTAATGAATAAAGTCCGCTGCTATAACAGCGGACTTTACTGGTGATAATAAATTAAGGTTTCACAAAGCCGTTTACTTCAAGCCAGTAGATGAAAGAATCAAACCATTTGTTGCTGGTGCGATCCGGGTTGCCCAAGCCGAAGCCGTGGCCGCCGTTTTGATAGAGGTGAAATTCCACAGGGATTTTTGCGTCGTACCAGGATTTGATCAGGCCGGTTTCACCGTGGAATAAAAAATCGTCAACGGCAATGGCAGCGAACATGGGTGGTGCGTCTTTAGGTACATCTACGGCATTCATCCCGCCGTAAATGGGCGCGATAAACGCCAGCTTCACTTTTTTGGATTGCAATGTAGTTGCCATGGTTAATCCGGCGCCGGCAGAAAAGCCCATCATGCCGATTTTTTTCATATCTACATTCCACTCTTTGGCGCGACTGTTAATCAGTGCATAGGCGGCTTCCACGTCGGCAAGTTGATTATCCAAATTGCGCTGTAATCTGTCGGTGCCTGATTTTTTCTCGCCGGATTTATCATCGCTTGCCGGCTTTGCAGCTTCGGCAAAACGCTGGTTCATTTGTGTTTCAAATGCTTCCAGTGAATCGGCGGTAGGTTGCAGGCGATATTTCAATACAAACGCATTAATGCCGCGTGCAGCGAGCGCTTCGGCAACTTCCCAGCCTTCATTCGCCATGGATAACCACATAAAGCCGCCGCCTGGTGCAACAATCACGCTGGTGCCGTTGGCTTTTTTAGGGTCAGCGAGAAAGGGCGTCAGTGTGGCTTTGGTGATGTTTCTCGCCATTGGGTCGCCCCATTGACGAAACCAGGATTCCTGTGCGGGCTGATTTTCCACTCCACCGGTATTTAATGGAATTGCGCCCGGCTCAGCGGGTGCCTCTATGGGATACATTTTTCCATCTTGTGCGAAGGTGGCGACGCTACTTAAACAAGCTACACCGAATAGCATTGACCGCAAAAACATCGTGAATTGCCGTTGCATAAATTTATCTCCTGATAACATTTAATTTTTCAAAACTTTACAAATCATTGCCGATAAAAAACGCGTTATTTGCAAAGCAGGCGATGGGTTCTGCGCATAATCAAAAGATTATTGTTTGTTATTACATTTCGTCGGTGTTTTCGCAGAACGCCGGGGTTGTTTTACTTTTATCGTTATTTGTGAAAATCCCTTTGGTATCAAGTAAATACAAAGGGCTCGCACAGGGTGATGTGTGCTGTGCGAGTGAATGTGGGAATAAGATATATTATATTACAAGTTTCGGGCAAGTGTAGATGAGCTACTGCGGTATGGGATCTTGCTGATTGGTGAGTTCGTAGGTGTAGCCCTTATTAGTGGTTAAGGAAACATGCTTGTTGTACATAGATATTTCACTGATTTTGTTTTCCCGCAATGTGAAGCGAATATGGGCTGTTAATAACAGCTTGCCGCAGGATGCGGTAAGCCCCATGAACTCTTCGTGATGATTCCCTTGGATACGAAAGTGAATGAGTACCGTGGTGTCATCAGCTGTGATGGTGTTGATACTGATAGTTGGCTGCCTGAATACATCCAGGAGATAGTTTAAAAACCCACTGAGTTCGGTCGATGTTTGTGGGTTGAATTCCGGAAACCCCTGACAGCTTAATGTATCCATCAAGGTGTTGGAGAATAATGCTGTTTTTTCCTGCCCTGTGATCTGATGTTTGAAGATTGATGTCAGGAATCGTGTTACCAATAATTCATTTTTTTCATGCAATATATTTTCCGGTTGATCCAGCATAGTGAGTACCTCTGGGGTGCATGGGTAGGTGAGTGCGCTTGTCATGAATGCAAAGTGATTGCACTATAAAACCTCAAGTTAACTTGAGGTCAATAGCTGTGACAAAACACAAGATGTGCAGTGAGCGTGAACTGAGTGTGGGTGAAGTGGCTGCGCGCAGTGGTGTGGCGGTATCTGCCGTGCATTTTTATGAGGCTAAGGGGTTAATTGTGAGCATTCGCAATGCGGGCAATCAACGGCGCTATGCTCCCAGTGTGTTGCGTTATATTGCGATTATTAAAGTGGCGCAACGTGTGGGAATACCTTTAGGGGAAATAGAGCGTGTGCTGGGGCGATATCAACCGGAAGCCAAAGCCGGTAAAGCACAATGGAGCCGCGCCGCTGCAAAATGGCGCGAGAGCCTGGACGAACGGATACAAAAATTGCAGCGCTTGCGGGATGAATTGAATAGCTGTATCGGTTGTGGTTGTCTATCGCTTCGGGATTGCCCTTTGCGCAACCCCGATGATGTGCTCGGCGCCCAAGGCCCGGGAGCGCGTATCCTTGAGCGCGCTGATGATGGCGTGTGACTATTGTTGAAGGGTTAATCTCCTGTTTTGAATAGTCACACGCCCATGACCTGTTATTTCTTCTGAATCCCAAACAGCACCGGCACCACCGGAAGCCGTTTAACCACTTCAAAAATCACCACGCACCCGATTGCAACAGCGCTGATGATCAACAGTGGTTCAAGTACTGGGCCCACTTTATGGGGTGCTACAAAGTAGGCAATAACAATGATCAGTGTCTGGTGCAAGATATAAAAACAATACACACCGCTGTTTAAATATTTCAGCAATGGATTGCTAAAGGTAAACCAATGTTGTGCCCAGGCGATGATGGTGAGTATCCACAACCAGCCGTTGGCTGACCATATAAAGCCGTTGATTTCCTGTGCGATTCTGTTATCGCCCAGGGAGCCGCCGTTAAACGCAAACAGGGTATAGGCGTAGGTTAATAAGGCGATGGGCAGCAAGTGCCAGCGTATCGATGCGAATTGACTCCATACTTGCGGCATCCGCACCAGTGCGAAGCCCAGTACAAAGCACAACAAGGAGCGCGCGTGGTTGTACCAATCCTCGACAAAATTATGGGTGGTGGGGTATTTGCTGTAGAGCCACCAGCCGATGCCATGAAATAGCACTACAGGTACCAGCACTACCAGGCTCAGGGTGCATTTGCTGCTGAGCCATCGCCACACTGGCGCGCATGCGCGGGAAGTTATCAGCGGGTAGAGCGCCCACAAGATCAATGTATAGGCCAGTATGTAAGGCAAGAACCAGAGGTGATTCCAGGTGAGGTGGAGTTGGCCCAAGGTTTTGTGTGGAGCAAATTCAGCGCTGGTTTGATCCAGGTAGATGTGCCAAAAATGCCAATAGTCAGTGAGGTTGATTAACCCTTTGCTGTTCGCTTCCACATAAACCTGTGGAACTACCACTACCAATATGCCAAACAACAGTGGCAATAAAAGCAGGGGAATGCGCTTACGGATAAATTGCCCCCAAGGCTGTTTGGCGATTAAAAAGGATATCGCCGCGCCGCTGATTAAAAACAGTAGCGACATACGCCACTGGTTTGACCAGAGCATGATGTTGGTGAGCAGTTTGCTGGTATAAGTGCTTTTGTAGTGATAGTCCCAGCCTTCGGCGTAAAGCATGCCGGTGTGGTAAAAAATTAACAGGCCAAATACCAACACCCTGAGCCAGTCCAGCTCAACCAATCGCTGCCGGTGAAACTCAGCCTGCGTATAGGGGCGTGGGAGCGGGGAATGGCTATCGGGCTGATGTGCCGTTAAGACGGAATGTGCTTGTGTCATGGTGCATGCCTTTAGGAATACAAAAACGCTATGCTAGGTAAACCCGCAGGGCAGTGGTGCTACCAAGTGATTGTTCTACAAGGAAATGTGATGAACGGACGCCCCTTGTGATGAACCCAGGTTGCGAAAAGCCAGGCAATACCCGACATTCGCGCACCCCAATCGACAGTGATCAGCATGACTCATTCCCCTTCCCAATCGACTCACCTGCAATCGCTGTTAATCCGGCATTTTTTAGCGCATCAATGGGCTTGGGGTGCCGCGCTGTTGGTGGGTTGGTTCAGTGTGAATGTAGTGGTGCTGGCAACCACTACCCTGATGGAAGTGCGGCGCAGCGGTGGGACTATTCCTGTGTGGGAACCGTTTTGTTGGGAAATATCCAGCTGCATGGTGCTGTTGCTGTTGATCCCGCTGGTGCTGTGGCTGAATGATCGCTGGATCAGTCAACTGGCGCTCAAATGGCGCTTGTTGGTACATCTCATAGCGACTGTGCCGTTTTCTGTACTGCATGTCAGCGGCATGGTGACGATTCGCCAGCTCTGGTATCGCGCCATGGGCGCCAGCTATGAGTTTGGTGATCTGCCGGTCGAGTTTTTCTATGAATACCGCAAGGACGCCCAAGCCTATTTGACGCTGGCGCTGATCATTGTGGGCTATCGCTTTATCGCCCGGCGGTTACAGGGCGAGGCGAGCTATCTGGCAGACAGTGCAGAGAGCGAGACGCCTGAGCCTGAATCGCCACCCGAGCGTCTGCTGATTAAAAAGCTGGGGCGGGAATTTCTGATTCAAACGGCGGATATTGAATGGGTGGAGGCCTCTGGTAACTACGCCAATCTACATATAAAAGGCAGCGTCTACCCCATGCGCATCACCATGGATAAGTTGGAAAAGCTATTGCCAGCCCATTTCGCCCGTATTCACCGTTCAACAATTATCAACCTGGGGCAGGTACAGGATATAGAGGCGTTGGATAGTGGCGACTATCAGGTGCGCTTGCGCAATGGGCAACAGCTCACCTTGTCACGCCGTTATCGCGAACGCTTTAAGGCCATGTTGAGCCTTTCCTGAACAGTGAAATAATGACGTGCAGGAATTGAACACCTGGCGCCACACCAGTAATAATCAGCCCTGCGCCCCATTACCAAAGGGTCATGCACAGAGTTATTCACAGCTTCTGTGGATACTTCGCTGTGGATCTTTTTAGGATGTAACTCCGGCTTTTCTACGGCAATGCGGTTGTTTTTGGTGCAGGTTGTTTATTATTACCGCTACCCTTGAGGATGGTGATCTGTTGTGGGCGGGACAAGGGAAGTTGTGCACAGCCTTCAGGCTTTGTGTGATCCTACATAACGTTGCATAGCGCTTTTTGCGGCAATTTGCGCGTAAATATTGCGCATTTTTTGGGGTGATGCCCTAGGGTTTTTCAACTGGCTATTGCATCCCCGAGGGTGTCTTTGTAATCTGCGCGGCCGCCGTTATAGCACGCGGTGTTAAGCCCGGTGTCTTTTTTATCAATTAGGCACAGATTTCGCAGCTTTTATACCTTTCGCTGCGCCCATTGGCTGATGATCTGGCCAGCGGCGGTTAATCCCGTCACTGTTTGATTCTCTGTTTATCTTCCTCTTATCGATTGTTGGAGAAGTGCTCATGTTAAAACTACCTGAAACCCTGCGCGAAAACGTACGCCTGCTAGGGGAACTATTAGGTGAAACGATTCACGCCCACGAGGGTGAAGAGCTGTTTTCCAAAGTTGAAGGAATTCGCAAACTGGGTAAGGCGATTAACAAAGCTGAAAACGGTGACTCTGCACCGCTGGTGGCTATGCTCAGCAGTCTTGATGACCAAAGCATCCTGCCTATAGTCCGTGCGTTTAATCAATTCCTTAACCTCGCTAATATCGCCGACCAGGAATACTTTTCCAGCGCCGAAGCGGAGGCCGAAGACAAGCTGCAAGCATTGATTATCGAGCTTGCCGCTGCACAGGGCAAAGATGCCCTCACCGAACTTATTAATAAGCTGCGTATTGAGCTGGTGCTGACCGCCCACCCCACTGAGGTGACTCGCCGCACCCTGATCCGCAAATACGACCAGATAGTCGATACGCTTGCTGATCGCCAAAACCCCAGCCTGCTGGTATTTGAACAAGACAAACTGCGTGGCCGCTTGCACCGTCTGGTGGAAGAAATCTGGGCTACCGATGAGATTCGTACCACACGTCCTACGGCTGTGGATGAAGCCAAATGGGGCTTTGCTGTTATCGAAAACAGCCTATGGCAGGCCGTGCCGGATTTTATCCGCCACCTGGATCGCTTGACCCAACGTCACCTGGGCGCGCATTTGCCTGTGGATATTCGCCCGATCAAATTCTATTCCTGGATGGGCGGCGACCGTGATGGCAATCCGAATGTCACTCACAAAATTACCCGTGAAGTCCTGTTGCTAGGCCGTTGGATGGCAGCAGAACTCTACTCACGCGATGTGTACAGCCTGGGCGGTGACCTGAGTATGAGCGAAGCCAGCGACGAGCTTCGCGCCCGCTACCCCGACTCTACTACTCCTTACCGCGATGCCATGTACGATCTGCGTCAGCGCATCCAATCCACCCTGGAGTGGGCCGAGGCGCGCCTGCAAGGCCGTTCGGTAGAAGTGCCCGCAGACCTGATCACCAGTCGCGAAGATCTGCTCGCACCATTAATGCTCTGCTTCCGCTCATTGAACGATGTCGGTCTGCCGCACATCGCCAATGGCCCGCTGGTCGATACCATCCGTCGCGTACACTGCTTTGGCATCAACCTGGTACCGCTCGATGTACGTCAGGATGGCGATCGCCATGTGCAGGCAATTGATGAGTTGGTGCAGTATTTGGAGATTGGTGACTATCGCGCCTGGTCAGAAGAAGAGCGTCAAGCGTTTCTGTTGGATGCGCTCACCAGCAAGCGTCCATTGATGCCTGCTTCCTGGCCAATGAGCGATGAAACTGCTGAAGTACTCGCGACTTGCCGTGTTGTGGCGCAAGAGCCGCGCGAAATCCTCTCTCATTACGTTATTTCCATGGCACAGCAGCCGTCAGACGTGCTCGCGGTTGCACTCTTGTTGAAAGAGTCAGGCATGACCTGGAATATGCCTGTTGTGCCACTGTTTGAAACCTTGGATGACCTGGACCGCGCGCCGATTGTGATGGAGCGTTTGTGGAATCTGGAGTGGTATCAACAGTATTCAGCGCAACAACAAACCGTCATGATCGGCTATTCCGATTCCGCGAAAGATGCGGGCAAGCTCGCCGCTACCTGGGCGCAATACAAAGCGCAGGAAAAACTGGTCGCACTTGCCGACAAGTTTGCGGTATCGCTGGTGCTGTTCCACGGCCGTGGCGGTACCGTTGGTCGCGGTGGCGGCCCGGTAGAAAAAGCCATGGCATCGCAGCCGCCCGGCTCCGTAAAAGGCCGTATTCGCGTGACCGAGCAGGGCGAAATGATTCGCTACAAGTTTGGTTTGCCGCGTGTTGCATTTAGCAGCTTATCGTCTTACGTAACGGCAACCCTGCGTGCCACCATGTCACCTAACGCCGCGCCCAAACAAGAATGGCGCGATCTGATTGAGCGCATGGGTAAAGCCAGTCTGGAGGCCTATCGCGCCGTTGTACGCGGTCACAAAGATTTTGTTCCCTACTTCCGCAACCTCACGCCTGAGCAAGAGTTAAGTTTGTTGGCACTGGGTAGTCGCCCGGCCAAGCGTAAATCCACCGGTGGTGTAGAAAGTTTGCGTGCTATTCCTTGGGTATTTGCCTGGACACAAGTGCGTTTAAATTTACCGGCCTGGTTAGGCACTCGTCAGGCATTTGAATACGCCCTGCAAAATGACCCGCAATTGCTGGAAGACATGATCAGCAACTGGGCATTCTTCTCCAGCTTCCTCGACTTGTTGGAAATGGTTATCGGTAAAGCCGACGGCCCAATCTGCACTTATTATGAGCAACAGTTGGTGCCGGTTGAGTATCGCGGTTTGGGCGAAGAATTGCGTGGCGATTTGAAAGCGCTGGAAACCTTGATCAATACAATGAAGAAGCAGGATGTGCTGTTAGCCGACGAGCCAATGTTGCGTCAGTCACTGGAAGTGCGTAAGCCTTACGTTGACCCACTCAACTATTTACAGGCTGAATTGCTAAAGCGCTACCGCAGCAGCGAAACCATTAGCCCTGACCTTGAACGTGCACTGAAAGTGACCATGGCGGGTATTGCCGCAGGTATGCGCAATACGGGTTGATTATGCTGGTTTAATGTTGTGTTTTAGCTTTTTTAAAACGTCCAACGCTTAGCAAGGTTGGGCGTTTTTTTTTTACCGAATGCGACTGCCCTGTTAATTTTTATTATATGAAAGTCGCTCTACTGCAATGATTCTTCATTTGGATCATTCGGCAAATATATTTTTTTGACACTCTTCAGGTGTACGACTATAACTAATTTGCCTGCCGCTACCACGTTGATGTAGCGATAAGTTCTTTCTTGTTTTTTCTTTCAATGCTCTTCGGCTTCATGGATAAATTTGATGCGCAGCAACCAATCTTATGGTGCCAGTTCTGGTGCCTATGCAAACTCATCTCGCTCGAATTCGCACCTGCTATTGATTAGCAGTTTAGGTGGACTTGTCGCAGCGGCATTGCTACTGATTTTTTTAGGTTCGATTTCTGGTGTGTGGAAGTTGCTGGCACTCATGGTGGTGGTTGTCGCTGCAGCCATTGGCATTTATTCAGTGAACCAATTAGCCGGGCGCGCCGCGCAATTGGGTAGTGATTTGGCACAGGCTGAATCTAACCTGGCGGTTGCACAAAATTACAAACCGCTGTTGGAAAATTATCAGCAATTAATTCGTGAAGTCTTGCCCTTGTGGCAGCGTCAAACTGAATTGGCGCGGCATCAACTGGAATCCAGTATCACTGAATTGGTTGGACGTTTCTCCGACATTCACCAGCGCTTGCAAGCGGCGGTGGCCAGTTCATCCAGCACGGCCAGCAGTATGAGTGGTGAAAAAGGCTTGGGGGGCGTGATTCATTTTGCCAATACAGAATTGAATGACATCACCCAAACATTACGCCAGGCAATCAGCCAGCGCGATGAGCTACTTGGCGAAATTTCCGGCTTATCCAAAATTACTGTTGAACTCAGTGGCATGAGTGCCGATGTTGCCGGCATTGCATCGCAAACCAATTTATTGGCTTTAAATGCCGCAATTGAAGCTGCCCGTGCCGGAGAATACGGGCGTGGTTTTGCGGTAGTGGCGGATGAGGTTCGCACCCTGTCAACTCGCTCGGGTGAAACCGGGGCGCGTATCGGACGCCGTATTGAACAGGTGAATTCTGTGCTGCAAACCACGCTGGAGCGCACCACAGAATATGCAGCGGAAGATAATTCTCGCCTGAGTAAATCCGAGGCATCCATTACGCAAGTGCTTGAGCAGTTCCAGCGCTCCAGTGAAAGCATTATGCAATCGGCACAGACATTGGAACATGAAAGTTCCGCTGTGCAAGCCAGTGTGGAAGAAGTATTGGTTAATTTGCAGTTTCAGGATCGGGTGAGTCAGATCCTTAGTCATGTCACTGATGATATGGAAAAGCTGGTGGGTGCGATCTCTGAACAGGAAACTCGCATTCGCCACGGTGAAACGGTGGTGCCAATTGATATCAATGATTGGCTGCGTGCGGTACAAAAAACCTACACCACTTTAGAGCAGGTTGATGTACATCGCGGTGGCGATCATTCCAAAAGTCCAAGCAATTCTGAAATTACCTTTTTTTAGGGAGTCGTGAATGTCCAAAGTTATTTTAGTGGTTGATGATTCTGCCAGCGTGCGTCAGGTCGTGGGTATTGCGCTGCGGGGTGCTGGTTATAGTGTGGTAGAGGCCAGTGATGGAAAGGATGCACTGAACAAACTTGATGGGCAAAAAATTAATCTGGTTATTTCCGATGTCAATATGCCCAATATGGATGGCATTACCTTTGTGAAAGAAATGAAACAAAAGCCAGCCTATAAATTTACGCCAGTAATCATGTTGACCACCGAAGGTGCCGACGAGAAAAAACGTGAAGGCCAGGCAGCTGGTGCAAAAGCCTGGATTGTAAAACCCTTTCGCCCGGAACAAATGCTGCAGGCTGTTTCCATGCTGATTTAATTTGCAGCTATTTTTTTGTAAGGATGATCTTGTTAACACACTATCCTGATGGATTATGAACATGAAAATTACACGCAAAAAAAATAGGGAAACCACCACGCTTTCCTTTGAAGGTGATCTCACTATTTATAATGTCACTGAAAGCAAAGCGGAAATCTTTGCTGATCACGAACGACTCACCGATAAAATCGCATTGGATTTGCATAACGTAAGTGAAATAGATACCGCCGGTGTTCAGCTTCTACTATTTACGAAGGTGTTTTTCGCCAAGCTCCATAAAACGGTGTTTATTACAAAAAGCAATGAAATTGTCGATGCAGTGTTGACCAAGCTCGATCTCTCCTCCCAATTTTCACTTGAATCCTAAGAGGGATCGACAATGAATCTTGATGCTGCCTTACAAACGTTTTTTGCCGAAGCTGATGATTTGCTCAACTCCATGGAAGCAGCATTGCTGCGGTTGGATGATGGCGATACTGACCCGGAAACGATTAACGAAATTTTTCGTGCGGCCCATACCATAAAAGGCTCTGCGGGTCTTTTTGGTTTGGATGACATAGTGCGCTTTACGCACATTGTTGAAAATGTATTGGATCGTGCGCGTGATAATAAAATTACTATTACCAGCGATCTGCTTAGTTTGTTGCTGCCCTGTCGCGACCATATTGCGGTACTGGTTGAAAATGCCAGGCATGATCGTGCTAACGACAATGAGTGTCTCGCCAATGGGCAAGCATTGTTGGGTTCTTTGCAGCCATGGTTAGAGGATAGTGCTGTAGCAAACACAGGCAATACCGAGCTTGCAGAGCCAACATCCACATTGCAGGCTGATTACATTAAGTCACTAGTGAGTGAAGCTGAGCGTGAGTCCTGGCATATTTCTGTGCGCTTTGGCCCGGATTTGTTGCGCAATGGTATGGACCCGCTGTCGATCATGCGCTTTCTGTCTACTCTGGGCGAAATTACGCATATCACAACCATTACCGATCATTTGCCGGATGTTGAACAGTTTGATCCAGAGCAATTGTATTTGGGTTTTGAAATTGCCCTCACCGGTTCAGTTACGCAGCAGCAAATTGAAGATGCCTTCATGTTTGTGCGCGATGATTCCGATATCACCATCATTCCCCCGCGTAGCAATATCGAAGCCTATGTCAAATTAATCCAATCTTTACCGGAAGATAGCAAACGCTTGGGTGAGATTTTGGTAAAAAGCCATGCTATTAGTTATCAGGAGCTGGACGCTGCGCTGGAAACGCAAAAGCTACAAGCCAAAAACCAAAGTCCGGTCAGTATGCTTGGCGATATTCTGGTGAAAGGTGAAGCGGTAGCGCCGGAGATTGTAACTGCGGCATTGGATAAGCAAAAGAAAATTGTCGAGAAAAAATCCAGCCCGGAAAATCGCTTTATTCGTGTAGATGCCGAGCGTTTGGATACCTTGATTAATTTAATTGGCGAGCTGGTTGTGAATCGCCAGCGTATAGATTTATTGGCGTCCAAGCTGGGTGATTCAATGCTGATAGAAGCAGTTGCTTCTATGGGGGCGTTTACCGAAGCCATCCGCGATGCAGCATTAACGCTGCGTATGGTGCCGGTGGGTGACACTTTTCAAAAATTCAAACGTGTGGTGCGCGATACTGCAAAAACGTTAAACAAAGAAATTGAGTTGGAGATAGAAGGTGCTGAAACCGAATTGGATCGCTCCATGGTGGAAAAACTCAATGATCCATTAATGCACATTGTGCGCAATGCGATGGATCATGGTATTGAGTCTGTGGAGGTTCGCAAAGCGCGCGGTAAACCTGCACAGGGCACTATTAAACTCACCGCATACCACGATTCCGGCAATATCGTGATTGGTATTCACGATGATGGCGGTGGTTTGGATGTTGAAAAAATCCGCAAGAAAGCCATTGCTAACGGTATTCTCGACGAGAGTGTTCACTTAAGCCGACAAGAGCTGTTCCAACTCATTTTTCACCCTGGTTTATCCACAGCAGAGCAGGTGACTAATCTCTCCGGTCGCGGTGTGGGTATGGATGTTGTCAAACGTAACATTGAAGAGTTGCAGGGCGGCGTTGAAGTTGAAAGTGAAATAGGTGTTGGTACCAGCTTAACTATTCGTTTGCCGCTCACTCTGGCGATTATCGATGGCTTCCACGTCCTGGCAGGCGCAATAGATTTTATTGTGCCGCAAAATACCATTCTCGAATGCGTAGATTTGAATTCGCTTAATCATTCTCACGGACAAAACTGTGTCAACCTGCGCGGTGAACAAGTGCCTTACATTCGCCTGCGTGAAATATTTTCATTGCAGGGTACTGATGTGCAGCGTGAAAAAGTTGTCGTTGTACAGTTTGGTGAAAAACGTGCGGGCATAGTAGTGGATGAGTTACACGGGGAGATTCAAACCGTAGTGAAACCTATGGGCCCTATTTTCCAGGCATTAAAAGGTATTGGAGGCTCCAGCTTATTGGGGACAGGTGCTGTCGCACTTATTTTGGATATCCAACAGCTCATTACCTATGCTATTAATCAAGAACATCTACGTAACAGCGCTCTGCCTATGAGTGCGCAGGAGGAGCAGTCATGAATCAGCCCGGAAAAGCGAAAAAAAGCAATCTCCCGGAAGTTATAAAGCAGTACCTGACGTTCAATATTGGTCATGAGTATTATGGTTTGGAGTTGTCTCAAACGCGGGAAATTATTGAGTATAACGGTATTACTGAAGTTCCACTCATGCCTAATTTTTTGCGTGGAGTCATTAATCTTCGCGGTGAAGTGGTGCCGGTGATTGATTTGGCGGTACGTTTGGGCAGGAAGCCAATACAAGTTCAGAAGCGCACTTGCATCATTGTTGTTGAGTTAGAAAACAATGAACAGAATCACGTGCTGGGTTTGCTTGCAGACGCAGTCAGTGAAGTAATTGAAATGGATGATGAAAATATTGAGGATGCCCCGTCTTTTGGAGCCAATATTCGCGCTGATTTTATTCAGGGAATTGCCAAGCGCGACGATGAATTTATTGTGCTGTTAGATGCTAACAGCGCACTATCGATTCGTGAATTGGCTCATTTAGTTGAGGCGCAATTGCAATAGGTGAAATTTGAGGGATATTTTTCGTCAAGTGAGTTGGCTTCTATGAGCCGTACTTGATGGGTTTTTAATCGTTAACCAATTTAAATATTTTGTAGACTCCAAGGGAGCTTTGTATGACTGTCGCACAAAAAATGTCTTTGTTAGTGGCAACTGCGCTGATAGGTATCATTCTGTTAGCTGGTTCTGCTCAGGTTCAACTCAATTCCGTTTTTGATACAACCAATTACAGTAATGAAAATATCATTCCAAGTATTGTGGCATTGTCCAACGTACAGAATGATGTTTCGCGTGTTCGAATCAGGGTTACTACATTAGTATTAAACGATGATGCCTCATTAGTGCCTGGAATGATTGATGATATCAATCAAGGTGTACGTGCGGCTCAAGCAGGACTGGAAAGCTACAAAAAAGTAATATCTGATAATCGAGATAGAGATCTGCTTTCGGAGGATGTGCAAGCTTTTGATAAATACAGTGCCAGTATTCCAGGGATTATTGCTGCTGTGAATAATAATGATGGTGCTTTGGCCCGTGAATTATTAGCCAAGGCAAGAGAAGACGGTATTGCTGTAATTAAAGCGATGGATAATCATGCGGAATACAATGTTGAGTTGGCAGCCAATGCAAAAAATTCTGCTTTGGCAACAAAATCAAGTGCCGTAGTGATTTCTATCGTAATTGCAACCATTACATTGATTGCTGTGGGTATTATTGGTTTTGTTATTACTCGCAACTTACTTCGCCAATTAGGCGGAGAGCCAGAATATGCTGCCGCAGTCATTACCAAAATCGCATCTGGTGATTTGACTCAAACGGTGATGACCAAACCTGGCGACACAACAAGTATGCTGGCGGTTATTCGTGAGATGTCCAGTACCCTGTCGCAGGTTTTGTCTGAAGTCCGTGGTTCGGCAGATGCCCTTGCCTCCGCCTCTGAAGAAGTCAGTTCAACAGCGCAGTCCTTGGCAAAAGGCGCTTCTGTCCAGGCGGCCAGTGTTGAGGAGACATCTGCTTCAATGGAAGAAATGTCCGCGTCCATTATTCAAAATACTGAAAACGCGAGTGTGACTGATGGCATGGCTCAGAAGGCAGCATCAGATGCAGCGACAGGTGGTGCGGCGGTATCAAGCACTGTGGATGCAATGCGTAAAATCGCTGAGCGCATCAGCGTGATTGACGATATTGCCTATCAAACCAATTTGCTTGCTCTCAATGCCGCCATTGAGGCAGGTCGTGCGGGTGAACATGGTCGCGGTTTCGCTGTGGTTGCTTCCGAAGTGCGTAAGTTGGCCGAGCGTAGTCAAGTAGCCTCGCAAGAGATTGGCTCATTAGCCGGTGAAACCGTTAGCAAAGCAGATAATGCGGGTAAATTGTTACAGGAAATGGTTCCTTCTATTCGTAAAACGGCAGATTTGGTGCAAGAAATTGCCGCAGCATCTACTGAGCAGTCTGCAGGGGTTAACCAAATTAATGCTGCTATCGGGCAGGTTAGTCAAACCATGCAACAGAACGCCGCTGCTGCTGAAGAACTGAGTTCAACCTCTGAAGAGTTGAGTGCTCAGGCATTGCGGTTGCAGGAGGCAGTTAGCTATTTCACATTAAGCAATAACGATGGATCCGCATCGCGGAGTTTTAGAGGCAATAATGCTTCACATCACTCAGCTTCCAATCAAACGGCCTCTCGTCCTCGTAAGGCGGCTAGTAAAGCCTTGACCGATGATGAACTGGATAGGGATTTTGTTCGTTACAATTAAGTAGAGTCGTTAGGTTATGGCGAATGAAATATCACATGCAATGCCTTCGGATAAGGAATTTCAGTTATTTCAGCAGTTAATTGAAAGTAAGTTAGGGATATTTTTGCCACCGCAAAAAAAAGCATTGCTCAGTAATCGCTTATGGAAACGATTGGCTGCATGCAATATGAAGGGCTTTGAAGAATATTATCGTTATATTCAAAGCCCACAAGGCAAGGGTGAGTTAAGTCTTGCCCTTGAGTTAATTACTACCAATGAAACTTACTTTTTTCGAGAGCAAAAGCATTTTGATTATTTGCGTGATGATATTTTACCAAAGTTAAAACCCGGTAATAATTTTCGTGTATGGAGTGCTGCTGCCTCAACGGGTGAGGAGCCTTATAGTATTGCAATGCTGCTAGCTGATCGTTGCCAAAATACATGGGAGCTGTTGTGCTCTGATGTAAACCGGAAGGTGATTGAGCAGGCTAAGGTGGGCATCTATCCTGAAATGCGCATCAAAAATATTCCGCCAGAATATTTGCGTCGTTTTTGCCGTAAGGGGGTTGGCCCGCAAGAGGGCAATGCTCGCGTTATTGCTGATTTACGTCAGGCTGTGCAATTTTTCACGCTGAATTTGCATGAGGATTTTCCTGATCTGGGCAAGTTTGATTTGGTTTTCTTGCGTAACGTATTGATTTACTTTGAAAATGAAAACAAGACAAAGATCCTTGAACGTATTGCCGCTACCTTGAAGCCTGATGGGATCTTGTTTGTTGGCCATTCAGAAAGTCTGCATGGTATTAGTGATCGTTTTTCACAGCTAAGGCCAGCCGTTTATAAGCTGACACAAAGGTGATACCTGTGGTAGTGGTTAGCAAGTACGATACTTGTACTGTTCATCCGGGGGAGCTGTATTTTGGCACTGCCTATACTCACATAAGAACGCTGTTAGGTTCTTGTGTGGCTGTGACCGCATGGCACCCTAAATTAAAAGTGGGTGGTTTATGTCACTATTTGCTAACAGAACCAAAGCAAAAAAATGCATCAACACAAGGTAAAATTTCAGCGCGAGATTATCGTTATGCACAAAATGCGCTGTTGGAAATGAGATTGGCCATGTTGCGCGTAAGCAATCCAAAGGAATTTCAAATAGGGCTTTTTGGCGGCGGTGATATGTTTGCCTATAGCGGCCCAACCTCTATTGGCTCTGACAATATTGCCTATGCTCGGGAATGGCTTATACAAGAGGATCTAAAACCATGCCGTGTAGATGTGGGAGGAGCTATCTCCCGCTCATTAACCATGGTTATGACTAGCGGTGAAATTCAGGTAAAACATTATCAAATGAGTGCTGATTGATGCCTTGTAATCAGGCAGGGATCGACAATACTTATACCAGCTTAAAAACATACTAATCCTATTTCCCTGGAATACTTAATTGCTATGACAATTGATGTGTTGGTAGTCGATGATTCGGCTGTAGTGCGTCAGGTGCTGACGGCAGTGCTCAATGAAGCACCTGATATCAATGTCTATGCAACGGCCTCGGACCCGATTTTTGCCCAGCAACAAATGCAAAAAAAGTGGCCTGACGTTATTTTGCTGGATATTGAAATGCCCCGTATGGATGGTCTGACATTTTTGCGTCGCTTGATGAGCGAGCAGCCAACGCCAGTCATCATATGTTCTTCCCTTGCTGAAAAAGGTGCGGAGCTGTCGCTACAAGCGCTGTCTGCTGGTGCCATTGATATCATTACCAAACCGCAATTGGGCGTAAAAGATTTTTTGCTGGATGCCAAGCATTTGCTCTGGCAAACCGTGCGTGGCGCCGCCGGTGCGCATGTTGCACGGCGCGCGCCCAGTGCTGCTGTTACCAAACCTATTCCGCATGCACATGCGGTGGATTTGGTGACCATGACGGCGACTACAGATTCTATTATTGTGATTGGAACCTCTACGGGAGGAACTCAGGCGCTGGAGGAAATCCTGAGCAAAATTCCGCGCACTTGCCCAGGTATTGCTGTGGTGCAACATATGCCGGAAAAATTTACCGCCGCGTTTGCCAAACGCTTGGATGGCTTGTGTGAGGTGGATATTAAAGAGGCCGAGTCAGGTGACCGTTTAATTCCGGGGCGCGTTCTGATTGCGCCGGGCGGACACCATTTGGAGGTGCAGCGTTCAGGTGCGCAATATGTTGCAAAGGTATTTCGTGGCCCTAGCGTGAACCGTCACTGTCCGTCTGTGGATGTGCTATTCCGTTCCGCTGCGCGTGCGGCAGGGCGCAATGCTACGGGTATTATCCTTACCGGCATGGGAGATGATGGTGCGCGAGGTTTGTTAGAAATGCGGCAAGCAGGTTGTCGTACTATTGCGCAGGATGAAGCGTCCTGTGTGGTATTCGGAATGCCTAAAGAGGCAATTAGCCTTGGGGCAGCGAAAGAGGTGATGTCGCTCTCACAGATTCCTGCCGTTTTGGGAGGTAGGGCGTGAAATCCACAATCAAAGAATTAAATGTACTGGTTACTGATGACAGCTTGACCCAGCGCCAGTATGCGCAGGATTTATGCCGTGAAATGGGGGTTGCCCAATTGCTGGGCGCTGCCAACGGAATGGATGCTTTACAAATACTGGAGCATGAGGCAATCGATGTTGTGTTGATTGATTTGGAAATGCCGGTGATGGATGGGGTTGAACTCATTCGCGCCATTGCACAAAAAAAATTATCGACCAGCATTATTATTCTCAGTGCAAAAGATCCCGTTTTAATTTCCAGCGTAGGTACTATGGCTGAAGCCGATGGCCTGCATGTATTGGGAACCTTTCAGAAACCACTATTACCTGATGCGCTTGAATGCAGTTTGTTGCGTTTTATTCACGATGCCAAAATGGCATTGCAACCTATTGAAGATGATATCGAGCAAGATGTAACTGCTGTAGAGTTAAGTAAGGCGATTGTTAATAATGAGATGACCTTGGCCTTCCAACCCAAATTAACCGTGCAAGGGTTAATATTGAGTGGTGTAGAGGCCTTGGCGCGTTGGCATCACCCTACCAAAGGAATGATTTCTCCCGGTGTTTTTATTCCGCTTGCCGAGCGCCACGGATTGATTGATGCGTTAACGCGGCATTTATTAGAGCAGGCATTCAAGCATAAGCGCACCTGGCAACAATACGGTCTGCGTTTTAATCTCGCCTTTAATTTATCGCCCCTCTCCCTTGCTGATATAGATATTGTGGATTGGTTGTGTGCAATGGCCGCGCAATACGATGTGCCTGCTAATGAAATTACCTTTGAAATTACAGAGAATGCCTTGCTAGGCGAATTGGCCAGTGCGATACGTACACTGGCGCGTTTGCGTTTAAAGGGTTTCCATATTGCCATCGATGATTACGGCACTGGTTTTGCGAATGCACAGCAGTTGTCACGTGTACCTGCGACAGAATTAAAAATTGATCGCTCTTTGGTACACCGCGCCGCCGCGCGTCCGCAACAACAAACTATTTTTGCCAGTACGGTTGAACTTGCTAAAAAACTCAATCTGTCTACCGTTGCAGAAGGTGTTGAAACCCGGGAAGACTTTCAAGTTGTTGTGGATTTAGGTGTTGATTTGGTACAAGGGTTTTATTTTTCCAAGCCGCTATTTCCCGATGATTTATTGACCTGGATTAAGACTGGCTTGAGTCAGTTACGTCGTGAGCATGAGGGAAAATAAGGGTAAATAACCACCAGTAATACCGCTTTGTCATGTAACTGTCACCTCTCATTTCTATAGTGCGCGCTTCTGTTCTTTATCGAGAAGCGCCATGTCCCCCAAACCCCATAAGAATATTCACTATAACGTCGCCCTGGTTGATAAATTATGGAATTTGAAGCGTTTGTGCGAGGTGCATTTAAAAATGCATATTCCGCTCAACATGGTATTAAAGGATGAAGACTATCGCCACGAATTGCTCGAAAAAGCGCTGAGTGCCAATGACGCTGAGTTAACTGCATTGGTATGGGAAGTGCGTCAACTTGAAGATTCAATCACCTCGGCAACCCACAAGGGTGAACAATTCAAAGTCGCTAAAAAAGTAAAAAAAGGTATTCGACTTTCTGGCCTTGCCATGATCTCTTGTGCGCTATTGTTGATCTTAAGCGGTTATTTACTGCGCTCATTTTTACCGCTGAATGCCGGCGAAGTATTTGTCATCCAGGCAATTAGCGATACGCATATCAAACCGGCGAATGCCCTTGCGCATACTGCAGCGGCGAATAATGGTGTACTGACCCGTGCGACAACTCCGCTGTTTCGTGTGCATGGCTCCAATACCGTTGGCGAGAAGTTGGCACCGCGATTGGTTGAATCCTATTTAATGGCGCGTGGCGGCGCGAATATTAAAACCGAGCAGGGTAACAGCCCGGTTGAAAAAGCAGTCAGTGCAGAAATCAATGGGCGTATCGAGTTTGTACAAATCCATGCCCACGGTTCCAGTACGGCATTTACAGATTTATCAGATGCCAAGGCCGAGTTGGGCATGTCATCACGACGGATCAAAGAGCAAGAACGCGAATTGTTAATGAGTAAGCAGGGCGACATGACGGAGCCCGGTGCTGAACATATTATCGGTTTGGATGGGCTTGCGATTATTGTTAACAATACCAACTCGGTCGGTAGTTTATCCATTCCGCAGTTGGTGAAAATATTTTCCGGTGAAACGACTAACTGGTCTGAATTGGGTGGTGCTGATCGTCCCATCACCCTCTATGCACGGGATGAAAATTCCGGTACCTGGGATTCCTTTAAAAGTATGGTGTTGGACCCTGCAAAAGCCAGCATGTCTCTGGCGGCCAAGCGGTTTGAATCCAGCACAGAGTTGTCGGATGCCATTGCAAAGGATGAGGGGGCTATAGGTTTTATTGGGTTGCCTTATGTGCGTCGCGCAAAATTATTGGCTATTTCAGCGACTAAAACTGCCAAGGCGATAGTACCCACGCATTTCACCGTCAGTACAGAAGATTATCCACTGGCGCGTCGCTTGTATTTTTATTTGCCGCAAAAAAATACCAATGCCGAAGCGGAGGAGTTTGTGCGCTTCAGTGCGACCGAGCGCGGTCAGAGCATTGTGGAAGACATAGGGTTGGTCTCACAAAATATTAAAACCGGTCAGCCTTACAGCAATAGTTTTTACCCTGAAGAAATGCGCCAGTTAACAAATCGTTCACAGCGTTTGTCGATTAACTTTCGTTTTAAAGATGGTAGTGATGAGTTGGATACCAAGGCGATTACCGATTTGGAGCGCTTGGTGAAATATATGGAAACCAATGCACCAAAACGGGTGCAGTTGTTTGGATTTACCGATGACGAAGGGAGTAATTCAGATGATCGTGAATTGTCCTTGCGCCGGGCCAAGGTTGTTGAACAAGCGTTAATTGCACGCGGTATCTATCCGTTAGTGGCGCGTGGCATGGGTGATGAAGCACCTTTGGCGAGCAGTAAGTCGGAAGAGGGGCGCCGCATGAATCGCCGTGTAGAGGTGTGGATTTTATAGTGAAAGCGACTGTCTTCACCCACAAAAAAAGCGCTTACAGGGCGCTTTTTTTGTGGGCATTATTAGCTGGCTATTGGCTGTGTCTTTGCAACGCAGTACTAATCCTGTTGCAGTAACCAGCGTTTTGCACTGTCAGCATCGTTGAACAATCGACCGTAACCAATGGAGCGGTTCGCCAACACATCGCGGACAAATTGTGTGGTCTCGCGAGTCCGTGGATTATTATCAACCCACGCGAATGTGTATTTTTTGGTGATGCCGACCTTTTTAAAGATGGTGGGGTGATCAAACGCTTCCGCGGTTGATACCGAATCAAATAAATATTGTTCGCCAAGCACTTTGAAGCATTGGTACTGCTCACAGGCATCGACCACGCTCTGCCACATAAACAGAGCGTTTTCATAATTGCCCATGCCACGTACATCCACATGCAGGTAATTCTCATGGGGTGTGATTTTCAGATCAAGGTCCGTCAAGCTAAATAGCTCCTATTCATAAAAGTAACTGTTACTGGGGTGTTGTGCTATATGCGGCAAAGTGAAGGGATAAATCTATGCTTGTTGTTACGTTACAGGTAGCAAAAACTATCACACTTCGGTGCTGACAAGATGCAAGAATTAACCAAACCTAACAAAAAGCCGGAACAAGTCCGGCTTTTTGTTAGAGCGATTCCAGTGCACTCAGGCTCCAGTCGATAGCATCGCGGTAGTAGTGTTCGGGCAGCAGGTCGCCGAGCAAAACCAGGGTTTCGCGTACCTCGGTAATGTTATTGCTGACAATATTGATATGGCCCACTTTGCGACCAGGGCGAACCTCTTTACCGTACCAATAAGTGCGTGCACAGGGCAGGTTGCGCCATTGTGGGTTGTAGTCGATACCGATCAAATTGATCATCACATTTTGACCTATCACCTGTGGTGCAGGGATGGCCATATCGGCAATGGCGCGCAGGTGATATTCGAACTGGCTGATGCTGGCGCCTGCTTGTGTCCAGTGGCCCGAGTTGTGTACGCGTGGTGCCAATTCATTAATCAGCAATTGATCGCCAACACGGAAGGTTTCCATGGCCATCACGCCAACGTAGTCCAGCGCATTCAAAATGTTACCGAGCATCTGCTCGGCTTGCGCTTGCAGCGGTTGCAGGCGGGCGAGTGGCGCAACCGAGGCGTAGAGTATGCCGCTCAAATGTAAATTCAAGGTGAGTGGATAAAACACGCATTCGCCCGCTGCATTGCGCACACCCACCAGAGAAACTTCTTCATCAAAGTTGATCGCCTGTTCGGCGATTGCTTCACCTTGCCAATCACCGGGCACTTCATCGTCATCAGTACGCAACCAATGTTGGCCACGGCCATCGTAACCGCCGGTGCGACGCTTCAGCAGTACGCGCTCGCCAAGTTGATCGCGCAATTCATTCGCAGTGATGTCATTGGCAACATTGCGCCATGGTGCTGTGGCTATGCCGAGTGAGTCGATCAGTTCTTTTTGGGTTTTACGATCTGCCAGGCGGCCAAACACGTTTTGATTGATAAAACGCGGATGTTGGGCAAGTGCATGGGTCACCAGGGTTGCCGGCCACTGCTCACGCTCGGCGGTCACCAGATCATCAACGGCCAGTGCAGGCGCACTGCTTTCATTAATATCGACAGGGCACACGTCCAGCGCCAATGGCATGCCGGCATGCTTGAGCATTGCGCCCAACTGACCTGCACCTAAAACCCAAATTCGTTGACTCATGCCTAACCTCGGAAACAGCCTGTAAAACGGGAAATGATTGATTGCGCCTTATTGATCTCTTGGATCGGGATTATCCAAAACGGCCTGTGTCTGGTCATGGCGGAATTGCTCGATTTTGATGGCCAGCGCAGGGTCAGTCACTGCCAGGATCTGGCAGGCCAGCAGGCCAGCGTTAAATGCGCCAGCAACCCCAATCGCCAGTGTGCCCACCGCTACGCCTTTGGGCATCTGTACGATGGAATAGAGGCTATCTACACCGCTCAGGGCTTTGCTTTGCACGGGAACGCCCAGGACTGGCAAGCGGGTGTGTGCTGCCACCATGCCCGGCAAATGCGCTGCACCACCGGCGCCGGCGATGATCACCGCATAACCCTGCTCCACTGCGTTTTCAGCAAACTCCGTTAGCTTTTGCGGGGTGCGATGCGCCGACACTACCTCAGTGTGGTACTCGACACCCATCTGCTCCAGTATTTCTACTGCCGCCTGCATAGTGGCCCAATCGCTCTTGGAGCCCATAATCACCGCAACTTTTCTTGCCATAGCGCTTGCCCGAATGCTTGAAACTCAATAAGTGTAAGCTCAAAAAATGAGCCGGAAACGGAAAAAAGGCGCGCATATTAGCACGATGCTGGGGGGATGCCGAATGCATTCTTTGGGCATTCTTGACTGGCAGCTATCAACGCGGATTACATTGAGGTGACGCCCCCCAACCGGTATCGCTTACAGATGGCTTATCACTTCCATCATCTGGTAATAAACGGGAATTCCCACTAACACATTCAACGGAAAGGTCACGCCCAGTGAGGCGAAAATGGAGAGGCCTACATCGGCCTCGGGGATTGCCCCGCGAATGGCTGCTGGTGCGGCGATATAGGACGCACTTGCAACCAGACTGCCGAGAATCAAGCTGCTACCGGCGGGTAAGCCGAGCAATACACCAAGGCTAATGCCTATGGTCGCCAGGATGACTGGCGCGACTAACGCAAAGCCAATCAAGCGCCAATGTTTTATCGGGAATGGGTTGAGGTGTTTGGACACACACAGTCCCATTTCCAATAAAAAGAGGGCGAGCAGCGCTTTAAACGCACCGAGGAATAAAGGGCTGATCGCTGCACTGCCTTCGGGCCCGTACCAGTAGCCAATCAGCAAACCGCCAGCCAGCAGAACCACCCCGCGACTGGTTAGGGCTTCGTGCCAGATGGCGCTGGCTTTGGCTGTGCTGCCAGTGACTTTGCGATAAATCATAATCGCCACCACAATTGCCGGTAGTTCCAGTAAAACCAGGTAGAGAGTGGTTTGTGGTGCTATCGGCAGGTTGTTGGCTTCCGCAAAAGCCAGCGCGACGGCAAAGGTGCCGGCACTGGCCGAGCCATAGTGTGCTGCTAGGCTGGCGCTGTCGGCGGCGTTAAGGCCTGCAAGTTTGCGAACAATTGGATAGACAGCCAAAGGAATGGCGATGCCAATCAGAATAACCACAACCACTTCGGGTAGTAGCTGCCAGCTCACTTGTCCGTGTAGGGCTAAACCTCCTTTCAGTCCCAGAGTCAGCATTAACAAAATACTGAGTGTGTCATAGGCCGCTTTGGGCACTTGAAGGTCAGACTTGGCAACTCCGGCAAGGGCGCCGAGCAAGAAGAACATAATAACGATATCGGGCATGGTTCGCTCCACAGTGTGATGGCAGTGGTGCTATTGTCGTTTTATTTGGTAATTGATGATAATTAATGTTTATGATTTATTATATTTATAGTCATCTATATGTTGGAATTTGAATGCTGCTATGAATATTCGACATCTCACTTTTCGCCTGTTGCAGGTCTATGTCGCTGTGGTGCGCAGCGGTTCCATCTCGCAAGCTGCCCAGCAATTGCATCTCACCCAACCCACGGTTTCCCTGCAGGTCAAGCGCCTGAGCGAAGCGGTGGGGGAGCCTTTGCTGGAGCTGCGCGAGGGTAGCTATAAGCCGACATTTGTCGGTACCGAGCTGTATCACGCCGCTTTGGACGCACTTACCCGCTTTGAGGACTTTGATGGTTTCCTGACCGATGCCGCGCGTGGTAATAAGGGCCATTTCAGCATTGGTGTGGTAACAACGGCACAGTATGTGTTGCCGCGGCTGCTCAGCCCCTATGCGCAACAATATCCGGCGGTGGATGTGACTTTTAATATCGGCAACCGTGGCAGTGTGTTGCAGCGGTTTGAAAATCAGTTGGATGATTTGTATCTGTTTAGTCATCCACCCACAGGCGACCATGTAATTAGCCGTCGGTTTTTGCGTAACCCGTTGGTGTTAATTGCACCCATCCATCATTGGGCGGCGCAGCGGGATGAAGTGGATTGCGTGGAGTTGGTTGATGAGCGTTTTTTAATGCGCGAGCCTGGCAGTGCGACGCGGATGGTTTTTGAAAATTTTCTGCGCGAACAGAATTTGCAATTGCACAACACCATGCAAATTGAAAGCAATGAAGTGATTCGGATGAGTGTGGAAAATGGCTTGGGTTTGGCCGTGTTATCCGAGCATACATTGGCACAATCCCAAGCGCGTGTAGCGCAAATTAAGGTGCGCAATTTTCCGTTGAACAGTCATTGGTATTTGGTGCAGCATGGCGATCGCCGCTTGCCTGTTACCGCGCATAATTTCATTGAATTTATGAATGCCCATTTAACTGAATGGGTGGAAGAAAAATATATCCGCAACGAATTGGCGGTGCTACTCGGCAATCAATAAAGAATCTACGGGTGTGGCTGCTGTATCCACCGTTACGATGATTGGATAGTGATCCGAGGGGTAGATATTGTTGTAGATGGTGGTGTCTATTTGATGGCTTTTCACCTTCATTGATTTTTTCACAAAAATAAAATCAATTTTATTGTTTGGCTCTTTGTTTTCGCCAAAGCCGTTGTAGGTATTGGTGCCGCCTACAGCAGGTGTGATGGATATTTTCTCGGCGTCGGCGAGTGTTTGGGTAATGATGCCGTAGGTTGTGGAGGTGGCGATAACATTAAAATCACCAGTTACCACCAAGGGCGATGCTGCGTCAATTTTTGCGATTTCAGCCAGGAGTAATTGTGCCCCTTCCTGTCGTGCGGTTTCACCTTCATTATCTAAATGCGTATTGAGTGCATAGAAAAGCTGTTTGGATTGCGCATCGAGTAATTTCGCAATGGTCAGTGTACGGCGATAAGCTGCATCCCAGCCGAGCGAAGGCTTCAACGGCGTTTGCGATAACCAGAGTGTTTGCTGCGACTGTAGCGAAAAGCGTTCAGTGCGGAACAGAATTGCATTTGCTTCGCCTTTATCTTTGCCGTCGTTGCGGCCAACCCCCGTCCAGGAATAATCATCCAGCATTTCAACTAAATCTTCTACTTGAAATATTTCAGCTTCCTGTAAGCCAATCACATCGGGATCGTGCGTTTTAATTAAATGTGCGACAAAATACTTACGTTTTTCCCAGTTGTGAGGGTTTTCCGCTGGCTCGCATAATCCACACCGGATGTTGTAGCTCATCACTGTCACAGTATTTTTTGCAAATGCTGTTGTGGTTAGTGCACTGGCAGTGACTGCCAGAAGAAGAAAAATTAAGATGATGTGTTTCATTGCGCCAACCCCACTTTCTCCGTTTGGCAATTCCAACAGGTCTCAAAAGCAGCGGCGTTTTGTTCATTGCATTGTGCGCATTGCCATTCTGGTGCGCTGGGTGTGTTAAACGCATTGGACAGAATATCGATAGCTTGTTCGTAATCGGTATCTTCCACTACCCATAGTTCCGGCCAGGTATCAAAGGGCGATATTTCGCCAATGGCGCCCGAGGAGAATTCATTTTTCCACACCACACGAATTCCGGCTTGTTCGAGAATGTTCTGCGCATTACCAACTAGAAAACGGTTTTCGTGGGTGTAGACAAGTTTCATGCTGAAGAATCCTGTTGGTTATTAAGGGTTTTTAAAGCTAATACCGGTAATTGCTTTTAGTGCATCGGATTCGGTTTCAATAAATTTATCGCCTTCCTGATCAATAAATAATACCGGCAGGTTTTCTGCATTCGCCACCTTCAGCCCCTCGCGGCTTCCCAGGCAGGAAAAGGCGGTAGACCAAGCGTCACCCAGAGTGGCATCGGGGTGAAGAATAGTGACGGATACAGTGTTGTGCTCAACGGGTTTGCCGCTGCGCGCATCCAGAATATGGCTGTAGCGTTTGCCATGATCATCAAAAAAATGACGATAGGTGCCTGAACCGATCAGCGACATGGGCTTGCCCGAATCGAAGCTGACAATCTTGTGCATTTTGCGCTCATTCGGTAGCGGTTTTTCCAGCGCGATGCGCCAGGCCTCACCATTGATTTTTTTACCTTGAACTTTTAATTCACCGCCAATTTCTACTAAATAATTGTGCACGCCATATTGCTCAAGCAGTTTCACAATGCGTTCCACCGCATAGCCTTGGCCAATAGAGGAGACATCAATACGCAGGTTGGGAATTTTTTTCCGCAGATGTGTTGCGTCAACCGTTTCCAGATTGTCCAGGCCGACATTGGCGAGTGTGGCGGCGATAGCATCGTCACTGGGCGGGTTGAATACATCGTTCTTAAAGCCCCACAAATCGAACAGGGGTTTGATGGTGAGGTCATAACAGCCATTGCTGGCGCGATGTATAACGCGCGCAATCTCCACCAGTTCTACCATCTCTGCATCCACTTCTACCGGGTCGGTGGATTGCTGGTCATTAAACTGTTCAATTTGTGAGTCGTCGCGATAGTTGGACAACACCAGATCCATGCGCGCCAGCTCTTCGTTCACCGCCTCTTCAATGCGGCTGAGGGGGACATTGGTATCGGCGGGCAATTCAAAGGTGAGGTTATAAGTGGTGCCTTGTGCATAGCCAGTGATTTTGCTCATTTCCGGGCTTTTGCTACAGCTAAGGATAAGAAAACTGGTCGCAACCAGTAGGAGGTGAGGGAGAAAACGCATAATCATACATCCGGTAGTGGGTGCAGCCAGCCGCTGCTATTCGCCTCCCATTATTCAATAGGAGGCAAAAATCAGGCGGTAGCCAACACCAGCTTCAGTTTTGATGTACTTGGGTTCTGCCGGGTCTTCCCCCAGCTTCTGCCGCAAGTGGCTGACTATTATACGCAAATAATGGGAATCTTCCTGATGGGTTGGCCCCCAAATTTCCTGTAACAATTGCGTTTGGGTGATCACGCAGTTGGGAACCTTGGCGAGCTTTGAGAGTACCGCATACTCTTTGGGCGTTAGATTGACAGGGTTGTTGTCCGTTTTGACCAAACGTTTGCCTAAATCGATATATAAATAGCCGTCATCCAGAATCTGTGCGCTCTGCTGCTTAATGTGATCGCGCAGATTGGCACGCACACGGGCGAGAAATTCTTCAATACTAAACGGTTTGGTCACATAGTCCTGCGCACCGGCGTCGAGCAGCTGCACTTTTTCTCTATCACTATTGCGCACCGAGAGCACAATCACTGGTACGGTTGACCAACTGCGCAATTCGCGTAGCAGGGTTTGTCCATCCATATCGGGAAGGCCTAAATCCAGTACGACCAAATCCGGTTGCAGGCGCAGGATACTGGACAGTCCCTGCTCACCATTTTCTGCTTCGCTAATATCGTAACCTTCGCTTTTCAGGGCGATGCGCAGCATGCGCCGGATTTGCGTTTCATCGTCGATGACCAGAATTTTTGCGCTCATTACAGGCTCTCGTGCTGTTCGCTATTTGGTTTATGGTTGATTCAATGGTAGCGGAATCTCCACTAAAAAGCGTGTGCCGGTTTTTTGTGCACCTTCCTGTGCAGTCACACTGCCACCGTGTGCCGCAATCATGCCCTTACAAATGGCGAGGCCTATGCCCGTGTTATTTTTTTTGTGATCACCATCGGATACCACATAAAACATATCAAAAATTTTCTCGCGCAAGGCCTCAGGAATACCGGGTCCTTTGTCGTCAATGGTGATAGTACAAGTGTTCTGTTGTTGTTCCAGAATGATGGTAATTTTTTCACCGGGCGGCGTAAATTTTGCGGCATTTTCCAAAATATTAAATAAAGCCTGTTCTATTAATGCGGCGTGCACATAGAGCAGCGGCGGTGCGCCATTTACCTGAAAATCAACCAGAGCATCGGGGCTGTAGCGTTTCAGTCGCGCCAGCGCACTGCCGATAATGTCGCTGGCAGACACCCAGTCGCGCTCAATTTTCAAGGTTCCATGACCGAGGCGAGTCATATCCAAAAGATTTTGGATGTAGCGATCAAGGCGGCGGCTCTCTTGCAAAATTGTGTCGATTAATTCACTGCGATCTTCGCTACTGAGTTGTTGATCCAATAATCGCAAGCTGTCGGCAGCACCAATCATAGCGGAGAGTGGCGAGCGCAAATCGTGCGAGACAGATGAGAGCAGCGCTGAGCGTAACTGTTCAATTTCTGCTTTTACCCTGGCGGACTCCAAATCTTTGGTGAGGTGGATACGTTGCCATGCATTTGCCGCTTGTTGCGTCATGGCGTTGATGATGTCCATGTCATAGGTAGTAAAACCATATTTTTCAGCGTGTAGTCGCACCAGCATCACGGCGATGGTTTTGTTATTTTTCGCAATCGGAAAACAGCTCCAACTGGATTTGCTGAGCGTATCGCTAAAGCGACCGGAAGGTGCTGCTTGTTTACGCGTCCATTCAATCGCCGCCATATCCACTCCACTGAATCTTTCACCGCGAGCGGGAAAAATATCGTAAGAATTATCGCTGTTGAACTGCACTATGTGGGTTTCTGCCAGAAGTGCGCTGTTGAGTTCTTTGGTGAGCGCTTGCCAGAGTACATTCTGGTCATCAGCAACTGCAAATTGTTCTGCAAGCCGCTGTAGTGACTCGGAATAGCGATTAGATTCCGCCAGTAGTAAAAATTGACGGCGTATACGTGAAGCCGCTGGGCCACAGACCAAACCAATGATGACTAAAAAAACCAGACGGGAAATATCTTCCTGATTGTTTACCGTGAGCGTGTGAAGTGGCTCGGTAAGAAAAAAATTAAAACTGAAGAATGAAAAGATAGCCGAGAATACTGCTGGCGCGGCGCCAAAACGCAGGCCGCTAATAATCACCGCAACTACATAAATTAATACCAGATTATTCGGATCTAACAGGTTTTTTGATAGCACAGCAATCATGCTGGCGAGTGCTACGCCAAGAGTGCTGAGTAAATATCCGCGCAGATCAGATAAGAATGTTTCGGCAGGTTGAATAAAATGATTAACGCGGCTGTGCTGATCGGGATCGCGATAAACGCTCACCTCTAAACCTAAACCACTGTTAATCAACCGTTGATAAAGTGGTTTTCGCCAGCGCCACTTGCGTGTGCCCGAGCCTACCAAAACGGTGTTGATGCGTTCTTCTCGAATAAACGGGATTATGGTTTGCCAGGTGCTGGGGCCGCGCAGGATTTCAGTGCGCGCGCCTAACTCCTGTGCCAGAGTCATGGCAGATTGCAGGCGTGCTTTGTCTTGTTGCAGTTGTACCTGGCCAGTATCCACCCATACTACCAACCAACTCATACCGCGTTTTTCTGCCAGGCGACGCCCGATACGAATTAAATAGTCGTGCGTACTACGGTTTGAAATTAACACCAACAACTTATCGTTAATAACGAGATGTTGTTGTCCGCCGCGTGAATCCAGCCTGGTTTTGAGTGAGTCATCCACATGTTCGATGACAATTTTCATCGCCAATTCGCGCAGTGCCGTTAAATTGGCAGGTGAAAAAAAACCTTCCAGCGCGGAGCGAGCATATTCTTCTACATAGACTTTTCCTTGCTGTAAACGCTCGATCAAGTTTTGCGGGGGTAAGTCAATAAATACAATTTCATGGGCTTGATCGATAAATGAATCGGGTACGGTTTCCTGCACGCGCACGCCAGTAATTTGCAGCACCACATCATTCAGGCTTTCGATGTGCTGCACATTAAGAGTGGTGTAAACATGGATGCCTGCTTTGAGTAATTCCGCAATATCCTGATAGCGCCTTTTATGGCGGCTGCCGGGGGCATTCGTATGCGCGAGTTCATCTACCAGAATAATGTTGGGGCGCAGCGCGAGCGCCGCATCTACATCAAATTCCGTGAGCTGTTGGTTTTGGTAGTGAATGGTTTTGCGCGGCAATATTGTACAGCCTTGCAATAGCGCTTCGGTTTCAGCGCGCCCGTGCGTCTCCACCAAGCCGACACACACGGCCGTTCCCTGTTGCTGCAGTTCCTTCGCTGCATTGAGCATGGCGCAGGTTTTACCTACGCCGGGCGCCGCGCCTAAAAATATTTTCAACTGCCCGCCACCTTGCTGCTGCACGGTTTTTAGCAGCGCATCGGCTTGTTGGTGACGCTGTGTTTGTTCATTGTTCATGGCAAGTGCTATCTAGTGGTTAGTGCGGGGCAAGCTGATCGAGCGCGAGATTTAATAAAAGCACATTAACACGCACTTGTCCGAAAATTCCCCATTGTTTTTGCTCGGTATTGTTCGCGACCAATTGCACAACTTCTGCCTCGCTGATATTGCGCGCTCTGGCAACTCGGGCGATTTGCACTTGTGCCGCAGCGGGGGATATGTGCGGATCAACCCCTGAGCCGGAGGCGCTGATTAAGTCCACCGGTATTTGCGTTGCAGTAATCTGCTCGCGGATTTGAATCGCAGTGCTATCTGTGAGTGCCCGCTCGCGCAGCGCCGGATTGCTCGGTGCGAGGTTGCTGCCTGCCGTGGCCATAGGGTCGTTGCTGGCGGCGCTGGGGCGGCCGTGAAAATAGCCATCGCCACTAAAGGTTTGTGCAACCAGTAGTGAACCGCGCGCTTCACCTTTATGCTCTAACAAACTGCCCTGGGCTTGATAGGAAAATAATAGCTCGCCCAGTTTGGTGATGCTGGCGGAATACAGGATTCCGCACAGCACTAGCATTACCAAACAAAAGCGCAAGCCGATAAAAAATTGTTGTGAAAAGCTGAGTGAAAAATTCATGGTAAACCTCAATGACATAAAGAGTTGTGATGCAATTACATCAAGGGCGCCTTAGATTAACGGCGTAAGTATCACATCCAATAATTTGATCGCAATAAAGGGTAAAAAAACACCGCCCAAACCGTACACCAGCATATTGTTGCGCAGTAATTTTTCCGCGCTTATCGCCCGTAGATTCACACCTTTCAGTGCGAGGGGAATTAACGCCGGAATAATCAGCGCGTTAAAAATCAACGCGGCGATCACGGCGCTTTGTGGGCTGTGCAACTGCATAAAATTCAGTGCGCCGATACCCGGAATCGCGGCAATAAAAATCGCGGGCACTATCGCGAAATATTTCGCCACATCGTTGGCAAGTGAAAAGGTGGTGAGTGCGCCGCGCGTCATCAGCAATTGTTTACCTACTTCAACTACCGCGAGCAATTTGGCGGGGTCAGAATCCAGGTCCACCATATTGCCCGCTTCACGCGCCGCTTGAGTGCCGGAGTTCATCGCAAGACCAACATCTGCTTGGGCGAGGGCAGGAGCGTCGTTAGTGCCGTCACCTACCATGGCAACCAGGCGGCCTTTGGCTTGTTCGGCGCGGATCAGTGCGAGTTTGTCTTCCGGTTTTGCTTCCGCAATAAAATCATCCACACCGGCTTCAGCGGCTATGGCACCGGCGGTGATGGGGTTATCGCCGGTGACCATAATCGTGCGTACACCCAGTGCACGCAACCGGGCAAAACGTTCAGCGATTCCGGGTTTGATTACATCGCTCAAGGCCACCACACCGAGGATGGCGGTGTTGCTGGCGACCACCAGCGGCGTTCCGCCAGTTTGTGCGACCTGATTAATGAGACCCTGCAAACTACCCGGTACAAACAGATCGTAACCCTCTGCCCAGCGGCTTACCACTGTGCCCGCGCCTTTTACAAATTCGCGCGCGGCATTGCCATCTCTTGCGGGCAGGCTCAGACCTGACAGACGGGTTTCGGCAGAGAAGGGCGAGAAGACTGCGTCGTCTGGCAAAGTGGGCAAATGAAACCCGCGATTTTCGGCCAGCTTGAGGATGGATTTGCCTTCGGGAGTTGGGTCTTGCAGTGAGCTGTAAACGGCGGCCTCCAACAAATCTTGTTCGCTTACACCTGCCACCGGCAAAAAGCGCGTGGCCTGGCGGTCTCCAAAGGTGATGGTGCCGGTTTTGTCGAGCATGAGGGTGTCTATATCGCCTGCGACTTCTACGGCTTTACCGGATTTCGCGACTATGTTGGCGGCCAGCGCCCGGTTCATTCCAGCGATACCAATTGCAGGTAGAAGCCCGCCGATTGTGGTTGGAATCAGGCACACCAGCAGCGCGATCAGCATGGTGTTATCGAGATTTACGCCCATAAATCCGGCCATAGCGGGCAGGCTGGCCACGGCGATTAAAAACACCAACGTCAGCGCCGCAAGCAACACCGTGAGCGCCAACTCGTTCGGCGTTTTCTGACGTTTGGCGCCCTCCACCAAACCGATCATGCGGTCGAGAAAACTCTCGCCCGGTTCGGTGGTGATGGCGACGACTATCTCGCCGCTCAACACTTTGGTGCCGCCGATAACGCCCGAGTGATCGGTACCGGCTTCGCGCAATACCGGTGCCGATTCACCGGTCACGGCGGATTCATTGATACTGGCCACGCCCTCGATAATCTCGCCATCGGCGGGTACGTAGTTGCCCGCGCTCACCAACACCTTATCACCCTTGCGCAGTTCGGTGGCTGGGATGGTTTTGGTGGCGCGGCCGTGGTTGTCGAGGCGCTCAGCCATCAGGTCGCGGCGTGCTGAACGCAGGCTGGTGGCTTGACCGCGCCCGCGCGCCTCGGCAATTGCTTCAGCCAGATTGGCAAACCAGACGGTAAACAGCAGGATCAAAGCGCAGGTGAGTTCAAAGCCAAAACTGGCGCCAGCGAATGCTCGTTGCAAAGTGATACCGGCACTTAAAAGGGTGCCGATCAGCACCACAAACATCACCGGATTTTTACTGGCGCTGCGCGGATTGAGTTTTTTTACGGCAATCCAGCAAGCGGAGGCGATTTGCCTTTGGTCGAGCGCAGGCGCTGCTTTTTGAGATTTTTTAATGAGTGAATTCTTCATTTGGCAGCTCCTGAGTGTTGCGCCAGTTGCAGTGCTTCGCCAATCGGACCAAGCACCATGGAAGGCAGGAAGGAGAGGAAGTTGAGTAGCAGAATCACCGTCACTAGCGTCAGGCAAAAGGTGGTGCTGCCGATATTCAAACTGGCGCTGGATTCCGGCGCGACACGTTTGCGCGCGAGATAACCGGCTATCATCAGCGGGATAAACAGCGGCAAGTAGCGACCCAATGCGAGGCACAAACTGGTACTTAGATTCCACCAGGGAGTGTTATCGCCCAGCCCCTCAAACCCCGAACCGTTATTGGCAAAGGCGGAGACGTATTCGTAAATCACTTGGGATATACCGTGAAAGCCTGGATTGCTGGTGCCGGTGATAGACGGAATTGTCAACGTGATGGCGGTTAGCCCGAGGATGCACAAACTGGGTAATACGATTAGCAGGCCAAGTAGACGAATTTCCGGAGTCTCCAGCTTGCGCCCGAATATTTCCGGCGTGCGCCCGATCATCAAACCGGCGAGGAATATGGTGGTCCATACGTACACCATAAAATTCACAAAGCCGCAGCCAATTCCGCCCCAGATGGCGTTGATTAGCATGCCCGCGCGCGTCACTAAACCGGCAATCGGGTTGAGTGAATCGTGCATCGCATTCACCGAACCGTTGGAGGTTTGGGTGGTAAGTGTCGCCCAGAGTGCGGAGGCATCGGCGCCAAAGCGAACCTCTTTACCTTCCATGTTTACATCGGCTGCGCTCAATCCGCTGAAGGCCGCATTGGGTTGGCGCTCGCTGTAAACACTGGCGCTAATGCAGGCGATACTGAGCATTCCCATCGCCGCCAACGACATCAAGGTAAAACGGCGGTTGCGGAGCAGATAGCCCGCCATAAACACCACCGCCATAGGGATAAGCACCAGCGCCATGGTTTCCAGCGCATTGCTCAGTGGCGTGGGGTTTTCCAGTGGATTGGTACTGTTAGGCCCGAACCAGCCGCCGCCATTAGTGCCAAGTTGTTTGATCGCCACCATCGCCGCGACTGGTCCGCGCGGGATTGTTTGTTCAACACTGGCTGACTCAAGTGTGGTGACCGTCGCCGCGCCTGCATAGGTACTCGGCACGCCTTGCCAAGTCAGCAAGAGCGCGAGAATAGCGGCAGCGGGAATCAATACGCGCACCACGGCGCGGGTCACATCCACATAATAATTACCCAGATCCCGCTCTTCGCCTTCAGCGGCAGTGTCTTTATTGTTGCCACCGAGCAGGCCGCGTAATACCGCAAGGCAAATCGCCAAACCCATCGCCGGAGTCACAAATTGCAGGGTCACAATCGCCACCGATTGCGAGAAATAACTCAGCTGCGCTTGCCCCGAATAGTGTTGCTGATTGGTATTGGTGATAAAGGATACGGCGGTATGAAGCGCTAAATCCCAACTGAGCGGGCCGATACCATCCGGATTTAACGGCAGACGATGCTGAAATAAAAACAACAAAAAAGCGGCAATAAACAGCAAAAAATTGCTCAGCAGAAACGCACTGCCGTAGGTTTTCCAGTCCATGCCGCGCGATGCATTAATCCCCAACAGGCGATAAAGGGTTTTCTCGATGGGTAAAAAAATCCGGTCGCTGGCGTGAGGCTGCGCAGAGAAAATCCCCGCCATATAAATCCCCAGCGGCCACGCCAGCAACAGGCTGGCAACAACAATCAGCGTAATTTCCAGCATGGTTTACTCCTGAAATTTTTCAGGTGCGACCATAGCCACACACAAGTAGATGGAGAGCGCTATAACAATCAACAACAGCAACGTATTCACGGGTATAACCTCATCTGTTAACGAGGAGATCAGATTAGGGAAAACGCGCGTAAAGAATCGAGTGGGTTGGAAGCGAGGGGCGTAAAGAAGTTGTAAAGAGAGATTTATCGCGGAGGGGTTACATTAATCATCTGCTCTTTGCGCGCCGCCCTGCCTTTTTCATCCCATACAATCAGTGTTACCGAATATGTGCCGGGTTTGGAGTAGCGATAGGTGGGATTAGTGGCGGTGCTGGGCAGGCTTTGCCCCAAGTCCCACAACACATGAGCGATGGCGCCACCTGAATTATTTGAATGCGAGGAATTGATAAATGCAACAGGCTTATGTACCTCAACTTGCGTGGGTGATTTGAAATCAGCGGTAGGTATAGCGCTGTTTTTGAATCCTGATGATGTTGGTGTTGCATTATTTTTATTGCGGGTGACTTGATTGTCGCTCCACTGTAAATCATTACCGGGATAGGTGGTGATCGCTCCTTGTTGGTTGTCGCTCAGGATATTGTTGGTTAAGGTAAATTGATCAATATCTTTGCCCGAAAACTCAACGCCCATCCCTTCATTTCCGCTGATAATATTTTCTTCCAGCGTGATCCGGTGGGAATTTCCATTGACTCGAAAACCATGACCCTGATTTTCATAAGTCGATTGAGCATGATTTCTGTAGGTGTTAGAAAAACTATTTTTATAAAAATAGTGATAACTTAATCCGATTGAATCGCCTTGTAATTGTACGCCCCAATCCGCCACATGACTGATGTTGTTGCGCCCCCAAAAAACATACTCTTTGGGATAATCAATCGAGATGGAAATACCGACCTTTGAACCTTGGCTTACATGGTTGTCGGTAAATATATTGTTTGATCCTCCCGCTAATTCAAGGCCCGCGTATTTCCAGTCATCTACTTTGTCTGAGTGAACAGTATTTCTGCGGATTGCGCTGTAATTGGTTTTATCCAGGCTTATCCAATGCTCAACAACATTATCTTCAATGATGGCACGGTTGCACTCTGTGTGTACTTCAATGGATAAACCCTCAATCGTTTTACCGATTCCAGTAATGATGTTCTCACTGATAATTAAATCAGTCGCACCATTATTGGCCAGTATTCCACCGCGACCGGTATTGATAATGGTGTTTCTGAGTGCGTGATTATAGGAGGAGCCGTTGGCAAACCGAATCGCCGCGCCCCATTCAGAGCGCACGCCAATATTGGAAAAGGTGTTATCTGCTAGCAGGCTATAATTCACCGCGTTTTTCCAATCGGCATTGCCTTCAAATAAAATGCCGTGCGGCCCAAAACCGCGATAGGTGAGATTCTGTATGGTGATGAACTGTATTTTATGGCCGCTACCGTTTTTAGCAAAAATGCCATTCGCAAGGCTTTTCATCTTTCCGTCGAGAGTGAAAGTGGTTAGCTCTACATTGGAAGTGTCTGATAAATTAATCATTGCGAAGTTATCTGCACCGGAAAACTCAACAATTGCTCCGGCTTGTGATTCGCCTTGAATCTTAATGTTTGATTTGGCGATAAGAGTACGGGAGATGGTATATATTCCATTGGGGATAAAAACCCTATCGCCAGAATTGGCGGCGTTGATTGCAGCCTGAATGGCTAAGGTGTCATCCTTACCGTCGTTGCCGTGTGCACCGTAATTGACAATATTAATATTCGCGGCAGCTTCTGCACGTTGACTTATCATGTGCTGAAACAATCCATAGAAGATCAATACACAGACGAGATTAACAAGGGTGGTTTGCATTGTTTACTACCTTAAGTGGCCTGAATCAGCAGAGGTAGTTAGCCTTAGTTGATGCCGGCAAAGATTTGCGACATAGTCAAACCTATGGATTCTCAGGTTTTTGTAGGTATAAGGTCAATAACTGGGTCAGACCAATTATGGCACTGACTCTAGCAGCAGTTATGCTGACAATGGACAGCCATTCATACAGATCGAGTTACTAAGAGCGACGAGTTGTGTTTCTGGTGTTGGTTTTGCCGAGGTATTTGCAAAACCCAAAATCGAAAAGCGAGGATAAAAAGTCCTCATAAGGATTCATTAAAGGATTCCTATGCCCCACCGAGCCCATTTATTTTCTCTCCGTATTGGTCATGCCTTGCGCGAAGCGTGCATCACTGAACCCTATGCTGGCTCACGTTTCACCCGTGATCTCTTAGCGGGCATTACCGTGGGTGTTATTGCAATTCCCCTCGCCATGGCACTCGCCATCGCCAGCGGTGTGCCGCCGCAATACGGTTTATATACCGCCATCATTGCCGGTTTTTTAATTCCGTTGCTGGGCGGTTCGCGGTTTAGTATTTCTGGCCCTACGGCGGCGTTTGTCGTGATCCTTTATCCCATCGCGCAAAAATATGGCTTGGGCGGATTGCTGGTCGCTAGTGTGATGGCGGGAGGAATTTTAGTGCTGATGGCGCTGCTGCGGTTGGGGCGCTTGATTGAATATATTCCTGAGGCGGTAACGCTCGGATTTACCGCCGGTATTGCGGTGGTGATTGCAACTCTGCAAATCAAGGATTTTTTAGGGTTGCAGTTAACGCAAATTCCCGAGCATTACTTGGAAAAACTTTGGTTGTTAGCACAACATCTGCCAGATTTTTATTGGCCCAGTTTTATTGTTGCTGCTGTGACCTTTGTCATGATGTTGTTATGGCCTTTATTAAAATTGCCAGTCCCGCCACACCTGCCTGCACTTATTATCGGTACCTTGGTCGCTTTGCTGTTGAATCAAACTGGTTTTGATGTGGATACCATCGGTTCGCGTTTTTCTTACACTCTGGCCGATGGCACAAGCGGTTTGGGTATTCCGCCGCAATTGCCACATTTTGAATGGCCTTGGTTGCAAGCCGGTGCAAATGGCGAGGCGATTCAATGGAGTTGGCGAGTGTTACAGGATTTGCTCGCGGCGGCGTTTGCCATTGCCATGCTGGGCGCAATTGAATCTTTATTGTGTGCGGTGGTGTTGGATGGCATGTCGGGCAAACGCCACAGCGCTAACAGCGAATTATTAGGGCAGGGCATTGCGAATATTATCACCCCATTTTTTGGCGGCATTACCGCCACGGCAGCGCTTGCACGTTCAGCCGCGAGTATTAAAGCGGGAGCGGAATCGCCGGTTGCGGGCATGATTCATGCCTTGGTGGTATTGCTCGGTTTGGTTGTGCTTGCGCCGCTACTCGCTTATTTGCCTATGCCCGCGATGGCCGCGCTTTTGGTGATGGTGGCCTGGGGAATGAGTGAGGCACACAAGGCTGTGCATTTATTGAAAACGGCACCGCGCGGCGATATTTGGGTGTTTATTACCTGCTTCGCACTCACAGTGGTGTTTGATATGGTGATTGCCATTACTGCCGGTATTGTGTTGGCGGCCCTGTTATTTATGAAAGAAATCGCGGCCATGACACATGTTGATGATTTGAGCGGTGAGGGCGATAAACCGCTACCAGAAAACTGGCGCGCTTTTAGTATCAGCGGCCCATTATTTTTTGCGGCGGCAGATCGTGTGTTCGGTGAGCTTTCTACGCTGTGTAGCGCGCAACAACATATTATTTTGTCGTTAAAAGAGGTGTCGTTGTTAGATGCAGGTGGTCTGTCGGCGCTGGATAAATTAATTACCAAATGCGAAAAAAATAATACCGAATTAATTCTAACGGATATTCCCAAGCAGCCGCTGAGTACGCTGGCGCACGCCCATATCAAACCGATTAAAGGCGTGCTGCGTTTTTACTTAACTCTTGATGAGGCGCGTAAGGCTGTGGTGAGCGAGTTGCAGGCTGAGCGCGACCAATAAACTAAAAAACTATTATTCTCGCTCAGCTTCACCGCCAAAAGCTGCCAGTAACGCGGTGATAAAGTTTTTTAACTCCATCGCCATAATGGCAAAATCAGCATCGAACTGCTCTGCTTTACTTTCGGGATTGCGCTCGTTGGCTTTATCGCTAATCACATCTTCAAACTTCAAGCGTTTTACGGCGACTTGGTCATCGATAATGCAGCTGATTGATTCTTTCCAGACTAACGCAATTTTGCTTACATGCATGCCGCTTTCCAAATGGTTGCGGATCTCGCTTGCGGTTAAATCCTGCTTTTTACAGCGCACGACCCGGCCATCTTTTGCGGCTTGTAATTCTACTTCTTCGCCCAGTGCAAACTGGTGCGGCGCTTCGCTCTCACGCAGCCAGTGGGTCATCACCTGGGTGGGAATATTTTTTGGGGCGATAGGTAAACAGCGCAAGCTGCCCAAGGCTTCGCGTAATTTGCTGAGTAAATCTTCCGCACGTTTGGCAGATGAAGAGTTCACCACAATCAAGCCTTCTTGCGGCGCGATATAGGCGTAATCCAGCGATGAACGGGTAAAGGCACGCGGCAGCAGCGAAAAAATAATTTCGTCTTTTAATGTGTCGCGCTCTTTGCGACCAACCGGGCGCGATTCGGCGTCTTTGATGGCTTGAACTTTTTCTTCCAACTGTTCTTTGATCACGCCACCGGGCAGAATTTTCTCCTGTTTCTTGGCGCAAACCATAATGTAGCCATTTGTCACATGCACAAACTCACTGCCGTGACGGCCCAGCGGTGGCTCAAAGCCATAGCGCATGGGGTCCAGGTTGCCGCAGGGGTTAAAACAAAATTCGGCAAGCTTTTCATTTAATTCTTCAGCGGAAATAGTCCACTGTTCGGTGAGACGATACAAACGTAAATTTTTAAACCACATGGAAAATCCGTTAACAAATTAACAGTGAATAATGGGGTGCTTGTAAAGCTTATCGAAGCTGATGAAGCAGGAGTTGCGGAGGTGTTTCTGAGACCGTCGGAGACATGGACGACCCACACGGATGTGGGAAGTGCCGCAATTTGTATGGAACAAATGCGGCTGTCGACGGCGAGCCTCCAGGGAAGGATTTACGGCGTGTCTCGGAAACACCTCCGCAACTCCTGCTGGAGCTCGACGTTGGTACGAATTAATTAACCAACAATATCAATCAACTCAACATCAAAAATCAGCGTTGAGAACGGCGCAATACTCGCACCTGCACCGCGCTCACCGTAAGCAAGGTTGTGCGGAACATACAAACGCCATTTGGAGCCAACTGGCATCAATTGCAATGCTTCAGTCCAACCAGCGATAACACCGTTAACCGGGAAATCAATTGGCTGACCGCGATTCACAGAACTGTCGAATACAGTGCCGTCAATCAAAGTACCGTGGTAATGGGTTTTTACTTTAGAAGTCGCGGTTGGCACTGCACCGGAACCTTGAGTAATCACTTCATATTGCAAGCCAGACGCAGTCACAGTGATGCCCGCTTTTTTGGCATTTTCCGCAAGGAATGCTTCACCTGCACTGGCTAATACCTTGTGCTTTTCAGCGGCTTGCGCCTGCATACGGGTGTTGATTTCTTCAAACGCGGCTTGCATTTCTTCATTGCTGTAAGGCATTGCAACGCCGTTCAGCGCATCAATTACACCTTGAGCCACGGCTTCAGGTGATACACCATCAAAAGGGTTGCTGGCTAATTGCTCGCCCATTTGACGGCCGATGCCGTAGCTGACGAGGTCTTCAACGCTGCTATATTGCTTGGACATAAAACATTCTCTTGGGTAAATAGAGGGGCAGGCAGAGCCAAATCCCCGCGTAAAAGGTCGGGCAGTCTAGCAGATCAGACTGCAGAATCCTGCTTCGATTGTGTTGTGGGCGGTACTTCTTGCTTATCTTCCTCATCCTGATCAGGAGCCAGGATGTGCACTTCACGGATAAAAATCCCCCAAAAGGCGATAAACAAGGCGGCCACTAGCGGGCCAACCACAAAGCCGTTGATACCAAATAATCCCAGCCCGCCGAGGGTGGAGAGCAGCACTATATAGTCTGGCAACTTGGTGTCGCGGCCCACCAGAATCGGGCGCAGTATGTTGTCGACCAAGCCAATCACACCGGCACCAAAGGCAACCAGGATAATGCCTTTGACATTGTCACCCGTAGCAAATAAATAGATGGATACCGGCACCCAGACAATAGCTGGCCCCACGGCAGGAATCAGCGATAGCACCGCCATCACCACCCCCCAGAGCAGCGCACCGGGAATGCCCAGCACCCAAAAAATCAGACCACCCAGAGTGCCCTGGATCACAGCAATCACCAGGTTGCCTTTGATGGTAGCGCGGGTGACTTCGCCGAATTTGGCGAACAACATACGCTCACGGGCATCGCCCAAGGGCAGCGCGCGGATCAGCAATTCCAGCAGGTAATTACCATCGCGTAGTAAGAAAAAGGTCAGGTAGAGCATCAGGCAGGTATTCAGCAGTAACTTAAAGGTGTTTTGGCCAATGCTCAGGGCATTTTGTGCCGCCCATTTACCCGCCGTCATCGACAGGTTCAGCGCACCTTCCTTGAGTTTGGCGACATCCACATCAAAGCGATCCAGCGTTTCCTGAACGGCGGGGAAGGCAGTGCGTATTTGCTCAATGTATTGTGCTGGGTTGATTTCACCTGCTTCCAGCTTTTTGTAGGCATTGGCGCCCTCGGCAATCACCGAACTAATCAACAGTGTCACCGGCAAGACGACAATAAGAATACAGGCCGTCAGGGTGAGTAGTGCGCTGATATTGGTGCGCCCTTTTAATCGCTCCAGCAGCCATTGCTGTAGCGGATAAAAAATAACAGTAATAGCGCAGGCCCAGAAAATAGTGCCAAAGAAGGGTTTTAGGATCAGTAAAAAGCCCACAGACACTATGAGCAAAAAGAGCAGAAAGGTACGAGTTTCCAGTTTTTGTTGCATGGTGCGAGTTCCGTAATGTAGTCCTGCGATGAGGCGAGACTATACGGTAGCAACTCCAGCGGTGTCATCCATTTCCCTGTGCTAATCTCAAGCAAGGTGATTTCTGTGGATCAATCTATGTTGCGCTCACGCTGGCATATCCTCACGGTTATTTTCTGGGGCGCGTACTGTGCGGTAGCGCAGGTAGCTGATGCACCGGAAGCGCAACTGGCTTCATCTGCAACAGCGCGTCACTATGTTATCAATGTAGAGGCAGTCACCCCGGAACGTGAGGACGATTACTATGTCAACCTGCTGCGTCTGATCCTCGCCGCCAGCACTGCACCGGGCGAAAATGTTGAACTGCGTTTCTCTGACCGTCAATTTACCCAATGGCGCTGGTTGATTGAACTCAGCCAAACCGATAGCCGCAATAAGCTACTCTGGACAGCGACCTCCACGCACCGCGAAACCCTGTTGCGCCCCATTCGTATTCCATTGTTCAAAGGGTTGATCGGTATACGGCTGCTGGTTATTCGTCGCGACGATGAAGCGCGTTTCCGGCAGTTAACATCCCTGCAAGATTTACAGGCCTTGGTGGCCGGGCAGGGCGCCAAATGGCCAGATAGCCTGGTATTAAAAGCCAATGGCTTGCAGGTAACCGAAGGTGTAGGTAAAGAGCAACTCTATAAAATGCTGGCGGCTAAACGGTTTGATTATTTCCCGCGCGGCGTTACGGAAATTGCGAATGAAACGGCATTTTTGCAGCAGTATGATTTGATGGTTGCGCCAAAATGGTATTTGAGTTACCCCGCCGCTATGTACTTTTTTGTCAACAGGGAGGATGAAGAGCTGGCAGCACGGATTGAAACCGGCTTTGAAAAAATTATCGACATTGGTGAGTTTGAGCAATTTTTTTCGTCCCACCCTCGCGTCAAAAATGGCCTGCCTTATCTTGACGGTCGTCAGCCATTCCTGCTGAACAATCCTTCACTACCAAAATCGACCCCCATTGATAACCCACGTTATTGGTATTCCTTTTCTTCGGCGTCGTCTTCAGCGGCATTAGCGAATTAATCGCATTTCCAGCGCCATTATTTTTTCAACTTAAGTAAACCTTAAGAATACACGGCCATACTGAATTGAAATAATTCAGGAGCCGTTTATGGCAGCTTTGTTTTTCGCGGTGAAAAACGGCACATCGGTACATCGCTTTTGGCGGTATCACCTTGTGTATCCGCTGTTATTATTTACGGTGCTGTTATTAGTCGGCCACTGGTTTTCATGGGATAGCCGTATTGCTGATTATATTTTTATGCAGGAAGGCAATCGATGGTCGCTGCGCAATCATTGGTTGCTCAGTGCAGTGTTACATGAAGGCGGTAAACACCTTTCTATTTTATTGGCACTCATTGTTGTCTTTGCCTGGCTCGGCAGTTTTTATTTTTTTCACTTGCGCCCTTGGCGTAGAGTTATTGGGTATCTTTTTTTATCGGCGATCAGTGCCAGTGCATTGGTCAGCTTTGCCAAACATTCACTTGCCATATCCTGCCCATGGGAATTTTCCCGTTACGGCGGCGACATAGGCTATTTATCGCTATTGCAGCAATTGGTTATTCGCAATGGTGATGGTTGTTTTCCCGCTGGGCATGCCAGCGCAGGCTACGCTTGGTTCGGGTTTTATTTTGTCGGCCTTTATTGGCAGGCAAGGTGGCGCTGGCTAGGTCTGGCGTTACCTTTTTTGTTCGGCGTTGTATTTGGTGTCACACAACAATTGCGTGGCGCGCATTTTTTATCGCACGACTTGGCAACACTTCTGGTGTGTTGGCTGGTTGCATTATTGTGGTATTGGCTTTTACTAACTCCGGCACATCAATCCTTACAGTATTCTGTGTTTGCAAAAGGGAATTTTCATCATGAATAGTCTTGTGCAACCACTGCATCGCTTCAGGCGACATTTTTTCACTTGGCAAATGACCAGCATTCGCTTTGCTGCACTCTGGTCACTCGTTATGGTGCTTGTTGATAATCTGCATTTTTTTCATGCTGTAAGTCATTTGTTTAATGTGTTTACACTTGGCGGCGCGCTATTTGTGTTATGCCTTGCTTTGTTATTGTGGCTGCTGACGTTTATTGTAATCTCACTGGTTATGCTGCCTTACATCATCAAGCCATTAATGATGCTGCTATTGGTTTCCGCTGCATCGACTGCCTACTTTATGAATGCCTATGGCATTGTCATTCATAAACTCATGATTCAAAACTTGATGGAGACTGATGTTCAGGAAGTCAGTTCATTGCTATCGCGTGAGTTATTGGGCTACTTATTGATGCTAGGTGTTTTGCCCGCCATTCTTGTTGGTCGTTGTCATATTGTGTATGAGAAACCAATGCGTGAAATATGGCACCGGCTAAAAATTATTAGCATCGCGTTGCTGTTGGCGATTGCATTAATTTTAAGTATGTCCAGCCAATTTGCCTCGTTTTTTCGCAACCATAAAGATGTGCGTCAAATGGCTAATCCCTTAAATTTTATTTATGCGGGTATCGCCTATGCTGTGGAAAAAGATACACAGTTTGTTAAACCAATCGGTGAAGATGCACAGTTAAATGCGCGTGGTTTGGCAGCAACCAAACCGACATTGTTAATTGTGGTGGTGGGCGAGACGGCACGGGCAGATCATTTTTCCATTAATGGCTATGACCGTGCTACCACTCCACTATTGGCACAACAACCTATTATTAATTATCCGTCGGTTACATCTTGTGGTACAGAAACAGCCATTTCTGTGCCTTGTATGTTTTCGCAATTACCGCGCAAAGACTACTCCGATCGCAAAGCCAAGGAGCAGGAATCGGTACTGGACGTGATACATCGCGCTGGTGTACCCGTTTTATGGCGCGATAATAATTCTGGCTGCAAAGGAACCTGTGATCGTGTTGCCTATGAAGATATGCGCGCACTCACCCTGCTGGATCTGTGCAATAAGCGCGAATGTTTTGATAATGTGTTGTTGCACGAACTGGAACAGAAAGTCGGGCTTATGCCAGCTCAGGGTATAGGGCATAAAGTGATTGTATTACACCAAAAAGGCAGCCATGGCCCGGACTATTATCATCGCTACCCGGAAAGTGCAGAGGTATTTACACCTGCATGCCATACCAATCAATTACAGGAATGTAGTCGTGAAGAGGTTGTGAATGCGTTCGATAATACCATTCACTACACCGATCAATTTTTAGTGCGCACTATTCAATGGCTGGAATCACAGTCTGGCTATTACAACACGGCCATGGTGTATCTTTCTGATCACGGTGAATCCCTGGGGGAAAATGGCCTCTATCTGCACGGCATGCCCTATATGATCGCTCCCACGGCACAAAAACACGTCCCGTTTTTCTTTTGGTTCTCTCCCGGTTTTGAACGCGATAACCACATAGATCGTCAGTGCTTGATTGCACATGCCTCGCAGGACTATTCGCAAGATAATTTATTTCATACCTTGTTGGGATTAATGAATATAGATACGGCAGTTTATAAAGCACCGCTGGATATGCTGAGTGAGTGTAGGGCGCGGTAGATCGCGCCCGTTACATCAATGTGATGTTTTCTCGGTGGGATTGTTGCAACTGGAAGCGCTGGTTTTATCACAGCCGCCGCAACCACCGCAGCCTGCCGATTTTTTGGCAGAGGGAAATATCCAGCGGCGTGCCAGGAAAATCACGGCGGCCAACACACAGACACCTACAATTATCTCTTGCCACATAAAGATTTCCCCCTTGTCCGGTTAGCCCACAATCGCGCTGGCGATTTGGTAGGTCGCCCAAGCGGCAAAATAGGCTAATGCAAATAAATAGATGGTGAAGAACGTAGTTGCCTTGGCGGAGTTGGTCTCGCGTTTTACCACTGCAATTGTGGAGATGCATTGTGGTGCATAAACAAACCAGGCCAAGTAAGCGTAAGCAACAGGTAGTGACCAACTGGCTGCCAGGGCCGAGCCCAGTGCTACATCAATGGATTCTTCACCTACCGCATAAACCGTTGCTAATGCGCTCACGGCAACTTCGCGTGCGCCCATGGCGGGAATCAGTGCGATACACATCTGCCAGTTGAAACCGAGTGGAGCAAAGAGCGGCTGCATGAAGTGTCCGAGCTGACCGGCAAAGCTGTAATCAATCGCGGGTTGGGTTGCATCAGCCGGGGCGCCGGGGAAGGTAGCCAGGAACCAGAGCACTATGGACAGCGCGAGAATGATGGTGCCGACGCGACGGATAAAAATCCATGCGCGCTCACGAAGGCCAATCATCAGGTGATAGAGCATAGGCCAGCGATAAGTAGGTAGCTCCAGCAGCAGCGGAAACTCTTCGCGTCCACTGGTGCGGCGACGCATAATCCAGGCGATTAATGCCGCGCTGGCAACACCGGCAAAATAGAGCGCAAACAGCGTCAGGCCTTGCAGGTTAAAGATGCCCCACACGGTTTGTGCAGGGATAAATGCCGCGATAATCAGTGCGTAAACCGGCAGTCTTGCCGAGCAGGTCATTAGCGGCGCCACCATGATGGTGATGAAGCGCTCGCGAGGATCGGCGATTGTCCGGGTGGCCATAATGCCAGGCACGGCGCAGGCAAAGCTGGACAGGAGTGGAATAAATGAACGGCCTGACAAGCCCAACCCACGCATGGGGCGATCCAGCAGGAAGGCGGCTCGGGTGAGATAACCTGTATCTTCCAGCACCAGAATAAAAAAGAAGAGGATGATAATTTGCGGTAGGAATACCAATACGCCGCCAACACCGGCAATAAGCCCTTCCACAATAAAGTCTTTGAGGATGCCATCGGGCAGGAGCGATCCTACCAATTCACCCAAGCCGCTAAAGCCGGCATCAATTAAATCGACAACAGGGGACGCCCAGGCAAATACGGCCTGGAAAATCACCAACAAAATACTGAATAGCACGATCAGGCCAATCAGCGGGTGCAGTACCAAGTGATCGATACGATCTTGCCAGCGCGACATATGTGCTGGTGCTATTACATGCTGGCGCATCAAGCTTTCAATTTCCGCGTAAAGCGCCTCCACAGATTCCTGACGGTTACTTAAGGCGAGTGTTTGTTCGCCTTCGGCTTGTGGTGGTTGCTGGGCATAACCATTCAAGAGTTCACGCAAAGCAGTAACGCCTTGGCTATTCACGGCAACAGTTTCAATGATGGGCATGCCAATCGCCTGGGATAGCGCGGCGGTATTGATGCTAATGCCACGGCGTCTGGCTTCATCCATCTGGTTGAGTGCGACAACAATCGGGCGGTTGAGGCTTTTAAGCTCCATCACCAAGCGCAGCCCCAAGCTCAGGTTGCAGGCATCAACAACGGCGATCAGCACATCCGGGCGGCGTTCACCGGCAAGTTTGCCGAGAATGACATCGCGTGCGACCTGCTCATCCGGTGAGGTGACAAACAAGCTGTAGGTGCCGGGTAAATCGAGCAATTCGGCGGGTTGTGACAGGCCGCTCAGCTTGCCGGAGCGGCGCTCTACGGTCACCCCGGGATAGTTGGCAACTTTGGCGCGCGCGCCAGTTAAACGATTGAATAAGAATGTCTTACCGCAATTGGGGTTGCCAATTAGCGCAAAGCGAATAGGGGAGGACATAGAGCTACCTGATTAGGAGTTAGTGGATACAGGTTCCACGCAGATTTTCGCGGCTTCGGCGCGACGCAGGGCGAATTTAGTGCCGTTGACTTGTACTGCCATAGGGTCTGAACCCAACAAGCCAAAACCAATGATCTTGAGTTGCGCACCGGGCAAAAAACCCAGTTCCTTCAAGCGCAAACTGACGCGCTCATCCTGTGCGCCGAACAGTGGCTGTTCGATAAGGGTGGTAACGCGCACACAAGCACCTTTACGGCATTGGTCAAGGCGTAGCACGGGTGTAATAGCATCAGCAAGCACAGCAGTATTCATAAGAAGTGGCGTCTTGAATGTAAATGAGATTGATTATTAGAAAGAATACTTCATTTACCCCTGAGTCGCAATTTAAGGTGCTGATTTTTGCACGCCTTTGCATTAGTCGCGCAGGGGGTGCCGCCAGCTGTTGCTAGCGGTTTTCCAGCCGGTTGTAGTCCAGTAGGGCTGCTTCTTCCGGCTCGGCCGTTTTATAAAGCTGATGAACCCTGTCGCTAAATGCCCAAAATTCCGGGTGGGTACGACGTATGCCAAAACGTTCCTTAAGGGCGAAGTAGCCTTGCTCCGAGTCGATTTGTTGCAACCGATCAATAAACTCATCCAGTTCATCCGGGCCAATGCGCAAGAAACTATTGGGGTAGGCGCCAATTACACCGCGCGCGAGGGTGAGGTTGTCCTCGGCAGGTATTCGTCGTTTATCTTCCCCAAAGAGGGAGGATAAATTGGAATAGGCGCTGTTGTGGATCAGGCTGAACAAGCCGACACCGCGCAACTCAATCAGTGTGGTTTGCGGCAGGAAGCTGATTGCCTTACCGCTGGTGTTTTGCAGGCGATGGTAGAGCGCCAGTTTGGCCGCAGGTAATTTTGCGGTGTTGAGGTTGTGGGCCGACTGACCGGCTTTACCCAAATGCTGTTTTAGCTTGAGGTACAGCTCCTCTTGTGGTGCATCGGTGTGGTACTGGATGTTGTTGGTCAAATCCACCTGTTTCAGGTAGAGGTCAATGTAGGTTTGCAGGTTAGATTCGGCGTTGCGATACCAGTATTGCATGGTGGGCTGTTGGGCCTCGCGCGGCAGTAGCTCCACAAAATTCATCTCGCCCTCAATGCGCAGGAAGTCCATGTAGAGCCGGCTCAATAATTGATGGGATACGTTGCCATACACATCAAAACCCGCCACCAATAAATAATGAATGCGCTCCAGCAGTGGGTAACCAATAACCCATGCAGTTTTGGGTGATTGCCCAATCAGTCCCTTGTGGACGCTGGCGCTATCGGCGTGGCGGAAAATGGTGAGTGCGGCATTGTCGTTGGTGCCCTTATCGCCATCCCAAATGCCGTGCATCAACAAACCGCCTTCGGCCGCCATTTTTTGGCTGATGAATTTTGCCTTGGCAGCCAGGTATTCTTTTTGTAATTCCGAATATTTGAGCCAATTGGTCAAGGGCAGCAGTGTATTGCCCGCTCCGGCAGGCAACTGCAAGTGTTTACTGTTTTTAGCCAGGAAGCGGGCATCTTCATCTGTGGCTTGTGATTCGGGGGAATAGAAAAATACCCAAAAGTGATCCTGAATGACGTTCAGGGCTACCTGCCCGCGACATACCGGGCCCTTAATAAAGTTCATGATGGTAAAACGGGCTTCATTGAGCATAAACCGGTAGCGCGCATCTATAGGCAACTGGGCAAAGGTCACAAAGGGGTTGGATGCGGTTTCGCTGCTGTAGCCCGGTAGTTGTGTGACCTCATAGTCCGATGCATAAAACAGGGTTTGCCACTGTGCGATGCGCGCTGCATCAAGGCGATACGGCATATGGGTTTTGGCAACCACACTGGATGGGTCTTGCCAGAGGCGATAATAAACACGGTTCACCTTGGGGTCATCAAATGGGCGAGCGGTGCTGATTCGCTGTAGCGGTTCACCCGGCGGTGTACTGGAGCGCACCAAGCGGAAATACACACCGGGTGCAGAGGCGAAATCAATTTGTGCCAAAAACAGATGTTCATATATATAGCGGTTAACTAATTGCGCTTTGAGTGTATTGCCATTTAAAAAGGCCTCCCAGCGTGCAATATCCGTGTAGATTTGTCGTGGCAGTTCCGGTGCCTTACCCATGGCAGCCCCTTGTTTGAGCCAATCCATAGTGACTTTGTATTCCTGATCGCTCAGCCCGGGCAAACCATAAGGCATGCCCAAAAGCGGATTTTTACGGGTGTACTGCTCTAAATTTTCAATGCTGGCGCAGTATTGCGGGCTGTTGATATCCAGATTAAACGCACTGGACAAAAGGGCGTCCTCCGGTAGGGGGTTATCCTGTTTTAAGGCTAATAGCTGTGCCATCACCCCGGCATTGATATTGGCGCTGGCGCTATTTCCACGTTCATTAATGACGGGATGAAACCCCTTGCTACGCCAGGCTTCGGTAGATTGTGCGTCCTCAAACAAGCGGGTCAGGCTGGCGCCCAGCAAGCGCGAACCATCATAAACCCTGGTGGGATTCGCTCCGCGCAATATTCCTTCGTAGGACTCCATCTTGAGCTGGCAGGGGGCATCGTAACAGCCGTGGCAGACGACGCAGCGCTGCTCAATAATCGTTTTGGTGTGCTGGTAATAATTGCGGCTTACCTTCTGGGGGCTGGTTGCAACCTCCCTCGGTACGGCTTTGCCGTAGCGTTGATCCCACTGCGAGCCACCCATACTGACACAACCGATAGTGACCAACAGGCTAGCGATAACAAGCGCACGCTGTAGGCTGCGCGTCAAACCAAAGTGAGTAAGGCGACTCATGAAGATCCTTTATATGCTTAAGCAGGTAATAGTCTGTACACCTGCCAGTCTAGCGGTTGTTCATAAAAGATGGGAACCCATGGATATAGAGGCTGTCAGGCTTATAGGTATTACGCCATAATCACCCATTAAGCTGTTCGATCTACGGTTACCAACAAATCACCAACAAAAGGGTTTGCCATGAGTGATGATTATCCACCCCGTCAAAAATCTTCGTCTACTGCCATGATCGTCGTTGTGGTGATAGCCTTAATCGCCCTTGGGCTAGCATTTATGTACCTGCGCGACGATGCGCCAGCGTCAACCCCGGTGGTAGCAACCCCCATTGCCACTGCACCGGAGTCTGTTACTTCCAGTAGCGCCCCGGCTGAGCAAGCGCCGATAGAAGAATATCAACCGCCTGCACAAGTGATTGAAGTTGAACCACTGCCTGCATTGGGTGAGAGCGACAGCAGTGTATTAGCGGCGTTAACGCAATTGCGCGGAGAAGGGTTAATTGAACTATTAGTCCCTCAGGAATTGATCCGTAAATTTGTCTTGGCGGTTAACAATCTCTCGGAAGGTAAAGTGATTCATGAATACCGTCCGGTCATTTCACCACCACCTCCATTTATTGTGGATAGTTTCACAGTAATGATCGAAGGGGAGGCCGTAGAACAAGAGCGTGTATCTGCCAATAACTACCAGCGCTATGAAACCTATGTCACCACCTTGGCGTTGATTGACAGTGATGCGGCAGTAGCGGTTTACCGTCGTTTTTATCCCTTGTTGGAAGAGGCCTTCCGCGAGTTGGGTTTGAAAAAGCCTAACTTCCACAGTGTGCTTATTGCGGCTATTGATAATATTTTGGCAGCACCTGATGCACAGGGCGACTTATTGTTAGTTCGTCCAAAAGTGTTTTACCAATATGCCGACCCAGCGCTGGAGCAACTGCCGCAAACGCACAAATTAATGTTGCGCATGGGCCCTGAAAATGCGCGCAGCGTAAAAGCTAGCTTGCGCCAATTGCGTGCACGCCTCATCACACAGTGACACATAATTGGGCGCAGGAAGCCTTGCTGTAAATATAAAAAAAGCCGCAAATTTGCGGCTTTTTTTATGCCTCGAATTCGGTGTGTGTATTTTCGTAATGTTTTTCCAGTAACAATAAAAAATATTTTTCCCCGCCGTCTGGCCGGCAATTAATCTAATCTTTTGATTTGTAATAGGTTTCTCATAAAGTTCCGTCCCAAGCGTGCATTTACTTTCTTTTACGCAGGTTTACAAAGATGTTGACAACGTTGTCCTGTCTGGATAGTGTTGATTTATCGACAACGTTGTCTTTTGGTTGTGTTGTCGAATAAGCTCAATCGTTATCAATACACATAAAAGTACTAATCTCGGGAGATTAACCATGCGTAATAAGTTAAGTGACGCGATCAAGCTGGCCAATAAGAGTGCAATCATGCTCGGTTCTGTAGCAGCCGTCGCTATGATGGGTTTTGCAACTACCGCAAGTGCGCAGGGTGCAGGCTCTGAGCCAGAAGAAGTCGTAGTAACCGGTATTCGTGGATCTTTGCAGCAATCTATTGATGTAAAACGTAATTCTGCAACCGTTGTAGATGCAATCAATGCTGAAGATGTAGGTAAGTTTCCTGACCGTAACGCAGCAGAATCTTTGTCGCGTATCCCCGGTGTAAACGTAAGTCGTGAATTTGGTGAGGGTGAAAAGGTAAACATTCGCGGTACCAGCTCTGACTATAACCGCACATTATTGAATGGTCAGACAGTTGCTTCTGCTGACTGGTTCATCTTGGATAACCCAAACCGTAGCTTTAACTATACGCTGTTGCCTTCCGTTCTTATTGGTACTGTTGAAGTACACAAGAGCCCTGAAGCTTCTCAAGAAGAAGGTTCATTGGGTGGTACCGTCATTATCAAAACCCGTAAGCCACTTGATCAGGATGCAAATAGCTTTGCTTTTTCCCTGGAAGGTCAATATCAAGAAACATCTGAAAAAACTGACCCACAAGTTTCTGCCCAATACTCCTGGAAAAATGATGAGAGCACTCTGGGGGCATTGATTTCCTATACCAAACAAGATCGCACTGTTGTTCGTGAAGGTTTTGAAGTGTTGGGTTGGAGCCCGGAAGACGCAAATGGTGTTTCTGCACCAAGTCAGCCAATGGGCGTTCCACGCTTTGAGCAGAGTCGTGAGCGTGAAACTGTATTTGTTTCTCTTCAGGCGGCGCCGACAGACTCATTAACCATGACATTGAATTTATTAAATTCAAAAATGGATGCTAATAACCAAAATGCTAACTGGTTGGTTTGGCCGATTACTGACATTTCTGGTGCCACTATCGAAAATGGCTCCGTGGTTGCTAACGAGTCTGATTCCGTAAACGTAGGCGTTAACTGGATTAACCGTGTTTCCAGCACCGAGACCAAGTCTTACAACTTTGAAACCAAGTACGAAACAGAAGCATTCACGCTGACAGGTGTTGTTGGTTACACCGAAGCGGAAGGCGGTACTTTTCGTGAAACTTCTTGGGAATATGTTGCTGCTGGATCAAATGCAAGTTTTGACCTGAGGAATCCAAGTTTGGTATCAGACCCGGCTCCATCAGACGCTTCTGAATTTGCGGCTGGTTGGATTTGGGGCGGATCCAAGCCAACTACCGATGAGGAAACTTATGCTCAAGTGGATTTGGTTTTCCCTGTTGAGCTGGGTGCATTTAATGCCATTAAAGTGGGTGCAAAATTGCGTGATGCAGAGCGCACCCAGGGGCGTCATGCGTACAGTTGGCATGGCGCACCAACCAGTGGTGCCGGTGGTTATATGTGGTACATCTTCGATCAGTGTCCAACTTTGGCTACCTGCGGTTTGGATTCTTTAGGTGTGCAAAGTGTTGATGCACCTGTAGGTGGTAACTTCCTTGACGTAGTTAAACAAAACCGTGCGGTAATGGAAGAAATTGCATTTGTTGGATTGAATGGTCGTCCTGCTACCTACGCTATCTGGAATAACTTACCGGAGATCTGGCGTGTTGAAGAGAATATCACTGCGTTGTATGTGCAAGGTGATTTCGAAGCGGACTCTATCAGCGGTAACGTTGGTTTACGTTATGTAGACACTTCGCAAACATCAGGTGGTTATGACTACACTGGCTCTGGTTTGCAGCTCGTTAACGTTGATGAAATTGATCCAGCATGGGCTGCTTTGATATCCCCACCAACAGATACGGTAAACTGGACAACTGTAGATAACGATTACAGTGAGCTGTTGCCAAGTGTGAATATTGCATACGAGTTAAATGATGATATGAAGCTGCGTTTTGGTGCTGGTCGTGTAATGGCTCGCCAAAATCAGGCATCTTTGTCGGCTTATGAGACTGCTGGCGCGCTGAACGTTCCTAGCCCAACGGGTTCTGCGGGTAACCCATTGTTGAAGCCAACGTTTGCTAACCAATACGACCTGTCTTATGAGTGGTATCTAGCCGATGCATCTCTCGTATCTGCGGCTTACTTCTTCAAAGACATTAGCTCATACATTGGTACCGAGAGTTATGTTGAAGCGCGTTTGCGTGAAGAAGATAACACCATGGTTGATGTTACTTTCAACAAGCCAACCAATGCAAAAGGCGGCACTGTTTCTGGTCTTGAGTTGTCAGCTATGCATACCTTTGATAATGGTTTTGGTTTGACGGCCAACTATACTTATACCGATGCAGAAACTGATGACCCTGAAGCTTATACTCCAGGTGTTTCAGAAAACATGTATAACTTGTCTGCATTCTTTGAAAACGACTTGTTAAGTGCACGTGTTATGTATAACTTCCGTACTGATTGGTACAAAGGTAAACACAACAATGGCAATGACTTGTTTAACGATGATTTCGGTCAGTTGGACGCAAGTATTAGCTTCAATATTATGGAAGGTTTGAGCTTGAACCTTGAGGCTATTAACCTGACGGATGAGCAAGTAGTTGAATATGCTGATAACAATGAAGCGCGCCTGATGTCTATTTATGAAAATGGTCGTCGCTTTACTGCAGGTATACGTTATACATTCTAATTAGATAGCTTGGTGTTTAGTAAAAAAGCCGGGCATTCCCCGGCTTTTTTATTGGAAAGCAAACAGGTTTAAAATAGGTAGTACTACTATGGCAAATATTGAAATTTTGGATAAAAAAAAGCATGTCAATCTGTGTGTAAATAACAGGCTGAGCTTTGAGCATGTAGCCCAAGCGAATTTGGTGCCATTGGTTGTTGATGAATTTATCTATGCCGCGGTTAACTTCCCCGTCGTTTTTGTTAAAGACCCTGTAACCGGTGAGTTCCGGTCCGTAGGGCTTGTAGGCTTGGAAAAAAATGAAAATCTGATTTTTAGCAATAAAGTTTCACTGTCAACTTATATTCCTGCTTCTATTTCTCGTTATCCCTTTTCTGCCGTTGTTGATGAAAGCACCAGAAATTTAAGTCTATGTGTTGACCTTGATAGTGAATTAATTGGAGAGCAAGGCGAACGGTTATTTCATCCCAATGGCGAGCCAACAGCACTGACTATTAAGAAAATTAATGATCTCTCCAAATTGATGGATCAGGAAATAAATACTTATAAGTTCATTGATTTTCTTTTTAGGAATGGGCTTATCGAACCTGTCGATATTAAAGTTAATTTGAATTCTGGTGAGTCTATTCTTGGGGGAATTTACAGGGTTAACCAGAAGGCATTAGCTAATTTGGATGATGAAACAATTATTAAGATTCAGCGCAATAACTACTTTGGGCTTATTCATGCGCATCTATTGTCTTTTGGGCATATACAGCGTTTGATCGATATTAAATTAAAAAGTCATTCTGGATAATTACTATGTCCTTAATTGATATTCTTCCCAAGGTGGAGGTTTCTTATGAATGGGGGGCTCCAGATTACTATCAAACCTTAAAAGAAAAATCGGTTCCAGTTCTATTAAAAGGGCTTGTTAAATCGTGGCCGATAGTTAGTGCGGGGGGGTATTCAGATGAAAGTCTATTGGAATATCTTTGTGGTAAAGTAGCTCCAGGTATGGTTAGTACTTTGGAGGCTCCATTTTCAACAAGAGGTTATTTTTTTTACTCTGATACCCTCCAGGGATTTAACTTTGAAAGAAAACAGGCAAAATTCCATGATTTTTGTGAGCGCTTGTTAAGTTATAAGTATAAAAGCTCTGCTTTTTTATCTATACAAAGTGCTTTTGTTGATGAGTATTTCCCGGGTGTTGATGTTGAAAACCGAATGACTATTATGGGGGATAATCTTCGCCCGCGCATTTGGATTGGTAACAAAACCATTGTCGGTACTCATTATGATGATGCAGATAACATTGCTTGCGTGGTGGCGGGTAAGAGGAGATTTACTCTTTTCCCCCCTGATCAAATTAAAAATCTTTATGTTGGTCCGTTGGAGTTTACACCGGCGGGGGCAACTATCAGCATGGCTTCCCTGACACAGCCTGATTTCACTAAATATCCACGTTTGAAACAGGCTCTTGAGTATGCCGTTGTGGCGGATATGGAACCTGGGGATGGATTATATATCCCCACTTTGTGGTGGCATCATGTTGAAGCCTTGGCCGAAATAAATGTATTGATTAATTATTGGTGTGGCGGTGCTATTGGTGGTGATCAAGAATCTCCTTATCCTCATGCAGCAATGCTCATGAGTTTGTTGGCCATGAATAAGCGCTCACCCTCAGCCAGAAGAGCCTGGAAGGCATTATTTGATTATTATGTGTTTCGAGAGGACGGTGAAATCGCAGAGTATCTCCCTCAGGATAAAAGAGGAATTATGGCAGAAATCGACGAAGTCGCTGCTGAGCGGTTAAAAAAATGGTTGATTTCCCAGTTACAACAGTAATCGATTGGCGAGTTTTTTCCATGGCTGTCTTATCAATATTAATTGTGTAGATAGTGATTTTTTGAATGATAGTCATCGTTCGGTAAGTATTCCTGAATCCTTGTGGGGAAAACTGGAAGTTTGGATATGATGTGTAACCAATACGAACGCCTTTCCAAATAATTTGGCATTTTTAATTGGGAAAAACCAAGCGCCTCTTCTCAAAATGTTTTGATGGGTTGAGTCAAAACTTTTGCCCCATTGAGACCTTATCTGTCAGATTAAATACTGTGAATTAAAAAATATTTAGACCTTTCTGTTTGTGTGTCTTTGGCAGATATTGCACATCTGAATCTAACCGAAGCAACGATGCTTATAGGGGACACTCGGTTGTGGTGATGTGGCGAAAATTTTTTTCCAAAAAAGAACATATTCTTTTTGACAACGTTGTCCTGTCGGCGTAATCTAAGCTTGTCCGATGATGAAACGCTTGCGGGATAGCTCTCCATATCCTGCTTGATGTCAGAGGGCATGAGTTCTCTAGAGCTGTAGTAGTGGTCTTGTGGTTAGTGTCCTATGGGGCACTAACCTTTTTTAACTCTCTGCTATTATCACCTCCCACACGAGAACGATCAGATTTTTTGAATAGCTGACTCAATCACTGGAAAGTCAGGTATTTGCGCTAAAAATAAAGAGGTAGATCATGGTGAAAATGCCGCTTGGCGAGCAGACCTTGTATATCGGGATTGATGGCGGAGGCACCAAGTGTCGTGCCAGCATCATGACTGAAGATTTACAGGTGCTAGGCACTGGCGTTGGTGGCCCCGCTAATCCGTTCCATGGTGTACAGCAAGCAAAAGATTCCATCCGCACAGCCGCCGAGCTGGCATTGATCGATGCCGGGCTGCCTCCTGCAGCCATGGGACAATTAATTGCCGGTGCTGGTCTGGCGGGTGTGAATGTGCCCAGTCTTTATGACGTAATGAGCGATTGGCAGCATCCCTTCAAACAAATGTTTCTGACTACCGACTTGCATATTGCTTGCCTCGGCGCGCACAACCGCGACGAAGGTGCTGTGATGATTGCCGGTACGGGTTCCTGCGGTTATTCGTACGTAAACAATGCATCGCTGTTTTTGGGTGGACACGGTTTTCCTATTGGCGATAAAGGCAGCGGTGCCTGGATGGGGCTTGAAGCCATACAAGCCGTTTTGCTCGATTCCGATAACCTTGGCCCTGCCACCATGCTCAGTCATAGCATCAGCCACTTTTTGCAGGCAGAGGGCGTGATGATTGTGGACAAAATGTTTGGTGCAAAATCTAGTGATTACGCCAAGTTCGCTATTTTTGTGGTGGATGCTGCTGATGCGGGCGATGAAGTTGCCATCAGTATTGTGAAGGAAGGAGCAGCCTATATGAGTGCGGTTGCTCGTCGGTTGTGGGCTACCCAACCTGGGCGTATGTCGATTATTGGCGGTTTGGCGCCGCGCTTGATTCCCTGGATGGATAAGGACATGGCTGACAACCTTTCGCCAGCCTTGTACCAGCCAGAATTTGGCGCGGTGTATTTTGCCAAGCAGCAATCCAAGCGATAGTGATTGCTGTTTTTCATGGCGGTTGTGTTGCTGTTCGTGATTTCGTTATTCAATCTGTGTTTCAAAAAAAATTACATTCGGTCAGTTCCATCAGCATTACCTAAAAACATAAGAGTTCAATGTAAATCCACTAGTGCAGGTTACTTACTATGTCAGTCGAAACTATAGCGGTACCCAAGCAATCATCGAGCATTATTCCTTTGGCGATGATTGCAGGTTTGTTTTTTATTTTTGGCTTTGTAACCTGGCTTAATGGATCTCTGATGCCCTATTTGGAGTTGGTATTAACACTGACACCTTTTCAGGCATCGTTTATTTTGTTTTCGTTTTATATCGCGGTAACTGTTTTTGCATTGCCTTCATCCTGGGTAATTCGCAAAGTCGGATATAAAAATGGTATGGCCCTCGGTTTGGCGGTGATGGCATTGGCGGCCTTGTTGTACATCCCGGCGGCAAAATCCCATTGGTTCCTATTGTTTTTGGTTGCGCAATTTATGATGGGTGCGGGACAAACATTGGTGCAAACGGCGGTGAATCCTTATGTTGTCAAAATGGGGCCGGAGGAATCGGCTGCGCGTCGTATCAGTATTATGGGAATCCTGAATAAATCTGCTGGCATTGTGGCGCCGCTGGTATTTACCGCATTAATTCTTGGTGGTATGAGCGGTGCTACATCCAAAACCCCAAGCCCTGAAGAGATTGAGCAACTGGCGAGTAATCTGGTATTGCCCTACATCTACATGGCGCTGGTGATTGGCGTTGTCGCTTTTTTAGTAAGGGTTTCATCGCTGCCAGAATTGGAGCAGGAAGAAAGTAAAGAAGAAAAATTACCACTGCGTGAAGTGTTTCAATTCCCTAATTTAGTGTTGGGTGTTATTGCATTGTTCTTGTATGTGGGTGTAGAGGTCATTGCGGGCGATACCATCGGCTCCTATGGACGCAGTATTGGCTACACCAATTTTTCAATCCTGACCTCTATCACTATGGCGTGTATGGTGTTTGGTTACATTCTGGGCATAGTGTTAATTCCGCGAGTTATTTCACAGCAAAATATGTTGTTGGTTTCAGCGGCATTGGGTGTGTTAATTAGTTTGGCCATTGTGTTTGGTAGTAATGAATCAACCTCTATTTCTTCTGCCTTTGCATTTCTGGGGGTGCCTGCCATTCCCAATACTATTTTATGTATTGCACTGCTCGGCTTGGCCAACGCCATTGTATGGCCAGCTATTTGGCCCTTGGCATTGAGCGGTTTGGGTAAATATACCGCGACGGGTTCTGCGCTGCTAATTATGGCAATTGCCGGTGGTGCGGTTGTTCCCGTCATACTGGGGGCCGCATCTACTATTGTTGACCGTCAAACGGCTTATATCGTCATGACTCCGTGCTATTTGTTTATTCTGTTTTACGCAGCTAAAGGATACAAACTGCGCAGCTGGAAATAATTCATCGCGAATTATTGACTGGAAATATTTTTATCATCTGCGAGGTGTTTAGTGGTCAAACAACGTTTTCAAGCTTTGGATGTGATGCGTGGTTTGACCCTCGCGTTGATGATTTTGGTCAACACACCCGGTTCGTGGAGCTATGTATACGGCCCACTGCTGCATGCAGATTGGCATGGCGCCACACCCACTGACTTTGTCTTTCCCTTCTTCATGTTTATTGTCGGTTCCTCCATGTATTTTGCGATGCGTGGATTGCGGCAATTGGCTCCTGCGACACAAACCAAAAAAATCCTGCGTCGTGTGTTGCTCTTGTTTGTGATTGGTGTGTTGCTGTCGGCGTATCCATTTACTACCAGTATTGAAAACTGGCGTGTTATGGGCGTCTTGCAGCGCATCGCGATTGCCTACGGTTTTGCGGCGTTCATTATTTTGTATTTCGGATTTACCGGGCGAGCCTTGATCAGCGCGGCTTTGTTGGTGGGGTACTGGGCGTTACTGCAATTCTCTGCAGATCCATATAGCCTTGAGCACAATCTGGTGCGTCAATTTGATGTGGCAGTATTGGGTGCGAATCATTTGTGGCAAGGCAAAGGCATAGCATTTGACCCGGAAGGTATTCTGAGCACCTTTCCCTCTATTGTTAATGTCATTATCGGTTTTGAAGCAACACGAGTATTACTTGCCAGTGAAAATAAAACCAAAGCATTAAGTCAGTTGTTTGTGGCTTCACTCTTATTCATTGGTGCCGCGTTGGTATGGAATTTATGGTTTCCGATTAACAAATCGCTCTGGACTAGTTCCTTTGTCCTCTTGACCTGCGGTGTTGCTATTTTGATGTTGTTATTGCTGGTTAAGCTTGAGCAGTCGGCTGCCGCACCGGCGATTAAACCTGTCTATCATGTGTTTGAAATTATCGGCAAAAATCCGTTGTTTATTTATGTGTTGTCGGGCTTGTTGGCAACTACCTTATATTTGATCCCCATCGGCAATCAAGCAGCTTATGTTGCGCTCTATGCAGCGTTTTGCCAGTTTGCAGATCCTTATTTGGCGTCATTGTTGTTTGCCTTGTTGATGGTGTTAATCTTGTGGGTTGTGGCATGGCTATTACATAAACGCAATATCATTATCAGCCTCTAAACAGTTTGTTTTTTCACCTTGGGTGTAAAACGTCTTACAGGTATTTTTATGAAACAAGCTCTGGTCGGTGCGCGCATTTTTACCGGCGAAGAATTTCTGGATAATTATGCGCTGGTGATTGCCGGTGAAAAAATTGAAGCGCTAGTGCCGCGTGCACAATTGGATTCATCAATTCTCCAAACACCTTTAGCGGGCGGTGTGCTGGCGCCGGGGTTTATTGACCTGCAAGTGAATGGCGGTGGCGGAGCATTTTTTACCAACGATACCAGTGTAAGTGCGATCCAAACTATGCTGGATGGTCATCGCCCAACCGGAACAACCTCATTATTACCTACTTTGATTAGCGATACGCGTGAAGTGCATCAAGCTGGTGTAAAAGCCGTTGCAGATGCAGTGGCGACAGGGATCAAAGGGGTGTTGGGTGTTCATGTAGAAGGTCCATTTTTTGATATGGCGCGCCGTGGGGCGCACAATGAGCGCTACATCCGCACCATGGAGCAAGCCGATATTGATTGGTTGGTGGCTTCGGTAAAGGCGCAGCATGATTTTAAAGTGATGCTCACACTTGCGCCGGAACATGCGGCACCCGGTCAAATCAAACAATTAACATCAGCCGGCGTGGTGGTTTGTGCTGGCCACACGGATGGTCATTATGAAGATGTTACTGCAGCCCTCAACGAAGGGTTGAGTGGGTTTACCCATTTGTATAACGCCATGCGACCTACAACTGGGCGTGAGCCTGGCGTAGTCGGCGCGGCGCTGGAGGATGGCAATAGTTGGTGCGGTATTATTATTGATACATACCATGTACACGCCGCGTCCGCGCGTATTGCTTATGCTGCAAAACCCAAAGGCAAAATGTATTTAGTAACGGATGCTATGTCGACCGTTGGCTCACCAGAAAAATCTTTCCAAATTTATGGTGAAACTATTTATGAAAAAGACGGCTGCTTGGTGAACGCAGAAGGGCGTTTGGCCGGTAGTGCCATCGGTATGATTGATGCGGTGCGTTTAAATACCAATTGGGTTGGTGTGGAATTGGCAGAGAGCCTGCGTATGGCATCACTTTACCCCGCCCAGTTTATGCAGGCAGATAATTATTTGGGGCGTATTGTCAGTGGTTATCGTGCGGATTTAGTACATTTTACTGATGACTACCGTGTAACCCACACCTGGGTGGCCGGTCAGCCTTGCACGCATATTTGATAAATAGAAACTGCTACCCGGCTCTAGCGCTACATATTTAATGGTTAGTTAATACCACTCACCGGAGTGTTCAATGAAAGTTGTTATTTTGAAAGACGCCGCTGCTGTTGCACGTTATGGCGCGGATATTTTTATCAACCATATTAATCAAAAACCTGATTCTGTGTTGGGCCTGGCAACAGGCTCAACACCGGTTGCACTGTATAAAGAGTTAATTGCCGCTTATGAAACTGGCCGCGTTTCATTTAAAAATGTGAGTAGTTTTAATCTGGATGAATACCTGGGGTTGCCATCAACCCATCCCCAAAGTTATCGCTATTTTATGAATCAACAATTGTTTGACCATGTGGATATCGATAAAACACAAACCCATGTACCTGCAGGTGATGCAGAAGATCCTTTTGCTGCCTGTGAGGCGTATGAAAAAAATATCAAACAAAAAGGCGGCATTGATATCCAGTTGCTTGGCATTGGGCGCAATGGGCATATCGGGTTTAATGAACCTTCATCGTCGTTGAAATCTCGCACCAGGGTAAAAACCCTGACCCGCGCTACCATTGAGGATAATGCGCGCTTTTTTGGGCCAGATGAATACCAGCCGCATTTATCCATCACTATGGGTATAGGCACTATTCTGGAATCGAAAAAAGTCGTGCTGTTAGCAACGGGTGAAAACAAGGCCGAGGCGATCAAAGCCACTGTAGAAGGTCCCTTAACGGCAGCGTGCCCAGCATCAGCGTTGCAGCTGCATGAGCAAGTGGTGCTAGTGATCGATGAGGCCGCTGCATCACACTTATCGGATGTGGATTTTTATAAGCATATCGAAGCGGAAAATCAGAAACTGCTTGAGCGTTTAGGACGCACCTGATTATTTAGTGCTCTTACCTTAAATAAAAAAGGTCGGCTTGTTTACAAGTCGGCCTTTTTTTATTTAAAACGCGGAGTGCTCTTATAGCCATAAATCAGGTATCAGTAAAAAGTAGCGTTTTTTAGGTGCAGTACTCATTTTTTGACGATGTTTCGGCATTAAAAAACGATCTGTAATATCATGCCGCCGCACTATGTTGCACCGTTTTTACCCGTATCATTCAAGGATCATAATTGACATGTGGATAAGTTCTCTATTTCAAATCAGTATGCGTAAGTTTTTTATTCTAGGTCTCGTCAGTACATTGGCTGCTTGTGGTGGCGGAGGTGGCGGTAAAAAACCTGACCCGGTTCCCCCTAGTTCCAGCCCGGTAAGCAATTCAAGTAGTAGTTTGCTGAGTAGCTTCCTAAATAGTTCCAGCGTTAGTTCGCCCGGCAATTCCGCAATCGGCAGTTCGCTGAGCAGTTTCCAAGGCGCTTCCAGTATGGGTTCGCTGGGCAATTCCTCTAGCAGCTCGACAAGTAGCGCTGTAGTTGCTCCTGTCGACACTACGCCAGATTCGTTTAGCTTCCCCGCCGTCACCGGAGCTGCATTGAATGCGAACATCACTTCGGCAACTATCACTATTTCAGGCATCAATACAGCTGCGCCCATTAGCATTGCCAATGGTGAATATTCCATAGATGGTGGTGTTTTTACGAGCGCTGCCGGAATAGTAACCAATGGTCAAACCGTAGTAGTTAGCCTCACCACAGCAACTACATTAGGTGCGACGACTCAAGCAACCTTGATCGTTGGTGGAGTGACGCAGACTTTCAGTGTTACTACCGAGTTGCCCGATATTATCCCCAATGCGTTTAGTTTTACCGCTGTTACCGGCGCGGCCCTGAACGCCACTATCAGTTCAACAGCAGTGACTATTTCCGGTATTAATACGGCAGCACCTATCAGCATCACGGGTGGTGAGTACTCCATTGCTGGCGGTACCGCAACCAGTGCCACCGGAACCGTCACTAATGGCCAAACGGTAGTGGTTAGTCTCACCACATCTGTAACTCCGAGCACTACGACACAAGCTACCTTGACCGTTGGTGGAGTAGCGCAGACTTTTAGTGTTACTACCGAATTGCCCGATACCACTCCCGATTCGTTTAGCTTCCCCTCCGTCACTGGTGCCCCGCTGAATCAAGCCGTTATTTCTGCGGTGGTCACCATTTTAGGCATCAATACCGCTGTGCCCATTAGTGTTGAGAATGGTGAATATTCTATTGACGGCGGCGCTTTTACGAGTGCGGATGGTACGGTAAGTAATGGTCAAACTGTCGCAGTTAAATTAACGAGTGCAGCGACTATTGAAACTGAGATGCAGGCTGATATTACGATCGGTGGTATTACCCGCCCATTCTTAGTAACCACAACTGCTATTCAGCTAACCCCACTCAATATGACGGGGGTGGTGACAACTTTTGCAGGAACACCACCGGGTGCTGATGGCATAGGTGCTGCGGCTAAGTTTAGATTCCCAACTGGTTCTGTAAGCGATGGTACTTACCTATATGTTGCTGATGCTGACAATCATAAAATTCGCAAAATCGAGATAGCGACGGGGTTAGTCACTACTCTTGCTGGCAGTGGTTTACGTGGTGACGCTGATGGCACAGGCATTGCGGCGGGTTTCGATGAGCCGAAAGGTATTACTATCAATGGCAATTACCTATATGTCACAGATTATGGCAGTTATAAAATCCGCAAAATCGAGATAGCGACAGGTATAGCCACTACGCTCGCTGCGGGTGTGTTTTTCTTTCCCACAGGCATAGCCACTGATGGTATTTATCTTTATGTTGCCGATTCTTACCGTCATACAATTCGCAAAATCGATATGGCGACGAATATCGTCACAACGCTCGCTGGCAGTGGAGGTTGGGGTAAAGCTGTCGATGGCATAGGCACTCGCGCAGGCTTCTGGACTCCGAACGACATCGTCATTGATGGTACTCACCTTTATGTTGCAGATACCAATAATGATAAAATTCGCAAAATTGATTTAGTGACTCGTGCCGTCACTACAGTTGCAGGTATTAACAAACCAAGAGGTATTACTACCGATGGTTCCCACCTTTATGTTACCGGACCTTCCAATCACAAAATCAGCAAAATCGATATGGCTACGGGTACGGTTACTACGCTGGCTGGTAGTGGTTCAAGCGGCAGTATTGATGGTACAGGCGCAGCAGCTAGCTTCTCTCGGCCGGCTGGCATCACCATCGATGGTGCTCATCTTTATGTTGCAGATAGTTCGAATCATGAAATTCGTAAAATCGAAATAGCAACAGGCGTTGTTACCACTCTAGCCGGCCGTCAACTGGATAGCTCTGATGGTACAGGTGCAGCTGCGAATTTCCATGAACCGTCCGGCATTGCTACCGATGGCACTTACTTTTATATTGCTGACAAAGGTAGTCATAAAATCCGCAAAGCCGAGATAGCGACAGGTGTAGTCGCTACGCTTGCTGGAAGTGGTTCACAAGGTGGTGAAGATGGCACAGGTGTGGTGGCGAGTTTTTACAATCCGTCCGGCATTGCCACCGATGGAACTTACTTGTTTGTTGCTGATAAGGGTAATCATAAAATCCGCAAAATTGAAATAGCGACCGGCGTGGTGACTACGTTGGCGGGTGGTTCACGAGGCAGTGCCGATGGCACAGGCGCAGCGGCGAGTTTCTACGAGCCGAGCGGCATCACCACCGATGGTACTCACCTTTATGTTGCAGATAAATACAATCGTAAAATCCGCAAGATCGTAATAGCGACCGGCGTGGTCACTACACTGGCGGGGAGTGGTGCAAACGGCAGTGTTGATGGCACAGGCTCTGCGGCGAGCTTCTATTCTCCTCAAGGTATCACCACCGACGGTACTCACCTTTATGTTACCGATACTAATAATTATAAAATCCGCAAAGTCGAAATAGCGACGGGTGTGGTCACTACGCTGGCGGGTAGTGGTTCATTCGGCAGTGTTGATGGCACAGGCGCAGCGGCGAGTTTCGCCAACCCTCAAGGTATCACCACCGATGGTACTCACCTTTATGTTGCTGATACAGGCAGTAATACAATCCGCAAAATCGAAATCGCCACGGGCGTGGTGACTAGCTTGGCGGGGCGTGGGTCAATAGGCAGTGCCGACGGCGTAGGCACAGCAGCGCAGTTCAATAATCCAACTGGCATCACCACAGACGGTTTTTCATTGTTTGTGACAGATACCGAAAACAACACCATCCGCAAAATTGAGTAAACGAATGTGTAATGAGTAATTGTATTTACTCATTTGCCACTCACTAAAAAGCCCGCACAATTTAATTGTGCGGGCTTTTTTTGTTGGGCGATTTTTTATTGTTTGCTTAACGCTTTGACGGCGCTGGGCAGGTTGAGTCGCGCACAATTAATTGTGGGTAAAAACCTTCGCTTTCTACATCGCGATGCGCGCGAATAGTATCAATTAACAATCCGGTGGCGCGCTCAGCAATCGTAGTATTCGGTTGTTGCGCTGTTGTCAGGTTGGGCCATGCTTGACGAGAGAAGGGGCTGTCTTCAAAGCCGACAATAGACAGTTGTTGTGGAACTTCCACCCCTTGAATACGTGCGGCAAATAAAGTGCCCGCCGCGATTTCGTCGTTACACGCAAATACGGCTGTCGGTTTTAAATTGGATGCCAGTAATTGGCGTGTGCGTTTTACTCCGGATTCGAAGGAGTATTCGCCTGGAATAATCAACTTTTTGTCGAGTGGAATTTTGTTTGCTTTGAGTGCTGCTTTATAGCCTTCCAAACGTTCAATGCTGGATTTGTGTGCCTCTTCACCGCCTAAAAAGGCGATGGACTTGTGCCCTAAGTCGATTAAATACTGGGTAATTTTGTGCGCGGCAGTGCGGTCATCGATAAAAATACAGGGGCCTTTTTTATCCGGTGGTTGTGAGCCGGAGAGAATACGCACAAACGGAATTTTACGTTTACTGAGCGCTGATAGTACCTCAGGCATTTCTGACATGGGTGGCGTGAGCACCAGGCCGCCTACCTGACTGCGATCTACCATGTTCAATACTTCGTCAATAATGTCTTCCGCTTTAGAATCGCAAGGGTGAATAACCAGTTCATAACCCTGGCGGCGACATTCACCCAATATGCCTTTTTGCATATCGATCACATAGTTGCTGTTGGGGTTGTCGTAAATGAAGCCGATGGATGACGCCGCACCGCGCAGTAAGCGTGCCGATAAGTTTGGTTGATAGTTCAACGCTTTGACGGCCTGCATGACTTTTTCCTGCAGCTCTTGCCCCACAGTACCTTCTTTATTAATCACTCGCGATACGGTTTTGAAAGAGACACCCGCCAGTTTGGCAACGTCTTTAATCGTGGCTTTGGATTTAGGTGCGTGTTTATCGACACTGGTTTTCATAAGCGGTAGAGGTTCAGTTAGTCAGCAAAGCGCTAGGGTAGAGCTTAGGCCCGCCAAGCGCAATCATTTCACTCACACCACTTCACCCTCACTTGACGCGCAAGGATATGTAAAACATTTTGCGATCTTCGAATCTGCGGGGCACCATGGGGTAGTAGGGGAGGGTGGATGTCCGGACGGCCCGGATTGAATCTCCATATGCTCCCCTATGTGTTACCCATAATCATAATGAGGTTTATCCATGAAAAAGCTATTTATGCTCTTCTCATTGCCGTTGTGCCTACTACTGGGTGTTCCGGCACAGGCTGCGAAACAATTGGAACCACTGTGGCAAACTGCTGATTTACCTACGCCTGAGTCGGTACTCTATGTGGCGGATAAAAAATCTCCATATCTGTTTGTATCCCTGATTGATGGGCAAGGTGATGTTGTTGATAGCAAAGGCGGTATTGCCAAATTAACTACCGAAGGGGAAGTAATCGATAAGGAGTGGATCACTGGGCTCAATGCTCCCAAAGGCATGGCGCTTTATAAAAACCACCTCTATGTGGCAGATATTACCGAGCTGGTTATTATCGATATTGAGGAAGAAAAGGTAATCGAAAAAATTCCGGTTGCCGATTCCGTATTTTTGAATGATGTCACCGTGAACTCATCGGGTATTGTGTATGTGTCGGATACCCGCACCAATAAAGTTCACCGCTATCAAAACGGCAAAGTAGAGCTATATCTGGATAATGTGACCAGTGCCAATGGCTTGAAAGCATTAGGTTCCAATTTAGTGGTAGGTGCCGGTCAAGAGCTACTGCTGGTGGATGCCAAGAAAAATCGTCTGGTAATCGCCAAGGGATTTGAGTCTGGTATTGATGGTATTGAGATGATTGAGCGCGGCGAATTTATTGTCAGCTGTTGGGTGGGATTGGTTTATTACGTTCACGGCGATGGTCGTCTGGAGCTTTTGATCGACTCGCGCGAAGAGAAGATCAATACCGCGGATATTGGTTACGATCCAACGAATAAACACTTGTTTGTACCTAATTTCTTTAAAGATACAGTGACTGCTTATCAATTAAAGTAGGGGCATCCTCTATTCGGATGTTGTCTATTCAGGCCAGCCCATAACAGGGCTGGTCTATTCGGGTTATACAAATCAGATTATTCAGTGCTGCTGGTTTTTTGCGCAAACTGCGACAGTTGTGCTGCACTGGCTTCACCCTGGAACTGGTTTTTCCAGTCGCTGTAGGGCATGCCGTAAATTCTCTCCCGCGCATCCTCATAGTCCAGCGTAATATCGCGCTCGGCGCCGGCAGCGACATACCATTTGCTTAAACAATTGCGACAAAAGCCTGCCAGATTCATCAGGTCGATATTTTGTACATCTTTACGGCTATCCAAGTGTGCGACAAGGCGGCGAAACGCCGCTGCTTCCAGTTGTTCTTGAGTGGCAATAGGTAGGTCTTGAATTTTCATAGTAAATGACTCCGTAGGCTAGGCATGGCCGCTATTCTACGATTAATTCCGGCATTTCACCCTGATCGTTCAAATAGTATTGGGTTTTGTAGCGATTAAATTTTTTTCCCGTCTTGATCCTCAATTCAAGCTGCCTATACTCAAACGGTACTGTTAAGCTTGTCGTTGTAATGATTTGGTTATGTTAATAGTTTCTTATCGCCTGGTAGCAAGCCGGCCTTTTGCAATGGGAGTTTTTGCGTGAATATCATTCTGGGCATTATTGTCGTACTCGGCTGTGTTATCGGCGGGTTTGCAATACATGGCGGTAACCCCTTGGCACTCATGTCACCGATTGAGGTGATGATTATTTGTGGGGCATCGTTTGGGGCGATGATCATTGGTAACCCGCTATCCGTCACCATCGGGGTTATCAAGTCAGGCGGGTCGTTAATGACGCCCTCCAAGTTCAACAAGGTGTTTTATCTGGAACTGCTGACACTGCTTTATGACATCCTCAATAAAACCCGTCGCGAAGGCCTGATGGCGATTGAGGGCGATATCGAAGAGCCGGATTCCAGCCCCATTTTTGCCAACTATCCCTCTATCCTCAAAGATCACCATATCGTTGAATTTATTTGTGATTATTTGCGCATCATGGTCGCGGGTAATATGGCGCCGCACGAGTTGGAGTCACTCATGGAGCAGGAACTTGATGGTCATCATCAAGAGGCGTCGGTGGTTCCCGGTGCTATCCAGAATGCTGCAGACGGCTTGCCCGGCTTTGGTATTGTGGCGGCGGTTCTCGGGGTTATTATCACCATGGGTAAAATTGGTGGGCCGCCTGCAGAAATTGGTGCAGCGGTAGCGGCTGCACTGGTGGGAACGCTGCTGGGTATTTTGTTTGCCTATGGCTTTATCGCCCCCTTTTCCAGCTATTTGCAAGGCAAAGTGCGCGATGAAAGTCGTGCCTATGAATGCGTTAAGGCAGTATTGGTAGCCTCCATGAACGGTGTGCCACCGCAAGTCGCGGTCGAGTTTGGCCGCAAGGTTCTTTTCCATAGTGTGCGTCCCAGCTTTAAAGAGCTGGAAGAGCAATATCGCGCTAACAAGAAGTAAGGTCGAGCGTTTATGGAAAAGAACTCAGCACAGCAACCCATTATTATCAAAAAGAAAAAGGGCCATGGCCATGGTCATCATGGCGGCTCCTGGAAGGTTGCATTGGCCGACTTTATGACGGCGATGATGGCATTCTTTTTGTTGATGTGGCTGCTGGGAAGCACTTCGCCAGAAGAGAAAAAGGCTATTTCCGGTTATTTCAAAGACCCGGGTAGCCCCTATGTTGTGGGCGAGGGTGGTGCAGATCTCGGTTTGATTAGCCAGGAGCGCCCCATTCAGCGTTCAGACGCTGATGACAGTGAGGACTCCACTGCTAGCAATAAGGAAGATGCAGGCTATCAACAAGAGATGAGTGAGGACCAACTCAAGAAAGAGATGGAGCGCATCGAAAATCAGCAGTTGGAAGAATTGAAGAAACAGTTGGAAACAGAAATTAATGCCCTCGATTCTGTGTTCCAGCAAATCAAGGATCAAATTCTTATTGATTTCACTGCACTGGGTCTGCGTATCCAGATTGTGGATAAGGATCAGCGCCCGATGTTTGATGTGGGTAGTGCAAACCTTAAGTCCTACTCAGTGGATGTGTTGCATGCGCTGGCACCCATCCTGAATAAGGTGCAGAACAAAATCAGTATTACCGGGCATACAGACTCAACCCCCTATGGGGCCGGGGCGACCTATACCAACTGGGAGCTTTCTGCGGATCGTGCCAACGCTGCGCGGCGTGCTTTATTGGAGGGTACATACCCTGAGGCCAAGGTGGCAACTGTGCAGGGCATGGGTTCGGCAGCGCCCTTCTTGGTTGATCGCCCCAATGAACCGATTAATCGCCGCATTGCGATTATTGTGCTCAAAAAAGCAGTAGCAGATGCCTTGGGAAGTGGAGTTGGTATCGACAGTAGTAAGCTGATCAATAGCAGTGATACCTTCACTCAGCCACCTGCGGGTCCCAAGATTTTGTCCCCGGCGGAAGTGAATGATGCCATTGATGCGGCAAATGCGCCCTAGTGAGATTGTCTGTCGCCCACAATGAAAAAGCCCGGATCATGTCCGGGCTTTTTCATTGTGCATAGAGATATGCTTAATCTTGCGTGGCGAGCTGATCGCGAATAAAACCAAAGAGTTTGCGCGCATTGGCGGGCGGCTTGTTTTCTTCGCGCTCTTTTTGGGCCGCGCGAATCAGTTGGCGCAAATGCTGTACATCAATACCCGGACAGGAGGTCACCAGGGTTTGGAATATCTGCTTATCACCTTCAATTAACAGGTCGCGGTAGCGCTCAATCTGGTGTTGACGATGCACGTATTGATCGCTGCGGTTTTGCATTTTCTCTACTGCCGCTTTGATCTCCTCATGATTGCCTTCGCGCATCAAGCGGCCAATATATTGAACCTGACGGCGGCGAGCTTCTTTCGGTGGTAGTTTGCGGGCGATGTAGATCGCATCGAGCATTTCTTCGCTCAGTGGGATGCTGGCGAGCTGCTTTTCATTCATATCGATGAGACTCTCACCCAGTGCCTGCAGGGCGTGCATATCGCGTTTTACTTGCGATTTGCTGAGGATGTAGTCATCGGGATTGATGTCGTCGTAGTTGTAAACCATAGGAATATCTGTTTTTGCTCAAGGAGTCGCCATCAGTTTTACGTATCCAGGGAGCGTATTACCGACAGAAAGGGAAATAGGGTAAAAGGTCGCGCAGCTTAGTGCACAACGGCGGTAGCTACAACCGCTTTGGCTTAACAATAGAGTATTTATTCGCCTTCATCAAAGCGATCGGCAATCAGTGTCTTGATGGCATTCATCGCGGCATCGGCATCAGCACCTTCAGTGCTGACTTCCAAACGGCTGCCACAACTGGCGGCAAGCAGCATTAATGACATGACACTTTTGGCATCAGCCCAAAGGCCTTCACCGACACGAGCCTGAACGCTGGCCTGAAATTGGTTAGCCAGGGTGGCAAACTTGGCGGCGGCGCGCGCGTGAAGCCCACGCTTGTTAATGATGTCGAGCGTTTCGATTGGCATGGTTTAGTGTTTTTTGTGTTTGTTGATATCGCGATGGCGCACCTGCACATCGCTAAAACTCTGATTGAAATGACGCTGCAGGCGTTCTGCCAGATACACCGAGCGGTGTTGCCCGCCCGTACAGCCTATAGCAATCGTAATATAGCTGCGGTTGTTCGCTTGATAGCGCGGCAACCAACGCGTCAGATAATGTTCAATGTCATCATACATTTCCTTGACTGTAACTTGCTCTTCCAGAAACTCAATCACTTCCTGATCTTGACCCGTCTGCGGGCGCAGATTGGGCTTCCAGTGAGGATTGGGCAGGCAGCGTGCATCAAATACCAGGTCGGCATTCACGGGCACACCGTGTTTAAAGCCAAAGGATTCAAACAGGATTGCCATGGTGGATTCACTACGGCCTACCACCCGCTCTTTCACCAGATCGCGCAATTCATGCAAATTCAGATGACTGGTATCAATCACCTGATCGGCACAGTCGCGAATAGGCTCCAGCAGATGCTGTTCAGCGGAGATGGATTCTTCAAGGCTAGTATGCTTATCCGATAGTGGGTGCTTGCGGCGCGTTTCGCTAAAGCGCTGGATCAGTACAGCGGGTTGTGAATCCAGAAACAAGGTCTGAAAGGGGAGGTGAGCCTCTTTCAGCGTGCTGATCATCTGCGGAAATATGCTCAGGTCTTGCCAGGCATTGCGCACATCAATGCCGATTGCAAAACGCTGCTGATCATTCTTGTGAATTTGTATTTGTGCCACCAGTGCAGGCAGTAGGCTGACTGGCAGGTTATCAATACAGTTAAACCCCACATCCTCAAGGACGTGAAGCGCTGTACTTTTTCCTGAACCCGAGAGCCCACTCACAATCACCAGATGCATGTTATTAACCTGTCAGGGGGTTATCGCTGCTTGATAAAGCGCTGCATCGCTATCGGCATTGCGCAAGCGCTGGCGATAGTCGGCATTGTTGAGTGCACCCGCCAACGCGGCAAGTGTTTGCAGGTGTTCGTCATGCGCGTCTTCGGGAACCAGCATGGCAAACAGAATATCAACGGGTTGTGAATCTATGGCGTCAAAGTCTATCGGGTCTACCAAGGTGATCAGTGCGCCTATAGTGCCGCTGCAGTTCTCTACCCGGCAATGGGGAATGGCAATACCGTGGCCAATACCGGTTGAGCCAAGGCGCTCGCGGCCAATCAGGCGGCGAAACAAGTCGTCCGCATCAATACCGGGGACATCCTGTGCAATGGCGTTTGCCAATAGTTCCAGGGCGCGTTTTTTACTGCCGCCTTCGATACCACACAGCGTGCGGCCAGGGCTGATAAGAGTTTGAATTTGCATGGCTAGGGTGATTACCAGGAATCTCACAATGTTGAATGCAGCGGGCCACTGGGGCCGCTGCATAGCGTGGGTTAACGATGGCTGCGCATCTTCTCTTTGTGTTTAATCAGTTGGCGATCCAATTTATCGGCCAGAGAATCAATCGCAGCATACAAGTCCTCATGGGTAGCATCGGCAAATAAATCTTTACCGCTGACATGAATAGTGGCTTCTGCTTTTTGAATTAATTTATCGACAGAGAGGATGACATGCGTACTGGTAATGCGATCGTGGTGGTGGCTTAAGCGCTCGATTTTGCTACTGACATAGTCTCTTAGCGAATCGGTAACTTCCAGATGATGACCACTGATATTTATTTGCATAGATACTTCCTCTCGATAGAAACAAAATGGTTGTGGTTACCACAACCCAACAGCTCATCCATGATTTTTCTTCCGAATTTCGTATTTATAGGGCTAGGAATTAAATTGTTTTACGCTCGTTGGAGGGCGGAATATTCAGCGATTCGCGATATTTCGCAATGGTCCGACGAGCTACTTGTATTCCCTGCTCGGCGAGCAGGTCGGTAATCTTGCTGTCACTCAACGGTTTTTTGGGGTTCTCGGCGCTCACCAATTTTTTGATGATGGCGCGAATTGCCGTTGAGGAACATTCGCCACCACTGTCAGTACTCACGTGGCTGGAGAAAAAATACTTCAGCTCGAAGATTCCCTGTGGGGTATGCATGTATTTCTGGGTAGTCACGCGCGAGATAGTGGATTCGTGCATCTCTACAATTTCTGCAATATCGTGCAGCACCAGTGGTTTCATCGCCTCGGGGCCGTAATCAAGAAAGCCACGTTGTTTTTCCACAATACAGCTTGCTACTTTGAGTAGGGTTTCATTGCGGCTCTGCAAACTTTTCAGGAACCAGCGGGCTTCTTGCAGGTTATCTTTGAGAAACGTGTTATCGCTACTTGAATCGGCACGCTTCACCATGGAAGCGTAGTTGGAATTGATCCGCAGGCGTGGTGCTATCTCCGGGTTCAGTTCAACAATCCAGCGGCCATCGCGTTTTTCTACAAATACATCCGGTACTACATATTCGGTATCACCACTGGCGATAATATCGCCCGGGCGCGGGTTCAGGCTTTGAATAAGAGCGATTGCCTGACTTAATTCCGCCTCTTTCAATTTGGTACGCCGCATTAATTGACGGTAGTCGCGGCTTCCCAGCAAGGGCAAATACTGTTTGGCGATCAGCTTTGCTGAATCCAAAAAAGGTGTTTTCGGGTCGAATTGCTGCAGTTGCACCAATAAACATTCCGAGAGATTCTGGCTGCAAACGCCACAGGGATCAAACTGCTGTAAGCGGTGTTGAACGGCCTCAACTTCATCCAGCTCCAGCTCTTCAAAATCACCGCGCATGCCTTCAAATATTTCTTCAAGGGTGATGGAAAGCATGCCGCTGGGCTCAACTGCGTCGATGATCGCCATAGCCAGAACCCGGTCGCGATCAGACATGGGTGTCAGGTTGAGTTGCCACATCAGGTGATCGTAGAGTGAATCGGTTACTGCGCGACGGCTTTCAAAGTCACTGTCTTCGTTGTCGTAATTGCTGGAATTTCCGGTGGATGAGGTTTGGTAAACATCGTCCCAACTGGTGTCTACAGGCAGGTCGCTGGGGATTGAATCGCTCCAGTCGCCGCTGTCGGCACTAAAACTCTCACCTTCACCATAGACATCGTTATCGCCAAAGGATTCCCCATCAGTAAAGCCTTCGCTGTCACCAAAGCTTTCGGTTTCGCTATAGCCGGGCTCGTTGAAGTTGTCGCTGGTCGCTGAGGAGAAGTTATCGCTTGCGCTAAAGTCCGCGCTATTGTCGGTGCCGGATTCAGCGGCAATTTCCTGTTGGCGGGTGTAGTCAATCTTGTCTTGTTCGCTGCCTTCGTAATCGGTGCTGCTGGCTGATGAGTCAAAGCTCTCTTCAACTTCAAGCATCGGGTTGGATTCGAGGGCTTCCTGAATCTCCTGTTGTAGATCCAGTGTGGACAGTTGCAGAAGGCGAATTGCCTGTTGCAATTGGGGGGTCATTGTCAGCTGTTGGCCGAGTTTAAGCTGGAGAGATTGTTTCATTGTTGTAGCAACAAACCCTTATAACGCGGGATGGAAAACATCTGTTAGGTGGAGTTTAGTCAGGGTTTGCGCCGCAAGCAACATCTGTAAGCAAGCTTTATGCCTAGAGTATAAAGAAACTTAAATGTCAAGCTGTTTGTTGGTGGGATTTCATCACAGCCGGAAGTGTTCGCCCAGGTAAACCTCGCGGACTTTGCTATTGCTGAGGACAGTATCAGCATCGCCCTCCGCAATAATATGACCTTCGCTGACTATGTAGGCGGTTTCGCAGATATCCAGGGTTTCACGCACATTGTGATCCGTAATCAATACGCCGATGCCGCGGTCTTTGAGGTGTCGGACAATCTCTTTGATGTCATTTACGGAAATGGGGTCTACCCCGGCGAAGGGTTCATCAAGCAGGATGAACTTGGGGTCAGTTGCCAGCGCGCGCGCAATTTCTACGCGACGGCGTTCACCGCCAGAGAGGGCCATGCCCAAGCTATCGCGAATGTGGGTGATATGAAACTCATTGAGTAGTGCCTCCAGTTTTTCAAGGCGTGTTTCGCGGCTCAGGTCTTTGCGGGTCTCGAGGATCGCCATAATGTTATCGGCGACGGTGAGTTTGCGAAAAATAGAAGCTTCCTGCGGCAAATAACCAATTCCGGCGCGGGCGCGGCCATGGATGGGGAGTTGGGTAATATCGCGATCATCAATCAGTACGCTGCCATTGTCCGCTGGTACCAGACCGGCAATCATATAAAAGCAGGTGGTTTTTCCGGCGCCGTTAGGGCCCAGTAAGCCAACAATGTGACCGCTTTCTACGGTGATTGATACATCGATAACGACTTTGCGTTTTTTGTAGCTTTTGGCGAGGTGGCGTGCGTGCAAACTAGGCATAGGAATCAGTTATCGGTGGCAGTGGATGAGGAAGCTTGTGGCTCTGCTGGTCTGGCAGTTTTTGGGGGGATAACAATTTCAATTCGCTGCCCTTCACCTTTAATGCTGCCGCCTTCTGCCTTCATGACTTCTTTCACTAAATCGTAATCTATGTGGGGGCCGCTCATGACGGCGCCATTTTGCTCAACGGATGCATCCTCTATTAATAGCAGGTGTTCATTGTTGGGGGTGTAGGTAATTTGCTTGGCTGCCGCCGTTACAATCCCCTGTTCAGCATCGGGTTGCTGCTTGAATTTTGCCGGGCTACCTGTGGCGATCATTTTTTCCACACCACCTTCGGCATTGGTGTGAATAATAATGGAGTCGGCATTAATGATGAGTGAGCCTTGGCGAATCTCAACAGAGCCGGTGTAGGTGGCCACACCATTTTTCTGGTCGACGGTCAGGTTATCAGCAGAGCCCCGAATGGTTTCATGTTTGTCGGTGGGCAATGCCCACGCTGTGCTGGCACATAACAGGCTGATAAGTAGGGGAAATATGTTGAGCGGAATTTTAGCGTGGTTCATAAGCAGCCTTAACCTGTGACTTTAACGTCAGCCAACTTTTTGCCAGATCGGCTTCCATTCCTATTGCATCCATCTGGCCTTTTGCGCTGCGCATGTTAACAGCTTTGTCGGTTTGCGCGAATTGTGTATTGGTGTGCAAGTTAAGTTCGGTAGTGGTGATGCGAACCAAACCATTGCTGTGGGTTTGTTGCTGAATCAATACATCGTCGAGCAAACGAATCAAGTGGCCATTGGATTCGCTGCGCCCGGTATTGGCAGTAACCTGCCAGGGAGCACCGCCATCGACATCAAGGAATAGCATCACGGGTTGTTCTATGTGGGTATAGTCTTCCGCCGATGGTGCATCCAATTGCAGTTGAAAGTGGGTAACTTGCGGTGTAGTGAGTTGGTAGCGCAACTGACCACCCAAATTATATTCGCGGGTTTCTACCGACTTCATATAGTACTGGGGAAAGCCGCGTGGATCGTAGGTGGCAGGTTGCGGATCGTCCTTTTGGCGGAGCGAAAAGGCAAAGAAGCACACTAGCAGGACGAAAGCGATTAGCCAGGGGCCTGGAATGTGTTGATGTAGGTATTGGGCGCGCTGCAAAAGAGTCATGGTGTCAGTGGCTGTTTCCAATGAGGTAGGTGTTCAGGGCAGCATCAAATGTATTTTGTGCTTGCATAATCAAGTCGCAAGCAGCACGCACGGCGCCTTCGCCACCACGCTCGGCACTTTGCCAGTGCGCGCGTTGGGCGACACTGGTATGGGCATTGGCTACCGTGAATGCCAATCCAACCCGTGTCATGACGGTGAGGTCTGGCCAGTCATCACCCATAAAGGCAATTTCATGCAGCGCATAGCTGTGCTGTTGCAGTATTTCTTGCAGTGCATCCCACTTGTCTTCGCGGCCCTGCACCAGAATTTCGATACCCAAATCCTTGGCGCGTCTGGCAACCAGGTTGCTGGTTCTGCCGGTAATAATGCCGACTTTCACTCCAGTCTTTTGGAGTGCTTTGATGCCTTGTCCATCCAGTGTGCTGAAGGATTTAAACTCTTCGCCGCTATTGCTGAAATAGAGGCGACCATCGGTCAGTACACCATCCACATCCAATAAAAAAAGTTTGATTTGCGCCGCGCGCTCGCGTAATTCGGGATTCATGCTTTGTTCCAGGTCAGCTTGCAGTGACGGCATTAAATAATGCCGGCGCGCAACAAGTCATTGATTTTTACGACACCAACGAGCTGTTTTTGTTCGTTGCTGATCAGTAGTACGTTAATTTTTGCCTCTTCCATGACTGCCAGTGCCTCGGCTGCCAGGGTGTTTTCGCGCAGCATGCGGGGGTTGGTATTCATTAGCTCGCCTGTTTTGGCGCTGCGCACATCTACACCGCGATCAATACTGCGACGTAAGTCGCCATCGGTAAAGATACCGAGCAGTTCACCGCTGTTATTCATGACTGTTGTCATGCCAAAGCCTTTCTCTGACATCACCATCAATGCTTCAAGCAATGGCGTGTCGGGTGATACTTGAGGGATGTCGCTGCCAGAGTGCATGACATCCGTGAGGCGCAGTAATAATTTGCGCCCGAGTGCGCCGCCCGGGTGTGAAAAAGCAAAATCCTCAGCCGTAAAGCCACGTGCTTCCAGCAAGGCAATAGCAAGCGCATCGCCCATTACCAAGGTGGCGGTAGTGCTGGAGGTGGGGGCCAAGTCGAGCGGGCAGGCTTCGTGTACAACGCTGATATCCAAGTTAACCTCAGCAACTTCGCCCAGCGTCGATTGGGCATTGGCACTCATGCTGATGATCTTTACCCCGGCGCGTTTTAACAGCGGCAGCAGGGTAACAACCTCATTGGAGCTGCCCGAATAAGAGATGGCGAGCACAACATCCTGCCGGGTAATCATTCCCAAATCACCATGGCTCGCTTCGCCTGGGTGAACAAAGAACGCAGGAGTGCCAGTGCTGGCGAGTGTTGCTGCGATTTTTTTGCCAATGTGACCGGACTTGCCCATGCCCGTCACTATTACTCTGCCATTGCAGGCCATGATCAGTTCGCAGGCCTTGGTGAAGCTGCCATTAATGCGTTCGCTCAATGCGCTAACGGCTTCCGCTTCAAGGCGAATAGTCCGTAGGGCAGAGCTAACATAATCGAATGCAGACATAGGGCGGTTCCTGAAGTGCGGGAAGGCATTATAGCGGTGATGCCCTCCAAGGTGAGGCTTAAGGTGCTGTTTTTTCCATGCTATTGCTTATCCCCTGTAATGGCAAAATGGTATAGTGCGCGCCATGAACTTGCTTGCCGGGCCTTCAGGTTCAATTAATTTCCCCTTTGGTTTAATCAGCCATCACATCCAAAATACCCTTAAAAACGAAAAGAATGGCACCATCAGGAATAAATGCTGTCCGAGTGTCGGTGCGCTGAATCCAGGCCTGAGGTCATTTTGACTGAATGAATACAACTCACTTAATGGAAGGTTTTACAATGAAATATCTGTTCACCAACGTTTCTGGTGCTGTTTTGGGCTTATTTTTATTGTTTGGCTTGCAGTCAGCACAGGCTGCCGATGCAACCCAGGCACCACAAGTGATCGTTGAATCGGTTGCGCAAGAACTGTTTGGCTTGGTCAAAGCGAAAAATACCGCTAAAACAGCCGATGATGTTTACTTCAAACAAGTCGAGAAGGTGCTGGATGAAGTAGTGAATTTCCCCTTTATCGCAGCATCGGTTATGGGTAAAGCGACTTACGGCAAGGCAACTGCCGCACAGCGCGAGCAATTTTTGAAGGTCTTTAAAGATGGCATGGTGAAATCACTCGGCAAAGGTATTCTGGGCTATGCCGATAGCAAAGTTACTCTGGCAGGCGTTACTGCCGATCCTAAAAACCCGAAGCGCGTAGTGGTGAAGCAAGAGCTGACAGCCGATGGCGCCAACCACAAGCTGGATTACACCATGGTGCAGGGGAAAACGGGCGAGTGGAAGCTGATCAACGTTATTCTTAATGGTGTAAATTTGGGGCAATCCTTCAGCGGTCAATTCAAGGCTGGCCTGAAAAAGCACAATGGCGATCTGGATCAGGTGATCGCTAACTGGCTGGTTGATGCCTGATTCATAGTCTGATCACCGATTGTGGTACCGCAAAACCCCTGGCCAATGGCTGGGGGTTTTGCGTTTTGGATCATGGTTTTTTAAGTGCGATATGGGCGACATTCCGGTAAACTCCGCGCCTTATTTACTTATCGCTACATTCAGTCCAGCCAACAGTGCCGTGATGCTAGAGCATGCCCCGGTGCTGATTGGGTGCGACCTTAGCCTCTGCCGGGAAATACTATGCAAGCCGAACAAATCAAAGCCCTGATTGAAAGCCAAATTCCAGACTGCGATGTCAAGTCCGTAGAAGTGCAGGGCGACCATATTGGTCTGGTGATCGTTAGTCCTGCGTTTGCGGGTCTTACTCCAGTGAAAAAGCAGCAATTGGTGCTTGCAACCCTGAGTGCGCAATTTGCGGATCGCAGTATCCATGCGGTGGATTACATCAAATCGTTTACGCCTGAGCAGTGGCAGGCGCAGCAGTAAGTCTTACGACAGGGCCGTCCTTCATTTTGCGGTGATCTTCAGTCGTCATCACGGTTGACGCCGCGTATTCGCCTTGGTGCGCACATTTCTTTTATTCTCAGGTTGGTAATGGACAAGTTTTTGATTTCGGGCGGCGGGCCGCTCTCTGGTGAAATTCGTATTTCCGGTTCTAAAAATGCCGGTTTGCCTCTGTTGGCGGCCTCTATATTGGCAGATGGTGAAGTGCGGCTGACCAATGTCCCGCATCTAAAAGACATGACCACAATGGTGCAGTTGCTGCTGACCTTGGGGTTGACCATCAAGATCGAAGGCGATCACGTAGTGATTGTCGATCCCAATACGATTAGCTCCTACACCGCCTCTTATGAGTTGGTGAAAACCATGCGCGCCTCCATTCTGGTGCTGGGGCCTTTGCTGGCTCGCTACGGTGAAGCCAATGTTTCTTTCCCTGGCGGTTGTGCGATTGGTTCGCGTCCGGTGGATATTCACCTCCGCGGCCTGGAAGCCATGGGGGCAACTATTGAAATTGATGGTGGTTATATCCGCGCCCGCTCCAATGGTCGCCTGAAAGGTTGTCACTTCCTGATGGATATGGTCACCGTTGGCGGTACGGAAAACCTGCTGATGGCTGCGGTATTGGCCGATGGCAAAACCGTACTGGAAAACGCTGCGCGCGAGCCCGAGATCGTGGATCTGGCAAATATGCTGGTCTCCATGGGGGCAAAAATTGAAGGTATAGGCACCTCGACCCTGACGATTTATGGCGTTGATAAATTGCATGGCTGTGAATACGCCGTGATGCCGGATCGTATTGAAACCGGCACTTATCTGGTTGCCGCCGCTGCCACACGCGGCAGCATCAAGCTGACCAATACTCGCGCCGATATTCTTGAGGCGGTGATATTAAAATTGCAGGAAGCAGGCGCCGATATTGCTGTGGGCGAGGACTGGATCACGCTGGATATGCACGGTAAGCGCCCCAAGGCTGTCAGTTTGAAAACGGCACCTTACCCCGCATTCCCTACCGACATGCAATCACAATTTATGGCGATGAATGCCGTCGCCGATGGTGTAAGCCATATTACCGAGACAATTTTTGAAAACCGCCTGGTGCAAGTGGCCGAATTAAACCGTATGGGGGCGCACATCGAATTAGAGCACAACACCGCCATTGTGACCGGTGTTGAGCGTTTGAAGGCGGCACCCGTTATGGCATCAGACCTGCGTGCATCCGCCAGTTTGGTGATTGCCGGGTTGGTCGCTGACGGTGAAACCCTGATTGACCGTATCTACCATATTGACCGTGGATACGAAGCCATCGAACAAAAATTCCAAAGCATCGGTGCAAGTGTGCGCCGCGTAAAAGGGTCGTAAGAAGGTGGATGCTATGAGCCAAACCCTGACAATTGCGCTCACCAAAGGGCGCATTCTGGAAGAGACATTACCGCTGCTGGCAGCAGCGGGCATTGAGCCGCTGGAGGACATGGAGAAGAGCCGCAAGCTGGTATTCGATACCACGCAGGCCCATGTTCGTCTGCTGTTGTTGCGCGGCGCTGATGTACCCACCTATGTGCAATTTGGTGCGGCGGACATGGGTATTTCCGGCAAAGATACATTGATGGAAAACGGCGCTGAGGGATTGTATGAGCCGCTCGATTTAAATATTGCGCGCTGTAAATTAATGACGGCTGGCGTAAAAGGTGAATCACTGCCTGCGGGGCGCATTCGTGTGGCGACCAAGTATGTGAATATTGCCAAGCAATATTATGCCTCCCAAGGGCGTCAGACCGATATTATCAAGCTGTACGGTGCTATGGAGCTGGCGCCGATTATGAATTTGGCCGATGAAATTGTGGATATTGTCGATACAGGTAACACGCTGCGCGCCAATGGTTTGGAGCCGCGCGATTTTATTGCGGATATCAGCTCGCGTTTGATTGTGAATAAAGCCTCAATGAAAATGAAGCACGTACAAATCCAAACTATCATCGACCATATCGCCAAGGCCGTAGCGGTCAATTAATTTTCTATACCGTCTATTGCAAATGTCAATGTGTATTTGCAATGGATAGGCTGCATGATCAACTTATTATTTTTCTAGTTCACCGTTTTTAAAGAGAATTCCATGTCTGACTCTATCATCACCCGTTTGGATGCCAGCCAAAGCGATTTTAATCTGCGCCTTGATCAGTTGCTTGCGTGGGAATCGGTAAGCGATACCCGAGTTGCCTCGGTGGTTGATGATATTTTGCATCAAGTAAAAACGCGCGGTGATGCCGCCGTAGTGGAGTTCACCAATAAGTTTGATCGCCGTACTGCGCAAAGTATTAACGACTTTGTAGTCACGCCTGCGCAATTGCAGTATGCCTTGACGCAAATCAGTGCCGAGCAGCGCGCGGCATTGGAAGTGGCTGCCGAGCGAATCCGCAATTATCACCAGCACCAGTTGCAAAGCTCGTGGCGCTACACCGAAGCGGATGGCACTGTGCTTGGGCAACAAATTTCTGCCATGGAGCGCGTTGGTTTGTATGTACCCGGCGGTAAGGCATCTTACCCTTCATCGGTATTAATGAATGCAATTCCGGCGAAGGTGGCGGGTGTTGATGAGTTGACCATGGTGGTGCCTGCGCCCGATGGTGAGATTAGCCCCATGGTGTTGGCGGCGGCGGCAATTGCCGGTGTGGATCGTGTGATTACCATTGGTGGTGCCCAGGCAGTTGCTGCACTGGCGTACGGTACTGAAACCATTGCAAAAGTCGATAAAATTGTCGGTCCTGGCAATATTTATGTGGCCACCGCCAAGCGTGCGGTGTTTGGTCAGGTAGCGATTGATATGATCGCTGGCCCCTCGGAAATTTTAGTGGTGTGTGATGGTTTGACGGATCCGGATTGGATTGCAATGGATTTGTTTAGCCAAGCCGAACACGATGAACAGGCTCAATCGATTTTGTTGTGCCCTGATGCGCATTATTTGGATAAGGTTGAAGAATCTATTCGGCGATTGTTGCCATCGCTGGCACGCGAAAGCATTGCGAGCGTATCGCTAAAAAATCGCGGCGCGTTAATTAAAGTTGCCGATATGGAGCAGGCAATTGTTGTGAGCAATCGCATTGCACCTGAGCATTTGGAGTTGTCTGTTGCAGATCCTGAAGCATTGCTGCCAAAGGTTCGCCATGCGGGTGCCATTTTTATGGGGCGCTTTACTCCAGAGGCGTTGGGCGATTATTGCGCTGGTCCCAATCACGTGTTGCCTACTTCCGGCACTGCGCGCTTTTCATCGCCACTCGGTGTGTATGATTTTCAAAAGCGCAGCTCGATTATTATGTGCTCTGCTGCCGGTGCGTCGGTCTTATCCAAAACTGCATCAGTGTTGGCGCGTAGTGAATATCTGGAGGCGCATGCGCGCTCGGCGGAATATCGTATTATCGATTAACAAAACGTCTGCAGTATTAAAAATGGGCGCCAGTGTGCGCCCATTTTTTATTTGATTGATTATGCAAAATGTTGCAAATCAGGTTTTGGTGGGAGGGAAGCCTGCAATCGCTTTTAATTCTCTCGACTCGCCATTGCGCACGACTCTGAAGGTAATTTCTGCATTCGGTTGGATATTGCGAATGGAGTTGAACAGTGAGGGGGCGTCAATTAGCGCGACGCCATCAATATGAGTGATGATATCGCCTTTTTGAAAGCCGGCATTTTCAGCGGGGCTTTTGCTTTCTATCTCGGTTACTACCAAACCATTAATGCCCAGTTCTTTGATTTGTTCATGGGTAAGTGAATTAATGGCCAAGCCCAGCCAGCCGCGACGCACCTCGCCATACTCGACAATCTGGCGCAGCGAATTCATGGCTTTTTCTGCGGGTACTGCAAAGCTGATTCCAACCGATGCGCCGGTTTCATCAAGCATGGCGGTATTGATGCCTATCAAATTACCGTGAGCGTCAATTAATGCGCCGCCTGAGTTTCCCGGGTTAATGGCAGCATCTGTCTGGATAAAATTTTCTGCACTGTTAATGCCTAAATTCCAGCGACCTGTTGCGCTGACAATTCCCTGACTCACACTTTGGCCCACCCCGAATGGGTTGCCAATAGCGAGCACCACATCGCCTACACGTATATTGTTGGAGTCGCCAATAGTGATGGGGCTCAGGTTTTCGGTGTTGATTTTTAATACCGCTAAATCATTTTCCGGATCTGTACCAATTAATTCGGCGGAGGCGCCGCGGCCATCGTAGAGCAACACCAAAATCTTGTCGGCACCATTTACTACGTGCTTGTTAGTGAGTATGTGCCCCTGCGCATCGACAATAACACCTGAGCCCAAGGTGTTTTGCATGCGCTGTTGCTGTGGTGTATTGGACTTGTCGTAAAGTTGGCGATAGAGCGGATTGTTGTAGAGGTTCTGATAGCGCTGCACAACGCGCTTTTCGGTATACACATTTACCACGGCGGGCGCCGCGCGGCTGACGGCATCTGCATAGGAAACTACGCCGACGGGATATTTGGGTTCTTGGGGTTGTGGGACTGGTGCGTTGTTACCGCGTAGCTGCGGAAATAACAAAAGAGCAAGTAACGCAATGATAACGCCTGCGGTAATCGGCCAGCCTATAAACTGCAGCAAGCGTTGTAAGGACATTAAAAGCATCTCCGTCGAGCAGTGACCAGACCAACAAAAACCCCGCTAAATGCGGGGTTCTACTTGTGTTCGACATCCTGTGAATGAACTCAGGTGTGTAGCAATGCGCGACTAATCCGTTGCGCGCATTTATTCAGCTTTTAATAGCGGTTAGCTTTGCCATCAAAATCATAGTCGTCTGCTGATTCTGTTGGCAGGGGCGAGCTGTCAGTGTGATCATCGCGCAAGCCGTAGTCTTCGCTGAGCGTGCCTTTGGTGCCTGGTGTTTTGGGGGCCCAATCGCGTGGCGGCTCAATGTGTTGTCCACTGATGTAGGATTTTGTATCCCCACCCAATCCGCTGTTGGCAGAGTCCAGAATCTGACGGCTAATAGCAGGCGTTGCCAGTTTTAAGGCGCCATTGGCCAGATGCTCATGCACATCGCGATAGGATTGTGTCAGGTTGTTAACCAACTGTGATGTTTGTGCAAAGTGTTCTGCTACATCGCGCTGATAGCTTTGCAGGGTAGTTTCGGCCTGATGCAGGCGCTGTTCCAGGTCGCGGCCCAGCAGTGGTGCACGGAATGTGTAAAGAATAAAAGCGGCAATACCACCACCGGCGAGCAAGCAAACCAAACCACTGATAATAAGGGTACTAAGTGAATACACAGCTATCTCCTACTGAACAAGGGCGTCGCTCTGACAATATGCAGCCAGAAGCACCAATAGACCTATTATAAGTCCATTTTCTCATTAAAATGGGCAAAAATTATTGCCCCTGTGCGAAGTCGCACTGAATTCAGAGGTATTCGATGACTTTTCCCTTTGCCAAAGAGCAGGCGCTTTTTATTCCCGGCCCCTGTGGTCAATTAGAGGCGATGATACATGCCGCTGATGAGGGTGGTGTGTTTGCTGCGCGCCAAGCGCTTGCGGTGATATGCCATCCACACCCTGTGCATGGCGGAACCATGGAGAATAAGGTGGTAACAACGCTAATGCGCGCCTATCGTGATCTGGGTATCCATGTATTGCGTTTTAACTTTCGCGGCGTGGGCGCCAGTGCGGGCAGTTTTGATAATGCCATCGGCGAACAGGGTGATCTGTTGGCGATCATCGCGTGGGTTGGCCAGCAATTTCCACAGGCCCCTTTATTGCTGGCCGGGTTTTCATTTGGCTCCTCAATTGCGGCGCAAGTGAGTTATCGCGTACCGGGCTTGCAGCATCTAACCCTTATTGCACCGCCGGTGGAGCGTTACCCCTATGCGCAGGGCGGTAAATTTAGCTGTCCCCTGTGTGTTGTGCAGGGTGATGCTGATGAGCGTGTGGATGCGGAAGGGGTCTATCAATGGGCTGCTGCATTGGGCGGGGTTGTTGAAGTGTTGCGTTATCAGCAGGCAGGGCATTTTTTTCACGGGTATTTAACAGCCTTCAAAGCAGATTTAAGTTGTGTCATTGAGCGGCAATGGGCAGAGGTAGTATGACAAGCGCAATGGTGAGTTCTTCGGTGTCTTTATCGCCACTGGCGCGTTATCAACGGGATCTGGCGCGACCAGATTTTCGCCATGATGCCGCACAGGCGCTGGCAGTTCAGCATTTACAGGGCCTCTACGATGAGCTGCTGGCTGCCTGGACCGCTGAGCAGCAACAGTCGGCACTGGGAAGTTTGTTGAAGAAGTTGACCGGTAGTGATTCACGCAAGCTGGTGCGAGGTTTGTATTTTTGGGGTGGTGTAGGGCGTGGCAAAACCTACTTAATGGATAACTTTTTTGAAAGCTTGCCATTTGATCAAAAACTGCGCGCGCACTTCCATCGATTTATGCGCCGTGTTCATGCTGAGCTTAAAAAACTGGATGGGCAGAAAAATCCGCTTAAAAAAGTGGCGGATATTATTGCAGCTGAGGCGCGCGTAATCTGTTTCGATGAATTTTTTGTCTCTGATATCACCGATGCCATGATTCTGGGAACGCTGATGGAAGAGCTGTTTGCGCGGGGTGTTACCCTGGTGGCGACATCCAATATAGTGCCGGATGGCTTATATAAGGATGGTTTGCAGCGCGCGCGTTTTCTGCCGGCGATTGCGCTGCTGAATCAGCATACCTTGGTGGTGAATGTTGATGGTGGTGTTGATTATCGGTTGCGCGCGCTGGAGCAGGCGGAGTTATATCACTCGCCTCTTGATGAGGCCGCTGACCAAAGTTTGATGTGCAGTTTCAAGAGCCTTTTACCTGCACACGCGGTGCTGCAGGATGATATCGATCTGGAAGTGGAAGGGCGCCTGATTCGCGCGCGTCATGTCGGAGAGGGTGTTGCCTGGTTTGACTTTGTTGCCCTGTGTGATGGCCCGCGCTCCCAGAATGACTATATTGAACTGGCGCGTGAATATCACACGGTGATCCTCAGTAATGTGCCTGGACTTGGGCGTGCAACCGATGATCAGGCGCGCCGTTTTGTGAATCTGGTGGATGAGTTTTACGATCGCCAGGTAAAACTGGTTATCTCTGCCGAGCGCCCGCTGGCACAGCTCTATTCAACCGGAAAGCTGGACTTTGAGTTTCAGCGGACAGTGAGCCGTTTGTTGGAGATGCAAAGTCATGAATATCTGGCCCGTCCGCACCGGCCTGAATAAGCTCAAATACTGGTTGTAAAGCTGGTCTTTGCTGTGTAGTATGCCGCCTCCCTATTTTAGGGTTGTTTCGTTGTATTTAAATTAGTATCCACATCCAATTAGGCAGGAATAACATGAAGACCTATATTGCCAAAGCAGAATCTGTCGTTAATGACTGGTTCATCGTGGATGCGGCGGGAAAAACACTCGGCCGTTTATCTGCGGAAATCGCCTCGCGTTTGCGTGGCAAGCACAAGCCAGAATTCACACCACACGTTGATACCGGTGATTACATCGTTGTGATCAATGCTGCTCAAGTGCGCGTGACTGGCCGTAAAGCTACTGACAAGATTTACTACTCGCACACAGGTTTCGTGGGCGGCATTAAATCTATCAGCTTCCAGAAGTTGATTGAGAAGGCGCCAGAGCGCACCATTCAAACTGCCGTTAAAGGTATGTTGCCGAAGGGTCCACTGGGTCGTGCCATGTTCAAAAAACTGAAAGTTTATGCAGGTAATGAGCATCCACATGCTGCTCAGCAACCTAAAGAACTGAACATCTAAGGGGAGCTGACATGTCTGCACAATTTTACGGCACCGGCCGTCGCAAAACCTCTACCGCGCGTGTTTTCATCACCGCTGGTTCAGGCACCATCACTGTAAATGATCGTCCTCTGGACGAGTATTTCGGTCGTCCAGTAGCGCGCATGGTAGTGCGTCAGCCATTGGAGTTGGTGGGTTTGGTTGAGAAGTTCGATGTAAATGTTACCGTTTCTGGCGGTGGTAGCTTTGGTCAAGCGGGCGCTATTCGTCACGGCCTGACTCGTGCTCTGATGGAGTACGATGAAAGTCTGCGTGGTGAATTGCGTAAAGCTGGCTACGTTACTCGCGACTCGCGCGAAGTTGAACGTAAGAAAGTGGGTCTGCGTAAAGCGCGTAAGAAGCCACAATTCTCCAAGCGTTAATGGTTTTCACCAGCTGCTTTTTGGGCGGCTGGTTGATGATCGTCAAGAACGCCCAAGTCTTTGCTGGCTTGGGCGTTTTTTTATGTCTAAAATTGCACAGCTATAACCCACTACTTATGTGTGGTTATTCTTGTAAGCAGCGTGTTAATTCATTAAGATTGCCCGCCTTTTCTTGAGTCACCCAATAATCCTTTGTCGCCAGACTTCGTATAAGCCTTAGTATCAGGTTGTGGGGCGATGTGAGGCGATTTGCTAGCCGTTAAAGCTGTTAGGGGAGAATTCGTCATGAGTAATGACGCAGTAAATAAAACACGCCGTCGCGTGTTGATCGGTGCCACTTGTGCAGTGGGTGCGGTCGGCGTGGTGGGTGCAGCAATTCCGTTTGTGGGTTCCTGGAACCCGAGTGCCAGAGCAAAAGCTGCAGGCGCACCTGTTAAATACAACATCAGCAAAATAGAACCCGGCGCTATGGTCACTGTAGAGTGGCGCGGCAAGCCGGTATTTATTGTGCGTCGTACCCAAGCCGCATTGGATAGTTTGAAAGCGGTTGAGGCGCAAGGCGTACTCTTGGACCCGGAATCCAAAGAAGCCCAGCAGCCAGCCTACGCGCAGAATGAAGCGCGTGCGATTAACAAAGAATTTGCCATTTTGCTGGGAATTTGTACGCACCTTGGCTGTGCGCCTATGTTCAGGCCTGACGTAGGAGCTGCCGATTTGGGTGGCGATAAATGGCAAGGCGGCTTCTTTTGTCCTTGCCATGGTTCCAAATACGACCTGGCAGGTCGTGTTTATTCCGGTGTACCTGCTCCTCTCAACCTCGAAGTTCCTCCTCATCGTTATGAGAGCGACTCTGTAGTTGTGATTGGCGAAGATCAGGAGGCTTGATATGAATTGGTTAACAGGTTTGTGGCAGTGGGTTGATAAGCGTCTGCCAGTACAGCGCGCGTGGGACACCCACATGGGCAAATACTATGCGCCCAAAAACTTCAACTTCTGGTATTTCTTCGGTGTTCTGTCGCTGTTGGTATTGGTTAACCAGTTGGTTACCGGTATTTGGTTGACTATGAGTTATAACCCATCCGCTGAAGGTGCTTTTGCCTCTGTTGAATACATTATGCGCGATGTGGATTACGGTTGGTTGCTGCGTTATATGCACTCCACCGGCGCCTCTGCGTTCTTCGTTGTTGTTTACCTGCACATGTTCCGCGGCATGATGTACGGATCCTACAAAGCCCCACGGGAATTGGTGTGGATCTTCGGGATGACTATTTATCTGGTCCTGATGGCAGAAGCCTTTATGGGTTATGTGTTGCCATGGGGACAAATGTCTTACTGGGGGGCACAGGTAATCGTATCCTTGTTTGGTGCGATTCCAGTGGTGGGCGATGGCTTGGTTGAGTGGATTCGCGGTGACTACCTCATCTCCGGCATCACCTTGAACCGTTTCTTTGCCTTGCACGTTGTGGCGCTGCCGATTGTACTGCTGGCACTGGTAGTCATGCATATTCTGGCGCTGCACGAAGTAGGTTCCAACAACCCCGATGGTGTTGAAATCAAAAAGAACAAAGATGAAAACGGCATTCCACGCGACGGCGTTCCTTTCCATCCTTTCTACACCGTGCACGACTTGGTTGGTATTACTGTATTCCTGTTTGCCTTCTGCTTCATTATGTTCTTCATGCCGGAAATGGGCGGTTTCTTCCTGGAATACGCTAACTTTGAAGAAGCAAACAACCTGAAAACCCCAACCCATATTGCACCGGTTTGGTACTTCACCCCTTTCTATGCGGTATTGCGTGCAGTAACTCTGCAAATCGAAGTCGGCCCAATGGTTCTGACTGCAAAACTGTTGGGCTTTGTGGCGATGGGTGCGGCGATTGCGCTCCTGTTTGTACTGCCCTGGTTTGATCGCAGCAAAGTGAAATCCATGCGTTACCGTGGTCATATCCCTCGCATCATGCTGATTGCCTTTGCCGCTATGTTTGTGGTGTTGGGTTATTTGGGTGTGAAGGCGCCTACCGAAGGCAGAACCTTGTTGTCGCAAATTGCTACCGCATTCTACTTTGCTTACTTCCTGACTATGCCTGTATGGACCACCACCAGCCCAGAGAAAGCGAAATCAAAAGCCTCCTGGATTGTCTCTGGTGTGTTTGCCGTAATCTTTGCATGGATGGGTGTGGACTATATTGGCGGTGATGTTCCGGCGATTTTGTTGGTGCTGTGCTTTGTGTTGGCTGTGATTTTTGCCGTATTGCCAGCCTTGGCTGCGCGCGATAAAGATTTGGTTGAACCCACTCGCACCCAAGCGAAAGGCCTGCCTGCCATTGTGGTACTTGCTGGTTTTGCGCTCTTCCTGATTTTGATGATTGTGCCAATCAAAGCTGTAGCGGCGGGCGGTGCATTTGATTGCGGCGCTATTCCGTGTGACAAAATGGAGCCCGATTTGCGTAACAAAGAGTCATTGCAAAGTGGCGCCAAATACTTTGTGAACTACTGCATGGGGTGTCACTCGGCCAAATATTCTCGCTTTGAGCGCATTGCCGATGACCTGGATATCCCGCACAGTGCCATGGAAGAGAATTTGATTTTTGGCGGTCAACGCATTGGTCAGTTGATGGAAATTGCGATGAAGCCACAACAATCCAAAGTCTGGTTTGGTGTTGCACCACCGGATTTGACGCTGGTTGCCCGTGCGCGTTCACCGGAGTGGTTGTACACCTATCTGCGCAACTTCTACAAAGATGAAACCCGCCCCTGGGGTGTTAACAACCGCGTATTCCCGAACGTCGGTATGCCTCACGTCCTGATTGGCCCACAAGGTCTGTTGGAGTGCGGTGCAGGTCCAAAACTGAATCATCACGGCGGTGCATTGCGCAACGATGTGGGTGAAGTGGAAATGGACGAGCACTGCGGCGCTTTGGTGGAAGGTAAAGTAAAAGGCACTATGACAACCGCTGAGTATGACAAGGCGATGTATGATCTGGTGAACTTCCTTGAGTACCTTGCCGAGCCAGTGGCAGTTAAGCGTGAAGCGATTGGTTATTATGTTTTAGGCTTTTTGGTTATTCTGTTTATCTTTGTTTACTTCCTGAACCGTGAGTTCTGGCGAGAAATTCACTGATTGCAGTAAATGACACCCAAAAGGGCGACTTAGGTCGCCCTTTTTGTTTAAGCCCTGTTGGTTTTATAAAGCACCAAAACAGGGTAAATTGCAGCTTGTCTCGCCCTGATCAGACCAAGGAAATACTTATGTCCATGACGTCCAGTCGCCCTTATTTTTTACGTGCTGTCTATGAGTGGATTTTGGATAACAACTGCACACCCCATATTTTGGTTGATGCCCATGTGACCGGAACCCAGGTGCCCCAGCAGCACGTCAACAAAGACGGCCAGATTATTCTGAATATTTCCCCCTCGGCGATTAAAGACTTTTTTATGGACAATACCGCCGTGTCGTTTAATGCGCGTTTTAGCGGTGTAGTTAATAATCTCTACATCCCTTGCGGTGCCATTTTGGGCATTTATGCCCGTGAAAACGGGCAGGGCATGATGTTTGAACCCGAGCCAAATCCTGCACCACCGCCACCGCCACCCAGCGGTCCTACACCCGTGCCCAGTGGCGGCGGTACAAGTACGTCGGGTGATGCTCCACCCGCCAAGCGACCCGGTTTGCGCGTGGTTAAATAACGCCTCTGCATACCCCCCTTAAACACCAGCTTCGGCTGGTGTTTTGCTATTTGTCTGGTGATGGAGCAATACACGCTGGGCGTGTGACGTTTGTGCGACACATTTGTGACAAAAATTTCTGCTGGTCACATAACTGTCATATTTGCTGGGTAAAGTGATTATCACTGAAGGGATAACCCTTCACGGTTAGACACACTATTCATTACTCATGTAATCACTGATGGAGCGCTCTATGAACGCTATGAAAATTATGAAAGGGTTGGTTTTGGCCGGCTCTATGGTTTGTGCCACTGCATTGCAGGCTGCAATTGACCCAGCGCTGCCAGAGTACAAAGCCACTACCGGTGTATCCGGTAACGTTAACTCAATCGGTTCAGACACGCTTAATAACCTGATGACGCTCTGGGCAGAGGATTTCAAAAAGTGGTATCCCAACGTCAATATCCAGATTCAAGGTGCCGGTTCTTCTACTGCACCACCAGCCTTGACGGAAGGTACTGCCAACTTCGGCCCTATGAGCCGCGCAATGAAAACCGAAGAAATCCAGGCGTTTGAAGCCAAGCATGGTTACAAGCCAACGGCTGTGCCTGTGGCGATTGACGTGCTCGCTGTGTATGTCAATAAAGATAACCCGATTGAAGGCCTGAGCATTCCCCAGGTGGATGCTATTTTCTCTGCTACACGCAAGTGCGGCGGTGCCAAAGACCTGACCCGTTGGGGGGATGTAGGTTTGACCGGTGCATGGGTAAATCGCGATTTCACCATCTATAGCCGTAACGCGGTATCAGGCACTTACGGTTACTTTAAAGATGAAGCTCTGTGTAAAGGCGATTTCAAATCCAGCATTCTTGAGCAGCCCGGTTCAGCATCGGTAGTGCAGGGTGTTTCTGAATCTATCAACGGCATTGGTTACTCTGGTATTGGTTACATTACCTCTGGTGTGCGCGCTGTTCCCCTGTCCAAAAAAGATGGTCAGCCTTATATCGCTGCAGATGCCACTCACGCCCTGGACGGTTCTTACCCCCTGTCGCGCGTACTGTTCATGTACATCAACAAGCACCCGAACCGCCCGTTGGATGCGATTCAGTTAGAGTTTGTAAAACTGATCCTTTCCAAACAAGGTCAGGAAACCGTTGTTCGCGATGGCTATATTCCATTGCCAGCCACTATGGTTAACAAAGCCCTGGCTGACTTGCAGAAATAATTGTTGCGCTATTAATCCCGCGTGATTGCCATAAAAAAACGCCGACTTGTTCGGCGTTTTTTTATGGATGAAGCCAGAGAGAAATATGACAGTCGGATGACAGTTTTCGGGGTTTTGTAACAAAAGTGTCATCTTCGATTGCTAGGATTCTTGTGCCAGACGATAAACAGGTGAGTAGACCATGTCCGAACCCATTACAGCGGCAAAGCCAATCCAGAGCCTGATGCCCAATCGCGAGCAGCGCAGTAAATTGCGCAGCATTCGCAAATTTAAAGATCAATTATCGCGTTACGGGGTAATGTCCGCCGGACTTGCCGTCGTGTTTTCGCTTGGGTTGATTTTCTTTTACTTGTTTTCCGAGATTGCGCCGCTGTTTCGCGGTGCGTCGGTTGAACCTATTCACAGTTACACCTCAGCCCAATTACAACAGCAGGCCACCGATCCAACAGAGCACCTGACGTTAGAGCGCTATGAGGAAATCGGAGCAAGTTTCAAGCGCAGTGGTGCCGTACATTTTTTTAATGTCAGCGATGGCAGTCAGGTACTGAATGCCCAAGTACCTCATGCGACGGATGCCAGCTTTACCCGTATTGCCACCAGCACCCCGGATTACGGTTTGGTCGCCTATGGTTACAGCAATGGCCAGGTTGCCGTCATCAAAGCGGATTATGCTCTCAGCTATCCACAAGACAAACGCCAAATCACACCCAGTCTGTTATTCCCCTTGGGTGATGCTCCCTTGCAGTTGGATGAGCAGGGCTCTGCATTGACACAGTTGGCGGTGCAAGAGACGGGCAGCGGGATTGTGTTGGCGGCAATGACGGCTGACCAGCGTTTGCTGCTGGCGATTTACAGCAGCAGCCACAACATGATTACCGGCGATGTGAGTATCAATCAGGAAGTGTTTCCCCTGCCGTCATTGCCGGCAGGAAGCAAGCCGATTGCCATACAAATCGACGACCGTGCACAGCATATAGTTATAGCGACTGATCAGTCGCAACTGGTGTTGTACAACGTGATTAATCCCAGCGATGTAAAAGTGCAGCCGCCAGTAGTGATTGGCGATGGCAAGATCACACGGATGGAATTTTTAGTGGGCACTGCCTCGCTGATTATTGGTACTGACAAGGGCGCCCTGAGCCAATGGTTTCTGGTGCGCAACCCGGACAATATTTATGAGCTGAAATATGTACGCGGGTTTGATGCGCTGGCTGGTGCGATTACCCGCATTACACCTGAACATGCGCGTCGCGGTTTCTGGGCGGGCGATGACAAGGGCAATATCGGTATTTATTACGCGACCTCCCAGCGCACATTGTTGATTGAATCGGTGAGTGATCATCCCATCAAGCAACTCGCTATTTCACCTATTCACAATCGCAGTTTGTTGTTGGATGAAACCGACACCTTGAGCGTGGCAAATGTCTGGAACAAACACCCTGAAGTTTCATTCAGTTCACTCTGGAAAAAAGTGTGGTACGAGGGCCGCGATGCGCCGGAATATATTTGGCAAGCGTCCTCAGGCAGTGACAACTTTGAAGCCAAAATGAGTTTTGTGCCGCTCTCTGTTGGTACATTAAAAGCCGCATTTTTTGCCATGTTGTTTGCAATTCCACTGGGAGTCATGGGCGCTATCTATACCGCCTATTTTATGACTCCCAAACTGCGTGGCCTGGTAAAACCAACCATCGAAATCATGGAGGCGCTACCCACGGTAATCCTCGGGTTTCTGGCCGGTTTGTGGCTGGCACCGTTTGTGGAAGATCACCTGCCGGCGATATTTGGCATCCTGATTTTGCTGCCGGTCATTATGTTGGTGACGGGTTATGCATGGAGTCGCTGCCCCGAGTCACTGCGTAATCGCGTGCCAGAGGGATGGGAGGCTGTCATTCTGGTGCTACCCATTATCCTCACGGTATGGGCTTGCGTTGCCGCCAGTCCGTTTACAGAGGTCTGGTTTTTTGACGGCAGCATGCGTCAGTGGTTTACCGAAAATGGAATCGACTACAGCCAACGCAACGCCTTGGTGGTAGGTATTGTGATGGGCTTTGCGGTCATCCCCACTATTTTCTCTATCGCCGAAGACGCCGTATTCAGTGTGCCACGTCACCTGACCCAAGGTTCATTGGCGCTCGGTGCAACCCGCTGGCAAACCGTAGTTGGCGTGGTATTGCCCACTGCCAGTCCAGGTATTTTCTCGGCGATGATGATGGGCTTTGGTCGCGCTGTGGGGGAGACCATGATTGTGCTTATGGCCACCGGTAACAGTCCGGTTGTGAACTTTAATATCTTTGAGGGCATGCGTACCTTCTCGGCCAACATTGCGGTGGAGTTGCCGGAAACCGCCGTGGCCAGCACCCACTTCCGGGTATTGTTTTTAGCCGCATTGGTGTTATTGGCGCTCACTTTTGTGATGAATACTCTGGCAGAAGTGATACGTCAGCGCTTACGCAAACGCTACAGCAACTTGTAATTGGTGATAAATCCGATGAAAAAATTGGCAAGTAAAAATAGCTCCTGGTTTAGTAGCGGATCGCCCTGGATATGGTTAAACGGTGGTGCAATCGCGCTGTGTATGATCATGGTTATCGGCCTGCTTGGGTTGATTGCGGTACGGGGCTTTGGTCACTTTTGGCCCGCTGACATTTTGCAAACCAGCATTGTGGATCGCACCGGCCAGACTCACATCATCATGGGCGAAGCGGTGCGCGATGAAGTTATTCCTGCGGCGGTAGCGCGCGATGGTGGTTACGAGATTGCCGACGATGTTGAGTTAATTACCCGTCACCTGTTCAAGATGGGTAACCGCGATATCAGTGGCCGCGATTTTGTGTGGTACCTGGATATTGGCATGAAGCCCTGGGAATACCCGACTGATGCGGTCGCGATTGAGCGCCGTGAGTGGGGCAACTTTTATGGCTACCCCGTTGCGATTAAAGAAGGCGAGCAACAAGTCAGTGAACTGGCTAACGCTGACTTCTGGATGCAACTGGATCAACGTTTGACGCGTGCACTGGATTTACATGCGCAGGTACATCGCATAGAGAAAGTCGATATTGGTCGCATCAATAAGCGCATGGATGACCTGCGTCTTGAGCGCCGTCGTTTGGAATTAAACGGTGTGCAGGGCGCGGCAATGGCGGCGGCTGATGCCGAATTTGCCGAGCGTCGTGCCGCCTTGGAAGCGGAATATGCGGTAGTGAAAAAAGCGCGCGACGACATACTCGCGCAAGCAACACGCGACAAGTTGATGGTGCGCACTGCAGATGGCAAGCAAGCTGTTATTGGTTTTGATCACATAGTGCGCGTCACCCGTCCCAATGTACTGGGGGTGTTTGGCAAGTTGGGTCAATACTTTGATCGCCTCTGGGAATTCCTGGCTGACGAGCCGCGCGAGGCGAATACGGAAGGCGGTATTTTCCCCGCTATTTTTGGCACCATCACTATGGTGATTGTGATGTCGATTATGGTTACGCCGCTGGGAATTCTCGCCGCTATTTATCTGCGTGAATATGCAAAGCAAGGCACGCTGTTAAAAATTATCCGCATCTCGGTATACAACCTTGCCGGTGTGCCATCGATTGTGTACGGCGTATTTGGTTTGGGATTTTTTGTGTACATCCTGGGGGCAGTATCGATCAACTGTTTTATCCTGAATCGCTGCCTGCTCCTACCTTTGGTACACCGGGATTATTTTGGGCGTCGCTCACGCTGGCACTCTTGACCCTGCCCATTGTTATCGTCTCTACCGAGGAAGGTTTGTCGCGTATTCCCAGCACAATTCGCCAAGGCAGTTTGGCCTTGGGCGCAACCAAAGCGGAAACCCTGTGGAAAGTGGTGGTACCGCTGGCGACACCGGCCATGTTGACGGGTTTGATTTTGGCAATTGCCCGCGCTGCCGGTGAAGTGGCGCCACTGATGTTGGTGGGTGTGGTTAAGTTGGCACCGGCGTTACCAGTGGATGGCAACTATCCCTATCTGCATCTGGATCAAAAAATTATGCACCTGGGGTTCCATATTTACGATGTGGGTTTCCAGAGCCCGAACGTGGAGGCGGCACGCCCCTTGGTCTATGCCACCTCACTTACCTTGGTCCTGCTGATTATGATCCTCAATATTACGGCGATCAAAATCCGCAACAGTTTGCGTGAAAAGTATCGTGGTGCATCCGATTAAGCGGATACCGGTTGCACTTGCGCATTAACAAAAATTCTCTAGTGATTTTACTTTTGTCTTTAAAACAGCAGGCACCTATATGACCCCGACTGCACTGGTGGAACCCATCAAGCTTGAAGTGAAAAACCTCAACTTGTACTACGATCAAAAGCGCGCATTGAATAATGTGAGCATGAAAATTCCTGAGAAAAAAGTGACTGCATTTATCGGTCCTTCAGGCTGTGGAAAATCCACACTGTTACGTTGTTTTAATCGCATGAATGATTTGGTGGATTCCTGCCGTGTGGAAGGTGAAATCCTGCTCGACGGTGAAAATATTTACGAAAAAAGTGTGGATGTCGCTGAGCTGCGTCGTCAGGTCGGCATGGTGTTCCAAAAGCCGAATCCTTTTCCTAAATCGATATATGAAAATGTCGCTTACGGGTTGCGTTTGCAAGGTGTCAAATCCAAGCGTGTACTGGATGAGGTCGTAGAAAATTCACTCAAAGGCGCTGCACTTTGGGATGAGGTAAAGGATCGTCTGCATGAAAATGCCTTCGGTTTATCAGGCGGGCAGCAGCAGCGTTTGGTCATTGCACGCGCGATTGCTATTGAGCCGGAAGTCATTCTGCTCGATGAACCAGCGTCAGCGCTCGACCCGATTTCCACGCTGAAAATTGAAGAATTGATTAACGAATTAAAGCACCAATACACCATCGTAATTGTGACGCACAGTATGCAGCAGGCGGCGCGCGTTTCCGATTACACGGCGTTTATGTACATGGGCGATTTGATTGAACACGATCTTACCGACACAGTGTTTACCAACCCCAGTAAAAAACAAACCGAAGACTACATCACTGGCCGTTACGGTTAATGCGGAGGCGCATCATGGTTATGGATATTACAAGTCACACTCATCATATCTCGCAACAGTACAACATAGAGCTGGAAGCGATTCGCACTCACCTGTCGGAAATGGGCGGTATGGCCCAGCGTCAGGTGAACGATGCCATCCAGGCGCTGATTGACGCTGACGTGGAGCGCGCCGAGCAGGTGGTTCGCTCGGACACCAAAGTCAACACTATGGAGGTGGCGATCGACGAGGAGTGCGTGCGTATTCTCGCCCGTCGTCAACCGGCTGCCAGCGATTTGCGCCTGGTCATCGCCGTCACCAAGGCGATCACCGACCTTGAGCGTATTGGCGACGAAGCCACCAAAATTGCCCGTCAGGCCATTGCCATGAACAAAGATGGTTTGTCGCCGCGCGGTTATATTGAGGTGCGCCATATTGGCGGCCACGTATCGCGTATGTTGCAAGACGCACTGGATGCCTTTGCCCGTCTGGATATGCAATTGGCACTGACCGTGGTGCAAACCGACAAGCAAGTGGATATGGAATACAGCACCGCCATGCGCGAGCTGGTGACCTTTATGATTGAAGACCCGCGCAGCATTACCCGGGTGCTCAATATCATGTGGTCACTGCGGGCGCTGGAGCGTATTGGCGATCACGCACGCAACCTGGCGCAATACGTGATTTATCTGGTCAATGGTGAGGATGTTCGTCACGCCAACCTTGAGCAGATCACTGAAAATGTGAATGCCAAAGAGGAATAAGCCCGTCATTTGGCGCACGCTGCATTTTTTGCGTGACTAAAGCGACTCCCTCTTGTTAAATAACCCGCGTCTGCGTTCAGGCGCGGGTTTTTGTTTTTAAGGGTCAACACAGCGTGGCTTCTGACATCAACACGCGTTTTTCGGTATCCAGACCACCAAGAAAAGCTTGTCGAACCACCAACATATATATAATATAAATAGGCTAATTAACTATGCTGGACACAGGGCGTAACCTTACTCACCAGTTAACCCATCAATTGGGTGCGGCAATTGTTCAAGGTCAATATGCAATCGATAAGTCCTTCCCAACGGAAGCCGAGTTATCGCAGCAGTTTAATATCAGCCGCAGCGTTACCCGCGAAGCGGTAAAAATGCTGACTGCCAAGGGGTTGATTGCCTCGCGGCCACGTCAGGGCATTCGGGTCATGCCGAGTAGCCATTGGAATATGTTTGATGCCGATGTCCTTGGGTGGACCCTGAACGCGCGCCCCTCATTGGAGTTGCTGCGGGAATTCACCCAGTTGCGCATGGCCATTGAGCCGGAAGCGGCGGTGTTGGCAGCGGAAAACAATCAGGACACTGCAAGAATTAAAGCAATCGGCGACGCCTTGGCGCGTATGAAGCGCGCCGATGAAGGGTTGGATGATCCACTCACAGCCGATATTGAGTTTCACTGCGCCATTCTGGCGGCGGGTAATAATCGCTTCTTCTTCCAGTTGCGCGATTTTATCCAGGTCGCGCTGCGCGTGAGCATCGCCAGTACCAACCAACTCAAAGGTGTACTGACGGCAGATTACGACGATCACAAGCGCATTTACGATGCGATTTGTGCGGGTGATCAGGAAGAGGCGAGTCGCGCGGTTAAAGTATTGTTACAAGAAGTGATGCAACTGATTAATGTATCTCTGGTTAAGCCTGCATGAGAGCAGTTATCAAAAATACCTTTGCAGGTTGATTGATTCTGCCTAAGCTCATAACAGCCAAATGCCGTGTGAACCCAGAGAGAGATTAAGATGTACAGCTATTCAAACCACACACAATACACCCGCTACGCCAGCCTGCAGGGGCGCAGCGTATTTATAACCGGCGGCTCAACCGGCATAGGCGCGGCGCTGGTGGAAGCGTTTGCGGCCCAAGGCGCGCGCGTTGCCTTTGTGGATATTGATGCGGAAGGCGCCGGTGAATTGTGTGATGCGTTGGAGCGACAAGGCTATGCGCGCCCCTGGTTTGAACTCTGTGATGTGAGCGATATTCGCGCCTTGCAGCAAAGTATCGCCGATGCGCGTGCAGTTCATGGCGACATTGCCGTACTGGTGAACAACGCCGCCAATGATCAGCGTTACGATACGCGAACCATGACAGAGGAAAGTTGGCATCGCGGCTTGGCGATTAACCTGCACCCGGCATTTTTTGCCGCACAGGCCGTACAGCCGATGATGGCCGCGCAGGGCGGTGGCTCCATCATCAATATCAGTTCTATTAATGTACAATTTGGCCCGCCCAATCTGGCCAGTTATATCACCGCCAAGGCGGGTATTTTAGGGATATCCAAAGCGCTGGCCACGGATTATGGTCAGGACAATATTCGTGTGAACTCCATTTTACCCGGCTGGGTGGCTACGCCTAAACAGTTGGAAAAATGGCTGTCCGCAGAAGAGGAAGAAGAATTAATGAAACGCGTGTGCCTCAAGAAACGCTTGGGTGCTCACGACGTGGCGAACCTGGCACTCTTCCTCGCGGCGGATGACTCCGCCATGATCACCTCGCAAGAATTTATTGTCGATGGTGGGAGAATTTAAGCACTTACGATTGTTAGTGCAGTACGCAAGGCAAACCGGAAGCATTCATCAGCGATCCTGATGAGTGCTTCTTGTTTATAGGGCCATTCAATTTTTACCCGATTGAGTGGCACCAATAAAAACAAAATTTTTTAATAACAGGATGCTCTCCAACCACAGCATCACTACACAGAGGTCAATATGATTTTAAACGGGATCGATATCGGGGTATTAATTGCCTACACCCTGATTCTGCTATTTGTTGCCTATTGGGTATCGCGTGACGAAAAAGGTCACGAAAAAAACGCCAACGATTATTTTCTTGCCAGTAAATCCTTGCCATGGTGGGCCATAGGTGCATCCTTGATTGCCGCCAATATTTCGGCGGAGCAAATTATTGGTATGTCGGGTTCTGGTTACAAAATTGGTATGGCAATCGCCGCCTACGAATTAATGGCTGCTATCACATTAATTATTATTGCCAAATTCTTTTTACCTATTTTCCTCACTAAAGGCATTTACACCATGCCGCAGTTTCTGGAAAACCGCTATGACGGTCGCGTGCGTACCGTGATGGCTATTTTCTGGCTGGCGCTTTACACCTTTGTGAACCTGACCTCGGTGCTCTACTTGGGCTCATTGGCGATTTCGCAATTTATCGGTGTGGATATGGTGTACGGCATGATTTTCCTGGTGTTGTTTTCCATGGCTTACTCGGTTTACGGCGGCCTTAAAGCGGTTGCCATGACTGACATAGTGCAAGTGATTATGTTGGTATTGGGCGGCTTGTTTGTGAGCTATCTGGCCCTTAACCAAATTTCCGGTGATGCAGGTGTCGTGCAAGGTTTTGCTACCTTGATGGAAAAAGCACCGGAAAAATTCGACATGATTTTGTCCAAAGACAACCCTAACTACATGGACCTGCCTGGAATATCAGTATTGATTGGTGGCTTGTGGATTATGAACATCAGCTACTGGGGCTTTAACCAATACATTATTCAGCGTGCATTGGCTGCCAAGAATATTCAGGAAGCACAAAAGGGTATGGCATTTGCTGCCTACATGAAGTTATTTGTACCTATCATTGTGGTTTTGCCCGGCATTTGCGCGGCGGTACTCGCCACTGATTTGGCAAAGCCAGATCAAGCGTATCCGGAAATGATGAAGCTCCTACCGCACGGTTTGTTAGGTGTTGCCTTTGCGGCGTTGGTGGCAGCGATTGCATCCTCCCTTAGCTCAATGAGTAATAGTATCTCGACTATTTTTACAATGGACATTTACAAAAAGCTCATCAATCAAAATGCCAGCGAACATAAGTTGGTATTTGTTGGTCGTGCAACAGCCTTGATTGCAATGGTAATTGCTATTGTGTTGGCTAAGCCCTTGGTAGGAAAGTCTGAGCAGGCATTCCAGTTTATTCAGGAATTCACCGGCTTCTTTACGCCCGGTATTGTGGTGATTTTCCTGTTCGGTTTCTTCTGGAAAAAAGCGACAGCCAGTTCCGCATTGACCGCTGCTATTTCATCGGTTGTTTTATCCTGGCTGTTTAAAATTTATTTACCAGAAGTGCCGTTTATGGATCGTGTTGGTCTGGTATTTATTTTGTGTTGTGTATTGGCCGCTGTTGTTACCTTGTTGGGTGGCGCGAAAGAGCAAGCCAATGCAATTCATCTGGACGATGTGAGCTTCAAAACCACATCAGGCTTCAACATCGCCGCCGTTGGTGTTGTTTTGATTCTTGCCGCAATTTATGCCACTTGGTGGTAAGCTGACCGGCATTAAGGTTGGTTAAAAAAATGCCCCTTTTACGGGGCATTTTTTTTGCAACCAATTTCTCAAATCGCAATTTTTGGCCTATTCACTCCGACTTTTTTAAAAGCGCAAACTATGACGACAATGACTCTGATCGACACAATCCCTTGCAACAATACACTGGGTGAAGGTGTGCAATGGAACCATCAGGATGGTTGCTTTTGGTGGACAGATATTCTTTCTGCAAAGATGTATCGCTATTGCTTGAATGACAAGCACTTAACGCATTGGGATTTACCTGAACGCCTTTGTTGCTTTGCCTTTGCCAAAAATGATGCGCGAATTCTGGCGGCATTTGAGTCTGGCTTTGCCTGGTTTACGCCCGAGTCGGGGGCCGTGGAGTGGATTGCCAAGCCGGAAGCGCATATACAAGGTAATCGCTCCAACGATGGACGCTGTGATCGCCAGGGGCGTTTTTGGATGGGCTCAATCGTCGAGCAGCGTCACAGTGAGGAGCAAGGGGCAGGGCTTTACTCATTGGATAAAGATTATTCCATCACCCAACATTTCAGTGGTTTGATGATTTCCAACGCGCTCTGCTGGAGCCCGGATTCGCGCAAGCTGTATCACGCGGATTCACCTACCCACAGTATTCGTGTGTACGATTTTGATGCGGCTAGTGGCGATTTATCTAATCCACAAATATTTACCCATACTGATCTTGGCGTAGAGCCGGATGGTGCCTGTGTCGATGCAGAAGGTTATGTGTGGAATGCGCAGTGGGGCGGTAGCCAGGTTGTGCGTTACGCACCAGATGGCAACAAGAACCTGGTGTTAAATATGCCAGTGACACAACCAACCTGCGTGGCATTTGGTGGCGAGCAATTAAATTTATTAGCGGTGACGAGTGCCCGTGTTGGCTTAAGCGATGACGCATTGGCGCAGCAACCGCGAGCGGGCAGTTTATTTATTTTTGCCACGCCCTATACAGGTTTAACGGAAAGTTGGTTTGGTTGATTTGCCTATCAAATCAATCCCAGCATTTCCAATAACCACAATCCTAGCGTTACGCTCAGCAGCGACCAGAGTGTTGTTTGCACCACAATATTGGCGGCGAGTAATGTATTGCCTTTCATGGCTTGTACCATTACAAAGCTGACGGTAGCGCTGGGTGAGGCGGCCAGTACAAACAGTATGGCAAGATTTTCGCCGCGCACGCCCAGGCCAATTGCAATCCCGCAAGCCAGTAACGGCGACAGAATTAATTTCCATAGGCTGGCGCTGAGTGTGGCGGCATCCATGCGTTTTAATTGCGACAAATCCAACGCGCCACCAATGCAAATCAATGCCAATGGCAGTACCATCTGACTTAAATATTTGCCGCTATCGAGCAAAATGCCGGGCATATTCAAGCCGCTGGTGTTGAATAGGAGTCCAGCCGCTATGGCGAGCATCAGCGGGTTTTTAACAATGCCGTTGAGTGTCGCCTTAATGGAATTGCTGCTGCGTTGCAGGCTGCGGTTGAGCACATAAATGGAAAGTACATTGTAGAGTACGACCGTCATGGCTACGGGCAATGCGGCAGTAGCAAGGCCGCGCTCACCATAAGCATTGGCGCAAAACGCCAACCCCAGAATAACCAGATTACCGCGAAAGGCGCCTTGGATAATCACGCCATGGTCGCGTGGCTCCTGAGTGAACCAATGTGCAGTTAGCAGGCTGCCCGCAAATACCAGCAGGGTCATCACGCCAAAGGCAATCAATACACCCACATCGGCCATGTGGCTAAAATCGGCGCTCGCGCTGGTAGTAAACAGCATGATCGGCAGGCCGATGGTATAAACCAGGCCCGATGCACTTTTGATGAAACCATCGTCAATCATGCCGCGCTTTTTCAGCAGCATGCCGAGAAATAACACCACAAAAATGGGCGCAGTAATGCCAAAGGCAAAAGAGAAGGTGGTGAGTGCGTTTGTTAGCAAAGTGATGTTCCGGAAAATAATAAAGCCCGGCGCAAGCCGGGCTTTATTATCGCATGCCTGTCATATATTGCTCAGGCAATTGTGGATCGTAAAACGATTATTCAGGCACAACAAACGGAAAATAATTTTTCGCGTTGTTGAAGCTGATGTCTTGAATCATTTTGCCAACCATCTTGGTGTCGTTAGGTACCAAACCTTTTGCCATATCGCGCCCTAAAATGCCACACAGAATGCGGCGGAAATATTCATGGCGTGAATAGCTAAGGAAGCTGCGGCTATCGGTGAGCATACCCACAAAACGGCTCAGCAGGCCTAACTGGCTCAGGGCTTCAATCTGGCGAGTCATGCCCTCCATTTGATCCAGGAACCACCAGCCGCTGCCAAATTGGATCTTGCCGGCGGCGGAGCCGTCCTGGAAGTTACCAATCATGGTGCCGATCACTTCGTTATCGCGCGGGTTCAGGTTGTAAATAATGGTCTTGGCGAGTTTGTTTTGGTCATCCAAACGACCCAAAAACTTCGCCAATGGCTTGGCATAGTTGTGGTCGCCAATAGAGTCAAACCCGGTATCGGCACCCAAGGTGCGGAACAGGCGCGGGTTGTTATTGCGGATGGCACCGATATGGAACTGTTGCACCCAGCCTTTCGCATGATCTTGCAGGGCAAATTCCACCATCATCGCTGATTGGAATTTCTCAATTTCCACCGCATCCAGATCTTTATGGCTACGAATTTTCAGGAAAATAGCTTTGATTTCGTCTTCGGTGTAATCCGCCGCGTAAACGGTTTCAAGGCCGTGGTCTGATAGGCGACAGCCATTTGCATGGAAATAATCGTGGCGAATATCCAGCGCTTTAATCAGGTCTTCAAAGGTGTTGATATTGACATCAGCCGCAATTGCCAGGCGATCCAGATACTTGTTATAGGCGGCAGTGTCTTCCACCATCATGGCGCGATCAGGGCGCCAGGTAGGCAGCATGGCTGACTTGAACGAGCTGTCGGCGGCGACAGTCTTGTGGTGTGCCAGGTCGTGAATCGGGTCATCAGTAGTACATACCAGTTTCACATTGGCTTGGGTCATTAAACCGCGCGCACTGAATTCGGGGGTGGCGAGCAGTTCATTACACTCATCCCAAGTGCGCTTGGCGCTGCTGCTATCCAGCAGGCGATCAGTAATGCCAAAGGGTTTGCGCAGTTCCAGGTGAGTCCAGTGGTAGAGCGGGTTGCGCAAGGTGTAAGGGACGGTTGCACACCATTGTTCAAATTTTTCCCAATCGCTGGCATCGCCAGTGCAGAAACGCTCATTGACACCATTGGAACGCATAGCGCGCCACTTGTAGTGATCACCGGCTAGCCACACTTCTGTCAGGTTTTTGAATTGTTTGTTCTGGCCGACTTGCTCAGGAGGAAGGTGGCAGTGGTAATCAATAATCGGCATGTTTTTAGCGTACTCGTGAAAGAGTACCTTGGCCTGCTCGGTGTCGAGCAAAAAGTCGTCGTGGATAAAGCTCATTCTCACAATTCCTCAAAAATGCCGAAGCGCCAGCAATCCCGCGTGAGGCTGTGCGATGGCAAGATAATTTTTTACGCTCAACGCCTCATATGAACCGGCTCAAATAATGAGCGGCCAACCTGGATGTAGGGAGACTGGTTGATGATTTTTATTCCATCGGGTTTTTGCCCGAGGGGATAAGTTTGACCGAGGATTGCCTGCCTAAAGGCTAGATGAATACCCAACATGGATTTTTTATTGGTTGGGTTGTGCCGCTATGTTGCAGCTTGCGGATAAGTGTAACGCTTGCGGCATAAAATACCAACCGGCGCGACAAGTCTTTGATGAAGAGATTACACTTCTTAAACCCGAATGTAACCGTTTACAGTATAATGTGTAGCAGCGGGTAATCGGTTAAGCAAAATTAGTCTCATGGGCTATAGTCAAGGTGTAGCCTTACTAATAACAGTGCATCACACGGAGCTGATTATGACTAAACCCATTCTCCATCAAAACCCTCTTTATCAATTGTTGAAGGCTGAGCGTGTGGCTGAATTTAATCAGCGCAAAGCGCGCGGAGAAGTGAAAGAGGGAATGTTGCGCGGCGGTGATTTTCGCGGACTGGATTTGCGTGAGTTAGATGCCGATGGCTTGGACTTGCGTGATGCCTATTTTCGCGGCGCCGATTTGCGCGGAGTCGATTTCCGCAATACGCAATTAGAGGGTGCCAGTTTTTGTCAGGCGCATTTTTCCGGCGCATTTTTTCCCCGTGAAATCAGTGCGGAAGAATTGCGACTCTCGTACGACATAGGCATACGCGTGCGCTACAACACTCGTTAGGTTGAGTGTTGGCTCACAGCCTCAGTGCTGTTCAAGGTCGTTGCGCAATCGGGTGATTGGATGGTTCGTTACCAGCCAATCACCCGATTGTTTTATGAATTCATAACAGCGGAAAAAATAGACTTATAAGAAAGTGTTTATGCCCATTAACTGCGCCAATCCATTTTTTTGGCGGACAAACAATGAGAGGACAACAATGAAAAAAATAGTTTCAATGCGCTCGCTTGCTGTGCGTGTAGGGTTTTCCATGCTGGTGCTGGCCACCTTGGCTGGTTGTAATCCAGCGGAAAAATCGAGTGTTTCAGCGCAAGGTGCCAGCAGTGTTGCGGCGGTGCAAACGACGGCTGCAGTAGAAGTATCCCTGGTGGATAAACAGGCAACTGCTGAAACTCGCTCGCTGTTTGCGTTTATGCAAGCGCAGCGTAAACACTCCATTATGTTTGGCCATCAACACGACACCACACAAGGTTTAACTATTACCACTACCGATGGCACACAGTCTGACACCTTCAATGCCGTTGGCGATTTTGCAGCGGTGTACGGTTGGGATACGCTTTCGATTGTCTCGCCAAAACTGGAAGGCGATGTAGTAGAGCAAGTGAAAAAAGCCTACGCGCGCGGCGGTATTATCACCATAAGTTCGCATTTCGATAATCCCATCACCGATAAACAAAAAGGTGAATGGCCTGTAGGCACTTCCTGGGATAAAACCCCTGCAGTAGTGGCTTCATTGCCCGATGGTGAATTCAATGCGGTATACAATGGTTATCTGGATGAGCTGGCAGAGTGGGCGCATAACTTGAAGGATGAAAACGGCGTATTGATTCCGGTGATTTTCCGTATTCTCCACGAAAATACTGGCAGTTGGTTTTGGTGGGGTGAAGAGCAATCCACGCCGGAGCAATACAAAAAATTGTATCAATACACCGTGGCATATTTGCGCGATACCAAAGGCGTACGTAACTTTTTATATGCTTACTCACCCAATAATTTTTGGGAAGTGACTGAGGCCAACTATGAAGAGCGCTACCCTGGCGATGCCTGGGTGGATATGTTGGGTTTTGATACCTATGGCCCAGTAGAAAATAACGCCGATTGGTTTAAAAACGTGGTGGATAATGCCGCACTGGTGGCACGCATGGCAGAAGCGCGTGGAAAAATTCCAGTAATTTCTGAAATTGGTATTCGCGCCCCGGATATTGAAGCGGGCAAGTACGACAACCAATGGTACCGCAAGCTGATTTCTGCGTTAAAAGCAGATCCGGATGCGCGCAATATTTCGTTCCTGCTTACCTGGCGCAATGCACCGGAAGGTGTTCCCGGGCCAGACGGTAAAAACGTTCCCCATTACTGGGTGCCTGCCAACCGCGAAGAAAATATTCAAAACGGTACACTGGAAGACTTCCGCGAGTTTTACCGCGATGATTTCACCGCGTTTAATCGTGATATTTCCAATGTATATTCCATTGAGACCACTGCCAAATAAATGATGGTTTACCGCGCTATAGCTGCTGTAGCAACCGCTTCGGTGTGAGGCAGGTATGGCGCGTTATGATTAAATAATTCCAATTGCACAAAATGATTGTGCTCGCGTAAATCAATAAACCTTACTCCCACACCGAGCAACCGCACTGGTTGTTCTTTACGGTGATAGGCTTCGCTGCACAAGTCGATAAACTCATTTAGTTGAACGCCGGTAGCGCTGCGCTCAATAGTGGTGATACTGAAGTCGGAAAACTTGATTTTTACAAATAACTTTACGATTTTGTAATCCTCATCCACACGGCGTAACCGAATGGCGAGTTGTTGGCTGAGTGTTGGCAGTTCGTGTAGACACTGTGGCAGGCTTTGTAAATCTTGCGCGAAGGTATTTTCAACGCTGAGCGATTTACGGCGTCGGTCTAGGGTTAATTCACGCTCATCTATCCCGCGGCTTAATTTATAAAGGCGTGAACCCATTTGGCCAAAGCGCTGCGAAAGTTCAAATACCGACAATTTTTGTAAGTCGGCGCAGGTGAAAATATTCAGTTCAGCCAATTTTGCTGCCATGGCTTTACCTACACCAAAAATCTTTTTGACTGGCAACTGCGCGACAAAGTTATCCACTTGCGCGGGCGTAATCACATATTGGCCGTTGGGTTTATTCCAATCGCTGGCGATTTTGGCAAGAAATTTATTGGGCGCTATGCCAGCAGAGACCGTGATACCAATTTCCCGGTGAATGCGGGTGCGAATCTCCTGGGCGATACGGGTGGCGCTGCCTTGATGATGTTTGCTATCGCTCACATCCAGAAACGCCTCATCCAGCGAGAGAGGTTCAACCAAGTCGGTATAGTCATAAAAGATGGCGCGCATCTGCAGGGAGGCGTCCCTATAGGCTTCCATGCGATGGGGCAGAATTAATAAGTCAGGGCAAAGGCGCTTGGCGGTGCTGGAGGGCATGGCAGAGTGCACGCCAAAGCGGCGCGCCTCGTAGTTGCAGGTTGAGATAACCCCGCGTCGGTCACTGCTACCGCCCACAGCAATCGGACGCTTGGCAAGGCTTGGGTCATCGCGCATTTCTATAGCAGCAAAGAAGCAGTCGGCATCGCAGTGGATAATCTTGCGCATGATGGATAAGCAATCGGGTTGTTGTTCCAAGATATAATACTGTATTTAAATACAGTATTGGGTGTGTGTCATCTTTTTTCATCAGTGAATCTATCTTTCGGTGTGGTACGTGGTCGTAAATTTAGGTTAACTTGTATGACAATAAGACCTTTAAGCCCTTATCCTCACAGGTCAGGTATTCAATAGACGACTGCTACAGTAAATAACAACAAACAGGAGACATCCATGAGAATGATTAAACCATTGGTAATGGCGCTGGGGCTGAGCATGAGCTTCGGGGCATTTGCCGATACACAAATCAAGATCGATGCCAGCAAAACCGGGCCGGTCATCAATAAAAACATCTACAGCCAATTTACCGAGCACCTTGGTCGCGGCATCTATGAAGGTCTGTGGGTTGGCCCTGAATCCAGCATTCCTAATACCAGAGGCTGGCGCAACGACGTGCTGGCCGCATTGAAAGAGATTCAAGTGCCCTTATTGCGTTGGCCAGGCGGCTGCTTTGCTGATGAATATCACTGGCGCGATGGCATTGGTCCACGCGATCAACGGATGGTGCGCGTGAACACCAACTGGGGTGGTGTACTGGAAGATAACGCCGTAGGCACCCACGAGTTTTTTGATCTGGTAGAAATCCTCGGTGCTGAAGCCTACGTCAACGGCAACTTAGGTACTGGTACCCCGCAAGAAATGGCGGAGTGGCTGGAGTATATGACTTCAGACAGTAAATCTACCCTCGCTGAGCTGCGCCGTAAAAATGGTCGCGATAAGCCTTTCCGCGTGCATTATTTTGCGATTGGTAACGAAGCCTGGGGTTGCGGCGGCAATATGACGCCTGAGGTTTACACCAACCTCTACAAGCAATACGCCAGCTTCCTGAAAACACCCAAGGACAATACGCCAATCCTAATTGCCAGCGGTGGTCACACTGAAGATACTGAATGGGCCGATCACCTTACCAAAAACGTGAAGCCCAATTGGGCCTTGCGTATGGATGCGGTGAGCTTCCATTACTACACCTTGCCTACCGGAAGTTGGGAGAAAAAAGGTGCAGCGCTCGGCTTCCCAGAAGCAGAGTGGATGTCCACCATGGTGAACACCTTGAAAATGGATCAATTCATCATTAACAACAAAAAGGTGATGGACAAAAACGATCCAGAGAAAAAAGTGGGCTTCTATGTGGACGAGTGGGGCACATGGTATGACGTAACCGGCGATGATGATCCTGGTTTCTTGTATCAGCAAAACACTATCCGCGATGCCATTGTGACCGCACTTAACTTCAATATTTTCCACAAACATGCTGACCGTGTGCACATGAGTATCATTGCGCAAATGGTAAACGTATTGCAGGCAATGATTTTGACGGATAAAGAGAAGATGATTCTCACTCCGACTTATCATGTCTTCAATATGTATAAGCCATTCCAGGATGCAACCAGCATTGCGATTGATTTGAAGAAAGTGCCCACCTATAAATTAGGTAAAGCATCGGTACCCTCGGTAAGTGCAACTGCAGCGCGCGCGAAAGACGGCAAGGTGTATATCGCTTTGGTAAACGCCAACCCGAACGCAGCTGAAACTGTGGATATCAGCCTCGCAGGTGTCACCGTGAATGGAGTTAAAGGCCAGGTGCTCACCGCCCCTGAAATGGATAGCCACAACACCTTCGCTGAACCAGAGAAGGTAAAACCTGCTCCATTTGAAGCTAAAGCCAATGCTGGAAAACTGGCAATTGAAATTCCTGCCAAAGGCGTGATTGTTGTTGCGGTAGAGTAATAGCTGCTGCGATAAACGAAAAAGGGGCGCATTTACTGCGCCCCTTTTTCATTTTTTAATTTTCTATTTCATTAACGCTTTAAATGTTTACTCTCTGTAATTTTTCACGTTGGTTGATGTGAAAAATTAAAATAAATCCTCAATCGATAAATAGCGCTCACCGGTGTCGTAACTGAAAATAATCACCCGGCTGCCGGGTTTCATGTCGGCTTGTTGCTGGGCAACAGCAGCAAGGGTAGCGCCGGAGGAGATACCGATAAAAATCCCTTCTCTTAAGGCGCATTGGCGAGTCATGTCAAACGCGGCTTCTTCGCTGACAAGGATGGTGCCATCAAGCGTATCTTTGTTCAGTACCTGAGGGATAAATCCGGCACCAATTCCTTGCAAGCGATGCAAGCCTTTTTGGCCGCCGCTGATAACAGGGGATTTTTCCGGCTCGACGGCAAAGGTTTTTAACTGCGGAAACTTTTCTTTCAAGACTTCGCTGCAACCGGTGATGTGGCCGCCAGTGCCGACACCGGTAATCATGTAATCAATACCTTCGGGGAAATCGGCGAGGATTTCTTGCGCGGTGGTGTTGCGATGAACTTCCACATTAGCGGGGTTATTGAACTGTTGTGGCATCCAGCTGTTGGGGTTTTCAGCGAGCAATTCATTGGCTTTGGCGATACAGCCACCCATGCCCAGCTCTTTGGGGGTGAGCACCAATTCTGCGCCCAGCGCTTTCATATTTTTGCGGCGCTCGACCGACATGGATTCAGGCATGGTGAGAATTAATTTGTAGCCTTTTACGGCACATACCAAGGCGAGGCCAATGCCGGTATTGCCGGAGGTGGGTTCGATGATGACGGTGTCTTTGTTAATCAGGCCTTTGGCTTCGGCATCTTCAATCATCGCCAGGGCAATACGGTCTTTAATGCTGCTGCCGGGATTAAAGCGTTCGACTTTCATCCATACTTCAATATCGCTGCGGAACAAATGATTGATGCGAACGTGTGGGGTGTTGCCAATGGTTTGCAAAATATTATCGAATTTCATAAATATCCCTGTGCTGTGGGGCTTGCGGGTGCAAGCGGTGAAATGACAGGGGCACAGTGTAACCAATACGCGCAATAAAAAAAGCCGCTATCAGCATGGCTGGTAGCGGCTTGTGCGATAAACCGGAAGTGCTTAGTTGCGGCGACTGCGACGAATTGCCACCAGCGCTAACAATCCGAAAACCAACAGCAACAAGGTTGCTGGCTCAGACACTTCAACAGTAGTTGGCGGTGTTGTGGGAGTAGGCGGGTCTATGGGCGGAACAAAAAATCCATCCCACAAATTGGCCTGTGCACCCCATCCGCCGGTCCAGGATTTGGCAATAACCTGACCGCTCAAGTCACCTTGCAAGAAGGTGAAGTCGGCATTAGGGGCGAGGATATTGCCTTTAATACCACCGCTGAAGGTAATGGTTTCCGCTTCAAAGAAGTTGAACAGAATATTGCTGGCCGACATATCCAGTGCATTAAAACTTTCGCGCTGGCCATAGTTGAGCGAGTCAAAATTAATATTTTTGCCGCTGACGTTGATGATCAAGGTGTCGTTTTTATCCAAACCAGTAGCGGTCAAGTCGGTCGCACTTGCCAGCATTTGGCCGGTGATATTGGCGACATAAACGTCATTGCTCGCGCTGCCATCCAAAATCAACCAGTTGTTGTATTTAAACTCCACGCCGCTGGTGTTGGATTGCCCTGCCAAGGTTTGCGACAGGTTGGTGAATTGTTTAAAGGCAGCATCAAAATCGATAGGCTTGCCTTTGGTAGTCGTACCCAGCACGGCGTTTTTGCTGGAGCCCTGGGTGAGTTCGCCGCCCAGAATCAGATTGCCTTTGACATTGCCCCAAGCCCATTGGGTAGTCGTCAGGTTGCCGCCTACCACTAACACATCGGCGTATTTGCCCGGATCAGTCCAAAATTGTATGCCGTCGCGGCGGGTGCCAGGTTCGTAATTCACGGCCACATCGTATTGGCCGATATTGGCGTTACCGCCAATGGCGATCTTGCCTTGGGAGTCTGCACCCGGTTGGGTGAAGTTCTCTTTGATAAAAAGGTTGTAGCCTGTTGCTGGCCCCAGGTCGATGTTGATAGCAGCGGCATGGGTAGAGATGAGTAAGGCTAAAACAGCAGAAACATGCTTGAGCATAAGTGCGAACCGGTTCACAGAAATGATGTGTTGAAGTCTAGGTTGAATTATGTGCAATCACAAGCTTTGGACTATAAAAATTTCTGTGGTTACGCGCATAGGTTATAAACAGGCCGCCATTTCAGCAAAATGGCGGGTTGTTGGGTATAAGCAGGTCAATTTGGTATTAATCCAGCCGTTTCTTAAAACGAGTCGCGGCGGCGATCACCCCAAGCACGGTAAATCCGATCAGCCACCACAAATCCGGCTGCAAATCTTCCAGCGTCGCGCCGCGCAACACAATGGCGCGCACCATGCGGATAAAGTGAGTTGCAGGCAGCGCTTCCGCAATCCATTGCGCCGCTTCTGGCATGCCCTCGTAGGGGAACATAAAGCCGGACAGTAGTATCGATGGAATCAGCAGAAACACCGTGAGTTGCATCGCCTGCAGCTGGGTTTTGGCGATGGTGGATACCAGTAGGCCAAGCGTGAGGCTGGCGCTGATAAAGGCGAAGACGCCGAGCACCAGTTGATCCAATCGCCCGTTGATCGGCACATCAAAAATCACATGACCGAGGCCGAGAATAATGGCCACTTGAATCAGGCCGACAAAAATATAGGGCACGATTTTGCCGATCATAATCTCGCTGGAGCGCACCGGCGTAGTGATCAGCAATTCCAGGTTGCCGCGCTCGCGCTCGCGTACCAGCGCCGCCGAGGTGAACATCACCATGGTCATGGTGAGCACAATCGCCACCAAGCCCGGGACAATATTCACCGCCGAGCGTCGCTCCGGGTTGAAAAACAGCGCGATTTCAAAGGTGTTTTTGCGCGCGATGGGTTGCGCCTCAAAGCCGCTGGCAAAGGGCATTTGTTGCAGGGCGAGCAGGGCGTTGCTGACCATGGTGTCGGAGCCGTCGATTAGCCATTGGGCGATAGGGCGCTGGTCTTGCAAGCGCTGGCCAAAATCCTCAGGGATTACCAACACCGCATGCACATGGCCACGGCGGATCGCATCTTCCGCCAGCGCGGGCGTTTGATAGGTTTCGGTAAAGCTCACCACTTGGGTAGCAGTAAGGTCACTTATCAGCGCCCGCGCCGTTTGTGTGTGGCTTAAATCCACCACGCCCACTGGCAGGTCGCGCACGTTAGTGTTGATCGCAAAACCAAACAGCAACAGTTGGATGAGTGGCACCATCACAATCATGCCAAAGGTGGGGCGGTCGCGCGTTAATTGGCGTAGCTCTTTGAAGATGATCGCGCCGATTCGTTGTAGGCTTTGGCCAAAGGCGTTAACCGCCGTTGCTTTCCTGGTCGGGGCACTCATTGTCGCGCTCCCTGTCCGGCGGCGTTGCTGCCGGTGCAATGCACAAATACATCTTCCAAGCTTGGGCGTACGCTGTGGATCTGGCGATTGACGACCAGCGTCGGGTGAATCGTGCGCAGCCAGTTTTCCGGGTCGTTGATTGCTTCGGTAATCAATACCCGCAAATGTGTGCCCTGTTGTGCGGTGGAGACGACTTCTGGCAGTTCACCCAATTGCTGTTTAAGCAGGCGCAAATTCTCGCCGTCGATCTCAACCACCTTGGCTCCCAACTCGCGCATGAGTTGTGCGGGCGAGCCATCGGCGCGTTTTACTCCGCCCTCCATAATCGCCAAGCCGTGGCAGCGTTCGGCTTCATCCATGTAATGAGTGGAAACCAAAATAGTGGTGCCGCCATCGCAAAGGTCGAATAATTTTTCCCAAAAATCGCGCCGGTTTTCCGGGTCTACGGCGGAGGTGGGTTCATCCAGAATCAGCAGTTCCGGTTTGTGCAGTGTCGCTGCTGCCAACGCCAGGCGCTGGCGTTGGCCGCCGCTGAGTGCACCGGCAAGGCGGGTTTTGCGTTCATCCAGTTGATAGCGGCTGAGCTGGCTGTCGATCAGCTGTTTTACGCTGCGGCTCTCGAGGTTGTAGATCTGCGCCATAAAGCGCAGGTTTTCCTGCACGGTTAAATCGTCGTAGAGGGAAAACTTTTGTGTCATATAGCCGAGGCGACGGCGCAGTAATTCGGCTTGTTCGGGAATATCCATTCCCAATACACGCACGCTGCCCGCACTTGGCGTGAGCAGGCCAGTGATCAAACGCATGCTGGTCGATTTACCACAGCCATTGGGGCCGAGAAATCCGTAAATGGTTTTGTGGGGGATACGTAAATCCAACTGGTCTACGGCGACAAAATCGCCAAAGCGGCGAGTCATGCCGAGTGTTTCTATCGCCCAGTCCGGCTCCTTACTAAATAGGGGGTCAGTCATGGGGCAGCTCAACCTGTACCGGTAAACCGCTGGGTAAATTGGCCGCCGAGTCGGGCAGTTGCACTTCCGCTAAATAGACAAGGCGGGCGCGATCGGTGGAGTTGAGTGCGAAGTAGGGCGTAAAGGCCGCATCTTGTGAGATCCAGCGCAGCTTGCCGGTTTGTGGCTGATCCAGTCCATCAACATGGATTACCAGTTCCTGTCCCGTATGGATTTTCACGCGATGGGTTTCGGGGATATACACCCGTGCATAGGGCGCGTTTTTATCGAGCAGGGTTGCGACAGCTTCGCCAATACTCGTGCGTTCACCCAGGTGTTTAGGCAGGTGATCCAGCCGCGCATCGCTGGTGGCGCGAATGCTCAGTTCGCTCAAATTGTATTGCTCCAATGCCAGCGCGGCTTTGGCGAGCGCGACTTGCGCTTCGGCTTGCTGCAAGTCTTCCTCGCGGGTGCCGTTGGTGAGCAGCAATAGGTTTTCGTGGGATTTCTCCAGATTGGCTTGCGCTGAATCGCGTTTGGCGCGGGCGCTATCCAGCTCAGCGGCGCCAGCGAGTTTTTTACTCACCAATGTTTCAGCGCGGGCAAAGGTTTTTTGCGCTTCTACCAATTGGGCTTCGGCACCTTTGACTTGCGAGCGTGCTGCCGCAATATCTTCAGTACGTGCACCGTTTTGTAATTTGGTGAGGTTGGCCCGGGCGCTAGCGAGGTTGGCATCGGCCTTGGCGACCAGCGCTTGCTGGCGGCGATCATCGAGTTGCAACAATAAATCGCCCGCTTTCACATCGCTGCCCTCGACAAGCGGTAATTGGGTGATGATTTCCGCAGCAGTGGCTTTAAGCACTATACGGTCGCGCTCCAGGGTGCCGAGCGCGATGTTGGCGTTGTGGTCGCTGCAGGCGATGAGCTGCACCCCGAGCGCCAGCAACAGGCTGCAACGAAAGGCATCAAACAGAACTGATTTCATAAACGGATCCCTGAGCTATGGACAAGGCTGAGTGTGACAGAAAGAGCGCTTAAAAATAGTTAACACTTATAGGCCGCTGTTTGCCATTCGGCAAGATAGAGCCACGCTGGCTTTTGTGTCAGAATCCCCCCGGTTTTTCATGTATTAATGTTCATCTATACACCTTAGGGAAATTCCTATGCTTGCGACAACACTCTCATCACTGAATGGCATTCCGCCTTTTCTCGCCTATTTTGCCGTGGCGATAGCATTAGTCCTGATTTTTGTGCGTATTTACACCTGGGTGACGCCACAAGACGAGTTGACCTTGATCCGCGCCAATAACCCGGCGGCAGCCCTTGCTTTTGGTGGTGCGCTCATTGGTTTTGCTTTGCCACTGTCCAGCGCAATTACCAATTCACTGTCGCTGCTCGATTGCGCTGTATGGGGCGCTGTGGCGTTGATTGTACAAGTGCTGACCTTTGTGGTGTTACGTGTTGTCATTAAACAATTGCCCGAGCGTATTAATCAGGGCGAAATTGCGACGGGTATTTTTGCTGCCGCTGCCGCTATTGCTGTGGGCATGATCAACGCCGCATGTATGAGTTATTAATTTTTTGCAGGACAAATGCTTATGAAACAGGCTAAAAAAGTGTCGTTGAAGCGCAGTAAAAAAGCTGCATTGGTATTAATGGTTCCTGTTGCCACACTGCTGCTTGCCGGTTGCGGTGAAGAGAGTCAGCAGGCGATGGTGTTCAGTGACCCGAGTGAGTGCAGTGCTGCCGGGTTAAATGATACAGCGCAATGCAATGCCGATTACGCAGCCGCCCAAGCCCTGCATCCGCAGGTCGCGCCAAAATATTTAAACAAACAAGAATGCGAAGTGGATTTTGGTGCGGGCAATTGCGAAACCGCACCGCAGCAAACCACATCGGGCGGCAGTGTGTTTATGCCGATGATGATGGGCTATCTCGCCGGGCAAATGATGAATCGCGGCGGCAGTAATTTTCAACAGCCTGCGGCGGCGGGTGCCGGTGGTTCAACGGTGCCTACGCAACCGCTGTATAAATCGCGCGATGATCGCGGCACTTTCCGCACTGCAACCAATACACCTGTTGCCAAAACCATTGGCCCAATCACCCTCAAACCGTCACAAGTAAAACCGCAAGTGGGCCAAGTGGTACGTCGCGGTGGTTTCGGCCAGCAAGCAGCTGCGCGCAATAGTTTTGGTGGCTAATCCATGAAACGCATCAGTGTTGCCGAGCGCGCCAATTGGCGCGCTTATGCCGAAGAAGTGGGGTTTAATTTTCACACCTTTGACGGCGAACCCTATTGGGATGAAACCGCCTATTACCAATTCAGTTTGCAACAAATCGAAGAGGACCTGGAAGCGCCTACCGAAGAACTGCACCAGATGGTTATGGACATGGTGGGCGATATTACCCGCAGCGAGGAAATGCTTACGCTGCTGAATATCCCCCGCGAGTTCTGGAGTTATATCTGGAATTCCTGGAACAAGGGCGAGCCGCATTTGTATGGCCGCATGGATTTGGTTTACAACGGTTTTGGCCCTGCAAAATTACTCGAATTAAATTACGACACGCCCACCTCGTTATTTGAAACCGGATTTTTCCAATGGGTCTGGTTGGAAGATCAAATTAAAAATGGTGTGTTGCCTGACAGTGCCGATCAATTCAATTCCCTGCACGACAAAATTGAACAAGCCTTTGCACACTTGAATTTGCCCCAACCGTTTTATTTCAGCAGCGTGCGCGACAATGCAGAAGACAAGGGCACGGTTGATTATTTGATGGACATCGCCGCGCAGGCAGGGGTAGATGTACGTTATATCGCGCTGGAAGATATTGGCGAACTGCACGATCAATTTGTTGATATGGATAATCAAGCGATCAAAGGCTTATTCAAATTGTACCCTTGGGAATTTATGGTGCAGGAAGATTTTGCCAAAACCATCATGGCAGCCAACACCCAAATGCTTGAACCTGCCTGGAAAATGCTGTTATCCAACAAAGGTATTTTGCCGCTCTTGTGGGCGCGCTATCCCAATCACCCGAATTTATTACCCGCCTTTTTTGAAACTGCCAGCAGTGAACCATTGAGTGCAGGTTGGGTGCGTAAGCCGCTGTTATCGCGCGAAGGTGCGAACGTGGATTTGGTGACAGCAAGTGGTGAAAAAATATCGGCAGCAGGCCCATACGATGATGGCCGCTATGTGCGTCAAGCATTGCATGCACTACCAAAGTTTCGCGATGAATACCGCAACGCAGATACCTACACCATGCTGGGTAGTTGGGTTGTGGGTGATAGTGCTGCAGGTATTTGTATCCGCGAGGATGCAACCCTGATCACCAAAGACAGCTCACGGTTTTTGCCGCATATTATTTTGGATTAAACGGCATTAGCTCCTCCAATAAAAAAGGCTGCAAACGCGAGAGTTTGCAGCCTTTTTTGTTGTTAATGACAGCCGTCTTTATCCCGCTGAGACATTGGTCACTATGGTAATCATGACCCCGGCGGCAATGGCTGAGCCTATGACCCCGGCTACGTTTGGTCCCATCGCATGCATCAACAAATAGTTTTGCGGATTCGCCTGCAATCCGAGTTTGTTGGAAACGCGGGCGGCCATGGGTACGGCGGAAACGCCAGCGGAGCCAATCAGCGGATTAATTTTGTTTTTGCTGAACACATTCATTAATTTCGCCATCAACACACCAGCGGCAGTACCAATACCAAAGGCGACAATACCCAGCGCGAGAATGCCTAGGGTTTTAGGGTCGAGGAATTTATCTGCCGCCAGTTTGGAGCCCACTGCCAAGCCCAGGAAGATGGTGGTGATATTGATCAATGCGTTTTGGGCGGTATCCGAGAGACGATCAACCACGCCCGATTCACGCATCAGGTTGCCCAGGCAAAAGGCGCCCAGCAGCGGAGTGGCGTCGGGCAGAATCAAACCCACCAGTGCCAGCATCACAATCGGGAAAATGATTTTTTCGCGTTTGCTCACCGTGCGCAGTTGTTGCATCACAATTCCGCGTTCGGCTTGGGTCGTGAGCAGGCGCATGATGGGTGGTTGGATCAGTGGCACCAGCGCCATATAGCTGTAGGCGGCAACGGCAATGGCACCCAGTAAATCGGGCGCCAGTTTGCTTGCAACATAAATCGCCGTCGGGCCATCAGCGCCACCGATAATGCCAATCGCGGCGGCATCGGCGAGGGAGAAATCCATACCGAAATAACTCAGCCCTATAGCGCCCAATACTGTGGCGAAAATCCCAAACTGCGCCGCTGCGCCAAGCAGGAGTGTTCTGGGGTTGGCAAGCAGTGGGCCAAAATCGGTCATGGCGCCAACGCCAATAAAAATCACCAAGGGAGCAATACCGCTGGCAATAGCGACTTTATAGAAGGTGTAGAGCATCCCGTCGTTGTAGCCAGCGGCTTGCGCTGTGTGCAATGCCGTTTGGTACAGTTCGGGGTCACCGCTGCCAAGGGTTTTGTAGATGACGGCATCGGTGGTGTCTGCACTGAGCCCTGCCAGTTGCGCCAGCGCCGCGCCTATTTCCGGTGTGCCATTGTGCAGTGCGTGTTCGATGGCGGAGAAGGCTAGCCCGGCGGCGGGCAGGTTGGCGAGTAATCCCCCAAAACCTATGGGCACCAGCAACATTGGCTCAAAGCCTTTGCGAATGGCGAGGAATAGCAGCAGCAAGCATATGCCGATCATAATCAGCTGACCGGATTGCATGTGGTAGATGCCAGTGGATTGCCAGAGTCGTAACAGGGTATCCATTCGTTATGCCCCCGCAATTGCAAGCAGGGTTTTGCCAACGACAACGGAATCGCCGGTTTTGACGTCAATACTGGTGATGGTGCCGCTGCAGGGTGCGCTGATTTGGGTTTCCATTTTCATGGCTTCCAACAGCAGTAATACATCGCCTTCTTGTACTTCATCGCCAACATTCACCGCAATTTTGATGATATTGCCTGCCAGCGGTGCCGGTACTTGCCGCGCTTCGCTAGTGGGCGCGGGTTTTGCTGCAACACTGCCACCTTGTAATGGCTTGATGCCGGTGAGGTCGCCGCCGTTGTTCACACTGACGGTGTATTTTTTACCGTCTACTTCCACGGTATAAATTTCTTCACCGGCGTCGTTAGTCACTACCGACGACTCTTTACCCGTTGGCGCTGGCTCAAAGGCGGTAGGGTTGTGGCGATGCTCCAGGAAGCGCAGGCCGATTTGCGGGAACAAGGCGTAGGTGAGCACATCGTCCAGTGCTCCTTCGCCGGTGCGCAGGGTGATATTGCGCAACGCGGCTTCTTTCTCCAGCGCGGAGGTCAACTGCGCCAGCTCTGGCGCAAGGTTGTCTGCCGGGCGACAGGTAATGGGCTGTTCGCCATCCTGTAACACTTTTGCTTGCAGCTCGGCGTTCATCGGCGCAGGTGTTGAACCGTATTCACCGCGCAGTACCCCGGCGGTTTCTTTGGAGATATTTTTGTAGCGTTCGCCACTCAATACATTCAGGACTGCCTGGGTGCCCACAATTTGCGAGGTGGGTGTCACCAGCGGAATAAAGCCCAGGTCTTCACGTACGCGGGGAATTTCGGCGAGCACTTCATCAAACCGGTCAATAGCACCTTGCTCGCGCAATTGGCTTTCCATATTGGTGAGCATGCCACCGGGCACCTGGGCGATCAGGATGCGAGCATCCACACCCTTTAAGGAGCCTTCAAATTTCGCGTATTTTTTGCGCATTTCACGGAAGTAGGTGGCGATCTCTTCCAGTAGTACCAAGTCCAGTTTGGTATCGCGATTGGTGCCTTCCAGGGCGGCGACCAGGGTTTCGGTCGGGCTGTGGCCATAGGTCATGGACATGGATGAAATGGCGGTATCCACATTATCGATACCGGCTTCCACGCATTTCAAAATGGTGGCGTGCGCTAAACCGGTGGTGGCGTGACACTGCATGTGGATGGGAATATCGCACTCCGCTTTCAAGCGTTTGACCAGCTTGAAACCATCGTAGGGTTTGAGTAGGCCTGCCATGTCTTTGATGCAAATGGAGTCTGCACCCATATCTTCAATTTGCTTGGCTTGGGCGATCCAGCCATCCAGGTTATGCACCGGACTCAGGGTGTAAGAGAGTGTTCCCTGCGCATGTTTGCCGTGGCGCTTGACGGCTTTCATGGCGATTTCGATATTGCGCATATCGTTCATCGCATCAAATACACGGAATACATCCACACCGCTGGTGGCGGCGCGCTCTACAAAGGCCTCTACAACATCATCGGCATAGTGGCGATAGCCCAGCAGGTTCTGGCCGCGCAACAGCATTTGCTGCGGGGTTTTAGGCATGGCCTTTTTCAGTTCGCGGATGCGATCCCATGGGTCTTCACCCAGGTAGCGAATACAGGCATCAAAAGTGGCGCCGCCCCAGGACTCCAGCGACCAAAACCCCACGCTGTCCAGCTTGGCGGCAATGGGCAGCATGTCATCCAAACGCAGGCGGGTGGCAAACAAGGACTGGTGCGCATCGCGCAGTACTACATCAGTAATTCCCAGAGGGTTATTGTTGTTGATCATGCAAAGAACTCCTGAATCAGCCGCGCGACTGCTTGTCGCGATGTTGATGAATGGCAGCCTGAATAACGGCGAGGGTAGTTGGATCTAGAGTGTCAGTGGCGAGTGTTCGCTTGATATTGGGCGTTTCTTCGATGACCGTTTCCGGAAAAAAGGTCTCCACAAAACGCGACATCATATTGACGGCGATGACCAGCAGGACAAGAAACACAAACACTGTGCCCATGCCAAAAATCAATAAATCGAGCGCTTGTTCAAATAGCGTCGCTTGCATAAAAACTAACTCCTCGTTGTGCGTAACAGCAGCAAAAGCTGCCGCTATTGGTCTGGGAATTTGGCGGATCGCCAAGAATATCGTGCGCCTAGTTATAGTGATCTATTCGTGTGTAGCGCTGCCGATTAAAGGGGGTATACGCTGGTTCAGGCAACTCCAGGGTGGGACACCTTAAAAAAAATGCCGCCATTGGGCAAGCAAAAACATACACTTGGCTATGATGGGCGAGTGTCAGCAGGTTGATACATCCACCGGCCAGGTGCCCTTATGTGGTCTATTATTGCTAGGGAATGGCGCGGTCATCCACATTGAATAACAATTGATAAGATTCACGTCCACCGCTTGGGAGTGCAGGTTGAAACCCACAATTGCTCGTTGTTTTTTTGCCATTGCGGTGCTCTTATCCGCAGCTGTCACCCGCGCAGATGATGATCTGACCATTATCTATACCTACGCAAAAGACTCCTTGGGAGCAATCTTGACGGAGTTTTCCAAGGGGGAATCGATTCCCCTCAAGGCGGAGTTCAAAGAGCAAAACGAACTCAAGTCCAGCATTATGGGCATGATGGAGCAGGGTACTACGCCTGATGCCATCATCATGCCCGCCGATCACACAGGGTTGCACAGTTTTATCAGATACAGCGAGATCAACCCTGCCGACTTTCCCGCCCGCGTGCCGCCGCGAGTCTGGGCCAGTACCTACAGTGACGGTAAGTCCTACGGCGTGCCGCTGATCCAGGGCAATCACTTAATGCTGTTTTACAATAAAAAACTGGTTGCAGAACCCGCCGCCGATTGGGAGGCCATGTTTGCCCAGCGTCCGGCGCTGATGGCCAAAGGCGTTGCCTCTATCGCCTGGAGCTTTGATGAGATGTACTGGTTTTTGCCCTTTCTGGGTGCCTATGGCGGCTGGCCACTCAACGATGGCAAGGTGCAGTTAAATACTCCCGAAATGGCGGCGGCCCTGGATTTTTATAAACAATTGCGTTCGCGTGAATTGCCTTATCCAGGCTGCAGCTATCAGTGTGCGGTCGATTTATTCAAAACTGGCGCCGTGGCCTACACCATCAATGGCGATTGGATCGGCAAAGCGTTTTATGAAGCCTTGGGGGACGATTTGGGCGTGAGTGCTATACCCGCCGCCGAAGGGCGCCATATGGTGCCTACCTTCAGCTCCTATGTGTTGTCCTTTCCCAACCAGAGCCTGAACGGCCCCAAGCGTGCCCGCCTGCTCAAACTGGCCAATTACCTGCAAAGTACGGCCGTGCAAAAGCAATTCTGGCTAGCGATGGGGGCTATCCCGGTGGAGCAGGCCGCCTTTGAACAGGCGCAGCAAAATGCCCGTGGTTACCTCAAAAAAACCATCGAGCTCATGGCTAATACCAAGCCGTTGCCCGCCGATAAAGAAATGACCTTTATCTGGGATGCGATGGGCAAGGGGTTTTTGCGTCACCGCGAGGGCGCCCTGAATGGCCCGGCGGCAGCCAAATACATGCAGCAATTGGCCGAGCGCCATATTCGCAATGCCCAGCGCATGATGACAACACCGGGCCCCTGAGGATTTGATCGTGACCAGACAGGTGCTGCCAAGGTTTCGCCATACCGTCCAGTTGTTGGTATGGGCGGTTGTTGCCGTACCTTTGCTCATTTTATGTATCTACCAACTGCGCGCCGACTATGAGCGACAAGTCACCACAAATGAACGTGAGTTGGTCTATGAAACCGAGCGGTTTTCTTTTCTGCTGACCCAAGGGCTATTGCAGTTGATGGGGGACTTGGACCGTATTGCGAGCGATGGCAATGTGATTCGCTCGCTCTCCATGCCCTTGTTCACCCCTATCTCCGTGCAAAAAATAGAATCTTACCTGGGCAGTAACCCATCGGCAGAAAGTGTGATGCTGATCGACAAAGAGTTTTTCCCCATAGAGGTCATCCCGACTTGGGCGCTGACCGATGATATCGCGGCCTATGAGCCCTACATGGCGCAGGTTGTGTCATCGCCATCCTCCATTAGCGATCCACGCCCGCGCATGTTCATCCCGCCCACTGCACCGGGACAGCCGCAAATGCTGGTGTTTATTCGCCCCATACTGACCGCCAGCAGTTCGCTGGCACAACCTTTTCAGGTGGATGGTCTGTTGCTGGTGAACATCAATACGGAAAAGTTGATGCAGGCGGTGATCGATACCCATCAAGGCCAGCCAGGCTTGTTGCGCTTGCTCAGCGACAAACAGGCAATATTCAGTCGCGGTGATAGCGACCCCGCGCTATTTCGTCATCAGGCGCCCATCATGCTGGGGCTGGGAAACCAATCGCTACAAGTGGAGTTTGGGCACACCCGACAAGGGGTAATTACCCAAGTGCTCATGGCTTATCGCACCCAGGCGATTGCGGTGATTTTGTCCATTGTGCTGATGGTGGTACTGGTCAAAAAACTGGCCGATAAAGTCGTACGGCCACTGCAGTTGTTGGATGAACAGCGTACAGCCCTACAGCGGTTGGTACAGTACTCTATGGAAGTGCATCAGACCGATGTACTGGATGAACTCGGGCAGTGGAGCCTCGCTGTGGCGCAGACCGTTGCGCGACAGCCTTTTGGGTTGTATCTGCTGCGCAATGAATTTTTTGGCGGGTGTGAGTTGATTAGCGACTTGGACGAGTCCCATCAGCAACTGTTGCGCCAACACCACAGCGCGTTAAATAGCCACACCACCTTACTATCTTTGATCGAACCTCATAGCGACTTGCATGTATTTGCGATTGGCGGCACCGGGGCGGATTACCAGGGGTTTTTGATTACCGCGCGCACCGAGCGCAGCCAGCAAGCCGAAGAGGCACTCATGGTGTTGTGCACTATGTTGTCCTCCGCGCTGCGTCAGCATTGCTTGAATGCGCGTCTGCACCAACTTGCACATTTGGATTCCGTCACCGGACTGCCCAATCGCCACCTGTTTAATACCCATTACAACGACAAACTCGCCGCCTTTTCAGCCAGTGATGCCGCAACGCATTTCGGGGTGTTTGTAGTAGATGTGAACGGCCTGAAGTTTGTGAATGACCATTATGGGCATCAATACGGCGATCAGATGCTCATGGCAGTAGCGCGCGCGCTCAAGCAAGCGGCGCGCGCCAATGATACGGTTGCCCGCGTCGGTGGCGATGAGTTTTACCTGTTGCTGGAGCAGGCCACAGAAGCTGTATGTGCGCAGTTTGTTGCCCGTCTGACTGCGCAGTGCCGGGATTTGCATATGCTGGTGGCCGGCGAGCGAATTGCCATCAGCTTCAGTGTGGGGTTCGCCAGCACCGACAAGGATTCACTCAAAAACCTGCTAATCCTCGCCGATGAACGCATGTACTCCGCTAAAAAACAGCATTATCGGCAACTGGCAGCCCAGCCCCCCGGCGATTAAGGCGCTTCATCAGCAAGGGTTTTTATGACCTTGCAAGGATTACCCACCGCGACGACACCGGCAGGAATATCTTTATTGACCAGGCTGCCTGCACCTATGACCGAGCCATTGCCGATAGTCACGCCGGCCAGAATAATCGCCCCGCCACCAATCCAGCAGTCATCGCCAATAGTGACCGCCGCGCAAAATTCCTTGCCCGTTGCGCGCTCTTGCGGGTCCAGTGGGTGTGTGGTCGCATAAATCTGTACATTCGGGCCAAACATCACATTGTTGCCAATGCGCACCTCGGCCACATCCAAAATCACACAATTGTGATTGGCATAAAATCCGTCGCCTAAAAAAATATTACTGCCGTAATCGCAAAAAAAATGGGGCTCAATATACGCGCGGGACACCTGCCCGAATAATTGTTGATACAGCGGTTTGCGCGCTTTGGTTTGGTCGGCGCGCAGCGCATTAAGTTGTTGGCACAGTTGTTTGGCGCGTTTGCGCCCGGCAACCAGCTCAGCCGCAAAAGGGTTAACCTCGTTGAATGGGTTCATAGCCTGACTCTCGAATAGTGTGTATTTGCGGTAGAATGACGCAAAATCCAGCTGCAATCATAGAGCAAGCCCCATGAGAACCAATGATATTTTTCGTAAGATTACCCAATCACTCACACTGGATACCGCGCAGGTCCAACAACTCTTTTCGCTGTCGGATATCGAACTGAGCGAAAAAGAAGTCGCCAATTTACTGAAAACGGACTATCAGCCCGGCTTTGAAGCCATGCCGGAATATGTGCTGTTAATTTTCCTCAATAGCCTGATTGAACAGCAGCGCGGCAAAAAAGAAGGTGCAGAAAAAACCGTGATTGAAAAACACGCCAAAGTATCCAATAACGATGTGCTAAAAAAACTGCGCGTCGCGTTTAACTTACACGAACAGCAGGTGCGCGAAGCCTTGGCACTGGCAACCATTGAACTCACCAAATCGGATTTGGCCGCGTTATTTCGCAAACCCGGCCATGTACACTTCAAAGCCTGTGACGATGAACTAGTGCTGGATTTTATCGAAGGACTTGGATTGTGGTTAGCGGCACGCAAGGCCAGTGCGTAACAGACGGCAATTACCAGTGCAGGAGTGTGACAACGTGAGTGAACAAACCTCGGAGCAAGCTGTTGTGCAGTCAGCAGTGCAACAGATAAAAAATGACGTGGCGCGTTGGTTAAATTCAGTAGTGATTGGTTTAAATCTCTGCCCGTTTGCGGCTAAGCCAACCGGAGAAAATCGCGTGCGTTTGGTAGTGAGTGCGGCGAACGACGATGAATTACTGCTGCAGGATTTACAGCGCGAACTGGAACTGCTCGATGAAACGCCAGCCAGTGCTCTTGAAACAACGCTATTAATTATTCCACAGCACCTGCAGGATTTTTTTGATTACAACCAATTTCTGAACTGGGCCGAACAACTGCTGAAGCGCAATCGCTGGACAGGCATTTATCAGTTGGCGACCTTTCATCCCGATTACTGTTTTGCCGGCGCTGCGCCGGAAGATGCAGAAAACCTCACCAACCGCTCGCCCTATCCAATCCTGCACATTATCCGTGAAGCCAGTTTGGAAAAGGCGCTCGCTTATTACGATGATATTGATGCTGTGCCCGATAACAATAAAGCCTGCATGGAGCAATTAACCCAAACGCAAAAACAACAGTTATTTCCTTATTTGTTTAACCCGCCTGCTTAGTGGTCTGACTAAAACAATCCATCAATTCCATAACGGCTAACGCATCTTGCAAACTGCAAGGGTTGGCGCCGTTGCCGCGGAAATAGTCGTTTACTTGTGCAATTAATGGCTGTTGTACATGCTCGGGGTGGCTGAGTGTAATAGTGCGTTCGCCATTGTTATCAATTAATTGAAGTGTGGCATCGCCAAAAAAACTGAAGTGAATGCTACCCAGAGTGCCGATAATTTCACCTTGGTCGCGCTTGTGCATAGGCGCCAAGGCAAAATGCCAGCGCCCCTGCACAACAAGGCCCGAGGCCAATTGTGCCCAGCCTTGCACTAGATCGTCTGCCGCACTTAATTGCCGTTGGTTGAGCGCTATTCCGCTGGCAGTTTGTACGCCGCCAAACCAGTGCAAGAGTAAATCCAATTGGTGTGGTGCCAAATCATGGAATAAACCACCGCCGGAAACCGCTGGGTTTAGTCGCCAATTGTCATCGCTATAAGGTGTTTCTGGTGCTGGGCGTAACATTTCAATGCGCGCAAGCAGTGGTGTGCCTATGGCGCCCGCGCGAAGTAATTCGCCAATGTGTACAAAAAATGGCAGCGCACGGCGGTAATGGGCAACACAGACTTTGTTATTACTTTGTGCCGCGGCAGCAATCAATTGTTTGCATTCGTCTGCATTGAGGGTAACGGGTTTCTCGATGTACACATCTTTGCCTGCCGCGAGTGCCGCCAGCGCATAGTCTTTGTGTTGCGCTGGTGGTGTGGCGATGTAAACCGCATCGATATCGGGATTATTCAGCAGCGTATCGGCGTTGTCGTACCAGAGCGGAACCTTGTGGCGCGTTGCAAAGTCGCGGGCTTTTTCCAAGTCGCGGCGCATAACGGCCAGCAATTGTGAATTAGGGTTTTTATAAAACCCGGGGCCGCTTTTTACTTCGCAAACACTGCCAACCCCGATAATGCCCCAGCGGATAATTTCGTTGCTATTCATGGTAAGTCGAGTCGTCGATTGTTGCGGTTATACGAGTGTAATCTTGTCTTTTTCAATCAGAATTTTTCGCTGTTTATAGAGCAAACTCAGGGCATTTTTGTAGTTGCCTTTACTCACGTTAAACGCTTTGTAAATTGAATCCGGGTCGCTCTTATCCGTCAAATAGGAAACGCCACCTTTTTGTTGCAGATCACTGAGGATTTTTTCTGCTAAATCTTCTTTAGTATCGCGCGCGTGTTTTTGCAAACTCAAATCGATTTTGCGATCAGCGCGAATGGCTTTGATATAACCTTTGACCTTTTCACCGTATAGCAACGTACGAAAAGCATCATCGCGGAAAATAAGCCCGAGGTGAGTGTGATTGACAACCGCTTTGTAACCCATATCGCTGCGACCGCAAATAATCAAGTCAACGGCTTGTTGCGCGCGCAAACCGCTGGCGCGCTCCTCAAGGTGGCGATTCAGGCGAGACGAGGCGGTGATGCGGCCAGTGTATTCATCCTGGTAAATACACACCACATAAGAGCGGCCCACTTCCATAGGTTTGTGTTGTTCGCCGTAGGGCACCAGCAAATCTTTAGGCAGTCCCCAATCCAAAAAGGCGCCCACATTATTCACTTCTTTGACTTCCAAAAAAGCACATTCGCCGACCATCGCTTTTGGCGTGAGTGTGGTAGCGATGATGCAATCGTCAGAGTCCAGGTAAATAAATACGTCCAGCTCATCACCGATATTCATTTCAATGGTGGCATAACGTTTGGGCAACAAAATATTGCCGTACTTGCCACCGTCTAGAAAAAGACCAAAATCGGTACGTTTAATGATTTTTAAGCGGTTTTGCTTGCCGATTTGTAACATAGGAGACCTTTAGCCAAGGTGTATGCGGAAAAGGCAGACAGTGTATGCGTTATGGCAGGGGGATTTCCAGTTTTACCGTTGGGTTGGGCTTTTTGATAGGGCTTAAGCAGTGATTAAACAGTAGAAAGGAGCCATATAGCTCCTTTCTGTTTGCACGGTTAACACAGTTTTTTCAAATCGCCCAATAGCGTTTCCAGTTTTCTACTACCGGCTTCGTCCAATGGTTGTAATGGCAGGCGTGGCGCACCTGCATTTAAGCCCTGTAGCTTAAGGCCAGCCTTAATTGTGGTGGGCAACCCGCCTTTTAAAATAAATTCCAGTAGCGGTAATTGTTTATAAAAAACATCGCGTGCGAGAGGGAGATCGTTATTTTGGAAAGCCTCATACAGTTTTAATGGCCATTGTGGAATGATGTTAGGTGCGGCAGTGCACCAGCCACTTGCACCGGCGGCAAAGGCTTCCAGTGCAAGAGGATTACTGCCGTTATAAAACGGTAGTTGATTATCGGCCAGTACACGAATTTTATGCATACGCTGAATATCGCCAGTGCTTTCTTTTACCATGGTGATATTGTCGATAGCCCTAAACATTTGCACAATCAATTCCGGCGACATATCAATACCGCTGGTAGCGGGATTGTTGTACACCATAATCGGTAGTGAAACCGCATCGGCAATTTTTGCGTAATGGTTAAAAATTTCATTGTTGGATAATTTCCAGTAAGAAACTGGTAAAACCATAATGGCATCAGCACCAGCCTTTTCCGCAATCTTCGCTCTTTTTATCGCGTTTGCCGTGGTGAGATCTGACACTCCAACAATAACGGGCAAGCGTTTGGCAACGGCTTTAATACTTGCCAGGGCAACATCAGTCCACTCTTCATCATTTAAATAAGTGCTTTCGCCGGTGCTGCCTAAAGGTGCAATGGCATGTGAACCATTACTGACCAATTTCTCAATTAATTGATTCAAGGTTTTAAGATCAATTTCACCCGTTGGTAAATAAGGCGTGATGGGGTAGGTAATAATGCCTTTGAATTGCGTTGATGTTTGCTTCATAAAAATATCCTCTGATGGCGGTGTGTTAAAAAATGGATTGGAGTTATTGCAGGCAGTCACTGTGTTTGCGCAATGTGCGGCGTGCGTAATAGGCAAAAAAAGCTTGATGACGCTTGGGTGTTGATGTCCAGTCGTGGGCTTCTTTTGCAAGACTTTCATCAATGGGTTGGATGTTGCCTGCTGCCATTGCGACGAGTTGCATGCGTGCAGCGCGCTCGAATAAATGTGCAAGCATTAATGCTTCTTCTACGGTTCGACCAGTGACTAACAAGCCGTGATGCGCGAGAAATAAGCAGCGCTTGTTGGTTAATGCTTCAGAAATCATTTGGCCTTCGCTGTTGCCCACAGGAATGCCTGGCCACTTATCAAGAAATGCGCAGTCATCAAAGAGTGGCGTGGTATCCATGTGTGAAATCACCAGCGGCTTTTCGAGCATGGAGAGTGTGGCAACGTGAAACGGATGCGTATGGATAATGCACTTTATGTCCGGATAGCGGCGGTATACCCAAGTATGGAAACGGTTGGCAGGATTGGGCATGCCTGCGCCGTCAAGGCGGTTGAGGTCTTCGTCCACCAGTAACAAATTGGATGCAGTGATTTCATCAAACCCCAGCCCCAACTGTTGTGTGTAATAGGTGCCCGGTTCGTCGGCGCGGGCGGTGATCTGACCAGCGAGGCCGGAGTCGTGCCCGGCATCAAATAAAATACGGCAACTGAGCGCTAATTTTTCCCGCGTGCTCCATTGGGGCAGCGATAAAAACTGTTCCATCTTTTGTTGCGACTGGAGAATTAATTCATCTTTGGGGGTATCAAGGGTGTTCGCCATTTTCTGCTCCTCAGGGTTGACGTAAGGTCTGTTGGCAGTAATAGTGCGATTTTTTCTGGCTCCCTTAATCGTCCAGTTTTAAAAATATTACTGGTCCAGATGGGGTGTGCGAGGTGGACAATGTTACGGAATTGGTACTTGACTCTGGTATTGGAGCGGACGGCAGGTGTGCCACTGCATTTGCAGCTGGTACAAGCGATCACTCAGGAAATCCAGCGTGGGCGTTTGCTGCCGGGTAGCGCTTTACCCGGTAGCCGCACAATTGCTGAGGCGCTGTCACTCAACCGCAAGACGGTAGTGCAGGCTTATGATGAATTGCAGGCACAAGGTTGGATTGAAACACAAGCGCGACGTGGTGCTTTTGTCTCGGCATATTTGCCGCTGCTGCCGGAGAAAAAAGAAAGCCCGAATGCACTTCAGGCAGCGCCATCTTTTGCGTACACCTTGCCTGAAAACAATATGTGGCCCTATGGTGATTTGGCGATGAATCTGCCAGGCATTATCCGTTTTAGCGACGGTGTGCCCGATGCGCGTCTGGTGCCTTTTGATGTGTTGTCGCGTGCATATCGCCGAGCGCTGGTATTTTCTGCGCGCGCTAATCGACTTGCGTATGATGATCCGCGCGGGAGTCAATTATTGCGCGAAGCGATTGCCGATATGTTGCGCACCGAGCGTGGCATGAGTGTTTCGGAAACGCATATTTGTGTTGTGCGCGGTAGCCAGATGGGGATTTATCTCAGCGCACGGTTACTTGCCTCAGCTGAGGGCTGTGTCGTGATGGAAGAACTCGGGTATCCACCTGCGCGCGAAGCATTTATCTCCTGTGGCATAGCGCTTGAGTATGTTCCACTGGACCACGCTGGAATGGATTTGGATGCCTTGGAAGCGCTTTGTTTGCAGCGAAAAGTGAGTGCGGTTTACACCACACCGCACCATCAATTTCCCACCACTGTCATGCTTTCCGTTGAGCGACGCATTCGATTACTGGAATTGGCGCGGCAGCATGATTTTGTGATTATTGAAGATGATTACGATCATGAATTTCATTTTTCCCACAGCCCGATGTTGCCACTGGCAAGTATGGATACTGATGGTCGTGTGATTCACATCGGCTCGCTATCCAAAGTGCTCGCGCCGGGGTTGCGACTGGGTTATATCGCTGCGCCGGAGTTGGTGATTAATCGTTGTGTGCGCGACATTATTTTGATTGATCGGCAAGGAAATTCCCTGACTGAATTGGCTGTTGCTGAATTGATGCGTAGCGGGGAAATAAAACGGCATGTGCGGCGTGCATTAAAAATCTATCGAGAGCGACGCGACTATGCGGTTAAGCGTGTGCGCGAGATTATTCCGGAAGCGGTGTTCACTGTTCCTCCAGGTGGGTTGGCTTTGTGGTTAGTTCTGGATGCGCGGCTTGATATGTTGCAATTGCAGCGTGACACTTTGAATCAGGGGGTGGCGATATTGCCAGGGCAATGGTTTTCCGGGCCAGGAAAAACAATTCCCGCATTGCGTTTAGGTTATGCGAGTTTGAATCAGCAAGAACTGGAACAAGGGTTAGCGGGTTTGGCCCTGGCTATAAAACAACAGGTATTGGATTAGGTGTGTACAATGCGCCGCTAGGTTAGCAAGGCTGTTGGTAGTGAATTTTCATCACAGTATATTGATGATTCTGATTAAGAGAATTGATGTTTATGCAGTTATTTTCGTTTGGTTACGCTGGTCATGAATTTGCGGTGGCGGCCACTCCGGCAACAGGAGAGGAACAAGTGGCTGTCGATGGTCAGCTAGTATCCAGTGCGCGCCATTTTGGTATTGCCAGTACGCATGAATTTGTATTGGCTGATCTGGGTGCGGTGAAATTGGTGTATGTACTTAACCTGCGTGCGGGTGATGTGAATTACGAATTATGGGTTAACGATGCGCAAGTGTTGGAAGGGCGCGCACTGGTGTCGGCTGAGCAGCAATCTGCAGCCCAGGCGTTTGCCGCACAACAAGCGGCGTTGGCAGGCGAGGGCGGTGCACCAGCGGCTCCGGCACCTGACAAAAGCAATTCCTGGTTATCCATTGGTTTGATTGCCTTTAAGTTTTTAAAAGCAGCGCAAGTGGTAAAAGTCGCCTTGATGGCGGCCTCGGTTGCGGTGTACAGCGTGATGTTTACCCTGGAGTTTGCACTGGCACTGGTGGGTGTATTGGTATTCCATGAGTACGGCCATTTACGTGCGATGAAAAAATGCGGCCTGCCCACCAAGGGTATGTACCTGATTCCCTTTGTGGGTGGTTTGGCAGTGGGCGATATGCCTAAAACCCGCTGGCAGGATGTGTATATCTCGATGATGGGGCCGGTATTTGGCTTGGTCCTGACCGTGGCTTTTTACATTGTTTATCTGGTGACCGATAGTCATTTTGCCGGATTGGTAGCTTCCACCAGCGCGCTGCTGAATCTATTTAATTTGATTCCCGTGCATCCGCTCGATGGCGGGCGTGTAGTCAAATCGCTGGTGTTTTCCGGGCGTAATTATTTGGCGCTGGTTGCGTTGCTGGTCATTTCCGCATTGTGTTTTGTGGTGGCCTGGAAGCTGGGTTTGTACTTCATCACCTTTTTTATTGTTCTGGGAGTGATTGATATTCTCGCCGGTTGGCGCGTAGGGCTGGCGGAAGATATACCGCCGCTTACCCGCTACGGTATCTGGTTTTCGGTATTGTGGTACTTGGCGGTAGTGGGGTTGTTTATCGGGATGATTTTGTTAATCGCCGCCGATGCGCTACCCGGTTCGGAAATTGCGATCAAAGTGCTTGCGTCTTGATGCATGACAGGCTGCCGCATCCGTTTGGCAGCCTGTGTTTATCGGTAGATTATAAAAACGGATCGTCTTCGCTGACGGGAAAATAGCGGTTGGCGGTGATGACATCCGGACTAATTTTATGGGCTAGCAGGTCATCCACATCGTTGTTAACCCGATTAATCAGCGGTAGCGCCTCATCGCGATCCAAAGACTCCAGGAGCGCGTTGCCCCAAATGGATACATGGCGCAAATAAATAGTGCGTGTATTGGATTTTTTCGCCCACTCCCCTGACACCAAGCGGCCTATACGGTCGATTTTGTAGCGAATCTCTTCCACTTGCTGCGGGTCATTCACCTGGGCGACCAATTCATCGGTCATTTTGATCCAGCCGCGTCGGTACAGCTCCCATCCTTTATAGAAACGCAAGATCCAGGTGAGGTATTCATCCTGGGTTTGGATTTGTTTATTGATTTTGTCTGCCTCGTAAACCTTCACAAAATAAGCGCGGGATGGCATGCGCTCAGGCCATGGGTCTTGTGCGGCGCGATGGGTGGAGGTACAGGCGAACAAGGAGGCGACCAGCGCCAGTAGCGCCAGCAGTCGAAAGGGGTGTGCACGTTTTTGCATGGAGGTGAAACGCTCTGTTGTACGTGAGGTGAAGCCAGTGTGGTTCAACAATGTTGCAGTAGTATAAAAGCTGGCGAAGTGCTTGCACAGGTAAATGCAGAAGAAGATAGGTGAGACGGGAGTAGTGCGATGGCGCCCTGTGCAGGCGCCATCTTCAAGGCGATTAACGTTCGCGCTCGCCGCGCATACTGGCGCGGTTATCGCCACCACTGCGTTCTACCCGTGGTGTATCGCGGCGTTCGTTGTTTTGAAAGCGCGGTTGGCTGCGCTCAATAGGTTGCGCGCGCGGTGATTGAATCCGCTCAACACGGTTACTGTTAATGTCTTGCTGCCGGTTTGGTTGCTCGGTGCGGTAAATACGTTGCCGCTCTTGCGTAGACTGTACACCGGGTTGGGCGCGATACTCCGGCTGCTGGGTTCTGTTAATGGATGTTTCCGGGCGACTTTCGCGTCGTTCAATGAGCCGCTCCTGGCGCTCCGGTTGCGGGTTGCGCGCCCGTTGATCATCACCCCGATTGGGTGTGGTGTTGAATTGTTCGCGGCGCTCTGTCATTCGTTCACGCAACTGGTCGGCGCGCGGCTGGTTGCGCTGCTCATCATTACCGTAGATGCGTGCCCTGGCATCATTGCCGCCCATGGGGCCTGCCTGACGGCGTTCCAGTTGTTGTTGGAATTGCGCATCGCGGCCCTGACGTTGATCCCGTGCACGGTTAGGGGCGATCTGGTTGCCATCGCGCAGATTGCTGCGATATTCACGGGTATCGCGATAGCTTTCCCGCGGGCTATTGAAACGCTCGCGAGTGTTATTGTCGTAATAGGCTACGCCCCGTCTGTGTACCGGGTTATGGTGCCAATGACGGGCATTTTGATAGCGCACTACGCTGCGGCTGTCGTAAAAACGGTGATGATGGTGGTGATCAACCACTACGACCCGGCGTTGATGCCAGTGTACTGCGCTGAAATAAAAGCGCGGACCAAGGTAAACCCGTGGACCCCAATAAAAGCCGGATACAAACACATAGCTGCTGGGGTAGTGCCAATACACTGGTGGGTAGTCTGGCCACCACCAACTGCCATAGACCACACGGGTATCGTAGGCGGGCACATAAACCACCCGCTCAACCGAGGGCTCAATCACAATGGTTCGCTCTTCGCGGATTACCCGCACATGCTCCACCTTGTCCAGATTGCCGGAGTCATAGGCGCGATTGCGCAGGTTTTGGATACTGTCCATCACCCGCTCTTCATCGGCGAGGAAAGCGTCGCCCAATTGTTGGGTCCAATCCAGATCATCGCTCATGCGCTTTAAAATATCGGGAAAGGCGACCAGTGCTTTAACACTGGGGTCCCAGTCCCGTCCGTCCACGGCATTGACGGCATCATCACCTTTGTAGCGGGTGTTGTTACGCGCCCAGCGGTCAGCCTCCACCACTTCCAGGGGGTAGGTAGAAGCAATTAGTACGTGGGATAAAACTGTATCCGGGTAGAGGGCGATTGGCGCCAGCAGGGAATCCAACTGGGCTGAGCTGAAGCTCGACTGGGTTGCGGCCCCGCGATAGGCCGGTGTTTCCACCGCTTGGCTCGTCGTGCAGCCCACCAATAACGGCAACAGCAGGCTGAGTGTTAACGCAAGTTTTCCGGGGCGTTGCAGTAGCTGATAGGTCATGGTGGTTCTCACTGTTATCACGCATTTTCACAATAGTCGCCCCTTGGAGGGCGGATTGGCGCTCATGGTTCATTTATAGGCGCGTGGGGCTTAACGCTGGCTGAACTATCAAGCAGGTAGCACGGCGATTGGATTGTGCTTTATTGGCTACGTATCTTGCTTGACTAATCAACATGCGCCCCGATAATGGCGCACCTCTGCAATGCAAACTGCAGCACCGCCCCCAGACCCGAGAGCCACGCATGATCGATGTGAATTTCCAGCTAAAAGGTAGTGCCATTACCGTGGTGGTATTGGCGATTATTCGCTACGAACCCAAGAGTTTGGTGGACGAACTGAAAGAGAAAATCACCCAGGCGCCCCAGTTCTTTGTGAACTCTCCGGTATTGATCAATCTGGATCGCCTTGAAAACCCTGAAAGCCTGAAAAAAATAGCGGATTTGCTGACGATTTGCCGCGAACTGGATTTACAACCACTAGGTTTTAGCGGCGTACCTGAGGTATTGTTAGCGGCAGTTAACAAGACGGGCTTGGCCATACTGCCAACCCCTAGCGAACGTGCACTCAAGCTTCCTAAACAGGAAACGGCGACCTCGGTAGAAACGGTTATCGAGCGCGTTGTGGAAACGGTTGTAGAAACCGTTATTGAAGAGCGATTGGTGCAACGTCAAAGCAAAGTGATCACACGTCCGGTGCGTTCAGGCCAGCAAATTTACGCAGAAGGCGCAGACCTTATTGTACTGGCGCAAGTCAGTGAAGGCGCCGAAGTGTTGGCCGATGGTCATATCCATGTTTACGGCACCCTGCGTGGTCGCGCCCTTGCCGGGGTAAAAGGCGATGAAAGTGCACGTATTTTCTGCCAGCAAATGGAGGCTGAATTAGTCTCGGTGGCAGGCAATTTTGTACTGCAGGATTCACTGCCCCCGGAATTATTGAAAAAGCCTGTGCAGGTATCGCTGAAAGGCGAAAAAGTCGTTGTCGAAGCACTGGTGAGTAATTAGCGGATAGGGGATTGATTGCCTATCAATTACCTATTCAGGTTTGTATTTTTTACCCAGATTTGTCATTTAAGGAGCCTCCCTTGGCCAAAATTATCGTTGTTACATCAGGTAAAGGCGGAGTGGGAAAAACCACCTCCAGCGCAGCAATCAGCACTGGCTTGGCGATGCGCGGCCACAAAACCGTGGTTATCGATTTCGATGTGGGTTTGCGTAACCTCGATTTAATCATGGGCTGCGAACGCCGTGTTGTGTACGACTTTGTTAATGTCGTGAAAGGTGAGTCCACCTTGAATCAGGCATTAATCAAAGACAAGCGTACAGAAGGTTTATATATTCTGCCCGCGTCGCAAACCCGCGATAAAGATGCACTTACTCGCGAAGGCGTAGAAGTCGTTATCAATGAACTCTCCAAAGATTTTGAATTCATTGTGTGCGATTCACCTGCCGGTATTGAACAGGGCGCATTGATGGCATTGTATTTTGCAGATATCGCCATTGTGGTTACCAACCCGGAAGTGTCTTCGGTGCGCGACTCGGATCGTATCCTCGGTATTTTGCAGAGCAAATCCCGTCGCGCCGAGCAAAATCTGGAGCCGATCAAAGAGCATTTGTTGTTGACTCGCTACAACCCTGTGCGGGTAGAAGCCGGCGAAATGCTCAGTGTAAATGACGTGGAAGAAATCCTGGCCATTCCACTGCTGGGTGTTATTCCTGAATCAGAGGCAGTATTAAAAGCCTCTAACCAGGGTGCGCCAGTTATCCTTGACGATGCAACCCAAGCGGGACAAGCCTATAACGATGCTGTTGATCGTTTATTGGGTAAAGATATTCCGCACCGTTTCCTTGAAGCTGAAAAGAAAAGTTTCCTTAAGCGTTTGCTGGGGGTATAAACCGTGAGTATTTTTGATTATCTGCGCAAGAAGCGCGCGCCCTCATCGGCATCTGTGGCAAAGGAACGATTGCAAATTATCGTGGCGCATGAGCGCACCAAGCGCAACTTAAACCAACCGGATTTCCTGCCGCAAATGCAGCAGGAAATTATTGCGGTGATTCGCAAATATATTCATATCGAATCTGACCAGGTTACGGTCAACCTCGACAACTCCGACAATTGCTCTGTGTTGGAGTTGAATATTACGTTGCCGGATTAACCGTGAAGCTGCCAGATTTGCGCAGCAATTAATAAGGGATGCGCTCTGTGAGTGCATCCCTTTTTTGTTTGTCTTTTTTGGTGCAGTGCTACTGTATTAATGTTCGGATTCTTTCATGATGCTACTGGAACTCCATCGTTACCCTGCCGATAGTTTGGTGGTATTTGACTTTGAAACAACCGGTCTATCGCCGGATATGGGTGATCGTGCCATTGAAATTGGTGCGGTATTGATTGAAAACGGAAGAATCACCGATCGTTTCCAACAGCTTATGAATCCAGGGATTCGCATTCCACTGTTTATCGAAAATCTCACCGGTATCACCAACGCTATGGCGAAGGAGTCGCGTAGCAATGCACAGGTGATGGCTGATTTTTACGAGTTTATTTCCGGGCGCAATCTGGTTGCCCACAACGCCAGTTTTGATGAGCGTTTCCTGCGGGCAGAATTTAAACGGATCAAAAAAACATTCAGTGGCGGTATCGCCTGTAGTTTATTGGCCTCGCGACGTATTTTCCACGATGCGCCCAATCATCAGTTGGCGACCTTGGCATCCTACAAAAACTTACCGACAGAAGGCATCTACCACCGGGCATTGGCGGATGCTGAAGTGACTGCGCACTTATGGTTGCGCTTGCTGGATGAACTGCGTGCGCAACAGGGATTTACGCAATTATCCTTCGGATTTATGCATCAATTAACCAAAACACCCAAACACCAATTGCGCAAACTTTATGCGCAGCAGCGGTAAAATTATTTTGCTTATTGTTATGGAGAGCTTATGACTCAACACTATCTTATTGGTGGCAATGGCACCCAGTCAGTCCATTTAAATTTGCGCATGGCAAATCGTCACGGGTTAATTGCCGGTGCAACCGGTACGGGTAAAACAGTGAGCTTGCAGGTGTTGGCCGAAGGTTTTGCCAAAGCAGGCGTACCGGTTTTTATGGCGGATATTAAAGGTGACCTGTCTGGCCTTGCCAAAGCGGGAAAACCTCACCCTAAAGTAGATGAGCGTGTACAGCTCATGGGCATTAGCGATTATCAGCAGCGATTATTTCCCTGCGTGTTTTGGGATTTATATGCGCAGCAAGGGCACCCGGTACGCGCTACTATTTCCGATTTTGGCCCATTGCTGCTCGCCAATTTTTTTGATTTGAATGAAACCCAAACTGGCGTGCTTTATGCAGCCTTTAAAATTGCCGACGACCAGGGCATGTTGCTGTTGGATTTAAAAGACCTGCAAGCCATGTTGAATTGGATGAAGGACGAACGCAAGAACCTGGAAGACGAATACGGTGGTTTGAGTGAAGCCAGTATTGCCGCTATTCAGCGCAGGTTGATGATGTTGGAACAGGAAGGTGCTGATCATTTCTTTGGTGAGCCTGCTCTGGATTTAAACCATCTCATGCAGGTAACACTGGAAGGCACTGGTGTGATTAATATTCTGGATGCCACCAAATTAGTGAATCAGCCAAAACTCTATGCCATTTTTTTGCTGTGGTTAATTTCGGAGTTGTTTGAAAACTTACCGGAGCAAGGCGATGCCGATAAACCCAAGTTGGTGTTTTTCTTTGATGAGGCGCATTTATTATTTAACGGTGCACCAAAATTATTAGTGGATAAAATTGAACAGGTGGTTCGGTTGATTCGCTCCAAAGGTGTGGGAATTTATTTCATCTCCCAAAGTCCGGCCGACATTCCCGACAGCGTCTTGGGGCAGTTGGGCAATCGCATCCAGCATGCACTGCGCGCTTATACCCCCAAAGACCAACAAGCGGTAAAAATTGCGGCGCAAACCTTTCGCCCTAATCCGGCTTTTTCTACAGAAGCGGTGATTACTGAATTGGGTATAGGTGAGGCCTTGGTATCGGTATTGGATGAAAAAGGCTCGCCCACACCCGTTGAGCGGGTGATGGTTGCACCACCGGCATCGCGTATTGGCCCACTAACACCGGAAGAGCGCGCTGAAGTCATGGCGCGATCGCCCTACAAAGCGATTTACAATCAAGTGATTGACCGTGAATCTGCCTATGAAATTTTAAAGCAGCGCGTAAATCAGCAAGCACAGGTGACGCAGCAAGAAAAATTACAGACGCAACAGCGCATCGAGCAAGAACGCCTTGCCAAAGAGCAGCAGAAACAGCAAGAACGCTGGCAGCGCGAGCAGGAAAAAGCGCAACAGCAAGCGCAGCGCGCCAGTAACCGACGTGAATCCGCCGCAGAAGCCTTGGCGAAAAGTGCGGCGCGTGCTATTGGTAGTAACCTTGGCCGACAGATTGTGCGCGGTATTCTCGGTTCGCTATTGGGAGGGCGACGTTAAGGTACTGTTGTTTACTGCACAGTTAATCAATGCATGATTAGTTGATATAGAGTCAGTTGATCTGCTGTTAATTGATCTATGGTTAGTGAATGGCTTGGCAAATTATCAAACATCGGGTAATCGTAATTCATGGCTGTAATCACGGTTATCCGATGTAATAGAAGGAGACTGGTAAGGCATTAACAGTGGAGGGAATCGTTTTTTTAAAGTGTGCTACTACTTCAGGTGTGGAGTAGTAATAAAAATGTTGAGGATGCAGCATGAAAAAACACAGTAAAAAAAACAAAACAACTCTGATTGGTGCAAATAAACTATGGCGCGGTATGGGGTTTGGAACCCTGCTGCTGGTGACATGTGCCAGTGCCGCACAGACACATAATGTGTCGCCAGAGCGACAGCATATGCATTATTTACCCCAAGGCTGGGATCACCAAACCCGCCAGAAAATATCCTTCACTTCTTTTGGTTCCCGCATTATTCCCTACGATTGGTTTCTCGCGCTGGAACAAGCCGATAACACCACATTATTTCGCGATTCCGCACATATGGCGGCCCTGGGTTTTATCAGCGCACCTGCTGATGAGTACAACCCGGATGGCCTGCCCATTGGCATAGTGCGCGATACCGATAAGCACCAGGGCGATTATGTCGGTATGACCTGTGCGGCGTGCCATACAGGACAAGTCATGGTCAATGGCCAGCGTATTCAAATTGATGGTGGGCAAGCGCTAATTGATTTCAGTGGTTTTGAATTTGCACTGGTTGCTGCACTGTCTGCAACACTTGCCGATACTGAAAAATTTGCGCGTTTTTATACGCGTGTGCATACCGCGCAATCTGCCGGTGGCATTATTTCCACAAACAGTACAACGCCTTCGTTAACGACCCAATCACTGCAGGTGTTGTTGCAAGAACGATTAGCGCAATTGCAACAGCGCTTAGCGATTAACAAGACCGATGTGCCTTATGGCTATGGGCGACTGGATGCATTTGGGCAAATTTTTAATGCAATTGCCGTTGAAGCATTGAATATGCCGGAAAATATTTATTCGCCGAATGCGCCCACCAGTTACCCCGTACTCTGGGATGCCTCTCATTTGGATCTGGTGCAATGGAATGCTTCAGCACCGAATAAAGAACCCGGGCCGCTGTTTCAAAATGCGATTACTGCGCTTGCGGTTTACGGCACGATCAGTATCAAAAAAGAGCATTTAACCTATTCATCGTCTATTCGCATTCATCACTTGGCTGATATTCAAAATGCGTTTTATCAACTGACCGCGCCGCCCTGGCCGCAGGACATAGTAGGCCCTTTAGATGCAGGAAAATTGGCAGCGGGCAAAGCACTCTACGATCAGCATTGTGTAGAGTGTCATACCCATGTGGATACAACAGATAAAAAACGTAAGCTCAATGCCGTACTAACGCCCGTAGCTGAAGTGGGAACCGATCCATTAATGGCGAGCAATTTCAGTCAGCGCAAAGTGAAAACCGGTATTCTGGAAGGTGAGCGCAGTATGGTGCTGATTGGAAAAAAATTCGCGGCAGATGCTGGCTCACTTGAATTGGTAAAACATGCGGCGATGGGAGCATTATTAAATAGCCCCTGGCAGACTCTCAAAGCAATTGTCAGTGAATATCAGGACAACCATTCTGCTGCTGTGCCCACAGTGGATAGCTACAAGGCGCGTTCTATTAACGGCATTTGGGCATCATCCCCTTATTTGCATAATGGCTCGGTGCCTACCATTTACGATTTATTATTGCCTGCAGCACAGCGACCACAGCAGTTTTATGTGGGGAATATTGAGTTGGATACTCAAAAAGTAGGAAGCCTATCCAGCGCAGCGCCCAATACCAGTTTGTTTGATACACGGCTCCCCGGCAACGCCAATACTGGCCATGAATATGGCACAGCATTGAGCGACGAAGAGCGTTGGGCGCTGGTGGAATATATTAAAAGTTTATGATGTTGGTGACTCGGCAGTTACGCGTGGGTTGTTAAGTGTGCTGCCGAGTTGTTGCATGTCATAACCGGTTGGTGACTGATACACCCGCAAACCAAATTCAGGCAACACCGCAAAAATATGGTCAAAAATATCGGCCTGGATATTTTCATAAGCTGCCCACGCGGTGGTATTGGTAAACGCATAAATCTCCAGTGGGATACCTTCTGCCCCCGGATGCAACTGGCGCACCATACAGGTCATTTCCTTGTGGATGTGCGGGCTCGCTTTTAAATAGGCTTCAAGGTAGGCGCGCAGCGTGCCAAGGTTTGTCAGGCGGCGGCCATTGGCGGCGGAACTGGCATCCACTTTGTGTTCGGCATTGTAGGCAGCAATTTCGGTTAACTTGTTTTCAATATAACTACTCAATAATTGCGCTTTCCGCAGGCGATTAATATCGGCGTCTGTCAGGAAATGAACACTGGTAGTATCAATATTAATGGCGCGCTTAATACGGCGTCCGCCGGATTCGGTCATGCCGCGCCAGTTTTTAAATGAATCAGAAATCAATGCGTAGGTAGGAACCGTGGTAATGGTTTTATCCCAGTTGCGAATTTTTACGGTGGTAAGGTTAATGTCAACCACATCGCCATCGGCGCCATATTTTGGCATTTCAAGCCAATCGCCTACGGCCAGCATTTTATTGGCGGACAACTGAATGCCCGCCACCAAACCAAGAATTGGATCTTTAAAGACCAATAATAAAATTGCCGTCATGGCCCCCAAACCACTAAATAAAATAACGGGGGATTTACCAATCAATAACGCAATCGCAAAAATAATAGCAACCGTAGCGCCAATTAATTTAATGCTTTGAAAAATACCGCGTAAGGGAAGGCGCTTGCCGGTTGGGCTATTATTGGAAATGTCCTCCAGCGTATCCAGCAACGAGTACACTGACAACAAACCATACAACAAAATCCATAAGTGGGTTATCACTTCAATAACAGGTAACGCGTTATCATCGGCATTCAGCCAGAGTCGCGCTTGCACAAAAATAATAATGCCTTGCAAGGTTAACGCGATACGAGGAAACAGTTTATTTTTATACAGTGAATGCTTCCATTGCTGCTCGGAGTTGTTGGCGTTTTTCCGTAAAAACCCCATCACAACCTTGTGAAATAGCCAGTGGATAATAAGTGATATCAGCACAATCAGTATTATCACCGCTGATGCGTAAATATAGTCGTTATCGCCCATACCAAGCTGCGTCAGCAGGTTTTGCATAAGTTCTTTCATAAGGCAGTCATTCTCCTGTCTATCATTGTGGCGGCCTTAAACCGCGTGAGGCTTGGGTGTAAATGTCTCCAAAAAGTTCAGTTGCGTTTATATTGTTTAAAAGTGAACAATATAACTCATTGAATGTAAAGGAAAATGTGTTTTTAATTCGTTGTGTTGACTTGCCGATATGGCTTCTTTCTTGAGTATTGCCAAGCAGAGGTTCTCTGGAGTTGATTTCTGCACTATCAAGCCCTAATCTAGATTGTCTGAAATACTTGTATACAAGATAGTTGGGAATTGATGCGTATGAGTTATCCAATAAGAAAGATCATGGTAGTTTCTGTGCTGGTTGTTGTGGCGGCAGTATTGGTTCTGACAACAATTGGGCGGGATGACGTAGAGCCTCCACGCAGTATGGGCAGCGTATGGAAGCCCTACGACGGAATGAATCCGGCAATTTCCAGTCAACCAAATTATTTCGCACCACCGTTTATGCCTGTATCAGAATCGCCAATAGACGAGGCCATGATACTTGCTGCTGAAAGCCATGTTGCCGCTATTTATTACAGTATGGAGGACGCCAAAGTTGTACAGCTTGCCGCAGAGGCATTGCGCGATGATATTCAGCGTGTGACAGGTCTCCTACCTGAGGTAAGCACGGGAACACCGCACGTACCTCGCGCTATTTTGATTGGAACTCTCGGTCAGAGTTCACTGATTGATGATTTGGTTAAAGCCGGCAAGATTGATGTGTCTGCCATTCGAGGTAAATGGGAGGCCTATGTTGCCGCTGTGGTAAGTAACCCTCTGCCCGATGTAGAACAAGGTCTCATCATCGTCGGCAGTGATCGACGCGGAACCGCTTTTGGTGTGTTTGGTTTATCTGAATCCATAGGCATCTCCCCTTGGCATTTTTGGGGTGATGTACCTGTTGCGAAAAAAGACGCGCTCTATATTGCTGGCAGCCATACCCAGCAATCACCCGGGGTTAAATATCGCGGAATTTTTATTAACGATGAGGATTGGGGCATACAGCCCTGGGCTGCAAACACATTTGAGCCAGAAGTCGGAAATATTGGTTCCAAAACCTACGCCACCATATTTGAGTTACTACTGCGCCTCCATGGCAATGTCATTTGGCCAGCGATGCATGAATTTCCGGTGAAGAGTACACCTTTCTATGAGATTCCCGAGAATAAAATCGTTGCAGATAACTATGCGATTGTTATCAGTACTTCCCATCACGAGCCTATGCTGACAAATAGCCATGAATACGACGAAGCTGTTCACGGCCCATACGATTACTGGAACAATCGCGAGCGTATTTATAAGTTCTGGGAGAATCGTGTAAAAGAATCGGCCAGCTATGAAAATATTTATACCATTGGCATGCGTGGGCGCCGTGATGAAGGAATGATGGCTCCTGAGGAAACAACCAATGAAGAAAAAGCGGCAAAAATCCAGCATGCGATTATTCCAGATCAGCGCCAGATGATTGCTGATCATTTACATGTGGATCCTGCCGGGATCCCACAAATTTTTATCCCGTACAAAGAAACATTGGTTCAATACCAGTCTGGCCTAACCTTGCCGGATGATGTCACCATTGTTTGGCCTGATGATAATCACGGTTACATCCGTCAGCTTTCTACGCCTGTCGAGAATGCGCGCTCCGGTGGATCGGGTGTTTACTACCACTTGCAATATTGGGGTGTCCCCCGCAGTTATTTGTGGTTTTACACTACACCCTTGGGAATGACACAGTCAGAAATGATAAAGGCGTGGGACTTTAACGCGAATAAAATCTGGATCGTCAATGTTGGTGACATCAAGCCTTACGAAATTGGCACTGACTTTTTTATGCGCCTTGCGCGCAACCCGGAGGCCTTCCGAAACTTTGATCAAAGAATTTATCTCACGCAGTGGGCAGCCTACACATTCGGCGCTGAGCACGCTGATGCCATTGCGGATGTGCTTGAAAATTACCTCAGCCTGAATATTAAAAAACGCCCGGAACAACTCGATTTAATCGACAGTGGTTTTAGCCTTGTCGCTAAAGGGGATGAAGCACAGCAGCGCTTGGATACTTTCGCAGCCTTAACCGAATCTGCCGATGCTATTTATAAACAGCTTCCCGATTCACACAAGCCGGCATTTTACGAAATGGTGCTTTACGCCGTTCGCGCTTCCTCCCTGATCAACCACAAGGTTTTACTGGCAGAGCGTAGCCGCCTTTGGGCGCATCAACAGCGTGCTGCCACAGCATCACTTGCCGCGCAGGCACATTCTGCCCAAAAAGCATTACTTGAAGAGGTGCGTTTTTACAACGAAAAAAATGCTGATGGAAAATGGAATTATATGGCTAATCCCATGCCGTTATCGCAACTGCCCACTTGGGCCCATGACACCCAACGTGCTTGGGTGATGCCAGAGGTAGGTGATTACACACCGCTGCCGCAAGCAAACCTTGGTGTAGTGGTTGAAGGCGCTGTCGATCCTCTCGGCGTGAATGCGGTAGGGGTGCTTCCTATCTTTAATCGCCCTGCCAATTCCAAATTTTTTATCGATATTTTTAATCAAGGTGCAGGTGATTTGAAATGGACAGCCAAACCCAGTGCTCCATGGATACTGTTGAGTCAGGCTAGCGCCAGTGGAGATGCTCGTATCGTAGTGAGTATTGATTGGCAGCAGGCACCTTACGGAGATGCTGTTGCCGGATTTATTACCCTTGCAGGTGCAGGCACGGAGCGAAGAGTTGATCTAAGGGTGTTTAATCCAGAAGGGCTTGATGTAGCGGCACTGCCAAGCGCGGTAGAAAATAACAGTGAAGTCAAAATTGCCGCGGTTGACTACATAGCGCACCATGATCTTAACAACGGTACTGGTTGGCACCGTGTTAATCGGGCAACCGCAACCGGTGACGGCATGACTATCCAGCCTGTCACAGCCGCGAGTATTGATTTGGTTCGTCTGGCTGAAGATAGCCCTTCGCTGACGTATAGTTTTTATTCATTCAGCACCGGTCAGGTGAAAATTCATACCCAGTGTTTACCGACACACAAAATTACGTCTGAACATTCTGGCTTGCGTTATGCAATATCGTTAAACGGAGACAAGCCTCGCATTGTTGATATTCATGCAAATGAGTACTCAGAAGCGTGGAATGTGAATACTTTGAGGGCCGCCGCTATTGGAATTTCCGAACATGAAATTACAGCGCCGGGGATACAGAATATTAAGATCTGGATGGTCGATGCAGGTGTGGTTTTGGATTCACTGACAGTGAATATTGATTAAGAAGAGTGCTTAAGATTTGGGGGGGAGAGGGAAAATCCCCCCGTCTATCTAAAGAATAAAAAAGCTATCGCCCTACACATAGAGATCCCCTTTCAAATCCAAATACGTCAGATACAAACGTAAATCAAATTCGTATTGATGGTAGTTGGGTTCCATGTGGCAGCACAGTTGATAAAACGCTTTGTTGTGTTCCTTTTCTTTAAAGTGGGCTAATTCATGCACCACTATCATTTTTAAAAAGGCTTCGGGTGCTTTGCGAAAGACGCTGGCGATTTTGATTTCGTTGACGGTTTTAAGTTTCCCGCCATGAATGCGGCTAATGTAATGGTGCTGCCCCAGCGCATGCTGGATCACTTTTATTTTGCTGTCGTAACTAACGCGGCTGAGCGGCTGGGTTTTTCCCATAAAGTCGGCTTTGAGTTGCTGTGCATATTGGTAGAGCGCATTGTCGGTACGTATTGCATGTACGGACGGATAGCGTGCGCGTAATACCTCCGCCAAGCGGTCTTCCTCAATCAGTGTCTGTACTTTCTGCAGTGTCTCTGGCGAGTAACCGCCCAGATATTTAAGTGTGGTCATATGCTGGCAAATAAATCCGATGAAAACGGATTATAAAGGCTTACCGCCGTGAATGATATTCACCTCTGGCTGCCATAGTGCAGTGCTTTCGCAAAAAGCATGCGTTGTCTTGGGGCAGTCACTGTGTTTTTTGGATTTTCTGTTATTCGCTAAATAGCAGTAATCTGTTGCTTTTGGCGACACAAAGCGAAGATTGATCGAATTCCCTCACAAAATTTTGCAGGATTTTCGTGCAGGTTATTTTTTGGCCTGGAAAATGCTCTGTACAAATAAGACGCAGAATGTTTTTGGCATGATGAAGTAACATGCATGGAGGTCGTATGAGCAATCTGTCTGTGAAAGGGGCTTTGGTGAGCCCAGTAACTTCGTCTAATCAACCACCGGTTATACGGTTCCACCATTCAAAAATTCTTGCGCTATTTCGCGCGATTGATAGCGCACTCATTGTTTCAATTCTTTGGCTCGGGCTGGCATTTTTTGGGCTTGAGTGGACAAATCTCTATACCGCGTTTGCGATTGCCGCCGTTATTATTTTTGGTTTTTTTGCCGAAGGTAATGAGGTTTATTATTTGTGGCGCGGGCATTCTATGTTGGATTTAGCGGCGCGACTATTACTAGCTTGGTTCATAACAGCCATTTTTATTGCGTTGGTTGCGCTGCTGGTTTATCCATTTGCCTCACTGGGTTTATGGGTACTTGCCAGTTGGTTAATTGCCACACCAGGCTTGATGGTGGCTATGCATTTGGGCCGACGATTACTGCTGGCGAAATTGCGCGCTAACCCCACCGAGCCGCGGCGTGTGGCAATTGTAGGCGCAAATGAATTGGGTTTGCGTTTGATTAACTCCATGAAAGTTATGCCTTGGTTGGGTTACAAGGTGATGGGTTTTTATGATGACCGCTCGCCGTCCAATGACGTAGGGCGACGGTTGATTGGCAACAATATTGAAGTAAAAGGTGGATTGGAGCAGTTATACCAGGACGCCCACGACGGTAAATTGGACATGGTCTTTGTGGCATTGCCCATGCGTGCTGAGTTGCGTATGCACACGGTGATTGATCGCCTTGCGGATACCACTGTCTCGCCCTATGTGATTCCCGATGTATTCAGTTTTGATTTATTGCATTCGCGCCTCACCTGTTTGCAAGGGATTCCCGCGCTCAGTATTTACGATTCCCCACTGGTGGATAACGGTTGGGCAAAACGCTTGGAGGATGTGGTACTCGGTACCGGTATTTTATTGCTACTGGCAATTCCTATGTTGGCGGTTGCGATTGGCGTAAAACTGACATCGCCTGGCCCGATCTTTTTTAAACAGACGCGCTACGGAATGGGTGGCGAAAAAATAAAAGTGTGGAAGTTTCGCTCCATGACTGTGTGTGAGGACGGCAAGGATGTAGCGCAAGCCACGCGCGCTGATCCGCGCATTACTCCCTTTGGGAATTTTTTACGGCGCACTTCACTGGATGAATTGCCGCAATTGTTTAATGTGTTGTCGGGCAGCATGTCTCTGGTAGGGCCTCGCCCTCATGCGGTGGCGCACAATGAGTTTTATCGCGGCCAGATTAAAGGCTATATGTTGCGTCACAAAGTCAAACCCGGCATTACTGGCTTGGCACAGGTCAATGGTTTTCGCGGTGAGACAGAAACGCTGGACAAAATGTCCGGCCGCATTGCCTATGATTTGGAATACATTCGCAACTGGTCGATTTTGTTGGATATTAAAATTTTATGGAAAACTATTTTTAAAGGCTTTGTCGGGCAGAATGTGTATTAATTCTGGCCGTGTGAGTGTGAGTATCTTCCGCCGCTTTTTTAGCGGTAGCTTGCAGAGTTGTTTATCGGTGAGTTGTGCTTGGACAAGTAGTGCGATGATGGCGCTAGCAGGTGTAGCACTCAGTGCTAGCCATGCTGTGGCAGAAGATCGTTTTACCTTGATGTTAGGTGCGCAGGAACATTGGGACAGTAATTTTGCGCGCAATGCCGAGGTGGATTCAGAGCATTACACTCGCGCCACTGCATCTGTTGCACTGCATGAGCGCTGGAGTAAACAGGATATTGCTTTGGGTGTGAGTGGTAGTCGCTACGCTTATGCGCAGCGCGATGACTTGGATGTGAGTTTTTACGAGGGCAAAGCGCGTTGGCGCAGCGATTGGAATTCGCGCGTAAAAACCGCATTTGCCTGGGCGCGCGATGCCTATGCCGTGGATCGTTTGGAATTCGCCGATAAAGATGTTGTTGCACGGGATGATGCAAGTGGCGAGTTAACACTGGGTATGGGCAAATACCTTGGTCTCACTCTAGGTGCGCGACAAGTGGCGCAAACCCATTCCAATAAATTGCGCGATTACCTGGATTTTGATGAAGATGAATGGTTTGTGGCGAGTAGCTACAGCACGGCCAATAAATCGTCACTGAGCCTGCGTTTGCGCGAAGGTTCGCGTGACTATGTGAACCCTGTACCTAATGCAGTGGCGGTGCTGGATTTTGATTATCGCCAATTGGAAATAGAAGGTTCCTGGGCGCTGACACGCAAAACACAATTGGGTTTTACCTTAGGGCGTTTTAAACGCGAAGGGGACGTGAATGCGGGCACGGGTACGCAAGCGTTAATCGATTTGCGTTGGGCAATGAGTGAAAAAATGACGCTATCGCTCAATTACAGCCAAAGTGAGCCGGCTGTTGGTGAGACAAGTGATTCACCGTCTTCTGTGCGCACGGGTAAATTGATACTTGGGTGGGAGCCACGATCAAAATGGTTGTTCACTGCCGCCGCAGGTTACAGTAAACAGGCTTATGCGCAGCGATTGATAGAACCTGCGCGCGATGAAACGATTACTACTTTTAGTCCATTGGCGCTGACTTATCAGCTTAGTGACTTACTCAGGATTCGTCTTGATACCCAATGGGTGGATCGCCAATCGCCGCTGGTGTATCGCGATTATGATTATGTACAAGCCAGCCTTGGTATCGCTTTGGTATTTTGAATACGCGATGCATGACTTGTGAATTGATGCTAACGGAGTGCCTATGTTTAAACGTCTGGCTGCTTACCTGGAACCTGCGGTTGAGTATAAACCGCGCTTGCCTTTTCCCTATGTGGATTTATACAACTGGATGCCGAGCGATGGGCGCGTGAATTTTGGCGATCACCTCGCCGAAATTGTGACGCGTCAGGTGTTGGCGTTACAGGGGTTAAGTTTGGATCAGCAAGTCAGTAAAAGTGCGCGATTATTGGCTATAGGTTCGGTGTTGCAATACAGTGCAGACGACGATCATATTTGGGGAACCGGTTGGAATGGCAAGGTGCCGGAGGTGATGTTCAAATCCCGACGGCTTAACTTGCATGCTGTGCGTGGCCCCTTGACCGCTGAATTTTTACAGCGCCGTGGTTTTGCAGTCCCCGATATTTATGGAGATCCTGCGCTGTTAGTGCCGCATTTATTCTCCGGGCGTTTTACAGCTAACCCCAGCCGCGATTATGTATTCGTGCCTAACTTGCACGATCTCTCCATACTGCCGCCCAATACTCCCCATGTGATTTCGCCCCTGCAAGGTTGGAATCGGGTTATTGAACAAATCCTGCAAGCCAAATTGGTATTGGCCAGTTCACTGCACGGGCTGATTATTGCCGAAGCCTACGGTATTCCCGCACGCTATGTACGTCTCTCGCAAACGGAAGATCCTTTCAAATACAACGATTATTATTTGGGTTCCGGTCGCGTGGAAGCGGAATTGCAATTTGCCAGTTCCATTGATGAAGGCAAGGAGATGGGGGGCATGCCCGGATTGCGTTTTGATTATCGCCCGTTATTGAATGCCTTTCCCTACTATTTGTGGGATTAATCCTGTTAGCTAGGCAAGGCGCAACAACCGCTGCACATAATGGATAAATGGTTTTGCTTTGGTGGGAGCCATGGCGGCGCTCTCACCTAAAAAATGTTTTGTTTCATGGCGGAAAATGCAGGACATTATCAGCACATAAATCAGTCCACCAAAACCCGCGAGCACGAGTAGACGTAAGCCAAGCGCCCAGTCTGTCGGTAAGAGTAGTTTGGTTGCCTGCACCAGTGCGAACATAATCAGTGCGGCGCTGAAAGTGGGCGCTATAACACGCAGTTGTTGCAATAGGCCCACCTGAAATATTTTTTTGAAAAATAACATATTAAAAATAATGCTGAGGTAGGCGCGCAGTGCGTAGCCCGCTGCTGCAACGACTATACCGAAGGGCACCAGCAGAAAGCCCAGCAGACAATTCAATGCGAATGCAATGCCTGCCAGTATCATCACGTAGTGAGTGTGGCCACTGGCGGTGAGTGCAGAATTAACTTGCGTACTGATCACCAGGGGTGCAATACCCAAGGCAAGCATAGTCATGACCTGGCCGCTTTGTGCCCATTTGTCGGTAAAAGCGAGTTGAATAAATTCTGGCCCCAGTGCGGCGGCGCCAAAAAAAATCGGAAAGGTGAAATAGGCGCTGATGCGCATGACCCGCAAGGTGGCCTGCGCGCGTGCCTGGGTTTCATTCAAGCGTGACAGTGCGGGCAGCAGCGCCTGTTCAAAGGGTTTTATAACAATTTCCTGCATGATAAATAATACGCGACCGCCCACCCGGAAAAACCCTAATGCCGCAGGGCCAATTAAGATGCCAATTAACATTTCATATATTTTGGTGGCCAAGTTGCTCACCAGTTGCGCCAGTGTGAGTGGTGCGGAAAAGCGCAACAGTGAACGGCTGTGTGCGAAGGAAAAATGCCAGCCGGGAAACCAGTGGGCGCTGTACCAGGTGATAAGGGTGATGAGGAGTTGATTGAGCAGTTGTTGCCACACCAATGCCCATAAGCCATAGCCTTGTATGGCCAATAGGATACCCAGTGTACCAGAGAGGAGGCTGGCAATAATGGTGCGCAATGCAATAGCGCGGAAATTAAAATCGCGTTTGAGTTTTCCTTCGTGTACGGCTTTGGCGCCTTCCAATAAAAAGATAATGGAAAGCACCTGCACCAGCAATTCGGCACGGGTGTCGTAATAGTAAGCCACCAGCGGCGCGATTACCCAAAACGCCACTGCTGTAACCAGTACGGCCAGCAACAGGTTGAGATAAAAACAGGTGGCAGCATAGCGTTCATCCCACTCGGTGTGACGCACAATCGCTTGCGAAAAACCGGCATTGACGATTATTTTTCCCAGCTCCACCACAATCAAGGCAAAGGCGACCAGGCCTATATCTTCAGGTGCTAACAAGCGCGACAGGATAATAAAAATCACAAAGCTGATAAGGCTGTTGCCGCTGGCAGCAGTACTCATCCACACAGTGCTTTTACCAAAGTTTTTTTTCAGGCTCATAAGGAATTGCCTTGTGAGTTAACCAAGTGTTGCAACGCGTGTTGGTATTTGTGGCGATCAATACAGGCTTGCATTTGCTGCGCGCAGCAGGATTTTTTTGCCGCGAGCAGGCGGCGATCCTGATAAATATCCGTTAGCCATTGTGTTGCTACTGAAATGTCTGCATCGGCCCAGGTTGCTTGTTCAAAATCGCTGAATTCCGGATGGCTGGAATTTACCGCGATGGGTTTGCTGGGCACTAAAAAACTGTTGTCGGCGTTACAAAAATCCATATTGCCTGACCAGGCCGTTGTTAATACGGGGGTGTGCAGCAACATGGCTTCTGCAAGGGTTAAGCCAAAACCTTCCGAGCGATGTAATGAGGCATAGAGATCCGAACATTGGATTAATCCGAGTATATCGGCATGGCTCCATTGTTGGTCGATTAACAAAATGGTCGGATGCCCGGCGATGGCATCGAGTAATTGTTTTTTTTCCGGCGAGTCACCACCGGCATTGGCTTTTAATATCAAGTAAGCATCGGGCTTGTGTGCCAAGGCGGCTTTAAAGGCGGCAATCAGCCCTAGCGGATTTTTGCGTTCCATGGCACTGCCAAAACTGAAAATACTGGACACCACAAATGCCTGCGCAGGAATATTCAGTCGTGTACGTATATCGCTGCTAGTAGCGCCGCAGGTTACCGGGTGAGTGGCGGTGAGCACCGGTGAGTCGGTATAGCGCTGAATAACCCGGGTAGTGAAATGCGATGGCGTAATAATGGCGTTCATATAACGAAGCGCATTTATCCATTCGTCAGGTATGGCTTCCAGCTCCCATGCCCAGTAACCAATATTGTAGGTTTGCTTAAACTGGGCGATGCCCATTTGCAAAATGACTGGCGGCAACATGGGCGGATTTAAATGGTAGATGCGGCAATTAATGGCTGGTGTATCGCCAGGGTGGGTTGCAGGTGTTGGCCAATCCCATGGCAATATTTTTGGTTTGCGAAAAAATGTTTCCACACTGGTGCAGTGAACGCGATAGCCGTCAGCCGCTAATTGTTGTGCACACAAACGGGCAGATTCCCCAATGCCGGAAATGCTGTGAAAAAAACCGATTACTTCGATGCACAGTTCGTCCATCTTGGTGGGCAGTGACGCATGGCTTTTGGGAATCATGCGCTGTAATAACTGTGCACGAATGCGACGATAAATATGGCGCGCGAGATTTTTCATCATTGATCAGTGTGGTTTGTCGGAAGGTGTAGCGGTAGCCGCCGTGTGGGCTGGTGTACCGGATTGGCGATAAAAATCCAGCGTTTGTGCAGCGAGTTTGTCCCAGCTGTAACTATCCAATGGGCACACCTCCGGGCGGCTGCTGTGTTCAAGGGCGAGCAGTGCATGGGTCAAACTGGTTGGTGTTAAGTCGCTGGCGTAGCCGTAAATCCATTGCCGCCCTAATTTTTTTTGCAGTTCGGCGACTGCGCCCATATGCGGTGCAATCACCGGGCGGTTGTAAGACAGTGCTAATAACAGGGCACCGGAATTGAGAATGGCTTTGTAGGGCAAGATCACTGTGTCGGCCGCGCTCATAAAAACAGCTAGCTCGTCATCGGGAATAAAGCGCAAAAATAATTGTGTGCGATTATTTTTTAAGGTTTCCAAAGCGCTGCGCAGTTCGGGCGGGGCTGTGTCGGCGGTACCAGCGATAACCAGTTGGTAATCCCCCAGCGCGATTTGATTAAACGCCTGCATTAATCCATCGATATTTTTGTAGGGTTTGATCATGCCGATAAATAACAATACTTTTTTGGTCGGGTCCAATCCCAATCGTGTTTTGGCGGAGAGCGAATCAATGGCTGGTGGATAGCAGCTGCGATAATGACCGTGGGGAATAATGGCGTAATGGCTGTGGGGTGAGGGATTGTAGTGTTGGTAAAATGCAGCGCGATTGGCTTCGCTCATAAAAATAAAACCGTCGCAACGGCGAGCAAACCACTGCATAAACGTATTTGATAGCTGAGGGCGGCGCGCATCGTGTGGTGCGGTGTTGTGTACAGTCCACAGGATTTTAGTGCCCCGCCATTTGAACAGGCACACCATCGCAATCATGAGCAGCATGCGCTGCAAGCTTTTGCCGAGGCTTGCGCGATTAATATCACCATCCGGCCAGTGAAAATGCACTATGTCAGCCGGAGTGCGCAGGGCTTTGCTGTGGCGATACTCTTCAACCTCAACCCCCAGTTGTTGCAGTTCGCGGTAGAGCAGTGCGTTGTAAGGGTTAACCTTTTCATTGCTGAAGGCCGGTGCGGCAAATAGTTTCATGGCTTATCCCCCGGAGTGACGCAGGTGATGAATGCGATCGCCGCTGCGTACACAGAGCAGCAGGAATTGCGCAATATCCAGCGTATAGCGCCGCAATAAACGCGAAGGTTCAAGGCAGAGCCGATAAAACCATTCCAGTCGCAAGCGTTGTACCAATGCCGGTGCGCGTGTTTTATCGCCTGCTAAAAAATCCAACAGCGCACCTACACCCATTAAGAGCGTGGCGTTCAGTTGGTGGCGATGTTTGAGAATCCACTGTTCTTGATAGGGGTTGCCCATAGCGACTAAAACTACATTGGCATGGCTGGTATTAATGGCGCTGATCAGCATTTCAGCGTTGCGTGCTTCTTCGTAACCATTGCGCACGCCCACCACATTTACCTGATATTGCGTGGACAGGGTTTGTGCCGCGCGCTGGGCAATACCAGGCTTGGCGCCGAGTAAAAATACGCGCGCGCTGGTTCCCAACTGTTGTAGCAGTTGCGGTGTAAAATCCGTGCCGTTTAAATTTTCAGTAAAGCGCTGGCGATGCACTAACCAGGTGGCTATATCAATACCAATCCCATCGTTGACAATAATGGTGTCGTTGCCCGTTAACGCCGCTTGTTCTGCCTGGCATTTCACAATGAAGTTGGTATTGGCAAAACACAGCGCGATTTGTTGCTGTTGCATTTTTTGTTGCAACAGTGGAATTAGCGCAGCACTTGTGGTGCGCATTATAGGAAAGCCACCGAGGGCAATAATGTCATGGGGGCGTGTTGCATGAATTGGAGTGTCCATCAGGCAAATACCTCGGTGTCGCTGAATTGTTTGGGGGCGAGCATGCGGGCGGTGACTTGTGCCCAATCCAGTACAGTGCGTTTGCTAAAGGGCTGCGGTGGGTTCAGTGCGCGGGAAATGGCTTGTGCAATAGAATCTTCATCGCCAATGTCATAACCAAAACGGCTGGGGTAATCGGCGGCAATAAAATGCGGGCAAATGGCGGGCAAACCAAAAAATTCATACTGCGTGAGTTTGAGTGAGGTATCGCGCAAATAGGCGGGCAGGTTAACGCTGGAGTAGGGCGCAATGCCGAGTGTGGCGTGTTTGATGTAGGGCAGCGTTTTATCAAACGGCATTTCACCGTATACGCTGACATTGTTGCCATAGTCCGGGTGGCGCGGTTGGCAGGAGCCGATAATATGAAAATGAATCTGCGGAAAACGTTTGCTGGCGAGTACAAAAAAGTGTGGGTCAAATAACATGGAACCTACCGACACCGCATGTATACCTTCGCTATAGGGTGATGGGTTGGCTTTTTCATTAACAGAATAATCAATTCCCTGCGGCACAAACGCCAGGTTGTGGGTTGATGGCATTGAGTCGGCGAGTGCTTTAGAGGGCATGACGATGGTGTCTATGTCTTTGGCGATACGCGCAAAGGTGTTGCGGATATAAACGGCAGCATCAATGGTGTCGAGTGCATCGGAGGCGCGGTAAAGTATTTTTGCGCGCGGATTTAAGTGTTTAATTAAATCGAAAAAAATCGGCGCGACACCGCTCTCCAAAATAATCACATCGGATTCGCGAATCCATCGCCGCAATACCCGATTAAAACCGAAGCTGTAGAGGTGATACATCAGCGATTCAAACGGGCGAATGCGAATGGGGTGAATCAGTGTTTTCCACAAATAGCAGTCGACACCCTGATGCGTCACGATTTTGTTGGCCTGGTCATCCAGCGACAGGCGCGGGTCGTGTTTGTAGCGCGATAAAAAACTGTAGCGCAGCGAGAAGAAGCGCGTCGGCCCCATTTTGGCTAATTCACTGGCCACAAAATGAATGCCTGCTTTGCGCGGCGAACGGTAGTCGTGTGCGGAGAGCAGCAGGTATTTCTGTTGCGCTGCGCAGGCGGTGTCGGTCAATGCGGATTCATTGGTCCGGCTAAGAAATTCTGTTGTGTTCACAATGCTCTCCTTCAGTACATCAGGCCTTCACTCGCGGCATCAGGGGTGAGGCGTTGGTGGTTCGGGTGGGCTGTTGTCGCTGCCAGGGTCTGAGTAGAAAAAATGTTTTAACGGTTCCCATTGGGGGGCAACCGGCTGATTGGCACCGCTCAGCGCCAGCGGGTAATTTCCCCACCAACTGCCTGCGGCCCAGTAGCTCCAACCGCGCCAGGTGCTGTTTTCCATCAGGCTTAATAAGTGAGTGAGGGTGAGCAGGCATTCGCTGTCGGGTGGTACACCAAACTCCCCCAAAAACAGGGTTTGCTGATGGCTGTTTGCCCAGGCGGTGATGCGTTCGAATTTGGCGGTAAAGTCAGCGGCGGCGCGGCAACCTGCTCCTGTCTTTGCAGTGTGGGTGCCGGAATAGTCGCTGTCGGTGTACTGGTGCACCTCGATAATGGCGCGCTTAAGTGGGTCTTGCAGGTCATCAAACTCGCTGGCGTTGCTGTATTGCAAGCCGGAAAACCAATCGTGTACGCCGCTCCAACGGCCGCCGCTGACAAACACCAGATTGCTGGCATCGGCCGCGCGCAGGGCGGCAAGGGTTTGTTTGGCGATGACGGCCCACTGGCTCAATGGGATGTTAGCCGGTTCGTTCATCAGCCCGAAGGCAGCCTGATTGGCGTCGGGAAATTCAGTAGCTAGTGTCAGCCAGAAGGCGATAAACATATCGCTCAGGGTACTGCCAGCGGGTGCCGGTTCGGGCAGTGGGTCACCCAGTTTGTATTGGCGGTATTTGGCGTAATTGTGAACATCCAGCAGCACACACAAACCGGCAGCGCTGGCGTTATTGACCGCCGTGCGCAGGCGCCCCAGTTCAGCCCCATCAAGCGCGCCGTAGAGTGATTGTTGCAGCCGCTCCCAGCGAAATGGCAGGCGAATCATATTGGCGCCCTGGGCGGCGATGTAATTCAGCTCGGCGGCGCTGGGGTAGGTGTAATCCTTGAAGGCAATACCGGGTAGGGCTTTGGTATTGAACTCGGCACCGGCCAGATTGACGCCGGTCAGCCGTGCCTTATCCAAACAGCCCGCCTGTAACTGTGCATGAAGCAAGAGCAGTAGCGCGCCGGTGAGCATGGCGATGACAGGTACCTGCTGCTGGCGCCCTTGGCGGTTCACTGTGCGCTCCTCCCTTGCTCTTGTGGTAACTGGTCGCGTCTTAGTTGTTCGTAGAGTGCGAGATAGCGATCCGCCACTTGTGGCCAGGCGTAGCGGGAGGAGAATCCTTGCGCGGCTTTCACACGCCCCTGGTAGGCGGCCTCGCCCTGATGGTGCAAATCCAGCAAACGGCTAATCACGGCGGGTATGGGAGTTGATGGTTCAATGCAGATGCCCAGGCCGGATTCGTTATGCAGCCGCTGAAAGGGTGGAATCCCGCTGAGAATGGGCGTAAGCCCAGCGCTCATTGCTTCTATGGGCGCTATGCCAAAGCCTTCGTGATCTGACAGGCAAATGAAGTAGCTGGCTTGTGCCAACAGTTGTTTGATCTGCTCATCGCTGGGGTTGGCGGCCAGGGTGACGGCGTGGCTGATTCCCAGCACACGGGTGACTTCCTGTAACTCGGCGAGGCTGTGATCGTACTCGCGCCCGGCGATAATCAGGCGCCACTCAGGGTGCTGCCTGAGCAAGGCGGCAAACAATTTCAAGGTGGGCAATAGCCCTTTGTTGGATGACCATCGCCCAAAGTACATGAGGGTTGGCGTGAGCTGGGGGGCGGCGCTGCCTGCGTACTTTTCCACATCCACCCCGTTCTCAATCACCTGCAATTTCAGTGGGCTTATGATCTGCCCAAACAGGTCGCCGTCATTCGCGCTGGTGGCTACCACCTGGTTGTAGGCATTGGCTGAGAGGCGGGTAATGCTGTGGAAATAGGCCTGTTTGGCGCGGGAGGCAAAGCGGGTATGAAAAAAGCCGCCGTGGGTGGAGAGCAGCAGGGGTCGGCGATGCAGCCATTTGGTGGCGGCGAGGAAATCGTAGAAGAAGTCCACGCCGTGCACATGAATCACGTCGGCGTCCCTTAGGTATTTGAACACGGCGGGGCACAGTGGGTAGCGGCTGGAGCCTGCATAGGGGAGGCGTATGACCTCTATGCCATCTATCCATTCCTGCGCTGGCAGTTGCTGGCTTGACTGACGGAACAAGCGATTGAGGGTAATGATGCGTGTAGCGTCTTGTCCCCGACGCAGTTGGTGGTGCGCGATATTGCGTACTACTTCTTCCATCCCGCCGATGGACGGCAGGTATTGGCGCACTATGTGGGTGACTTTGACGGGGGAATCAAGGGGCATAACGGCCTCCGGGATGGGTGAGTGGCCCGGGGGTAGCCGCAGGTTGCTGCAGGCTGCAGCCCACTAAAAACCAGAGTAAGCCGGCACTTTTGAGTGCAAAAAACGAGAAGCCACTGATGCAGAGAATCAGCGCAATGTAGAGCGAAACCATGGCGCGAAAGCGCTGGCTTGTGGCGGATTCCATCGGCAACAGCCAGAAGCTGCCCCAAAACACCAGGGTCATCGGCAGGCCAAAAGTGGCCAGGGTATGGGCGTAGCCCTCGTCGTAATAGACACGGGTATGGCCTATGCCGAGCAGCTTTAAGGCATCAAATTGCAGTAGCGCCCAGCCGCTGTAGGCCAGCCGTCCTTGCAGGTCATCATTGAGGATACGGCCTGTCTCATTGGGGGTGTAATGGCCGATGATCAGCAACAGCACAATGGCGGCAATCGGTGCCAGTACACAGAGGTTCAGCAGGGCGCCACGCACTAGCAGCCGCAACACAACAAAGCCGGTGACGGTCATCAGCGCAAAGCGCGAGTCGGACAGCACCATCATGACTACCGCAGCCAGTACAAAAAATATCCCTTCACGCCAGTGGCTGCGGGCCAGGCCCCAGGCGGCACAGAGGCTGGCAAAATTGCCGAGGGATACCGGCTCAAGGAATACCGAGGAGACCCGGTGGGGGCCGAGCAAACCGGGCAGCAGGGTGCGGCCTATGCCTTCCGGGCGCATACCGTTGGCTTGCAGGCGATCCTCGCGCACAAAACCCACGGCGGGGTCGAGTGAACCGATATTGACGTAATAGCTAAAGATATCGAACCAGCGGGTATAGGTATCCAGCAGCAGTAGCTCAAACATACCCATCGCCAGCACCAGGCTAATCGCGACCTTGAGCGCGCGGTCAGCCAGGTCCAGCCGTCCGATATTGCACCCCAGCCAGAAGTAACACAGGGGGATGGCAATATCGCGGAAGGCTTTGATATTGAGCTGCTCATTGGCTATGCCCAACAGGCAGAGCATGGCGGCAGAAAGGCAGGCGAGGATCAGCACACCCGGCAGTAAACGGCGCATCAGAAAGGGTACGCAGGCCAGCAGGATAATGGCTTCAGCAAGGCCCACCAGCGCGCGCGACATAGGTAATAACTGGGTGTTGAGCAGGCAGAGTACCAACTGGTAACCAACGCTGGCGACAACAATAAACGTGATCAGCCGCTGGTCGCTCAGCCAGGGCTGGTCCTGCACCCGCTGTGTACTGGCGGGCAGTGGTGGAAGGGGTGGGTAGGCCTGCTGGTAATTCATCCTTACCTCGTATGGCGTTGCGGTTAACCGAGCAGGGCTGTGCCCAGCAGGCGTACGCCCAATTCACGGAAGCGGCTGCTAATAGCGAGCAGGGCCTTGGTGTGGGTGACGTGTTGCCGGGCGATGAGTAGCGCCGCCCCGGCTTGGGCAGCGACCAGTTGGGCATCGCGATTGGAATCCATGGGCGCGGTATTGATCAGGGTGATATCAAACTGCTGTATCAGCGGATTAACCCGCTCCTGATAGTGCTTGCTGGCCAATAACTCCTGGGGGTTGGGTGCGCGGGTGCCTGCGGGGAGCACCCACAGTGAACGCACCTGCTCTATGGCACTGGGGGCGACGGAGGTGCGCTCGGCAATCCAGTCCGATAGCCCTGGCGCGTGCTCGGGTAAATGAAATAACCGGTTGAGCTGCGGGGCGCGTAGGTTGCTGTCGATCAGCAAGGTGCGCAGCCCAAGTTGCGCAAAACTGATGGCCAGGTTGGCAGTGGTGAGTGCTGTGCGCTCGGCATCTTCGGTGCTCACCAGTGCCACAGCGCGCTGCGGCTGGGGATTAAAGTAGCGCAGCATCAGTTCACTGCGCAGGCTGCGCAGGGCTTCGGCCTGGTTGCTATCCGGTTGGAACAGCGCGCTCAGGCGATGGTCGAGTTTGCTGGAGGCTGCCGGTGTCTGGGTATAGGCAAACTGTTCGGCCAGAATGGCATTAATGTCGTCGGCGCTGACCAAACCCAGATGCAAGGCCGCATCGCCAAAACGCAGTCCCTGTTTCTTTTGCATCGCGAGAATGGCATTCAGGTCAGCGGGGCTGAGCTTGCCCATGGCGACCAGCATAGGCCCCATGCGCGTGGACTGGCTCAGTGCGGTGGTTGTGGCGAGCGTCTGCTGGTCCAGTATCTGTAAGCGATCATTCATCTTGCGACCTCCTGGGTACTTCCTATGGGTGTCAGCATCTTGTGTTTATCAGCGAGGGATATAGGCAAGTACCGGTAGGCCTAGCCCCTGTTCAAGGTCCGTCACACTGCGAATCCGTTGATCCAGCCACTCCCAGCACAGCGCCATCGCAATGCCAAACAACAAGCCTGCCAGAGTGGCAAGCAGGGTGATCAGCAGGGGTTTGGGGGAGGTTGGTTGTGTTGGCACCAGCGCGCTGTTGAGTACAGCTATGTCAGTCGCGGCGATTTGACTCTCCAGTCGGGTTTGTACCGAACGGGCGAGCGCGGCGTCATAGGCGGCCTGGGTGTTATCCACCTCCTGCTTGAGCAGGGTCAGCTCATTGCGATTGCGGCTGAGTTGCAGTACCAGCTCCTTTTGCTGCGCCAGCTCGGCTTTTAATTGATCAGCGCGGGCTTGGGACAGCTCAACCGACGACTGCAAGCTACTGCTAATCAATTCCAGCATGCGGTTCATTTGCTGCTTGAGTGCACCCACTTCACTGAGCGCCTGGCGGTATTGGGGGTGGTTTTCGCCCACCTGGGTTGCCAACTCGGTCAGGCGCGCCTGCGCCTGCGCCAGGTCGGTTGCCAGCTTTTGCATTTGGGGGTTATCCAGCGCGCGGGTCTCCAGTTGGCCGCGCTTGGTGTTGGCAATCTGGTCGCTGCGGCTTTGGGAGTTCAAACGCTCGTTTTGTACCGCCATCAGCATGGACGACAGATCGGCGAGCTTGCTGGATTCCAGATCCAGTCGGTCAGAGGAGGCGAGTATGCCGTGCTCTTCCTGATAGGTGGAAAGCGCATTTTGCTTGTCGATCAACTCTTGCCGTAGTGCGGCAAGTTGCTGGTTGTACCACTGGCTGGTCTGCTTCGCGGGTTCAATGCGCAGCTCAAGGTTGGTGTAGATATAAGCCTCGGCAAAGGCGTCCGCGAGCTGGGCGGCCAGGGTTGGGTCTTGTGCCTTGAAGGCAATGCTCAAGACACTGCTGTCGCGTTTGGGGATCACTACCAGCCCTTTGGCCAGAAAACTGAGCATACGGCGCTGATCGCTCTCCGGGTTGCCGGTCAGCCGAGCGGCACTGATCATCGCCGGGGAGCTGCCCAGCGCCAGTTGCTCGATCACTTTGCTGGCTACATTGCGGCTGCGGATGATGTCGCTCTGGGTTGCTAGGTAAGCGCCGGTCATGCGCGTCGGTTGCGATTGGCCGCTGATCGGATCAAGCCCGCGGCTGTCCACCAGCAGGTCAATCGTCGCCGTGTAGGATTTGGGGGTGAGCAGGATAATCGCCAGCGCAGCGACTAAGGCGAGTGCACAACTGGCCAGAATCGCCCACTTCCGCGCCAGTAAAATGCCTATCAAGCTATTCAGATTCATGCCTTGCTCCCGGGTGTTGATGAGGGCTAGAACAAGCTTTCCCTCACGACCAGTACATCGCCATCCATCACCTGATCATTGGGTTTGGCGGTTAACTCCTGCACCGAACCGTCCGCTGCCTGCCGAAATACCTTCACTTTGCTATCGCTGGCACGGGCGGTAGGGCCGCCGCCAGCACTGAGTGCCTGTCGGATATTCAGCGGGCGATCCAAGGGATACATACCCGGCGAGTGCACCTCGCCATTAATGTAAAAGCGGCCCGCATTGGGGACATAAATCGTGTCGCCATCCCGCAGCCAGACTGTTGGTTGCTGGCCGGCGTCGTAATTGAGCATCTGCTGTAAATCGTATTCGGTGCGCTCCTGGCGGCCATTGGCAAGGGGGCGGGTGAGGATCAGGCGCTCGCTGCCGCTGGGGGCGATACCACCGGCCCATGCCAGTGCCTGGGTCAAGCTGGTAGGGCCTTCCAATACTAATCGCCCGGGGCTGTTGACACGGCCGAGGATGGCCACCACCTGGCTGCGATACTTGGTGACCAGCAGGTTGACCTGGGCATTTTTGAGAAAGTTACCGGCCTCATAGCGCCCGGCGATCATTTGTGCGGCGTCGGCAGCATTTTTACCGGCAATCGCCAGTGTGCCTAATAGAGGAACTTGCACTGTGCCAGCGGCACTGACTTGAACTTCAGCGGTGAGCTCTTGTTGGCCGAATACCGTAATGCGAATTTCATCGCCGCTGCCAATCACATAGCTGCGCGGAGCGGTTGAGGTTTCTGCCCATACCAGCGCGCTGCACAGCAGCAGAAGGGCTGTGGTGAGGGAGAAACAAAAGCGGCCAAGGGGATAACAACGCATCATGTGTACTGTCCTTAATGATCTATACCCCGGATCACGAGGAATAAAACCTGTAGCTGTTACCTGTGTTGCAAAAGCGAGGCCCAAGTGGCGTGTTATCGCTAAAAATTCACGGAAATGCAGAGTAGGGCGCAAATAATGTTGTTTTTGGCGTCATATCGCCGATGTTTAGTGATTCTGGTCGGCTATGGCAGGGGGTGACACAGGGTCGTTTTCGCCGAAAATAACGGGTTTTTGTGCTCTTTTGGTGCGTTGCGACTCGTCGGGTGATAGTACATCAGGCACTGGCATGAATCGATTTAACGCTGTGTATGAGTTTTTTGCATGGAAGCTATTTGGGGGCATGGTGTACAATGCGCGCCTCCCTTTTTCACCTTCCCATCAACACCTCGGCCATACTCATGGTGCGCGGTTAACTCAGGAACTATCTATGTTTGATAAAAACCAAACTATCGCCTCTTTTGATCCCGAAATCTGGGCATCTATCGAAAACGAAGGCCAGCGTCAGGAAGAGCACATCGAGTTGATCGCCTCGGAAAACTACACCAGTCCTCTGGTGATGGCAGCGCAAGGCACCAAGTTGACCAACAAGTACGCCGAAGGCTATCCGGGCAAGCGCTACTACGGCGGCTGTGAATACGTGGATGTCACCGAAGCACTGGCGATTTCCCGCGCCAAAGAGCTGTTTGGTGCGGATTACGCTAACGTGCAACCACACGCTGGTTCACAGGCTAACCAAGCGGTTTACGCGGCGTTGTGTAATCCGGGCGATACCATTCTGGGTATGAGCCTGGCGCACGGTGGTCACTTAACCCACGGTGCCAAGGTGAGTTCATCGGGTAAATATTACAACGCTGTCCAGTACGGTCTGAACCCGGAAACCGGCTTGATCGATTATGACGAAGTAGAGCGTTTGGCTCTGGAGCATAAGCCAAAAGTAGTTGTTGCCGGTTTCTCTGCTTATTCACAAGTTGTGGATTGGCAACGTTTCCGCGACATCGCCGACAAAGTTGGCGCCTATCTGTTTGTGGATATGGCGCACGTTGCCGGTTTGGTGGCTGCTGGTTTGTACCCCAACCCGGTGCAAATTGCTGACGTTACCACCACCACCACTCACAAAACCCTGCGCGGTCCGCGCGGTGGTTTGATTCTGGCCAAAGCCAACGAAGAGATTGAGAAAAAACTCAACTCAGCCGTATTCCCCGGCGGCCAGGGTGGCCCGTTGATGCACGTTATTGCGGCCAAGGCGATCAGCTTCAAAGAAGCTATGACACCGGAATACAAAGCCTACCAAACACAAGTTGTGGTTAACGCCAAAGCGATGGCTAAAACCTTTATCGAGCGCGGCATTAATATTGTGTCCGGCGGTACTGAAAACCACTTGATGCTGGTTGATTTGATTGGCAAATCCTACAGCGGTAAAGACGCTGACGAAGCCTTGGGCAAAGCGCACATCACTGTGAACAAAAACGCCGTACCTAATGACCCGCGTTCACCTTTTGTTACTTCCGGTATTCGTGTAGGTACTCCTGCGGTGACTACCCGTGGTTTCAAAGAAGCCGAGTGTGTGCAATTGACCCACTGGATCTGCGATATTTTTGATGCGCTGGAAGCAGGCAATGCCGATGCGGTGATTGCGGATGTAAAAACCAAAGTGTCAGCACTGTGCAAACAATTCCCGGTTTACGCGGCGTAATCTAGCCCGCGTTATCGGTAGTGCTGGAAGCAAATGCTTCCCGGTAGCAAAAAGGCAGCCCCTGTGGCTGCCTTTTTGTTATTACGGCATTCACCAACCCAGAATATTCCTATCCGCTTCTGATTCTGTTATTTCTTTTCTTTTAAAAAATTGTGCAAATTAGACTTTGTTTTCACAAAGAGTAATAAAAACTGGATTTTTTGATCATTTTGGCGCATTTTTAAACAATTAAGGCAACAAGTTGATTGATCCATGAAAACCTTCCTTCCCGGTAATCTTATGCGCCCCTCCTTGGTGGTTGCAGTGGTTTTTTTGGTGTTGTTTGTATTGTTGTTTGTGGTGCATCGCATCACCCGTGAAGAGACTTTGTTAGTCCCAGATCAACGGCTGCAGCAAATGCTGGAAGAGTCGCCCCCCTTGATGACCGATCCCGCTGCCAATCCCCTGTTAGCGGATGCCAGAAAAGAATTGGCGCGTGCCCAAGGTATTCTGGCTGCGCCAGCCACTAAACCCGCTCCGCCGGCGGAGCCTCCACGACCAGATCAGACTACCGCGCCCGATGCCTGGCGCATGGCAGATTCGACTGCCGCCACCCCGTCTATGCCTGTGCCAAACGGCGTATCTCTGTATGAACCTGTGTCGGTCGATATGGATAACCCTGTATTTCCCGAGGCAGGGCAGCAAACCACCCTGACCTTACCGGGCGGTGAGCGCTTGAAAGTGAATGTCAAAACCAGTACCACCAACCCCAACGGCGACTACACCTGGCGCGGCCATCTTGATGGCTATGGCGCCGATGAGTATCCAGTAGTGATGACCTATGGCGGTAGTTCGGTGTTCGCCACCGTCACTACTCCCTCGGGCAGCTATACCCTGGAGTCGATTAAGGGAAGTGGCTGGATTTATAAAAATCCCTCGGAATTTGAGTTATCTACGCCGGGTGCCAGGGATTATCTTGAAATTCCACAGGATCACCCTTGATTCTCTGTGGTGTTAATCGCTGCGAGGCGAGGAGTCATGATGAAAGGCTAAAACGGTAAGGCAAGGCTTTGATGGATACGCGCAAACTCCCGGTGGGTTCCGGGTTTGTCAATCACGGAGGGTTTTCAGTAAAGTCAACAGAGAAATCATTCCATGAAAACAACAGTGCAAAACCTTATTCGCGTAGCGGCTATCGCCCTGATATCCGCTGCGTCACCCTCGCTGCTGGCCGCCTCCAATGTTATCGATGTGCTGGTGGTCTATACCAACGGAGTCGCCAATTTGTATGGCGGTAATCCAACAACCCGGATCAACCAACTCTTTCAGGTCAGCAACCAGATATACGCAGACAGCGGCGTGGATTTGGAAATTCGCGTAGCTGCCACCTTGCAGGTGAACTACACCGACGATAACAATGCTGAAACAGCCTTGAACGATATTACCTACAACCAGAACCCCGCATTTAATGGTGTAGCCGCCGCGCGCGAAAAAGCGAAAGCGGACATGGTGGTGTTCTATCGCCCCTATATGAACTCCCATGGGAGTTGTGGTGTCGCCTGGGTTGCTGGCAGTGCCAATGGCGTGTTCATTGCTGGCCATAAAGCCTATATGTTTGCCCACGTAGCGATAAATTCGTGTGGCGACTTTGTGACTGCCCATGAGTTGGGGCACAACATGGGGTTAAAACATTCGCGCAAACAGGATGGCGCAGGTGGTACTTTCCACTATGCATTGGGGCATGGGGTGATGAATTCCTTCACCACAATCATGGCCTACCAAAGCGAATTCAATGTGGATTACTGGGATGGTAAGGTCTACAAATTTTCCAACCCGGATTTGATGACCTGCAAGAATCAGCCTTGCGGTGTTGATCGCAACAATACCTCAACCGGTGCCGATGCGCGTTATGCGCTGAATATAGCTGCACCCCAGATCGCGGCCTATTATGCAGGTGCGCCCGCCAGCTCGTCCTCAGCGACCAGCTCGAGTACAAGTCTATCCAGTTCAAGCCTGTCGAGTTCAAGTCTGGCCAGTTCATCGTCAAAGTCTTCGAGTTCGGCCAGTAGTGTTTCTGGTACAGGGTTGGCCGAATTAGCGGCAAAAGTAGAATCCGCACGCTTGAATCATGTTGCGGCAGTGGCCGCCCTCAATGCCAATAAGCTGGCCATTACCGAAAAAACAGCCGCTGAGCGGACAGCAAAAACAGCGCTGACGGCTGCCACCACTGCGCTGACTACTGCCACTAAAAATTATGAGAAAGCTCTCGCCAACTACAACTCGCTGGTGGCACGCCTGAATGCTCTGCAGGTGCAGTTGAATGCCAGCTTATCGGCCTATCTCACGGCCACTACGGCGGCGGCTAAATCGGCCAAGCTGAATCAGTACAACAATCAGGTCAAGAGTTACAACCTCTTGCTGGAACAAGCGGTGAAAGCGCGCACCGATACCCTCGCTGCCCAGCAACAATTGGTTCCCGCCACTAACGCGGTAAATGCAGCGACAGTAAAAGCCAATGCCGCGACTATTGCCTTGGCCACTGAAAAAGCCAGAACAGCGGGCCTGACTGCCGCTGTTGCTAACGCCCTGGCGATTTACAATAACTTGCAAGCACAATACAAAGCTGCCTTGAAAGCCATGCCTAAAAAATAGTACCCGTTTGAACCTGCGTGCAACTTTGTCTTAACCCGGCTCAGGCCGGGTTTTTTATTGCAATAAAAAAATTAAGGCGCCAAGTGAGCCAAAATTTACCGCCTTCGTATAACTACGCCTTATATTTTTTCGCGATGAGTATTTCTACCTACAATTGACTATTCTTATAACAAAACAGCAAAAAAACTCTTACAAATAGATTTTATTTTTAGATAAGTAATAAAAAATGGATTTTGGCGCATAAATCCTCTACAATTTGATTAACTTGTGAGCTGTTGTGTTTTTGTGGTGCTTGCAAGTGAGGTTGTTGTTTTTCGGTAATTTGCGCGCGAAGGCTATGCCGCAATACCGAAATTTGCCGACTAGCTGGCGTAGGTTTTCGCCTATCAAAATGGAAGCCGAAAGGCTCTCGCACAAAAGGCACTTGCTGCTGAAGATTTTCCCCCAGCGTCATAAGGACTATCAGGAATCACTGTCGATCCCTGTGGTATCGCTATAGCCAGAATGTAAGGTTGTCCCGTCGCTATAGCTGCTCGTCAAACCCTCGGAAAGAACATTCGCATCACTCAAAAGTTTTCACGCTTTTTGGGACGGGCTTCTGCGCGCCAAAAAAAGCACCGCTGTGCCTCAGAGACGAGTGAGACACAGCCCAGGCATTCACCAACACATCAAGGAGGGCTCATTTACTTAACGTTACGAGAATATTTTTATGCGCACTATCCTGAAAAGCGTTACGCATATGATGGCGAGCTTTTTTGTTTTGATTGCTGTTCCTGCTTTCGCTGCCAACAATGTGATTGATGTACTGGTGGTCTACACCAAGGGCACGGCCGACAACTATGGCGGTGACCCTACTACACGCATCAATCAACTCTTTCAGGTTACCAACCAAATTTACCTGGACAGTGGTGTCGATCTTGAGGTGCGTGTCGCCAGCACCTTAATGGTGGATTACACCGATGAAAACTCTGCAGAAACGGCCTTGCAGGATATTACTTTCAATCGCGACCCGGCTTTTAACCCGGTAGCTGCTGCGCGTGCGCAGGCCAATGCCGATATGGTGATTCTGTATCGCCCTTATAAGGCGATCCATGGCAATTGCGGTTTGGCCTGGACTGGCGGCACGGATACCCAAGGGGACTTTTCTGATCCCTCACTCAAAGACTTCATGTTTGCCCATATTGCCTTTGATGGTTGTGGCGATTTTATGACTGCGCATGAGTTGGGGCACAACATGGGGTTGCGTCATTCGCGCAAACAGGATGGTAAAGGCGCCACGTTTGATTACGCATTGGGGCACGGTGAAGACAATAAATTCACAACCATCATGGCTTATCAAAGCGCATTTAATGTGGATTATTGGGACGGCAAGGTTTACAAATTTTCCAGCCCGACGCTGAACTGTAAGGGTTCACCTTGCGGTGTCGATCGTACTAATACTGCAAGCGGCGCAGATGCGGTGTATGTATTGAATATTACCGGCCCGCAAATTGCGAAATTTTTTGCAGCGGCTGCAAGTGCAAGCTCTGCTTCGAGTGTGGCAACCAGTTCAATGCAGTCTTCCAGCCGTGCAGCAAATGCCACCGGCGATAACCTGCCCAGTGCTACCTCTTCAGTAGCGACAGGTGGCGCGGTAAGCGGAGGTTCAGGTGGCGGCAGCTCAGGTGGTGGAGGCGGTGCATTCCCTCTCTTTTTAACGCTGTTGTTGAGTGTATTGGTATTTGCGCGCCGCGCCAGGGTTCCGGTTTCTGCATAAATTAATAAATGACGCGCCCATATTTTATGGGCGCTGTTATAAGCTGCTTTGTGATTATTTTATGTGCCAACAGAGCTTCGTTGTTTTTCTGTAAGGTGATGTAATTTATTTTTTTATTTTTAATGTCGATGGTTTTTCTTATTTTGGCGACATCCTGTTTTATGTTTTTCGCGCCTCGCTGTTAAATCTCATTCGATAAATTAAAAAGTTAAATTATTTTTTTAATTTTAAAATTATTTAATTTGTCGTTTAATTTTCCTTTTTGGCTAATTTCTTTAGTTATGTAATTTAAGGTTTTATTTTTTTATAGAAATATGATCTATCTGCATGGTTGCTTTGTGTTTCTCCATTGCTAGTCTCCTAATTGAAAGCAATGATTTCTGTGTCTTGGAAGATTGCAGAGTTTTTTATTTTTTCTCTGCGGTGTTATTGCAATCTGGATTGTAAGGAGTGACTGACGTGAATAGATCGTTTCCTCTTATTCTAAAAAAATACTTCTTTTGTACTTCCTTTTCGTGCTTTTCCTCGATTTCCTGTTTTTCTTCTTCCTGATTTTTTGATGCCCGGAAAAACCTTGCCTGCTAATAAAAATGTTGTCCGGTGATTTTTCAATAGCGTTTGTTGGGTTTTTCTGAACCAGTTTTTTTTGGGTTTTTATTTTTTTGGCGAATTTTCGTCATGGCATTGCTTTGCCTGTTCTGAGGGAATACTTATGAAAAATGTATATTCGGCCAGAGTGTGTTTTGCGTGGGTGGCATTGCTGGGTTTATCGAATGCTGCTTTTTCTGATAGCACTGAGCCTTATTCGAGCGGTTATTTGGGGGCGCGTATTGGCTATTCACACAATGATAATTCCTGCCTCGATACCGCGCTTGTGTGCGATAAAGACGAAGCAGCCTACGGTGTTTTTGCCGGATATGATTTTAATCGCCGCCTTGCTCTGGAATTGTCCGTGAATGATATCGGCGATTCTGTGGCGAAATATCCCGGTGCGACTATGGAAGGAGAATTGCGCGAGATTGATTTGGCGTTAAAGGTATCTTACCCGCTTTATCAGAAAACCCGTATTTACGGAAAACTCGGTGCAGCCTATTGGGATGGTGAAGTAACCGGGGGTGCCACCAAACTTGATGGCTCAGGTGTGCGCCCGTTAATTGGTGGCGGTATTGAATTACCGCTGTCAGATCGCTGGACTACTCGTTTGGAATATCAATACATAGATCAAGTGGGCGATAGCGAAATGGGGCGTGCTAATGCCAATTTTGTTGGCCTGTCATTGGTGTGGAATTTTGCATCTCGCCTGCGCAAAACACCTGAGGCTGTCGTTGCTGCACCTGAACCGGCACCACAAGTGCAACCTGTTCAAGCAGCGCCTGAGCCTGTTGCAGATCAGCGCATTATTGTTGATGAGCAGGTCGGTGGTCCTTTATTTGATTTTGATAAATCCGTTATCCGCAACACTGCGGCTATTGATCCGGTTGTTGCGCAACTTATTCAGCATCCATCACTGGTTGTGAGCATCACAGGGCATACCGATGCGCGAGGTGCGACGGCGTACAACCAACGCTTGTCCGAGACGCGCGCGAAGGTGGTGGCACATTATTTACAGTCAAAAGGCATTGAGGCTAATCGCATCACTGTGCATGGCATGGGTGAGGAACAGCCTGTAGCAGACAATCAAACGGAAGAGGGTAGGGCAAAAAACCGACGAGTCGAGTTTGTCATTTCTGGCGCTAAAACTCGGTAGTGGTTTTTAAACTATTCAATACGCATGGTGGCTGTTATGAAAAATATACTATTGTTTTCGTTGTTGGTGTCGATGCTCGGGTTGACGGCGTGCGGTGGTGATGGCAATGGCTTCCCTAAAAATAATTCGAGTCAGGTGGCATCTTCAACGACTGTTGCCTCTTCAATTCCTTCATCTATTTCTGCTTCATCTGTTTCGTCATCAACGAGTTCTTCTTTGCCTCCTACTAATCCCGGTGAGGTGCCTAGCTCATTCTCATCCTCAAATAGTTCGTCGTTAAGCAGTTCGTCGTTAAGTAGCGCGTCTTCTTCGGTGATTACAGAACCGGGCGAACAACCTTTTAGCGATAGTGATAATGACGGTGTGCCCAATGGGCAGGATAATTGTCCCAATGTTGCTAACGCCGATCAGTTGGATACCGATAATGATGGTGTCGGTGACGCGTGCGATAGCGATATTGATGGCGACACTGTTGTGAATGCGCTCGACAACTGTCCTGCTGTTCCCAACATTGATCAAGCCGATTTGGACAATGACGGCATTGGTGATGTTTGCGATGCGGATCGCGATGGCGACACTGTGCTGAATGCCAATGACAATTGCCCGTTAATTGCCAATACCGATCAGGCCGATACCGATGCAGATGGTATAGGCGATGCCTGCGATAGCAACACAGATATTGATGGCGATGGCATTGATGACGGTGTTGATAATTGCCCGTTCAATGTGAACCCACTGCAGGAAGATGTTGATGGCGATGGCATAGGCGATGCCTGTGATAATGACAATGATAACGATGGTGTGCTCAACGCCCTGGATAATTGCCCGAATGCAGCCAATGGCAATCAGGCAGACCTGGATGGCGATGGCATTGGCGATGTGTGTGATGACGATCTGGATGGCGATGGTGTATTGAATGATGTCGATAATTGCCCTGTCACCGCTAACGCCAATCAATTGGATTCTGATGGTGATGGTATTGGTGATGTGTGCGATGCCGACCGGGATGGCGATGGCGTGCTCAATGACCTTGATAATTGCCCTGCCGTCGCGAACGCCAATCAGGCCGATGGCGATGGCGATGGAATAGGTGATGCCTGCGATAACAATACTGACACCGACGCGGATGGCGTGGATGATGGTGTCGACAACTGCCCCGCCGTGGCGAATCCACTGCAGGAAGATGCGGATGGCGATGGTATTGGCGATGTCTGTGATGGCGATAGCGACGGTGACGGCAGATTGAATGCGTTGGATAACTGTCCGCTAATCGCAAACCCATCCCAGTCAGATCAGGATGGCGACGGCATTGGTGATGCTTGTGATGATGATATCGATGGCGACAGTGTGCTCAATGCACTCGATAACTGTCCTCTGGTATCCAACAGTAATCAGGCCGATCAGGACGGTGATGGTATAGGCGATGTCTGTGATGACGACCGGGATAATGATGGCATTTTGGATGCGGTCGATAACTGCCCGACAGTCGCTAACCCTACACAAATCGACAGCGATGCAGACGGCATAGGCGATGCCTGTGACACCAATACCGACACCGATGGCGACGGTATTGATGATGGCTTCGACAATTGCCCGGCAATAGCCAACCCCAACCAGTTGGATACCGATGGCGATGGTGTAGGTGATAGCTGCGATAACGACATGGATGGCGATGGCGTATTCAATGCACTCGACAACTGTCCGCTGGTGGGCAACGTATCCCAGTCGGATCAGGATGGCGATGGCATTGGCGATGCCTGTGATGACGATGTCGATGGCGACAATGTGCTCAATGCGCTGGATAACTGCCCGTTGGTCTCCAATAGCAGCCAGTCCGATCAGGATGGTGACGGTATTGGTGATGCCTGTGACAGCGATAGTGACGGCGATGGCGTGCTCAATAACGTCGATAACTGCCCAACACTAGCCAATCCCAACCAGTTGGATACCGATGGCGACGGTATTGGTGATGCTTGCGACAGCAACCTCGACACTGACGGCGATGGTATTGATGATGGCGTGGATAATTGCCCCAACATTGCCAACCCCCTGCAAGAAGATAGCGATGGCGATGGTATCGGCAATGCTTGCGACAACGACGATGACAACGATGGTGTTCCAAATACCCTCGACAACTGCCCATTAGTTGCCAACAGCAGCCAGTTGGATACCGACGGTGATGGTATTGGTGATGCCTGCGATACCGATCTGGATGGCGACAACATACTCAATGCTGTGGATAACTGCCCGTTAATCGCCAACGCTGATCAGGCCGACCTGGATGGCGACGGTATTGGCAATGTCTGTGACGATGACCTGGATGGCGATAACGTCACCAACAATCTCGACAACTGTCCCGCCATTGCCAATACCAACCAGGCGGATCAGGATGGTGACGGTATCGGTGATGTGTGCGACGCCGACCGCGACGGTGATGGTGTGGACAATGCCATAGACAACTGTCCCATCACCGCTAACCCGCTTCAGGAGGATACGGATGGCGATGGTATTGGTGATGCCTGCGATGCCAACACCGATACTGATGGCGACTTGATTGATGATGCCACCGATAACTGCCCGCTAATTGCCAATCCCAGTCAGTTGGATACGGATGGTGACGGCATAGGCGATGCCTGCGATAACGACCTGGATGGCGATGGTGTTAACAATGTTGCAGACAACTGCCCATCAGTCGCCAACAGCAATCAGGTCGACCTGGATGGTGATGGTATAGGTGACGCCTGCGATAACGACATAGATGGCGACGGCGTGGACAACGCCCTCGACAACTGTCCTGTGAATGCCAACAGCAACCAGCTGGATACCGATGGCGATGGCATTGGTAATGTGTGTGACAGCGATGCCGACGGTGATGGTGTGTTGGATATCTCCGACAATTGCCCGCTGATTGCCAACCCCAACCAGTTGGATACCAATGGCAACGGGGTGGGTGATGCCTGCGACAGCGTAGTCGATATAGACGGCGACGGTGTGAATGACCTGCTCGACAACTGCCCGCTCATCGCCAATCCCTCGCAGTTGGATACGGATGGTGACGGCATAGGTGATGCCTGCGACAACGACCTGGATGGCGATGGCGTTGCCAATGGCGCCGACAATTGCCCACTCAACCCCAATGCTGACCAGTTGGATAGCGACGGCGACGGTATTGGCGATGTGTGCGATGTATTAACCGACAACGACGGCGATGGCATTGCCAACAACCTGGACAATTGCCCGCTTATCTGGAACGCCAATCAAGCCGATGCCGATGGTGACGGTATAGGTGATGTCTGTGATCCGGATATGGATGGCGATGGTTTCCTGGATCTGGTGGATAACTGTCCCACCATCGCCAACCCCAGCCAGCTTGATTCAGACGGGGATGGCGTGGGCGATAGTTGCGATAACGATATCGACGGCGACGGTGTATTCAATGTGCTCGACAACTGCCCCCTGGTAGGGAATCCAAACCAGGCGGATCAGGATGGTGATGACATAGGCGACGCCTGCGATAACGATATCGACGGTGACCTTGTGCTCAACGGTGTAGATAACTGCCCGCTGGTGCCCAATAGTAACCAGGCTGATCAGGATGGCGATGGTGTCGGTGATGCCTGTGACCCGGATCGCGATGGGGATGGTGTATTGAATCTCATCGACAATTGTCCTTCTGTTGCTAACCCGAGCCAGCTCGATACAGATTTGGATGGTTTGGGCGATGCCTGCGATGACAATACTGATACGGATGGCGATGGTATTGATGATGGTACGGACAATTGCCCGGCTGTGCCTAATCCATTGCAAGAGGACAGTGACGGCGATGGCATAGGCAACGCCTGTGATACGGATGACGATAACGATGGTATCCCGAATAACATCGACAATTGCCCCTTGGTCGCCAACGCCTCACAACAGGACACTGACGGCGATGGTATAGGTGATGCCTGCGATAACGACCGCGACGGCGATAGCATCCTCAATGCCGTGGATAACTGCCCGCAGGTATTCAATCCGGATCAGGCCGACATGGACGGCGATGGCATTGGCAACCTCTGTGACGACGATCAGGACGGCGATAACGTGCCCAACAACATCGATAATTGCCCTGCAATGCCCAACAGCACACAAGCAGATAGCGATGGGGATGGTATTGGCGATGTCTGTGACACGGACCGCGATGGTGATGGTGTGCCGAACGTCCTGGATAACTGCCCGAACATTGCCAATCCATTGCAGCAAGATACGGATGGTGATGGCATAGGCGATGCCTGCGATGCCAACACGGATAGCGATGGCGACCTTATCGATGACTCCAGTGATAACTGTCCGCTGGTTGCCAACCCTGACCAGGCTGATACCGATGGTGATGGTGTTGGTAATGCGTGTGATCCTGACATAGATGGCGACGGTGTGAGCAATGTGGTGGACAACTGCCCATTGATCGCCAACAGCAACCAATTGGATCTGGATGGCGACGGTGTTGGCGATGCCTGTGACCCGGATGTCGACGGTGATGGTGTGTTAAATGCCGTGGATAACTGCCCGGTCAATGCCAATAGCAACCAACTGGATACTGACCTGGATGGTATAGGCAACGTGTGCGACCACGATAAGGATGGTGATGGCGTATTGGACGTGTCCGATAACTGTCCATTAATTGCCAACCCCAACCAGTTGGACAGCAATGGCAATGGTGTGGGCGATGCCTGCGATAGTGTGGTCGACATAGACGGTGATGGCGTCAACGACCTGCTCGACAATTGCGTGGCGATCCCCAATCCCAGCCAGTTAGACACAGATCAGGATGGTATAGGCGACGCCTGTGATACCGACATTGATGGCGATGGTGTGACCAACGCCGCTGACAATTGTCCGCTCAATGCCAACGCGAACCAATTGGATACGGATGGCGATGGTATAGGCGATGCGTGCGACCCGCTAACCGACAATGATGGGGATGGTATTGCCAATCATGTAGACAATTGCCCGTTAATTGCCAACCCGGCGCAAACCGACACGGATCATGATGGTATTGGTGATGCGTGCGACCTGGATATGGACAACGACGGCATACTCAACCTGATTGATAACTGCCCCTTGGTGGCCAACCCCAGCCAGTTGGATACGGACGGTGATGGCATAGGCGATGCCTGTGATTTGGATTCGGATGGCGATGGTGTTCCCAACAATCTGGACAACTGTCCACTGGTGGCGAACGCTGACCAACTGAATACCGATGGTGACGCCTACGGTGACGCGTGCGATACCGACATCGATAACGATGGCATCTTGAACGCGTTAGACAATTGCCCATTGGTTGCCAATCCGACACAGTCCGATATTGATGGCGATGGCATTGGTGACGCCTGCGATACGCTGGAAAATGTCGCCTGTGCACCCGGCAAGCTGTTCGAGCCAGTGTTGGGTAGTGCAACCGTAACCCAAGGGTTGCGTGGCGTGCTCTGTATAGGCTGCGGCGTGACGAATCCGGCGTATATGGCATCCACCATTAACGATGCAGCAACCTTCGCGACACCGGTAGCTGTAGCCGCTTCGGTATGGGGTCGCGTTCAGGCGCCGGTAACCTATAGCGGTTCCAAACGCGTTGGGTTCCTGGTATCGCTACCCGTAGGCGTGCTGGATCTGAGCTTGCTCAGCAACTTGAAAGTCACTACCTATTTGAGTGGCGTACCGCAGCAAGCGTCTGCGTCCAGTGGCTTGTTGAGTTTGCAATTGCTCAATCTCACGGGTGACGCCACCAAACAGTTGGTCTACATGAATGCCACCAGTAACTTCAATCAGGTGGAGATTGAAAAAGCCGCGGTCCTGGGCTTGCTGGCCAACTTGAACGTGCATGCCTTGTGTGTTGCGCCTCCACCTTTATAGGTGGGTGCCTGGCTAGAGAAAGGCGGCCTTCGGGCCGCTTTTTTTATGTTGCCGCCCCTGCGCAATTCTATGTTGCTGCTAGGCTATTTTTTTAAGGCTGCTATTTTTTAAGGCGGTGTTTAATGCGCGGCCTTTCTATTTTTTAATTTGGTAATGACACACGGACGACGCGGATGACAACTCAATTTGAAGGCAAGCCCCGTTATTTTTTGCTCTTACTGATTCTTCTGGTGCTTATTGGCGCCATCTATTTTTTATTGCCGCCGCGCGATTACAGCGCATTGCCACCGGCAAGAGTGCCCGCTGAATCACAATCCGGTGAGCGTCCTCCCGCTGCTGTTCATTCTGGCGCAGCAGTATCAAGCGCCAACACAGAAAACATCACTGAACCAACTGTTAAACCGGCAGCTGCATCAAGTGCCGTTCCGGCGTGGCAGCGCAACAATACCGGTTCAACTGCTGTCGCTTTACCAGAAGGTGTGGTGATCTATGAATCTGTCACTATCGATATGAATTCCCCGGTGTTTCCAGGGCCCGGTGAGCAGGTTGCGCTGGAATTACCTGAAGGCGCTCTGGTGAATGCCACCGTCATCAGCAGCAATGAAAATCCTAATGGCGATTATTCCTGGCGCGGCTATCTGGATGGGTACGGAACGGATTATCCGGTGGTGATGACCTATGGCGCCAACTCAGTGTTTGCCACAGTCACTACGCCCAAAGGAAGCTACACCCTGGTCTCGGTAAGTGGCAGTGGCTGGATCTACAAAAATCCATCCGAGTTTGAACTATCCCAACCCGGTGTGGAGGATCATATGGAAATACCACACGAGCATAAGTAACTGCTGAACCGAATATTGACTGATAACGACAATTTCCAGCGGGCACAGCGGAGTGGTTTGGCGTGTGTTAAGGCTTATGCCGCGTTTGTGCTAGACTGCGCGCCAGTTTTTAATCGCTGGGGCTAATGATTATGCATTGTCCGTTTTGTAGTGCGGAAGATACCAAGGTTATCGATTCCCGCCTGGTGGCCGAGGGCGATCAAGTTCGCCGCCGCCGTGAGTGTTTATCCTGCCATGAACGCTTTACCACCTTTGAAGTCGCTGAATTGGTGATGCCGCGCATCATCAAGCAAAACGGCACCCGCGAACCCTTCGATGAAAATAAATTGCGCGCCGGTTTGTTGCGCGCGCTGGAAAAACGCCCGGTGAGCATTGAGGCGATTGAATCCGCCATTAACCACATCAAACATTTTCTGCAGGCCACCGGCGAACGCGAAGTCAAAGCCCTGTTGGTCGGTGAAAAGGTGATGGAGCAATTACAGAAATTGGATGAAGTCGCTTATGTGCGCTTTGCCTCTGTCTATCGTCGTTTTAAGGATTTAAATGAATTCCGTCAGGAAATAGATCGCCTTGAGCAGCAACCTGAAAATGAACTCTAACTTGAAAACAAACACACTCATCTGAAAACAAACGGCAACCGGACACAACTAACTCCCAATGGCGCTTACCCCTACTGATTTTGACTACATGGCCCAAGCGTTCCGCTTGGCAGAACGCGGCTTGTACACCACCATGCCCAACCCCCGTGTTGGTTGTGTGCTGGTGAAAGACGGACAGGTCATCGCCGAGGGTTGGCATGTTCGCGCCGGTGAAGGCCATGCCGAGGTTAACGCACTGCGTATCGCTGGCGAGAATGCTCGCGGCGCAACAGTCTATGTCAGCCTTGAACCTTGCAGTCATACCGGCCGCACCGGCCCCTGTTCACAAGCGCTGGTTGATGCTGGTGTGACGCGGGTTGTCTACGCCATGGAAGATCCTAATCCGCTGGTCTCCGGCAATGGCATTGCGCTATTACGTGCCGCCGGTGTTGAGGTGGATGGCCCGGTACTGGAAGACGATGCCCGCGCCCTGAATCCCGGTTTTATCAAACGCATGGAGCGCAAGAAACCGCTGGTGCGCTGCAAGTTAGCCATGAGCCTGGATGGTCGCACCGCCATGGAAAGCGGCGAAAGCAAGTGGATTACCGGCCCCAAAGCGCGCGCCGATGTACAGCGCTTACGCGCCCGCTCCTGTGCCATTATTTCCGGCGTGGATTCGCTGTTGCAGGACAATTCCTCCCTGACGGTACGTGCCGACGAACTGGGCTTGCCCCATGCCGAGGAGATCGCTATCAGGCAACCCCTGCGTGTCATTCTGGATTCCACCCTGCGGTTACCGCGCAATGCCTTGTTATTCAAACAATCCAGCCCCATCTTGTTGGTGCATAACGGCTCGGTTGATGCCGCCCAGTGCGAGGGCTGGCCAGCGTTTGTGGAGCTGCTGGCGCTCCCCGCCAAAGATGGCCGTATCGATTTAACCGCGCTGCTGCGCGAGTTAGTGCAGCGCCAGTGCAATGAGGTGCTGGTAGAAGCTGGCGCAACCCTGGCGGGCAGTTTTTTGCGTCGCGGCCTGCTGGATGAAATCATTATCTACATGGCGCCCAAACTGCTCGGCAGCAATGCGCGCCCGATTTTTGAGCTGCCGCTGGATACCATGTCCTCGTCGCTGGCATTAAAAATCAAAGACATTCGTGCCGTCGGCCGCGATTGGCGTCTGACCGCAGTGCCCGATACCGAGTATTAATATTTCCCGTCCACCCTGTTTCCAGTAAAGGTTTTTGCTTGTGAGTGATGAACAACAATCGTCCCCGTTTACCCAGCCACCCACCGGTCCTGTAGTGGATAACACCGCCTCATTGGGCAAGCGCCTGCAGGCCATGGTGATTGATGTGGTGATCATGATGGTGTGTATTTTCCCCTTTGCACAAAACCAGGGGTTGATGGAAATCGCCGAACAGCAAGGCACTATTCCGCCGGAACTGGCGCTGAAACTGGTGTTATTCCAGCTGATGATGTTTTTTGTCCTGCACGGTTTCCTGCTGCACCAGTATGGGCAGACTATTGGCAAGCGCATTATTGGTATCGCCATAGTCACCATGGATAACCAAAAGCCGCCATTCTTGCCGTTGATCCTGCAACGCTACGTATCCCAGTGGCTCATGGGGCTGGTTCCCGTCATTGGTATCTTGTTGCGCTTGGCCGACGTATTGGCCATTTTCCGCGACGATAAGCGTTGTATCCACGATCATATCGCCAAAACCAAGGTGATCGATTTGAAGATCCCTGTGAGCCATCATCAGGGCAAACCTGACAGCATCATCGTGTAGCACTTTTTACGGCAGCAATTCGGAGGCCACCTATGTTCACCGGTATCATTGAAGCAATTGGCGAAGTTGTGGCGCTGCAGCCTAAAAATGGCGACTTGCGCCTGCGTATCAAAACCCACAACCTGAATTTGGCAGACGTGCACCTGGGCGACTCAATCGCCACTAATGGTGTCTGCCTCACGGTTGTCGACTTACCCGGTGACGGCTACTGGGCGGATGTCTCACGCGAAACCCTGGATAACACCACTTTGCCTGGCTGGAAAATTGGCCAGCGCGTCAATCTGGAAAAAGCGCTGACTCCCCAAACCCGCCTTGGCGGCCATATTGTGAGTGGCCATGTGGATGGTGTGGGCGAAGTAGTCAGTCGTCACCCGGATGCACGCTCCGAGCGCTTCCGCATTCGCGCGCCCAAGGAATTGGCAAAATATATCGCCCATAAAGGGTCAATTACGGTAGATGGCACTAGTCTTACCGTAAACAAAGTCGATGGTGCCGAGTTTGAGCTCAATATTGTGCCGCACACCCTGAAATGGACGATCATGGAGTCCTATCAAGCGGGCAGTAAAATCAACCTGGAGGTCGATGTATTGGCGCGTTATTTGGAGCGCTTAATGCTCGGTGAAAAAGCCGCCGAGGGTGAAGGGCAGGGCATCACTCTGGAGTTTTTGGCGAAAAACGGTTTTATGTAATTGATATTACCTGACAGGCATTCCCCAACAGACATTGGTAACTCGGGATTCTCTATGCAACTCAATAGTATTGAAGAACTGATAGAAGATTTGCGTCACGGCAAGATGGTTATCCTGATGGATGACGAAGATCGTGAAAATGAAGGCGATTTGATCATGGTCGCCGAACAGGTGCGCCCGGAAGACATCAACTTTATGGCCACCCATGCCCGTGGCTTGATTTGCCTGACGCTTACGGCCGAGCGCTGCAAGCAATTGGATTTGCCTCTCATGGTGAGCGACAACAAATCCCAGCACACCACCAACTTCACCGTCTCCATTGAGGCGGCAGAAGGCGTCAGCACCGGTATTTCCGCTGCCGACCGCGCGTTAACCGTGCGCGCCGCTGTCAAGGCTAATGCCAAAGCCAGCGACATAGTCCAGCCGGGCCATATTTTTCCGCTGATGGCTCAGCCCGGTGGCGTTATGAGCCGTGCCGGGCATACTGAGGCCGGTTGTGACTTGGCTCGTCTGGCCGGTTTTGAGCCGGCGGCGGTGATTGTGGAGGTGATGAACCCCGACGGTTCCATGGCGCGCCGCGCTGACCTGGAGCGATTTGCCGAGCAACATCACCTGAAAATCGGTACCATTGCCGACCTGATTCACTACCGCGCCACTAAAGAGAAAACCGTGGAGTGCATCAACAGCCGCAAAGTGGAGACCCTCTTCGGCGAGTTTGATTTGCACACCTATCGCGATACTGCCCGTGGCGATTTACATTTTGTGATGACCATGGGCCAGATAGACGCAGAACCAACCCTGGTTCGTGTTCATGTGATGGATATAGCGCGCGACGTATTAAGCCTGAAGCGCACCTCGGTTGCCGGTGGCAAAAGCTGGACCTATCAGGATGCGCTGAAAAAGGTCAGTGAAGAAGGTAAAGGCGTTGTGTTGCTGATTTGCCACGACGAATCCACGAAAGAAGTGGAGGACAGTATCGACTGGCTGATTTCCGGCAAACAAATGCGCCGCAGCTCGGAAGTCCTCTACAAACAAGTGGGCACCGGCTCGCAAATCCTGCGCGATTTAGGCGTGCGTAAAATGCGGGTGATGTCTGCCCCTATGCGCTACTCCGCGCTCTCGGGTTTGATTTGGAAGTAGTGGAATATATTTGTCCGGAAGGCGAATAAATCCAAAATAGTTTTCGCACTATGGGTAACGCCATGCGCTACCCATCGCACCTTGAAAAATTAATCGAACAGAGAAAAGCATATGAGCAATATCAAAGTAGTTGAAGGTGATTTTTCCGCATCAGCCGGTAAATACGCCCTGATCGTGAGCCGTTGGAACAGTTTTGTTGTAGAAAGCCTGAAAGACGGTGCTCTGGATACCCTGCGTCGCCACGGCATTAAAGATGAAAACATCACCATTTATTACGCACCAGGTGCATTTGAGTTTCCGCTCACCGCACAAAAAATTGCGGCCAAAAACGAATTCGATGCAATCATCGCGTTGGGCGCTGTTATTCGCGGCGGCACTCCGCATTTTGATTATGTGGCTGGTGAATGCACCAAAGGGTTGGCGCAAGTGTCCCTGCAATACGGCGTACCAGTAACCTTCGGTGTATTGACGGTAGATTCCATTGAACAAGCCATTGAGCGCTCCGGTACCAAAGCGGGCAACAAAGGTGTTGAAGCTGCCTCTACTGCCCTGGAAATGGTTTCCCTGTTTGGAAAAATTTAATTTTTAATCATCGTATCGGTTATTCAAATTCTGCATTCAAGTTCTTTATCAGGTAATTGTTCATGAGCACTCCTTCAGGCCAGCAAAAAGGCCACACCGCTGCAACTCGCCGCATGGCGCGCCACTATGCCATGCAGGCGCTTTACCAATGGCAAATGGCAGGTTCCAGCATTAATGCCATTGAAGCGGAATTTCGTACCGACAACGATATGAGCAAAGTGGATGTTGAATACTTCCACGATATTTTGCACGCAGTGCCTGAGCACCTCAGTGATTTGGAAGCCATGTTCACTCCATTTTTGGTGGACCGTTCTTTGGATGAGTTGGATGCAATTACCCGCGCGCTGTTGCGCATGGCAACCTATGAATTCAAATTCCGCATCGATGTGCCCTACAAAGTGGTTATCAATGAAGCAGTAGCACTGGCCAAAAAATTTGGAGCAGAAGACAGCCACAAATTTATCAACGGTGTGTTGGATAAAACTGCTGCTGTGTTGCGCTCTTTGGAAGTGAATGCCGAGCGTAAAAGCCGCTAGTATTGTGTGTGACGACCAAGGTGAGCCCTGCTCACCTTTTTCTTTCCTGCCTCATCATCGCCGACCCTTACCGTGCCCAGTGAATTTCAATTAATCCAGCAATTTTTCCAGCGCGAGCAAGCCGAGCAGCCTGCCGAAGGGGTATTGCTGGGTATTGGCGACGACTGTGCGCTCCTGCAAATTCCCGCAGGAAAACAATTGGCCGTGTCGGTAGATACACTGGTTGCAGGTGTACATTTTCCTGCAGATGCCGATCCGGAATTAATTGCCCAACGTGCATTGCGAACCAATTTAAGCGATCTGGCTGCCATGGGCGCCGACCCCTTATGGTTTACGCTTGCACTGACATTACCTGAGGCCAATGAAGAGTGGCTGCGCCGTTTCAGTCGCGGTTTATTTAGCTGCGCGCGCGATTATGGAATTGCGCTGGTCGGTGGCGATACTACTTCTGGCCCCTTGTCGATTACGATTCAGGTGATGGGCGCCACGCAAGCGCATCAGGCGATGCGGCGCGATGGCGCCAACATCGGCGATTTTATTCTGGTCACCAATGCCCTGGGTGATGGTGCTGCCGCCTTGGCAGTAATCCAGCAGACACAATCGTTTGCGCCTGAACACCGGGATTATTTATTGTCCCGTTTTTATCGCCCAACGCCGCGCTTGCAAGAATCTGCATTGATTCGCGACATGGCGACCAGTGCGCTGGATATTTCCGATGGCTTGGTGGCTGACTTGCAACATATTTGTGATGCCAGCGATGTGGGGGCGGTAATCGATGTGGAAAATATTCCTTTATCGCCTGCGGTGAAAGCCTTGAATAATACTTCACAGGCTTACCAGTGGGCGCTCAGCGGTGGCGATGATTACGAACTGTGTTTTACCCTGCCGCCGGAAAAAATGGCCGACATCGCTATGTTAATTGCGCAGGGAAAATTAAACGCAACTGTTATTGGCGAAATTATTCCCGGTAATCAGGTTGTCTGTGAATTGGAGGGCGAGCCCTTTGTTCTCGCCAAAACCGGGTACCAACACTTTGAGTGATGTCAGAAAAACTATGAATACCCCCAGCTTGAAACAGGTTTTTAGCCATCCGGATCATCTGTTCGCCTTTGGTTTCGGCAGCGGTTTGGCTCCCAAAGCGCCAGGTACCTTTGGCACTCTGGCAGCGATTCCATTTTTTTTATTGCTGCAACATTTAACCTGGCCGGTTTACCTCAGTTGGTTGCTAGTCACCTTTGCGCTGGGCGTATTCTGGTGTGAACGCTCCTCCAAAGCGCTGGGAGTGCACGATCACGGCGGTATTGTGTGGGATGAATTTGTCGGCTTCTGGGTGACTATGTTTATGGCGCCTGCCGGTTGGATCTGGATTGTCGTTGGCTTCGTACTGTTTCGCTTTTTCGACATTATCAAACCTTGGCCAATCAATTGGCTGGATAAAAAAGTTCACGGTGGTTTTGGCATCATGGTCGATGATCTGCTGGCCGGAATCTATGCACTGATTGTGCTGCAACTGCTTGCCTATTTTGTGAGGTTTCTGTGACCGTTCGTTTTGTTGAATCTTCCAAATTACCAACCCCCTGGGGCATTTTTGTCATGCATGGCTTTTGCGATGCCGAAAATGACAAAGAGCATGTAGTGCTCACCATGGGCGATGTCAGCACTGACGAGCCTGTGCTCGCACGGGTGCATTCTGAATGTTTAACCGGCGATGCACTGTTTAGTATGCGCTGCGATTGTGGTCCACAATTGCAAGCTGCCATGCATAAGGTGGCACTGGCTGGGCGCGGCGTTATTTTTTATTTGCGCCAGGAAGGGCGTGGCATAGGTTTGCTTAATAAAATCAAAGCTTATCATTTGCAGGATCAGGGGGCTGATACAGTGGAGGCCAATGAGCAACTGGGTTTTGGTGCAGACATGCGCGACTACTCGATCCTGAAGCCCATGATCGAACACCTTAATATCCAGTCATTAAAATTGCTGACCAATAATCCGCGCAAAGTAAAAGCCTTGCAGGATATGGGCGTTAATATTGTTGAGCGCTTGCCCCATCAAACCGGCCGTAACCCGCACAATGCCAAATACCTTGAAACTAAAAAAGGTAAGCTCGGGCATTTGTTCAACAGTGAAGACGACGAATAATTTTTTGACATCTTTTTGATGCAACTTTGATATAGCACAGCGACTATTTTTATAACCATCTTTGATTGAGACTAAAGCAATGACACGAATTGCAATTGCGGGGGCCGCAGGCCGTATGGGTAAGGCGCTGATTGAAGCCACTCAAAAACATCCACACACCACGCTGGGCGCCGCCACTGTGCGCACCGGCAGTTCGCTGGTTGGTGTGGATGCCGGTGAGTTGGGTAACGTAGGAAAACTCGGCATAACATTGGTTGATAATATTGCTGCAGTGATTGATCAGTTTGATGTGTTGATTGATTTCAGTTCGCCCCTGGCAACACTGGAGCATGTAAAACTATGTGCGGCACACAACAAGCCCATCGTGATTGGCACTACCGGTTTTAGTGCGGCAGAAAAAGCCGAATTGCTTGCTTACCAAACTCAAATTCCATTATTGCTGTCGGCCAATTTTTCCACTGGCGTCAACCTGTGTTTTAAATTGCTGGATTTAGCTGCGCGCGTATTGGGCGATGAGTACGATGTAGAAGTCTACGAAGCCCATCATCGCCATAAAGTAGATTCACCTTCAGGTACTGCGGTGCGTATGGGTGAAGTGTTGGCAAATGCCTTGGAGCGCGATTTGGATAAAGTCGCCGTTTATGGTCGCGAAGGTCAAATTGGCCCGCGCCCGCGCGACACTATTGGTTTTGCCACTGTGCGTGGCGGCGATGTAGTGGGCGATCACACGGTTATGTTTATGGCCGATGGCGAGCGCGTGGAAATCACTCACAAAGCATCAAGCCGTTTGGCATTTGCTAATGGTGCAGTACGTGCCGCGGTATGGTTGCAACAACAAAAATCCGGTTTGTTTGATATGCAGGATGTGTTGGGTTTGCGTTGATTTTGCGTAGGTTCGGCAGCAATGCCTGACATAAATGTTTAAAAGCCTTATTGGGCATTGTTGCCCAACCTACACGACAAGGTGTGTTATGGCCGGTTCCAGCTTATTGATGTTGCTCGACGATATCGCCACAGTATTGGACGATGTGGCGGTAATGACCAAAGTTGCCGCGAAAAAAACCGCGGGTGTTTTGGGGGATGATTTGGCGCTCAATGCGCAGCAAGTTGCCGGTGTGCGAGCGGAGCGTGAATTACCGGTTGTGTGGGCTGTCGCTAAAGGCTCGGCAGTAAATAAATTAATTCTGGTGCCTGCCGCTTTGGCAATCAGTGCATTTATTCCCTGGCTCATTGTGCCGCTGCTAATGGTCGGCGGTGCCTATTTGTGTTTTGAAGGTTTTGAAAAACTGGCGCACACTTATTTTCATCCCAAAGAGGAAAGTGATCAGCGCAATCGTGAACTCATGTCCGCTGTTGCTAATCCTGCGATCGATATGGTTGCCTTTGAAAAAGAAAAAATAAAAGGTGCCGTGCGCACGGATTTTATTCTTTCAGCAGAAATTATCGTTATTGCTCTTGGCACGGTTGCCGCCGCGACCTTCGCCAAGCAAGCTGCTGTGGTAGTCGCGATTGCCGCCATCATGACGATTGGGGTTTATGGTTTTGTTGCCCTTATCGTTAAGCTGGATGATCTTGGCGCGCATCTGTGCAAAAAATCCAATGGCGCAGCACAATTACTTGGCCAGTTTTTATTGGCTGCCGCCCCCAAACTAATGAAATTACTGTCGGTGTTGGGCACTGCTGCCATGTTTATGGTGGGTGGTGGCATAGTGACTCACAGTATTCCGCTATTCCATCACTGGGTCGAATCTGTCGCCGCGGCGACGGAACCCCTGGGCTGGCTAACATCGTCGCTATTCAATGGCTTGGCAGGTGTGGTGATTGGTGCGTTGGTGCTGGCAGTTGTCAGTCTTTTGGGTAAGTTATTTCGCCCGTCGCGTGCTTGACTCTAATTAGGGCAATATCCATTGGACAGGCAGGCGCGAGTCCCGTAGAATCCGCGGTCAGATTGCGCCCGGTTGAAAAATAGGGCGACACAGAATACAAAACGGTTCGCACAAGAACATAAAAAAGCGAGATGAGATTAGAGTTTCATCTCGCTTTTTTACAACCAGACGTTTTACAGCCAGATTAATTTTGCCTTTGTACTCAATAACTTATCGCGCCGCCCACCTTATCCGTGTCAGTGCGACTGACTTTTTGAGCCCAAAAAAACTGAACGTCTGTGCGAATCTGGTGACGAATCCATAACGATTTATTAGCTTGCTTTAAGGGTATTACCGCAGTCCATTGTTAAGGTGCTGTCGGTGTTCTCCAAGCCAAAACCCAACCAGCTCAGGAGGTTGTTTTGACTACTCAGGAATCCCTTCCTGCCCCGAAGAAGGCCATTTTGGTCCTTGCCGACGGTAGTGTGTTCCGTGGTACCGCGATTGGTGCTGAAGGTTTATCTGTCGGTGAGGTGGTATTTAATACCGCGATCACCGGTTATCAGGAAATCCTTACCGACCCATCCTATGCCCAGCAAATTGTTACCCTCACTTATCCCCATATCGGTAATACCGGTACCAACAGCGAAGATGAAGAATGCGAACGTATTTGGGCTACTGGCCTGGTGATTCGCGATCTGCCGCTGCTGGCCAGCAACTTCCGCAATCAGGAAAGCCTCTCCGATTATCTGAAAGCGCGTAATGTCATCGGCATCGCCGATATAGACACCCGCCGCTTGACCCGTATCCTACGCGACAAAGGTGCTCAAAACGGTTGCCTGATGGCGGGCGATGACGTTGATGAAGCCAAAGCGCTGGCTGCTGCCAAAGCATTCGGTGGGTTGAAAGGCCTCGATCTCGCTAAAGAAGTGACGGTGAGTGAGTCATACACCTGGAATGAAAGTAGCTGGACTTTGGGCGAAGGTCATAAGGTGTTGGCCGGTGCGAAAAAATTCAAAGTCGTGGCTTACGATTACGGTGTTAAGCGCAATATTCTGCGTATGCTCGCTGATCGCGATTGCGAACTCATTGTGGTGCCTGCCAAAACCACTGCCGCTGACGTATTAGCGCTGAATCCGGACGGTGTATTCCTCTCCAATGGCCCTGGCGATCCTGAGCCATGTACTTACGCCATTGAGGCCATCAAGTCCATTTTGGAAACTGATATTCCGGTATTCGGGATTTGCCTTGGTCACCAATTGCTGGCGCTGGCGTCCGGTGCCAAAACGATCAAAATGAAATTTGGCCACCACGGCGGCAACCACCCCGTGCAGGATCTGGAAACCAAGCGTGTGATGATCACCGCACAGAACCACGGTTTTGCGGTGGAAGAATCCAGCTTGCCTGCCAACCTCAAGGCGACTCATAAATCCTTGTTTGATGGTTCCTTGCAGGGTATTCATCGCACCGATAAAGCCGCGTTCAGCTTCCAGGGTCACCCCGAAGCCAGCCCCGGCCCACACGATGCCGATACCTTATTCGACCACTTTATTGAATTGATGCAAGCGCGCAAGGCGTCCTAATCGGAGCAGACATGCCAAAACGTACAGACATAAATAGTGTATTGATACTCGGTGCTGGCCCGATTGTAATCGGCCAGGCCTGTGAATTTGACTACTCGGGTGCGCAAGCCTGTAAAGCCCTGCGTGAAGAGGGTTACCGCGTTATTTTGGTGAACTCCAACCCGGCCACCATCATGACCGACCCTGCCATGGCAGATGCAACCTACATTGAGCCGATTGAGTGGCAAACCGTTGCCAGGATCATCGAAAAAGAACGCCCCGATGTCATCCTGCCCACCATGGGCGGTCAAACCGCACTGAACTGCGCACTGGCGCTGGCTAAAAACGGTGTGTTGGAAAAGTACAATGTGGAGTTGATTGGCGCGAAAGAAGAAGCCATCAACATGGCGGAAGACCGCAATCTATTTGACCAGGCGATGAAACGTATTGGCTTGGAATGTGCGCGTGCCAAAATCGTTCACACCATGGAAGAGGCCAAAGAAGTTCCGAAAGAATTTGGTTTCCCTTGCATTATTCGCCCGTCATTTACCATGGGCGGTTCGGGTGGCGGTATCGCCTACAACTGGGAAGAGTTTGAAGAAATCTGTACCCGCGGGTTGGATCTGTCTCCCACCAACGAATTGTTGATCGACGAATCCTTGCTCGGCTGGAAAGAGTACGAGATGGAAGTGGTTCGCGACAAAAACGACAACTGCATTATCGTCTGCTCCATCGAAAACTTTGACCCCATGGGTGTGCACACCGGTGACTCTATTACCGTAGCGCCAGCGCAAACCCTCACCGATAAGGAATACCAAATCATGCGTAATGCATCGATTGCGGTATTGCGTGAAATCGGTGTGGAAACCGGTGGTTCCAACGTGCAATTTGCGGTGAATCCGGTTGATGGCCGCATGGTGGTAATCGAGATGAACCCGCGTGTATCGCGCTCATCGGCTCTCGCCTCTAAAGCAACGGGTTTCCCTATTGCAAAAATCGCAGCAAAACTGGCGATTGGTTACACCCTGGATGAACTGCAAAACGAAATTACCGGCGGCGCAACACCAGCCTCGTTTGAGCCATCCATCGATTATGTAGTCACCAAGGTGCCGCGTTTTACCTTTGAAAAATTCGGTGAAGCAGATGCACGTCTAACGACGCAAATGAAATCTGTGGGCGAAGTGATGGCCATTGGGCGCACCTTCCAGGAATCCTTGCAAAAAGCCTTGCGCGGTTTGGAAGTGGGCTCTGCCGGTTTTGAATCCAAAGTAGATGTGACCAGCGAAGAAGGACAAGCCAAGATTCGCCGTGAACTGGCAACTCCAGGTGCTGAGCGTATTTGGTTCGTGGGCGATGCATTCCGTATGGGGCTGAGTGTGGATGATGCATTCAACCTGTCAAAAATCGACCCCTGGTTCCTGGTGCAAATCAAAGAGTTAATTGATATCGAACAGTCACTGCGTGGCAAGTCACTCAACGACTTGAATGCGGAGCAACTGTTCAGACTGAAGCGCAAAGGCTTCTCGGATAAGCGTTTGGCATTGTTGTTGGGCGCCACTGAAAAAGCCGTGCGTCATTATCGCCAGGGTTTAAATATTCGCCCTGCATACAAACGTGTGGATACCTGTGCCGCCGAGTTCTCTACCTCGACTGCCTATATGTATTCAACCTATGAAGAAGAGTGTGAAGCTAACCCGAGTGACAAGAAGAAAATTCTGGTTATCGGTGGTGGGCCTAACCGTATCGGTCAAGGTATCGAGTTTGATTACTGCTGTGTGCACGCAGCGCTGGCTATGCGTGAAGACGGTTACGAAACCATCATGGTTAACTGTAACCCTGAAACCGTATCGACTGACTACGACACATCCGATCGCCTGTTCTTTGAACCTGTGACTCTGGAAGATGTGCTGGAAATCGTCCACAAAGAAAAGCCGGTTGGCGTGATTGTGCAATTTGGTGGTCAAACGCCGCTGAAATTGGCTCGCGCGCTAGAGGCCGAAGGTGTACCTATCATCGGCACCAGCCCGGACGCAATCGATAAAGCCGAAGACCGCGAACGCTTCCAACAAATGATCCACAAGCTGGGCTTGTTACAGCCGCCTAATGCGATTGTGCGCTCTCTCGAAGAAGCACTGCTCGCGGCGGACAAAGTCGGTTACCCATTGGTTGTACGTCCATCCTATGTGTTGGGCGGCCGTGCGATGGAGATTGTGTATAAGGAAGAAGAGCTGCGCACCTATATGCGTACCGCTGTTCAGGTGTCGGAAGATGCGCCGGTGTTGCTCGACCACTTCCTGAATAACGCGATTGAAGTAGATATCGATTCGGTATCTGACGGTAAGCAAGTGGTTATCGGCGGCATCATGCAGCACATTGAGCAGTGTGGCGTTCACTCTGGTGACTCCGCCTGTTCGCTGCCACCTTATTCATTACCTGCTGATGTGCAGGACGCTATGCGTGAACAAGTGAAGCAAATGGCGATCGAATTGGGTGTTATTGGTTTGATGAATACCCAGTTGGCTTATCAGGACGGCAAGATCTACGTGATTGAAGTGAATCCACGTGCATCCCGTACTGTTCCTTTTGTCTCCAAGTGTATTGGTGTGTCGCTGGCTAAAGTGGCTGCGCGCTGTCAGGCAGGTATGTCATTGGCGGAGCAGGGCTTCACCAAAGAAATTATTCCTGACTACTTCAGTGTTAAAGAGGCAGTGTTCCCCTTTAACAAATTCCCGGCGGTTGACCCGATCCTCGGGCCAGAAATGAAATCAACCGGTGAAGTGATGGGTGTTGGCAATACCTTCGGTGAAGCCTATGGCAAGTCACAGTTGGGCGCCAATAACCGTATTCCCACCTCGGGAACAGCCTTTATCAGCGTTCGCGACATGGATAAAGACGGCATAGTGAGCGTAGGGCAGGATCTGGCCGAGCTCGGCTTCAAGCTGGTTGCTACCCGTGGTACTGCTGCTGTACTCGAGAAGGCTGGATTGACTGTGCATATCGTGAATAAAGTGCAGGAAGGTCGTCCGCACATTGTTGATATGATTAAAAATGATGAAATCGACTTGATTATCAATACCGTGGAAGGTCGTCAGGCTACCCGCGATTCATCATCAATTCGTCGCAGCGCCGAAAACCATCGCGTGTATTACAACACCACCCTGGCGGCTGGCTTTGCGGTTTGTATGGCACTCAAAGAAGTGAAAGATATTGAAGTGCGTCGTCTGCAAGACTTGCACAACAGAATCTCTTAAAAGGAACTGGCATGAGCACTAAATTTCCCATGACCGAACAAGGCGCAGAGAAACTGCGCCTTGAGCTGGAAGACCTGAAAAAGGTTCAACGTCCGCGTATTGTTCAGGCTATTGCCGAGGCGCGCGAACACGGTGACCTGAAGGAAAACGCAGAATACTCAGCGGCGCGTGAGCAGCAGAGTTTTTGTGAAGGGCGCATCAATGAAATTGAAGGCAAGCTTTCCAATGCCCAAATTATTGATGTCACCAAGATTCCGCATACCGGTAAAGTGCTGTTTGGTACCACCGTCACCATGATTAATCTGGATACAGATCAGGCGATGACCTATCAAATCGTGGGCGATGATGAAGCTGATGTGAAAGCCAACAAGATTTCAGTGAATTCACCTATCGCACGCGCCTTGATCGGCAAAGAAGAGGGCGATGTTGTGGTAGTGAGAACACCGGGTGGCGATGTCGACTATGAAATAGATAAGGTTGAGCACATCTAGTTTGCTGACATACAGTTATAAAAAAACCGCCTTTGGGCGGTTTTTTTATTCCTAGCGATGCAGATTAGACAGCTTCGGATTGGCTTTTTTATTGTGGCGATAGAGTAAAACAACTTTGCCTATCTCCTGAATTAACTCAACATTGGGTAGTCCAAGCAGCTCTGCAACCAGCTCTTTGCGTTCGTCGCGCTCGGCAATCGCCAGTTTTACTTTGATCAGTTCGTGGTCATCCAGGGCGCGATTCAGCTCGGCAATAACGCCATCACTCAAGCCATTGCCTGCGATGGTAACGATAGGGTTTAACTTGTGGCCAATAGTACGAAATTGTTTTTTGCGCTCGGTGTTGATCGGCATACACTTACCTGAAGTAATAGAAGAAATAATGGCGCGCATTCTACTCCATTCTCGTTATCAAGGCTTGTATTTGGGCACAGGAGTGGTGAAAGCCTGGGTGTTTCATGGCAATAATTGGCGGTTGGCCTTGTTTTTGGCGCCCCTGGCCCCAATCATCCCTCCCGTACAATGCTTTTGCCAAGTGAGTATGGGTGGTAAATGCCAAGGGTTAAACTTGGAAAAAACCGGCGATTTAACGTCAAAGATGTGTAAGAATTAGCGAATTCCATTGGGACTCTGTAGGTCGTAGCGCTATGCTGGATACAGATGCTTCCACCAAGATGATGTAACTATGAGGATTTTTCCTTGAACGATATAACCAAAAATCTCGTGCTCTGGCTGGTGATCGCCGTAGTCCTGTTTAGTGTGTTTGAGGGCTTCAACAAGCAGTCAGCGAGCAACACGTTAAATTACTCGGATTTTATCGCCAGTGTGCGCGATGACCGGGTAAAAGAGGTGACCATTGATGGTTTGGTTATCGAAGGTATTAACAGAGATAGCTCTACGTTCAAGACCATTCGCCCTCAAGTTCAGGACCCCAAGCTGATTGATGATCTCTACAATCATAACGTGACCATCAAAGGTCGTGAAGTTGAGCAGCCCAGCCTGCTGAACCAGCTATTGGTAGCCAGTTTTCCCATTTTGATTATTATCGCGGTGTTCTGGTTCTTTATGCGCCAAATGCAAGGCGGTGCTGGTGGTAAAGGCGGCCCCATGAGCTTTGGTAAGAGCAAGGCACGCTTACTGGGTGAGGATCAAATCAAAACTACCTTTGCCGATGTTGCGGGCGTCGATGAAGCCAAAGAGGAAGTACAAGAGCTGGTTCAATACCTGCGCGATCCTTCCAAGTTTCAGCGTTTGGGCGGTCAAATCCCTCGTGGTGTACTGATGGTCGGCCCTCCGGGTACCGGTAAAACCTTGCTGGCTAAGGCGATAGCGGGCGAAGCGAAAGTCCCGTTCTTCTCCATTTCTGGTTCGGACTTTGTTGAAATGTTTGTCGGTGTCGGCGCCAGTCGTGTGCGCGATATGTTTGAGCAGGCAAAGAAACAAGCCCCCTGTATTATTTTTATCGATGAGATTGATGCCGTAGGTCGCCATCGCGGTGGTGGCCATGGTGGTGGTCATGATGAGCGTGAGCAAACCCTTAACCAGCTATTGGTCGAAATGGACGGTTTTGAAGGCAATGATGGCGTGATCATTATTGCGGCCACTAACCGTGCCGATGTATTAGATAAGGCGTTGTTACGTCCAGGTCGTTTTGATCGCCAGGTGTATGTCGGTTTACCGGACATCCGTGGTCGCGAACAAATCCTGAAAGTGCATATGCGCAAAGTACCGCTGGACGAGCGTATCAGTGCTTCGGTTATTGCTCGCGGCACACCAGGGTTTTCGGGTGCTGAACTGGCCAACTTGGTGAATGAAGCGGCGCTGATGGCGGCTCGTGGCAATAAGCGTTTAGTGACAATGGAAGATTTTGAAAAGGCGCGCGATAAAATCATGATGGGCGCGGAGCGTCGCACCATGGTGATGAGCGAAAAAGAGAAAGAGAATACAGCCTATCATGAGGCTGGTCATGCCATTGTTGGTCGTATAGTGCCAGAGCATGATCCTGTTCATAAGGTGACCATTATCCCGCGTGGGCGCGCATTGGGTGTTACCCAGTTTCTGCCTGAGACAGACAAATACAGCTTGAGTCGTCGTGCGCTTGAGTCGAGTATTTGTACCCTGTTTGGTGGGCGAATTGCGGAATTGATGACCCTTGGTGAAGACGGTATTACTACCGGTGCATCTAACGACATTGAGCGTGCCACAGCGATTGCACGCAATATGGTGACCAAGTGGGGCTTGTCATCCAAGCTTGGGCCTCTTCATTATGGTGAAGAAGAAGGAATGTACCCCGGTATGGCTAGCCAGCAATACTCGGATGATACCTCCAAAAATATTGATGAAGAGGTTCGTCGCATTATCGAAGAGTGCTATGCGCGCGCGCAGAAAATCCTTGAAGATAACCGCGATATTCTGGAAGCAATGAAAGACGCACTAATGGAGTATGAAACTATCGATGCTGATCAGGTGGATGATCTGATGGCGCGCCGTAAAGTACGTCCACCACGCGACTGGAATGATGATGATTTCAACAGTCACTTGCGCGAGAAGGAAGAAAAGGAAAAAGGCAGTTCCGGGGATAACCCGGCAGGTCCTATCGGTGGTCCAGCCAATACACATTAATCCTTTTATAGGCTAACCAAGAACCCCGAGCTTGCTCGGGGTTCTTGTTTTATAATAGCCACCCACCAAACTATCCGCCTTTTTATGAAACCAATGTTTTCTTCTGTGTCCAGCTTGCGCTGTGGTAAGCATCTATTGGACCTGAGTCGTCCGGTGGTAATGGGTATATTAAATACAACACCAGACTCCTTCTCGGATGGGGGTAGCTACTACCAGAACCACCGGTTATCACTGGATCTTGCCGTGCGCCGTGCAGAACAAATGTTAGCGGAAGGTGCGCAGATAATAGATATTGGTGGTGAGTCCACCCGCCCTGGGGCCCCTGTGGTATCGGAGCAGGAGGAGCTGGAACGTGTGGTGCCAGTAGTTGAGGCGGTTGCAGGTAAATTAGGTGCATTGGTATCTGTGGATACCAGTTCGGCACAGGTCATCCGTGAGTCGGCCAGACATGGCGCAGGCCTAATCAATGATGTACGTGCGCTGCAACGTGATGGCGCGCTTGCAGCTGCTGCTGCGGCAGGTTTGCCTGTGTGTTTGATGCATATGCAGGGTGAGCCTGACACTATGCAGGAAAATCCCCATTACAGTGACGTGGTTGAGCAGGTGTCCAGTTTTCTGCAGCAGCGAATAACGGATTGTCTCGCTGCTGGAATAGCGCGCGAACAAATCCTCCTCGACCCTGGGTTTGGATTTGGTAAAACGCTCGCGCATAATCTCGCGCTTTTGCAGCGCTTACCGGAATTCGCGCGCTTGGGGCTGCCTTTGTTGGTGGGTATGTCGCGCAAGTCCATGGTTGCCCAATTGCTTGGTCGACCAGTTGAGCAACGCTTGGCTGGAAGCTTGGCACTGGCGCTGCTCGCCGCGGAGCGCGGTGCATCTATTATTCGTGTTCATGATGTCGCTGAAACGGTTGATGTCCTGAAAGTTCTTGCTGCTGTAAATCCATAATTGGTTTCAGCTACCTATTGATAGCGGAGTAAGGAAGTATGTCTCGCAAGTATTTTGGTACAGATGGTATTCGCGGTTTGGTGGGAGAGTTCCCCATTACCCCGGATTTTATGCTCAAGCTGGGTTGGGCTGCTGGTTGTGTATTGAAGGATCGTTTCGACGGTCAAAATATGATTTTGATTGGTAAAGATACGCGTATTTCTGGTTATATGTTTGAGTCTGCATTGCAGGCTGGATTGATTAATGCCGGTGTAGACGTTGGTCTGTTGGGGCCAATGCCAACGCCTGGAGTTGCTTATTTGACCCGTACCTTTAAGGCGCAGGCCGGTATAGTTATTAGCGCATCACACAATAGCTATGTTGATAATGGCATCAAGTTTTTTGGCGGTAATGGCAGTAAATTGCCAGATGAGTTGGAGAGCCTCATCGAACAGCAGCTTGAGCAGCAAATGTCGACAGCAGAAAAGCTGGGCAAGGCACGCCGTATTGCAGATGCATCTGGCCGCTATATCGAATTTTGCAAAGGCACTATGCCTTGGGGATTTAACCTTAAGGGCATGCATATCGTTCTGGATTGCGCGAATGGCGCTACCTATAACATCGCGCCTGATGTGTTTACTGAGCTGGGCGCACGCATAACCCCTTTATTTGTTGAACCCAACGGCACAAATATCAATCGTAGCTGCGGTTCCACCAAGCCAGAAGCCCTGCAAGAAAAGGTTGTTGAGCTGGGGGCAGACTTGGGGATTGCATTTGATGGTGATGGCGATCGCGTGGTCTTTGTAGACCACAAGGGCGAGTTGGTCGATGGTGATGAATTGCTGTACATCATTGCGGCTTATCAGCATGAATACGCCGGTGGTTGCGATGGTGTTGTCGGCACCTTGATGAGTAATTTTGGTTTTGAACTAGGGCTTAAAAAACTCAATGTTCCCTTTGCGCGGGCAAAGGTGGGTGATCGTTATGTTATTGAGTTGATGAGAGCAAATGGTTGGCGTTTAGGCGGTGAAAACTCCGGTCATATAGTATGCAGCAATGTGACCACGACAGGTGACGGCATTATTGCCGCGCTGCAAGTGCTGCTTGCAGTAACGACTATGGGGGAGCCGTTGCATCGCCTCAAAAAAGCAATGACCAAGTTGCCGCAGGTGATGATCAATGTGCATATGTCAAAGCGCGTTGACTTGAGTAGCAATACGACGATCCAATCTGCAGTTAAGCACACTGAGGATAAGCTTGCGGGTACTGGCAGAGTACTGCTTCGTCCATCGGGTACTGAGCCTGTAGTGCGCGTCATGGTTGAAGGCGAGGACAAAAAACAGGTCAAGGAATTGGCGCAGGAACTGGCGGCGACTGTTGAGGCTGCGCTCAACTGATTTCTAGGTGAATGGGGCTATATGCCCCAGCATTAATGCGCAAAATGTATCCGGTCAGGTTAAGTTGTGCTCACGAGTTAAAATACTCCTCCGCTTAGTTTAAAAAAACAGATAAAAATCAGATGTTAAGCCAAGATTTGGTTGTATGTTGAAATCATCTTGGCTAAGATTAGCGCCCGCTTTGGGGGAGGTATTGCTGTTGACTAAAGCAAGTAACACCAAGCGCCGCCAACTTGTGGTTGGCAACTGGAAGATGAATGGTAATTTGCGTGAAAACGCAGTGCTACTAAAAGCAATTGCCGTCGGATGGCATGGTCAGCGTAACGCTGATGTTGTAATTTGCCCTCCTTTCCCATATCTCGCTCATGCTGCAACCGTGTTGTCTGGCCTCGATATTATGATCGGCGCGCAAACGGTAAGTGAATATGAAAAAGGTGCTTATACCGGCGAGGTTTCTGCCGAAATGCTTGCAGATTTGAATTGCAAATTTGTAATAATTGGTCACAATGAGCGCCGTCGAATGCAGCGCGAATCTGACCTTCAAGTTGCAGAAAAATTTGTTCAAGCTCAACAGGCAGGTTTGATTCCAATACTCTGTGTAGGGGAATCTCTTGAAGATCGTGAAAAAGGAATGCATCTACAAACTATTAGTCGCCAGCTTGATGCTGTGTTTGATTTAGTCGATAAGTCGATGTTTTCCAATGCTGTACTCGCTTATGAGCCTGTTTGGGCTGTAGGCACAGGTAAAACAGCAACACCGAGTCAGGCAGAAGAAGTGCATAAATATATGCGCAGCCAACTGGGTGAGATAGGTGAAGATGTAAGAATATTGTATGGTGGCAGTGTTAAGGCTCACAACGCAGAGCAGTTATTTGCGTTAAGCGATATTGACGGTGCCTTGCTCGGCGGTGCATCACTCGATGCTGACGAGTTTCTAGCAATCTGTAAGGCCGCTGAATAAGCACTTTACATCAAGCGCTCAAGAGAGCTTTGCAATGGAAAAATTAGTACTCATTATTCATTCGCTTGCGGCAATCGCCATTATTGGTTTGATTTTATTGCAGCAAGGTAAAGGCGCAGCAGCTGGTGCTTCGTTTGGTGCTGGTGCATCGCAAACAGTATTTGGCAGTGAAGGCAGTGGTAACTTTTTTACTCGTGCTACTGCAGTTATTGCAGCAATTTTCTTTTGTACCAGCTTTGGTTTAGCGATTATTGCTAAAAACCAGTCTCAGGTAGCAACTAAAGGGTTAGTTGTTCCGGCAGAGTTACAACAACAAGAAGTTCCTGCGGCTTCTGATGTACCTGCGAGTGAGATTCCAGCTGCTACAACAACTCCTTCTGATGTGCCTGCAGTACAGAGCGAAGCTGCTCCAAGTGCTGCTCAGCCTGAAGAGAAAAAGGAGTAATTAAAGGTCTTTGCCCCGGTGGTGGAATTGGTAGACACGCTATGTTGAGGTCGTAGTGGCGAAAGCTGTGCCGGTTCGAGTCCGGCCCAGGGCACCAAATAAAAAAGCGCTCCTAAGAGCGCTTTTTTTTCGTCTGTGATTTTTATTTATCTGGTAGCTGTTGCTGATAATCTGCAGTGGTTGGAGTAAACAATGTGACAAGTGAGTATCCCAATCAGTACTTGCGTTTACGTGCGCAACGACTTGCTGAATCTACGCGTGAGTTTCTCGCGCGGGGAAAATCAGTGGTGCGTTGTGATGCCTGTCAACTTGCGGCATTTGCCTGTATTTGCCCATGGCAACCACGCTTGGCGGCAAGTTGTGAGTTTCTGCTCTTGATGCATCGTGATGAGGTTTTTAAGCCAACTAATACCGGACGGCTTATTGCTGATGTATTGCCTGCGCAGACCCATGTATTTTGCTGGAGTCGAACCGAACCGGATCCTGCATTGTTGGCGCTGCTGAATGATACCCAGCGACGTTGCGTTGTTGTATTTCCGGCAGAAGCTGCCGGTAGCGCCTCAATACAGCGTGAAGTAGTGCGAGAGTTACCGGTAGATGGAAAACTGACAACTTTTATCCTTTTGGATGGGACATGGAAGCAAAGCGGCAGGATGTTTCATCTCAGTCGCTGGCTGGATACTGTGCCTTGCGTACAGCTGCCGGAGGCACTTGTGCGTGGCTATGCGGTTAGGAAGTCGCATCAGGAGCATTACCTGTCTACCGCGGAGGCAGCTGGTTTATGTTTGCAAATGGCTCGTGAGCAACGTGCTGCAGATGGATTGTTAGGCTACTTTCAGTTATTCAACATGCATTATTTGGCTACCCGTGCGACACAGCCTCCTGTTATTGGTGATTTACATGCGCAGATATTGGGTTATCGCTGAGGTGATGCTGTTAATGTCGCGCACAAGCATGCCGATTACGGCTAGGCGCTAGCGGCAATTTCCTACAAAAAGCAGTGAACTTTGCGACTATTCCTAAAGGCTTCCTTACTGGAGAATGGCATCTAACAAGGAGGTCGTCAGGGAAGGTAGGTTGGCCAAGCAGGGTCAAGGGAAGCGCCTAATATGAGTACTCACTCGGTAGGCAGTAAGGAAGTTGCTCGATGAGAACAGGATGTTCATTGTCGAGGGGGTAACCCAAAAGCGGTATCGGCTTGTGCTGATACCGCTTTTTTAGTTTATGGTCCCTGGTGTTTTTTCATCCTCTTTTTTCAGTTCAATCCCGCTGGCTTTTTTCTGCATAAAGCCGCGCACTCGCCCCAATAGAAAACTTTGAAAGTCGGTTTCGGTGATGGTCGGTTGGTTGTTGATTTGCAATTGTTGATAGTCATCCAGCTTTTTGCGCATGGCAACTGCGCGATGAAGGTTGCGTGCCGTTTGTTGTGCTGCATCATCTGGTGTAAAAAAAATATCCATTACCGGTAGTTGTTTCGAGTCAAAAATGCTCTCCAATTCCTCTCTGTTTAAAGGCTCTTGCTGTTGCAGGTTGATAATGATGAGTGCTTGGAGGGGGCCATCAATAGTCTTGGGATCCTTTGGGTTGTCATTAATCATAGGGAGTAGTTTTTGTAGGCTAGGGTAGGCGCTGCTGTTATCGGTCAGAACCACAACGTTGAATTGATTTTTCTCTTTTAAATAGTTGAGTGCTGCATCTATATACGCTGCGATCAGTTGCTCCCGCGGAACACTTGATGCGCTTGAGCTTGAGCTTGAGCTTGAGCTTGAGTTTGAGCTTGATGCGCTAGCTGCTGGTGCAGCATCAGGTGAGCTTGGTTCATTAGTATTTTTTTCGTCACTGCTCTCATCGCTTTGGCTTGAGGATGATGAGGAGGGTCTTGCTGGAATTGGGGGAGCTATTTTTGGCGGCACGGCCAAGGCGAGAGTTTCCCAGCCATAGCGTGGCAAGTTTGCGCGCACGTTTTCCAACGTTGGTGGCCAGTGTTGAGGATCTTCCGCGGCATGTAGTAATAGCAATACGCCGAGAGTTGATTTGGCTTCTGTGATACGGTGCATCGCCAATATTTTTCCATATTCAGTGTCCAGCCACAGGCTTTCATCTTGTAGGGCATTGGCGATAAGTGTTCTGTCGCGCATGGCGCGCGATTCATAAGGTGGTGCCTCCGATGAAACGCTGCTGCTTGCTTGGGATTCGCTTTGTTGTGGGTCGCTCTGCGCTGCCGTATTTTCTGTTTCTTGGGTATGCCCATCAGCGGCTAACAATGTCAGTCCAAGCAGTAGGCTGAGAAGGTAATTGGCGAAACTAATTGGCCTTTGGTGGTGAGCTGATGGCATGGTTTGACCTTGCATGCTGTAGGTTGTGTGGCTTTTCGCCTAAAATAGGGCTTGCTGTTGATACATATCGGGACAATTATGAAGAACTTGAGTCGTATGCAAGATTTTAAACGGGATTACAAAATTGCACCGTCCATTCTTTCAGCTGACTTTGCACGTTTGGGTGCAGAGGTTGATGCTGTATTGGAGGCGGGTGCTGACTTTATTCATTTTGATGTGATGGATAATCACTATGTGCCAAATTTAACTGTCGGCCCAATGGTATGTAAGGCCCTGCGTAACTACGGTGTAACGGCACCGATTGACGTGCATTTAATGGTTGAGCCTGTTGATGACCTTATCGTTCAATTTGCAGACGCTGGCGCAACTTATATTACGTTTCATCCCGAGGCATCGCGCCATGTGGATCGCTCATTGCAGTTGATTAAAGATCGCGGTTGTAAGGCCGGTTTGGTGCTCAACCCGGCCAGTTCACTGGAGCAGATTCACTATGTGATGGATAAGCTCGATATGCTGTTATTAATGTCTGTTAACCCCGGTTTTGGTGGCCAGAAATTTATACCCTACGTGCTGGATAAGTTGCGCGCTGCACGCACCCTGATTGACTCCAGTGGTTTGCCTATCCGTCTGGAGGTTGATGGCGGTGTTGGACTTGCCAATATTGGCGAAGTGGCTGCTGCTGGCGCAGATACATTTGTCGCTGGCTCAGCCATATTTAATGCGCCGGATTACAAGGCTGTTATTGCAGAAATGCGTGCACAGTTGGCGCAAGTTTAAGTTGGGTTTCCCAAGTTGAATGAAGGTGTTGAATGAGGGTAGGCATGTGCAGATTAATTCAGTACACTTGCCCTCACGATCAACAGGAACCATCCTCGTGAACAACGCTACTTCCATCATCACAGAGTGCGCTACCCACCTTGCCGCCCGATGGCGCCGCTAGTTCATCTTGCTATATGTCACTTTTAGGTTGATGTATGGCTTGCCTTCTCTCTGTTTGCGTAATGAGCTCCTGTTAATGGAACCGCGCACTCAAATTAATACATCGAATTTCCGATAACGATAAGACTTGTACACGATTGGGTGGCAAGCAAAAGGTAATCCCATGAACTCCGAACAGTTTGCTCAATTAGCGGCGCAAGGTTACAACCGCATTCCGGTTATGCGCGAAGTCCTGGCCGATTTGGATACGCCGCTCTCGTCTTACCTCAAACTCGCCGCCGGTCCTTACTCTTACTTATTTGAATCTGTACAAGGCGGTGAAAAATGGGGCCGCTACTCCATGATTGGCTTGCCGGCACGCACAGTATTAAAAGCCTTGGGTGATCAAATCACCGTAGAGCGTGATGGTGAGGTTATTGAAACCCATGAGTGTGCCGATGCGCTTGCTTTTGTAGAGACCTTTAAGGAGCGCTATCGCGCGCCAGAGCTACCCGGCTTGCCACGATTTACCGGTGGTCTGGTGGGGTACTTTGCTTACGATTGTATCCGTTATGTCGAGCCGCATTTAAAAGCGAGTACCCCCAAAGATGTGATAGGTACGCCTGATATTTTGTTGAGCGTGTCAGATGAGGTGTTGGTATTTGACAACTTGGCGGGCAAATTAATTTTTGTTATTCACGCCAATCCTGATGTTGAAAACGCATTTGTAAAAGCCAATGCCAGACTGGATGAGCTGGAACAGAAGCTGCGCGGTGAAATTCCCGCAACTCCTGGTTTGTCGCTCGGAAACAATGGCGATAGCGAGCCTCATTTTACTTCCAATTGCGGCGAAGAAAATTTTCACGGTTACGTCAATAAAATCAAAAACTATATCTTGGCTGGCGATACGATGCAGGTGGTTGTATCCCAGCGTATGTCTATTGATTTTGCAGGTGAGCCAATTAACCTGTATCGCGCATTGCGCAACCTGAATCCCTCGCCTTATATGTATTTCATGGATTTGGGTGATCATCACGTTGTAGGTTCAAGCCCGGAGATTCTGGCGCGTTTGGAAGATGGTGAAGTAACTGTGCGTCCGATTGCTGGGACCCGTCGCCGTGGTCGCACAGCAGAAGAAGATAAAGCGCTGGAAATTGAGCTGGTCAATGATCCCAAGGAAATTGCCGAGCATTTAATGTTGATCGATCTGGGGCGCAATGATGTGGGGCGCGTGGCCAAAATCGGCAGCGTAAAACTGACAGATAAAATGGTGGTAGAGCGTTACTCCCATGTGATGCACATTACCTCCAATGTCACCGGGACATTAAAAGAGGAGCTGCGGGCAATGGATGTGTTGCGTGCAGCGCTGCCAGCGGGAACCTTGAGCGGCGCCCCCAAAATTCGTGCGATGGAAATTATCGATGAGTTGGAGCCGGAAAAGCGCGGTATCTATGGCGGCGCAGTGGGTTATATCGCCTGGAATGGCAACATGGATACGGCTATCGCCATTCGCACAGCCGTGATTAAGAACGGCAAACTCTACGTGCAGGCTGGTGCAGGTGTTGTTGCTGATTCGGTGCCGGCCTTGGAGTGGAAAGAAACCATGAATAAAGCCCGGGCAATCTTCAAAGCGGTTGATATGGTCGGTGAGCCAAGTCTCAAAGGTGATACAAAATGATTTTAATGATCGATAATTACGACTCATTTACCTACAACCTGGTGCAATATTTCGGTGAGCTGGGTGCTGATATCAAGGTTGTGCGCAATGATGAGATCACCTTGGATGAGATAGCGACATTGGCACCGGAAAAAATTGTTATTTCTCCCGGGCCTTGCACCCCAACAGAAGCGGGTGTGTCGGTTGAGACTATTCAAACCTTCGCAGGAAAAATTCCGATTTTGGGGGTTTGTCTGGGGCACCAGAGTATTGGGCAGGCATTGGGAGGTAAAGTGATTCGCGCCCCCTATGTAATGCACGGTAAAACCTCACCGGTCTATCACAGTAACACTGGTATATTTCGCGGGTTAGCCAACCCATTTCAAGCCACGCGCTACCACTCGCTGGTGATTGAAAAAGAGTCTTTACCCGATTGTCTGGAGATTACTGCCTGGACGCAAAATGACGATGGAAGTGTGGCTGAAATCATGGGTGTTAAGCACAGAACGCTCGCGTTGGAAGGGGTTCAGTTTCACCCTGAATCCATTTTAACGGAACATGGTCACGATATGCTGCGCAACTTTTTGACAGCATATTAATTTGAATTTATCGCTCCTGACTTACTGACAACAAATACGGCGCACTGTTGATTGGGGGCGCCAATTCTAAAAAGGTAAAAGGCAATGGATATCAAACAAGCATTAACAAAATTGGTGGCGCGCATCGACCTGAGTACAGAGGAAATGATCTCGGTGATGCGTATTGTGATGACTGGTGGAGCAACACCTGCACAAATCGGCGGCTTTTTGGTTGCCTTGCGCATGAAAGGCGAGACACTGGATGAAATTACCGGTGCAGCAATGGTGATGCGCGAACTGGCAACGCCAGTCGATATTGATGTGAATTATTTGGTAGATACCTGTGGTACCGGTGGCGATGGCGCCAACTTATTTAATATCTCAACCGCCAGTGCTTTTGTGGTCGCCGCTGCAGGTGGAAGAGTTGCCAAGCACGGCAATCGCTCCGTCTCCAGCTCAACGGGTAGTGCTGATGTGTTGGAAGCTGCTGGTATTAAGCTGGATATCACCGCCGAGCAGGTGGCGCGCTGTGTGCGTGAAATTGGTGTTGGTTTTATGTTTGCCCCGGCACATCACAGCGCTATGCGCCATGCCATCGGGCCGCGCAAAGAATTGGGTATGCGTACTATTTTTAACATGCTTGGCCCTATGACAAATCCTGCCAATGTGAAGCGCCAGGTGATAGGGGTATTTAATGGCGAGCTATGCAAGCCTATGGCGGAAGTGCTGGGGCGTTTGGGCAGTGAGCATGTGATGGTAGTGCATGCAAAAGATGGCCTTGATGAAATTAGCCTGTCGACTGAAACACAAATCGCAGAGTTGAAGAATGGTGAAATTCGCGAATACATCATCAAACCGGAAGATTTTGGTATGCAATCCAAGAGCTTGATTGGTTTGAGCGTTTCCAATGCTGAAGATTCGCTGCTGTTGATTCGCGATGCGCTGGGGAATCGCCGTGGTCAGTACGCAGAGAAAGCCGCCGATATTATTGCGCTTAATGCGGGTGCTGCGATTTATGTCAGCGGAGTAGCGAGCAGTTTGTCCGACGGTGTTGAAATGGCGCGCGATGCTATTGGCAGCAGTTTGGCAGGCGAGAAAATTCGCGAATTAGCCGCATTTACGCAATATCTGCAATAACTTTTTGTTACACGTTTTTTGGAAGATTCCATGTCTGATACACCAACGGTACTGCGCAAAATTATTGCGCGCAAATGGGAAGAAATCGCCGAGCGTAAGGCGCAGGTTTCGCTGGACCAGTTAAAAATACAAGCCGCTCAGCAAACACCGACTCGGGGTTTCGTAAAAGCGATTGAAAATAAAATCGCGCAAGGCAAGGCAGGTGTGATCGCTGAGATTAAAAAAGCATCACCCAGTAAGGGGGTGATTCGCGAGCATTTTGTGCCGGATGAAATTGCGCGTTCCTATGAGCAGGGTGGTGCGGCATGCTTGTCAGTTTTGACAGATGTCGATTTTTTTCAGGGTGCTGATGTTTACCTGCAACAGGCGCGTGCTGCCGTTAGTTTGCCAGTGATTCGCAAGGACTTTCTGGTAGACGAGTACCAAATATATGAAGCCCGGGCGATGGGAGCTGATTGCGTTCTGCTAATTGTCGCGGCACTCTCTCCGGAAAAGTTGGCAGAACTGAATAGCCTGGCACAACGTATTGGTTTGGATGTATTGGTGGAAGTGCACGACGAGCAGGAGCTGGATATTGCGCTGGCATTACCTAACAAATTAATCGGCATTAATAATCGCAACCTGCACACCTTCGATGTGACTCTGGATACGACCTATAAATTGCTCGATAAAATTGGCAGTGATCGCATTGTAGTTACTGAAAGCGGAATTCTTGCACCAGCCGATGTGCAGGCCATGCGCAGCAAAAATGTAAATGCGTTTTTGGTGGGCGAGGCGTTTATGCGCGCTGATGAGCCAGGCATTGCCTTGGCGAATTTTTTTGCCTGATTTAATCTGAGTGCAGTAAAAAAGCCCTCATTATTCAAGTTAATGCGGGCTTTTTTATGATTTGGGTAATGATGTCGGTTTAGCGGGTGCCAAATACAACCATTGTTTTACCTTTCACCATCACCAGACCTTGCTCTTCCAGGGTCTTTAGTACACGGCCAACCATTTCACGCGAACAGCCTACAATGCGTCCAATCTCCTGGCGGGTAATTTTAATTTGCATACCATCAGGGTGAGTCATGGCATCAGGCTCTTTGCAAAGCTCAAGCAGGGTGCGTGCGACACGACCGGTAACATCCAGGAAGGCGAGGTCACCGACTTTGCGGGTGGTTGCACGCAGGCGGCGCGCCATTTGGCTGCCCAGTGCAAAAAGGAATTCAGGGTGCTCTTCAGAAATCTCCTGAAATTTGGCATAGCTGATTTCAGCGACTTCACATTCTGATTTGGCGCGTACCCAGGCACTGCGTGAGTCTTTGTCGTCAAAAAGGCCCATTTCACCAAAAAAGTCACCGTCATTGAGGTAGGCGACGATCATTTCGTGGCCTTCGTCATCTTCAATTAATACAGTAACTGAACCTTTGACTATGTAATAAAGCGAATCGCTTTTGTCGCCAGCGTAAATGATGGTGCTCTTGGCTGGGTAACGGCGACGATGGCAATGAACCAGAAATTCTTCCACATTCTTAATGTGCGGTGTGAGTGAGACAGCGACCAAGGTGTGGCTCCAAAGTTGAATGGTAATAATTAGTTAATATTTATATCACTATTTGGGATATAAAATTTATTATGACACATGCTTAAAGTACTGCTAGAGATATGCCAGAACAACCTTAAAATTTGTGATGTAGTTATAAGCTCAGAGAAATGAATTGTCTACAAAAAGTCGACAAATGTCTGTTGTGTGTTGATTTTCGTGACATTTTCGATTTGATGGTCTGCTGTGTTACGCTAAGCATCTATTTTTAAACACGATTTTTATGGCGGTGCAAGATATGCAAGCAGTGGTTAAATGGGTTGATGGCGCGCAATTTTTGGGTGAGTCGGGCAGTGGCCATGCAGTATTGATGGATGGCCCGCCGGACCACGGTGGCCGTAATACCGGCGTTCGCCCTATGGAAATGCTGTTGATTGGTTTGGGCGGCTGCTCTTCATTTGATGTCATGAGCATCCTTACCAAAGCTCGCCAGCAGGTTACTGATTGCCGTTGCGAACTGGAGGCCGAACGCGCAGAAGGTGTTCCTTCACCCTTTACGAAAATACACATGAGGTTTTTGGTGACAGGAAAAGAGTTGAAAGAGGCGCAAGTAAAACGCGCTGTTGAATTATCGGCAACCAAGTATTGCTCTGCATCTATTATGCTGGAAGCTGGTGGCGTAGAAATTACCCATTCTTACGAGATTCGTGAGGTCTGATACGGGCAATTTGCATCACTTTGCCAAAAACAACAATGCCCGCGTTTGCGGGCATTGTGGTTTTTGGCCTCGCTGAAAGCAGGGCGTATTTACAAGCGGTAGCTGGCCGTTGTCATGACTTTGGATACCAGTGTCATCACACCTTTTACGGGGGCGGGGAAACGATAGCCTCCGGCACTAAGTGCCATATCGGCATGGCGGGCTTCGTCGTCCAGCATTTGCGAGACCACAGCGCGGCTAGGTATATCTGCTACTGGTAACTCGGCCAAATGATGTTGCAGATGTTTGCAGACTTGATCTTCCGTTGCCGCAACAAACCCCAGGCTGACTTTATCGCTAATTAGCCCTGCACCGGCGCCAATCGCAAAGGAGAGTCCATACCACATTGGATTCAAATAGCTGGTGTGACTGCCGAGTGCGTCGATGCGCTGTTGGCACCACACCAGATGGTCAATTTCTTCGTCGGCGGCATGTTCCATTTCCGCGCGAACATGAGGCAGCTTGGCGGTCAGTGCTTGTCCTTGGTATAGCGCTTGGGCGCAGACTTCCCCGGTGTGATTGACGCGCATCAAGGCGGCTGATTTTTTGCGTTCTGTTTCTGACAGGTCGCCTTCACTCAGTGGCAGGGCGGGTGACGGCCGCTCGCTGGTCATATCGCTGCCTGCCACCAAGGTGCGCAGGGCGCGATCGGCATTGATAATCAGGTTGTCGATGAAACTGTGTCGAATCTGGGACATGGCGCATTACCTTGAATCACTAATAGGGCTATTTAAACAGAAATCGTCGCACTCGGCACTTGTACCTTGGCGCATTTGTTTGCGTTGCATCAAATCATTGCAAGCCAGCAGGCGGCACTGCATGCTGGCGCCTTTCATTCATTTCCTGCTCGAAGGAGACAAGCGTGCAAGATGTAAACGAAATAAAGCTGCTATTGGATGCCCGTATCCCACTCGTAGTCATAGAAACCTTCGAAGAGAAAAAAGCCCTGGATGTGTTGCTCAAGGTGGCAAACACCCAGGGTAAGGATCTGCACCGCTGGTCGCTCACTGATGGCTTGGCGCGCTTGAATTTCGGCCCCCAATTGGTTCCCAAGGGCAGTTCGTTGAACGATCCGGAGGAAATGCTGCGCCATATCAAGCAGCAGCATCAGCCTGCCATGTTTGCGTTGTGCGATTTGCATCCCTTTCTGACTGATAATGCTCAAGTTGTTCGTCTGTTGAAAGATATCGCCCTCAATCACTTTGCGGTGCCGCATACGCTGGTATTGCTGAGTTATCAGTTGCGCTTGCCGCCAGAGTTGTCGCGCTACAGCGCTTCCTATGCCCTGACCCTGCCGAGCGATGACAAAATTATGGATATCATTCGTGAGGAGGCTAAGGATTGGTCTGATCGCCATGCGGGCGCGCGGGTAAAAACGGACAATCTCACGCTGAAAAAGCTGGTGAACAACCTGCAGGGCATGAGTGTCAGCGATGTGCGTCGCTTGGTGCGTAGCGCGATCTGGAATGATGGCTCGCTCAACGAAGACGATTTGCCCAAAATCAATAAAGCCAAATTTGCACTGCTGGATATGGAGGGCGTGGTCAGCTTTGAGCAGCAGACGGAGGATTTCTCCAACGTTGGCGGTTTGCAGAACTTGAAGCGTTGGCTGCTCACCCGTCGCGGCGCATTTAATGATGAGGAGTCCAAACTGGACCGCCCCAAGGGGATTTTACTGTTAGGTGTGCAGGGTGGCGGCAAAAGTCTCGCTGCCAAAGCGGTGGCTGGCCTGTGGGGATTGCCCCTGATGCGCATGGATGTCGGGGCGCTCTACAACAAATTCCATGGTGAAACCGAGCGCAACCTGCGCGAGGCGCTCAAATTGGCCGACGCCATGTCGCCTTGTGTGCTCTGGCTGGATGAAATCGAAAAAGGTATGGCGCAGGATGGTAATGACAATGGCGTATCGCAGCGTTTGTTGGGCACCTTGCTGACCTGGATGGCAGAGCGGCGCTCACGGGTGTTTATTGTTGCCACCAGCAATGATATTTCGCGCTTACCGCCAGAGCTGATTCGCAAAGGGCGTTTGGATGAAATCTTTTTTGTCGATTTGCCTGAAGTGGCGGTGCGGCAGGATATTTTCTCTATACACCTGCGCAAGCGCGGTTGCGATGCCCTGCAGTTTGATTTGCAACGCCTTGCCAACGCTAGCGATGGCTTTTCGGGATCAGAGATTGAACAGGCGATTATCGCCGCACTCTACTCAGCGGCTGCCGAGGCGCAGGCACTGACTACTGATATTCTCTTGCGTGAAATAGCGGCCACCAGCCCCTTGTCGGTAGTTATGGCTGAGCAGATTTCACAGTTGCGGCGCTGGGCTGAAGACCGCACCATTCCGGCATAAAGCAGGGTATTTATGATACAAGGCGATAACATGATGATTCACGATGGTTGGTTGAGTGGCGTCAATATTTGCCCATCACCCAATAGCAATTCGCGGCCTGAATCGGTAGATATCAGTCTATTGGTGGTACACAACATCAGCTTGCCGCCGGGCGAGTTCGGCGGCGGTTATGTGCAGGCCTTCTTCCAAAATAGGCTAGATATTAACGCCCATCCTTATTTTGAAACCATTGCGGGCTTGCAGGTATCTGCTCATTTATTTATTGAACGCGATGGCGCAATTACCCAGTTTGTGCCTTTTACCGCGCGCGCCTGGCATGCCGGTGCATCCAGTTTTGACGGGGTCTCCAACTGTAATGATTACAGTGTTGGCGTAGAGTTGGAGGGTACTGACGAGCTACCTTATACCGATGCCCAATACCTGGCCCTGGAGAAAGTTACTCGCCAGTTGATGCTGACTTATCCTAAACTAACGCTTGAGCGCATCACTGGTCATGAGCATATAGCGCCCGGACGCAAAACTGACCCGGGTCCTGCCTTTGATTGGCAGCGTTTTCGCAGAGCGCTTTTATAAAGCCCTCGTTTCACATTTATTGACCGATGAGTGATAAAACACAATGATTTTTCTCAGCTTGGTTGTTGTTCTCGCAATCGTCTACTGGCTCGGTTCTGCCAGTTTTATCCACTACGATGGCTGGTTTAAATGGCTAATCAACCGTCTGCAAAAAATCCCCGGATTTTCCGCATCACCTGTTCCACCATTGCTATTGGCGTTGCTGATTCCACTGGTGACGCTGGTGTTTATCTTTTTATTAATTCATCACTTTGCGGGTAAGCACTGGTTATTTTTCCTCTATGTGCCGGTGTTGCTGTACAGTTTGGGGCGCGGCAACATTTTGGCCGATGCGCGCGAATATATCGCGCTGGCAACCCGTGGCGATGGTGTTGCAGCCGCACAATTAATTGATCGTTTACGCGGCAATACGCCCGCAGAGCAAAACAGTGCTGATGTGTCTGATTGGCGTGAGATGCATACCGAAGCGTTAAAAGTTTTTGCATATCGCGGTTTTGAGCGCAGTTTTGCGGTACTTTTCTGGTTTTTTATCGCGGGGCCATTCGGAGCGCTGTTGTACCGTTTGAGTGTGCTCTATCGCGATTTTGCGCCGCAGGACAGCGATAGCTTCCGCGCTGCGAGTAAATGGCTGTGGCTGTTGGAATTACCTGCCGTGCGTTTGATGGGCGTTACCTGGGCCTTTGTCGGCAATTTTGAAACCTGTCCCTTGCGCAAGAATTTATTGGACACCCAAAGCCCGTCTGACTATGTATTGAACGAGTGTTTACGCGGTGCACTGGGTGCGCCCACTGACTGTTCAGCAGCCACCATGGCACAAATGGATCCCGCCGAAAAAGCGGAAATGGAAGAGGAAATGGCGGAGGAGACTCAGGATATTATTGAAGATCTCACTGGCGATGTAATCACCACCCATTCCGAGCCTGCCTATTCGTTTGCGTTGGTGAAATCGAGCTTGCCGCTTTATTCGCGTTCGCTGTTGTTCTGGATTTGTGCGATTGCGTTTGCAACGCTGATTGTGTAATTGAATTGATTGAGTGTGAAAGAGGTTTGTTATGCCATCGTTTGATGTAGTGTCCGAAGTTGATAAACATAATTTGACCAATGCGATTGATCAGACCCAGCGACTGATTACCAATCGTTTTGATTTTAAAGGTGTAAATGCAACCTTCGAGCGCAAAGAATATGAAATCACCATTACCGCCGATGCCGAGATGCAACTGGATCAAATGCTGGATGTGCTCAGGCCCAATATGGCGAAAAATGGGATTGATGTGAGTTGCCTGGATATTGGGCCGATCAAAACGGCAGGTAAGCAAGTAAAGCGGGATATCACCGTGCGTACGGGAATTGATAAGGAGCTGGCAAAAAAAATTGTCGCCTTGGTAAAAGAGAAAAAGCTGAAAGTGCAAGCCAGTATTCAGGGTGAGCAGGTGCGTGTCACCGGCAAAAAACGCGATGACTTACAAGAGTGTATCGCCGCGTTGCGTGCTGCTGAATTTGGAATGCCAATGCAGTTTGAAAATTTCCGCGACTAGGCGGTTCTGCAGTTTACCGTTTTGGCTGGATGAAAAGCTGCCGGAGAAATCCGGCGGCTTTTTTATTGCAGTTTGTCTGCCTGAATGCGATGCCAAATCCAGGCGAGCAACAACAGAGTTGGTATGACGGAAAAGGTACTCATAATAAAAAAGGCCGAGTAGCTACTTGCTTCCACAATGTATCCCGATAACCCGCCGATAAATTTACCGGGTAAATTGGCGAGTGAGGCGAGCAGTGCATATTGCGTCGCCGTGAAATTACGATTGGTAAGGCTCGACATAAATGCAACCAATACAACCCCTGCAAACCCTTGCGATAAATTGTCTGCACTGATGGTGGCAAAAAATGCCCAGTTCTCGCCGGGGTTATTGGCCATCAGCAAGTAGGCAATATTGGAAATCGATATGGCGAGTGCTGCAATCACCAGCATTGAGCGCAAACTAAATGCGGCGATACAAATCCCACCTAAAAATGCACCTGCTATACCTATCCACACACCGTAAACTTTAGAGACTGTGGCTATATCGGCTTTGGTATAACCTGAGTCTAAATAAAATGGCCCAGCCAGTACGCCGATCATTTGATCTGGCAATTTGAATAGTCCAACAAAGGCGAGCAGTGCCAGTGCGAGCCAAATGCCATTGCGCGAAAAAAATTCCTGAAACGGTTTTATAAATGCATCCCTCAAGCGAATTTCGCGTATCGCCAATGCTTGCGCCGCCGGTTCTTTGGATAATAATCCCGCTAACAAGGGCAATAAAATGCAAGCGGCCATCACGAGATAAGCTGTTGTCCAACTGGTGAGTTCTGCTAAATACAAGGCTATAGCGCCCGAGATAATCAGTCCGAAGCGATAACCTAAAATATAGGTTGCGGCGAGTGCGGCTTGTGACTGCACTGGCGCGACTTCAATGCGATAGGCATCTACCACTATGTCTTGCGTGGCTCCTGCAAGCGCGACTAATCCTGTCAGTGCAACAAATAACAAGAGCGATGATTGCGGGCCAAACAGTGCCATACCTGCCAGTGCGGAAATGAGCAATAGTTGTGACAGCGCCAGCCAGCCTTTTCGGCGGCCTAAAAATGGCAGTGGGTAGCGATCAATTAATGGCGCCCACAAAAATTTCAATACATAAAAAAAACTCGCATAGCTCACCAGGCCAATCACACTCAGCGCTACGCCTGTATCGCGCAGCCAGGTTGAGAGTGTGGCGCCAACCAATAAAAAGGGTAAGCCAGAGCCGAAGCCCAAAAACAGCATGGTCAGTGCGGAGGGGGTGGCGAAGGCGCGTTTGATACCCGCCCAACCCTTGTAGTTTTGCGATTCACTGTCAGCGTGTGGTGATGAAGTCATAGGGCCTGTATTCATGTGTGGTGATAGGGTCGTGTGTGCTAATCGGTTGAATGTGCTGCGGCCGCATTGTAGCGATAAATGCGCAGATTAATTTTCCCTCGTTCAAAAATCACACCTTCTGCTTCCAGTCGCGCTTGCTGTATTTTTCGCCCCTCGGAATCTTCCGGCAGCGATAGTCGCCCTTGCGCGTTAATCACCCGGTGCCAGGGCAGGGTGGTGTTCTCGCTCAGCCCTGACATGAGTCTTCCTGCCAAGCGGGCTGCGCCCGGTAGGCCTGCAAGTTTGGCTAGCTCACCATAAGTCACGACTTTTCCCGGTGGAATGGTCATCAGCGCCAGATAAATGGCTTCTTTGTGTTGATTGCTGCTCATCAGGGGTTGTGTGTCCGTGAATTGATCAAGTACATGGAAGATTTACCTCGCTAAACTCAAGGTAACCTAAATTAACACTATTAACATTTTTGGCGTTGCAGCGGTGGGTGTGGCTCACTTTAATGAGTATTTCCCTCCCGATAAACCTCTCGCCGCAAAAAAGGTTAGTTGTGAATAAAACTGCATGGCTTGTGTTTTTGTTGTTGTGGCTTAGCCAGGCTGCTGTTGCCGGTGTTGTTGAATTACTCAATGGTGATCGTTTGGAAGGGGAGCTGGTGAGCCTGGATGACGAACACCTGCTGTGGCGTTCAACGAATTTTGGCGAGCAGCGCATCAATAAAACCAATATTAAAAATATCCAGACGGATGTTGCATTGAAAATCAATGGCAACAACTCACCCTGCCACTTGCAGCCAATGGAAAATGAATTTTTACGCTATAACTGCGGTGATTCCAATCGCGTTAAGCGCGCATCGCTGCTGCGCATAAAAACCCTGATGCCCTATGAAGAGTTTACGAAAGGCGCTTATGTGCATCATGGGCGATTAAATTTATGGGGTGCCTATTCCCGTGGCAACGAGGTGCGTGAGGAGTGGAATACCCAGGGGGAATTCAGCCTGCGGCGCAATGATTTCCGCCATGTTGTGGGCGGCGAATTTGCGCGCGCATCCTGGAATTATTCGCGTCCGCAGGAGCGTTGGAACCTGCGTTACTCATTGGATTGGTTTTTCGGCGAACACTGGTTTTGGTACAACAGTGTGCTTGCCGGTGCCGATCCCCAGCGCGGTATGCGCAATTACACGCGCTGGGGTTCAGGTACGGGATATCAGTTTTTCGATAATAAAACCATGGCGCTGTCACTTAAGTCGGGGCTGGCGTTGCACGAGGAATCCTATCAACTGCCTGCTGAACTGATGGGCAACTATGCATTGGCCGATGAGTTTATGGCCCTCGGGGTTGCGCTGGATTTTCGTTATAACCTGCCTTGGGGTGTTGGTTTTTTCCACAATAATGAATTGTTGCAATCGGCGGAAGATGACCCCAATTTACAATTGAAAACCTCCACCGGTCTAAGCTCCATGATCCTCGATCGGATATATTCCGAGTTTAAAATCGATTATTGGCTGGACACAGACCCGCAGCCCACGCGTCAGGACAAGGACACACGTATGTCGCTGGGGGTGAGCTACAAGTGGTAAACTGCCCAGCCTCACCTATTGGACACCCGCTATGCGCTTGCCACTGTTAATCCTGCTGCTGCCTATTGTTGAGCTCTGGCTGATGATTGAAATTGGCAGTCATCTGGGCGCTTGGGCAGTGATCGGCTGGTTGGTATTGATGATTGTGGTTGGTGTTAACCTGCTCCGCTATTTGGGCGCGTCGAGCATGCTGAGCACAGCGCAAAACATGCGTATGGGTGGTGAATTACCCGCGCAGGCTCTGGCGGATAACCTGTTCAAAGCCGTGGGTGCCGTGCTGCTCATTATTCCGGGCTTTCTTACCGATGTTATGGCGCTTTTGTGTTTTATTCCGCTGGTGAGGCGCCTACTGCTCAAGCGGTGGCTTGCTAAAATGGCAGTGCGCGCGTCAGCCACCGGGTTTTACACTGCCGGTTTCAACCCGGAGCAATTCCGGCGCAACCCGTTTGCCGGGCAAGGCAATGTCTATGAACATCAGGGGCCGGTGAAAACGGAGAGCGATAGCTCAACGACAGGCCTGTTGATTGACCAACCCGCCGATGCGCGACCCGAGGATAAACCTTGCGACAATCCGCCTCGATAACCCGCTGTAGCAACCCCTAAACGTCCTCAATTCACCGGTTTGTAAAAGAAATCCATTTTATTGCGAGATTTTTTGCGCAGTCAGGTTGAAATCCCCATTGCTAACCCCACATAGGTTTCACCGCTTTATTGGCTACCGGTTTCCGGGTTGTCCCTGTAGATCGGTGGCTTTACTGATGGCCCTTGAAACCCTCAAGACCATCCCTATATGTCATCAAGCCGGAGCCCTGTGCTCTTGTGATCAAGAGTAAGGCTCTACGCTCGTTTAACCTGTTTGTTTAGGAGACAAATGTTCATGAAAATCCGTCCGTTACACGATCGCGTTGTTATTCGTCGCAAAGAAGAAGAAACCAAAACTGCCGGTGGCATCATTTTATCTGGCGCTGCGAAAGAAAAGCCTAATCAAGGCGAAGTGGTTGCCGTAGGTAATGGCCGCGTATTGGCGAGTGGTGAGCTGCGTCCTCTGGACGTGAAAGTTGGCGATGTAGTGGTATTCGGTAAGTATGCCGGTAGCGACACCATCACCATCGATGGCGAAGAACTGGTGATTCTGAACGAATCCGACATCAAAGCGGTACTGGTGTAAACCGTACGCTAGCAGAATTTAGTCTGGGATCGCCCTGTGCCGATCCCATTGGGTTAACAAAAGATTGTAGGAATTGAAAATATGTCAGCTAAAGAAGTGAAATTTGGTGATAGCGCACGTCAACGCATGTTGGCCGGTGTAAATATTTTGGCCGATGCGGTTAAAGCGACCCTTGGCCCGAAAGGCCGCAACGTGGTGCTGGAGAAGTCCTTCGGTGCACCAACCATCACTAAAGACGGTGTGTCTGTTGCTAAAGAAATCAGCTTGAAAGACAAATTTGAAAATATGGGCGCACAAATGTTGAAAGAAGTTGCCTCACGCGCTTCTGACGACGCTGGTGACGGCACCACGACTGCAACCGTATTGGCGCAAGCCATTGTGAACGAAGGCTTGAAGTCTGTTGCCGCGGGTATGAACCCAATGGATCTGAAGCGCGGTATCGACAAAGCGATTAGCGCAGCCGTTAAACACGTTCAATCTATCGCCCAGCCTTGTGTTGATACCAAGTCTATCTCTCAAGTGGGTAGCATTTCTGCTAACAGCGATACTTCTGTCGGTGAGTTGATTGCCGAAGCCATGGAAAAAGTGGGTAAAGAAGGCGTTATCACTGTTGAAGAAGGCACCAGTCTGGAAAATGAGCTGGACGTAGTAGAAGGTATGCAGTTTGACCGTGGCTACCTGTCTCCCTACTTCATCAACAACCAGGACAACATGAGCGTTGAACACGATCATCCGTTCATCCTGTTGGTTGACAAGAAAATCTCCAACATCCGCGAGTTGTTGCCTGTGTTGGAAGGCGTTGCCAAATCCGGCAAGCCACTGGTCATTGTTGCTGAAGATGTTGAAGGCGAAGCGCTGGCCACTTTGGTTGTAAACAACATTCGCGGTATCGTGAAAGTAGCTGCTGTTAAAGCACCTGGCTTCGGTGATCGTCGTAAAGCAATGTTGCAAGATATCGCCGTATTGACTGGCGGTACTGTGATTTCTGAAGAGGTGGGTCTGGATCTGGAAAGCGCTACTTTGGAACACTTGGGTACTGCAAAACGCGTCACCATGAACAAAGACAACACCACCATCGTTGACGGTGCTGGTAACGCGGAAGAAATCAAATCACGCGTACAACAAATCCGTGTGCAAATCGAAGAAACTTCTTCTGACTATGACCGTGAAAAACTGCAAGAGCGCGTAGCCAAGTTGGCTGGCGGTGTTGCGGTAATCAAAGTGGGCGCAGCGACTGAAGTTGAAATGAAAGAGAAGAAAGCCCGCGTTGAAGATGCCCTGCACGCTACTCGCGCAGCGGTAGAAGAAGGCGTGGTTCCAGGAGGCGGTACTGCATTGATTCGCGCAGTAGCTGCTATCGCTGACCTGAAAGGTGACAACGAAGATCAAAACGCCGGTATCGGCATCGCTCGTCGTGCGATGGAAGCGCCATTGCGTCAAATCGTTGCTAACGCCGGTGATGAGCCATCAGTAGTTGCTGACCAAGTGAAAAAAGGCACTGGCAACTACGGTTACAACGCGGCGACTGGTGTTTATGGCGATATGCTGGAAATGGGTATTCTTGATCCAGCCAAAGTAACCCGTTCTGCATTGCAGGCAGCCGGCTCTATCGCTGGTTTGATGATCACTACCGAAGCAATGGTTGCTGATCTGCCAGAAGACAAACCTGCTGCGCCAGACATGGGCGGTATGGGTGGCATGGGCGGTATGATGTAAGCCGACCCATCGATAGTTGCGGCCCCTCGTGGGCCGCAATTGTTTTTGGTATTTGCCCTTTTAAAATGGCGATAGCGAATTTTTAATAATGCCAAAATCATTTAGTTGGTATTATTAGCTCCGCTTTTTGAATGACGCTTGAATGTATACAACCGTGAATTAGGAGAAACATCATGGCTTTTGAATTACCTGCACTGCCTTACGCGAAAGATGCATTGGCTCCCCATATTTCTGCTGAAACTCTGGAATTCCACTACGGTAAGCACCACAAAACCTATGTTGATAAGTTGAATGGCCTGGTTCCTGGCACTGAATTTGAAGGCAAAAGCCTGGAAGAAGTGATCAAAACCTCTTCTGGTGGTGTGTTTAACAATGCTGCACAAATCTGGAACCACACCTTCTACTGGCACTGCTTGAGCCCTAACGGTGGCGGCGCAGCAACTGGTGCTGTAGCAGATGCAATCAATGCTGCTTTTGGTTCGTTTGACAAGTTCAAAGAAGAATTCACCAATTCTGCTATCAACAACTTTGGTTCAAGCTGGACCTGGTTGGTGAAAAAGGCTGATGGTTCTGTTGCTATTGTGAACACCAGCAATGCGGCTACTCCATTGACCGACGCCTCTGTTACCCCGATCCTGACTGTGGATTTGTGGGAACACGCTTACTACATTGACTACCGAAATGCACGCCCAACCTACATGAACGCTTTCTGGGCGTTGGTAAACTGGGAATTCGTGAACACCAATTACGCCAAGTAATTGTTGTTCAGGTGATAAAAAACGGGCCAACAGGCCCGTTTTTTATTGTGTGAAATAAAAATAGCAGCCTATGTTTGTGTTGGCGGCTGCTATAAAATGCGCGCACACTTGTTACTCATCTTGATCACTGACTCATCGTTAAGGTAGTTGTTGTTATGGAACGCAGAGAACCCACATTATCTCCCGGCGCAATATCAGAACCTGCGCAGTCCACCGCGCGTCGCCAGCAATCCCATCTCGATCACGATGATGACCCAGCACCAAGCCGTCCCGCGCGCAAGGCGGCGCCACAAGCCCCCGCTTATGCACCGGCGCCTTCCAGCAGCTTGCCTGCGGTGGCGTTGGTTATTGCACTGGTTGCGGTAGGCGGTGCCGGCTTTTTAGGTTGGCAGTTATTCCAGGCCCAAGCCATGCTCAAGCAGGCGGATACCCGCATCCAGGGGTTGGAGCAGCAACTGAGTATGACGTCTGAGGAATCGAGTGCGTCAGTAGTCACCCTGCAATCCAATCTGAAAAAGATCGATGGTGAAGTGCGCCGTTTGGCGGGGGTGATTGAAACTAATCGCAAGGCGATTGCCGCCAATACCGAGAAAACAACCCTGGTTGGGCGCGATGCTGCCAATGCCCAAAAAGCGGCAACCGAGGCCAAAACGGCAACAACATCGCTCAAGCAAGAGTTGGCAGCGAATAAAACCGTTGCTGATGGCGCTGCGGCAAAAATTGATGGCATGGCCAGCAGTGTTAGCCAGCAGTCCAAAGGTGTGCAGGAGCTGAAAGAGCGTCTGGATAAAATGTCATTGGAAATGACTGCTCTGGATAGTTTGGCCGCGCGTATTCGCAGCCATGATGAAGCGATTGCTGCGATTGATGACTACCGTCGCACCACCAATCGCGAGCTGTTGCAAATTAAACAACAGCTTAGCGCTAAACCTTAATCAATATCGACAACAGCCCCGGCATAGTTCGGGGCTGTTCGCGAGTGTTTTCCTGCTTTACTAAAATGCCCAGCCAATACCCGCAACCACACGGGCTTTATCGGTTTCTGTCGTCGACATATTGGTATCGTGCAGGCTCAAGCGCCATTGCAAACCACGCCATTCTTTTTCCACGCGCACAAAATAATGCAGGCAATCCGACTCGCCCATAATGCTGTATTTATTTTCATCACCAGTCACTGAATAATCCGCTCCCAGTGTGAGTGCAAATCCATCTTGCAGGGAAAATTGTTTGGAAACTTGCACTACAGTGTAGTCTGCATCACTGCCAAAATAATCCCAGGCGTAATGAACTCCCATGGTAATGAGTGCGGTTGCAAGGGTGGCGTAAACCTCGTTGTAGTTGTAATCATCGCTGTGATCAGCGCCTTCATACAAAAATTGGGCGATTCCCCAATCCAGCGATACTGTGTCTGAAAATGCGCTGTAGTAACCGGCATAAATACCCAGCTCTGTATGGGTTCCTTCCCCGAAATCTACTTGCGAGGCCCAACCACTGGCATAGATACCGGATTCCCCTGACCAGGTGGCACTGAACTGCAGGGCAGGGGCATCCTCTGTTTGCGAAAGGCCGTAGGAAAGATAATTACTTACCAGCGTTAGATTGCCTGACACTTCCGCCTGTGCCGGTATGCTTGTGCTGGCAATGCAGAGCAGTGCTGCTGTGCGCCAATCAATATCCCTCATGCCTGATTCCCCATTCTGGTGTCAATTACCTTACATCACGCTGCCAAGCCTCCCTTGTCGTGTCTTTGCTAGCAACGCAATTGCGTTAGGTGCTTATCAATATCCTGAGTAATTTTGTCCACATTGGTGCTGGCGGACAAAACGCTGTGCGACAACCGTTCAAGTTCGTGGGTGGCATCGCCGATGGCGGAAATATTGCGATTAATTTCCTCTGTCACCTGATTTTGTTCTTCGGCGGCGGCCGCGACTTGATAAGCGCTATCGGTGATGGAATTAATGCCCTGTGTTGCCGTGGTCAAGCGCTCATAGGCGTGCTCCGCTTCCGTTAATGTATCGCCAACCCGCTGGGTGTTTTGATTCATTTGCACCACTGTCTGATCAACTTGTTGTTGCAGGCTTTGAATTAATTGTTTGATTTCCTCGGTGGAGGTTTGGGTACGTGCCGCCAATGAGCGCACTTCATCGGCGACAACGGCAAAGCCGCGCCCTTGTTCCCCTGCGCGTGCGGCTTCAATCGCCGCATTCAATGCCAATAAATTGGTTTGGGCGGCAATAGCTTGGATGACATCGGTAATGCCACTGATTTTATTGCTGCTCTCAGCGACCAATTGGATTTTTTGACTGGAGTTGGAAAAGTCGGTTGCCACACCTTTGAATTCTTCCACTGTGCGTTGGAATAAATCACGGGCATTATTAATTTCTTTTACCGAGGCTTGCGAATCGCTGGAGGTGTTGCTGGCTAACTTGGCAACTTCGTTAGCCGTGGCCGACATTTCATGAATGGCGGTCATAATATTTTGAATTTGCTCTACTTGTATTTCTGTGGCTGAGCGAGTGTTTTTGGAGGTTCCGGTCAGGCTATTACTCTGTTCTTTCAAGCGCACAGAGTCATGTTTTAACGCAATAATCATGTTGCGCAATTTTTCGGTGAAGCTGTTAAAGCCATTTGCCATGTCAATTAATTCTTTGTCGTTAGAGGGAATTAATTGGCGTGTCAGGTCTCCGTCCGAGCTGGCAAGGTCTCGCATCATATTGCTCATGTGCACTATGGGATGGGTGGATTTTTTAATCCACAGTGATACAACACCCACAAAGACCACCAATAGAATCAGTGCGAGGCTGATCATATTGGTCGCAGTAGATAAACTGCTTTCGTGTAAGGACCTACTCAGTTCGTCTACCACATCGTAGGCAATCGTGGCAGGTGTGACTATGACCATTTTCCACTGGCTGCTCACTGCATCGGCAATGATGGGTTGGACGGTAATGATATTGTCCTGATAAATAAATTGTTTGCTGTTGTTGGCGGAGAGGGCGGCGAATAATTCTTTATCCCCATCGGCTAATGGTTTGCCGACAAAATCGGGATGCATGCTGCTGGCGACTACATTATTGCGCGCACTCAGTAAGTACATGCTGGTTTTGCCGCTGTATAAATTGGCCGATTGATCGAGGATATTTTTTTGCAGTACCGGTAAGTCGATATCAATCCCCGCCACCCCGCGAAACTGATTATTCACCACCACCGGCGCCACCAGTGAGGTAAGCAACACTTTGTTGCCGGGGGTGACCTCATACAAATAGGGCTCCATTAAACAGGGCTTGCGTGTATCCCGGCTACATAAATACCACTCCGCTTTGCGCAAGCCGTTGGCATCAATGGTTTCATCGTATTGGTCTGCATTACTCACTTGGCTGTAAATCGGGCCTTTTTCATTGGCTACCCAATAAATGCCCAAGCTGCCTACTTCTGAACTGTATTCAGTATCGCCCTGATATTGACTGTCGAGATTGTCGTAACCATTAACATCAAACTGGGTGTAGATAGATGAAGCTGATGGCGTAGACAGCAAAATATCATGCGCCATTTTTTTCACTTCGGCTCTGGTGTAGGGCGTTGTGCCGCTGCCGTGTGCCGTGCCGCTCATAATACTGGCAAGGTGCAGGGCGACATCGAAGTTGCGATTGAGCAGTGAACTGGTTTCCAGTGCACTGACCTGGGCAATTTCCAGCAGGCGATTATTGATCGTGGTTTTCATGGATTCCGCACTGCGCGCGATCGACTCTTGTGCGTTATTGGACATGGATCGCCAGGCGACAAAACTTAATGTGCCCATGCTGAAGGCGAGGATTAACGCAATGCTGAGGCTTAGTTTGAAACGAAGTGACAACGCGTTCATGACCTTATGATTCCTTGAAAGTGGCGCTTAATTTAGCCTAGTTGCTGGCCGATAATTTGCACAACTTTTAATCAAAGAAAGTGACCGGTCAAAAACGCCAGTGAGGAACTTGATGGTGTAGAATTGGCGCCACTTTTTAACTGCTTCTTTCCACCGTTTTTTTAAATCCTATTGATTCTAAAAAGAGATGCGATTATGCCTACCGTGATTCGCCAGCAAGACTTGATCGACAGCGTTGCCGATGCGCTGCAATTTATCTCCTACTATCACCCCGTTGATTTTATCCAGGCGGTGCACCAAGCCTACGAGCGCGAAGAGAGCAAGGCCGCCAAAGACGCCATGGCACAAATCCTCATCAACTCACGTATGTGTGCCATGGGCCATCGCCCAATTTGCCAGGATACGGGGATTGTCACTGTGTTTGTGACCGTGGGGATGGATGTGCAGTGGGATGCGCAAATGAGCCTGACCGATATGGTGAATGAAGGTGTGCGTCGCGCTTATATGAACCCGGACAACGTATTGCGCGCGTCAATCCTTGCCGACCCCGATGGTGCGCGCAAGAACACTGGCGACAATACTCCTGCCATCATCCACTACAACATTGTGCCCGGTAACACTGTGGATGTTCATGTGGCAGCCAAAGGCGGTGGCTCTGAAGCCAAAACCAAATTCGCTATGCTCAACCCATCGGATTCGGTTGTGGATTGGGTGTTAAAAGTCGTACCCGAGATGGGTGCCGGCTGGTGCCCACCGGGAATGCTGGGCATAGGCATTGGCGGCACTGCCGAAAAAGCCATGCTGCTCGCCAAAGAGGCCTTGCTGGAACCGGTGGATATTCAAGAGCTGCAAGCGCGCGGTGCAAGTAATCGCGCAGAAGAATTGCGTATTGAGTTATACGACAAGGTGAATCGTCTGGGGATTGGTGCGCAAGGCCTGGGTGGTTTGACAACCGTGCTGGATGTGAAAGTAAAAGATTACCCCACTCACGCCGCCAACAAGGCCATCGCCATTATTCCCAACTGCGCTGCAACCCGTCACGCTCATTTTGTGTTGGATGGCTCAGGCCCAGCGTTACAAACACCGCCTTCACTGGACGATTATCCGGAAATCAGTTGGGATGTAGGTGACAGCGTGCGCCGCGTTAATCTGGACACTGTGACGCCCGAAGAGGTGCAAGAGTGGAAAACCGGTGAAACCGTATTACTCTCCGGCAAAATGCTCACTGGTCGCGATGCTGCCCACAAGAAAATGACCGACCTGCTCGCCAAAGGCGAGGAGCTGCCAGTGAGCATGAAAGGTCGCTTCATTTATTACGTCGGCCCGGTTGATCCGGTACGTGATGAAGTGGTTGGCCCGGCAGGTCCCACTACGGCAACCCGGATGGACAAATTTACCCGCACCATGCTCGAGCAAACCGGTTTGCTTGGCATGATTGGTAAATCCGAACGTGGCCCAGCCGCGATTGATGCAATCCGTGACAATAAATCCGTGTATTTAATGGCTGTTGGTGGCGCTGCTTACCTGGTAGCACAAGCGATTAAATCCGCCAAAGTGCTCGGCTTCCCTGAACTGGGTATGGAAGCGATTTACGAGTTCGATGTAAAAGATATGCCTGTCACTGTGGCTGTAGATTCACGCGGTGAATCGGTGCACAACACCGGGCCAAAGATTTGGAAGGCCAAGATCGAAGAAGGCACTATCGCGGTTAAATAAATCATCAGGATTGAACCTTAAAAAAACGGCAGCCACTGGCTGCCGTTTTTGCATAAGCGCGGTATAAAAACACTTTTATGTTATAAAAAAATATTTTTTTAATCGGTGGAATTGCTTTAAGCCAACCATCTTTTATATCACCTCAGTTATTTCTGCCAAGATCGCTGTTGAATTGCGCATCTAAAAATAAACCTGCTACTTTTAATTCATATTGACCGGAGTAGCTGGTGGGCCAGCTTACTCATCGGATACCTGCAGGGGAACAGTGCGGTTATGCCAATAAAGCAGCTTATTGTCGTCGCCTTGGCCGTGATTGGCGGTGGTCTCTTGGGGATTTGGTTTCATCCACTGCTAGCTGTACTTTTCTCTACAGCGCTAATGTTGCTGTTAGTTTTGCAATCCAATGCCCGTGTTATTGCGTTTCCTGCAGGTGAGAATATTTCCTTGTCGCCCAATCGTTCATTAGAGGAAACCAGTTTGTTGTTGGACGAGGTGATACAGGATACACAGCGTAATTTGGCGTCACAAATTGCAGTTCAATCCGATGCCACTGCACTCTTAACCCAATCCTTTGATTCAATCAAAACCTTGCTGGAGAAACAGCAGCACTATATCAATCAAATGCTCTATGAGAGCGACAGTGATGCGCAAAAGAGCACTGTGTCCGCGCGTATGAGTTTGTTTGCAGAAAATACCTACAGTCTGCTGAATCGCTTTGTGGATACCACGGTAGAGATCAGTGCATCGTCTATGGAGCTGGTAGAAAAAGTGGGTGCTATTGCAGAGCAGATGCCCAATGTCATTCGCGCCTTGAAAGATATAGACCAAATTGCCGCGCAAACCAATCTGTTGGCGTTGAATGCGGCCATAGAAGCAGCGCGAGCGGGTGAAGCTGGTCGCGGTTTTGCGGTGGTGGCAGATGAAGTGCGCGCGCTCTCGAATCGCTCGGCGGGTTTCAGTAAGGATATTCAACAACAACTGGGTAGCATTGCAAATGCCATCGCTGACCTTGATGTAGTGGTGGGGCGTGTTGCATCGCAGGATATGAGTTATGTGTTGCACGCCAAAGCCGACATGCAACACATAAGCACGCATTTAATTCACAAAGCAAACGCTGATGAAGAGACCACACATAACATGGATCTGCTGATCAATCAGTTGGTGAATGCCCTGAACAATGCGGTGCGCGCGTTGCAGTTTGAAGATATGTCCAAACAAAACATGGAATACAGTATCGCGCGTTTGAATGAGCTTCAGCCCCTGGTGCGTACATTAAGCGTAGCGACACAAAGCCCGGAGCAATTGGATGCAGAAGTGCTGCGCTACAAAAATAGTGAGCAGCGCCAAAAACACAATCCAGTCTCTGCTTCGTCAGTGGAGAGTGGTTCTATCGATTTATTTTAATTTGCCAAGGAGCAAATAATGACTCAGACCGCCGCTGTTATTCGAATGCCCAAACGATTTGATTATTCGTCGGGTGTGGAGTTTAACCAGGCGATATTGGCTGCGTTGGAGTTTGGTGGAAATATCACCCTGGACTGTTCGGAAATGGACTATATCGATAGCGCCGGTATTGGCCTATTGGTGATGGCGCAAAAAAAAGTACAAAGCAGTGGTGCCGCGCTCACGATGAATAGCCTGAAAACAGCGCCCAAGGAAATTCTTGGGCTTGCCAATATCCAAAAAATTATTGATATCGAGTAATCAGACATTTTATGAAGGTGCAAGGTGTATGAGTGATCAAGCCGTAGTGGTGCTTCCTAATCGCTTTGATTACGGATATCACAAAGAATTTCAGCAGAAATGCACCGACTACATTGGCGACGAGCTGATCAAAAATATCGTTTTTGATTTTAGTCGTGTTGAGTATTTGGATAGTGCTGCCTTGGGCATGATGATGATGTGGCAGCGTCGCGCTGCCGCTTCCCACAAAAAAATGTATATCAAAGGCGCTAAAGGTGCTACCGCACAAATACTGGCAATGGCAAATATGCAGCGCCTCTTTGATTATCTATAAGTAGGCGCCAATGGAATTGTTATGACAGATATTGTGTTGGACCAACCGCTGTGCATTCTGGTCGTTGATGATGATCAATTACTCAATGAGCTTCTCTGTGAATTTTTACGCAGCAAAGATTTGCAAGCGCGTTCTGCATATAGCTTGGTTGAAGCGACACAGGCCTTGAGTAGCGCCAGTCACAATGTCGATCTGGTGTTGCTGGATTATGAGTTGGGCGATGGCACGGGTCTGGATTTGCTACGCAGTTTGTCCGCGCGCGATGCCCATGCCATACCGCCGGTAATTATGATCAGTGTGAATGAAGATCCGGATTTTTTGCAAAGCTGCTTTTCCTGTGGCGTGGCGGATTACGTTATCAAGCCAATAAATTTATCGCTGTTAGCCTTAAAGGTAAAAGCACTCATTAACTCTGTATCCATGCAGCAGTTAATTTCATTGCAAAATGCCGAGCTGGCACGTTTCAAACAAGAGGCCGAGCGAGAAGAAGCCATTGCAAAGTTTATTTACGAATATTTGCTGGGGCAAAACAGTCAATCAGTTGAAGGAGTCAATACCTGGTTACAATCTTCATCGTCATTCAGTGGCGATATTGCTATGGCTCGCACATCACCCAGTGGTGATTTGTATTTCATGCTGGCAGATGCCACCGGGCATGGGCTATCGGCGGCGATAACGATCATGCCAGCGGTATCAATTTTTAACAGTATGGTGGCCAAGGGCTTTCACATTCAGCCCATAGTGACGGAGCTGAATAAAAAACTGAGCCGCGATACTCCGGCAGACCGGTTTGTGGCTGCCATTATTGTACAGGTGCAAAAAGACCGAAGTGAATTGCACCTGTGGAATGGCGGTATGCCAACCGCCTATTGGATAAATGGTGGAAAAATACAGCAAGAGTTCCGCTCGCGTCATATGGCGTTGGGAATTCTGGATGATGATCAATTTGATGCAAATGTCGATACCTATCATTTTCCCAAGAGCGGTTTTTTATTTGCGTGCACCGATGGTTTGCTGGAGGAGCGCAATCCGGCGGGTGAGTGTTTTTCCATGCAGCGAGTGGTCGATATTATTCAGTCCAATCCAGCGGATTTACACCGGCAATTAATTACTGCCTTGCATGCGCATACCGGGCGAGAGACCTATAGTGATGATGTTTCCATGTGCACACTAACACCCGCAGATATGTTGCTTGGCAGTTCGCGTTTGCTGGCAAATGGTATGTTACAAGGGCGTTTTGAACAGGGGATTGGTCATTTTTCCTGGGGGGTTGAACTCTCTGGTCGCAAAATTGCGGAATGTGAAATGCCGCCACTCGCGAATAAATTTCTCCAGTATTTGGGTATTGATCAAAACATTTGCCAGATCGTCTTTTTAATTGTGAGTGAAATGGTTAGCAACGCAATTGATCATGGCATTTTGCGCCTTGATTCCGCCGTAAAAGAACAGGCGGATGGCTTTGAGTTTTATTTTCAAGAGCGTGAGCGTCGACTAAAGTTATTAACAGAACAGGATGTTATATCGCTCTCATTGGAATGGTTACCGCAACCCGGCAATCCGGCGCTGGCAATAACTGTGCGCGATTCCGGTGTCGGTTACGATCCATCCGTTCTGCGTGCGCACAACGATGATCAATTATCGGGAAGAGGTTTGCATTTAATTCGCAGCTTGGCCCGATCAGTTGATATTGCACCGCCCGGCAATCTTATTCGGGCAGTAATCAGTTCTTTTTGATAAAGGCGTATTAGGGATCTATCTATGAGTAAGCATGTATTAATCGTTGATGACTCTGTATCGGTACGACAAATGGTTGAGGCAACACTCAAGTCTGCCGGCTACACAGTCACCGCTGCGAAAGACGGGTTGGAAGCATTAAACCTGTGCAAAACAAAAACCTACGATTTTGTATTAACAGATCAGAACATGCCCAATATGGATGGGTTAACGCTGATCAAATCCCTGCGCGCCTTACCTGCCCATATCCGCACGCCCATTATTGTGCTAACAACAGAGGCCAGTGACGCCATGAAGGCCCAAGGGCGTGCAGCGGGAGCAACCGGGTGGATGGTTAAACCCTTTGACCCCAATAAATTATTGGAAATTGCGAAAAAAGTGATGGGGTAATAACGCTTGTAACCTTGTCATCGAGTGAGTTTGCGTGAAGGATTTTTACTGATAGGAATAGTGTATGTCGATCGACATGAAACAATTTCATACCGTCTTCTTTGAAGAGAGCCAAGAGCATCTCGATGAGATGGAGCAATTGTTATTAGACCTTGACCTTAGCGCGCCGGATGCAGAAATGCTGAACAGTATTTTTCGTGCAGCACACTCCATTAAAGGCGGCAGTGGCATTTTTGGTTTTGATGCCCTCACCAGCGCGACCCATATAATGGAAGGACTGTTGGATAAAATCCGCAAAGGAAACCTGGCCATTACTGCTGAGATGATCGATTTGTTTTTAGCGGCCGTCGATCAATTGAAAGAAATTTTGCGTGCTTATCGTCACGGTGAAGCAATTGATTGGGCTGGTGTACATCAGCTGACTGAAAAACTGGAAATTATTACTGCGGGCGTAACGACGGATAGCCCCAAGGCGGCCGCATCTGATCACAATACCTACGGCTTTTTTAGCGATCCTCCCGTTGCCCCTGAGCCAGAAGCCTATGGCTTTTTTGATGATCCCGCCCCAGCAACAGACGATGGGTATGGTTTTTTTGATGAGCTAGTAGGCAGCGAAGCGGTTGTCAATACGAATAAAGACGATGTGTATGGCTTTGTTGACAGTTTGTTGAGCCCCGCCGTAGATGACAGTTTTGGTTTTTTTGAGCCACTTTCCCCGGTTTTATCCGACTCTGAGAATGGCGCGAGCGTTTCCCCGATTCCGGTGTCTGCTCCGCCTTCGATTTCAACGCCAAATACTGTTTCTGTATCAAATACAGCTGCTCCCGTTGTTGAGCTGCACAGCGCGACTAAACAAAAAACGCCTGACACCAGTGTGGTGGAAAGCTCCTCGATTCGTGTTGATGTCGCCAAGGTCGATCAATTGATTAACCTGGTGGGCGAAATTGTGATTACCCAGTCAATGATGAATTTATTAGGGCAAGGGCTTGAAGGTGCAATCGCCGAAAAATTCCAGGCAGTGGCCAGCGAATTGGAACGCAATACGCGTGAAATTCAGGAGGCCGTTATGTCCATTCGCATGTTGCCGGTCTCATTTGTATTCAACCGTTTTCCTCGTGTGGTGCGCGACTTGTCGGGAAAGCTGGGAAAAAATATTGAGTTAATTATAGAGGGCGGTGATACCGAATTGGACAAAGGCTTGACCGAAAAATTGGTAGACCCTTTAACCCACTTGGTACGCAACAGTATTGATCACGGCATTGAATCAGCAGAGGTGCGGCGCGAGCGCGGTAAAGACCCTGTGGGTAAAGTGACACTGCGTGCCGCCCAGCAAGGTGGAAATATTGTTATTAGTATTAGTGATGATGGTGGTGGTTTAAATCGCGAGCGAATTTTAGCAAAAGCCCTTGAAAATAATATTGCCATTAGTGAAAACCCAAAAGATGAGGAAGTATGGCAATTAATTTTTGCACCGGGTTTTTCCACTGCTGCAGCGGTTACCGATATTTCCGGGCGTGGTGTCGGAATGGATGTTGTAAAGCGCAATGTGCAAAGTTTGGGAGGGCGAATTCATATTGAGTCTCACGCGGGGCAGGGCTCTACTTTCACTATTCATTTGCCCCTGACGCTGGCCATAGTGGATGGAATGTGTGTGTCGGTCGGCGATCAGACATTCATCATTCCACTGGTTCACATTGTGGAATCCATGCAGCCTGCTCAACAGGATATTAAAACCCTTGCCGGTGATGATGAATTATTACACGTCCGCAACGAATACTGGCCAATCTTGCACCTCTACAAAATCATGCAATTGGAACCTGTGTACAGGGAAGTGCCGCGCGGCATAGTGGTGCTGGTGGAAACGGCCAAACACCGGTTTGCATTATTTGTTGATGCACTGGTTGGTCAACAACAGGTAGTGATCAAAAGCCTGGAGCAACATTACAAGCGAGTCGATGGTGTTGCTGGTGCAACTATTTTAGGTGATGGCAGCGTAGCGTTAATTCTTGATGTTGAATCACTGGCGCTATCTGTCCATCAGTCAGCCACCTTGGCGGCCGCCATTTAACCCGACGTTATTCCTTTCTCTGGAGAATGTGTAAATGGATCAGTTTTCCGAATCAGTTACCGCCTCTGCTGTACAGGAGTTCCTGACATTTAGTCTGGGCGATGAAAACTATGCAATTGATATTCTAACGGTAAAAGAAATTCGCGGTTATGAGTCAGTAACAAAAATTGCCAATGCGCCTACTTTTATTAAAGGCGTCATCAACCTGCGGGGCGATATAGTGCCTATTGTTGATTTGCGCATTAAATTCAATGTGGGGAAAGTGACCTACGATGAATTCACTATTGTCATTGTGCTTCATATTCGCAATCGCATAGTAGGTATTGTCGTTGATGGTGTTTCCGACGTAGTCAGCTTGAGTAAAGAACAGCTGCGACCGCCACCTGATTTTGGTGTGGCATTTAATAGCCGTTATTTGTTAGGGCTAGCCACAGTGAACGAACAAATGATTATTTTGGTTGATATTAATGAACTGATCTCCAGCGAAGAGTTGGGATTATTTGATACTGCTGAATCCATGGCAGCGAGAACATAAGGAGACTTACACATGAACTTTCTTGAAATGTTTGCCGGCGATAAAAATCTCGTTAAAGTGGATTCACACGAGCTGGAAAACGTGCGCGGACAATTAACGGCAATTAATCGCGTGCAAGCCGTTATTGAGTTTTCCCTTGACGGCACTGTGTTGAATGCCAATGACAACTTCCTGCGGCTTACCGGTTATAACCTGGATGAAGTGAAAGGGCGGCACCACAGTATGTTTGTTGAGCCTGATTACCGCACCAGTGATGCCTACCGTAAGTTTTGGGAGGCGCTGGCTCGCGGTGATTTTGAAGCGGGCCAATACAAGCGCATTGGCAAAGGTGGAAAAGAAGTGTGGATACAAGCGAGCTATAACCCTATTCTCGGGAAGGATGGGCGCCCGCTAAAAGTGGTGAAATATGCTACAGATGTGACGGCGGACATGGCCGTCAAGTTAAAAGCTGATCATGAATTGACGCGCATTTTGGGCGCACTGGAAACCACCACTACTAATGTCATGATTGCTGATACAGACCGTAAAATTATCTACATGAATAAATCGGTAGAGAGAATGTTGCGGATTGCTGAGGCTGATATAAAACTGGTATTGCCACATTTTGCCGTTGATAAAATTGTGGGCAGCACTATGGACATATTCCATAAAAATCCCATGCACCAAATGAAATTGCTGGAGAACCTGACCACTACCTATACCAGTAATATTGTGGTGGGCAAACGTTCTTTCCGTTTGGTAGCCAATCCTATTTTTGCCAAAGATGGTTCACGTTTGGGCTCAGTGGTCGAATGGCTGGACCGCACAGAGGAAGTGGGTGTAGAGAGTGAGGTGAACCAACTGGTAGAAGCGGCAGCCGAGGGGAACTTCAGTGAACGCATAAAAATTGATGGGAAAAGTGGTTTCTTCCTGAAGTTGGCTGAAGGGTTAAATAGCCTGGTAACAACAGCCGATAAAGGATTGAAAGATGTGGCGCGGGTATTGGGTGCTATTGCCAAAGGGGATTTAACCGAAACGATTGATGCAGATTATGCAGGTACATTTGGCGACTTAAAAAATTATTGTAATGAAACCACATCAAGCCTCACCAGTATGTTGGGTGAAATTCGTATGGCGGCTGATACCATTTTTACGGCGTCCAGTGAAATTGCCCAAGGTAATGCGGATCTCTCCAGTCGCACAGAGCAGCAAGCCGCAAACCTGGAAGAGACAGCTTCTTCTATGGAGGAGCTGACTTCAACGGTGAAATTAAATGCAGACAACGCCAAACAAGCGAATGTGTTGGCTGAGCAGGCCTCTGCTGTTGCGACTGATGGTGGTGCACTGATCCAGCAAGTGGTTACTACCATGAATGCGATTAATGAATCCGCACGAAAAATTTCCGACATCATTGGTGTGATAGATGGCATCGCCTTCCAAACTAATATCCTTGCACTGAATGCGGCGGTAGAGGCAGCGCGGGCCGGTGATCAAGGTCGTGGTTTTGCGGTGGTTGCCTCCGAGGTGCGTACACTGGCGCAGCGCTCTGCCAATGCCGCAAAAGATATCAAAGCCCTGATATCCGATTCAGTACAAAAAATTGATAGTGGTAATCAACTGGTTGGAAAATCGGGCGATACCATGAAAGAAATCGTCAATGCTATTAAGCGTGTGAATGACATTATGGCGGAAATTGCAGCGGCATCCGCCGAGCAGTCTACCGGTATAGAAGAGGTATCCACCGCCGTATCGCAAATGGATGAAATGACACAGCAAAATGCGGCGCTAGTGGAAGAGGCAGCTGCAGCGGCGGAAAGTTTGCAATCGCAAGCTGATCAACTTAGTCAAAGCGTTGCACAATTTCATTTGGCAACCGATGCCTTTGCCCAGCCTGTAGCGGCGAAGCGTTTGGCAAATCCGCGCGCTAAGACAAGCAAACCTGCTACGGCTAAAAAATTAACACCGCCCAAAGCTTCCCAGGATGATGAGTGGGAGGAATTTTAATTGCAGCGAATTCAGGGAATTCATACCGCCACGTGCATCTTTTATTTGTGGCGGTGATTATTGGCTGTGCTCTGCAAGTAGGAGCCAATCGCATGTGTGCGTAGAGCAAAAAAATGGTCAGATCTCGGGTTGAATCCACTCGTGAGTTTAATTATCGCGATGTGGACTTTGAACGAATAAAGGTAATTATCTATCGCAAAGCTGGAATTCACTTGGGCGATAGCAAAAAACAGTTGGTATATAGCCGTTTAGCGCGCCGCTTGCGGGCGTTGCACCTGCAGGATTTTGCTACCTATTTAACCTACCTCGAGCAGGAGCCCGCAGAACAGGAAGAGTTCGTTAATGCACTGACGACTAATCTCACGGCATTTTTTCGGGAGTCTCACCATTTTACTATTCTGGCGGATTATGCCAAACAGCATCAATCGCGTGCGCACCGGTTACGCGTGTGGTGTGCAGCATCCAGCACCGGTGAAGAGCCCTATTCAATTGCGATTACACTGGCAGAAGCCTTTGGGCGCTATGATCCTCCAGTGGATATTATTGCCTCTGATATTGATAGCAATGTACTGGCGGAGGCTAGCCGTGGAGTTTACAGCCTGGATCGCATTGAAGCCTTGCCGCTGGAACAGAAAAAACAGTTTTTCCTGCGCGGCAAAGGCAGTAATGCCGGTAAGGCTAAAGTGATAGATCAGCTGCGACGCTTGGTGGAGTTTAAAAAAATAAACCTGCTCGACAAACATTGGCCATTACAAGGTCCATTCGATGTTATTTTTTGTCGCAATGTCATGATTTATTTTGATAAGCCAACACAAATGGCATTGCTGGAACGCATGACGCGGTTACTCAGACCCGATGGACTTTATATTGCAGGGCACTCGGAAAGTTTTACCCAAGCTACACATTTAGTCAGGCTGGTGGGCAAAACAACTTATCATTTGGCAAGTACTGCGGATGAAGGTGCCGGGCATGAAATATGAACAGGATGTACATTTTTCTCCCAACAGTTATTACGACCGTCATTTTGATTGTGAGGCAGTAAAAATTTTACCGGGAGAATATTATGTGACCGCCAGTAACAAATTAATTGTGACTGTGCTGGGTTCTTGTGTGGCGGTGTGTTTGCGCGATAGGTACAGCGGCGCAGGTGGCATGAACCATTTTTTGTTGCCCAATGATGAGAGTAATCAGACCGGCTTATTAACGGAATCGGCACGCTATGGTAGTTACGCCATGGAATTATTAATTAACCATTTGCTCAAAATTGGTGCCAACCGCAATCGTCTTGAGGCCAAAATATTTGGTGGTGGTAATGTGCTGCGTGGGTTGACAGTCAATAATGTTGGTGAACGTAACGCCGAATTTGTATTGGATTATTTGCACAATGAGGGAATCCCTATTATTGCCCAGGACTTGTTGGGCTCTTATCCGCGTAAGGTATATTTTTTTCCGAATAGCGGTAAGGTGATGATTAAAAAAATAAAATCCATTCACAATACCACCATTATGGATCGTGAAAGTGAATACCGTATGCGAGTGAAGTACACGCCTAAAAGTGGCGATGTTGAACTTTTTTCGGAGAATTAACTGTGGCAATCAAAGTGCTTGTGGTGGATGATTCTGCATTAGTGCGCAGTTTGTTGGCTGAGATTATTCGCGCTACACCGGGCCTTGAATTGGTTGGTTTGGCCCCGGATGCCTTTGTGGCGCGTGACATGGTAAAACAGTTTTCACCGGATGTTATTACCCTGGATATAGAAATGCCACGCATGGATGGGTTAAGTTTTTTAGAGAAATTAATGAATGCGCGCCCCACACCGGTGGTTATGATTTCCACCTTGACGGAAGAGGGGGCGGATGCAACTTTGCGCGCGCTGGAATTGGGCGCTGTTGATTTTATTCCAAAACCCAAATTAGGTATTGCCAGCGGTATCCGTGAGTACACGGACTTGATTGTGGAAAAGATTCAGGAAGCCGCTGTTGCAAAGGTTAAGGCTCCTGTTAAAAAAAATGTCACTGCCTTAAAAACAGAACAAAAAATTGCCACTGGTGGGCGTTTGCAAAGCACAGAAAAAATAATTGCCATAGGTGCCTCAACCGGAGGAACTGAAGCCATCAAAGAGTTGCTCATGCAATTACCTGCGGCGGTACCCGGTATAGTGATGACCCAACATATGCCGCCAGGGTTCACCCGCACCTTTGCCGAGCGGCTGGATAAGCTAACACGTCTTCATGTTGTGGAAGCCAAAGGCGGTGAACGGATTTTACCCGGCCATGCCTATTTGGCGCCTGGAGGGCATCATTTGATTGTCGTGCGTTCTGGTGCGGATTATGTGGTGAAATTATCCGATGCTGAACCAGTGCATCGTCATCGACCAGCGGTTGATGTAATGATGGAATCAGTCGCTTTGGCGGGAGGTAAAAATGTGTTGGGTGTACTCTTAACCGGCATGGGCAAGGATGGTGCCAAAGGCATGTTGAATATTCGCGAGCACGGTGGTTATACCCTGGCTCAGGACGAGGCGAGTTGTGTAGTTTACGGTATGCCCAAAGAGGCTGTATCTGTTGGTGGTGTGGATCAAACCGTTGAGCTAGGCACTATGGGGGCTGTACTGCTTGAGAAAATAAAAGCAATGGGCAGCGGTAATCGCCTTTAAATTTTTTCAGGCCTTTGTGCAATGTAAAATGTCGCTAGGAATTGTGAGGTGCCCGGGGAAATACCAGTACAATATTCAGTGAGTCTGCCGAATCAGCCAGTTCAATGCTCCCCAACATTTTTTCAATAATTTCTTTGGCAATCGCCAGACCTAATTCACTACCATCGTAATAATTTGTGCGCGTTATGGCAGTATTTTGGCTCAGTTGCTGGCGTAGACTGTGGCGAGCCTGTTCGCTCAGTTTATGGTTATTGCAGTGCATGCTCATTTTTACCTGTCCACGCTCCTCGTAGAGCTTCAGTTGTACAACTCCATTGCGCCCCGATGTTTTAAGCAGGTATTGAAGCAAATGTCCAAGCGCCTGTTTGAAGCGATGGGCGTCGATACAAATGGGAAAGTTGCCGGTATCTTCATTGATGAGAACGCTATTTTGGTAAATGGCGCAGAAGGTTTTCTGCTGCGCAACAGCGTCTTTTAACAAGGGGAGTGCGGCCTGATTGCGCAACTCAAAGGGGACATCCCCGCGCGATAGATTTTGTACTTCAATCAAATCGCTCATGAGCTTTTGCAACTGGTTGCTATTGGTTTGCGCTATTTCAGTAAGGTTCACCAAATGTTCCGGTAGCGTTTCTGTAGCGCGTTTGTGAAGCAGGCTGATGGCTTCGCTGATGAGGTTGAGTGGTCCGATAATTTCTTTTGTGGCTGCACTGATAAATTGTGTGCGCAAATCCTCTATGCGTTTTTTTTCGGTGATGTCACGGATGATGCCAATAAAAACCGGTTCTCCCCGTTGATATACCCGCGACACCATTAAATCCATGGGAAACTCATTGCCATTGCGCCGCAGTCCACGCACTTCGCGCCCGATCCCAATAATATTTTTTTTGCCGGTACGAAGGTGGGTTTTCAAGTAGCCATCATGCATCGCCTTGTAGGGTTCAGGCATTAATACATTGACATTTTTGCCAATAACCTGAGGGGCGCGATAACCAAAAATCGTTTCTGCTGCATGGTTGAAACTTTCAATAATGCCGTCTTTATTAATAATCACAATACCGTCGGCAATATCATTCAGTATTGTTTGATTTTGTTGGTTGCTGGCTTCCAGCGCCGCTTGGTCGTGCTCATGTTGGCGTTCATGATTAAGCGTTTGCACAAATTGGGCGATGCTCTTCAGAATGGGTTCCAGATAGGTAATAGTGTCGTTGCTATAGCCAGTTGGCGCGTTAGCCAGACCTAAAATGGCAACCTGTTCTTTACCATTAAAAATAGGAATACCGATAAAACTTTCTATTGCAGGATGCCCGAGGGGAAGGGTGGCGGCGCGTAAGTCGCGCCCCAAGTGGCTGGTAATCACAGGTTTACCCGAGAGCATGATGCTGCCAAAAATGGTGCTTAAATTGCGATACTCACCTTGTGGAGGTAAGTTTTTTTCGCGGAATAATGTCAGTTGTAAATCGTTTGGTTTGTTGCTGGCAAAGACCAGTGCCCGCATAAAAGGCTGGCCTTGTTCATCTTTGTCGGTTTGCCCTATAAACCCCAGTTTGCTGTCGCACAACGCCAGTGTGTCTCGCAGCAGATTGTCCAGTGCGGATTGAATATTATTTTCACTGATATAAATCGATTGTGCGTTATTGATAATGTGTTCCAATCGCTGCTTTTTATTCAGTGTTTCACTCAGGTGTAATAAATCAAATTGTTTGGTGAGTTGATCGACCATAGTGCTACGCGTACGTTTAGCGCTGGCCAATACAAAAAAAATAAAAATAAATGACATGCCTGACATGGCAATAGCTGTGGGGCCATCTTGTAATAGCATGACAATGCTGAGTGGGCTGACGGTGAAAATGACAAAACCAATGGATGAATATTTATCGACTGTCAGTGATGTAATTGAACCCGTTGCCACACCGGCGAGAGTGAAGGCTAGCAAGGCTTGGTAAATAGTTTCTTCGGCGGCGAATAGTAGAAGTGCGGCTGTGCCCCAGGCTATACCGGTTAACCATGCGCCAAGGCGAAAGCTGTTCAACCAAAAGCGGGCGGAGTAGAGCTGGTGCAAATTTTTCCAGCAGAGCCAGAGCACGATACGAAGCAAGAGTACGCTGCTGAGTAACAGGTTCCAGCGAATAATGTCGGCGTGGGCAATAACTTTCCATTGCGATGCACTGAGCATGGTTGCAATCACCAACGATGCCAACAGCGACAGGGGAAAGCCTTTGTAGAGTTGATGGACTTGCTCGGGTTCCAGGTGTTGCTGGCTAAACAACTGCATCGCCGACGAGGTAGCCGCATCTGGCGCTGCTGGGTGGTCGGGTGGCAGTGAATCTCCGTGCATTGGTTGTCTCGTCAGTGTAAAACCCAGGGATGCGGATCTGCTACCGAAGTATAGAACAGCATTGACTGCTTTCTAGCCCGGCCAAGGTATTGTTACAGACTGACTTGCAGGAAAATATTACGGAGGATTACCGCCAGCAGTACAGACCTTGTAGGTACTGCTGGCGGTGATATGGCATTCGAGTTTGTTGCTGATTAGTAGAGGCGGTATTGCTCGGGGATTTGCTCAACCGAATCGATAGGCGGCATCAGTTTGTGTAGGATGCCGTCGTGAATGTCGTAAATCCAACCGTGGATGGTAAGTTCCTGGCCGCGAGACCAGGCATTTTGCACAATATTGCTGCGCGCGATATTTTCAACCTGCTGCACAACATTCAGTTCACACAAGCGATTGATTCGCTCGTCGGGATCACTAATTTGATCCATGATGTCTTTGTTGTTGTAGTAGACATCGCGAATATTACGCAGCCAATAATCGATCAGCCCCAGCTTGCGATTTTCCAGCGCCGCTTTTACGCCACCGCAACCATAGTGGCCGGTAACCATGACGTGTTTTACTTTGAGAAATTCAACGGCGTAATTTAAAACGGTCATACAGTTGAGGTCGGTATGAATCACGACATTGGCAACATTGCGGTGCACAAATAATTCGCCGGGAGCCAAATCAACGATCTGGTTAGCGGGCACACGGCTGTCCGAACAGCCAATCCACAAATATTCTGGTGCTTGTTGTTTAGCCAGATTTGAAAAAAAGTCAGGCTCTTTGCGTTTGATGTCTTCGGCCCATTTTATATTGCTGGCAAACAGGCTCTCTAAATCACTCATAATGGCTCCAAGGCGGGACTTTAGGTTGAGAATATGTGTCACAAAAATCAGGCCGCAGTATAGGGGAAACTGATAGTGAGGTGTTAGATTGCCCGCTCTTGGTGCAGCAAAGCGGAGTGCACCCGAGGAAATACTTTTGGAATAAATTGTATGAAAAATGAAACCACGGCAAGCCTTTATTGGCACGATTACGAAACCTGGGGCGAGATCCCTGCCATTGATCGGCCTTCACAATTTGCCGGCGTGCGTACCGATGAAGCGCTCAATGTGATTGATGAGCCTTTGATGATTTATTGCCAGCCCGCCGCCGATGTATTACCCAAGCCGGAAGCCTGTTTAATTACCGGTCTATTGCCGCAGGTTGCGCAAGCCAAGGGCTTGCCCGAGTACGAATTTATTGCCGCGATTCACCGCGAACTAGCGCGCCCGGGAACCTGTGGTGTGGGCTATAACTCGATCCGCTTTGACGATGAAGTTACCCGTTATACCCTCTACCGTAATTTCTACGATCCTTACGAGCGCGAGTGGCGCAATGGCAACTCCCGCTGGGACATTATCGATATGGTGCGCATGACGCGCGCACTGCGTCCCGAGGGAATTGAATGGCCCAATTACGATGATGGTCGCCCCTGCTTCAAATTGGAGATGCTGAGCCAGGCCAATAACCTCAAACATGAAGCAGCCCATGATGCGCTGTCGGATGTCTACGCTACCATCGCCGTCGCCAAACTGATAAAAACCCGCCATCCCAAACTCTATGACTATGCCTATCGCCTGCGCGATAAGCGCTTTGCAGCGAGTATGATTGATATCGACGGTTGCAAGCCCTTGCTGCACATTTCGTCGCGCTTTGCCGGTGAGAATGGTAATGCTGCCCTGGTTGTTCCTCTGGCGATGCACCCGACCAACAAAAACTCGGTGATTGCTTACAACCTGAATGCTGATCCACAGGCACTCTTGACCTTGCCGGTAGAAGAATTGCAGCAGCGTTTGTTTACTCGCACAGAAGACTTGCCAGAAGGTGTGGAGCGTCTGGCACTGAAAGAAGTGCACATGAATAAAACGCCTATGTTGTTGCCCGCTGCCATGTTGGATGATGCTACGGCCCAGCGCCTGCACATTGATAAGCAGCGCTGCGAAACCCATTGGCATACCCTGCGCAACCTGACGTTGAGTGAACGTGAATCCCTGCTACAGCGTTTGCACCAGTTGTATTCCACCCAATCTTTTGCGGAAAAAACTGACCCGGAGCAACAGCTCTACAGCGGTTTTTTTGATGAGCAAGACAAGCGCTTGATGACGCGCGTGCGCAGTGCAGACCCTGCCACTCTAGCCAGCGCGGATTTCCCATTTCGTGATCCTCGATTGCCGGAAATGCTATTCCGCTACCGCGCGCGCAACTTCCCCGCCAGCCTCACAGCGGCAGAGCAAGAGCGTTGGCGCGAGTTCTGCCGCTGGCGCTTGACCTCGCCGGAGGCGCAATCAAGTTTGACCCTTGGCGAATTTGATCAGAGGGTGGTGGCACTGATGCATGCGGAGGAAACCAGTGAACAGCAGAGAAGCCTTCTAAAGGAATTACTGCTTTATGCCGATAAGTTAAAAGCCAACTGCTAAGCTGATTACAGAAGGTCTTTGATAAAGGCGAAATATGGGAAAACCTGGTTAACGGAGGATGTTGGTTCGGGCGCGTCATGGTCACGGCGCGCGTATGTGTGAGAGATGTAAATACTAATAACTATATAAGCCCTACAACGACGGGGCTCTAGTACCCAGAGGTCATAACATGGCGGCAAATTGGTCACTACGCAAAAAAATCAGTGCGGCGGTAGCCGTATCTCTCTTATTGGTGGGGTGTGCGGTTTCCTACCTGTCTTATATGTCGGCCATCAAGGCGATGGAAGTGAATATTAATCGCCAGATTGCCGGTATTTCGGCGACGTTTAGCAAATATGTGAGCGACTGGTTCGCGTTGAAGGGTAAGGCGCTGGAGGCATTCCCCGCGACAGTCACCGAAGAAAACTACAATGCGCACTTGAATCAGGTAAAAGTATCGGCCGATGTGGATAACAGTTTTTTGGCATTCGCTGATGGTCAGCTATTTAACGCCAATAATCTGGTTATGGCCGCAGGTAACGACGACCCGCGAGTCTGGGGCTGGTATATCGCCGCGACGAAAAATCCTCGTGAAACTTATATCGCCGATCCATCGGTAGCATCGGCAACCGGTAAAAATGTGGTATCGCTCGGGCGGGCGGTGCTCAACAGTGATGGCAGTATCAAGGCTATTCTGGGTATAGATGTGGTGATTGACGCTATAGTCCAGCAACTGCGGGATATCGACCTGCCAGGCAATGGCTACATGTTTATTGTGCGCGGCGACAAGGTTTTCTCCCATGCAGACCAGAAGCTACTCAACAAGCCTTTACTGGGTATTTCCGCTGATTTGACGGCAAGCCGGCTACAGCAAATCCAGCGCGACAAACATGAGCTGCACCTGGTTGAACTGGACGGCAAAACCATGCAGATTTTTGCCGATGCCATCCCCGGCAGTGACTTGGTGTTGGTCATGTTGCTGGAGCGCGACTTGTTGGTTGGCCCGGTGCACTCGGCGCTGGTGGGGCAACTGGCAACTATCCTGGTGCTGCTGATTGTCGCCTTGATCGCCTTGAATTGGTTCAATGGCGTGTTATTACAGCCTTTGCACAATGTGTCCCAATCCCTGTCTGATATCGCATCAGGCGGTGGCGATTTGTCCCGGCGTTTGCCGGTGACCTCCAATGACGAGGTCGGCCAATTGGCGGCCAACTTCAATTCCTTTGTGGACCATATGAATGATCTGGTGCGCCATATCCGCACCCAGGCCAGCGAGTTGCAGGAAAATGCGCGCGCCATGGCTGATTCAGCGGTGACCTCTGTGCGTGAGCTGGGGGTTCAGCAGCAGCAAATCGGTATGGTCGCCCAAGCGATGAACGAGATGACCAATGCCACCCAGGAGATCGCACATCACGCCGAACACACCGCGGATTCAGTGCGGGAGTCAGTAGGCAGTGCCAGTGATGGCAAGCAGCAAGTGGATAAAACCCGCGATTCCATTGTGGTTCTGGCCAACAAGGTTGAGCAGGCGGGCAGTGTAATTTCTGCCCTGAACAGCAATGCGCAAAATATCAGCGGTATTCTGGCGACTATTAAGGGGATTGCCGAGCAAACCAATTTGCTTGCCCTCAATGCGGCGATTGAGGCTGCCCGTGCAGGTGAGCAGGGCAGGGGGTTTGCGGTAGTGGCGGATGAGGTGCGTGTCTTGTCCCAGCGAACCCATGCGAGCACAGAGGAAATCCAAACCATGATCGGCACCTTGCAAGCTACGGCGCAAAATGCGGTCGCGATTATGGATGACAGTCGCTGTCTGGCAACAGGTAGCGTGGATAATGCGGACAACGCCTCGCGCTCACTGGATAAAATCAACGAAGCCGTGGGCGCCATCAGTAGTATGGCCGGGCAAATTGCCACCGCAGCAGAAGAGCAAAGCCATGTGGTGAAAGAGGTATTGACCAATATCACTGCGATTAAAACTGTGGCCGACAATTCAGCGACAGAAGCAAATCAAGGTGAGCGTCGCGCCAAGGACTTGCAGGATCTGGCCAGTGGCCTGAATGACAAGGTGTCTACTTTCCGCTTGTAATCGTTGCGCAAAAAGCGTCCACAAAAGCGGCCAGGTAGCCGCTTTTGTTTTTGGCGACTGGCCATAATGAGCGAACCTGTTGGGTGATGACTGCCTATTTGCCGCCAGCGATTTAATTTGCTGTTTCTCCGTGGTTTTCGCCGCCGCAAGAGTGGGAATTTCATCTACTTGCGAGTACAATTCCGCGCCCAAGAAGGTACTGGTCTGCGGATTGTGGCTCGTGATCGTGCCCTGTGAATTGTCAACGAGTTTTAGCGGGAGCTCCCCATGTCATCTATCAAAAAAGTGGTGTTGGCCTATTCCGGCGGCCTGGACACCTCAGTAATCGTTAAGTGGTTACAAGAAAACTACAACTGTGAAGTTATTACCTTCACCGCCGACATTGGTCAGGGCGAAGAAGTTGAGCCAGCGCGTGCAAAAGCACAGGCGTTGGGTGTTAAGCAAATATATATCGATGACCTGCGTGAAGAGTTTGTCCGCGATTTCGTATTCCCCATGTTCCGCGCCAATACCATCTATGAAGGCGAGTACCTGCTGGGTACGTCTATCGCACGTCCGCTGATCGCCAAACGCCTGATTGAAATCGCCAATGAAGTCGGTGCAGATGCCATTTCTCACGGCGCCACCGGTAAGGGCAATGACCAGGTACGTTTTGAGTTGGGTGCTTATGCACTTAAACCGGGCATCAAAGTGATTGCGCCTTGGCGTGAGTGGGATCTGACCTCCCGTGAAACCCTGATGGCCTATTGCGAGCGCAACAATATCCCAGTCGATTTCAACAAAAAGAAAAAGTCGCCCTACTCAATGGATGCCAACCTGCTGCACATCTCCTATGAAGGCGGTGTGTTGGAGAATCCATGGACTGAAGCCGAAGATGATATGTGGCGCTGGAGCGTTTCACCGGAAGCTGCACCGGATAAAGCGACCTATTTGGATTTGACCTACGAAAAAGGCGATGTGGTTGCGATCAATGGCGAGCGCATGTCTCCTGCAACTGTACTAACCTATCTTAATAAGGTGGGCGGTGAGAATGGCGTGGGTCGTTTGGATATCGTTGAAAACCGCTATGTTGGCATGAAGTCACGCGGCTGTTATGAAACCCCCGGTGGCACCATTATGCTGCGTGCACACCGTGCAATTGAATCCATCACCCTCGATCGCGAAGTGGCTCACCTGAAAGACAGCTTGATGCCCAAGTACGCCGAAATGATCTACAACGGTTACTGGTGGAGCCCTGAGCGTAAGATGATGCAGGCAATGATTGATCAGTCACAAGAGTACGTTAACGGTGAAGTTCGCGTAAAACTCTACAAAGGTGCTGTTCATGTTGTTGGTCGTCGCTCAGCGGATAGCTTGTTTGATGAAAAAGTGGCTACATTTGAAGATGACGCAGGCGCATACAATCAGAAAGATGCGGAAGGTTTCATTAAACTGAATGCACTCCGTATGCGTATTGCTGCTAACAAAGGCCGTGTATTGAAGTAATTTTTCTGTATGCCTGCGCACCTGAATGTGTGCAGGCGCTTTATTCCCAAGCGTGAATAAAGCACTCAGGTTAAATCCGCATAAATAATTTGATAAATATCAATCCGATAGCTACTAGGGTGGGACAAACTGTCGCACATGAGGCAAAATGCCGCACCTTCAGTAGGGTTATAGGCTTGATGATTGCCGTGAAGCTCCGTGTGGACAGATAGCACGGTTAGAGACAAACAAGATTTCATTTCTCTTAAGTAACAGGAAAGTCCTATGGGTAGTCATGCGACTGTAGCTGGAGATCCTCCAGTGTACGACCTCGATATAGTACGCAAGTTCTCCATTATGACCATTGTATGGGGCATAGTGGGTATGGGCGTTGGTGTACTTATCGCATCACAATTGGTTTGGCCCGGGTTGAATGACCTGCTGCAACCCTACACACACTTTGGCCGCTTGCGTCCTTTGCATACCAACGTGGTTATTTTTGCGTTTGGTGGTTGTGCTCTGTTTGCGACATCTTATTACGTAGTACAAAGAACCTGCCAGACGACTTTGTTTGGTGGTTGGTTAGTGCCATTTACCTTTTGGGGCTGGCAAGCTGTGATTGTACTGGCAGTAATCACCCTGCCACAGGGCATGACGACTACCAAAGAGTACGCCGAGCTGGAGTGGCCGATCGATATTCTGATCACTCTGGTATGGCTTGCTTATGCTGCCGTTTTCTTTGGCACTATCGTCAAGCGCAAAACCTCCCACATCTACGTGGCTAACTGGTTCTACGGTGGCTTCATTATTACCGTTGCCGTACTGCATGTTGTTAACAGCGCTGCCGTACCTGTGACCCTGACCAAATCTTACTCTGCCTATGCCGGTGCTGCCGACGCGATGGTGCAGTGGTGGTATGGTCACAACGCGGTAGGTTTCTTCCTCACTGCAGGCTTCCTCGGCATGATGTACTACTTTGTACCCAAGCAAGCCGGACGCCCTGTTTATTCTTATCAATTGTCTATCGTTCACTTCTGGGCGCTGATTTCTCTGTACATTTGGGCAGGTTCTCACCATTTGCACTACTCGGCACTGCCGGACTGGACCCAATCACTGGGTATGGTGATGTCCTTGATCCTGCTCGCGCCAAGCTGGGGCGGTATGATCAACGGTATCATGACGCTGTCGGGTGCATGGCATAAATTGCGTACCGACCCAACCCTCCGCTTCCTGGTTGTTGCCTTGTCTTTCTACGGTATGTCTACCTTTGAAGGCCCAATGATGGCCATCAAAAATGTAAACGCTTTGTCCCACAACACTGACTGGACCGTTGGTCACGTTCACTCCGGTGCACTCGGTTGGGTAGCAATGATTTCGATCGGTGCGCTGTACCATATGTTGCCCAAGCTGTTTAACCGCGAAGAGATGCACAGCGTTAAGTTAATCAACCTGCACTTCTGGTTGGCAACCGTAGGTACTGTTCTTTACGTAGTAGCCATGTGGATCAACGGTATAGGCCAAGGCCTGATGTGGCGTGCATTTAACCCCGATGGCTCCTTGACCTACAGCTTCATTGAAACTGTGGTGTTCAGCAAAGGTGGTTACATCATGCGTCTTATCGGTGGTGCTTTCTTCCTGACCGGTATGCTTGTAATGGCCTACAACACTTACCGCACCGTAAGAGCTTCCAAACTGGAAGCTGCTGCGGGCGCTACCCAGCCTGTTCAGGCACCAGCTGTTTAAGGGGAATGCCATGAAAGGTCATGAAATAGTAGAAAAAAATATCGGTTTGATGACAATTTTTGTTGTCATCGCCATTAGTTTCGGTGGTTTGGTAGAAATCGTTCCACAGTTCTTTTTGAAGGAAACAACTACCCCCATCGAAGGTTTGAAGCCTTATACCGCTGTTCAATTGGAAGGCCGCGATATTTATATCCGCGAAGGCTGCCATGTATGCCATACCCAGATGGTGCGCCCATTGCGTGCAGAAGTTGAGCGCTATGGTCACTACTCGGTAGCGGGCGAGTCTGTTTACGAGCATCCATTTTTGTGGGGCTCCAAGCGTACTGGTCCTGATCTGGCTCGCGTAGGTGGTCGTTATTCTGATGACTGGCACAAGGTACATTTGTTTAATCCACGCATTGTAGTGCCTGAATCCATCATGCCCGCTTATCCCTGGTTGTATGACAACAAGCTGGATGGCAAGCACACTGCAGCTAAAATGCGCGCGCTGGCTTCCGTTGGTGTTCCTTACACTGAGGAAGATATTGCCGGTGCTGCAGACGCTGTGAAAGGTGTGACGGAGATGGATGCGCTGGTTGCTTACTTGCAGAACCTGGGCATCTTGCTCAAAGAGAAGCGCTAATGGACACAGGTACACTCGGCGCTATTTCAACGGTTTTGGTAACTATTGCGTTTTTTGGCGTGTGTCTGTGGGCCTTTTCGCCCAAGCTGAAAAAGCGCTTTGAAGAAGATGCAAAGTTACCATTTGCCGATGATGAGCATCTCACCAAGCAGCCAGATAACAAGCAGACTGATGATCGTAAGTAATCATCGATTAGGGCGGATTTAACTATGAGTACTTTTTGGAGTCTTTGGATCACTATCCTGACAGTCACCAATCTGGTGTTGCTGTTATGGATTCTTTTTGCCAACCGTAAGCGTGCGGTGGTTGGCGAGGAGAACACGGAAGCAAAAACCACAGGTCATGAATACGACGGTATTGAGGAGTACGATAACCCTTTGCCGCGTTGGTGGTTTTTCATGTTTTTACTCACCTTTGTATTTGGCGCGGCTTATCTCATTATTTATCCGGGATTGGGCGCTTATAAAGGGATTGAATGGAAAGATACTGGTGCGTGGACATCAGTAGGCGAATTGCGTGGCGACCAGGCTGAAGCTGAAAAAATTTATGCAGAAACCTACGGCGTATACTCAAAAATGCCGATTGAAGACCTCGCCAGAAACTCCGATGCACTTAAGATGGGTTTCCGTTTGTTCGTTAACAACTGCGCTGTTTGTCATGGTTCGGATGGTGGTGGTAACCCCGGTTTCCCCAATTTGACCGACAAAGACTGGCTGTATGGCGGTACTCCCGAGAAAATTCTGGAGACTATCACCCATGGTCGTAAAGCCGCTATGCCGGCGTGGGGCGCATTGCTGGGCGAGCAAGGTATTGCTGACACGGCAGAATATGTGTTGAGCTTGTCCGGCGCTGATCATGATGCAGCAAAAGCAGCGGTAGGTAAAAAGCACTTTGATACCAACTGCGTTGCCTGTCACGGTGTTGATGGCAAGGGTAACCAATTGGTGGGTGCACCTAACCTGACTGATGATATCTGGCTTTACGGCGGTGAACCGGCAACGATTCGCCAAACCTTGCGTCATGGCCGTAACGGCGTAATGCCTGCCCAAAAAGACCTGTTAAAAGAAGACCGTATCCATTTGCTGGCCGCTTATGTGTACAGTCTGTCTTTAGATGATAACAACTAGGTTGTAGTACTGGTTGTTACACAAGGAAGGCGGGCCCAGGCCTGCCTTTTTTTTCGCCCTGTTTTTTTATGCCTGTTTAGTTGTTTGAGTCTTAATGCAACTAACCAACGAGGTGGTTCCCTTGAGTGAAAAACCCGCCAACACATCCCCCGACAATAAGCCGTCAGAGCCTGTCATTCGCTATGTAAATCTTTACGAGGCCGATGACAAAATTTACATACGGCGTATCACCGGCTTCTACCAGCGTTTGCGTCGTTACACCGGCGTACCGCTGATGCTGGGTTTTTTACTGCTTCCCTGGTTAGTGATCGATGGTCGTCCAGCCATGTTGTTTGATTTACCAGAGCGCAAATTCCATGTGTTGTGGCTGACGTTTTGGCCACAGGATGCTATGTATCTGGCGTGGTTGTTGGTGATTTCTGCATTTTTGCTGTTCACGGTAACGGTGTTGGTAGGCCGTGTGTGGTGTGGTTTTACTTGCCCCCAAACGGTATGGACACAAATGTTTATCTGGGCGGAATTTGTCTGTGAGGGCGACCGCAACAAACGCATCAAATTGGACGCCAAACCCTGGGGCTTTGAGAAGTTGTGGCGCAAGGGTGCCAAACAATTTATCTGGATTGCGATCAGCGTAATCACCTCCTTGACCTTTGTGGGGTACTTCACTCCGATTCGCGAATTGGTCGTCGGCTTTTTCACCTTTAACCTCGATTTGGTTCCCTTTTTCTGGGTAGCGCTGTTTGTGGGCGCCACCTATATGAACGCCGGTTTCATGCGCGAGCAGTTTTGCAAATACATTTGTCCCTACGCGCGTTTCCAGGCGGTCATGTATGATCAGGATACCCTGACCGTTTCCTACAACCCGCTGCGTGGTGAAAAGCGTGGCCCGCGTAAAGTGGGTGATGATTACAAAGCGCAAGGCCTGGGCGATTGTATTGATTGTTCCTGGTGTGTGCAGGTGTGCCCGGTGGATATTGATATTCGCGACGGTCTACAAGCCGAGTGTATCGATTGTGGTCTTTGTGTGGATGCCTGTAATAGCGTGATGGATAAGATGGATTATCCTCGCGGCCTGATCAGTTTTACCACTGAGGATGCGATCCAAAACGGTAAGACCAAAGTGTTCCGTCCGCGCCTGCTGGGCTACGGACTGATGCTAACCATTATGATCTCGCTGTTTGTCTATTCCATTGCAACCCGTGTTCCGGTTGGCCTGGAAGCACAGCGTGATCGCGGTGTGCGCATGTACCGCGTGGTAGGGCATGAGATTCAAAATGTGTATACCATCAAGATCAGCAATATGGATCGCAGTACCCATACCTATGATCTGGAAGTGGAGGGGGATTATCCATTTGCCATTGAAGGCTATCGCGCCATGCCCGCATTGGAAGGCGAAGTGCTGACCGTGCCGGTACGGGTTACTATTCCCAAATCTGAGTTGAAGACGCGCAAGAGCGAGATTCGTTTCCGTGTTCGTGCACGGGAGAATCCTGACCTTGTGGCTATTAATACAACGACCTTTATCGGCCCCTGAGTAAAAACGGGTTCAATACTGGTTTTGAATTGGATTTAACAGGTATTTCGTATGAGTGAGTTAGTTGAAGAGAATGCAAAACCCTGGTATCGCGAGTTTTGGTTCTGGTTTGTATTTAGCCCGCTGATTTACATCATCATCATGTGCAGCATCACCGTGACTATCGCCTTGAAAGGGGCGGATGATGTGATAGTGGATAACTATTACAAAGAAGGGCGCATGATCAATCAGGCGTTGGAACAGGATCAGCGCGCACGCGATTTGGGGTTAAGTGGTGATTTGCGTTTTGACCGTACCACGGGCGAAGTGGCATTGAGCATTGCCAACGCCCCCAGTGATGCCGGTTTGATGCCGGATTCTTTACTGTTGATGATGGGACACCCGGTAAAGGAAGAGAAAGACCAGCTTATTCACCTCAAGGCTATTGGGCCGGGAGAGTATCGCGGTGAATTGCTCACCAAACCGGAATACTCCTGGTATCTGACCCTTTATCCCATTGGCAATATTGATCTGCGTAAAGATGCAGCATGGACGCTCAGCGGTGAAATTGATTTTCGCCTTAACGAAAAAACAGGGCTGGCGCCGCGCGTCAAATAATCGGGTCATTCATGACATCGTCCACCGCGCACGCTCCCCAAGAGCAGGCTTGTTACCACTGTGGCCTGCCAGTTCCCGCAGCCAGTTATTACCCGGTCCGCATTCAGGGGGAAGCCCGCCTGATGTGTTGTCCTGGATGCCAGGCTGTTGCCATGGCTATTGTGGATGGGGGACTGGATAGCTTTTACCAGTTCCGGACTGCTGCAAATGAGCGTCCGGATGCGTTTGGTGACTCGCCCGCGCTGTCTGCCCAGCGCTGGGCAATTTACGACTTGCCAGAAGTGCAGACCGAGTTTGTTACACCGCTGACCGGCAACCTCAAGCAGGCCAACCTGCTGTTGGAAGGTATAACCTGTGCAGCGTGTAGCTGGCTGATTGAAACCCATCTTAAAAAAAATCCTGCTGTCAAATCGGTCACGGTGAACCTGACTACCCATCGATGCACGGTTATTTGGGATGATCAGACACCCCTGAGCGATATTTTTTCCGCACTCAATACCATAGGTTATGTGCCGCGTCCGGCAACCGATGACCAGCAGCAACAATTGATCAAAAAAGAAAACCGCATTGCCTTGTTCCGCATCGGTGTGGCTGGTTTTGGCACTATGCAGGCAATGATGGTCGCGGTGGGGATGTATACCGGCGCGACCGATTTCTGGTTGGATTTCCTGCGCTGGCTGTCCATGCTGGTCGCTACTCCCGTTGTGTTCTTTTCGGCCTGGCCTTTTTTCCAGGCAGCCTGGCGCAGTATTCAAATGCGCCATTTGGTAATGGATGTGCCGGTGGCGCTGGCCATTGGCCTGGCCTATCTGGCAAGTGTCTGGGCCACTATTACCAGTAGCGGCGAAGTCTATTTTGAGTCGGTCTCCATGTTCACCTTGTTTTTGTTGGTGGGACGCTATGTGGAGTTGCGTGCGCGCCATCGCAACCGCTTGGCATTTGGCAACCTTGCCCAGCTCATGCCGCTCACTGCTTGCTGTTTGCGTGTTGAAAATGGTTGCGAAGTAGAAGAATCCACACCGATCAAAACCTTGCAGCTGGGCGATCTTATTCTGGTGAAGGCGGGAGATACCTTTCCCTGTGATGGCCGGGTGGTTGCCGGTGAAAGTGCGGTTGTTGAGGCATTGCTCACCGGGGAATCACAACCGATCACAAAGAGGCCGGGCGATTTGGTGATTGCTGGCACCCTGAATAATCACAGTCCGCTAAAGGTCGAAGTGACTGCCTTGGGGGCGGCAACCCAGTTGTCGGCGATTGAGCGTCTTGCCAGTCAAGCCGCCGATGAAAAACCCCAGCAGGTACTGAGTGCTGATCGTATTGCGCGCTTTTTTATCGCGCGATTATTGGTGGTTTGCGCGGCGGTTTTTGCGTTTTGGTTGTGGTATCGCCCTGAGCATGCGCTCTGGGTCACCTTGTCGGTTTTGGTGGTAACTTGTCCCTGCGCTTTGGCCTTGGCCATGCCAGCGGCGCTGTCTGCGGCCACGGCCAACCTGCGTAAACGCGGGTTTTTAGTCGCGCGCGGGCATGTTATTGAAACACTCAATAGTGTGAATCGGGTGATTTTTGATAAAACCGGAACCCTCACCCAAGGCCAGTTTACTCTGGCAGAGGTGCGCCTCTTTGAGGCGACGCGGGAATCGCGCGATCAGTTGCTTGGCATAGCCGCAGCGCTGGAGGCTGGCTCCAATCACCCGCTGGCAGTGGCCTTTACTCCCTGGCAGGACGCCTACAAGGCAAGTGGAGTGAAACAAACGACCGCAGCCGGTGTGGAAGGGGAGATTGATGGTGTGCGTTATCGCTTGGGCACTGCTGGGTTTGCCAGTCAGCTCAGCAATGAAAATACGGCGCGTGAACTCCCACTGCCGGACGATCAGCAGATCTGGCTACTGCTGGCCAGCGAGCAACAGCCTCTGGCCTGGATCAGTGTGGTCGATGAGGTGCGGCCTGATGCTGCTGCGTTGATTGCGAGCCTTAAAGCCAAGGGAATTGCGGTTGAGCTGCTCAGCGGTGATCAAAGTGGTGCGGTTGCTCAGCTCGCTCGTCAATTGGGTATCGACGAGTTTATCGCGGGCGCTAAACCAGGCGACAAATTGTCGCACTTGAACCAGCGCCAGGCGGCAGGTGATAAAGTATTAATGATTGGCGATGGTATTAACGACATACCGGTGTTATCCGGTGCGGATGTATCAGTCGCCATGGCATCAGCGTCGGATTTGGCGCAAACTCGCGCCGATGCAGTATTGCTCAATGATCGTTTGGCCGTTTTGTCGGATGCGCTGGAGATTGCGCGCCGCACCAAGCGGGTGATAGGTCAGAATTTGCGCTATTCGCTGGTTTACAATCTGCTCGCCTTGCCCTTGGCGGCAGCGGGTATGATCCCGCCCTGGTTGGCGGCGATCGGCATGACCGCCAGTTCTCTGGTTGTAATTTTTAATGCACTGCGCTTGATGGATTGATTCCTTCCGGGGCAAGTGTCCTTACTGTAGGTCTGTGATGGAAAGTCTCTATTTTTTGGTTCCCTGCGCGCTTATTTTTATCGCCCTGGCGGTAAAAGCGCTGTTCTGGGCGATCAATAACGGCCAGTACGACAATCTCGATACTGAAGCGCATCGCATACTCTTTGAGGCCGAACAGGCCAAGAAAGAGGCTCCTGCCAAACCTGATTCAGTGAATACACCTGAATGATCATCGATAGTTCAGTAGTCGTTACCGCTTTTCTGCTGGGACTATTTAGTAGCGCCCATTGCATTGGTATGTGCGGCGGCATCATGGGTGCCCTGAGTATGGCTGTTCCTGCCTGCGAGCCCCGTCGCCGCTTTATTATTTTGTGTTCTTACAATATCGGGCGCCTGTTGAGCTATGTGTTCATGGGCATTTTGGTGGGGTTGTTTGCCCAACAAATAACGGCATCTGGCGGCGCCTCGGTATTGCGTTGGCTGGCGGGCTTATTGCTAATCGCCATGGGATTGTACCTTGCCAACTGGTGGCACGGATTAACCTATCTGGAGTCTGCCGGGCGTTATTTGTGGGCCTATGTCCAACCCATAGGTAAACGGTTGATGCCCGTTAATAGTCCTGCAAAAGGGGTGTTACTGGGGGCACTCTGGGGCTGGTTGCCCTGTGGCTTGGTTTACTCTGCCTTGGCTTACAGCATGGCTCAGGGGCATTGGGCCCTGAGTGGATTGACTATGCTGGCCTTTGGCGCCGGTACGCTGCCGAGCTTGTTGCTCGCGGGGATTGCCGCCCAACAACTTACACGCCTGCTACAGCTACGCCAATTGCGGTGGAGCATGGCGATCCTGATTATTCTATTTGGCTTCTGGACCCTGTGGGGTGCTGGCGGTCACGGGCATCATCATGATCACCAGCAAACCGCGCCTGCCGGTTCTGAGGCGCCTTCATCCCATGAGCATCACCACCGGTCCACTCCTGCAACTGAGGCGCAGGACGCGCACGAACACCATCACCAGCAGGCTTCTTCCGCAGCGGAGATGCCTGACTCTCACGAGCATCACCACCACTAACAAGCCTTTACAGCTCGCCGCTAGGCGTCTTAATTCCCCTATGCTAAGGTGCGCGCCTGCTATCCTGAACTTAAACAGTGACTGTTGAGTCCAAGAGAGACTGGTTTTCTGTGGTCACCTGAGCGAGCGTCCGAGACACTATTATGATGAAAGCCCCAGGTAAAGGGTTGCTAAAAAAAACTGGCTGTTGGTTTTGGGGGGCACTGGCGAGTGTATCTGTCTGTGCAGTGGCCGAAACAGAGTCCGATAATACCGTCATGGAAGAGGATGCCAGTTGCGTACCCTACCAGGCGAACAAGAGTAAAACACTTGCCATTACTGATGCCCATGCCAGGGTAGAAACCAATGTGTTTGAGGGCATGCAAGGTAAGCGCATCCGTCATATCCAATACAACACCTTATCTATTTTTGATAAAGACGATCCCCGCGAGAACAACAGTCTTTATCTTTTCCTCAATAAATTGCACATCAATACCCGCCCCCATGTGATTCGTGCACAGTTGCTATTTAGCGAGGGAGAAGCGTTTGATTTGCCGCGCGTGCAGGAAAGTGAACGTATTTTGCGCAAGCGCCCCTATTTGACCAACGCCTATATCCTGCCGCTTAACGTCTGTGATGATCAGTTGGATGTATTGGTCGTGACCCAGGACGCTTGGGCTCTGGAGCCGCAATTTTCTGTCAGTAAGGAGTCTGAAGGCACCAAGTCAGGTTTTGCCATTTCCGATGGCAACATCCTGGGGTCGGGAAACAGCCTAACGGTAGGCTATGAGGAAAATGCCCAGCGCAATCTGGTCAATTATGATTTCCGCAACCCGCACATTTTTAACTCCCAGATTGCTGTCAAACTCTACTACGCCGATACCAGCGATGGGCGCGACACCATTGTGGATGTATCCCATCCCTTCTATTCATTGCAGAGTCCATGGGCTGCTGGCTTTTACACCCAGGATGTCACCCAGGAACAAAAAATCCGGCACATGGATGAAAATATCAATGAATTCCAGCATCAGGCCATGAATAACCGGGTGTATTTTGGCCTCGCTACAGATATCACAGAGACCCACACCCAGCGCTGGCTGGTGGGTGTTTCCAATGAGGAAGATAATTTTTACAGCACCAGTGATACTACGCAGCCGCTGCCTTTGCAGCGCAAAGCTGTGTATCCCTGGGTTGAATACCAATACCTGGAAAATCGGTTTGGGGTGTTCAAAAACGTCAATCAAATCCAGCGTCCTGAAGATATAGCCCTCGGCCAGAACCTGGCATTTCGCCTGGGTTATGGTGGTACGGCGTTTGATAATACCGATGATGTTGTTCGTTATATCGGGAATTACACCAATATCATCGAAGTTGATAAGCACCACATTCTGGAAGCGGGCGTTACCATCGACGGTCGCCACTACCTGAATCTGGACAGCATCAGCACGGCCATTATCGGTTTTAATGTCAATTACAATTATTTTCAGGATGAAAAGCGCCGTTGGTATCTCGGCTTGCGCTACGACATAGGCCAGGATCTGGCCCAGCATGAAGAGTTAACCGTAGGTGATATTACCGGTTTACGCGGTTACCCCACCGACTTTCAGCGCGGCAACGAGCGCTATGTTTTTACCATCGAGCGCCGCTATTTCTCCGACCTGCATATCTTCAACCTGATGCGGGTTGGGACCGTGGTATTTTTTGATATGGGTAAAGCCTGGGGTATTGACGAATACGGTTATAGCCCGTTGCTGAGCAATGTGGGTGTTGGGTTGCGGTTTAGTTCGAGTAAGGTGCGCATCGGCAATGTTGTGCACGTGGACTTGGCCACACCGACAAGTGCGCGTGCCGGTCTGGATAAATACCAGCTCACCATTGGCGCCCAGCAACGTTTTTAACCGGTTATCCAAGAGAGTTATTGAAAGGTAGAGTTATGCGTCTTCTTCACACTATGTTGCGTGTTGGCAACTTGCCAAAATCCATCGAGTTTTACACCCAGGTTCTGGGTATGAAATTGTTGCGTCAACACGATTATCCTGACGGCAAATTTACCCTCGCGTTTGTTGGGTATGGCGATGAAGCCAACAACTCAGTGATTGAATTAACTTACAACTATGGCGTAGAAAGTTACGACCTTGGCAAGGGCTATGGTCACATTGCTTTGGGGTGTGAGGATGTCTATGCCACCTGCGATAAAATCCGTGCGGCAGGCGGTAAAATTGTTCGCGAACCTGGCCCTATGTTGCACGGCACTACCATTCTCGCCTTCGTAGAGGACCCGGATGGCTACAAAATTGAATTGCTCGGCGTAAAGTAATTATTGCACTGCCCGCATGGTCGGGCATATCACCTCCCTTGTCGCCACCGGTTACACCTCGCCTGGCGACTTAACTCTCGGAAACAGGCGCCATTTGCGCTGACCTCTATGAAAACTTCCCTGCATGAATTGCTGTTTGATAATCGCCTTGTGCGCGAGTTACCGGCTGATCCGGAAACGGAAAATTATCGACGTCAGGTGACGGGTGCGATTTATTCGCGCGTTAATCCTACGCCAGTAAGTAATCCCCAACTGTTGGCAGGTGCAGCCGAGGTCGCCGCATTACTGGATTTACCCGCCACCATTTTCCAGCACGCAGAATTTGCGCAGGTATTTGCCGGCAATCAATTATTGGCGGGCATGGAGCCTCATGCCTGTTGTTACGGTGGACATCAATTTGGTAATTGGGCAGGGCAGTTGGGTGATGGCCGCGCCATTAATCTGGGTGAGTTGCGCAATAGCAAGGGTGAGTATTGGACGCTGCAATTAAAAGGCGCTGGTCCCACACCTTACTCGCGCACTGCCGATGGTTTAGCGGTATTGCGCTCCTCGGTGCGCGAATTTTTATGCAGTGAAGCCATGTTTCATTTAGGCGTGCCCACAACACGCGCCTTGAGCTTGGTTACCACGGGCGAACGCGTTCGGCGCGATATGTTTTACGACGGCAACGCCCAATTTGAACCGGGCGCCGTTGTGTGTCGCGTTGCGCCCAGCTTTACGCGCTTTGGCAATTTTGAAATTTTATCGGCACGTGGCGATAACGAATTATTAAAGCGCCTGGCAGACTTCACCATTCGCACGGATTTCCCGCAGCTGTTATCGCCAACAACAACGGAGATTAACAGTGATATTTATCTGCGTTGGTTTACCGAAGTGTGTACGACAACGGCGCAGTTAATTGCCCATTGGATGCGTGTCGGTTTTGTTCATGGCGTGATGAATACCGACAATATGTCGATCCTCGGCTTGACCATTGATTACGGCCCTTACGGTTGGTTGGAAGGTTATGATCCGGATTGGACACCAAACACCACCGATGCGCAGGGCCGTCGCTATCGCTATGGCAATCAACCGCGCATTGCGCTGTGGAACTTGACGCAGTTGGCTAATGCGATTTACCCGCTAATCAATGCAGTGGAGCCATTGCAGGCAGCGCTTGAGCAATATCGTGCTGAATATGAGCGCTGCGCCCAGCGGGATATGGCGAATAAATTAGGTTTGCATCGTTTTGATCCGGAGCGCGACCAATCCTTAACAGATGATTTATTGGTTGTGCTGCAATCAGCCGAGATTGATATGACCATTTTTTATCGCCAACTTGCGCAATACGCGCTCGATGACATTGATCAATACACGGATCAACAGTGGTTTGATAAGGTGGCCTTGGCTTATTACGCTGAACCGACTGCAGAGGCTCGGTTCGCTATGATCAACTGGCTGCGTCGTTACGGGCAGCGGTTACAGCAGGATCGGGTGCTACACAATGTGAGCGATGCGGCGCGGCGCGCGGTGATGAATCGCGCAAATCCCAAATATGTGCTGCGCAATTATTTGGCACAGCAAGCCATTGATAGCGCGACAGCAGGGGATTTCTCCGAGGTTGAGCGATTGTTGCAACTGCTGCGCAACCCCTATGATGAACAGCCGGAATATGAATCCTATTATGCCAAACGACCAGAGTGGGCCAGACACAAAGCTGGTTGTTCCATGCTGTCGTGCAGTTCATAAAATTCGCAATTGATAAACCGGCAGTGCATAAACTGCCGTCAATTTTCATCTTCTATTTTTTACACCCTACAGGAACAGCATGATTAAGGTATTAGGTACAGTGTTGCGAATAGTATTGCGTGGCATTTTATTGCTTGTGGGTTTGGTGGGCGTTTTGTTAGGCGGGCTGCTTGGGTTTTTATTTTTGCTGTGGCGTCGCCATAAAAATACGCCCAAGCTCACTGCCCAACAGCGCGAACAAATTCAAACGACTTTTTTTAACAGTGTATTTTTATTATTGGGTTATCTCGCCAAGGCCGATGGTCGTGTGAGCGAAACGGAAGTACAGTTAACCGAAGCGCTGATGGTAAAAATGGGGTTAACGCCAGACCATCGCCGCGAAGCAATTCGTTTGTTTAAAAACGGTGCTGCCGCCGATTTTGATTTTGATGCAACCATTGCAGAGTTCAAACGCGTGTGTGGCGTGAGCCCGAATTTAAACAACATGCTGTTGGTCAACTTGGTAAATCTGGCCATGGCCGATGGGGTGCTGGACCAACAGGAGGCACAAGTTCTGCGCCAGTTGGCAGAAAAGTTGGGTTTCTCCCGCTTTGCCTTTGAACAATTGCTGCGAATGTTGAATGCGCAGGATGCGTTTAATCGCGAGCGCGGCAGTTACCAGGACGCTGTTCGTGGCGACGCCTTAACACTGGCATATCAGGCCTTGGGTGTCGATAAAACCGCAAGTGATGCGGAGTTAAAAAAAGCCTACCGGAAATTAATGAGCGAGTATCACCCCGACAAGTTGATCGGGCAGGGCATGCCAGAGGATATGATCAAGGCGGCCACGGAACGCTCACAGGAAATCCAATCCGCGTACGATCTCATTAAAAAATCTCGCCAGTAATATCATTTCCTTGTGCAGCGCCATCACTTGTTGTGTTGTGCGCTGTTGTCGCATTCTTCCTTTTCCCTGTCAGCTGATACCCGGTTAAAAATGTGATCTTGAAAGCATCTTTATGACAATCTGTTGACAACGTTGTCCTGTTGGGTGTATTTTTCAAGCGTGTGTTGGTTTTACTATTGATATAACAATCATAACAACCGTGTAGTAAGCCAAGGATCGATAAAAAACACAGGTTTAATTTAAAAATCTGCTGTTGTGTTCAATGTGGTTCGTTTTATTTTTTCGCGATTTCTGTGCTGTTTTTTCTACTCTGTTATTACAGGGTTGGGTGCGCTTTTTTCCAAATTTTTATTTCCTGGTTTGAGATATCGCTCAGGGCTTTTTATCGCCTGAAGGATTTATTTTGCCTGCAAATAGTGCATTTCTCTCAGCATTTTGTGGGCAAAAGTGGTGCGGACGAGAGTGTTGCAGGATGCTGTTAGCGGACAAAAAAATATTACAAGGAGCGCGCCTTATTTACGGCGTTATTTTTTGCGTGGGTGGATAAGTGTTGAGCGCGTCACTGTGTGGATGTATCGGGAGCCGTTTTGGTATTCACAATACTTATCAAGCGGTGTAATAAAAAAATTATGCAGAGGAAGTTTCAATGAGATCCCCTAAGTTAATAAAACTATTATCAACCCTTGGGCTGTTATCAACTGCCGGTTTATTGGCAAACCAGGCGCAAGCCTATAACTGTAATGGCGTTGCGCAGTATCAGGGCGGTGCTACTTACGCCACGGGCGCCATAGTGCAAAACGGCGGCAGTGCATACTCCTGTACTGTGGGTGGCTGGTGTACTGTGGGTGGCCCCTATGCGCCAGGCACAGGTTGGGCATGGACAAATGCCTGGAGCAGTTTGGGTAGTTGTTCCGGCGGTACCGTCAGTTCTTCGTCCGTATCCAGTGCAGCGCCAAGCTCTGTTGCCAGCTCCACTGTGAGTCAAACATCATCAGTCGCTTCATCTGTCACCTCGGTAGCTGGCTGCTCCGGTGTTACCGCGTGGAATAGCACGGCTGTTTACACGGGTGGTAATGAAGTAGTGCGTAATGGTGTTAAGTATCAGGCTAAATGGTGGACGCAAGGCCAGGATCCAGTAACCAACTCATCTGTCGATGGTGTCTGGGCAAACAAAGGTCAATGTTCAACCTCATCTGCCTCAACAGTGAGTAGCTCATCCTCTGTTATCCGATCATCCTCCAGCTCTGTTGTCAGTTCGGTGGTATCCAGCTCATCGTCCAGCAGCGTCAGCTCGGTTGGTGGCAAACGAGTGGTTGGGTACTTTGCGCAATGGGGTACTTATGCCCGTAACTACCATGTGAAAAACATCGCCACCAGCGGTTCGGCGGCGCAATTGACCCACATTCTTTATGCCTTCGGTAATGTGCAAAATGGCCAGTGTGTGATTGGCGATGCCTATGCTGATTACGAGCGCGCTTACACGGCGGATTTGAGTGTTGACGGTGTTGCAGATACCTGGGATCAACCCTTGCGCGGTAGCTTCAATCAGTTGCGTAAGCTGAAAAAAGCCTATCCAAACATCAAGGTGATTTGGTCATTCGGTGGTTGGACCTGGTCGGGTGGTTTTGGTCAAGCAGCAGCTAACCCTACTGCATTTGCCAACTCATGCTACAACCTGGTGGAAGACCCTCGTTGGGCGGATGTGTTCGATGGTATTGATATCGACTGGGAATACCCCAACGATTGCGGCCTGACGTGTGATACGAGCGGCTTCTCAGCGTACAAAAACCTGATTCAGGCGTTGCGTACCCGCTTTGGTGCCAATGCGCTGGTGACTTCAGCAATCGGTGCGGCGCCTTCAAAAATCAACGCCGCTGACTATGCCGGTGCTGCCCAATATCTGGATTTCATTATGCCAATGACTTATGACTACTTCGGCGCATTTGCGGCCAAAGGCCCAACCGCTCCGCACTCTGCACTTTATGGCTACTCAGGTATTCCTGCCGCTGAATTCTATTCAGACGCTGCTGTGCAGTTGCTGAAAGCCAAAGGCATTCCGGCGAACAAAATCCTGTTAGGTGTTGGATTCTATGGTCGCGGTTGGTCAGGTGTAACCCAAGCTGCACCTGGCGGTGCTGCAACAGGTGCTGCAACAGGTTCGTATGAAGCCGGTATAGAAGACTACAAAGTGCTGAAAAATACCTGCCCGGCAACCGGCACTGTGGGTGGCACAGCCTACGCGTTCTGTAATGGCAACTGGTGGAGTTACGATACGCCGCAAACCATGGTTGGCAAAATGGACTACGTGCATCAACAAAGCCTAGGCGGTACATTCTTCTGGGAGTTGAGTGGCGATACCAATAATGGTGAGCTGATTAAAGTGATTGGCGATTCAATGCGTTAATTCTGCTTGAGTCGATTGAAAAATGGCGGCCTTGGTGGTCGCCATTTTTTATGGATCATCGGCAATACCATTAATCGTCTGCCAATAAAAAAACCCGATTATCGGTTGATAATCGGGTTTTGTTGTTACCAGTTTTTAAATCGCCGTCATTAACCGTGGTTAATGACCATTACATCGGTATCAACTGCTGCAATCAAACGCTCGGCTGTGTTGCCGCGACGGGTTTTGGTCATGCCGTTTTGACCCAATGTTCCCATCACGATCAAGTCAGCACTGATTTCTTCAGCCAGCGCTGACACCACGTCAGAAGTATAACCATTGGCCACGTGAATTTTGTCGTTAGGCAGGCCAGTCAAGGCAACCAAGCGACCGCGATCAGGATAGCTCAGTGAATCCAGGTAGCCGTTGATCACATGCAGATCTGCACCGTAGACATCAGCATAGAATTTAGCTTGTTCGATGATCTTTTTGTTTAATTCAATTTGTACATCGCGTTGTGCTTGCATGTTAACGGCAGCAAGAATCACTTTGCGCTGTGCTTTTGCACCCGGGCGAATCAATACGACAGGGCAGTATGCGCCTTTCAACAATTCCCATTTTGATTCAGAGAAACTGAAACGGCTGTTGTTGGTTTTGGCGTGTACTGGCAGATAAATCAAATCGGCATCAAAGCGTTTGGCTGATTCCATAATGGATTTTTGCCATTCGCTCGACCAAGATACTTCCAGGGTGTATTCGATACCGGCATTGGCCAGTGGGCTTTTAATATTTTGCTCAAACCAGGTCAGGTCGCGGAACAAATTGTCGTTAATAGAGCGAGTGTCTACCGCATCGCCATCAACCGCGACAAAGGCGTGAACCTTGGGTTTGATGCCTTGCATCAAGGATGAAACGATAATCGCGCGCTCAAGTGCTATGTGGTGGGTGTCGTTGGGGTCAACAACAACAAACAGCTTTTGTGACTTTGACATACAGGCTCCTACTGGTTCCCTAAAAAGTTAGGTTGTTATTTTCGCTGGGAGCTAGCATAACAACCCCGTTGGTGTTTTTACAGCGCGAAAGCCGCTTGCTGCAGGTGATAGCGGTTAAATAAAGTTGATATGGATTAAACTGTACGCCTTTTTTACACAGCTCAGTGGATAAGGCTATGAATTTGCTTGAAAACTACCCAATTAATGAAATCGCGCTGGGTCAAACAGCGACCTACAGTAAAACCCTGACCGAGCGCGATGTGATTCTTTTCGCCGCCTGTTCTGGCGATGTAAACCCGGTACATCTGGATAAAGACTATGCCGCTACCACCGTATTTGGCGAGCCCATTGGCCATGGTATGTGGACGGGTGCATTGGTGTCTGCGGCAATTGCCACGCGCCTGCCTGGCCCTGGTTCGGTCTATCGCGGCCAGAGCCTGAGTTTTAAACATCCGGTAAAAATTGGCGATACGGTGACGGTCACTCTGACAGTGGCAGAGATCAAAGAGCGGGTGAAGTTGGTGACGCTGGATTGCGAGGCGCACAATCAGGACGGCAAATTGATCGCCAAAGGTGCCGCGGAAGTCATAGCGCCAGCGATCAAACAATCACTGGCGCCGGGGCATGTGCCGGAGATACTGCTAGGCGCTTGATCAGGCCATTCGGTTACTGGCCGCTCAGGCGTTTACCGAAGGAAATAGCATAGGCGGCCGAGCGCATTTGCAGCACAGGATCTGCGCTTGGTTCTACCCCTGGGGTCACCCGGTTGGGGTCAAAATTCACCGCCTCACAATCCTTATCCGTGGCATCGGCGGAGCTTAGGCTCAACGTGGCCAGGGTGACTGTGGGGCGGTTATCCGGCCAGGTTTGTGATGGGTCTATCTCGCTGTCATTTGCTTCGCCAAGGCTGATCACCATATCCCAGCGGACAGGCCCTTTTGCCAGTTGTCCGCGTAGGTGGTCGATCAAAAAGTCGCTACCGGCGTTGGCTAATTCCTCATCGCTTAACAATTTTTCACCCGCAGTGGGGTTAAATTGCCAGCGCACCTTGTGACGCTTGCCATCGCTTCCTGTGAAAAAGAAGGTATGTATCCCGAAATAGCGTGTTGAACCATAACTCCAGGAGGGATTGTGGCTTGCAAGCCATGCGGGTTGGGTTTGTGTGTCCGGGTGTTCTGCCCGGTAAGCGACTGTCTTGGCTGGGTCGGGTTTGCCGGTTTTAGGGTCGGGAATAAAGGTTTGCAGTAAGCCATTAAAAACCGTTGGGTTTTTAGCGGGGAACATGGGGGTGCTGAGCATAGCCATGTTGTGCATCTGGCCATCGGGCAATTTGATTTGCAGAGCCATGCCTCGTGGCCCGCGCGCGGCATCACTGGCTGCCGGGTTACCGCCTCCCAGGGAGAAACGCATTGTTACCGGGTGCGGTGTCCCATTAAAAATCGGTGATCTGGAATATTGGTTGGCGCCATCTGTGCCGGTAAATAAGCCTTTTGCACAATAGCCTTTGGCGTGACCGCGTCGCATCCCCTTGTGTACGCCAGCAACGGCTTCAAATGTCTGGATCAATTCCTGGGGGCCAACGGAGGCCGCTGCGGTTGGCGGCTCTGCTGCGCTCACTGTGCCTGCGCCCAGGGCGATCAGTGCAGTGACCATGAGGTGACGAGAATAGGTGTGGGGCAGGAGGGGATTGTGTTTGCTCATAGGCAGGTGTCCGGCGTGAATGAAAACAGTTTGGCTCATTACGCGATATTGGCTCACCACGATCAGGTGAGCCTTATGTCTTTTGCTTTCTTTACCTGCAATGCTTATCCAGCGAGGTATTAATTACTCGTCCTCTTCATCCAACAGGGCATTCCAGCCGCCCAGTTCCTTCCAGCGATTCACTATCAGGCAAAACAGGTCGGCTGTTTTTTCGGCGTCGTAGGCAGCTGAATGCGCGGCACTATTACTGAATTCAAGTCCGGCAACCTTGCAGGCTTTTGCCAGCACCGTTTGCCCAAAGGCAAGTCCGGCCAGGGTGGCGGTATCGAATACTGAGAAAGGGTGAAAGGGGCTGCGTTTGATATGGCAGCGATCCACTGCAGCGTTGACAAAATTCAAATCAAAGTGGGCGTTATGGCCGACAATCACGGCGCGCGTGCAGCCGTTTTCTTTCACGGCACGGCGTACGGCGGCCAGCAAATCAGTCATCACCATCAATTCCGGCTCTGCCATGCGGTCGGGGCTATCCAGATCAATGCCGGTGAAGTCCAGCGCGGCCTGTTCAATGTTGGCGCCTTCAAATGGCTCAACATGGAAGGAAAAGGTTTCGTGGCGATGTAAAAAACCATCCTGATCCATGCGGATAGTCACGGCAGCAATTTCCAGCAGGGCATCGGTCTGGGCGTTAAAGCCGCCGGTTTCCACATCCACAATCACGGGCAAAAAGCCGCGAAAGCGCTGTGCCAGTGGAGAGTCGGGATCGCGAGAGTTTTCAGGTGGATTCACGGTATCGCCTTAAGCCGTATGCAACTGGCTGTTAGTCGTGCTGGATTGGAGCTTCCAGCGCAGGGTTTCACCGGCGCGCAATGGCACCAGCGGTTGATCGCCCAATATCAGGCTGTCCGGCACTTGCCAGTCTTGTTTCACCAGTGTGATGGTGTCGGTATTGCGCGGCAATTGGTAAAAGTCAGGGCCAAAATGGCTGGCGAAACCTTCCAGCTTGTCGAGTGCTCCTGCGTCTTCAAATGCTTCGGCATAGAGTTCAATGGCGGCAAAAGCGGTATAGCTACCAGCACAGCCGCAGGCAGCTTCTTTTTTGTCCTTGGCGTGCGGGGCTGAATCTGTACCCAGGAAGAATTTGGGGCTACCGCTGGTGGCGGCTTTGATCAGCGCTTGCTGGTGTGTGCCACGCTTCAAAATGGGCAGGCAGTAATAATGAGGGCGAATACCTCCCGCAAGCATGTGGTTGCGGTTGTACAGCAGGTGATGGGCTGTAATGGTCGCGGCTACATTGGCTGGTGCGGCGGCGACAAATTCGGCGGCGTCAGCAGTGGTGATGTGCTCCAGTACCATCCTCAGTGCTGGAAAATCCCGTACCACCTGGCTGAAGGTGCGATCCAGAAACACTTTTTCGCGATCAAAAATATCAATGGCACTGTCAGTGACTTCACCGTGCAATAAGAAGTGCATGCCTTCTTTTTGCATCGCCTCCAGTACCGGGTAGATCTTGTTCAGGTCGGTTACGCCTGAGGCTGAATTGGTAGTGGCACCGGCCGGGTAGAGTTTGCAGGCTTTTACCCCGGCGGCTTTGGCGCGGGCAATTTCAGCGGGGTCGGTGTTGTCGGTGAGGTAGAGCACCATCAGCGGTTCAAACTGGCTGCCAGCGGGGCGCGCAGCCAAAATGCGCGCTTTGTAGTCCAGCGCTTGTTCGGCATTCATCACTGGCGGCACGAGGTTGGGCATAACTATCGCCCGTGCAAACTGCCCGGCGGCATCGCCTACGGTGCGGCTAAGGGCCGCGCCGTCGCGCAGGTGAATATGCCAGTCGTCGGGGCGGGTGAGCGTCAGTGTTTGGGTCATGAGTGGTGATTCCCTAGCGGTAAGCAATAAGCATCAGAAAAGTCGCGGCATGCTACCAAAAATGGCATGCATCCGCAGCCTTAATTCTGGTCGGCAATCCGGCAGCAGGTGGCTATACTCCAGAGATCGTCCCTTCAACTGAGCTTCATTTGCATGTTTTTGTTGTCCAAACCCGCGATTTTATCCTGTCTCGCCATGATTCCTCTGTCGATGGCGTTTAGCGTTCAGGCGCAGACATATGCCTCCGGGTTTACTGATGCCAAGTGGAGCGCCCAGTCTGGTGCTTTTGCGTGCAGCTTGACCCATGAGATTCCCGCATTTGGCACCGCGTATTTTGGTCAAAACGCAGGTTCAGCCGGTTTTTTTGAATTTCGCGGCGCTAAAAAAGCCTTCCCTGCTGGCAGTGTGAAGCTGGAAGCTGTACCGCCCTTATGGCGTAGCGATCTTGCCCCCAGAGTTTGATGACCTTATCGGCGACCACTGGGTTGCGTTTAAATGCCGCACAACTTAAAACCTTGGCGGAGTCATTGGAGGGCGGCACCAATGTCGTGTTCAGCAGCGCCAGTGCGAATGAGGGCAGCAATCTGCGGGTAATAGTGGATGCGCGCAATTTTGCCGCGAGTTATGCCACCTATAAACGTTGCGTTGCCAATTTGATTCCTTATACGTTTGATCAGTTATCGCGCACCTTGATCAATTACGCGAGTGGTGCCGACGTATTGAGTTCAGCCGCCAAGGCGCAGTTGGATAAAATTGTTCGCTACACCAAGGCGGACAACAAGGTGCTGGGTATTTTGGTGGATGCGCACAGCGATAAACACGAAACCCCAGAGGACGCCGATCGCTTATCGCAGCAGCAGGCGGAATTAGTCGCTGATTATTTGATTGAAAAAGGCCTGCCTGCCACTTTTATTACAACGCGCTGGCATGGCGATAAGTTTCCCATCGCCGACAACAAAAACGCTGCCGGTCAGGCAAAAAATCGCCGCATTACCTTGCGCCTTGAAAATGAAGCATCCCGCAAAGAAATGGAGCGCCGTGTTGCGGCAGTAAAAGCGGCGGAGCAGAAAGCGGCTGCCGAACAGGCAGCCAAAGTGGCAGCAGAGGCGGAAAAACAAGCCGCCGCTGAGGCATCGTCGGTAACTACCAGTCAACTTGAACAGTTAGTGGAAAAACAAAACCTCAATAGTGGCAAACAGCCTAGCCTGTAATTTTTTGCGCAGTTGACGCCTGCGTGGACTTGCATTTTTTAACCACAATTCCCAGATTATTCTTAACCCGGTTTTCAGGATCGGGTTGGAATTTTTTTATCTGTCATCAGTCTCAATGTGCGAGCCAGTGTCTTTGCGACCTGAATTCATTTCATCTAAGGAGCCATTCATGCACACATTGACTGCCAAGTGGGCGTCCGGTATCAAAACCGTTATTGCAATCGTGAGTATCAGTGTTTATTCGCTGGTGAGTCAGGCCGCGGAATTGCCGGATTTCACCCAATTGATTGAGCAGCATTCACCGGCAGTGGTGAAAATTACCGCCGTGTCCAAAGGCAGTGCGGCGGAACCGCAGCGCAGTTTGCCGCAAGATATGCAGGGCCTGCCGGATATTTTTCGTGAATTGTTAGAGCGCCGTCAGGCACCGCGTGATCGCGGCTCTTTGGGATCAGGTTTTATTATTTCAGCCGATGGTTATGTACTGACGAACGACCATGTGGTCGACAAAATGGACAGCATTACTGTCATTCTGAATGATCAGCGGGAGTACAGTGCCACCCTGGTGGGCAGCGATGAGCGCTCGGATTTGGCGCTGCTGAAAATCGACGCCAAAAATCTCCCAACACTGATCCTGGCGAAGGATGAAACCTTGAAAGTGGGGCAATGGGTTGTGGCGATTGGTTCGCCGTTCGGGCTGGACTACTCCGCCAGCGCCGGTATTGTCAGTGCTATTGGTCGCAGCATTCCCTCGGCACATAGCGAAAGCAATTATGTGCCGTTTATCCAGACGGATGTCGCTATCAACCCTGGTAACTCCGGTGGTCCGCTGTTCAATATGGATGGCGAAGTAGTGGGTATTAATTCCCAAATCTACTCACCCAGTGGTGGTTCTGTTGGGCTGTCTTTCGCAATTCCGTCCTCATTGGCCGTCGATGTGGTTGCGCAATTAAAAGATAAAGGTCGTGTAGATCGCGGCTGGTTGGGCGTGATGATTCAGGATGTCGACAAAAACTTGGCCAGTTCATTGGGGGTTGATAAACCCATGGGAGCGCTAATCAGCGAATTGGATGCTGATGGTCCCGCAGCCAAATCAGGCTTAAAAGCGGGTGACCTGATCATTAAATTCAATGACCACGCCGTGAATACGTCCAGTGACCTGCCTTATCTGGTAGGGCGCACTGCACCAAAATCCAAGGTGCCTGTGGTAATTATGCGCAAAGGCAAACAGCAGTCCCTGAGTGTCACTGTGGGAATCTTGCCTGTATCCCCCCAAGAGGCCGCAAGTCGCCCGGCGTCGGCGCCTGCGCAAAACACCGTGGATAGTTTAGGGCTCATTATTACGCCTTTGGAGCGCAGTCAGCGCGGCGGCGCTGAGGCCGGTGTTGTGGTGCAGCAAGTTAAACCGGGCAGTCCGGCAGCAGAAGCAGGGATACAACCAGGCGATATCATCACCCAACTCGCATTCAGCGATATTAAATCGCCGGATGATTACGCCAAAATTGTCAAAGGCCTGCCCAAAAACGAGCCCCAGGCTATTCGTTTCTATCGTCAAAATCGTCCTGTATTCCGGTCGATTGTCATCAAGTAAAACGCGTGAGTTTGGCAACTGCCGTCGGGCTGATGAGTGCGCCCGACGGCCGGTTGACTCAAGTCTCGGGCAGCCTGTTGGCTGCATAGCACCCACCCCGCAAATAGGCTAGAATGCCGCCCATTCTTTTCATGCCCCAACTTGGTTGGGGTTCATTTTTTCCATCATCTTAAAGTAGTTAAGCGCCTGTGACTGACCTGAGCCATATCCGTAACTTTTCCATCATCGCCCACATTGACCACGGTAAATCCACCATCGCCGATCGCTTTATCCAGATGTGCGGCGGCTTGAGTGACCGTGAAATGGAAGCGCAAGTGCTTGATTCCATGGATCTGGAGCGCGAGCGCGGTATCACTATTAAAGCCCATAGCGTGACGCTCTATTACAAAGCGCGCGATGGCAAAACCTATCAGCTGAACTTTATTGATACCCCCGGTCACGTGGACTTCACCTATGAAGTATCCCGCTCGCTGGCCGCCTGTGAAGGTGCTCTGCTGGTGGTGGATGCCGCTCAGGGTGTAGAGGCCCAGTCAGTTGCCAACTGTTACACCGCCATCGAACAAGGGCTGGAAGTGATTCCGGTACTGAACAAGATGGACTTGCCGCAAGCGGAACCTGATCGCGTTGCGCAGGAAATTGAAGACATTATTGGTATCGATGCCACGGAAGCTGTGCGCTGTTCGGCCAAATCCGGCTTGGGCATGGAAGATGTCCTGGAAGAATTGGTGCGCTTGGTTCCAGCACCCGTCGGCGATGTGGATGCCCCCTTGCAAGCGCTGATTATCGACTCCTGGTTCGATAACTATCTGGGTGTTGTCTCGCTGGTGCGAGTAAAGCAGGGTACCTTGCGCCTGAAAGACAAAATCATCACTAAAACCATCGGTAAAGCACAAATTGTTGATGGCGTGGGCGTATTCAGCCCCAAGCCCACCCAATTAAAAGAACTTAAGGCCGGTGAAGTAGGTTTTGTGGTGGCCGGTATTAAAGACATTCACGGCGCTCCCGTGGGCGATACCATCACCCACGCGCAAACACCGGAAGTGAAAGCGCTGGATGGTTTCCAAAAAATTAAGCCGCAAGTTTATGCGGGTATGTTCCCCATCAGCTCTGACGACTTTGAAGATTTCCGTGAAGCGCTGGCCAAGCTGACCCTGAACGATGCCTCACTGTTTTACGAACCGGAAAGTTCGGATGCGCTGGGCTTTGGGTTCCGTGTTGGTTTCCTCGGCATGCTGCACATGGAAATCATTCAGGAGCGTCTGGAGCGCGAGTACGATCTCGATCTGATCACCACTGCACCCACGGTAGTTTATGAAGTGGTCAAACGTGGCGGCGAAGTGATTTTTGTGGACAACCCGTCCAAACTACCCGACCCGGGTTCTATCGATGAAATGCGCGAGCCGATTGTGGAAGCCAATATTCTGGTGCCGCAAGAGCATTTAGGTAATGTAATCACTCTGTGTATTGAAAAGCGCGGTGTACAGAAAGACCTGCAATTCACCGGCTCGCAAGTGTCGGTGAAATACGAATTGCCGATGAACGAAGTAGTGACCGATTTCTTCGATCGCCTTAAATCCGTCAGCCGTGGTTTTGCCTCGTTGGATTACAGCTTTATCCGCTTCCAGCCCGCAAACCTGGTGCGCCTGGATGTGTTGATCAATAGCGAAAAAGTAGATGCGCTGGCCATTATTGTGCACCGCGACAAAGCGCACGGCATGGGGCGTTCACTGACTGAAAAAATGAAAGAGCTGATTCCACGCCAGATGTACGATGTGGCAATTCAAGCGGCGATTGGTGGACAAATTGTTGCACGTTCCACCGTAAAAGCATTGCGTAAAGATGTAACCGCCAAATGTTATGGTGGTGATGCAACCCGTAAGAAAAAACTGCTGGAAAAACAAAAAGCCGGTAAGAAACGTATGAAGCAAGTGGGCAGTGTGGAAATTCCGCAGGCCGCCTTCTTCGCCGTGCTTAAAATAGATAGCTAACATTGCCTATAACCAACACGCTAAGGTAACTCGATGAGCAGTATTAACCTTCCTCTGATTCTCACGCTGGCCGTATTTATTACCGGACTGGTGTGGTTGTTTGACGCCTTGGTGTTATCGCGCCCGCGCAAGGAAAAGTTGGCCGCTGTTGAAAAACAGTTTAACGGTATGGCACTGGATACCGAGCAGCAAAAAAATGCCTATGAGGAAGCCAAATCGGTCGCTGCCAAAGAGCCGATGTTGGTGGAGTATTCCAAATCGTTTTTTCCGGTATTGTTCATTGTTTTCTTTTTGCGTTCATTCCTGGTTGAACCTTTTCAGATCCCTTCCGGCTCCATGATCCCGACCTTGGAAGTGGGCGATTTCATTGTGGTCAACAAGTTTGCTTATGGCGTGCGTGCACCGGTATTAAACAAAGAAATTATCCCTGTTGGTAAACCGCAACGCGGCGATGTGATGGTGTTCTTTCCACCCCATGCGCCGGAGACTTATTATATCAAGCGCGTTATTGGCGTTCCTGGGGATCATATTTCCTACAATAATCATCAGTTGACGATTAACGGAAAAGTGATTGAGGAAAAACTGATTGCTCAATTGCCTGCTGGTGCACCGGTGCTCAGAATGACCAGCGAGACCATTGACGATAAGGAATTTACTACCTACAAACACTTGCAGCCCAGCCGTTTGAGCATGCACGGTTCCTGGGTAGTGCCCGCCGGCCATTATTTTATGATGGGCGATAACCGCGACAATAGTTTGGATAGCCGCGAGTGGGGCATGGTGTCGGAAGATGCGATTGTCGGTAAGGCTTTTGCCGTCTGGATGCACTGGGATTCTTTTTTCAGTATTCCCACGTTTAATCGCGCTGGCGTTATTCAATAATCGCGTTGGCGTTACTTAATATACAGTCCCGTTTCTTTTTTCTGGAGTGAAACCTGATGCGAGCGAATCACTATAAAACGATTAAAGGTCAGCGCGGTTTGGGTATGCTGCAGTGGGCATTGGTGATTGCCGTTGCCGGTTTCTTTCTGTTATTTGCATTTAAAGTGATCCCGCTTTACGCAGAAAACCGCTATGTGGAATCAGCCTTGCGCTCCCTCGAAAACGGTGGGGAAAAAGTTGAGAATATGACTGATGCCGAGATTAAAAAGAAACTGGGCAACTTTTATATGATTAACAATGTACGCAGCGAAGGCCCGACCAAAAACATCAAAATTGATCGTCGCAGTGAGGATTTGCTCATCACTGTTGACTATGAAACCCGTGTCCCTCTTTTTTACAACATAGACCTGGTCTTAAGCTTCCAAAACCATTTGGACAGCTCGCGCCCCGGTCAGTGTTGTAAGCCAGTAACAGCGATCAAGTAACTTGTGTTAACACTTAAATATCAGCGCCTTGAGCAACGCCTTGGCTACCGTTTTGACGACCAGCGCCAGTTACAACTGGCATTAACTCACCGCAGCCACGGCGCGACCAATAATGAGCGCCTTGAGTTTCTGGGCGACTCCATCCTGAATTTTATTATTGGTGAAGCCTTATTCAAACGCTTGCCTGAAGCACGCGAAGGCCAACTGAGCCGCTTGCGATCCCAAATTGTAAAGGGCGATACCCTGGCCTTATTGGCCCGTGAATTTGAATTAGGCGATTGCCTGATTTTAGGCGAGGGCGAACTCAAATCTGGTGGCAAGAGTCGTGACTCCATTTTAGCTGACAGTGTGGAAGCTATTATTGGCGCCATGTATTTAGCCAGTGGTTTGGATGTATGTCGCGAGCGGGTATTGACCTGGTTTGCGCCGCGTTTGAACGAACTCAGTGCTAATACCAGTGCTAAAGATGCCAAATCGCGCCTGCAGGAATATTTGCAAGCCCAGCGTCAGCCTTTGCCGGACTATGTTGTAGCGGAAGTCGGTGGTGAAGGGCACGCTCAGGTGTTTACCATTGAATGCCGTGTTGCGCTGGCAAAACAACCGACTCGCGCTGTTGCATCCAGCCGCCGTGAAGCTGAAAAACAAGCAGCGGCACTCATGTTGGCCCAGTTAAAAATCGATTGATCTTTCGCGGTAATGTACGCGCTTTTTTATCACTAACCCTGTAGTAATTCTTCTATGACCTTCAATTCAGATACAGAACATTCATCGGCCAGTCGCTGCGGTTATGTCGCCATTGTTGGTCGCCCTAACGTGGGTAAGTCAACCTTACTTAACCATATACTCGGGCAAAAAATCAGCATCACCTCGCGCAAGCCGCAAACCACACGCAATGCGGTGGTGGGTATTAAAACCGAAGGTGATGTACAAATTATTTTTGTCGATACTCCCGGCATGCACCTCGGGCAACAAAAAGCGATTAACCGCTATATGAATAAAGCGGCCACCAGCGCCATGAAGGATGTGGATGTTGTGGTGTTTGTGGTAGATCGTTTTATTTGGACCGAGGAAGATGAAGCGGTAGCAGAAAAGCTGCAGCATGTGGGTTGCCCAATTATTTTGGCGGTAAACAAAGTCGATCAGATTGAAGATAAAGAAACACTGCTGCCGCACTTGCAAGTACTGTCGGAGAAGCTCAGTGTTGCCGAAATCGTCCCTATGTCGGCACTGCGCAATACCAATCTGGATCGATTGGAAACCCTGATTACCGAACGCTTGCCGGAAGGCATTCATATGTACCCGGAAGATCAGATTACTGACCGCAGCTCGCGTTTTATGGCGGCTGAAATCGTGCGCGAAAAAATTACTCGCCAATTAGGTGATGAACTACCCTATGAAATGGCGGTAGAAATTGAAGAGTTCAAACAAGAAGGTAATTTGCTGAATATTTCTGCGCTGATTCTGGTGGAGCGCGACGGCCAGAAAAAAATTCTGATTGGCGACAAAGGCGCGCGTATCAAACTAATTGGCACTGAGGCGCGTGTTGATATGGAAAAGTTATTTGAGATGAAAATCATGCTCAAACTCTGGGTCAAGGTAAAGTCCGGTTGGTCAGACGATGAGCGCGCTTTGCGCAGTCTCGGTTACAACGAGTTTTAACGCCGGCTTATGCGTGTTGATCTGCAGCCCGCTTATATCCTCCACACTCGTCCTTATCGCGATACCAGTCTCTTGATTGACTTTCTCACGCCCGATCACGGGCGCGTCACGGCAGTGGCGCGCGGTGTACGCAAAACCAAAACTCCCAAACGACAGTTGCTTAATCCATTCAGCCGCCTGCTAGTTTCCTGGCAGGGTAAAACGGATATGAAACTGCTCACCAATTTTGAATCGGACAATCATTTTCTTTCGCTCACGGCGAATCACTTGTACTCGGGTTTTTACCTGAATGAATTGTTGGTGCGTTTGCTGCCGGAAATGGACAGCCATAATGGCATCTATCACGCCTATGAGCAGAGCTTGAATGCACTGCAAGCAGGGGAGGATATAGAACCCTTGTTGCGGGTATTTGAGTTTCGTTTATTAACAGAGTTGGGGTATGGGCTGGATTTTACCCAGGATGCGCGTAACCATTGCGCCATAGTGCCCGATGGGTTTTATGAATGTCATATCCAGGAGGGGTTTTTCAGTGCCGCGCCGAATCTTCCCGAGCAGTTTTTATTGAAAGGCGAATGTTTGCTCGCCATTGACTGTGGGGATTACTCGCTGCCTGCAACGCGCCTTGCAGCTAAACAATTGGCGCGGCGACTGCTCAAGCCATTATTGGGAAGTCGCCCACTCAACAGCCGCGAATTGTTCGTGTCATTCAAGCCCACTGAATAATCACGCAGGCGCTTTTTCCAAACCGAACAGTGCATCTATATCTTTATTTTTTCCCCAGCGAATCAAATCATCCAGCGCGTGGTTCAATGCGGGAATAGCATCCCGTGCTTGATCGTATTGCTTGCTTTGAAATAGTTTATCCAGCAAACCGCTGATGTGTTTTAACCGTGGCACACCACAATAACAACTGCTGCCATAAAGGCGATGGATTAATTCACCGGACTCTTCATAGTTTTCAGCCGCCAGCGATTCGTTAATTTGTTGTTTTTCGCTTTCCAACCCCGCCAGTAACATGGTGAGCATGTCGCGGGCCAGTGCCGGTTTGTGGTTAGCCAGTTTTAAACACAGGTTAATGTCTACTGAGCCGGTGTGATCCTCGGTGGGAATACCTGGGTTAGTGTTGGTAAATGCCTTGTCATCCGTATGAATAACAATTTCTTTTTTACCCGTCAGTGTTGCCCAGCGATTAATAATATGTGCCAGCTGCGATTCATTCACCGGTTTGCTGATGCAATCATCCATGCCGGCAATTAATAATTCGGCTTTTTGTTCGGTGATAGTGTGCGCTGTTAGTGCAATAATTGGTGTGCGACGTTTACCCTGTTCCAGAGCACGAATGTGCCGTGTTGCTTCCATGCCATCCATCCCCGGCATTTGAATGTCCATGAAAATCACATCAAATTCCTGATGCTGGCAGGCTTCAATCGCTTGCTTTCCATTACTCGCCTGCACGACTTGGGTATTTAAACCGCGCAACAATTCGGAGGCCAATTGCAGGTTGGCGGGGTTGTCATCTACCAATAAAACCGAGGCGGTGGGACGCAGGGCTTCTTCATCTTCCTGATCGCGCAAATCTTTTATGTGTAAGTCGAGTTGACGCCCCAGCGTTTGCAGCATTGCATCGTAGGCGATAGGTTTGTTGATAAACAATACCTGGGATTTCTCTGTATGGGCGCGGAATAAACGCTGATGCGCGGTAGTGCAGCAGGCGATCAGCGTACAGTTAAATTCAGCGTGCAATTGTTCAGCGAGGTTGTTTAACAAAATGGGGGGAATTTTCCGTTCATTGGGGGCGATATCCAATATCAATAAATCAAAACCTTGCTGGCTGTCGCGCGCACTGCGCAGCATAGGAAAACAATCGTGAATAGCAGGAATAGTGTGGGTGTTGGCATTCCATTTGTGTAATAAATTATTCAATTGTTTGATGGAGGCCGGGTTCTCACCGCACAGCAAAATGCGATAGTCGCTCAAATTAGGCAGCTGGTTTTGTGAGGGCTGGCGTTTATCAATCCCCAGTCGCGCAGTAAACCAAAAGGTGGAGCCTTTATCCGGCTCGCTCACGACACCAATTTCGCCGTTCATACGCTCAACCAAACCTTTGCAAATAGCAAGCCCCAAGCCGGTACCTTCGTGTTCGCGACTGTTGGATGAATCGGCTTGGATAAAGGGGCTGAATAATTGTTCCTGTGCTTCGCGCGACAGGCCTATGCCTTCATCGCTCACGCATACCTTGAGGGTAATTTGTGTTTCTTGCCGTTGCAAAATACTCACGTCGATAATGATGTTGCCACTGCTGCTGTATTTAATGGCATTGCTAATCAGATTGGATAGTACTTGTTTAAAACGCAACGCGTCGCCCAACAGATTTTTGGGAATAGAGGGCTCGATATAATTAATTAACTCCAGATTTTTATCGTGGGCGTCCGGTGCAAAAATATGCAGCACTTCGTCAATCGAGTGGCGAATGGGCAGTGGTGCATAATCCAGAGTGAGTTTGCCCGATTCTATTTTGGAGAAATCCAGAATGCCATTGATAACCGTCAACAAGTTTTGGGCTGAGTCGCGAATGGTTTCCATGTATTCGCGCTGCTGTTCATTCAAGTCTGTTTTCAGCGCGAGATTGATAAACCCTAAAATGCCGTTGAGCGGTGTGCGAATTTCATGGCTGGTATTGGCCAGGAATTCGGATTTTACCCGGCTGGCTTCCAGCGCTTCTTTGCGCGCGAGATCCAGTTCTACGTTCTGGATTTCAATGGTCTCCAGCGTTTCGCGCAGGTCTTCAATGGCGTGGTCAATGTGGGATTGCATATCTGCCTGCGCGGCTTCCATGTAATCGGCCATGTTGTTAATGGACTCGGCCAGGGCTAAAAACTCACGGGAATTTTGCGGTTGGACGCGCTCACTGAGTCGCCCGCGGGCAAGCCCTTGCACAATATTTTTAATGTGCTCCAGCGGTTCAGTAATGCGGTAATAGAGTGAGATTGCAAAATAGGCGCCGATAATTAAACACAGCAAGGTAATGGCAATGGTCAGCACTATGGCTTCATAGCGCACTACCACAAATGGTGCAGTTAATAACTCCAGCTCAACCCAACCAATGGCATTCTGGTTATTGCGATCCACCAGCGGGTGAGAGAAGTGCAGTGTGCGATAGGTGCGATGCTCGGTGGGGGATTCGATGCTGGGTTCAGTATCATCGCGGATGTCCATAAACTGCGGGCCGCTGTGATAATTTTTATCGCCTGCTGCATAGTAAACATGGATGGCACGGATATAAGGTTCCTCAACGGAGGCGTCGAGTATGTGCTGCACCAATTCCGTATCCTGTTCGAGTATAGGTTTGTGCAGTAAATGCGCTGTTTTCTGTGCGAGTATGCTGCCGCGCAAATCGATGAACTTATTGATTTGCGAAATGCACAAATAAGTCAGGCTAGCAGCGATCAATATGATGATGGTGAACGAGGGAATAAAAATCAGGCGCCAGACATCGGATTTAATATTGCTGTGTTTCTGTTTGCTAACTGGATTCATAACAGCGTGGGCCTTATTTTTGTGATAGTCCAAAAACTTACGTCTGGCAATAGCACTGCCACCCTATAGTCCGATAGTCGTAGGAGATTTGCTACCGAGTGTTCGCAGGCAGGGCGATCACGGGTAGAATAGCCGCCTCGCGCGCGGCTGCGCAACGGTAGGCTTGAAAACCTGACGCCTTCCGACAAATAGTCACGACACCATTTAGTCACGGCACGATTAGCCCCTACAGCCCCTAACCGATTTAACTATTCCGAGGTCAGCATGGATTTTCCCACCATTGAAGCGTTTGTTGGCAATACCCCCTTGGTGCGCTTACAGCGCTTGCAGGGTGTGACCAACAATACTCTGTTGGTGAAACTGGAAGGCAATAATCCGGCGGGTTCGGTAAAAGATCGCCCGGCGCTGTCGATGATCAGTCGCGCCGAACTGCGCGGTGATATTAAGCCCGGTGATACCTTGATTGAGGCAACCAGCGGCAATACCGGCATCGCACTGGCTATGGTGGCGGCAATCAAAGGTTATCGCCTGATTTTGATCATGCCTGACAACTCCACGGCTGAGCGCAAGGCCTCCATGGCCGCCTATGGGGCGGAGCTTATTCTGGTGAGTAAGGAAGAGGGCATGGAAGGCGCTCGGGATCTTGCCTTGAAAATGCAGACAGAAGGCAAGGGCAAGGTATTGGATCAGTTTGGCAACCCCGATAACCCGCTCGCCCATTACACGACTACCGGCCCGGAAATTTGGCAACAAACGGCCGGTACCATCACACACTTTGTCAGCTCCATGGGAACAACAGGCACCATTATGGGAACCTCGCGCTTCCTCAAAGAGAAAAATCCCGCTGTCCAGATTATTGGCTTGCAGCCAGCAGAGGGTGCACAAATTCCAGGTATTCGTCGTTGGCCGGAAGCCTATTTGCCTAAAATTTATGAGCGCGACCGTGTCGATGGCATAGTCAGCATGCCGCAATCCTTGGCGGAGCACACCATGCGTGAGCTTGCGCGTAAGGAAGGTATTTTTTGTGGAGTGTCATCCGGCGGTTCGGTCGCAGCGGCGCTGGAATTAAGCCAACAGGTGGAAAATGCGGTGATAGTGGCGATTATTTGTGATCGCGGTGATCGCTACTTATCGTCCGGTTTATTCAATCAGAAATAATTATTGTTTCTTTGGTGATATTCGGGGTTTGCTATTTGTCGTAATAGCCGGCGCACTTTTTTTAGTTTTTTAGCGGATTTTTTCATGGCACACAAAAACGGCAAAACTCCCTCTGGCAGCGCTAAAAAAGGCAGCAGCCTGCTCGGCAAAAAACCTCGGCCCAAAAAAGCGGATGGCAAAGTGTATGTGCGCGATGATGCGCCGCGCCGCAATCAGCCGCGCGCTGCGGAAAAAGTGTTGCCACAATTTAATAAGCGACTGGGTGAGTTCACCATTGATCGTTTAAGTCACGATGGTCGCGGTGTGGCCGATCTGGATGGGAAAACGATGTTTATCGCCGGCGCTTTGGTGAATGAAAAGGTCACCGCGCGTTTGGTGGAAGAGCATGCGCGATTTATCGATGCGCGGGTCGATCAAATTATTACCCCGTCACCCGAGCGAGTGACACCCCCCTGCCAACACTATGCCGACTGCGGTGGCTGCCAACTGCAACATATGCCGCCTGCGCAACAATTATTGATGAAGCAGGATTCGCTGTTGCAGCAATTAAAGCGCTGGGGCGGCGTAGAACCCAAACGCGTGCTTGCACCTATTACCTTGAGCGATACGGGCTATCGCAGCCGCGCGCGCCTCGGTGTTTGGTATGAGGAAGACGGTAGTGTCAGCCTCGGGTTTCGTCAGCATTACAGTAATGAAATTACCCAGGTCGATGAGTGCTTGGTATTAACACCGGCGTTAAATCAATTGTTGGCGCCTTTGCGCTCCTGGCTGACGACACTGCGTGCGGCCAAGGCGGTCACCCATATCGAACTGGTGAAAGGGCAGTCCGATGATTCCCTCGGTAGTAGTGCCATTATTGTGCGTCACATTAAAAAGCTGGCAGAGGCCGATCTGAACTCGCTGTCGCAGTTGGCTGAGCAACAACAGGTTCATGTGTGGCTGGAGCCAAATGGCAATACCGGGTTAACCGACATACAGGGCAACTCCTGCGATCCGCGTTTGCACTATGAGGTGGCCGGGTTGAGGCTTGCCTATCACCCGCAGGATTTCACCCAGGTCAATCCACCCGTGAACCAGCAGATGGTTGCCCAAGCGCTGGCTCTGCTGGCCTTGCAGCCGGATGACCGCGCGCTGGATTTGTTTTGTGGCATTGGCAACTTTACCCTGCCCATGGCGCGTCAGTGTGCCGAAGTGGTGGGTATTGAAGCGGTGGAATCCATGGTGCTACGTGGGCGTGAAAATGCGGAGTCCCTGGGCATTGGTAACGCAACATTTATTGCCGCGAATCTGGCAGATATGACCCATACTCAATTACAGCGGCTGGGGGGCAATATTAATGCGCTCTTGCTCGACCCGCCCCGCGATGGTGCAAAAGATATTATCGCCAGCATCCAGCGCTGGGTAAGGGGCAAGCAACTTTCACCCAAGCGAATTGTCTACGTCAGTTGCAACCCGGCAACCTTGGCGCGGGATTCAGCACTACTGGCCGACGTCGGCTATCAGTTGGATGCTGTCGGTGTGCTCGATATGTTCCCGCACACCAGCCATGTGGAGTCTATGGCGCTGTTTTTGCTGAAGTAGCGTTTGTTTAGCGTAACTGTTGTTTAATCACCGCTGCCCAATTGCCTTTCGTTAGCGAAGGGCATTCAAACCTCGATTGAATTTATGTGTTCATTGGCCTGCGCGGCCGGTGACACGCAAGAATAAGTAAGGCGAACCTCATGGTTAAAGTCAGAGCAGATCACCCCATAGCCGCTGATGGTCAAGTGGATATAGATGCCTGGATCGATCGTCTGAATAAGTCCTACCTGCAGTCCGATACCAGCCGCGCCGAATTGCGCCGCGCCGCCGAACTCAGTTTATCGCTGGTGGATATTCACGCCGAAGACGATCACAACTGGGGGAGGATTTCTCCTGTTTCCGTATCGGTTTGGAAATGGCTGAAATCCTGGCTGATTTGCAGTTGGATCAGGATGCTCTGGTGGCGGCGATTCTCTACCGCGCTGTGCGTGAACAAAAAATTACCCTTATTGAGTTACAAAACCGCTTTGGCGAGACAGTCAGCAAGCTGGTGAAAGGTGTGCTGCGCATGGCGGCTATCAGCTACCAGCGCAACGAACACGAAGACCGGGTGCTGGGTTCACAAGCGGTCGAGCAGGCGGAAAAAATCCGCAAAATGCTCGTGTCCATGGTGGATGATGTGCGTGTGGCGCTGATCAAGCTGGCGGAGCGCACCTGTGCTATTCGCTCGGTCAAAAACGCCGAAGCAGATCGCCGCCGGCAGGTAGCCCGCGAAGTGGCTGATATTTATGCGCCGCTGGCTCACCGCTTGGGCATTGGGCATATCAAGTGGGAACTGGAGGATCTCTCCTTCCGTTACTTGCAACCCGAGGATTACAAGCGCATCGCCAAACTGTTGGATGAGCGTCGCCTCGCCCGGCAGGAATACATCAACAACTTGTTGGAACGGCTGCGCAACGAGTTGAAAAAGGCCGGGATCGAAGGTTCGGTGGATGGTCGCGCCAAACATATCTACAGCATCTGGCGCAAAATGCAGCGCAAGGGGATTCCCTTTTCCCAGGTGTACGATATTCGCGCCGTGCGCATCCTGGTGCCTACGGTACGCGATTGTTATGCCGTGCTCGGTATAGTCCACAGCCTCTGGCGCAACATACCCCACGAGTTCGACGATTACATCGCCTCGCCCAAGGAGAACGGTTATCGCTCGCTGCATACCGCTGTGTGGGGGCCGGAAAATAAGGTGTTGGAAATCCAGATCCGCACCCAGGAAATGCACGAAGAATCAGAGCTGGGTGTTTGTGCCCACTGGCGCTACAAGGGCACAGATACCAAAGCGACCCAGGACGGCTATGAGCAGAAAATTGCCTGGTTGCGCCAAGTATTGGAGTGGCACGAGGAGCTGGGTGGCGATCCATCCCACCTGCAGGATGACCTGCGCGCGGTGAATCAGGACCGTATTTACGTCTTTACCCCTGAAGGCCATGTGGTGGACTTGCCACGCACGGCAACGCCGCTTGATTTTGCCTACAAAATCCACACCGATGTTGGTCACCGTTGCCGTGGCGCCAAGGTGAATAACCGCATAGTGCCGCTCAACTATCAACTGACCAATGCGGATCAGGTGGAAATCCTCACCGGTAAGCTTGAATCGCCCAGCCGTGACTGGCTCAACATGGCCTTGGGTTACGTCAATACTGGCCGCGCCCGTGCCAAAATCCAGCACTGGTTTAAGCAGCAAGCGCGCGACAAAAACATCGCCGAAGGGCAGGCGCTACTCGACCGTGAATTCAAACGTCTTGCGCTGCTCGATCTGGACTTTGAAGAACTCGCCAAAAAATTGCACTTCAATACGCTGGATGATTTGTATGCCGCCGTAGGCGCCAGTGATATAGGCGTCGGCCAAGTGCTCAATGCGGCACAAAAACAGTTGGATGATGCGGATCCACAACAGCCGCTGATTCCTTTCCGCAGCAGCAAGGCATCGCGCCAGAAAAAGGATTCGGATTTCTACATCGAAGGTGTGGGTAACCTGCTGACCCAAATTGCCAACTGCTGTAATCCGGTGCCGGGCGATGCGATTACTGGCTACATCACCTTGGGTAAAGGGGTGTCCATCCATCGTCAAGACTGCAACAACATCTTGCAGCTACAGGCCGATGAACCACAGCGCATTATCAAGGTTGAGTGGGGCGAAACACCGCAGAGCCTCTACTCGGTGGATATCGTTATCGAAGCCTATGACCGCTATGGTTTGCTGAAAGATATTACGGTGCTGCTGGATACCGAGCGCATCAATATTGTGGCTATGCAAACTCTCTCGGATAAACGCAAAAACACTGTCGATATGCAGGTGACCGTGGAAATCCGCAGCTTTGACGAGCTGAGCCGCATACTGACTAAACTCAACCAGTTGCCCAACATCGCCTCGGCGCGCCGTAAACACTAGGATTCTATTTGTGAGCCACTACAGCATCGACGATTTACTTTATTTGATGGCCCGCCTGCGTGACCCGGAATCCGGCTGCCCTTGGGACATCAAACAGGATTACGCCAGCATTGCGCCCTCTACGCTGGAGGAGGCCTATGAAGTGGTGGATGCGATTGAAAAACAGGATTTTGTTCACCTCAAAGAAGAGTTGGGCGATTTGCTGTTCCAGGTAATTTTTTACAGTCAGTTGGGCAAAGAGGAGCAGCGTTTTGACTTTGCTGGCGTGGTATCTGACTTGGTGGCCAAACTGATTCGCCGCCACCCGCATGTATTTCCACAGGGCACACTGGATAGTCGTGTGGATAATCGCCACACCTTGCCGACGGATGTCAAAGCGCGCTGGGAGGAAATCAAACAACAGGAGCGTGCGGCAAAAGGTGCACAGGGGTTATTGGCTGATGTTCCACTCAATTTGCCATCCCTGAGCCGGGCGGCCAAATTGCAAAAGCGCGCCGCCAGCGTGGGCTTTGATTGGGACGATGTCTATGGGCCCATCGCCAAAGTGCGTGAAGAACTGCTGGAAGTGGAAGCCGAGCTGGATTCCGGTGATCAACAGGCTCTGGAAGAGGAACTGGGCGATTTGTTATTTGCCGTAGTCAATATTGCCCGCTACCAGAAAATCGACCCGGAACAAGCCTTGCGCCGCGCTAACCACAAGTTCGAGCAGCGCTTTCATTACATCGAGAAAAACACGCCCAAACCCTTATGTGAAACCAGTATCGATGAGATGAACCTGCTTTGGGATGAAGCCAAGCGCATCTGATAAAAGCGTCTATGATTAATTAGCAGCCAACTACCTACGGCTTACTAATAACCATAGAGTGAGGTTCCTTTGGATCTCCGCGATGTCAAACCCGGCTCGATTGAACGCAAATCGAGCACCCTCAAAATCCATATCTCCGAGCTTAAAATCGGTATGTTTGTCTCCCGGCTGGATCGCGACTGGCAGGAGACTCCCTTTGTCATGCAGGGGTTTATCATTGAAAGTCTGGATGATATCGAGGTCGTTGCAGAATATGCCGAATATGTCTGGATTGATGCCGTGCGCGAGGAGTGGGTTCCGCCAGAGCAGCGCGCTGTATCGAGCCACTCCATTGTGCGTAAAAACGCCTATATCAATAAAATATCATCGTCGCAGGAGCACCGCGCCGCCATAGGCGTATACCGCGAGGCTAAAAAACTCACCAAAACCCTGCTGGATGATGTGCGTCTGGGCGGCGGCGTTAATACCGAACAGGCCAAGGCAACCGTCAAGGATTGCATGAACAGTATCCTGCGCAATGCCGATGCCCTGATCTGGATGTCGCGCATGCGCAATGAAGATGAGTACACCGCAGAGCACTGCTTGAATGTCTGCATCCTCGCCATTGCCTTTGGCCGACATCTGGGTATGAGTGAAGGGGAACTGACGCGTTTGGGGTTATGCGGTTTGTTGCATGATGTGGGCAAAATGCGCGTACCGGCCCATATCCTGAATAAGCGTGAGCCACTTACCGACAAAGAGTTCAATATCATCAAAGCCCATGCAGTACATGGGCGCAACCTATTGATGTCATCGCCGGGTGTACCCAATGCAACGGTGGATGTTGCCTACAGCCATCATGAGCGGGTGGATGGTACGGGCTATCCGCGTAAATTAAGCGCCGCAGGCATCTCCGATTTTGCGCGCATTATTTGTATTGTGGATGCCTACGACGCGATGACCGCAGATCGCTGTTACTCCCGAGCAATTGCCAGTACCGAAGCACTGAAGCGTATTTTTCAACATCGCGGCACGCAATTTGACGAGCGTCTGGCGCTGGAATTTATCAAGTGCATAGGCCTTTATCCGCCCGGCAGTATTGTGGAATTGGTGAATGGATTAGTGGGTATAGTCTTGGAAACCAACCACCGTTACCGCCACTTGCCCAAAATCATTGTGGTCAAAGACCTCAACAAACCGCTCGCCAAAGAGATCGTGCTGGACTTGAATGACATCCAGCAAGAAAAGCTGGACAAAAGCCACCTGATTAAACGCGCACTGCCCGACGGGGCCTATGGCATTTATATCCGCGATTTTCGTGAGCGTGGGCTAAGTGTTTAACTGGCGCTATTTTTCCAGGTCCAGTTTGCGTTTGGGTTTTTGAATCACCAGGGTTTTAGTGGGTGCTTTAGTCACGACTGGTTTTGGCCCTGCTGATGAGGATTTTTGCGGCTTGCCTGAACCGCTACTTCTGGCACCTGCCGGTGCAGGTCTGTTGCGTTTGTCGCCGTCTGGTACTGGGCGATTACTGGTGGGTTTATGCTGGGCGGTGCGTTGGTTGTTGGTTTTGTGGCGCGGATTTGCCCTGCCTGCCGGTTTAATGGCCGTTTTAGGTACATTAACGGTTTCTGTCTTGTATTTACCCTGTTCAATTCCCTCCAGCGTCCAATTGCCGATTTTAACGCGCACCAATCGCAGGGTAGGGTGACCGACCGCCGCCGTCATACGACGCACCTGGCGGTTGCGTCCTTCTGTGATCACAATTTCCAGCCATTGGGTGGGAATATTGGCGCGCTCCCGAATAGGAGGTACCCGCTCCCATAGTTTGGGGGTGGGAATCAGGCGCACTTCTGCCGGTTGGGTCATCCCGTCGTTCAGCTCCACGCCCTGGCGCAGTTTGGTCAGCGCATAGCTATTGGGCGCTCCCTCTACCTGTACCCAATAGGTTTTGGGCTGTTTGTGCGCGGGGTGGCTAATGTAATGCTGCAGGTCGCCGTCATCGGTAAGCAACAGCAAACCCTCTGAATCATGATCCAGCCGTCCGGCGGGGTAAACATTGGGTAATTTAATGTACTGCGCCAATGTGGGACGATTATCCCCATCAGTAAATTGGGATAAAACACCAAAAGGTTTGTTAAAAAGCACTAAAACAGCCATGGATACATCTGACATCAAGAGTGGATCGGGTGGAGATAGGCATATCTCCGAATGCGAAAAGTTTACAGCACTGTTATACTGCGCGCGATTTTTTAGGACTTACATGTCCATGTTTTCTTGTACGAGGGTGCCGTGTCGGCGTTTTCCGTTGGCGGGTTTCCTCGGCTTTCGCCGCCTGCCTTAACGGAGTAAACGTAAAAAATGACCGATTCCAAAATTATCTACACCCAAACCGACGAAGCACCTGCCTTAGCAACCTATTCTTTACTCCCCATCGTTCAGTCCTTTACCAAAACCTCCGGCATTGCCATAGAAACCCGCGATATTTCGCTTTCTGGCCGTATCATTGCTGCATTTCCCGAGCGTTTGACTGACGCCCAACGTATTGGCGATCACCTGGCCGAGCTGGGCCAACTGGCGACCACCCCGGAAGCCAACATTATCAAGCTGCCTAATATCAGTGCCTCTATTCCGCAATTGAAGGCCGCAATCAAAGAATTGCAATCCCAAGGTTATGACCTGCCTGATTACCCTGAAGTGCCAGGCACCGATGCCGAGAAAGACGCAAAAGCGCGCTACGACAAAATCAAAGGTTCTGCCGTAAACCCGGTACTGCGCGAAGGTAACTCGGATCGCCGTGCGCCTTTGTCTGTGAAAAATTATGCGCGCAAGAACCCACACAAAATGGGTGCCTGGTCTGCAGACTCCAAATCCCACGTATCTCACATGAACGCTGGTGATTTTTACGGCAGCGAAAAGTCGGCGTTGATTGCTGACGCTGGCGTAGTAAAAATCGAACTGGTTGCCAAAGACGGCAGCACCAAAGTGTTGAAAGAAAGCACCAAAGTGTTGGCGGGCGAAATTATCGATGCCTCTGTGCTGAGCAAAAAAGCGTTGCGCACCTATATCGCTGAGCAAATTGAAGACGCAAAAAACAAAGGTGTGTTGCTGTCGGTGCATCTGAAAGCCACCATGATGAAAGTGTCTGACCCGATTATCTTCGGTCACTTCGTCTCTGTGTTCTACGCACCAGTATTGGAAAAACACGCTACGGTATTGGGCGAGTTGGGTGTGGATTTGAACAACGGTTTGGGCGATCTCTACGCCAAAATCAAATCCCTGCCTGCTGACAAACAAGCGGAAATCGAAGGCGACATTAAAGCGCTGTACGCAACTCGTCCAGCATTAGCGATGGTGAATTCTGATAAGGGCATCACCAACCTGCATGTACCAAGCGACGTAATTGTTGACGCCTCTATGCCAGCAATGATTCGTGATTCCGGCAAAATGTGGAATACCGAAGGCAAGTTGCAAGACACCAAAGCCTGTATTCCTGATCGCTGCTACGCTGGCATCTACCAAGTCGTTATCGACGATTGTAAGAAGCATGGCGCATTCAACCCAACGACTATGGGTAGCGTGCCTAACGTTGGCCTGATGGCACAAGCGGCTGAAGAGTACGGTTCACACGACAAGACCTTCCAAATCCCTACTGATGGTGTTGTACGCATTGTGGATGCAGCAGGTAAAGTGCTGATCGAGCAAGCCGTTGAACAGGGTGATATTTTCCGTGCTTGCCAAGTGAAAGATGCGCCTATCCAGGACTGGGTGAAGCTGGCCGTCAACCGTGCTCGCGCCTCTAATACTCCTGCCGTATTCTGGTTGGACCCAAAACGCGCTCACGATGCCCAATTGATCACCAAGGTAAATACCTACCTGAAAGATCACGATACCAGCGGCCTTGAGATCTACATCAAAACCCCGGAAGAGGCGATTCAATACTCACTTGACCGTATCCGTGCCGGTAAAGACACTATCTCTGTGACCGGTAACGTACTACGCGATTACCTCACTGACTTGTTCCCGATTATGGAGCTGGGTACATCTGCCAAGATGCTGTCTATTGTTCCTCTGATGAATGGTGGTGGTTTATTTGAAACCGGCGCTGGCGGTTCTGCACCAAAACACGTACAGCAATTCGTGGAAGAAGGGCATTTGCGCTGGGATTCCCTTGGTGAATTCCTGGCACTGGCTGAATCATTGGATCATTTTGGTAATGTGACCCACAACGCCAAAGCAAAAGTCTTCGCCAAGACGCTGGATCAGGCCAACGGTAAATTCCTCGATGAGAACAAATCTCCCGGTCGTGCAGCTGGTGAGCTGGACAACCGCGGTAGCCATTTCTACCTGGCGTTGTATTGGGCACAAGCGCTGGCAGCACAAACGGACGATGCCACACTGCAAGCCCAGTTTGCGCCAGTTGCCAAAGCACTGACTGAAAACGAAGCCAAAATCGTTGATGAGCTGAAAGCGGCCTCTGGCAAGCCTGTTGATTTGGGTGGTTACTACCGCCCCGATGTGAACAAGGCTTCTGCTGCTTTGCGTCCAAGCGCCACATTCAATGCAATATTGGCAAGCTTGGTGTAATAACCGGCGTCATAGCAACACGAAAAGCCCTCCGTAGTAATACGGAGGGCTTTTTTATGGTGTGCTACTTGTTCCCGCCTAGGCGGGAACGGCAGTGGTGTTATGACTGGCCGATTGCGCTGCGTTTTCGGGGGCCGTAATGTTGACGGCATGCAGGCCCTTATCACCTTTGGTGATCTCAAAGCTAACCGCTTGGCCCGCCTTGAGAGTCTTGTAGCCGTCCATTGAAATTGCTGAGTAGTGTGCAAAGAGATCTTCGCCGCCTTCATCCGCTAGGATAAAACCGTAACCTTTTGCGTTATTGAACCACTTAACTGTGCCTGTAGGCATGATTGAATCCTTCTGTCCGCGCAATACCTGACAATAATCGGTACCGCTATCGTTATTATTTTCCCGGGGCCTAATGACGCCTGGGGGTATGGACTTGGTGTGCTATTCCCAATGAAAACCTGTTTGTGCAATCTCGATTTGATTAAATCAGGTCTGAGCTGCACAAAATGACGTATTTGCATACGCAGGCGGTCTTTTTTTATCCAACATTTGACCCAAAGTCAAGCGCTTATCCGTATCATCAGTAATTAGGGCTTGTTATGCCAATGGGGTACAATGCGGCTTGTCGACCAATCATTTTTATTTTGTATTGAATCTCTATGGGCAATCTGCAAAACCTTCAACTAACCTTAGCTAAAGACGACGACAAATCTGTCGATGAGTCGGATGGTGGCCTTGCCGTTTTAACGGAAAAGCCCAAGTTAAAACGGCCGCCTATGTATAAGGTGATGCTGTTAAACGACGACTACACTCCGATGGATTTTGTAGTGGAAATATTGGAAGTGTTTTTTTCCATGTCGCGAGAAAAAGCGACTCATGTGATGTTAACAGTACATGTTCACGGCAAAGCAGTGTGTGGCATCTATACTCGTGATATCGCTGAAACTAAAGCGGCGCAAGTGAATCAATATGCAAGAGAGAATCAGCATCCGCTGCTGTGTGAAATAGAGCCAGTCGAGGACAGTGATTAAGGCGATTTACCGCCATGTTCAGACCTTGTTCAGCTAGTGGCAGCTTAGATAAGGTCATAGCCGTTGCGAGAAGATTTTAAATTTGTTGGTTAGAAGAGGGTAAGCGCAATGTTAAGTAAAGATCTGGAAGTAACCTTAAATCTTGCTTTCAAAGGTGCGCGCTCCAAGCGTCACGAATTTATGACGGTTGAGCACTTACTGTTAGCGCTCATCGACAATGATTCGGCTGCGAATGTGCTGCGTGCGTGCGGAGCCGATTTAATCAGTTTGCGCAAAGAGCTGATCGAATTTGTCGATTCCACCACCCCATTAATCCCCGAGCATGATTCCGAGCGCGAAACCCAACCAACACTGGGTTTCCAGCGTGTTTTGCAACGCGCTGTATTTCATGTCCAATCCTCCGGTAAGCAAGAAGTCACCGGCGCCAACGTACTGGTTGCTATTTTCAGTGAGCAGGAAAGCCAGGCAGTTTATTACCTGAAGCAACAAAGTATTGCGCGCATTGATGTGGTTAATTACATCACGCACGGTATCCACAAAGTCAGTGGCAATAGCGATCACAGTCATGACCATCAGGCTCCGCAAGAAAATCAGGATGAAGAATCCGTTAGCGGAGAATCCAGTGCACAAAGTCCATTGGAAAACTTTGCGAGCAATTTGAATGAAGCTGCCATGCAAGGGCGTATTGATCCCTTGGTTGGTCGTGAGTTTGAAGTGGAGCGTGTCTGCCAGATTCTTGCCCGTCGTCGCAAAAACAATCCACTGCTGGTGGGTGAGTCAGGCGTGGGTAAAACAGCTATCGCAGAAGGGCTGGCAAAACGCATAGTAGATGGTGATGTACCGGAAACCCTGGCGGACAGTGTTGTTTACTCATTGGATTTGGGTGCCTTATTGGCGGGTACCAAATACCGTGGTGACTTTGAGAAACGCTTCAAAAGTTTGCTGAATGAGTTAAAAAAGCAAAAGAATTCAATTTTGTTTATCGATGAAATCCACACCATTATTGGTGCCGGTGCGGCGTCAGGCGGTGTGATGGACGCGTCTAACTTGCTGAAGCCTTTGCTGTCATCCGGTGAAATTCGCTGCATGGGATCAACGACTTACCAGGAATACCGCGGTATTTTTGATAAGGATCGCGCCCTTTCGCGTCGCTTCCAAAAAGTGGATGTCAACGAACCTTCGGTTGATGAGACTTATCAAATTTTGAAAGGCTTGAAGAGTCGTTTCGAAAAGCACCACAACTTGCGTTATACCGATGCGGCATTGCGTGCGGCAGCAGAACTGGCGGAACGTTATATCAATGATCGTTTCTTGCCGGATAAAGCCATCGATGTGATCGATGAGGCTGGTGCATATCAACAGTTGCAAACACCGAGTAAGCGTAAGAAAACCATCGGTGTTACCGATGTGGAAAATGTGGTCGCCAAAATTGCACGTATTCCCCCAAAAAGCGTGTCCTCTTCAGATAAGGAGCAGCTGCGTAAGCTGGATCAAAATCTGAAAATGACCGTTTTTGGTCAGGACGAGGCAATTGACACGCTTTCTACTGCTATCAAACTGTCACGCGCAGGCTTGGGTTCGGCAGAAAAGCCCATTGGTTCCTTCCTGTTTGCAGGCCCCACTGGTGTGGGTAAAACGGAAGTTTGCCGCCAGTTGGCACAATGTATGGGCATGGAGCTAATTCGTTTTGATATGTCGGAGTACATGGAGCGCCATACCGTGTCGCGTTTAATTGGTGCGCCACCGGGCTATGTCGGCTTTGATCAGGGCGGGTTGTTAACTGATGCCATCACCAAGCAGCCACATTGCGTGTTGTTGCTCGATGAAATCGAGAAGGCGCATCCGGAAGTCTTTAACTTGCTGTTGCAAGTGATGGATCACGGCAGCCTTACCGACAACAATGGCCGCAAAGCCGATTTCCGTAATGTGATTTTGATTATGACTACCAACGCAGGTGCTGAGGTGATGAGTCGTGCATCTATCGGCTTTACTCATCAGGATCACACTACGGATGGTATGGAAGCAATCAAGAAGATGTTCACGCCAGAGTTCCGCAACCGTCTGGATGCCATTGTGCAGTTTGCATCGCTCACTTTGAACACCATTAAAACAGTGGTCGATAAGTTCTTGATGGAGTTGCAAACCCAGTTGGATGACAAGCACGTTACGCTCGATATTAGCGATGCGGCGCGCGAATGGCTGGCGATTCACGGTTACGATGTAAAAATGGGGGCACGTCCCATGGCTCGCCTGATTCAGGACAAGCTGAAAAAGCCAATGGCAGAGGAGATCCTGTTTGGCTCTTTATCCCATGGCGGCGGTACGGTAACGGTGGATGTGGATGCGGTAGAAGACAAATTGACCATTGTGGTTAATGCCAAGCATGCACAACCGGCCTGATCTGGTTTGCTCAACGAAATAACAAAAAAGCCGCAGATTGCGGCTTTTTTGTTTCTGGCTCACTGGTTTTTATGCGTCCTGCAGGTTGGGCAGGATTGTCGCAATTAACGAGCGCGGTAAGTAATACGGCCTTTGGTCAGGTCATAGGGAGTCATCTCAACCTTGACCTTGTCGCCAGTAAGAATGCGGATGTAGTTTTTGCGCATCTTGCCGGAGATGTGTGCAATAACCACATGTCCATTTTCCAGTTTTACACGGAAGGTAGTGTTGGGCAGGGTATCAACCACTTCGCCTTCAAATTCAATGCAATCGTCTTTTGCCATGCGGCAGTTTCCTCAGGTTTTCGATAGTTCTTGCCCATCGCAGGGCGCGACAGGAGGGGGGTAAAAAAATAGGCGTGAATTGTGCCTTAATTAACCAGCGGCGCCAAGGGGAAAGCCCAGAAAAGGCGGTTTTTGAGTGAATTATCCGGTAGCTTCGCTGCAAATATGAACAGAATCCCGTAAGGATCGGCGTGAAGGAGTGCGCGGCTCAGTTAAGGCGCATCCAGCGGCGGTTAATTAATAGCTCCAGCGGGCGGTATTGAATTTTGTATTTCATCTTGTCGCATTCCTTTATCCAATAACCCAGGTAGACATAATCTAGGTTCATGCTACGCGCTTTTTCAATTTGCGCGAGTATGGCGAATTTGCCCAAGCTGCGCTGTTCAAGCCCTGCCTCGTAAAAGGTATAAACAGCCGAGAGGCCATCTCCCAACTGATCGCACACACAGACCCCAATAAGTGTTCCCGCCAATCTCAGCTCAATAAATTGGGTAATACCCCATTCGCTGGTTAGAAATGCTGTGTATTGCTCCAATGATGGCGGATACATATCACCACTTTGATGGCGGCTTTCAATGTAGCGGGCATAGAGTGCGTAGTGTTCTTCAGTATTAATGTTGTCGGTGATATGCAGCGAAATATCGCTGTTTTGCTGTAAACAGCGGCGTTGTGAACGATTGGCTTTAAATAACCTGACGGGAATACGACAGGATACACAGGCTTGGCAGCGCAAGCATTGCGGGCGATATAGGTGCGCACCGCTGCGGCGAAATCCTAACTGCGAAAGCTGGGTATAAAGTGAGGGATTTATTTCTGCTGCCGGATCAACAAAAACGGTGGTGGCTTCTTGCCCTTCCAAATAGCTGCATGGGTGAGGTTGGGTGGCAAATAGTTTGAGGGTTGAGAGGTCGGACATGATTGCCTCGCGCAGATCGGTATTATTCCCAGCGTTCAATCGCCAGCGTTGACCAGGGCAAAGAATAAACTGCAGGTTCCTGTGTAAAGTTTATCAGCATTTGCTGGAATTCATCACGTGGGATTTCAACTGCCCCCAAACTAAACAAATGATCATTAGCGACCTGACAGTCAATTAATTGAAAGTCCCAGGCGCGCAACTGGCGAACCAGGTGGGCAAAGCCTACTTTTGAGGCGTTATCGGCGCGACTGAACATCGACTCTCCAAAGAATACTCGCCCTAATGCAATGCCGTACAGCCCGCCGACCAATTCATCTTCGTGCCAGACCTCGATCGAATGAGCATAACCGCGCTGATGCAAGGCGCAGTAACCGGCAATAATGTCTTCACTGATCCAAGTGCCATCGGCATAAGGCCGTGGTGCAGCGCAAGCCCGCATGACTGTCTCAAAGCAGCAGTCAAAGCTGACACGGTAGTTACCCTTGCGCAGGGTTTTGCGCAAGCTTTTGGAAATATGTAATTGTGCTGGAAATACGACAGTGCGTGGATTTGGGCTCCACCAGAGTATCGGGTCGCCGGGATTGAACCAGGGGAATATGCCCTTGTGGTAAGCCGCTAAAATGCGTTCGGGCGATAAGTCGCCCCCCGCCGCGAGCAGGCCATCCGGCTCGTCTAATGCCTGTGAGGGATCTGGGAACCAGAGGGTGTTGGAATCTAACCAGTGAAGTGAAATCATGAAATCCTATTTTGAAAAACCTGCGTATATATGAATAGGTTTATAAATGTTGCGCCTCTATGCCAATAAATAGGCTCAATTTACTTTTGTTTAAAAATAATCATTAAATTTTACGAGCAGTTGGCGCGTTTTTTGAGTGTAAAATTCTAGCGAGATACGAGTCAATAATTTGTTATTGCATTGAGTGCTTGTAAATTTTGAGGCTATGCTTAGTAGTATGAATCAATCAGGTATTTAATGTCCTTTAGGGTGGAATTTTGTTAATGGTTTAATTGTCTGTCTTTTGCCGCTTAAGTTGCTAACCCGAGGTAGATCATGAGTATTTTTAGTCATTACCGCGAGCGTTTCGAAACGACACAGCAGGAAGAGTTAAGTATTCAGGAGTATTTGGAACTCTGCAAAAAAGATCCAAGCGTTTATGCCTCCGCTGCTGAACGCATGCTAATGGCCATCGGTGAACCCGAGATGGTCGATACCTCACAAGACCCGCGCCTCAGTCGAATTTTTTCTAACAAGATGATGAAGCGTTATAAGGTCTTTAACGAATTTTATGGCATGGAAGAGGCTATCCAGCAGATAGTGTCCTTCTTTAAACATGCTGCACAAGGCTTGGAAGAAAAGAAGCAAATCCTTTATCTACTTGGCCCGGTAGGCGGTGGTAAGTCATCGCTGGCAGAAATGCTTAAATCCCTCATGGAAAAAATGCCCATCTATTGCATTAAAGGCTCGCCGGTTTTTGAGTCACCGCTTGGCTTATTTAATGCTGATGAAGACGGAAAGATCCTGGAAGAGGATTACGGCATTCAGCGTCGTTACTTAAAAACCATTATGTCGCCTTGGGCAGCAAAACGCCTTAAAGAATTTCATGGAGATATCACCCAGTTTAAGGTAGTGAAAGTGTATCCCTCTATCCTTGAGCAAATTGCCATTACCAAAACAGAGCCGGGAGATGAGAATAACCAGGATATCTCGTCGCTGGTGGGTAAGGTAGATATTCGCCAGTTGGAAGAGTTTCCCCAAAATGATCCTGATGCCTATAGCTTCAGCGGCGGTTTGTGCCGTGCTAATCAGGGGTTGATGGAATTTGTGGAGATGTTCAAGGCTCCCATTAAAGTGTTGCACCCATTATTAACCGCAACTCAGGAAGGCAATTACAACAGCACAGAAGGACTGGGAGCGATTCCATTTGATGGCATTATTCTGGCTCACTCCAATGAATCTGAATGGCAAAATTTTCGCAACAACAAAAACAATGAGGCCTTTATTGATCGGGTTTATATCGTCAAAGTGCCTTACTGTTTACGCGTGACAGAGGAAATGAAAATTTACGAGAAGCTTTTGCAAAACAGCTCTCTCTCCAAGGCGCCCTGCGCCCCGGATACGTTACGCATGCTTGCGCAGTTTACGGTGCTGTCGCGCATCAAGGAGCCGGAAAACTCTAATATCTTTTCCAAAATGCGCATCTACGACGGGGAAAACCTGAAGGATACCGACCCGCGTGCTAAATCGCTACAAGAGTACAAAGATGCGGCCGGGGTCGATGAAGGCATGACCGGGCTTTCCACCCGTTTTGCATTTAAAATTTTATCCAAAGTATTTAACTTTGATCCTACCGAGATTGCCGCTAACCCCGTGCATTTAATGTATGTGTTGGAGCAGCAAATTGAGCAGGAACAGTTCCCCAAAGAGGTGCAAGATAAATACCTGAATGCCTTAAAAGAATACATTTCGCCCAAGTATGTAGACTTTATTGGCAAAGAAATTCAAACCGCCTATCTGGAGTCCTATGCGGAATACGGTCAAAATATTTTTGATCGCTACGTCACCTATGCGGATTTCTGGATTCAGGATCAGGAATATCGTGATCATGAAACTGGTGAAATCCTCAATCGCGCTTCACTAAATGATGAGCTGGAGAAAATTGAAAAACCGGCAGGCATTAGCAATCCAAAAGATTTCCGCAACGAAATTGTTAACTTTGTATTGCGTGCAAAAGCCAATAATGCGGGTAAAAACCCGGATTGGCGCAGCTATGAAAAGTTGCGCATTGTGATTGAGAAAAAAATGTTCTCCAACACCGAGGATTTATTGCCGGTTATTTCCTTCAATGCCAAGGCATCGGTGCAGGACAAAAAGAAACATCAAGACTTTGTGCAGCGCATGGTGGAGCGAGGTTATACGGAAAAACAAGTACGCTTGTTGTCCGAGTGGTATTTGAGAGTAAGAAAATCCCAGTAACTGGTTATCAGGCAGCGATTGCAGCGAACTTGCGCGGCAATCGCTGCTCGAAATGGGTGAGTAAACCTTAAGGTTGAAATATGAGTTACATTATCGATCGTCGCCTCAATGCCAAAAATAAAAGCGCAGTTAATCGCCAGCGATTTTTACAGCGCTATCGCCAGCAAATTCAAAAAGCCGTCTCTGATGCGGTTAACCAACGTTCAATTACTGATATAGATAAAGGCGGCAAAGTGAGTATCCCGACTCGGGATATCAATGAGCCGAGTATTTATCATGGTCAGGGCGGGTATAACGAGCGCGTATTGCCTGGGAATAAACAGTATTCCGAAGGCGACAAGATTGCCCGACCTCAAGGCGGTGAAGGGCAGGGGAGTGGCGGTCAAGCCAGCGACTCGGGTGAGGGAGAAGATGATTTCTCGTTTACCTTGTCACAAGAAGAGTTTCTGGATTTTATGTTTGAAGGATTGGAGCTGCCCAACTTGGTCAAGCGTCAGTTAACGGGCTTGGAGGAATTTAAAACCGTGCGTGCAGGTATTGCCAATGAGGGGCAACCAGGGCGCATTAACATTGTTCGCTCCTTGCGCTCTGCCAATATGCGCCGTATTGCGTTAACCGCAGGTAAACGGCGTCAGTTGAACGAACTGCACGCCGAATTGGTCGCACTGGATAAACAGCCTGACTCTCCTGCAAAAACAACGCGTATTACAGAACTGTTGGCAACGATTGCCAAGCTGGAGAAAGCCATTGGCCGTATTCCTTGGCTGGATACCTTTGACCTTAAATACAATTTGCATATCAAACAGCCTATTCCCCGCTCCAAAGCCGTTATGTTTTGTTTGATGGATGTGTCCGGTTCCATGGATCAGGCAACCAAAGATATAGCTAAGCGATTTTTTATTTTGCTGTATTTATTCTTGCAGCGAAATTATGAAAAAACAGAGATTGTATTTATTCGCCACCACACTATTGCTAAAGAAGTGAATGAAGATGATTTCTTTCACTCTCGTGAAACTGGCGGCACTGTAGTATCCAGTGCTTTGCGGTTAATGCAGGATATTATCCAGGATCGTTATTCGCCAGAAGTCTGGAATATTTACGGTGCGCAGGCATCGGACGGTGACAATTGGGGGGAGGATTCCGATTTGTGTCGGGATATTCTGGTTGATGAATTACTGCCCAGTTGCCAGTACTTTTCTTATATTGAAATTACACAAAACCAACATCAAGCGCTGTGGGAAACCTACGATACGATTCATACAGAATTCCCCGAGCGTTTTGCGCTGCAGCACATTCGCGATGCGAGTGATATCTACCCCGTCTTTCGTGAACTTTTCCATAAGAAGGTCGCATGAAAAAACCACTGTTTACCACATCAGAATGGAGTTTTGATTTAATCCGGGATGTTGATGCAGTACTGGGTGAGTTGGCTGCTGAATTCAGTTTGGACACTTACCCCAATCAAATTGAAGTGATTAGCTCTGAACAAATGATGGATGCCTATTCTTCAGTGGGCATGCCTATTGGTTATCATCACTGGTCCTATGGTAAACAGCTGTTAAGTACGGAGCATTCCTATAAGCGTGGCCAAATGGGTTTGGCCTATGAAATTGTGATTAACTCCAATCCCTGCATTGCGTATTTGATGGAAGAAAATACCATGACTATGCAGACCTTGGTTATCGCCCACGCTTGTTATGGGCACAATTCTTTTTTTAAAGGAAACTATTTATTTCGTACTTGGACAGATGCGAGTTCGATTATTGATTACTTGGTGTTTGCCAAAAATTACATCAGTAAATGCGAAGAGCGCTACGGGGTCAGTGAGGTTGAGAATATTCTGGATTCCTGCCATGCCTTGATGAATTACGGTGTTGATCGCTACAAGCGGCCATCGCCTATTTCCGCCCATGAGGAGGAACGCCGTCAAAGTGAGCGTGAGGAATATCTGCAAAAGCATGTAAATGATTTGTGGCGCACTATTCCCAAGTCGGCTTTGCAAGACCCTGAAAAAAATGTACCGCGCTACCCATCGGAACCACAGGAAAACATTTTGTATTTTCTGGAGAAAAACTCACCATTGCTCGAACCTTGGCAGCGGGAAATTATCCGTATTGTGCGCAAAATTGCCCAGTATTTTTACCCCCAGCGCCAAACCCAGGTAATGAACGAAGGTTGGGCTACTTTTTGGCACTATACCTTGCTGAATGAACTTTATGCCCGTGGTTATGTAACCGATGGTTTTATCCTGGAATTTTTACAATCACATACCAGTGTGGTAGCGCAACCGGCCTATGACCACCCTTACTTTAGTGGGATTAACCCTTATGCACTGGGTTTTGCGATGATGAGTGATATTCGTCGTATTTGTGAAAATCCGACGAATGAAGATAAGCACTGGTTTCCTGAAATTGCTGGTTCACATTGGAAAGAAACATTGCAGTTCGCGATGAAAAATTTCAAAGATGAAAGTTTTATTTTGCAATTCTTATCGCCCAAAGTGATGCGTGATTTAAAACTATTCAGCATAGTGGATGATGACCAACAAGAAAAAATTAGCGTTGATGCAATCCATAATGAAAAAGGCTTTAAAAAACTGCGTGAGAATTTGGCGGGACAATATAATTTAGGGAATCGTGAGCCAAATATTCAGGTCTACAATGTGGATGTGCGTGGCGACCGATCGCTAACCCTGCATCACTATATGCACAACCGTCGACCTTTGGCGGGATCAACCAATGAGGTATTAAAGCACCTGCATCGCCTGTGGGGGTTTGATGTGTACTTGCATTCGGTTGATGCAGGCGAAATAAAGCAAAGCTACCATTGTCCGCCATTAAAAACAGACTGAGCCGAGGCGCTAACGCTGATAACGCAGTATTTGGCCGTTAAATGACTGGCGCCCCTGAATGTGTACTTGTGTTTTTGTTTGGCTATGTGAATAACCCAGTGACACCATTTTTTTACTGAACTTGGCGTGATGCCCGCGACCTGGATCAATTAAAATCACTTCACACTCTGGTGCTGCATGCTGATGAATAAACCCGGCCAGTAACTCCACGTGCTCACTTTCATACAATAAATCGCTACCAATAATGACATCAAATAAACCCAGGTCACTAATCGCATCGCTCCAGCCAGTGCGTACAAAAGGAATGAGTTGGTCTTTATTTAATTGGGTATTTTTATTAAGGAAATCTTCTACACCAGGATGATAGTCTGTCGCGGTTATATCGGCGCGGCGATGATTAAGAATCAAACTCGCCAGTGCTATGCCACAGCCAACTTCCAAAATACGTTTCCCCTTAAAATCAAATGCGGCCATTAAATCGGCCAACACTTCACCCGAAGGCCAAATAATGCCAAAAAGTGGCCAGTTGGCAGATGAAATGCCCAGATCGGCTGCGGTGCCATCATCGTCAGAGAATTCCTGATTGTCGCGCAGACTGCGAATGTGGATATCGGTGGTACCGAACTCAAGGGTTTGATAGCGAACGCGAAATTGTGTCATGAGTGGCCTGCACAGGTGATACTAAGCAGCTCATACAGGGGACTGGGGCGCTTGGCGGAGATGCTATTCTACGGTGTTTTACTTGCGAAAGCCCGCCTCTTGGCATAATGGAACTTATTTTTGCAGCTCGTGTCAGTAACTCGTAATACCTTGGAATAATCAATAATAACCGGGACCAGTGATGAACCATTTTTCTTTAACCTCAATACTATTGCTATTCCTTGGTGCATTTTGTCATGCCCGCGAAATTGCCCTCACCTTTGACGATGCTCCCACTCCCGACTCGGCATTAATGAGCGGAGCTGAGCGCACCCAGCGATTGATTGATGCCCTGGTGCAGTCCAAAGTGCCTGATGCTTTATTTTTTGTGAAAGCGGGCAACATCAATTCACAGACACAACAGCGCTTTGCACAATATGCTGCTGCCGGTTTTCATCTTGCCAATCATAGTTATAGTCATTCATCAGCCAGTGAACTCGGTCCTTTGGATTATTCTGCTGATGTCTATAAAGCGCATTTATTATTGAAATCACAGCCGCATTTTTTGCCTTACCATCGTTTTCCTTACATGAATTATGGCAAGGATGTACCTTCGATTATCGCGGTGCAGCAATCTCTAACGGAACTGGGTTATAAAGATGGTTACATCACCGTTGATAATTTTGATTGGTATATCGGCGCGCTATTGACCAAGGCTGCTGAGGATAAGAAAACGATTAATTACGAACGGGCAAGAAAATTTTATGTAGATACCTTGTACGATACCATTGAGTTTTATGATGCTATTGCTCAAAAAACACTTGGCAGATCACCCAAGCATGTTCTGCTATTGCATGAAAATGATGCGGCAGCCTTGTTTATAGGTGACTTGATTACACATTTGCGTAAAAAAGACTGGAAAATTATCAGTCCACAACAAGCCTACCAGGATCCTATTGCGCGCAACTTTCCCAATATCGCTTTTCATAAACAGGGTAGGGTAGCTGCTATTGCCAATAGTAAAGGCATACCTGAGTCTGAGTTGCGCCATCCATCAGAAAATGAGGAATATCTGAATCAGGTATTCCAAAAAGCAGGTGTAATCACTCATCAATAATAAATAAGGAAATTACATGTTTATTCGTAAAGTCATTGCATTATGTTTATTGCTTGTCCCGGTCTGCTCATCAACTTTTGTTCATGCAAACCCGTTGCCGCCATTTGGCTATCCACCTTTTGAAACGGTTGCGATACATGCCAATAGCAATAACAAAGATTACGAACTGTATATTCAGTTGCCAAAATCTTATAAGGATACAAAAGCGCATTACCCATTTATTATTGTCAATGACACCAGTTTTGCCTTTCCCATTACCAATGGCGCTATGGCTTTAATGGGAGGTGCCGTTGTTAAAGAGGCGATTGTGGTTGGTATTTCCTACTCAAAAGGTGATGATCGCATGGTCAGTCGTACACGTGATTACACACCCACATTTTCACCGGTAGATAAAAATGGGAATTCGAGCACTGCTCGCATGGCGTCCGGGCATGCCAAAGAGTACGTCGATTTTATTGAGCGGCAGGTCATTCCTTTATTGAAAGAAAAATATCGCATTGATCCAAAAAAGAGCGTTTTTGTAGGGCATTCCTACGGTGGATTGCTTGGCACTTATATTTTGTTTAAAAAGCCGCACTTGTTCACCGACTATATTATTGGAAGCCCATCCCTGTGGTACGATAATCGCGTTATGTTTACGCTTGAAAAAGCGTTTTCCAAAGTTCATAGCCGTTTACCGGCGAATGTCACCATGTTTGTTGGATCACTGGAAAATGATTACTATCCAATGGTGACCGATTTGTTAGCGATGGAGAAGCAACTGCGCTCACGCAATTATGAGGGGTTTAGTTTGCGGGTTGAGGTTCTGCAAGGTGAAAACCATCACAGTGTTTTTCCCGGTCTTCTTTCCAAGGGGTTGATGGCAACCCTGTCACTGGAAAAATAATATTCCTGATCGCGGCTGCCATTGCGGCAGCCAGTATTATCTTTTCAGCTCATACACACACATATTTACGGCGGAAGCCAAATTCAGCGATTCAATTGCTCCACAGCCAGCAATGGTAAACGCTTGTGCATTCATCGCCTGCAGTGCCTCGCGTGGCACACCGCGCGCTTCGTTGCCAAACACGTAGCAATCAAACTGTGTGAAGCTGTTATCGCTGAGCGATTTGCCGTTCATATCCAGCGTGGCGATGGATTTAAAGCGTGAGGCGATAGCGTCGAGTGGCACATCCAATTCCATAGGCACATGAAAAATAGCACCCATACTGGAGCGAACTACTTTGGGATTGTAAGGGTCCACCGAGCCGGGGCTGAGCAGGCAGCGGAAGTTACCGAACCAGGCGAGGCTGCGCAAAATAGTCCCTAAATTTCCTGGGTCTTGCACTTCATAGAGGTAAATGACTTTTTCGCTGGTAAGTAGTGGTTTCGGAGAATCAGCAATAGGCGCTACAGCGATAATACCTTGCGGCGTTTTGGTATCAGACAACTGCGCCATGGTTTTTTCGCTAACCAGATTTTTTGTAAAGCGACTGGCGAAGTGCTGATAACCTTCAGTGACAAATAATTCGCAGTTTTGCAGCGCTGCGCTGTGCTCTGCCGCTTTTTCCAGTTCTAGAATCAGATGTTCGCCTTCCACCAAAAAATAACCCAGTTCACTGCGGTATTTTTTTTGGTGGAGTTTTTTTATCTCGTCGATTTTTAAGTGCATCTTATTGGCCTTGTAAATCGGCCAGCATGGCTTTGGCGACGGCTTCTGCCACTTTAATTCCATCTACACCGGCAGATAAAATACCGCCCGCATATCCGGCACCTTCACCGGCGGGGTAAAGGCCGCGAGTATTTAAACTTTGCAGTGTTTCGTGGTCGCGTGTAATGCGCACCGGTGATGAAGTGCGGGTTTCAATGCCGGTGAGGATGGCATCGTCGCGATCGAAACCTCGAATTTGTTTGCCGAACTCCGGCAGGGCTTCGCGAATCGCTTCAATGACATAGTCTGGCAGTGAGGGTGCCAGATCGCCCAAGCGTACGCCGGGTTTGTAAGAGGGTTCAACCTCACCAAATTCGCTAGAGGCTTTGCCGCGAATAAAGTCGCCCACTAATTGCCCAGGTGCGCAATAATCGCTACCGCCCAATTCAAACGCGCGGGATTCCAGTCGTTCTTGTAATTCCACACCAGCCAAGGGGCCGCCGGGGAAATCTTCATTTGGGTTAATACCAACTACAATGCCGGAGTTAGCGTTACGCTCGTTGCGTGAATATTGGCTCATGCCGTTGGTGACAACGCGATTAGGCTCCGAAGTAGCAGCAACGACAGTTCCACCGGGGCACATACAAAAACTGTACACGGCGCGGCCATTTTTTGCGTGATAAACCACTTTGTAATCAGCGGCGCCCAGTTCCGGATGACCTGCATATTTACCCAAGCGCGCATCGTCAATTAATGATTGTGGATGCTCAATACGAAAGCCGACGGCAAAGGGTTTTGCCTCCACATAAACGCCGCGTTCATGAATTTTACGGAAGGTATCGCGCGAGCTGTGACCAAGGGCGAGTACGACATAGCGACTACGCAGGGTTTCACCATCGGCCAGGATTACCCCTTCAATGCGGCCATCTTCAATCAGGAAATCAGTGACTTTACTTTCAAAGCGCACTTCGCCACCGAGTGCTTTAATTTCTTCCCGCATTGCAGCTACTACACCAGTCAACCGGAACGTACCTATGTGTGGTTTGCTCACATACATAATTTCTTCGGGTGCACCGGCGCGCACAAATTCATGCATCACTTTACGGCCGTAAAATTTAGGGTCCTTAATTTGGCTATAGAGTTTTCCATCAGAAAATAATCCGGCACCGCCCTCGCCGAATTGCACGTTGGATTCGGGCGTTAAGACTTTATTGCGCCACAGCGCCCAGGTGTCTTTGGTACGACGCCGCACATCCTTACCGCGTTCCAGCACAATTGGTTTGAATCCCATTTGTGCAAGGGTGAGTGCGGCAAATAAGCCACAGGGGCCAAAACCTATTACCAGCGGGCGCTCGCTTAAATCGGCGGGCGCTTGAGCCACTGGATAGTAATGGGTATCTGGTGCCGGGCGAATATTTTTGTCATCTGCAAAACGGCTGAGAATTTTTTCTTCGTTATTAGCGCTCAGGTCAATGATGTAAACAAAAGTGATTTCGCTATTTTTCTTGCGCGCATCGTAACTGCGTTTGAATACAGTGAAGTCGAGCAGGTCACTGTCTTTGATTTTCAAGCGCTTGACTATAGCCAAACGCAGGGCTTCGACAGGGTGATCCAACGGCAGTTGGAGTTCGGTGATACGAATCATGATGGCTCCTGGCTGGTGACTGTCCAGCAAAGGGATAAAAAGGGTGGCAGAACAATAGAATGGCGCGCATTTTACGCTGGTTTCTGATGATGCGTCACTGGCTATAGCGGCGTGCTTTTGTTTTATGGTCTTTAACGGCATACAATGCGCGCTGTTTTTGGCTCGTTTTTCATGAGCCTGTTTCCTTCTCCCCCAGAAAAATTGTGATATTTATGGCCCGATCCAAAAGCAGTAACCGTTGGCTGGAAGAACACGTCAACGATCCCTATGTTAAAAAGGCACAGGTGGACGGCTATCGCGCGCGCGCGGCGTATAAGCTGCTGGAGTTGAATGAAAAAGATAAGCTGATTCGCCCCGGTATGAGGGTGGTTGATTTGGGTTCGGCGCCGGGGAGTTGGTCACAAATTGCCGGGCGTTTGGTCGGGGTAAAAGGGCGGGTGATCGCGTCGGATATTTTGCCGATGGATTCATTGGAGCACGTGGATTTTATTCAGGGTGATTTCACGGAAGAGGCGGTGTTTAATCAAATCATGGAGAAACTCGGTGGTAACCGTGCTGATGTGGTGATCTCCGATATGGCGCCCAACATCAGCGGGGTGGATGCGGTAGATCAAGCATCGTCCATGTACCTGGTTGAGCTTGCACTGGATATGGCGCGCAGTGTGTTAAAATCTAAAGGGGATTTTGTCGCCAAGGTTTTTCACGGTGAAGGTTATGATGATTACGTGAAAGACGTACGCACTTCATTTGACAAAGTGGTAATTCGCAAGCCAGATGCGTCGCGCCCGCGTTCGCGCGAAGTCTATGTGGTGGGTAAGGGATTCAAAGGATAATCAAATCTTGAAGTGCCTCGTTATCACCGGTGAATGAGTAGCCTTACTGGCTGAAACGGCAATGATTTTATAGATTGCGCTCGCTTAATAGAAAATATAAATCCATTTTTTAATCCCTAACCCCAAAGTTTTTCTGCTTTCGGCCGATAACAAGGTGAGTCTATGGAGGCCAGATACGATGGAAATTTCCACTATTCCCCTGTTGGAACCTATAACCCGCAATACCCAAAGTGCTGTTGCGCCAGCCACTGAACCCGATGTGCCTAATGGTGTGAATGCCGATTCATCAGCGGCGCTTATGGCTGAGTCAGTGCAAATTTCACCTGCGGTGTTAGTGAGTATTACGCGCGAACCTACGCCCGCCCCGGTCTATACCGAACCGCTGGCGACCTTGAATCGCCTGCGCGATGACAGCCATACCGGCGCGGCAGCGCACGCAACGTCCCAGGGATTACTCTCCTCCCTGAATCAAGTTACCGATGGCAAAGCACCTTTCTCGGTAGCGAATGTATTCAGCCAAATCAGTAGCCTTAGCAAAGAAACCACGGAGTACCGCAACGAAGCCCGTCAATTCAAGGTGCCGCAAAAACTCCTGACGGAAAAATTCTCGCCGGATTTTGCTGCCGCTCGCGGCAAAAAAGCGGAATCTGTTAATTTGAGTGTGCGCACTAAAGAGGGCGATAGCATCCAAATTCAGATGAGCCGCATTGACTATAAAGACGGTTCGTCGGGCATTGAATTTTCATTTGTGGTGGATGGCAACTTATCCGAAGCTGAACAAAAAGCCTTGGGACAGCTCAGTGAAAAATTAGCGCAAGTCAGCGATACTTTTTTTCGCACCGGCACCACCGAGTTGCGCGGTTTGAAAGATGTCGATACCAGTGTAATCAGTGGATTTAATCTGACGCTCCAGCGCCCTAAAGGCGATGACGTCGAAACCCACAGCTACGATTATCGTATCGATGAGGTGGCACAAACCCACACGCTCAGCGCAGAGGATGGCAGTGGCTACACAGTGGATATCACTAGCGCATTAAAACCGCTGAGCGATAGGGTAGGCGTAGATACCAATGTCTTAAAACAATATATAGAGCTCATCCGCAAAGCAACGGACGATAGCGATACCCCCAGCGGTACGCAACGTTTTATGTTGGATGTGTTTTCCGGATTTTTCCCGGATAGTCTGTTGGTGGCTAAGGGTGATGACACTACACAGACGCCCTCTGAAAAATCCATCGCTGCATTTGACTCAGGCTTACCGGATTTTAAAGCAACTTTCCGGTCCCCAGTGTTTCACAATCCTAATTTTTACTCGCAAACCTCTGCCATGGTATTAACCATCCAGCAGCAAACATCCACAGAAAAAAATCAGGATAACCTGCTGATCAAACAGGAAAGTCACTACGAGTTTATTAACAACCGTTTTGAGCCCTTACCAGGACTTGAGTTTCCTGATTTAGCCGGTGGTAACTATTTGTATGTTAAACAACGTATAGAGGCAACGACGAGCCGGATATTATCCATGACCGGTGACAGGGTAAATAATTTGTGGGTTGAGCAGGATGCGTCTGACAATAAAAATGTCAGCCGTTATGAAAACCGCAAATTAGTAGATGAGGATTCGCGCACTTATGAGGATCGTAATGTGCAAGATTTTGTTGAATTGTTGGAAAAATACAATGCCAATCATCAACAATTTGCCGTAGATGAGCTGCTGGCATCCAGTAAAAAGCAGATGTTTTTAACATTACAATAAAATTTAATAGTCTTGCCAAGTAGCTATTAAATTCAATTGCATTGAAAATTATGGGGGTTGGTTCTGTTTAGGTGTTTTGGGATGCTGACTGGCGAATTCTGGTCAGCTCTAAGATTCCAGGGTCAGTGTTACTGTTGGCCAAGTGGGACCCATCTTTTACTGCTGCTTGATATTTTTCATTTGCGTCAGCAACTATTGATAGCCATTTATTATTAATATTTCCGCTTGTGGTTGCATGAGAGTAATTCATTCCTTCGGCAAGCCAATCAGCGGAAATGTTTTTTGGTAAATAGCGATTCTTGGATGCGCCGTAAATATGTATGGTTAGTTGATTGTCGATAATGGTAAATGCTGCCTTGTTGTAAGCTTCAATGTCTTGAACAAGGTCTTTAGCAGGTTTTATTTTCTCGGGATCATCCAGCATTTTTTGAATCTTTTTTAAGGTTGCACTATCTGCGCCGTCTTTGCCAGTGCTTACCGCGGTGATCTTGCCATCAATAAATACAATGTCGTAACTGTCAGGGTCAATATTAAATTCTTCTTGCAAATGCTGCTCAAATTTTTCCATAGATGCTTGGACATTCCCAGCCGCTTTTCTAAAATTGTATTGAGCCTCAAATATCAAATTGGTTTTAGCAACACCAATCCGGTCTCCCTGTTCGGTTCCCTCACGGCTGGATTGCAAATGGCCATTTAGATCCACTCGTGGCAGTTTTGAGGATTCAACCATTAGTTCCTTCATTGTTAGCTTGCTCAGACGCTCATCTTCGGCGGAAGCATAGGGGCGTCTGGTGCCACTCTCCAGCTCCTTTTCTGTAACCCAGGTCTCGTATAAGCTGGTTTTGTGCTCGCTTAACTCCTCAAGCGATCCAAAGCGTGGGGTAGCATTGTAGTCATAAGATAATTTTGTAGATTCAGGTGACAAGGTAACAATCACAGATGGAGAGCTGCTGCTAGCAGTGAAGGTCTTCTCTTGCGTAGGCGATGAAGTTTCTGAGGTAGTCTGATCTGAGCTTTTTTTTGCGGTTGTTGTCAGAGTCTGTGCGTGATTTAAGCTAATAGAGTCCATGATAAATATCCTTCCGATAAAGTTGCACGCCTAATGATGTTAACGCCAACAAATGAAAAAACTTTAGGCTAAAGAAAAAATCGGTCAGAACGTTGATGAGTGGACATTACTCGTACAACATCGGTGAATATTTATAATCGCCTCAGTCGCGTTTGAGTCTCAGAATAAAAGCCCGGAAGGTGTATATGAAAAAGCCAGCTCTTTATGAGAGCTGGCTTAAACAAAAACTGTCAACTTAGTTGACGAGTACGGTCACAATTATTTCTTTGCCTGTTGTTCCTTCACATACTTCATGATGGTGACAAAGGTATCTGTCCAATAAATATCTTTGTTGTCTGCGAGGTATTTCAATAATTCCTCATGGGCTTCATTGGATATGCTCAGGTGATCGCCGCCAATACCATGAAAAGTAAAGTTCATCATGGTGCCTTTGGCGGCGGCTTCTTTTACGGCTGCGATTAATTCTTTGCCACTCACATCGGCTGGTGTTGCTACAACCACTGAGTAGGGATCGAGGGTTTTCATGTCGGGTACTACGCGGCCAAAGGCGGCTTTCGCGGCAACAAATTCATTTTTCACCAGTGGCAAGTAGGGGGTTCCGCCCGCATTTAAATCACCGCAAGGGGTGGTGAAAGTGCGTTCGGTTTTGCCGTCAATGGCGTGCAGCATGGTATTCCCTACACGAATTTGTGCTGCCAGTTGAACGGCGCTGACTTTATCCAAATCATTTTCGGGTTGTACCCATTCGCGGCCAGCACCGACGCGCGAACATTGGTGAAATAAGGTGTGGTTGGCAAGCTCGTGACCATTAATGGCGGCTTTGCGCCAATCTGCCATGCGATTAGCAACGGTTTCTGCGCTCAGTGTTAAATAAAAGCTGCCTTTCAAGCCGTATTTATCCAGAGCGGGAATGGCGTTATCCAGTTGTGTGGGTAAGGCGTCGTCGTAGGCCAGGTTGATAGCTGCCTTGGCGCCATTTGGCCACTGGAATGGCTTGTCTGCTGCGAAGCTGATCTGGCTGCCGAAGGCCAGTCCTAAACCGAGCAGGAAGAGGTTTATTTTTTTCGTCATTGCTGTCGTCTCTAATAGGGAGGGATTATTGTTTTTGCGCTGCTAACCATAGTCGCAGTTGCGGGCATTTTCTATGGGTACCCTGCATTTTATGTTTAACCTTGTGTGAATTTTTGTAAGGGATTTTCGTGAAGCCTATCTACCGTCGGTGGCGGTTGGGCTACACTCAACACTAGGCATGAACACTATTCTATCCCGTCATTGCAGTAAAAGGAGTGGATCTATGTCGTTAAAAGGTTTGGTTGCCGAGTGGGAAAAACAAGCGCAGGGGATTTTAACCAAGGACAGCTATGAGGTTCATCTCACCATTGAAGATGCTGCACGCATCGACGCTCTGGCGGAGATGTATCCCAAGCGTACCAAAGAGCAATTAATTCGCGAATTGTTATCCTCAGCGTTGAATATGGTGGAGGAAAGTTTTCCCTATGTGCAGGGCAGTAAGGTAATCGCCACCGATGAAATGGGCGATCCACTCTATGAGGATATTGGGCCTGAACCCAGGTTCATGCAGTTGCTGGAGAAACATTTGCACAAGCATCAGGCGAACAGCTAAGCCGTTGGTGATGGTCTTGGTACCTGCCGTCTAGTGAAGCTGTCGACGCAATCCCGGTAAGTAAATGCCGAGTGTGAGCGCGCGAGCAATCACATAGAGAATAAATGCCAGCCACAACCCTTGGTTGCCTGCCCAGGCAACCAGAATCCAGGCGGCGCCAAGAAATATCAGCAGCGATACGAAGGCTGCATTTCGCATGGCGCGGCTTGCTGTTGCACCAATGAAAATACCGTCCAGTTGAAATGCCATAAACGATAACAAGACATAGGCTGCAGCGTAGGGCAGGTAGGCTTGTGCCTGTTGCCGAATGGCGTCGTGGGGATTCAGGGCGTTAATTGCCTGTGGTCCACCAATTAATAAGAGTAGCATCAGGCCTGTGGCACACAGGGCAGCGATTTGTGTGGATACCACAAGCACGCGATCAAACAAGCTGCGGTTGCGCGCACCAATAGCTTTGCCCACCAGTGACTCCAACGCGAATGCAAATCCATCGAGAAAAAAGGCGGCGAACGATAGGAACTGCAGCAGTATGTAATTGGCCGCAAGCACCGTATCACCAAACTGTGCACCTTGATTGGCGAACCAGCCAAAACCGGTGAGCATGAAAAGGGTACGCCACATAATGTCGCTGTTTATTTTCAGGGTGTTGATCAACCCGTCGCGCTGGAAAATCTGTGAGCGGTTAAAAAAAGGTTCTGCCGGTTGTGCTTGGTTGCGCAATACCTTGTATAAAACCCGGGCACCGGCAATGACACATATCCATTCGGCAATCACTGTGCCCAGTGCTATGCCGCGTACACCCCAGTCGAAGCCAACCACAAAAACCACGTCCAGCAACAGGTTCAGGCCATTCAGTAGCAGTTGCAGCCAGAGGAGCTGACGCGTGTGCCCTAGTCCGATCAGGGTTCCCATAATGGCGTAGGTGGCGAGCGTTGCCGGTGCACCCCAAATCCGGGTATGCAGATATACCTGCGCGCCTTGCTCAACGGCGTCACTGCCATCCAGTAAACCAAATGCGAGCAGGCTTAGCGGGTATTGCAGCAAGATTAACAGCAGGCCAATAGCGGAACCCAATAGCAGGGCGCGACCATAGGCCACCCGCACTTCGCGATAATCGCCCGCACCGGCTGCTTGTGCCGTAAAGCCACTGGTGCCCATGCGCAAAAAGCCAAAGCCCCAAAAGACGAAGCTGAAAATCAGGGAGCCAAAAGCGATAGCGCCCACGTCGGCAGCGGTGCCCTGATGACCGATCACGGCTGTATCTACCAGTCCCAACAAAGGCACGGCGGCATTGGCGAGAATAATGGGAAATGCCAAGCGAAGAATGGCGCTGTGGCTGGTATTGGGTAATGGCGAGTGCGAAGTCTGTGCGGGTTGCGAGGTATTCACGGGTAGCTCATGGGATAAATAATCGGCGTGCGGCATGCACCTAAACTGTCGCAGTTTGCGTATAGCGTTTATTACACATTGGATAATGAATGGAGAACCTATGTCGCTGCAAGCTACCCCCAACACAACAGAAATCGGTGCGCCGGTGCACTTACCCTGTCGCGGATGTCAGGAGACTTGCCCACACTATGCCACCTGCGATGGCAAACCCTGGCGGGATCAGGGGCAACCCAAGCCTGCTCCGCATTAAAACCCCGGCCCCATAACAAAGAACCCGGCTAGTTGCCGGGTTCGGTGACAAATCCTAACTTTAAAATGCCCGCGCGCTGCACGGCGGCCATGGTCTGTATCACATGCTCGTAAGCGACCGCTTTATCGCCGCGAATATGTATTTCGGGTTGTGGCTCCTTGCTTGCTTCGCCTGCCAGACGCGCTTCCAAATCATCAAAACTCACTTGGGTTTCATTCCAGAAAATCGCACCCTCGGCATTGACTGCGATATTGATGGTTTCCGGTTTTAATTCATTCGGCGTATTGTCGGCGCGCGGCAAATCTACTTTTACCGAGTGCGTTAATACTGGCACGGTGATAATAAAAATAATCAACAATACCAACATCACATCCACCAGTGGTGTCATGTTGATTTCGTTCATGACTTCATTATCGTCGTCGAGACCTCCACCAAAAGCCATGGCTTAACCCTCTTTGCGCGGACTGGTATTGCGCGGACTCAGTTTGGTGATAGTGCCTTTGTTTTGCATCGGGCTGCCGGTGATGAAATAGGCATGTAACTGATGGGCAAAACGGTTGAGTTTATTGAGCACGCCTTTGTTGGCGCGAGTCAGTGCGTTGTAACCTAATACTGCCGGAATCGCGACTGCCAAGCCAAAGGCGGTCATGATCAACGCCTCGCCTACAGGGCCTGCCACCTTATCAATACTGGCCTGGCCTGACACGCCAATACCTACCAGTGCGTGGTAAATCCCCCAAACAGTACCAAACAGGCCGATAAATGGCGCTGTAGAACCCACCGATGCGAGAATCGCCAAGCCGCGTTGCAGGCGCTCGGCACTTTCATCGATTGAACCGCGCAGGCAAGCAGTAAGCCATTCAGCCAAAGGTAGGTGACCATGCAGGTCGTCCTTGTGATTGCTGTGGTGATCCAGTGCTGCTTGACCTTCTTCTGCCAAATGGCGAAATGGGGTAGTGCGGTCTTCACCCAAAGTGCGCAAGCCTTCAGCAAAACTCTGGGCGTGCCAGAAATCGTTCAAGCCCTGTGCCGGGTGACGCAGGCGCCATAAACCCCAGGCGCGCACCACAATTACCCACCAGCTTGCGATGGACATGATGAGCAGCATGATCGCCACGCCTTTGATCAGCGCGTCGCCTTGTGCCCAGATAGAAGCTATGCCGTATGGTGAATCCATAAAAACCTCGTTGTAGCAGTATGAGTATCAAAATTAATGCAAATTAAATTCGAGTGGTTGTTCGTACCAAAAATCGATGGCTTTGCCACCTTGGGTTGCCGGCTGGTAGCGCCAGCGTTTTACCGCATTAATCGCCGCGTCATCCAGGCGTTTAAAACCGCTGGATGCTTTTAGTTTTATCTCGCCGACGCTGCCGTCCGTGAGAATCAAAATCTCCAGTACAACCAAACCCTCTTCACGCAAGCGGCGCGACAAACTCGGGTAGGCAGGAGCCGGATTGCTGATCTGGCCAGCATCTGCACGCGGCGGCAAAACCGGCGCGGGCGCCGCCGGTTTTGGTTCGGACGGTTTTTCCACTGGCGGTGGCGGCGGAGCGGGCTCCGGTTCCGGTGCCTTTACCGCGCGCTCTGATGGTGGTGCTTTGGGCACCGGCTTCGGTTTTGGCTTGGGCTTAGGTTCGGGCTTTTTTTCCGGGGGCGGAGGAGGTGGCGGTTCAGGCGGCGGTGGCGCTGCTTCTGGTTCGGCCATCACGATAACGCCCTGAATAGTCGGTTGAATGATGTCAACTGGCACAGGGTCGGACGTTGACATGACAACGGCAGCTAATACACCCACATGCACACCAGTAACGAGCAGTAAGGAAATCAGTGAGCTATGTTTGGATGACATGAACGAAATGCTGGCCTTAGGAAAGAAGTCAATAAAACACACAAAGAAGCGAATAACAAACTGGTGTTAATGATAATTCTTCTCAAGTGCAAAGGCAATAAAAACCTGTGATCACTCGTTGTCGAGACAATATTGGGCGGCTGGGTGGTTTATCACCCAGTCGTTAATAGTCTGCAGAACGTAGTTTTGTAAGTGAGGCTGTTGGGGGATTCAGACAGTGATCTGAGTATGATCAAACAGTTCTGCTTCAATAAATGTGAGTAATTTGCGATAGCCGGGGTTTAAGGTCCGACGTGCTTCACGTACATCTACATAATAGGCCGCACGCTGTCCGTGGTATTCAATTACCGGCCCCAGTTGTGTGCAGTGGATTCCTACAAATTTCAGGCTGCGCGCCAGGCGTGGTTCCATCATTAAATAAATGTGGACGCGGCGGGTTTTGTGGCAGAGCGCCATGGCAGATAAATACAGGCTGACCGCGATATAAGGAAACGCGCGCATTTCGTGGGCTGAAAATGACTCTTCATTAATAACCCCAATCGCCGCACCATCTTGTTTGTCGGTGATGCGTTTGCGAAACAACGCGGGCACCGCGAGGCGCGATAGCTCACAGATCTGATGCGGCAGGAAATTAGTCGGTGCAAGGCTCTCATGCGTAATCGCATGGGCGCAGTATTGTTGCAAGGGTAATAATTCAGTGCTGTGTTTGGTGGTGATGACCCGCACCGTACCGGCGAGCTGGTTGCTGTTGAGGTGGCGAATAGCACAGTGTACCGAGCGTGGGTCAAATTCGTCCTGCTCCATGTGCTGGGGCTTTTCATCCTCAAAATGCAGCTCTTCGCAATAGACTTTATGGCGCAATTTGTACACTTCACGTTTGAGTTCTTCGCTCAATGCAATCTGCGGTTTCAGGTATTGTGAAAAATGTTTGGCAATAGCAGTCGCATCTTCACGAGCCACATTGCCAGTGACAGGATGCGTTGCGTTGATTGGGGTTGAGGTAGCTTGCTGCTCTAACGGCTGGCTGGGCAATGCTGTTGTCTTCATAAAATCCTTGGTGATGGGCTCTCTAAATCAATCCTGCTAATGGGTGGGTTGAGGTTAATTGGCGTGTTTTTGAATAGTGCTATACTCGCTCGCTCCCGGGTAGTGTGGATCAAAAGGCTCCACAAATTAAAGCTATTTAGTAGGCGGTTATGGAAATATTTGTATTGCTGGGTTTAATTGTGCTCAACGGCATCTTTGCGATGTCGGAGATTGCTATTGTCACTGCAAAGAAATCCCGCCTCAGTGCGCTGGCGGCCAAAGGCAATCGCTCCGCTGCTGCCGCGTTGAAACTGGCAGAGGACCCTACCCAATTTTTGTCCACCGTGCAAATTGGTATTACCTCCATTGGCATTATGAACGGTATTTTTGGCGAGTCCGCATTTGCCGAGCCGTTTGCACTCTGGTTGCAAACCCTGGGGTTGCCAACCAATATCAGCGATAACGTCGCAACAGTTCTGGTGGTGGTAGTGGTGACTTATTTATCCATTGTGGTGGGTGAATTGGTGCCCAAGCGTATCGGCCAGATCAGTGCTGAGCGCATCGCCTGTACCATGGCAAGGCCAATGCAACTGCTGGCGATTATCACCAAGCCCTTTGTGGCGCTCTTGTCCATGTCGACTCTCTACCTGATGCGTATCCTTGGATTTAACCAGATGCAGGGACATCAGGTTACCGAAGAGGATATTCACGCGATTTTGGAAGAGGGTTCAAGTTCCGGCATTCTGGAAGCCCAGGAACACACCATGGTGAAAAATGTATTGCGACTGGAAGCGCGCAGTATTGTCTCCCTCATGGTGCCGCGCGCCGATGTGATCTATTTGGATACCACGCTCTCGCTGGAAGAAAACTACCAGCGGGTAATGCAATCGCCCCACTCGCGTTTTCCGGTCTGTACCAAGCAAAACGACAACCTGATTGGCATCATCAATGCCAAAGAATTGCTGGCAGAAGCCATTCGCGGCAATCAGGTGGATTTGGCGACTATGGCGCAACCTTGCGAGGTTGTTCCCGAATCGCTCACGGCGATGGAGCTGCTGGAGTTCTTCCGTTCCTCACACAGCCAAATGGTGTTTGTGGTGGATGAGTATGGCGATCTGAAAGGCATAGTGACCCTGCAGGATTTGCTTGAAGCACTCACCGGTGAGTTCATCAGTGAAGACGATGAAGATGCGTTCATTATTCGCCGCGATGATGGTTCTTTCCTGCTCGATGGTATGTTGCCGGTATTGGATATCAAGGATTGCCTTGGACTTGCCGAATTGCCGGAAGAGGGCAACTATCAAACTCTCAATGGGTTAATGATGCTGTTGATCGGGCGTATGCCGGTCACTGGCGACAAGGCACAGATCCCCGGTTGGCAGTTGGAGATTGTGGATATGGATGGTCGCCGTATCGATAAGGTGCTCGCCGCTAAAATCGACGAAGAGAGCAATAATTAAGCTGGCGCATACGTATTCATAGGCGTCACAACCACACAGGGCTTGGCACCGGTGTTATGAATGGGCTTTACTCACAAAGCTCAGTCTTATAACGCTAATACCTCACGGAGCCTTGCTAATGAAACGCCTGCTTTCCCTGTTTATCGCCGCCAGCTTATTTGCTGGCTGTTCCGACTCCGGCACTTCTTCCCCGCAACACCAAACGCTCGCCAGTGCCGCTACCAGCAGTACGGCCTATCAATCCCTCGCGATCAATGAAGATGCCAACGCCTGGTGGCACAACGCCATTATTTACGAGATCTGGCCGCGCTCTTTTTACGATGCTGACGGTGATGGCAGTGGCGATTTTAACGGCATGACCAGCAAGCTGGATTACCTAAAAGATCTGGGGGTGAATGGTATTTGGCTCACGCCGGTATTTGAAGCGCCGTCTTATCACGGTTATGACTTCCAGGATTTTTACAAGGTTGAATCCGATTACGGCACCATGGAAGAATTTGAAAATTTTATCGCCGAAGCGCACAAACGCGATATCAAAGTCATTCTGGATTTAGTGCTCAACCACATTTCCGACAAACACGACTGGTTTATTAAATCCGCAAACAAAGAAGCAGGTTACGAAGATTATTTCATCTGGCGCGATGAGCGACCCGCGAGCGGTTGGGGTCAACCTTGGTCCAGCGAATCCAATCCGGCAGCCGTATGGCACTGGAACGAAACCCGCAACGCCTATTATTACGGTGCATTCGGTAGTAGCCAGCCGGATTTAAATCTCACCAAGCAAGTAGTGATCGATGAATTAAATAAACTTGCCACCTTCTGGTTGGAAAAAGGTGTGGACGGTTTCCGTTTGGATGCGGTGCGCTACGCGGTGGAAGAGGGCGGTTATCCATTACAAGCCGATACCCAAGGCACAATCGATTACTGGACACTGTTTACCCAACATGTGAAATCCATAAAACCCGATGCCATGTTAGTTGCCGAAGCCTGGGCTGATTTAAACACTATCGGCAAATACCGCGATAATGGCAAAGGTTTGGATTCCGCGTTTGATTTTGATTTTGGCACTATGGTGATTGATATACTCAATCCTGCCGTTAAACAAAGCGCCGATTTCGGTACGCTCGGCAATAATAAGTTGCAACAAAATCGCGAAAACCTGTGGGCCAATTTGCACGCGCGCAAAGCCGCGGCGCCGATGAATTATTTCGCCCCCTTCCTCACCAATCACGATCAAAACCGTATCATGTTGTCGCTCAATAATGACATGAATAAAGCGAAAATCGCCGCCAGTTTATTGATGACTACGCCCGGTACTTTGTATATGTATTACGGTGAAGAAATTGGTATGTCGCAATATAAAACCGGCGACGACCAATATCGTCGCGCCATTATGCAATGGGCAGACGAACCCTCCGCTGGTTTTAATAGCACGGCCAACTTCTGGTTGGATCAAGGAAAATGGTTCCCGTGGGTGCAAAACCACGAAGGCTGGTTTGCGCATTACTGGCAAGGGCTGCAAGGTAAAGGCTTGTCCGTCGCCGCGCAAAGTGCCGATGAAAATTCCCTGCTTAATCACTACAAGCGATTGATCGCCGTGCGCAACGCCAATCCAACGCTTAAACAACCGGATGAAATCCGTTACTACCCGGTAGAAAATCAGGATGTCTGGTTAGTGGAAGCGCTCGGCAAAACCGGCAGTGTGTGGGTGGTCATCAACCTGAGTTCTACCGCTGCTGCCGAGGTGGAATTGCCAAAATCGCTACAAGGAGCGCGCACTGAAAAACTCAGTGGGCAAGAAAGAGACTTGGGCAAACGCATTATCCTGAAACCAGCAGAGGCATTGATTTTTTAATAGGGATGGTTGGTGCGCAGAATGTAGTTATATATTCTGCGCACAACTGCTTCAAACAACACTATTTTTTTAATTCTCATAGACGTATACATTTTTATTATCTTGCGCCTTATCGCTCATTTGGCCTCTTCCCTGCCTTGTTAATTTTCCTCCCTGTTTGCTGCATCCATCAACAGCTTGTATGCTTCATCATTCATTATCTCTTTACTTACCTGCATGATTAATCATTACCCTGGACATAATTATGAAAAATGGGTGGCTTGTTGTTTTTGTTTTGAGTGGTTTCCTGTGTGCCTCCGTTACTGCAGTAACGGATACTGGGCAAATGCCTTCTTTGGTTAAACCGGCAAGCGATTACGCCAGCGTCAGTGCCGATAGCAAGGTAGCGGTAGCGACGGTGAGTCCTTATGCCACGCAGATTGCAATGGATGTGGTAGCGCGTGGCGGTAATGCATTGGATGCGGCAATTGCAGCTACCTTTGCGTTGGGGGTGGTGGACGGCCATAACTCGGGTATTGGTGGGGGCTGTTTTATTCTGGTGCGCTTGGCTGATGGCAGAGTGCTGGCGATTGATGGCCGTGAAATGGCGCCGGCGGCGGCAACGCGTGATATGTTTTTGGTGAATGGCAAAGCTGATCCTGAGCTGAGCCGTACCGGTGCGCTGGCGGTAGGTATTCCCGGTTCGGTATTGGCATTGGATAAGTTGCGACAGCTGGGCGCGGTATTGCGTTGGCGCGATTTAATTTTGCCCTCCGCCGAGTTGGCGGATAAAGGTTTTGTGGTATCCCGTAGCCTTGCGGAGCGATTGGCAGCCACTGCGCCTGATTTAGCGAAATTCCCTGCCAGCGCCGCGATTTACCTCGACGACAAGCAACAGCCTTGGGATGCAGGCAATACGTTGAAGCAAGCGGATTTAGCGGCGACTTATCGCGCAATTGCCAAGCAGGGTGCCGCGTATTTTTATCAGGGCGATTTTGCGCGCAAAACCGAGCGTTGGATGCAGCTCAATGGTGGCTTGATTACGCGTAAGGATTTTTCCAATTATCAAATAAAAATGCGTAAACCGGTTGTGTCCGAATTTGCGGGGTTCACGCTTTACGGTTTTCCTCCGCCCAGCTCCGGTGGTACTCATGTAGCGCAAATCCTGAATATCCTCGAACAATTTGATTTGACAAAAATGACTACCAGCGAGCGCTATCACCTGATTGCAGAGGCGATGAAATTTGCGTTTGCTGATCGCGCCCACTGGTTGGGCGATGCGGATTTTACGCGTATACCTGCCGGACTGACGGATAAAAATTACGCGCGCAGTATTGCCCAAAAAATCAGCCTGGAAAAAACTACAGCGGATATTCGTTATGGTAATCCGGAAGCAGATATCCAACATCTGATGAATAAACACACCACTCATATTGCTGCGGCTGATTTGCAGGGAAATTGGGTTGCCATTACCTCCACCGTCAATACCAGTTTTGGCAGTAAGGTGGTTATTCCAGGTACGGGAGTGGTACTCAATAACCAAATGGATGATTTTTCTGCACAGGTGGGTGCTGCCAATGCATTTGGTCTGGTTGGTTCAGATGCAAATGCAATTGCGGCGCGCAAGCGACCGCTATCAAGTATGAGTCCGACACTGGTATTTAAAGGTAATCAACCGGTGATGACGCTCGGTGCTGCCGGTGGCCCCACGATTATTTCACAAGTGGTGCAAACCCTGTTGTATAGCCTACATGATGGTATGCCCGTTGCTGAAGCAATGGCGCAGCCGCGTATTCATCAGCAGTGGAATCCCAATATGCTATTTGTGGAAGCGGCTATGCCAGCCGACATCCAACAGGCGTTAAAACAAAAGGGACATGACCTTAAGGTCTGGCCCAGTATGGGTGCGTCACAAGCTATTGAGTGGCGTGATGGCAAGTTGATTCCTGTCGCAGAGCCGCGTGTCATCAAACAAAATAGTGAAAAGTAATGCGGTGGGCATTACTTTTTCTGCATGTTTATTGTAGATATTGTGGTTGATTTCCATATGGCGCCAGACAGGACATTTTGTAGACGCCAAGGGAAGGCAGATTAAAATCTAAAAGCATTTTTATTTTTCATACTCTGTTGAGCGATAAACACTTTTTCCTTCTTTGATCGTTTCCAGAACCCTTATTTGCTTTAAGTTTGCACGGGTTTTGGTTAGCGGGTTTTCGGCGAGTACAACAAAATCAGCCAGTTTTCCAACTTCAATGGAACCCTTGGTGGCTTCTTCAAAATGCTGATAGGCAGCAGATAATGTCATGGCTTTAAGCGCTGCCAATGGTTCAAGGCGATGTTCAGCGCCCAATACATAACCACTGCGTGTAGTGCGATTTACCGCTGTTCCAATTAATTGCATGGAGTCGGGGAAAATGACCGGGGCATCGGAATGGATGCTGAATGGAACATCCTGTGTCAAAAACCATCCTGTCGGTGAAATGTTCTCAGCCCGCTCTGGCCCCACAACGGACTCGCGGTGCCAGTCACCCCAATTAAATGTATGTAACGGAAAGGCCGAAACGAAAATGCCGAGCTCTTTAATCGCAGGGACTTGATCGGCGCGAATAAAATGGCCATGAATAATAACCGGACGATGATTGGTGCCGGGATAGATTTTTTGCGCGTTACGCACTGCATTGATAAATTGTTCAACCGCTGCATCACCACTGCAATGTCCAAGGACTTGCCAATTGTTTTTATAAGCCAGCAGTATCCATTCGTTTAATTTTTCATCGCTAAAGGCCGGGTAGCCCGCATAGGTTTCAGGCTGACCTTCCGGCACTTTAAAATAAGGTACGGTAAACCAACCGGTTTTACCTTGTGGTGAACCATCCAATGTTAATTTTACGCCGCCCATGCGTAAATGATTTTTATAGTGGCGTGACATTAGTGGGCTTTGTAGTAGGGGATCATCACCAAAGGTCACAATATCGGGATAGGAAACTACATCTGCCTTGAGTGTCCCTGCTTCTGACATAGCCATTAATAGTTTTAAATTATCTTTGGTGGTTTTTCCATCCTGAATGGTAGTGAAGCCATTTGCTAGATAAATCTTTTCAGAGGCCTGAAGCTGCGCGGCAATTTCATCAGGAGTGAATGCTGGAAATATTTTATAAACCACGCTAAAAAATGCATTTTCTTCGAGTACCCCATTGGGCGTTTTGCCATCCGCTTCGCGCCGGATGACCCCGCCATCAGGTGCAACACTGGCGGCAGTAATGCCGACTTGTTCCAGCGCTTTACTATTGAGCGCACCAAAATGCCCGGATTGGTGTGTGACCATAATGGGTAATTCGGTAGAAATTGCATCTAAATCGTGGCGTGTGGGGTGGCGGTGTTCGGCAAGTTGTGAATCGTCATAGTTCATGCCGATAGCAACGCCGTGCTTTTTTACAATAGGTGATGTCGCAATAAAATCGCGCATGGTTTTTTGCAAATCGGCGATGTTTTTTGCCGATCCATCCGGTGGCGGGAGCAGGTTAGCCAATACGGTTTGTGTGCCCACTTCACTAAAATGCGAGTGACCGTCAATAAACCCTGGTACCAGCGTTTTTCCGTGTAAATCAATCAACTGTGTCTGCGCGCTTTTGTGTGATCTTTCTATATCGACATAGTTGCCAACGGCAATAATTTTTCCGTCTTCAACTGCAATGGCTTCGGCCTTAGGTTGGGTGTCGTTGAGGGTAATAATGGTGCCGCCGAAATAGATGCTATCTGCCGCTTTTATTGAGGTGGGGGGAGATGGCTCGGAGCAGCTTATTAGGCAAGCTGCTAATATGCCAACGCATAAATGTTTTCCTGATTGGCTAAATCTTGTGAGTAAAGTCATGATCGAATTCTTTGCGTGAAAATAATTACATGTCGTTAACCTGCTGTTTTATGTTCATATGTGTTCTGTTTTATTGCTGGCAACAATCAACCGAAGCTCCGATTTTTATCAGAGCTTTGGTTGGAGTTTTTATTACTTGTTAACGCTGCCCTCTTGTTTCCAGCCGCTATCGGTTTTGCACAATAAATATTGCCCCTCCAAGGATGTGCCATCGGCATCAAACAAGCTGATGGCAATGGTTTTACAGTGCTGCTGATTTTTTCTGGCTGCACCAACCAGTACCACTGTCCCGTTAATTTTGGATTTGGCATTAAACCAGGTAACTGGCGTGCCTATGTTGTTGTCATTTAACGCTTGCAGAGAATGAGTTTCAATCAGGGTGATATCGGTATCGCTTAGGGTTTGCAAGCGAGATTGTGTAATGTGCCATTTATTTTCCGTGTTTTTGCAAATGGTAAAGCCGTAGTTCTCTGGATTTTTTTGTGGTGCCGAGAAATGTAATAACGTGCGGCGACAGGGATTTCCGGCTTCAGTGTAGCTGAGCTTGGGAAGGATTTTTACATTCACTTTGGCTTCAGGTGCCTGCCACTGCGTGATTTTTTTATCGGGATTTTCTTCCAGTACGCGATTGATTTCTGTTTTTAATTGCTGCATTTCGCTATCGGACAGCTGGCTGGGTAAGGTGTTTTTCATGAACCCAAAATTACTCGCTGCAGCGGGCAGTGCAATACTGCATAGTAATGCAATGACAAGATGACGCGAATGAATTCCTCTAAACATATACAGGCTCCTGTGTTTTAGTAGGCTGATTGATCAAGTTGTCGCGCATTTAGCGCGGTGCTGGAATTCGATGCAGTAATACACTGGCTGCTGTTTTTGCTGCGCTGACGGGGTTGGTTTGTTCGACACCAGAGGTCAGCAGTTTACTGGCACCACCTTCCCATAATAAGTGTTCGGTGCGTGTTGCGCGCATACTGATTGTGATAATGCCATGTTCAAGCAAGTTGCTGGCACCCTGCGGATCTTCCCAGCCGGTAAAGCGGAAATTGCCTGTGTCATCGCGTATCCAATGTGGGCCGTAGTTGGGCTCCTCTATTCCAGGGCGAGTGACCACCGCAATACGATAATCCAATAATAATTGCGCATTATCTGCTGAATACACATAACCTTTGATGGCCATTCCTTTATCGATTTCCGCGCGGAAGGTTGCATCAAACTGCTGTGCATTGGCACCACTGGCTGCATCGAGTGCAGGTCGTTCCCAATGGTAGGTTTTTAGCCCTTTAAGCTCAGGAGATGCAGCTTGCATTTCGCGGTATTTGATGGAAGAGCAACTGCTGAGAATGGCAGAGAGTAGTGCTAACAGCATGGTGAAGCGGGTAACTTTTATTAAACCAGTGGATAGAGTCATCATTGTAAATTCCGTCTTAAACCTGTGAGGTGAAAATGGAGGGGCTATTTAGCATAGCTATAGGACACTGTTGTTGGCGTAATAATTACCAATAGCCTTTTACAGTTGTAGTACACATTTCCCTCAATGCAATAATTCATTCCTATCAGCCGTTTTTCACATGCAAATTTGTGCTAATGCAGGCATTTACCTGACCCCGTTCGCTGTGATCTAAATAGTTGGCGTGAGCGCTGCATATTTTGGGCGGTTCTTTCGTCATGACTAACAGGCTAAGACAAGGAGATGGGAATGCGTATTGATGAAATGATTACAGCGATACAGACCGAATTGGGTATAGGGGTAGATGGTAAGGCTGGTCCTGAAACCTGGGGGGCCATTTACAGAAAGATTTGCAAACCTGCTAACACTAAAATAATTGCAACAGCGGTAACCGATTTGGTTGATTCGCGTAGCGAAAAGATTATTTCAACTCTGTTGCCTGAGGTTCAATCTTATGCGCGGGCGTTGGTACACAAAGCGGCGGCGAATGCTATTACCATTAAGGTAATCAGTGGCTTGCGTACCTATGACGAGCAAAATGCACTTTATGCCCAAGGGCGTACTGCTCCTGGCAACAAGGTAACCAATGCACGTGGCGGTTACTCTAATCACAATTTTGGTATCGCATTTGATATAGGTGTTTTTGAAGGTAGCAAATATTTAGGGGATTCACCCAAATATAAGGCCGTGGGAATATTGGGTACAGAGATAGGGCTAGAGTGGGGTGGGAACTGGAAGACAATTGTCGACCAGCCACACTACCAACTACGTCCTGCATGGGCGACGAATCTGACTGAGCGGGATATGCTATCTGAACTTCGCAGTCGGCGAGAGTCGGGAAAAGCGGTTTATGCTTAATTAAGGATTGGCGATAAAAAAGGGTCGTCAATTCATCATTGACGACCCTTTCTTGAGAGGATGTTTGCCCCGCTCCTGACTAACCAATATCAGTGATGACTGCCCTGTGGGTCAGCGATGCCAAGCCAGGTGAATTTGTTGGGTACAAAATTCAATTGCAAGCTGGTGCTTACGGTGCCTTCATCCAAATCAATGGCCTTGATTTGGTTGGCGATAGGATCACTCACATAGGCTATGTGACCCGGTGTCAGTGCCAGCTCAAAGCGGCTGCCACTGGGCAGTGCAGCGATGTTGCTGGTAACGGCTTGGATTCGACTTTTTACCGACCAGTCGTTGGTATTTAACAGTGTTAACCAGCCTTGACTATCCAGTATCACAAATAATTCACCGCTATCGGCAAAGCCATAGGCTAATGCACTCGGTGCGGGTGAGGTATTGGCGTCTATCCAGTTGATCGCAGTGAGTTGATTGGTACTGGTATTCACTGCATAAAATTCGCCAGCGGCTATGCCGACAAATTCCATTACATCATCGCTTCCCAGCAGTGTGCCAACACGTTTGGTTGTGTCAAAGTTTGCAGGGTTAGCAATTTTTTCAGCAGTGAAGGCATCACCATTTTGGGTAATTACCAATACACCGTCAGTACAGCCAAACGCGATTTGGTTTTCATTTTGTGCACTGCCATGTAAACCGGGGCAGGTTTCAGTAAAGACGGTTTGTTCAGTGAAAAAACCGGCGTTTGCTTTGTATAGCGCAACGCGGTCGGGCAGGGTGCTGGTGGTTGCAGCATCGCGTACAGTGGAAATTAAATAGTCACCACGCCCTTGTGCGGCACCGTGCATGTGTGTGGTGTATTCCAGGCGAGTGCCCGCCGTATTGTTGGCAATGTCACTCTCGGTATACACGCCAACACTCGCCGCTGTGGTGGTGGCTGCATTGCCGTCATAAAAAATGACGGATTGAGTGGTGTTGCCGGTAAAGTGTGTCGGACGTGAATTGGTGGCGCTAAAACTCATCCACAGGGGCGCTGCAATCACATCATCTTTATGGTCGCCGTGATCTTCTTGCGACAGTCCACTATCAATAACATTGACGCGGTCAGCGGTGCGTTGAATCACATAACCGTAACGATAGGACGGGCTTGCATAAACGGCGCTGGCGGATTCTGTCAGCGTAAACTCTTCCAGCAGCGCTTTGTCCTTAATATCAAAAATACTGATTTTTGCCTGGTTTTGAGCGCTGATTAACAAGCGGCCCTGAGTGAGTTCATCGTCATGATCGTGGTCATCGTCGTGATCATGGTCGTGATCAATCGGTACCGGGTCGCGTTCAACAATTTTTGTATCGCCACCACCACAGGCGCTGAGCAGTGAGGCGATAAGAATCAGTGTGAGACTGAACGGGATATTTTTCTTCAACATTGTTGTTTACCTTTCCAATAGCGTTTCGTTTCAATTCATTGTTAAACAGGCAGCCGATTAAAAGCTGCCGCTAATTCCCAGCGCAAATGAACGTGCGGGCAATGGGGCCTTTTCCTTGAGGAATGAGGCGTGTACACGGGCGTATTCGTCAGTGAGGTTGTTGCCTTTGAGGTAAATTTTTAGCCCGTCATTGAGCGCGTAACTGATTTGGGCATCCAGCAGGGTGTAAGCGTCGGTACTGGTTTCAAATGCACCGATGTTGTCTTGTTCAAAATAGTGCTGGCCACTTAATTCCGCGCGCCAGTTACCTGTTTCATATTCCGCGCGCGCGCCAACACGCAGCGGTGGGATGCGCGGTAAATCGCCACCATCCACAAGTTGTGCGCGTATGTAATCGCTGGTGAGGCTGAGTTTGAAAGGAGCACTCAGTTGCCATACAAATTCGGTTTCAAAGCCATAGAGTTCTGCATCGCGTGCTTGATAAATAAATACCGGTAATTCACTGCTGTGGCCGTGAGCGTCTTCCTCGTCGCCATGATCGTGATCATGCCCGCTCTCACGCGTTAAACCGGTTTCGGCAAGGTAATAATAATTGTCGATACGGTTGTAAAACGCGTTGAGGATGAAACCAAAATCGCCTTCAAATTTACGCAGGGAAATATCGATGTTGTTGGAGGTTTCCAATTCCAGATCGTGGCGAGCCAAATCAAAATGGAATTCGCCGTCTTCATCTTCTACCAGTTGTAACAGCGCTCCCACTTCATACAAGCCTGAGCCAATATGCGGACCAAAGGACAATAATTCAGCAGCCGATGGTGTGCGTTCGGCATGGGTGTAGGAGAGGCCAATGTTGTAGCCGGGCGTGAAATCCCATACCACACCGGCAGAGGCGCTGAAGGGGGTTGATTCATGGTCTATCGAAAACACGCGGAGGTATTCTTCGGTGTGTTCGTCGTCGGCATGATCGTGTTCGTCAAGGTCGACCTGGAAATTATCGGCAGTAATTTTTACCTGCTCGATACGTGCACCTAATTGCACTAATACATCACCAAAGTGGCGCTCTTCCATTAATCCAAGGGCAAGTGTTCTGGTTTGGCTGGGTGGGGTGAACGCTTCTTCGCCAATGGCTTCAAAGTCGCTGTGTTTATAGTGCAGGCTCAAGGCGCCGCGCCATTCTGCGATGGGGTGATGGAATAATTCCCAACGCGCTTCCGCAGTTTCATTGCGGAAGGTGGTGCCGACTTCACCGTTTTCGATTTCGCTGTGCTCGTAATCGGTAAAGCCAAAGCGGGTGTTACTGGCACTGAAAAAATCGTGATCCAGATTCAGTTCGCTTAAAAATTGAATGCGATGTTGTTTGACATCGGCATAAACATCGACTTCTTCATCGCCGCCGTGGCCATGACCGGGAATGCCATACTGGCGATCCAACAAACCGTAGGACAGGCCGACAAACCCTTCATCCATAACCTGACTGGCGCCGATATTAAAACCCTTGCCTTCGCTCCAGGAATTGGCGAGGCGATTGCTGCTCTGCGCGTCGTGGTCTGCTTCATGCTCTTCGGTTTCGATTTCGGCAGCACCGGGGATTTTGTAGTTATCGGCTTCGCGCCAGAAACCATCCAAATGCAAACCCATGCTGCCTATACCTGTGTTGCCACTGGCAGAGACCAATTTGTCGTCAGCGACAGAATCCTGCTGCAGGCGCCATTCACCGTTAGTGTCCGTGGATTGGGGGACGCGGTCATCCACCACATTCACTACACCGCCAATCGCGCCGCTACCGTAGAAGAGTGTTGCAGGGCCGCGCAGGATTTCAATTTGGCGCGCTGTGGATGCCTCTGCTGCAACCGCATGGTCCGGGCCCACGCGGGAAGCATCGCCAGCATCCAAGCCATTTTGAGTCACGAGTACACGAGGGCCTTCCAGGCCGCGAATAATCGGGCTGCTGGCAACCGGGCCGTAGTAACTGGAATGCACACCCACTTCATGCTTCAGGGTTTCTCCCAGCGTGGATGCCTGACGCTCACGCAATGCATCGCCGCTGAGCACATTGACTGGCTGGGCCGACTCCATATTGGAGGCATGCCAGGGCAGGCCCACCACATTCACAATTTCCAGCGTGGTGCTGCTGAGTACCAGTTCGACGGGGCCGTCGCCTTCATGCACATGCAGGGTTCTGTGGGTGTAGTCCGGTGCACGCACATGCAGCTCAACGTGTTTGTCCGTTACCTGCGGGAGTTGAAATTCACCGCGTTCATTGGCTGTGGTACGGATATTGGTACCCACCACCTCGATTGTCGCGCCGGCAATCGGCATACCCGCCGGGTCGCGCACCACACCTTCTACTTGCGCCAACACCGGCGCACTTACGGCGGCAATTGCCAGCCACAAAAGGGATTTTTTCATCGTCATCACATCCTCACCAACATCAGAAAGCACTGCGACTCAAGCGCAACAGGCGCCAAGCCATCCAAATTTTTGGTGATGTTATACTATAACAATTTGATGGGGCAACTTAAGGCGTGAATAAAACCATTACCTATGCAGTATTGGGTGACACTGAATAATTAATTTTGTGATATTGATTCTTATTTGCAGCGGAATTAGGATTGCATCCATTTAAACGTCACTCTTGTATTTTCAAGGCGGTTTGGCCTGAAACAAGGATCATTGGGGAAGTGGGTATGCATAAATTGTCGCGTGGTGTTTTAGCCTTGTCGGTTGCAGGTGTTGTTTGGGGCAGCAATGCCCATGCACAAATGAATCAGCAACCAACAGTATCAAGTAAGAGTTCCAGTAAGGGCGAGATTGAAACCGTTTATGTGTATGGCGAGGCGGAGAAAACCAAAACCGCGACCAAGTTGAACCTGACGGTGCTGGAAACGCCGCAAGTGGTGTCGGTGATTTCCCGTGACCAGATTGAAGACTTTTCCCTGCGGGAGATTAACTCCCTGTTAGCCCAGGTCCCCGGCGTTACGGTTGAGCAGGTGGAAACCGGTCGTACTTACTACACGGCGCGCGGTTTTGACATTGTTAACTTTCAATACGATGGGGTGGGGGTTCCCTTTTCTTATGGCTTGGGCCATGGCCATGACGACACGGCGATTTACGAGCAGGTGGAAGTCGTCAAAGGCGCTACCGGCTTGATCACTGGCCTCGCTAATCCCTCGGCCACCATTAACTATTTGCGCAAACGTCCGACGGAAAACGTGCAAGCATCGGTCACTGGCTCTGCGGGTAGTTGGAATCAATACCGTATAGATGGCGATATTTCCGGGCCAATCATTGCGGACAAGCTCAAGGGGCGTTTGGTTCTCGCCAAGCAAGATGGGGATTCCTACCTGGATCGCTACAGCAAAGAGCTGACGGTTTTCTACGGCATTATCGACGGCTCAATAACGGAGACCACGCGATTCGCCTTGGGTCACAGCGTTAATGACAGCCATAGCGATGCAAACTCATCCGGTGCCTTGCCGTTGTTTTACGAGGGTGGCGCTCTGACGGATTATGATGTGTCCACCAACACGGCACCGAAATGGGCTTATCAGGATGTGAAGCAAACCCGCACCTTCGTTGAGTTGGAACAAGAGTTGGGCACAAACTGGATGGCGAAAGCCATTTTTACGCGCAATGACCTGGACAGTGAGTGGCCATCACTTTACTTGTCGGGCGCCCCGGACCCGATTACAGAAGAAGGTTTGCGGGCAAAGGCCAGTTTCTACGAAGCTGCTGATAAAGAGGAAATTGTCGATCTTTTTGTGAACGGCTCTTTTTCACTCTGGGGGCAAGAGCATGAGTTGGTCGCGGGTATTAATACGGCGGATATCAAACTGACCGGTCGTTCTGTGTATAACAATGAATGGAACTATGCTCCGATAGGTGCAGATTGGGCCGAGGGGAAAACAGCACTGCCAGTATTCGATGTATACGACGCGGCGACACAATCTACACTCATTGATCAGACGCAGGATTCTTATTACGTATCCACTCGCCTCAGCCTCACGGACGCACTTTCTGTTCTTCTGGGGGCACGCACGGTTGATATCGAGCAGGATGGGATCAGCTATGGCGCACCGCAGGTAGCATCCGACAAGGAAACCGTTCCTTATGCAGGCATCACCTATGAAATTCTTCCGGGCACCATGCTCTATACCAGCTATAGCGAAGTCTTTAACCCCCAAACCTGGGTTGATGCTGATTTGTTGCCGCTGGGTGCGGTACGTGGAGAGAGCGCGGAAATCGGTGTTAAGCAGGAAGTGTTTGCCGGTAATGCGGTACTCACACTGGCTATGTTTGAATCCAGTCAGGACAACTTCGGCGAATGGGTTGCCCGTGATACTGCATCCGGTTTAAACATTTATCGCGGTGTTGGCTTTGACAGCGACGGGTTTGAAGTGGAATTGGCTGGTGAAGTGTTTTCTGGTTTGAATATCAGTGCTGGTTACACTCAGGTCAAGGTTAAGGATGAAAATGGCGATGACACACGCCGCTTTATCCCAACCCGACAATTTAAAGTGGCCACTGCCTATAACCTCGCAGCCCTCCCGGAGTTGCGCCTGGGTGCAAGCATTAATTGGCAGAATGAAATTTATTATGGCGACACCCAAGTCCAAGGTACTTACGCGCTGGTTGATCTCTTTGCCCGTTATGAGCTGACCACAAACCTGGCCTTAGCCTTGAACCTGAATAATCTGGGTGATGAAAAATACCTTCTCAGCCCGCAATGGGGCCAGGCTAATTATGGCGCTCCGCGCAATGTAACTGGCTCTATTACCTGGCGTTACTAAGGAATTAACAGCGACGAAAAAGGCACAGCGTTCAGAGGAAATCTGCTGTGCCTTAAGGCGCGCACCGCGCAAAAACCAAAAAGCCACCGCAAGGGTGGCTTTTTGGTAGTTAGAACTTGATGTCTACCCCAATCTCAAGGGTACGGCCAATACCGGGGAAAATACCTTCGGGCGCGCGGGAGGCGATGTATTTTTCATCGCTCAGGTTGCGTACCGCGAGGGTGTATTTCACTGTGTCGTCTGCGTTGATGTAGGCATTGGCATCCCAAACGGTGTAGCTGGGAAGTAGACCGGTGCGGCCATTGGCGCTACCCGCTTGGGTGTTTTCCAAATCAGCATACTGCTCACTCACGTAGGAGGCACCCAGGTTGCCGCCCCAGTTAGCTGCTTCATAGACAAGGCGCAGGTTGAGCAAGTGCTCGGGAGCATAGGTCAAACGGTTTCCGTTGCGGTCAATGCCGCCAATGATACGGGTGCTGGTGAGTTTGGCATCGTCGAGGAAGGTGTAGTTACCGGCCAGGCTGAAACCGCCGCCGATAATCCAGTCGCCACCCAACTCAATGCCCTGATTCAGGGTTTCACCGGCGTTGCCCAGTTGCGTGCCTGCGCCGCCCGATTGGCTGGCTTGTACCAGTTGGTTGTCAAAGTCCAGACGGAAGAAGGTGACTTCATAACGGCCCTGACCCCAACTGCCGCGTGCACCCAGTTCAAAGTTGGTGCTGCGCTCGGCATCCAGATCCACCGCATCGCCGTTGTTGCTCACAGCATCCGCCACGCGAGGAGGGGCAAATCCTTCGTGCACACCGGCAAACAGGGTAGCAGCGGCACTCAATTTCCAGGTGGCGCCAATGCCGGGCACTACTTCGGTGTTATCCACTTCGGCTACAGAGGGTGCGAGTGATTGCCAGACGCGTATGTCGCGTTTTTGCTCGTATTTTTCAACCCGTACCCCGGGAGTGATAGTGAAGCTGTCGCTCAGGTGGAAACGGTTTTGCGCAAATAGGGCAATAGCTTGTGCGGTGCGGGTATCGTCTTCGCGAACCCCATTTTTATAGTCAGCGCTGTTAATAGTAACGTCAACGCGGTGATCGGCTGGTTGACCGGCACGGCCACGGACGCGTTGGTTTTCCATTTCTTCATCGTGCAGGCGCAGGCCGAGTTCAAATTCGTTGGTCAAACCAAACAATTGATGTGGCTGGCTCCAGCGACTGTCGATACCCATCACGGTAAATTCACGCAGGCGACCATCGCTCTGGCCGCTGAGTACGGAATAACCCGCGTTGGCACCTGTTGTGGGTTGGCTGTGGCCTTCCCGCCACCAATCGCGCTCGGCATTGTTCCAGTAAAGCAGGGTTTTGATACTGGTGCCGTCGCCCAGATCCAGTTCATGGTTCAGGTCAACGCCGGTGCGCTCTACCTGCATTTCATCATTCTTCGCTTTGTTTTGTTTGTAGTCTTCCTCGTACTCTTTTTGGGTGAGGCCGAGGTAGGTGTGCTGTGCGACGTGTTTGTATTGGGTCAGCTTGATGCCGATAAATTGGCTCTCGCCAATAGCAGTGCCTGCTTTGGCGACAATATCGTTTACCTCAAATGGCATGTCGCGCCAGCCATCACCTTCTTTGCGCAGGGCGCTGATGCTGGCAGTGGTGCTATCCCAGTTACCACCATATTCAGCCAGCAAGCTGTTGTAGCCCAGGCTGCCGCCAGTGGCTTTTACGCGGAAGCCTTCTGGGTTGCGGGTGATGTAGTTAATCGCACCGCCGATGGTCGATGGACCATAGCGCAGCGCGCCGCTGCCTTTGAGCACCTCAATACTATCCATGCGCTCAATGGGTGGGCTGTAGTAGGTAGCCGGGTCGGTATAAGGGCCAAGGGCGATGGGGGAGCCATCTTCTACCAAAAGTACGCCTTTACTCATGTCCGAGCCCAGTCCGCGAATGGTGATACGCGGGTAAAAACCATAGCCTTCAGTATCGACTGCGTGGATGCCGGGGCTTTTGCGCAGCGCATCCTGAGTGCTGAGTGGCTGTAGCTGGTCGAGCTTTTTGCGATCGATCACTTCAGCGGATCCGGGTGTGGTTTCTAATAATTCCGGTGCGGCAAAAATCTGGATGGTGGGCATCGCCTTGAGTTTTGGCTCATTCGGTGTGTCAGCGGCCATAGTCATGGGTGCGGCGAATACCAGTGCGATACTGGCGGCGAGGGGGCTTAAGCTGAATACGCGTGGCATGTTAAGTGTCCTGACCTGTAGTGTTGTTTACGATATTTTTACGCATGAGATTCTAGTGAGTTTTAATAAGTCAATGCAAATAGAAAAAAGAATGGTTTCTATCTTGGCGGCTTTGGGGTCATAAGGCGTGTGGAGAAAGCAGGAATTCATTGACTTGAGTGACGCTCGCCTTTACCTTGCGCGCCCGAGGTGTCTGATGAGTGCGCAAGCATTGGGATCAGAGTTAATGGGAAGTCGGTGCACATGCCTGGTCGTAAACCAGCGCGATGTAATCCCGACACTGCCCCCGCAACGGTGAATCCACGCCGGCTTAAATGCCGCAGGATGAGTCCGATACCAGCCTCAAACCCGGAGCACTAGCTCCTTTTGTTCACGATGTCGCGGAGGGCAACATCGGTGGAAATCTGTGTGTGTTTTGGGCTTGTGTCTGTAGCCCATGCCTCTATTTTCCGCTTTCCCTCCCTCATCCCCATTGGATTGAGGAAATCATGTCTAGCCAATCAACTGTTCCGTCTACCGCGTTTTTGCTCAGTGGCCTGAGCGCTGCCATTCTTTCTATTACTGCTCCTGTTGCAGTTGCAGCAGAAAAAAAGCTTGAAACTGTGTATGTGAGCGCTACTCGTAGTGAAACCGCCCCTTTACCTGTTGCCACTCAGATTAAGGTGATAGGCGGGGAAGAAATCCGTCAAAGTGGTGCCAAATTATTAACTGAGGTTCTGCGCACTCAGGCGGGCATACAGTTGTCGGATATGGATGGCAGCGGCATGCGCAATGTGTCTATTTCCATGCGTGGTTTGAGTGGAGCCAATAATGTGTTGGTGTTGGTTGACGGCCGTAAGCTGAATAACCCTAGCCAAGCGACGCCTGCGATTAATGCTATTGCGGTACGCGATATTGAACGTATTGAGATTGTGCAGGGTAGTGCGGGTGTGCTTTATGGCGATCAAGCCGTAGGTGGCGTAATTAATGTGATAACACGCCGCGCTGCGGCTGGTGAAACCACTGGCTCAGTTGTTGCGCGCACAGGTAGCGATAATTTAGAAGATTACGGTGTAAATCTGAGTCAAGGTTTTGCCAATGGTGTGAGCTATAGCCTGTCAGGACAAAAGCGCAATGCAGATAACTATCGCGATAATAACCAGTCCGGTTATGAAAGCGCCTTGCTGAATGTGCGCTACGATCATGAGCGCGGTTTTGTGTTTGCTGAAGGCCAGCAAATAAAAGATGATTTGCGTACCCCGGGTTCTATTAGCGATGCCCAGGCAGCAGTTGATCGCCGTCAAACGAATAGTCCTAACGATTACAGTAATCAGGATACTGATACCTGGCGGTTTGGTGGTGGCGTAAATGTGTCTGCCCATTGGTCGGTACAGGCGGAATATTCTGATCGTAATGAAGAAGGTGAATACATGTATTCGCCTAATGCTACCCAATATTCAATGCGTGTAAAAAGTTTAACGCCACGTATTGTCGGTGAATATGCACTTGCAAATGGTCCCATGGTCGCGACTCTGGGGTATGACCAAATTGAAAGTGATTATGAGAGCAATAACGCTTGGTCACCTGTTGCTTCTACGCAAGAGCAGCGTAGTTATTATGCACAGTTGATTTATCCGGTTTTGTCGAAATTGACTGCAACCATAGGTGTGCGCCAGTCAGAAGTGGATGATGAAAATCAATTGCAATCAGAGCAGCAAAAAGACGACCTGACGGCAAGCGAATTTGGTCTAAGTTACCAGCTCAGCAATGAGTGGCGAGTATTTGGTCGCTTTGCCGAGAGTTTCCGTTTTGCAAACCCGGATGATAATAATCTGGTTCCTGTAAACGTCATTTTTTTGAAGCCGCAAACAGGCGAGTCCTTTGAGCTTGGTACGCAATGGCAAGGTGAGAAATCACAGGTTTCTTATGCGCTTTATCATATGACATTAAATGATGAGATCGTTTACGATCCATTTGTTCCCAACAATCAGTTTTATAACGGGGCTAATATTAACTTGCCTGATTCAGAGCGTCAGGGGCTTACACTGGATGCCGACACTCGTTTGAGTGATGAGCTGGCGTTGCGTTTTAATTACACCTATACCGACGCGGAAGTCATTGATGGTACTTATAAAGGTAAGAAAGTCCCATTTATTGCCGAAAATTCGGCGGCAGTAACGGTATTATTCACACCAATTACCCCCTTAACCTTTTCTTTGGAAAGTATTTATACCGGTTCACGTTACAAATCAGGTGATGAGAACAACAGCAGTAGCATGCTTGCACCTCTAACCGTATTCAATTTGGCGGCGGTTTATACTTATCGTCAATTGGAAGTGAGTGGCCGTATCAATAATATTACCAATGAATTGTATGCAGGTTATCACTCGACCTGGGGACAATACCCACAACCAGAACGTAACTACGAAGCCAGTATTACCTATCGCTTCTAAGTACAGTAAGGTGGGTGAAGCGAAAGCAACACCCACCCTTGTTTAATTAAAGAGAATTGCCATGACCGATAACCAGACCGATAGCAACGACAAAGCCAAGCGCCATCAAGAACGCATGCAGCAGCGCAAAGAAATTGTCGATGCGGCGATTGCGCGTGCAGATGAAGAGCGCGGTGTAGTGATTGTGTTAACCGGTGATGGTAAAGGGAAAAGTTCGTCCGGTTTTGGAACGGCCTTGCGCTGCCTCGGGCACGGTTACAAAGTCGCGATAGTGCAATTTATTAAAGGCACATGGGAATGCGGTGAGAAAAACTTTTTAACGGAAAGTGTTTTTCGTGGTGCCAGCCCACAACTTGAGTATTTTGTGATGGGGACAGGCTTCACTTGGGAGACCCAAAGTGCTGAACAAGATAAGGCTGCCGCTGAAAAAGTATGGGAAGAGTGTGAACACGTCTTTCGCGACCCGGATATCCACTTGGTATTGCTGGATGAATTGACCTACATGCTCAATTACAAATATCTGGATAAAGATAAGGTTATTACCGCTATCCAAAACCGCCCGCGCAATCAAAATGTGATTATCACCGGTCGCGGCGCTAAAAAATATCTGGAAGATCTCGCTGATACCTTTAGTGAGGTAAAAGCAATTAAACATGCATTTAATGCCGGTGTTAAAGCGCAAAAGGGAATTGAGTGGTAATCACTGTGCGGTACTGTTTTTAAGTATCAGTTCGATAAGTTGTTGATAGTTCCCATTAAAATGGTGATCGCCGGGTAAATAGAAGAGTTGTTGTTTATCCGGTTTTTGTTCCAGATTTTCCTGAATTTTTTCGCAAAGGCTTTCTTTGGTCTCACTGTAAAAGCAATTGGATGGCCAGTCTTTCCAATCTTTTACTTCCGGGTAAAGTTTATGGCTTGCCTCTTTGTCATTTTGCAGCCAGCCGCTGAGGTGAAAGACAAAGTCCACGCTAGTGGATGGATTTAGTAAATTCACACTCAGAATATTGGCCTGGGTGTCCTTATCTAAACGGTTCACCATAAAGGGCATAACGTCTGCCCCCATAGAAAAACCAATCATAATCAGCTTTGTTTTTTTCCAGGCATTCAGGTAATGGTTAATAACACCTTGTAAATCCTTTCCAGCAATGTCGGGTGTTTTTTCCTCCCAAAAATATTCCAGCGAATTCCAACCAACCACCGCAATTCCTTTACTAGCTAATGCATTGGCGATGTCTTTATCGATATTAGCCCAACCTCCATCACCAGAAATAATAATGGCAAGTGTATTAGAAGTGGGAGTTGTTGATGATAAGTGCATGGGGATTTCAATCAAGGGAAGTTGTGATATTGCTGAGTCTGCAGATGTCGCTTGCTTGGTTGCTAGTACCTGCTCAAATTGACGGCGATCTTGTTGCCAATTGCCCAGAAGCGAAAAATGTGGCATTAGTTGGTTAATCCAGATTGTCGTGTTGAATAATTTCCATGGGGTCTGTAACGGTGTGGTAGCTAAAATGGTGGCGTTATGGGTTTTACTATCCCATGCAATGTTGAGGAGTGGTTTGCAAAATGGAATAGGCAGGGTGAATTGTGTTTCAAGGTTGATGCTGTAAGCACCGCGAAACATGCCTTTGGGTATTTGGCTTAGCATCGCATATAAATAGTGTCCTGCTGTACCAAAACCAGTGATAAAGGCTTGGGTAAAATGCGGGAAACGATGGCGTTGTTGCAGATCTTGCGCATAGACAGACAGTGGTGTTGCTGCATCAAAACAGGTGGCATGTCGCCGCTCAAGAGCAGTGAGATAACTATCCATATTTAATACAGCGCTCAGGTTTCCCTGCTGGCTTAATTGTTCGGCAAATAGTTTGGCTTGGGGTTGATGTTGATTGTCAGTTAACAATAACTCAACGCCCTTTGTGCCGCCGTTATAAACAATGGTGTTACCAAAATCACCCCATGCCAGGGTTTCTGGTTGATACTGCGCCGCACAGCTAAGGCTAAGCACGCATAAAAACAATGACAGCACCCGTTTCATTTGGAAAAGCTCCCTTTAACTCCTCCGGAAATGGCATTGGTGATGGTAAAAATAACCGGTGCCAAGTGTCCGCCTCGTGGCAGTGCAAGATAAACCGGGTTCCATTGCGGGCGAAATTTTTCTTTATAGTGGTGTAATCCCTGAAAATCATAAAATTCGTTGCCCAAGCGAAATACCGATGAACCCAAGCGCTGCCAAAACGGTGCCAATTCATCATCATCCAACCCGGCAAGTGGTGCCATGCCCAGATTGAAGGTGTAATAGTGATGTTCTTTTGCCCAAAGGATAATGTTGGTTAACAAGAAATCCATTGCGCCTTTTGGCGCTTTATCGCCATAGCGCATTAAATCGATGGATACTTCGTTGGGCAGGTCGCCATGCAATACATTGGCAAAAGCAACAATTTCATCATTTTTTTCCACCACAGCAATATCAAAAAGCGACAAGTAGTGTTTGTCAAAGAATCCCAGCGAAAAGCCTTTTTCCCGGGTTTTTTTGTGTGCAAGCCATTGGTCAGAAACCTGTTGCAGCGCAGCGAGGTGATCTGCACATGCTGCAGCGGGAATTATCCTGAAGGTAAAGCCCTCTTTGTTTATTTTATTGATGGTGTTGCGAAATGAGGTCCAGGCATTTCCTTTTAGCGTAAAGTTGCTTAAATCCACATGAGCCTCTTCGCCAAGTTTTACCAGGTTGAGGCCGAGGTCAACGTAGAGTGGTAGGTGTTCAGTGGTAATACGGTAGAACACCGGCTTTGCGCCGTGTAAATCAGCGCGAGAGCGAAACGCCTTGGCCAGGCTTTTAAAGGTGGATTTATTACCGCAGGGATCATTGAGTGCAATCCAGTATTTGGGCGTTGTTATATAGGCAATAAAACTATCGCGGTTTTCACTCCAGAAAAGATACTTGTCAGCACTCAGGCTAATATAGTGTTCGGTATTCTTTTGTGTGTTGATAATTGCATAGGCTTCAGCAATTTCTTCGGGAGAGGGGAGTTGTGGTTTATATTGTCCGCGGGATAAAAGGTAATGCAATAATGTTCCGCAAGCGATAATACTGATGAGTAATGTTGCGCGTAAAAAGCGCGATGCATTGGCGTCCTGCTCAAATTGCCACCACAGCTCATGGGCGTAATTCACTTCTTTGTAGGCCATAAAGCCAATTACAATACTGAATATAATAATGCTGATGATTAATGCTATCCAACCCGGTGTAAGCAAATGTGCACCCAAATTGGATTTGCGGTAAAAGTAAGGCTTGCATGGAATAAATAGCAGGAACAGCACAGTTAAAAATAATGCTTCTTCATAATCCAACCCCTTTGTTAGCGACAGCACAATACCGGCTGCGAGCAGTAACAATGTTAAGGGGTAGGCGGCATTGATCCGCAATAAAATGGCACGTGCGAGTATCAACAGGAACACGCCAATCACGCTGCCCAGTAAGTGTGATGCTTCAATAAGCGGGAGATTAATAATGTGACGAAGGGTATGTAGCCGTTCAGGTAAGTCCGGTGTGCTGCCTGAAAACAATAGAATACTGCCAGCGCCCAGCGTCAACAGGGATAGCAAAAGTGGTAAACGTTTATGCAAAAAAATGCTGAGTGTTTTGACGGTGTTTTGTAGTTGAATCACTCCCGGTAATGTCTGCCAATGGTGCATGAACGTTTTTCGCTGCGTAAATAGAAAAATAAGAAGCGCAATCACCAGTGGTAGTAGAAAATACATCAGTCTGTAGGTTAGCAATGCAATCAAAATAATTTGGTGATTGTAGTTGTCGCCCACCAGGAATAAAAAAGCGCTTTCAAAAATACCTATCCCGCCGGGGACCTGACTAAAAAGCCCTGTTAGTTGCGCAAGAATATACAGGGTAAAAAACCACATAAAGTGCATTTGTGTTGCGGGTTGTAACAAGCAATAGAGCACCAAGCCTGCAAATACCAAATCGCAAATGCCGGCAATGGTTTGCAGTGCGGAAATAGGCGCAGGCGGTAGGCTAATATTAATTTTTTTCCAGCGCAGTTGATGCCGTCCGCTGAGGATCAGCAACCAATAAATCGCCAGTAAGAGTGCGACACTTCCAATGAGCCAGGATAGGTGGCCGCCCAAGAGTTGCGGGTTATGTAACTCCTCTTGCGGAGCAAAAAAATAAGCGGCACACAATAAAGTAGCGGCGCCTAATAAGTAGGTGGCACTGGAGAAAATAATAATTTTTCCAATTGCGGCAGTATCCAATCCCCAGCTTGAATAAAATCGAAAACGCACGGCACCACCGGTGATAATCGCATGGCCCGCATTATTACTGATGGCGAATCCCAGGAAACTGGCTAAGAGTGTTTTATGCCATGCAATTTTGTATTGCAAGTGATGAATGGCCAACAGGTCATAGGTGGCGAGTACCAGATAACCCATGATGGTGGCGGCAAAAGCTAACAGCAAGCTGGATGATGAAAAATCTGCAACAATTTCACCAACGGTAGCCCAGGTTACCTGATAGGTTGTTATTTCCCGCCACACCATGTAAAAGGCTGCCATCGCAGCTAATAAGGAAATTCCATTAATCAACGTGCGCGAGAGTTTCAAGATTGAACCACCTAGGTGTTGGAAGGCGACAGCGAATATCCCGTCGCGCACAAACTATGCACCAATGACACTGAGGGTGCAATTCGGTTTCTTTTTCCGCGAGTGGATAAGACGTCTTTTTTCATTTTTTTTACAGGCTGAACCTATGCCACTTGGCAAAACACTAATGGTACAAGGCACCACATCTGATGCAGGTAAATCCACTCTGGTGGCAGCGCTTTGTCGTATTTTGAAAAATCGCGGTATATCAGTGGCACCGTTTAAGCCCCAGAATATGGCATTGAATTCTGCGGTGACGGTTGATGGCGGTGAAATCGGGCGTGCCCAGGCATTGCAGGCACAAGCTGCCGGGCTTGAACCCCATACAGACATGAATCCGATCCTGATTAAACCCACCAGCGATACCCGCGCACAAATTATTGTGCAAGGTCGGGCAATTACCGATATGGATGCTGCGGTTTATCACCATTACAAAACTGAAGCCATGGGTTATGTGCTGGATTCCTTTGCGCGCTTGCAACAGCAGTACAATGTGATTGTGGTGGAAGGCGCTGGCAGTCCGGCTGAAATTAATTTGCGCGAGCGCGATATTGCCAACATGGGTTTTGCGGAGGCGGTGGATTGCCCGGTTATTTTAATTGCCGATATTGATCGCGGTGGTGTGTTTGCCCATTTGGTAGGGACGCTGGAATTGCTGAGTGAGTCTGAACGTAAACGTGTTGTGGGTTTTGTGATTAATCGCTTTCGTGGTGACATCAGTTTATTGCAATCGGGCCTGGACTGGCTTGAACAAAAAACCGGTAAGCCGGTGCTGGGCGTGATCCCTTATTTGCAAGGCCTGTATCTGGATGCGGAAGACGCTTTAACCACCTCATCATCATCCAACGCCGATGCGTTGTTAAATGTTGCAGTACTGGCGTTGCCGCGTATTTCCAATCACACGGATTTTGATCCGCTGCGACTGCATCCGCAGATTAATTTTCACTGGGTTGGCCCTAATCAGCAGGTTCCTCCTTGCGATTTATTGATTATTCCTGGCAGTAAAAATACCCGTGCCGATCTGGATTTTGTACGGGCCCAAGGTTGGGAAAGTGCGATTCAGACGCACCTGCGCTATGGCGGCAAGCTGTTGGGGATTTGCGGTGGTTTTCAAATGTTGGGCGAGCAGATTCATGACCCGGAGGGTGTAGAGTCTGCGCCGGGGAGTTCCAGCGGTTTGGGCTATTTTTCCATGCATACCCAATTACAACGCGACAAAATATTGCTGCAGCGTCACGGGTTCTTATGGGATAAAAACACGCCGGTTGTCGGTTATGAAATTCACACGGGGATAAGTAGCGGCGATGCGCTGCTGCAACCTGCCTGTTATTTCCAGAACGCCGATGGGCTGGTGCCGGATGGGGCGATAAGCCAGGACAAGGCTATTATAGGAACCTACCTGCACGGCCTATTTGACCGGCCCGAGACATTGCAGCAACTTTTGCTCTGGGCTGGTGTGACCAAGGCAGAAGTGGTGGATATTAATCAGCAACGTGAAATATCTATTGAGCGATTGGCCAAGGAAGTGGAGGCTGTGTTCGCAGCCGATTTCCTTGACCAGTGGTCACCAACCTGAATCCATTCAATGCCTATCGGTTGGTGACAAACCGGTAGTTAGGATTGATCCGTGTGTTTGCTGCGGTTTCGGAACCGATTGATCCACTGGTCATGCTCAAACAACACAACAAAAACCAGTGAAACCGCAAAGGGAATCAGTAGATAAAACAAACGGAATACTAGCAGGGCCGCGACCACATCGGCTGGATTAACATCGGGCAGGGCCAGCAGGAATAAAACCTCCAACACACCCAATCCTCCAGGCGCATGGGAAATCAATGCCGCCGAAAAAGAGGCCAGGAAGATTCCCAGCACTAACAGGTACCCAGGGTTACTGTCGGCGGGGAGGGCAAAATAAATGATGGCCGCGGCGGCCAAGAGCTCTAGTGGTCCTATCAACAACTGGCGCCATACGACGGGTATTGCCGGATATTCCAGAGTGAAGTGGCGGATTTTCAACGCGCGAAATTTAAGCACACTGCCCAGCACATACAAGGCGACCAGTGTCAGCATGCCAATGCCGGCACCCAGTCCAACCCATGTTGGCAGGTCTTCATTGAAACGGTTCAGCATGGAGGGCTGAATCACCAGCACAATGCCACCTAATAAAATGCTGCCCAGTGCAAAGGTGAATGAGCAAAAAGCGACCAAAATACCGACATCTGCGCCACTTAAGCCTTGTGAAGAATAAGCCCGATAACGCACAACACCACCGGAAAACACCGAGGCGCCGAGGTTGTGTCCTATGGCATAGGCAGTAAAAGAAGCGATGGTAATGAAGCGCCAGGAGATCTTTTTGCGCAGGTGTAACAAGGCGATGCGATCATAACCGGCAAGAGCGACATAGGCTCCTACAGTCGCCAGAGCGGCTAACAGCCAGCCATTGAGCGGAATCGCTTGCAGGCTGTTGACAATATCATCGTAAGAAATGCCTTTTAACTGGTGGTACAGCAAGTAGACAGAAAAGATAACGGCGCCGAGCCCGACAACTGGCCAAATATACTCTTTCTTCATAATCGGTAACTTAATACAAAATGTTGGGCGCATTGTAACCTGTTTACCTGCCTGCGCGACAAGCGTAATGACCGCTGCTCGCAGCACCTATTTGCGCTGGCGTGCAAACAGGCGTATCGGGCCTATACTCAAGCGGGTTAGTTGACGAGTTAATCAGGAAGGAGCACCGATATGCGCTGTGTGTCTTTATGGGTATTGATCTTCGCGACCTTGTGCACGGCGCACAGCAGTGCCAATCAGGCTGAGCCCGCCAATACCACGGTTAACCTTGCGACCAATATTTCATCTGCTTACAGTGCTGACCCCGCAACGGCTTACGAGCAGACCTTACTGCCACACCTGCAATGCATCTTCAAACAAATGCAGCGCGATTACTCCGTACAGATCATGCCTTGGCGCCGTGCCTATCAGGATGTCAAAAGCAATCGCATCGATGGTTTCTTTACCGCGATTCCCATGCGTCAGATTGACCCTTATGCGGTCTTGTCATCGCCCTTGGTGCTGGAGAATTGGTACTGGTTTTGGCGCACCGATACCATTGCCCCCGAATCCTGGCGTGAGGGCTACAAACTGGGTTCCATTTTGGGGAGCCAGCAGGAAACCTGGCTTGCCGAGGCCGGGTATAAGGTAGAGATGACTGGCAACAACTTGCCCCAGTTAATCAAGCTGCTGCAATCAAAGCGCATCGATGTGATCCTGGCCGATCGTGAACACTTTATGCAGGCCGCTAAAGAACTGAAGCTGGATATCAACCACTTCCAATCGCGCTTTTTTCGTTATGTCCCCTTGGGCGTTTATTTTAACGAGCAGTTCCTCAATCAGAATCCAGGCTTCTTATTGGCCTTTAACCAGCAAATTACCCGTTGCTCCACTGTGAGCTTTGCCGTTACCGATTATGAGCGACTGCAGATTCAGGAATTGCTGGGGCGTAAAATAGAGCGCTGGAAACGCCTGCCCAACCTGGAACCTATGCTTATTGCCGCCAATAAAAAGACACATGGCTTAAGTCAGCAAGAAATTAATGCGCGGGATAAAAAGTGGATGCGCGCCTTTGCAGAAAATGACTATGGCTATTCAATCGGTTTGGTGGATCAGCCTATGTCTGCCGAGCTGCGTGAAATCAAAAAGCAGTCACAGGATATGATTACGGAAGTCATAGTCACCGATAACCGCGGTTTGAATGTCGCGATCAGCGACATGACATCGGACTATTGGCAGGGCGATGAAGAAAAGTTCATCAATGTCTATGGCAAACCGGCAAACACTATTAGCTTTGGCAATATTAGTTACGATGAATCCACCAAACGCTTTCAGTTGCATTTGAGCGTGCCCTTGTATAGCGAGCAGAAACTTGAACCCTTGGGGGTAATGATTTTTGGTATCGATGTGGAAAAGGTTTTATCCCTGGTTCAATAGATGATTTGCATCGCCACTCTGTCGTCAAAAATTGCATTTATGTGATGATGCTATTTGTTTGACTTCTGCCGTTGCTTATGAGGCAGGCGATGTGACATGATGTTCGCGCAATCATGACGACTGTTGTGATATTCAACAGCTCAATAATAAAAAGTATGTCTGGCTCCTATGCGTCCCTGTCAGTGATTTTGCGCGTTTGTTCCAGCCTTATCGTAATTGGTTTTATAGTATTTGGTCAGCATAATAAAAATATTCTGGTTTAATTGCATTGATTCCCATGACTGTGTTTTTACATCTAATCGCTATTAGGGTGTGGCTCAGGCACATCTGATGGTTATGTGGTGAAACACTGTTAAGTCGCAGCGGCTGTGTGACATAGCCGCCGGGTAATTTGCTTAAACTTAATGGCCGCGGTTAACTATGCTGAAGTTTTATAGAAATGCCATCGCTATATTTGTTGCGCTTATCATGGTGTCCGGCGCAATTTTGTATCTTGGATACACCAAATCCAATTTAACGGCATCGCTATTCCCCGCGCGCGACGACAATTATTTATGGGCATCTGATATAGAGCCGCAATCGCCTGTGGGCAAAACACAGGTGACATTACGCAATGATGTCGGTGCGTTTGAGTATGAGTTCTTCCTCGACCCCGACAAGCCCTTTCCCTATGCGCACTTCACTATTGCTTTTATCGATTCCATACAGCCCTACAGGTTGGTTGATTTAACGAAATACAGCAGTGTGTCGTTTAAAATCCTGTGCGACCCCAAGAATGTCCTGCTATTCGTACTATTCAGTTTCGATGACAAAGTCACCGATATCAATAATGCGGTGACGCGTCGTGTGTCATCAACAGCGTTTTCGTGCGATAGCCATTGGGCCACGGTAAACATTCGGTTTGATGAACTGGATACTCCTTATTGGTGGCTGGGGCGCTATGGCTTTGAGCACAGTGATACAGGCTATAGGCTCGATAAAACCATGGGATTCGCTTGGGTGAACTCGCTGCAAAGCCCGCTCGATACGTCTTCCTATGTAAAATTAACGGATGTGAAATTACTCGGTAATGATTTTGGTTGTGTGTACAGTGCTGTGATAGGCGTCGTATTTTTATGGGTTGTATGTCTCATTTTTTTATTGCGCCAGTACGTTGCAGTATTGAAAGTGGATATTCGTGAAAAGGTGAGGTTGGATCAGCCATTAATGGCTTATAAAAAACTATCGATTGAGCCGCAAAAAGATAAAGAAAAAAGTGCAGTATTGCGATACATGGCAACAGAGTATGCTAACCCCGAGTTGAGTCTGGAAATGGCTGCGACAGCCTTGGGGGTAAATCGAACAAAAATTAACGACATACTAAAAGATGAATTGGGTCTCACCTTTAGTGCCTACTTGAACAAGCTACGCCTCACAGAGGCGGCGCGATTGCTGTCAGAAAATGAAGAGGCAAATGTGTCAGAGATTGCCTATTCTGTTGGTTACAACAATGTTTCCTATTTCAATAAATTATTTAAAGTAGAGTATGGGTGTGTTCCAAAAACCTTTAAGGTTTTGTATCCATTCAAAGAAATTTCATGAGAAATTTTGTAGCAGAAAAGGCTATAAAAAATACAGCTGCGTTTATTTTTTACTCAACACGGGCGTGCTATTTTATTATTGTTTTGTGTAAGCTACTTTTTTACACACTGATATGAAATAGATCTTCTTTCGACCCTTCCACAATCTCTGTGCAACCTGGTTATCATTTTGCGGGTTGTCGTCAAAAATTGCATTAAAATAATTGCAGTAATGCTTCAATTTTTTACAGTTTTGTAAGAAATCATTCAAAACTTCCATTCTTATTATCTTCGCTTCCTTATTCTCGCGTTTCTCAACGGCCACTGTCTGATTGCCGTTTGGTTCTATTCTAATAATTGATTTTTATCTGGGCGTTCCGTCATGAATAAAAAAATTGTTTACCGCACTTTATTGCTATCCATAGTCGGTGCCTGTCTGTCCTGCGTCCAAGCATTAGCACAATCAGTCACACTGAATCCGGCGGTTGAATATCAAACCATACGCGGGTTTGGAGGAATGAATGGAGTAGGTTGGATTGGCGACCTCACACCAGCCCAAATTGATGCCGCTTATGGCTCCGAGCCAGGGCAAATCGGTTTGTCCATTATGCGGATGCGAATTGACCCAAATTCAGCAAATTGGCGCTTACAAGTTCCCGCTGCTGTTCGTGCCAAGCAAAAGGGCGCCATATTATTAGCAACGCCCTGGTCTCCACCGGCACATATGAAAACCAATAACAGTTTGATCAATGGTGGAAAGCTCAAGCCGGAATATTACGGCGACTACGCAACACACTTATTGAGCTTTGTGGATTTTATGTCGCGTAACGGCGCATCGCTCTATTCGGTATCCGTACAAAATGAACCGGATTGGCATCCGGACTATGAATCATGCGATTGGAGTGGTGACGATTTTGTGAATTTCCTCAATTCGCAGGGTTCTCGTTTTGACTCCAGTATCAATGTGGCGGTAGGCGAAGCGGTGGGATTCGCCAAGCGTTTTACCGACCCGGTATTAAATAGCCCAACAGCAGTACAGCATGCCGACATTATTGCAGGGCATTTATACGGTGCTGTTCCACAGGATTACCCTTTAGCGCGCAGTAAAGGCAAAGAAGTGTGGATGACGGAGCATTACACAGACAGTAAAAGTGATGCCAATGTATGGCCTCTGGCGTTGGATGTGGGTACCGAGTTGCACAGAAGTATGGTGGCAAACTTCAATGCTTATATCTGGTGGTATGTTCGTCGCTTCTACGGCTTTTTGGCAGAAGATGGCACAGTCACCAAGCGTGGTTACATCATGTCCCAATACGCACGCTTTGTGCGCCCGGGTTTTAAGCGCATTGCGGTAACAGAAAAACCATACTCCGATGTGTTGGTCAGTGCGTACAAGGGCCCTAATAATAAAATCGTGATGGTGGTTGTTAACAACGGCACGGTATCTCGTAGCCTGAATGTAAACCTGCAAAATGGCAGTGTTGGAAACTTTATCAAGTACAGCACATCCAGCACGCTGAGCGTTGGTTATGGTGGAACGACCAGAGTGAATAATGGTGCTGTCACTTTGTACGTTGAGCCACAAAGTATCGCCACCTTTGAAAGTGAAGGTTCAGGTGCGACTACCTCATCCAGTTCATCCTCACGCAGTTCGGTAGCGTCCAGTTCGGTGGCGATATCTTCGTCTTCCATTCCGCGCTCCAGCAGCAGTTCTCCTGTTACCACCAGCAGTAGTTCTTCCTCTGCCAATAGCGCCGCCAATGCAAGCTGTAGTTATGTGGTTACCAGCGATTGGGGTAGTGGCTATACCGCGGCTATTCGCATTCGCAACAATGGCACCAGTGCAATTAACAACTGGAGTGTGAACTGGAGCTACGCCGATAGTACGCGCATTACCAATAGTTGGAATGCCACGCTCACTGGCAGTAACCCTTACGCGGCTACCGGGCTGAGTTGGAACTCAAGTATCTCGCCCGGCCAAACCGTCGAGTTCGGATTTCAGGGAACAAAAAATAATGGTAACCCTTCCATTCCCACGGTAAGTGGCAGTGTGTGCAAGTAATGTTTTTCGTCGTTAGGTCCCTTTGCCCGGTCTTCGATCCGGGCGTTTTTAAGTTCGTTCCTGTGCTTTTCTAATAACAATGGAGATTTCAAAAAATGCATAAATCAAAATTACCTCATCCTGTATTACGCAGCCTGGTTAAACGAACCTGCGCTGTGATGGGTACAAGTGCTGCGTTGGCTGTGTTATCGCAGTCGGCATTTGCAGCTTGTACCTACGCGATTGAAAGTGAATGGAACAGTGGTTTTGTTGCCAACATCACTATTAAAAATGATACCGGTGCAGCACTTAATAATTGGTCTGTAAATTGGCAGTACGTTAACAACCGGATGAGCAGTGGTTGGAACGCCAATTTTTCAGGTAATAATCCCTACACTGCAAGCAATATGAACTGGAACGGAAGCCTTGCTGCCGGTCAGTCTGTTACTTTTGGTTTCCAAGGGAATAAAAATGGTGGGCAGGCTGAGCGTCCTACTATTAATGGTGCAGCCTGTGGTGGTGCAACAGCTTCATCGGCAAGTTCAGCGCCTAGCTCAGTGCCGCCGTCTTCAAGCTCTGTGCCCAGTTCTATGCCGGGCACTTCCAGCAGTTCATCTTCATCCGGTGGTTATACCGTTCCTGCGAACAATTTTGCGCAAAATGGCGGTGTGGAAAATAATTTGACCAATTGGGGCAGTACCGCAGCAACAGTTACGCGCAGCACACAAGACAAACGCAGCGGTGCTGCAAGTGCGTTAATTTCCGGCCGCACTGCCAACTGGCATGGCATTACATTTAATGTGGGTTCATTGGTCAGTGGCAACCAGTACGATGTGGCGGTGTGGGTGAAATTGGCACCGGGCACACCTGACAGTGTTATCCACCTCACCGGCAAACGTCTGGATGATAGCGACAGCACAACCTACAACGAATATACCCGTGTCTCTACCGTGACGGCATCGTCCACTGAGTGGCGTTTGTTGCAGGGTTATTACACCCAAAGCGGCACCACCGGGTTCCAACATTTTATTATTGAAGCCGAGAGTACAACGGTGAGCTATTACGCTGATGATTTCTCCATCGGTGGGCAAGCGGCCTCGTCCAGTAGCAGCTCCAGCAGTAGCTCAACGGGCGGCACCACACGCAAATTTATCGGCAATATCACTACCTCAGGTGCGGTTCGCTCTGACTTCATTAATTACTGGAATCAAATTACCGGCGAAAATGAAGGTAAGTGGGGCTCAGTGGAAGGTACCCGTGATGTTTACAACTGGGCGCCGGTTGATCGCATTTATGCCTACGCACGCCAACACAATATCCCGGTAAAAGCACACACCTTTATATGGGGTGCGCAGTCGCCTTCATGGCTCAACAATTTGAGTGCGACGGAAACTGCTGCAGAAATTGAAGAATGGATTCGCGATTACTGCGCCCGCTACCCGGATACCGCGATGATCGATGTGGTGAACGAAGCTGTACCTGGTCATCAGCCAGCAGGTTATGCACAACGGGCGTTTGGTAATAACTGGATTCAACGTGTATTCCAATTAGCGCGCCAATATTGCCCCAACTCTATTCTTATCCTGAACGACTACAACAATATTCGTTGGCAGCACAATGAGTTTATTGCGCTCGCCAAAGCACAAGGTAATTACATTGATGCAGTTGGCCTGCAGGCGCACGAGTTGAAGGGTATGACAGCTGCACAAGTTAAAACGGCAATCGACAATATTTGGAATCAAGTAGGCAAGCCTATTTACATTTCTGAATACGATATTGGCGATACCAATGACCAGGTTCAGCTGCAGAACTTCCAGGCACATTTCCCCGTATTCTGGGACCATCCACACGTTAAAGGCATCACCATTTGGGGATATGTAAACGGCAGAACCTGGATTGAAGGCTCCGGCTTGATTTCCGAAAACGGTACGCCGCGCCCCGCAATGACTTGGCTGCTGAATAATTATATTAGGAAGTAATAGAAAGTAATTTGGTTTTTGGTGGCTCATGGAAAGGATTTTATGAGCCGCTCCTCTTAATCCCTTCGTCAAACACCCAACCCATTCATAATAATCAGGGAGAATTCCCATGCGCGCAAATAACAAGGTAAGTGCTCGCTATGCAGTATCGCGTATAAAAATAGGTGGCAGTTTTTTTGCGCTGCTTTTTGCGTGGAATGTACACGCAAGCTGCCAATACCAAGTCACTAATCAATGGAATAATGGTTTTACTGCAGCAATAAAAATTACTAACACTGGTACTGGTGCGATTAATAATTGGTCAGTTAATTGGCAGTACTCTGGTGATAACCGTATCACCAATAGCTGGAATGCCAACTTGTCTGGCGCTAATCCATATTCCGCCAGCAATCTTTCATGGAATGCCACTATTCAACCGAATCAGACTGTAGAGTTTGGTTTTCAAGGCACCAAAGGTACTGCGGCCGCAGAAGTCCCTGTGATTAATGGCGCACCTTGTGGTGGTTCCGTCACTTCTTCGTCGCGTGCAGCGAGCAGTTCATCAAATGCGACGACTACTTCGTCGTCCCGACCTGCATCTTCAGTGGCGATGAGTAGTAGTTCAAGAATATCCAGCAATGCTGCAAGTTCATCGTCAGCATTTAATCTGGTTGAGGCGAGCAATCCAACAATTTGGGCAGATGTTCCAGATCCTTCGGTGATTCGTGTGGGTAATACTTATTATATGAGTAGCACAACCATGCACATGAGTCCCGGTGTGCCCATCATGAAATCAACGGATCTTGTAAATTGGTCGCTGATTAATTACGCCTACAGCACATTGGATAACACCAGCGCGCTTAATTTGGAGAATGGTCAAAATGCCTATGGAAAAGGTTCCTGGGCTAGCAGTATTCGCTACGTGGATGGTACTTACTACGTCAGTACCTTCTCGTACACCACGAATAAAACCTATATCTACAAAACCCGCGATATTGAAAATGGCCCTTGGACAGTTTCCGCCTTGAATGGCTTGTATCACGACAGCTCATTGTTTTTTGAAAATGGTCGCGCATTTTTGGCTTATGGTATTGATGATATAAAAATTATCGAGCTAACGGCGGATGCATCAGCAATTAAACCGGGTGGATTAAACCAGACCATCATTACCAAATCGTCTTCTGTGGCGGGAACAAACTTTATTGTTCGTCCAGAGGGCACGCATTTGCAGAAAATCAATGGTCGCTATTACATCTCTTTAATTACTTGGCCATCAGGAAAATCGCGGACACAATTAATTTTCCGTTCCAATAATTTAACGGGGCCTTACGAGGGGCGCATTGCATTACAGGATCAAGGTGTAGCGCAAGGTGGATTGGTTGATACGCCCACTGGAAATTGGTATGCCTTTTTATTCCGCGATTCCGGTGCAGTAGGGCGAATTCCTTATTTGGTTCCTGTGAGCTGGCAAGATGGTTGGCCGGTAATGGGAGTTAGTGGCAAGGTTCCTCAAAAGTTGGGATTCGTCGTAGAGGATAAAAATCTGCGAGGCATAGTCACTGCCGATGAGTTTAACCAAGGTTCGCAAGGTTCCTCCAGCTTGCCATTGCAATGGCAATGGAATCACAACCCGGATAACAGTGGTTGGTCGTTATTGAATCGCCCTGGTTACTTGCGCCTTACTACCAAGCGCACCGCTGCTAATTTTGAAGTGGCACGCAATAGTCTTACACAGCGTACATTCGGCCCGCAAAGCTCAGCGCGCATTGCCATGGAAACTGCCGGCATGAAAGACGGTGATTATGCCGGGCTTGGCGCATTGCAAACGCGTTACGGTTTTGTTGGTGTAAACAAAACGGGAGGTAATAAATCCATTGTCATGGTGGACACCACATCCGGCTCGCCACAAGAAATTACTCGCATTGGTTTAAACCAGGATCGCGTGTATTTCCGCATTGATATGGATTTTCGTAACCAAACTGATCAGGGAAGGTTTTACTACAGTCTTGATGGTAATAACTGGACTGTGATTGGTAGCACCTTACGCATGACCTATGACCTGAAGCATTTTATGGGTTATCGCTTTGCTCTTTTCAATTACGCCACACAATCTACCGGTGGTTATGTGGACTTTGATTATTATCGGCTCGGTCAATAAATAAAAATCTATAAAGTGAAATAACTTAATCCATTAACGGAGATGAATTATGAATAAGCAAAAATACTCCGCCAATTTACTATCGCAAATCTTGCGCAATACCTGCGGTGTAATTGGTTTGGGGATGGGCCTTATGGTTGCATCCTCGGCGGTGTCGGCAGCATGTACTTACTCGATTGAAAGTGAATGGTCGAGTGGTTATGTTGCTAATATCACAGTAAAAAATGATACCAATGCAGCAGTTAATAATTGGAGTGTAAATTGGCAATACGCTACCAATCGTATGACTAGCGGTTGGAATGCCAATTTTTCTGGCAGCAGTCCCTATACGGCCACCAATATGAGTTGGAATGGCAATATTGCTGCAGGTCAGTCTGTATCATTTGGTTTTCAGGTTGATAAACGTGGTGGAAGCGCTGAGCGCCCCAGTGTGAATGGTGCTTTGTGTAGCGCTGCTACCAGTTCTGTACCACGCTCCAGTTCAAGCGCTAATTCAAGCTCCAGTTCAATGGTTGCATCCAGCGTGCGTAGCAGCGTTGCTTCATCGGCAAATGCTTCATTACCAGCCAATAACTTTGCACAAAATGGTGGCGTGGAATCTGGCCTGACTAATTGGGGAACCACCGCAGGAACTGTTGCTCGTTCAACAGCCGATAAGCGCAGTGGTTCTGCCAGTGCATTAATTACCGGGCGCACAGCGGCGTGGAATGGTTTGACATTTAATGTGGGTTCTCTCACTAACGGCAACCAGTATGATGTGGGTGTATGGGTAAAACTAGCGCCCGGCACACCGGATAGTGTTATCAGCCTGACAGCAAAACGCCTGGATGATTCGGATACCACAACCTATAACGAATACACTCGTGTGGCGACCATCACTGCATCATCTACCGAGTGGCGTTTGCTGCAAGGTTATTACACTCAGTTAGGTTCCACAGCATTCCAGCATTTCATTATTGAAGCGACAGAGACCACCATTAGTTATTATGCGGATGATTTTTTCATCACGGGTGATGTTGTTCCTGGCTCCAGTTCTTCCAGTAGCTCAAGCAGTTCCAGCAGCAGTACGGGCCAGACCTGTGAATTAAAAGCGCCGCTGAGATGGACATCGACTGGTCCATTAATCAGTCCAAAAAACCAGGGTTGGGTATCTATTAAAGATCCGTCGGTTGTGAAATATAACGGTACTTACCATGTGTATGCGACCTACTATGACACCTCCTACAAATCCATGTACACCAGCTTCACTGATTGGAACAATGCACAACAAGCACCGCATACTTCCATGAATGGTACTCGTGTTGGCAACGCTGTTGCACCACAGGTATTTTTCTTCCGTCCACATAACAAATGGTATTTGATTACCCAGTGGCCGGGTACTTATGCCACAACGGACGACATTAGAAACCCCAATTGGTCAGCCAAGCAGCGCTTGCTGCAAGGTGAACCTAATGGCGCCTTGGATTTCTGGGTGATTTGTAATGATACCCACTGCTATTTATATTTCTCACGCGACGACGGTGTGTTGTATGTATCCAAAACCACTATCGGCAATTTCCCCAATTTCTCCGGTTATTCCATCGTGATGGAAGATCATCGTGGCAATGGCAACCAGTATTTATTTGAAGCGCCTAACGTTTATAAATTGGATGGACAAAATAAATATTTGTTGTTGGTTGAAGCCTGGCCAAGTGGCCCACGTATGTTCCGCTCATGGACATCATCCAGTCTGGATGGCCCATGGACGCCACTGGCAGATACTGATGCAAACCCATTTGCAGGTAATAACAATGTGGAGTGGCCAACTGGTAAGTGGGCTAATGGTATCAGCCATGGCGAACTCGTTCGTTCCGGTTACGATGAGCGTCTGACGGTTGATCCATGCAACCTTGAATTCCTCTATCAAGGCGAATCAGGCACAGGCTCAACTTACAACACTATTCCTTATAAATTGGGTTTGTTGCGACTGAAGAAATAACATAAATCGTAAAGGTTTGTGACTCTTCACAATAAGACTTCTCCTATCCCGATTGATATAGGGATAGGAGATTCCCCTCACTATAAATGCGATATAAAAATTTTTATTTTATCGAATGAATAAAAATTAAAAATCATAACAATAAATTAACAGGTCTCGGCAAACCCCAATCCTATCGCCGCGAATGGTTAACATTCGCGGATTTCTTCATTATTCGCTAAGGATTTGAATTATGTATAAATCAAACCAATCCTCCCCAGATAATTGGCGTAATGTAAAACGATCGTTATTCTATTTTGGGGTGGCTGCTACTATCGCCCTCGCGACACAAACAGCATCGGCTGCTTGTACTTACCAAGTCGACAATGAATGGTCCAATGGCTTCGTAGCAAGTATTACGGTAAAAAATGATACAGGCGCAGCCGTCAACAATTGGAGCGTAAATTGGCAATATGCCAACAATCGTATTACCAATAGCTGGAATGCCAATCTATCGGGTAACAATCCATACACGGCAACCAACGTATCCTGGAATGGCAACATTGCTGCCGGTCAATCTATTTCATTTGGATTCCAGGGAACAAAAACCGGCAATAGCGCTGAGCGTCCACAAATTAATGGCACCTTGTGCGGTACTGCGCCAGCAAGCTCTTCGGTAAGCAGTACGCCAGTCGTCAGCTCTTCCAGTTCAAGTTCATCTATTGTTGTTGCTTCATCATCGCGTACCAGTTCATCGTCCTCGCGTACCTCATCGAGTGTGGCGAGTAATGCCTGTCCAAGTCAGGTAGAGAATGCATTTCAAATGCTGGCGCCACGTATCCCGGCAACAATCCAGGCGGAAGATTTTGATCCTGCCGGTTACTTTGATAGCACAGCGGCCAACGAAGGCGGTGCTTATCGCACAGATACCGGCGTAGACATCAAAACCATTACTAATGGTCACGCCGTTGGCTGGATGACTGCTGGTGAATGGCTTGAATACACTGTCTACGTCGAAACGGAAGGCGATTACGATGTAATCATTCGTTCCGGTGCTGTAGGTACGGGGCGCACATTAAAAATCTCACAGTGCAACACCACGCTGATTGAATCCTTCCAGGTGCCGAACGTTAATAACTGGGGTGAATTTAAAACCTGGTCAGCGGGCAAGGTTCGCTTGAAACCCGGTTATCAAAAAATTCGCGTCACTGTCGGCGCGACAGATTATGTAGACCTGGATTGGGTACATATTGGTCCATACTCAGGTGTTATAGATCCGCCGACAACACCCACCAATCCAAATGGCGCTATACCCAGTGACGGATGTGGTAAAGCTCGCAGCCAACAAAATGGCCGCCATAATCTCAATGTGAATGGATTGAATCGTTCATATATTCTGCGCGTACCGGACAACTACAATAATCAAAATCCCTATCGTTTGATTATTGGTTACCACTGGTTAAACGGCGATGCTACACAAGTTGCCAATGGCGGTAATGGTTCTGCAACCGAAACACCTTATTACGGCCTGTGGAACCTCGCGCAAAACAGCACAATCTTTATTGCACCGGAAGGCATAGATAAAGGCTGGGCAAATAGCGGTGGCCGTGATCTTGCATTTACCGATGCTATTTTGAATCAAATCCAGTCCAACTTCTGTATCGATAAAAGCAGAATCTTTGCTACCGGCTTTAGCTACGGTGCAGGCATGTCAAATGCAGTAGCCTGTGCACGCGCCAATGTTTTCCGTGGTGTTGCACTCTATGCAGGCGCACAGCTAAGCGGTTGTGACGGCGGAACCTTACCAATCGCATATTTCGCGACCCATGGTTTGGATGACAATGTGCTGAGCATTTCCCAAGGTCGCTCTCTGCGTGATCGCTTTGTCAGAAACAACAGATGTACCGCACAAAACCCGCTTGAACCATCACGCGGAAGCGGCACGCACATATGCACCTCTTATCAGGGCTGTACAGCGGGCTACCCGGTACGTTGGTGTGCATTTGATGGCGGACACTGGCCATCGCAACACGATGCTGGTCAACCAGAAAGTTGGATTCCACAAGAAGCCTGGAAATTTATCAGTCAGTTCTAACCTTTAACAGTAGTCGTACACCCCACGCTTACCCGGCTTCGCGCCGGGTTTTTTTTGCCCTTTTTAAAGGGGGTAGGTAATAAGGTGAAATTTTTGTTGGCGCTCGCTTGTGTGATAGTCTTTAATTGGTCTTTCGCTATAAACGGCTCGCGCCGTATATCTGATTTATTGAGGCTTTAGCATTCCAATAAATGCCAATAGAAACAATTGACTAATTCAATTTGGTGAAGTCAAATAAAAGTGATATACGGCTGTAGCCGTCTAATAAACTGTTAGCTGAACCCAAAAAAATGAATATATCGCAAGAAATAGAAAATGCATTCGGTAAATTCTCTGACGGAGTCATAACGGAAGAATTTATTGAGCGCAACCCGAATTTAATGGAAATTGAGGGTGAACTAGACCTTATGGTTATTGTTCCAGCTTATTTGAAATGGTGCATGAAGCACGGAGAAGAAAACGGTAATCTTGTCTGCTCATATACTTTGAGTTGTCTTTCCGAATATGGTAGAGCTAAAGACACTGCAAATAGTCACCTTAATTTCAAGCACCTCTGTAACAGCCAGCAAAAATCAACCGTGCTGTCTTTTTTAAAATGGTGCCTAAGTAATTTTGAATTGGTTGAGAAAAAGCATATAGAAAGAGCAATTAAAAATTGGCAGTAAGCAGCTAACAAGGCAATCAACCGGATGGTTTTTAAGTAGCATTTTTGCCATTCCGCTTCGCTCCATTTTATGGCAAAAGTGCTACTTAAAAACCACCGGTTATCGCAACGTTATGAGAAAACCACAAAAATGAAATATAATTTAACTCTTGTTACTTTAAACGAATCTCAAATCGAAAAAGCAAAAGAAATAAATGGCCGGCGTAAAACAATAACTCACGCACTTATATGTGGCCCGCATGGTCAAATATTCGGAACAGAGACATACTGTCGAAAATATTACTCCGTGTGGTGCAAAATATTTCCCTACATTTTTGATAAATCAATAGAAGTTTGTGAGCACGAAATATCAAATTATGAAACAACATTTAATCTGGTAAATAAACTTATTGAAATACATGACCCCTTAGAAAAAGCAGCTAATCCTGTATGGCAAGAGATTGAGAGTATTAGAGAAAACAAAAAACCAAAAAAAGGTTTTATATCAAGGCTGTTTGGTGGAAAGTAAAACTCATAACAAGCGTTGCAGCACGCACACTTCGTGTGCTGAACAGTTTGTAAGTCGCGCTTATGTTGTTTTGCTACGCAAAAGTATTTCACAACGCGCAATTTACAAACTGCCGTTGTGCTTAACGTTATGTTTTCTTAGGCTGAAAAATTATCTTAAATATGGAAATTATAATATTAATTTTGCATATATTTTGCGGAGCCGCAGGCTTGGTAATCGGCTTCGGTGCATTTGCATCTAAAAAGCGTAAAGGCATACATACGCTTTTGGGTAATATTTACCACTGGCTATTTCTAATGCTTTCTCTATCGGCTGTAGCATTATCCTTGCTAAATTGGGAGCGCCTATGGTGGTTTTTACCTATTGCACTTTTTTCCTATGCTTTTGCCCTGGTTGGCTTTCTTGCGGCCAAATTAAAATGGCGTAATTGGCTTCGGTTTCACTTAACAGGTCAAGCAGGCTCTTTTATAGCCATGGCTACAGCAGTTTTAGTTGTAAATTTTGGCTCCGGTAATATTTTTATATGGTTCTTACCAAGCATTCTCGGCACGCCAATAATAATTTGGCTTGCGCGTCAAATTAAAGCTGGAAAAAGACCAAAATATGTATAGCACATAACAAGTCGTTCCAGCATCGCACACTTCGTGTGCTGGAAAGTTTTTAAGTCGCGGCTTTATGGTTTTGCTGCGCAAAAGTATTCCATAAAACCACAACTTAAAAACTGCCGCTGAACTAGGCGTTAAGAGGCCGAGTTACCCACCAATTGTAGACACCCTGTATAGTTAGAAAACCCTATATGGAGGTGCTCACTATGGCACGTAAAAAAACACAAGCTTATACCGAAGAGTTTCGCCGCGAAGCCGTTAAACGCGCAGAGCAGGAGGGCAATACCACTGCTTCAGTAGCGCGGGATCTCGGTATTAGTGCACAGCAAATTTACAACTGGCGCCGTCAGTTTACCCGTCTTTCTGAAAAGCAATTCAATTCGGTGGCGGGGGTCGATTATTCAAAAAATGAAAGTGATGAGCTGCGTCAATTAAAGCGAAGAAATGCAGAGCTTGAAAAAGAGTTGGCCTTCTTAAAAAAGGCAGCTGCGTACTTTGCGAACCAGCACGAGTGAAGTACGCATTAATTCGTGAGCATCTGGAGGCATTTTCGGTAACGCTAATGTGCCGTGTATTGTCCGTTTCTCGCAGTGGCTTTTATCGCTGGGCTGTTCGGGGGGAAAAGAGCCAGCGGCAGCAGAAGCGGGAGTGCCGCGAGCGTCAGATTATGGACACCTATGCGACTTACAAAGCACGCTATGGTGCGCCGCGCATCGCCAAAGAGTTGCAGGCCATAGGTTATCCTTGTTCAGTGAACTTTGTTGCCAATGTGCTGAAACTACAGGGTTTAAAGGCCCACAACGGTAAGGCGTTTAATTATGGAAGCCATGCCTTGACGATGCACAACGTGTCAGAGAATCTACTCTGGCGTCGCTTTGGCGCGAACAAACCTAATGAGAAGTGGACAACGGATATTACGTATATCTGGGTTGAAAAGCAGTGGCTCTATTTGGCGGTGGTAATGGATCTATATTCGCGCAGTATTGTCGGTTGGTCGCTGGATACCAGTATGACAGAGGCGCTGGTCACCAATGCATTACGCATGGCGTTTGAACGTCGGGAAACTCAACCTGGACTAATCATCCACTCTGATCGAGGTGTTCAATATCGGGCGCAAAAATATATTGATTTTATGGTGCGTCATGGAGCCACTCCGAGTATGAGTAGGAAAGGCAACTGTTGGGATAATGCGCCGATGGAATCCTTCTTTAGTCGCTTGAAAGTAGAGTTGATTTATACCCAGCAATTTCACTCGATTGATGAGGCTAAATCCAGTATCTTTGAATACATTGAAGTGTTCTACAATCGCTTGCGCCGACATTCCAGTATTGGTTATGTGGCACCCGCTGAGTTTGAACGAAGGGCAGCGCTAGCTGCATAGTTAGAGTGTCTACTTTTTGTGGGTAGGACCAGAGGCAAAGACTGTGGAAATCGTTCCTCTGGCTGATAAAAAAGAGTTCATTGCTGAGTTGGCTGAGCTCCACCATGCAGAATGGAAGCATTTGAATCCATCGCTTACTTTGGACGGGCGAGCAGAAGCAATCGCTAACGCCGCGGGGCGAGAGGGTATTCCTTCAATCTTTATTGCAATATCAGGAAATCAGCTTGTTGGTTCCGCTGCGCTTGTAAAGAACGATATGGACTCCAAACCAGATCTATCCCCTTGGTTGGCGGCCGTCTACGTAAAGGAGGGCTTCCGGCATCAAGGGATAGCAACCGAATTGATTATTCGATGCGAAGATGAGGCGGTTCGCTCAAATATCAGTACATGGTATCTCTACACCGAGTTCGCCTCGAAGCTTTATGAGAAGCTGGGCTGGCGTCATATGGAGCGATGCGAATATAAAGGAGTGACGGTCGATGTCATGTGCAAGCAGGTCGCCTCTTAACAAGCGCAGGTACAGCGACGGCCTTTTCGTTGCGGCTGCGCCTCCACTACAAGGCCGCGCGTGCTACGGGCGTTAAGGCAGTCATGAACTTTAACCAAATTTCTACTTATTTTTATATATGCGCTGTTCTTACTGTTTTTACTGGAGCAGGCATGTATGTTTTCCATGAAAAGAGCTATTCGGATCAGTGGAGTGCATTTTCTGGTTATGTTATTGATGACGAAGAACTTATCGGCTTTTTCTCGTGCTCGGGTAGCAAAGGAATGAGTTTCACTGACGTGGGTAATACGAACATTTCAAATGAGTACGCTCTTCGAAAAGCCAAAATACGAGAACCTATTTATGTAGAGTTTGTGGGGCGTATAGCAGGAGAGGGGCGCGCAGGGTGGGGATTGGCTGGTGAGCCATGGGAAAGAAACGTAGAAATTAAAAGCATTAAAAAAATAGAACGAATCTTCCCTGAAGACTGTAAAGCAAGGGCGCCATTTGAAATTGAAGTAGAGTACGAAGAGCCTTAAAAACCACCGTTTATCGCGGCCTTAGAGTTATCAATGAAAAAAATAATCGCTATCGTTGCAGTTCTGTTTTCAAGCTTCTGCCATTCTGAAGAGCTAATTGCAAAACTTGACCTAAAGTTTATCAAAGACACTGGAAAGACAGCTGGTGTTATGTGCTACGGAGACAATGAAGAAGATTGTCATACGTGGTCCACATTTTATTTGTACGAAGCAAAGGTTAAAAAAATAGTAAGTGGAAACCTACCTGAAAATAAATTCACAGTAATTTATGGAAGGCATGCGCTAAGAAAAAATGATCATAAAGGTGTAGTTGTCCGTTTAAATAAGCTGCTGACTGACGCAGATGCCCAATACCAAATTTCGGAGTTTGGTCAAAATCATGAGTTGGTTTGCTTTCAATCGGTTGAATCCAAAAACTTTAGTGCAGACCTAGAGCTGGGTAACGAAAAACTAAAGTGTGCAGAGAAAGAAGAACTCTAACAAGCGACTGTGGTAGAAAATCAATACCTACGGCGCAAATTTAGTTAGCCTGCCACTCGCAGTTATCGCTCACCATGGCATTCAAGATCGTCATTATTTTTCGTATGCAGGTCGTAAGTGAATTTTTCTTGTATTTACCCTGCTCGACGAGCTTCTTATAAGGTTTGTTGAAAACCTAAGAACACTTAGGATAAGTTGGCTAATTGTTAATTCATTGGTTGTAGGTAAGGTGTAAGTATGGAAGTTCAAGGTCATATTAAGTTTACGGTTACTGCAAGATCATCAGATGAAGTTATTTCTGAAATGCCGATACAGCCCGGCATATTGAATCCTTTTGGTACTGTTAATGCGGGTGCTACTTTGTGGCTCGCTGATGTAACCGCATCTGTACTTGTTCTTGAAGGAGTTAATCCTGAGCAGGGTATGAAAGGCTTTCCATTGGCAATAAATATTAATGCCAACTTATTAGGGAATAATACGGCAGGAACCTTTGTGGCAAAATCAAATTATGTCAAAAAAGGACGCACTGTTAGTGTAGTTAAAACAACGGTTATTGATGTATCCGGTAAGCTAATAGCAGAAGTTACAACAAGCCATGTTCAGTCGGCTTAAGTATTCCCCAACAAAAGTAATGTAATTATGGGGTGTGCTTATGATAAAAGTTAAAAGCAGTTCCTCTTGAAAAATTACCGTTGAACTTGGTATTAGGTCGCCAAATTTTACAACAAATAGGAATTTATTTAATCACAATAGGATCAGTTGAATGTTTAATAGACGCGACTTTTTGATTGCCTCCGTGGTGGCAGGCACAATTCTGGCAATGCCTGTTGCATCAAAGCCTGCCAAGCGCCGTTTTGATGCCGCTGAGCGGCTTCAGATGTTGGAAGTGGGGCAGGCGCGCCTCGGAGTTTGTTTCCTTGACACAGTTACCGGTGAGGTCAGTGGTAATCGTATCGAGGAGCGCTTTGCGATGTGTTCGTCATTCAAACTGGCGATGGTTGCCGCTTGCCTGCGCGAGGCCGATAACGGGCGGTTGAGTCTGGATGAGATATTGCCTTATTCAGCGGCGGATCTTCTTCCTTGGGCGCCGGTCACTAGAGAGCATCTTGCCAAGGGAGGTTTAAGTATTGCCACCTTGGCGCAAGCGGCTCAAGAAAAGAGCGATGGCGTTGCGGCGAACCTTTTAGTTAAGCGCTTGGGCGGCCCTAAGGCTGTCACCGCAAAGTTCAGAGAGATGGGTGATACTGTCACTCGCCTGGATCGTTATGAGCCGGATCTAGGTTTGGTTCTTTCTGCCGATACTCGCGACACTACTTCACCTCTTGCTTATGCCCAGCTTGTCAGTCGAATTTTGACTGGCAGCATTTTACGGCCAGATTCGCGCGAACGACTTCTGGAGTGGGCACGAAATACAACTACGGGTGCTCGGCGGTTGCGAGCTGGTCTTCCCACTGAATGGCGTACTGGGAACAAGACTGGAACCGGGCGCGATGAAGGAACGACTAATAAGTGCAATGACGTTGCTATTACTTTTCCCCCTGGTAAGAACCCCATCATCATTGCAGCCTATTTTGATAGTGGTGAATACACGGAAAAAATAGAAGCAAGGCATGAAGCTGTTCTCGCTGAGGTGGGGAAGATTGCGGCGGAATGGGCCATAGGTTAGTCGTGTGGAATTGCAGCATATTGAGGCACTTGGTATATGCGGCTCGACTGAAAATGAAAGAAAATAACTTGTATCAATGGAGTGAAAATGAAAAATCTATTAATAGCACTAATCCTACTGGCATTTTTTTCTGTGCCCGCACAATCTAATGATCTTAAGAAAATTCTGATTATTGCCTCTAATGTTGAAGATATGGGTGATCCTGATAAACATGATGCCAGGAATAATCTATGGGAGTACGCGCCCCCATATCACGTTTTTGTCTCTCATGGATATGATGTGGAATTTGCATCCCCCTCGGGAGACGTCGTGCCGTTTATGATGGAGCCAGTAGGCATTAGTAGCTACACCATAAAATATGAAGGTTTTTTAGAGCGGGCCAATAGTTCTCTGGCGCCGGATCAGATAAAGCCTGATGAATACGCAGCCGTTTTTATTGGCGGAGGATACGGAACACTGTTCGATGTAGCTTCAAATAAAAAGCTGTTAAATGTCATGGCAGCGATTTATGAGAAAGGCGGCGTGATCGGTAGCAGTGGGCATGGTGCTGGCGGTTTTGCAAATGTAAAACTGAGTAGCGGAAAGTTTCTGGTTGAGGGAAAGCAAGTCGCCGGATTTCCTGACTCTACCGAAAAAGAAAAGTCATGGGCCAAACAAGGCTCGCTCCTCCCATTTTTCGTCGAAAAACAGCTTCGCAAGAATGGGGCGCGGATAATCAATAAAGATAACATCGCGGATAAACATGATGTCATTATTGATGGACGTATTGTTTCCACAATGTTCCTCCCTTCTGCTGCATTGGTGGCGAAAGAAATGATTATTTTGCTCGAGAAAAGTGGAAAATCCAAAAAACCAATACCTTCCGCGCCAATTTAGCTTACGCGCACTCGCAATTACCATGCGTTATAGCATTCAACACAGTCATTACTTTTAACCTGCCCAACTTTACATAATGGAAGCATTTAACCACAGGTGTGAATAAATACTGGCGACATAACCCAAGGCGACTACCGGCGTCCATTTTAAATGGCCGAGAAAACTGTAGTAGCCGCGGGCTTGGCCCATGAGAGCGACACCGGCGGCGGAACCGATTGATAGCATGCTGCCGCCGACACCGGTTGTTAAAGTAATAAGCAGCCATTGGCCTTGGGAGAAGTCCGGAGCCATGGTAAGTACGGCGTACATGACGGGGATGTTGTCGATGACGGCGGAGATCAAACCGAGGCTCACGTTGGAGACGGTGTGGCTGAAATTGCCGTAGAGCGATTCTGACAGCAGTGTTAAGTAGCCCATAAAACCTAAACCACCGACACACATAATCACACCGTAGAAAAATAACAGCGTGTCCCATTCCAGGCGGGCCAGGGGTTGAAATACATCAAAGGGGAGGGGCACTTTGGTGATGGGGTTTTCGTCATTTTTCGGCATGAAGTCAGAGGCACTTTGCTCTGCATTTTTTAAATCTACTATGCCTTTTTTGCGCAAATAGAAACCGTAAATTTTCAGGTAGGCCAAGCCCAGCATCATGCCGAGCACTGGTGGCATATGAATGAGGATGTGACCGAGTACTGCACTGGCGATGGTGGCTAAAAATAAAAACAGGATTGGAAAGGCGCCCTCTTTGTAGGTGAGGGTTTCCAGAAATAAATCCTCTTCATCTTTGTGTGGTTTTTTATTGTTGATGAAAAAACTCATAATCGCGGCGGGTAGGGCAAAGTTGACCAGCGAGGGGATGAATAAATGGAAGAAGGTAAAAAAGTCGACTTTTCCCGCTTGCCATACCATGAGTGTGGTGATGTCACCAAATGGGCTGAAAGCGCCGCCTGCGTTGGCGGCGACAATAATGTTGACGCAGCACATATTGATAAAGGCTTTTTCATTTTCAGCGATTTTTAATACTACTGCGCACATCAGCAATGCGGTGGTGAGGTTGTCGGCAATGGGCGATATAAAAAATGCCATCAAGCCGGTAATCCAAAACAGTTGGCGATAGGTAAAGCCTTTTTTAATCATCCATCCGCGCAAGGCGTTGAATAAGCCGCGTTCATCCATGGCATTAATGTATGTCATGGCGACTAGCAAAAATAACATCAGTTCGGCAAATTCAAGCAGGGTATGGCGAAAGGCTTGCTCCGCAAGAGCGGATTGTTCGTGCTGCGTGTAAACCCAGCCAATAACGACCCAGATGATACCGGCGGCAGCCAGTACCGGTTTGGATTTGCGCAGGTGCAGTTTTTCTTCCAACATCACAAATGCATAGGCAATCACAAACAAGCCGACACAAAACCAGCCTGCCAGGCTGTTGGTTAAATCCAACCCAGTGGAAGCAGCGTTTGCCGAGGTACACCAGCCCAGAAACAGCAATACCAATAATGAGCGTTGTTGCAGCATGAAAGCTCCCCAAGTGTGTGGCGATTGTTGTATTTGTGAGTTATGCAGGTGCTTGAGTGTGACACAGGTGAAAAAAAAGGCAGCCAGTGTGGCTGCCTTTTATGCGTTTTTTTACGCGGATTTTTACGCCTTGAGCGGTTTGTACTTCATGCGCTTGGGCTGTGAGTCGTGGCCTTTGCGTTTGACGAAATCCTCGTGGTATTCCGTGTAGTTACCCTCAAAGAAGACAATATCGGAATCGCCTTCGTAGGCGAGGATGTGGGTGGCGATACGGTCGAGGAACCAGCGGTCATGCGAGATCACCAGAACACAGCCGGGGAAGGCGAGGATCGCATCTTCCAGGGCGCGCAGGGTTTCGATGTCCAAATCGTTGGAGGGTTCGTCGAGTAACAGCACGTTAGCGCCTTGTTTCAAGGTGTTGGCCAAGTGCAAACGGCCGCGTTCACCGCCCGAGAGTTCGCCCACGCGCTTTTGTTGATCTGAGCCTTTGAAGTTAAAGCGGCCCACGTAGGAGCGCGAGTTCACTTCATAGTTGCCGATTTTCAGAATATCCAAGCCGTCGGATACGGCTTCCCACACGGATTTTTTATCGTCCAGATTTTCACGGCTTTGCTCTACATAAGCGACTTTCACGGTATCGCCAATGGTTACGGTGCCGCTATCGGGTTGCTCGGTGCCGGCAATCATACGGAACAGGGTGGATTTACCCGCACCGTTACCGCCGACAATCCCCACCACCGCGCCTTTGGGAATACTGAGCGACAGGTTGTCGATCAGTAGGCGATCGCCATAACCCTTGCTGACGTTTTCTAACACAATGACTTTATCGCCCAGGCGCTCACCCGGCGGGATGTAGATCTCGTTGGTTTCGTTGCGCGCCTGGAATTCTTGCGATTGCAATTCATCAAAGCGGGCCAGACGCGCCTTGCTCTTGGCTTGGCGGCCTTTTGGATTTTGGCGAACCCATTCCAATTCGGTTTTCAAGGCTTTCTGGTGAGCGGCTTCTGCACGTTGTTCTTGCTCCAAACGGGCATCTTTTTGCTCCAGCCAACTGGTGTAGTTACCTTCGTACGGAATACCGTGGCCGCGGTCGAGTTCCAGAATCCAACCGGCGGCGTTATCGAGGAAGTAGCGGTCGTGGGTAATCGCCACGACGGTGCCGCTGAAACTGTGCAGGAATTGCTCCAACCAGTAAACGGATTCGGCGTCCAAGTGGTTGGTCGGTTCGTCCAACAGCAGCATATCGGGGCGCGACAGCAGCAAGCGGCACAGGGCCACACGGCGGCGCTCACCGCCGGAGAGTTTGGTTACATCCGCATCCCACGGCGGCAGGCGCAGGGCATCGGCGGCCACTTCCAGCGTGTGTTGCAGGTTATGGGCATCCCAGGCCTGGATGATGTCTTCGCACTTGGCTTGTTTTTTGGCCAGGTCATCGAAGTCGGCATCGGGTTCGGCGTAGGCCGCGTAGATGGCATCCAGCTCGGCCAGTGCATCTACGGCTTCACGCACGCCATCTTGCACGTTGCCCAGTACATCTTTGGCGGGGTCAAGCTGCGGCTCTTGGGGTAAATAACCGATTTTGATGCCGGGCATGGGGCGCGCTTCGCCATTAAAATCCTGATCAACGCCCGCCATAATGCGCAACAGGGTGGATTTACCTGAGCCGTTCAGGCCGAGTACGCCGATCTTGGCGCCGGGGAAAAACGACAGGGAAATATCTTTCAAAATTTCACGCTTGGGTGGCACAACTTTGCCAAGCCGGTGCATGCTGTATACGTATTGAGCCATGGGGGCTATACCTCGGTAGAAAAAGTCATCGGCCTTGCGCCGATGACAGGGAATTTTTTCAGCGGGCGTACTATAAAGAAAGCATCCCTTGAGTTAAAGCATTGCCCCGGAAAACCACACTATGAGCCATCACCCGATTAACCTTGAACAAGCGCTTTCCCAAGCCGCCAGTTGGATCGCCGAGGCAGATTCGCTGGTGATTAGCACTGGCGCCGGTATGTCGGTGGATTCGGGCCTGCCGGATTTTCGCGGCCCGGAAGGATTTTGGCGGGCATACCCCGCACTGGGGCGAGAACAATTGGGGTTTACCGATATCGCCAACCCCAGAGCGTTTTATGATAACCCCGAGCGCGCCTGGGGGTTTTATGGGCATCGCCTGAATTTGTACCGCCGCACCGAGCCCCACGCCGGTTATGGCCTGCTGCTGCATTGGGGGCATAAGATGCCCAATCACTATCAGGTATTTACCAGTAATGTAGATGGGCATTTTTTTAAGGCCGGGTTTGATTTGATGCGCGTGCATGAATGCCATGGCTCCATCCACTACCTGCAATGCCTTGAGCCCTGTGGCAATTTTGTGTGGAGCGCAGTGGAGTTTCAGCCCGAGGTCGATGAAAATTTGTGCCGGCTGCGCAGCCATACGCCGCGCTGTACCCATTGTGGTCGCTTGGCGCGCCCGAATATCCTGATGTTCGACGATGTGGATTGGGTCTATGAGCGCACGCGTAAACAGCATTTATACCAGGAGCGCTGGCTGGCGCGGGTTGCGCACCCATTGGTGATTGAGATAGGGGCGGGCACGGCGGTGCCCTCGGCGCGCCATTTTTCGGCGCGTATCCAGCACGAACACCACGCGCGAATTATCCGCATTAATCCTAACGATGAATTAACAACAGAGGCGAATGTCCTGCATTTGCCTTATCCCGCGCTGATGGTGCTGACCCAATTACAGGCGGAGCTGGTTAAAACTTACGGCAGCGACTGGCAGCTTGAGTGAATCTTCGCCTACGCATGGCTCTGCTGGGCAATTGAGCGTAAAATGCGCGCCAGCAAGCACCCATAACAATCAATAACAACAAGGCATACACAACAACTTCCACTCATTACTGGCCTTACGGAACACATGAACCAAGAACGGATACTTCATGAATTGAACAAAGGAGCTAGCGCCTGGAACTTATGGCGCAAGCAAAACGCGCCTGGCGACATTAATCTGGACGGCATTGAATTGCACGGCATGGATTTGAGCCACTATGATTTCTCCAAAATCTCGCTGCGCTACGCCACCATTACCCACTGTGTTTTTAAGCATACAGATTTAATCTGGGTCAACTGCGAAGGCTCGCTGTTGCAGCATAACGATTTCTCCCAGGCCAAATTAATTGCCACTAATCTGACACGTTGCAATTTAAGCCATTCACAATTGCGCTTGGCCAACCTGCTCACCGCCAATACCACTAATGCTATTTTGGATTACATTGATTTTCGCGGACAGGATATTAGCGGCTTAATGCTGCGCGATGTTTCTTTGGTGGGGAGTAATTTGACCGGGCAACAATTGGCGCGTGTGGATTTGACCAATACCAATCTGGAAGGCGCCAATTTGCAGGATGCCGATTTAAGCAATGCGTTACTGGCCGGCGCCCGCTTAATTAACTGCAATTTCCAAGGCGCACGCTTGAGCGGCGCGCTGTGTAAATCCGCCAATTTTTCCGGTGTTGATTTGTCCGGTATGGATTTACACAAAGTTGATTTTTCCAATGCCGATCTCAGCGATTGCGATTTGCGCAGTGCCAGCCTGAGCAAAGCCAAACTGATGAATACCGACCTCAGCGGTGCAAAACTCTGGGACACCAATACAACAGGTTGGCTTATCAATAATATCCGCTGTACGCACAGTTATTGGGATAAAGCAGGTAAGCAAAAAACCGCCTACCGGATGCATGAGTTTGAACGAATTTTTGCAGAAGCCATCACCATTGAATTGCGCTACCCCTATCGCCTTGCCGACCATGAATTGGCGACGCTGCCTATTTTTATGGAGCATTTGGCCGCGGTGCATTGGGGCACCATTTTGCGCTTGAAATCCATTAGCGATGTAGCGGGCGGCGCGCTGGTTAAATTTGTGGTGGAAGAAGTGGGTAGCCACAATCCTACGGAATTAAAAAACCAGTTGCAGGCTGAAGCAGAGCGCATTCAATTAGCGCAATTAATGCTGCGCAACAACACCCAATTGCATTTGCAACTCAAGGAAAAGGTTGCTGCCATTCGCGAAGAATTCTGGCCGCGTTTATTGGAGTTGGCGGTAGACCACGAGCACGAGCAGGTGCGCAACCTCACCATTTTGTTTATGGATCTCAAGGGCTTTTCCAAATGGTCAGACGGCGAACTCTCTGAAAAGCTGTCACTGTTTCGCGGCTTGGTAAAACCCATCCTCAAAAAGTTTTCAGCCGGGCACCCGAATATGGAGGGAGATTCCCTGCGCGTCACCTTTACCAATGCGACGGCGGGTGTCTCTTGCGCCTGCATGATTCGCAATGTACTCAATGCTGCCGGTTTTGAGTTACGCATCGGTGTGGAGTTGGGGGAAGTATTGGTGGTGCACAACGAAGTGACTGATGTGCCGGATCTGGAAGGGGTTGCCGTTAGCATGGCCGCGCGGATGGAAGCGGCAGCAGAGCCGGGCGAAGTGTTAGTCAGCCAGCGCGTGCGCCACTATGCCGAGCGCAGTGAATTATTCCAGTTCACTCCACGCCATGTACCGCTTAAAAAATCCATTGGCAGCCTTGCCCAAGGGGAGACCATTGAATGTTTTGCCGTGCACACGGTAAAAAATATTCAGGAAATGCTGGCGTAATTGCCAGCGATTGATCGCACACACGGGTGTGCGATCAATATTACAGCCAGCCGGATTTTTTAAACCGGTAATACAAATACACACAAATCACAGACACCACACTGAGCGATATGGGGTAACCATATTTCCATTTTAGCTCGGGCATGTGTTCAAAGTTCATTCCCCAAATACCCACAAATGCTGTCGCTACCGCAAAAATAGCTGCCCAGGCGGCCAAGCGTTTATTCACTTCACTTTCGTCGATACTCACCATGGATAAATTCACTTGAATGGCAGTGCCAATGGTATCGCGAATTGCATCAATGGAAGCGTTAATGCGATAGAGGTGATCGTGCACATCGCGAAAATAATCCTTGGTATTGGCCACAATGGGCGGCACCCGCCCGCCGTCCAGCTTGCCTACGGCTTCCAGTAGTGGTGCAACGGCATGTTTCAATATGGTGACTTTGCGTTTTAGTTCGTACAGCCGCTCAATATTGTTGCGTTGTGACCCTTTGGTAAAAATCTGGTCTTCAATAATTTCCAGTTCCGTTTCAAATGCCACCACCACGGGAAAGTAGCGATCTACCACCGCGTCCATCAAGGCATAAAAAACAAAGGCGGAACCCTGAGCCAGATGATGAGGCTCGCGTTCACAACGGGCACGCACACCCAGAAAACCTTCGCGGGTGCGATTGCGGGTGGATAGCACATAATTTTCACCGACAAACACATCCACCTCGCCAATGTTTAATTCGCCATCGGTAAACTCAACGGTGTGCATCACCGCAAAGAGGGAGTCTCCATACTCTTCGATTTTGGGGCGCTGGTGACCGGTGTGTGCATCCTCCACCGCCAGTTCGTGCAAACCAAATTCCTGCTGCATTTGTTCCAGTTCACCGGGTTCTGCATCTTTCAGGGCGACCCACACAAAACAGCCATCTTTTTTGACATAATCGCTTATCGCTTCCACCGGGACATTGCACAGTTTTTTCCCTTCCTGATAAGCCACACAGTTTATGAGCATGGGTAAAGTCTCCAATCGCAATACGCTAATAAATACCTGTTATCAGGCTAGTCTAGTGCAAAATGTCGACTATCCAGAGTAGGGGCAATAAGTGCAAGTCAAATCTACTAATAGGCTATACAGGTCACGAGTATGAATGAACCCAGTAAAACCAAAACCAGTTTTTATCGCCGCATTTATGTGGCCTATTTAATTACCCAGGGGATCAATACCGTGCCTAAGGTGATTGCCGCCACCGGCATGCCCCGACGTACCGCGCAGGATACCTTGGCCGCCATTCATGAACTCGCTATCCAGCTGGAAAATAACAATGGGGTTTATCGTGTTGCCGATTGGGGGGCGGTGAATGTCCAGTGGGTGGAGGAAAATCTGGCGGAGTTAAAAGCGGTACTAAGCTATCCATAGGGTACCAATAATCTATTGGGCGCTGAAACATTCATAGATTGTCTATACTCTTCGGGTTGAGGTGCGGGAAGCGCCGTTTGTGAGGTTGACTGAAGGCTGGTTGTGTTATGCGGGACTCTTATGCTGTTGTTAATATTGTCAGATCAGTAGCGACCGGTTTGCTATGGGCTGCTACCTGCATTCTTGCCAATCCGGCGCAGGCAATGAGCGACGTTGAGTCCATTTACTATTACCAAAAAGATGGCTCCTACGGTTACTACCAAACCTTATTAAACCGGGCGCTGGAAATCACGACACCGGAATACGGTGCGGCGGTACCCGCCATGTACAACCCGGGCGACAACAATGCCACTGAGGCTCGCGGTTTATCGCTGCTAAAACAAAAACGCATTCAGGTGATTTTTTTATCGGTCAGCTATATCCGTGAAACGCAATTTCGCGCAGTACCTATTGCATTGGAAGAGGGGTTGTTAGGGCTGCGCCTGTTAATGATTAACAAAAATACCCAACCCCGGTTTGATGGTGTCCAGAGCGATGACCAGCTGCGCAGTGATTTTCTTGTCGGGTTTAATCCACTCTGGGGGGATTATCCGGTCTATCAACACAATGGCTTTAAGCTGGCACCTGCCACTAAATACAACCTGTTATTTAAAATGTTGTCCTCAGGGCGTTTCGATTTTTTCCCCCGTGGTCTGACCGAAGTCTGGCGCGAGTTGGACGAATTCAACAAACAATATCCTGATCTGCAAGTAGAAAAACGCTTCGCCTTTTATTACCCCTACCCGGTGTATTTTTTTGTGCATAAAGATAACGAACGGCTTGCATCCCGGCTTGAGTTAGGGCTCAAGCGGCTACAAGCCAACGGCGAATTTAAGCGGCATTTCCAGCAACATTTTGGTGCAAATATTGCGCGCGCGGCTTTGGATAAGCGTCACATTGTCCTACTGCATAACCCCTTATTATCTGTTGATACACCCTTGGTAAAACCTTCCTGGTGGCCACCCACAACGCCATTTCCCACACCGTAAAATCATGTGACCCGTGATTAAGGACGAGTAAATACGTCTTGAGATGAGCAGAAAAGACTGGATAAATCTGTACGCCTGTCATCGATTCTGTGTATTGTGTCGTAAGAGTCTAATTAACCGTGTTTGATTTGGGAGGATGTTATGTCAATTGATTTCTCTTTGCGTGATCCACTGCCTGGGGTTGTGGAACAGCTCTCGCACCGTTGGTCACCACGTGCCTTTACCGAAACCAGTCTGGCGCCAGAGGTACTGGCTCGTATTATTGATGCTGCGCGTTTTGCTCCCTCTTGTTTTAATGCGCAGCCTTGGCGTTTTTACACCTCGAATGACAGTAACTTCGCTGATTATTTGGCACTCTTGGTCGATGCTAATCAACTTTGGGCCAAAGAAGCCGCAGTGATTGGATTTCTGGTCGCGAAAAAGAATTTTGAGCACAACGGCAAACCCAATGCACACAGCGGTTTCGATTCTGGTGCCGCATGGATGAGCATGGTGCTGCAAGCACAGCATGAAGGTTTGCACTGCCATGGCATGGCGGGCATCCATAAAGATGCCGCCAACGCATTTTTTGCACTGGATAATAATAGCGATGAATTAATCATGGCATTTGCGTTGGGTAAGCTAGGCAACACTGCCGATTTACCTGAAGCGCTGCGCAGTAAGGAAGTGCCCTCGCCACGTAAACCCTTGCAGGAGATATGGGTACAAAAATAAATGATCCGGTAAAAGATTGTTGTTGGAGGTAAGGGCGAGTTTTTGCCTTTACTTCCCATCCGCTGCACATTGGGCTGATATTTGAGGGCGACTATAAATGAACAGCCTGGATGTAATAGAGCGCAATGCATTTATGAGTGCTGCGTTGCCGCTACTGCAATTAATTACGCATATCACGGGTTTAAAAACATCCTTTGTTACCGCAATCGATTGGCAGCAACAGCAACAAATGGTTATTGTTGCGCAAAATTCCGGCAGCCCACTGGTGGAAACTGACTCGCAAACATCCTGGTCAGAATCCATGTGCAATCTCATGATTAACCAACAACTCACTGCAACCAGTCAGGTGAAACTCCTTTTTCCTGACAGTCGTGGTGCAGCTGCCGGTATGGAAAGTTTTGTGGTGTTGCCCATCAAGGTGGCAGACGAAACGATTGGTACACTTTGTGGTGCCAGCGAAGAAAAAATCGAATTAACCGAACATCACATTGCCAGCCTGGGTTTTATTGCCGATGCACTTTCGTTACAGTTAAAACTGTTAATCGATACCCGCAAGGCAGAGGCCAAGGTCGATTCCCTGCGCGATCAAATTGAAAACCTTGCCGCGCTTGCCAATACCGATCCACTCACTGGTCTGCTTAATCGCCGCGCCTTTCAGCACCGCTATGAGTTTGCTATCAAACTCAGTAAACGCACCAAGCAACCGCTTTCAATCATGATGATCGACATTGATGGATTCAAACAATTTAACGATGAATTTGGCCATGAAACTGGTGATGCTATTATCAAAATAGTGGGTGAGGGACTGCAATATATCGCGCGTAGCACCGATATTCCCTGTCGCGTCGGCGGTGACGAATTTTTACTGGCCGCACTAAATACCGATAGTGAGGGCCTGAAATTATTGGCAGAGCGATTAAAGGATTTTGTTAAACAGCGCAGCAGTCAATTACAGCGTCCTTGCTCACTCAGTGTAGGCATCGCCTGCTCACGTCAGGGCGCCCCGGAAGAACTGATCCGCTTTGCCGACGAAGCGCTCTACATGAGCAAAGCCAGCGGGCGTGATGCTATTAGCATTTATCAGCCGGATTAAGCGTTTTATTTTGCAATCATCAATAACGCCACAAAGTATTTTCTTTTGTGGCGTTTTTTATGGCGATTAATTCAAGCCAAGGATTGCATGTTGTATTTCGATCGGTAAAACTGCTGTTTTGAGCGGACTCACAGGAACGGAAAATGCAGGCATCCAACGTTGTTATTATTACGGGCGGTAGCCGTGGTATTGGTGCTGAGGCGGCAAAACTATTTGCACAGAATGGTTTTGCAGTTTGTATAAACTATGTCTCAAACGACGATGCGGCCGAGCATGTTAAACGGGAGATTGTACAATCTGGTGGTCATTGCATCAGTGTTAAGGCTGATGTTTCCAAAGAGCATGAAGTTAAACGGTTATTTGAAACCGTTGATGTGGCGCTGGGGCGCGTATCTGTTTTGGTAAATAATGCGGGAATTTTAAAGCAACAATGCCGCTTGGATGAAATCAGCGCAGAGCGTTTTTCAGAGATATTACATGTGAATGTGATGAGTTGTTTTCTCTGTAGTAAGGAAGCCGTTAAACGTATGTCGAATAAGTATGGCGGTGTTGGTGGTGCAATTGTCAATGTGTCTTCCGGTGCGGCTAAAAGCGGTTCTCCCAATGAGTATGTTGACTATGCAGCCTCCAAAGGCGCGATGGATACCTTGACGCGCGGTCTTGCATTGGAAGTGGCGGCAGAGGGCATCCGTGTCAATGGCGTCCGCCCCGCGCTGGTTTATACCGATATGCATGCATCAGGCGGTGAGCCTGGCCGGGTGGATCGATTAAAAAATAAAATTCCGCTTCAGCGCGGTGGTGAGGTAAAAGAAATTGCAGAAGCTATTTTTTGGCTGGCGTCTGAAAAATCTTCATTTGTCACCGGCAGTTTTATCGATGCGACAGGTGGGATCTAGTCTTTGCATCCCGTTCAATCTTTATATTAAAAAGACGCTATTAGCCGCCCAAGAATTTTCATGGCTTCTTCTATATGTGGTGTCCAGCTATTACCGTAGTTCAAGCGAATGCAGTGGCGGAAACGGCGGGAGGCGGAGAAGATGGGGCCGGGGGCTATGCTGATGCCTTGGGCGAGGGCGAGTTTGAAGAGTTGCAAGGAATCCACATGGGGTGGGAGTTCCACCCATAAAAAATAACCGCCGTTAGGTTGGGTTGCGCGAGTGCCGGTGGGGAAATACTTTTCTATTGCCAGCAACATTTTTTGTTGCTGCGCTTCTAATGTGTCGCGCAGTTTGCGCAGGTGACGATCAAAACCGCCGTGTTGTAAATAATCGGCAATAGCTGCTTGTGCAGGCACCGATGGGGAAATAGTACTCATGAGTTGCAAGCGCGCTATTTTTTCCGAAAACTTTCCGCCAGCTACCCAGCCAACTCTATAACCCGGTGCAAGGCTTTTAGAAAAAGAGCTGCAATACATAATTAAATTGTGTTGGTCAAAACTTTTTAAGGGCTTTGCTTGCTGGTTGCCGAAATACAATTCGGCGTAAACATCGTCTTCGATGGTTGGCGTTTGGTGCTCTGCGATCAGATCGCAAAACGCTTTTTTCTTTTCATCGCTCATGCTTGCGCCAAGCGGATTATGGTAGCTGCTCATCACCCATATGGCTTTTATTGGCAGGCGGGTGAGGCTATCGGCCAGAATGTCCAGATCCATTCCTTCGCTGGGATGAACCGGAATTTCTACCGCTTTTAATTTCAAGCGCTCCAATACTTGTAAGCTGGCATAAAAGGCCGGTGATTCAATGGCTACCATATCGCCAGGGTTGGTGACCGTCTGCAGCGACAAGCTAAGCGCTTCTAATGCCCCGCTGGTGATAATCAATTCATCGGCGGTGTATTTGTTGCCTGCCGACATGGCGCGCAGCAAAATTTGCCTGCGTAAATTGGCGTTGCCGCTGGTCATGTCGCTCACTATGGCGTGCGGTGACATATCGCGCAGTGCTTTATGCATAGAGCGCGCAAGGCGTGGCAGGGGAAATAAATCCGGGCTGGGAAATGCGGAACCCAAGGGGGTTGTGTGAGGGTCTTTGATGGAGTCCAGCACCGAAAAAACCAGCTCGCTCACATCTACCTCGGTGGCGGCGATTTCATGGCGTGCCTGGACGTTATCGCTTAATTGTGGGGCTGCAAGCAGGCTACCTGCATTGTTGCGTACCACATAACCCGAACGCGCGCGCGCTTCAATCAGCCCGCGTCGCTCCAATAAATAATAGGCCTGAAAAACGGTAGCGGCGCTGATGTTGTGAGTGCGGCTGGCGGTGCGCACCGACGGAATTTTTTCGCCCGGTTTCAGTGTGCCGGTGCGAATTAATTCCGCGATGTTTTCTGCAAAGTGTTCGTAGAGCTTCATAAGCGAATGATAAGCCAGCCCCCGGTTTCAGGATAGTCGTTGCGTCATCGCCTATTTACCTCGGTAGAGAAAACTGGCGGATTGATAAATGGTTTGCTCTGGCTGATTGATATTGCTCATGTGAAAACGAAAATCGATATGGCCACCGGTGTTATGGATGGGATCATTGTGTTTTAAGGCTACCGCCACGGGCAATTCGACACGCTCGCCCGCTATCAGTGTCAATTGATAGGTTTTGGTCAGGTACAGTGAACTGTCGCTTTCCAAGCTTAGTTGATAGGTTTGTGTCTGCTGGGTTTTGTTGGTCAACTTCAAGCGATAAACATTGACCGGTTCGCCCAGTGAATTGATGCGCAAGACACTTCTATCGCGATAGGCACTCAGTGCCATTTGTTCACGCGCTTGCAAACTTATCGCCAGTATTGCCAGCAGCGCGACAATCGCAACCCCATAGGCCACCAGACTGGTGCGCCAGCGAATACCCGGTTTTGTGCTTTTGCGTTGAGCAGGTGAACTTTCCAATTGACGTTCACTGGTATAGCTCACCAGACCGCGTGCATAGCCCATTTTGTCCATCACGGAATCGCAGGCATCCACACAGGCCGCACAACCAATACAATCCATTTGCAAGCCGTTGCGAATATCAATTCCGGTTGGACAAACCTGCACACACAAGTGGCAATCAATACAATCGCCCAAGCCTTTTGCTTGATAGTCTTCATCCTTACGGCGCGAACCGCGGCTCTCCCCGCGCTGGGTATCGTAACCAATAATTAATGTGTCTTTATCAAACATCACACTTTGAAAGCGCGCGTAAGGGCACATATGGGTACAGACTTTTTCGCGCAGCCAGCCTGCATTGAGGTAAGTCATTGCCGCGATAAAAAATACCCAGAATGAATAATTTATCTCCAATTGTGCGCTTGCCAAATCACTGACTAAGGTGCGCACTGGCATAAAGTAACCCATAAAAGCGATACCTGTTGCCAGTGAGGCCAGTATCCATAACGCATGTTTACTACTGCGACGGAAAAGTTTATCCAATGACCAGGGCGCTGCATCCAGTTTTACTCGCTGGTAACTATCGCCCTCGGTGATTTTTTCCATCCACATAAAAGCCCAGGTCCATGTGCTTTGCGGGCAGGCATAGCCGCACCATACGCGACCAGCTACAACTGTTACCGCCAACAATAAAAAAGCACTAATACTCATCACAAAGGCGAGCAAGAGAAAATCTTCGGGTAAAAACGTGGTGCCGAACACATAAAATTTTCGTTCGGCTAAATCCCAGAGTACGGCTTGGTGACCGTCCCAATTGATCCAGGCGGTACCAAAAAACAATAGGGCCAAGGCGCCTGCAATGGTCATACGCAAGCGACGAAAAATACCGCTAAAACTGCGGGTGTGAATTTTTCCACCGCGCTCGGCGGGAGTGGGCTTGTGTGTGCGGGGTTGGTGCGGTAACTGCTGTACTGGAATATGTTCGCTCATACTGGACGACTCGCTTGATGGTCGGTTGGGTGCGTGCTGTCAGTATGGGATTCCATCTGTACTGGAAACAGATTCAGTTTCGGTGAAAAACACCGTATCAGATAGGGCTGTTACAGATGCCTTATATAGCATCTGATCTGTAGTTATTCTGGTTATCTGCAACTGTTTTCCAGTACAGAGCAGGACTAAGGTAAGCAATTAACCTTGGCTGCCAATGGGGCGATTCTGCAATGTATAGCTACGACGATTACGACTACGCACTGGTGCGTGAACGGGTGGATCAATTCAGGGATCAGGTAGCGCGCCGTTTGAATGGCGAGTTATCAGAAGAGGAATTTCTCCCGCTGCGTTTGCAAAATGGTCTGTATTTGCAAAAACACGCCTATATGTTGCGGGCGGCAATTCCCTATGGTGTTTTATCCAGCCATCAGCTGCGGACGCTGGCGCATATTGCACGCACTTATGATAAAGGTTACGGGCATTTCACGACGCGCCAGAATATTCAATTCAATTGGATCCAATTAGAGCAGGCGCCGGATATTCTGGATTGCCTGGCTGCCGCACAAATGCATGCGATTCAAACTTCGGGCAACTGTGTGCGCAACGTAACCACCGAAGCCTTCGCCGGCGTCGCTGCCGATGAAATCATCGACCCGCGACCTTTGGCAGAGTTGTTGCGCCAATGGTCAACCATCAACCCGGAATTTTTATTTTTGCCCCGCAAATTTAAAATTGCGATTTCCTCAGCAGAGCAAGATCGCGCTGCAATCAAAGTGCACGACATTGGGTTGCATCTGTATCGCGATAACAGCGGCGAAATGCTACTGCGTGTTTACGTAGGCGGCGGTTTGGGGCGCACACCGATTATCGGTTTGGCGATTAAAAACGATTTGCCCTGGCGGCATTTACTCTCCTATGTAGAAGCTATTTTGCGTGTTTACAATCGTCATGGGCGGCGTGATAACAAATACAAAGCGCGGATTAAAATTCTGGTGAAAGCGCTGGGAATTTCAGCATTTGCCGACGAGGTAGAGCGCGAATGGCAAGCGATTAACTCTGGGCCTGCCGAAGTTACCGATCAGGAATACCAGCGTATTGCTGCTGCCTTTACCGCGCCAGCCTATGAGTGCTTGCCTGCGGTGGATATTGATTACAACACCGCTTTATTCTCACACCCGCCGTTTTCTCGCTGGGTAGCGCGCAATGTTGTCGCACATAAAGTGACCGGTTATGCGTCTGTTGTTATATCCACCAAACCCGGTACAAGCGCACCTCCCGGGGATGTTACTGCTGAGCAAATGGATGTGATTGCCTTATTGGCAGAGCAATTTGGTTTTGGTGAGATACGCGTTGCCCATGAGCAAAACCTGGTGCTACCCGATGTGCGCAAAGCGTATTTATTTAATCTATGGCAAGCGCTGGATTTAATCGGCATGGCAACTCCCAACGCCGGTTTGCTAACCGATATTATTGCCTGCCCGGGTGGCGATTACTGTTCGCTCGCCAATGCCAAATCCATTCCGATTGCCCAAGCGATTCAACAGCGGTTTGAAGATTTGGATTATTTGCACGACCTTGGCGATATCAGTTTAAATATTTCCGGGTGTATGAATGCCTGTGGCCATCATCACATTGGCAATATTGGTGTGCTGGGTGTGGACAAAAACGGTAGCGAGTTTTATCAAGTCACCCTGGGTGGCAGTCAGGGTAATGACAGTTGTTTGGGCAAGGTAATTGGCCCGGCGTTTTCAGCCACAGAAATGCCTGATGTGATTGAAAAAGTCCTGGCGACTTATAAAAATTATCGGGAATTGGACGAAACATTTCTTGCTGTGGTGCAGCGTATTGGTCTTGAGCCATTCAAAGAACATCTCTATGTCAATTCAACATCAGTGCAAACTGCTGTGGAGGTGGCACAATGAATAATGTGATTGGTCTGGGTCAGGCAGGCGCGTATCTTGTTGAACAGGATCCATGGATTTTCATTCAATCCGATGCTGAATTAACAGATTATCATGCTGATGGAAAATACATTTTGCCTTTTGGTTTGTGGCAAAAAATGCAGCCAGCGGCAGTAATGCGCGGAGAGCAACAAAGCGCACAGGGTTTTTGGCTTGCGCCCGATGAAGAGGAAGAATCTGCAGTGCCCTGGTTGGGTGTTGTTCCCTTAATTGCTTTACAATTCCCCAGCTTTCGCGACGGCCGCGCCTACACGCAAGCCTATGTACTGCGCACGCGGTTGGGGTGGGGCGGTGAGTTGCGCGCTGTCGGTGATGTGTTGCGCGATCAATTAAGCCATATGCGGCAGTGCGGTTTTACCAGCTTTGCTGTCCGCGCTGACAAATCGGTTGTTGATGCGCTCAAGGGGTTATCGGGCATCAGTGTATTATATGGTCGATCAGTTATTGAGCCGCTGCCATTGTATCGACGGCGTTAATATTATTGCGCAGCAGTTGTACATTATTCAGAGGTAAGAATGGCGTTTTCAGCGGTAGAAAAAAATGCGTTATTGAGCGTGAAAGGTGTCGGGCCAACGGTGATCAAGCGGTTTGAAGAAATAGGGATTGATTCCTTTGAAAAACTGGCCGTTCAGGATGCGAAAACCATTGCAGAAATGGTGGCCTCCATGCTGAAAACGACTTGCTGGAAAAACAGCCCGCAAGCACTGGCGGCTATTGAAGGTGCTATTTTGCGGGCCCGGCAGGGCTGTTAGGCTATAGCAAAAAACCTTTCATTAATGGCTTCATAAGCCTGAATAATATGCTGCACATCAACATTGGGGCGTAGTTGCATTCGTTGGTAATGGGCAATCGTTTTTTGTAAATAGCGATGCGCTATGGCTGTTTGTGCGGCGTTAGTGCAGTGCCATATTTGATGGCCAACCGGGCTGATGGGTGAGGTTGGCAGTGTGTTGCCCGATGTTTTTGTGACTAATAAAATCTCATAGAACCGTTGGTTCTCTTCAATTAGCACTTCGTGCAGTAAGTTGAATTGGTGCTGGATTAATTGCTGCCTAAGGGTGAAATGGTGGTGTACCGGGCAAAGTAAAAAATCCAATTCAAGGTTTGGGTGGCGCTTGCAGATCGCGCTAATAAAGTCCGTCATCAAATCACCGCCAACGCCAGCGATAATCACCAAGTGTTTTCCATCCTCCTGATTCAGCGGGAGCAGTGCTGTGTCCATGCAGTGCATATGCCATTGGGAATTGGTGCTGCTGTCATGCAGTGTTTTATTGGGCGGAAAAAATGTCATCAGCTTGTTTTCCAACGACGTCATGAGTGCTGGCACAATATCGACAAAATGAATATGAGGCGCCGCACGGCGCGATAGCAGCGCAGCCCCCAAAAGGCCGTGGTCACAACAGCAGTCCCATATGTGGGTGTAGCCAGTGCCTACAAGAGACTCAATCTGTTTTAAGCGCTTACCCAATTTCACAAATGTGTTCCCATTGCGCTTGCCCGCGTCTCCTTGGATGTGCGGTTTTGATTAATATATACTTGAACCTCGTTAAGGTTTTTCCAATCATCACAAAAAGGATCTACACGTGAAATATATTTTATGGTTTATCTGCTGTTTCTTATCGCCCGCTATTTTGGCGAGCACAGGCGACTTTGGAGTGGAGGTGGATGTTACCACCATTGGCTTGTTTCCCCCAAAACTTGAATCAGTCACGGTCGCTACCGTAAAAGAAGGCTCCTCTGCGGATCGAGCGGGTGTTCAGGTGGGCGATAAAATTGTGTCCATTAATGGCTGCAACATACCTGGTTGTTCGGCTTTTAAAGCGAAGCGCATGATGAATGTAGAGCAGGGAGAAACAGCACAATTCCAGTTACTGACTGCGGCCGATGAGCTGCGCACTATCGATTTGTTAGCGGAGTGATGAATAAAGTCCCTTTAAATGAGCGCCTAGCATGGTCTATTTAAGAAAACCTGCCAGCACTGATCTGAATGATGTCATGCATGCTTATGAGCGCAGTGTAGCTATTCATCCGCTACAATTTTCTAGCGTATTTTTCTGCTTCTTCCATTAATACATTAGCTCTTTTGAGGCGAAAGCTATCTTTTTCGGTATTTGCTTTTTGGATGCGATCCAGCCTGAAGCAGCGTGATGCATCTTTATCTATATCCCACGCCAGTATGTACCAAACCGGCCAGTTCAAAAATAAATAGTGTGGCTCTATGCAGCGTTTGCTGTGATTCTTTTTCTCATCGCAATATTCAATATACAAGATTTTCTGTTCAAAAAAGGCCGTGCTGATTTGTTGGGTGGTGGCATTGCTTGCGATAGCTTTGTAATTGCTGGTGACAAAATCGGAAGCTAGCTCGCCGATCAGTAACCGTTCCCGTACTTTTTTAATACGTGCTTGCTGTTCGGCAGGAAAGCTGGCAAAGAGTTTGTGTTTAATACTGTTTAAATGGGTGAGGAAAATAGGTGAGTTGAGTTTTTCCATAATGGATATGGATAGCAACAAGTCTATTACTTCTTGATAGTTTAACTGTAATCGCCCGATTCCCCAGTGCTTATAGAGTCGCACACCGCCGCCACGACCCGCTTCAGTTTCTATGGGGTAGCCACGTTGTTTCAGTAAATCCAGATCTCGCAAAAGCGTGCGACGGCTAACCGTTAACGACAATGCAAGATCGTCCACCTTATGGCCGTCGGCTGACTTTAATAATCCCAGTAACTGATCATGGCGATCGATTTGTGAATAGGTATTACTTTTGCCCATGATGCGCCCCTTTTATTTGGTGACATATTTTGACACCTTTGCCGATAGTATAGGAACTCCCGGCAATCACCACTTAAGGAGGATATGACAAATGTACTTTTCCGTAAAAAAATTCGCGATTTGGTTTTTATTACTAATAGCGCATATTGCTCTGTACTGGAGTCAATTTGTTGAGCCCAGGAGTAATGAACCACAAAGCACGGAGTTTCTACAAAGCCTGGGGCTGGACAATGCAACGAAAGGTGAGGTTAATGCGCGGTGTAAATACTTTTTTTGTCGTGGGTAGGCTGTGCAACCAATGGGTTTGTGTTTCCCCTTTCATGACCAGCAGGCTGCCATGTTCCAGTGTTACGGATAGGGTGTTTTTGGTTTTTTTATGTTTAAAGGAAAATTTTCTTTCAGCGCCAAAACTCAGTGATGCAATGGCGCCCTGTTTTTTTAACGCAATTTCGGCATCACTATGCCAGGTCATACCTTCTTCGCCAGAGTGATACAAATTGAGTAAACAGGAGTTGTATGATTCATGGCTGGTTGCCTCTGCCAATTGTTTTAGCGCCAGTAGTTCATCAATCCAGGGAAGGGCAGTTTTAGTGGTGCCGGAATAGGCATAGTTGAAGGGCGCATCTGCATACCATGCGACTTTGCGTTTGGTAATTATTTCTCGCCCCATGATGATAGCTTTATCATTTTCCCAGCGTATGTGTTGTAGCAATTGATGAAAATAATAGGTTGCTTGTGCGCTGCTGAGTATTTTTCCGTAGTAGAGCACTGTGCCGTCCTGAGGCAATAGATTGTGCGGCTCTGCAGTCAAGGTTTCAAAAAGATCCATACACATACTCTGTGTTTGCTGATGGGCAATTTAATGACATTTTAAGTTTATTCCCCAGCGCTTTGCTGCGCGGCCTCCCAACCGATTATTGCGGTCTTCCGGGTTTCTCCCCACATGTAACCGCCAAGCCGTCCGGTGTTTTGTATCACCCTGTGGCAGGGAATTAAAAAGGCAATCGGGTTGCTGCCAATTGCCGTACCCACGGCTCTGGCGGCACTGGGTTTGTCGATGTGTTGTGCAATATCACCGTAGGTCACCAGATTTCCCTGCGGTATTTTAAGCAAACTTTCCCACACTTTAAGCTGAAAAGGCGTACCGGCTAAATGCAATTTGATTTGATCCAGCTGGCGCCAGTCTTTATGAAAAATACCCAAGGCATTTTGTTGGAGTTTATCTGTTGCAGGGTGGAGTGTGGCTTGCGGAAACCGCGAGCGCAGGTTATCTACTGCTTGCTGTTTGTCAGTTGCGAAAAACAGGTGGCATATCCCTTTGGTGGTGGAGGCTATGATGAGTTGCCCAAAAGGGCTGTCGGCAAAACTGTAATTAATGTGCAGACCTGCACCGCCCTGTTTAAATTCGCCGGGGGTCATGCCTTCGATGGTGATAAACAAATCATGCAGCCGACTGGTGCCGGATAATCCGGTGGCGTGAGCGGTATCCAGCAAGCGTGCTGCCGGATTTTGCAGCAGGGACTTAGCGTATTCGATGCTCAAATATTGCATGAACTTTTTGGGGCTTACACCAGCCCATGCGGTAAACAGCTTTTGGAAGTGAGATGGACTTAGCTGCACAGTAGCGGCTATTTCTTCCAGTGAGGGTTGGTCTTGCAGGTGATCCTTAATGTAGTAAATAGCCGTTTCAATGCGGGCGTAATCGATCTGTTGCTGTATCACAGGATAGATTCTCATCAAGTGTTAGTCATAGATGACAACTAGTATGCAGAAGCCGATAGGCGAGCGCGACCCGATTCTTGCGATGATGCCTGCGATAGGGCAAATAAGACTTACGCGCCACATAAAAAAGCCCCGCCAGTTTGCACTGGCGGGGCTTTTTTATGTTCAAGGCGAACATGCAGAAAACTGCTCCTGCATGGATGCGCAGGAGAGGCAACGCTTGCTTAAACCTTAGTTTTTAGCAGCTGCTGCTTTCTTTTCTTTCTCTTTAGCAATTACCGCTTCAGACACGTTCGATGGGCATGCAGAGTAGTGCGAGAACTCCATAGAGAACTGACCGCGACCAGAGGTCATGGTACGCAGAGTGCTGATGTAACCAAACATTTCTGACAGCGGAACGTCTGCTTTGATGCGAACGCCAGTAACGCCAGCTTCTTGACCAGAGATCATGCCGCGACGACGGTTCAAGTCACCAATTACATCACCTACGTGATCTTCTGGGGTGAACACATCTACTTTCATGATTGGTTCAAGCAGTTGCGGGCCCGCTTTCGGCATAGATTGACGGAAAGCGCCTTTTGCCGCGATTTCAAACGCAATTGCCGAGGAGTCAACGGCGTGGAATGCACCGTCAAACAGGTCAACTTCTACGTCCAATACAGGGAAGCCAGCCAATGGGCCAGTCGACATCATTGACTTAAAGCCCTTTTCAATTGCAGGGTAGAATTCTTTTGGAACGCTACCACCAACAACAGAAGTCTTGAATACGAAGCCAGTGTTTGGTTCGCCCGGCTTGATGCGGTAGTCGATCTTGCCGTATTGACCAGAACCACCTGACTGCTTCTTGTGGGTGTAGCTGTCTTCGATTTCGCGGGTAATGGTTTCGCGGTAAGCAACCTGTGGTTGACCTACGATCAACTCAACGCCGTAAGTACGTTTCAGAATGTCTACTTTAATATCCAAGTGCAATTCACCCATACCTTTCAGGATGGTTTCGCCTGAATCGATATCGGTTTCAACACGGAAGGTTGGGTCTTCTGAAACCATTTTGCCAATGGCGATACCCATTTTCTCAACGCCAGCTTTGTCTTTCGGCGTTACTGAGATGGAGATTACTGGCTCAGGGAAAATCATTGGCTCAAGCGTACATGGGTGCTTTGGATCACACAGGGTATGACCGGTTTGCACGTTCTTCAAACCTACCAATGCAATAATGTCACCGGCTTGTGCGGTAGTCAGATCGGTACGCTCGTTCGCATGCATTTCAACCATACGGCCAACACGTTCACTTTTACCGGTGAATGAGTTGAGGATGGTGTCGCCTTTGTTCAATACGCCTGAGTAGATACGTACGAAAGTCAGGGCGCCGAAACGGTCGTCCATGATTTTGAACGCCAGTGCGCGGAACGGCTCATTGGCATCAACAAGAGCAAATTGACCGTTTGGATTACCTTCTTCGTCAGTCAAAGGCTGTGGATTTACTTCTTGTGGTGCTGGCAGATAATCAACTACCGCATCCAACACAAGTTGCATACCTTTGTTTTTAAAGGCTGAACCGCAGAAGGTTGGGAAGAAGGCCAGGTCGCGGGTACCTTTACGGATGCAGCGCTTGATGTCTTCGATAGAAGGTTGTTCGCCTTCCATGTAGGCCATCAGCAGGTCGTCGTCCATTTCTACCGCGTTTTCAACCATTTGGTCGCGGTACATTTCTACGTCATCAACCATGTCGGCTGGTACGTCGGTGATGGTGTAGTTTTCTGGAATGCCAGAGTCATCCCATACGTAAGCTTTGCGGGTCAACAGGTCAACCACACCGACGAAGGTGTCTTCGCGGCCGATTGGCAAGGTCATGATCAGTGGCTTGGCGCCCAATACTTTTTTCACTTGATCGGTAACGCGCAGGAAGTCAGCGCCGATACGGTCCAGTTTGTTTACGAAGATCAGACGCGATACTTTTGCGTCGTTCGCATAGCGCCAGTTGGTTTCTGACTGAGGCTCTACGCCGCCTGAACCACAGAATACGCCGATACCGCCATCGAGTACTTTCAATGAACGGTACACTTCTACGGTGAAGTCAACGTGTCCGGGGGTATCGATAACGTTGAAACGGTGACCCTTCCAGAAACAGCTTACTGCTGCTGACTGAATGGTAATACCGCGCTCAGCTTCCTGTTCCATAAAGTCAGTAGTAGATTCACCTTCGTGAACTTCACCAAGTTTGTGGATACGACCAGTGAGCTTGAGGATACGCTCGGTGGTAGTGGTCTTACCGGCGTCCACGTGAGCGAAGATACCGATGTTTCTGTAAAGGGATAAGTCAGCCATAGGACTCTCTTAATGTTATGCAAGGTTAGATAAAACAGGGTTGGAAAATAGCGGCGTAATATACAGGAAACTATCCCAATTGCCCAAGGAAAAAGAAGTCTATACCCGTTGTTTTACATTTTTCGGTCAGAGATGGGGGAGGCGAATCGGCGAGCTTAAGGTTGCGTGCTCTTGCAGGGTGGTTGTCAAAAATAAAAAACGGGCAGAAATTGAAACTTTCTGCCCGTTTTTTATTGGCGCATTATTTTTTGCGCGATAAGAGCGGCGCTAATGTATGTCGCCAGCGTGCTTGCGGGTCTAATACTTCTATTAATAAGCAGGGTAAAAAACTCAGCGTGAGTAGCATGGAGGCAGTGAGGCCGCAAAGGACGACTATGCCTACGCCGCGATACAGCTCTGTGCCCGCGCCGGGAATCAGTACCAGTGGTGCGAGGCCGAAAATGGTGGTGGCGGTGGACATTAATATAGGGCGCAGGCGGCTTGAAACGGCGTCGCGTACGGCCTCGGTGATTGTCATTTGGCGTTCGTCCAGATTGCGGCGCGTTTTTTCCACGATCAGGATGGGATTGTTGATCACCGTTCCCAGCAAAATCACAAAACCGAGCATGGTGATCATGTCCAATGCTTGATGGTTGCCGCTGAAGCCGATGGTGGCCAACAGTGCGCTCAGACCATTGAGCCCCACCAATCCGACCAAGCCGCCGGCCATTCCCAGCGGTACGGTTGTCATAATCAGCAATGGATAACCCCAGTGCGAGAAGATAGCGACCAGCATCAGGTAAATCAGCACTATGGCGACGACGAAATTATTGAGCAAAGAGGCGCGGGTTGCGGCGAGATCATCAGCGGCGCCGGTAATGCTGAGGGCGACGCGGGCGGGTAACTCGCCCGCGAGTTTCATGGCCGGGATTAATTCGGTGCGCATTTTATCCACGGCGGTTTCCAGTGCGACATCGTCGGCGGGAATAATATAAACCGATACGGTGCGCTGACCATTGACGCGGCGCAGTTCTTCGCTGTCTACCGTTTCGCGCAGTTCGGCGAGTGCCGAGAGCGGCAGGACTTGCCCTTTGGGTGTGCGAATGGGCACTTGTGCTAATTCGTTGAGTTGTTGGCGATTACCGGCACTGCTGAACAAGAACATATCGATTTTGTCGTCGCCATCAATAAATTCACCCACAAAGGCACCGTCGCTATAAGCCGCGACAATAAAGCCGAATTCGGCCGGACTAAACCCGAGTTCAGCCAGACGCTCCCAGCGCGGGCGGATTTCAATTAACGGTTGGTCGAGAGACAGGGATGAGGGCGATGAATCGATACGCGGCTCTGTGAATACCTCGTCTGCGCGGCGCATTACATGGCGTGCGGTGTCGTAGAGCTCTGCCAGATCGGGGCCGGTGAGGTTCAGTTCGACGGCGCGGGTGCCTCCCTGATTGCTGGAGATAATCGAGCCGCGCGCGGAGAAGGCCCGCATGCCGGGGTAGCTTTCAAAGCGCTTCACCAGTACATCCATCATGAGATCGATATTGGCAGCGCTGCGCGGCTCGCTCATGAGCCAAAGTTGACCGGCGCTGATGCGTAAAAAATAGTAGGCCAGCGGCGGTATGCCATTGCTGCCATCCGCATCAGGTTGGATGGCTTTATCCAGCTCGGCCTGAATTTCAGTGCTGATCTTGTGCATTTCCTCAATGTTATAGCCCGGTGGCGCAAACATCATGGTGAATGCCTTGGGTTCTTCACCTTCCGGTAGGTATTCGGCGGCGGGCATAAATACCCAGGCTAAACCGAGGCTGCAAACGAGTGTGAGCGCCATGGTCAGGTAACGGCGTTTGAGGTTGTGGCAGAGCCAGTCGGTTATCTTGAGAATTGTGGCTTCGCGTTTGGAGCCTTCGCCCATGTCCATGCGCCCACCAATAGCTGCGCTGGCCGCTGGTACCACAAACAATGCAAACAGCATGGAGGCAAAAATGGAGGCAGAAATAGCCAGTGCGATATCGGAATAGAGTTGGCCCGCTTCTTCGGTGATAAAGAGTACCGGCGCAAATACCAAAACGGTGGTGGTACTGGAGGCTATGACCGCACTCCATACTTCGCGCACGCCAGTGACGGCGGCTTCTATACGATCCAGCCCGCGTCGCCGCGCCTGTTCGATACTCTCCAGCACCACAATACTGTTGTCCACTGTCATGCCAATTGCAAAGGCAATGCCGGCGAGGGAGATGACGTTAATGGTGCGGTCAAAGGCGGCCAGACCGATAAAGGAGGCGATAGTACAGACCGGAATACCCAGCAGGCAGATAAGGGTGGCGCGGCCGGAGCGCAGGAACAGGTACATCACCAGCGTGGAGAGAAAGGCACCAATGCACAGGTTGGAAAACACGTTGCTGATGGAATCTTCCACGTAGCGCACGTCGTCGCTAATCATCAAGATGCGCAGGCCATGGGGTTCCAACAGGTCTGCGCGGATTTTGTCTATCTCCGCGAGCATGGCGCGTTTGATGTCGATAACATTGGATCCCTGCTGGCGTTTGACCGCCAGTGTCAGCGCTTCTTCGCCGTTAACGATGGAATAGCTGCGTTTTTCGTAGTGATCCAGGCGGATGTCGGCCACATCGGCCAGGCGGATATGGCTGCCATCCTGGTGGGTGATAATCAGGTTTTGCAGGTCGTTGATGTCATCAAAACGGCTGGTAGTTCGCAGCAGGTAGCGGCGTTTGCCGTCGTTGATATCACCGGCGGACACATCGCGGTTGCGCGCGCGAATGGCGCTGCTCACATCTTCCAAGCTCAGGTTGCGCTGGGCGAGCCGCGCCGGATCAACGTGGATTTGGATCTGGCGCAAGGTATTGCTCATCTCAACCTGCGACACACCGGCAACCCGTTCCATGCGCGGGCGCAGGTTGTCGTCGATAAAGTCGCTGATCATGTCCATATCCAACTGGCGCGGGTTGCCAATCTCGGGCAATACCGCGAAGTACATAAATGCACTTTCAGAAAAGGATTCGCTGTACAGGCGCGGTTGGTCAACGTTTTCGGGGTAGTTAGGCACTTGGCTTAGCGCATTGGAAACGCGGATAAGCGCTTCATTGGCTTCGACGCCAATAGGGAATTCCAGCTCGATCACAGCTTCACCCATGGAGGCGAAGGATTGCATGCGGCTGAGATTGGGCAGCGAGCGCAGGTAGCGCTCCTGTTCCAGCAGGATTTCCTTTTCAACGTCCTGCGGCGTCGCCCCCGACCAACCGGTGACTACAGTGATGATGCGAGTATCCAGGTTGGGAATCATCTGCACCGGCATCTGCCGTGCGGCAGCAAAGCCCAGTACACACACAATCAATACAATAATGCTCAGCAAGCGCCCTTGAAGAACCCATTTTTCAATCATTAGTCTGGCCCTGCGCGTTGGTTGACGGGGCGCCAGTGCTGGCGACAGTCACTGATTGGTCATCGCTCAGCAGTTCGTTGCCGCGAATCACCACCTGCTCACCGGCCTCCAGCCCCTGTTCCACTAAATACCCATCGCGCCTGGTATTGCCGAGTGCAATCTGGCGGCGTTTGGCTTTGCCGTTTTCCACCACAAAGACACTGAAGTTGCCGTCGGCATTGCGCAGCACGGCATCGCGTGGCAATAACACCGCCGTCTTCGCCTGTTGGAATGTCAGGTGCGCACGGGCAGAGGCGCCGGGTACCAGCGCTGGCGAACTGTCCGTTGCCACGAGGCGCAGTAGGAAGCTGCGTGAGGCATCGCCCACCGGCACTATGGCGTCAACCCGCGCGGGAATGTGCAGGGTGGGTTGGGAATCCGGGCGTATCTGCACGGCATGGATCTGGTCGATGCTGGGCAAGTGCTCCTGGGGTAGTTGCACGTCCAGGCGCAATTCATCGGTGGAGACCAGGGTAAAGACCTGATCGCCGGGGGTCAGCCACTGGCCGAGATCGGTCCAGCGCGCACTGATCACGCCATCAAAGGGGGCTTTCAATTGATGTCTGGCCAATTGCTCGGCGGCGATACCGGCGTCGGCACGGGCTTCTTGTAGTCGTGCTACGGCCAGTGTGGCGGCGCTTTCACGGGCGCTGACCTCGCTTTGGGCAATATGGCTCTGTTGTTTCAACCGCAGGGCTTCATCGCGCAGGCGAGCGGCTTCGGTGGCGGCGGTTTCAGCGGCTGACAGCTGTGCAAGTGCACGCTGGTGTTCCTGTTTGGCGATCTTGTCATCCAGCTCCAGTAGCAAGTCACCCTGTTTGACATGGCTGCCAAGATCTACATGCAGCTGCTTGACCAGCGCGTTCACTGCAACTGACAGATTGGAGTCGCGCAGGGCGCGCAGTGTGCCGCTTAGCTCCAGCTCACTGCCCATCGCTGTGGTTTGCAAGCGATGTGTCACAACCTGCAGTTCGTTGGGTTGAGCCTTAATCGAATGGGAAATGGTCAACAATGGCAGAAACAGGCTGGTGGTTAAGAGCAGGCGCCGCATAAATCCTCATTATTTCAGTAAGTATCAGGGCGGCTATATTAATGGATATCATTTGATAATCAATCTCATTTATTTAATGATTTAAGCGACTGGTGTGTGACGCCTGAACGCACAATAAAAAACCCGAGGCTTTTCAGTCTCGGGTTTTGATAGATCGCAGAGTCAATCCGGTCGGTAACCGAACTGACAGGTCACACTACTGATAAGGTCACGGCGCCTTTATCGCTATTGATTCACTGCCGTCGTTACGACTATGGAAGCGCGATAAGACCCATACAAAAAACACGGGTACAAAAATAACGCCGAGCAGTGTTGCGGTAATCATGCCACCCATGACACTGGTGCCAATGGCCTGTTGGCTGGATGCACCGGCCCCAGTGGCAATGGTCAGCGGTAAAACGCCGAGGATAAATGCCATAGAGGTCATGATGATCGGGCGGAAACGCAACTTTGCCGCTTTAACAGCGGCGTCGGCCAGTGTTTCACCGGCGGCGTGCAGCTCCTTTGCGAACTCCACAATTAAAATGGCATTTTTCGCGGCGAGCCCGATGATGGTGATCAAACCGACTTTGAAATACACATCGTTGGACATGCCCATCAAACTGACTGCTAACACTGCACCCAAGGCACCAATAGGGACAATCAATAACACGGTGAGCGGAATGGACCAGCTTTCATACAGCGCAACCAGAATTAAAAACACGACCAAAATAGAAAGGCTTATCAGGATAGGTGCTTGCGCACCGGATAATTTTTCCTGATAGGAAAGTCCCGTCCACTCGTAGCCGATACCCTTGGGGAGCTCGGCAATAATGCGTTCAATTTCCGCGAGGACATCGCCAGTGCTATGGCCGGGGTTTGCATCACCAGCAATTTTGAAGGTGGGGTAGCCGTTGTAGCGCGACAACTGCACCGGGCCAAAATCCCACGCTGCGGTCACAAACGCGCTGAGCGGAACCTGTTGCCCGGTCGAGGTTGGCACGTGTAGCTTCAGCAGCGCTTCCGGTGTCATACGCGCTTCAACATCTGCTTGTACAACCACGCGCTGCTGGCGCCCTTGATTGTTGAAGTCATTAATTGTGGCAGAACCAAAGGCCGCGGAAATTGTTTGGCTGATGACAGGAAAACTCACGCCCATGGCCGCTGCTTTTGACCGATCAATATTCAGTTTGAGTTCGGGGGCATCCTGTAATCCTTCCAGCATGGCGTAGGCAATAATGGGTGATTGATTAGCGCGCCCCAATACTTCGCCAAGCGCAGCCGTGAGTGCTTCACGGCCCAAGCCTGCGCGATCTTGCAGGCGCAAAGAGAAGCCGCCGGAATTTCCCAAGCCCTCAACCGGTGGGGGTGTGACGGCCATTACTGCACCGTCGCTCACTGAGGCAAAGTGACCATTAAAGGCATTGGCTTCATCGGCAGCTGATTGACCGGCACCGCGTTCACTCCAATCTTTCAGGGTCGGAAACATCAATCCGGCATTGGGGCCCATACCGGAAAAACTAAATCCGAGAATGGATGTGACAGAATCCATCGCTGGGCGACTGATTAAATAGTTTTCCAATTCTATGGTAGTTGCACGGGTTCTCGCGGTGGTGGCGCCTGCGGGTAATTGCACATCGATAATCATGTAGCCTTGGTCTTCCTGGGGCGCAAATGCCTGTGGCAAGCGCATATAAAAGAAAGCAAGCACGCCGACGATAACAAGATACATCAGCATATAGCGGCCGGTTTTGCGCACCAGTTGATGATTCAGCTGTGAGTAACGATTGGTTAGTGTTTGGAATTTCCGATTAAACCAACCATAAAAACCGGTCTTGTGGTGATGACCTGCGTCAACCGGTTTAAGTAAGGTGGCACAAAGCGCCGGTGTGAGCGTGAGTGCAAGGAAACCGGAAAATAAAATCGAGACGGCGAGGGATACCGAGAACTGTTGATAAATAACGCCGACGGATCCACTCATCAGTGCCAGTGGAATAAATACCGCAGAGAGCACAAGCGTAATTCCCACAATGGCACCGGATACTTGCTTCATGGCTTTAATCGTTGCTTCTTTTGGCGCAAGCTTTTCCTCGGCCATTAGTCGTTCGACGTTTTCCACTACCACAATCGCATCGTCTACCAAAATACCAATTGCCAGCACCATGCCGAACATGGTCATCATGTTGACTGAAAAACCAATCACATACATGACGGCGAGAGTGCCGAGTAAACATACCGGCACTACGATTGTTGGAATCAAGGTGTAGCGAACACTTTGCAGGAATAACAGCATGACTAAAAACACCAGAATAATGGCTTCGATCAAGGTGTGTATTACTTTGGTAATGGCTGCATCAACAAAACGTGAGGTGTCGTAAGGGACTGATAATTCAATATCATCCGGAAAGTTGACGGACAGTTCATCCAAGCGTTTTTTAATCGCTTCCACGGTTTGCATGGCATTTGCCCCCGGTGCTAATTGCACCGCAGCAATTGCTGAAGGCTTGCCATTTAAACGCGATTCAAAGTTGTAATCCTGCTGCCCGATTTCAATACGTGCAACATCTTGCAATAACACACTGGCACCGCTCGTCAGTGTGGCGAGCATAATTTTGCCGAATTCGCGCGGATCACTCAGCGTGCCTTTTACATTAATATTTGCTGTGAGTTCTTGTGATTGGCCGGTGGGTGTTGAACCAAAACTGCCAGCGGGCACCTGGATATTTTGTGCAGCAATTGCGTTGTTTACATCGTCAATACTCAGGCCATAGCCGATGAGTTTTTGTGGGTCAACCCAAATACGCATTGCCGCTTCCGAGGCGAAAAATTGCAATTTACCAACACCATTTACACGGCGCACTTCATTGTTAATGTAACGCGCGGCGTAATCGGCAAGGCCGGTCACGTCTTTATGTTCGCTGCCATCTTTATAAGTGAGTGCGTAAAACATTAAGAAATCAGCATTGGCTTCTTCCACCTGAATACCTTGCGTGATTACCGCTGCAGGTAAACGCGATTCGGCTTTTTTCAGGCGGTTTTGCACTTCCATCTGGGCGAACGATGGGTTGGTCCCTGGTTGAAAGGTTGCTGTGATTTCCGCAATACCGTTGGAGTTACTGGAGGACTCAAAATACAACAACCCTTTAGTGCCATTGAGTTCTTCTTCAATCACGCTGGTTACTGAGTCCACTAATACCGATGCAGATGCACCGGGGTAGGTGGCATAGAGTGCGATTTGCGGCGGTGCTACAACCGGGTACTGTGCTACAGGTAGTTGGGGTAACGCCAGCAAACCGGCGAGTGCGATAAAAATCGCCACGACCCAGGCAAATTTGGGGCGTGCAATAAAAAAATCAGGCATGGTGTGGTGTCCCCAATTAAGTGCTGGTGTGGGATTGTTGCTTGATTACAGGTTCAACCTTGTCACCCGGTTGCAGCGTGGTGCTACCGCCGATAATGACCTTATCGCCCGCATTAAGGCCGGAGAGAATGTGCCACTCGGCACCGATCATTTTTCCGGTTTGAATGGGGCGTACTTCTACGCCGTCTTTGCCGGCAATCAAGACTTGCGGATTGCCATCGGCACCGCGACTGATAGCGCGTTGCGGCAAGAGAAATGCAGTGGGTTGATTGTGTAAGCGTGTCAACACGGTTACATACATGCCGGGCAATAGTTGGCCATCGTCGTTGGGAAACTCGCCGCGCAGGGCGATAGTGCCGGTCGTTTGATCTACGGCGGCGCCGGTGAAATGCAGTTTGCCTTTAACCTGAATTCCGGTTCCCTCTACACGTGCTTCCAGAATATCGCCGTCGAGCAGCTTGCCGGTGCGGCTGTCTTCCTGGCGGGTCAACTCGTTACTTAATGCGTGAGAGAAATCCACATACACCGGATTTAATTGCTGGATGTGTGCAACTTCCGTCGCTTCGTTTTGGCCAACCAGCATGCCTTCGGTCACCAATGCTTTGCCGATTCGCCCTGAAATAGGCGCTGTAATACGTGTATATCCCAGATTCAATGTCGCACTATCCACATCGGCTTTGGCTGCCAGTACGCTGGCACGTGCACTGGCTAATGTTGCGCGGGCGCTATCCAGATCTTGCACGCTGATCGCTTTTACTTTGGCCAGATCTTCAGCGCGTACGGCCCTGGTTTGTGCATCAGTAAATAAGGCTTCGGTGCGCGCGAGTTCTGCAGCCGCTTTTGCCAGAGCGACTTTGTAGGGAGCTGCATCCAGTTCAAATAACAATTGGCCCTCTGTGACGTCGCTGCCTTCTTCAAAGTGACGTTTCATCACAATCCCTGCCACTCGTGCCCGCACTTGGGACTCCCGGACGGGAACGACGCGGCCGGGCAATGAATCTGTCACTAACAAGGCTTTAGGTTCAGCGATGACTACCTCAACCTGATGGGGCAACCCCTCGCCCTGTTGTATCGATTGTTCGCCGCAGCCGGTGAGTACAGCCAACAGGGTTAGGCCCGATATGGCCAGGCTGATGTTTGCAAAGACAGGTTTCATCATTAATGAACTCCAGTGAGACTGATTCCAAGGTGGCGCATAATACATAAAAGCCTTAAATGAATCAAAATTGATTCATTTAAATTTAATTAATTTCATATGTGTCATCTGGACATTGATATTTAGCCTCGTAGAATGGCGGTCTTATTTAAAAGAGAGGAAGAGACTGTGACATCAACAGCGATCGACCCTTTACTGCTTCAATTGGCGGTGGCACTGGTACATCGACCACGAGCCAATTTGCAGGAGCTAGCCAAGGCTGTAGGTGTGAGCAAGGCAACCCTGTATCGGTTTTGTCCAACGCGGGAGGCATTGATCGAGCGCTTATTAGATGAGGCAACAGTGACCGTCGGCAGGGCGATAGCGAACTGCAACCTTGAACAGGCCCCAGTGGATACTGCGTTTAAGGCGCTTATTGCAGGGTTTTTGGAGTCCAAAGAGCTTACGCAATTCCTTATCTTTCACTTTCGCCCAGAGTTCCTGAATGAAAGTAATCCGGACAGGCGTTGGCTGGATATCCAAAAAACCTGCGATGACTTTTTTCTGCGCTGCCAACAAGAGGGAATGCTTCGTATCGATATCAGCGCGGTTGCATTGAATGAGATTTTTTTTGGCATCGCCACTTCTCTGGTTGAATCGGAGAGCCGTGGGCGTGTGCCGCGTGCAGGGATGGCGGAGTTAATTGAGAGGATGTTTTTGCAAGGAGCGGGTGCCTAAACGGGGCATCAATAAAAAACCGAGGCCTTTCGACCTCGGTTTTTTTATGGACGTACTCTACCTAAAGAGAGATCTTAGAGCCCCCATAAGTTATGCAACAGCTGGGTTTTGCGAGGATCAAACCCGGTCCATTGTCCCCAACTGGTGGTGGCGGAAACAGGATCCCATGGGGTTAAGTACCAGCCCATGGTGTCCGCTGACTCGGGGTTGATTGACCAGTAGCAGGCATTGATACCCTTTTTCTTGAAGTAGTTAGCCGCTGCTTGTTGCCATTGTTGATCCACATTAGTGGTGATATGGCTCCAGAGTGCGCGGTCTGCTGCACTGGATTTCGCACCTGGCCAATCCATATTGCCGCCAAACTCACCAATCAGGATGCCATAGCCCAGCTCACGCAGATAACCAAAGTGCTCTTCCCAGCCTTCTTCCAATAGGGTTGGGTTGATCACAATGCGGCAATCAGCATGGCCCGCTTCATCACCTTCAAGCCCTTCACACTCGGTTTGGGTTGGATCCATAAAGTGCTTCTGCACAAATACGGAAGGTCCGTAGGTATGCGGAGAGAACACAAGGCGATCTTTAGGAATGTTCAGCGGGTTGGTGCCTGCTTCGAAGAGGTTTTCGCCCCAGTTCGGGTTCAGGTCAGGGTTGCCATGGGGAACGGGAACCTTGGTGTCTGGTGTCCCATCCTGAGTGTTAGCATTTCCTGAGATCCCTTCAACAATAATCAGCATGTTGGGGTTCACTTCGTTGATCGCTTGGTAGGCATCCTCAACCAAACCTTTCCACTCTGCCCAAGTGTAATCGTAAGGCTCGTTGAACACGTCGATACCGATGATGTTACTCACGTTTAATTTCGCCGACAGGCCCGCAACTTCTCTCAGGTTAGCCAACCATTTTTCCTTGTCGTACGCATGGATTTTGGTAACAGAGCTTGGGTTGCCAGTGGCAGAACAGGAGTATTCTTCACGGGTAAAGTCATAACCAACGCGGTTGGCATCCACATAAGGTGGACGTGCATCCAAACGGCCTGCGCGCCAGCCCACATAGTTTGAACAGGAATGGATATCGATAAACAACTGGATATTGTTTTGATCAGCCAGCTTGATGAAATCCTCCAGCGCCTGACGTGCATTGGTTTGACGTACAGACGGATGGTTCTTCAAGTTGGGGACCATACCTTGTGGATTGTTTGTTTCCAGTGTTTGCGGAGCAATCGGTAAACGCAGCATGGTAATACCCTGCTGTTTCAGCTCAGTCATAGTCTGCTGAATGGTGCGACCTGAACCCTGGCTGTTGTTAACCCACCACATATTACCTACGTACAGCTCCAGTGGTGCACCACTTGGGTTGTCGGCATCGTTCGACGGCTCGTGGCGACCTTCAAGGCCGAACCAGTTACCACAGCGTGCTGGTAACGGATCACCGTCTTTTGTCAGGTTGCCTTGGGTGTTCACACGGAATACGCCATTACCCGGTACGCCAATAGAAGACGAACTTGATGACACCGAACTCACACTGGAGCTGCTGCGCACGGAGCTGGAACTGACGGAGCTGGAGATCACAGAACTGGATGAACTGCTGCGTACCGATGAACTGCTGGAGATGCTACTTGGCACACTGCTGGATGAGCGCACAGACGATGAGCTGGATGAGCCAGTGACAGGGCCAAATGGGTCTGGTTGTGCATCGCAGGTCGCGTAAGAAATACAGCTTCTGTTGTTCTCGTAACCCCAGCCAGAGGTAGTGCTCGTACACAATGGGTAAAGGGTGCCATACCAGTTACATTGACCGCCGCTGGCGACGGACGATGAGCTGGGTGCAGAACTTGAGCTTGAGCGGACACTGCTGGATGATGGTGCCGAGCTTAATACACTGGACGAACTGGATGACTGTGTACCACCAGTACAAGCTGCACCGTTCACTGTTGGCCGTTCAACCGCACCGCCATTGGTAACGCCTTGAAAACCAAGCTCAACGGTTTGGCCCGGCGGTATAGTGCCGTTCCAACCCAGGTTTGATGCTGAGTAAGGGTTATTGCCAGAGAGGTTGGCATTCCACAAATTAGTCACACGGTTGGTGTTGTATTGCCAGCTAACATTCCAACCGTTGATTGCGGTTGAGCTGGTGTTGGAAATACGGATTGCCGCCGTAAAACCGGAACCCCAGCTGTTAGTCACTACATATTCACAACCTGCGGCGGCAACGTTCGAAAACGCGGCCAGCGCAATACTGACGCCGAGAAGGCTGACCGCCCGTTTGCACGAAGCAGGAAAGCGATTGGAGGGAGATGTCGCGTGTCCCATTATTCAATCCTCAAATTATTATGATGACTGCCAATGCACCGCGCGCGCGAATGCGCGGCTGGTATTAAGGCAGGCGAGACAAAGACCGCAATGAACTTGCGATCACCGGTTTCCAGGCCGGGCAGGTACGTCATCACCCAGGCCTAAAACTCTTCTCACGATCTCCATCGTCACCACATTTTGTATTGATAATGGCTCGCCCGAGCATCGACGTTGTTGATTGAAAACACGATCTTGGGGCTAGCGGTAATCTTTATTATGAGAGTGCCAAACACACTGGCTATAACCGCCTTGCAGGACGAGCCGTATTTATACGGGAAAAATACTAAAGTATCTGATGACTGGTTCGCACTGAACCTGCGCCTGCGGATGACTGATGCGCCAAAAAGAATAGAAATACAAAAGTTGTCGTCAAAATCAATGTTTTTAATAAATCCCGACAGATACAGCATCGAAATATTGCGTGGAAATTTTTTGGCTTGCGCTTGCCAATATGAAGGAAAAATAAAGGTTAATGACAATGTTTTCTGTAGGTTGCTTTGGCGGCTAAAACAAAAAAAGCGACTCACGTTGAGTCGCTTTTTTGTATGGCGCTATGCGTTTTATTTATTCCGTTTTTTGCTATCAACAGAAAATTTTATTCCATATAGTTTTCTACGCTCGGGCATGAGCAAATGAGGTTCCTGTCCCCGTACACGTTGTCGATGCGATTTACCGTTGGCCATACCTTATGGTTTTTCAACCAAGGGGCAGGGCGGCCAGCCGTTTCGCGTGAGTAGGCGCGCGTCCAGTTTTCTTCCAGTACGTCATCTTGCGTGTGCGGTGCATTGTGTAGTGCACTTGCTTCCGCTGCGATTTCACCATTGATAACTTGATCGATTTCTTTACGGATGATCAGCATCGCCTCAATGAACTTATCCAATTCGATTTTGGATTCTGATTCGGTCGGTTCGATCATGAGTGTGCCCGCTACCGGGAAGGACATGGTAGGGGCGTGGAAGCCGAAATCCATCAAGCGTTTGGCGATATCTTCTTCGCTGATGCCGCTGGCTTCTTTTAACGGACGCAAATCCAGTAAGCATTCATGCGCGACAAAACCGTTAGTGCCTTTGTACAAAATCGGGTACGCAGCTTCCAATTTTTTAGCGACGTAGTTTGCATTAAGCATCGCAAATTCAGTGGCTTGGCGCATACCCACTGCGCCCATCATTTTGATGTACATCCAACTGATGGGCAGAATGCTGGCTGAGCCCCAAGGTGCGGCAGAGATAGTACCGTTGTTGATATCAGTACCTGGAACCGCTTGCACAGGGTGCGCGGCAAGGAAGGGCTCTAAATGTTTGCCCACGCCAATTGGCCCCATGCCTGGGCCGCCGCCGCCGTGTGGGATACAGAAAGTTTTATGCAAATTCAAATGCGATACATCGCCACCGAATTTTCCTGGCGCAGCAACGCCTACCAATGCATTCATGTTGGCGCCATCGATATACACCTGTGCACCCACGGCATGCACCATGTCACACAATTGGGTGATGCCTTCTTCAAACACGCCGTGCGTGGATGGGTAGGTCACCATGATGCAGGCGATTTGTTTTTCGTAGGTTGCAATTTTTGCGGCAAGATCCTCAAGGTCAACGTTACCTTTGCTATCGCAGGCAACCACCACCACTTTGTAACTCACCATTTGCGCCGATGCTGGATTGGTGCCGTGCGCGGATGCAGGAATCAAACAAATATCGCGCTGGGTTTCGCCTTTGCTTTCAAAATATTTTTTGATCGCCACAAGGCCAGCGTATTCACCTTGTGAACCGGCGTTGGGTTGCAAGCTGATGGCATCGTAACCGGTACAGGCTTTGAGCATCTCTTGCAGTTCTTCAAATAATGCTTTGTAACCTTCGGCTTGATCGATGGGTGCGAAGGGGTGCAGCTTGCCAAATTCTGGCCAGGTGACGGGAATCATTTCGGCGGTTGCATTTAATTTCATGGTGCAAGAGCCGAGCGGAATCATCGCGTTATTCAGTGCGATATCCTTGGATTCCAAACGCTTTAGGTAGCGCAGCATTTCGGTTTCGCTGTGATAGGTATTGAACACTGGGTGCGTTAATACGGTATCGCTACGCAACAAGTCGGCAGGAATTGCATTGTTGGCGGTGATGTTTTTTCCGGCGAGCACTTGCTCATCAAAGGATGTTAGTTCAATTCCGGCGACACCAAACACAGCGAGCAACGTTTCCAGATCGGCAGCAGAGGTTGTTTCATTCAGGCTGATGCCCAGTGAATCGCTGCCCACTAAACGTAAATTAATTTCGGCGTTTAATGCGGCTTGATAAATCGCTTTTTGATTGTCGCCAACATTGACGGTAATGGTGTCGAAGAATTGGCTGTTAGTGATGCCAAAACCTTTGGCTTTTAATGCGGCTGCAGTAATCGCGGTTAAACGATGGATGCGGTTAGCGATGCGTTTCAAACCGTCGGGGCCGTGGTAAATCGCGTAGAACACGCTCATCACTGCAAGCAATACTTGCGAGGTGCAAATATTGGAGTTGGCCTTCTCGCGGCGGATATGTTGTTCGCGGGTTTGCATCGCCATACGCAATGCTTGTTTACCGCGTGCATCAATCGATACACCAATAATGCGGCCGGGAGCAGAGCGTTTGTAGGCGTCGCGGAAAGCGAAGAAACCGGCGTGTGGACCGCCAAAGCCCATAGGTACACCGAAGCGTTGGCTGGTGCCGACGACGACGTCTGCGCCCATGGCGCCGGGTGATTTGAGCAGCATGAGCGCCATCAAATCCGATGCCACCGTCACCAGCGCATTGTTGTTATGGGCCGTTTCGATCAGGGCAGTTAAATCGCGCACCTGACCGCTGGAGCCGGGGTAGGAGAGCAGGGCACCGAAGTAGTCACCATTGGCCAGTTCATCGGCCTTGGCAACAAAGACTTCAAAGCCAAAATGTTCGGCGCGGGTTTTAACTACAGCGATGGTTTGCGGGTGAGTATCTGCATCCACAAAAAACACGTCGGATTTACTTTTCTTGTTTTGACGCTTACACATCGCCATGGCTTCAGCGGCGGCGGTACCTTCATCCAATACCGAAGCGTTGGCCATTTCCATCCCGGTCAGGTCGATGATCATTTGCTGGTAGTTGAGCAGTGCTTCCAAACGACCTTGGGCGATTTCCGGCTGATAGGGCGTGTAAGCCGTGTACCAACCCGGGTTTTCCAAGACGTTGCGCAGCACCACGAGTGGCACATGGGTATCGTGATATCCCATACCAATATAGTTTTTGAAGATCTTGTTTTTGCTGGCGATAGCTTTGAGCTGCGCTAGCGCATTGGCTTCACTGACGGCATCGCCCAGATTGAGTTCGTTTTTAAGGCGGATATTGTCCGGTACAGTTTTGTCGATCAACTCCTTGACTGAGCTGACACCCAAGGTTGCCAGCATAGCGGCGGTTTGTTGGGCATCCGGGCCGATATGACGCTGTACAAACTCGTCGTTATACGCCAAAGCCCCTAGCGAAGCGGAACGAAAATCAATAGGGGAAGCTGAGCGAAAATCAACTGACATAGAAGCTCTCTGTATAAGGAAATCAACAATAAAAATGCGGAGGGAGAAGGCTGGAGGGTGCCTGTTTAAAAAGGCGGCAATGGTATCAATTTGGTGCTTGGCGGGCAATCGACGCGCGGTTTTTAGGGCAAAACCTGTGTTTTGCCCCGAGTAGATATTCTGTGGCTTAGTAGTTTGTGAGCGGATGTTCGTCCAATTGGTAAATACGGAGCCAATCGTATTGAGTCACCATGGGATAGACATTGCCTTTTTTGTTGCCGCCAAAGACATCCTGAATCTCATCATTGGGGATCCAGAAATTCATCATGAGCGATGTCAGGTTATCGGGAATAGGCGTCGGATTCTTCTGTCCTGGTGCGCAGGCAGGTTTGCAATCGAGTTGGCTCTGGTCGAGTGTTTTTACCAGTGCCCCATCGACATACCATTTAATAAAAGTGGGGGTCCACTCGATGGCGAATACCCGCCATTCATCCACCGGGCCTATTTGGATTTTATCTTCCCATGCACCCCAATCCCGGGTTTGTGTCCAACTGGCGGCATCCAGTCCGTAAATCAGGTTGGCTTGAAACTTATCCGGCCTGCCACCTTCCAGTTCAATATCAATCTCCTCCCATTCGCGCGGTGTGTCCGTGTTGGTATAGGTAAATAAAGACGAAATATACCCACTGGCGCTAGCCCGTGCCGGCGTTTTCATCCGTGTTTCAAAACGCCCGTATTTGATTGCCTTGGTCGGCAAGGTACGCAGTTCACCGCAAGAGTAGTCATACTGGCGCTTTTGTTGTTGATGGTTTTCTGACCAACTGGCTGGGACTACTTCTTTATTCACGATCAGGTTTAACACACCTTTATCAACCTGTACGCCTTGTGGTGTAAAGCGGCAGGCAGATTCGTGACCCACCGCGCCATCGCCTTTTTGCCACAGGCCACTATTAAAACGATTGAAGCGCTCATCTACCTTTAGCGTATAACCCGCGTAGTTACCGCTGTATCCGGGGTAAGCAATGAAGTTATCCTCGCCGTGGGCATAGGCTGTACACAGCGACAGTGAAATCAGGAATGGCAGGCTTTTTGTCATAATGTCCTCAAGGCGTGTGGTTGTACCGACATGGTTGCACACCGCTCCATGAAATGTGTGCCAGTTTCAGGGGCGGCTCAAACATGGGATGGACGCTAAAAAAATGGAACCTCGACAGGGGGATCTACCCGGTGTGAAAATGTCCCACTTTAATAAGCTGCGAAAGCGCGCATTGGCCTGTTATGATTCCAGCCCGCTGAGCCAAGCATAATAACTGCGTGTTTCTACCCTATGTATCACGACTTTTTTGGACTCAAAGAGCCCGCCTTTTCCATTGCCGTTAACCCGCGCTACCTCTTTATGAGCGATCAGCACCGGGAGGCATTGGCGCACCTTTTATACGGCATCCAGAACGGCGGTTTTGTGATGCTGACCGGGGAAGTGGGAACCGGTAAAACCACCATCGTTCGCTGTTTGCTGGAACAGTTGCCTGACAACACCGACATCGCCATTATTTTGAACCCCACCGCCAATGCGCCCGAGTTGCTCTCCACGATTTGTGATGAGTTGGGCGTGAGTTATATCAGCGATGAACTTACCGTAAAAAGCCTCACCGATGCCTTGAATGAGTTTTTGCTCAATAATCACCGTAAAGGGCGAAAAACCGTGTTGCTGATTGATGAGGCGCAGCTGTTAAAAGTGCCGGTTCTGGAGCAAATCCGCTTACTGACCAACCTTGAAACCACCACGGAAAAACTCTTGCAGATTATGCTGATCGGGCAACCGGAGTTAAAAAAGCTCCTGGCGCGTCCGGCGTTGCGACAATTATCCCAGCGGATTACCGCGCGCTTTCACCTGGAGGCGCTCACACCTGCAGAAACCAAGGCATATATCCACCACCGCCTGAAAATCGCTGGCTTGCCGGACCATCAGCGGCCATTTAGCGATGCGATTATTAAAAAAATCCATGGGTTTAGCGGCGGTATTCCCCGTTTGATCAATGTGCTCAGTGAGCGTTTATTACTGGGTGCCTACGCGCAAAATCAACACCATATCGACAAGCAGATCTTTGCGGCCGCCACGAAAGAAGTTGCTGGTACTGCTACCCAACAAGAAGAAAAAGTCGCTGCTGTACGTACCTCATGGCATGCCTTATTGGTAGTTGCTGTAGCGGTAATCATGGCTGCAGTTTGGTTCCTGCTACCGGATGATCGATCTACCAATACGGCAGCATTGGCTGCTGGCGCGGAGGTGGCGTCTTCTGCATCACTATCCAGCGCTGCTGCAAGTAGCCTATCCAGTGAGTCAATATCATCTGTCGATCAATCCCCCTTAATCACTCTGGCAACCCGGGATTTGGTCGCAGCGCAGTTGGTACTGTTTGATCATCTCGCGGTTGCTGTAGGCGATATGTCCAATCCTTGCCTTGCCTCTACTACTGTGAACTACAGCTGCGAAAAAGTACGCCTTGCTTCCTGGGATGAGCTGAGGGACATCAATCGCCCGGGCTTAATGACACTGGCTACGCCTGATAAAAAATGGGTGTACTTAATGGTCGCCGGGCTGAGCGAAAACTATGCACTGATTATTGAAAACGGTGCCGAAAAAATCATTCCCTGGCGGGAGTTGGCGCCACTTTGGACAGGCGATTTCTTCTATGTCTGGTCGCGACCGCAAGGGTTTGAGAAAAGTCTGCAGATGGGTGATAAAAGCGATTTGGTGACCTGGGTGGCAGAGCAATTCGCTCGCCTCGACCAACAGCCTGCCCCCTTGACGCGCCAGTTTTTTACCGAAAAACTCAAAAAACGGGTGGAGCTGTTCCAACGCACACAAAATATCTTGCCGGACGGTGTGATTGGCGCCCAGACGCTACGCCGTCTCAATGAAGTGCTGGGGGTGGATAAGCCACTTGTCCAGTTGGATGAACAAAAAATACCTGCGCTGCTGGATGCGCAAGGTTTGGCAACACAAGGGCTGTAGTTCTATGTCACTCATTCTGGATGCCCTCAATCGCGCAGATACCGAACGAAAAAACCAAACCCCGGTGCCGGATTTGAATACCCAGCATCGCCCATTGATGCTGGAGCCGGACAAGGCATCCCGCTCATGGATCTGGTTGGTTGCTGCAGGTGTGATTATGCTGTTGGCCGCGGTGGTTTTATGGCGTTGGTTGGCTGCTGGCGATCCGCCGCCTGCCGTTGCCCCTACCGTCCCCGAGGTAGTGCAAGTTCCGCCAACAACACCGGCTGTGCCTGTGGGGCAGTCAGGAGTGGCCACTCAAGCAGCGCCAACAACGGCGGGTAACCAAGCCATAACCCGTTTGGCTAGTGCTGCAGCTATAGCGCCGGAGCACAATGCTGTCGCAGCAAATGATGTTAAAAGCCTCTACGCTGACGAGACTGCACCACCCACCGTGGAAGCCGACGTGAATCAGCTTTATGCCGTTGAAGAGTCGGTTGGCTCTGAATCAGTTATAGACCCTTTTGCCAGTGTGCCAGTAACGCCTGAAGCAGTACCACCCGTGGAAGTCGTGCGTGAGCCTGCGCGCACTTTTGACAGCATGACCCATATTCAGGATTTTAATGAGCTACCTTGGAACACCAAGCAGAAAATGCCGACCATCAGCTATCAACGGCACGATTATCTTGCCGGTGGTATCAGCAGTGTCGTGATCAACGGGCAAACCTTGGGAGTGGGCAACCTGGTTGCTACCGGACAGTTCGTCGTGCAAGACATTCTGGTGGATGGTGTGGTACTCAAACACGGCGATAAAGTATTCAAGCTGCGTGCACTGAACGGCTGGATTAATATGTAATCGCGGTCAAGTTATCTCAGCTTCCATCATTAAATAAAAAAGGAGCCATCAGGCTCCTTTTTTACACAAGACAGAGCTGAGTTATCAGGCAGTTGATCCCATTTTGGTTTGCAGGTAATTCTGCAGGCCAACGGTATCAATCAGTGATAGTTGTGTTTCGAGCCAATCAACGTGTTCTTCTTCGGATTCAAGGATGCTTTTCAGCAAATCGCGGCTCACAAAATCGCGCACCCCTTCACAAATAAGAATGCCATCACGTAAATCTGGAATAGCTTTCAGTTCCAGCTTTAGGTCGGATTTGAGCATTTCCAGGGTGTCTTCACCAATGTGCAATTTGCCCAGGTCTTGCAGGTTGGGTAAACCTTCCAAAAACAAAATACGCTCAACCAAAGCATCAGCGTGTTTCATTTCGTCAATCGATTCGTGGTACTCATGATCAGCCAGCTCTTTGAGGCCCCAATCTTTGTACATACGTGAATGTAGGAAATATTGGTTGATTGCAACCAGCTCATTTCCAAGGACTTTATTTAATACGGCTATGACCTGTGGATCGCCTTTCATGGAGTGCTCCTTAATACGCAAATAACAAAAGGAGAGTCTGGTCGCCCCAAGAGGCTATGTCAAGCAATTAGAGTTATCTAAGTGTTTGATGTGGAAGGAAAAAATACTAAAAATGGTAATGATTTAGATTCTATTTCAGTATCTGGTGCTATGCGCCGAGGGCTCATGCGGCGGCATAGAATTGCGGTAAGCCATTGATCATTGGTGTTTCGCTCAGGGCTTCGTCCAGAATTTCACGCGTCATAACTGAACACTTGCCGCATTGGCTGGCAACGCCCAAGGCTTTGCGTAATTGCCCTAAGGAACTCGCCCCATCATTTATGGCAGCTTTGATTTGTCTATCGGTTATGCCTTTGCATACACAAACGTACATAAAACACTTCCACAAAGTTGTTCAGAAAGCGATCTTGGTATCGCGAATAGAACTTTAAGTCTGATGAGAATCCCTGTCAACAGCTTGTGATATAAATTCTTATTTGGAATGTGTTGTTATTGGTTTTTATAACTTGTAGGTTAATTAATGTGCCAGCAGGCGCTCAATAGCCTCAGTTTTGGAATAGTCATATAGAAAATCAATGGGACACTGGACTGTGGCTGTGTATGATAGCGACGCACTATCGACAAATAACGGGTAATCAATAACTGGCCATCAAACGTTCACACAGTGTGAATAACCTGAAGCCTCCGATTCCTGTTCCCCCCAATTGAGTTATCAACCATTAGGAGATTAGATATGGGCGTATTAGTTGGTAAAAAAGCACCTGACTTTACTGCAGCAGCAGTATTGGCGAGCGGTGAGATCGTAGACGGTTACAATTTTGCTGCCGCCACCAAAGGTAAAAAAGCAGTGGTATTCTTCTACCCACTGGACTTCACCTTTGTATGTCCTTCAGAGCTGTTGGCATTTGACCATCGCGTAGAAGAGTTCAAAAAGCGCAATGTAGAAGTGATTGGTGTTTCTATCGACTCACAATTCACCCACAACGCATGGCGTAACACGCCAGTAAACGAAGGCGGTATCGGTCCTGTTCGTTACACACTGGTTGCTGATATCACTCACTCAATCGCTAAGGCTTTCGACGTAGAATCTGCTGATGGTGTGGCTTTCCGTGGCACTTTCATCATTGACGAAGCGGGTGTGGTGCGTTCACAAATCGTTAATGACCTGCCGATCGGCCGTAACATTGATGAAACCATTCGTACTGTAGACGCGTTAATTTTCCATGAGCAACACGGTGAAGTTTGTCCTGCTGGCTGGAAAGATGGTGACAAAGGTATGGATGCATCACCAGAAGGTGTTGCCAAGTACTTGGCTGAAAACGCTGACAAGCTCTAAGTTTTACTTTTAGCGCCAAGTCTTGTAAAAAGCCCGGCCTGTGCCGGGCTTTTTATTGAATGAATGTTTGGCTGCTGCGTGATGTTGTGTGACTTTGGAGGCGAATAACCATGGCGACTACTAAAAAGATAGATCTTCATCCTAGTTGGCTTGATCATCTGGCGCCGGAATTTGAGCAGCCTTACATGAAGCAACTGAAGGCGTTTTTGCTTGCGGAAAAGCAGCAGGGTAAGATCATTTATCCCGAATCCAGAAATATTTTTAACGCTTTCAACAGCACACCTCTTGATCAGGTAAAGGTTGTTATCCTTGGCCAGGATCCCTACCACGGCCCTAATCAAGCGCATGGTTTGTGTTTCTCGGTACAGCCTGGTGTACAAGTGCCTCCATCGTTGCAAAACATGTTTAAGGAGCTGCACCGGGATCTGGGATTTCAGCATCCGGGGCACGGCTGCCTGCAGTCATGGGCAAATCAAGGTGTGTTAATGCTTAATGCTACCTTGACGGTGCAACAAGCCAATGCCGGATCGCATCAAGGGCAGGGCTGGGAACAATTCACCGATAAGGCTATTCAGCTCGTCAATCAGGAATGCACAGGCGTTGTGTTCCTGTTGTGGGGCAGCTATGCCCAGAAGAAAGCTGTTTTCATCAATCACCAAAAACATCTGGTGCTCAAGGCACCCCATCCATCGCCCCTATCGGCCCACCGTGGCTTTATCGGTTGCGGGCATTTCTCCCAAGCCAATCACTATTTACAGTCAATGGGGAAATCTCCTATCAATTGGCAGTTGTAACCGATATCACTTTCCTTTTTTGTGTCTTTTTGACTATAAGTTGTCGCTAATTATTGTTTTAACAATATATGTAAAGTTATTTTTCAATAGATTGACAGCGCTGTCACATAGGGGTAGTTTTGGCCTCAGTTAACAAAAATAGAATAAATTGGCGGCTGAAATCCTATTTTTGGTGTTTATTAGTAAAAAATAAAATTAACAGTTTTTGTATTTGAAAATCTCGGCTAAGGTCAAGCAAACAGTTTTATAACTAATGCTAAAGCTTGAGAGAGTGGATTCGCCTGCAGTGATTGGGGCGAAAATGTTTGAAGTGCGACCCTTATGGTATGTATTTCAGGCATCTGAGTACCGGAAAATAATCCCGACGATAATTACAGGAGAGGGCTCCATGTACAACACAATAAGCTTTAAAAAGAAAATGTTAGCTACTGCAGTGGCTTCGGTTGCTGCCGGTATGAGTGGAATAGTCTTGGCACAACAAGACACTCAACTCGAAGAGGTAATGGTAACGGGTATCCGTGCATCGGTTATTCAGTCAATGGATACAAAACGTAATGCAGTGGGCGTTGTTGATGCTATCTCTGCCGAAGATATCGGTAAGATGCCTGATACTAACCTTGCAGAATCGTTACAGCGTATCACTGGCCTTTCTATTAATCGCTCTGATGGTGAAGGTTCTCGTGTAACTGCACGTGGTATAGGCGCAGAGTTAAATATGGTGACCTTGAATGGTCGCGTTATGCCTGCTGTTGCTAACAGTGATGCAGGTGACTCTGCTACTCGTGCATTTGACTTTGCCAACTTGGCATCTGAATCCGTATTTGGTGTTGAGGTGTACAAGACTGGTCGTGCTGATGTGGCTACTGGTGGTTTGGGGGCAACTATCAATATTAAAACGTTACGCCCATTAGAAGCCGGTGAGCGTGCGACTATTGGTGTTAAAGCGATTCAGGATGAAACAGTGCGTTCAGGTGCTGGTGCAGAAATTACTCCAGAAGCATCAGGCCTGTTTTCGTGGGTTAATGATAATGATACTTTTGGTGTAGCGCTTTCTGGGTCTTACCAGCGTCGCGATAGCTCTAATGCTAATAACTTTGTAAATAATTGGACTACCGAGGCTTGGACGGCAGATACCACTGATAATTTTGTCAATGGCGGTGATGGCGTTGTTATTAATAATGCGCCGGCTGTTGATCAGTTGTGGTCGCGACCAAGTGATTTGCGCTATGAAGTTCAAGATAACAAGCGTGAGCGCTCCAATGTGCAGGCAGTGGTTCAATTCAAGCCTGTTGATCAATTGACAGCAACCTTGGATTACACTTTCTCTGAGTTAGATCGTACTTCTGATCGTGCGCAGCAATCTGTGTGGTTTAATCAGGATGCTATTTCTGAATTAACATTTGATAATGGTGCAGTAAAAACTCCTATTCTTTACCGTGAACAGTATTTTAATAGGGTTGGCCGTGGTACAGATAGTAATCCCTTCACTCAGCCTAACGATGTATGGAAAGATGTGTCGTTTGCAGGCTCTCAATTGAACTCGTTGACACAAAATAATTCTGTTGGTTTGAATTTAGCTTATGATGTTAATGAACAACTGAAGTTTGGTTTGGATTATCATCGTTCAAGTGCAGAAAACCTTTCTACTATTGCAGATATGGGCCTCAATGCGAATATCGTCACAAGCGAGTTTGTTGATTGGTCAAAAGAAATGCCGCTGATGAGCGTAACTTTTGATGATTGTTACGAGCGTGTGAGAGGAACAGATGATGGCGTTGAAACTCATCGTTATGTAAATGGTAATTGTAATGGTGTGATTGATGGTGGTGATGTCAGTGGTGCAATGACAAATAATCTTCGTTCAAATACGCGTACTGAGATTGATCAGATTCAACTGTTTGGTGAGTACAAGTTTAATGGTTCTGGTTTCTTTGAAAATGCTGGCATCAAGTTTGGATTTGAACAGCGTAAAGATATAAATACTAGTCGTGCATCTGGAGATAATCGTCAAGGTGTTGGTAACTGGGATGGTGTCGACCCAAGTTTATTCCCTGATCAGTATTTTGAAAGCCGTGATTTTGGTAAAGACTTCCCTGATTATGGTTCAACAACAAATAGTGACTTATGGTTTACTGGTGTTGATGCGAATATCTTCAAATTAATTGAAACTGCTGAGTTTATTAACTCTCAAGGAAATAATTCAGCTGACTTTTATGGTTTTGTAAATGGTAAAGTTCAGTGGAATAATATTTACGCTACTAACCGTACTATTGAAGAAGAAAGCACATCATTCTATGGTCAATTCCATTCTAATTTTGATATTGCTGGTTTGGAATCTAACTTATTGGTTGGCTTGCGTTACGAAGAGACGGATGTTAGCTCAAGTTCATTGGTTAATGAGCCTGTCATACTCTGGTGGGAAAGTGATAATGACTGGTCAGTACAGTTGTCGCCAGAAAAAACCCTGCAATATAAAACAGGTTCGTATGACTATTTGCTACCTAACTTGGACTTTGATATTACCTTCTTTGATAGCTTAAAGTTACGTGCATCGCTCAGCGAGACTATTGGTCGTCCATCTTATGTCGATTTACGTCCTGATGTTGGTTTGGGTAATTTGCTTAATCGCGGAGCTAATGCTGGTGATCCAGGCTTAAAGCCGATGGAATCATTCAATACTGATATCTCTGCAGAATGGTATTACACTGATGATAGTTATTTGTCTGTGGGATATTTCCGTAAAGACGTAGATGGTTTCATTGGAACTCAGATATTTAAAGAGAACGCTTACGGATTGCGTGATGTGCGTTTGGGGGATTTGGCTGTCAATAGTGGCATTCCCCAGACTAACGAAGCAGACTTACACGCATATGTTCTCGCAAACTCTGCTCCTGCATACATTTCATCAAATGGTCGTTGGGTGCGTGCTGACGATAATGATCCATTGTTGATTTGGAATGTTAACAAGCCGGTTAATGATAAATCTGCTGTTATTGACGGTATAGAGTTTGCCGCACAACATTGGTTTGGTGACTCAGGTTTTGGTGTTCAAGCCAACTACACTATGGTTGACTCAGATATCGGCTATGACAATTTGGTGACTGGCGGCCAGTTCGCTATGACAGGCTTGTCTGATACTGCAAACGTGGTGGCTTTTTATGATAAGGATGCGCTGCAAATTCGTATCGCTTATAACTGGCGTGATAGCTTCTTGGAAAGCCGAACTGTTGGTAGTGGTAATGAGCCAGAATACGTTGAAGATTACGCACAAATTGATCTCTCAATTGGTTATGAGATTAATGATAATTTGACCTTAACGGCAGAGGGCATCAATATTACTGGCGAAAACTATCGTACACATGGGCGTTCAAAGGCGCAGTTACTGTCTTTGGAGGATCTGGGGGCTCGTTATCAAGTTGGCTTGCGTTACACTTTCTGATTGAGAGCGTAACTTAGCAATATCCAAAAAAAGCCGCTGGGAACAGCGGCTTTTTTTATAATCATTATTTTCTGATTTTATGCATATTACAAAAAGTGGTTTACTTTCACTGTGTAAGAGTGAAAAGTATGTATTTTGCTCTGCTTACAGTATTTGGATAAAGGGGCGGTAAATGGCTAGATATCAAGTGCTCAATAATATTTCACACAAAGATTTGAGGGTGATTACGCGTAGGGGGGCTGATCTTGGAGATGCTGTTGGCGGGTGTGCGGTGTATCCAACAGAATTTAATGAGCTGCAGAAGTACTATCCAATTTTATTTCAAAAAAATGAAAATAGTGGCTGGTTGACTATCGTGCTTTTTGGCTTTAACGCCAATGAAAATTTATTTTTAACAGACCATAACTGGCGTGTTCCCTATGTTCCTGCTGTTATTGAGCGTGAACCCTTTGTGATTGGTATGCAGGAGCATATGAGTGGCAGTATAGAGCCTGTTGTTAATGTCGACTTGGATAGTCCCCGTATTTCAATCAATGGTGATGGAGAAGCGTTATTTTTGCGTCATGGCGGTAATTCGCCATTTTTGGAGCACATTACAACCGTATTGTCAGTATTGCATGAAGGTGTTGCTGAAGCAGAGCGGATGCTTGTTGAGTTTGAGCGGCTAAATTTAATCGAAAAAATTACCATAGAGGCCGCTTTTTCGAATGGTACGAGTTATAAAAATACCAACTATGCCACCCTAAGCAAAGAGCGGTTATTGGCACTTCCTGATGATGAAATCGTAAAGCTGCATCGCTCTGGATTACTTCGCTACGCTTATTTAATTATCGGGTCAATTACTAATATTCAGCGCATGGTTGATATTAAAAATTCGGAGTTTGAAAAATAGTTTTCGATTGATAATTTTTTATAAAAATATAAATACTAGAGGTTAGTATGCAGCCTATTAAGAAGCTTGTAATTATCGGGGGTGGAACTGCTGGGTGGTTGGCTGCAGCTGCTGTTGGAAAAATCTATCAAGGTCAAGTGAGCGTTACTTTGATAGAGTCTGACGCTATAGGTGTTGTTGGCGTTGGTGAGGCAACTATTCCAACAATGCTTGCATTTCATAAGCTGATAGGTATTCCTGAAGTGGAAATGATGCGTGCAACCCATGCAACATTTAAGTTAGGAATAAACTTCAAGGATTGGGGAGAGATAGGTGAAGATTATATTCACTCTTTTGGTCAGGTAGGGCGAATATTTTGGGCTGGAGAGTTTCAGCATTTTTGGGCTCGAGCAAAAAAAAATGGCCTCAACATTCCCTTTGGAGCATATTGTTTGGAGCATGAGGCAGCACGTGCAGAAAAATTTTCAATCAGCGAAAATCCCGCTTTAAACTATGCGTTTCACTTTGATGCTGGGTTGTATGCAAAATTTCTGCGTAAATTTAGCGAGGGATTGGGCGTTGTTCGTCATGAAGGAAAAATTGAGAGGGTGGAGCAGGATGTCGAATCCGGGTTTGTTCAGCGCCTACATCTCGATAGTGGTTTGACTATTGATGCGGACTTTTTTATCGATTGCAGTGGCTTTCGAGGATTATTAATTGAGGAAACATTAAAGACAGGTTATGAGAATTGGCAGCATTGGTTACCTTGTGATTCTGCACTGGCTGTACAAACAGCAAAAGTGAAGCCTGCTACCCCTTATACCACATCAACTGCCCGCGAATTTGGTTGGCAATGGCGTATACCTTTACAGAATCGTACCGGTAATGGACTTGTTTATTCTAGTCAATATGCAGACCGCATATGGGCAGAAAAAACACTTACAGAAAATCTTGAAGGGGAAATGTTGACTGCGCCGCGCTTGATTCAATTTACAACAGGGCGTCGTAAGCTTGGTTGGCATAAGAACTGTGTTGCACTCGGCTTGGCATCAGGATTTCTTGAGCCGCTGGAGTCAACCAGCATCCATATGGTTACCTCGGGTTTAATTCGTTTCCTGCGCTTATTCCCATTGCGAGGAGTTCAGCGCGTATTGGTGGATGAGTATAATCGTCAGTCCAAAGAAGAAGCTGAGAGTATTCGTGACTTTATTATTCTTCATTATCATGCTACTCGACGTAACGATACTGAATTTTGGCGTCATGTTCGTACCATGCCTGTTCCAGACAGTCTTCGGCATCGTATAGATATGTTCACCCAGAGCGGAATGGTCTTTTTGGGTGGGGATGAGCTGTTTAGAACAAATGGCTGGACACAAGTTTTAATTGGTCAGGGATTTACACCTGAAAACTATCAGCCCATAGTTGATAATATGTCTGATATGGAGTTTAGGGCGTATATGACGGGTTTCCGTGATCATGTAGCAAATAATATCTCCCGATTGCCAGGGCATGAAGAGTTTATTGCACAATATTGCGCTATGGAAAAGTAACTATTTATTCCTGTTTGTTGATCCATTTACGGTTTGGCTGAATTATGTACTTTGCTTTTATAGCAAGGCAGATTATCTGCAAGGTGATTATTGATCAAAGGCTTTAAATTGCGCTGACACATTTATATTGGAAGCATATTGAAGATGAGTAACAGCATAAAAAAAATAATTATTGTCGGTGGTGGTTCTGCCGGGTGGTTGGCAGCTGGGTTGTTGGCAGCAGAATTTAAACATGCTGAGTCCTCTATAGAGATTACGTTAATTGAATCACCCGACGTGAATACGATTGGTGTGGGTGAGGGGACGTGGCCTTCTATGCGTGCGACGTTACGGAAAATCGGCATTTCTGAAACCGAATTGGTGCGCGAGTGTTTTGTTTCGTTTAAGCAGGGGTCTAAATTCGTAGGTTGGAGAACGGGCGCATCCGATGATGTTTACCATCATCCATTCAGTATTCCCCATGGTTATGCTGAGAGTAATCTGGCAGCTGCCTGGCAGGCAAAATTTGCCGATCATCCTTTTGCTGAAATTGTGTCTTCTCAATTTGTTGTGGCTGAGCATGGTTGCGCACCAAAGCAGGTTGCTACCCCTGAATATGCAGGCGTACTTAACTATGGCTATCATTTGGATGCAGGAAAGTTTGCGGTCATTTTGCAGCGACATTGCACTGCAAATCTGGGCGTTAAACATATTCTTGATCATGTGACCAAGGTTGTTTCTGCTGACAATGGTGATATCGCTGCTGTCGATACCAAGGCTACCGGTATTATAAGTGGCGATCTTTTTATCGATTGTTCGGGGCTCAGCTGTTTATTGCTAGGACAGCACTTTGGTGTGCCTTTTGTTGATAAAAAGCATCTGTCGTTGAACGATACTGCATTGGCCATGCAGGTTCCTTACCCTGAAAAAAATAGCCCTATTGAGTCGTGTACAGTGGCGACAGCTCAATCAGCGGGTTGGACTTGGGATATAGGTTTGTCATCACGCCGCGGTGTTGGTTATGTTTTTTCCAGCGGTTATATCTCAGAAGAGCAGGCAGAACGAGAGTTGCGAGCTCACATTGCCAAGAGTGTTGGTGCGGCTGTTGCTGACTCATTATCCAGTAAAAAATTATCAATCAGGGCAGGGCATCGCCAGGAGTTCTGGCACAAAAACTGTGTTGCTGTGGGAATGTCTGCCGGCTTCATTGAGCCGCTTGAGGCATCTGCACTAGCGCTTGTTGAGTTGTCGATGAATATGATTTGTGAGGAGTTTCCTGTCGATAGGTCGGCGATGAGCGTGGTAGCAAAACGTTTCAATGAAGTCTTCTGTTATCGCTGGGAGCGTATAATTGATTTCTTGAAGCTTCATTATGCGCTAACAGAGCGCCGGGATTCAGATTATTGGCGTGATATGTCGTCGCCGGAAGCTCTGCCTGATCGATTGCGCGAATTGTTGGTGTTGTGGAAGAGCCGTCCCCCGCATCGCAATGACTTTATTCAGGTTGAAGAAATCTTTCCGTCGGCTAGTTATCAATATGTGCTTTATGGCATGGGTTTTAAAATGGATGCATCAGCGTTGCCCCGCACTTCCGATAACTTGCCTACAGCCCTGGCACGTATTCGTGAAACAGCTGAGAAAACACGTAAATTTCTGGCTGGTCTCCCTTCAAATCGCGATTTAATTGATCATGTAATGCTGCATGGCATGCCATTAATTTAATCAAGCCGAACAACGCTCAGGTCAGCCAGTAGCTCATAGGGTTACTGGTTTTGTTTTTTATAGCTCAATTTTTGTTCTGCTGTATTGGGAATTCAATTTTTTGAATGTCTTTTCATATTATTGTTGACAGCGCTGTCATTTGAGCCTAAAGTAATCTCAGTTGATTGAGATGCTTGGCTGACAAAGGAGTTGTCCCGTTGGTTTCGAGCATTTAGGTTCTCTCACCGTCGATGTCTGGTTGATGCATCGACGTCTCCCTGCGCCCTCTGAGTTTCAGAGGGCTTTTTTTTGCGCCCAATTCCCGTAGCGCTAGCTAGGTTATTTGGTAATGAGCTGGCATAATCGACGCCCCGAATTTTATGGGTTTGCCCTGGGTTTTGGACAAGGGTGAGCCCCGTTGTGCGTGTTTTGCCGATTTTCATCGTCAAACCGCTATTTCTGTCAGCTAGAGGATTACCATGAAGCCAGCAGTAAAACCAAACAACCCCAATTTTTCATCTGGCCCCTGCAGCAAGCGTCCGGGTTACAGTTTGGAGCAGTTGGATATTTCCACTCTGGGCCGTTCGCATCGTTCAACCATTGGTAAAGCCGCACTACAGCGCGCTTGTGAAGATACTGCTGAGTTATTGGGATTACCCGAAGGTTATCGTGTTGGCGTAGTGCCTGGTTCGGATACCGGCGCTGTTGAAATGGCAATGTGGTCGCTGTTGGGCGCCCGTGGTGTAGACATACTGCAATGGGAGTCATTCGGTAAGGGCTGGCTGAGCGATGCAACCAAAGAGCTGAAATTGGCAGTCAATGCGCATGAGGCGGATTATGGTTTGCTACCCGATTTGTCCAAAGTAAACTTCGATAACGATGTTATCTTTACCTGGAACGGTACTACCTCCGGTGTGAAAGTTCCCAATGGCGATTGGATTCCTGCAGATCGCAAGGGGTTGACCATTTGTGATGCAACCTCATCTGTTTTTGCCATGGATATGTCTTGGGAAAAGCTTGATGTAATCACCTACAGTTGGCAGAAAGTGCTGGGTGGTGAAGGCGCTCACGGTATGTTGATTTTGAGCCCGCGCGCCGTTGAGCGCCTGGAAACCTACAAGCCAAGCTGGCCAATGCCAAAATTGTTCCGCATGACCAGTGGTGGCAAATTGGTGGAGGGTATCTTCAAGGGCGATACCATCAATACGCCCTCCATGTTGGCGGTAGCAGATTATTTGGATGCACTGGATTGGGTGCGTTCAATTGGTGGTGTGAAAGAAACAATCGCACGCTCCAATGCCAATCTTGAGGTGTTGAAAAAGTTTGTTGCAGCGAACGATTGGATCGACTTTTTGGCAAAAACGCCAGAGACTCTGTCAAACACCAGTGTGTGCTTTACTTTGAAGGCAACACCTGAGCAAGTTAAGGCGATGATCAAATTGCTGGATAAAGAAGGTGTTGCCTACGACATTGGCGCCTACCGCGATGCCCCTCCAGGCTTGCGTATTTGGTGCGGTGCAACAGTGGCTGCAGCAGACCTTGAGGCGTTGCTGCCTTGGTTGACTTGGGCATATGAGCAAGCAACAGCGGCCTGATTTGCCTGTTTATTTTCTCAAGGCCGTGTTTTTACACGGCCTTTTTGTTGGTAGATTTGAGGAACAATCATCATGTTCAAAATAAAAACATACAACGCTATTTCAGTAAAAGGTTTGAATCGCTTTCCCCGTGAGAAATATGAAGTGGCCAGTGATATTGGCCAGCCTGATGCCTATATTTTGCGTAGTCACAAGCTGCACGGTGAAGCATTGCCTGAAAGCGTTAAAGCGGTCGCGCGTGCCGGTGCAGGAACCAATAATGTACCGGTAGAGGAGTACACCAAAAAAGGTGTGGTGGTATTCAATTCTCCCGGCGCGAATGCCAACGCCGTGAAAGAGTTGGTGTTGACGGGGATGTTACTCGGTTCACGTGGAATCCTGCCGGGCATGGCTTATGTAAATAGTTTGACGCACATGACCGATGCTGACGAAATGTCCAAGCTTCTGGAAAAAGAGAAGTCAAATTTTGCCGGTTTTGAGCTGCAAGGTAAAACCTTGGGGATTGTCGGATTGGGGGCAATCGGTTCCCTCATTGCTGATGCTGCACTGGCATTGGGAATGAATGTTGTTGGTTTCGACCCAGCCTTGTCTGTAGAGGCCGCATGGCGCTTGCCGAGTCAAGTGGGACGCATGGAAAACTTGCAATCATTGTTGGCGCGCTCTGATTACATCACCCTGCATGTACCTGCTATTCCTGCCACGAAACACCTGATTAATGCCGATACCCTCAAAGTTTGCAAGAAGGGTGCGACCCTGCTGAATTTTGCACGCGAAGCGATTGTGGATGCCCATGCCGTTGTTGAAAGCCTTGATGCAGGTCACTTGGGTAAATATATCTGCGATTTCCCTGAGCCTATTTTGCTGAATCGCCATGATGTATATGCCATGCCTCATATAGGTGCTAGCACGGAAGAAGCGGAAGAGAATTGTGCAATCATGGCGGCTGATCAATTAGTTGACTACCTTGAAAACGGCAACATCAAAAACTCGGTCAATTTCCCGGCGGTTGCTATGGATCGCAATGCGGGAATTGGCGCGCGCATTACGTTTTCTAACGAAAATGTGTCTGGCGTGTTGGGGCATGTGCTGTCTGTATTGGCCGACCATAAAGTTAATGTAGTTGATATGGTGAATAAAAGCCGTGGCGATGTGGCATACAACATTATTGATGTCGAGGTTGCCCCCTCTACCCAGGTAATTGATGCGTTGGCGAAAGTTGAGCACGTGATTGCTGTGCGTGTAATCTAAGATGATACAAAATACGGGGCAGGGTAGATGTATAAATTGGTCTTCTTTGTCCTGGAATCTCATCTGGAAATAGTAAAAACGGCTGTATTTGCAGCCGGTGCTGGCAAACTTGGCAATTATGACCAGTGTTGCTGGCAGGTCCTGGGCAGAGGACAGTTCAGGCCTTTGCCCGGCGCCAATCCCTACTGCGGAAAAGCTGGTGAGCTGGAGTGCTTACCGGAGTATCGTGTTGAATTGGTGTGCGCTGATGAGTATATTCGACCTGCTATTGCCGCTTTGCGGGCTGCTCATCCCTATGAAACCCCCGCATTTGACTTATCCCTGCTGGTTGATTCAGAGGATTTTTAGTGACTTCCTGGCTATTTGACGGGCTTGCGCAACAACTGACAAACATACCTTCTTATCCTGTAAGTTCTCCTCAGGCTGCTGTGCTGGTCCTTATCAGCCGTGGCGATAATCCTTCTATTCTATTCACCAAGCGTGCGGCGCATTTACGTCACCACCCAGGAGAAGTCTGTTTTCCTGGGGGAATGTGGGAGCCGGGCGATGATAATCTGTTGGTAACAGCCCAGCGTGAGGTTCACGAAGAAATAGGCTTGCCTGCTGGTCATATTCAACTCCTGGGGGCGCTTCCCCAGTCCCATACCCGTGCCGGTACAGCTGTAACCCCTTTTGTCGCACACTTTGATGCAAGCATTAACTTGCAGCCATCCCCTGATGAGCTGGAAAGCATTTTTATGGTTCCATTGGCCGCGTTTCAGGCCGGGCTTCAGGTACGGGAAGACCACTTTGAGCGGCATGGGCACATATTGCGGGTGCCGGTCTATCATTACCAAGGCTACGAGATATGGGGGTTCACAGCGGCGGTAACGGCCCAGTTGCTGCGATTAGTCGATCGTGCACTTCGTTAAGTGCGCGCGACATGGTGTAATTGGCTACAATCAGAACATTAAGCAAGGGAAGTCGGATGGGTTTTTCTTGTTGTTTCACTTTTGCACAATAACAAGTACGGAGAATGTCAGATGTCATTGCAATACAATAGAACGCTTACGGAAGTTTTCTCGGATTCCTGTCAACAATTCGCTGACAAAAAAGCTTTTAGCTGTATGGGGCAATCGCTGACCTATGCGGAGCTTGATCATCTCTCTGGGAAATTTGCTGCGTATTTGCAGCAGTGCACATCATTAAAGCCTGGCGACAGAATTGCAGTTCAATTACCTAATATTTTGCAATATCCCGTGGCGATCTTTGGTGCATTGCGTGCTGGTATGGTCGTTGTAAATACCAATCCGCTTTATACGCCCCATGAAATAAAACACCAGCTTAATGACTCAGGTGCAAAAGCCTTGGTGGTGCTGGCGAACATCGCCAAAAATGCGGCATCAATCATTAAAGAAACCAGCGTTGAGCAGGTGATAGTCACTGAGCTTGCCGATTTACATCCGTTTTTAAAGCGCACCTTGATTAATGTGGTGGTAAAGCACGTTAAAAAAATGGTGCCACCGTTTACATTCCCGCAACAAATTGCGTTTAACAAAGCATTATCTTCAGCTGCAAGGTCATGGGCGCCGGTGCAGCAGTCGCCGGAAGATATCGCTGTTTTACAGTATACCGGCGGCACTACCGGTGTTGCTAAAGGTGCGATGTTGACTCATCGCAACCTGGTAGCAAATATGCTGCAGCTCAATGAGCGTATGAAAGATGTATTTCGGCCAGCGCAGGAACTCTATGTGGCGCCTTTGCCGCTCTACCATATTTATTCATTTACGATCCACTGCACCTCTGCTGTTGTGCTTGGCAATCACAGTTTATTAATCCCCAATCCGCGCGATATTCCCGCGTTTGTCAAAACCATTCAGGGTGTTCCCTTCACTTTCTTTGTAGGCTTAAACACCTTGTTTAATGCACTGATGCGCAACCCGGATTTTTGTAATCTGGACTTCAGTCATTTGCGCCTTACCTGTTCGGGCGGTATGGCGCTCACCGCTGAAACAACCAAGCATTGGTTGGAATTAACCAAAGCACCTATCAGCGAGGGCTATGGACTGACAGAGACATCGCCAGTGGTATCGAACAATCCTATCGATAATGTGCAAATGGGTACTGTCGGTCTGCCATTACCGGACACAGAATGCAAAGTAATTGATGACGACAATGTAACTTTGCCAGTCGGTGAGGCGGGTGAGCTTTGTGTTCGTGGGCCGCAAGTCATGAAGGGGTATTGGCAGCGCCCGGATGCAACAGCAGAAGTATTGGATGAACAAGGTTGGTTCAAAACGGGTGATATTGCGATTATTCAGCAGGATGGTTTTATTAAAATTGTCGATCGCAAAAAAGACATGATCAATGTCAGTGGTTTTAAAGTCTTCCCCAATGAAGTTGAAGATGTGTTGAGCAGCCACCCTGATGTTATAGAGGCTGCTGTTGTGGGTGTGCCTGATGGTGAGGGGAGTGAAATTGTAAAAGCGTTTGTGGTCACTGCCAATGAGGCGCTTACCGTGGAGGCACTGCGAAAGTTTGCGAAAGAAACACTCACCGCTTACAAAGTGCCGCATTTGATTGAGTTTCGTAAAGAGCTACCAAAAACCAATGTGGGAAAAATCTTGCGGCGTGAATTGCGCGATCAGGATGTTAAAAAATAAAACGATTAACGTGTTTTAATCTGTTCAGGAATAACTAAGTCAACCAGGAAATTAATATGGATTCGCTGTTTTCAATTGTTACCAGTCCAGCATTTTGGATTGCATTAGTACTGCTCTATACCCTTAAAAAAGGTATTCACTTTGTGCCACAAAACCGTGGTTATGTAATCTATCGGTTTGGCAAATACACCAAGACATTGGGCTCCGGGTTGAATTTTATTGTCCCCTTTGTGGAGTCAGTTGAGGCGGATCGCAATTTAAAAGAGCAAACCCTGGTTATTCCGCAACAATCGGCCATCACCAAAGATAACATCGCCATCATGATTGATGGTGTGTTGTTTATTAAAGTGATTGATGCAGCCGCTGCAACCAACAACATCACTGACTATAAACTTGCCTGTACCCAGTTGGCGATGACCTCCATGCGTAATGCTATTGGCTCCATGGAGTTGGATGACTGTTTTCAGAATCGCTCGGCGATCAATGCCAAGATTCAGGAGGCCATGTTGCTTGCCACCCAGCCTTGGGGACTAATTGTATTGCGCTTTGAGTTATTGGAAATTGCGATTCCACCTTCTATTAAAGAAGATATGGAAAAACAAATGACGGCAGAGCGGCAAAAGCGGTCAGCGATTTTGACGGCAGAGGGTGAAAAAATCGCAGCAATCACCACGGCAGAAGGTCAAAAGCAAGCGCGTGTTCTGGATGCAGAGGCGGCCAAGGCGGAGCAGGTATTAGCGGCAGAAGCCAGTAAAGAAGCGCAGATTCTGGAGGCCACCGGTAAGGCAGAAGCAATTCGCCTGGTGGCTATTGCAGAGGCAGAGGCACTGACAACCATTGGTAAATCGGCAGCGACAGATGAAGGGCAAAAAGCAATTGCCTTGAATCTGGCTCAAGGGGCAATCGCGGCGCACAAGGCGATTGCGCATGAGGGCACTGTGGTGCTGTCTGATGGTAAAACCAGTGACAATATTGTGAGCACAGTGGCGCAAGCAATGGCCGTGTCGTCCGCGATTAACCTGTCCCAAACCCCACGTAGTTAAGAGGGATTTATGATGGGCAATATTGTTGATTATTTTGTGCAAAATCCGGCGCACCTTTTTTACACCATCACCGGTGTGTGTTTGGTGCTTGAGTTAGGTGTGTTGGGGATGAGTGGCCCACTGTTGTTTGTTGCACTGGGTTCATTACTAACCGGTATTGTTATTTCTCTGGGGTTGGTGAACGGTTGGGAAATGGCAATATTGTCACTCGGTATATTAACGGCGATAAGTGCGCTCCTGTTGTGGAAGCCATTCAAGCGTTTCCAAAATGCAGCAGTTGTGCCGGATACCAGCAGCGATATGATTGGACGCGTCTTACCTGTTTCTCAAGTGGTGACGCGCGATCAAGGCGCGGTGAGTTACTCAGGTATTGAGTGGCAAGCGCGCTTGAAAGAGGAAGCCAACTCCGTGGCGGTGGGAGACCGTGTGCGCGTGTTGGCGGTAGATGGTTCTTTATTACTGGTGCAAGCTGAATAATTTTTTGCGCAAAGCACTTATTAATTAAGCGCTTTTTGTTTCTGGTCAATGACTCATTACCGCCAACCCAAAACCATAACGACATAGTAATTATTGCTTTGTGAGGAGTGATTCCTATCCATAAGCATTATTACTTTATTAGAACAATTTATGAAAACAGCTTTAGTTCTCTCTGGTGGTGGTGCCCGCGCAGCGTATCAAGTAGGTGTTTTGCAAGCGCTTGTTGAAATATTACCTGACGATATTGAAAATCCTTTCCCGATTATTTGTGGTACATCGGCTGGGGCGATTAATGCTTTGGCAATTGCTGCGCACAAGGGTAATTTTAAATCTGCAGTCAATGCGCTTGCTAATGTCTGGCAGAATTTGGATATAGGCCAGGTGTATTTACATGGCTGGTTTGATTTATTTAAAGGCCTGAGCTTGTTGGGATTGTCCCTGTTTAATGAGGGGGTAGGGCATCGCCGTCCATTATCTTTGCTGGACAATGCGCCGCTATGGAATTTACTGGGCTCAGTCATCCGTTTTGAAAACCTTGCTCCTGCGATTGAAAGCGGCAAACTGCATGCTGTGAGTATTTCTGCTATGGGTTATACCTCAGGTCACACTGTCAGCTTTTTTCAAGGACATCCGGATTTACAAAGTTGGGCGCGACACCGGCGTAGTGGGGTGGCTACGGAACTGCGCCTGGAGCATTTATTGGCATCGTCCGCTATTCCAACAGTATTTCCTGCAGTGCGAATTAATCGTGAATATTTTGGTGACGGCGCCTTGCGTCAACTTGCACCTATTAGCCCTGCATTGCACTTGGGGGCAGATGCACTTTTTGTGATAGGCGTGAGCGGTAACCGCACATCGCAGAAGGCAAACCGTCGCGTGCCTCATCGCCACTCTCCGTCAATGGGGCAGATTGTGGGTCACTTGTTTAACAGCGCATTTGTGGATGCGCTGGAAGGTGATCTGGAACATATGCAGCGCATGAATGAGCTGCTTAACCTTATTCCTGAGGATGTCCGTGCGGCGCAGGACATCCAGTTGCGCCCGGTAAACAATATGATCATTTCGCCCAGTTATCCTATTGATGGTATTGCTGGGCGTAATATTCGTTATTTGCCAAAGAGCTTGCGTTTTTTTATGCGAGCGACAGGTTCTACTGCTAAAGGCGGTGGTGCGACGGCAGCGAGTTATTTACTGTTTTCCAAAGAATTTATTACGGAAATGATGGCGCTGGGGCGTGAAGATACCCTTGCCCAAGCAGAGCAGGTGCGCACTTTTTTCGCGCTGACATAAATAATTGCTCCATAAAAAAACGCCGTGGTTAATAACCGCGGCGTTTTTTTATGTGTCGTTTTACTTGTGGTGTCAGGCGCGACGACGGAACAGAGGTAATGGTTGATCAACAGCGGCTTGATAATATTCCTGCAAATCGCTCAGCGATTTTACCGCGTCTTCCAGATTGGTTTCCGGGTCAGCAAAGGCAAATGCGTTCACGCCACAGCGGCGTAAGTAGCAGAGTTGATCGCGGATAAAATTGCCCACCGCGCGCAGCTCACCGGTAAAGCCATAACGTTCACGCAGCAAACGCGCCGTTGAAAACGCGCGGCCATCCATAAACAATGGGAAGTTGACCGCAAGCACGGGGAAGCGGTTAGCATCTGCGCCAATCAAATCCGCCGCTTCATCACTGTCCAGCCATACGCCAATATCAGTGCGTTGTTGCAATGCATCTTTTTGCGCATGCCATACAGCGACAGGAATAATCACCTGGCCCGCGGGTACTTCTACTGCGGCAGCTTCGCCTTCTGCTTTTGCGAGTAGGGTCCAGGTATCTGCCTGGATTTGGCCGTCTTTAATTAGCTTTTGCATAAACTTTCTCCTTGAAGGGAGCGGCGCCTATACGGCGATAGGTATCAATAAACAATTCTTCGTCGGTGCGATTGGCAACGTAGACATCAACAATTTTTTGAATCACAGCGGGCATATCATCGGCTCCAAAAGAGGGGCCGAGCACATCGCCGAGTGAGGCGTCGTTGCTGGCATTACCGCCCAGTTGCACTTGATAGAATTCTTTGCCGGATTTATCAACGCCCAGAATACCGATATGACCTACGTGGTGATGGCCACAGGCATTCATACAGCCTGAAATGTTCAGGTCGATATCGCCCAGGTCGTACACATAGTCCAGATCTTCAAACTGGCGCTGGATCGCCTCAGCAATTGGAATGGATTTAGCATTGGCGAGTGAACAGAAATCGCCACCAGGACAGCAGATAATATCGGTAATAGTGCCAATGTTCGGTGTTGCAAAACCAGCGGTCTTACAGGCTTGCCAGAGTGCAAACAGGTCTGCTTTTTTCACATCAGCCAGCACGATATTTTGTTCGTGCGTGGTACGTGCTTCGCCGAAACTGAATTGGTCGGCGAGGTCGGCAATGACTTCCAGTTGGCTATCGGTAATATCGCCGGGTGCAACACCGGTGGGTTTGAGCGAGAGGGTAACTGAGGCGTAACCGGCAATTTTGTGTTCTCGCACATTGCGTTGCAGCCATTTACCAAAGGCGACACTGTCAGCTGCTTGTGCATCCAGCGCGGCTTGCGCTGCTGCATTGTCAAGTTGTTCGTAAGCGGGGGCAGTGAAGAAACCTTTTGCGCGAGTGATTTCTTCTTGCGTTAGCTTGCTGTAGCCATCTTTCAAGTGTTGCCATTCGTCTTCTACTTTTTGGGCAAAGACTTCAGGCGTTAAAGCGCGCACAAGAATCTTGATACGTGCTTTGTATTTGTTGTCGCGACGGCCAAAGAGGTTGTAGACGCGCAAAATGGCTTCGAGGTAAGAGAGTAAATCCTCTTCTGGCAGAAACTCGCGAATCGCCACGCCAATCACCGGAGTGCGTCCCAAACCGCCACCTACGTAAACTTTAAAGCCTACTTCGCCTTGGTCGTTATGCACCAACTGCAGGCCGATATCGTGTACTTGTACGGCGGCGCGATCCTGGGTTGAGCCAGTCACTGCGATTTTGAATTTACGTGGCAAAAATGCAAATTCAGGATGAAAGGTTGACCACTGGCGAATAATTTCACAGTAGGGGCGTGGGTCGATCATTTCGTCCGGTGCTACACCGGCAAATTGGTCGGAGGTGGTATTGCGGATGCAGTTACCACTGGATTGGGTGCCGTGCATACCCACTTCTGCCAATTCGGCGAGAATGTCGGGCACTTCGGTCAGGTCCGGCCAGTTGTATTGGATGTTCTGGCGGGTACTGACGTGGCAGTAGCCTTTATCGTAATGACGGGCAATATGAGCCAGTTTGCGCAGTTGGGCAGAGTTCACCATGCCGTAGGGCACATTGATACGCAGCATGGGCGCCAAACGCTGGACGTAAAGGCCATTCTGCAAGCGCAAGGGCAGGAACTGCTCTGGCTTCAGGTCGCCAGCGAGAAAACGCGCGGTCTGGTCGCGGAACTGGGCGATGCGCTGGCGCAGAATGCTATGGTCGTACTCATCGTAGATATACATGTAACTAGATACCTATCATCAGGATAAAGGCCAAAAATGGCATTGAGGCGAAAAATCGAGGCGCGCAGGATACAGGAAAAGCAGCTTTTCGGCGACCTCAGCGTGAGATCCATCGCCCCATCTTTTTGCTTGAATGGGCGCCGGCACCTTAGCAGCAGAGGGTAGGGAAGTGAACGACTGTTTATCGCTAAGCTTGTTCCATCTGGTTATGATGGCGGCCCCAGCCCCTTGAACCTATTTTACGCCTATGCCAGCGTCTATTGATGACTTATTTATCCTTCCTCCTTGCACTGGCGAGGTGGACATTCTTCATGTAGACAGCGATTTTCTGCTGATCAATAAGCCCACGCGCTTGCTGAGTGTGCCGGGCCGTCATCCACAGAACCATGACTCTGTGGTTAGTCGGCTGCAGCTCGAGTATCCAGGGGCAGGCATTGTGCATCGGCTTGATTTTGATACTTCCGGCGTGATGGTAGTGCCGCTGACCAAATTGGCCTTATCCCATATCAGCAAGCAGTTTCAGGCGCGCAGTGTCAGTAAGCATTACACCGCCGTAGTGGCGGGAATCATGGCGCAGGATGAGGGGGTGATTGATTTACCTATCGTCTCTGCCGATGGACCACACTATAAGGTGTGTGCGGCGACGGGCAAGCCATCTATTACCGAATACAGTGTTCTTGCACGTGATGAGATGGCGGGAACTACACGTGTGTGGTTGCATCCTATTACTGGGCGTTCCCATCAGCTGCGGCTGCACCTGCAAGCGATTGGTCACCCGATCCTTGGTTGTGAATTCTATGGTGGTGATTGGGCTAAAGCCGCCACTCGCTTGTTGCTGCACGCAACCGATTTGTCATTCCTGCACCCGCGTACCGCTGAGCCAGTATTTATTGAGTCTGCACCGGATTTTTAATCCGCGACAAATGCATTGCCATAGAGTGTTAACGACAATTTCACCTTTAATCAACTTTTGTTAATGCAGGTTAAAGCGCACTTGAATTTCTTGTTTATAATTGACAACGTTGTCTTTATGGTGAAAAGTAAGGTCTCAATCAACCATAAGAGATAACAACAATGAAACACAAAGGGCTAATGTTTATTGGGGGCGTTGTAACAACATCACTACTTGCAGCGTGCGGTGCAAAAAATGAAGCAACAGGTGCATCAACAGCACCAACCGGTGCGGTCAATACGGCACAACACAGTGAGCCAGCGAGGGCAGGTGAGGTACCCGCAGCGGCTGTGTTTTTTGATGATTTTAATTACACATCAATGGATGCGTTTAATCGTAATGGTTGGCGGGTGCGCACGGAAACCGGTCACCCTGGGATAAAAGGTGCCGCTTGGTCAGCAGAGGGAATTAGTTTTCATCAGGATATTCCTGCCACTCACCTGGGTGCCCTGCGCATGAGTTCGGTCACTGCGGGTCAGGGAGAAAATACTCGTCACACCCAAATTTGCCATGCACGCAAGTATCGTGAGGGCACTTACGCGGCGCGCGTATTTTTTCGCGACGAGCCAAGCCGAGGTCCGGACGGTGATGAGGTAATACAAACCTTCTATACCATCAGTCCGCTCAAGGCGCCTATGGACAAGGACTACAGCGAAGCGGATTTTGAGTATTTGCCTAACGGTGGTTGGGGGGCTAACGAAAAGCCTGCGATGTGGACAACCAGTTGGGATACCTTTCAATTGGAACCTTGGACCAAGGTGAATGAATTTACCCGTGTTGAAGGAAGCTATGCAGGCTGGCGCACCCTCATGCTAACCATTGCGGACAACAAGCTGACTTATTACGTTGACGGTAAATTATTTTCCGAACACAGCAGTGCGGTTTATCCGGAAGATTTTATGTCAATCAATTTCAACCTCTGGTTTATGCCCAAGGGGGCTGATGGTTCCATCGGGCCAGTTGATTCACCGGAGTTGCGCGAGTATCAGCAAGATATCGATTGGGTATTTTTCCAGGAGGGCGTTGCATTGACTCCTGCCGAGTTGGTGTCGCAGGTCGCTCACTTACAAGCGGCAGGTGTTGAATATGTGGATGATGTAAAAGAGCAGAATCCACCGCTGCCATCACCTTGCGGGTTATAAACAATAACGTTTTCTTACCATTATTGTGTTGTTTTTCCTCTTGACTTGACTAAAGAAAAGCCCATGCAAATCTATAGCTTGCATGGGCTTTTTTGATAGTTTTTTTGGCTAATTAATGCTTAGCTGCTTCCGCTGCCCCAATACCTGTTTGCGAGCGCACGAACTGCGCATCAAATGCGGCTTGCTCGCTAGCGGCAGTGCTTGATTTATCGGTGATTGAGAAGAACCAGATGCCGATAAAGGCAATGCTCACTGAGAAGATCGCGGGGTATTTGTAGGGGAAAATAGCCTGCTCAAAACCAAAGGCATCAACCCATACGGTTGGGCCAATTACCACTAATATCACCGCTGTAAATAGGCCTAGCCCACCGCCGATTACTGCGCCGCGAGTGGTGAGTTTGCGCCAGTACATGCTCAATAACAAAATCGGGAAGTTGGCGCTAGCCGCGACACAAAATGCAAGGCCAACCATAAACGCCACGTTTTGTTTTTCAAATACAATCCCGAGTAATACGGCAATGACGCCCAGACAAACGGTGGCGATACGCGATGCGCGAATTTCTTTTTTCTCATCGCGTTTGCCTTTTAATACCAGTGTGGCGTAAAGGTCATGGGAGATGGCGCTTGACCCTGCCAGCGTTAAGCCTGATACCACCGCAAGAATAGTGGCGAAGGCGACGGCAGAAATAAAACCGAGTAACACATCGCCACCCAAGGCTTGCGATAAATGAATCGCTGCCATATTGGCACCACCAATCAGTGCACCATCGGTGAAATAGGCTGGATTTTTCAGCAGCAAAATAATTGCGCCGAAACCAATAATAAAGGTGAGTATATAGAAATAGCCGATAAAACCGGTTGCGTAAAACACTGAGCGACGCGCTTGCACGGCATCTTTCACGGTGAAGAAACGCATCAAAATGTGTGGTAGTCCTGCAGTGCCAAACATCAGGGCGATGCCAAGTGAAATTGCTGATATGGGGTCGCTGACCAGTGTGCCGGGGGCCATGATGGCATTGGCTTTGGTGTGAACTTTAACGGCCTCTGCAAATAATGTTTCAAAGCTGAAACCAAATTGCAGCATCACTAAAAATGCCATTAAGGATGCGCCGGAGAGTAGCAGTATCGCTTTTATCAATTGCACCCAAGTGGTTGCGATCATGCCGCCAAAGGTCACATAAAGGGTCATCAACACGCCGACAATAATAACTGCTGCCTCATAAGGTAAACCAAAGAGCAATTCGATTAATTTTCCGGCGCCGACCATCTGTGCAATCAAGTAAAAAATAACGGTGACCAGAGAGCCGCTGGCGGCGAGGATGCGAATCGGTTTTTGCTGTAAACGAAAGGACGCCACATCGGCAAAGGTATATTTACCTAAATTGCGCAGTGGCTCAGCAATCAATACCAACACAATGGGCCAGCCCACTAAAAAACCAATGGCATAAATCAAGCCATCAAAGCCGGATGTATACACCAAGCCTGCAATACCGAGGAAGGAGGCTGCGGACATATAATCGCCAGCAATTGCCAAACCATTCTGAAACCCGGTTATACCACCACCCGCAGCGTAAAAATCGCTAGCGGTTTTTGTGCGACCGGCGGCCCAGTAAGTAATACCCAAGGTAACTAATACAAAGGCTAAAAACATGGCAACTGCAGTCACATTAATACTGGAGTGGCTGGTGGCTTGCGCCCAGGCGCAAGTGGCCATGGCAGATAATAGGATGGCTAGCGGAGCATGAAATTTCATTGTTGTGCTCCTGCTTTGCTAACGATGGCGCGGGTGAGCGGTTCCAGAACGCGGTTGGCGTAATAGACATAAATGCCTGTGATTAGCATGCAAAATAAAATTACACCCAAGCCCAACACCATGCCGATTGAAGTGACTCCATTGCCAATAGGGTTTCCGAGTGAGTGAGGATTAAAGGCAATGGTTAATATCAGTGCGAAGTAGGCAGTAATGGTTGCCAATGAGAGTGGCCACATAATTTTTTTGCGTGCGCGGGTCAGGGCCGCGTACTCTGGTAGTTGCCGGATCGTTTCAATATGCATGATCGATTTCCCTGTTTTTTGTGAATTATTGTCAATATTGACTGCGAGTGGCAGCAGGGCCAGTTGACTGTCGTGCTGCCAGCAGTGTCTGCTGATAAATGGATCTGATTGTTATAATCGCTGTTGATCAGGCTGTCAGGTGTGACAGTGTGACCGGATTCTAGCAGTCATTTTGACAATAGAGTAAGAGGGCGGCGTGATTAAATTATCAATCGTGCAGATTAAACAATAATAATTAAATCCAGCCTTTCTGACGGGCAATACGGGCGGCATCCACGCGATTGGCCGCGTGCAATTTTGCGATAGCTTCAGATAAATAATTGCGCACAGTGCCTTCTGACAAGCAGAGAACTGTTGCAATTTCAGCAGTGGTTTTTCCTTCAGCAGCCAGTCGCAGTGCGCGACGTTCTTTATCGTTGAGCGGATCGGCTTCGCCCAGTGCCATCATGGCTAATTCACCATCAATGACACGTTTTCCATCCATGACTTTATAAATGGATTCGATCAGTTGTTCGGAGGGGGCATCTTTTAATAAAAAGCCGGCAACTCCCATATCGATGGCGCGACGAATATAACCGGCACGGCCAAATGTTGTGATGATAATGGTTTTGGTGGGGAATTTTTGTTGCAGCACCCATTGCGCCAACTCCAGGCCGGAGCGCCCTGGCATTTCGATATCGGTCAGTAAAATGTCGTAACTGTTTTGTTTCATCAGCAGCCAGGCGCGATCACCATCCTCCGCCTGGGTTATTTCAAAACCATCCTCCATACCGAGCAGGGCGGCGAGCGCGCCGCGTACCATGGATTGATCTTCTGCTAATAAAATTTTCATCACACCTGATCTCTTGAATGTTGTGGGCTATTGATGCAGTTCGCGGCGCGGCAGTGAAATAACAAATTCACAGCCTTTATGGATGGATGATTGCAAGTCGCCTGCGAGTGCATTGAGCCGCTCCTGGATACCTTGCAGCCCATTGCCGGGGATTAGCGAACTCACTTTGCCGTTATCGCGCATGCTGACCAGAATTTTGTCGCACTGGTGGCGAAATTCGATTTGGCAGTGATTGCCGTTACTGTGGCGCAGCACATTAGTGGTTAATTCGGTCAGCGCCAGGATGAGTGCTGTTTCGGCGCGCGGCGTTAACTGTGGTATTTCGCCCATCAGTTCGACCACAAAGCCGTTCTGGCGCAGTTTGTCGCACAGCTCCATGACTTCGCCAGACAGGCCGCGGTGTTTGTAGCCCGATACCGTTTGGCGTACAAGGCTCAAGGTATTGCGTGCGATTTGATGTAACTCGGAGACGTGTTGTTTGGCGTGATCCGGTTTGTCTTGCGTGAGTAGCTTTTCCGCAAGCTCTGCTTTAAGCGCAATACTGGAGAGGGTGTGGCCGAGAATGTCATGCAGATCGCGGGCAATGCGTTCGCGCTCGGCAATCACCGCCAGTTGCTCTATTTCCTCATGGCTTTTTTGCTGGCTGATGCGCGCTTCAAGGCGCACACGCTCCACATAACCAATAATGCTGATGGTGATTAGCCCGGAAAGTGCAGGCAGGGCAAAAAAGGGAATCGGGTAATTGAATGTGTAGTGCAAGGCGATAATAACCAATGCAAGAAAGGCAAGAAGGTTGAGCCAAATTTTGGTGCCATAGGAAAAACCGATCAAAAAGCCCACATATGAAAAGAAGGTGCTGGCGCCAGGGGTGTAGGCGGTAGTAACAATCGAGAGTACACACAGAGCCAGAATCGCTTTCCATACCTGACTGGCGCTGAGGGTGATTGCCCAGAGGTATAGCCCGACAAATACGCAATAAACACCAATCAGTATGGGGAGCTGCAAGCCCTCAAACGGGATGTAATAAAGCGGCACAAAATAGTAAAGGCTGAAAAACAGCCAGATCCATGACTTGGCGGAATAGAGAGAGCTGCTGCAGTCGTTGGCAGATTTATGCATGTTGAGCGGATCATCCTGCTGGTTTGGATAGGTTAGTGCCTAGAGTACAACATTATTATTTTAAGGATCAGTTTGCAGTGCGCGACAAATTTGTGCCAGCCGGGAAAGTCATGAGAGCGCTATGACAATTGTCAGTCATCTTTTTCTGTGTTATTTTGATATCAAATTGATATCAAAATAATTGTTTGACCTACTATAGGCCTAGGGGCACAGGAGCACATCATGGTTCAAGAAGTGGAAGCGCGCAGCGGTTCAGGGTATTTGATGCTGTTGGTTTTACTGGTATCACAAGTGATAACCATAGCGGGTGTGATACTCATGCCAATATTGCTAAAAATAGTGTTGGGTCTGGCTGCATTGCTGATTTTTGTGGGTTGGTTTGGTTTTTATATGGTGCAGCCCAATCAGGGCAAGGTGCTGCAGTTGTTTGGCCAATATGCGGGAACCGACCGCAATAACGGGCTGCGCTGGGCGAATCCCCTGTACAGTAAAAAGTCCGTTAGCTTGCGAGTGCGCAACTTTGAATCGGGTCGCTTGAAAGTAAATGATGCCAACGGTAATCCGATTGAAATCGCTGCCGTCATTGTCTGGCGAGTTGTGGATACCGCAGAGGCAGTGTTTGAGGTGGACGATTATGAAAACTATGTGACCATCCAAAGTGAAGCAGCGCTGCGCAATCTGGCAACAACCTATCCCTATGAACATGATCAGGAAGATGCGCGTTTATCGCTGCGCAGCGATGCCAACAGTATTGCTTTGAAATTGAAAAGTGAGGTTCAGGATCGCCTGCAAAAAGCCGGGGTGGATGTACTTGAGGCGCGTTTGAGCCACCTGGCTTATTCCCCGGAAATTGCCCAGGCAATGTTGCAACGCCAGCAAGCGAGTGCTGTTCTGGCGGCGCGCAAAATTATTGTTCAGGGAGCCGTGGGGATGGTGGCCGATGCACTGGACCAATTGAAAGTGCAGGGCGTCGTGGATCTGGATGGCGAACGCAAAGCATCCATGGTCAGCAATTTACTGGTAGTGCTCTGCGGCGATCAGCAGGCAAAGCCTGTGATTAATGCCGGCACACTTTATTCCTAACTCGCTGTGTCATTGGCATTGATGAAAACAGGCAATTCATTGTGACGAAAAAATCATTTCCGCTGCGTATCAATGAGCAGGTCATCGCGGCAATGCAGCGCTGGGCCGACGATGACTTGCGCAGTTTGAACGCACAAATTGAATTCGTGTTGCGCGAGGCCTTGGTAAAAAGCGGGCGTGTTAAACTAACCCAAAAGGTAGTGACTGATGTAGAGTTGCTATCAGCAGGTGATCAAGATGAGGAGAAAATATAATGCATTGGGAATACAAAACACTGAAATTCAAAAAACGCAGTTTCTTTTCAGGTGCGTTGGATACCGATGAGCTGAATCAAACTTTGAATACATTAGGGCGCGACGGCTGGGAATTGGTCAGTGTTTGCCCTGCGATGTTTATGAATACATCACAGGGGATAATTGCGGTATTAAAACGTCAGCGTTAATTGATGCACATTTTTACGGTTAATAAAAAAGCAGCCTGGGCTGCTTTTTTTACAAGTGAAAAATGGCAGTACCACTAAGAGTGCTGCTCGCCGTATTACTCAAAGTATTCCGGATGTTCCTGCGGGATAACCGCCAGAATGTTATAAACATCCTTCAGGTGTACGCTCATCGCCGCGGCAGACTTTTCTGCAGAGCCGGATTTGATCGCTTTGATAATTCCGGCATGTTGGCTGAGTATGCGTTTGTATTGGCCGCTCACATGCAAACTCAAACAGCGAACCCTGTCCATGTGAGCCTTTTCTGCTTCAATAAATGCTCCCACGCGTTGATAGTGGGTAAAGCTGGCCAGTGTTTGGTGAAATTCATCGTCCAGTATTTGAAAGGCAATTGCATCGTCATCTGCCGCGGCGGTTTTTTGATTGGCGATAATTTTTTCGCAACTGCTTACAGCCTCAAGTCGTGTTTCTTCATTGGTATTGGTGGCGATGTGACTGACTACCGCAACTTCCAATGCCTCGCGAATAAAACGGGCTTCCAAAATCTTATCCATGCTGAACTTGGATACATAGGTACCGCGTTGTGGTAATACCTCAACAAAACCTATGTTGGATAATTGAATAAGTGCTTCGCGCACCGGTGTTCTGCTTACGCCGAATTGTTGCGCCAATGCAGTTTCAGAAATCATCTGACCGGGCAGGAGCTCCATGCTGATGATTGCATCACGAATGAATCCGAAAATTTGGCTGGCGGCCGGGCGGTCGTAAGACAAACCCTTCGAATCGGTGCGCATGCTTATCACAGGCTGTTTAGCCACGACGTAACTCCTCTTGTGTATGAGTGGTAGAGTTTACTTTAAGGATAAAAGAGCATGCAAATATGAAAGTATTAATAATAATCATAAAGTCAATGTGACAAAAAGGTTGACCGACTAGTATGCAAGGATTAGCATAGCATTAATGTTCAGTGTTTTCTCGTCGGGAGATGCTGAGCAGGGGTTGTGTTTGACCTTTTTCTGGCGGATGCCGCCCGCATCTGCCAGTTTTTTCCACAACCATTGATTTACCTCGGACTAATCCAAGCGGTGTAGGTTGATGTGCCGCTTATTGATGTGGCGATTGTTCCGAATGATTAACCTCTCCCATTGTGCAGCAGTCTATTTGGACTGCTGCTTTTTTTTGCGTATAAAAAATATTTCATCACCCATAAAAAAGGGCAGTATTTAACTGCCCTTAGCTATCATTTGATTGCGCTCATCAGTGCGCGAATTATTTTGCGACGCCCTGAATGCGACAGGCGTTGAAGCGTTGCAAGAGTGATGTGTACTCAGCAGTATCTACACCGGCTAGCGATATCCACTCAATTAACAGCGGCTCAAAATGGGTGTCGCGCTGGCCGAACCCCTGCTGCATTTGCTGCACTTGATAGACCATTCGCGCTTGTTTATCGCTTGCAGGACTTTCCTGGCCGGTAATAATTTCTGCGCGAATAGCCAGCGTGCGCAGTGCTTCCGTGTTTGTGATTTGATCGGCGGCAGTAATGCTATCTGCTTTTGCCAAACGTTGTTGCAGGCTGCTAAAGCAACCACTTGGCCAGCGTGGCGTGTTGGCAATCAATTCTTCCAGCGCTGCTTTTTGCGCGGCGAGTGTTTCAGCTGGCTTATTGGCAATAACCGCTAATTCATAATGGCGCAGCGCATCCAATGCATTGAATAAGTCATGCCAGCTTTGTTCTTCTGCTTGTGCGCGTGCGCTATCGCGTTTGTTGGCAATCGCGGCGAGGCTGGCAGAGAGTTTTTGCTGCAATGATTTCGCGGCTTCCTTGGGCAATTCAAGTGCGGAGAATGCAGCTTGAACAGCCTCTATTTCCGCTTTGGCTGCTTTCAATTCATCCACCGAACGCTGGGCAAACTCATTCAGTTGTGCCAGCAGGCCTTCGGCTTCCTGTATTACCGTTTCGCGTGCAGCTTTGGCCGCTTCAAACACTTCGTTGCGACGCGCAAAAATAGCATCGCAGTGTTTGCGGAATTCCTGCCAGAGTTGTTGGTCTTCTTTGTGCCAGCTTTTGCCAATGGTTTTCCATTGCGCTTGTAATTGCTTAACCCTGTCTGTGGCTGCACGTATATCGGTGCTATCCAGCAAAGCTTGGGCTTGTTCAATAAGCTGCTGCTTGGCGGCTTTGTTGTTTTCATATTCGCTGGTGATTTTTCCAAAGAGCTGTTCCATTAAGGTTTCAAACTCTTTTTGCAATTCATTGCCCGCTTTGCGCGGTACTGGCCAGTAGGTTTGCCATTCTGCACGGGCAGTTTTTAAGGTTTGCTCAACCTCTTTCCACACGGCATTGGCAAAGTCGTAGCCATTCAAATAAGCAGTTAATTGCGCAACCAGTTCACGGCGTTTATTCAGGTTTGCTTCGCGTGCGGCACTTTGCGCTTCAAAAAATTCTTTGCAAGGTGCATAAGCAACAGCGGACGCTTGTTGGAATTGTTGCCACAGGTCATCATCCTGTTGCTGCGCGCCTTTACTCACTTCTTTCCAGCTATCTTGCAGTTCATGCACCTTGGTAGCGAGTACTTCGGGGTCAATAGTGCTGGTAGCTAATGCTTGCATCTGGCTAATTAAGGCTTCTTTTTTGGGCGTTACTGCAAACTCATGCCAGTCTCCCAGTTTTACCAGTTGCGCTTCAAAGTCTTCCAGTTTGGCTTGAATGCTTTTGGGTAGTTCCTGTGCTGCGCCACTGAGCTGTTCGCGCTTTTCGTTCAGTTCTTTTTGAATGGCACGCGCTTTGCGCACGAAACCTTGTTCGGCAGCCCAAAGACCTTTGCGGGCGAGCTCGCTAAATTCGCGCAACGCGTTTTTCGCTGCCTGTTCTGCTTGGTGGCGCTCCGCCCAAATTGCATTTAATTTGGCTTTGGCTTCTTGCAAGCTTTCCGGTATTTCTTCGCCCAATTCTTTGGCTGACTTGATAAATTGCTGCAGTTTTTGCTGGGCATTGTTAACTGCATTGCTATCTTCTGTTTGTTGCAATAATTCAGCAATTTGTTGCGCAGTGCCAGAGGTTTTAATTTGATCGATCAGGTTGAGCGTTTGCTGCTTACGCTGTTCAAACGCTTTGATGAGATTGTCCATGGGCAGTTGGCGATTGGCGGCCAAACGCACGGCATTGCCCAGTTCTTGAATCTTGACTTCATAATTGGCGTTGATGATATCGTCGATATGTGCGGCGTGATAAATATCCTTCGCCATGGCTTTCAGGTTTTGATAGGCCTCTTGTGCCAATTGTAATGCCTGTTCATCGAGTGTGATTTTTTCCTCTTCATCGGCGATGGCTTGCGCGCGTGCAGCAATTTTATCTTCACAGGCTGTCAGGGCGGTTTTATAGCGAGCAATACTTGTCGCTGAGATTTGGCTCAGTGCAGACCATTCTGTTTGCAGGGCAGTTAATTTGACCTTGAAGAGTGCGTCGGCTTCTTGATGTATGTGGCGTTCCATTTTTTCGCAAATACGCAGTGCATTCGCTTCCAGCTCTGCCAGTTTGGCATCTTCCGCTTTAAACGCATCCAACTTGCTTTTTACCAATTTGAACACATTTTTATCTTTGGTTTTGGCGGTTTTTGCCAGTTGCTCAAGCAGTTCACGGCTATGAATTTTTTCAGCAGCTGCCTGGCGCAAGGGGCTGGTGGCGCCATCGCTGGCGAGCTTTAACAACTCCTGTTCATCGTCAGTTTGCTCGACTGCATCCAGAGTGATAACCGGTTTGGGCGGTTTAACCTCAGCAACAACAATAGGAGCGGCTTTGATGGGTTCAGGTTTATTCTTTGCACCAAATAGTTTGCGTAATAATTTCATAGTCGTGGTTTCGTCAGTCAGTGAGTTGGTAGGGTATTAACACAGCGACAGTTGTCGCTGTGTCGGTTTTATTGCTGCAATGTTAAACGGCTTGCTGCAGTAATACTTGTACCGGATGTGGCAATTTAACATTGTCAATCCGTTTTGCCTGGCTGCGGCAGGAATAGCCCGTTGCCGTTAGTTTTCCAATGTTAACCGGGTTATTTACTACTTGTGCCCAAGAGAGCGCGTAGATTTTTTTCGATGTTTCCACATTGCTGGATTCATGGCCATAGGTGCCAGCCATGCCACAACAACCCGTCTCTATAACCTTCAGTTGTTGGCCGAGTTTGGCAAATACTGTCTGCCAATCCTTGATGGAACTAACCGCATTGGTTTTTTCTGTACAGTGGGCGAGCAGTGAGAAATCGGCTGCCCTGAATTGCGTAATCTTGCCTTCCAATAATTCGGTTTGTTTGGCAAGCCACTCTTGAACCAACAGTACTTTGGGAGCATTGTCACCCAGCACTTTTTTATATTCAGCGCGATAGGCTAGCGTCATCGCCGGTTCGATACCAATCAAGGGAATGCCGGAAGAGGCAATGCCATTGAGTTGGGTGGCATTGGCATCGGCTGCTTTGGCAAAAGCCTTTAAAAATCCATGTACTTGCAGGGGTTTACCATTGGGCTTGAAGGGCGCCAACAGCGGCACAAAGCCGAGTTTTTTAAGCAGGGTGAGAGTGTCTACCACTAATGGCGTTTCAAAATAGCTGGTAAAGGCATCCTGTACCAAAATAACGGCCTTGGCTTTTTCCGCTGGATTTAATTGGGCGATATTCTCCAGCGTAGCGTAATTCACCTCGAGTTTTTCGGCGGCTTTATGCAAGCTTATGCCGGTAAGCAGAGGGCTATCTACCATACCGATAAAACGAGCCATAAACTTTTGCATAAAGGCCGGTTTCATTAGCAGGTTGTAGGCCCAAGGCATTTTGGCAAGAGTGGGAATCATAAATTCCAGACCGCCAATGAAATAATCCTTGAGCGGACGCAAGTAACGGCTGTAATACAGCTCTAAAAATTTCGCCCGGAATTCGGGAACATCCACTTTGATAGGGCATTGGCCAACACAGGATTTACACGCAAGGCAGCCCAGCATGGATTCATGCACTTCATGGGAGAAATCGTATTCACCTTTGCGCTTGCCCAGGGTGTTGATGGTGCGACTGGGTAAGGTGAATAAAAAGTTCGCACGTTTCAGTTTTTTACTTTCTTCTACCGCATTAATGCCGCGCTCGCTCATTTGTTTGAGCCATTCGCGCATGAGCGATGCACGGCCTTTGGGGGAGTGTTTGCGTTCCCGCGTACCTTTCCAGCTAGGGCACATGGCATCGTTAGGGTTCCAGCTGTAGCACAGACCGTTGCCGTTACAGTGCATGCCTTCGCTATAGCCTTCCCAGACTTGTACCGGGATTTTGCGATCCACTTGGCCCCGTGTTGCGACGCCGTCAATTTTTAATAAGGCGATATCGGCTGAGGGTGTGGCAATTTTTCCCGGATTGAGTTGGTTGCGTGGGTCAAACGCCGCTTTGATGCGTTGGATTTGCGGGTACAACTCACCAAAAAAGGCCGGTGCGTATTCCGAGCGAACCCCTTTGCCGTGTTCGCCCCATAACAGGCCATTGTATTTTTGGGTGAGGGCAACCACCTTGTCGGTAATCACGCGCACCATTTTTTCTTGCGCCGGATCTTTCATGTCCAGTGCTGGGCGCACGTGTAGTACACCGGCATCGACATGACCAAACATGCCGTAGGTCAGTTTGTGTTCATCCAATACCGCGCGGAACTCGGCGATAAAATCAGCGAGGTTTTCGGGCGGTACTGCAGTGTCTTCCACAAAGGGGACGGGGCGAATTTCACCCTCCACATTCCCGAGTAAGCCCACCGCTTTTTTGCGCATGCCCCAGATTTTATTAACTGCGTCGCTACCCCAGGCGATGGAGTAACTGATGCGGCCTGTGTTGATATCTTGTGCGGCCTGATCCAGCAGATCTGTCAGTTTTTTCACATCGGCTTTTAAATCGTTTTCTGAATCAGCTGTGTATTCCACCAGATTAATGCCCTGGATTTTTTCCCCGCTCTCCGGCGCTGGGAAAAAATCAGCAACGCTATGCCACACAATATCGTTCATCGCCAAATTCAATACTTTTGAATCGACGGTCTCAATAGAGGTTGGTTCAGCTTTCATGAGTTGCGTGGCATCGCGCAGGGCAACGTTGAAATCGCGATAATTAACGTTAATCAGTGCACTGCATTTTGGAATAGGCAACAGGCTGATTTTTGCTTCAGTGATAAAGCCGAGGGTGCCTTCACTGCCGCATAAAATGTTGTTGAGGTTAAATCGGCCCTGGTTATCGCGGATATGTGCCAGGTCATAACCGGTGAGACAGCGATTGAGTTTGGGAAATTTTGCATCAATTAATGCGTGATGTTCACGCTGGATAGCATCAATAACACGGTGAATATCACCCACGCGGTCTTCGCGTTTCCACAGGGTTTCCAGCGCGGTTTCATCGATTGCGGCTGATGTCCACTCTGTGCCATCAAGCAATACCGTTTTCAATTCCATTACGTGGTCGCGGGTTTTGCCGTAGCGACAGGAACCCTGACCGGAGGCGTCAGTATTAATCATGCCACCGATAGTGGCGCGGTTACTGGTGGAGAGTTCCGGTGCAAAAAACAACCCGTGGGGTTTTATGGCTGCATTGAGTTGGTCTTTGACCACACCGCACTGCACCCGGACCCAGCGCTCCTCGACATTGATTTCCAGAATCTGGTTCATGTATTTGGAGGTATCAACCACCAAGCCGTCGGTGAGTGATTGGCCATTGGTACCGGTACCACCGCCGCGAGGGCTCAATATGACCTGTTGGAATGGTGGTTCCTGGCTAAGTGTTGCAATGCGTACCAGATCGGCTGTATCGCGCGGGTAGAGTACTCCTTGGGGCAATACCTGGTAGATAGAGTTATCTGTCGCCAGTACCGTACGGTTGGCGTAGTCCGGGTTCAGGTCACCGGTGAAACCGCGTTCACGCAATGTATTGATAAAGTTCAAGTACAAAGCCTGGACGGGCGAGGTTTGGTCTATGCGTGGAATCATGGGAGATCATCAATCGGCAGCTAATCTTGGGGCGGCATTCTACTCCCTTGTACGGTGCCAAACCATGCAAGGATGTATTTCTTCAGGAACCTGGGGAATGTGGTAGTACAAACAAAAACTGCCGCAGGTGCGGCAGTCTTGGAGGGAGTAGGGGGGCGATTAGAGTATGGAGCTACCAGTGGTGCGTTTTTCTGCTCTGTCGCTGATATCACCGCGGCTACCGCTTTCATCGCTATCTCGCTTTTGCAGGGTGTTAAGCGATAGGCGGTTGCCTGTGCCGGTAGTGGCCAGTCGGAACTCTTCCTGCTGCTGATGCCAGGCGATAATCTTGTGGTAGTTGAGCACGTTATCCACAAATTTGACCGGTTCCCATCCTCGCATGTAACCGTGTTTGGCGCGGCTGTAATACTGGTGCTTGGACAGCAATGGCATGTACTTGCGTACATCTTTCCATTTACTGGGGTTGCCGCCCATGCGCTCAGTGAGTACACGTGCATCTTCCAAGTGACCAAGCCCCTGGTTGTATGCAGCCAGGGCAAAATTTAACCGCTCATCACCTTCAATACGTTGTGGCAGGCGTTCCAGCAGCAAACGCAGGTACTTGGCGCCGCCATAAATACTTTGCTGCGGGTCTTCGCGATCCTTGATGCCCATAGCCTTGGCGGTATTTTTAGTCAGCATCATTAAACCGCGGACACCGGTATGGGAGCGCGCATCGGCTTTCCAATGGGATTCCTGATAGCTGATGGCCGCCAATAATTGCCAGTCCAACTCAAATTCTGCTGCTGCCGCTTTCATGTCGTCTACCCATTGGGGCAAACGTTGCTCAAGGCGATAGGTAAAGGCCATGGCTTCGCCGGTGGTGACTTCCTCAATGTGGCGATCAAAGAATTCTTCGGTGACTTTGGCCAGCTTACCATTGGCTTTGATGCTGCCCAGATAGTGCTGGGCGGCGGAGTAGAGCGTATCGTCTTTTCCTGCTGGAAATGCCCAGGCCAAGGGTTGCGGATCACTGACATCAAACGCCAGTTTGGCCTTGGGGTAGGAATAGCGATTCAAATCAAATGCACTGGAATCCACCACGGCATAATCCGCGTCGCCTTTATTTACCAACTCCAGCAAGTCAATCATTTCCGCGTTGGGTATTTCACGCCATTGCAACTGCGGGAAAGTGTTTTGCAACTCGCGCAAGCGTTCCGCATGGGAAGAGTTAGCAATTACCAGAACCTCTTTGCCATTAAGATCTGCAATGCTGGCTGGTTGACGTAAGCGGCTGTTGTAAACCAATTGCTGGGTAACCTGCATGAATGGATCTGCAAACAGCAAATTCTTGCTGCGGCTTTCCAGTGCGGTTAATCCCGCTGCGGCAAGGTGGTATTGATTACGTTCAACGCCAGCGAGCATGAGCTCCAGATTGGACTCATCTTCGATAACCAAGCGAACGCCCAGCGAGTCGGCAAAGCCTTTCACCAAGCTGTATTCAAAGCCTGTCAGGCCATTGGGGCCTTCATAATAAGTTGTTGGGCCATTGCTCGATACTACGCGCAATTCGCCTGCTTCCAACACCTGCTCCAACTGACTGGGAGGGGTGCTACGTACCAGCACTAGGCTGCTGGCAATCAGTAATGAGCCGATGATAAGGCTCGTCAAGATGGACTTAATCACTAACACAGAAGGTTTGCGAATTTCCATAAGGGGTTACTCCGGTTTCTGAACTGCATCGCCCGAAAGGGTGTTCTATTTCGTGTGTGCGCATTCATGCCGAATCCAAATCCATTAATGACCCGTGCAAATACCCGACCATGGTATAGCCAGTTTTTGGGTGTGCCTAGCTTGTTTTTTGAGCATACATAGGCTAGCTGTTTGATGGTTATTTGACCGTTTTTGCCCCGGCTCCTCTGCTGACAAGGGTTTTGGCGGTTTTCAGGCGTTGCTGAAAACCCGACGAACGGCGAAAAAAATGCGCAAAAATGGTGTTTTAGGTGCCATTTTTGCGCTCTGGTAGCGCATAAAAATGACCATAACCGTAAATTTTTGTTAAAAACTTGCGTAAAAAATCACCAAAATTCAGACTTTTTGGTTATAAGGCCCTGATTTTGCTTGGTTGTTTTTTGTGCCAGCCATGTTTTGGTTGAGCCTGTGGTGTGCTATTTATCGTTTTTGCTGCTGAGAGAAAAGGGCGATTTGGTTGCCATATACCTTCTTATCTATAGCGATAGATAAGTAGGTAGATTTGCCTGATTCACTGCCGTTTTTGCTGCGCATAGGCTGTGGGATTAAAAACCTGCCTGATTCATTGTTAAATCCAGTACAATGGCGGCCTTTTTTCCAATCCCCCCGATGCTGAGGCTCTTCCCACTATGCTGATTCTGCGTGGCGCTCCCGCTCTTTCCAGTTTCCGTACACAAAAACTCCTGACTACCCTGCAACAGCGCGTGCCTGCGGTGACTGGTGTCAGCTCTGAATTTGTGCACTTTGCCAACCTGTCTACGCCCTTGAGTGCGGAGCAACAGCAGGTGCTGCAGCAACTATTAACCTACGGCCCGAAAGTTGAGGGGGAAGTGAATCACGACGGCGAGTTATTTTTAGTGGTGCCGCGTTTGGGGACCATTTCCCCTTGGGCGTCCAAGGCAACTGATATCGCTAAAAACACAGGTCTGGATGCCGTAAAACGCGTTGAGCGTGGCGTTGCCTATTATGTACAGGGTGCGATTTCTGCGACCGATCGTGCGGCGATTATTGCTGTGCTGCATGACCGTATGGTGGAAACTGTATTTGATAGCCTGGATGCCGCGGCGCAAATTTTTACCGCGCAAGAACCCGCGCCGCAAACCAGTGTGGATATCCTTGGTGGCGGTCGTGCGGCACTGGTTGCGGCCAACAAGTCACTCGGTTTGGCTTTAGCAGAAGACGAAATCGACTATTTGGTTGATGCCTTCCAAACCCTTGGCCGCAATCCGGTCGATGTGGAATTGATGATGTTTGCGCAGGCCAACTCCGAGCACTGTCGCCACAAGATTTTCAATGCTTCCTGGACTATCGATGGTGTTGAGCAGGAGCGCAGCCTGTTCAAAATGATCAAAAACACCAATGAAGTTGGTGGTGAAGATGTGCTTTCCGCTTATGCCGATAATGCGGCGGTAGTCGTGGGACACGAGGCAGGGCGTTTCTACCCGAACCCGGAAACCAAGGCATATGAATACCATCAAGAGCCTATCCACTTATTAATGAAGGTAGAGACTCACAACCACCCAACGGCGATTTCACCCTTCTCGGGTGCTGGTACCGGTTCCGGTGGCGAGATTCGCGATGAAGGTGCTGTAGGGCGCGGTTCCAAACCCAAAGTGGGGTTGAATGGTTTTACTGTATCCAACCTGCAGATTCCCGGCTTTGAACAGCCTTGGGAAGTGAATTATGGTAAGCCCGGTCGCATTGTGACGGCGCTGGATATCATGATCGATGGTCCACTCGGTGGCGCTGCGTTTAACAATGAATTTGGTCGCCCGAATATTTGTGGTTACTTCCGCACCTTTGAGGAAGACTTCGACGGCGAACGTCGTGGCTACCACAAGCCCATTATGTTGGCTGGTGGTTACGGCAACATCAAAGCAGAACATATCGAAAAGCCGCCCTTTAGTGCAGGCACCAAATTGGTGGTATTGGGCGGCCCGGCGATGTTGATTGGTTTGGGGGGCGGTGCAGCATCATCTATGGCGTCCGGTTCTTCCTCAGAAGATTTGGATTTTGCCTCGGTGCAACGTCAAAACCCGGAAATTGAACGTCGCTGTCAGGAAGTCATCGACGCCTGTTGGCAGCAGGGTGAGCAAAACCCTATCGCCTTTATCCATGATGTGGGCGCGGGTGGTTTATCTAACGCTTTCCCTGAGTTGGTGAAAGACGGCGGCACCGGCGGCAAATTTGAGCTGCGCAATGTGCCCAACGACGAACCCGGCATGAGCCCCTTGGCGATTTGGTGTAACGAATCGCAAGAGCGCTACGTGTTGGCGATTAATCCCCAGGACTTGGCGCGTTTTGAAGCCATTTGCAAACGCGAGCGCGCACCTTACGCCGTAGTAGGTGAAGCGACTGACGAGAAGCACCTGCTGGTCAATGACAAACACTTTGACGCCAAACCTGTCGATCTGCCCATGTCAGTGCTGTTTGGCAAACCGCCTAAAATGCACCGCAGTGCGGATTCCCATACCGCTGCCGTTGTGCCTTTCTCGACGGAAGAAATCAATATCAATGACGCTGCCGAACGCGTGCTGAAACACCCAGCGGTAGCGAGCAAAAACTTCTTGATTACCATTGGTGACCGCTCGGTAACCGGTATGGTGGTGCGCGACCAAATGGTTGGCCCCTGGCAGGTTCCAGTCGCTGATTGTGCCGTGACGACAGTGAGTTACGACAGTATTAAAGGCGAAGCGATGAGTATGGGCGAGCGCACCCCGCTGGCACTGCTTGATGCACCAGCCTCTGGCCGCATGGCAATTGCCGAAGCCATTACCAACATCGCCGCGACTCGCATTGAAAAACTCTCGGACGTAAAACTGTCGGCTAACTGGATGTGTGCCGCTGGCCATAAAGGTGAAGACGAAAAGCTCTATCGCACCGTACAAGCTGTGGGTATGGAACTCTGCCCTGAGTTGGGAATTACTATCCCGGTGGGTAAAGACTCAATGTCCATGCGCACCGCGTGGAAGGATGGCGATCAGGACAAAGCTGTTACCGCTCCCTTGTCGCTGGTCATTTCGGCCTTTGCGCCCGTGGTCGATGTTCGTCAAACCCTGACGCCGCAACTGCGCACTGACAAAGGCGCTACCGATCTGATTTTGGTTGACTTGGGTAACGGCAAAAACCGCTTGGGTGGTTCAATCCTGGCGCAGGTTTACAACCAATTGGGTGATGTGGCGGCTGATCTGGATTCCGGTGCCCAACTCAAAGGTTTCTTCAATGCGATGCAAGCCAGCCTCGCTGCCAATGAAATTCTTGCGTATCACGACCGCAGTGATGGTGGCTTGTTTGCTACCCTTGCTGAAATGGCATTTGCCGGTCATACCGGTGTGGATATCACTCTGGACGGTTTAGGCGATGATGCGCTGGCGGTATTGTTTAGTGAAGAAGCGGGCGCTGTATTGCAAGTTGCGCGCGACAAATCTGCTGTCGTACAAGCGCGCTTTACTGCCGCCGGTATTAGCCATGTGCATGTCATCGGCCAATTGAATGATGAAGATACTTTGCGTATCCACGCTAATAACGCGGTGATTTTTGATCAGGCGCGTGCGGCCTTGCAAAGTTTGTGGGCTGAAACCAGTTATCGTATTCAAGCCTTGCGCGATAACCCGGCCTGCGCGCAATCCGAGTTTGATGGCATCCTGAAAGCTGATCCAGGCCTGAGCGTTAAACTCAGCTTTGACCAAAATGAAAATGTTGCCGCGCCTTTTATCAACACTGGCGTGCGCCCGAACATTGCTGTGCTGCGTGAGCAGGGTGTGAATGGTCATGTGGAAATGGCGGCGGCGTTTGATCGCGCTGGTTTTAACGCGATAGATGTACACATGAGCGATTTGCTCTCTGGCCGCGTATCGCTGGAAACCTTCAAAGGTCTGGTGGCCTGTGGTGGCTTCTCCTATGGCGACGTATTGGGCGCTGGTGAAGGTTGGTCCAAAACCATTTTGTTCAACAGCAAAGTGCGCGATGAGTTTGAGCGTTTCTTCCACCGCAACGACACCTTCAGTTTGGGTGTATGTAACGGTTGCCAGATGATGTCCAACCTGAAAAACCTGATTCCCGGTGCTGACCACTGGCCGCGTTTTGTGCGTAACTTATCCGAGCAATTTGAAGCGCGTTTCAGCTTGGTACAAGTACAGGAATCCTCATCGGTATTGTTCAAGGGTATGACCGGTTCTCATATGCCTGTCGCTGTGGCACACGGTGAAGGCTATGCTGAATTTGCCAACGCTGACGCACTCAAGCGCTGTAACGAAAGTGGCACGGTTGCGCTGCGCTTTATCGACAATCACTTGAATGCGACGGAAACCTATCCGGCTAACCCTAATGGATCACCCTTGGGTATTACCAGTGTGGCGAGTCAAGATGGTCGCGTCACTATTATGATGCCGCACCCTGAGCGTGTATTCCGCGCCGTGACCAACTCCTGGAAACCGGATGAGTGGAAGGATGATGGTGCTTGGTTGCGCCTGTTCCGCAATGCTCGCGTATTTGTGAGTTAATTATTTCTGGTGTGTGAAACAAAGGAGGCTTCGGCCTCCTTTGTTGTTTTTACTGATGCATTGACATTGAGCAGGCATATTTTGTTTGTTGGTGATGGTGGGTCGAAAGCATTAGCGGAAAGTGGTGAGAGAACTACAAAATATTACAAACTTGATTGAGGAGCCTATGCTTCCCGGTTTGTTTTTGTGCTTCAATAACTTATCGTTCTACGGTTGAGAGATGTGCGAGTGGCTACTGTATTGCGCGCATGCAACTAATGAACCCATGAATACGAATAACGTCTTATATACATGCGGTACAACCAATGACTGCAATGGCCGCGTTTAGCAAATAGGGTTGCAGTCTTCCGAACTTCAGGCAGGTAATCTATGAAACTCTCCATGAAAAATCTCAGCGTAAAAGTGGTAGTGATTGCGCTCGCGGCAGGTGTTGTAGCCGGTTGTTCCTTGACTAAACCCCATGAAAAAGTGGCGGCGGCAAAAGCGGATCAGGCGGGGCTAAGTGCAGTTGAGAGTAGTCGTTTTGACGGTACTTTTGTGGCTCCCAATGCACAATTTGCACAGTACAGAAAACTGTTGGTGGAGCAGTTGGATTTAAACGAAGTCAAAATTCGCAAACAAACCACTGATAAAATTAATGATACCCCATGGGAGCTGAGCGATGCGGATCGACGTTATTATCAGGAGCGTTACACCGAAGCCTTGATGAATAACCTGATTGCCGATGGTCGTTTTGCAACATCCTTGCAAGCAGGGGCAGATGTGTTGCAAGTAAAGGCAAAAATTCTTGAAATTGCCCCCCTGGCCAGTAAGGACGATCCCCAAGGGCGCCCGACTATGATGAAAGTGTACAGTGAAGGTATGGGCACCATGACCTTGGAGCTGACGTTGATTGATTCTGCAACCGGTGATTTGTTGGCCATTATTACTGACCGTCGCGATTTGGGGCGGATTTGGGAAGAGAACAATCGTGTGACCAATAACATACAAATTCGCTTGGCGTTTAACCAATGGTTGCGCACCTTGCGCACAGAGTTGGATCGTCTGGCTGCCAAATAAACGGCACAGGTAAACACCAGCAAATAAAAAGGGGAAGGTCAGTGCTGACCTTCCCCCTTTTTATTTGATTACCGACGCTACGTGCCAGCTATTACAGATCGTCGAGGTATTTTTCAGCATCAAGTGCCGCCATACAGCCAGCGCCTGATGAGGTAATTGCCTGACGGTAAATATGGTCGGCTACGTCACCGGCAGCAAATACACCGGGAATATTGGTTGCCGTTGCATTACCTTCCAAGCCGCTCTTCACTTTGATGTAGCCATTGTGCATATCCAATTGGCCTTCAAAGATGTCAGTGTTGGGTTTGTGGCCAATGGCGATAAACACTCCGGCCACATCGATTTCCTGAGTTGCGCCATCTTGGGTGCTCTTCAAGCGCAGGCCAGTTACACCGGAATCATTGCCTAGCACTTCTTCCAATTGATGGTTCCAGATTACCTTGATGTTGCCGTTAGCCACTTTTGCCATCAGCTTGTCTTGCAGGATTTTTTCTGACTTTAATTTGTCGCGACGGTGAATCAGTGTCACTTCGCTAGCAATGTTAGACAAGTACAGAGCTTCTTCAACAGCGGTATTGCCGCCGCCAACCACGGCAACTTTTTGACCGCGATAGAAGAAACCATCGCAAGTAGCACAGGCGCTTACGCCTTTGCCCATAAAGGCCTCTTCAGAAGGCAAGCCGAGGTATTGGGCAGATGCACCGGTAGAAATAATCAATGCATCACAGGTGTAAGTGCTGGAACCGATGAGCTTGAATGGACGCTCGGTCAGAATAGTTTCGTGAATGTGGTCGAACACGATTTGGGTATCAAAACGCTCGGCATGTTGTTGCATTTGCACCATCAGGTCAGGGCCTTGCAGGTCGTGAACACCACCAGGCCAGTTTTCAACTTCTGTAGTGGTGGTCAACTGGCCGCCTTGCTGCATACCGGTAATAACCACAGGTTTGAGGTTGGCACGGGCAGCGTAAATGGCAGCGGTATAACCGGCAGGGCCGGAGCCGAGAATAATCAAACGGTGGTGTTGTACGTCACTCATAGGAGATCCTTGAAATTGAAACAAAAAGGGGGCTAACCAAAGGGTCTTTTCAATGTGGGGGCATGATAGGCGAATCACAACGGCGGCGCAAAATTGTCTGGTTCAATCTGCCGTATTGGGTTTGGCTATGTAACATTGCCTGGCGGTAGGTCAGCCCGTCAGTATGCCTAGCACCGAGAGGTGTTTGGTCCATTCTATGGCATTGTGGTTGTGTAAAAACTGCTCGAATGCCACTGGCGGCAGGGGTTTGGAAAACAGGTAACCCTGGAGCAAATCTGCGCCGTAATCGCGACAAATACGCGCTTGTTCACGGGTTTCCACACCTTCAACCACCACAATCAAATCGAGGCTTTTGGCGAATACAATCATCGCCCGCAAAATCCGGCAGTCGGCCAGATTGTCGGGGATGTTCTGGACAAATTTGCGGTCAATTTTGAGTGTGCGCGCGGGTAATTCTTTGAGGTAGGCGATGGAAGAGTAGCCGGTACCAAAATCGTCTACGGCGATGTCGATGCCATAGTCGCGCATTTGCTGCAGCTTCTGTGCGGTTCGTGTCAGGTTTTCAATCAGGATGGACTCCGTGATTTCCAGGCTGACGCAGGAGCCGGGCAGGCCTGTAGTCGTGAGATCAGCAATAATGCCGCGGTAGAGATCCTCGTCGGTCAGCAACTGCGCACAGACGTTGAACTTCATGTTGAAATCGTCGTTGACCAGCCCTTGCTGGCGCCATTTCGCCAATTGTTTGCAGGCATTCAATCGGCTGCGGGAATCGATTTCGCTGATGAGTCCAATCTCTTCCGCCAAGCTGATGAATTCGCTGGGCGGCAATATGCCACGCTCGGGATGATCCCATCGAATGAGGCCTTCTGCACCGCAGACTTCAAAGGTTTGTGCGTCCACAATTGGCTGGTAAAACAGCACAAAGTGATCAGTGGGAATCAGGGCGCGCAATTCTTTTTCAAGATGCAGGCGCTCTTGCATTTGCGCTTGCATAGCGGGAGAGAAAAACTGGAAATTATCGCGGCCATCTTGCTTGGCGCGGTACATCGCCATATCGGCTGCTTTGAGTAAATCGCTGGCATTTTCACCGGCATCTGGGTAGGTGGCTATGCCAATACTGCTGGAAATGCGGTGTTCATTATTGCCCACCACGATGGGCTGCCGCAGGTCATCCAAAATCCGTTGGGCGAGCTGGCTGATCGCCTCCTGGGATTCAAAGTTGTGGGCCAGGATGGCAAATTCATCGCCCCCCAGACGGCAGACAACATCCCCGGCGCGCACAACGTTCACCAGTCGTTTGGCAACTTCTTGCAAGACCTGATCGCCGATTAAGTGGCCCAAGCCATCGTTGATGAATTTGAAGTTATCCAAATCCAGAAAGAGCAGGGCGAGTTGATCCTGTTGTCGTCTGGCACGCTGGATGGCGGCGCGCAGGCTCTCATCAAAATAGTAGCGATTGGCGAGACCAGTCAGTGAGTCATTCTCTGCCAGCGCACGCAAACGCTGGTGGCTCTCGTGTAATTGGTGCTCAAGTTCGTGGCGCGCGCGGGCATGGGTAATGGCGCGGGTGAGGTGTTTGTGGGCGATTTCCGATTTGAACAGCACATCCTGCGCGCCCGCTTCAATAAATTCGCGCTCCAGATCCTCGTCAGCACTGGCGCCGGTGAGAATGATTACGGCAGCGTGGTGATGGGGGTGTTTGGCCAACAGGTGCAACACTTCCATGCCGTCGATATCCGGCAGGCGATAATCCAGCAAAACGGCATCAAAGTCGTCACTGTCAAATTGTGCCAGACCTTCGCTGGCTGAACAGGCTTGGGCGATAGTGATATCCCATTCGGACTTTTTAAAGGTCCGAATAATCGCCTGACGATCCAGTTCATTGTCATCGATCAGTAATAGCTTCATGCAGATTAAGTCTCCTGGAGCAGTGAACCCTTGCGATATTTACTGTTCGGGGTGTGGCAGCTCAATCACGCGCCAATAGTGATCCAGCAAGCCAATCACCTGGATGAAATCGCTGTCCATACGCTGTTTCAGCAGATAGCCAGCCACGTGTTCACGATAGGCCGCCAAAATATCCTCATCGGATTTGGAGGTCGTCAGCACAAATACCACGGCGTGGGTCAGTTCCGGGTCGGCGCGCAGCACTTCCAAAAACTCTATGCCATTCATGCGCGGCATATTGATGTCCAGCAGAATAATGTAGGGGCTGGGCACATTACCATTACGCAACATTTCAATGGCTTCCAAGCCGTCCTTGGCGCGATAGAGTGGGTTGAGCAACTTTAGCTTGTGCAGTGCACGCCGCAGGGCCGTTGCATCTATATCGTCGTCGTCAATAATCAGCAGGCTGACGGCTTTAAAATGGCCTGGATTAAGGTTTGGGTAGGGGTTTTCAGTCATCTTTTTGATCCTTGGTGATGTGTTGCGGCCAGCTAAAGTGAAAACAGCAACCGCGCCCTTCTGATTCCAATGTGATAGTGCCGCCGTAGGTGTCGACAATTTTTCTAATCAGGGCTAAGCCCATACCACTGCCTTCCAATTCGTCGCGCGGCTTCAGGGTTTGAAACATGCCAAACACCCGCTGCTGGAATTTTTCGGGAATGCCAGGGCCGTCATCGCACACGCTGAAGCGATAAAACTGGTTGGGCAATGTGGTGCAGCTGAGTCGAATCATTCCCTGTTCGCGATCATGGTGTTTGATGGCATTGGAAAATAAATTGCGCAATACCTGCTCGAAGGGGGTGCTGAGAGTGGTGAAATTGGGCAAGTTTTCTGCCAGTTCCAGGTGTAAGCCGGGCTTGGTATTTTGAATATCGAATAATTCCTTGGCCATGTATGCGACATCGACCTGTACCAGATTACCGTCCGTTTTTCCGGCGCGATAAAACGCGAGCAGGTCGTCTAGCAGTTTTTCCATGCGTTGAATGCGATTGCGCAACATCACGGTGTGTTTATTGACTTCAGCAAACTGCTGCTCTTCCAAATCTTCCTCGATCCAGGTGGAGAGCTGTGCAATGCCGCGCAAGGGCGATTTCAAATCGTGTGAGGCCACGTAAGCAAAGGTTTCCAGTTCTTTATTGGTTTGTGCCAGTTGCAAATTGGTTTTTTCCAGTATTCTTTGATGTTGAGCCAACAGGGCTGTCGACTTATTCCGTTCATCAATGTTTTGTGCAAATACTTTGAGTGTTTTTGCCATATCACCTACGTCGCGTGGGTGATCAAGAAAAGGAATATCTACTTGTGTATTGCCTTGTGCCAGCGCCAGCATTGCGGTACGAATTTTTTGCAGTTGCCAGCTTAAGCTGCGGGTAATCAGTGCGGCAACCATAATGCCCACCACTAAAAAACCCAGGATAACCACCATCATCAAATTACCGGCATGGTGTTTGGTGATTAATGCTTGGTCATTGAGTCTACGTATTTCATTTTGTGCCCGATCAATCGTTAGGTCGCAAATTTTTTCCAATGTTTGAACAATGTCCTGGCTATCTTCCAATGCGAGGTGGCGATAGCCATCAATATCGCCCGCTTGTAATTGGTGGTGCATTGTTGCCAGTAATACCTGCCACTGGTTAAACGCTTTTTGGAGTTGTTCTGCAGCGGCTGCGTAAGGTGCTTGTTGTGCAATGAAGGTCAGTTCTTTAGTGATGGATGTCTCTGTCTCTGCAATATATACCGGTAAATTGCGTTTCTGCGCCAGTTCCGGTGCTACGGCAATATCCTTTGCGGTGCGGTTCAATTTGCTGGTGCGGGATTTTATCCGTAACAGCGCATTACTGATTTGCAACGGCCCTGAATAAAGTTGCTGCGAAATGGCGGCCACACTATTGATTTGCAATACGGCAATCGAACCTATCCCTACAAACAGCAAACTCATAAAAATAAAACCGGTCACAAGCCGATGAAAAACTGTGAGGCGATTAAAGGCATTGATGGCAGCGGTATAACGCAACACAATAATTGCCAGAGCAAAAGTAATGAGCCCTACAACGGTATGTGGCGCCATCTTTATACCCAGCCATACAAAGTTGGGCAGTAGGCCAAAACTTTGCCCCATGACAGCAGCGGTAGCGATCAGAATGATCAGCAAACAAATCAGTGTCGCCAGCAGTGCTGCATTGCCACGTTTGATATAGCCAAATGCCAGCGCAGCACCTGCCAGTAAAAACATGCTGCTGGTGGTCGGCGATATAGGTTGGTTGCGCAGGGGCGGTTCGTGCAGCAGGAAGACAAACCAATCCGTAGTGTGCAAATTCAAGTCGGTGAGCAGGTCGATGAGGGTGACTATGCCGATCACCCACAGCAGCAAAATGCTGAGGAAGACTTTATGCCATTGATTGTTATTGATCGCTAACAAGCCAACACCGCAGGCAATAAAACCAATGGCAGTGTTGTAAGCCATGAGTGTGGTGTAGGGGTAGATTGGGGCAAAGAGAGAAGGGAGGTGCCAACTGGCGATCACACTAAGCCCCACCAGGATAAGCAGTGTTGCTATACCAACTAAAAATAGTGGGCGTCCCTTGAGGTTAACCACACGTCCGTTCATAGCATGATTTATCCATATCTATGGAAACACGCCTCGTTGGAGGCATTAGCTCATTCGCAGAATAGAGTCTAGTTGAGGTGTTGAGAAATACTCTCGAAAATTGTGAGCATAAAAAAATAATTAGTATTTGATTTTTCTTATAGTTCCAAGCGATAAAAAGTAAGGTTTTATCTGCCAATCTGGCATCAAATGCAGTAAGGCGAGCGTCTGGCTAGCCGCGGGAGGGCGAAAGCCAGTATTGCAGGCTGCTCCCCATCGGGTTTTTAACCTTGAATTGTCTGTAAAGTGAGCGAAATCCTACGGTGACGCTGCTTTTTTCGTTCATTTCCCTACAGAGTGATCTTGCCGGTGGTAAATCTGCCGCCAGTAATTACAATAGCCTTCGTTTATTCACTTGTGCTTTCGTATCTGAATCGGGACATTGCCATTGAAATCAGTAACTCCGCAACGCCGCGCACCTGCTTCCGAACAAACTTCCAGCCTGCTCGTTCGTCTTTTGAAAGAGGGGGCGCTGATCTGTTTGGGCGCCATCTGCTTGTATCTGCTAATCGCTATGGTCAGTTATGACCCTATGGATCCGGGGTGGTCCAAGACAGGTGAAAATACCTTGGTACAAAACGCGGGTGGCTCTTTTGGTGCATGGATTGCAGATGTGTTCTTTTCGCTGTTCGGGTATTTGGCCTACTTGTTTCCGGTGATGATTGCCTACCGCGCATGGCTGGTTCTTAAGGATCGTACCCGTCAGGATGCCATCGACTGGTTATTTTTTGGCTTGCGTGCCGTGGGATTGGTGCTGGTGATGGTCGCTGGTACCGGTATTGCGGCGATGCACTATAGCGACGGCGCATCGGTATTGCCTTATTCCAATGGTGGCTTGTTAGGCGCAGCGGTGTCCGATGGCATCTTTGATGCGTTTAACTATACCGGCGGCACATTATTAATGCTCAGTATGTTTTTAGTGGGCATGACCATTTTTACCGATCTTTCCTGGCTCAAACTGGCTGAAGATATTGGTCGCTGGGTGGTGATTGGCTGTAATAAGCTGCTTGAAAAGTGGCAGGTTTACCAACGCGAGCGCGCGGAAAAGCAAATCGCCGTGAGAGCGCAAGAACATCGCCGCGAAGTCGTCGAGCAGCATGTAAAACAGGAAGCCAAGCGTGTTGCGCCGGTGATCATTGCCGAGCCGCCCAAAAAGAAACCCGCGCCCAGCCCGCGTGTTGAAAAGGAAAAACAGCCCTCCTTGTTTGAATCGCTGGAACCTGCCGTAGGACAATTGCCGCCCCTGAATCTGCTTGATCCTGCTGATAAGCGCAGCGATAAGGGCTATTCCAAAGAATCCCTGGAGGCCATGTCGCGCCTGCTGGAACTCAAACTGAAAGATTTCGGTATAGAAATCGAGGTGGTTTCAGTGCAGCCCGGGCCGGTAGTGACCCGTTTTGAAATCCAGCCGGCGCCGGGCATTAAAGCCAGCCGTATTTCCGGGCTTGCCAAAGACCTGGCGCGCTCGCTTGCCGTGGTATCGGTAAGGGTAGTGGAGGTCATACCGGGTAAATCGGTGATGGGGGTGGAAATCCCCAATGCGCACCGCGAAATGGTACGTCTGTCGGAAGTGATTTCCTCCGAGGCTTACGATCACGCCAAATCACCGCTGACTATGGCTTTGGGGCACGATATTTCCGGCGAGCCTATTGTGGCGGATCTGGCCAAAATGCCGCACTTGTTGGTCGCTGGTACCACGGGTTCGGGTAAGTCGGTGGGCGTAAACGTCATGCTGCTGAGCTTGTTGTACAAGTCCACACCGAAAGAAGTTCGTTTGATTCTGGTTGACCCCAAAATGCTGGAACTCTCGGTATATGAGGGTATTCCACATTTGCTCACGCCTGTTATCACCGACATGAAAGACGCCTCTAACGGCCTGCGTTGGTGCGTAGGGGAAATGGAGCGCCGTTACAAACTCATGTCGGCTCTGGGCGTGCGTAACCTGGCGGGCTTTAACCGCAAGGTGGAGGATGCCATCAAAGTGGGTGAACCCATCAAAGACCCTCTGTTTAAACCGGAAGATAATTTTGAGGCTGGTGCCGAGGTCGCCACCGCGCCGGATCTGGAATCGCTGCCCTTTATTGTGGTGGTGATCGATGAATTTGCCGACATGATGATGATTGTCGACAAGAAAAAAGTAGAGCAGTTGATTGCCCGTATCGCGCAAAAGGCGCGTGCTGCCGGCATCCATTTGATTCTCGCTACCCAGCGTCCCTCGGTCGACATTATTACCGGCTTGATTAAAGCCAACGTGCCAACGCGTATCGCCTTTCAGGTATCTTCTAAAATCGACTCCCGAACCATTCTGGATCAAGGTGGTGCAGACCAATTGCTTGGCCATGGCGATATGCTCTATCTACCGTCGGGTACTAGCGTACCCATTCGTGTACATGGTGCTTTTGTGGATGATCACGAAGTTCACAATGTCGTCGCCGATTGGAAGAAACGTGGCTCGCCACAATACATTGATGGCATCACCGACGATGACAACAACTCTATCCCGGTTCCCGGTCTGCCCAGTGAAGGTGGCGAGGACGCTGATGGTGAAACCGATGCACTTTACGATGAAGCTGTCTCGTTTGTGATTGAATCGCGCAAGGCATCCATCTCGTCGGTACAGCGCAAATTGCGCATTGGCTACAACCGCGCGGCACGGTTGATCGAAACCATGGAGGCGGCGGGCGTGGTGTCTTCTGCAGGCCATAATGGTAATCGTGAGGTTTTGGTGCCCGGCGGGCGCGATTAATTTATCTCAGGTTCATCCTCACCCGATAGGATTCGGGTGTCTGTAACCTCAATCTACTGTTGGAATTCATATGAACGTTTTTGCTCGATTTTTTACCGGCCTGTTAGTCCTACTTTCAGTCGTCGCATATGCCGCCGACGATCAGGCGGCCGCACAACTGCGCAAGCAACTTGATGTCATGAACACTTTGCAGGGTGACTTTGTGCAAACCACTTACGACAAAGCCGGGGTAGAGCAAGAGCGTAGCAGCGGTAATTTTATGCTGATGCGTCCGGGAAAGTTTTACTGGAAAACCCTGGAGCCTATGCCACAACTATTGGTTTCCAATAACAAAACCATCTGGCTGTATGACCCGGATCTGGAAACCGTCAATATCCGCGAGTTTACCGATGACCTGCGCGAAACACCGGCCTTATTATTAAGTGCAGATATAGCGCAACTGCGTAAAAACTTTTCCGTTGCCCGTACCGCAAAAGACGCCGATACAGAACAATACACTCTCACGCCCAAGGTAACTGATGGTATGTTCCAGCAGCTCACTCTGGTCTTTAAGTCCGGGCAATTGGCTGAATTTGCGATTCAGGACAGCTTGGGACAACTGACCCGTTGTGTGCTGGGTAATGTGCAGCGCAATGTGGCATTGCCGGAAGAAAATTTCTTCTTTGTTCCGCCGGAAGGCGTTGAAATTCTGAATGATTAAACCTTGAGCTGACACCCTATCCCATGGATCTTTTTGCCAGCAGTGCTCCCGCCTATCAACCCCTTGCCGCGCGTATGCGCCCGCGCAATCTGGATGACTACATAGGTCAGGAACACCTGCTCAGTGCCGGCAAGCCGCTGCGTGAAGCCATTACCCGCGGTCAATTGCACTCGATGATTTTGTGGGGGCCGCCCGGTGTTGGCAAAACATCGCTTGCCAAACTGTTTGCAGAGCAGGCGGACGCACGTTTTGAAACCCTGTCAGCGGTGCTGTCGGGTGTAAAAGAAATTCGCGCCGCTGTTGCCGCTGCCCAACAAGAGCGTATTTCCACTCGCCGTAAAACCATTTTATTTGTCGATGAAGTGCATCGCTTTAATAAATCCCAGCAGGATGCATTCTTGCCCTACGTGGAAGACGGCACCTTTATTTTTATTGGCGCCACCACCGAGAATCCATCCTTTGAATTAAACAACGCGCTCTTATCGCGCTGTCGCGTTTATGTGCTGCGCGGTTTGCAGCCGGAACAATTAAGAGATGTGCTATTGCAAGCACTCCAGGATAAAACCCGTGGTTTGGGTGAACAGGACATCCGTATTCCCGATGATACCCTGATGACACTGGCCCAAGCCGCTGACGGCGATGCGCGCAAAGCCTTAAACCTGTTGGAAATTGCAGCAGACCTTGCCAATGAAGTTGATGATCATAAAATCATTAATGATGAGGTGATCGCCGAAGTATTGGCGAGTGACGTGCGCCGTTTTGATAAGGGTGGCGACATTTTTTACGAGCAAATATCGGCACTGCATAAATCCGTGCGTGGCTCATCGCCCGATGGTGCATTGTATTGGCTGGCGCGGATGCTCGACGGCGGCTGCGATCCGCTCTATATCGCTCGCCGTGTCGTACGTATGGCCAGCGAGGATATAGGCAATGCCGACCCGCGTGCACTGCCACTGTGCCTATCCGCGTGGGATGTGCAAGAGCGTCTCGGCAGCCCCGAAGGGCAGTTGGCCATCGCCCAAGCGGTGGTTTATTTGGCCTGCGCACCTAAAAGTAATGCTGTGTATAATGCGTTCAATCAAGCCATGGCAGATGTGCGCAGCCAGCCCGCGTTCGATGTTCCCATGCATTTACGCAATGCCCCCACCAAGCTAATGAAAAACATGGATTACGGTGCAGAATATCGCTACGCCCATGATGAGCCGGGTGCTTATGCGGCGGGTGAAAATTATTTGCCGGAAGATATTGCGCACACGCGTTATTATCAACCGGTAGAGCGCGGATTGGAGTTAAAAATTCAGGAAAAGCTGGCGCACCTACGCGAGTTGGATAAACAAAGTAAAAAGAAGCGCTATAAAAAATAGAGAATCTGAAAAAATGATGCAGTGGTTGGCAATCGCATTAGGTGGCGCACTCGGGTCTGTTCTCAGATTCGCCGCGGTAAGCTATCTAACGCCACTGTTTGGTTTTCGTTTTCCACTGGGCACGTTTGCGGTCAATATTGTCGGGTCTTTTTTAATCGGCGTCGCTTACGTTTTGTTGGTGGAAAAAACTACCTTGCCAGTCGAATGGCGCTTATTTTTTATTACCGGGCTGCTGGGTGGCTTTACGACCTTCTCGGCGTTCTCGTTGGAAATGTTGCAACTGTGGCAAACAGGGCATGTTGTTAACGCGCTAGTCTATGCCAGCAGCTCAGTCATTATCGGGTTATTAATGGCACTTCTCGGAATGGCATTGACCCAAAAAATCGTTTAATGATCCTTTAACTTTATATAGAAAATTACTCATCATGTTAGATTCAAAATTGCTTCGCACCGCTACCGAACAGGTTGCTCAAGGGTTGGCCAAACGTGGCTATGTGTTGGATGTTGCCAAAATCCAGGCATTGGAAGAAACCCGCAAGGCTATTCAAATAAAAACAGAAAACCTGCAAAGTGAGCGCAATTCTATTTCCAAAGGTATCGGCAAAGCCAAACAGGCCGGTGAAGATGTTGCGCCTATGATGCAGGCGGTGGAAAACATCAAGCAAGAACTGGTGAGTGCAGAAGCGGAGCTGACAAAAATTCAAGCGGAGTGGGATGACTTTGTAAAAGCGATTCCCAACGTACCTGCCGATGAAGTTCCCGAAGGCAAAAGCGACGAAGATAATATCGAGATTCGCCGCTGGGGTATGCCACGTAGTTTTCATTTCCCTATTAAAGATCACGTCGATTTAGGCGCTGAACTCGGTGGGCTGGATTTTGAAGTCGCCACCAAAATCACCGGCACTCGTTTTGCTGTATTGCGTGGCGGCGTTGCGCGTTTGCATCGCGCATTAGCGCAATTTATGTTGGACACACATATTAACCAACATGGTTATGAAGAGGTGAATGTTCCGTTTATTGTTAATCGCGATTCACTCTTCGGCACTGGTCAGTTGCCCAAGTTTGAAGAAGACTTATTCAAGCTGACGGATGATCGCGAGTTTTATTTGATCCCCACGGCAGAAGTTCCAGTGACCAATATTTATCGCGATGACATTGTCGATGAATCGCAACTGCCAATTAAATTGGTGTGCCACTCTCCCTGTTTCCGTTCAGAAGCTGGCAGTTATGGTCGTGATACCCGCGGCATGATTCGCCAGCATCAATTTGAAAAAGTGGAACTGGTGAAGTTTGTGCGCCCTGAGGAATCCGATGCAGCATTGGAAGCCTTGGTTGGTCATGCGGAAACGATTTTGCAACAGCTTGGCTTGCCTCATCGCACCGTCATTTTGTGTGGTGGCGACATCGGCTTTTCAGCTGCCAAAACCTATGACATTGAAGTATGGGTGCCTTCGCAAGATAAGTATCGTGAGATTTCTTCCTGCAGCAGCTTCCGCGATTTCCAGGCGCGCCGCATGATGGCTCGCTTCCGTAACAAGGAAACCGGCAAGCCTGAATTGCTGCACACCTTAAACGGTTCGGGTCTGGCCATCGGCCGCACCTTGCTCGCTGTGCTGGAAAACTATCAGCAAGAAGATGGCAGCGTTATAGTGCCAGAAGTACTGCGGCCTTATATGGGTGGGTTGGAGTTACTAATACCTGCTAAAAAATAGGAAAAAGGTGGGCGATGCCCACCTTTTTTATTTCTGCAGTATCTTTTTTGTATTCATCTGAGTCTTGTTTCAACTCTGGCATTAGCATAGTGTCTAATAAAACTGTGTAGATTTTTTTATGGAATATTTCCCCGTCTTTCTCGATTTAAAAAACCGTCTGTGCTTATTGGTGGGTGGTGGTGATATTGCGACGCGCAAAGGGCGATTGCTCTCCAAGGCGGGTGCGCGTTTGCGGGTGGTTGCGCCGGACATTTCCAGCGAGTTGCGTGAGCTGGTTGCGCAAAATAATGGCGAACTGCATGAGCGCGAATATCAAACCAGTGATTTGGATGATTGTGTCATCGCCATTGCCGCGACCGATATTGAAACGCTGAATGAGCAGATTTCTACCGATGCAAAAGCGCGCAACTTGCCAGTAAACGTAGTGGATAGTCCGGCGTTATGCACTTATATCACCCCTGCGATTATTGATCGCTCCCCCTTGGTAATTGCAATTTCCAGCGGCGGTGAGTCGCCCGTATTAGCGCGATTAATTCGCGCGAAATTAGAAACCTTGATTCCAATTAGCTACGGACGCCTTGCCCAAATTGCCAGTAGTTGGCGTGACCGTGTTAAAGCGCGCTTTGATGATGGTGATAGTCGTCGCCGGTTTTGGGAGAAAATCCTGCAAGGTCCGGCTGCTGAGTTGGCGCTAAATGGTCAGGATGCTGCCGCTGAACATGTCATTGCCACGGAAATTGCAAAAGAAGATCAGACAATCACCCAAGGGGAAGTGTATTTGGTGGGCGGAGGACCTGGTGATCCGGAATTGCTAACCCTGCGTGCACTACGTTTGATGCAGCAGGCCGATGTAGTGCTTTACGACCGCTTGGTGTCAGAGGGTGTGATGGAATTGGTTCGTCGCGATGCTGAACGCATTTATGTAGGAAAGCGTCGCAGTGAGCATGCTATGCAGCAGGAAAATATCAACCAATTGTTGGTTGATTTGGCGAAAGAAGGCAAACGTGTTTTACGTTTGAAAGGGGGAGACCCTTTTATTTTTGGGCGCGGTGGTGAAGAGATCGAGCTGCTGGCGCAAAACAATATTCCTTTTCAGGTAGTGCCGGGTATTACGGCGGCCTCAGGTTGTTCGGCCTATGCTGGTATTCCACTTACCCATCGCGACTACGCACAATCGGTGCGTTTCGTAACGGGGCATTTAAAGTCGGACAATACCAACCTGCAGTGGCCTGAATTGGCAAATCCAACCCAGACGCTGGTGTTTTATATGGGCTTGGTGGGGTTAAAAGAAATTTGCGAGTCGCTAATTAGTCATGGTCGCTCACCGCAAACACCGGTGGCGTTGATTGAAAAGGGAACCACACAGGAACAGCGCGTGTTGATTGCAGATTTGCTATCAATTGCTGATGTGGTTGCTGCCAATGATGTGCATGCACCGACATTGTTTATTGTGGGTGAAGTGGTGAAGTTACACGATAGTTTAAAGTGGTTTAACCCCGCGCATTAAATCAGCAGAGCCGCCCTTGTTGATTGCAAGGGCGGCGTTGTTGTTAGTGTGTGCTGGATGAAGGTTTGGTTTTTATCCAGGAGATCAACACCGAACCACCAATTAATAACGCAACGGTTGCCAGTGATATGCCAATCGGGATTTTGTAAATATCGATCAACAACATTTTTATACCAATAAATACCAGCACCAGGGCCAAGCCGTATTTGATATAGGCAAAACGGTCAGCGACATCCGCTAATAAAAAGTACATGGCTCGCAAACCGAGAATCGCAAAGATATTGGATGTGAGTACGATGAATGGATCTGAGGTGATTGCAAAAATAGCCGGGATCGAATCCACCGCAAAAATAATGTCTGAAATTTCCACCATGATGAGCACTAAAAATAAAGGCGTCATCAGCTTTACACCGTTTATCACAACAAAGAAACGCTCGCCTTCCAAGTGGTCGCTAATGGCAAAATGTCGCTTGAACCAATTGAGTAAGGGGTTGTTATTGAGATCCATTTCTTTATCGGCCATCCACCACATTTTTATACCGGTAATTAACAGGAATGCACCAAATACATAAAGCAGCCAATGGAAGTGGGCGAGTAACCAGACACCGGCAAAAATCATAATCGTGCGCAATACAATGGCACCGAGTACGCCGTAAGTCAGTACCCGTTTTTGCAGCTCTAGCGGAATGGCAAAAAAGTTAAATAACATCAGCCACACGAACACATTATCCACGGCAAGTGATTTTTCAATCAGATAGCCGGTCAAGTATTCCATGGTTTTGGTAGTGGCAAATTCCCGTGTGTAGTGCACATCCAGATACCACCATAAGCCAGCACCAAAACTCAGGGCGAGCCCGACCCATACCAGCGACCAGGAGGCGGCCTCCTTCAGTGACACGCGGTGTTGTTTACCACCGCCGACAAAAATTAAATCAATAGCGAGGGCCAGAAAAACAATCGCAAAAAACGCTAACCACATCCACCAGGTGCCGATGGATTGAATAGCGCTTGTGGATTGCTCGGCTGTTTGCAGTGCATTTGCCAAGCCGGCTTCGGCATTGGCGAGGGAGGAAAACGCGAGAAGGTTTAACATAGATAGCTCCGTCAACATGAGTATAGGTAACACAATGACGGGCAAATTCAGGGTGTACGAAGGCCATTTGTCATTGCGACAAAGGTCTCGTTTACAAGGTAATGCCTTGCCCGCGCGACCGGAGCTGTGACTCGTATTGACGACCTGCGCGGTGATAACTACTCCCCTTCGTGCTGGCGAGTATAAAAGACTGGATGCCGGGGTCAAGCACTTAGTGCGTTGGTTATCTGTGGATTTTTTTAGTTGAAATGTGATCTTGGTGTCAGTTTTTAGGGTAATTGCCTCTTAAGGTTAAAGAGTGAGTGATTTATGCCGATAAATTGACTGTAGTTCGCAAATCCAGGTGTACTCATGGTTTATCTAGGTCCAATCCAGCCACGTCCGGTATCGGTTAAAGCGCCGAGTCGTCTTTCCGCAACGACGGCGGTGAGTGCCTATGCCAGCGAGAACAAGCGGCAGGAGCGCTCTGCCGGGCTTGATGCCATAGGCCCACCCGGAGGGGTGGAGCGCCGTAAACAGGATCGTCGCCACAAGGCGGGTCAGCCAATGGTAGAAACCCGTGCGGGGCGGGATCGCCGCAAAGCCCCGCAAACGACCATTAATATCTCTATTTAAATCATCCCTGGAAGGTAACAACCTGTACCGGTACTGATTTAAAGGCCGGTGTTTTACTGCGTGGATCATGCTTGGTTGCAATCAGCACATTGGCTTCCGGGTAATACGCCAGCAGGTTGCCGCGCGGCACATCAAACGCAAATACTTTAACGTCCTTCATTTCGCCTTGTGGCGATGTCAATGTGACAGCATCACCAACCGCAATACCCAGTGCGTGTATATCTTCCTTATTCATTAACACCGACCAGCGTGTATTTGTACCGCGATAGGAATCGGTCTCTTCATAAATAATCGAATTAAATTGCCCTTCGCTGCGAATACTCGCCAGGACAAAAGGGTAATCCTGACTGGCGACGGCATTGGGTAATGGGCTAGTTTGGAACTGCGCTTTTCCGTTTTCTGTTTTAAATGTTGGTGTGTCGAACAAGCGGTTTTTAATGGTGAACTCTTGCTTGGTGGAGGCTATATCTTTTAATTCACCCAGTCCGGGAATTGTGGCGGCAATGGCGGCGCGGATGGAGTCGTGTTGTTTTAATTGGGTAAAGTCGAGTGGAGAGTTGGGCAATAAGCGTTTGCCTAATTCGCACAAAATTTCCACTTCCGGTTTGACGTTATGCAGGCGATCAATGCCGCCATCACTTAAGCGCACATAATTAAACATGGATTCCTGTGTTGTGGGTTGCCATTCCTCATCCCGTGCGGTCACCGGTAAAATTAATGCTTCACTGGTTTCCATGCCTGTGACATGTCCTAGATTCAAGGTGGTGGTTAAATAGACTTTGAAGGGAATCTTGTCGAGCGCTTCCTGTGCCCATTGGCTATTGGGTGTTGCTGCAAATAAATTGCCGCCCATAATCAACGCCGCGTCCATATTGCCTGCATGCGCTGCACTTAAACAGGCGAGTGTATCCATGCCTTCACGGCGCGGTAATTGTGCGCCGGTATGTTGTTCCAGTTGCTGTAATACATCGTCTGCCAATACCGGTTTTACACCCACGGTTCCTATGCCTTGTACATTGCTGTGGCCGCGTAGCGGCAATAAACCGGCGGCGGGCTTGCCCAGCATACCGCGCAGTAAGGCAAGGTTAGCAATGGCCTCTACATTTTCCACGCCGTGTAAATGGTGGGTAATGCCCATGCCCCAGGCAAAAATCGCGCGTTCTGCAGTAGCGTAGGCGGTGGCGAGGTGATGGATTTTTTCTTGCTCAATTCCGCAATGTTGCGTGATGGTTTGCCAGGAGGTGTTATCAATATCCTGTTTAAAGGTAGCAAAATTATCCGTGTGTTCTGCAATAAAATGCGCATCAATTTGCTGCGTTTCCAATAGGGCTTTGGCGATACCTTTTAACAGGGCAAGGTCGCTACCGATCTTGGGCTGCACATATTCGGATGCAATCCAGGTGCCGCCAGTCAGCATGGATTTAGCACTTTTGGGTACCGCAAAACGCACCAGGCCCGGCTCTTTGGCGGGGTTGATAACAATCACTTGACCGCCGCGTTCGCGACAGTTTTTTAACTGATGTACAAAGCGCGGGTGATTGGATGATGGGTTGGCACCTATCACAAAAATACAATCGCAGTTGCCCACATCTTCCAGCGACACAGTTGCAGTTCCCGTACCGATCACATTGTACAGTCCGACACCGGTAGCCTGATGGCAGTAGTAGGAGCAGTTGTTGACATTGTTGGTGCCATAAAGCCGTGCGAGTAATTGCAATACAAATCCTGCCTCATTGGAGGAGCGACCTGAAGAATAAAAAAATGTGCGGTCAGCGTGGGTAGCGGCAAAGCTGCGTGCCATTTTGTCCAGCGCAAATTCCCAGCTGACGGGTGTGTATTTATTGCCATCGGCTGATTTAAACAGCGGTGTATTCAAGCGGCCCAAGTGTTCAATTTCATAGGCGCTGAGTTGTTTGAAATCATCCAGTGTATGGGCAAATAAATCCTCGGGAATGGGCGCTTGAATATCGGTCGATTGCGCTTGAATACTTTTATTGCAGACAGAGGGAAACTCATCCTTTTCATTGGTCATGCCGCCGCGTTGGCCACCCATGCCCAAGCCGCAAGCCTTGCAGGTGTTTTTGCTATTGAGCGCTTTGGCGGAGTTGAGTAAACCAATGCGCGCCACGGTTTTTAAGGTGTAGAGCACCTTCTTGGGGCCGCCGCCTACTATGGTGATAGGGTCTGCAGGGGTTGAATGGGTAGTGGACATAATGGGGTGCCAGTGTCGGTGAATATGATTGGAGGGTAGGGCGGATTTCCCGCTATTGCAATACGTTAAATCACGGCTTTCTTGTAGAATCGGTCTGGTCCAGTCACCCATTTTGCGGATTTAAATCCATGCCCCACATTTTGATTCTTGAGGATGAGCCCTCCATCGCTGAAAGCCTGGTGTTTGTGCTGCAGGCGGAGGGGTTCAACACCCACTGGGAAACCCTGGCGAGCAAGGCGCTGGCGCATCTGTCAGAACAGCCTGTTGATTTGGTGATTATGGACGTAGGGTTGCCCGATATGACCGGCTTTGAAGCCTGCAAGCAGCTACGCAAGCTTTCCGAGGTTCCGGTGATGTTTCTTACGGCTCGCGGCGATGAGTTGGATCGCGTTGTCGGGCTGGAAATCGGAGCGGATGATTATGTGGTAAAGCCATTTAGCCCACGGGAAGTGGCTGCCAGGGTTAAAGCCATTTTAAAGCGCACTCGACAGGTACAAACGCCAGCGGTTGTCGATTCAACCATCACATCGGATAGGGCGGAATTTGCAATAGACCATGATCGCAAAACCATCGCCTACCAGCAGCAATTGCTGCAACTAACACGCTATGAATATTGTTTGTTGGCGACGCTGCTGGCGCAACCGGGGCGGGTGTTTAGTCGCGAGCAATTACTCACAGCGGCAGGTGTCACGGTGGATGCCGGGTATGATCGCAGTATTGATAGCCATATAAAAACCCTGCGCGCCAAATTACGCCAGATAAATCCTGCCGCAGAACCCATTAAAACCCAGCGCGGTTTTGGCTATTGCTATCAACCGGAATCGCATTAATGTCGCTGAGTTTACGCATTTTTATTATTTACATGCTGTTTGTGGCGCTCTGCAGTTATTTTGTGCTGCGCACTGTTATGGAAGAAATTCGCCCGGGCGTTCGTCAAACTACCGAGGAAACACTGGTCGACACCGCCAATTTACTCGCGGAGTTTCTGCGCGAGCCCATGTTGAACAAGCAAATCAATAATGATTTTTATGCGGATATTTTCCGAGCTTATGGACAGCGAACGCCGAATGCCAACATTTGGGGTGTGAATAAATTTGCAGTCAATCACCGTATTTATGTTACTGACAGCAAGGGCATTGTGTTGTTGGATTCCAAAAACATTGCAGTAGGCCAGGACTATTCCCGTTGGAACGATGTGTATTTAACCCTGCAGGGAAAATACGGCGCGCGTTCATCCCATGAAGTGGAGGGTGATGAGCGCACCAGCATTATGTATGTGGCAGCACCGATTAAGCACGGTGATGACATTATTGGTGTGGTGTCGGTTGCCAAGCCCAATCGCAGTGTGCAGCCGTTTATTGATCGCACCCAACAGCGATTGGGTCTGTTGGCGGGCGGGTTAATATTGCTCGGGTTATTGAGTGGCGCTGTATTTTCCTGGTGGTTAAGCCGTGAATTACGCAAATTGCGCGAATATGCAGTGAATGTCAGTCAAGGCGCACGTGCCAGTATTCCGCAGGGGCGAATCGCCAGCGGTGAGCTGCGGCAATTGGCGCAAGCGCTGGAATCCATGCGCACTGAGTTGGATGGCAAAGCCTATATTGAGCGCTATGTGCAAACCTTGGCACATGAATTGAAGAGTCCGCTGGCGGGTATTCGCGCTGCCGCTGAACTATTGCAGACGCCTTTATTACAAGCACCGGAAAACCAGCAGCAGCGCCAGCGTTTCATTAGCAATATCGACAGCGAAAGTTTGCGCTTGCAGCATTTAATTGAGCGCTTGCTAAACCTGGCATTGGTTGAGCAGCAACAGAGCCTGCATGATCCACAGCTCGTCGACCTCAATGCCTTGTGCGATGAATTGATCAGCAACCACATGGCGCGCATTGCACAGCAATCACTGCAGATCCATAAGGATTACGCGCCCTCATCCTGGGTCACTGGCGAAATGTTTTTGTTGCGTCAGGCCATTAACAACCTGCTGGAAAATGCGTTGGACTTTACACCACAAGGCGGCATTATTCGCCTGCAAACCCTCAGGCAGGGCGACAGCCTGCAGTTATCCATTTGCAATCAAGGCGAACCCATTCCTGAATTTGCATTTGCGCGCTTAACGGAACGGTTTTTTTCACTGCCACGTCCGCAAACTGGCAAAAAAAGCACGGGGCTTGGTTTGAATTTTGTACAGGAGGTAATGACTCTTCACAAAGGGGAATTATCCATTGTGAATCTAGCGTCCATATCGCCTGCTGTGCAGCAGGCTGGTGTTCAAGTGGTATTGAGTTTTACGGCGCCGTGAGTGTGCGCTTAAAAATACAATTATTTACATCTTTCATTGGCGTAAAAAAATAAGCTCCAGCGTTTATAAAAATGATCCCGGTTGCGTTGGCTTTTATGCCAGTGGCCGTCGCTGGAGTTGAAAGAATGCTGTCACCCTTCAAAATACTGTTTGCTGCTGTTGTGCTTTTATCGCTTACCGCCTGTAAGGATTTGTTGTCCAAGCCGCTGTCCAGCGTCAATGTGCCGGAGTCTCCCAGGTCACTGGTTGGCGATTGGTTAAGTGAAGATGGCACAAAGCAACTGCGTATTGCCAAGGCGGGCAATCAGGACTGGTATAACTTTAGCTACACAGAGGACACCAAAAAAACAGAGGGCCGGTTTGTTGTGGCTTACTTCAAACACCGCATGGTGTTTAATGTTGACTTGGCCAGTGTGCGCATTAATACACGCCCCGTTGTGAATTCTGAGATGCCGGTGTACATGTTATTTGGTGCAATCGCTGACGATGATGAGCTGCGCATATCGCCAGCGCAAATGGATAAGTTTGAAAAGCATTTTGCCAAGTACTTTTTTGCCTCGCCGATGAATACCAGTGCGTTATGCAAGCAGACTGAAGAAATCTGTGCGAGTAGTTTTGAGTCGGGCAATTTGCTGTTGTCCAAGCGCATGCGCAAATTTAACGACGAATTTGCCAAAAAATACCGCACTATTTTCCCCAGTAAACATCAGGTGGTATTTAATCGCAGGTAACTTCTGATTAGTCTCCCTTTTTAGCAACACCGTTTCCTGGCTGATGCAGCGCACTGCCGGGAAATGGTGAACGCTATACAATCTCCACATACTCTTCACACAAGCTTCACATAAGCTCTGCGTTTCCCCATTAAGGCTCCATCCTGTCGCGGCATAGTGACCTCTCATTAATTCCAGGGAGATCACTATGAGTCGTTCACTATTATTCAAATTTTTGGCTATTGGCTTATTGATGCTGTTACTGCTGATTCCGCTCGCCATGATTGGCAATTCTATTGACGAGCGGCGTGAATACAGCGAACAAGTGGTGCGCGATATAGCGCGAAGTTCGGCTTACAGTCAAACCTTGGTGGGGCCAGTTCTGGTTGTTCCTTACACTAAAAAGGAGCGTTACTGGATGCTGAATAATGCAAAAGAAAAAGTCCTTCAGGAGCGCCAGGTAGAGGACAAATTGTATTTTTTACCCGATAGTTTTCGCTTGAATAGTGCTATGACTACCGAATCGCGCCAGTTGGGAATTTACACTGCACGGCTCTACCATGCAGATACTCTCATTGATGGTCATTTCAGCCTGCCGCTTAACTATGGTATTCAAACCAATCTGGCAGATTACACCTTTCACGCTCCATTTGTGGCGATGGGGATTAGTGATATTCGCGGGATTAAAAATTCACTGCGGTTGACCTTGAATCAACAAACTTATGATTTTGAGCCCGGTTCACAGCTAAAAATACTGGGCGATGGCGTGCATGCAAAATTGCCAAAGGGAGTTTTTTCTGGCGTGGCTGTGCAAGCACAGACCTTACCCTTTTCGTTCGCCTTGCAGTTACAGGGTACGGAGCAGTTTCATGTGGCGCCCGTCGGAAAAGAATCCCATGTTGAGCTGCATTCGGATTGGCCGCATCCACGGTTCTTGGGCGATTTCCTGCCGGTGGAGCGCAGCATTGACCACACAGGGTTTACTGCGCGTTGGCAGACATCCTATTTCTCCACCAACTTTGAGGAGTATTTTTCTACTTGTATTCGCACCACGCAGTGCGATCCATACCAGCAGCGGCAATTTGGTGTGAGTTTATTAGAACCGGTAAATTTGTATGTAAAAAGTGATCGCGCCATTAAGTATGCGTTGTTATTTATCGCACTCACCTTTGCCAGTTTCTTTTTATTCGAAGTATTAAAACGCTTGCAAGTTCATCCGGTTCAATATGGTTTGGTAGGTCTGGCACTGGCATTTTTCTACTTGTTGCTGTTGGCATTATCCGAACATATTGCCTTTGTGGCGGCCTACGCGATTTCCTCGTTTGCATGTGTGGTATTAATTGGTTTTTACGTGTCCTACGTGCTGCAAAGTGTTATGCGCGGCGCGGCGTTTAGCATGGGTTTGGGATTTTTATACCTGCTGTTGTATGGCTTATTAAGCGCTGAGGATTACGCCTTGTTGATGGGCGCATTGCTACTGTTTGTGGTGCTTGGCCTATTTATGTTGTTAACCCGCAAGGTGGATTGGTACGCATTGGGTGCAACCAATAAAACCACCAATAGTGCTGTCAGTGGTACCGCCTATAGCGCCGCGCAGGAGCATTAAGATGATTGAGCTAGTGGCGTCGTGTTTGATTGTGGGTTTGCCGGTGTTGTTGGGGGCCTTATTCACTTATTGTTTGTGGGGCCGTGGCTGGCGAGGGCGCGTGATTTTATTGGCTGTTGTGTGCTTTATGGGCTCGGAAGTTTATGCGCTCAAGTATCCGCAGAAACAGCTGAAAGAGAATTATGCACGGGTTATTAGTTGATAGCATAAATGGAATGTTGGTTGTTAAATCGTAGGTTGGGTTAGCGGCGAGTTTAACGAGTCGCGTAACCCAACATTCGGTGGGCGGCGACACTGTTGTTGGGTTACGAGGCTCGCGCCGCTCGCCTCTAACCCAACCTACGGTGCTGTTTATTTTAAAATGGTTTCGATTGTTGCGAGTTCATCCGCACTGAAATCAAGGTTGTTTAATGCAGCAACCGAGTCATCAATTTGTGCAGGGCGACTGGCCCCAATCAGGCAGGTGGTGACGGCATCGTTATGCAATGTCCAGGCGATAGCCATTTGTGCCAGGGATTGGCCACGTGATTCTGCCAGCGTATTTAAGGCTTGTACTTTTTGCAGTTTTTCCGGAGTGATGTCCTTGTTGTTCAGGTAAATCAGTTCAGGACGCGCAGCGCGGGAGTCGGCGGGGATTCCATTGAGGTATTTATTGGTTAACACGCCCTGTGCCAACGGCGAAAAGACAATAGAGCCAACACCTTCTGCTTTTAATACATCGGTTAAGCCATTTTCAATCCAGCGATCAAACAGGTTATAGCGAGGCTGATGAATCAGTAAGGGGGTGCCCAGCTCACGCAATATACGCGCCGCTTCCCGGGTTTGTTCCGGTTGGTAGTTGGAAATACCCACATACAGCGCGCGGCCTGAGCGAACAATATAATCCAGGGCTTGCATGGTTTCTTCTAACGGTGTTTCCGGGTCCATGCAGTGGTGGTAAAAAATATCAAAATAATCCAGACCGGTGCGTTTCAGGCTTTGATCGCAACTGCTGACCAAATATTTACGGGAACCGCCAATACCATAAGGGCCAGGCCACATGTCGTAACCGGCTTTGCTGGAAATAATTAATTCATCGCGGTAGTGGGCGAAATCCTGTTTGAAAATATTGCCAAAGGTGGATTCTGCCGAGCCAAAATTGGGACCGTAGTTATTGGCTAAATCAAAGTGGGTGATACCCAGGTCAAACGCACGGCGCAGCATATTGCGCGCATTCGCCTGGGAATCCACTGCGCCAAAGTTTTGCCACAAGCCCAGCGACAAACGCGACAGGCGCAGGCCGCTTTTACCGCAGCGTTGGTATTTCATGGTTTTGTAACGGTCGGGATGGGCAACGTAAAGCGGGTTGGGCTCGTGGGTAATCATGCGTGATCCTGTCTATTTTTTTTGAGGTGTTGATAAAACCGATGTTATTGCCTGAGGGCGGCGATTTTACCTGAAAATCGCCAATGTCTGAGTTGTGCCAGTGTAAAGAAAGGTGGCGATTACCCTACGAAATGTGTGGCATGGTCGACTAGCAATAAGCCCCAGAGTGCCATCACACAGAGGTTGCCAACGACATAAGCACGGAAGCGGTTAATCACATTATTGGAGGTTAAATGAATCCAACTGTGGGCAGCACGTGCCAGTACAAACAGCCAGGCGGCGATGATGATCGCACTGCCGTCTACGCGCATTGCAATAGCAATTGCACCGGCGGTGTAAAACAGTACAGGCACTTCAAACAAATTGCTGTAATTGCGCGCTGTTTGGGTGATGTCATCGGGTATGTCGCCGCTATTCAGGCGAAATTGCCCCAAGGTTAAGCTGCCGGTTTTGAGTGCTTTAATGCGCAAAAAGAGCAGGCGAAAAGCCACCAGAAACGTCAGTAAAACCATAGCAAACAGGGGGTAAATCATCATGATGCTCCTTATATGGTGTGGCGATAGCATCAACTATAGTTCAATTCCTGAGCAGGTATCCCCGGGCTCGCGCCGGGTTTCGGGCGGCTCATGCACAGTGCAGGGGGACATTCGCGCTTTCTGGCACTATAATGGCCGACTTTGCGAGCGGCCTCCGGTGCTCCTTTAATTCAAATTACTCGCTAATTCATAAACATCACCACAAGGTAGATTCATGATTATCAAGCCAAAAGTCCGCGGTTTTATTTGTACCAATGCGCATCCACAAGGCTGTGCTGCCAACGTTCAAGAGCAAATCGCTTTCACCAAAGCCAAAGGCCCTGTTGCCGGTGCGCCTAAAAAGGTATTGGTGTTGGGTTGTTCAACCGGTTTTGGCTTGGCATCACGCATTACTGCAGCCTTTGGCGGCGGCGCAGACACTTTGGGCGTATGCTTTGAAAAAGAGCCGTCTGAAGCTAAAACTGCCACTGCCGGTTACTACAACACCTCGGCATTCCACGATGCAGCCAAGGCAGAGGGCTTGTACGCTCACACCATCAATGGCGATGCGTTCTCTGACGCTTGCAAAGAGAAAGTAATTGCTGAGCTGAAAAACGGCATTGGCAAAGTGGATCTGGTGATTTACAGCCTGGCATCGCCACGTCGTACCGATCCCAAAACCGGTGAAGTTTATAACTCGGTATTGAAGCCAATCGGTAAGGAGTACACCTCCAAAAACCTCAATACCGATACCCTGAAAATCTCCGATGTCACCATTGAGCCTGCGTCCGACGAAGAAATTGCCAACACCGTTAAGGTAATGGGTGGTGAAGATTGGGAAATGTGGATCGATGCCCTCAAAGGCGCTGACTTGCTCGCCGACAATTTCCAAACCGTTGCCTACACCTACCTGGGTGACAAACTGACTTGGCCAATCTACGGTAAAGCGACTATCGGTAAAGCCAAAGAAGACCTGGATCGCGCAGCTAAAACCCTGAGTGCAAAACATGGCGGTAATGCACGTGTTGCGGTGTTAAAGGCGGTTGTCACCCAGGCGAGTTCTGCGATTCCGGTCATGCCGTTGTACTTGGCGATTCTGTTCAAAGTCATGAAAGCGCAGGGCACTCACGAAGGGTGTATCGAGCAGATCCAACGTTTGTTCAAGGAGTGTTTGTATTCTGCGACGCCTCGCTTGGACGATGCCAATCGCTACCGTGTGGATGAACTGGAACTCGATCCTTCTGTGCAGCGCCCGGTGGAAGAGATCTGGGAGCAAGTAACAGAAGAAAACCTGTTCGAGCTGACCGATTTCGAAGGCTACAAAGCCGAGTTCTTGCGCCTGTTTGGCTTCGGCATTGATGGCGTTGACTACGATGCGGAAACAACTCCGCTGGTGCAAACCAACTTCTAAGATGGATTGCACTAAAATCCCTCGCCTTGGCGGGGGATTTTTTATCTACTCTCTGAGTATTGGTTATTCAATACTGTGGAAAAAACGCTCAGTGCGCGGCAATAAGTAATTTTCATAATCAAGTGACATTACAACACTGCGCGAGCGACCAACAAACTCGCTGCGCGGTACAAAGCCGATCACGCGCGAATCGGCACTGTTATCACGGTTGTCGCCGAGCATCAAATATTGGTCTGCCGGTACTGTCACTGGATCAAAGTTTGCGTAGGTTTTCGCATTTGGATTGATGCGAACAATATGGTGTTTACCGGGTAAGTGCTCCAGCCAGTCTCCATTGGTGGCGGCTGTGTAGCTAACTGCTTCGCCATTGATATAAAGACGGTTGTCTCGCATGGCTACTGTATCGCCTGGCACGCCAATGACGCGTTTGACCAAGCGTTTGTCCGCCACTTTGGAGTCAAATACGGCAATGTCACCACGGGCAGGGTCGGCAATTTTGTACAGGGAAATATGGGTGAAAGGGATTCGAAGGTCGTATGCCATCTTGTTCAGGCCAATTCGATCACCTTCGACGAGAGTCGGTTTCATTGATCCACTGGGGACATCATTCCAATCGGCAATAGCGCTGCGGAAGCAGAACATCAGCACTAAAAACAATAAAAGCGAGCGGTTTTCCATCCAAAAATGTTTCATTAATTATCCCTCGAGTTGATCCAGGCTGCGTTATACACAAAAATGTGCAGCTTTTATGACATTAAGGTCTCAGACGAGTTCACAGGTTAGAAGAATGCGATTATTGAATCATTTGCGCGCTGTGCTAGTCACAGCCATTTTTTCCATCACTATTATCATGATCTCGGTGCCGGTGGTGGTGTTTGCGCTAGTGAAACTGCTGATACCTGTGCCTGCGTTGCGCCGTGCTATTGACCGGCTATTGGATGCTGCGTCCAATGTGTGGATTACCTTTAATACCTGGCAACAAGAGCACACCTTGCCGACTCAGGTAGAGGTGGATGGCTTGGGGAATTTGAGCCGCGCGGAATGGTATATGTTGATTGCCAATCACCAGTCCTGGCCGGATATTTTGGTATTGGTGCGTGCCTTTAATGCGCGGATTCCCGGGGTTAAATTCTTTTTCAAGCGCAGTCTGTTGTGGGTGCCTGTATTGGGGCTTGCGCTCTGGGGGTTGGACTTTCCCTCCATGCGCCGCTACTCCAAGGCCAAGCTAGCGCGTCACCCCGAGCTTAAAGGGAAGGATATAGAGCAGACGCGCAAGGCCTGTGAGCGTTTTCGCCATCACCCGGTCACTATCATTAACTTTCTGGAAGGTACCCGGTTTACTCCGGCCAAACACAGCCAGTTGCAGTCTCCTTACCGCCATTTACTGCCACCCAAAGCCGGTGGTTTGGCTTTTACTCTCGCTGCCATGGGAGGACAGTTGCACCGCTTACTGGATGTCACCATCTATTACCCGGAAGGGATTCCCACCTATTGGGATTATGCATGCGGACGGGTTAAACGCATTCGTGTGCATATTCGCCAATTGCCCATTCCACCGGAATTGATTGGCGATTACAGCGAGGATTCTGAGTTTCGTGCGCGCTTCCAGCAGTGGGTTAACCAGCTTTGGGCAGAGAAGGATGCACTGCTTGATACCCTAATCCGTGAGGAAAACGCGAGTCGCGATAAAATAAACTAGGAGACTGCTTGTCTTGCCGCTATCCTAGTGGTGGAATGTTCGATTGGAATTGTTCCATAGACATCGACAGGAGGGCCGCATGTTCTACACGCTGAATGATCTTTTTGCCAAATTAGGTCTACCCAACTCTCCCGCCGCGATAGAGGCTTTTATTGAAAAGCATCGCCCGCTACCGCAAGCCGAACCCTTGGCTAGCGCTACCTTCTGGACTGCTGAACAAGCGGCATTCCTGCGTGAGGCCCGACAGGAGTACTCCGACTGGGCTGAGGTTGTGGATGAGCTTAATTGCTTGTTACGCGACTGAGATTCCCATCACCCTCAACTGAAACGACCGGCCTTGCGCCGGTCGTTTTCATGTGGAAGTCAGCTTTTCTATGTTATGGTTCTATCTCACTAGATAGAGGTAACAGGATTGACTATGTATAAATTAACCACCGCGTTTGTTCTCACCGCATTTGCCACTGCCAGTTTTGCCGAGGATACGAAAAAGCCTTGGGACGTTGAAGTCGATATCGGCGCTATCTCCACCTCCGGTAATACCGATACCGCCAGCCTGCAATTCAAGGTGGATGCCAAGCAAAATCTGGAGAAATGGGAGAATCAATACATATTTAATTCGCTGTTTAAACAGGACAGTGTGAAGCAGGACGATAACAGCAGCCGCAAGGAAAAAACGGCAGAGAAGTATTTTGGTTCAGCCAAGTTTGCCTATTTATTGGGTGTAGAAGAGTCCTACCTATTTGGTTTTGGCTCTTACACAGAAGATAAGTTTGGTGCTTACCGCTCTTACACCACTGTGGCGCTGGGTTATGGTAACTGGTTGTACTACAGCCCGACATTTAACTGGTTTATCGAAGCGGGTCCAGGTTATTTTGAAGGCGAAAAGGTCAATCAAAGTTCAGATCCTTTGGTGCCGGATAGCATTTCAGAAGAGAGCGGTGCGATTTTGCGTGCGGCCACAGCGCTGGAGTGGAAGATCAGTGCAAACGCTACCTTCAAGCAATTGATCAGTGTTGAATCCGGTTCGGACAATACCCGTACCCAAACTGAAACATCGCTGGCTACCAGTATTAGCGAGCGCATGAAAATGAAAGTGGGTTTAACTGTAGCCAACGACACCGATGTTGCACCTGGCAAGGAAAAAACAGATACCACGACCTTTATCAATTTGGTGTACAGCTTTTAATTTGCCTCGCTACAGGCAACTACAGTTATCAGTATAAAAAACACACGCAGCGGATCAGGCGGCGTAAAAAGCCGATTGATCCGCTGCGTTGCATTATAATTACCGTTTTTCATTGATGGCCGACATGGCCTATTCAACACTAGATTATCTATCACTATGGCTTCACCGCAATTTAACCGTGCCTTACTTGCTCCGCGTCACTGGCCTACCTGGATTGGTTTCGGGTTTTGGTTTTTGATTGCGCAATTACCTTATTCCTGGCAGATGGCGTTAGCTCGCCGTTTGGCGCCATTGCTGCGCTTGAATAAAAAGCGCCTGAACATGGCGCGCACAAACCTGCAGTTGTGTTTCCCGCAAAAAAATGAGCAGGAGATCGAGCAGTTACTGGCTGACAATTTACAGTCCACGACCATGGCCATTTTTGAAACCGGGATTGGTTTTTTCTGGGCCAAATCGCGCTTGCGCAAACTTTTTAGCATTACCGGCCTGGAACATATTGAACAGGCAAAAGCCGAAGGGCAGGGAGCATTACTCCTCAGTTTGCATTTCACCACCCTGGATATCGGCAGCGCCATGCTCGGTGTTTGCGTGAACTACGATGGCATGTACAGCCCACATAAAAACAAAGTATTTGATTACGTACAAAAAGTGCGCCGTGAAGCTTATGTCAAAGAGGGCATTGCCATCAGTCGCGATAATGTTCGCGCCATGGTTGGGCAACTGCGCAAAGGGCGCATGATTTGGTACGCACCGGATCGCGACCTGGGAGCAAAAGTATCGGTATTTGTGCCATTTTTTGGTGTGCCTGCCGCCACAGTGACAGCCACGGCGCAATTTGCCCGAATGGGGCGCGCCAAAATTATTCCCTTTTCGCAATATCGCCGCGCTGATGATAGTGGCTATGATGTGGTGATTCATGCTCCGTTTGAGAATTACCCCACGGGTGATGAACTTGCAGATGCGCGCCGCGTTAATGAATTTGTCGAGCAAGAAATTTTAAAAGCACCGGAACAATATTTGTGGGCTCAGCCGCGTTTTAAAACACGGCCAGAGGGCGAAGCAAAAATTTATTAAGGTTGTTTTTCTGCCGGTGCTGCCGGCTGGTCAGAAAAATGCACCTGCCCATTTTCATCGGTCCAACGATAAATACGGGTGGGTGTGTCGGTGTTATCTTCTCCCTTGCTATCAGCAGGTTGGTATTGCGTTTGATCCACCACCTCATAGCCACTCATGCCGTTAGCGGCGATTGTCTCCTGGCTAAAAATAATCTGCGTAAGCTGATTGAGTTTTGGGTTCATCATCAACGGCAATTTATTGGTGGCATTCAGTTGTTGCTGGAATTCCGGATCAGTCACAATCGCAATCACTCGCGGGTCATGCTTGAGCATTTGTACCCGGTTCCAGGCATACACCATTTTTTCGGCAGCGGCTTGCGTGCCTGCATCGCTACTGACATCGGATTGCGCCATGAGCGCTTGCATACTCGGGTTTTCAATTAAGGCTTTAAACTCAGGGTTGCGTGTTAACGCCTGAGTGTCACCTGTTGTTAATAGCGATTGAACATTTTCATCGGCGAGAAGACTTTGCATCTGACCGCTATGGCTCATTTGCTGCACATGCCCGAGCATAGCCTGCGGGTCTTGTACAAAAGCTTTGGCGACTTGGCTGGCGGTTTTGTCCTCCACTGCCAGATCAACCAGTGTTGCGGCGGCAGTGCCCATGAGTTTTTTTGCGCTGGCTTCAATAAAACTGTCATTGGCTTGCTGCAAATCGCGTAGCGCGGGCACGGCGGTTCCTGGCGAACTATTCGCAGCGGGATTGGTATTTATCGCTTCAGCAGGCGGTTTTGTATGGAGAGCTGACTGTGTTGCTGGCAAACCGGCGGGTAATAATAAACCCAACAGGTAAACAGCTAACAAACCTGTCAGGGCGCCAACAAGTACCCCGACACCTGCGCCGCCAATTTTAGATCCAGTGTTGGTGATCTTGTTGTCCGGAATTAATTTTCCAATGCCTGTCAGCAACAAGGACACAACAAAACTAACCAGTAAAAAAATCCCAGCGCCTGCGACAAAATAAACAATCACACCGGTTAATGCCGTATGTTGCATCAGTAAGTTGGCGGTCATAGGGGTGAAAATCAGCGCAGCCGGGTAAGCCACCACCCAACTTAAAATACGGGTGATGGAACCGATAAAACCTTTTTGGTAGCCGCGCCAAATAAAAAAGATAAGTAACGCAAAAAAGACAAGGGTAGTGATTTTCATAGTGGGTTCCTTATCTGCGCAAGCATGTCATGCAAGGCTTAAATGGAGAGACGCAGGTTGTTATTAATCTCGCGTGTAAATTCAGGTGTTACACCAGCGGTGCGCGCAAAGGTTTGCCATTGACTGACAACTTCAATCACCTCATCAATAATGCGCTTTGCTTCTTTGTTGAAATTGCTGATTAAACCTGCCGCACTGAGTAAATCATGGCGGGTAAAATTATCGCGTTTACCATTTAAATTCAGTTGATGTGAATTTACCCAGGGTGATCCGGGTTTGTAGCTGTAGGCTATATCAAAGGCGGGTGCCAATTGCCAGTGCGCTCGTGGGCCGGGCAGAATAAAACCTGTATTTTTACTGTGATCGTCATGGTTGCGTGCCACTATGTTAAATACCATGCGCCGATAAATTTCTATCGCCTCGGCGCGGGATAACCGGAGTTGTCGCGCCACGGCGAATAATTGTTCATAACTGTAGTGGCCCGGTTTTTTAAAATCGGCATGATCCATCGCACAGAGCGATTGATAATGCACCTTGTGATTGCCAATACGATCAAAACGTTGTGTTAAAAAATGCGCGCGTTCGCCATCGGCTAATAATTCGCAGTGCGCCATCCTGATGCCGGCGGCTTTTGCCATTAAATAGTAGGCATATTCCATGCGGCCAAAACCTTGTGGGTCGCCAAAGGTTTCGCGGTTATTACCCTGCTCAACTACACCATCAAATTTTAATAAATAATGTTCAAATCCCTCGGGGCATCCACTTGTCCTGAGCGAATTTCGGTGCGTGTAGTGTTAATTGCAACCAGAGCCTTGGCGCGTGCGCCACCGGCGGATGTGCCTACTTGCAGGATCGCCGCTAAATCGTCATTCCCTTTGTGTTGCAGTGAACTGCTCAGGCCCGCGCGCTGATCCAGTACTTGTTGCGCCATGCTAATCAGCGATTCCAGTTCCAGTTTGCTGTGAGAACTGTGTGCCTGCCGCAGTGCGGGGGCATACTCAAGGGCGCCCATACCGCGCTTGCCACTGTAAAGCAGCCGCTCAAGTGGATTAAAACTCGCTGCATCGCGCCCGCTACGTGCCAGCCAGGCGTTGATCACCGCATTGCCAAAATCATCCGGCAGGGTGTCGGCAAAACAGGCTGGCAGCCCTTTATAGGTATCGTGATTGAGTTGGGGAAAATGAAAAATGCGCGTGCCATCCGCTTGGCTGGGCATGTGCAAGGGGGCAATTTGCACCCCCGTTTTTATCCATTCCGGGGTGTACTCAAAGGTTGCCGTTGCTGTTTGTGGGGCCCAGGCAAGGGCGCCTACCAGCTTGTCCCACAGCCATACTTCCGCAAGGTTTTGCATTACCAATCCAGCCCCGGTTCTTTCACGCCGTCAGTATCGCGTGCTGCTGTTGTTTTGTAGTGTGTTACGCGCGCGCGCTGGCGTTGCTTGCCGCGCAGTTTTAATTGTTCGAGTGGGCTTGCCGGGGTATCGGGTAAAAAGTTGTCCAATTGGTCCAGCGCATTCAGGGCGCGCAGGGCAGCAATCATATTTTCCAGCTTGCCACCGCCAGCCACCAGTTGGCGATAGCTTTTGGCGGTAATGCCTATCTCTTCTGCCAGCATTTGCTGGGTCATGTTCTGCGCAAGCCTCAGGCGCTCAAGGCGTTCGCCTAATTCGGCGGCAATGGCACTGTTGGTCATGGATTGGTAGTTCATAGTAGGTATTAAATTACCCTTAAATTACTTTAATGATTAATTAATGGTTAATTTATACCCATTATTGAAATTGTCAATTTTTAGGTAAATATATTCTCTTTATTGTGATTTTTTGCATTTAGTGGGTATTAAAGTATCTTTTATTTTATGGTTAATGTGATAGGTTTGACATAATCATGGATAATCACCAGGGGTGTGGTGCGGGTTATTCCTGGGTCAGATTGGCAAAGGTGGTGCGTAGTAATTGGGTAAAAACAGCAGGCTTTACTTCTACTTCCAGGCCGCGTCGCCCTGCGCTGACAAAAATAGTTTCTTGTTGTTGTGCGGAGGTATCAATAAAGGTACGTAATGCTTTCTTTTGTCCTAATGGGCTAACGCCGCCTAATACGTAGCCGGTAATGCGCTCAACTGCCACTTTGTCGGCCATAGCTGCCTTTTTGGCGCCAGCGGCTTTGGCGATATTTTTCATGCTTAGCATGTCCGCAACAGGGATCACGCCCACGGCAAACTCTTTTGCATCCAGCATGACCACCAAGGTTTTAAAAACGCGGCTGGCATCTACCCCTAATTTTTCCGAGGCTTCCAGCCCGTAGGATTCGGCTGCAGGGTCATGGCTGTATTCATGGATTTTAAAATTCGCTTTGGCTTTTTCCAGAGATTTAATGGCAGGTGTCATAAAGAAAATATTCTATGAATAAATGTTCGTGCTTAGTGTATCCCAATCTTCGGGTAAGGGGAGGGCAGCATGGTTTACTGAAGTGCTTGCATTAGCGTAATTAGCCGCGCAATACGTTCATTAGACAGTTGGCGATAATCCGGGTAGGGCGCCACAATCAAACGCGCCTCTTTGTTGATTGCAAAATAATTATCTAACCAGGTCAGGGGCGGTAAAGGTAACTGCGCTGCATAGGTTTTCCCAGCGATGATATGAATAGCAGGCGACGTCTTATCAGCTAGTGGTGCACTAAAAAGCAGGGCTTCTTGCGAGTGTGGCTGAAATAATTCAAGGTCGCGATATTCTTGCCAGCTATGCGGTAAATTATTGCGTGCGTGTAATTGATGCCAATCAAACAGCAGCTTCGCATACACATTAAAAGCTTTGCGCCAATGATTGCTGCTGTGCTTCACAATATGTGTTAGCTCGCCCATCGCTAAACAGCGCAATTCTGTCATGGTGGGATAATCATCAAGCGGCGGGCGATTGGTGATATAGAACCTGATACAGGCATTAGGTGAGCCCAATCCTATAATCTTGTGCGGCATAGCGATACGCTCAAATACAATTAAAATGGGAGTTGTCAGTGTGCGTATTGTAGTGTTTTTAATGAATGCAACCTAGTATATCGGTAGCCTGTGATTGGTTGTGCTTAATAGCAAACAGTGGAAGCCTAAGCTCCCACTGCATCTATGCTGGTATAGGTTATTGCTAAAAAGTAAACTGCAAACTCACACTGGCAAAATCGACATCCATACCAATATCATCCTGTTGTAGCACATCAAATTCATCGCGTGAAATATTGAAATCGAAACGCTCATATTCGACACGCAAATCAAGGTTGTCCGACAAACGGAATTTTGCACCGCCACCCCAAAATGCTTCGTTACCATCATAATTATCGCTGGCGTTAATAGCTGCTATGGAAGCATCGGCATCCCACCATAATTGACCGCCTTTGGCATAAAGCGAAAAATATTGGTTTATCGGTGCTTCCAGAATAACTGCTAGAGACTTACCGTCCGCATCTAGCGTTAATACATCATTTCCGGCTTTATCAAAATCGATATAGGCTGCTTCCACGCCGATGTATTCGTTAAATTTAACCAGAGCAAATATCTTTTTGGCTGCTTCATCCTCTTTGAATTCATTATCCTTTAATTTGGTAAGGCCATAACCTGCACCCAATGAAAACTCAGGATGTAATCGCCAATTACTGCCTTCTTCTGAATCTGTTTGTGCAGCAGCAACCGAAGAAATCATGGCAAGACTCAGGATTGCAGAAGTTTTAGTGAACATAATGTAATCTCCGTTTAATGATTTGCTGGGTGTACAACAGCAAAATAGCAATCCCTATGCCAATCAATTAAATGAGCAGGTTTTCTGCGGGTTTGGTGATTTTTCTATAATGTAAAATATAAATATTTACATTTTTCAGTAGGATTTTTTACAACGAAAGTAAAATTTACAAAAGATGTAGGAAGATGGATTTTTAATTGTTCAGTGAGTTGGGGAATTGCCGGAATCTTCTTATCGACCCAACGATCAATAAGAAGAATTAGGCGTTATGTCGGGATTTATCTCACCATAAACCTCTTCAGGGTCTATGCCGTTCATCAGTAGGGTTTCTCTCACCGTTTGAATATGGTCGAGCACGGTTTGGTATCTATCACCGTATTCGTATTTGTTTACTTCGATAGCTTTTGGCATATAACAAAAGGCAATTTTTAATGCTTGAATCAGGTCTTCATTTGTTGGATTGGTCATAGCGTTCTCCGTGTACGGGTAGGTTGCTGGTGAGGAACGAACCGCAACAGCGATTCTATACCCAATATAAAAGTTAACTTTCTGCGCTTTTTAATAATATTTCTTCAATAATTTTTAGCGAATCTCCATTGTCATTAAGCCAGCTTTGTGGGCCTGATCTTGCTGTTCCTGCGACTAATGCGGCTGCATAAGATGACGAGCTGAGTAGTAAATCTTTAGTTAAAAGGTAATGGTTTTCGGTTTTAGTTAACGTTCCATCTTTTACCCAATCTTCCTTAAGTTGCGCTAGTTTTCCTGGCATGCTGGGGTTGAATAGATCTGAAACTTGCGAGTTCTTAAATAGTACGAATCCATCATCTGTTTGCTGACCTTTTGCCAATAATCCTTTTACAGTAAAACTAAATATATATTGGCTTAGTGTTGAGGTGCTCGCTTGAGATGATTGTATTTTTATTGGCTCAAGAACTTTATGGCCTAAAGTACCTAATACGATTTTAAGATTATGGATAAATTCTTCCATTGCGTCTTTATCTGAGCGAGGAAGAAGTGATTCGGTAGGGGTGTTGCCATTTTCAATTTTATATCTGTCAGCGATTTTCGCTAGGCTGGTAATACGCGATTCAAGATATTTGATATGTGCTTTAGTCAAGTTTTCATCTTTGCTCGTGAAAATGATTACCTCATTCCAAAACTCCTGATCTTTATCTTGTTGAGTCAGTCTTTTAACGACATTCTCCGATTCACCAACATAAACTTTGTCACCCACTTCAGCTGTTTGCTTTTCAAATAAAAAATAGACCCCCGGCCTTTGAGCTTCATGCCAATCTTTTAATTCCACAAGCCTGCTTCGTGGGCAAGCAACTGCTTGCCCAGACCAATTTGCTATTTCCACATGGCGTATACCTGAAGGAGAGGCATCGGCTAAATAAACTGTGACCTTTCTTCCGAATTGCATATAAAAATCCTAATATTTAGATGTCTTGTTGTTCGCCAGCACCCGGCTCATAAGCCAACACCGGACTCATCCATCTTTCAATCTCCTGTATACTAACTCCCTTACGCTGCGCCAAACTCTCAACCTGATCTTTCTCAATCTTGCCGGTATTGAAATACTCCGCTTGCGGATGCGCGAAATACCAACCAGACACTGCTGCAGTTGGCAGCATCGCAAAATGCTCAGTCAGTGTGATGCCGGTATTTTTCTCGCCGTCCAACAATTTAAATAATTGCGTTTTTTCGGTGTGATCCGGGCAGGCGGGATAACCGGGGGCAGGGCGGATGCCTTTGTATTGTTCTTTGATTAAATCTTCGTTGGATAGATTTTCATCGCGATCGTAGCCCCAGAATTCTTTGCGCACGCGTTGATGCATGTGTTCGGCAAAGGCTTCAGCCAAGCGGTCGGCGAGGGCTTTTACCATGATGCTGTTGTAGTCATCGCCTGCGTCTTGATATTGCTTGGCGAGTTCTTCTGCGCCTATGCCGGTAGTGACCGCAAAGCCGCCGATGTAATCCTGTTTGCCGGTTTCTTTCGGTGCAACAAAATCCGCGAGTGAATAATGCGGGCGCGATTCCATGCCTTGTTTTAAATGCTGCTGGCGGATGTGGTGCAAAGTATTGATTTGCTTTCCATCCGCATCATATACGGCGATGTCATCGCTGTTGATCGTATTCGCTGGCCAGAAGCCAATCACGCCGTTGGCGCGAATCAGCTTTTCATCGATCAATTTACGCAACATCTGTTGTGCATCGGCAAATAAATTGCGTGCGGCTTCGCCTACAATTTCATCCTCTAGTATTTTGGGGTATTTCCCGACGAGATCCCAACTGATGAAAAACGGCGTCCAGTCGATAAAATCCACCAGTGTATTTAAATCGTAATCTTCAAATACTTTTACGCCGGTAAATGCAGGAGCTGGTGGGGTGTAATTATCCCAATTCAGTTTTAGCCCTTTGGCGATAGCTTCGGGGTAGGAACGCACTGTGCCGCGTGGTTTGCGGTTGGCGTTGCGCTCGCGTACCTCTATATACTCTTGCTTGAGGTCTTCCACAAATTTGGGGCGCAGTTCGTCAGACAGTAATGTGCTGGCGACACCTACGGCGCGTGAAGCATCCGCAACGTAGACTACTTGGTTGAGTTTAAATACTGGATCAATTTTTACCGCAGTGTGTGCTTTGGAGGTGGTAGCGCCGCCGATCATTAGCGGTTTGTTAATGCCTTTACGCTCCATTTCGCGCGCGACAAATACCATTTCGTCCAGCGATGGTGTGATCAAACCTGATAGGCCGATGATGTCGCAGTTTTGTTCGATGGCGGTGTCCAGAATTTTATCGCAGGGTACCATTACCCCAAGATCAACCACTTCAAAGTTGTTGCACTGCAACACTACGCCGACAATATTTTTGCCGATGTCGTGTACATCGCCTTTTACGGTAGCCATCAAAATTTTGCCATTCGGTTTTGAGGCTTCGGTTTTCTCGGCTTCGATAAAGGGTTGCAAATAGGCAACGGATTGCTTCATGACGCGCGCGGATTTCACCACTTGTGGCAAAAACATTTTACCGGCGCCGAATAAATCACCCACCACATTCATACCATCCATGAGTGGGCCTTCGATTACATCGAGTGGGCGAGGATAGTGTTGGCGCGCTTCTTCGGTGTCTTCAACGATATGGGTTGAAATCCCTTTTACCAGAGAGTGTTCAATGCGTTTTGCAATCGGCAGTGAGCGCCATTCGGCATCTTCTTTCGCTTCACCGGTTGAGCCATCGCCACGATATTTATCGGCGATATCGAGCAGTGCCTCAGTGCCGCCGCTGTGACGGTTGAGGATTACATCTTCAACTTTGTCTTTTAATTCTTGCGGTAAATCGTCGTACACCGCCAACTGGCTGGCGTTAACGATACCCATGTTCATGCCGGCTTTAATCGCGTGGTACAAAAATACCGAGTGAATCGCCTCACGCACCGGGTTGTTGCCACGGAACGAGAAGGACACGTTGGACACACCACCGCTTACACCTGCGTGAGGCAGGTTGGTGCGAATCCAACGGGTGGCTTCAATAAAATCGACCGCGTAATTGTTGTGCTCTTCAATACCGGTGGCGACCGCAAAAATATTTGGATCGAAAATAATGTCTTCGGGTGGGAAATCCAGTTTGTCGACCAGCGTGCGATAAGAGCGCTCACAAATTTCTTTTTTACGCGCCATAGTATCGGCTTGGCCAGTTTCATCAAATGCCATTACGACTACGGCGGCACCGTAGCGCATACAGAGTTTGGCTTTTTGCAGAAACTCTTCTTCGCCTTCTTTTAAACTGATGGAGTTTACAATCGGTTTGCCTTGAATACATTTCAAGCCAGCTTCGATCACATCCCATTTAGATGAATCCACCATAATCGGTACGCGGGCGATATCCGGTTCACCGGCAATTAAATTCAAAAAACGCACCATGGCTTTTTCAGCATCAAGCATGCCTTCGTCCATGTTGATATCGATTACCTGCGCACCGTTTTCCACTTGCTCCAGTGCCACTTCGAGTGCGGTGGAATAATCTTCTTCTACAATTAATTTTTTGAAGCGTGCAGAACCGGTAACGTTACAGCGTTCGCCGACGTTTACGAATAACGAATCTTTAGTGATGTTGAACGGCTCTAAACCAGAGAGACGGCATGCTGGTTCGATATCAGGAATTTTGCGCGGAGCGTATTTGCTCATCACATCAGCGAGTGCTTTGATATGCGCGGGTGTGGTACCGCAGCAGCCGCCGATAATATTTAAAAATCCGCTTGCCGCAAATTCTTCAACAATATCCACCATCTCTTGTGCAGTTTGGTCGTACTCGCCAAATTCATTGGGCAAACCGGCGTTGGGGTGCGCGCTTACAAAACAATTCGCAACGCGCGACAATTCTTGTACGTACTGACGTAATTCTTTTGCACCCAGTGCACAGTTCAAACCCATGCTGAGTGGGCGAGCATGGGCGAGAGAGTTGTAAAAGGCTTCTGTGGTTTGGCCAGAGAGTGTGCGGCCGGAGGCATCGGTAATAGTGCCGGAAATCATAATCGGCAATTCAAAACCGACGTTATCAAAATAGCGTTTTACTGCAAACACCGCGGCTTTCGCATTGAGCGTATCGAAAATAGTTTCGATCAAAATAATATCGGCACCGCCCTTGACCAAACCGTCCATCGATTCCAGATAGTTTTCAACGAGCTGATCAAAGGTCACGTTGCGCGCGCCGGGATCATTTACATCCGGCGAAATAGAACAGGTGCGGCTGGTTGGCCCGAGTACACCGGCAACAAAACGTGGTTTGGCGGGATTGCGTGCGGTGAATTCGTCGCAAAGTTCGCGCGCGAGTTTTGCGGAGGCAAAGTTCAGCTCGAAGCTCAGCTCTTCCATGTCGTAATCGGCCATGGAAATACGCGTGGAGTTGAAGGTGTTGGTTTCCAGAATGTCCGCGCCGGCTTCAAGGTAGGCGCGCTGGATCTCGCGGATCACTTCCGGTTTGGTGATGCTGAGCAAGTCGTTATTGCCGGCGATATCCATATGGTAATCCGCAAAGCGCGCGCCGCGATAATCCGCCTCCTGCAGCTTATAGCTTTGGATCATGGTGCCCATACCACCATCCAGAATCAGGATGCGTTGGGTAATGGCGTCATTCAGTGCGTCTATGCGGGTTTTGAGCGGAGCTGGAATCGTCATGGAAAACCTATAGAGAGAAAATTGCCGCGATGACAGGTTTTGTCAGGCAATATCAAAAAAGATTGATATAGAAAATTGGCGCAAATTCTAGCAGAAAAGACGCTACAGGGCGCGTATTCCGCAGGGATAGGCGGTATCTGGGGCAGTTTTTCCCTATGTTATGGGCGCGTTAGGCATTGGCTATAGGGGCAATAGAAATTTAGCGGCTTCTTTTCGGGCTCTGCTAGTGCCTGCTGGCGCAGTTTGCAGTAGAATACCCGAGTAAATTAATCGGGTATTATTTGTACTTTATTCGACGTTTGTTCGTAAGTACGTGTGGTTCCCACAGATTTCGCAGAAAGGTTTATATGGTTAACGTCGATATCACCGAATCCGCTCAAGATTACCTGAAAGAATTGCTCGACAAGCAGAAAGACAATGATGGCATTGGCATCCGCATGTTCGTGGCTAACCCTGGCACCCCCAATGCAGAAACTTGCATTGCTTACTGTCGCCCGGGCGAGGAAAAAGAAGGTGATGTGATTGTGCCGCTCAAGGGTTTCAAAGCCTATTTTGAAGAGCGCAGCCTGCCGTTTCTGGAAGATGCCAAGGTGGATTACTCACCTGACCGTATGGGCGGCCAACTGACGATTCGGGCTCCTAACTCCAAAATGCCGCGTGTGACTGACGATAGCCCATTGGAAGATCGCATCAATTATGTGTTGTATAACGATGTAAACCCCAGCCTTGCTTCCCACGGCGGCAATGTCAGTTTGGTGGAAATTACAGAGGATATGATCGCCGTATTAAAGTTTGGTGGTGGTTGCCAGGGCTGCGGTTCTGTAGCGATTACCCTGAAGCAGGGCATTGAAGTACAGTTGATGGATAAGCTGCCGGAGCTGAAAGGTATTCGCGATGTTACCGATCACACGGATCGCTCTAACGCTTATATGTAGTTGATCACTGGCGTGATCCTGATAAAAAATCCCGCTGCGGTTTTTCCGGAGCGGGATTTTTTTATCAGACTTAAAGGTATTTCTTCGAATGTTCTTTAAAAAAGGTGACAACCTCAGTATTCATTTATTTGCCACACAAGTAATGAGGCTTGTCACCTATATATTGAATAGCTCTAGATTCTTGAAATACTGATAGCACCAACACTAGTTGTATAGTGCACGAGCGTTTTCGTATTGAATGTATCGCGATGAGTTTTCTTGCCCTCATGCCAAACACACGAAACATTATCATCACTTACCTGCTCAACAGTCATGCTCGATCCGCCTGACTTTAACTTAACTACATCACCAACTTCAAATTTTTTGTCCATTTCAACTTCCCCTCGTATTTACATTGGCTGACAAAACTTACAAACACAAAATAGCCAATTAAGTAACACCACTTAATCGCTTAACTACTTGATTCATCGTGTAATGCACAAACTGAGATCCCAGCTCCGTCAGCTCATATTGCTTTTTATTTTCAAAAGCGGACTCCATAGTGCTTGAACTGCTAGACGATTTGCTTGTGCTCTTTATAAAGCGACCGTCATATGTAGTTTGGCGGTGTTGTCTAATTACACCACCGGTACTTAAATCCCGTATTAAAAGCCGAAAAAGATCCGCCTCCGCGCTATCTTCTCGCGGAATAGTTTGACTAACCGAAGTCCATATTCCTAATCGAGTGATTCCAGGTTTCTGGTATATCGCGCGTATTACCTTGAAATGTATCTCATGGTAGGTATCAAGCCAGTCATTAAACAAACGAATTTGATCATCAGGACATAAATTTGATGCTGCCGCATTAGATATTAGGTTAACAACATACTCCCGTTTTTCATGAGTTTCCGCCTCATCCCATGACCTAAAAGCTCGGCGCACTAACGCCAAATATTCATCAGATTGAATTCGTACCTCGTAATCCTCATGAACAGACTCTAAACGATCCGCAACTTCATCTAAGGTCATCATTAAGTATTGAACTTTTTCTTTATGCACTTTCAGCCATTCTTCATACAGCTCATTTACTTTCCCTTGCTCCTTTTCTCCATGAACAGCTGCTGCCGCAGAAAAAATAGTACCGACCCAAGGAATAGCACTCATTGCATTTGCAATCACTCGACAGTACTTGCCCCATTTATCTTTCTGCTTTAGAACGGCCAAATCAAAAAAGATAAACTCTTCAGTTCGACCAAGACTGACTTCTTTTTTTTCCATATATTTAACGTTGTTCGTAGAGTTAATATCTAAAATGGTGCATCAAGGATAAGATTTGGTTGCACTATCTAGCTTCGGAATATGCAGTCCTAATTAATCCAACAATAGCATCTGCCTCTTGATGAGTGAATGTTATTTTCCCACCGTTATGACTAAGAATTACAACATTTTCTTGTTCAAAAAAACCATGGTTTGCATCACTCCCATAGTTTTTGACGTATTCAATGGCTTTAGCTTTAGGGATAGGAATTGACCAAGAACAGATTATTAAAATTCCAAATTCATTAGCTTGTGCCAAAACTTGATCGATACGTCTTTCAAACTGAAGCTGTTCCATATTCTTTCCTATATAAATGAAAAAATTTACATGTTTTTTGCTGCTGGTTTTAGCAAAAAAAGCAGATGCACTTAACTAGTGAATTTATTATGGGGTGTTTAGTGCAGCAAGTTCCTGATGCAGTTCATTCTTCAGTCTTTGCAGGTCATTAACTCCTGTAGCTAAATCCCATTTAAATTTAGCATACGCCATAGAATCAATAGACGTTAGCTCTCGATTTCGCTCAAATTCATACATGCGATATATGTCATTTACAAAAGCAGAAACATGCTCAACATCAACGAACCCATATTGTTGATTTAACAATTCAATTTCTTCTTTGATACGCACATTGCCATCGTATTTTGAGCTAACGAGTTTTTCGAGCTTTACCAAGTATCTTGCGATTGATTTTATTGCAGAATCTAAAAATAAACCGTTCATAAGCCGCCCTCTACGTTATTCGAATTGTAAAAGATTGGGGCTCATTAAAGCGATTCAACTAGGGAGGTATATGATTTTTTTTCTGTCAATACGTTTAATTTTTACATTAAAGTTATAAACAAATAGGTGGAATAGCTCAAAATGAATTGAGCTTAAGACAAGGTGAAGCTTAGATCATTACGAAGTGCGATTTACTAGTGCGCACCGACTACAACGGAGTCTCCCCATCTCCAACTGTAGTATAAGTCTTGCAGCGAGTACACATTGGTCATTCCAGTCCATGGATCGGACGTAATAATACCCCCACTAGGATGTATACCTTGCAAAACTATGTAATGCCCGACTGGGCCAGCGGACGGCCTAACGAACGCAATCACTTTCCATCCGCTTACAAGTGTTTGATATAACTCCTGAGGCGTTCCTGGTCTTCCTGCTTGCCAAGAAGTAAATCCATATGATTGCAAAAGCATAACTAATTCTTGAAGGTGTGCGGGACGGTTCATAGGCCATCCATCTAACCTAGCAGCAATTTGCTCTTGTGATTGGTAGACGCCAGCAGAAGCCATAACATCTTGAATTGATGAAGCCCAACACCAGTTATCAGCCCTTTGTCTTTCAATAGCATTGGAAAAACTAGAAATTCCATAAATTAGTATAGCGCCCACAAAAGTAATAACTTTCTGCATTTTAAACTCCTGTAAAAATTGAACCATCATTACCACTATTTTTGCCCAATTATTTCAAAGTACTAACATCTCAGTCATCCTCCAGAACCATCGTCACAACCACATTTGCTATCTTATACAATGTCGCATTTGGATGATTGGCGCAGAATGCTTTTGCTGACTCTAATAAGTATTCCTCACTCCATTTTGCCGCTTGGTCAGGAATATCACTAGATTTACCTTCAGAAAGAGTTAAAGCCATATTCATGGCAAGCGCTCCAGAATAATATCCAAGAAGTCATTGCCCTACAGAGGCTTCAGCCGTGAAATCCTCGGGCACTAATTTTTTACATGCTGTAGTGCCGACCCCTTCAATCGGTGCAACCTGCGCTGTAGAATCAAGAGTTACAATACCAATTAAAAGTATAAGTGCGTTCAGAAGGGGGATTTGTGTTTTGACATTAAAACCTCCTTGGTTGAAATTGAAGACGTTTTACGATTTGAATAATTAATATAACGGGGAATTAGTATTAGTTAAAATTATCTTTTGCATGGTGTCAATTACGCAATATAACGCATCTCACTAAGCGAAATGTTATTAAAAAAATTGTTTCTATGCTGCAAAACTAAGGAAAGGGATAGATATGTAAACTTCATTGATTGCGAAGCACTTGCTTCGCAATCAATAGCCAATTACTGAGTTATGCCTTAGTGTGCGGTGCGTTCAGTGGACTGTTGCTTGTTGTTGAGCGCGTCGCCGATGAGTGTTTCGTATTCCCCGGTTTGCATTAGCTCCAGTAAACCTTTGTCCAATTGTTGCGCCATCCATCGTGCGCGGGGGCTTTTGTGCGAGAAGGCAACGTAGACATCGCCACGGTGATTCAAAAAGCGTTTGTCAAACAGGCTGCTTTTTAACTGCATTTTTCGCATATTAAATTCCGCTTCATGCTCAAACATAATGCCGGCATCAATGCGCCCTTGCTTGAGCATGCGGATAATTTGCGACTGTTGGGATACTTTTATTTCATTGAAACGGTGGCGATGGTTTTCATATTCATCGCCGTATTCGTAGTCGCGAATAACACCTACCCGAAATTTGTTGGGAATATCCTGAAAGGATTTAACTCCCGGATGGGTGCCCGGTAAAAAAAACCAATAGGCTTCAACGGTAAACAAAGGCACATCGCCAAAAATGTATTTCGCCTCGGTGGTGGATTGGCGATTGACGTTAAAGCCGCCGTCGATTTTGCCTGAGTCCAGATCGTGTAAAACCCGCGCATAAGGCAGTGCTTGAAAGCTGGGTACTACACCATTTTTGGCAAAGGCTGCTTTGATCAATTCCGTTGAGATTCCTTGCCCTTCTTCATCGCTATAGGGTGGCCAGGAGTTTTCTGCCCCGAGGCGAACATTGACTAAATCCGAATTGTTGAGGGTAGGCGTCGCGCTGTGTTCAGGTGTGGCTGGCTGGGCTGTTACAGTCAATGGCAGGACCCAGAAGCAAAGTAGTAGAAACACATAGCGCGGGGATTTGCTCATCGGTAAAAACTCCTAACCAAGTGCGTCTGTAATATAGGAATCGAAGCCTAATCGCATTTGGTTATATGATCAATAAGTCAAATGAACACCCTGACAATTAGGGGTGTAAAAATCGCATAACAACTTTTGTTATTGTTTGAAGGTGACAATCATTCTCATTGTTAGTGATAATGATTATTGATAGTGTGCGCAGGCGCAAAACCTCCACTTTCATTCCTATTAAAGGGCTTGTTATGAAATCCACTCATTCGCACATAGTTTCCAAAAAGCGTGCGACGGCGTTGCACTTGGGCGCAACTGCCTTGTCTTCAGCACTGCTGTTGACGGCTTCCGCTGTTATGGCCGATGACGCGCCAGCGCCAGCCAAAAAATTGAATACGGTTAAAGTTGAAGCCGATGCAATCGGCAGTTACAAAGCAGACAAGCTTAGCTCCCCCAAGTTTACCCAGCCTTTGGTGGATACCCCCCAAACACTGGTCGTGGTAAAAAAAGAATTGTTCCAGCAACAGGCGGCAACCACCTTGAGTGAAACGCTGCGCAATACGCCCGGCATTACCATGTTGATGGGCGAGAATGGCAATACCTCCACCGGCGATTCGATTTTCATGCGCGGCTTTGATACCCAGGGCAGCATTTTTGTGGATGGCATTCGCGATTTGGGTAGTATCAGTCGCGATACTTTTAATACCGAACAGGTTGAGATCGCCAAAGGCCCCGCGGGAGTTGATAACGGTCGCGGTGCGGCATCCGGTTATGTGAACCTGAGCAGCAAGGTGGCCAATCAGGAAGACGCTATCAGCGGTAGCGTGACCGGCGGCACCAGCGATTACGCGCGCGCAACCCTCGATGTCAATAAAAGCCTATCCAGCACCACTGCTGTGCGTGTCAATGTGATGAAGCAAGAGGCGGGTGTAGATGGCCGCGATGAGGTGGAAAATAACGCCCAGGGGTTTGCGGCCTCGCTGGCATTGGGTTTGGGAACTGATACGCGCACTTACATTAATGTCTTGTCTGTTGAACAGTCTGGCGTGCCGGATGGTGGTGTGCCCACAATCGGATTGGATGGTTATTACAACGCGATTTTTGCGACCGGCGCACTGGCGGGGCAAACCCCGAAACGGGTCGATACGGAAAACTTTTATGGCTCCACCGGCGACTTTAACGATATGAAAGCCAATATGGTCACAGTGCGCATCGAGCAGGATTTGGCGGAGGGCGTGACCCTGCGCAATACATCCCGTTATGGCCGCACCAATCAGGATCAGCTATTGACGGGTATTAACGCCGTCACCTTTACCACACCGGTAAATCCGGATTCCTGGACCATTTCCCGTTCGCGCCAAGGCAAGGATCAAACAAACCAGATCCTCACCAACCAGACCAATCTGACGGCATCGTTTGACGCCGGTGGCATCAAGCACGATTTGGTATCTGGCGTTGAGTTCATCTACGAGAGCCAACTCAATTACACCATGGGGCTGCCATTTACATCGGCCAATTCATCGACCACTGTGACGCAAGCGCCAGCTAACCTCTACAACCCGAGCACCAGTGATGTGTTCCAGCCGGTATTGCGTACAGGCGCCAAAACCGATGGCGAAACCACAACCTACGCTTTCTATGCGCAAGATACCGTTACGCTGAACGACCACTGGGAGTTAAGTGCCGGTGTGCGCGCTGATCGCTTCCATACCAAGACAGACGTAATCACCCGTCAGGCTGCGGTCACCGCTCCGGCAGTACAAACTATTCCGGTGGGAACTTTGGTGGCTAGCGATGCCCACTTAACGGACGATTTGTTCGGTTGGAAATTGGGTGGTGTGTATAAGCCGGCGAGTAATGGTTCTATTTATGTGAGCTACGCAACCTCCGAGTTACCACCGGGCGGGGCAAACTTTGCGTTAAATACCACCAATGCCAGCAATAACATCAACAACCCCAATCTTGATCCGCAAAAGGGCACCAATGCGGAGCTGGGCACCAAGTGGAATGTGTTGGATAACAAATTGTTCCTGACAGCGGCACTGTTCCGCAGCACCAATGAAAATGAAATCGCCACCAATCCTGATGGTTCCTCCGTCGCTGTCGGCGAGAAACAGGTTGAAGGTGTGGAGTTGGGCGCGGTGGGTTCATTGACCGAGAAGTGGCAAATCAGCGCCGGTTTGGCATTTATGGATAATGAAATCACCCGCGGTAATCGCACGGTTGATGATCCTAACACCACTGCGAATGAAGCCTCCGGTAACAACGAAGGCGGCGCGATCCAATGGTCACCCAAAACAACCTTTACCTTGTGGAGCAGCTATACCTTTGACAGTGGTTTGCAGATTGGCGGCGGCGCACGTTACGTGGATACCATGGTCAGTTCCAGTATTGTTAATCCACTGGCCCAGAGCACACGTTCCGTACTGGAGTTTGGTGATTATTGGGTATTTGATGCCATGGCCTCTTATCCCTTTAGCAAAAACCTGAGCCTGCAACTCAACCTGCTCAACATTACCGATGAGGATTATGTGGCCAGCTTGAATAACGGCGGTTCGCGTTACTATCCCGGTGCGCCTCTGTCAGCGCGCCTGGGTGTGAACTTCAATTTTTAAGGGTTTGATGGGAGTCTATGCAGGGGCGCAACAGGTTGCGCCCCTGTGTTATTTACCCGCGTAGGTGTTGCGTCTCTCTGGACAAGAAAATTTATGTTAATCCATATTCCCGAGGTTTTAACCAAGCAACAGGTTGCTGAATGCCGTGCCCATTTGCAGGCAGCGCAGTGGGTTGATGGAAAAGCTACTGTTGGCCAACAGGGCGCGCAGGTAAAACGCAACCGCCAGTTGCCCGTGGATAGCCCCGTGGCTCGCGCATTAGGGGAGATGATTCTAACCGCGCTTTATGCCAACCCGCTGTTTATGTCTGCTGCCTTGCCACTGCGTATCGTGCCGCCCTTGTTCAACGCTTATTCTGGCGGCGAGCATTACGGATTTCATGTCGATGGCGCAATTCGCCTGGTTCCCGGCAGCAATCTCAGCTTGCGTACCGATGTCTCATCCACCTTGTTTTTGTCTGAGCCTGAGGAGTACGAGGGCGGTGAATTAATCGTGCAGGACACCTATGGCAGTCATGAAGTCAAGCTGCCTGCTGGTGATCTGATTTTGTATCCCTCAACCAGTTTGCATCAGGTGGCGCCTGTCACTCAGGGGGAGCGGGTGTGTAGTTTCTTCTGGACCCAAAGCATGGTGCGCGACGACTGGCAGCGCAATCTGCTACATGAGCTGGATTGCAATATTCAATCCTTGCGTCAAAAAGTCGGTGACAGCGACGAGATAGTCGGCCTTACAGGGCACTACCACAACCTGCTGCGACAGTGGGCTGAAATCTGACCAGGTTGATTCAGTTTTCTGCCAATAAGAATTGTTATCATTGCAAATGAAAATACTTATCGATAACATGCGCGCATTATTATTTTTTACGCATAATTATCGATAAGGTGAAAACAACCATGCAACACACAGGTTTCAAAACATCCCGGTTTTCTTTTCCGCGTACAGCCTCGTCAATGGTAGTGATGGGCGTATTGTTTGCCGCTTCCGGCGCTATTGCCCAAACAGCAGCGAAAGACGATGAAAAAGCAGCGCCTGTGTTGCAAAAAGTAGTGGTATCCGCGGCTGGTTTTGAGCAAAAAATCACTGACGCACCCTCCAGCATTTCGGTTGTGACCGCAGAAGAGCTTGCTGAGCGTCCTTACACCACACTGTTGGATGCTGTACGGGATCTGGAAGGTGTTGATGTGGGCGAAACTCGCGACAAAACCGGGCAGGGTACTATTTCCATGCGCGGTATGGGCGGGGACTACACGCTGGTATTGGTGGATGGCAAGCGCCAAAACAACCATGGAGATATCTACCCCAACAATTTTGGCGGCAACCAATTCGGGCATGTTCCACCGCTGGATGCTATTGAGCGCGTTGAAGTGATTCGCGGCCCGGCCTCAACCCTCTATGGCGCAGATGCCATGGGCGGCGTCATTAACATCATCACCAAAAAAGTGACTGATAAATGGCAAGGCTCGGTAAGTCATAGTCGCACCATCGAAACCAATGATGAATTTGGTGACGATATCACCACCGACTTTAATGCGATGGGGCCGCTGGTTCCCGGCAAATTGGGGTTAAGTGTGCGCGGCAGCTTCTACAATCGTATGGCGTCAAACCCAACCTATGACAGCATTATCGATCCTGCGGGTGTCGAGCGCAGCCGTACCTTGGGTTTTGGTGTGGGTGGGAAAACCGTCGATAATGAAAATCAGGCATTCGGCGCCCGCTTGTCCTGGACGCCGACAGACAACCAAAGCATTTGGTTGGATGCCGACAAATCAACGCAAGAATATGACAACACCCCGCGTTTGAATGACGCTGGTATATATGAATACCCCGTGGGCACTGTAGACAGCATTACCTCGGTATGGCGTACCGCCAGTGTTAATGGCGCTACCCGTGTTGCGCCGCAAGTAGGTTATAGCGAAACCCAGGAATTTACCCGCGACAGTTGGTCGCTAACCCATGAAGGCAAGTGGGGGTTTGGTAATAGCTTTGTGTCTTTGGCCCATGTAGAAACCGATAACCTTGGCCGCACCTTGCCATTTACAGTTGCAGAGCGCTTGCAGTTACAAGCCATGTGGGATGGTACGGGCATTTACAACGGGTTAACCGTTGCAGAGCGTCGTGCACTTGCAGAGCAAACTTTTTTACCGCGCCCCGAGCGCGTACTCAAAAGCAGCCAATACACCTTGGACGCCAAGTTGGATATGCCGTTTGAATTGGCTGGTCAGCATATTGCCGTGGTGGGCACACAAATCATTCAAGGTGAATTGGAAGATGGCGTCTTCGGTATGGAGGCGGGCACTCCCGGCGGTGTGCAAGAGCACAATATGTACTCGCTGTTTGCCGAGGACACCTGGTACATCATTGAGCCCTTTGCGTTGACTGCGGGTTTGCGTCACGACGATCACGAAGTCTTTGGCGATCATCTCAGCCCGCGTCTCTACGGTGTGTATACCCTGAGTGAGCAGTGGACATTCAAAGGCGGTGTGAGCACAGGCTTCAAAACCCCTAAAACTACCCAGTTATATGACGGTATTGTTGGTTTTGGTAATCAGGGCGTTTCGCCACAGTATGGAAACCCGGATTTGAAACCGGAAACCAGTGTTAGCAATGAACTGGCTGCCTATTGGCAACATCCGCAGGGTCACAATTTCAATATCACCCTGTTTAAAAATGAATTTGAAGACAAAATTGACTCCCAACCTTGCGGTGCTGGCACCAGTATTACTTGCTCCAATACCGGCGATTACGCTGAATTGGGTTACAGCACCAGCAATAAAACCGTCAACATCGACAAGGTTGTTATCGATGGCGCGGAGTTGGCAGGGCGTTGGCAAATCAACCACAGCTTTTCGTTGCGCGCCAACTACACCCTCACCGACAGCGAACAAAAAAGTGGCGTAAACAAAGGACGCCCGCTGGGTAACAGCGCCAAGCATATGGCCAACGCTACCTTGGATTGGAAAATGTCTCCTGTGTTTAACATCTTCCTCACGGCTGAGGCTCGCTCCAAGCGTTATCGCGGTGTGCATGCCATTACGGGTGAAGCACTGAATTTCAAAGATTACGAAGTGCTTCACTTGGGCGCGTCTTATAAAGCCAGCGAGTCCGTTACGTTTAATGCCCGTATCAACAACTTGTTTGATCGCGATTTCACTACCTATCAAACCGAGTTCCGCGATCTAAACAATGATGGCGACTACGACGATATTAATATCGGTGGTAGTGGTCGTAACGAGGCGCTGTATTTCGATGACTACAACAACAAAGACAAAGCCCGCAATGTGTGGGTTGGCGTTAACGTTCGGTTCTAATCCATGAGTTGGCGGATGAATGAAAATCTACTTGGGTAGTCTGCGGGAGTGGCATTGGGTTAGCTCGGCGATATGTTTAATCGGCATGCTGCTCTTTGCCATTACCGGCATAACTCTCAATCATGCAGCGCAAATAAAAGCCACGCCACAGGTTATCACCCAGGAGGCGCAGCTACCGGCAGACATTCTTTCTGCCATTGCTGTGCCGGGTGAAGACAACGCACCGCTACCACCATTTTTACAGCACTGGCTGCAAGATGCACAGCAAATCCACGTAGGTGAGCAGTTGGCGGAGTGGAGTGAGGATGAAGTTTATCTGTCGCTTCCGCGTCCCGGTGGTGATGCTTGGTTAAGCATTGATTTAACCAGTGGCGAATTGCTGTATGAGCGCACCGATCGCGGATGGATTTCTTATTTCAATGATTTGCACAAGGGGCGCAATACCGGTGTTGCCTGGAGTTGGTTCATTGATGTGTTCGCCGTGTTCTGCATTATTTTTTGTGTGACCGGTTTAATTTTATTAAAGCGCTATGCAAGTGGTCGCCCTGCCACCTGGCCCATGGTGGGTTTGGGGTTGGTTCTGCCTTGGGTATTGATCCTCTTGTTTATCCACTAATGACTATTTATTCGCTTTACGGCAACCGTCTCTATAACTATTTACTTTTAAGAAGGTGATTATGCGTGCGAGTTTGTTGTTTTCTTCCGTTTTACTGGCGGCCACTTTGTTGAGTGCGGTGTCTGCCAGCGCTAGCGATTTAACTATTTCAGTGGAAGTCCCCGCCTTGGATGTTGCGGAATATCACAAACCTTATGTATCGATATGGATTGAAAATGAAAAGGGCGAGAGCACCAATCTTGCGGTGTGGTATCAATTGGAAGAGCGTGGCCAAAAAAGTGATAAAGGTGAAGAGTGGCTGAAAGATATGCGCCAATGGTGGCGTCGTATTGGGCGTGATCTTGATATGCCGGTCGATGGTGTGAGCGGTGCAACCCGCGCACCGGGCAAGCACAGTGTCACCTTCACTGACGGTAAAGCACCTTTAGGAAAATTAAAGCGCGGCAATTATGTACTTTTAGTAGAAGCAGCACGCGAAGTTGGTGGTCGTGAATTGGTAAAAGTGCCATTTAGTTGGCCTCTGGCAAGTGAGCAATCAGCCAAAGGCAGCAAAGAATTGGGCGAAGTTAAATTAAGCCTTAACCCATGATCCATCGGCAATGAATAACAGGAGCTATACCATGAATAAATTTTTAAACACGGCACTCTGTGCTGCATTGGTTGTTTGTCTGCCCTTAACTGCACAAGCTCATCGCGCCTGGCTATTGCCCAGTGCCACTGTACTTTCCAGTGATGATGCCTGGGTCAGTATCGATGCTGCAGTATCTAACGATATTTTTCATGCTGACCATGCGCCTATGCGTGTTGAAGGCGTAGTAATTACCGCGCCGGACGGCAAAAAGCTGGATGCACAAAATGCCAGCCAGGGTAAATTTCGCAGCACGTTTGATGTGCAACTACCACAAAAAGGAACCTATAAAATTGCTGTGGCATCCAGCGGTTTGATGGCACGTTGGGAAACAGAAAGCGGCGAACGCAAAATGTGGCCCGGTCGCGGTGAGCGTGCAAACCCTGCCGATTTCGACAAAATGGTTCCCAAAAAAGCCAAAAATTTGGAAGTGTCACAATTCTCGCGTCGCATGGAAACCTTTGTCACTTCAGGTTCACCAACCAATACGGTATTGGCACCCAGCAAACAAGGTTTGGAGTTGCTGCCTATTACCCATCCCAACGATTTATTTGCCGGTGAAACTGCAAGTTTCCAATTCCTGATGGATGGTAAACCCGTAGCAGGGGTAAAAGTCACGATCATTCCGGGCGGCATGCGCTATCGCAATGATCAGGCGGCAATCGATGTGGAGTCAGATAAAAAAGGCGTCATTACAGTCACTTGGCCGCAAGCAGGAATGTACTGGTTAAGCGCGAATTATCGCGATGAAAAAGCCAAAAAACCGGCAACCAGCCGTGCAGGGAGCTACGTTGCAACGCTTGAAGTGCTGCCAGAATAATAGTGTGTCACCAAGGGTAGCGCACAAAATGTTTTCATACATGAGTTGATTGTTGTGCGCTACCTTGTCGCGAGCCTGCTAATACTTTCCTATTTACTATTTTGTTGGCTCTGCTGGCGCCATTACCAGCGCAAGCAGCCGAGTATTATTGCATCGAATAACGCAAGCAATCCGGCCGGTGATATTGTGATTGCCTATGCAAGTCAAACCGGTAACGCAAGACGGATTGCCGAGCAAAGTGCATTGCAATTACAGCAAGCCGGTAAGGCGGTAATCACCCTTCCGCTGAATCAGCTTACAGATACACAATTATTATCGGCAACACATCTGCTTATTGTTGCCAGCACCTATGGCGAGGGCGAAGCCCCTGATAACGCCAATCGTTTTATTCCGCGTAGATTGAATCGCTTGGGCGAAGGCTCGCTCCAGTCTCTTACCTATTTAATTCTCGGTTTGGGCGATTCACACTACACACATTTTTGCGGTTTTGCACAACAGTTGCATCATGGTTTGCATCACCGTGGCGCTCAGGCGATTGCCGATATGATTGCGGTGGATAAACTCGACGAAAGTGCACTTCGGCATTGGCAATATTATTTAGGCAAGCTTGCGGGCTCTAGTCATTTTGCGGATTGGAGCAAACCGGCGTACAGCGATTGGTTGTTGGTCGCACGTCATTGCCTGAATCTCGCAAGCCCGGGGGCACCTGCGTATCACTTGCAGTTAAAACCTGCGGTCCAGGCTATTAATAATCAAACCTGGCAAGCAGGCGATATTGTGGAAGTTGGCCCCTGTAATTCTATGGACCGCATTGATGTCTTTTTACAGCAACTTAATCGCCATTTGCCGCGAGAATCCCTGAGTGAAAAAGACCTTGATGTGAATGAGGCGCAGCTCGCGCACCTAAGGCAGTTATCTGACGACGCCTTGCTCTCTGAGTTGGCTGATTTAGGTCATCGCGAATATTCCATCGCGTCTGCACCGCAAGAGGGAACTTTGGATTTGGTCGTGCGCCAGGTGCAACTCGCCAATAATGAATTAGGTATAGGTTCCGGTTGGTTAACCGCACATGCGCCATTGCAATCGCTTATTCGGTTGCGTGTGCGTAGCAATCCCCATTTTCATTCACCGGCTGCGCAACACCCGCTCATCCTTATCGGTAATGGGACGGGTATTGCCGGGTTGCGTTCACATTTAGCAAACCCCGCGCGAGCAACAGGCAAGCATTGGTTATTTTTTGGTGAGCGCCATTATCTTGCAGACAATTTTTTTAATGCCGATATCCAGCATTGGCAAGAAACCGGTTTGCTCACCCAGGTTAATAAAATATTTTCACGCGATGCTGGCGACGGGCAGCGTGGCTATGTGCAGGACTTACTAATGCCCAATGCCGATGATATTCGTGCTTGGGTTGCTGCTGGCTCTGCTATTTTTGTGTGCGGCAGTTTGCAGGGAATGGCACAAGCGGTTGATGAGGCATTGGTCGCTATTCTCGGTGCTGAACAATTGGAGCTGTTGGCAGATCAGCAACGTTATTGCCGCGATGTGTATTAATTTCACCAGTGTGATTATCGCTATTCATATGGCGCACTCCATGGCGCTTGATCATTGTGAAACAAGTGTTAAAACCTGAACGCACCATGTTTGGCTAGCCCTTGGCGGGTTATACTCCCGATTGATTTTTTCTATCTGGAAAGTTCCTGTTTTCCCGTTAACGGATGCTATTTTTCATGGCTATGTCTTTATCGATTAAAAATATATTGGGCTCCACTCGTGGCATTATTTCAGCAGTGGTAATTGTGCTGCTGGTGTTGATTGGGCTTTGGCGCAGCGTCTGGGCAACCGATAGCGATGCTGTTATTTACACCACGGAAGCTGTGGTGCGAGGTGATATAGAAAACCTTGTCACGGCAACCGGCACATTACAGCCACAGGATTATGTGGATGTGGGTGCCCAGGTGTCCGGTCAGCTGGAAAAACTGCACGTTGACATAGGGTCGGAAGTGAAAGCGGGCGATCTGTTGGCTGAAATTGATGCAACCGTCTATGCCGCGCGGGTTGACGCAACACGAGCATCCCTGCGCACCCAGCAAGCGCAATTGCTGGATCGCGAAGCCCAGCTAACTTTGGCAAACATAAAATATGAACGTGAAAAAAATCTGTTCAAGGAAGATGCAACAACGAATGAATCCCTGCAAACCGCCGAAGCCAATTTGAAATCGGCGCGTGCGCAGTTAAAAGCGCTGCAAGCACAAATTGAACAAACCGAGTCCACCTTGCGTGTGGAAGCCGCCAACCTTAACTACGCCAAAATTTATGCACCTATAGATGGCACAGTTGTGTCTATCACATCGCGCCAGGGCCAAACCCTGAACACCAATCAAATGGCGCCTACCATTATGCGCATTTCCGATCTCTCCACCATGACGGTGCAGACGCAAGTATCGGAAGCGGATATTGGAAAATTGCGCAAAGACATGGCGGTGTATTTCACCACCCTCGGCAGCCAAGGGCGTCGCTGGTACAGCAAGTTAGATCGCATTCAACCTACGCCGGAAATTCTTAACAATGTTGTGTTGTACAACGCACTCTTTGATGTTCCCAATGAAAACCGGTTGCTGATGACACAGATGAGTACACAGGTATTTTTTATCGAGTCCCAGGCAAAAGATGTGTTGTTAGTGCCCATGTCCGCTCTCAGTTTCGCGCCAGCTCGCGGTGAGCGACCACCAGCCAATGCACCGCGCGGTGAGTTTCCTCCACGCGATAAAACATCAATAGATAAAACAATACCAGCAGGAGCAAATAAATCCGCTCGTCCCGGTATGGTAAAAGTCATGAAAGCCGATGGCCGCATTGAGGAACGTAAAGTCTTGGTTGGTGTTACCAATCGTGTACAGGCGCAAATTATTGAAGGGCTTGCCGAAGGTGAGCTCGTTATTAGCGGCAGTTCCCGTCCTACCCAAACAAAAGCGGCAGCAGGTATGGGCATGGGTGGCCCTGGTATGGGAATGGGTAGACGTTAATGAGCGAGCTTAGTGCTATTCAACCGCTGATCAAATTATCCGGCGTCACCAAAACGTTTCGCAATGGTGAAATTGAAACGCAAGTGTTGCACGGTATAGATCTGGAAATTTACCCCGGCGAATTTGTTGCGATCATGGGGCAATCGGGCTCGGGCAAATCAACGCTCATGAATATCCTCGGCTGCTTGGATCGCGCTACCAGTGGCGATTATTTTTTCAATGGGAAAAATATCAACGAATTGGGCACCGATGACCTTGCCCAATTGCGACGCGAAGCCTTTGGTTTTGTATTTCAAAGTTACAATTTGTTGGCCGGTGCAACTGCCAGTGAAAACGTGGAAATGCCGGCAACTTATTCCGGTTTGTCGCCTGAGTTGCGCCATGCACGGGCTACAGAACTACTGTCCAGCTTGGGCTTGCAAGAGCGGTTGCACCATCGCCCCAATCAATTATCCGGTGGCCAACAGCAGCGCGTATCCATTGCGCGCGCACTGATGAATGGCGGTCAGATTATTTTGGCCGATGAGCCCACCGGTGCGCTGGATAGCCACAGCGGTAAAGAAGTGATGCGCCTGCTCAAAGAATTGTCGGCACAGGGGCATACCATTATTTTAATTACCCACGATGCCGAGGTCGCTCATCACGCCCAGCGCTTAATTGAAATTCGCGATGGCGAAATTATTGCTGATGCTGGGCCTCGCATTCCCGTACAGCCCTTACCTGAGAAATCGGCATTGCGTGGTGAATCCACTGTTCGCAGCGAATTGTTTGAGGCGACCAAAACGGCGTTTCGCTCTTTGCATAGCAATGTGTTCCGCACAGTATTAACCCTGCTCGGCATAGTTATTGGTGTTGCATCGGTCATCACTCTCATGGCAATTGGCGATGGCGCTAAAAAATCGGTAGTGGAAAGTATCAGTGCAATGGGCAGTAATTTACTGCTGGTGCGGCCTGGTGGCCCCACACAGCGCTTTCGCTGGGATTCAGTCACGCTAGTACCGGAGGATGTGGATGCTATTGCCACGCTGCCAAATATTGCTGCTGCACTGCCGGAATTAAATGGTCAATTCACCTTGCGCTACGGCAATGTTGATCACACCACAGAAGTGAATGCCACTGCTGCACAATTCCCCACCGCTCGTAAGTGGGATGTTGCACAGGGCACTTTTTTCAGTGAAGAAGACGATAAAAATTACGCAACAGTTGTTGTTCTGGGCAAAACCGTCGCCACTAAATTGTTTGCCCAACAAGATCCAGTTGGTGAATTTATTATTATCAATAATGTGTTGTTCCAAGTGATTGGCGTGATGAGCGAGCGCGGCGCTGACCCCGGCGGCCAGGACCAGGACGATAAAGTATTTGTGCCGTTTAAAACTGGCAGTTTACGTGTTGTTGGTCAGCGCTATTTGCGCAACATTACTATTTCTGTGGATGACGAAAAAAATATGGCCGCTGTACAAACCCGTGTTCATGCCTTGCTAATGGAGCGGCATGGCACGGAGGATTTTCAAATTCGCAGTATGTCGTCGCTGATTGATATGGTTTCTGAAACACAAAATACCATGACGATTTTGCTGGGCTCTATTGCCGCCATTTCACTGCTGGTGGGTGGTATTGGGGTAATGAATATTATGTTGGTCAGCGTGACTGAACGCACCCGCGAAATTGGTATTCGCATGGCAACCGGCGCACGTACTCGCCATATTATGCAGCAATTTTTAATTGAGGCATTGGTGGTGTCGGCCCTGGGTGGTGTGTTGGGTGTGGCCTTAGGCCTGGGTGTGGCAATGTTGGTTGGTTATTTAGGGACCACAGTTGCTTATTCGTTGTCGCCTATCGTGATGGCATTTAGTTGTGCATTTTTAACCGGTTTGCTGTTTGGTTATTTGCCTGCGCGTAAAGCGGCCCGTCTTGATCCAGTTACCGCCTTGGCTACGGAGTAACCTATGCAACTGCTTAGCAAAAATATGCAACAGTTTAGTAAAAAAATGACATTAATATCTGTGGTCGTCATCTTGGCTGCTTGCAGTAGTACGCCGCCAGCTTCGCCGGATATTCACTATGCAGAGCGTTATTCTGTCTCTACCCATGGAACGGCGACACAGATTGATGCTGATTGGTGGCAGGCATTTTCATCCCCAAGGCTCAATGAATTAATGCAGCTCGCGCAGCAACAAAGTCTGGATTTATTAATATCGGCAGAGCGTGTGCGTCAGGCTGAATTGCAAATGCGCATTGCCAATGCGAGTTTGTTTCCATCCCTGACGGCAAGTGCATCTTCTGGTGAATCCCGCACCAGGGTTGACGGGCAGGGCAGTGAGCGCGGTGAGTCATCGCGCGCCAGTGTTGGCATTAGTTATGAGTTGGATTTGTGGGGTGGAGTGGCCGCAAGTCGCGCGTCTGCCAAGGCTGGTTATGAAGCGACACGCTACGATCAGGATGCGGCTATGCTCAGCATTAATGCCGCTATCGCCAGTGGTTGGTTTCAGTGGTTGGCACTGCAAGAGCGCATTACCACGGCACACAAAAATATAGCCATTGCCGAGCGTGTCCAGGCTATTGTTGATGCGCGTTTTCGCAATGGCGCCGCTACTGCGGCTGATGTTGCCCAGCAAAAAACCAATTTATTAACCCAGCGTGCCGCGCTGTTACCGCTTGAATTGCAAGCTCGCCAAACACAGTCGGCACTCGCTATTCTGTTAGGGAAAACGCCGCAAGAATTTGTATTGGCTGCCGATAACTTGCTCGCCATCACTGTGCCGCAAATTGCCCCCGGAACACCGGCTGACCTGGTTGCCCGTCGCCCGGATTTGGCCGCACGTGAAGCCGATTTGATCGCGGCGAATGCGAATATTCAAGCCGCCCGCGCTGCGTTATTACCCTCTATCGGTTTGAGCGCGAATGCAGGAAAAACGGCAAGCGAGTTGTTCGCATTGAATCCGGCAACACAAACTTCGGGCTGGACTATATCGCTGGCGCAAACCCTGTTTAATGGCGGGCGTTTGGTCAATCAAAAACGCTTGAGCGAAGCGCGTCGCGCGGAATTAATTTTGCAATACCACAAAGCGATTTTAACGGCATTGCAAGAGGTAGATAACGCTTTGGCGTCGGCAGATGTGAGTACCCGGCAGGAAATTAGCCAGCAAGAAATTGTGATTAATGCGGAGCGTAGTTTGCGTTTAACAGAGGCGCGTTATCGCGCGGGTACGGATGATTTGCTGTCGTTGCTAGATGCCCAGCGCAGTTTGTTTCAAGCACAGGATGCGCTGGTACAGCAGCGGCTGTCGCGCTTGAATGCGGCTGTGGATCTCTATAAATCCCTCGGCGGTGGCTGGTCGTTGGCAAAAAACTAATACACTATTTTTTTAAAATAAAATTGATCTACTTATAGGGTGACTTGGGGAGTTAATGTGAGAAACGGTCTATTCCAGATTCACTGGTTTCTGGGGATTACCGCAGGCATTGTGCTGGCGGTTGTTGGTGTTACTGGTGCGTTGATGAGTTTTGAACGGGCAATCATGGAACAGATTAGCCCGGACATTGTGCGAGTTCAGGTCAGCGGTGAGCGATTAACCCCGGATGCAATTATTGAGCGTTTTAGTGTTCATCGCCCGGATACGCGGGTTGAGCAAATTACCCTTTGGCCTGAAGCGGATCGCAGTGCGTTAATTCGTATTGCGCCGCCCGTAGGTGAGCGCCGTGGCGATGCCATTTATGTAAACCCTTACAGCGGCGAACCCTTGGGAAAAATCCACGGTGAACAATTTTTTCGCACAGTGCGCTCGTTGCATCGCTGGTTATTAATTCCCTTTGAACAGGATGGGATAAATATCGGCCGTCAAATAACCGGTTTTTGTGCATTGGCGTTGGTATTTTTTGCGCTCTCCGGGTTGTATTTACGCTGGCCTCGTCGCCCACTGAATTGGCGTAATTGGTTTCGTATCGATTTCAGTTTAAAAGGCCGCAATTTTTATTGGGCATTGCATTCAGTAATTGGTACCTGGGTGCTGGCCGTATATTTACTCCTGGCGTTAACCGGTTTGTCCTGGTCTTACGCCTGGTATAAAAATGGGTTGTCACAAATACTGACTGGCGAGCCTATGCAAGAGCGTCGTGGTCCCGGCGGTTTTGGCGGTGGGCCGGGCGGGCGCCCTGATGGCGGTGGCATGCCTGCTGTATCTCTGGATCAAGCGTGGGCGATTTTTGTCAGCAAGGCTGATGGCAATTTCAAATTTGCCAGTATCAGCCAGCCACGTTCACCCAAAGAACCAGTGGTGGTGAATTATGTAACGCCAGATGCAACCAATGATCGTCAGCGCAGTGTCATGAGTATTTATGCACATACGGGCGAAGTGGTTGCTGATGAACCCTACAAACCCATAGAACCCTTGGGAAAACGTATTTTTCAGGGCTTGTATGAATTACATACCGGTGAATGGTTTGGTACACCGGGTATTGTTATCAATATGATTGCATCGCTGCTGATGCCCTTATTTACGATCACCGGCTTTTTGCTGTATTTCGATCGTCGCAAGAAGAAAAAACAAAACAGGCAATCGGCAGCGGCTGTGGCGAGTGTGCATACGGATGCAGATTACTGGGTGGTCTATGGCAGCCAGACGGGTACCGCCGAGCAATTGGCATGGAATACTGCCACGATTTTGCAATCCGGCGGCCTTAAGGCGAGCGTGAAAAATATCGCCACCCTGGATAAGGATGCACTCACCACCGCGCCCACGATTTTATTTTTGTTGTCCACTTTTGGTGAGGGTGAAGCGCCGGATGCCGCGCGCGGTTTTGCCCGCAAGTTACTTAAAACCACGCTGCCGTTGGCTTCATTGCAATTTGCCATCTTGGGGTTGGGTGATAGACGTTATGCGGATTACTGCGCCTTTGCGGCGGCGGTGGAGCGATGGCTTCTGGCCAATGGTGCGCAACCCTTGTTTGAGCGAATCAATGTGAACAATGGCGATGTTCAGGCAATCCAGCAGTGGCAGCAACAGATTGCTTATTTAAGTGGTGTGGCAAGTGTGACGGCTTGGGCTGCACCGGAATATGAAGACTGGACATTGCAATCCCGTCAGCTCCTCAATGAAGGCAGTTTGGGGGCGCCTATCTATCGCGTTAGTCTGCAACCCGCGCGGCCGGGTAATACGCCCTGGCAGGCGGGCGATATTCTGGAAATACAGCCACATAACGATCCGGCGTTGCCGCATCGTGAATATTCCATCGCCTCATTGCCTACCGATGGCGTAGTGGATTTGGTGGTGCGTCAGGCCTTTAACGAGCAGGGCCAATTGGGGTTGGGCTCTGGATGGCTGACAGCATTCGCCACCGAGCAACAACGGGTGCGTGCGCGTATTCGTAATAACCCGTCGTTCCATGCGCCAGAGCAGTCATCTGCAGGGTTGCAGGCTCCCTGCATTTTGATCGGTGCCGGTACGGGCATTGCCGGTTTGCGCGCGCATTTGCATCAGCGCTATCTCAAAGACCAAACGGGTAATTGGTTGATCTTTGGCGAGCGCCAACGCCATTGCGATCGCTTGTTTGCGCAAGAATTGGATGCATGGCGTCAGTCAGGTTTCCTCAATGAATTGGATGAGGTCTACTCGCGTGATGGCGAAGGCTATGTGCAGGATCTACTGAAAACCCGACAGCAGCAGTTGGGTGAGTGGCTGGATCGCGGTGCCGTTATTTATGTCTGTGGTGGCATGGCGATGGGAGCGGGTGTGCATCAGGCGCTGTTGGATATTCTGGGCGAACATGAACTGCAACAACTGATCGATACCAACCGCTATAAGCGCGATGTGTATTGATTAACCCCAAAAAACGGCAGCAGGCTATTACTGGTTATTGGCTTGCTGTTGTAAGTACGTTTGTTTTTACACTGGCAGCTACAGTTTCTCTCGCATATACTCGCGCCCTTCCGTTATTAGCAGTATCCGAGCTGTTAAGCGGTTCGCCGGCGATTTACCATTGCCCATCATCACTATCATGTGACCTTTCGTAGGGGTCACCACTGAAAAGGATAACCAATGCCTGTAATTACTCTCCCCGACGGTTCCAAACGTCCTTTCGAAAATCCCGTCTCTGTTTATGAAGTGGCTGCTTCTATTGGTGCTGGCCTTGCCAAGGCGACACTGGGCGGTCGTGTGAACGGTCAGCGCGTCGATGCCCATGACCTGATCACAGAAGATGCAGATCTGGTGATCTTCACTCCGAAAGACGAAGACGGTCTGGAAATTATTCGTCACTCCTGTGCGCACTTGCTCGGTCATGCGATTAAACAGCTCTTTCCCGATGTGAAAATGGCCATTGGCCCCACCATCGACAATGGCTTTTATTACGACATCGACCTTGAGCAAAAGCTGACCGACGAGGATATCGCTCGCTTGGAAGCACGCATGCTGGAACTGGCCAAAACCGAATATGACGTAGTGAAAAAGAACGTCAGCTGGCAAGAAGCCTATGACGTATTCACCGCGCGCGGCGAGACTTACAAGTTGGAGATCCTGGATCGCGACGTGCCTAAAGATGCAACGCCGGGTCTATATCACCACGAAGAATACGTGGACATGTGTCGTGGCCCTCACGTGCCCAACATGCGCTTCTGTCTGAACTTTAAATTGATGCGCACTTCCGGCGCCTACTGGCGCGGTGACTCCAACAATAAAATGTTGCAGCGCATCTACGGCACTGCCTTTGCCGATGCCAAGCAGTTAAAAGCCTATTTGAATTTGCTCGAAGAGGCGGCTAAACGAGATCACCGCAAACTGGCGAAGAAATTTGATTTATTCCACCTGCAAGATGAAGCGCCGGGCATGGTGTTCTGGCACCCCAAGGGTTGGACGCTGTGGCAGCAAATCGAACAATACATGCGAACCAAACAAAATGATTGGGGCTATCAGGAAGTAAAAACCCCCATGATTATGGATCGCACCCTGTGGGAGAAATCCGGTCACTGGGAAAACTATCGCGACAATATGTTTACCACTGAATCGGAAAAGCGCGATTTCGCCGTGAAACCGATGAACTGCCCAGGCCATATCCAGATTTTCAATCACGGTTTGCGCTCGCACAAAGACTTGCCGCTGCGTCTGGCGGAATTCGGCTCTTGTCACCGCAATGAAGCGTCCGGTGCACTGCACGGCATTATGCGTGTGCGCGGGTTTGTGCAAGACGATGCACATATTTTCTGTACCGAAGAGCAAGTCGTCGCTGAGGTTGCTGCTTTCAACCAAATGCTCAAGTCGATTTATGACGATTTTGGTTTTACTGATATCGCCGTAAAACTCTCTCTCCGCCCTGAGAAATATGCTGGTACCTTGGAAACCTGGAATAAGGCGGAAGAGGGGCTACGTATTGCCCTGCGGGCTGCAGGTCTGGAGTGGGAAGAGCTTCCAGGCGAAGGTGCGTTCTACGGTCCGAAAATCGAATACCAAATTAAAGATGCACTTGGCCGTTCATGGCAGTGCGGCACCATCCAGCTCGATTATGTGTTGCCCGAGCGTCTGGATGCCGAATATGTCGCCGAAGATAACCAGCGTAAGCGTCCGGTGATGCTGCATCGTGCTATTCTCGGTTCCTTCGAGCGCTTCCTCGGTATTTTGATCGAGCACTATGAAGGTTCTTTCCCAACCTGGCTTGCCCCGGCGCAAGTGGCGGTGATGAATATTACGGATAATCAGGCCGATTACGTCAAAATGATCGAAAAAGCCTTGCGTGAAAAGGGCTTCCGCGTCATTCCGGACTTGAGAAATGAGAAGATCGGCTTTAAAATCCGCGAGCACACAATTCAGCGGGTACCCTACCTGCTCGTCATTGGCGATAAAGAGGTTGAAAATCAATCACTTGCGGTTCGCACAAGGGACGGACAAGATTTGGGTGTAATGAATCTGGAAGCTTTCATCGCGCACTTGACCGCCGATATAGCGCGTCGAGGCAGAAATATTTCTGCCTAAAACAGAGATTCTGGTTACCGACACGCATAAAGTGAAAAAGATTTGTTTCTATTAATTTATTGGAGATACAACTATCAAACGAGATAACGCTCCCGCGGCCAAAGGCAATTCTAAGAAAGCGCGGATCAACGATCAGATCGAAGCCAAACAAGTTCGCTTGATCAATGCAGAAGGTGAACAGGTCGGTATTGTTAGCCTGAGTGATGCACTTGCTCAAGCGCAGGCGGCAACGCTTGACTTGGTGGAGATCGTTGCTGATAGCGATCCAATAGTCTGCAAGATTATGGATTACGGCAAGCATCTGTTTGAAATCAAGAAAACCAAAGCCGCTGCTAAAAAGAAGCAAAAGCAGCAGCTGGTGAAGGAAATGAAATTTCGCCCAGGGACGGAGGAAGCGGATTATCAAGTCAAATTAAAGGCTTTGATGCGCTTCCTTGAGCATGGGGACAAGGCCAAGGTAACGTTGAAGTTCCGTGGTCGCGAACTCGCCCACCAAGAGCTGGGGATGGAAATGATGCAGCGCATCGAGACCGATCTGGCTGAAATGGGCACCGTAGAGCAGGCTGCCAAAATGGAAGGTAAGCAGCTCACCATGGTGATCGCCCCCAAAAAGAGAAAATAGTCGGGCTTTTAGCTGCCTTGATTATTTATATTATTTACCTATATGTGTGGAGTTCTATCACATGGCAACCAAAGCTAAAGTACACAGTGGCGCGTCAAAGCGCTTCAAAAAGACTGGCGCGGGCTTCAAGTTCAAGCACGCTAACAAGAGCCACATCCTGACCAAAATGACGACCAAGCGTAAGCGCCAACTGCGCGGCACCAGCATCGTTGATGCAGCCGATGTACCACGCGTAAAACGTTTGTTCCGTGCTATCTAATAGCGCTTATTCAGAATTTTGAGAGGATTGAAATATGGCCCGTGTTAAGCGTGGTGTAGAGGCGCGTCGTCGTCACAAGAAAGTATTAAAAGCTGCTAAAGGTTACTACGGTGCACGTTCGCGTACTTTCCGTGTTGCCAAGCAGGCAGTTATCAAAGCCGGTCAATATGCTTACCGCGATCGTCGCGTTAAAAAGCGTAATTTCCGCGCTCTGTGGATCACTCGTATCAACGCCCAATCTCGCGCTGAAGGCTTGACCTACAGCCAATTGATTGCTGGCTTGAAAAAGGCGAGCATCGTTCTCGACCGTCGTGTACTGGCTGACTTGGCTGTATACGACAAAGCGGCATTTGCTGCTGTTGTTGCGAAGGCTAAATCAGCTCTGGCTGCTTAATCGTCCAACAACCTCAAACCCGCAAGGGTTTGTGTGAACGCGATGAAAAGGGGAGGAGCTTTGGTTCCTCCCTTTTTTTATGTTCAAGATGAATGGTATGCCGCAGTGCATGGATGTGCAGGTGCGGTTTTCCTGAGGCGAAAGCAAGCGCCCGAAACATAACCTGTTCGACTCATTCGTGACCTATTCAAATTGGAAAAGCAGATGGAAAATCTCGCTGCGCTTACCCAAGAAGCGCTCAAAGCCGTTAATGATGCTCAGGATCTTGCTGCACTGGATTCTGTGCGTGTGGATTATCTGGGTAAAAATGGCAGTATCACATCGCTGATGAAAACCCTTGGCAAGTTGTCGCCAGAAGAGCGGCCAGCGGCGGGGGCTGAAATTAATAAAGCCAAAGATGCGGTACAAGAAGCCTTAAATCGGTGCAAGCAATTACTGGAGCAAGCAGCGATTGATGCAAAGCTTGCCAATGAAGTTATCGATGTGACCTTGCCTGGTCGCGGTCAGCATACCGGTGGTTTGCATCCGGTCACCCGTACATTACAACGCATCGAAGAAATTTTTTCCGCTGTGGGTTACAGCGTTGAAGTCGGCCCGGAGATTGAGGACGACTACCACAACTTTGAAGCGCTCAATATTCCCTCCCATCACCCCGCCCGGGCGATGCACGATACTTTCTACGTGGATGATACCCATGTACTGCGTACCCACACCTCGCCGGTGCAGGTGCGTACTATGGAAAACAAAAAGCCACCTATTCGGGTAATCTGCCCTGGCCGCGTTTATCGCTGTGATTCTGATGTAACCCACTCACCCATGTTCCATCAGGTCGAAGGGTTGGTGGTTGACAAAAATATCAGCTTCGCTGATCTCAAGGGCACCATGGATCAATTCCTGAAAGCGTTCTTTGAGGCTGATGTCCCTGTGCGTTTCCGTCCCTCTTATTTCCCATTTACTGAACCCTCTGCCGAGATGGATATTCAATGCACGCAATGCCGCGGTAAAGGCTGTCGCATGTGCAAAAACACCGGTTGGTTGGAAGTCGGTGGTTGCGGCATGGTTCACCCTGAGGTATTCAAATCCAGTGGGGTTGACCCGGAAACCTACACCGGTTTTGCCTTTGGTATGGGCGTGGAGCGTTTGGCGATGCTGCGTTATGGTGTGAATGATCTGCGTTTGTTCTTCGAGAATGACCTGCGTTTCTTAAAACAGTTTTAGCTTATATAGGTTGGGCAGTTATGCCCACACGAGCATCCTGCCGATTAGTGAATGCGGTAAAACAACGGTGATTGTTGGGCATAACAGTCCAACCTACGGAATAGATGAAATATGAAAATCAGTGAATCCTGGTTGCGTGAGTGGGTTAATCCAGCCATAGATACCGATGAATTAGTTGCCCAGTTGACCATGGCGGGGCTGGAAGTAGACGCAGTGGAGTCTGTCGCAGGCGATTTTACCGGCGTGATCGTGGGTGAGATTGTCGGCTGTGAACAACATCCTGATGCCGATAAGTTGCGTGTGTGTCAGGTAGCTGGCCTTGAAGGTTTATCGCAAGTGGTTTGTGGGGCGCCCAATGCGCGTGTTGGAATCAAAATCCCGTTTGCGACTATAGGGGCAAAACTGCCTGAGTTTGATATCAAGAAAGCCAAGCTGCGCGGTGTTGAATCTTTTGGCATGTTGTGCGGGCAAACGGAATTAAAAGCCGGTGATGATGATTCCGGTGTATGGGAGCTGCCTGCTGATGCACCGGTAGGGACGAATCTGCGCGAGTACCTCAATCTTGATGACAAGCTGATCGAAGTGGATTTGACCCCCAATCGCAGCGATTGCTTAAGTGTCAAAGGCATTGCGCGTGAGGTGGGTGTATTGAATCGTGCGCCTGTCGTTGCGCCTGCAATTCCTGCAGTGGCGGCATCTATTGCTGACAGTTTCCCCGTTCATCTTGAAGCGGGAGACGCGTGTAGTCGCTATGTGGGTCGTGTGATTCGCAATATTGATATCACACGTCCAAGCCCTGCGTGGTTGCAAGATAAGTTAGTCCGTTCGGGGTTGCGCAGTATTGATGCAGTGGTGGATGTGACTAATTACGTGTTGCTCGAGCTAGGGCAGCCAATGCATGCATTTGATTTATCCAAGCTCAGTGGCGCAATTCATGTGCGTTTGGCGCAGCAGGGTGAATCTATCCAGTTATTGGATGGACAGGAAATCAAACTCAATGACGACACCATGGTTATCGCCGATCAGCAAAAAGCCTTGGCAGTTGCGGGCATTATGGGTGGTAAGGAAAGTGCGGTAGGTGAAACAACACGTGACATCTTCCTGGAAAGTGCGTTCTTCAATCCGCTAGCAATTGCGGGCCGCGCCCGTTCCTATGGTTTGCATACCGATTCATCACATCGCTTTGAGCGCGGCGTGGATTACAGCTTGCAACTCGATGCGATTGAGCGTGCAACAGCATTGTTGTTGGAGATTGTCGGTGGTGAAGTTGGGCCGGTAGTGCATGTCGCCAATGAGCACTTGCCACAAGAGCGCCAAGTCAGCTTGCGCAAGGCTCGTATCCTTAGCGGCCTGAGTTTGGAAATGACTGATGACGAGGTCGTTGATATCCTTGCGCGCCTGGGGCTTTCCCTGTTGTCGCAAAACGCTGAAGGGTGGGTGTTTGTGGTTCCAAGTTACCGCTTTGATATTTCCATCGAAGCAGACTTGTTAGAAGAGCTGGCCCGCGTGTATGGCTACAACCGTTTGCCTACAAGAAGCCTTGCAGCACCTTTGGACATAGAGCCACACCCTGAAGCAAAAATGGGTTTGCCTGCACTGCGTAACCAATTGGTTGCCCGTGGATACCAAGAGGCGATTACCTATAGCTTTATCGAGCCAAAACTCTCGGCGTTGTTTGATCCGGAAGTGGCGCCAGTTGTGCTACGCAATCCGATCAGTGCAGATATGGCAGCAATGCGTACCAGTTTGATGCCTGGCTTGGTCAGCGTCTTGCGCAACAACCTTAATCGCCAGCAAAACCGCGTGCGCTTGTTCGAGTCTGGCTTGCGTTTTGTCCCCTCAGCAGATGGCCTGGCACAAGAAGCCATGTTAGCCGGTTTGATCTATGGCAGTAGGGCTCCGGAAGCTTGGGCCAATGGGGCTGAGTTTGTCGATTTCTTTGATATTAAGGGCGATGTAGAGTCCTTATTGGCATTGACTGGTGATGAGTCATCCTTCTCGTTCAAGGCTGAAAGCCATTCAGCACTGCATCCCGGTCAAACCGCCGCTATTTACCGCGATGGTGAGTGGCAGGGTGTCGTGGGGGCGCTTCATCCAAGCTTGCAGCAACAATTGGATATTCCCCAGTCAGTTTATGTATTTGAAATTCGGTTGAGTGCACTACTTAAGGCCCGCATCCCCGCCTTTACAAGTTTGTCAAAGTTCCCTGAAGTTCGCCGTGACCTGGCGGTACTGGTTGACCGCGATTTGGCGGCGGACAGCTTGGTGAATGCGGTTAAATCCCAAGCGGGTGAGCATCTCATCGACTTAAAGGTTTTTGACGTATATATCGGCAAAGGTATTGATCCACATAGAAAAAGTGTTGCAATGGGGTTGACCTTTCAGCATCCTTCACGCACTCTTAATGAAGATGAGATCAACGCCTCCATTGACTCGATTGTTCAGTATCTGGGGGCTAATTTTTCAGCCACCCTCAGATAGGGAATAATAACTATGTCGGACGGTGCTCTGACCAAAGCAGATTTGGCCGAGAAACTTTATGAAGATCTCGGACTCAATAAACGTGAGGCCAAAGAGTTGGTGGAGCTCTTCTTTGAAGAGATTCGCCACGCTTTGGAAAATAATGAGCAGGTCAAACTTTCTGGCTTTGGCAACTTTGAGTTGCGCGATAAAAGCCAGCGTCCTGGTCGAAACCCCAAGACTGGTGAAGAGATTCCCATCAGCGCCCGTCGAGTGGTTACTTTTCGTCCAGGACAAAAACTTAAGGCACGAGTAGAAGCTTATGTTGGAACCGAGTCATAACGACGAACTTCCCGTAATACCCGGCAAACGTTATTTCACTATTGGTGAAGTCAGTGAGCTTTGTGCAGTAAAACCGCACGTATTGCGTTACTGGGAGCAGGAGTTCCCACAATTGAATCCAGTCAAGCGTCGAGGTAATCGTCGCTACTATCAGCGTCAGGATGTTCTGACTATCCGCCAGATTCGCAGCCTTCTTTATGACCAAGGCTTTACTATTGGTGGCGCGCGTTTGCAGATGTCGAATGACTCAAATTCGTCTGACTCCAGCCAGCTTAATCAGTTGGTTGTACGTATGATTGATGATCTTGAACATTTGTTAGACTTGTTAAAAGTTAAATAACCTTAATGAACTGTTGGGGAATTGATCAGTTTGTATAACTGATGGGTAATAACGAATTACCTGGAGTTTTTAATAAAACGAATTATCAAAACTCTGATTGCATTAACAATAAATTAAGGTATTATGCCGATCCTTCGCGAAAGCAGGTGTTAATCGGCTGTCGTTTGAAAGATGTCGGAGCGTAGCGCAGTCAGGTAGCGCACTATACTGGGGGTGTAGGGGTCGTGGGTTCAAATCCCGCCGTTCCGACCAATTAGTTTTATAAAAAAGCCGCTAACAAGCGGCTTTTTTATTGCCCGAAGATTTTCTCTCCTTTCCTTCTTGTCAATTCTAGTGGCAGTCTTTTGTCAAAGTGCTACCATGCGCCTTTATTTTGTGTATCACTAACCCCGCATAGAAAATAAATAGAGGTATTCTCGTGGCAAAGCAATTAATGATTTATGACAATATTCAACCACTGTCATCTGAAATTCATCGTAACTGGTCGGTGTTGGTTGAAGATTATTCTTTTGTAACTCACATGATTTCAGTGCCAGTGTTGGCAACAGAGATTCCCTTTGCTTCAGCAGAATTCCCAATTGTTTTCTCGGCAACAGCCAATGAAGGCGAATACATCCCTCTGGCGATTATGGGGTTGAAAGAGGGTGAAAACCTGATTTTGAACGAAAAGAATCAATTTACTACACGCTATATTCCTGCATTCATTCGTCGCTATCCATTTGTGTTGGGTGGTGATAAAGCGGCTGACACTATGGCGCTTTGCATCGACGCTGACAGTGCCACCGTAATTAAAGATGGCAGTAAAGGGCGTAAGTTGTTTGAAGAAAATGGTGAGCAAAGTGCGCACCTGAAGGAAGTTGTCGAATTCCTGAAGGATTATCAATACCGTGCTGAAATGACCAAGGTGTTCTGCAAGCGTTTGCATGAGCTTGATTTGCTTGAACCTATGCAGGCAAATATTACTTTTAAAGGGCGTGAAGATGCCAATATGAACCTGATGGGATTCTATGTGGTTAAGCGCGAGAAGTTAAAAGCGCTCAGTGATGCGGACGCGTTGGATCTGTTCAAGAAAGATGGCCTGGAGTTGATCTATAGTCATATCCAATCTCTATCCAACTTGAATGTATTGATTAGCAAAAAGTCTGCTCAGCTTGAAGCTGCCAAATAATTAAGTTGTAGTCTGATACAAGGGCCGGAATCTTAATTGATTCCGGCCTTTTTTATTTCCAGTCGGGTATTCGGTTCTTTAGCGGTTCCGGTGGCGTGCTGCGAGTTGTTTTACTTTACGCTCGGCGCTGGAGAATGCATCGCGAACGGCAACATGAATGGATTCATCGTCTTGTGTGATGGCTACAGGGTGACCTTTTATATCCAGTTCGATAGAGGCGCGGTATTGTTTGCCTTTGTGTTTGTGTTGATGGGGGGCATCGAGTACGACGCGGCTGTGGACTATTTGGTCGGTGTAGCGGCTGAGTTTTTCGAGTTTCTTGGTAATGATGTCGTTGAGTGCGGCAGAAGAATCCAAATCACGATATACAACGTCGACAGCAGGTTTCATCGTAAAGCTCCTTAACGTTTATGTTGGGAGGGGGGAGTGTTTGGCATGCAAACTTCATCAACCCTCTCTTCTTATATTGATCATCCTCGTATAAATATCAAGTTTTCTTCTTCGTTTTATTAATAACATTTTGATCTCTGGTTTAGCACTTTGTGATCTTAGCAGCCATATAGTGTTTTGCTGCGATTGGGTGTGATCGTTTTTACCTTGCCCAGAGTAAAGAAAATCAATAGCTTAAACGCTAAATAATGCATGCGGTTATGGGAGGCTACTATGGCAAGTGATAGTTCCGCTAAAGAACGAGTATTGATAACCGGCGGCAGTGGTTTTATTGGTAGTGCATTGAGCCATAAGTTGGTTCATATGGGGTATGAGGTTTGGGTGTTAAGCCGCGATCCAGCTCGCGCCATGCTGCGATTGAACAAGCAAGTGCATGTAGTGCGGTGCCTCAGTGATCTTGTGGGTATAGCATTTTTTGCGGTGATTAATTTGGTGGGTGAGTCGTTGGGGGCCGGGCGTTGGAATGAGCAGTCAAAGCGGTTGTTCAGGCAGAGCAGGGTGGACTTTACACATGAATTGTATGGCTTTTTCTCATCACAGCGGCTTTTTCCTCAGGTGCTGATTAGTGCCAGCGCTATCGGTGTTTATGGCGATGCAGGTTCTGCTTTGCTGGATGAGGGGGCGCCAGTTGGTGATGATTTTGCGGCGCATTTGTGCCGTGATTGGGAGTCGGCTGCGCAACAGTTTGCAGCTCATTCTGTTCGTGTCTGCATTGTTCGTATTGGTATAGTTCTGGATAGTAATGGTGGCGCTTTAAAGCAAATGCTGCCGGCATTCAGGTTTGGCTTGGGTGGGCGAATGGGTTCTGGTGAGCAGTATATGTCGTGGATTGTTCGTCAGGATTTGGTGCAATTGTTTATTTTCTTGCTGCAGAATGATAAGGCGATTGGTGTGTTTAATGGTGTCGCACCTGAACCGGTAACTAATCGTGATTTTACTGCTTTATTGGCTGCACAGTTAGGTCGCCCGGCATTTCTGCCAATGCCAGCCTTTGTGTTGCGTCTCTTATTTGGTGAGATGGCTGATGCGCTGTTGTTGTCCAGTCAGCGAGTATTGCCGGTAAGGGCTGAAGGGGAGGGGTTTTCATTTGAGTATCCCCGGTTGCAGGGCGCATTGAATAAAATATTTGAAAAATAATGTATTAGTTCCCTTGAAAAATATTTGCGTATCCTTATTTCAGATGTGTGATGGCTCATTAGAGGATCACACAGTTGAAATGGCTTGATCGGTAGATAAGCCGCCACTTATGTATTGCTCATTTGAGGATATTTGATATGCGTAATTTTGATTTCACTCCGCTTTATCGTTCGGCAATTGGTTTTGATCGCATGGCTAACCTGCTGGATAATCTTTCTCGTGCTGAGCAAAATCAGCCAAGCTATCCTCCCTATAATATTGAGTTGACGGGAGAAGATAAATACCGAATTACCATGGCTGTTGCCGGTTTTGATCAATCCGAATTAACCATTGAGGTTAATCAAAATAATCTGACCGTGTCTGCCAATAAGGCAGGTGAAGAGCAGCAGCGTACTTATTTACATCAGGGAATTGCTGCGCGCAGTTTTGAGCGCCGTTTCCAGTTGGCTGATCATGTGCAGGTGCAATCAGCGCACTATGAAAATGGACTTTTACACATAGATTTGCAGCGCATTATCCCTGAGTCTATGAAGCCCCGTACTATTCCAATCGGTGTGCAAACGGCGGAGAAGTTGACTGTTGTGCAGGCAGGTTCTTCTGCGTCAGTTGCCGCGAGTGTTGATGCTGCTTGATACAGCTTTGATATAAACTCTGCCTGAAATTAAAAACCTGTCATCAAATGATGGCAGGTTTTTTTATGTGCGAAATAATTTTGCGCGTACGGTTTCGCGATAGGCGTTGGGTGTCGTTGCTAGATGCTTTTTAAATAGTGTGGTGAAATAATTGGTGTCTTGGTAGCCAACTTTGTCCGCTATTTCTGCAATCGATAAGTTGCTGGTTTTTAATAAATCTTTGGCGGTGTTAATACGAATATCTTGAAGGTATTCAAGTGGTGTTTGTCCCAGTGCATTTTTAAAGCGACGATTGAGTGTGCGTACGCTCATGCCAAAACGCTCACACACCTGTGGAAATAATATCTCGCGGTAGTAGTTGTCCTCTAGCCAAATTTGGATCTGGGTGATTTGTTCGTCCGGATGCGGATTTTTGGTTGATTCAAAAAAGCCACTGCTCTCATAAGACTTTCTGATTTCGTGTGAGAAGTGCCGCTCGACGTGGCTCGCAATTTCTTTACCAAAAAAACGCTGAATAAAATGAACCGTCAAATCCGCAAGGGAGTTAACGCTTGCTGCGCAGTAAAGGCTGCCAGCCTGGGTAATAAAGTATTGTCGTTTAAGGTGAACTAGCGGGTAATCTTTTTGGAATTGATCAAAATAGTGCCAGTGGGTGGTGGCTGCTTTGCCGTCGAGTAGTCCGGCTTCGGCGAGAAAACAGCAGCCTGTTCCTACGGCACTGATGATTGCGCCATTTTGATGTTGTTGTTGTAGCCATGTTATGAGCGATGCACTTTTTTTGATAATCGGGCGTGGGTTGCGCCATAGGCCGGGGATGTAAATCAGATCACTTTGCGCAACCTGATCGATAATTTGGTCAGGTTGCCAGCGCATTCCCGTGCGCGCCAGTACCGGTTCACTGGTGATGGCAAGGGTGCGGATTTCGATGTCCCGCTGTTGTTCGGGGGGCTGCATGGTTTGTACTGCGCTTTCTGCGGCCAGTAGCATCTCCATGGGGAGGGTGCTGCTGGTAGCAAGCATGTGCTCACACAATAAAAAATGAATTTTTATAGGGGGGAGTTTGCTCATAGAGAGTGTCACACTGGCCAGCTCGAATAGTAATGGCTAATTTAACAGTAAAAATGACTAAATCAAAAGGTGTTGTTGGGAGAGGATGGTCATACACTTCTTGTCAATTTATTGGTTGTTGATATTGGAGCTTGTATGTCTCTTGCGCGCCTACCGATTATCGTGGGGTTTGGTGGATTTAATGCTGCGGGTCGCAGTTCGGGGCATCACGCCTATCGTCGTCTGGTGATAGAGAGTCTTGGTGCTCAGGAGCGCCAGGAGACCCTGGCAGGCTTGGCGGTGATGATGGGGTTGATCGGCGTTGTTGATGGCAACTATTGCGATCACAGCGGGGAGGCTCTAAGTCTGGCTGATATAGAAATGCGTTTTGGCGCAGAGATTCTGGATGGAACCTTGATTCGTCGTATCGACAAGACATTTTTTGATGTTGATGCGGCGCATTGGCAGAAGTCGGCGACCTTGGGTGCAGGTGATACGCCACTGGTGGTCGAGATGCGCCGGCGTGATTTGCCTGAGCCTGTGCCGGCGGACTGGCAGGTTGAAGAGATTGATACTGATCGTGTGCGCGTTGTGTCCCCCTCAGGTTTAAGCGTCAAATTTGATAGCTACCGCGATTTGCCAGTGAAATCGGCAGGCCAGTTGCCGCGCGGGTTTAATCCTGGTGCGTTGTACAACTCCCATTATCACCCTCGCGCGCTGCAGTTGGCGGTTATCGGTGCATCGGATGCATTGCAGTCAACCGGTTTGGAGTGGCAGGTGATTATCGACTCGGTTAAGCCTGATCAGGTTGGTGTTTATGCCAGTAATGTCATGAGTCAGATGGATGAAAACGGCTTTGGCGGTTTGCTGCAGTCGCGCTTGAAGGGAAGCCGTGTTAGTGCCAAGCAGTGTCCGCTGGGGTTGAACACTATGCCGGCTGATTTCGTGAATGCCTACATTCTTGGAAGTGTGGGGCAGACGGGGGCTATAACCGGTGCTTGCGCCTCTTTTCTTTATAATTTGCAGGCTGCAGCGGATGACATTGCATCTGGTAAATGTCGCGTTGCGCTGGTTGGTTGTGCCGAAGCGCCGATTGTGGCGGAGATTATTGATGGCTATGCCACCATGGGGGCGTTAGCGAGTGAAGATAAGCTGAAAAAGCTTGATGGCGTCGATGAGGCAGACCCTCGTCGTACCAGTCGCCCATTTGGTGAAAATGCTGGTTTTACTATGGCGGAGGCGAGCCAATACATCGTCCTGATGGATGATGCTTTAGTGATAGAGTTGGGCGCGGATGTGCATGGTGCCGTAGGTGATGTGTTTATCAATGCCGATGGTTTTAAAAAGTCTATTTCGGCTCCCGGCCCAGGTAATTACATCACTATGGCAAAAGCAGTTGCATCGGCGCGCGCTATTCTGGGCGATGAGGCTGTGCAAAAGCGCTCACTGGTGCAGGCGCACGGGTCAAGTACGCCGCAAAACCGTGTTACTGAATCGCAGATTTTTGATCAAATTGCGCAAGTGTTTGGTATCACCGAGTGGCCGGTTGCGGCGGTAAAAGCCTATGTTGGGCACTCTTTGTCTGCCGCCAGTGGTGAGCAGTTAATCGCCAGTTTGGGGGTTTTTAAATACGGTATTGTTCCTGGTATCAAGACTATCGATAAAGTAGCGGATGATGTGTTTGCTGATCGTCTCGCTATTTCGACTGTTGATGTGGTGCGTAAGGAGCCGATTGATGTGGCTTTCCTTAATTCCAAGGGCTTTGGTGGTAATAATGCTACTGCCAGTGTGTTCGCCCCGCATGTGGTTGATTCAATGCTGGCCTGTCGTTATGGGCAGGAGGCGTTTGCCTTGTATCAGGCCAAGCGTGCCAAGGTGCGCAATAGTGCGACCGCCTATGATGCGGCTGCCCTGAAAGGTGATTTTGCGACCATCTACCATTTTGGAGAAGGGCTGATTGATGAGTCGCTCATCACTGTAGATCAAAATCATGTGAACTTGCCCGGGTTTGCCCAAGCAATTGATTTGGATTTTGGGAACCGCTTTGCGGACATGTTTGGCTAGATCTAGTGGTTAATTTGTTGTCACCCCATAGCTAATGGGGTGGTCAATTCCCGTGATTGCTTTATTACCCTATACAAACCAATCGCTTTCCCTTAAAATGCCGCGCCTTTCGCATAGCTTATTGTGCGACTAACGATTTTTAACCGGAAAGCTTGCCTTTCCCTTACCAGTAAACACAGGAAGAAGACCTCAATGGTAACTATTCGTCTGTCACGTGGTGGCTCTAAAAAGCGCCCTTTTTATCATCTGACCGTAACCAACAGCCGTAGCGCCCGTAATGGCCGCTTCATTGAGCGTATTGGTTTCTTCAACCCGGTTGCCCGTGGTCAAGAAGAGCGCCTGCGCATCGATGCAGACCGTCTGCAATACTGGGTTGGTCAAGGTGCACAGTTCTCTGAGCGCGCTGAACAACTGGTTAAAGAAAGCAAAAAAGCGGCTTAATTGCCGCGCACTTTTTAAAATGTGCATTTTGAACAGTAAAGGCGCCTGATGTCTGTGGAATCATCCAATTTAGTGAATGTCGGGCGAATTACCGCTGTTTATGGTGTTAAGGGCTGGGTGAAAGTCCACTCTTACACCGAACCACAAGAAAATTTGTTTGAATACCATCCATGGTTTTTAAAAACCAAGCATGGGGTTAAAAAAATCGAGATTGATGACGCTCGACCACATGGTGATGCCTTTGTTGCTCATATTGTCGGCGTGGATGATCGCGATTTGGCACTGCAATATACTGCTGCTGATATCGCCATAGAGCGCAATTTGTTGCCAGAGCTGGATGATGGTGAATATTACTGGAGCCAGTTAGAAGGTTTAGTGGTATTTACTCAATTTGATGGCAAGCGTCAGCGTCTTGGTGCTATTTCCAAGATAATGGAGACAGGTGCCAATGATGTTCTGGTGGTAGCTGCTGATGCTGAAAGTATTGATAAGCGTGAGCGCCTGATACCCTACGTGCCCGAGCAGTTTGTTCTGTCTGTTGATCTGGATACAGGCGAAATGTTGGTTGATTGGGATCCTGAGTTTTAAGGTTTTCAGTTGGCTGGTAGTTTCAGTTGTTGCTTTTAAGCTATGACCTGAGTGTTGTGGGCGAGAGGAGTTATCGTCAATTGCTTAGAATTGCGGTTATCTCTATTTTCCCTGATATGTTCAGTGCTATTTCCGGATTCGGTGTCACTGGCAGGGCAATCAAGCAGGGTTTGGTGGAGTTAAAAACCATAACGCCCCGCGATTTTGCGCATGATCGCCATTCAACTGTAGATGATCGCCCTTATGGTGGTGGTCCTGGTATGGTGATGATGGTGCAGCCTCTGCGCGACGCCATTGCTGAAGCCAAGTTGTGGGCAGGAAATGATGCAAAAGTCATATACTTGTCACCACAAGGGCGAACACTGGATCAAGCAGGTGTTGTAGCGCTGGCTGGTTACAACAATATGATTTTGTTGGCTGGTCGCTATGAAGGCATTGATGAGCGGTTGTTGCAAACTGTCATCGATGAAGAGTGGTCGATTGGCGATTACGTATTAAGTGGCGGCGAATTACCAGCAATGGTATTGATCGACGCTGTTATCCGACTGATTCCTGGTGCCCTCGGGCATGCGCTTTCGGCAGAGCAGGATTCGTTTACGGATGGTTTGTTAGATTGCCCTCATTACACCCGTCCTGAGGATTTTGAGGGCATGCGTGTGCCTGATGTTTTGCTATCCGGCAATCACGAATTGATTCGGCGCTGGCGCTTGAAACAAGCGCTGGGGCGAACTTGGCTGAAAAGGCCAGATTTATTGCATGCAATAAATTTAACCGAGGAGCAGCAAAAGCTGTTGACGGAATATCGTCGTGACCTTGATACGACAAACTCTAGCTGTGAAGCTATAGACTCTTAGGAGAATATCAATGACTAACCCAATTATTCAGGCGTTGGAAAACGAACAACTGAAAGCAAGCGTTACCGAATTTTCACCAGGCGACACTGTTGTTGTAAACGTGAAAGTAAAAGAAGGTGATCGTGAGCGTGTACAGGCTTATGAAGGTGTTGTAATCGCTATTCGCAGCCGTGGTTTGAACTCTGCTTTCACCGTACGTAAAATTTCTCACGGTGTAGGTGTTGAGCGTACTTTCCAAACTCACAGCCCATTGATTGAGAGTGTTACACTCAAGCGTCGTGGTGATGTGCGTCAAGCTAAACTTTACTACCTGCGTGACCTTACTGGTAAGGCTGCTCGTATTAAAGAAAAGCTGGTATAAGATTTATTTCGATACGACTAGTTGCAGTTCATACGTGTCGATCACAAAAAGCCGGGCAGGAAACTGTTCCGGCTTTTTGCTTTTTTGTGCTCAATGATGCGTTGCTATGCCCTGGTTAAGCCGCTAAAGTCTTTGCACGATTCTCTGTCAAGTGGTGCTGGTATGAGTGATGCAATTAAGGTGGAAATATCTGCTGCGGATTCCCAATTAATTGCAGAGTATCTGGATGCCATTTGGATGGAAAAAGGCTTGAGTCAGAATACGCAAGAGTCTTATCGGCGTGATTTGCAGCAGTTTGCATCATGGTTAGCACAAAATGGGGTTAGTTTGGTTGGCGCTAATGCCATTTGGGTTCAGCAGTATCTGGATGAGCGATTGCAAGGGCGGTTGTCCAGTCGGACAGCTGCCCGTTTCTTGTCCTGTGTGCGCGGTTTTTATCGGTATTTATTGCGCGAAAATACAGTTACAGAAAACCCCTTGGCTTTGATTGATAACCCCAAATTATCTCGTTCCTTGCCGAAATCTTTAAGCGAGGCTGATGTCGAAGCGCTACTGGCTGCCCCCGATCTTGACGATCCTGTTGGGTTGCGTGATCGCACTATGCTGGAGGTGCTCTACGCTTGTGGCCTGCGGGTGAGTGAATTGGTGGATTTAACCATGTCGCAGATCAATCTGCGCCAAAATGTTGTCAGGGTTCTGGGAAAGGGAAGTAAGGAGCGATTGATTCCCATGGGGGAGGAAGCCTCGGCGTGGTTAGCGCGTTATTTACGAGAAGCGCGACCTGTGTTGCTGAATAATGTCCCTGATGAGGTAGTATTTCCCAGCACGCGAGCGCAGCCTATGACTCGGCAGGCTTTTTGGTACCGCATTAAGCATTGGGCGATGATGGCTGGTATTAGCAAAAATTTGTCGCCTCATACCTTGCGTCATGCCTTTGCGACGCATTTATTGAACCATGGGGCGGATTTGCGTGTGGTACAGTTACTGCTCGGGCATAGTGATTTATCGACAACCCAAATCTATACCCACATTGCTAAGGTGCGTATGAAACAGCAGCATGCGGAGCATCACCCGCGCGGCTAATTGGCAATTGGTGTGATTTTTAACCCAAGTATTCTTTTTCACTTTTCAAGAGATAAGTAGATGATAAAAATAGTAAAGAAACTCGGCTTTATTGCCTTGGCTAGCTTTTCGGCAAGTGCCTTTATGGTAACTCCCTTTGCTGCAGCTCAAGGTGATCTGTTAAAGCGCAAAACAGCAGAAGAAACCATTTTAGAAAAGTTGCGCCAAGCGCGTCCGGATATTAATTTCGGCACCCCGCGCCCCGCTGTGATTAAGGGTCTCTATCAGGTTCAGGTTCCCGGCGGCCCCTTGCTGTTTGTAACGCCGGAGGGCGATAAATTCATTGCGGGCGAAGTATTTGGGATTGATGCAACAGGATTTTCAAAAATTGAAGATCCTTATGTGATTGAGGAGCGTAAAAAAGCACTGGCCAGCCTGAATTCAAAAGACAGCATTAACTTCAAGCCCAAGGGTAAAGCCAAGGCTGTTGTTTATGTTTTCACTGATATTGATTGCGGCTATTGCCGTAAATTGCACAGCCAAATGCATACATACAATGAAGGAGGTCAGGAAAAGCCGGGCTATAACGATTTGGGTATAGAAATACGCTACTTGGCATATCCTCGTGCCGGTATTCCCAGTCCATCGGCAGATAAGCTGATTTCTACCTGGTGTGCCAAAGACAAGCAGGAGGCTATGACCAAACTGAAAGCGGGTCAGACGGTAGCTAATGCGACCTGTGATAATCCGGTAGCCAAACAATTCCAATTGGGTGGGCAGTTGGGGGTTAATGGAACGCCCGCATTGTTCCTGCCAGATGGCAAGTTAATGCCTGGCTATTTGCCGCCGGAAGAGCTGGCAAAAACCCTCGGTATTTAAGTGGTTGCGGGGATTTTGAAGGTCTAGCCTGACTTCTTGCATCCCGCTTATACCGCGCAATTGACACTGACGGCCACCATGAGTATGGTGGCCGTCTTTTTTAATATTGGCGTAATTTTCACTAGCATTTGACGAGGAATTCACCTTGAAACCGGTAAGAATTGGCATCTGCGGTCTGGGCACCGTGGGCAGTGGTACAGTAAATATTCTCACGCGCAATAAAGCGCTGATTGATGCCCGTGCCGGTTGCGACATTACCATCGTACAAATTGGTGCACGCCGCGATAATCCTAATTGCGATACATCGGCATACAATGTAACGCGCGATGTATTTGATGTTGCCAATAACCCTGATGTGGATGTGTTGGTTGAGGTCATGGGCGGCACTACCGTCGCAAAAGATCTGATCTTTAAGGCTATTGAAAACGGCAAACACATCATTACTGCAAACAAAGCGCTCATTGCCCATCATGGCAATGAAATTTTTGCTGCTGCAAAAGCCAAGGGTGTCACCGTTGCGTTTGAAGCGGCAGTGGCGGGTGGCATTCCCATTATTAAGGCGATTCGTGAAGGTTTGGCTGCTAATAAAATTGAATGGTTGGCGGGTATTATTAATGGTACCGGCAACTTTATTCTTACGGAAATGCGCGATAAGGGCCGTTCATTTGACGATGTTCTCGCTGAAGCTCAGGCATTGGGTTACGCTGAAGCTGATCCGACCTTTGATGTTGAGGGTATTGATGCGGCGCATAAGTTGGTCATTCTGGCGTCGCTTGCATTTGGGATTCCTTTGGCAATTGATAAGGTGTTCACTGAAGGAATTACCAAGATTGCCACGGAAGATGTGACCTATGCAGAAGAGCTTGGTTATCGCATTAAGAACCTTGGCATTGCGCGCCGTACTGACAAGGGAATCGAATTGCGTGTTCATCCTACGCTGATTCCGGAGAAGCGCTTGATTGCCAATGTTGATGGCGTCATGAATGCCGTACTGGTAAAAGGCGATGCAGTTGGCGCAACCATGTACTATGGTGCTGGAGCAGGTGCTGAACCAACGGGTTCGTCAATTGTGGGCGATATTGTCGATGTGGCGCGTACGCTGACCGCATTGCCCGAGCATCGTGTTTCTTATCTTGGCTTCGGTTCTGATTTTGTATCAGCGCAGCCCATTCTGCCTATTGAAGAGGTGGAAACCGCTAACTACCTGCGCATGTCTGCACAGGATAAGCCCGGTGTCTTGTCAAAAATTGCGACTATTTTGAGTGATTCGGGCATTAGTATTGAAGCAATGATTCAACGTGAAGCAAAAGAGGGCGAGTCTACGGTACCGCTCATCTTGTTGACCAATAAAGTGCAGGACAAAAAGCTCACCGCCGCGATTCGCAGTATTGAGGCGTTGGACTCAGTTACCGGTGCGGTACAGCGTATCCGTGTTGAAGCATTGAAATAATTAAGGGTTTGCAATCGTGAAATACATCAGTACCCGCGGCCAAGCGCCTGCACTTAGCTTTGAAGAAGTTGTACTTACTGGTCTGGCACCAGATGGTGGTTTGTACGTACCGGAAACCTTGCCAAAATTTACTAAAGAGGAAATTGCATCCTGGGCTGGGCTTTCCTATCAGGAGCTGGCATTTAATGTGATGAAGCCTTTTGTGGCTGGCGCTGTGAGCGATGAAGATTTCAAAAAAATTATCGCTGATGCTTATGCAACCTTCCGTCACGATGCCATTGCGCCTCTGGTGCAGACAGGGCATAACGAATGGATTCTGGAATTATTCCAGGGTCCAACGCTCGCATTTAAAGATTTTGCATTGCAGTTCTTAGGTCATTTGCTCGATCACTTATTGAAGAAACGCAACCAAAAAGTGGTAGTGATGGGTGCAACTTCCGGTGATACAGGTTCGGCTGCGATTGAAGGTTGTCGCCGTTGCGATAACATCGATATTTTCATTATGCACCCGAACAATCGCGTGTCGAATGTTCAGCGTCGCCAGATGACTACCGTGCTTGCACCGAATGTATTTAACATTGCACTTGAAGGTAACTTTGATGATTGCCAGAACATGGTGAAAGCCAGTTTCGGTGATCAATCCTTTTTGCCGGAAGGTCGCCAACTGGTAGCGGTAAACTCGATTAACTGGGCGCGTATTATGGCGCAAATCGTGTATTACTTTTACGCCGGTCTGGCATTGGGTGCACCCCATCGCCCAATCGCTTTCTCGGTTCCTACAGGTAACTTCGGCGATATTTTTGCAGGCTATTTGGCGAAACAAATGGGCTTGCCAGTGGATCAATTAGTGATTGCTACTAACAGCAACGATATTTTGCATCGCTGCATTAGCAGTAATGATCACAGCAAGCACCAACTGCAACACACCTTGTCTCCGAGTATGGATATTATGGTGTCGAGTAATTTTGAGCGCATGTTGTTTGATCTGTATGATCGCGATGGCAATGCTATTCGTCAGCTGATGGAGGATTTTAAATCCGGCAGCATGACACTGAAAGAGTCTGCACTGGTGCGCGCACGCGAATTGTTTACCAGCCATGGCGTGAGCGACGAAGTTACTATCGATGTGATTCGTTCAGTGTTTGATCGCACGGAATATTTACTGGATCCGCACACCGCCATCGGTGTGGACGCAGCGCGCAAAACACGCCGCCGTCAGGATATTCCAATGGTAGTGCTTGCGACTGCGCACCCGGCCAAGTTCCCTGAAGCGGTGCGCAAAGCAGGACAGGACACTGACCCTGCATTGCCGCATCACATGCAGGACTTGTTTGAGCGCGAAGAGCGTTACACCGTATTACCGCAGGACATTACCAAGGTGCAGCAATTTGTTGCGGCCAATGTGCGCAAATAAATTTTATTCAGCGTATTAAAAAACGCCGCAGGGAGCAGTCTCTGCGGCGTTTTTTATTGCGGTGAATGAATTGGTTTTCTACCCGGGTTTAAACGTATTTATGCAAAAAGCTATTCGTCGTCGAGTGTTATCGACTGCCTTTGAAATTACTTCGCCGATACACCCTTTATTGCAGCGTATTTATGCGGCGCGCGGGGTGCAGAGTGAACGAGAACTGCAGTATCCATTGCTCAATTTACATAAGCCGAATTTTAAAGGATTGCCAGAGGCGGTGAGCATTTTGGCGGATGCTGTTGTGGCACAAGCCAAAATAATGATTGTGGGCGACTTTGATGCTGATGGCGCCACGAGCAGTGCATTAGCTGTATTGGCACTAAAAGCGATGGGTGTAACGGATGTGGATTTCCTTGTGCCTAATCGTTTTGAATATGGCTATGGTTTAACGCCAGAAATTGTTGCGGTAGCTGCAGCCCAGCAGCCAGATATTATTATCACGGTTGATAATGGCATTTCCAGCATTGAGGGCGTGAATGCTGCGCGTGAGTTGGGTATTGCCGTTATTGTTACCGACCACCATTTACCGGGCGCTGAATTACCCGATGCCGATGCAATCGTGAATCCCAATCAGCCTGGTTGCGAGTTTCCCAGCAAAAACCTTGCGGGTGTTGGTGTTATTTTTTATGTCATGAACGCCTTGCGCGCAGAGTTGCGGCAAATGGGTTGGTTTGACGAAAGCGGAATTACTGAACCGAATATGGCCAGTTTTTTGGACTTGGTTGCGTTGGGCACAGTCGCTGATGTGGTGCCTTTGGACTATAACAATCGTATTCTGGTTGCCCAAGGTTTACAGCGTATTCGAGCGGGCGTCTGTCGCCCAGGCATAAAAGCAATGCTGGAAGTCGCCGGTAAACAAGCGCATAAGTTGGTTGCCAATGATTTTGGTTTTGCATTGGGGCCAAGGTTGAATGCAGCAGGGCGCTTGGATGATATGTCGCTGGGTATTCAATGTTTGATGTGTGAGAGCGAGCAACTTGCGCGTGAAATGGCGGCGCAGTTAGATGAATTAAATCGCGACCGCAAAGCAATCGAAACTGGCATGCAGCAGGAAGCTATGGCGATGCTGCAAAAAACCTTACATGCAGATGCAGCGAGTTTGCCTTGGGGTTTATGTTTGTTTGATGAAACCTGGCACCAGGGTGTTATTGGTATTTTGGCCTCGCGGATTAAAGATAAATATCATCGTCCCACTATTGTGTTTGCCGATGTGGGTGATGGGCAGATTAAAGGTTCCGCACGCTCGGTACCCGGTTTCCATATTCGCGATGCGTTGGATGCAGTTGCTGCCCGCCATCCGCAGTTGCTGCAAAAATTTGGTGGACATGCAATGGCCGCTGGTATGAGTTTGCTGCGTGAAAACTTTGATAGTTTCTCGCAAGCGTTTGATGAAGAGGTTCGCCGGCAATTGAATGACGACGACTTGCAAGCGGTTGTTGTCAGTGATGGCGAGTTGGCAGCGCAAGACTTTTCCCTGCAACTGGCTAGCCAGTTGCGCGATGCAGGCCCATGGGGTCAGCATTTTCCAGAGCCTACGTTTGATGGTGAGTTTTATTTATTGCAACAAAAACTGGTTGGCACCAATCATTTAAAAATGACATTGTCTATTGATGCACAAGGCCAACAGCTAATCGATGCAATCGCATTTAATATAGATCCATCACTCTGGCCTAATACGCAATTACAAAAAATACGCGCCGCCTTTAAATTGGATATTAATGAGTTTCGTGGCAATACCAGCGTACAACTGTTGGTGGATTATCTTGAGCCTGTTATTTAGCAGGCCGATAGCGCGCGAGAAACATGGCCACGGCTTCGTTGATGATGTGTCTTTGTGTGGCGGCAGTTTGTTTTTCCAAACCAAACAAGGTGGGGTAAAACACAAAGGATTTGAGCTGGTAGACAAACTGTTTGCTGGCAAAAGGTATGTCGGCAATTTGTAGGGCACCGGCGGTGCAAGCATCCTGCAGGAAACTTTCCATGTAGCGCTTGCAGCCCAGTGCACTGTCATTCATCAGTTGCGCCAGTTCAGGGCGTTGCATTACTTGCATTATGGCAATTTTAGCCACGCGCAAAAAAGCATCTGAACCGAGCATGGAAACTTCATCTTCTGCAATCTTATACAGTTGCTGGTCGATCGGAAGTGAGGCATCGAAGCGGATTTCACTGGCTTGGGACAGCTTGTCAAACATGCGTTGCAGGATGGCCTGGAACAACTGATCCTTGGTGGCAAAGTGGTTGTAAACCGTGCGTTTTGACACCTTGGCCTGCAGTGCTAACTGATCCATGCTGGTGTGTTCTACCCCCATGCTGTGGAAGAGCTCTTCGGCAGCATCCAGTATTTGCCTTCTTTTTTGGTCGGTCAGTTTCATGTTTTACCTCAGATCAATCCGCCTATTCTAGCTTGCAGCAGAAAAAACTGCACCAGCTAGTTTACTTATTGGTGTTTTTATGTAAACTGCACCGTGTAGTTTATTTTTGGTTGAGCTTATGAATACATTCGTAAAGGTCACGGCCTGGTTGCTGGGTGGCCTCACATTAATAGTCGCAGGAGTTGCAATGGTGAATGCGCAAATAGTGGCAAGTGTTGATGGGGAAACATTGGTTCATGCGAGCCAGTATCGCGATGGTAAGTTTCTAAATACCAAGGTGTTTGAACAACCCGGGTTGCTAAAAACCTTGCAAATTGCCAAGCGTTATTTCACTGAGCCTGCTCAGGATAAGGTGCCACTGAAGGCAATGCCGGTGGAAAAGGTCAGCCGGGATCAATTGGGTGCATTGTCTAATCAAGGTGTGCATTTTATAAAGCTGGGGCACTCGTCGCTGTTGTTAAAAGTCTATGGCGAATACTGGTTGCTTGACCCGGTATTTTCCGAGCGTGCATCGCCGTTTTCATTCTTGGGTCCCAAGCGTTTTCATCAAGCACCTATCGGGATTGATGAATTGCCAGTGATCGATAAAGTGCTGATCTCCCACAATCACTATGATCATTTGGATAAAGCCAGCATCAAAAAATTGGTGGCAAAAACCAAACAATTTTTGGTGCCTTTGGGTGTGGAAGTGGATTTGCAAAAATGGGGTGTATCGGCTGATGCCATTGTACGTTTTGATTGGTGGCAAGAGTTGCAAACCGATAATGCACTGATTGCTTTCGCGCCAACCCAGCATTTTTCCGGGCGTGGAATTGGCGATGGTAATACGACGTTGTGGGGGTCCTGGGTGATTAAAACAGCGGCGGGTTCGATCTATTTTAGTGGTGACTCAGGTTATTTTGATGGCTTTAAACAGATTGGTGCCGCTTATGGGCCTTTTGATGTTGCATTTATCGAAACGGGTGCCTATGACAATGATTGGGCTGATATTCATATGACGCCCGAGCAAAGTGTACAGGCACATGTGGATGTGAAAGGGCAGGTGATGGTTCCGGTGCACAATGGGACTTTTGATTTGGCATTCCACAGTTGGTATGACCCTTTGCTGCGTGTCAGTGCGGCAGCGCGCCAAGCCAATGCAGTGCTATTAACCCCCATCTTTGGTCAGCCGATTTCCCTGGCTACATTAAAACAGCATGTGGCTGTTAATACCGAATGGTGGCACTCGCTGATGCCGGAACCTTATGCTGTGGTGCCTGCGCAATAATGCCTGCAGGGTAATCACGCGCTGTCTGTTAATCACCTGCACTATCTTCACACCAAGAGCACTACACACAGCAGGATGAGCAGTGCGGCAGTGATTAATACAGCGCGTGCAGCAAAATTTAATAGCAGGATAAGTATAAAAGCCGCAGCGGAGAATAGCCCGGCACTGAATACCAGGCCGACAGCAATTCCCTCAAATTGTGAGGCTAGAATGATAGCGCCGAGGAGCAGTAACCAACCGCTGGTAGAAAATAGTCGCGCCAATGGCGGCGATAATTTTTTTTGCGGCCAAAGTTGTTGAAAGTGACGCTGCATTGCCATGCATAAACCAAGGCAGCTCAGGTAGCTTAGGGTAAACGCGAAAAACATATCAGTTAGCTTCCTGTTGCTGTGGATGGAGATTAAATTGCGCTGCCCGTTTTTTTTCAATCACCGGTGTTGCTATTTGCGCTTTCCATTTTTTATTCAGTAAATACGCGGTTACACCGAACAGCAATGCAGTAGCGATAAAGCTCGTCTCCATTCCTATATACACCCAATCACGGTTCGCGATGCTATTCGCCAAATGGCGCTCAGTGGTCAGCGCATTGATTACGGGCAGTGCGCCGTAGGCAAATGTTGCCATGCCTAAGAGTGTCAGCCAGTTGCGTTTGAGTGAGTATTTGAAAATAAATGAGCTGATAAAGGGATAAAGCAATAATGCGAGCCAGGTTAAAAAGAGTATGTGCACTTCCCAATCAGCGCGTGCGGTGTAATCCACCGGTAGCAAACGGTTAGCCCAAAAATAGGCAGCGATGGCAATGGGTAAGCCCACAATAGTGCCAAGGTTCAGGCTTTCCACCAAGCGATAACCCACATCCGGGCCATTGGGTTTTTTTAATTGTGCAGGTTGGCGTTTAACAATCCATAACACCATGCCGGTGGCGATCATAGCCGTGCCTAATAACCCCGAGAAAAAATACAGCCAACGCAAAGTCGTATTGGCAAATAACCCTTCGTGCAGGCCAATAAATGTCTCGCGAACGGCAACCGGTGCAGAGCCTTGTGAGCTGGGTGCGCTGAGCAATTCTCCACTGACACCATCAAAAACCATCTCGGGAGTTGAACGCAGTGGTGAGGTGACTATGCGCCCAATGTTTACACGGGCATTGGCATCACCAGGGTTATAGATACTGATGTAACGTATTTGTCCGCTGCCCCATTGATCTTCAGCTTGCTGCACTATGTTATGCAACGAAGCGAGTGGTGCCGCTATATTTGCAGGTTCTGTTCGGTGTGCCTCAGCAAATAATTCATTAAAAAATTGCCGCTGTGCATCCCGCTCGGTGCCATAGCTGCTGGCCACAATCAGTGGCATATAGGTGAAAGCTAAAAAAATCAGGCCGCTGTAGGTAATCATGACATGAAAGGGGAGTGCTATCACGCTGAGCACGTTATGCATGTCCAGCCAGGAGCGAGAACCTTTATGTGAGCGAAATGTAAAAAAATCTTTAAATATTTTTTTGTGAATGATGACGCCGGTAATAATCGCTATCAGCATAAACATGGAGCAAATGCCAACAATCCAATAGGCGGTGGTGATGGGTAAATAATGCAGTGCATAGTGCATGCGGTAGAGCACTTGTCCGCCGCCAGTGCTGCGTGCACTGATAGGTTGGCTGGTGTCGGGGTCCAAAATTTCGCTGCCAGTAATTCCGCGATTACCATCAGTTCCCGGCAGTTCCCAAAAAATGCGCAGGTTAGGTGTGTCCCGGTTAGTGGGCGGGTTGATAAACCAGCGCGCTGCGCCGGGCGCTTTTTCTTGCAGGCGTTGCTGGGCTGCATCCAGCGATTGGGCCATGGGCGTATTGTCCAATCGCATTTCCGGTTTCATCCAGCGATCGATTTCGGTATCAAAATAACCGAGGGTGCCGGTGAGAAAGACGAAAAATAAAATCCAGCCTACCGACAGACCGCCCCAAGTGTGAACCCATGCCATGGATTGACGAAAACCACTTTTCATACGACAACTCCACTGAATTTAACGGCGGCCAATATGCCGGCCAACAGCAGCGATACCAGTCCAACACCACGCCATGCTTTGTGTACGGAACGCACACTAAAGACCCACAGGATCACCAAGCTATAGATTAAAAAGCTCAGCAATATGCCGGTCATTACCGCATCGCTTTTGCTCATGGGGAACAAAAAGGGCATTAAACAGCCGACGAGATTGGCGATCACATAGCCCCCGAGAATGGCGGTAATGGCGCGGAGTGCGATATGCCAGCGGTACAGGGCATCTGAAGAGAGTGGTTTCATAATGGTTGGCAATTGAAATGATGGTCGCGAATATTGTGCAGCATTATATGAAATTTTATGCCAAATGGCACTTAATGTCATTTGGGTTTTTGTGTCATTTGTGCCGAGGGCGCCATCACCAACAGGCGAGAGTGCGCTTGTCAGTGATGGTTGTTCAGCCCGGTTTGGACGTTGCCGCGCAATACGAGCAAATAAATGCCGGATTAGAAACGTGCGCGCAGCGTTAGCTTCAGGTTGCGGGGCGAGCCCCAGTAAACGCCGTTATAAAATCCCACATTGGTGAAGTAGTCTTGATCAAACAGGTTGTCGACTTTCAGATTCGCGCTGATGTAATCATTAATTTGATAGTTAACAAACGCATGGGCCAGGGCGTAAGCATCTTGTTCAATCACGCCATCGCCAACAGCATTTGCTGGCGCACCGCCCCATTTATTGGAGATATCACTTTGCCAATTGACGCCGCCGCCCAGGCTTATATCCTCCGCGCCTTGCCACCAACTGCCCGGCAGTATGTAGCTGGTGGTTAATTTGAATTGATGCTGGGGCACATTGGTGAGTTCTGCGGAAATAGCAGAGCTAATACTGTTGACGTAGGTATAACCAGCAGAAATATTCCAGGTGTCGGCGAGTTGGCCAATGGCTTCTATTTCAAACCCTTCTACTTTTAACCCTTGCCCCGTGGCGCTGTAGGCCGTGAGCACTTTAAAATCTTGTGCGTTTGCGCCATTGGCTATCGCATTGGTTACGTAGGTGTTGTATTCCACATCCAGAACGGCGAGGTCATCTTTTTCTGACCAGAATGCAGCGGCAGATGTTAAGAGTTTTCCATCAATCCAATCGGCTTTAATACCCAGCTCGTAATTAATACCGGTTTCGGGGTCCAGATAATTATCATTGCGATCCTTACGCGCTGAGGGTTGGAACATATCCGTGTAACTGGCATAAACAGTAAAGCGTTGATTGATGTCATACAGCACACCAATGTATGGCGTGACTTCATCCAAACTGCGTGGTGCCGCGGAATCCGTTTTGGGTGTGGTTGCTGTCCAACTTTTGCTTTCGTAGTCATAGGCGCTTAAGCGTGCACCGACAATAACATTTAATGGCTCAGCAATATTGAAGCGAAGGGTGGAGTAAACACCGTAGATATCTGTGGTGTTTTCACTGCCGCTACCATTGTCGACAAAGGTTGGTTTGGGAATGTCGCCTTTCCAGGTGCGATAATCAGCAATTTGTGCGGAATACTGAATATTCGCTGTGACATTATTGTTGGTGTTTTCTGAGGTAAAACCGCTATAGCCAAGAATAAAATCATGTTTACGACCGAACCATTCAAATGGGCCGGATGCATATAAATCGAGGTTGAATTTTTTATTTTCGCTGTAAGGTGAAACACTTGTCCAAATCGACAGGCCGGTGCCCGTTGCGGGGTCGGGAAAACCGCTGCCGCCGTAAGCAACCATCCAATCAGATTCAGACGTGGTGTAAGTGGCAACGGCTTTCACTAACCAGTCATTCGCAAAACTATGCTGCACTTCTGCAAAAACAGTTTCATCACTATTTTTAATGCTGCTCCAGTCTGTCGTTAAACTAAAGTTGCGTGGCAAATTGGCGAGGCTGCCATCTTTATTCCAATAGGGCACTGTGCCCCAGGTGGAGCCGGTAGGGCTATTTTTTTGATATTGGTAGCCAAGCGTGGCCAAGGTATTTGGTGTGATATCTGCTTCCACTATCGCCATGGCGAGGGTTGAATCCAAATGATAAAAATCCATGTAGGAATCTTCATCGGTTTGTGCGGCCATGGCGCGGCCGCGAATGCTGCCACTCTCATTCAGCTTGGTTGATACATCGGCCTCAACACGTTGGTGATCCCAGCGGCCTGCAGACAGAGCAATATTGCCTTTAAGCTCAGCAGTCGGGCGCTTGCGCACCATATTAATAGTGGCCGATGGATTGCCCGTTGCGCCCATCAAACCCGTTGCACCTTTAATGGTCTCAACGCGATCAAAAAAGAAATTGTCAAAACGCGGGCTGTTATCGCCTACCGGCAAGCCATCAATTTGGCGATTGGTAATCGAAAAACCGCGCGCGTAATAACTGGAGCGCTCGCTGTCTGATTTGGTTACATAAACACCGGGGGTTGCCGTCAGAATCTCATCGATGGTTGTCAGGCCGCGTTGATCCATTTGTTCGCGAGTAATCACACTGATGGATTGTGGGGTTTCTTTCAGATCTAAATTTAATTTAGCCGCACTGCGCGATTTTTTGGCCGCATAAGAGCCGGAACCTTCAGTGATTACTTCTTCCCCTGAGGCCTCTACTTTCACGGTAGGCAGCACCGCTTTTTCTGTTACTTCATTGGCAGCTTGGGTTGTGCTTGCGCCAACAACTGCGAGTAAAGCTGCAGTGTGCAGCGCGATGGAGAGTGAATTTTTACGAAAAACTGTTTCTCTGTTATGCATGTGTAGCCCTTAATCTAATAAATAGCTGTATGTAATGAAGCGTAGGATTACCAACTGGCTTGTAACCCTAACGAGGCATTGATGGCTTCTCCAATATTGCCTGCGCCATAGCCACCACCGGCCCAGTACTTTTTATTAAAGATATTGTTGATGTTGCCATTGAGCGTGACATTGCGATTCCACAAGGGAAAATCGTAGCTGAAACCAGCATTGGCAATGGTGTAATCGGGAACTTTTAATTGGTTGGCGTTGGTGACATAGGTGTCACCGTAGTATCGGATAACGCCGTGAAGGCTCAGGCCGTCAATCGCTGCTACTGTGTATTCCGCATTGACCAATCCTTGCCATTTGGCGGCGTTGGCTGGCATGTTGCCTTTTAGTGTTTTATTGGCTTCGGAAACATCGTCAATGCTTGCATCCAGGTTGACGAAGCCCATGCCGAGTCTGAGGCTTTCGGTAAATTGATAGGCACTGCTTAACTCAATTCCCTTGAACGTAGTTAATCCATCTTGTGTTAAATAGAGCAAACCGTTTTGTAACAGGTCCATGGTTTCTGTTCGTTGAATATCAAATACTGAAATTTCAAGATGCAGTTTGCCTGTCTGGTATTTGCCACCCAATTCATATTGTGTGGACACTTGTGCGTCGAGATTTTCGCCCGCATTAGCATAGCGTGTGCCTACGGTGGAGCCGGGCTCAAGCCCTTCTACATAGCTCGCATAAAGTGTTGCATCGGCAACTGGTTTGTAGAGCAAAGCAACGGTGGGTGTTATAGCTTTGGTGTTGTAGCCGGAATTAACGGCAGGGTTGCGGTCAACATCTTCTTTGTCGTAGTAAGTGTGTCTTGCCCCAAGAATTAATTGCCACTGTGTATTGAGCTTTATGGTATCGCTTAAGAAGCCGTAAGTTTGCCTGACTTCGTTACCCACGGGGTTTAAGGTGAGGTCAGGGCGATCTCCCATCAAAAATGTTTGTTCCTGATACAGGTTGCCAGCAAAGTCAGCTGTGGAGGCATAGTAAAAAGGGCCGTATTGGCTTGTTGCTTTTTGATAGCCAATGCCCGCGACTATTTCATGGCTAATTGCGCCAGTACTGAGTTCGCCGGTGAGCATGAGCTGGTTAAAATAGTTGGCCAGTATTCCGGCAAAATTATAAATGTTGCCACTGTAGTCGCCTTGCTGGTTATGAAGATCGGCAAAGGATTTATTGGAGTCGTGCTCTTTGCGAATATAGCCGTATTGGTATTTAGCTTGCCAGTTCTCATTGATGTGGTACTTGAAGCCGGTTGTGCTAATTAATGTCTCCGTTGCATAAAACGAATTGTCGACATTAAAGTCATCGTAGTCGTAACTGACTCGTGGTAATTTTCCACCGCTGCCAACAAAATCATAACCATCAAGATAAAATTGAAAAGGTTCGTGTTTGAGGTTGCTGTCTTCATAAATCACATTGCCAAACCATTCGAACTTTTCGCCGATTGCTTTTTCAGCGGCGAAACTGGCAACACTCCTGTTAACCTCAGCTGCGTTATAAGCGGTTCCCGTTTCCTGCGCGAGATTCAGTCGGTAACTGAAATCGTCGCCCATTACCTGATTGGTATCCAGTTGCACTGAAACGATACTGTTTCTTCTCACGCCGAGATCCAGATTGGTTTTGGCGGTGTCCTGTGGTTTTTTTAATTGATAGCTGACGGCGCCGCCCGGCGAACCAAAACCATACATAAAGCCGGTTGCACCTTTCAGTGCGCTGACACTGTCAACAACTTCCGTTGGGAAGTCGCCACCCCAATAGAGGAGGATGGGAAGGTCATCGGCAAATGTGTTTCTGACGGGTAAACCGCGAATGGACATACCCCACCAATCTGTCGTGTTCGAGGATGCCGGTGTATAAAAAGACGGGTCGTTGATGAAAATCTGGCGAACGGATTTTGCTCCACGTTTTGCCATGTCTTCAGCATCTACCAGAGTGATGGAAAAGGGGGTATCAATAATCGCTTTGTTGCCCAGTGCACCATTTTCATGGTTGCCGATGCGCTTGCCTTCCACTAATACATTTTCTACCGCATATTCCTTTGCCTTTCGTTTTGATTTTTTACTGCTTTTTTGATCACCTTGTGCAAATGTTGGTGCGGCCATGGATACGGCAATTGCTAATACACTCAGGGTAAATAAATGTTGCTTCATCAATTTTCTCTTTTGAAATGTGTTGTACCACGTAAACAATAAAAAGCGAACCTGATTGCTATTCGGACAATGAGCGCTTGGTTCTGGACTCCGGGCTTAGAAGCTGCCGCGTAAGCTCAGGCTTGCATTCAGTGGCGCACCATAAAAATTCTGGCGTGACGCCCCGCTGACTTTTTCGTAGTATTTTTTATCCAGGGCGTTTTCGATATTGAGGGCCAGCTTCCAGTGGTCATCAAACGCATAGCCAGTCAGGAGCGATACCGTGGTATAGCCCGGCGCTGAGAATTTCAGCGTGTTGCTGCCATTGTAAAAATCGCTTACGGCGCGTAAGCCGCCGCCAATATAAAAGCCGCGTAGCAATCCATCATGAAAGCTGTATTTGCTCCAGAGGTTGGCATTGTGTTTTGGGGTGAAAGGCGCATAGCTTTGTCCTGTTTGCGTAGCGATTGCGCGTAGATATTCCGTGGTGGTATAGGCATAGCCCGCAGTGATCTGCCAGTTAGCCGTTAATTCACCGCTGATTTCTGTTTCAAAACCTTCACTACGGACTTTGCCCGCGGCGATAGAAAATTGATTGTCTTCCGGATCGGGAAGTGCACGGTTTTCATCTTGCAGACGATAAATAGCAGCATGGGTGTTGATGCGGCCATTCAGGAATTCACCTTTTACTCCCAGCTCGTATTGCGCGCCGGTGCGTGGATCAAGTTGTTGCTGGTCTTTGGTGAGGTTGCTTTGCGGTTTGAAAATATCGCTGTAACTGGCGTACAGGGCGATTGCGTCTGTTACATCAAACATCAGTGCGGCGTAAGGCGTGAACTGTTCATCCTCTTTGTATTTCGGTGAGATAACGGCGCCGGTATCGGTGCGGGTTTGCTCTGAATCCCACCAGCTTAGGCGACCACCAAGTAAGACATGCCAACGCTCTGCCACCTGGAATTTACCGCGTGCATAAACGCCTTCCTGATTGGTTTCCGTATTGTTGCCGTAGCTATTGGGAATGGTTACCAGAGTAGGTTTTGGTGTGTCATTGTTGTGATCAAATACATTGGAGGTGCCACTGGCAGGGCTGTAGGTGTAACGGCTGTAAGGCGTTTCATTATCGCTGGTGCGATAATCTGCTCCAAACGTCAGTTCGTGTGTGTGGCCGCCGAACTCAATGGGTAAATTTACAAATACATCGGCGCTGGTGTCTTCCAAATCAGTGGGAAAATACACATTGGCGATGTTAATTTTCCCATCGGTAGCGACAGCGCTATTTGCACGTGCGCCGTCATAAATGCGCTCGCGCGCTGAATGCCGAACGGTGAATTTAAATTGACCGCCGTTGGTAAAAAAATGCTCGACTTCGCCAAACACATCGGCGGTTTCCATATCCAGACTATTCCAGTCCGCAATGATGGTGGTGGAGCGGGGTACATTGATCAGGCTGCCGTCAGCATAGGCGGGTAAGCCTTGATCGATGACCGAATCTATTTTTTGATAAGTGCCGCCGATGGACAGAGTAGTTGCTTTATCAAAGTCGTACTCCAGTGTTCCATACACCACTTGTTTGTTGCCATTTATGCCGTTCAGATAAGAATCGCGGTCATCCACTGCCGCGACCAGGCGCCCGCGTAGATTGCTGGATTCCGATAGTGCGCCGGTTGCATCAGCTTCCAATCGATAACTATCCCATGAGCCTGCACTGGCCATGCCTTGTATTTTGGTCGTTGCCAGTGCACGTTTGCGCACCATATTCACTGTCACGCCCGGTTCACCCGAGCCTTGGAATAAACCCGCTGCACCGCGCTGGATTTCTACTCGCTCAAATACCACCAGATCCGTATCGGCCATATTGGCGTTGTATTGCAGGTTAATCCCGTCCAGTTGAAAAGTATCCGGTGCATAACCGCGTGCATTGAAGCTATTAAAAAATCCGGCCCCATCAAATTTTTGTACGCTGACACCGGTGGCAAATTTCATGGCGTCGGCAAGGTTACTGATGTTTTGATCGTCCAGCTTTTGACGGGTTACAACGCTGACCGATTGCGGAATCTCCTTTAGCGATTGGCCGGTTTTCCCGAGGGTGACTGATTCAGGTGTATAGGCGGTTGTTTCAGCAGTCGCGGTGACTTTCACGGTTTTAAGCCTGTTGGCCTTTTCTGTGTCAGCCAATGCCAGCGGTATGCTGCCCATCACCAAGGCGATGGCGAACGGAAGTGTTTTATATACACCCATAGGTAAATCCCAAGTAAATGATAATTATTGCTAAATGATATTTGTGCGCACTTTACCAGTAATCGATGGCACGAAAAAGCTCTATTGAGAATTATTGTTATCTGTGAGTGGATTCTTTTTAGTGGGGGATATGTCACGGGGGATTGCGGTGCCGTCCATGGCTTGCCTGTCGGGTGTGTTAGAAGTAGTAGCTCAGTGCAACGCCAAGGGTCAGTGGTGCGCCCACATCCAGCAGGGTATCGCCTTGGTTGTTGGTGATATAACGGGTATCGAACAGGTTGCGAACATACCCATTAACGATGAGTGAATCGAACAAGGTGATTTCAGCATTGAGATTGACCAAGGTGGTGTTGTCGCTACGGCGTTCGCCTATGACTTCGCCACTGGAGTCGGTTAAATAGGCTGAAGTGCGGTCACCCTGATGAACCAGATCCACACCTATCATCCAGCTATTATCAAAGCGATAATTCGCGCCAAGGGTGGCCATGGTTTTCGGGGCGAATAAAAACGCCTGACCACTATAGTTTGCGCCGTTGGTAATAAACTCCAGATACTCGGTATGGTTATAGGCACCGCCAGCGCTCAAGCTGAGATTGGGACTTAGGGCATAGCTGGCCGAAAATTCAATGCCCTGCATTTTGCTTTCGGCTGCATTGGCTACCTGACGGTTATTATTGTCATCGAGGAAGGTAATTTGTTGGTCGATCCAGTCAGTGTGATAGAGATTGGCGCGAGCTTGCAGTTGCTCATTAAACCAGTTGCCGCGCCAGGACAGCTCTGTTGTTTTGGTGAATTCAGGATCATAGGGAACATGGCTAGTATTGGTGCGCAGGTTAACACCACCGCTGCGATAGCCGCGTCGCCAAGTCAGGCCAATCAATTGGTTTTCTGACAGATTGTGGCTAATGCCGATCTTGGGCAGGAATACATCGGTATCTTTTTCGCTTTGTGCTGAACGCGCCGGATTTAAGGGGTAGCGAATGTCGGTTTCATTTTTTTCGCGGTCATAGCGCAGCCCGCCGATCAACTGCCAGTTGTCAATAAACTCCCAATTTATTTCGCCAAACAGCGCTGCATTATTAATCGTAGTGTCGGCTTTTAAATCCAGTGCAACCACTGAACCTGCCATTAATTGGTCATCCACTTTTCCATCCACTCTGCCGTAATAGGCACCGATAAAACCGGTAATTTTTTCTGTGTTGTAACCCAAACGAAATTCCTGATTGGCAAGTTCCTGTTCGTGGTTACGTACAATGGTTTGGGTGGCGCTGGGCAGTTGGTCAAAATCCAGTAGCGAGGTGAAAGCTACCTGGGTGCTGGAGGTGATACTGGTGAAGGTCCAGTGGTCGTCCAGTGTGTAATCCACTTTCAGGGTTAGGGCATCCTGGGTAATGTTGGTGTCGCTTTCGGTATTTTCATAAAGGTGAAAATAATCCGGCTTACCGGCGGTTGCCGCAACGGCATTGGTGCCGGTACTGTGTTTGGTGCGCGCAGCGGTAAACAAAACATTTATTTTTTCTGTGGGAGTAAATAATAATTTTCCGCGAATATTCTGCGCTTCCAAGGGATTGGCATCGATATTGAGCGTTTTATTGGTGATGTAGCCATCGTAATGTTGTGAGTCAATGGCAATACGCGCCGCGAGGACTCCATCAATGAGTGCGCCGCTTGCCATGGCGGATACGCCTCGCTCACCGTAAGTGCCGGCATTAGTGCGCAGGGCAAATTCAGGGGTAAAGGTGGGGTTTTTGGTTCGCAATACCACCGCGCCTGCCAGGGTGTTACGCCCTTGGGTGGTGGATTGTGCGCCGCTGTAAATTTCAACTTGTTCCATATCCCACAGGTGCAGCGGGTTAAAGGTAATCATGCGATGCGCTTGCACGGCATCATCCACATAAACCGATACCGCACCATTCATGGCGGCAGGGCCTTGGTCATCAAACCCGGAAGCCGGGACGCCGCGAATTCCCCAGTTTTCATTGGCGGATTGCGAATAAACGCCGGGAGTGCGCTCCATGATATTTTGCAGGTTGGTATCGCCGTGGGCGACGATTTCTTCCGCGGTGGTAATGTCCACGCTGGAGAGCGTTTCATTTTCGCTGCGATTCAGTTTTTCACCGCTGGCAATGACTTTGACAGTAGCCAGCTTACCCAGCGGTTTGGCGCGCTCCAGGGTGATGACCGAATTGTTGTGGCTATGCGCCAAGCCATTTTCTTGTAGCAGTAAGTTGAGTGCGGCGTCGAGTGTGTAAGCGCCTTTGAATCCATTGGTGCGCTTCCCTTGGGTGAGGCTTGCATCGGCAATAATTTCCACCTTGGCGATGAGTGCGATCTGGTTGAGTGCTTGATCAAGGTTGCCAGCGGGAATATCAAACGCAATCAAGCTGTTGCTTGCTGTGGGTGGTGTTTGCGCCAGCGCTTGAGTAAACAATGTTGTTGTTCCCAAGAGGGAGGCTGCAATAACAGCGGATAATAAGGTTGGTAGTGGGCGATGGGGTTTGCGCATAGTGTTTCCTGATCTCGATAGGATGTTGTGTGTTAACTCCTTTCCGTATCAGAAGCAAAAACCCTCAATAAAAAATAAATATTTTTTACCATTACTCTTGCTTACCTTTTCATCATTTCTCTCGCTTCCCTTGGCGCGCCTTGATAAGAACCCAGTAGCGCGTTCTATACTCCAGTTCAATCGGTAGCGCTTTAGTGAGGTTCATCAGGGCGCGGTCGGTGTCCTTGATGCTAAAGACGCCGGTTAATTGCATAGCCGCCACCTCGCTGGTGCATTGTATTTTTCCGCGTCTGTAGCGCGACAATTCTTGGGCAAACTCGCTGAGTGTCATGCGCTCGGCGGCAAGAAATCCTGTGGTCCAGGCGGGCGTTGCCCCGGCGTTATCCGGGGTTGAGATATGGCTGCTGGAAAACTGGGCTTGTTGGCCAGCATCAAGTCGCAAGCGTTGTTTGGTTGTGGCGGTCAGCAATTCAACGCTGCCGTCATAAACACCGACGGCGATCTTGTCGGGCAGGGCGCGCAAGTTAAATTGTGTCCCTATGGGGCGAACATCCCCCTGAGCTGTAACCAGAATGAATGGGCGTGCTTGAGGATCTTTACCGGTTTCGACAAATATTTCACCGCTGTACAGAATCACTCTGCGGAGGTTGGTGAATTCAACGTCCAGGCTGGTGGCGGTATTCATCCACACTCGGGTGCCATCCTCCAGGCGTATCTGGCGTGTTTCACCAAGCGCCGTGCGATATGTTGCAAACTGTTGTTGCCAGAAATGGGGGCGGTGAAGGACGTAGCCTGCGCCTGTTATAACCGCCGCCGTAGTGAATAGTTTCAAGGTGGCACGGCGCGAGGTGCTGGGAGATTCCAGCAAGGCATGGCGCGCAATAGTGGTGGGAATATCATCCAGCTTTTGCCCAAAGGTTTGTAAGCGTTGCCAGACCAACTCGTGCTGTGGGTGTGCCGCGCGCCAGACGTTGCACTTGGCAAGGAGTTCCGGATCTTCAGGTGCTGCCCAATACCTGGCAAGTAAGTGGCTGGCTTCCTCCACTATTCCAGGGTCTATCTGCGATGCTGTTGTTGGCTCAGTTTTCATAGGTTGCCCGGTAACAACTAATCAGCGCCAGGGCAATGTACTTTTCGATAGATGACACGCTAACACTCAACCGCTTAGCGATCTCAGGGTAACTCAGGCCTTCAAGCCTATTCAGCAAAAAGGCGGTACGTGCCTTATGGGGGAGCTTGTGTAGCAGTGCGTCGATTTCAATCAATCGTTCGATCAGCAGCACCTGCATTTCTGCCGAAGGCACCTCTGGCTCCGGCAGATCACTGAGGCTGTTCAGATAAGCCTGTTCCAGTCGCTTACGGCGAAAGAGGTCAATCATCAAGCCTTTGGCAATTTGGGTGAGATGACAGCGTGACTGAGCTGGTGAGGGCAAATGACCGGATACCAGCAGTCTGAGGTAAGTATCCTGCGCAAGATCGGCCGCACTTTGCGGGCAGCCAGTCTTTTTGCTCAACCAACCGCGCAGCCAGGGTTGATGCTCCCGAAACAGGGTGCCAAGGTCTTGCGTCTCGTTTGAACCAACTCCACTCACAAATCGCCCCATCAAGGATGCAAATGATATTTGTTATCATTATCTTTGAATGAAAGGCGGGTTTCAATGCCAAATTAACGTGCTGCGTGTTTTGTGTCGCTCGCCATTGCTGCTGGCTGGTGAGTGAAAGGCGCTTGGACGTTAGAGGGGAAGTACCGCGCACGTAGTGCCATAAAAGGCGATTCAACACAGAAGTAGAGTGCCCAGCCACAAAAGACACTGACTCCCATAATAATTGCCACGCCCATTCCGCCATTGATATCAATGCCATAGTCTGTGAGTGGTGCTTTCATTACCTGAAACAAGGGTTTATGGATGAGGTAAATGGCATAGGACCAGAGTGCGATGCTAGCGGCGCCGGGAATAGGTATGCGGTGTAATACCGAAGTTGGGCTGAGGGCGGCGAGTACCAGAATGGCAAAACTGATTGCCAGGAATGAATAGCCAAATGTGGTCACTGAAAAGCTGGTTCCGTAATCCTTGATATAGGCGTAGTTATGGAACAGATAGAACATGACTCCCACGCAAATAACACCCATCGCCAACAGAAGATTGCCTCTGCGTAATATTGCTGCATAGGTTGTGGGGTGAAAGTTTTTCAGCATTGCAATTGCCACGCCGGGTAAGAGTTCGTCAAAGCGGGTAAAGCTGGAGTAATAGATGTGCTCCATAAATGCCTGACTGGAGATGGCAGTTTCGCCATGGGTATACCAATTGAATCCGCGCAGCGACATAGCAAGTAATATAGCGCCCACCAGTGCTATCCAGGCCCAGGTAACAGATTGTTTGATGAAGGCAAATAGCAGGGCAATAATGGGAAAGAAAATATAAAACTGCTCTTCAATACACAGCGACCAGGAATGGGTAAAGGTTTCGCCGGCGCGCATATCCAGATTTTGGGTGAAGGTTAAAAAAGACCAGAGCGGGGCGGTTGCTGTGCCGCTTAGCGCCAGGGGAAACAGGAAATACAGTGCAAGTACAAAATAATAATTGGGCAGGGTGCGCAGTAAGCGTCGAATGTAAAACAGCTTGAGCGAAAACTCTTGGCCTTTGGCAATGGCTGAAAGAATCTGGTTGCCAATCAAATAACCGCTCAGGACAAAAAATAAATCCACGCCTGTCCAACCCAGTTGGCTCATAAACCCGAAGATATTTTCCCGGCTGACCACCACTTTGTAGTGGTAGATCAACACAATAATAATGGCGATAGCGCGCAGTGTATCCAGACCATAGAGGCGGTTTTTATCGTTCGTGGAGAGATCCATGTCGTTGCTGATTCCTTGCAGGGAAGTGTATGGGTTGGGCGGGTTTTATGTGTATCAAAAGGCACGCGAATATACTGTGGCGCCAAAGCGTTTGCAAAAGAAGTTTTGATTGTTGTGTGATGGGGATATGTGCGGAGCTGGATAGGGAGAGCTGCGCAGTTCCCTCTGCGCTAGATGACGATTGCTGTGTAAATTTTCCTTAGAACTGGTAGTTCGCGCGCAGTAAAACATTGCGTGGTGAACCGGGCATGGACGATGAGCGCCAGTATTCCTCGTCATTGAGATTGGATACCGCCAGGGTGATATTGATGTTGCGCAGGCTGTAGCCTATGGCTGCATCAAAGCGTTGATAACCCTCAAGGCGCGCAGTGTTGGCAAGGTTTGTCCACTGGCTGCCCATGTGAGTAACGCCGGCTTCCATGTACCAGTTATCGGAAGGTACATAGCGCACAAACACATTACCGCTTTCTTTGCCGGTATTGGCGAGGTAGTTATCCACCAGCGCTGGCGTTACTACATCCTCAATCACTGTGGCCTCTTGCCAACCGTATCCACCGCGAACATAGACGCTATCAATAACGCGACCGATCCAACTGAATTCGGCACCGCGTGAACGCTGCTTGCCTTGTACCGCCCAGGTGTAGGGGTCATTGTCGGGATCGGGACGGTAGCGAATATTGTTCTTCTCGATATTGAACACCGAGAACTGGGTGTTTAGGCGGTGCTCAAGCCAATCGCTTTTAATGCCCACTTCATACTGCTCCTGAAACTGCGGCTCTGCGTCATACACGGCGCTGCTGCTGGTATCTACGCTTAGCATGCTGCGCCCGCCGTAAGGGGCAAAACTTTTGTTGTAGGAGGCATAAATGCTGTGTGCTTCCACCGGTTGCCACACGACACCCACGCTGGGGCTGATATTGTTGTCGCTGTAATTGCGGCTGCGGTTGGCTGCTCCAGGTGCCAGCAATTGATTTGTGGATTCAAATTCATACCAGTCGTAGCGTGCGCCTACTACCAGCTTGACGCTGGGTACCAGAGTGATGACATCCTGTACGAACATCGCTTGGGATTCAGCGGTGTGTTTGTTGTCGGTGCTGGCTGCGGGGCGAGCTATGGTGCCGCGGTCACTGCGCTTCTCTCCAGTAAAGGGGTTGACGTAACCGTAGAGAAGTGGCGCACGGTTGACGTAAAGCTGCGGCTCGCGATCCTCCCATGCTGAGTCGATGCCGACCATGATGTTGTGTTGCAGGCTACCGGTGTTGAACTCGCCTTGTAGTTCAACGGAATTGGCCGTTGTTTTGTTCATGGTCTCTTGCCATGCATAGCTGTTTTGACGGACAAGTCCCTGCCAATCACAGTTGGTGCCTGTGGGTGTCAGCCCGTTTTGACCGCACCAGGTGCCGCCAAAGAAGTGGTCAAAATTCTGCTCGGCTTCACGCTGGCTAAGGCTCCAGTGCAGCTTCCAGTTTTCCGTTAACTGGTAGCGCACATCCGAGCGCAACACGTTCAGTATGTCCTCCACATAGTCACCTTCTTGGGCAAAACTGGTACGTATGGGAGTACCTGCGGGCAAGCTTTCGTAGGTTGGGCCGCGATCCGGTGTGCGGGTAAGTTCGTCATAGGTGTATTGCACCGTCCACTCCAAACCCTCGCGATTATTGTAGGTAAAGCTGGGGGAGATCATGCGGATGTCGTTTTCAATGCCTTTGCGGAAGCTGTCGCTATCGCCCACTTCACCAGTCACGCGCACGGCAAGGTTTTCGCTGGTTACCTGATTGACATCCAAGGTCAAGCCTCTTGAATCCCAACTACCTGCATACACACCGACACTGCTGGGTGATTCAAAGTTGGCGTACTTGCTCACCATGTTGATAACACCACCGCCTGCGCTGCGGCCATAAAGCAGGGAGGCCGGGCCTTTGAGGATTTCAATGCGCTCGACATTGGCAGTGCTGCGTCTTACCTGACCGCTTTCACGCACGCCATCGCGGTAGATGTCATTGCTGTCGGCGCTGAAGCCGCGAATCATGATGCCATCGCCACGCATGTCGTACTGGGTATTTACGCCCGGTGTACCGGCGAGCATCACACTCAAATCGTTCACGCCATAGAGTTTGTATTTCTGCACATCAATGGTGTCGATGGTTTGCGGCGTGTCTTTGACATCCTGCCCATTGCGGTTGACCTTGGCCTGCTTGTAATTGGTGTAGCTTTTACTGGGGTCCTGCTCGCTCATCGCCTCAATAACGACGGTTGGCATAACCGCTTTTTTGGTTTGTTCGGTTTGCTGGGCAAGGCTTGATTGGCTGGCAGAAATCGCCAGCAACGCCAATACCAATGGCTTAAGTCCGGGGCGATGTGCGGTGCGAGACGTAGCGGATACAGTTGTAACTGCCTGCGAGATGGTAGTGGTCATAGGTTCCCCAAGTAGTGGTTTTGGTAAGGCGGCGCACTATATCCACAAAATTATGGCGCGTAAATGATAATTATTGGCGTTTGATATAATTTTTTGTCCTTGGTTTGGCGCGTCGATCCTCGTGCGGATGAGGGGGGTAGGGAATTTGAATCTGGCGACATAGATATTCCCCGTAAGTCGCCTAAACTGCCAAAATACCGCCATGGTTTTTGGGGTTATTTTTGATTGCTGCGCAATGGGCAGCGTTTTGCGGTAAATGTTTCATGGAAAATATTGTAGTTGTGGTGATTGCGTTGCTGATTGGTCTGTCATTGCAGCGCGTTAAACGTATTCCGGAAAATTGTGCGACATCCCTTAATTTGTATGTCATTTACGTCGCCTTACCGGCACTGGTTCTGGTTGAGATTCCCAAGCTCACCTTTAACCATGAGGCGGTAATTACGGTTATCGCTGCCTGGGTGATTATGCTTTTTGCGGCGGTGATTACTTGGGTAACGGCGCGGGCCTTGTCCTGGTCGCGCGAGGTGACGGGGGCGATATTGTTATTGGTTACACTGGGCAATACCGGTTTTGTGGGTATTCCCTTGATTGAGGCGCATTTGGGGAGGGAGGCCTTGCCCTATGCCATTCTGTATGACCAGTTGGGCACCTTTATCGGGCTGAATACCCTGGGTATCGGGTTGGCGTGTTACTACTCGTCCAGCCAGAGTTCGGTCGCAGGCATTGCGCGCAATATTCTGGTTTTTCCGCCATTTATCGCCTTGATGCTGGCGTTTGCAGTGGGGGCATTGTGGGTGTATCCGGAGTGGTTAGCCGCCGCACTCGGGCGAATCTCATCTACACTGGTTCCAGTGGTCATGGTTGCTGTTGGCTTGCAGTGGCGCTTGTCATTGAAGCGTGAGTATTTTTCGCCGCTCTTGCTGGGGCTGTTTTATATGCTGGTGGTCACCCCGGCGTTTGCCTGGTTTGGGCTGTGGCTGTTCGATATCGATGGCTTGGCGGCGCGGGTTATTTTATTGGAAGCGGCAATGCCTGCCATGATTTCTGCCGGTGTACTGGCGACTACACATAACCTGGCGCCGCGTTTGGCGGCCTCCATGGTGGGCTATAGCTTGTTGTTGGGCTTATTCAGTGTGTGGGTGTGGCGCTTGTTAATCTAATAACGGATAAAAATTCTTCGGTAAATTTTTGCACGGATGGTTTTATGTATGTCGCATGATCAACAGTCATTCGTGACGGATGACGGTTCGACGTTATGGGAACCTTTACAGCTCGGCGTTTATGCGGATTACCTTGCGCGCTTGTCCGCAACAAACCCGGTGATTGTTACTGACGATATTATGGCGGCTGATGGACAGCTATTGCTGCCGCGCGCCACAGTGCTTGACCAGGCCGCTATCGCTCGCTGGAAACACAAAACGCTTGCTCGTCCTCTCGCCAATTCCATTCAGCTAAGCAAATCCATCTCCACCGATGATTTGTTGCAGCATCTGCTCGATACCATTCGCTCCACAGAATATTTCCAGTCATTGGCTGAGCGTAAACATCCAATCAGCTCTCTGGAGCCAGCTTGTGCCAAGTTGTCCAGCCTGCCGTTAGTGCAGCAATTTTTAACGGTTATGGCGGCGCAGATGAGTGATTTATACGAGCGCACGCTGTGCGTCAGTCTCTGGGCGTTGTACATCGCGCAGGAAATGCGTTTGCCTGCGCAGGATTCGGGTGAGGTTTTCTGGGCAGCAATCACCCACGATATTGGCATGTTGTTCATCGATCCGCAGGTGCTTAACAAAACCGAGGGATTAACGGCGGCGGATTGGCGGCAGGTGCAGCGCCATGTGGAAATATCGCGCCGTATTTTGATGGATATACCGGGCATATCCGAACCCCTTGTGACGGCTGTCAGTGAGCACCACGAGCGCTGTGATGGTACAGGGTATCCACAGGCGAAGGTGGAGAGCGAGTTGTCGCTTTTTGGGCAAATTCTCGCGGTGGCAGATTCAATTGTTGGTATTTACTTTAATCGCTTTAAAGCGCAAGGGCGCCGGTGGCGAGAGGTTATTCCGGTATTGGAGATGAACCGCGCGGCTTATTTGTATCGCAGTTGCGACATTGTCACTACCATGATTTTGCGCAGTGAGTTGCCGCTGCCGGATGTAGTCAGTGGCAGTGGTGTGCCTGAATTCGCCGAGCGCATGCTGCAACAAAATTTGCAATTGCAACGCTGGTTTACGCAGCTGCGCGATTGCTTAACGGCTGTGGGTTATACCCATGGCGACCGTAAATTACATGCGCTGCAAAACGTTATTTTCCATGTTGCGACTACTTTTAAAGGCAGCATGCTTTTTAAAGAAGATTTGCGTGAATCGCTGGAGTCCATGGCGGGGCAAGAGGGAAATAGCATCAGCAAAGTGGTTGCCGATGCCTCATTGGCACAGCAGGAAATGACATTTCATTTGCAGCGTTTGAGTCGCATGTTGCAAATGTATATTTCAAGTAATGACGCAAAAGATCCTAAAATTCTCGCGCGGCTGCAAGAAGGTTTTACTGCTATCGGCGGCTATATTGCACAGCGCAATACGCCGCCTGACTCTTGAGTGCAGTGGGTTTTACTGCTGGTGCCAAAAGGGTTGGCCAATGGTGGGGGTGCTTGGACTGGCCGTTTGGCGTTTTTGCATCAGACCCGCCTTATAGGCTTTGCGGCCTGCATCAATCGCATCGGCAAATGCTTCAGCCATGAGCGGCGGGTTGTGCGCTTTGGCGACGGCAGTATTCAGCAAGATGCCATCAAAGCCCATTTCCATCGCTTCCGCTGCTTGCGAGGGTGCACCCAGGCCTGCATCGATAATCATGGGTACATCTTTAATGCGCTCGCGCAGGGTGCGCAAATTGTAGCGGTTCAATAAGCCCTGGCCGGTACCGATGGGCGAACCCCAAGGCATTAATACTTCGCAGCCCACATCCAATAAGCGTTTGCACAAAATCAAATCATCGGTGCAGTAGGGCAGCACTTTAAAACCTTTTTTAATCAGAATGTCTGCTGCTTCCAGCAGGCCAAAAGGGTCGGGTTGCAGATTGTAATCGTCGCCCACCACTTCCAGTTTGATCCAGTCGGTATTAAAAATTTCGCGCGACATTTCCGCGAGCGTCACTGCTTCCTTAACCGATTTGCAACCCGCCGTATTGGGCAGCAGGCGACAGCCGCTCTCCTGAATATATTGCCAAATAGCATCGCCATCGCGATTGGCTGGATTTTGGCGGCGCAAACCGAGGGTAACAATGTCACTGCGCGATTGAATGATAGAATCGCGCATTAACTGCGGCGATGCGTAAAGTGCTGTGCCCAATAAAAAGCGGCTGGAAAATGTTTCGCCGTAGAGGGTGAAATCTTTTTCAGGTTTGTTGTAACTCATATCAACCTCCACCAACCGGTTTGACGATATCGACTTGATCGCCATCCAATAATTCGCGCTCGGAATAGGTCGAGCGAGGCACAAATTCGCCGTTTATGGCCACGGCGATTTTACTGTCGCCATAGCCCCATTGTTGTAAGGCATCGCCGAGCAGCGTCTTTGCCGCAAGCGTTTGCGTTTCGTTGTTTACACTCAGTTCAATTGTCATAAGCTGTGTTTTCTAGTGGCGATTTAACAGTGCGGAAAAAATCGGTTCTGGCTTGTTAAATACATGGGCAAGCACATTTTCAACCACGGCTGGTGCAAGCAAATAACCGTGGCGAAATAATCCGTTAGCGCTAATCAGGCCGACCTCAACATCTACCCTGGGTAAGTTATCCATAAATGCCGGACGCAAATTGGTATCCATTTCGATAATGCGCGCTTCGGCAAAGGCGGGCGACAAGGTGTAAAGCGCGCTGCTTAATTCAAGGCTGGATTGCAGTGTAACCGGCGAGCGATCCTCGCTCTCGATCTGCGTGGCGCCGATAATAAAACGATTGCCCGGTTTCGGCACCACATAAAGTTGATAGCGCGGGTGCATTAACCGCACCGGGCGCTGCAAACGGATTTCACTGGTTTCTACATGCAGTGTTTCACCGCGCACGCCGCGCAATTGTCGCGCTGGGGTTTTAGCGCCCAGCCCACGGCAATCGATGACCAAATCAAACGTTTCGGCGGTGCCATTGGCGATAATTTTTCCCGCCGCTACGTCGACGGCGGTATGTTCGCGTAGGTGAATGGTGCTCTGGATAATCTCATCGCCAAGCAAGCGTAAAAATTCGCGGTTGTGCAGATGGCCTTCTTCTTCCAAAAATAAACCTTGCTGAAAGTTCGGGCTTAAATCCGGCTCCAGGGTTTGAATCTGCAATTGGTTTACTGCTTCATAACGACGGCATTCGGGAATCACAAAATGTAATTCGCGTACAAATTGTTCCAGTTCGCTCGCATCTTGCGGGTGCGCCACTACCAAACTGCCGTTGCTAAAAAACAGTGGGTCACTGGTATTACTGTCGGCATTGAGTTGCGCCGCCCAGTGTGGCCAATGTGCGAGTGCAAATTGCCCCATGCGGTAAACCCCTTCATCGGACACCACCGCTTCGCTCAGGGGAGCGACCATGCCCGCTGCGGTAAATGCCGCCGCGCGTTTGCTTTGGGGTTCGGTGGGGGTAAAACTGCCCGCTTCAAACAAACTGACCTCAAGCCCGGCTTTATTTAATTGCCATGCGAGCAATCGGCCAAGCAAACCGGCACCGGCGATAGCAATCTTGTGGGGAAGGGATGTGTTATGTGTTGAGTCTTTCATAGTGCCTCTGAGTCGAGGCGGAGAGTGGGCAATAGCCATGGCTGATGCACCTTGTTCCCTCCGCAGGTATTAGCCTGTTCAGGTTCTACGGATTGGGCCGAACCCATCTCAGCCTCCGTATGACTCACTGTTCAGTGAGGCACCAAGGCGCTCCGACAAGAAGGTGGCCAATATACTGGCCACCCTTTTACTTGGCAATCTATACGCGGTTTATTTACTGATGGATTCCACCCTGCAAACAAATTCTCCCTGCGCTACCCGTGCATTGAGGGTAGTGCCAGGCATAACCTGATTGCTGTGGGTGATCACCTTTTGCGTCTGGGGGTCGGTTACCAATGCGTAGCCGCGCTCCAGTGTGCTCAACGGATTCAATGTGTTTAACAAGCGCACCGCCTCACCATGGGCTTGTTTCTTGCGCTCGATAATCCGGTATTGCGCCTTTTGCAGGCGCTGGGCGTAGGCGGAAATCCGTTCATTCAGTTGTTGCAAGCGCACTTGTGGGTGATGCGCCTGTTGGCGGATCTGCAACTGTTGAAGGCGGTTTTTGTAATCCACCAGTAAGTGCTTGAGATGATTTTTCAGGCGCAGTTCGAGATTATCCAGACGCTGCGCCTGCTGTTCCAATCGTTCACGCGGGTGGCGCAAACGCTGGCGCAGGTTATGCAAATGCTTTTGCCACTGCTGCAAACGGCGCAACATGGCTTCTTCAAGCAGCACCTCAAAACCGATAAATTTATCCAGCCAGTCATCGCCATCGGGTACGAGCAGTTCAGCGGCAGCCGATGGTGTGGGTGCGCGCAGGTCGGCAACAAAGTCGGCGATGGTGAAATCCACCTCATGGCCAACGCCGCTCACAATGGGCAAGGCACTGTTAAATATGGCGCGTGCGACGATTTCCTCGTTAAACGACCACAAGTCTTCCATGGAGCCACCACCACGGGTCAGCAGCAACACATCAAATAAACCGCAGCGGTTGGCCAGTTCAATTGCCTTCACAATTTGCGGTGCTGACTCTTTGCCCTGAACTGCCACCGGGATCACGGTCACTGGAATGCTGGGGAAGCGGCGCTCCAGTACGCTCAGTACATCGCGAATGGCCGCGCCGGTGGGGGAGGTGATAACACCTATGTGTTTGGGGAGCGGTGGCAGGGCTTTTTTATGGGCTTCATTGAACAGTCCTTCTTGTGCCAGCTTGTGTTTGAGCTCATCAAAGGCGCGCTGCAAGGCGCCGCTACCAGCTTCTTCCATGTGTTCGGCGATAATTTGGTAGTCGCCGCGGCCTTCATAAAGGCTGACGCGTGCGCGCAACAGCACATGCTGCCCCTGCTGCGGCTTAAAGCGTACCAACATGTTGCGATTGCGGAACATGCAACAGCGCACCTGTGCCTGATCGTCCTTCAGGGTGAAATACCAGTGACCGGAGGAGGGGGTGGAAACGTTAGAAAGTTCGCCTTCCACCCACAGCAGCGGCAGGTGGGTTTCGAGCAGCTGGCGCGCCTGACGATTGAGCTGGCTGACGCTGAATATCTCGCGGTCAGTTGTTTTTGGGGGTAAGGTAGTTGTCATAGGGCGCCATTCTAGGTGATGCCTGTGATTGAGGGTAGCCTTGATCGGCGTATTGGCGCCTGTAGCCAACACTAGATATTGTGGTTTCTGGTTTACCGGCGTCGCTCAAGTCGATATACTTCCGCGCTTATTTTTTTATCTGCTTTGAGGTTGGATGCTATGTTGCGAATTGCTGAAGAAGCCCTCACCTTTGATGACGTATTATTGGTGCCAGGTTATTCGGATGTCACCCCGAAAGATGTCTCCCTGAAGACTCAGTTGACTCGCAAGATTCAATTAAACATTCCCCTCATCTCGGCGGCCATGGATACCGTAACCGAATCCCGCTTGGCGATTGCCATGGCGCAGGAAGGCGGTATCGGCATCATTCACAAGAATATGTCTATCGAGGCTCAGGCGGCGGAAGTGCGCGCGGTGAAGAAGTTCGAAGCCGGTGTGGTGAAAGATCCCATCACCATCGACTCCGCCGCTACCATTCGCGACCTGATTGCCCTGACCCGCAAGAACAATATTTCCGGTGTTCCCGTGCTGCATAACGGCGATCTGGTTGGCATAGTGACCGGTCGCGATGTGCGCTTTGAAACCAATCTGGATGCCAGCGTGTCCAGCATCATGACTCCCAAAGAACAGTTGGTCACCGTCAAAGAAGGCTTCACTGCGGAAGAAGTGCGCAATTTGCTGCACAAACACCGTATCGAGAAAGTATTGGTCGTTAACGACAACTTCGAGCTGACCGGCTTGATTACCGTTAAGGATATGAACAAAGCCGAAAAATACCCCACTGCCTGTAAAGACCCCGAAGGGCGCTTACGTGTTGGCGCCAGTATTGGTACCAGCCGCGATACCGACGAGCGTGTCGCGGCGCTGGTAGAGGCGGGCGTGGATGTATTGGTGGTTGATACTGCCCACGGTCACTCCAAAAACGTATTGGATCGCGTGCGCGCGATCAAAACCAAGTACCCGGAAGTGCAAGTGATTGGCGGTAATATCGCCACTGGCGCTGCTGCCTTGGCCTTGGTTGAAGCCGGTGCAGATGCGGTAAAAGTCGGGATCGGCCCAGGTTCTATTTGTACTACCCGCATCGTCAGTGGCGTTGGTGTACCGCAAATTTCGGCTATCGCTAATGTCGTTGCCGCCCTTGAAGGGACTGGCGTACCTGCCATTGCTGATGGCGGTATTCGCTATTCAGGTGATATCGCCAAAGCCGTGGTCGCTGGTGCTCATGCGGTCATGATGGGCTCTATGTTCGCCGGTACTGAAGAGGCACCGGGTGAAGTTGAGCTGTTCCAAGGGCGTACTTACAAAGCTTATCGTGGCATGGGTTCCTTGGGCGCTATGGCGCAAACGCAGGGTTCCAGTGATCGCTACTTTCAGGATGCCAGTGCCGGTGCTGAGAAGTTGGTTCCCGAAGGTATTGAGGGTCGTGTTGCCTACAAGGGACCTTTGGCTGCCATCGTTCATCAATTAATGGGTGGTTTGCGCTCTGCGATGGGCTACACCGGTTGTGCTGATTTGAGTGCAATGCGCACTAAGCCTGAGTTTGTCCGTGTGACTGCTGCCGGTATGGGCGAGAGCCATGTGCACGATGTTCAAATCACCAAAGAAGCGCCCAACTATCCGATCAGTGGCCGTTGATTCGAACGCAATGATTGTTGTCGCAAAAACTCGGGTTCTGCCCGAGTTTTTCATTTAAGCCGAATTCTTTTTTGTTTTTCTTTTTACTTATTGAGCAGGAATCAATATGTCTCACGATATCCACGCACAGCGAATTCTTATCCTCGATTTTGGTTCGCAGTACACCCAGTTGATCGCCCGTCGTGTGCGTGAAATTGGTGTTTTCTCGGAAATTCGCGCCTGGGATATGACCGACGAAGAAATTCGCGCTTACAACCCCAAGGGCATTATTCTCGCCGGTAGTCCTGAATCCACCACGGAAGCAGGTTCACCGCGCGCCCCGGAAGTTGTATTCAATTTAGGGGTGCCGGTATTTGGTATTTGCTACGGCATGCAAACCATGGCCATGCAAATGGGTGGCTTGGTAGAAGGTTCCAATATCCGTGAATTTGGCTATGCCCAAATTACCGTGAATGGTGAATCATCACTGTTAAATGGCATTAAAGACCATGTCGATACCGATGGCAGCGCGCTGCTCGATGTATGGATGAGTCATGGCGATAAAGTGACCAAAATGCCGGAAGGCTTCAGTTTGATGGCATCCACGCCATCCTGCCCGATTGCGGGTATGTATAACGAAGCGAAAAAATTCTACGGTGTGCAGTTCCATCCGGAAGTGACGCACACGCTGCAAGGTAAGCGCATATTTGAACACTTTGTGTTGCAAACCTGCGGTTGTGAGCCGCTATGGACTCCCGCCAATATCGTTGAAGATGCGATTAAAAAAGTGCGTGAACAAGTGGGAACCGACAAAGTACTGCTCGGCCTGTCTGGCGGTGTGGATTCCTCCGTGGTGGCGGCGCTGTTGCACAAAGCCATAGGTTCGCAGTTGACTTGTGTGTTTGTTGACAATGGGTTGTTGCGCAAAAACGAAGGCGACCAAGTGATGGACATGTTCGCCAAAAACATGGGTGTGCATGTGATTCGCGCTGATGCGCAGGATCAGTTCTTGAGTAATCTGAAAGGCGAAAACGATCCTGAGAAAAAACGCAAAATTATCGGCGGCACTTTCATTGATGTGTTTGATGCGGAAGCGACAAAACTGAAAGAGGTTAAATGGCTGGCACAAGGCACTATTTACCCGGATGTGATTGAGTCTGCTGCTGCAAAAACCGGTAAGGCGCATGTGATTAAATCCCACCACAACGTGGGCGGTTTACCCGAGGATATGGCTTTTAAATTGGTTGAGCCACTGCGTGAATTATTTAAAGACGAAGTGCGAGCAATTGGTTTGGAGCTGGGCTTGCCCTATGACATGGTTTACCGTCATCCATTCCCCGGCCCAGGCTTGGGTGTGCGTATTCTCGGTGAAGTGAAAAAAGAATATGCCGATATTCTGCGCGAAGCAGATGCCATCTTTTTGGAAGAGTTGCACGCGTCGGGTTGGTATCACAAAACCTCGCAAGCCTTTGCTGTCTTCCTGCCGGTGAAATCCGTTGGGGTTGTGGGTGATGGCCGTCGCTACGAGTGGGTTATTTCATTGCGTGCAGTAGAGACAGTGGATTTTATGACCGCACGTTGGGCGCACCTGCCGTACGAGCTTCTGGAAAAAGTGTCGGGCCGCATTATTAATGAAATCTCCGGCGTATCGCGTGTTTGCTATGACGTGTCAAGCAAACCACCTGCGACTATCGAATGGGAATAATGGATTAGCTGGTAGTGGATCACACAGGGATGTGTCCGTTTTGTTGCCAATAATTCGTGTGTAAAAAATTGTTTTATGTAGCTGTTGCTTCTATGCAACTATTGTTTTTCTGTAAATATCGATACAGTGATGCAAAAGCGATGAGACGCCAGGTTATGCCACAGACTCTGACAGTAAAGCCCCGACGTTTTTCATTAATGCACCTTGCAATACTGCTGCTTTCAGCGGCGTCTTTGAGTCTTTACGCGCAAACGCAAACGGCTGAAGCGAATACTGCACCTGTCGAAACACCAATTGATGTGCAAACGCCGCTTCAGGTTGCTGAGCCGGCCGCCCAATTGGCAGCAGTTGAACCCTCTGTCGCCCCTTCAGCAGATCAGCCTGTCGCCGCTGCCGATGCAATAACCCAGGTTGCTCAGGCCAATGTAAAAAAACAACCGGTATCCCCGGTTGTTGCTGGCGATGATAGCGATACTCTATCCAATAACTCTGCCTCGTACTCAAGCGTATCGACATCTGCATCTGCTTCGGCTCAATCTTCATCTGCAACAAGCAGCGCCGCATTGGCTGCCGCATCAACTACATCATCCGTGACCCTATCTAGCAGTGCATCTTTACCCCTTGCTGTTAATACTGAATCCGAAGGAAGTGAGCCCGGCACGGTTATCAGTGAGGCACCGGCAGAACCTATCTCTTTGTCCAAATTTATTTTGGGGCGAGAAGTAAAACCCAATAGTTCTGTGCGCCTCACCTGGAGTTCAGAAACGGCAGTGGGTGGTTTCAGTGAGGAGACGCCGATTCTGGTGGTGAATGGTGCAATGCCCGGTAAAACACTCTGTTTAACTGGCGCGGTACATGGCGATGAGTTGAATGGCATTGAAATGGTGCGCCGTGTCGTTTACGGCATAGAGCCCGCGAATTTAACGGGCACTATTATTGGTGTGCCGGTGGCGAATATCATGGGCTTCCGCCGTAATTCACGCTATTTGCCCGATCGCCGCGATTGGAATCGTTATTTCCCCGGCAATACCCATGGCAGCTCCGCCTCGCGGCTCGCGCATTCATTTTTTAGCAACATCATCCTCCATTGTGATGCTTTGGTTGATATCCATACCGGTTCATTTCACCGTACCAATCTGGCGCAATTGCGTGCTGATTTAAGTGATGAAAATGTGGCAAAGCTGGCGCAAAGTTTTGGTGCCATCGCGGTGTTGAATGGTCGCGGTAATCCCAATTCCCTACGTGCCGCTGCGGTGCGTGCCGGTATCCCCGCTGTGACTCTGGAAGCGGGTGAGCCTATGGCCATCCAAAGTAAGGTGGTAGATGAAGGCGTTGCCGCCATTAATACCTTGCTTGCCAAAATGGGTATGTATGGCAAACAAAAACGTTGGACGCGCATTGCACCGGTTTATTATCGTTCGGCTTGGGTGCGCGCTAATCAAAGCGGTATTTTGTTCAGTAAGGCAACGCTGGGGCAGCGCGTGCGTGAAGACGATGTGCTGGGCACAGTGACCGATCCTATCACCAACGCGCGCACTACAATCAAATCGCCTTATAACGGCCGCATTATCGGTATGGCGCTGGATCAGGTTGTGTTGCCCGGATTTGCTGCTTACCACATTGGCATTCAAACGCCAGAAGCGATTTTGATAGAAGAAAGCCAAATGACCGACGGTATGGTTGAGGAAGACGAAGAGGATGGCGATGACGCCGGTTTGGATCCGGTTGATGAAAAAGATGAACCGGAAACCGGCATGAGCAAAGCTCAGGACAGGATGGCTGACGAATAAAATAAACCGGGCTGAAAAACGCTGTGTTTTTTTAGTCCGGTCATTTCAACAATGAGTGAATAAATTTCCACTCATCGGCGGTAACGGGTTGTGTTGATAAGCGGCTCTGTTTTACCAGCACCATATTTTCCAATAGCGGTTGTGCTTTGATTTCTGCCAGTGAAATGATGCGTGGAAATACCTTGGTGAGTTGAATATCCACCGAGACCCAACGCGGATTTTCCACTGTGGATTTAGGGTCGTAATAATCGCTTTCCGGATTAAATTGTGTGGGGTCAGGGTAGGCGGTGTTAACAACTTTGGCAGTGCCAACAATGCCTACATGCTTACAGCTACTGTGATAAATAAAGACTTCATCATTCAGTGCGACTTGGTCGCGCAAAAAGTTGCGCGCCTGGTAGTTGCGAATGCCATCCCAGCGGCCGATTTTATCGGGCGCAGCCGCGAGATGTTCAATGCCGTAAATGTGCGGCTCCGCTTTAAATAACCAATAGTGTTTTGCCATGAGCAGACCACCCTTGTCCGGTTTTCCCAGCGATTGTTACAGCCAGACACTTAAGCGCGAGGCGGTTTCTTCGCTAATCAATTCCAGATTGATTTTGCGTTTTTCGATATCCACATTATTCACCAACACATGGACTTTATCATCCAGGCGATAGGTATTGCCCTCAATCGTCAAGCTTAAGCGGCGCGAATCGAACTGGGCTTTTACCTCGCCATCTTTGGGGGCTAGCAGGGCGTAGCCGTCCAATCCCCAGTCATCCAGTTTGATGCCTATGCCGAAGGAGTTCACCAGCGCAATACTGCCACTGTGTACACTGCCCACATGTTGGTTGGCATATTGGCAACCGAGCCAACTTTCAACATAGCGACAAGCTTGGCGGCCATTGTTTAACTGTTGCTGTAATTGCTCGGCAAATTGTTTTTTGTCGTTTAATTCCAGTGGCGGTTGTCCGCGTAAAATACGTTTAATCGCCAGGTGATTAAACAAGTCGTTATAGCGACGAATGGGTGAGGTAACCATCGCATAGGCGTTAAAACCCAAGCCAAAGTGTGCAACTGGGTCAAAGGTTAGTGAACCTGCTTGCAGCATACGCTGTAAAAGAGAATGCAATCGGCTATTCACCGGGTTGTTGTCTGCATTCAAACGCAGTTCGCGAAACAGGGTGGTGAAGTGTTCCAGTTTGGTCAGGTCGCCGGGTGTCAGATCGGGGCGATCTTCCTGAATTAATGACAATGCATCGTTCAGGCGCTCGGGGCGAAAGCCAACATGGCTGGAAAAAATGCCGCAGCCCGGATGTTGCAGAAATAATTCCCCCGCGCAGATATTGGTAACCAGCATGGCCTCTTCAATCATGCGGTGCGCAATGTTGCGCTCGCGTTTTTCAATGTGATCAATTTTTTTCACATCGTTTAACACAAAGGCATAGTCAGGACGATCTTCCATTACCAGGGCATGCTGTTGGCGATACTGCGCGCGTGCCTGTGCAAAGGCTTTGAGTTCTACCAGCATATCGTGGATATGGGCAGGCGCTCCCAAACTGGAGACTTCTGCTGTGAGCGCATCGTATACACCCTGGTAACTCAGTTTGGATTGCGAGCGGATTAGCGCTTCGGCAAACTCAAACTGATTGATGGTGCCATCGCGGCCAATGTGCATGCGACAGATTAATGCCGGGCGCTTTTGTTCCGGTACCAGTGAGTAAGTGTCGTGCGATAGGTCCACCGGTAGCATAGTCACGGTTTGGCCTAGCAGGTAATGCGTGCTGGCGCGTGCGCGTGCCGCCAGTTCGAGTGGGCTGCCAAACTCGATATGTTTGCTTGGATCGGCAATTGCCGTAATCAGCTCCCAGCCGGCTTCCGTGGTAGCGATATAAATCGCATCGTCCATATCGCGGGTGTTTTCCGAATCGATAGTCACGAAAGGCAGGTGGGTTAAATCCAGTTCGCCATTATCAAACGTCAGGGGCGACCAATTAATGCCGCCAGCCTGGCTTTGTGCTTGCGACTGCCACTCAAAGGGCATTTGGAATTTGGCGATGGTGTAGCGGCTTTCTACGCCAGGTTCGTCCGGGGTACCAATGCGATTCAAAATATGAACCTGGGTTTTCCCCTCACTATTAAATGGATGGCGCGCAATACTGCAGTGAATTAAATCGCCAACTTTATAACCTTTACGTTCCTGCGGCGGGATAAACAACCAGCGATTGAAGTTGGGCACGTCGGGCTCGACAAAATCGGTAGAGCCTTTATTGACGTATTTACCGACAAATTCACTCAGGCCCGGTTTGATGAGTTGGGTGAGTTTGGCCTCAAATTGCCCTTTGCTGTTGGTATTGATCTCTGCTTCGACCCGGTCATCGGGCAGGACGCGCATCATCTGCTCGGGGTCAATAAATGCCTCGCGCCCATCGTCCAGAATCAAAAAGCCAAAACGCTTGGTGGTGGTGCGCACCGTTCCCTGGGCAATATCTTTAGCGGCGACAATGCTGGACTTTAATTGTGAGAGTTGTTGTAGAGCATCTTTATTGAGCATGAAGGACAACTTAATCAGTGAAAGTAATGGCGCGAATTATAGCCCGATTTTTCTGTCGGGGTTGCGCAAATATGTGGTGCTGTGGATGTGTAAGAAAACATCCTAAAATACTGAAAAAACACGCTTTTCTTTGACAGTATCCCGATCCATCGGGTTACAATCGACGCGATCTGACATTCATTTTTATTGAAAATCTTCAAAAGGGCTACTCATTTGGACGCAGTAACCGTCAATAACCTACTTCTTGTTGGAGCCATTTTAGTGGCTGCAAGCATTCTACTGAGTTCCATATCAACCCGTGTTGGTGTTCCCATCCTGGTGATTTTTTTGGTAGTGGGAATGCTGGCCGGTGTTGATGGCATTGGCGGTATTGTTTTCAATGATTATTCCACGGCCTATCTTGTCAGTAACCTGGCACTTGCCATTATTTTACTCGATGGGGGAATGCGTACCCGTGCAGCTACTTTCCGGGTGGCATTGTGGCCTGCTGTTTCGCTGGCAACAGTGGGGGTAATGATTACCTCCGGGTTGACAGGCATGGCGGCCGCATGGCTCTTTAACCTTGAATTATTGGAAGGTCTGTTGATTGGCGCCATTGTGGGGTCTACAGATGCTGCTGTGGTGTTTAACCTGTTGAATGGCAAAGGCTTGAATGAGCGGGTAGGGCCGACGTTGGAGATAGAGTCAGGCAGTAACGACCCTATGGCCATGTTCCTGACAGTTACCCTGATTGCCATGCTAGCGGCCGGTGAAACCAGTTTTAGCTTTGGTGTGGTAACCAGTTTGATTCAGCAATTTGGTTTGGGGATCGCGCTCGGTGGTTTGGGTGGTTGGTTATTGCTGCAAATGATTAATCGCTTGGATATTGCTGATGGCCTTTACCCGCTGCTGGCCGTCAGTGGCGGTATTATTCTCTATGCTGTATCCAGCGCCATCGGTGGCAGCGGCATCCTCACAGTATATGTATGTGGCTTGCTGTTGGGGAATCGTCCCATCCGTAATCGCCATGGCATTTTGCATATGTTTGATGGCTTGGCCTGGCTCAGCCAGATTGGTATGTTCCTGGTATTGGGCTTGTTACTCACTCCAAGTCAGCTATTGCCGATTGCGATACCTGCCTTGCTACTTTCCTTGTGGATGATTGTTTTTGCGCGTCCATTGTCAGTGTTTATCGGGTTGTTGCCGTTCCGTGGTTTCAGTCTGCGCGAGCGAACCTTTATCTCCTGGGTGGGGCTGCGTGGTGCGGTACCGGTGATTCTGGCGGTATTCCCGCTGATGGCGGGTTTGCCTAATGCCCAACTTTTCTTCAATGTCGCCTTCTTTATTGTACTTGTCTCCCTCTTGGTACAAGGGACCACTCTGGGGTTGGCGGCACGCAAAGCGAAAGTGGTTGTGCCATCGGTACCATCACCTATGTCGCGCGCTGGTTTGGAAATTCATGTCACCAGCCAGTGGGAGCTGTTTGTCTACAAGCTGGGTGCGGAGAAATGGTGTATCGGCGCGGCCTTGCGCGAATTGCATATGCCGGAAAATACCCGTATTGCCGCACTGTTCCGCGATCACGAATTGCTTCACCCCTCGGGCAGTACTCGCTTGATGGCCGGCGACGTGCTCTGTGTTATCGGGCATGACCACGATTTACCCGCACTCGGTAAATTGTTTAGCGAAGCGCCCAAGCGCAATCTGGATTTAAGTTTCTTTGGTGACTTTATTATCCAGGGGGATGCAGAACTGCGCGATTTGGCAATGTTTTACGCGCTGGATATCAAAGGCTATGAGCAATACAAAACCCTGGGCGATCTAATTACCGATATGGTTGGCGGTAAGCCAGTTGTGGGTGACAACACCGATTGGAATGGCATGCTCTGGACGATTGCCGAAGTAGAAGGCAATCAAGTGCGTAAGATCGGGGTAAAACCATCTGCCAAAAAGCGCACAAAATCCCAGGAGGCGACCGACGGTCTGTCATGAAACTTGTAAACCAATCACTGCTGCGTACTCAGGCGTTTATTAATGGTGATTGGTGCTCAGCGGCATCACACCGCACCTTCGCGGTAGAAAATCCGGCAACCGGCGAACACATCGCTCAGGTTGCCTGTCTTGAGGCAAGTGATGCTCGCCGCGCCATTCAGGCCGGGGCAGCAGCCCAAGGACCTTGGGCACAAATAACGGCCAAAGAGCGCAGCTACCTGTTGCGCCGATGGTTTGATCTGGTGATGAAACATCAGACTGATCTGGCACATATTCTCACCGCCGAGCAGGGTAAACCCTTAGCAGAAGCCAAGGCAGAAGTTGCCTATGGCGCGAGTTATATCGAGTGGTTTGCTGAAGAAGCCAAGCGCATTAATGGCGACATCATTCCTCCCTCCAGTAGTAATCAGCGTATCACAGTGTTCAAACAACCTGTCGGGGTTGTGGCAGCAATTACACCCTGGAATTTTCCCAATGCGATGCTGGCACGCAAACTGGCACCGGCGCTCGCTGCCGGTTGCAGTGTTGTGGCAAAGCCAGCAGCAGAGACACCCTTGTCCGCGCTGGCACTTGCGTATCTGGCGCAAGAGGCGGGAATTCCCGCAGGTGTCATTAATATAGTCACCAGCAGCGATGCCCCAGCGATTGGCGCTGAATTTACGTCGAATCCGACGGTGCGCAAAATTTCCTTTACCGGCTCAACAGCCGTTGGGAAATTATTGATCCAGCAGTGTGCTGCCGATGTTAAACGCATCACCCTTGAGCTGGGTGGCAATGCGCCTTTTATTGTGTTTGAGGATGCAGATCTTGATGCGGCCGTTGCCGGTGCAATGGCATCCAAATTCCGCAATGCGGGTCAGACCTGTGTGTGCGCCAATCGGTTTTATATCCAGCGCGATATCTACCAGGCTTTCACGACCAAGTTAATCGCTGCTATGCGCGAACTTCGTGTCGGTAATGGGATGGATTCAGGTGTCTCTGTAGGACCATTAATTTCTCACAAGGCGATACAAAAAGCGCAAAGCTTGGTTGATGATGCGATAGCCAAAGGAGCGCAGCGAGCTTATCAATCGCCACTGACTGTTACTGCTGGGCATTTTTATCCTCCCACCTTATTAACCCATGTTCCTACAGATGCGGCCTTGGCTGAACAGGAAATTTTTGGGCCAGTTGCTGCGTTAATTCCCTTTGCTGACGAAAGAGACGCAATTGCGTTGGCAAATAATTCTGTATACGGCTTGGCCGCCTATTGCTACACCCGCGACCGCCAGCGCATCAAACGTGTGGGCGATGAATTGCAAGTGGGAATGTTGGGAATGAATACCGGTTTAATTTCCAATGAAATGGCGCCCTTTGGTGGGATTAAACAATCGGGTTGGGGAAGGGAGGGATCCAGTTACGGTATTGATGACTATGTGAACATTAAATATATCAACGAATTTTTTTAACATAAATTATTCGTCAATAAAAAGCGGAAAGCCTGTAGCGACAAACGACAAACCTCATAAGTGTTACTAAGCTTACACAGTATGGAAATAAATTCGTGCGCACAGTAAGGAAATAGGTTCGTGTAAGAGCGCAACCTATAAAAATGAAATAACAAGAGGTTTTGTCATGTTCGGTTGGTATCAAAAACTCAATTTACGTTGGAAAATCAGACTTCCCCTATTGCTGCTGGTGATTGTGGTTGTTTACATGGGGTATTACTCCATGGCCACCAGTCAAATGCTGGGGGCAAATGCCATTACTATCGCCAAAGTTAATTTGCCTGAAATTGAATTGCTGATTCAGGCGGATCGCGATCTTTATCAGGCATTGGTTGCAGAGCGAGCACTTTTGCAGCTCGATAATGCATCAACGAGTAAGTTGGTGACAGAGCAAAGCGACAATGCGCAGCAGGCTTATGATCGCATTTACAAATCCCTCGAACTTTCCAATACCGCCACCAGTGTTGAGCGCGACGAATTTACGCGTCGTTATAAACAGTGGCGACAGCTTGCCGATGAAGTCATGCGCGATGCGGTAAACCCTGAGCGCCGTGAAGCAGCGCAAGAGAAATCCTATGGTGCTGCCGCAGACGCTTTTGAACATGTGCGCACCTATATTGATGAACTGCAAGAAAAGCGTTTGGCCCATGTTGATCAATTTACTACGCAAATCGATGAAAGCCAGGACAGTGCAACCCGCTATTTATTGATATCAGCGGTGATTGGCTCTTTGGTCAGCTTGGGGGCTGCGTTTTTCCTACCAGTCATTGTGGCCAATCAAATCAGTCAAATTAGTGATCGTATCCAGAATATCGCCGAAGGCGATGGCGATTTAACCATTCGCATTCCTGTCGATACCCAGGATGAGCTGGGGCAGTTGGCCTCTCATGTGAATCGTTTTATGGAGAAATTGCAGCGCATTATTGCCAGCGTTTTAACGAATGCGAGCGAGGTGTCTAAAACAGCGGAATCCTTGCTGGAGGTATCCAGCAATAGCCAGCGTGCCGCAGACGATCAATGCCATGCCATTACCATGGTGGTTACGGCGGTCAATGAATTGACCATGGCGATTCAGGAAGTAGCGCGCAACACCGGCAATACTGCACAAAATACACGCGAGGCAACAGCGATTACCGATAACGGTCAAGAGCGTATTCGCCTTGCTGTGGATCGTGTACAGCAGTTGGCTGTTCGTATTAAAGAAACTGCAGACTTTATGTTGCAGTTGGAGAGCGAAGCGAAAAATGTGACATCTGTGATTGATGTGATTCGTGGTGTTGCAGAGCAGACCAATCTGCTGGCATTAAACGCAGCCATTGAAGCGGCGCGTGCCGGTGAGCAAGGGCGTGGGTTTGCGGTTGTTGCCGATGAAGTGCGTACCTTGGCGAGTCGCACACAGCAATCGACAGCTGATATTCAAGGCATGCTGAGCCAACTGCAACAGGGTGTTCAGCGCGCAGTGGAGGCCATGGGCAGCAGTTCTGCAATGACATCGGAGGCGGCAAGTTCAGCCAATGAGGCAGGACAATCATTAATGGGAATCAGCACGGCGGTCAAAGAAATTGCCGACATGACCATTCAAATCGCTACCGCTGCCGAAGAGCAAAGTTCGGTCACGTCGGAAATAGATAAAAACCTGGTGCAAATTAATTCGCTGGCGATGAACAATGCTGACGGTGCCTCCAAAACGGCAACGGAAAGTCAGCGTTTGAACGAGTTGTCTATTCAATTGCGACAACTTTTGGCGCAATTCAAGGTGTAACCTTGCCCAAAGTGGAGTGCTTGTTTCAGTGTGATACAGGCACAAAACAGGCACAAACAAAGCTGCGCAATGCAGCTTTGTTTGTTTTTTCCAGCCGTTATGAATAGGGGGTGGAATTTAAATAGGCAACTGTGTTGTGAATTTTACTTGTTTGAGTGCAAAAGCAGAATTAATAGAGCCGATGTTGGGGAGGTGGATCAGGGTTTCCTTCATCAAGCGCTCATAGTGTTCAACACTTTCTACCACTACGCGCAACACATAATCTTTATCGCCACTGGTTGAGTAACACTCAACAACTTCCGGAATCACCTGCACCGCTTGTTCAAATGCTTCGAGTGAATTGCCATCGTGATTTTTGATGGTGATATAGGCATGAACTGTCACCCCTAAATTCAGGAGCTTGGGGTCGAGCAGGGTGACTTTGCCGCGAATGACTCCCTCGGTTTCAAGCCGTTTCAGGCGGCGCCAGCAAGGCGTGTGGGAGAGTCCAATCATTGCCCCCAGATCAGCCATGGAGTAATCGGCATTTTCCTGAAGTGCACGCAAAATTTTGCGATCGTATTCATCAAGGTCTACTAATGGCGGCATATGGCTATCCTGAAGGCGGCAGTAATAAGCCAGCATTCTAGGATGAAAATTCATAAATGACAACAAAATGAGGATGTGTTTAATTGTCTCGGCGTATCCTATCGCCATTAGTCCTGCGCTTTTTGGCATCGGCATGACGTATCGGGAGCGCATATTGTGATTGGCGTCATGGGCGTGTATCGTAACGCCTCTTTTGTTGGGCACTTTGTGCCGCCATTCGTGGACAGCTGTTGATGTGTCCCGATAAAAATAATGCTGAGGAGCAATCCAAGATGAGAGTGATATTGTTGGGCGCGCCTGGTGCGGGTAAAGGTACTCAAGCGCAACTGATTATGGAGAAGTTTGGTATTCCCCAGATCTCCACAGGCGATATGCTGCGCGCTGCAGTAAAAGCGGGCACGCCTCTTGGCTTGCAAGCGAAAGACATTATGGCATCTGGCGGTTTGGTGCCGGACGACCTGATCATTGCTCTGGTGAAAGAGAGAATTACCTCCAGCGATTGTGCCAATGGTTTCTTGTTTGACGGTTTCCCGCGCACCATTCCCCAGGCAGAAGCGATGCTGGATGCCGGTGTAGATATTGATCACGTGATTGAAATTCATGTGCCGGATGAAGAGATTGTGGCCCGTTTAAGCGGCCGCCGTGTACACGAAGCATCGGGTCGTGTTTACCACATTATTCACAATGCGCCCAAAGTGGAAGGTCACGATGACTTGACTGGCGAGCCATTGATCCAACGCCCTGACGACACCGAAGAAACGGTGCGCAAACGCTTGGGTGTTTACCACGATCAAACCGAACCATTGGTTGGTTTTTATCAGGCGCTTGCTGCTTCAGGTAATACCAAAGTGCCAAAATATACACGCATCAGCGGTATTGGCAGTGTGGATTCCATTCGCCAGCAGTTGTTAACCGTCTTGGGTTAATGGCCGTTTAGCGATCATAATAGGCTCTGCGGAGCCTATTTTTTTGTCCCGCCTTTTTATGTCCTGCTGATTATTTTGCGTTGATGGTTTTCTCTCTATTTGTTTTTTCGATTTGTTTTTTTGTCAGAGTTACCTTGTATGGCTTTAATTCTTGCCCTGGATTCTTCTACCGATGCCTGCTCCGTGGCGCTCTATGCCCATGGCGAGTTACACGCCACGTTTGAGTTGGCAGCCAAAAGCCACACCCAGCGCCTGCTGCCGATGGTGGATGAGCTCTTGAGCGCTAGGGGAATCAGTTTGCGCGACCTGGATGCCATCGCTTTTGGTCGTGGCCCTGGCTCCTTTACTGGCCTGCGTATTTGCATGGGCATAGTGCAGGGGCTTGCATTCGGTGCGGATCTGCCGGTTATTCCCGTCTCTACCCTGGAGGCCATGGCGCTAGGTTTTTATCGCACCAACTCTGCTAGTCCCGCTGCCCAGCCAGTCATGGTGGCCTTGGATGCACGAATGAATGAAGTCTACTGCTGCGCCTATAAGCACGCTGGCGATGGTGTTCAGGCCTTGGCTGACGAGGTGGTGATCAAACCGGAGTTGCTCGCGGCTGATAGCCATTTGCCCGTTTCTCCCCAGGCATTTATTGGTGTTGGCCCCGGCTGGCATTATCCGGCCATGCAGTCGCTGGCGCCGCAATCCGTTGAGTTGGATGTGCACCCACGCGCCGAAGAGATGGCCTTGATCGCCGCCCGGTTATGGGCGGAAGGCAAGGCAATTGATGTGCTGGATGCGGAGCCGGTTTATTTGCGCGATTCAGTATCCTGGCAAAAGCGTCAGCGTATTCGCGCTGCTGACGAGCTGCTAGTGAAATAGCCCTACGGAAGATTATTGGTGACCCTATGAGTGCTGCTGTCCATACCCAATCTGAATTTAATGCTGGCCTGCTCGATTTCCTGCGCGCATCGCCAACGCCGTTTCACGCTACCCGCGCGCTTGCCGAGCGGTTACTGGCGGCGGGATTTGAGCTGCTACACGAAGGCGATAGCTGGTTGCTAGAGCCGGGTAAGAGCTATCTGGTCACTCGCAATGACTCATCCCTGATTGCCTTTGTCTATGGTCGCTCCCGCTTGGTGGATACCGGAATTCGTATGCTGGGCGCCCACACCGACAGCCCTTGTTTAAAGGTGAAACCGCGCGCTGAGTTGAATCGTCGCGGTTATTTTCAGTTGGGGGTTGAGGTTTACGGCGGTGCCTTGTTGGCGCCGTGGTATGACCGCGATTTGTCCCTCGCCGGACGCGTGACCTATCGCGATGAGCAACAGCAAATCGCCAGCACTTTGGTGGATTTCAAGCGTCCAGTGGCGGTAGTACCCAGTTTGGCGATCCACCTGGATCGTGAGGCCAACAGTAATCGCTCAATCAATGCCCAGAAAGACATAGTGCCGCTATTGCTACAGTTGCCTGCGGAAGAGGGCAGTTTGCCGGATTTTCGCAGCCTGTTGCACGCCGAATTGCAAGCCAGCCAGCCTCAGTTGGCGGTGAGCCAGGTGCTGGATTACGAGATCAGCCTTTACGATACCCAGCCTCCTGCAATAGTGGGGTTGGAGCAAGACTTTATCGCCAGTGCCCGTCTGGATAATCTGCTCAGTTGTTATGTTGGCTTGCAGGCGCTGTTGGAAGCTGATGATCAAGTCTCCAGCTTGCTGATTTGCACCGATCATGAAGAGGTCGGTAGTGCATCTTGTTGCGGCGCCAAAGGGCCCATGCTTGAACAGTTTTTAATGCGCTTGCTGCCTGAGACGGAAGCGCGTATCCGCGTTATTGAGCGTTCCATGATGATCTCGGCAGACAATGCCCACGGCATTCACCCCAACTTTATGGAAAAGCACGATGAGAACCACGGGCCGCTGTTAAATCACGGCCCGGTGATCAAGGTCAACGCCAACCAGCGTTATGCGACCACCAGTGAAACAAGTGCGTTTTTCCGTATGTTGTGTGACGCGGCGGAGGTGCCAGTGCAAACCTTTGTGGCGCGCACAGACATGGGCTGCGGTAGTACCATTGGCCCGGTGGTGGCCTCGGAAGTGGGGGTTAAAACCATTGATGTCGGCTGTCCCACGTTTGCCATGCACTCTATTCGCGAACTGGCCGGTGTACAGGATGGCTGGAATTTATATCGCGTCAGCGTTGGTTTTTTTCGCTATGCCAAAGCGCCTATGGCATTGATTAGCGCGCTTTAACGCGCAACTGCTCGCACCTTTGCTGTGACCCAGTACAAAGACTAGGGACAAGTCTGCGCCAAGCCAAAGGCCTATGCTTATAATCGCGCCGCTTGTCCCGATGAATATTGCTAACCACATCGGGCTTTCCATATTCATTGCCAGTGTTTAGCGGAGTTTCCCAATGGCGATCAGCCTTGATGTACTAGCCTCCTTTGCGCCGTTTAATACGCTCAACCATGAGTATTTGATTCAGGTGGCAGAAAAAGCGGCGCTGCGTGATGTTCCCAAAGGCACCATCATTTTCAAGCGCGGTCGCCCGTTCCCCGAGAAGGTGTATTTGGTGAGCGGCACAGTGGATCTGATTGATTCGGCTTTTCAGGTCAATACCATCAACCCCGCCAGCGAATCGCGCCGCTCTCCGCTTAATATCACCCAGCCAACCCAGGTATCGGCCGTTGCCAAGTCAGATGTTACCCTGCTGGCGGTGGACAGCGACTTCCTCGACCTGGTGCTCGCCTGGAGTGAATCCAGTGACGAAGAGGTCGATATCTCCGGCGTTAGCCTGCATGACGACAACGATTGGATGTCGTCGCTGTTGCAATCGCCCCTGTTCAGCCGTTTGCCGCCCGCCAATATCCGCCAGCTGTTTATCCGCTTCAGTGGGCAAAAAGTGCAGGCTGATGAAGTGGTAATCAAACAGGGCGAGCGGGGGGATTATTTTTATGTGTTGGAATCCGGTAGTGCCACGGTGATTGATCCCGCGGGAAAAATCCTCGCCGCCTTACGCCCCGGTAACTATTTTGGTGAAGAGGCGTTGGTGGGTGAAACCACGCGCAATGCGACAGTAAAAATGCTGACACCGGGCAAGGTGATGCGCCTGAATAAAGAGGATTTTCGCGAGTTATTGCAGGAACCGGTACTGCGTTATTTAACGGCCGAGGAACTGCGCAACCGGCCCGCCGATGCGCCACCTTATCAAATTGTGGATGTGCGTTTGCCGCTGGAGCGTCGCTTGCAAGCGGTGCCGGGCAGCCGCAATATTCCGCTCAATCAATTGCGCAATAATGTAAAAAACCTCGATTTTAATACGGTGTATGTGGTGACCGATGACTCGGGCCGCCGCTGCGATGTTGCCACCCACCTGCTCAGTCAGGCTGGTTTTGATTGTTACATCCTGCGCGATGCAGAATCCTGCTACGCCGGTATTTAGCGGCTTCCATTCACTAGTGTTGTTAGTGGCGGCATTGGCGCAGCAGGATCAGGCGCGCTGGCTGCCTGTTTCGCTTGCCTGTATGATGGCGCCCTGAATTTATCTCGCTAATCACTTATTTTTATAAATGACAGATAGGGCATCATGAGCAAGCAACGTGTTTTAACCGGCATTACCACCACAGGTACTCCTCACTTAGGCAACTACGTTGGCGCGATTCGCCCGGCGATTCAGGCAAGTCAACGTGCCGATGTGCAGTCCTTTTATTTCCTGGCCGATTTTCATGCGCTGATCAAATGCCAGGAGCCTGATCTGGTTCATCAATCCACACGTGAAATTGCCGCTACCTGGCTGGCGCTAGGGCTGGATACAAACAACGCGATTTTTTATCGCCAATCCGATGTGCCTGAAATTCCGGAACTCTGCTGGGTCCTGACTTGTATGGCGGCGAAGGGATTAATGAACCGCGCACACGCCTACAAAGCGTCGGTGGATGCCAATGTGGCTAACGGTGACGACCCTGACTTTGCCATTACCATGGGCCTGTATTCCTACCCGATCCTGATGGCTGCCGACATATTAATGTTCAATGCCAACAAGGTGCCGGTAGGGCGCGACCAGATTCAGCATATTGAAATGGCGCGCGATATCGCCGGGCGTTTTAATCACCACTATGGCGAACATTTTGTGCTGCCAGAAGCGCAGGTGGATGACAATGTAGCGGTGCTGCAAGGGTTGGATGGCCGCAAGATGAGCAAGAGCTATGGCAATACCATCCCGCTCTTTTTGCCGGAAAAACAATTGAAAAAATCCATCAATAAAATTCTGACGAACTTACTGGAACCCGGTCAGGCAAAAGACCCGGATACCTCACCGGTTTTTCAAATTTGGCAGGCGTTTGCAACCCCCCAACAAACAGCGGACATGCGCCAGCAATTTGCTGATGGTATAGGCTGGGGTGAAGCCAAGCGTCAGTTGTTTGAATTGATTAATGGACAATTGGCCGAGGCGCGCGATAAATACGAAGCTCTTTTGGCAAACCCAGCGCATGTCGAAGAAGTGTTGCAGCAAGGCGCAGAAAAAGCGCGGGCTTACAGTAAGCCATTGTTGGAAAAAGTGCGCGACGCGGTGGGTATTCGCAAAATAAAATAATATTTCGGTAATCTGATTCTACTGAATACAAATACGCCCGCGAATGCGGGCGTATTTGTTGTGATATCTGGGTTATTGCAGCCTTGTTATTCCGCCAGTGTGGCGACTACTTTTAATACAGCCGAGGTCAGCTTGCTGAGTTGATCCGGCGTAATAATAAAAGGCGGCATCAAATAAATAATATTGCCAAATGGTCGCACCCACACGCCTAGCTCAACAAACAATGGCACCAATTGGCTGCTCACTATCGGCCTGTTTAATTCCACTACGCCAATCGCGCCTAAAGTGCGCACTTCTTTCACGTAGGAAAACTCTTTGCAGGGCGCCAGCTCATCGCGCATTTGTTTGCCAATGGTTGCAACGCGTGTTTGCCAGTCGGAGTTGAGTAGCAACTCAATGCTGGCATTGGCTACGGCACAGGCGAGCGCATTACCCATGTAGGTGGGGCCGTGCATAAAGGCGGGATTGTCGCCGCTGGCAATGCCGTTGCTGACCTTGTCATTGCAGAGTGTGGCGGCGAGTGTAATGTAACCAGCCGTGAGGGCTTTGCCCATACACATAATGTCCGGGCTAATACCGGCGTGTTCACAGGCAAATAATTTACCGGTGCGACCAAAGCCGGTGGCAATCTCATCCACAATCAGCAAAATGCCATTTTTGTCACACAGTTCGCGCACACGGCGCAAATAATCGGGCGAATAAAAACGCATGCCGCCTGCACCTTGCACAATCGGCTCCAAAATCACGGCGGCAATTTTTTGGCGATGTTGCTGAATTAATTGTGCAAATTTGGCGATATGGGTTTCCTGAAAGGGTTCATCAAAACCACAGCTGGGCGCCTCTGCAAACAAATGGTGGGAGAGGGCGTGATGAAACAGGTGGTGCATTCCCGAGTGTGGGTCGCACACGGCCATGGCGCCAAAGGTATCGCCGTGATAACCGCGCTTGAGTGTTAAAAACATGGTGCGCTGCGCCTGGCCTTGGGAGTGCCAATATTGAATGGCCATTTTCAAGGCGATCTCAACCGCGACTGAACCCGAATCGGAAAAGAATACTTTGTTTAAGCCGGGCGGGCTGATTTGCGCGAGGGTTGCGGCCAGTTTTACGGCGGGTTCATGGGTGATGCCTGCAAACATCACATGCGCCATTTTTCCCAGCTGATCGATAACCGCTTGATTGAGTACAGGGTGATTGTAACCGTGCACCGCTGCCCACCAGGAAGACATGCCATCGATTAAGACGCGGCCATCGGCAAGGTGCAGCTCCACGCCCTGGGCGTGGCTAACTGGTGTAATCAAGCCGGGGTTGGTGAAATCTGTGTAGGGGTGCCAGACGTGGTCGCGGTCCAGTTGCAGTAAATCAGAGGGGCTGAGTTCGTGATTGGGTATCATGAATAATCCAAAGCGGTCGCGCCGATAGAGCTAAAAAATGTCACTCCACTTTAACGAAAATTCGGGTAAAAATCTGAATCTATTTCGCCAAAGTGGAGTGTGGCATTAATTAAATCGGATGATCAAATCCAGTTGCTTGTGCGACAGTTTATCCATTTCACTGTTCAATCCATCGGCGATGCTCACTTCCTGTTGGGTCTGGTCGGAGATCTGGGCGATGGTTTGGGTGTTGCGTTCTATCTCCAGTGCCATAGAGGATTGCTCCTCTGCTGCTGTCGCAATTTGGTGTGACATTTGATCGATGGTATTCACGGACTGTGAAATGGAATCCAGTGCGGCGCGCACATTGTTCATTTCATGCACGCTGCGATCAGCAAGGCTCAGGCAATTTTTCATATTGGCACTGGCGTCGTCGGTAGCTTTACCCAAATTACCGATGATTTGTTGGATATCACCGGTAGATTCCTGGGTGCGTTGCGCCAGTGAGCGCACTTCATCGGCCACGACGGCAAAGCCGCGACCCTGTTCTCCGGCGCGCGCCGCTTCAATCGCCGCGTTCAGAGCGAGCAGGTTGGTTTGCTCGGCAATGCCGCGAATCACATCCACCACGCTGGCGATTTTGCCGCTGTCTTCACTGAGTTTATTGAGCACATTGCCGAGGTTGGCAACCGTTTTGGACAAATCATCAATCGCCTGGCGTGCGCCTTCAATCACCTGATTGCCTTTTTCCACTTCGCCAATCGCTGTGCCGGTAGCAATGGAAGTTTGGTTTGCGCCACTGGCCACTTCTTGTACGGCTTGTGCCATTTGCTGCATGGCGGTTGCAACGCCAGCGGTTTCGCGCTGTTGTGCGGTCATGCCTTCAAAGGTTTTGCTGGCGTGATGGTGCGCCGCACCGGCTTTGTGTTGCAGTTCTTTGGCGGATTCACCAAAGCGCCCGAGGGCGGTGCGCAGGCGTGATTTAATGGCGTGTTGCGCCAATTCAATTTCACCCATGGCATCGCAGCGGCCAGTATAAATATAAGCGGCAAAAGGATCGTTAATAGTAGAGCGCGCTTCTTCCAATGCTTGGGCAATACGCCCTTGTTGCATAGCTTGCGCTGTTCCACCGATAACAATAGCCAACACCAGGCTAATGATGGCACCTGTAACAGAAAAGGTGCCCAGCAAACCGCTGGCGATTAATAACAGAACCCAACTGACGGCGGCGATGGCCACACTATTACCATAAAGGCTCCAGTATTTTTCCGCAGCTGAGTAGGGCGCTTTGCCTTGGTTGATGCGCTCGTAAACAGCTTCTGCCCGCTGAATTAAATGTGGCTCGGCTTTTGCGCGTACGGATTCGTAACCATAAATCTGTCCGTTCTGGCGCAGCGGTGTAATGTAGGCGTCCACCCAATAGTGATCGCCATTTTTACAGCGGTTTTTCACTATGCCCATCCAGGGTTTTCCCGCTTTCAATGTTTCCCACAACATGCCAAAGGCGGCGGGAGGCATTTGCGGGTGACGCAGAATATTGTGAGGTTGATTGATTAATTCGTCGTGGCTGTAGCCGGAAATGCGGCAGAAAGTATCATTGCAGAATTCAATATCGCCGCGCAGGTTGGATGAAGAAACAATTTCATCTTTATTGGAAAGGTGTACTTCTCTGCCGGTTATGTGACCGTTGTTACGCATGTGGAAATCCTGAGTTACGCATATGAAAGTCCCGAATAATCATGCAACGAATAGATTCGGTCATCCAAGCCTAGTCTAAAAATAACGAATCTCTAGTGCCAATTGCGCTGTAATTCGGTTTTAGCCTAATTGTTAGGCATCAGCAGGTGTTAGCGGTTCGGTTAGTCATCAGGCTGCGTAAGCGCGTCGGCCGGATTTATGACGGTTCGGGTGATATTGTTGTAACGTGCTGAGCTCCACGCTGGTATTGAATTGTTGTGCGCGCAGAAATCGCCCCAGCGCTGTGCGCTTATCTTCCTCCATGTCAATAAACTCAATACTGATTTGGGTGTGGCGATAAGGGCTACGACCCATGCGGAATGCACAAATGCGCGCCTTGCAGCGAAGTTGTAAATCATCGCTCAGGTTGACCTCGCACAGCGGCATGACCGCGCCGTGACGCAGGTAAGGCAAAAGGTTGCCTGCAACCATCAGGCGCATGCCGCCAACGGAAATATCCTGCAAGGTGCCAAAGCTGGGCTCCTGGCCAATGGGGCGAATTTTTACTGATAGCGGCGATTGGTGGCCAATGGTGTAGCGGGGGAAGCGGCGGCGCGGTTGGTAATAGGCAAAATTTGGCAGCTCCACGGCAATACCCGAGGTGCCATAGGTGGAGCCCAGCGCAATAACCGGTGCACGGATTACCAGTTCTTCAGTATGGCGATGATGGCGAATACACAGCTCGTCACCGGCATCCAGAATCAGCTGCTGCGGGAACAGATCATCCAGCCACAACAGGCCACGCTCCAGGTCTATCGCCATAATCATGCTTTGGTAGCTGCGGCTGCTGCCGGTGATTTTTACTTCCAGTAGTTGGCGTTGATGCTGTAACTCCACCAGCGATTGATATTCATCAGGTATGGTGAGTGGCTGGCCTGCTTGTGGGGCAGTAGCGTTTGCGCTGTCGGGCGCTGGTTCAGCGATTTTGGGCACGCCTTTTTTAAATAATTTATCGAGAAACGACATTCAATACTCCTCGCGGCAACAAGTCGCCCCCGGGTCCGACAATCGGGGGTGTTTATCTCCCTAGAGCAAGCCCTGTGCCACTCGCGGTGATATCAGCAATGACGTGGCCTGTGTCGGCTGTTGGTTATAAGCCGTACAGCCCTGACCGGCAAGGCTTTGCCTCCTGGCGGTCATTGATTTCAACTTGCGGGTAAAATCCGTACAATGCGCGCCGCATGCTGGTGACTTATCCGCTGCCCTTGTTTTACGCCCCTGTCCTAAAGTGCCCCATGAGTGCCGAGTCCATGAAAGAGTTACACGAACGCAAAGACCGTCTGGAATTTAACAAGCTGCAAAAGCGCCTGCGCCGATTGACGGGTTCAGCAATTGTTGACTACAACATGATTGAGGATGGCGATAAGGTGATGGTGTGCCTGTCGGGCGGTAAGGACTCTTACACCATGCTCGATATTTTATTGAGCCTGCAAAAAACAGCGCCTATCTCCTTTGAGGTGGTCGCGGTGAATATGGATCAAAAACAGCCCGGTTTCCCCGAGCATATCCTGCCGCAGTATTTGGCAGCCCTGGGGGTGCCTTACCATATCATTGAGCGCGATACCTACAGCATCGTGAAAGAAGTGGTGCCAGAAGGGAAAACAACCTGCGGTCTCTGTTCGCGCTTGCGTCGCGGTACGCTTTACGGCTTTGCCGATGAAATCGGCGCGACCAAGATTGCTTTGGGGCATCATCGCGACGATATTATCGAAACCTTATTTTTGAATATGTTCTTCGGTGGCAAATTAAAAGCCATGCCGCCCAAATTGCTCTCGGACGATAAACGCAACATCGTCATTCGCCCGCTTGCCTATTGTTCAGAAGAGGACATCGCCCATTTTGCTGAACTCAAAGGCTTCCCGATTATTCCGTGCAACCTCTGTGGTTCGCAGGAAAACCTGCAGCGTCAGGTGGTTAAAGACATGCTGGTGCAGTGGGAGCGTCAGTTCCCCGGTCGTACGGAAACCATCTTCTCGGCCATTCGCAATGTGCAGCCGTCACAGCTTGCCGACTTGAAATTGTTTGATTTCATCAAGCTTGAAACGAACAAGGAAAGCGCTGACGAAGACGATGACAGCTGCGCTATAACAGCACCTATGGGCCGTATGGAAGAGGCGGTGCAATATGTGGATGTGCTGGATATCCGCTAAGCCTGCGTTCGAGTAATCCTGTATCAGGCTACCTTTTTGTGCAAATAGGGCTTCACCAGCGTGCGATAGCGCTGGATGAACTCATCGGTATGTCTTTGGGTATGGGTGCCATTATCAAAATGCACAGTCCAGAGTTGGGCGAGGGTGTTTAAATCAGGCGGATTGTGATTGCCGGTAAAGGCATGGGGCGCGGCGCGGCGGTAAATCATCCAGGCAATGCCGGTGCTGTAACTCAGGTTGGTGATCAGTTCGCGTTCGGGATCGAGTAAGAACTGCTGCTGACTGGCAAGGCCGCGCACGCGGGAGGCGAGGTCGGGGAAGTTGAGTAAGTAGCTATCCCACAGCTCCCGATGTTTTTCCCTGGTTATGCGATAAAGCCCCAAACCACTGTGTTCTTCACAATAACACTGCTGCCCCAACAGGGATTCCTGCGCTGCGGTGGCGACCAGTAGCTGCTCGGCGAGGGGGGAGTAATCGCCCAGTGCATTCAGACAGGGTTTGATTATCCACTCGCGTAAATCACTGGCACAAATACCCATAACTACCTCACTGCTGGCGTCAAAAGTTGCCATATCCCAATTGCAGCACAACTTGAGCCAATTTGCCTGCATTTTGCACGACATTACACAAAATAATTCAGGCGACAGGTGACTATACTCCTACTATCTATACATGGAGGCAGTTATGCAAATTGGTATCCCTAAAGAAATAAAACCCGGTGAAAATCGTGTTGCGCTCACGCCAGCAGGGGTATCTGAGCTGGTGGCGCGTGGGCATCAGCTGCGGGTGATGAGCGGCGCGGGAGCCGCTGCCGGGTTTAGCGATGCGCAGTATCAAACGGCAGGCGCACAGATTGTGGGCACCCTGGAGGAGGTCTATGCCGGTGCTACGCTTATCGTCAAAGTCAAAGAGCCGCAACCGGAAGAATACCCACTCTTGCGGTCTACCCATATCCTGTTTACCTACTTGCACCTCGCCGCCAGCCGTCCTCTGACCGACGCATTACTCGCCTCGGGTGCCAGTTGCCTCGCCTATGAAACCCTGAGTGACGCCCAAGGGCGTTTGCCGTTGCTGGCGCCTATGTCCGAAATCGCCGGGCGAGTGGCGGTGCAAGCGGGCGCTCATCACCTGGAAATGGCACAGGGCGGCAAGGGGCTATTGCTGGGTGGGATTCCCGGTGTGGCGCCTGCGAAGGTATTGATTTTGGGGGGCGGGGTAGTGGGTGCCAATGCCGCCGCTATGGCCGTAGGCTTGGGGGCAGAAGTACGTATTATGGATAAATCCATCGCCCGCCTGCGCCAGTTGGATGACCTATGGCGTGGCCGTGTGGTCTGTGAATATGCCACCCAAACGCGAATCGATGAATGTGCGCTGTCTGCCGATCTGGTGATTGGCAGCGTATTGAATGCCGGTGCCAGTGCGCCGCGCTTGCTGACTCGCGCGCAGATTGCCCGCATGGAGCCCGGCAGTGTGTTGGTGGATGTCGCTATCGATCAGGGCGGCTGCTTTGAAACATCGCGGCCCACCACACATCAGCAGCCAACCTATGTTGAGGCGGGGGTGATTCACTACTGTGTCGCCAATATTCCCAGCGCCGTCGGGCGCACCGCAACCCTGGGCTTAACCAATGCCACGCTCAGTTATATCCTGCGTTTGGCAGATGGTGGCATTGCTGCGCTGAAGGGCGATCCAGGGTTTACGGCGGCGCTGAATTGCCATGGGGGTGAGCTGACTCAACCGGCTGTAGCGGCGAGTTTTTCCATGCCTTATCGCGACCCACAATCGATCCTGTAAGCCTGCTTTTCTGCCATAAATGCGACCTGTTGGCTTATGAAAAATAAACTTATTGATTCAGGCGCCAGTGATGAGTTTGTTCTATACTCTCGCGAAGACAAGGATACATCCGGGGTGATGTCGGCGGTGGTGCTCTCCCGGGTGTAAATCAAACGCCCTACCAATAAAACTATTATGTTCCCGGAAGCCCAAGGTCAATGAGAGACAAAGCGCCTTCATTTTTTAACGGCATCTCTTTCCAGCTTGCCAAAATCGGTATTATTTTGGCGTTTGTGTTGAGTTTTATATTGAGCTCCGTGCAGTTGTATCTGGATTTCCTCAACCAGGAAAAGGAACTCAAATCCCTTATCGATCGCGTTATCCAGGTTGCCACCCCGCCCGCCGTACGCTCTGTATCCACCCTTGACGATGAACTTTCCTACGAAGTAGTGAACGGCCTGTTGCGCTACGGGTTTATTTACGAAGTCGTGATCTATGACGATACCGGCAATGTACTCGCGCAGGGCAGCAGTACCCGCCCGGAAGTGCCCACCCGCTGGCTAACCAGCAAAATTACCGACAACACCCGAGAATACACCGCCAACCTGTTACTGCCGGGCTATACCGATGGCACCTCGGGTAGTATCCGTTTCTCCGTGGATATGGACTTGGCACTAGAGGGTTTTTACAACCGTTCCAAAACAGCGCTCATGACTGGCCTGCTGCGCAATATGTTTTTGGTATTGCTGTTGTTCGTAGTGTTTTACTTCACACTGACCAAACCGCTGGTGCGCTTGTCGCGCGAAATTAACAACATCAATCCTGATCACCCCGGTGTGAATCGCCTCACCCAATTACCGCCCCATCGCAAAGATGAACTGGCTCAACTCATCGCCAGTTCCAATCAATTGCTCGATGTTGTTGAACTCTCCCTGGCCAAACGCCGCGCTGTGGAATTAGCACTGCGCAAAAGTGAAGAACATTTGCGGCAGATTATCGATCACCTCCCGGTCATGATTGGTGCGCGCAATATTGCCGGTTACTATTTATTTGCTAATAAAGCGCTCGCCAACGAGCTAGGCTATACGCCGGATCAAATGCGCAACCTGCATGTGCGCCAACTGCTGAAAAATTCGGTATTTGATATAGACACCATGCTGCAAAACGATTACCGCGTTATTCGCGGCAACGAAGAACTGGATGTCATTGAAGAGCGTTTTGTCACCGCCACCGGCAAACAATTATTTTTGCAAACCCACATTATGCCGCTAGCGTTTTATGACGAAAAAGTCGCGCTGATTGTGTCGGTCGATATTACCGAGCGCAAAAATGCACAGGCCAAAATGGAATTTATGGCGCACCACGATGCGCTCACCGGGTTGCCTAATCGTTTGCAATTGGTTGAACGATTGGAACACGAATTACGCCGCGCCGAGCGCCACGGATATTTTGGTGCGGTATTGTTTATCGACTTGGACCAATTCAAAACCATCAACGATTCCTTGGGGCACCCAGTGGGAGATCGTGTACTGGAAGTAGTGGCAGAGCGCCTACAAGAATCGGTGCGCGAGGAAGATCTGGTAGCGCGGCTAAGTGGCGATGAATTTGTTGTTGTGCTCACAGTGCTGGATCAAAACATAGAAACGGCCGCGCTGCGCGCCGGTGAAATCAGTGAAAAAATTCGCTCTATCATTTCCCAGCCCTATCTCTACGACAACATGGAACTGCGCGTGACTTGTAGCGTGGGGGTGGTGGTGTATCCGGATAAAAATAATTCGGTGCATGAACTGCTGCGTTATGCCGATACCGCCATGTATCAAGTAAAAGAAAAAGGCCGCGATTCTATTGAATTCTTTAATGAAGAAATGGCCGATAAAGTGAGCCGACAGCTCACCATGGAAGGCGACCTGCATCGCGCAATGGATGAATCGCAATTCAAGCTGTATTACCAGCCTAAAATTGATATTAGAACTGGCCGTGTCGTGGGAGCAGAGGCCTTGTTACGCTGGAATCACCCCGTTAAAGGCATGGTCTCGCCGGTGGATTTTATTCCCGTACTGGAAACTTCCGGCATGATTATCGATGTTGGTCAGTGGGTACTGGAAGAAGCTTGTAAAACCCTGGTCACCTGGAAAGAATCCGGTTTGTGGCAAGCGGGAATGAAGCTCAGTATTAACATCAGTCCGCGTCAGTTCCGCCGCGATGCCTTTGTGGACGACGTTATTGCCGCGCTCGACAAATACCCCATACCCGAAAAATCACTGGATATGGAAATTACCGAAGGCATTGTTATCCAGCGGGTGGATGATGCGATTGTCACCATGACCACCCTGAGCGATCGTGGTATTAGTTTCTCGCTGGATGATTTTGGTACTGGCTACTCGTCTATCAGTTATCTCAAACGTTTGCCGGTAAGCACCTTAAAAATTGATCAGGGTTTTGTGCGCGACATTATCGACGACCGCAATGACCGCGTATTGGTAGAAACCATTATTACCATGGGGCGTTTGTTGGATATGGAATTGGTTGCCGAAGGGGTGGAGGAGCAGGAACAGTTGGAAATTCTTAAATCCTTCGGCTGTGATTACTACCAGGGTTATTTGTCCAGCCAAGCAGTGCCTTTCGCTGAATTTGAAGAAATCCTCGCGCGTGAACAATCAGAACAGTCGGCCTAACAAATAAGGCACGGCTGTTTCTACCCGCATAATGCGCTCGCCCAAATGCACCACTTCAAAACCACACTTTTCCAATAGCGCAATTTCATACTCAATAAACCCACCCTCCGGGCCAACCGCCAGCGACAGCGCATAATCAATCTGGCTCGGGCAGGCGGTAGTGGTATAAGGGTGCGCCACCAGTGCGCGGCTATTGGCAATCAACGCGGGCAGCTCATCTTCCACAAAAGGTTTAAACCGCTTGTGCAAATGCACCTCGGGCAAGCGCGTATCGCAACCCTGTTCCAGTCCCAAGAGTAATTGTTCATGAATGCTGGCCGCTTCCAAAAACGGTGTTTGCCAATAGCTTTTTTCCACGCGGTAGGAATTAATCAGGTGTAATTTTTTTACACCCAGGGTAGCAATGGTTTGCAAAATGCGCCGCAACATTTTTGGGCGCGGCAGCGCTAATACCAATATTAAATCCAGCGCAGCAGGCGGGGCTTGTTGTAAATCCAGCGCGAGCGAAATACCGTTATCATCTATTGTAGTAACCCTGCCTGTACCCATATTTCCCCCCAATAACCCCACCTTGAGCGAGTCGCCCTGTGCAGCCCCATGGACATTTTTAATATGCGCCACACGCCGCGCATCCCTAATTATGGCGCTATGGCTGGAGGTTAAATCGTCGGGGGAAAGCAAAATCAAATTCATGGTGTTTAACAATCGGGCTGGAAATAGGTGGCGATTGTAGCAGGGCGCTGGATGCAGGTGAAATGTACGTGACGCTTTGTAGTAATCATCCATGGGTTGGGCTAATGGTTGCCCAGTACCATGTTAGATTGCATAATCGTCTGCTCGTTAATATGGATGATGGAGAAAATAATGATAAACAAAATTGCGCTAGTGGTGTTACTTGGCGGCAGTAGCTTTGCTTATGCCGATATGAGTCAGCAAGAATTAGCAGTGGGGAAGTGGACTATTGCGCCGGAATGGCAGCAACGGTTTTCACCGGAATGTCGCAGCATGACCATTGAGTTTACGCGCGATCAGAAAATTATCCGCACAACCGGTGAGCTTGAATATAGTTCGCAAGCAGAGTTTACAAAAGTAGGGGATAAAATTCGTATCGATGAAAAGCTGATTGACAGCAATTCAAAATTATCCTGCGGATACAAGTCTGCCGAGGCTGTTATCAGTCACCTCAATCAAAACGCTTATTTTTCGGTATCTCAAGATCGTCTTTATTACTACCGCAGCGATAAAGAAAAATCATTGGTTGTATTTAGTCGAACTAAATAAACCACGGGATGCGTTGGTAAAATATACATAAGGCGGCAATTGCCGCCTTATGTGTTTTTTATTCAGATATTTCTTCTGTTGCCATTTATTCACACGTGCTGAGCGTGCAGTTTGATGCCCAAGGCTTTCATTACTTTCATAATTGTAGAAAACTCTGGATTGCCTTCGGGTGATAGTGCGCGGTAGAGGCTTTCCCTTGCCAGACCCGTATCGCGTGCCAGTTGGCTCATGCCTTTAGCGCGAGCAATATCGCCTAATGCTGCACGAATAACACTGCCATCACCTGGATCTTCTGTGAGGCATGCTTCAAAGTAGGAAAGCATATCCTCTTCGGTATCCAGATAATCGGCAGCATCCCAGCGGGTAAATTTTTCACTCATGGCTTATTACTCCAATCCTGTTGATCATCAAGACTGTATCTCATGAGTTACAGTGTCGCAAGTGTCATGATTTGTCGTGTTGTCTATTCTTGGCTTTACTTCTTCTTCCTCTCCGCCAAAAACGCCTTTCGTTCTTTATCCACTTTTTTGCGGATAACACAGCCATCGGCATGGTCGTTGATCAGTCCCATGGCCTGCATAAAGGCGTAAACCGTCGTGGGGCCGACGAACTTCCAGCCACGTTTTTTTAAGGTTTTGGATAAGTCTACTGATTCCACAGATGTAGATTGCGACTGTGGTTTTGCTGGATTTTTTGGCAAGGCATAACGCCATACAAAATTCGCGAGCGATCCCTCTGTAGCAACTAACTCCTGCGCGCAACGGGCGTTGTTAATCACCGCTTCAATCTTCCCCCGATGCCGCACTATGCCTTCATCTTGTAACAGACGTTCTACATCTGCATCGGTGAAGCGGGCTATTTTATTGAAATCAAAATTCACAAACGCTTTACGAAAATTCTCCCGCTTCGCAAGAATCGTTCGCCAGCTCAAGCCGGACTGAAAACCTTCCAGGCTGATTTTCTCAAACAGCCTGAAATCATCGGCAACGGGAAAGCCCCATTCGGTGTCATGGTAAGCGAGGAACTCAGGGGCGGCGCTACACCAACGGCACCGCAATTTTCCATCATCAAATAATATGGCTTCACTCATTAAGCTCTCCTTGTGTTTATGCAGTGGAAATAAAGCCAGATACAGGCGCTGCCTAGCTTATTTTAAAATGCAGCCGGGCGGCAATGCCTGCCGCCCTTGTGTGTTTACTCCGCGTGTTTCAAAAAATGCGCATTTACACGAGTCATTAAATCGGCAAGGCAGGTGACTGCGCGGGCGGGGAGTTTCAGGTCACTGTCGATTTGCTCAAGCAGCACCTCTAACAACACTACTTGCTCCCACAACTGAAAATGCTGCTCTTCGTCGCGGCGGTTGTTTATTTCCTCGCCAATACGAGTCAGGCACATACCATCGGGGGATTGAATTTCTACTTGGCTTTGTTGGTAAAAGGCGTACTGAAATTGATCAAGCTTGATAACGCAGGGATTTGTAGCAGGGGGTAGAGAGGTCACATTATCCATAATAAAAGTCTCATAGTTTGGATTTAATTCCACCACCATGAGGTAGTAAGTCATGGAGGCGAACTGAACGGGGTTACTACCACCGGTCCAAACCACACCGGCCCACCCGAAGGTGGCCCCGTCCAGCCGCCATAACAACAGGCGTAGCTGTACGAGGACACTAAAACTTACGTTCTAGCGCCGGTCTGGATGCGGGGGTAGTAATCCCGACTGCGGGATTTACCGCAGCGCGGGCAGGTTAGTGGACGGGGCGGGTGCTGTCAATAAAGGCGGCGTTACGGAGTGAGGGTGGTTTGGCTGTAGTAAAAGCTGATTTAGCTGGGTATTGGTTAAAACCATTAACTCATTGATTATAAAAACAATTATTAAACGCTTATGTCTGAATGCCTATCAAAGTAGTAGATCTATATCTTTTTTGTAATGTGGCGTTATTCACATTTTTGACTTCATCACTTATGCTCCAAAAAAACCAATGGGACGACTTGCCTGCCAAGCTCACCCACGGGAACTATTTCATCGGATGATGTAGTTACTCTCTCCGCTGTTTTAATTTCCCCATGCGCGCGATCGCGTTCTTCTTCCCTATTACGTTGGGTGCCTATCAACTGAATAGGCGGAAATCTTTCAAAGGAATAAGCATGGAAATAGTTTTAAGTGAAAGTGGGTTGCCTATCATCGACCAGTTCAGTGAAGAGGGATTCATTGATTGCGTATTTAAAATAATTAATCTGAAAGAGAAGGGTACTTCCTACCTTTTTGACATTCGTGCTTTTTACGAAGGGACTGAACTCGGTTTTGGAGTTGAAGGTATCAAGCGGATCCAAGGTGGTTTTGATGCCGACGTACATCTTATTCAAGATCACGTATATGTCTATGGAAAGCCCAATCTCTAGCTGATGTTTTTTGTAAACACTTTAAATGGTCTCTGCGTTTATAAACCAGTTATATCCCTCGCTCAGAGAGCCAGGAATGTCAAGCTCGCGCGGATTATGCGCTGGCATAGCAAACGATAAAGTACTTTAATTTACCCGACGGACGAAACTTATGATTCTTTCCCCCTTGCTGGAATCAGGACTGCATAGCGCCACTGCCAATGCCATTACTGAGATTTTTATATGGTGTATGTTGGCCATTTTTGTGGTTACTTTAATCTGGAAGAAAAAAGGAAAGCACAGCACTTTCGTCCAATACACACCGACTTTGCTAACCTCGCTAGGTATTTTAGGCACCTTCGCTGGAATTATTATTGGCCTATTGAGTTTTGATCCCGACAACATTGATGGAAGTATCGCGCTATTGCTCAACGGTTTAAAAACCGCTTTTATTACCAGTTTAGTGGGTATGGCGTTATCAATCGTATTCAAGGCATTGGTTTCCTCGGGTTTTATCGAACCGTCACCATTGGAAAATAATGTGCCTGAGGATGTATCCGCTAGGGATATTTTTTCCGTAATGCAGCAACAAGCAGATGCGATTAGCTCTCTTAGAAAAACCATTGGCGGTGATGATGACTCAAGTCTAATAGGACAATTGAAGTTACTGCGATCTGACTTAAGCGATAGCAATAAACAAAATCAGAAACATCTACTACTTGTTAGCGAGGTGCTAACAGAGATTTCATCCACCACTAAAACTAGCGCCGAAAGTTTTGCCTCCTTCGAAAACAAGCTTTGGATTAAATTTCAGGACTTTGCCGACATGCTTTCCAAGTCGGCCACCGAACAAGTAATTGAGGCGCTCAAACAGGTTATTGTTGATTTCAACAATAATTTAATAGAACAATTTGGCGAAAACTTCAAAGCACTGAATCAGGCATGCCTCGAACTTGTTACCTGGCAGGATAACTACAAAAACCAGTTAACGGATATGAGTCTTCAATATAAAGAAGGTGTGACTGCTATTACACATACCCAAGCTTCTGTCGCGGCTATAAGTGAGGATGCCAAATCAATTCCGCAATCCATGAGCAACCTGCGCGAAGTGATGGAGGTCAATCAACATCAGATTTCTGAGCTTGATCGCCATTTGGTCGCGTTTGCAGATGTGCGTGACCGAGCTGTTGAAGCAGTTCCAGAAATTAAAGCTCAGATCCAACTTGCCGTTACAGGAGTTGCTCAGGCCAGCGAACAGCTTGCTAAAGGTATTAACGACAGCGCTGAACAGTATCGTGACACAGTAGACCAAACCCGCGCAGCACTCACAGAGTCAGCACAGGCAACCGCCAATTCTACCGAAGAAATTCGCGAGCATATGAATGCAGCCATTAGTGATATTGACAGCCATATGCGCAACCTCTTGAGCGAGCTACAACAAGGCGGAAAAGAGTTGAATGAAAGTTTCAAAAAAGCATCCACGGAGCTTATTACTCAATCTAGCTCTGTGACAGAATCTTTTGCAAAAGACATTAACACAATGAAGGAAAATCTCAGCCGCTCTATTGAGACGGCTGCCCAAGAACACTCACGTAATGCTGAAAAAATATTTGCCAGTTTGGAAAAGACCATTGAACAAACCCTGTCGAACACCGGGGAATCGGTCACTAAACAAGTGGATATGATTGATAAAGCACTGGGTGAAGAAATTAGCAAAGTCATGCAGTCCATGGGCTCTGCTCTTGCGTCGATAAGTGGGCAATTTACCAGCGATTACTCCCAGCTGGTTAGCCGCATGAATGATGTTGTCAGAAAGCAGATTCAATAGGTAATTAAATGGACTTATTTAAGCGAGATACCCACGAAGAAGATGAATCTCACTGGCTTTCCGTCAGTGACCTTATGTCAGGCTTGATGATTGTATTTTTGTTTATCGCAATTGCACTGATGCGCCATGCTTTTGTGGAACGGGATAAAATCAAACAAGTTGCGGTTGCCTATCAGGAAAACCAGGTTGCTATCTATGAGCAGCTTAAGCGCGAATTTGAACCCGACTTGAGCAAATGGAATGCCGACATTGACGAAGACACGCTAACGTTTACCTTCAAATCACCTGACGTCTTGTTTAAAGAAGGTGAGACTACCCTAAATGAACAATACAAGGTTCTGCTGCAAGACTTTTTCCCCCGCTATATGGAAGTTCTAAAATCTTATCGCGATTCAATTAATGAAATTCGAATCGAAGGACATACTAGCAGCAAGTGGAATAGCAACACCTCAGAAAGAGACGCCTATTTTAATAATATGCAACTGTCACAGGGTAGAACCCAAGCAGTGCTCAGCTATATTTTTGACTTAGAAACCAGCAGCACTTACAGAGATTGGATTAAGCTTAATTTTGCCGCCGTCGGGCTTTCCTCATCTAAGTTAATACGCGATGAAGCAGGTACAGAAGACCCAACCAAATCACGCCGCGTAAGCTTTCGTGTAATAACCAACGCTGATATTCAGATAAAACGAATTTTAGAGACGGTGGAATGAAAATTAACGTCGATTTCAGCGCTCTATGGAGTAACGTTTCCCGCATGGGCGCAAAAATAGTTGATGCACAATTGGAAACTAACTGGACTGATTCAGATTTGGAGTTTGATACCCAGTTAAGCACTGGCAGCTTAGAGATCAGCCTCGATCAGCTTGAATCCGCACAAGGCTTGCTGAGTATTAAAGGTCGCCAGGTAATTTTGTTTATTCCAGATCATGGGCATTTGGTCGAAGAAGCACTGGTGAACCCCTCTAGTGGTAGAAAATTTCATGTATTCGACTGCAAAACCATTCAGGACATGAAAGCTCGCAATCGCTTTGAGCGCTACAATGTCACTAATAGCATTAGTGGCGACTTTCCTATTTTTGGAACTACTAAATTCGGACAATACCGAGAGGGTGAAGCCAGATTGCAAGTGTGTAAAAACTGTATAAATCAATTAAATTACAAAAATGCGAGTCAGTCTTCGACATATGAACGGAACAACATCGTAAATAACTTTAACTTCAGCGAATTTTTTTCTAACTATAGCTCACTATTTAAACACCATCCGAAACCCAAGCCCCAAACAACAGAATTTGGCTATTCAGAAGATTGGGATGCTATTACTGCAAGAGAAAAAGCGAATGCCAAATTTACCTGCCAAGGCTGCCAGGTAAATTTGGAAAGCAACAAACGATTGCTTCACACGCACCACATCAATGGAGTCAAACACGACAATTCTGCCAACAACTTAATTTGCTTATGTGCCGATTGCCATAGGAAGGAGCCATTTCATGGGCACATGTATATAAAGCATACCGATGTGCAGCTTATTAATAGGCTGCGAAAGGAACAAGGGATTCTGATGGAAAACTCTTGGACCAACGTAAAACAACATGTAGATCCGGCACTTCATGGACTTATCCATTTAGCCCAGAAGAAACTTAGCTCCGCACCGCGAATTTCTCACGCAGTTAAAGAGCCAATCAACGGAAAATTAATCGAGTTAGATATTGCATGGCCTGACTATAGGATGGGCATATATCTTGGTGATAAGGTTGAAATACCGCAGTGGAAGATTTTTAATCATGATGAAGCTCTAACTCATTTCAGTAAGCTGTAGTGTTTACTATAAGATTTGAGCATAGGAATATTGTGCAGCTAATTTTGGAGCGGGAACCAAAGTGAATTAAATTGGGTGGCGTTAATTAATACCCATTCTTGCGCTGATTAGTTCTGAGGCTGTTTACTTCGCAACGTGCATCCCACAAATATCCAATTAACCCTGGGTATTTTTTATTCAACAAAAAAACCTGTATTCCGCTAGGCTGCCATACAGGCTACAGGTAGGAAATTAATTTTTAAGCTGTTTTGTTTGGTGTGCGGGAGAAGGCGCTAATAAAAAAGCTGAAGGTGCTTTTATGTTTGAATAAAAGCACGCAGGAAAAGAGTGTGGAGTGATGGTATTGATCAGGCGCGCACGATGGTCAGTTTTAACCCTAGCGCATGAAGCACCTTACTAATGGTGTCGAAGCGGGGTGAGGCATTGGAGCGAAGTGCTTTGTAAAGTGCTTCGCGGCTAATACCTGCTTCTTGCGAAATCTGGGTCATGCCACGGGCGCGGGCAATTACGCCCAGTGCGTGAGCCAGCTCTGCCGAGTCGTCCTCTTCAAGAACCAGATTCAGGTATTCACCGATGGCAGCCTCGCTGTCGAGTATTTCCGCCAAGTCAAAAGTGGGTAAATCAGCAACTTTAACCATTGTTTAATCCTCAATCGTTTTTGCCAGTGCAATGGCGGTGTCGGCTGTTAGTTATAAATGTATTCGAACGATTACAGTTATTCAAGCCCTGCCGATGTAAGCAATACCATTCATCCTATTTTTCGCGCTGGAAAAATCTAACAGGCAGGCTGCGCATTTTGAATAAACGACATTGAAACGACTGAGCGTTCTGTTAATTGAAATACAGCTTGTTGGATTGCTTTTTAACAAAAAATTGATTTTGTGCTGATCAATTTTGTATTTGAGAGTATTTACAGCGTGCTGTAAAACATGAAGATGTGAACAAATTATTTTTTAATAATTCGCCATAAAATAGTGAGGTGTTAATGGCGTCCCCGGCGGGAATCGAACCCACATCATACGCTTAGGAGGCATACGTTCTATCCGATTAAACTACAGGGACGTGCGGGCGGGATTATATAAACAACCTTGGCAAAAACCTATAGTTATCATTATTTAGATTGCATTCGTTCAAAAATTGCCCAGTTGTTGGGTGCTGGGTAGCCGTCTGAATCTGCATGACTTTGCGCTGGGTCAGGGTTAATATTTGCGCTGACTCACAAAAGCAAATGGAATGTACGATAACAAATGATCATAGTCCCTACTGAAAAGTCCCTGGATTGGCGCCATGCGCCCCTTGTGTTGTGCACCCTGGTATTTATTAATGTCATGGTGTTTTTCCTCTACCAAAGCGGCGATACCCCCAAAATTATTGAAGCCATTAGCCGCTACCATGCGCAGGGCTTTATTCAGGATGAATGGCCGATATTTGAGGCTTACCTGGAGGAGCAGGGCGATGTACAGTTGACGGAGTATCGCCGTGAATATGCCAAGGGGGAGTATGACTACATCATTGCCGATCTGCTGATGCGCGAGGATTTTTACCGCTATTTGCAAACCCATGTGCGCAGTTACCTCACGCCGGATCGCTTTGATCAGTGGGTGGAGGAGCGGGCGCAGTTGCATGGGTTGATTCAGTCGCTCAGTTATGTGGCCAATGGTTTGCAGGCCAATAAATTATCCATTCCCAGTTTTCTAACCCACCAGTTTTTGCACGGCGACATTATGCATTTGCTGGGCAATATGTTTTTCCTGATTGTGTGCGGTTTTGCGGTAGAGGCGGCGATTGGGCATTGGCGGTTTTTGCTGTTTTATTTGCTGTCGGGTGTGGGCGCAGGCTTTGCGCAGGTGGCGACGGATTGGGCGAGTAGTCAGCCGTTGATCGGTGCTTCCGGTGCTATCTCCGGGGTGATGGCTATGTACCTTGCGGTGTTTCGCTTTAAGAAAATTGAATTCTTTTATTGGTTTTTCTTTGTGGTGGGCTATTTCCGTGCGCCCGCGCTGTTGATTTTGCCCTTTTATATCGGCAAGGAAATTTACCAATACCAAACCGATACCCATTCCAATATCGCCTTTATGGCGCACGCCGGTGGCTTTGTGACGGGCGCGCTGCTGATTGGTGTCGCCTGGTTGATGAACCGTTCGCTGTTTAATGATGACTACATCAATAACGACCAGAGCGTAGATCCCGCGCAAAAGCCTATGGCCGAGATTTATGAGGCGATTGAAAAATTCCGTTTTGAGCGTGCCCTGCAATTGGTGGATGCGCTTATCGCTGAAAAAGGGAATCAATTTGAATGGGTGATGATTCGCTACAACCTGCTGAAAATACAGCGCGGTGCGGCATTGCAACCGGCGGTGATAACGCTCTTGACTTTGCCGCTGTTAACGCCGGATCAGATCAAAAAACTGGAACGGGTGTGGCTGGATAACCCTGAGGTGCATGAATCCTTGAGTGAAGGCGCCGCGTTAAAATTGGCCATGCAATTTTCCGCCTTGGAAAACCCGCGCGCGGCAGAGCAATTATTTAACGGGCTTGCGCAAAAGGGCTGTACCAACCCCGCTATGAGTGTGCTGGCGACCAAATTGGCGACAGCATTTTTACGCCTGCGCGATACTGGCAAGCGTACCCATTACGAACAACTGGCTACACAATTCGCACAGGGAGCAGAGCGTGCATTACTGTAAATATCACCCCTTGGATGGCGCGACTTATTTCTGCGAGCAGTGCAATGTGCATCAATGCGATCACTGTGTGGACGACGCGCAATTACCGGCGCGCTGTTTTGTGTGCGGGCACCATCTGGTTAGCCTGGGTTCCGGCAATCAGGCTGAACCTTTTTGGCGGCGCTTGCCGGAGGCGTTTAAGTACCCGCTCAATGCCTCGTCAATGAGTTTAATTGTGATCACCTCCATCGCTTCAGTGATGGCTATGCTCATGCCATTTTTATGGATTCTCGCGCTCGCGCTGTATTTATTTGCCGCAGGTGCTTTGCTCAAATACAGCTTCACTTGCCTTGAGCGCACCGCCATGGGCGAGATGAAAGCGCCGGACGTAATGGACGCTTATCAAGGCGGTATTAGCCTGCTGTTACAGTTGGTGGTCATCACAATAATACTGGGATTGGCTGTGGGGGTTGCCGCGCATTTCCTGGGGCCTGCCATAGGTGGATTGTTGGGATTTATTGCGGTCATTTCCTTTCCGGCTATTTTGATTCGCTTTGCGCAAACCGAAAATATGTTGGAGGCCATGAACCCCTTTGCGACGCTGTCATTAATTGGCGCAATTGGTTTGCCTTACGGTTTATTGATGGCGTTTATCCTGATCATGATGACCTCTGTGGGTTTGTTGCATGAATGGATTGGGCAATTATTTCCGGCGGTGTCTTATGTTTTGCAATCCATGGTGTCCAGTTATTACACCCTGGTCGCATTTCATTTAATGGGCTACATGCTATTCCAGTATCAGGATCAGCTGGGTTACAGCGCCCGTATTGATGAGGATGAAGAACAGCCCAAACGCGAAGCGGCGGATCGCTTGGCCGCGCAGATTCAAGTGCTGTTAAAAGAAGGCGATTACGAGCGGGTGGTGACGCTTTATTATCAAGCCTTTAAGCAATACCCGAACGACGCGCGCTTTTTTGATCAATTCTTTGAGTTGCTTTATGTGTGTAAAAAAACGGCGCTCATGGCTGATTTTGGCACAATCTATTTGCATTTTCTTAATCGCAAAAAACGCCTGGATAAACTCACGCCCGGCTTTAAACAAATACGGGTGATTGCACCGGACTTTTTGCCTGACTCACCGGTATTGCGCCTGCAATTGGCAAGCCTGTTAAAGCAGCAGGGCGATAGCGCACTGGCAGTCAAACTGCTGAACGCTATGCACAAGCAATACCCGGATTACGCTGAGTTACCCCAGGCGTATTACTTGCTGTCCGATATTCTGGGGCAGATGCCCGCCATGCAGGCGCAAGCCGATAAATGTCGGCACATGGCGCAGCAGTTGGAAAAAGTCGCCGAGCGCAAAAAGCTGGAAGCGGCCATGGCACAAGCCGAACGCGCCGCACCTGCGGCGGTAAAAGCACCGGGGCGCAGGCCACCGCCCACTGTCACCAAAAGCGGGTTGCAGTTGGAGTTGGTGCCTATGGAGCCGGTGGCGACGAATGAAAAAGCAGAATAGCGATTTAATAAACTAACCAACCCTGTCGCCTTACCGCTTTAGCACAGTTGGTGTGCGCTTCTGTTTCGGTTTCGTGGTTATTTATTATGCGCAATCAAAGTCGACTTATTTTTCGCTCCATTTTTCGCGTTAAGGTGAGTAACCCCAAAAATGGGGCGCTGATTGGTTATGTGGGCGATGTGTCTGAATTCGGGTTCAAGCTGTTGAGCGATACGGCCATAGAACCTGGTACTCGTATGAATTTACGACTGCGGATGCGTTTGGCGGAAAATGAATTGCTGCAACTTGAAGTGGATGCCAGCTGCAAATGGTCCGGTGTGAATGATAAAACCGGCTATTTTGAAGCGGGTTTTATTTTGGAACAGCCCTCCGCTGAGTTCACCAGCATGGTAGAAAAACTACGCATTATGCGCGGTGAATTGGATGATGAATAGGAAGGTAGCGTTCAATTTCTTATCCCGCTCCTTCCCAAAAAATCCCAAATTTACCCCAAGCTCTCCAAACTTACCCCAAGCTTCCCAAAATAGTTACGCCCACTTTCTCGGGAATTTCATTTTGCGATAGCACGTGCAGGCCGGGACTGAATACCCGCGCATAACGTGCCAGTAGTGGGCGCAATTGTGGCATGACAGCCAGAATGGGCGGGTGGCCTTCGCTGCGGAGTTTCTCTTTAACCACCGGCATAGAGGTTTGCAATTGGTTGAGCAGGTTGGGTTCTACAGGAATATTATCCAAACTCACTGGCCCTGCTTGTTTGGCAATGCTTAAGGCGCTGAGCAGGGTATTTTCCAAGGTGTTATCCAAGACAAATACCGATAATTCACTGCGGTCGCCCGCAATGCTGGACACAATATTGCGGCGCAATGCAAACCGCACATCGGAGGCGAGCAGTACCGGGTCTTTGGTGCTTTCGCTGCCTTCGACCAACGCGGTAGCAACGCTGACAATATCTTTGAGTGATACTTCCTCTTGCAGCAATTGGCGATACACCTTGTGCTGTTGGGTAAAGCTGAGTTGGGTTTTTAACGCTTCCGCTAATTTAGGGGCGAGCTGTGCCAAACGCTGCATTAAATGTTCTACATCGTCGTGTTTAAAAATATCCGGCAAGTGCGCACGAATCACTTTATTTAAATGGGTGGCGATGACACTGGCGCAATCAATGACTTGATAACCCAAATTTAGCGCGCGGGGTTTTTCGCTCGGTAAAATCCACACCACTGGCATGCGGTAGGCGGGGTCGATACCTAAAATACCGTCAGCTTCGCCATAAAGTTCGGGGGAGGGAATGGCCATCAGGCGATCGGCATGCAGCTCGGCGCCGTCAATTTTTTCACCATTAATGTAAATATTGTATTGCGCCGCCTTAAGGCGCAGGCTGTCGCGGATTTGTACTTCCGGCAATAAAAATCCCAAATTTTCTGACAGGGTTTGACGCACGCCGCGCACACGTTGTGCCAGTGGTGCGCCTGCTGCTTGGTTTACTAATCCCACCAGTTTGTAACCGAGGGAAATAGATACAGATTCCACCGCCGGAATATCGTCCCAGGCTAACTGTTGCGCTTGCTCTTGACCCATGGCGGCGGTGATAGCTTCGGCTTCATCGAGGCTGGCATCAGCGGGATTGGGGTTGAGTGACACGCGCCAACCGATAAAGGCAATCAGTGCGGCAAAACTCATAAACGCCAGTTTGGGCATGCCGGGAATCAGTGCCAATAACAATAAAATCCCGGCGACTGTGTAGAGCAGTGAGGGAGTCGCCAGCATTTGGCGCTGGACTTGTTGGGTGATCTCGGAGGATTCATTAATGCGCGTAACAATAATGGCGGCGGCGGTAGAGAGCAGCAGGGCGGGAATTTGAGCGGCCAAACCATCGCCAATGGCGAGCAGTGCATATTGCTGGAAGGCTTCGCCTGCGCTCAGGTTGTGCATGAACACACCTATGGCAAAACCGCCGAACAAATTGATGAGCAGAATTAAAATACCGGCAATAGCATCGCCGCGTACAAATTTGGATGCACCGTCCATTGCGCCGTAAAAATCGGCTTCTTTGGAGACTTGTTGACGACGTTGTTTGGCATCTTCCTGGCTGATTAAACCGGCGTTGAGGTCGGCATCAATCGCCATTTGTTTGCCGGGCAGGGCATCCAGCGTAAAGCGTGCGGTGACTTCTGAAATTCTTTCGCCGCCTTTGGTGATCACAATAAAGTTCACGATCATCAAAATCAGGAACACCACCATACCGACAATAAAGTTTCCGCCAATTACTACTTCGCCAAAGGCTTCAATCACTTTACCGGCGGCTTCGGTGCCGGTGTGGCCTTCCAGTAATACCACGCGGGTAGAGGCTACGTTTAAACACAAGCGCATCAAGGTAGTGATTAATATCACTGTGGGAAAAAGCGAGAAATCCAGCGGGCTTTTGGTGGACACGCTGGTGAGCAATACCAGAATGGATACGGCGATATTGAAGGTAAATAAAATATCCAGCAGCAGCGGTGGCAGCGGCAAAATAATCATTGCCAGTATCGATAAAATCAGCAGCGGAATACCAATGCGGCCACTGCGGAGGTTCGGCATAAGTTGCTGGAGTAAATTCATGGTTAAGTCCTGTTGGCCATGCTGGCCGGGATATTGAGGTTATTCGCCAATTGCGGTTTGTTTCTGCGCCCCTGCCGGTAAGCCCGCAGTTGCAAAATGTAACTCAGCACATGAGCCACAGCGGTGTAGAGCGGTGCCGGAATTTGTTGGTTAATTTGGGTGGTGAAATAAATGGCACGCGCCAGCGGTGGCACTTCCACCACTTCCAATTGGTGTTTGGCAGCGAGCTTTTTGATGTAGAGTGCCAATTCATCCACGCCTTTGGCGAGCACATAGGGTGCCTTGGCTTTTTTGAGGTCGTATTTGAGTGCGACGGCATAGTGCTGCGGGTTCACAATCACTACATCGGCATTTTTTATCACGCGATTAATTTGGCGCTGAAGCATTTGGCGTTGCAGTTGTTTGATGCGCGCCTTCACTTCAGGGCGGCCTTCCTGGTTTTTGTGTTCCTCTTTGACTTCCTGTTTGGTCATACGCATTTTTTTGAGGAAAAAGAAGCGCTGCAAGGGAATGTCGATAAACGAAAACAACACAAATACCGTGAGCAAAATCAAGGTGGTGTTAAACAATAAACCAAAGGCCTGAGTGATGGCGCTGGTTAGATCCATGCGCTGGAATTCCAGCATACGCGCGCTGGCATCCAATACCAGCCACCAGGCGGCGAGCAATAGTACGGTAATTTTTACGATGGATTTAAGCAGCTCGCTCCAATTCTGTGCTGAGACAATTTTTGCCAAACCTTTGAGTGGGTTGAGCCGACTAAATTGCGGCATAAAATTTTTGCTGGCAAATACCCAGCCGCCGGGCACTAGCGAGAGGCATATCACCAGCAGTGGTGTAATCAGCAGTGGCAATAACAGCATGCCGAACAATAATAAATTCTGGGTGAGTAGCAGTGGCAGATCGTTTAAATCCATTTCTGCTTGATGAAAGTTTATGTAGGACATACGAAAACTTTCATGCAGGGTATCGGCATAAAAACCAAAACTGTATTTGAGTACAAACAGGGTTACCAACAGCGAGATGGTGGTAGCTAAGTCTTTGGAACGGGCGACCTGGCCTTCGTCGCGGCTCTTTTTGAGTTTCTGCGCGCTGGCCTCTTCGGTTTTTTCCTGGGAGCTGTGTTGTTCAGACACGATTGCCCTCCTGCAAGATGCGCCCAATGGTGTCGAGCAATTCGCGGGTTAAATGCAGGTAGCTTTGCGGCATGTTGGGCAGGGTTAAATAAATGCACAACAGGCCAACCAGAATGGTGATGGGAAAACCAAGCGAGAAGAGGTTCATGGCCGGTGAGATTCGGTTGAGCAAACCAAAACAAAATTGCACCAGTGCCATACAAAACACTATAGGCAGGCTAATGAGTACCGAGGCTGCAAACATCCAGGCGATACCGCGTAAAAATCCTTCAATTCCCAAATAATGCAAACCACCGCCGACGGGCCAGTAGAGAAAGCTTTGGTAAATCACACTCACGGTAAGCAGGTGGCCGTCAATCGAAAAAAATAAAAACACCAGCAAAATAAAATACAACTGGTAAACAATAGACGATGATGAAACGCCGTTGGTTGGGTCGTTATAACGCGCCATGCTCATGCCCATTTGGGTAGAGATAACTTCGCCCACCAACATGAAAATAATAAATACCAGTTGCAGCATTAGCCCGAGTAATACGCCAAATAAAATTTGCTCAATGCTGGTGAAAATCCCCTTGAGTGAGAGCGGGTTGATGTCGGGTGGTACGGGCAGTACATGGGTGAGGGCAGCGGTAATGGCCAGCGCCAGCAACACGCGGATGCGAATGGATACTGCTTTGTGATTAAACAGCGGCGCCATGCTGAACAGGGCGAGCAGGCGGCAAAACGGCCACCAGTAAGCCTGCATGTCATGCATGAGCTGGCTGGCGTCAAGCAGGGGCGTGGCCGTGACCATGGCGCTAGCCGACCAAACTGCCTGCGAGCTGGAATATTTCCACAAACAAATCGCTCAGGGTTTGCAGAATCCAGGTGCCCGCAAATATCAACATGGCGAGAGTGATGAGCAGGCGCGGCAAAAAGCTCAGCATCTGCTCGTTAATTTGCGTCGCGGCCTGAAAAATACTCACCAGCAAACCGCCAATCAAACTGGGAACAATCAGCACGCAGACTACCAGGCCGGTGATGTAAACCGCGTTGGCGATCAGTGTAGTGGCAGCTTCGGGTGTCATCATAAAAGGCGATTCCGTTGAGAGGCGGCGTTGGGCTGGCGGGCGCTAAAAGGGTTGGATGCTGGTGGTGAGGGTGCCGACCAGGAGCGTCCAGCCATCCACCAGTACAAACACCATGAGCTTGAACGGCAGGGAGATCATCATGGGCGAGAGCATCATCATGCCCATGGCCATGAGCACGCTGGCCACAATCAGGTCGATCACCAGGAAGGGCACAAAAATCATAAAGCCGATTTGGAAGGCGGTTTTTAATTCGCTCAAGACAAAAGCGGGCAGCAGTACAAAAAAGTCCAGTTCGGCCAAATCGGTGGGGCGCTCTTCTTCCGCAAGGGCGAGCATGGTGTCCAGCGAGCTGCTGCTGGTTTGCGCCAGCATAAAGCGACTCAATGTGTGTTTGGCTTCGGTTAAACCCTGTTGCAGGGTGATTTGATCGGCCTCAAAGGGCACGTAAGCCTTGGTGTAAATTTCTTGCCCGACTGGGCGCATCACCAACAGGGTGAGGCAGAGGGCGACGCCGATTAAGACCGGGTTGGGTGGGCTTTGTTGCAAACCAATGGCCTGGCGCAAAATCGCCAGCACAATAATAAAGCGGGTAAAGCAGGTCATCATCATGAGCATGGCGGGCAAAAAGCCGAGCAGTGTCATGAGCACCAGAATCTGTAGCTTGACGCTCATCTCCTGGCCGCCGCCAGCGGTGTCGTTGAATTGCAGCAGCGGAATATCGCCACCTGCCGCCCAGGCACTCAAGGGGCTGAGCAGCAAGCCGCATAGGAGCGTTATGCCGGTGAGCAGTCGGCGCGCGGCACTCATGCTGTCAGGCCGTCCAGTTTGGTGCCGCTCAGCTCCACAATACGCAAGCCGTAGTTGCCGTTCATCACCACTACTTCTGCCTTGGCGAACAGGGTGCCGTTGACCTTCACGTCCAGCGGTTCGCCAGCGAGTTTGTCGAGCATGATCACGCTGCTGATATCCACTTCCATTAAATCCTTGAGCGGGATTTCCGTAGAGGCCACTTCCAGGGTGACATTGACCGGGATCTTGCCGAAGAAACTTAAATCCTGTTGCGGCATGGCCGGTGCTTCGGGCGCGCTGGTTTCGCTGGTGAGCGGCGGCAGGCCCAGGTCGTTGGAACCCATCAAATTGTCAAAGTCACTGTCGCTAAAAGAATTGTTCATGATGTTTTCACGCTCTCCAGTGAGGTTAAAAAGAGGGCGCCATCGTCTTCAAAGAGGGCGCCGCGAAAGAGTTTTTCCTGGTTGATTTCCACATCGCAGCGGTCGCGCATGCGCATCATCACTATGTCGCCGGTCTTGAGGGCGAGCACTTGGGCGAGCGGCATTTGCAGCGAGGCGATAACGCAGTTGAGCCTGACCGGCAGGTTCTTGATTTGATGAATCGGGCTAACGCCAGTGGGTGCAGGCAGCGGGTTGGTCATGCGGCTGGTCAGTTCATCGACCAGTTGGGTATCCAGATAGATGAAGATGGATGCCTGTTTGTTGGTGATGTGGCTGTGGTACTGGAACTCGGCGATGTACTCCCATTGGATCTCCTCGTAGGCATTATCAAAGGCCTTGAGATCGCCAAAGGTTTCACCCGCCAGCAGGGCTTGCGCAAAAATCTGCGCCACATCAATACCCAGGCGGCTGCGCATACGCTGTTCGGAAATACTGACCGGCGGTGCATCCTGGTTGGGCAGGCAAATACCGCCGTAATAGCACTCCAGCACTTCGGTGAGCAGGGGGCGATCCATGGAAAAGCCCACCTTGCCCAAACCAGAGCGGTAAATACATTCCGGGTCGGTGGCGCGCTGTTCGTGCACTACCACATTCATCAGTTCCAGATTGATCCGGTAGTTGCGCAAAAAATAATCGCTGATCACCCGTGGGTACTTGTTGGAAAGTTCACGGATGTACAGGGGAATCTTGTGATAGTGGCGCCCCAGCTTCTGGGGTTTTAACCGTATCAGCTGGTCGCTGGCTACCTTGTGCTGAACTTTCGCATTACCTGTCATGCGCATTTCCTGTACTGGATAAGTGTCGCTGAGATAAATGTGGCTGTGATGGATATTGCAGTGATCAATGTCCGTGGGAGGGCGATAACAGCATCAGCCCTCATTGCGAGCGAGTATAGGAGTGGGCGGGCGGTGAAATTAAATCAATAGATATCAAAAGCTGTTTTTAAGGGGTTTTTAGACGTTTTGATTTTATTTGATGCCAAATGATTTAGTGCTTTGCGGGGTGCTTGTTATGGTTTGGTGGCGTGACCTGGTTCACGGCGCTGGTGGCGCTGTATCACACAGTGGCTAATGCTCTTCAAGGGCGACCCGGCGCGCACAACACTTAAATGCGATACCCGGCTTTCGGGTTAACCCACAATCCGGATGCAACCCATAGAAGGTGATTGACGGTGATGTCTACAAGCCAATCAATACATGTTGCTGCTGCGAGCAAGGTCATTATTCTGGGGCACTCGCGCGACGATGGTTACAGCCTGCTGACCAGCGGACTGATGCAGCGCGACTGCCAGGTGATTCACTGCGCACAGTTTTCTGAACTGAGCACCAGCCTTATCGCCCAGGCCAACCTGATCTTTGTGTTTGTGAGTAGCTTCCCCGGCAGCGGCCTGTTTGCGCGTATTGGCGCCATGATTGGCGATGCGCCCGACATCAGCGTGATTCCCGTGGTTGAGTATGCCGACCAGCAAAAAGCCGCTGCGCTGCTGGAGTTGGGTTGTGTTGACTATTTATTAGCGCCGTTTAGCGCCCCGCAATTAAATGCACTCCTGCAACGGCAGGAATCCGGTTTGGCCGCGGAGGAGAGTTTTGTCTCCTGCTCGCAAGCGGGTCGCCGCTTATTAGCCATGGCCCAGCGGGTTGCGCTGGCGCGGGCACCGATCCTCATCACCGGCGAAACTGGCACCGGCAAGGAGATGATGGCGCGTTATATCCACCGTTTTTCTGCTGCCGATGATGCTCCCTTTATTGCCGTGAACTGCGCGGCCATTCCTGAGCAGATGCTGGAATCCCTGTTGTTCGGCCATGAGCGCGGCGCCTTTACCGGTGCAACCGCTGCCCAGCCGGGCAAGTTTGAATTGGCCAATGGCGGCACTTTATTGCTCGATGAAATCGGCGAGCTGCCCTTGGGATTGCAAGCCAAGTTGCTGCGTGTACTGCAAGAGCAGCGGGTAGAGCGTTTGGGCGGTCACAAGGAAATCCCGCTCAATGTACGCATTATCGCCGCCACTAACCGCGATTTGCAGCAGGAGGTGGCCGAGGGCCGTTTCCGCGCCGATTTGATGTTCCGTTTGGATGTATTGCCCCTGCACATCTGCCCACTGCGCGAGCGCAAAGAGGATGTCCTGCCTCTGGCGCGGCGCCTGATTCGTAAACACGCTCCCCATGAACAGCGCGATGACCTGCTCACGCCGGCAGCTTGCGATGCACTGCTGGCCCACGATTGGCCGGGCAATGTGCGCGAGCTGGAAAACATGCTGCAACGCGCCTTGGTGTTGCGCAATGGTCTGTTTATCCAGCCCCAGGATTTGGGCCTGGCATTGCCCGCTACGCGCGGCGCAATCCCCGGAAAACCCTATGTCACTGAATCTGGTGCGGATCTAAACAGCGAGATGTGCGGCAAAGCTGCCCTGCGCGCCAGCGGTAAGTGGGCGGAGTACCAGCATGTAATAGATACCATCCGCCGCTTTGGCGGCCACAAAGCCAAGGCGGCAGAAAGCCTGGGCATGACGCCCCGCGCCTTGCGCTATCGCTTGACCGCCATGCGTGAGCAGGGCGTACAAATTACTTTTTAACCCATTCTTTAACCCTGAATGTATCAGAGACCGTGGATATGAATTCAATAACGCAAGTACAGCAGGATTTGTTGGGGCGCATGGAGCAGATGAAACAGGGCGCCGAAGGCCCGGTACTGGAGGCATCGACGCTGTTTGACGCCAGCGGATTGGAGGGCGGTTCAGCCCCAAAAGACGGGTTCCGCACTGCCTTTGGTGAGATTTTCACCGCCATCGACAACCAGCACCACAAAGCGGGCGCCTTGACAGCAGCAGTCGATTCGGGTGCCAGCGATGATCTGGTAGGTGCCATGATTGAAAGCCAGAAAGCCAGCGTGTCGTTTTCGGCGCTGATGCAGGTGCGCAACAAGGTGACCAGCGCCTTTGAAGAGATTATGCGTACACCGCTCTAATCCCCCCATTCCCCAAACCCGAGTGAGATGTTCACATGGTGCAGTTCATTAAAGACAGGTTAGCCAGCCGGGGCAGTGGTGGTTTCACACTGGATCCGCGCCTGGGGCTGATGCTCATGGCCGCGGTAGCCGCCATAGTGGCGGTGAGTGTGGTGGTGTATTTGTGGCGCGACCAAGGCTCCTTTCGCCCGCTCTACGGGGCGGGTGAAGCCTATCCGGCAGCGGAAGTGATGCGCGTGTTGGATGCAGAGGCCATAGGCTACAACCTGCACCCGCAGAGCGGGCAAATCCTGGTGCGCGAGGATCAGTTGGCGCGCGCGCGTATGCTGCTCACGGCCAAGGGCATCCAGGTAGCCATGCCCTCCGGCTATGAATTATTTGATAAAGAGGAGCCATTGGGTTCCAGTCAGTTTGTGCAGGATGTACGCCTGAAGCGCAGTCTGGAAGGTGAGCTGGCGCGCTCAATTATCACCATGAAAGGCGTGGATATGGCGCGGGTACACCTGGCCTTGCAGGAGAGCACTTCGTTTGTGGTGAGCAAGCGCGACCCGGCCAAAGCCTCGGTGATGTTGCAGTTGGCGCCGGGTTACAAACTCAAGCCGGAGCAGGTGAGTGCGATTGTTAATCTGGTGGCGAGCAGTGTGCCGCAGTTAGCCAGTGGCGATGTGAGTGTGGTCGATCAGCAGGGCGTGCTTTTATCGCGCGGCCTGAATGAAAACGCGGGCCCCTCGCAAAGCTGGGAGCTGGTGGATGGCTATCAAGCCAAGGCTGTGAGCAATGTGGAGGAGGTGCTGGCCCCGATTTTGGGTGCAGGCAATTACCGCATCAGCGTGGCGGCGGATATCGATTTCAGCCAGCGCGAAGAGACACTGCAATCCTATGGCGACAACCCACGCTTGCGCTCGGAAATCCTGCGTGACGAAAGCGTGCTGGACCAACTCGCGTTGGGTGTGCCCGGTTCCCTGAGCAATCGCCCGGTGCCGCCACCGCAAGATATTCCCCCCGCCAATGCCGACGCCGCTGAGCCTGCCGAAGGCGAAGCGACGGCTGAATCCAGTGTGGACAATAAAGCGGCCACGTCCTTGCGCAAAGAATCCAACCGCCAGTTGGAGTACGACCAATCCGTAACCCACATCAAACACGCTCCTTTTGCTCTGCGCCGCCAGACAGTGGCGGTGGTGTTGAATGCCAGCAGTGCCCCCGAAGGTGGCTGGACAGCGGAAGCCCGCGCGGAATTGGAATCCATGGTGAAAAGTGCGGTGGGCTTTGATGAACGGCGCGGCGATTTGCTGACTCTGAGCGTCTTCCCCTTTACCAAGCCGGTCGAGATTGTAGAAAACACGCCCTGGTGGGAAAGCACCCGGGTGTATGAGCTGGCCAAAATGGGCCTGTTTGGCTTGGTCAGCCTGCTGCTGTTATTCATGGTGGTGCGCCCGGCCGTGCGCAATTTAATCCGCTCCAACCAGCAACTGATGCCGCCCATGGTGGAGCCGCCCTTGGCGCTGCGCACCGAGCAACACCCGCTGCGCGGTTTTGGTGGCGATGGTGCGCCCAATATCTTGGGTGAATTTAACCCGCTGGCCGAAATTCGCCTGCCCGCGCCCGGCTCGGGGTTGGAAATGCAAATCGAGCATTTGCAAATGCTGGCCAAAAATGATCCTGAACGTGTGTCCGAAGTCATTAAACAATGGATAGGTCGAAATGAAAGAACCCTCAATCCAGCAGGCTGATGAGCGCAGTGCCTCAGCGACCAAAGACGTTCCGGCGCGCGTGCCTATGCGCTCGCTCAGCCCGGTTGAGCAGGCTGCCATCCTGCTCTTGAGCATGGGCGATTCCACCTCGGCGGGTGTCTTGCGCCACTTCTCGCGGGAGGAAATTGTCAGTATCAGCCAAGCCATGGCGCGCTTGAGCAATGTGAAGCAGCCGATGGTATCGGAAGTGATCAGCCGCTTTTTTGAGGACTACAAAGAGCAGAGCAGCATCAAGGGGGCATCGCGCTCCTATTTGTCCGGCATGCTCGGCAAAGCGCTTGGCAGCGATATTACCCGGGGCCTGCTCGACAGCATCTACGGTGAAGAAATTCGCGCCAAGATGGCCAAAATGGAGTGGATTGATCCGCGCCAGTTTGCCGCCCTGATCGCCAAGGAGCACGCGCAGATGCAGGCGGTTTTCCTCGCTTTCCTGCCGCCCGCCATGGCCAGTGAAGTATTGGAATGCATGCCTGCCGCCAGTCAGGACGAGCTGTTGTACCGCATCGCCAACCTGAGCGAAGTGAACAGCGATGTGATCGCCGAACTGGAAGAATTGATCGACCGCAGCTTGTCGGTGTTATCAACCCAAGGCTCGCGGGTGCGCGGTGTGAAGCAGGCAGCGGACATCATGAATCGCTTCAAAGGCGACCGTAACCAGATGTTTGAGTTGCTGCGTGCCCACAACAAGGACTTGGTGGACAAGATTGAAGACGAAATGTACGACTTCTTTATCCTCTCGCGCCAAAGCCAGGAAGTATTGCAAGCCTTGTTGGAAGCAATCCCGCTGGACGAGTGGGTAGTGGCGCTCAAAGGCGCTGAACCAGCGCTGGTCAAAGCGATTATGGCAGCCATGCCCAAGCGGCAGGCGCAGCAAATGGAATCCATCAATCGCCGTCAGGGGCCGGTGCCCTTGAGCCGCATTGAGCAGGTACGCAAGGACATTATGGCGGTGGTGCGCGACATGGCCGCCAACGGTGAAGTGCAGTTGCAATTGTTCCGCGAACAGACAGTGGAATAAGGGGCCGATATGACGGTTAAAGTGCTTAAAGGGGCAGGTAAAGGGTGGCGGCCTTATCGTTTCCCGCCGCGCGCCAATGTCAATTCCAACCTGCAAGCGGGCCAGTGGGGCAGCGACCCGGAAGCCATCCAGCGCGCCATTGCCGAGGGTTTTCAGGAGGGCTCGGAAAAGGGCTATCAACAAGGCTTGATCCAGGGGCAGGAAGCGGGCGAACGCGACGGGTTTGCACAAGGGCGCAACGAAGGTTTGCAACGCGGCCGTGAGGAAGGGCGCCAGGAAGGCAAGCAACTGTTTGAAACCGCGAGTGAACCGCTGGAACAGATCAGCGAACAACTGCGCGTGTTCTTGCAGGAATTTGAGCGCAAGCGTCGGCAGGAATTGTTGGAGCTGGTGAAAAAAGTCGCCCAGCAAGTGATTCGCTGTGAGCTGACCCTGCACCCCACCCAATTGCTGAATCTGGCGGAGGAAGCCTTGGCCTCCATGCCCACAGAACAGAACGAAGTACACATACTGCTCAACCCGGAAGAGTATTCGCGCATCAAGGATTTGGCGCCCGGTCGTGCTGCCGCCTGGCGCTTGGTGCCGGACGACAAGTTGGCACTGGGCGAATGCCGCATAGTCACTGCGCAAACCGAGGTGGATATTGGCTGCCAACAGCGGCTGGATTCCTGCATCGATACGCTGGCCGAGCACATGCAACTCACTGAGGGCTAAGCCATGCTGGAAAGCTTCAAGCTTGACGATGCACTGCGTTCACTGGAGCGCGTGCAACTGGCCAAGGTCAGTGGCCGTTTGGTGCGGGTATCCGGCATGTTGCTGGAAAGCCATGGCTGCCAGCGCATGACCGGCCAGCGCTGCTATGTGGAGCAGGGCGATGGCAGCATGCTGGACGCACAAGTCGTGGGTTTTAACCGCGACATCAGCTACCTCATGCCTTTCAAAAAACCCATCGGCCTCACCGCTGGTTCCCGCGTATTTCCCGCCAAAGATGAAGCCCTGTTGCAGATCGATGAATCCTGGTTGGGACGGGTGCTCAATGGCTTGGGCGAACCGCTGGACGACTTGGGCAAACTCAGCGGTCGCGACACCTTGCCCACCGAATTACCGCGGGTAAATCCGCTCAAGCGCAGGCCGGTATCGGCGCCCTTGGATGTCGGTGTGCGGGCGATTAATGCCTTGCTCACCCTCGGCAAAGGCCAGCGTGTCGGCCTGTTTGCGGGCAGTGGTGTGGGTAAAAGTGTGCTGCTGGGCATGATCACCCGTCAAACCGCCGCCGATGTGGTGGTAGTTGGCTTGATTGGCGAACGCGGGCGCGAAGTGCAGGAGTTTATCCTCCATTCGCTGGGGGAAGAGGGCTTACGCAAAGCCGTCGTTGTGGTCGCGCCAGCCAATGAATCGCCACTGATGCGCATGAAAGCTACCGAGCTGTGCCACACCATCGCCGCCTATTTTCGCGATCAAGGCAAAGACGTACTGCTGTTAGTGGATTCACTCACGCGCTATGCCATGGCCCAGCGTGAAATTGCGTTGGCACTCGGCGAACCGCCGGCGACCAAAGGTTACCCGCCCTCGGTATTTGGCATGCTGCCTGAACTGGTGGAAAGCGCCGGTAACGGCGAAAGCGAGCGCGGCAGCTTGAGCGCGCTCTACACCGTATTGGCAGAGGGCGATGACCAGCAAGACCCGATTGTGGATTGCGCGCGCGCCATTCTGGACGGCCACATAGTGCTGTCACGGCGGCTGGCGGATGTCGGCCATTACCCGGCCATCGATATTGCCGCCTCGGTCAGTCGCTGCATGACCCAGGTTACGGAACCGGCACACCAAAGTGCGGCGCGGCAATTAAAAGAGTTTTACAGCACCTACGAAAAAATCAAAGAACTGATCCCGCTCGGTGGTTACACCCCGGGCATGGATGTAAAAACCGATCAGTCGGTGCAATTGGCACCCGCCATTGAACGGTTTTTACGGCAGGATGTGGGCGCCGGTGCCGATCTGGAACAGAGCCTTGCCGGGCTCAGAAGCATTATTCGATAGGGGCAGTGACCAATCATGAAAGAACAGTTAGCCGCCTTATCCCGCTTGGCCAGTTTGCGCAGCACCAAGGTGCAGCAAATGCTGGGGCGAGTGACCTATCAGCAGAATCTCTGCCAGCGCTACCGCAACAACATTATTGGCCTCAACCGGCTGTGCAGTTTTACTGTGCCCATGACCACGCCCTTGCAGCGTAACAACCAGCAACAATACAAAGCGACACTGCACAAAATGGTGGAGCTGCAACAGCGCGAGCTGGCGTTGGCAGAGGAAAACCTGGCGCGCATTCAAGTGGAATTAATGGCGGCCATGCGCAGCGAAAAAATCGTCGCCCATGTGATAGACGCCAAAATGGCCCAATGGCAACAACAGCTCAACCAGCAAGAGCAAAAAATACAGGACGGGCTGGCAGCGCAATCCTGGTGGCGCGCGCAAGGCTAAAAGGCGCCGGTAAACTGGCGGATTAAAATTTTTTGCAGAACCATTTAAGTAATCGCCAGAATGGGTCGCTTAGTGTTGATAACAGGGTTCATACACAGTAACCCCCTTATTTCAGGATCTCATCATGGAAATCAGCAGGCACATTACATCTGGCTACAGTGCCGCCACTGAGGCACCGGCCGCAGGCAAAACCGGCGTTGCTGCGCCCTCCAAAACCGCTGCAGCTACACAAAATGCCAACGCAGAACCGCGCCTGGAAGAATTGCAAGAAGCCATGCGCGCACTGCCGGAAATCGACATGGACCAAGTCACCGCCATCAAACAAGCGCTGGCGCGCGGCGAATTAAGCAGCGATGTAAAAGTGCTCGCCCACAGTATTCTCGCCTATCACCGCAGTAGCGATTTATGACTGACACCGGACAATTGAATCGCGCCCAGCAATTGGTTCAATTGGCCGGGCGCGACATAGAACAGGACTGCGCCGACTACCAGGGTTTGCAGGGGCTCATGCAATGCCTTTACGAGCAACTGCTGCTGCGTAATTGCGAACAAATTGAACAGCTCAATCAACAGATACTCGTGCTGATCGAATTTATTCGCGCCCGCGCCGAACGCCGCCGAAAAATACTCGCCGCCTTCGGCATCCCCGCCGCCGCGAGCAACCAAGGCATAGTCAAATTACTGTGCATGCTCCCCGAATCCATGAGCCCACTCGCACGCTGGTCGCAACTGGAAAGCTTGGTAAGCGAAACCAAACGCCTCAACGAACGCAACGGTAAATTACTCGCCATGCACAACGAAATTATCAATCACATTTTAGGCGGGCAACAGGCAGAGCAGGTTTATTCGCCGCAGTATTATTAAATTCTGTAGCGTTCAGATTTTATAAGGAAAGGTATTTGCAAAGGATTGCTGTGTGTTCTTGTAATAGCTCCATGTAAAACGTGTGTTTTTCTCCGATGATTTACTGAGTCACCCATTTTTTATTGCACTCATGTTTGCCCGCTACGCATTGGTGTAGCGGGTATTTTTTATGCGTGTTGTAAGCATCTAATTATCCTTTCAATATTCGATGCAGCTTCTGCGGTTAGATTCAATTTCCAATCCACTTTTAACGAGCCATTTAAAAAGCAAGCGGGGCTAACACCCAGCCAGTTTTGCAAAAAAATTAGAGCTCAAAACTTCCCGACTCACATAGTTTTCATTTTAATTAAAAAATGGCGCTTAAATTTCCTTTTGGGTGGTGATAACAATCACATTTGCATTAATCTCCTTAGTTGAGATTTTGTTGCATTCGATAGTTTATATTGATTGCGTTTGTTGATCTAAGCTAGATAAGGAGTTTAATGTGTCATTTTTTTCTGGATTTAATAAAAAACCTTACTTTTTCTATATTCCCTTGGTAAGAACGGTAATCTTTTCTTTATTTATTTCAAAAAGTGCATTCGCGTTCGATACTCTTCACGAATGCCAGCAAGCAGTTCAATACACGTGCGCGTTTACTTGGGGTGACTCTGAGTTCGGATCTCACACGAGTGAATCGGCTTGTTTAGAGCACGATTTAAAGTATTGCCTAGGGCTACCAGTGGTGGTAGAGGCCACGCCTGACGGTGAGTGCGAGGGATATAATTGGTTCCCTGGCTGTAAAGATAGGTTGGGAGGTGACTCTGGATGGTACCCTGGCGGTGGAATTGGTTATGGCAATAGCGGATCACAGCCAGCAGAACCACCGCCTCCTCCAGAACCAGAACCGAATCCAGATGACGCATGCAATACGGCAGGAAACCCTGTAATTGTTTCTTCAGGCCAAAAAATACAGACTGAGGTTGATTTCACTGACGGTAGCGACGCAGAAATGCCTTTGGACTTTATTCGCTATTACCGTGCAGGGCAAAATGGATCACCTGGAATGGGTAGCGTTGGCCCAAGCTGGAGACATAGCTATAGCTACTATCTAAATATCACATATGATCACGCTAATATCGTTGGGGAATACCTTACTCAGTGCGGCCCTACCTATGGTGAATGTTATGATTGGCGTGAAGACTCAGATGATATATTTCCCGTGGAGATTGAACGTAGAGCACCGGATGGGAGCAAAGCAATAGGGTCGATTACACCGTGGCAAACTTATAATTTCCACACAAGAAAATGGACTTTCATACTGGATGATGGTGGTGTTGAAGTATATGACCACAGTGGCACCATATTAACCAAACACAATGCTGCAGGTGTAGGCTGGACATTTACTTACAATAACTCTGGCCTTTACAGAGTAACTCACTCATCCGGCCGCTATATCCAATTTACCTGGAGCGGGAACAACATTGTGGGTGTGACAGATTCCGGTGGTAAATATTATGCTTACGGAAACAATACAGTTACTTATCCTTCAGGTACGGGATCGCGTACATATCACTACGGAGAAAATGGTGCGATTGGTAATTTATTAACAGGCATCTCTTACAATGGTATCCGCTATAGCAATTATTTTTACAATAGTGGACGAGTAATCGAAAGTGCCAGAGCAGATGGCTCTTTTTCCACCACATTCGAGTACGATCCTACTTACACTATAGTCACAAACTCTAAAGGTGCGCGCAGTAAATATATTTATGAAGTTGAATCGGGAATGCGCAACTTAAAGCGTGTTGAACGAAGTGGTGTGCAGTCTTGTCCTGATGCTGCTGCATTAACAACTTATAATTCCAATGGTGCGATACTTACACAAACTGACTGGAACGGTGGGCTCACAAGCTACACTTACAATCAGGCGGGTCTTGTCTCTGAGAAACGTGTCAGCAATCCAAATGATTCTTCATTAACGCGTATTACTCAATTCTCATACATATACCAAAATGGTAGCAAGCTAACTAATGAAAAAAGATTTGGTGCAAGTCTTTCTGATCCGATAGATGAAACCAACTTTGTTTATTACCCAGCTAGCCACGCTTCAAAAGACTTATTGCAAAGTGCAACCACTTGTAATCGCCGCTCAATCGGTATTCTTAATCAATGCCAGACAACCAATTTTAGTTACAGCTTCCACAGCAATAAAGTAATGTCTCAAATGGTTGTGAGTGGAGCTGCTGGTGGTACGCGTTCATGGAATTCGCAAGGTTATCTCACCAGCGCTACCAATGCAGCAGGACATACAACTATTTATAGCAACCACGCATCATCTGGTTTGCCAGGCACAATCACCGACCCTAATGGTTTGGTGAAAACGTTGACATATGATGCAAGGGGGCGCGTTACTCAGGAGGTAATTACGGGGAGCGATTCACCTCGCACAAACTCTTTTGAGTATGGCCCATTTGGAATGACCAAAAGTACGAAAAACGGCGTAACGGAATACATAGATTACTCAAGTAATGGTTCTGTTAGTGAAATTGCCAAAGGAACATCTAGTTCGCGTTTAATAACTGAGTCTTACACTCGCACCACTGATGGTGATATCAGTTCTATTAGCAAATACACAGGTAATACCCTTCATCATTATCGGAGCTATGTGCGTGATGAACTCGGTCGTGTACTCACGGAAAATGGCAACTCAGGTCAGAGTAAGGGTTACCAGTGGGACAATAACAATAATTTGGTTTCGGAAAGGGACTCGCTCAATCAATACAGCCATCATACTTACGACATCCACAATCAGCGCATTACTACAACCACTGCAATTAATGCTTATATCCAAAGTTTCTACGATTCAACAGGCAATCTGACGCAATTAATTGATGGTCGGACCAAATCAACCAATTATGTATTTGATGGTTTGGGTAACAATGTGAAAGTTACGAGTCCGGAAACAGGTGTAAGCAATTATGTTTATGATAATCGTGGCAGGATGACGCAGATTACACGCGCTAATGGTATTTCGATCGCCTATAGCTACGATGCGCTTAACAGAATGACGCAAGCGAGTTCTGGTACTGGTACCGGCACACGAGTTCAAACATGGTCGTACGACAATTGCAACAATGGAAAAGGCAAACTATGTGCGGCGAGCAACATGGGTGTTGGAGTTGGTTTTAGTTACAACAAAGATGGCTCATTGAGCAGCCAATCCTCCACGATTAATAATCTTGTCAGCTACTCAACCAGTTGGGCATATGATGCTAATGGCAGAGTTTCAAGCATCACATACCCTGGTGGCAATAAGGTTATTTATGAGTACGATAACTTGGGGCGAGTCAATGCAGTTAAAGTCACCATTGGTACTACAACGCAAACCCTGGCAAGTAATATTAATTATTATGCATATGGACCAGTTTCCGGTTGGACATTTGGGAATGGAACCACACGCTCTATGCCACGCGATTTGGATTATCGCTTGACCAGCATCACCAGCGGTGGCGTTCAATCAATTAGTTTTGGTTATGACAGCAATAATAATCTTACTAGCGTTAACAATGGCCCTTATGAGTCTTTTACGTATCAATACGATGCGGATTCCCGCTTGAAAAATGTCAGTACATATATGGTAAATGACAGCTATACCTATGACTTGAATGGTAATCGTTTGACGGAAACGGTTATGTCATCAACCAGGAATTATGGATACCAATATGGAACGGATCGCCTTATAACAATTACGGGATCTAACGCTAGAAGTTTCCAATATGATCCTATCGGCAACATCACTTCAAAATCGGCTTCTGCTGTGACAACTTCTTACACATATGATCGTTTCAATCGCAAAGAAACGGTCACAGTAGGTGGATCTACAACAGTGTATTTGTACAACGCCTTGAATCAGCGAGTGAGAAAATCCGGCCCGGTAAATATCAATTATGTTTATGCACCTAACGGTCTATTGTTAGGAGAAACCGCTAATAATTCACTGACGATAAGCCGACAATATATTTGGCTGGATGGACAATTGATCGGGTTAATTCACAACGGTGCATTACATTATGTCCACACCGATCATATTGGTCGCCCACACCTTGTTACTAATACTAGTAATACCATTGTTTGGAGAGCATACAATAAGCCCTATGATCGAACGGTTTCTACAAATCAAATTGGCGATTTGAATATTGGTTACCCTGGCCAGTATTACGATAATGAGAGCGGCCTCTGGTACAACTGGAACCGCTATTATGATGCGTCGACGGGACGGTATACACAGAGCGATCCTATTGGTTTGGCTGCTGGTTTGAATACTTACACGTATGTTGGTAACAATCCTAATAATAGATTTGACCTCACGGGGTTGTGTGAGTGTGGAATGCCAACATCCTCAAACTTCTGGAATAATTATCCAAATTACAACGAGTACACTGGGGCTGATGTCTGGAATTTAATCGGTTTTAAAATGAATGAGCTATATGGTGAGAACTCACCTGGTGGTCTTCAAAATTCTTGCGCTGCACGTGTCAGTTATGCTCTTAATATGGGTGGAGCTAAAATACCATCTGGTGCTCCTGGTGCTAATCGAAATTGGGGTGATGGAACCAATAGATATATCATTTCCGCTCGTCAAATGAATGCATACCTACGGCAGGCTTGGGGGGATCCATCTCAAACATTAACAAACTCAAACCAATTAAATGTATTGCAAAGTTCGTTGGCTACAGGACAAGTAGCAGTTGTATCCTCTGGCGGTCATGCCGCAGTTGTTACTAGTAACTACACTGATCCATACGTAAGTGGATTTTTAGGTGATGCTTGGGTTCTTCCTATAGGAGCATGTTCATGCAATTAATATTTAAACCTATCCTTCTTGTACTGATGTTTCTCGCACTGCAAACAGCAGCAGCTCCTGTTAGCAATTTAGAGAGAATTAAAAATAATTCATTCTTGCTCGACGTGACGTTAGATTCTGGATTTAGATTCAATGACATTCCAGTCAAAAAGCGTTCACTTGATGGGCAGTGGATTGTTCAATTAGGATCTAGATATGATATGAAAATATACAATGGTCAAAACCATTTAAATGAGGTGGTCATATCGTCAGAAGTTTTCGAAGAATTGATTACTGCTGCAATTGAAGTTATGAAACAAAACAATGTGAATTTAAATAAACTTCATGTTCAGTTAGATTTGGTCGATCATTTTAAAGAATTGGTAATTTCTGTATTGAAAAAATCGAAATGTGATCTTAAATATGTTGAGAGTAAAAATTTATGCTTAGATAATTTGGTACAGCTTGCACTTAAGAAGTCAATATTAACTAAGAGAATTTGTGAGGCTGTAGATCAAATTGCCTATCACTGTGAAAAAAATGTGATCAGCCTTAATCCAATTGTATTTTTACCTGAATTTATTGGAAAACCATGGAGTGAAATTGTAAATCGGGATGGTGCTGGCATTGACTCTGCAGCAAGTTGGTTTAGCATCAATCTTTCTCATCAAGAAAAGTAAAATTTACTTGAAGTAACTTTTTCTAAATAAGGCTGGGTATTCTTGCTTGGCCTTATTTGGTTACCTGCAAGCAAAGCTCGACACTTACCCATGGGGTGCGTAAAAATCTCAGCCAGTAGGTTAAGTTTAAACACAAGCCGATTTTTTCGAATTAACTAAGGTAATGTGTGTTCTTGCAATAGCTCCATGTAAAACGTGTGTTTTTCTCCGATGATTTACTGAGTCACCCATTTTTTATTGCACTCATGTTTGCCCGCTACGCACTGGTGTAGCGGGCATTTTTTTATCTGTGTTTTGGTTTTTCCTGTCTGTTTCTGCCTGCCTGTTTATTGCTGTCTGTTTATTTAAGCCATACGGCTTTTATGTCGCCTGTGTAAAGCATTGGGCTCTGTGTGAGTGAATGCGGAAACGGGTTTTCCTCCTGCGCTTCCCTGTGGCCTAAGCGGAAGTAATTTTTCTGCATGTTTTTTCATTAAACCTATATAAAACAATAGGTTATGTGTTGGCATTGATATTGCTGAAACCCACGCGAGGAGAACTGCAATGGCGATAGATTCCGAGTACGTTAAAAGTATGGCAACCCAGCTGGCGAATTATGAAGTGCAGTCGGCGTTGACTAAGGCGAATCGCAATGAAACGAATTACAAAGCGAAGTTGACGGCGATTACCTCGCTGGAAACCGCGCTGAAAACGTTCAGTTCCAGTATTAAAAGTTTGAAGGGCACGGATAAAAGTGTGCTGACCAATACAGCGACATTTAACAGCGAAGGTTATGCCACCGCAAAAGTGGGAACGACGGCGATTGCCGGTAATTACCAATTTTTTGTGAAGCAGCTTGCCAGCGCTCATCAGGTGTCGATTGAAGGCTTGAGCGATACCGATGTGGATACCAGCGGTAACCTGACCATCACCCAGGGCAGCAAAAGTTTTACCGTGGATTTGAGCGCTATTGATAGCGATGGCAATGGCAGTAATTCACTGGCAGAAGTGGCAGCGGCGATTAATGCGGCGAGTGATAACAGCGGTGTGAAAGCGACGCTGGTGCGCAGTAATGGCACTGTGTCTTTGGTACTCGCCAGTGAAAAAACCGGTTTGGAGAATGCGATTGGGGTGTCTACATCCGGCACTAGTGGTGGCGCATTTGATACCGCGTTGACCAATCGACGCGAGCTGAGTGCCGCAAAAGATGCCGAGGTATTACTCGGTGGTGAGAGCGGCATGTTGCTGACGAATGCCACCAATAACTTCGACAACATTATCGATGGGGTGAGCCTGACGTTTACCAAAGCCCATAGCACGGGCGAGCAGCCGCTGTCGGTGACGGTGGGGCGCGATGAAAAAGCCACCAAGGACAAAGTGCAGAGTTTTATTAATGCCATTAATACCTTGTTGGGCACGTTTGACTCGCTAACCGCGAGCGGCGGTGAATCGGCGTCTCGTGGCGTATTGGCGGGTGATGCGAGTATCCGCGCGGTGGAATCTACATTGAACAAGCTGTTACGCACCGAATTTGGCGGCGTTACCTTGATCGATTTTGGTATCGCTGCGGATCGCAACGGCAATTTGACGATCGACAGCGCGCGTTTTGAAAAAGCCATTGCCGCCAATCCCGAAGGGTTGGACAAATTGTTTAACGCCAAGGATGCCTTGCTCGACAGCATTGATAAAAACCTGGCGGTTTATACCAGTGGCACCAACAACTTGATGAAGGCGCGCAAGGAGAGTTTGAACACCATGCTCAGCCGTGTGGATGACCAATTCGACGACATCCAAAAACAATACGACAACTACTATGCCCGCTATCTGAAGCAGTACACCAGCATGATGCAAACCATGGCGGCCATGGAACAAACCTTCGGTATGTTTTGATGAACAATCCTTATCTCGCCAATGAAAGTTACGACAGCTATCGCTCCGTGGATTTGGAAGCGAAAGCGGCCACGGCATCGCCCTATGAATTGGTGCTGGTGTTATTTGATGGCTTGCTGGATGAACTGGCGCGCACACGCGGTCACATCGAAGCCAAGCGCTACCAGGAAAAAGGGCGCTCGCTGGAGAAGTGCATGAACATCATCAATGGCCTGAACAGCGCACTGGATTACGACAACGGTGGCGAAGTGGTGCAGGGGTTGTCGCGTTTGTACGACTACTGCATTTATCGCCTATCCGACGTGAGTGTGAGCCTGTCGCTGGAAGGCTTGGAAGAAGTAGTGCACCTGCTTGGGGTGATTCGTGAAGGGTGGGACGGTGTCAATGCCCAACGCCGCTGATCGCTACCAACAGCTCAAACTGATCACCCTGGGTGAACAACTCACGGAAGCCCTGCGTGCCAAAGACTGGGAACGTGTAGGGCAGGTGGATCTGCATATCCGCAACTGTCTGGCGGAGCTGGCCACTTTGGAATCGCCCAGCCCGGAATTAGTGCGCGTGAAAAAGCAGTTGCGTGAACTCTATGAGCGGGTGTTGCCCGCGTATTCCGACGCTTGTGAAAAGCTGCGTCAGTTACTGGTTAGCCATGTGGATTATGCCGAAGGGCGCTCGGCTTACCTGCGTACCGATTTGTTGCAAGGTGAGGGATAAATGCTGTCATCACTGGGTTCTTCTTCCGCTGCCGCACCCGCTACCGAAGCACCGCTCGCAGCCTTGGATACAAATACCATTGCCGCTGCTGACACTGGCCAAGGCACAAATAACAACCCGGTATTTGCCGAGTTGTTTGCTGGCGAGCGCGTAGAGGAGAGTGCCGGTAATGGAACAGAAGGGCGCGCGGAATTATTGCTGGATGTTACTCCTGATATCGTCACTACCGACACACAAGCCGCGCCGGAGCTCGATGCAGAGCAATGGTTGCAACAGGCGCTTGACCAACAGCAGGTGCAATTGCAAGTGCGTGACGCGCCAACTCCGTCGGGTGATGCACAAGCGGCTGTCGCCAATAATTCTCGCAATGCGGCATCGCTGCCATTTAGTGCTACCGGCGTTGCCCAACAGGGCGCGCGTGGGATGAATACACAGGTGGCATCGATCACCGGCGATAAATCCCGTGAGCCATCCATGCCAGCCAACCCGACACTGGCCTTGTGGGCAAATCGCGCGGCGACTGAGCCGCTGCCAGCGAATCAGCCCCAGGGTTTTGCGGCGACACATGGCGTGAGTGAGGCTGCACTGCAATCAATACAGCAATCAACACAACAGCCATTACAACAGGGCACTGACACGTCATTGGTGGATTCCACCGCGCTGGCCAGTAGCACAACAGATTCCCTCAGCCCGGTTGCTGATCGTGCATCCAGCACCTTGAGTAACAGCATCATCAACCTGGGCGATAAAACATTACAAGACAGCAGTCTCCAAGCTGCGGCGAAAGGGCTTACGCCTGAAGCGAAATGGGGCGAGCAATTGCTGCACACCCTGCGCGATCAGGTACAAGTCCAAATCCAGCAGCGTATCCAAAATGCCACCATCCGTTTGGACCCGCCGGAACTGGGCAGTCTGGAAATTTTTCTCAGCCATGAAGCGGGCCGTCTCACAGTGCACATCAATGCCAGTCAGGCAGATGTCGCCCGTCTGCTGCAACACACCAGTGATCGCTTGCGTCAGGAATTGGCCGGTGGGCAATTCACCCAGGTGAATGTGCAAACCAACAGCGAAGGACAGTCCGGCCAACAACATTCCCGTCATAGCGCCCAAGGTTTGATGGCCGAGGAAATGATTCAGGTTAACGGCCAGCCGCGAGTGGATGACACGCGTGCGCAAGGCAGTCAGGCCAGCGATGTATTAATTACGGTTTAACCATTTGTGCTGGCATCGCCAGTGCGACATTTTTTTAGCAAATGCTTTTTAGTTAATGGAAAGGGGCAAGCGCCGTTATGTTGATGCAGCGGATTATTTTGGCAGTACTGGTAGTAAATACTCTGGTGGTAGCGGCGACAGCCTATATCAATTTCTCTCTGCTCAATCAGCAACAGACTCTTGCGGCGCCCTCAACAACGGAGGATCCAACATCAACACCGGCGCCTGCAAAAAAATCGGTTAAAGCAGAAGAATATAAATTTTTTGCCATCGAAAAAATTATTATCAGTTTGCCCGGTGAAGGTCGCGAACATTATTTTGTATTGGATTTGGTGTTGCAGGCCAATACCGATACCGATGAGAAAAAGCTCCAGCAAATTGACCCAATGGTGCGCAACTCGGTTGTCGCACATTTGTCCTCCATGACAGTGAACGAGTTGCGCGCACTCTCCATTACCGATTTGCAAACCCGATTGGAAGAGGCTGTGAGTGCGGATTTTTCCAGTCGCCATGTGGTGCAACCTTTTGCGCATGTGTTGGTTAGTAAATTGGTTGCGCAATAGGTCGCTGCCATGAATGCAAACTGCGCCATTGATTTTGATTACACCGCTGGCCAACGCCCGGCGGCAGTATTTGCGCCTGAGTTGGAACAGCAGTTGTTGATCCAATACTTGCCGTTAGTGAAGCGCATTGTGCGGCAATTGTCGCTACAGGCAAGTCAAGTGCTCGACCGCGATGACATGGAGCAAATCGGTTTGATGGGGTTGCTGGAAAGCCTGCGTCGCTACGGTACGCCCGATGATAATTTTGGCAGTTTTGCCAAGCTGCGCATTCGCGGTGCCATTTTGGATGAATTGCGCAGGCAGGATTGGCGGCCACGCCAAGTGCGTCAACAGGCTCATAAAATTCGCGATGCCATTCGCCATCTGGCGCGGCAATTAGGCCGTGCTCCGCAGGATGCCGAGGTAATGCAATTTACCGGCTTGAGTGAAAAAGAATACCAGGCGTTTTTACAGGCCGATGCCTGTGAGGCCATCGAAAGTTTGGATGAGCTATTGCTCAATGGCCCGGAAATATTTGCCGACAATAGTTCGGGATTGGAAGAGCGTGAAATCACCGAGCGTTTATTGGCGCAAGCACTGAATGAATTGAATGAGCGCGAGCGCCTGATTCTGATTCTTTACTATCAACAGGAATTGAGTTTGAAAGAGATCGCCTTGGTATTGGATTTAACCGATGCGCGCGTCTGCCAATTGAGTAAACAAGCTATCACCAAAGCCAGCCGCTTTTTGCGGGAACGCAGCTAAACCGGGAAACAGAGAGAGTCTATTGTGCAAAAAGTTATTGGTGCATTCATTATCGTGGGCTGTGTGTTGGGAGGCTACTCCATGGCGCACGGCGAATTGGCCATGCTCTGGCAACCAGCGGAAGTGGTGATTATTTTAGGTGCGGGTATCGGCAGCCTGGTGGTGGGCAACCCCAAAGAAGTTCTGGTGGAAATGTGTGCACAAATCAAAGGCGTTTTTGTGTTTGAACGTCGCGGTGAAGAATTTCAACGGCAGTTATTAATGTGCCTGTATGAATTATTGGAAATGGTTGATGTGGGTGGCCTTAAAGCACTGGATGCCCATATTGAAGAGCCGGAAGCGAGTGAATTATTTGGCAAGTATCCGCTGATTTTAAAAGAGCGCAACCTGATGGCATTTATCGCCGACAATTTTCGCTTGATGGCTATGGGTAAAATCAGCGCCCATGAATTGGAAGGATTTTTGGAGCAGGAATTGGATGCAATGGAACATGCACTGCTGCAGCCATCGCGTTCACTGCATAAAATCGGTGAAGCTATGCCCGGTTTCGGTATTCTCGCGGCGATCATGGGTATCATCATTACCATGGGCAATATCGGTGGTTCAGTTGCAGAAATTGGTGCGCATGTCGCTGCAGCATTGGTAGGAACCTTTTTGGGGATTTTCATGTGTTACTGCGTAATGGAGCCCCTGAGTAATTCCATGAGCCAGCGTGTAAAAACTGAACTCTCTGCGTTGGAATGTGTGCGTACTACATTGGTTGCCCATTTGGCTGGTAAGCCAACATTGTTAGCGGTGGATGCTGGCCGCAAGTTGATCGAGCAGGATGTAAAACCAGCGTTCCGCCTGCTGGAAACCTGGGTGAATCGCTATGAGGATGAAAGGGACGCGGCATGAGAAAGCGCAGCGACAAAGACTCGGAAGTAATCGTCAAGCGCCGCAAAAAAAGCAGCCACGAAGATGGTCACAGCGGTGCCTGGAAAGTAGCTTTTGCCGATTTCACCATGGCGATGATGGCCTTGTTTATGGTGCTCTGGGTGATCACGCCGCAAAATATCAAACAGACAACAGCGGCAGAGGCAATGACTAATCCGCTGGTGGATGGCGGTGCCGGTGTGTTTGATGGCACAAGCCGTACACCACTGGATTTGGATGGTGTACCGGTGCAACGCAACAAAGATAAACCTGAAACGCCCGACGCCGTAGGTGAAGCCGCGCGCGCAACCAGCACCCGCGAAACTGTTAAATACACCAGCCCTGCCGAGTTGCAAGAGTTGGCGAATGCGATGCAAGTCTTAGCCTTACAGTTGGATGCAGAAGCCAATATTGAAGTGCAAGTGGTGCCGCAGGGTTTGCGCATTTTAATTAAAGACGATCAACAGCGATTTATGTTTGATCGCGGCAGCGTGAAATTAAATCCGCATTTTGTGGTATTGCTGCAACGCTTGGCCGGTGTGTTGGCGCAGGTGGGAAATAAATTAATTATCAGCGGCCACACGGATTCCACACCCTACAAGTTGGCCAATGGATACAATAATTGGAATCTCTCGGGTGATCGCGCGTTGAGTGCGCGTCAGGTGATGGTGGAATCCGGTTTGGCGACCGCCGCAGTGTTACAAGTGGCGGCGCAAGCAGATGTGATGCCGCTGCGCCCGGAGACGCCCGAGGACGGTGTTAATCGGCGCATTGAAATTTTATTGCTGACTGCAAAAGCCGAAGGCTTATATCGCGAATTATTTGGTGACCAACAAACCCGTGTCGATTATTCCAGTCAACAGGCGGAACTGATTGTACCGGCGAATAGTGATGCATCCACCAATAACACCACATCTACTCACTAGGGCTTACGGCATTGTGACCTTGCTTCATCGTGATTAGCGAACGGCATTTACAAACAGGGCGCTAAATCGGCTCCGCTCAAACTGGACACTTTATTTTTATGCATGTGCAAACTACGCGCGCTGCCATCGGTGCGCATGCATACTAAAGTGACTATCTCGTTGTGCGATCCCAATACCAATTGCAAAGGTTCGCTGGTCTGGTTTTCCAGTTGCTCACTAATAGCTTCACCCAGCGGCACTAATTGAATTAATTGTGCCGGGTTCTCCGGTGCATAGGTGAGTGTTACACCTGTATGGTTTTTTATCGTGCCGTGATCGTGATGTTGTGTCCACAGAAACCCCAGCACCGTGAGTGCACAGAGCCCGGCTGTCAGGGGTAAACGCAATTGTGCCAGCGCATTCCAGTTGGGCGTCGCCGGTGTTGTTGGTGATTGCGCAATAGCGGGCAGGTGAGGTGTGGCTGAATGGTTTTTGTGCGAATTGTTGTCACTATCAGCAGTGATGTCTGTGTCGCTTTCTTGTACAGCACTGGTTGATACTTCAATGTATTTGGGGTTCAACATATAACCGCGACGCGGCAATGTTTGAATAATTTCCCGCTCTTTTTCATCGCCTAAAATTTGGCGCAGGGTATAAATTTGTTGATTGAGGCTGCCTTGACCCACCACGCGATCTGACCAGGCGTGACGCATTAAATCCTCGCGTGAGACAACATCGCCCGGTGTTTGCAATAAACGCTCAAGCAAACGGCTGCCGGAAAATCCTAAATCAATTTTTTCTTCAATACCGGATTTCACTAAGGTGAGTTGATACAGCGAAGGATAAAAATACACAACGCAATCAACATTACCCGTTTTAATAATCAGGCAGGTTTGGCTCTCCAGGGATTTGGTAATTCGCTCTTCCGTCTGAGCATTAATACTGGTTTCGCTAAGAGTCATTTCCATATCAAAATTTTTTTAATGGCGAGTGGGACGGAAATTTGGCGTCAAATATTTGATGTCGCAATAATAGCTGTGTTTTTATCACATATTTCTGAAATTAGTAGTTTCTACTCAGTAAAAGCCGTTAATTTTTGCTAATCCAGGCATAAAAAGAAGTTTTCATAGAACAAGAAATAGTCTTTGGATGATTTTGGCGACAAAAACAAAAACGCCCCGGGGTAGCGGGGCGTTTCGTAGAAGGGTGTAGATTTCCCTCTTGGGTAAAGAGGGTTTCAAGTCTTAACCCAGCAGTGACATCACCATGCCTGGCATTTGACCGGCTTGTTTCAGCATGGAAATACCGGATTGCATCAACATGGAGTTCTTGCTCATGTTGGCGCTTTCTTTGGCGAAATCGGCATCCACAATACGGCCTTTGGACATGTCGGTGTTGTCTTTCATGTTGGCCAGGTTGTTAGCCGTGTGGTTCAGGCGGTTAATATTTGCACCGAAGTCTGCGCGCAGTGAACCCACAGAGTTCAGGGCAGTTTCAAGCAGGGTGATATTCGCGTTGGCGTTGGCGTTAGTAGCCGTTGTGGCTACCTGGGTGGTCGCCAATTCAACACCTGGCGTGCCCGGTGTGGTGTAGGTGTCAGATACAGCAGCCAACGCGGTACCCAGTGCAGTCAATTTGGCACTGACGTTCAGGCTGAGCGTCTCACTGGCGCTGGCGCCGATCTGGAAGTTCATCGCTGCCGAGAATTTACCGCCCGCACCCGTTACCAGAGTGCCGTCACTGAACAGGTTGGCGCCAGCGAACTTGGTGTTTTTGATGATGTTAGCCATTTCCTTACCCAACTCATCGTATTCGCCTTGCAATGCAATCAGGTCCGCACCGCTGTTAGTGGCGTTCGATGCCTGAGTGCTGAGGTCTTTCATACGTTGCAAAATATCGGTCATTTCGTTGAATGCACCTTCAGCGGTTTGCAACAAAGAAATGGAGTCACCGGTGTTGCGGATGGCTACATCCATACCACGAGATTGCGCGTTCAAACGGGTGGCGATTTGCAAACCAGCAGCGTCATCTGCCGCTGAGTTAATGCGCAGGCCAGTGCCCAAACGTTGTTGGTTGGTGCCTAATGCATTGTTGGTTTTGCTCAGGTTGGTCTGGGTGATCAACGATGAGTAGTTAGTATGAATTGACAGAGCCATATAAATATTCCTGTGCTAAGAAAGCGTGAAGTTAAAAATCTGTAATTAACCGAGCAGTGACATCACCATGCCGGGCATTTGGCCCGCTTGTTTCAACATGGAAATACCGGATTGCATCAGCATGGAGTTTTTGCTCATGTTGGCGCTTTCTTTAGCGAAGTCGGCATCCACAATGCGGCCCTTGGACATGTCGGTGTTGTCTTTCATGTTGGCCAGGTTATTGGAGGTGTGGTTGAGGCGATTGATGTTTGCGCCGAACTGGGCGCGCACCGAACCAACCTCACCCAGGGCGTCTTCCAGTGCAGTGATTGCAGCACGAGAGTTGGCGGCAGTGTCGAGTGTCAAGGCTGTAACATCGGTGTTCAGTGTTGTGTCTAAGTCGCCTATCTCAGTGCTGATATCAAAAGACAGGGTTTCTGATGCACTGGCACCAATTTGAAAGCTAACGGCTGCAGCAAATTTAGTGGTGAACAATGCTTCGCCAGCGTATTTGGTATTGGTGAAAATATTGGTTACTTCTTTAGCAAGTTCATCAAACTCGGCTTGCAGTGCGGTGCGGTCATCAGCGGAGTTGGTATCGTTCGCTGACTGGGTGGCCAAATCTTTCATGCGCTGCAGAATATCGGTGGTTTCATTAAATGCCCCTTCCGCTGTTTGCAACAGGGAAATAGCATCGCCAGTGTTGCGCATGGCCACTTCCATACCGCGCGATTGCGCGTTCAAGCGGGTCGCAATTTGCAGGCCTGCAGCGTCATCGGCAGCAGAGTTAATGCGCAAACCAGTACCCAGACGTTGCTGGTTAGTACCAAGGGCGTTATTGGTCTTGCTCAGATTGGTCTGAGTGATCAATGACGAGTAGTTAGTATGAATCGACAGAGCCATGGGAATATTCCTGTGCTAAGTAAAACGTGAATGTAAAAACGGGTTTCGAAGCTGGCCATGTTTGCCTGCTAATGATGTAAAGCGACCAAACTACTTGCGAACTTAAGGTCGCTAAAACAAAAACGCCCCGTACAAAGACGGGGCGCTTTTGAGTGTCTCTGGTGTGGATTAACCCAACAGCGACATCACCATACCTGGCATTTGGCCAGCTTGTTTCAGCATGGAAATACCGGATTGCATCAACATAGAGTTTTTGCTCATGTTGGCGCTTTCTTTAGCAAAGTCAGCATCTACAATACGGCCTTTAGACATATCGGTATTGTCTTTCATGTTTGCCAGGTTATTAGCAGTGTGGTTTAAACGGTTGATGTTTGCACCAAAGTCCGCACGCAGTGAACCAATCTGATTCAGTGCCGTCTCGGCCAAAGTAATTGCACCGCTAGCGCCCGCTTGTGTGGTCAGTTTCGCATCTGCAGCTGGTACAGCTGCGAATTGTGTGTTGAGTGCAGTAAGAGCACCAACCAGGGTGCCCATTTTGGCGGTGACATTTAATGTAAGGGTTTCAGTAGAGCTTGAGCCAATCTGAAATGTCATGCCTCCAGCTGCACCAAATTTGCCTGCAGTGGCAGTGACGCCGAATAGAGTTTCACCAGCGTATTTGGTGTTGGTCATGATGTTCGCCAACTCTTTGCCCAATTCGTTGTATTCAGCTGAGAGGGCGGTACGGTCGTCTGTACTGTTGGTATCATTCGATGCCTGAGTGGCAAGATCTTTCATGCGCTGAACAATATCGGTCATTTCGTTAAACGCGCCTTCCGCTGTTTGCAACAGGGAGATAGCATCGCCAGTGTTGCGCATGGCCACTTCCATACCGCGCGATTGCGCGTTCAAGCGGGTCGCAATTTGCAGGCCTGCAGCGTCGTCGGCCGCAGAGTTAATGCGCAAACCAGTACCCAGACGTTGCTGGTTAGTACCGAGGGCGTTATTGGTCTTGCTCAGATTGGTCTGAGTGATCAATGACGAGTAGTTAGTATGAATAGACAGAGCCATGGAAATATTCCTGTGCTAAGTAAAACGTGAATGTAAAAACGGGTTTCAAAGCTGGCCATGTTTGCCTGCTGAAAGCTTAGGGCGACCACCTCAGAGCGGGACTTAAGTTGAGGGGATATTTTTTAGGAAGGGAGCAGCCTGGCCGAATCACAGGTTCCTGCAGCGCCGTAATAGCCTGTAATTCAAAAATCCCCTAAGCTTTGATTCTCCAGAGAATTTTTTTCATCTCGCAGGCTTCGTTTTAATAGCGGGCGGACTAAGCGATTTACTCTTTTTCTATTTAAATGCTAGTGAATTGTGCCCAGCTTTATTTTCGTCAGTATCATCTGGCTTAGGAATTTTATTCGGAATTAGAGTTTTTAGCGCTGGTATATGAAAAACAATCATCTTAAAAGCCTTAATTAGATTAGGGCTTCCCTATGAAGCAAGTATCTGAGTTATCCAGCTAATCCTCAAAAAATACTCGCCACTTCCCCTGAACCCAGCACCTTGGCCTCGATGGTTTTGTTGCTGGAAATATTTTTCACTCTGATCACTTCCCCCTTGCTGCCATTCTCTAGTGCCTCGCCACTCATGGAGGCGCTGATGCCGTCCTGGGTTGCCACAATTTTTATTTTGTCACCGCGTTTTATTGCCAGTGGTTGGGCGATTAGTGTCGGGCTTAGTAATTGGTTGGCGCGGATGCGGCGTTTGGCGCCCATGCCGGTGATTTGTGTGAGGTGGTGATAGAAGCCGCGTGGGGCTTTGTTGATGTCGATTTCTTGCCGTTTTACATCAGCGGCGGTTATGGCTTCGCCGCGATCAATCACCCGTGTTGTTACCAGTACCGGTAGCCAGAGCTGCATGTCGGTAGCGACTTGCAGGCGCCAGCCGGGTTGGTCGGGGCAGGTGAGGGTGAGTCGTTGGCGGCTGCTGTTGGCAACACCGCCGCGCACGCTGAGTGGTTGCTGGCAATTGGCGGGCGGAGTGCTGCCCAATGCGGTGTTGTGGGTAATGCGCAGGCCGTTCCAGGCCTCGCGTTGGGCGATGGGGCGCATCAGGGCTTCCAGGTGTTGTTGGATGGCCTGATCTACCTGCTGGTTGGCGCTGCTTGTGAGTGGCAATAGCAGCAGTAACAGACCGGCACACCAGTGAGCAGAGATGCGTTTGGGGTGACGAGGGGAAAGGGTGCTTCCGCCTGCTTTTCCCCTTGGGTCGGAATGCGGAAGGTATCGCGTAGTTTTTGCGCCATTCATTTTTATAAAGTCCAATAAAATCAATCTGATATAGGTATTTGTCGCTCTGGGCATGGTTCCTGCTAAAGCTGTGCCATCTACACCTATTGTGAGGTTTTGGGCGATGAGTATTCGGATTGATGAGGCGCTGGGCGTACATGCCCGCGCATTGGATTTACGCGTGCAGCGCAGTGAAATTCTTGCCGCCAATTTGGCGAATGAGGATACCCCCGGTTTTCAGGCGCGGGATATAGACTTTGCCCGCGAGTTACAGCGCGCCGATTCACCTTTTGATATCGGCGATATTTACAGCAGCGCGTCCCAACCGGCGAGCCCTGCCTTGCAATACCGCATCCCCATGCAGGCGTCGTTGGATGGCAACACCGTTGATCTGAGTCTTGAGCAGACGGCCTTCTCCAAAAACTCCATGGATTTCCAAACCAGCCTGACTTTTCTGACCATGAAATTCAGTGGCCTTAAGCAAGCGATTGAGGGGCGTTAATCATGGCATTTGAATCGATTTACAAAATTGCCGGTTCCGCCATGGGCGCCCAAACCGTTCGCTTGAATACCATCGCCAGTAACCTGGCCAATGCCGACTCCGCTGCTACCCGCGCGGAGGATGTGTATCAGGCACGCAAGCCGGTATTTGCGGCGATTTATGAAAACGACCAGCTCACTCGCGGTGTTGGCTTGGGCGGCGCCCATGTGCAGGTGCTGGATGTGATCAGCGCTGGGCGCGAACCCCAGCGCCGTTACGAGCCGGACAACCCGCTCGCCGACCGCGATGGCTATGTGTTCTATGCCGACATCAACCAGATTGAAGAGATGACCGACATGATGTCGGCCACGCGCAGTTTTGAGACCAGCGTGGAAGTGCTCAATCGCATCAAAGGCATGCAACAGGGCCTGCTCAAATTAGGAGAGTCGTAATGGCGACGGTGAATAACAACACGGTATCCAACCCCTACAGCATCGATCAGGTCACGGCGAATACGGTGAATGTGAGCGACGCCACGCAGATGGAGAACAACTTCATCAGTTTGATGGTGGCGCAGATCCAGAACCAGGACCCGACCAAACCAGTGGATAGTACCGAGTTCCTCAACCAGTTCTCCGCCATGAGTCAGGTGAAGAGCATGGAAAACATGACCCAGTTGAGCAAAAGCAATCTGGTGCTGCTGGATAACCTGCAAACCCTGACGGCGTCCGGCTTGGTGGGGCAGGAGGTCAAGGTATCGGTGGATAGCCTGGAGTTGGGGTCGTCATCTATTCGCGGCCAGCTCAATTTGGAACATGCGTCCGGCGACACCCTGATTACCCTGACCGATTCCAATGGCGTGAAAAAAGAACTCCGCCTGGGTTCGCACACAGCCGGTGTAGTGCCGTTTGAGATCAACCCTGCCGCGCTGGGCTTAGCCGCTGGCCAGTACAAGGTAGAAGCCACCACCGATGCGGGCGAATACCCGCGAGTTGAGGTGTCGGGCTTGGTGACCCATGTGCGCGTCAGTGCCGATGGCCCGGTGCTGGATGTGGCCGGTGCCGGTGCGGTGCCGTTTTACAAGATCACTGAATTTGGCCAGACGCCTGTTGCCGGGCTGCTGTAGTTATTTCTGACGCTTCTCATCACGTTCCCAATCACCTATTGGATAAAAGGTTACTGCTATGAGCTTTAATATCGCCCTGACTGGCCTGAGCGCCGTTACCGAACAAATGGATACCATCAGCAACAATATCGCCAACGTTGGCACTACCGGTTTTAAATCCTCGCGCACGGAATTTGGCAGTATCTACGCCGACAGTCAGGCGATGGGTGTGGAAGTGCTGGGCCTGACCCAAAGCATCAGCAAGGGCGGTTCGCTGGTATCTACCGGTCGTGAGCTGGATTTGGCAATTGCCGGCGGCGGTTTTTTTGTGACCAAAGGCAATACCGGTGAATTGGGCTATACCCGCGCCGGTGTATTTGGCACCGACAAAAACAACCTGATTGTAGATACCCGTGGCGAGCGCTTGCAGGGCTACCCGGTGGATGCCAATGGCAATTTGCAAGTGGGAACAGTGAGTGACCTGGCATTGCAAAACGCTAACTTGCCCGCCCGTGCCACCGATACCTTGTCGTTTGTGATGAACCTGGATTCCAACGAAGCGGTGCCCGCGATTGCCCCCTTTGATCCCGCCAATGCCGATACTTTCAACTCCACTTACACCACCAAGGTGTTTGACTCCCAGGGTAAAGAACACACCCTGACCCAGTATTTTGTGAAAACCGGTGCCAATAACTGGCAGGCCCATTACTACGCGGATGGCGTTTCACTCGGTGCTCCCCAAGCGCTGGTGTTCAATACCAGCGGCCAGCTCACCACTCCGGCGGCACCCGTAACGGCCAGCTTCACCCCGGCCGGTGTTGAGCCGATGAATATCGCTATCGACTACAGCCGCTCCAGCCAAACCGGCTCCAATTTCGTGGTTACCACCAATCGCCCGTCGGGCTATACCGCGGGTGAGCAGATTGGTATCGCCGTGGAAAAAGACGGAAAAATCTACGCCAACTACAGCAATGGTGAGCGTTTGCTGCAAGGCCAAGTGGCATTGGCAACCTTCGCCAATCTAGGTGGGCTGAAAAATGAAAGCGGAACTCGTTGGAGTGAGACTACCGAGTCAGGTACGCCGCTGATTGGTATCCCCGGTGTGGGCGCGTTTGGTGAGCTGAGCACGGGTGCACTGGAAAACTCCAACGTGGACCTGACCCAGCAATTGGTGGGATTGATGGAAAGCCAGCGCAATTACCAGGCTAATACCAAGGTGTTATCGACCAATAAAGAACTGACGCAAGTGCTGTTCAGCTCTATTTAATCCACCGGTTAGAAAAGGCTAATACAGCCAAAAAAGAGTTGAGCTAAAAAGGGTTGAACTATGGATCGTTTGGGATACACCGCAATGACCGCCGCCAGCCGCACCCAGCTTTCACTGCAGGTGCGCGCCAATAACCTCGCCAACGCCAGCACCACCGGTTTTCGTGCGGATTTGGAGCAGGCCAAGGCCGTGAGTGTGGATGGCTATGGCTACGACAGTCGCCATATGGCGCTGGCACAAAACAACGGTGTGGATCTGACCCCCGGCCCGCTCATCACCACTGGACGCGATCTGGATTTCGCCGTGAAAGGGCAGGGTTTGATCGCCCTGGATAACGGCGGCAATGAGGTTTACACCCGCAACGGCAATATGCAGGTGGATGCCGAGCTGCGCCTGACCATCAATGGTCGCCCGGTGATGGGCGAGGGCGGCCCTATTGTGCTGCCGGAGTACGACAGCGTTCATATCGGCTCCGACGGTGTGGTTTCCGTGCTGCCCAAGGGCGAAACCCTGATGGCAGAAGTGGATCGCATCAAACGGGTGGACGTCGCCGCCGCCGATTTGATGAAAGACGCCAGCGGCATGTTGGTCACCAAAAGTGGTGCGCCTGCAGAAGCCAGCGAGGCGGTGGTGCTGGTATCTGGTCATTTGGAGTCGAGCAACGTCTCGGCTATCGACCAACTGGTGGCCTCCATGAGCCTCAATCGCCTGTTTGAAACACAGGTAAAAATGATGAAAGCCGCAGAAGACCTTTCCAACGCAGGCAACCGCATGATTCGCGGCAGCTAATTCAATCCCTCCTAACCTCCCTTTGTTAAAGGGAGGAATTGGCTCCCCTCTTTGAAAAAGAGGGGCTGGGGGAGATTAAAAACCTTAACGGCAGCTAATCCGCTAAGGCCAAGAGGAGAAAGTTATGAGTTCAGCATTGTGGGTAAGTAAAACCGGCCTGGCCGCGCAAGACAAAGCCATGGCTACCGTAGCCAACAACCTGGCCAACGTGAATACCACGGGCTTTAAAAGTGACCGCGTGGTATTTGAGGATTTGTTCTACGCCATTGAGCTGCAGCCAGGCGCCCAGGCCGATCAGGTCAATACTGTGCCCTCCGGTATTCAGTTAGGCAGCGGTGTGCGTGTGGCGGGCACCCAAAAAGTCTTTACCGAAGGCAATATCCAAACCACGGGCCAGCCCATGGATTTGGCGATTATCGGCAGCGGCTTCTTTCAAGTGGAGTCGCCCTCGGGTGAAACCTTTTACACCGAGAGCGGCCAGTTGCAATTGAATGCCGAAGGCGTGGTGGTGAATGCCCAAGGCCTGCCGTTGATTCCCGCTATTGAAGTGCCTACTGGCGCCAGCCGTTTCACCGTGGGTAGCGACGGCATAGTCACCGCCGTATTGCCGGGCGATACCAACCCGGTCGAATTAGGGCAAATTACTCTCGCCAATTTTGTAAACCCGGCGGGTCTTGAGGCGCTGGGTGGCAATCTCTACAAAGAAACCGTCGCCAGCGGTGAACCGGTGGAAGGTGTGCCGGGTGAAGAGGGGTTGGGTTTGATCAAGCAGGGCGTTTTGGAAGGTTCCAATGTGCAGGTGGTGGAAGCTATGGTATCCATGATCGCCATCCAGCGCGCTTATGAAGCCAACGCCAAGGTGCTGGATGCCTCGTCTAGCATGCAGCAGTTCCTCAACCAGACAGTGTGAGTCTGACTATGTGTGGATTTTCTGTCGCTGTGACACGGCTGCTGGTGCTGGCCTTTATGCTGTTTTCATTGGTTGGCTGCCAGCGTTTCAAGGCGGTGATGAGTGATGACGATGGGGTGGATTACCAACCACCCGCATTGGATTACAGCCAACCGGCGGCCACCAGCGGCGGCCTGTTTCGCACCGGTCACACCGGCTCCCTGTTGCAGGACAAACGCGCTTTGCGGGTGGGCGATATCCTCACCATTGTGCTCGATGAATCCACCCAATCCAGCAAGAGTGCGGGCACCAGTTATGGCAAATCCTCCGATGTCAGCGTAGGTGTGCCTACGGTCTTCGGCTCAACAATGCCGGATCTGGAATCCTCCTTGTCCAGCTCGCGGGACTTCAGCGGCTCGGCCAAAAGCTCCCAGCAAAATACCCTGCGCGGCGCCATTGCGGTGACGGTGCATCAGGTATTGCCCAACGGCACCTTATTGGTCAAAGGCGAGAAAGCATTGAAGTTAAATCAGGGCGATGAATATATTCGCCTGAGCGGCTTGGTGCGCTTGGAGGACATCAACAGCAACAATCAGATTTCATCGCAGAACGTGGCCAACGCGCGCATTTCTTATGCCGGTCGCGGTGCACTGAACGACAGCAATTCAGCGGGCTGGCTGACGCGCTTTTTCACTCACCCCCTGTTCCCCCTGTAAGCGGAGACCTTGCCCATGCGTTTTTTTTCCTGGTCGTTCCTGATTCTTGCTGCGCTACTGTGCATGCCCGTCAAGGCCGTGCCGCTGATGGATCTGGTCGATATTGAAGGCATCCGTCCCAACCAGTTGGTGGGTTATGGCCTGGTGGTAGGGCTGGATGGCACTGGCGATAAAAACCAGGTCAAGTTCACCAGCCAGTCAGTCGTCAATATGGTTAAGCAATTCGGCATCAACCTGCCGCCAAATATCGACCCAAAACTCAAGAACGCCGCGGCGGTAATGGTTACTGCCTCCATTCCGCCCTCCTATGGCCCCGGGCAAACGGTGGATGTCACTGTGTCCTCACTGGGCGACGCCAAAAGCCTGCGCGGCGGCCAATTACTCATGACGCCACTGGTGGGAGTGGATGGCGAAACCTACGCCTTGGCACAAGGTGCATTGGTGGTGGGCGGGTTAAACGCTCAAGGCAGTAGTGGCTCCAGTGTGGCGATTAACTCTGCCAACGCCGGCCGTGTGCCCAACGGCGCCACCGTGGAGCGGGCGATTCCAACGGACTTCGCCGAACGCAAAGAAATCACCCTTAATATCCGCGAGCCCAGTTTCCAAACCGCGACCAAAATCGTCGATGCGATTAACGCCAAATTCGGCGCTGGCATAGCCACGGCGCTCAACGGCACACGCATCGCCCTGCAAGCGCCAACTGCCGCTAACCAGCGCACCAGTTTTGTCGCCATGCTGGAAGGGCTTGAAGTACAAACCGGTCGCGCACGGCCCAAGGTGGTATTCAACAGCCGCACCGGCACAGTAGTAGTCAGCGAAGGGGTGCGTGTTAAGGCGGCAGCCGTCAGCCATGGCACCTTAACGGTCACCATCAACGAAACTGCACAAGTCAGCCAACCAGGCGCCTTTTCCCGTGGGCAAACCGCGGTGGTTCCCAACTCCGATGTGAATGTAAACCAGGAGGCCAATGCCATGTTCAAGTGGCCGGAAGGCGCGAGCCTGGACAGCATTATCAATACCGTTAACAGCCTGGGCGCCACGCCGGATGACGTGATGAGCATCCTGCAAGCGCTGGAACAGGCCGGTGCCTTGAACGCCGAACTGATAGTGATTTAAGGACCCGCCATGAGTATTGTCTCCCTCAATAACTCCACCAGCCCTTCGGCAAGCAGCAATGCTATCGCTGCTTCGCCCTCCGGGCTGGAAGCCGCTGCCGAGCAGTTTGAAGCCCTGTTCCTACAGCAAGTGCTCAAGCAAATGCGCAAAGCAGGCGATGTGCTGGCTGCCGATAACCCCATGCGTAGCCGCGAGCTGGATACCATGCGCGATTTCTATGACGGCATGCTCGCCGATACCCTCGCCAGTAAGCGTCAAACCGGTATTGCCGATTTACTGGTGCAGCAGCTCTCCGGCAACACCAATCAACAGAGCACCATTGAGGATGCCAGCGAAGCGGCGCGCGCGGCGGCCTTGCCCGAACGCACCAGCATGGATTCCCTGCGCAGCACCTGGCAGCGCGGGGTGGATAGTCTGGCCAATGTCTGGAACAAAGGTTCGGCTGGGTTTAGCGCCTTGGTGGACAGTGTGATCAAACAGGAATCCGCTGGGCAGGTGGATGCCGTATCGCCCAAGGGCGCGCTGGGCATCATGCAGTTAATGCCCGATACCGCCCGTCAAATGGCGCAGGAGTTGGGTGTGAATTTCAACCTCGGTCGCCTCACCCGCGATGCCGACTACAACAAGCAACTCGGCAGTGCCTTTTTGTCCAAGCTATTGGAGCGCTATGACGGTGAGCAGGCGTTGGCTGTTGCGGCCTATAACGCTGGCCCGGCGCGGGTGGATGAATGGCTTGAACGCCATGGCGACCCGCGTATCGGCGACATTAGCGTTTCGGCCTGGGTGCGGCAGATTCCCTTTAAGGAAACCCGCGAGTACACCAGCAAAGTTCTGGCGGAGTTGAGTCAGGTATCAAGCCTGAGTCCGGGGCAGGGCGCCAGCAGTGCGATGCCGCTAATTCCGGGGCAGGAACGATTTAAGTCCACGCCGATACCGGTCGCCTTAACAGAGAGCATCGCAAAAGAAAGCACTGAAAATGTAAGTGCTAATCCAACCTCCCTGCGCTGGGTCACTAAACCCATCCGGGAATAGCGGCAAACAAGGTTAATCCTATGAGCTTTCTCAACCAAATCGCCCTGAGTGGCGTGCGCGCCGCCCAAGTGGCCATAGCCACTACCGGGCAGAATGTCGCTAACGTCAATACCCCCGGCTTTAGCCGCTTAACCACCGTTACCGCCTCCCTGGCCGGAGCGGGTGGGCTCAATGTCGGTGGCGGGGTAGAGGTGAGCAGTATTCGCCGCATGGCCAGCGAGTTCCAGAACCAGCAGCTTTGGCGTGCCACTACCGAACAAAACTACTATGCCAGCCGCCAGGAGTACCTGACCTCGCTGGAGGGTTTAATGTCCGGTACGGGTTCCAGTATCAGCGTAGGCTTGGATCAATTCTTCGCTGCCTTGAGCGAGGCGAGCGCGACCCCCAATTCCATTGCCCTGCGCCAGCAAATCCTCGCTGAGGCGGGCAATATGAGCCAGCGATTCAACGGCTTGAGCAGCAATATTGAGGCGCAAGTACAGGCCCTGCGCGAGCAGCGCACCGCCATGGTGACTACCATCAATGGGCTGACCGACAACATCGCTAAGCTCAATAAAAAAATCATTGAAGCAGAATCGGTCAAGGGCGATACCACCGCGTTGCGCGATCATCGCGACAGCTTGGTGAAAGATCTCAGCCAATACGCGTCGCTGCGCATTAATGAAGTGCCCGATGGCTCTATCAGCGTGACCTTGTCCAACGGCCAGCCGCTGGTGGCTGGACCTTCCGCCGGGCAGTTGCAGGTGTCGCTTCTGGCGACGGGTGAGCAGCAGGTATCCCTGTCGTTTTTGGGCACCAATTTCCCACTCAAGCAGGATAATTTTGGCGGTTCCTTCGGCGGTTTATATGACGCCGAATACGGTGATTTGCTTCCCAACCAAGCCGCCCTGCACGACATGGCAGAGCAATTTGCGCAGAAGGTTAACGACATTTTGGTCACTGGTTTTGATTTGGCGGGCAACCCCGGCCAAGCGCTGCTCAGCTATGACCCCACCAGCGCCACCCAACTGCTCAAGGTCAATAACCTGACACCGGAGCAATTGGCATTTTCATCAGCCGCAGGCGAAACCGGTAACAACAAAGTGCTATTGGATTTACTCGCCATCAAGAGTCAGAGCATCACCCTGAATGGCAGCTCGGTAACCCTCAACGATGCCTACACCGGGCTACTGGGCACAGTCGCCAGCAACAGTCGGCAGAATCAAGCGGATTTGAAATCCACTACCACCGTGACCCAGCAGGCCCAGTCCCAGCGTGACAGCATCAGCGCGGTCAGCCTGGAGGAGGAAGCCGTCAACCTGATGACCTACCAGCAGGCCTACCAGGCCAATATGAAAGTCATCAGCACCGCCAACCAATTGTTTGATGACATGCTCGCCGCCTTCTAAGGCGTCGCAGGCATTCACTTTTTATCGGATTAAAGGGGCACAGCATGCGCATTACCAACGCACAAATCACCGCCACTATGCACAACTCAATGAACGGTAATTCGGCGCAGTTGGGCAAAATCATGCAGCAACTGGCGACCAATAAACGCCTGTTGCTGCCGTCGGATGACCCCATCGCTAGCATCAGGGTAATGCGTGTGCAGCGGGAAGAAGCGAGCCTTGCGCAATACCGCAAAAATATTGATAACGTTTCCGGCAGCCTGTCGACCCAAGAGGCAAACCTCACCTCCATTTCCGATGCCATGCTCAACGTGCGCGATCGCCTGTTATGGGCCGCCAATGGTTCCAATACCAGCGAAGACCTGGCCGCCATTGCCGGCGAGTTGGAAAACCTGGAGAAAACCCTGTTCAGTGCTACCAATGTGCGTGACGAGGAAGGGCGCTACCTGTTTTCCGGCACTCTCAGCGACACCCCGGCGGTGAACTACGACGCGGCGACAGAAACCTACACCGTCACAGGTAACGACAAATCTCGCGAAGCCGCCGTCGCCAATGGTGTATTGCTGGCCGAGAATGTCACAGCCTATTCAATCTTTGGCGCCGGCATGGATATGCTCAACGAGCTGCACAGTCTGGTTGCAACGCTCAAAGACCCGCTGCTCGATGCGTCCAATCCCGCCGTGCGCGCACAAATTGAAACCACCATCAACCAGTTGGATGGCACCCATAACAAATTACTGGCAACAGTGACCGAGCTGGGTGGTCGTCAAAATACCCTGACCCTGCTCAGCGACAGCAATGATGAAGTGTCTCTCGTAAACCAGAAGATAGAGGGTGAGCTGTCCAACCTGGACTATGCCGGTGCCACTATCGACTTGAATAACTATCAATTGGCTCTGCAGGCAACACAGAAAACCTATCTGAAAATTAATCAGTTATCCCTTTTTAGCTTGCTGTAACCAGGGGAACCGTGGCGATGAAAGTTGATAAGCAAATCCCCATCACCAGCGCATTGGAAACGCGCGCGCAGGCTCGACCGCAAGTCGCTACTGGCCGTGCATCGCGCCAGCCTGTGCAGGAACCGTCGGCGCGTGAAGCGCGGGAACCACGAGGCGGTGGCAGTCACAACGGGTTTAATTTTCAGCTTAATCAACAGCTCTCTTCCATGCAGGCGGCAGACCGCTATTTGGGCGATTTATCGGAGCAACTGTCAGCGCTTAAACTGAGTATCAGTCGCCAACTCAGCGCACCCCAGTCAGCAAATGAGCGCGAGACAATTACCCAGCAACTGACTCAGGCAAACAACTTGTTGGCCGAGCGCAGTAAGCGCACCGGCCAATCGCTGGATGCCAATTTCAAGCTGCGCCTCAACGAGCCATTGCGCAGCCGTTTTAGCATTCAAGGGTTGGAAACACTGGACACCATTCAGCGGGCCGGCAAGGAAACCCTGTTGTTTACCGCTGGCCGCGCCTTGGCAGAACCTGTTGCCCTGGTATTGGATGAGGGCATGAGCGAGGAGCAAATATTGCGTCGCCTGAACAGCAGTTTTGGCAATGCGGGTATTCGCGCCGAGCTGGATCAGGATGGCGCACTCACATTTTCCATGCCGGAAAACGATTGGCAGCTCTTCAAGGAGCAACTGAAAATCAAAGGGGAGGGCAAGCTGTTCCCCGCGCAGAGTCAAGGCATAGCCACCACCGCTGAAGAGGGATTTTTGGAGTTAAGTACCACACTTGCCCAGGAATCATTTCGCGAATTGCGCCAGCTACTGGATTCTGTAGTCAGCGCGCTGGATCGCATCAGCAGCTTGCGTCAACACATCAGTTTGCGTCAGGAAGATGTGCGCGAATTCCTGGCCCAGCAGGAAAGCCAGGACGAAAAACAATGGGCGTTGAATTTTGCCGGCGCCGTGTTTGATACCCAAGGGCGCAAAGCTTCGCGCTATTCCGTTGTTGCACAAACCGTCATCGCACAAGCACAGCTCACACGGTTTGCGGTTGTCAGTCTATTGTCATGACCGATTCCTTGCTCCCTCGCTCCACGGTCGCCAGAGGTATGCTTCGCTTGGGAAACCTTGTAACATCCTTGCGTCTATTGATAACGCAGCGATGGCGGGGGAAGGCTATGGTCTATGTACAGCGCGATGCACAGGGGAAACTGCTCAGGGTTGAACCCTTGCCCTTTGAGGGCATGAGTGAACCCATTGCTGTCGAAAGTGAAGAGCTGCAAAACTGGCTGAAAGTAAAAGAGGAAGTCAATGCGCGCCTTGAAAGCCTGCATTCATCGGATCTTGAACTGGTGCGCGTTCTGGAAGATGTAGTCAATGTGCTGGTGGATCGCGGCGTAATCCAATACACCGATCTGCCGGAACCGGCGCGTATCAAACTGGATCAACGCGCTGTAGCTCGCGCCGATATTGAAGGCCTGAACAGTCTGCTAAAAGATTCCGGCGAATAACGACTTTCCCCGCGTCCTACTCTAACCCCGCCCTGGTTGCGGGGTTTGTCATTTCTGGGCGCGATTATTTAATCTTAACGAGGTGCAATGGTGGATAGCTTGCTGCTTGATCTGGCGCAATCGCTCGGCAATACCTTAACCCGAAAGCAATGGCGCATCGCCACCGCAGAATCTTGTACCGGTGGCGGTGTGGCGGCGGCAATTACGGCTATTGCCGGCAGCTCCAACTGGTTTGAATATGGTGTGGTGAGCTATGCCAATATCGCTAAGCAAACACTGTTGGGCGTCAATCCCGATACGCTGGACCGCGAAGGTGCCGTCAGTGAAGCGGTAGTGAGCGAGATGGCGCGCGGCGCAATCGCCCTATCTGGTGCCAATATTGCCGTTGCCATCAGCGGTATTGCAGGCCCCGGTGGCGCCACCCTCGGCAAGCCGGTTGGCACTGTCTGGTTTGCATGGCTCACTGCCTCGGGTGATCTGAAAACAGACGTGCAATATATTGCAGGAGACCGCGCTGCTGTCCAGCGTGGCGCCGTTATTCATGCCCTGGAAGGCGCACTGGAACTCTGTCAAAAAAATACTGTATAAATTACTAGTACTGTTTGCGCATACAGGTTTTTCATGTATGCTATGTCCATAGTCGGTTAAATAACACGCTGACGACAAAAAGATTTTATAACCAGTATTTCACTATTGTTACGTTGAGGTGTCAGATGGATGCGAATAAAGAGAAGGCCCTGCAGGCTGCATTGAGCCAAATCGAACGTCAATTCGGTAAAGGTACCGTGATGCGCATGGGCGACAAAGAACAAGTCGCCATTCCTGCAATTTCAACCGGTTCCCTGGGGCTGGATGTCGCCTTGGGCATTGGCGGTTTGCCCAAAGGGCGAATCATTGAAATTTACGGTCCTGAATCCTCCGGTAAAACCACTCTTACACTGCAAGTCATTGCCGAAGCCCAACGCTTGGGCGGCACTTGTGCATTTATCGACGCCGAACATGCACTCGATCCTATTTACGCCTCAAAACTGGGTGTAAACGTTGAAGATCTCATCATTTCCCAGCCGGATACCGGCGAACAAGCATTGGAAGTCACCGATATGCTGGTGCGTTCAGGCGCAGTAGACGTGTTGGTTGTCGACTCAGTTGCTGCACTGACTCCGCGCGCAGAAATTGAGGGCGAAATGGGTGACCATCACGTTGGTTTACAAGCGCGTTTGATGTCGCAGGCGCTGCGTAAAATCACAGGCAATATTAAAAATGCCAACTGTTTGGTGATTTTTATTAACCAGATTCGTATGAAAATCGGCGTTATGTTTGGCAACCCTGAAACAACTACCGGTGGTAACGCTCTCAAGTTCTATGCCTCAGTACGCTTGGATATCCGCCGGATTGGTGCGGTTAAAGAAGGTGAGGAAGTAATCGGCTCCGAAACCCGCGTGAAGGTTGTTAAAAACAAAGTAGCGCCACCCTTCAAACAGGCAGAATTCCAAATCCTGTACGGCTCAGGTATCAACCGTATGGGCGAAGTTGTGGATTACGGCGTGAAGCTGGGCATGATCGATAAAGCCGGCGCCTGGTACAGCTATCAAGGCAACAAAATTGGTCAGGGTAAAAACAATGTTATGAAATACCTGCAAGAAAACCCGGCAGTTGCTCAAGAGCTTGAACAGCGCGTACGCACCGAGCTTCTTGCAACACCTGCGCTGTCATTGAGTGCCGGTGGCAACGAAGTAACAGACGATGTGGAAATGTAATTTGTAATAAAGTGTACCAAACCCCCATTGGCAGTAATGCCATGGGGGTTTTTGCTGTCATAGCAGCAGATATTGCAGGTGCTTGGCCGGGGCACTATGCTGCGAGCGGTGGAATATGTCGCTAAGGTGTTCTGTTTCCATTAAGCTGGATACTGATAAATTGGCGTTGTGAGTCCATACAGTGACACCTGATAAGAGCAAGAGGTAGGTTATGAAAATATTGCATTGGATTGTACTGGTAGGTGCTGTGGTGCTTGCCGGTTGTAGTTCCCAGCCCTATGTGGAGACTGATCATCAGGCCGGGTTTGATTTTGCGTCATTAAAAACATTTAGCGTTGCTGAGACCAAGCAGGACGCTAAGGAAAATATCCTGATTTCGCCATTTACCCTGAGTCATATCCATGCCGCACTGGAATCTGAATTGGGCAAGCGCTATCAACCAGGGGCAGCAGGCAGCAAACCGGACTTTATCGTCAGCTACCATGTGGTGGTGGAAGAAAAAATAGACCCTCGCAGCTATAACGATTTATACGGTTTTGGGTATTACGGTGTAGGTTATCGTTACCCACGCCCTTACTTTTTGGGCACCAATACCGGTTTGCGTGTATACAACCAGGGCAGTCTGATTATCGATATTGTCGATGCCAAAACAGACAAACCAATTTGGCGCGGTGTATCAGAAAAACGTTTGAGTCGCGGTATGGCGCCACAACAGCAGCGTGAAGTGTTGAGCAACGCTGTAGTGGATGTTCTGGCGCAGTTCCCACCTGTGAATTAATTGGTATCAGCTAGTCTAATGGCCGCTTTTTGCGGCCATTTTTATTAGGGCTTTTGTTGTTATGGAAGTGGAATCACCCAAACTATCGGATATACGTTTTGCCGCCATGAATTTTTTGGCAATGCGTGAACATTCCGCTAAAGAGTTGAAGGAAAAACTCGGACGTAAGTATTCGGCGTGGCCACAGCTGCTTGATGCTGTTATTCAGGCGTTGATTGAGCAAAACCTGCAATCCGATGAGCGTTTCGCCACCGCGTTTATCGCCATGCGCCAGCGGCAGGGTAAAGGCAGTCAACTGATTCGCCTTGAATTGCGCGAACGCGGCATCAACGCGGAACTTATTAATGCTTGTGTGGATGAGTCGGATACCCAGTGGCAGTCATTAGCTTGTGATGCCCGCCGCAAACGGTTTGGTAATGAAATGCCGCAGGATCAACGTGAGCGCGCACGGCAAATGCGCTTTTTGCAGGCCAGGGGCTTTGCCAGCCGCCACATCCAGCAAGCGTTTAACGCAATCGATACGGATTATTGTTAGTGCGAAAGCATTGAATAAACAGTAATCAGTTAATAACCAATGTCCGCTCTTTGTCTGCAATCAATGCCATCTCATTGTTTTTCATTAATCTGGCTTCGCACCTGACGCCCAGCTTTTCGTTGAGCCGAAAGGGGGTTTCTGTTACTCTGGCGCCCCGTCCTGAACGATAAATCCCCGAGCCTCGCAAAGAGTGCTGTTATTGGCATTTATCTCCATATCCGCTCCGCATTTTCACAGTTAATCAGGTTTTACATGACGCGCTATATATTCGTAACAGGTGGTGTTGTTTCTTCTTTGGGCAAAGGCATCGCCTCGGCTTCATTGGCAGCTATTCTCGAGGCTCGTGGCCTTAAAGTGACCATTATGAAGCTGGACCCCTACATCAACGTAGATCCCGGCACCATGAGCCCTTTCCAGCACGGAGAGGTATTTGTCACCGAAGATGGTGCCGAAACTGACTTGGACTTGGGGCATTACGAGCGTTTTATTCGTACCAAAATGACTCGTCGCAACAATTTCACCACTGGGCGTGTGTATGAAACCGTCTTGCGCAAAGAGCGCCGTGGCGATTATTTGGGCGGAACTGTACAGGTTATTCCCCACATTACTGATGAAATCAAGCGCCGTATCCTTGAAGGCGGCAGAGATGTAGATGTGGCTCTGGTTGAGATCGGTGGCACAGTAGGTGATATCGAATCGCAACCTTTCCTGGAAGCTGTGCGCCAACTCAAGGTTGAAATGGGAACGCGCGCACTGCTGATGCACCTTACTCTGGTTCCTTATATCGCCACGGCGGGTGAAACAAAAACCAAGCCAACCCAACACTCCGTAAAAGAACTGCGTTCTATTGGCTTGCAGCCGGATATTTTATTGTGTCGCTCAGAACGTTTGGTGGACGAAGACTCACGCCGCAAAATTGCACTCTTCACTAACGTTGCCGAACGTGCAGTTGTACCGCTTCCCGATGCCGACACCATCTACTCAATTCCGCGTTTGTTGCAAAGTTATGGACTCGATCAAATCGTTGTTGAGTTGCTTGGCCTGCAGTGCCCGGAAGCTGATCTGAGTGAGTGGGATAAGGTTGTTGAAGGTAAATTAAACCCGGTAAATTCCATCACCATTTCGATGGTTGGCAAATACATGGAATTGCTGGATGCTTACAAATCACTCATTGAAGCATTGACCCATGCGGGTATTCACACCCACACCAAGGTAAATATTAATTATATTGATGCAGAGCGAGTGGAAAACGAAGGCGTTGAAATTTTAAGCGATGCCGACGCCATTCTGGTTCCCGGTGGTTTTGGTGAGCGCGGTGTGGAAGGTAAATTGATGGCAGTGCAGTACGCCCGTGAAAACAAAGTGCCATATCTTGGTATTTGTTTGGGCATGCAGTCTGTAGTTATTGAATTTGCGCGCAACGTTTTAGGGTTGAAAGGTGCCAACTCCACAGAGTTTGATCGCAACGCGCCTCATCCAGTGATTGGTTTGATCACTGAATGGATCACTTCAGATGGCGAAGTGGAAAAACGGGATGAGTCATCGGATCTGGGCGGCACCATGCGCTTGGGCGCACAGGAGTGTCGTCTGGTTAGCGGCTCCAAAGCGCGCGATGTTTACGGTGCGGATGTCATTGTTGAACGCCATCGCCATCGCTATGAAGTAAACAACAATTATGTTGATCAGTTGCAAAAAGCCGGTTTAAAAATCGGTGGCTGGTCAGCCGACGACACCTTGGTAGAAATGGTTGAAATTCCTGATCACCCTTGGTTTGTCGCTTGTCAATTTCACCCGGAATTTACCTCTACGCCGCGTGACGGGCATCCGCTCTTTACGGCGTTTGTAACAGCGGCATTGACTAACAAGAAATAAGTTGTAAGGGCGCAATTTATTGCGCCTTTATTTTTACCTGCAAGAAATATCCTGCGTTAAAAAGGAATAGATGTGTCACAACAAATCGTAAAAATTGGCAATTTACAGGTTGGGAATTCACTCCCCTTTGTTTTGTTTGGCGGAATGAATGTGCTTGAATCTCGCGATATGGCCATGCAGGTTGCCGAGTCATATGTAGAGGCAACGGGCAAGTTGGGTATTCCCTATGTTTTTAAAGCCTCCTTTGACAAAGCTAACCGCTCCTCTATTCACTCGTACCGTGGTCCGGGCCTGGAAGAAGGTCTGAAAATATTTCAGGAAATTAAGCAAACCTTTAATGTTCCAGTGATCACCGACGTCCATGAAATTGATCAGTGCCAGCCAGTGGCAGATGTATGCGATGTTATCCAACTTCCAGCTTTCCTTGCGCGCCAGACTGATCTGGTTGTCGCTATGGCGAAAACCGGCGCAGTCATTAACATCAAAAAACCACAGTTTTTAAGTCCTGGTCAAATGAAAAATATCGTCGAAAAATTCGGCGAGTGCGGTAATGAACAAATTATTTTGTGCGACCGTGGCACTAACTTCGGCTATGACAATCTGGTGGTGGACATGCTCGGCTTTCGCACTATGCGCGAAGTGAGCGGCAACGCACCGGTGATTTTTGATGTGACCCATTCACTGCAGTGCCGTGACCCCATGGGGGCTGCTTCCAGCGGGCGTCGCCATCAAGTGGCTGAATTGGCTCGCGCGGGTATGGCGGTGGGATTGGCCGGCTTATTCCTGGAAGCGCACCCCGATCCAAATAATGCGAAATGCGATGGTCCAAGCGCACTGCCGCTGGATAAACTCATGCCATTTTTGCAGCAAATGAAAGCCATTGACGATCTGGTGAAAAACTTCCCACCACTCGACATTAACTAATTTTTTGGAAATCTACTCTGGAGAAGATGAATGACTAAAATTGTTGATATTAAAGCCTTTGAAATTTTGGATAGCCGTGGCAACCCCACTGTAATGGCAGAAGTGATTTTGGATGATGGTTCCATTGGTTCTGCAACCGCTCCATCTGGCGCCTCTACCGGTTCACGTGAAGCATTGGAATTGCGTGATGGCGACAAATCGCGTTACCTGGGCAAAGGTGTTTTGAAGGCAGTTAACAACATCAATACCACTATCAAAAGTCTGGTAGTGGGCATGGATTCATTGGATCAGCGCGCGATTGATAACGCCATGATCAAAGCCGATGGTACTGACTTTAAAACTGTATTAGGCGCTAACGCCATTTTGGCTGTGTCTCTGGCAAATGCCAAAGCAGCTGCTATCTCCAAAAAAGTTCCACTCTATGCACACATCGCTGACCTGAACGGTACCCCAGGCAAGTACTCTATGCCTGTGCCTATGATGAATATTATCAACGGCGGTGAGCACGCTGATAACAACGTAGACATTCAAGAGTTCATGATCCAGCCCGTTGGTGCAAAAACCTTTGCTGAAGCATTGCGTATGGGTGCGGAAATTTTCCACACCTTGAAAAAAATCCTGCACGATCAAGGTTTGAGCACCTCTGTGGGTGACGAAGGTGGTTTTGCACCAAACCTGCCATCCAACGAAGATGCCTTGAAAGTGATTTCTACTGCTGTTGAAAAAGCGGGTTACAAGTTGGGTGATAACGTTACCTTGGCCTTGGATTGTGCATCTACCGAGTTCTACAAAGACGGTAAGTATGATCTGGCTGGTGAAGGTCGTGTGTTCACTACCAATGAGTTCTCTGATTACCTCGCTGATCTGGCTGCTAAATACCCAATCATCTCTATTGAGGATGGTAAAGATGAAAGCGATTGGGCTGGTTGGGCTGATTTGACACAAAAAATTGGTCACAAAATTCAATTGGTGGGTGATGATCTGTTCGTTACCAACACCAAGATTTTGAAAGAAGGTATCGATAAGAAAATCGCTAACTCCATCCTGATCAAGTTCAACCAAATTGGTTCGCTATCAGAAACATTGGACGCGATCAAAATGGCGCAGGACGCTGGTTACACGGCGGTAATTTCTCATCGTTCTGGTGAAACAGAAGATACCACCATTGCTGACTTGGCTGTGGCGACTGCTGCTGGCCAAATCAAAACCGGTTCATTGTGCCGTTCAGACCGTGTATCCAAATACAACCGTCTGTTGCGCATTGAAGCAGAGTTGGGTGCTGCTGCTCCTTACAAAGGTCGCGCAGAATTCAAGTCGTAATCTGCGTGAAAAAACAAAGGCCGAATTTTCGGCCTTTGTTTTTAGTGTAATGATAAATAATTCAATACCTCTGGCAATGTTTGATTGAACTTATGAAGTGGCTGCTGTTAGTGCTGGTAATTTTGCTGAGCTATCTGCAATACAGATTGTGGATCGGCGACGGCAGTCTTGCGCATGCGCATCGGCTGGAAAATGAGATTAAACTGCAGCAAGCTGAAATTGATCGCATGCGCGAGCGTAATCGCATTCTTGATGTGGAAGTGGAAGAGCTAAAAACCGGCTTGGATACTATTGAAGAGCGTGCGCGCAACGATATTGGTCTGATCAAAAAAGACGAAACCTTTTTTATTATTCTGGATGACGAACAATAATCCTTGTTCATCACATAGCTAACATTTCCAACATAGATTCCATTCAATGACAGTGTCTAATCAACAAGCGCCTGCTTATTGGGTGGTGGTGCCTGCCGCAGGTGTCGGTGCGCGTATGGGCACTGACTGTCCCAAACAATATCTTCCCTTGTTACAAAAAACGGTTATAGAGCATACCCTCTCCCGATTGTTGGCTATTAAAGGCCTTGCCGGTGTTTATGTGGCCCTGGGTTCGCAGGATACTCATTGGAAACAATTACCGATAGCAGTGCATCCGGCCATTTATCCCGTTGAGGGTGCAGCGGAGCGCGCCGGTTCAGTATTGAATGCATTAATCGCGCTGTCTGATGTGGCGCAGGAAGATGATTGGGTATTGGTGCATGATGCCGCACGCCCGTGCATTACACAGCAGGATATTGAATCGCTGATTCGCTGCGTCGCAGATCATCCTGTTGGTGGTATCCTTGGTGTGCCGGTGAGCGATACCTTAAAAAATGTCAGCGATGGGAATATTCTGTCCACAATAGATCGTAGCGCCTTATGGCAGGCACAAACGCCGCAAATGTTCCGTGTGGGATTGTTGCGTGCTTGTTTGCAGCGCGCATTAGCGGAAAACAAAATCATTACTGATGAGGCGTCCGCACTCGAGGCATTTGGCTATAAGCCACTGATGGTGAAAGGCCGCAGCAGTAATATAAAAATTACCTATCCCGATGACTTGGCAATTGCCGGTTTTTTATTGCAACAACATACCTGATGTCAGGTAATTGTTTTTAACAGGAATAAAAAATATGTCTATGCGTATTGGCCATGGTTACGATGTTCACGCGTTTGGCGATGGCGATAAAATTGTTATTGGTGGTGTTGTTATTCCACATCAGCGCGGTTTGATTGCCCACTCGGATGGCGACGTACTGTTACACGCGTTATGTGATGCCTTGTTGGGTGCGGCGGCTCTGGGTGATATCGGTAAGCATTTTCCTGATAGCGATATGCAGTATCGCAATATTGATAGCCGTGCTTTGTTGCGCATGGTGTATGCAAAGCTCAATCAATTGGGCTGGAAGCTGGCTAATGCCGACATGACTATTGTTGCTCAAGCACCGCGCATGGCGACCTATATTCCCCGTATGGTTGAAACTATCGCCACGGATTTACAGGCAGATTTGTCGCAAATCAACGTTAAAGCGACCACTACCGAACGTTTGGGCTTTACCGGACGCGAAGAAGGTATTGCCTGCTATGCGGTTGTTCTTATCGAAAAGAATAATCACTAATCGAGCTATTTTGTTATAGCGTCACTTATTATTTACGGATTGTGTTTTGACAGAATTTTCGTTGGATTTCCCGCGTGCATACGGCGAACTGAATGCATCTGCTATTTTTCGTGAACAACCGGAAGATTTTAAAGTAGATGAAGACTTGGGCTTTGAACCCCTAGGTGTTGGCGAGCATGTTTTTTTACAAATCTTAAAGCGCGGTGAAAATACTGCCTGGGTTGCCGGGAAAATTGCCGAGCTGGCCAAAGTCAACAGTAATGATGTTGGTTATGCTGGCCGCAAAGATCGCCATGCTGTGACTACCCAATGGTTCAGTGTCTACCTACCAAAAGGTGTCGAACCTGATTGGATGTTGCTCAATAGCGATACGATTTATGTCATTCGCGTTGCCCGTCATCAGCAGAAACTGCGTCGTGGTGATCATCGCCAAAATTATTTTGTGATTCGTTTGCGCGATCTTCAAACAGATGATCGTCCCGCATTGGAACAAAAAATTCATCGCGTGCTAACCTTGGGTGTACCCAATTATTTTGGCGAGCAACGCTTTGGTTTTAATGGCAATAATTTGGCAGAAGCCGATGCGATCCTGGTGGGCGGTAAGCGTTATAAAGATAAACAAAAACGCGGGCTAATGTTATCTGCCGGACGCTCTTATTTATTTAATCAGGTGCTTGCCGCACGGGTTGTTGCAGGTAACTGGTGCGACCTTATGCCGGGTGACCCCGAGCCTCAGTCATCAGGGCCGTTGTGGGGGCGTGGTCGCTCATTGGCAGGCGATGAATTATTAGTGCTGGAACAAACGGTGTTGGCTGACTGGCAGCAATGGTGTGATGGGCTTGAGCATGCCGGATTGTCACAAGAGCGGCGATCTTTGCGCTTGCTTCCGTCAAATGCTCATTGGCGCTGGATAGAAAATGACCTGGAAGTGTCTTTTTCGCTGGCTGCCGGTGAGTTCGCCACGGCTATTCTGCGCGAGTTGGCGCAGTTGACTAATCGCAGCCAGGACTCACTAATCGAGTTGGATTAGGGGTGTGAGCATTGAATCGTCGCTATGGTATAGTTGCCCGCTTTGTTTAACCGGTTTTACATTGGGCCTGATGGGCGGTTGTAGGTGATGGAGGGGATCTGGAGATGACTGACTTATTGATGCAAGGTGTAGGTATGACCTCGCTGCGCACCCGTGAGCGTCTTATTCAGCGGTTGCGCGATCAGGGCGTAACGAATATGCGCGTGTTAGATGTGATGTTAAATACACCGCGTCATATTTTTCTGGATGAAGCCTTGTCCCATCGCGCTTATGAGGATACTGCCTTGCCAATCGGGCATGGGCAAACCATATCCCAGCCTTACATCGTGGCGCGTATGACGGAAGTGTTGCTGGGCGCTGCGGGCGGCAATTTGCAGAAGGTACTTGAAGTGGGTACTGGGTCCGGTTATCAAACCAGCGTATTGGCACAGCTTGTTCCGCAGGTGTACAGCGTTGAGCGGATAAAACCACTGCAAGACAAAGCCCGCGACCGGCTGCGTCAATTAGGTTTACGTAATGTGCAAATGCGTCATGCTGATGGCGGGTTTGGCTGGCCTGAAGCCGGGCCTTATGACGGCATTATCAGCACGGCTGCTCCCCAAGCGATTCCAGATGAATTGCTAAAGCAACTGGCGCCTGGCGGTGTTCTCGTGATTCCTGTTGGTGGGCGTGAACAACAATTGCATCTGGTCATTCGTGATGGTGAATCGGACAAGTTTGTGACTCGTGTCCTGGAGCCGGTAAAGTTCGTTCCGTTTCTGTCTGGTACCGCACGTTAATATAGAAGGAGGGATTTGCCAAATCGCCTCTGCTGGAAAAATATTGGTAGGATAATTCATGGAAAAAATCTGTGACTTGCTCAAGTTTTCTTTCTTTTTTCCTCTGCTTTTATAAAAATATTAGATAATTTTAAAATAAATTTTAATTATTAAGTCCAAAATGGCATAAAAGAGATTGAAAAATAACCATGATTATTGAGTAATTCGATGCCAAAGCCCGCATTTTTTTCCTCAAGGTTTCTTATCAGAATGTTCGTTTTATCGATCACTCTGATATTGCTTGATGGCTGCGCAACGAATTCTCCTGCTCCGGTATTTGATAAATCGCGCACCAATATAAAAAGACCACAGACTCATGTAGTCATTCCCGGTGATACCCTGTTTTCCATTGCTTGGCGCTACGGGTTGAAGTATGAAATATTGGCTGAACACAATGGTATTAAGCCACCTTATATTATTCGTCCCTCGCAAGTTATCCGGCTGGATGTCGCTGGACCAACAGCGCTTCCGGCGGCAACTTCCCCTGCTAAAACAGCGTCTCGCCAGCCCCAGCCAAGAGTGCAGCCTGCTCCTGCCCCAAAGCCAGTAACCTCTCGTAGTAGTCAAATAAAGCAAACACCTAAGGCTAATGCCAGCCCACAAGCTGGACAAGTTTCAGGCGCCCCTCAATGGCGTTGGCCAGCGGGCGGGCCGCTTTTATCGTCGTTTCAAAGTAACAGTGGTTTAAATAAGGGTATTGATATTGGTGGCAAATTGGGAGAGCCTGTGCTTGCAGCAGCCTCAGGGAAGGTGGTTTATTCAGGAAGTGGGCTGCGTGGTTACGGCAAATTGCTCATCGTTAAACACAATGAAACCTTCCTGAGTGCGTATGCACATAACAATGTATTACGAGTAAAAGAAGGTGATTTTGTTAAAGCTGGACAGATAATTGCCGAAATGGGTTCTAGTGGTACCGATAGGGTAAAGCTCCACTTTGAGATTCGCCGCGACGGAACGCCTGTTGATCCAATGAAGTTTTTACCGCGTCGTTAAAAAAATGTCACGTTCATGAGTTAAAACGGGAATTCATGAATAACTCTTCAGGTGGGAGCAATCCCCAAGGGTTACAGCTAGGGCGAGCTGGGTGATTTATAAATACAAGCCAGCCGGTTAAATAAAAATTGATTAAGGGGCTGAAAATGACTTTACACAATGACTCAACCACATTGGATCGCGATGATGCTTTTATAGCGCAGGATCTGGATATTGAAGACTCCGACCTGCTTCTGGCAGAAGAGGAGGAGATGCCAAAGCCAGCCGCTTCCAGCGCGAGCGAACGAATTATCGATGACAAATACAGCAAGACGCTCGACGCTACCCAGATCTACTTAAACGAAATTGGATTCTCCCCCTTACTCAGTGCCGAAGAAGAAGTGTTTTTCGCACGTAAAGCCCTTAAAGGTGATGTTGCAGCGCGTAAGCGCATGATCGAAAGCAACCTCCGCCTTGTTGTTAAAATTTCCCGTCGCTATGTTAACCGTGGTCTCGCTCTATTGGATTTGATTGAAGAGGGCAACCTCGGCTTGATCCGTGCGGTAGAGAAGTTTGATCCGGAGCGTGGCTTCCGTTTCTCAACCTACGCCACTTGGTGGATTCGCCAGACCATCGAGCGTGCGATCATGAATCAAACTCGCACCATTCGTTTGCCGATCCACGTTGTCAAAGAGTTGAACATTTACTTGCGCGCAGCACGTGAGTTGTCGCAAAAGTTGGATCACGAGCCAACGCCGGAAGAAATTGCCAATCTGTTGGAAAAACCCGTAGCGGATGTGGAGCACATGCTCAGCCTAAATGAGCGTGTTACCTCCATTGATGCGCCAATTGGCAATTCATCGGATCGTGCGATTGTCGATACCATTGCTGATACCCATGTGTCTGATCCGGCTGCATTGCTGCAAGACAGCGATTTAACCACCAGCCTCGACCATTGGTTGGATGAGTTGACTGAAAAGCAACGTGAAGTATTGGCACGCCGTTTTGGCCTGAGAGGATATGAAGTCAGCACTTTGGAAGAAGTGGGACATGAGATTGGGCTGACCCGTGAGCGCGTTCGCCAGATCCAGGTGGAAGCTTTGAAGCGCTTGCGCGATATCATGGAAAAACAAGGTTTGGATAGCGCCGCGTTATTTAGTGTCTGATTCTTTCCTGCTGTATTGCGGTAAAACATAAAGCGGAGCCATGTGGCTCCGCTTTTTTATTGGCGATTAGTTGGCAATCATCACACAATTCCTGCCGGCTTCTTTTGCGCGATAAAGCGCCTGATCGGCAGGTGCAACTCAAGTAGCAAAAGGAGTGCTGCGCGTCAAAAATTGTAATTCCTCACGACTAAGTGAGTTTTATTTCCTACTGTAATGCGTTGTAATAGCGGTTCGAGATGCTCTGTTATACGTGATGAAGCAACAATAAATAGGTGACGAGAAAATAATGAACCCTGAAATAGAGAAAAAGTACCAACGGTTGCGTTCGTTGTTTTTTGGTTTGTGCATTCTTGCTGCAGGCCTGTTGTTTATGTTTAGCGTTAGCAATATTTATAAAAGTACAGCGGCTGCACATTGGCCAATTTATAAGGGCGTTGTTACCAATGAGCGGCATACGGGTGTTTTTACTTATTATGGTGGGCGCTGGTTGGAATACCGCTATGAAATAGAGGGTAAGCAATACCGTGGCACGCGCATTGGTTTTGGTATCAGTCGCCCGCAATCAGAATTAAAAAATGGTGAGTTAATTCAAGTTTATGTGAGCCCGGAAGATAATAGCAATGCAGTGATTGCTGTTGGTATCGTCAGAAGTCATTTTATCGGGTTGCTTTTTTCAGTGTTTTTTGTGTGGATAGGATTGGTGATTTGGCGGCGTACAGTTTGATTAAAGATACATGGGAAATTTTTTGGGCAGGAATAATTGGCTATTGTGATAACGGAGGGCAACGTGGATAAGGAGCAGCGTAAACCTATTGTGTTAAATCCCGGCGAGGGGCGGTTGTACCCTATGGGGCGAATATCGGCATTATTCAAAGCCGATGGTGCCGAGACGGCTGGACGTTATTCCATCTCTGAGTGGTGGTTGGATTCTCGTACCCAAGGGCCAGGTGCGCACTGTCATGATGAAGATGATGTTTTTTATGTGGTTGAAGGTGTGATGAGTTTTTTGGTGGGCGATGAATGGCTTGATGCTCCCAAGGGCTCTTTTGTACTGATTCCAGCGGGTGTAGTCCATGATTTTGAAAATCGCAGTGCGGCTGGTGCAGGTGTTCTCAATTTTTCAGCGCCCGGTAACTTTGAGAAAGCAATGCCGGGTATTGTGTCATGGTTTAAGGAAAACCCGCCGAGCGATACGCTTAATTAATAGTAAATCACGCCTTATGGTTCGGTTTTTTCGCAACACACTAAAAATGCAGGCGACATTAAAGTCCCCTGCATTTTTTTATGGCATATTTCAGTGGCATAAGCTGCCTAAGCATAATCCGTCAGCGCCACCCAGCCACGAATTTTCCCTATATACACAAACGCAATACCCAGTTTATTTACGTAGCGCGCATCGCCTGCTGCCGGTGGGTCATACTCCTCCAAACCCTCCAGTGCCAAAGAGCTATCCAGTGGCGGTTTCCACCGCAAAGTTTGTGGGTTTTCCGGCATGCTCAATTCACTATCGCTCCACACCAAACCATCGCGCTCAACAGGCGATGCATGGTTGAAGTCAGCAGGAATAAATACGGCAGATGTCCCCGCCATTTTTTTGTAAACACGTTCTCTCATAGTCTGCTCCCGTTAAGTGTTCTTATTAAAACAGCTGCAGCTACTCATATTTTGATGTGGGTCAACTGGATGCAAAAGCGAGTAGTGTGGTAATAAGCCGTTATGTAGGTTGTTGCCAGAGTATGCTAGCGTTCGGTGGTTAATCTATTCCGTATTACATCTTAAAAGGTGTACGCTGTATATCTGCAAGATTGTGTTTGTACTGCATATTGACTGCTTAAAATATAGGTTTTTACACACATCGGAATCGTTTATAGCAATGATGAATATTGAGAATGTAGAAAAAACAGATCACCTTAAGCTGATAGAAATATGGGAAGCTTCGGTTAGAGCAACTCATGACTTTTTGGTTGAGGATGATATACAGGCGTTAAGACCGTTAATTTTGGAGCAGTATTTTGAAGCAGTTGATTTAAGGTGCGCTAAAAATACTCATGGTGAGATTCAGGGGTTCTGCGGTGTACATGACGGTAATATTGAGATGCTGTTCATCGCACCAGAGGCGCGCGGAAAAGGTATTGGTGCTTTGTTGGTAGCCTATGCCATCAAATCTCAAGGTGCGACCAAAGTTGATGTTAATGAACAGAATGTCCAAGCACTAGGTTTTTACCAGCATATTGGTTTTTCTGTCATAGGACGCTCACCAGTTGATGGGCAGGGGAAACCTTATCCATTGCTGCATCTATCGCTATAAAAATTTAACAAGGCCAGTTGCGGCGAGGTTAGATGTAGTGAGGAAACCCAATTGACAGCCTATTGTTTTGATAATGCAAGAAAGACCCAACACAAAAGGATATAGCAATGGAAAACAATGAAAAATTGGTGAGTAATGCTTTTCAAGTATTTATGCAAGAGGCGCCAAAACATACTCAGGCATGGGCGAGTGCGGTGCAGGGTTTGGGGGCAGCCAGTTCGTTGGATAAGAAGACAGAGAGCCTTGCTTATTTGGCTGTGTTATCTGTTCAGGGGCTTGAGAGCGGTATTCCTTTCCATGTGCAAATTGCCAAAGAGGCGGGTGCATCAAGAGAGGAGGTTGTTAGTGCTATTTTGCTGGGGTTGCCAGCAGCCGGAAATAGAGTGATTGGTGCATTGCCTGTTGCGCTTCACGCTTTTGATGAGTTGGTATAATCATGAAAAAGTTGAATGCAGAATGGCATCGAAATAATAAGATGCCTACTAATCCTACGCTTGAGCAAAAACTTGAATGGCATTTGGCGCACACCAAGTATTGCGCTTGCCGCCCTATGCCTCAGAGCCTTGTTGATGAGATGAAAAAGAGAGAGGGCTTGGATAAAAAATAGATGAACAGGATAGGGATCTTATTGGACTTGTCCGAAAAAAGCTGAACACTCCTGCTCAGCCTTTTTAGTGTAGGAACAGTTTATAGTGGCATTCTGTATTCAATGACACCTGGTTTTTCCGCCACCCAATCATAAAGCCGCTGGGCTCTTTTATTGGTTTCTTGCGTGTGCCAGTACAATCTATCGCAATCCCTTTCTTTTGCTTTTTCTCTTACGTATTCAATCAGTTTTTTTCCAATATTTTTACCGCGCGCTGTTGGATCAACAAACAGATCTTCCAGATAACAATAGTTTTTGATAGCCCATGTGGAATCGTGAAAAACATAATGGGCAAAGCCTAAAATGCGGCCATTTTCCCTTGCGACGGCGCAATACACTGGAATTTCTGCATTAAAAAATCGATTCCAGGTTGCTTCAGTCACCTCATCAAGTAATTCAACTTCATAAAACTCTTGATAGCTCTGCCAGTATGGCAGCCATTGGTCGTAATCTTTTTGTTCGATTGGTGTGACAATAACAGTGTGGTTTTCGCTCATACTTTTAGCCTCATTGTGGTTGGCAGTGTTCAACAAGAGATAGAATCAAGAATCCAATTCGTGCAGAGTTTTATCGGCAGTGTCAGGTGCTGCGTTATTTTTTGGAAAAGTTGCCGTTAATAAAAAATGGGCAGCTAAACCAATGATCAATCCCCAAAATGCGCTACCTATGCCCAAAAAAGAAATGTTGGCGGCGGTAACCAGAAAAGTAATTAAGGATGCTTCACGGGAAGCTGGATCTGCTATTGCGCTAGACAAACTGCTGGATATAGTGCCAAGCAGTGCGATACCGGCAAGGGCAGCAATAAAAGAAGATGGAAATACCATAAACAGTGCAGCTAAGGTTACCCCAAATATGCCAACGACTATGTACAGTACTCCGGCAATAACGCCTGCAATCCAGCGCTTTTCCGATTCTTCATGAGCCTCCTTACCGGTGCAAATAGCAGCCGTGATAGCGGCAATATTCATTGCATGCGAACCAAAAAACGCAAACAAAAAAGAACCTAGCCCTGTGAATATCAATATAGGGTTGGCGCTGGTTTTAAAACCGTCGTTGCGCAATACCAGCATGCCAGGTATGTATTGACCTGTTAAGGTAATTAAAAATAAAGGCAGCGCCACACTTAGCAGGGTATTCCATGAAAATGTAGGTGAGGTAAATACGGGTGCCGCAACGGCTAATTCAATGGAGGATAGGTCGATGCGATGTTGAATAAATAAAAAACTCAAGCCTAATAACAAGGCTCCAACAACAGCATAGCGCGCGGCAAAGCGGCGCAGTAATAAGTAGCCAGTAATCATTAATATAACGAGAAATGGCTCCACATTGATTGCGGCAAATGCGCCAATACCAAACTGCAATAAAATGCCAGCGAGTAAACCTGCTGCTATTCCAGGCGGAATTAATTTCACCACTTTTTCAAAATAACCGGTTAATCCCAGCGCAATGAATAATAAAGCGGAAATCAAATAGGCTCCTATCGCTTCCGAATAAGGAATCGTTGGCAAGGCAATAATCAGAAATGCGGCTGCAGGTGTTGACCAGGCGGTGATGATAGGTTCGCGAGTGGCCCAGCTCAGTAGAATGCAGGTGAGGCCAACACCAATGGAAGCAGACCAAACCCAGGATGCAGTTGCATCAGCAGATAGCCCCGCCATTTTGGCGGCGTGAAATACCAATACAAAGGTTCCTCCGTAATTGACAATCACAGTCATCAATGCCGCTAACATGGGGTGGAGTAAATCGCTTGGGGTTAGTGGTTTCTCGGGTGTTGGGGGCATAGCGGGTCAATCCTCGATGTTGGAAATCAGGCTTGTATTTATAACAATTAAATGGCCTGATATACCCTTCCATTTTTTGATAGGAGACCCAGCCAATTGTTTAAGTCCTCCCAACTGGAAACGGTAAAGGTATGGCTGGTGAACCCGGCTAATTCTGCCTTTCCGATGTATATGCGGATTCAGCGGGCCATCAGGCAGCTCATTCTTGATGGCGCTCTTGCGGCGGGCAAACCCTTACCTGCATCCCGCGCCTTGGCTCAGTCATTGGAGGTTTCCCGCGATACCGTGGAGGCGGCCTATAACCAATTACATGCGGAAGGATTTATTGAGCGGCGTGTTGGCTGCGGTAGTTTTGTGTCGGCCACGGCACGGCGGCCATCGCGAAACAGGATGAAAAAAACAGCAGTCGAAAAAAACAATGAAGTCACCCTGAGCAAAAGAGGGGATTTAATTGTGCGTGGCGGCGGTGTCTGCAGTGTTGCAACTCCTCGGCCTTTTATTCAAGGCACTCCGGAAACTCGGCATTTTCCCTTAGCGGTTTGGGAGCGTTTGGAGCGGCAAGTATTGAAAGAGCAGGGCCATTTGGCATTGTTATCGGGGCACCCGCAGGGAGTTGAGGCATTGCGCTGTGCTATTGCGGATTATATTAATCTTGAACGCGGTGCCCAAGCGACGCCAGAGAGAATCCTGATTTTAACCAGCTCGCAACAGGCCATGACACTTTGTGCCCAGGTTTTGTTTGATGCAGGCGAAAAAATTTTTATTGAAGATCCTGCATATCAAGGTGCACGAAAAGCGTTTGAAGCAGCAGGGCTTGAATGTGTTGCCGTGCCAGTGGATGAGCAAGGCTTAAGGGTGGAGCTTATCTGCAATTCACCCGTTCAAAGCCATGCGGTTTATTTAAGCCCATCACATCAGTTCCCTACGGGAGTAACACTCGCACTGGACAGGCGTTTGGCATTAATTGAATGGGCGGCTAAAAAAAATGCCTGGATCATTGAGGATGATTATGACAGTGAATTTCATTATGCCGGTAAACCCATGGCGTGCATTCAGGGGCTTGATCATCAGCATCGCACTATTTATGTGGGCACATTTACAAAATCATTATTTCCCGGGTTGCGTATTGGTTATATGTTGTTGCCTGCTCCATTGGTGAGGCCCATGATGCTCGCCCGCAGTTTATTGGATGGTCACAGCGCTTCAATACCACAACTTACATTGGCCCGTTTTATTGAGGCTGGTCATTTTGGTGCGCATATTCGGACTATGCGATTGGTTTATGCTGGCCGTTTGAATTTATTAACCCGGTTAATTGAAAAATATCTCTCACACTATGTTTCGCCCGTTGTTCCAGATGGCGGTATGCAAATTCCATGTAAATTGATTTGTGATATTGCAGAGCACAGGGTGATTGAGGCGGCTAGAAAAGAGGGGATAGAATTAACGGGCTTAACAGGGTTGTATATTTCAGCACCACCTGAACCAGGTTTTTTATTAGGCTTTGCCGCTTACACGGCAGAAGAGTTGGAAGCGGCTGTTAAAACCCTGGCAAAGGTATTTGCTTTGCTAAGGCGTTAAATTGCGATCACTGATTGATGTGGAACAAACACCCGAGCCAGGCTCGGGTGTTTCATTTAGGGTGTTTCAATGAGTTTGCCAAGGCTAACTAAATAAAGCGCTGTTTTTATAGGCAGTGTTTCAGTTGCGGTGAGTAGTTTTTGATAGCCTAGCAGTTGTGCTTTGTAGGTATCCATTTCCCGTGCGATAAACGCACTTTCCGTTTCGCTGGCTTCCGGTTCACTACTTTTATAATCCACTATCCAACGGATACCTTCGGCGATGAAGGTACGGTCAATGATAGATTCTTTCACATCCTGTTTGTTTTTTTGTATCAGCGAGAGTTCGCAGGCGCTTTGTTGATGGTCACTATTGAGTAGCCAGCGGCCCTGTTCGCTGCCAAGACTAGTACGAATAGACTGGGCGATTTTTTGCAGGGCGCGAGTTAAATTGTCGCCATGCCAGCCGAGTTGTTGCAGTTGAATCTTCCAAAAAGAATGCTGCTGGTTAATAAATGCATCGGCCGTAATGCATTCGTGATGAGTGACCAGTTTACTTTCTACTATGGCTTGCAGTGCGCTGTGAATCACCGTGCCTGTATGGCGGGCAAGACGCGCAGTGGTGGTTTCTACCTCGGGGATATTTAAAGGGTTTTCAGGCGCTGCTTCACCACTTTCTGTTGTGCCAAATTCATGGCCGCGATAAGTATGTAGTAGCGTTACGTCGCGCAAGGCGGGCGCTTGCCATGTGGGGGCAAGGCGCAGCAGATGTTGTAAACCGGGTTTACGTTGGTGTGTACTTGTGCTGCTATCGGCAGTCGCCTTGCAAGGAATAAGTTGCGCGCTTTCTTTTACAAATGGCCAAATGCTGTGCAACAGGGAGTTTTTGGCGGGTGCAACCAATTCATCCTCTTTGGTATTAATGCATGCAATTAAATGCAGGCGTTTAATGGCGCGAGTACATCCTACGTATAACAAACGGGTGGATTCAAACGCTTGTTGTTTATCTGCCTCGCGGCGCATAAAAGTATAGAGGCGATCTTCCTCTTTACCAGTAGCGGCAAGTGAGCCGAGCAGTAATTGTTTTTCGCCTTGTGTATTAATGCGTTCTTGCCAGAGCAGGAGTTGTTTGTCGTCTTTGCGTGCGCTGCGATCCAGGCCAGGAATAATCACTGTGTCAAATTCCAGGCCTTTGGATTTGTGAATAGTCATAACTTGCAGTTTCGGATCTGCATCGGCACGCGGAGCGGCAAATAAACGGTCAATCGCATTATTAAATACTTGCCAGTCGCGAATGCTGCCGCCTTGTTGGTGTTTATCCAACAGGGTAAAAAAACTGTTGATGTTATCGCGGTCATTTTCATCCAGCAGTGTGGCTGGGCCGCCTAAGGCAAACCACAGGCCTTCAATCCACTGGCGTAATGGTTTGCGATATTTTTCATTCAGCGCCTGCTGCAATAGTGGCACCACGCGCGCCAGAATATTTTTTCCCTCAGGGCTGAGTGCGGTTATTTTTTCAAACTGCACCAGTTGCGGCCAAATTACCGCAAAGGCATTTTCGTTAAGGCGTGGATTAAGGGCGGTTAAATCTGCTGTGGCAATGGCATGCAGGTCATGGTTGTGTAGGCCACACCAAGGTGCGCGCAAAATCGCCAGCCATGCGGTGCGGTCGGCAGCGTTGAGTAGTGCGCGAGTCAGTGAAAGCAAATCCACTATTGCCATACGGCTGGCAAGGCGATCAATTTCTGTGGCTTGATAATGCAAACCGGCGGCAGTCAGTGCTGGTAAAATGCGTGTGAGGTGATTGCGTGTGCGCACTAAAATCGCAATGCTGCCTTCGGGGTTGTTGTAGCGCGCTTGTTGTACCAGTTCGACGACTTTTTCCGCTTCCTGCTGCTGTGCTTGCAGGCGCGATGATGGCTCGTCGCCGTCGCCGCTCTCACTGTCATCATTATTTCTACTGTAGGTATTTTTGGTTTCGGATGAATAAGTGCAGGCATAAAATTGCACAGCGTCGCCTTCCAATTCCGCTTTAAAGGCAACAGAGGGTGAATAGCTCACTGCTCCGCGGCTCATGTCATCGTGCGCGGGAAATGCGTTTTGAAAAATACTGTTGACCCAATTCACCACACCGGCTTGCGAGCGAAAATTCACGCGCAAATCCAGAGCGGTTAAATCCACTGACCCTATGCCTTGCTGGCGCGCATCCAAAAATAAACCCACATTGGCATTGCGGAATCCGTAACAGGACTGCATGCCATCGCCCACAATAAACAGGGTGCGGCCATCGCCGGCTTGCCAGCCGCTGGTGAGTTTTTTCAATAACTCAAGCTGTGGGCTGGCAGTATCCTGAAATTCATCTACCAAAATATGGCGAATGCGATAGTCCAGTTGCAGTGCGAGATCGGTTGGCGATTCTTCATCACCCAATGCGACCAATGCGGCTTGGCTGATGGCGGTGTAATCTGTCGCGCTTTGCTGTTTAAATACCAATGTTAATTGTGCAACCAGAATGGGCAAAATACTGGTGAGGCTGTCCAGTAATTGCCATTGGTGATCGGCATAGATTGGCGGGGGCAGGTTGCGCAGGTCTTGCAGTAATTGCTCGGCATCCGGTGCTGTGTCGATAAGCGCGGCAATTAATTCATTGAATTGGTTTTTCAGTTCTGCATTTTCTTTTCCAGCAGGAAAACCTTCCGCTTTGGTCAGGCGCGCACGAAAGGTGCCGCTGTTGGTCAGAAGTAAATCGCAAATGGCTAGCCAGGCGTTAAATGCACTGGGTTCTGCGTCGGGCAGGTGAGTGATGCCCTGCAATTCATGAATACGATTTTTGCGCTCGCCTTCCTCTTGCAAGTTGGTTGCTGCACGATCTGCAATTGCGCAGAGTTCGCTGGCGTGAATAATCAGGGCGTTATAAACCTGTTCCAAATGTTCGCGAATAACTTCTTGTAAAACACCTTGTAAATAACGGCGTGCTTCTTCATGGCGGGCTTGCAGTAATACGCCCAGCCACTGTTCACGCTTGCCCAAAAGCCCGGTTAATAATTTTTCTACAGCGGGCAGGTTGTTATCCACATGGCGCAACAGACGGGTTAAATCGGCGCGCAGTGGGCCATCTTCCTCCAGCAGTGTAAATAATTCGCGTACGGCTAATTTGTAGGCTTGTTCGGCATCTTCCAATGTGTCCGGCTGTGCGCCTATACCGCTGGCAAGTGGCAATTGTTTGGTAATGGAACGGCATAAGCTGTCGATGGTTTGCACGCGCAAGCGCTGCGGGCTGTGCAATAAGTTCCACTGTAATGCTTTATCGCGCTGTAAAACCTGTTGGGCAATTTTCCAGGTGCGCAATACATGAGGGTCGCTGGGCTCGGGTGAATCAGCGGCTTGCCAGAGCGCTTGCATAATACGGTCCTGCATTTCACCGGCCGCTTTGCGCGTAAAGGTAATCGCCAATACTTCTTCGGGTTCATCGCAAGTGGCGAGCAGCGTTAATACGCGTTGGGTGAGCAAGCCCGTTTTACCGGAGCCGGCGGGCGCTGACACTGCAAACGAAGTTTGTGGATCGAGCGCATTAATACGAACTTGTTGATCGACAGGTTGGTTAATGATAGTGGACATTACACCGCTCCTTGTTGACGTTGGATAAACGCAGCGAGGGCATCGGCTTCCAGTAAACGGTTGAGCGGTAATAAGTCTTCTGCATATTGGGCAGTGGTTGGGTTTTTCATATCGACGCGGGCATCGCCCTGAATAAAATCCTGTGCGAGTTGTTGTAAATGATGCTGCCATTCCTGTAATTGTTCATGCCAACTTTGTTTGCCGGGAAAGATGCCATCGTGCGCTACATGCAATTCGCCAGTGCCAATCCACTGCATGGCTTTGGCATTAATTTGGGCAAAGGCGATGGCGGCAATTTCGCTGCTAGCAGTCACGGCATAAAGCGGCAACTGCGGTTCATCCATACGCTCGCCTTGCCAACTGGCGGCTTTTGGCTGGCCGGTTTTGTAATCGATTAATAGCAATTCACCATTTGCCAATTCATCAATACGGTCGATACGCAATTTCAGTGGCAAACCAGCAAAGGTGATTTGTACTTCTTCTTCAATGGCTACCACGCTAAACGGCGGGCGTGTTTTTTCCTGCGCTAACCACTCTGCCAGAAGCTCACTCAAACGTTCCTGTTCCAGTTGCGCGTAATAAGCGCCGATGCTGGTACCGCGTTTTTGTTTTAGTGCATCGACCGTTTGTTGCGCGGCATTGTTAATTAGGTTGCCGAGTGAGGTTTCATCCAAGGCTATCAGTGCCGCCTGATTTTTCAGGTCGCGCCAGACTGTAGCGAGTGCGTCGTGCAATAGATTGCCGCGTTCAATGGGCGAAAAACCGGCAAGGGGTTCTTCTGTGCGTGTCGCGCCCAAACGCAAACGTGCAAAGGCATTGAATGGGCAGGCCGCTTGTTCTTTAAACAGGTTGGCACCGCCGCGCACCGGCTCTTTGGTAATCTCCAGCAGTGGCGCGCTGGCACAATCTACCAGCTCCCATTGTTTGCTGTGTGTGAGCAGTGAATAATTTTCGGCGCTGGTAGTGGTGTGTGTGTGAATAAGTTGCGCAGGAGCGGTGAGTGGTAAATGGCGAATCAACGCACTGGGGCTGAGTTCACTATCGTCATCGCTGTGGGCCGAGCTGAAAATGACCTGCGCTGCACATTGTTGATAGTGCGCGGTGAGTGCGCGGGCGAATTCCAATTCCCGTTCTGCGCTGGCGTGAGGCATTTTTTTTGTGCGCTGCAAATTGCTGGGTAGCAGTGGGTTAGGTGCGGGCACCGGTGGCCATTGGCGATGATGTAAACCCATGACCCAACAGTGACTGAATTGCAAACCGGCACCTTCCAGTGCGCCGAGGATTTGAATGGGTGAGTTGGGGGTTTGCGCCTGAAATGGGGTTTTTCCCGCGATGCTGCGCAGCTGTTGAATGGCGTTGCTGTAGCTGAAATTAATACCCGTGGCATCCAGTTGCAAGAAATTATCCAGCACTTGATTCCACAGGGTGAGTTGTTGATATTCCTGGCTATCTAATCGGCGGGTGCCGGGCCAGCCGAGTAATTGCAAATGCTGTTGAAAAAAATCACACCAATATTCGGCGCTGTGAAATCCAAAACTCTGGCGACGATAATTTTCCAATTGCACTAATCGCGTAGCGAGATGAGTTTCGTTTACGGGTATGGCTAAGGTGCTGCTGAGTTTTTGACAGTGATAGCGCAAATCGCTCAGGCTGATAGTGAACTTTCCTTGCTTACGCAGGGTGTGGATTAAATGCGCGCGCAATACTAATTCTGTGTCTGCATCGCCAAAAAACGGGGAGAGCAATAGATTGCAAAGGCTTTCCAATTCCCAGGAGGATTTCTGTAATTCGAGTAAATCCAGTGTGGCGGCAATAATGGGTGTGGTGGCGAGTGGTGTACCGGCGGAAAAGTTAAAGGGTAATGTATAGCGCGGTTGATCGGGCAGGGCGGCGAGGGGTTCAAAGACCTCAACAAATACTCGCTCCACTTGATCGCGGCATTGGCCGAGGTTGGGCACAATAATGCCAATCATCGCCGCCGGATTTTGCTCTAGCTGTTGCTTGCTCCAGAGCGCCGCGGCACGCATTTCCTGCTCGGTGTTGTTGAGTTCGGTGCGCTGCAAATGGCTGGCATTATCCAGCGGTTTGATCGTCACTAATTCATGGCAGGCGCTGTTGATGAGATCCTGGTGTTGTGGGGGGATATCATCAAAACCTGTGAGATAAAGGGTCGCCTCTTGCGTTAACTCACCTTGTTTAAAGGCATTGATTAAAATCTGGTTTGCCGTTTCCTGAGTGATAAAACCGAGTTTGCTCAGGCGCGCGCGAAAATCGCCCAGCCAGGTCAGCCAGCAATAGCTGTTGCTTTGGATATTGAGTATAGGGTCGGCGCTACGAACATCCTCCTCGGTTAATTGCCAAAGCTCAAGATTACGCAATGCGCTGTCTGCGGCTTGCGCCAGCGGCTCTGCTTGTAATAACGCTTGGGCGAGGGAGGATTCGCCAATAATTTTTTCCCACAGTGTCTGGCGTTGCAGATTGCTGATAATACGTTGTGCTGCAGGCGCATAGGCGCGCCGCTGCAGCATTTCCCAGCGCGATTCCAACCACTGGCTGAGCGAATAAATACGTGGTGTTGGCCAGACCTGGATGTTGCTGCTGGCCTGCCATTGCCCGTAGGCGCGCAGCATATGGTTGCGCAGGCGATTGTTGGCAGTGAGGATTAATTGATCGTGCGCAATAGCGTTCAGGTAGGGCGTAATGTCGAAGTAGGTATCAACCATGATGGATAGTGCCTGAGTCTTGTAATCGATAGCAGGAAAGCGTAGCTGGCATTATGGCACCGTAACTCTTTATTGTGTGGTTCGCGGTATGGTTTGTTACGGTCTGTAGGGAGAGTGTATTGTGCACGTAAAGTTTGGTTAAAAATTTGGTTATAAGCCCTTGTCCCACAAGGGGTTAAGCAGTGCTTTATCTTGTCTGCCCACGGGAATCATGTTACTTTTCCGCATCATAATAAAAGGACAACTGGATGTTCGCCGTCGCAATAGCCTTGCTCATTGCCGACACCGCTAATAAAGGACGGCACTCAAATGCCAAACAGGCAGCTTGCGATAAGCAATCAGGCAAATAAGGTCAATACAAAAATCCGGTGAGAGTTTCATCGGCTCGCACTTTGTGGGTATCGCAAATACTGATATCCGAAAAGAGCAGCTATGATTCCCTTTGTACTCCATAACGATAAGCAAGTGACCTTATGAACCAGCAATCTATTGGCCAGCAAACGATTGGTAAGTACAGATGGACCATCTGTGCCCTGTTATTCTTCGCAACAACGGTTAACTATCTCGACCGTCAAGTTCTCAGCCTGTTATCCCCTGATCTCTCCAAAGAATTTGGCTGGACCAACTCGGACTACGCCAACATCACGGCAGTGTTCCAGTTTGTTTACGCAATTTCCATGCTATTTGCCGGACGTATCATCGACAAAATTGGTACCAAATGGGGTTATCAATTAGCCATTTTTGTATGGTCTTTGGGCGCAATCATGCACGCCTATGCAGTGCCTATTGGCGAGTGGTCAAACCATGTATTGGCATTGGCGGGTATCGCAGCCGTTCCGGTATCTATTATTGGTTTCATGATGTCGCGCGCCGTATTGGCCATTGGTGAAGCGGGTAACTTCCCGGCGGCGATTAAAGCAACCGCTGAATATTTCCCTAAAAAAGAGCGCTCGTTTGCCACCGGTATTTTTAACTCGGGCGCAAACGTTGGTGCGATTCTGGCGCCTTTGACTGTACCCTGGATTGCTGTGCATTGGGGTTGGCAGACAGCCTTTATCATCATCGGTGCCATCGGTTTTGTATGGATGATTTTCTGGCATATCTTCTACGATAAGCCCACCGAACAAAAACGCATGAGCGACAGCGAAAGAGCCTACATCGAAAGCGACAGCGAAAAAGAACAGTTGCAATTGGATGATGCAGGCGATCAAAAAGTATCCTGGTTCAAATTGTTAACCTATCGCCAAACCTGGGCATTTACCTTCGGTAAATTTATGACCGATGGCGTCTGGTGGTTCTTCCTGTTTTGGTTGCCTATCTTCCTGGCCAAACAATATGGCATTAAAGGAACCGAGTTAATGTTGCCGCTGACCGTGCTCTACAGCATGACGATGATTGGCAGTATCGGCGGCGGCGCCTTGCCCATGTATTTTATTAATCGCGGCTACACCGCTTACGATGGTCGTATGAAGGCGATGTTGTTGATTGCCTTGTTCCCCTTGGTTGTACTGCTGGCGCAGCCTTTTGGTCATATCAGTTTCTGGGTGCCTATTATCCTGATTGGTATTGGTGCATCTGCTCACCAGGCTTGGTCGGCCAATATTTTTACCACCGTTTCCGATATGTTCCCCAAAAAGAGCGTTGCTTCTGTGGTGGGCATTGGTGGTTTGGCTGGCGGTATGGGTGGCGTGGCGGTATCCAAAACAGCGGGTTGGTTGTTTGACTACTACGACTCTCTGGGCAAAATCGAGACTGGCTATGCCATCATGTTTGGCTTCTGCGCCTTGGCGTATTTGCTGGCCTGGGGTGTAATGAAAGTATTGGTTCCCAAGTACAAGCCTATTACTGATTTGTAAGTGTTGAATGATTTGGGCAGATAAAAAGCCCGAGTACGAAAAAACCGCCGCGCAACTGCCCGGCGGTTTTTTTATGCGCGCAGCTTGTTAGTGTAATAGAGGTACAGGTTAGATATTAAGGTAATCCTGCTGGTAAATACCAAACCCGGCCAGTGCCGGTGCCAGCAACTCGGCTTCTTTAGTTGCTTTGGTAAAGACGGCGATATGTGTAGCTGCATGGGGCGCCGTGTGTTGCAGCGTGTCGGTGAGTAAAAAATCAACGCGTCGCGCTATGGCTTCACCGGAATCAATCATGTTGATGTGGGCAGGTAGGGCTTTGGCGAGTTCTTCTCTGAGCAGTGGAAAATGGGTACAAGCGAGTACCAGGGTGTCCATGCGATCGGCATGGCGTGCGCTCAATAACTCCGTCACGATTGCGTTAATTGCTGTCGTATCCAGTGTTTCGCCGCGCAATTTTTGTTCGGCAAGTTGCACCAGTTCGCTGCTGCCCAGTGAAATGACATTGCAGTTAGCGGCATATTCGCGAATCAGTTCATGGGTATAGGGGCGTGCCACGGTGGCGGGCGTGGCTAGCAGGCCAAAGACACCGGTTTTACTCTGTGTCGCCGCCGGTTTTATAGCGGGTACTACACCAACGATAGGTAATGACAACTGGCTGCGCAAATGCGGTAAGGCTAGGGTGCTTGCGGTATTGCAGGCGATAACCAGAATATCCACCGCATAGCGATCCAGCAGTGTGCGAATCACCAAATCCACACGCGCAATCAATTCTGCTTCGCCCTTGGTGCCGTAGGGGAAAAAAGCATTATCCGAGGCGTAGACCAGCGATACTTGCGGCAGTCGCTGTTGGATTTCCCTTGCCACGCTCAGCCCGCCCACGCCGGAGTCGAACACCAGAATAGACGGAGTTTGGGTAGGCTTTGCGTGAGCGGCGGGGGACTGGGACAAATCTATTGGCCTGCGACTGGGGATATGTTGCTAAAATGGCGGCAATTTTAACGGCCAGCGCGAATAAAGCCTAGCTGCGTTTTACATTCTGGAGTTTTCTTGTGAATCCATCGCTACTCATTCTTGTTGCCACCCTGGCGGGGTTGGTTATTGGTGCGCTTATTGTGTATTGGATTGTCGGGCGTCGCCTTGACCAGTCTGTGCTTGTGAAAACCCATGAACTGGAAGCGGCCCAACTGCAGTTACAGCACACCCATGCCTTGCGCGAAGCCGCGTTACAACAGGATGGCCAGCAACTGGCTGCGCAATTGGCTGAAGCCAAAGCCCAGCTCCAATTGGCGCGGCAGCAAGGCGCTGAATTGCAGCAACAATTGGGAGCGGCGCAGCAGGACGTGGCAGCGCTGCGAGAAAAAACGCTGCACTTTGCTGAGCTGCAACAGCAATTGTTGCGTAAAGATGAACAATTGGGTGTGTTTCAACAGGAGACCACAGAATTAAAAACGCGCTTGGAGCAAGAGCGCAAGCATTTTGCCGAGCAATTAGTATTGCTGCAGAATGCCAAGGCGGATTTGGCTAAGGAATTTGAAAACCTGGCCAACAAAATTTTTGAAAACAAGCAGCAACAATTCAGCGCAAACAGTAAAACGCTGCTGGATAGCACGCTCGACCCACTGAAATTGCAGCTCACCGAGTTTCGCAAAAAAGTGGAAGATGTGTACGAAAAAGAAAATGCCGAGCGCAACCGTTTGTCTGGTCAAGTAGTCGAGTTACAAAAACAAGCGCAAAAAATTGGTGAAGATGCAGTTAATCTCGCCCAGGCGTTGAAGGGTAATACCAAAACCCAGGGTAACTGGGGCGAGGTGGTATTGGAGCGTTTGCTGGAAGAATCCGGTCTGCAAAAAGGCCGCGAATATGATACCCAGGTAAATTTTACCAGCAGCGACGGCTCTCGCCTGATGCCGGATGTGATCATACATTTGCCGGAAAATAAGGACATAGTCATCGATGCTAAATGTTCGCTAGTCGATTACGAAAAGTTTTGCAGTGCCGATGATGAAGCGGCACGCAAACAACATTTAACGGCTCATGTAAATTCCTTGCGCAATCACATTAAAGGTTTGAGCATTAAGGACTATGAAAAGCTGGATGGTATTAAAGCGCTCGATTTCGTGTTTATTTTTATTCCAATTGAGGCGGCCTTTATGTTCGCCTTACAGCATGAGCCGGGCCTGTACCGAGAAGCTTATGATCGCCATATCATTTTGGTCAGCCCAACAACCTTGTTGGCTACCTTGCGCACTGTAGAAAACATTTGGCGCTATGAAAAACAAAACAAAAATGCCGAGCGTATCGCCAAAGACGCAGGTGCCTTGCATGACCAGTTTGTGTTGTTGTTGGAGTCGCTGGACGCAATCGGTCACTCCATCAATAAAACCCAGGAGGCCTACGCCAAGGCCCGTGAACGCTTGCAAACCGGGCGCGGTAATTTGGTTAAACGCGTTGATGATATTCGTCGCTTGGGTGCAAAAACCAAAAAATCTATTGCCGGTCATTTATTGGAAGAGGCGGGCAGTGAGAGCGACGATTATTTATTGGATGCAGGCGCAGGGGATGATGAAAATTCCTGACTCCTGTGCATCGCAGCCTTGTTGCCTTGAAACTATTTTTACAAGAGAGCCGTTATGAGTGTGTTATCGCTAGTAGTAGTATTGGGTGTGTTGATTATTCTTGTGTTGGCTGCGATTGCAGGGCGATTGGTGTTTAAGGTTTATCGCCAGCAACAGGAGCGAGAGAGAAAACTGAAAGCACAAGAGCTTGCCAATCAACAGGCGCAGCGTGAACAGCGAGAATGGATTAATAAGAGTATCCAGATACTGGCCCATGCACTGCACAGCGACGAGCTGACGCTTACAGAGGCAAGTATTCGTATTTCCGGACTGCTGGACACATTGGATGTTAGTGGTGACGTCAAAACCGAGTTTTCCGCATTTTATCAACTGCGTGAAAAAACCAGCCATATTCCCTATCTGGAGGCGTGGCAAAACCTCTCCAATGCCGAGCAGCGCCAATTTGATTTGGAACGTTTGCAGCATGAAGCCACCTTTAATGATTTTGTGATGGATGCGGCCAAGCGCATCCAGGGTAGAGATTTTTAAGCTATGTCCCACTTTGTGTGTCGTGCGATGCAGTGGCAGGATCTTGCTGCCGTTATTCGTATTCAGGCGGAAGCCTATGTCGATGAAATTCTTGAAACTGATGAGGTTATTCACACGCGCTTTGCGCAAACACCCGATAGCTCCTGGGTGGTTGAGCGGGAAGGCGAGGTGTATGGTTACTTGGTGGGCTATCACTCCGCCTTGGGTGATGTGACGCCTTGGGGCTTTGAGTTTACGCACAAGCCGCAGGCCAATACGCTTTATTTGCATGACCTTGCAATCAGCCAATCGGCTAAGGGATTTGGCTTGGGGCATTTGGTGGTTAACCATGCGCTGGCAGAGGCGCGTCAGCGGCAGCTTGAGCATGCGGCACTGGTGTCGGTGCAAAATTCCAAAGTGTTTTGGGAAAAGTTAGGGTTTGTGTGTTGCGATGAATTGACGCAGGCCCAACAGCAAAATCTGGCAACTTACAGCGGGCCCGCGTTTTATATGGCGCGACCAATAATCGCTTGATTGCTTAGCGCTTTTTCAATATCACACCACATTCTACATGGTGGGTATAAGGAAATTGATCAAAAATTGCGAAGGCGGTAATGCGATGGGTCTGGGTGATGGTTGCCAAATTTTCACGCAAGGTATCCGGGTTGCAAGATATATAAATAATATTGTCAAAGCGTTGTGTAATGCTGGTGGTGTGTGGATCCAAACCGGCGCGCGGTGGGTCCACAAAAATACTGGAGAAGTGATAGTCCGCTAAATTTACATGACGAAGGCGATTAAATTCACGCACGCCATCCATCGCCTGGGAAAATTCTTCGCTCGACATGCGCGCGATTTGAATATTAGTGATGTTATTGGCGGCAATATTGTATTGCGCGGATTCCACTGAGGTTTTGGAGACTTCTGTTGCCAACACCTTGTCAAAATTTTGTGCCAGCGGCAGGGTAAAGTTGCCGTTGCCACAGTAAAGTTCCAGTAAGTCCCCGCCCATTCTTTTGCTCTGTTCAACTGCCCAGCCCAGCATGGCTTCGCAGACAGTCGCGTTGGGTTGGGTAAAGCTCGCCTCCACTTGTTGGTACAGGTATTCACGCCCGCCAACAGTCAACCGTTCAATTACATGATCGCGCTCGATAAGCAGCCGCTGTTTGCGGCTGCGGCCCACAATATCAATACCCAATGTGGTTTTAAGCTGCCTGGCAGTAGCAGTCCAGTTATCACCCAAGGCTTTGTGATAAATCAGGGTCACCAGTGCTTCACCACTTTGGGTGGTGAGAAACTCCACTTGATATAGCTTGTGACGAAGTAATTCGTTGCTGTTGATTTCACTGAGCAAGCGCGGCATTAGCGCATTCATTAGCGCGGAACCCACTGGAAATTCGTGGATCGGGTAGGGACGTTTAAATTCGTCCTGGGTAAACATCACGTAATCGCTACGGGCTTGTTCATGCCATACCCGAAATTCGGCGCGCATTCGGTAATGTTTTTCCGGCGATTGAAATACCTGAATGTCTGGCAGTGAAAATGCAGAAAAATCCGCAGCAATTCGACGCTGCTTTGCGCTGAGTTGTTGTTGGTAGCTGGCAGGGGAAAAGTCGGTAGGAATCATACAAGGCTCATAATATAAAGGCTCAAGCTCCGGGTGGGCGGAGCTTGTTATGACCCATTATAACTTTTTTGTATCACATTTGCCCCAGTCGCAGACCAGCACTTCCACTGCGCGATCGCCACAGAAGTTGGCGTAGGCTTCTTTGGGCCAATCATTGGCAATCACCAGGGTATAGGCATCAGTACAGATTGCTTGGTGGTTTTTGTTGATGGTGAAAAAACTTTTCCCGCCTGCAATTGCTTTAATCCCGCCGGCTAAATGGGGGATATCCAAAATATTTTCATCAAGTGGTTGATGTGTGAGTAGCTCGGCCTGTGTACTGGCGATAAGTGGCTGATTGCTGAGCGGTAAGCTGGCCTGGGTCATTTGTGCCAGTTTGAATGCGCAGGTTTTTTGCTGGTTGGCTGGGCTGCGTTTATTCAGTGAGAGTTCGTCCCGCGCTTGTTGGCTGGCTTCAAGTGCCAGCCGAATGGCGGTAGGTGCCAGCGTCAGCTTGCCATACTCAAAGCTATTGCTGGCCTGTTGTTGGCTGTAGTAGCTGTCTGCAGCTGCGACTAAGGTGGCATTGGCATTCAGCCAATTTTGTTGGATGTTAATTGCATCCACTTCAATTTCGCCACCCAATGCCGCGCAACTGGTAAATAATTCGTTGTAGTAAACATGGTCGCGCAGAATTTTTTCCGCTGCTGTTGCGACCTGCTGGGTGTCTGCACTGGGTGGCGTAGTTGTGGCGCAACCACCGAGTATCAATGCGCCGAGTGTTACAGCAATAGTGTGCGATAATTTGATCATTATTATTCCTGCAAAAAATAAATGGTTCAGAATTAACTCTAATATCCTGAACCTTATGGTGTGATCACTCGGCGTCACTCAGCGGTAGTTTAATAATGAAGGTGCTGCCTTTACCGGGTGAAGTTTTCACATCGATGGAACCCTGATGGCGCTCGGTGATAATAAAGTAGGAAACTGATAATCCAAGACCGGTACCTGAACCAACATCCTTAGTGGTGAAAAAAGGCTCAAAAAGATGTTCCCGCACAGTATCGGTCATGCCTGGGCCATTGTCCTGAACCTCGATCACAAGATGAGGATTTTCGCGATAGACCTTGATGTGTATAACAGGCTGTTCGGTGTTGTGTTGATGCAGTGCCTGAGCGGCATTGCGCAGTAAATTCAGCAGTACCTGTTGCAGTTCCGGTGCAGAAGCCTTGATGGTGGGTAGTGGTTCCTGATAATTGGTGCTGATTTGGAGGTGATGTTCATCCTGCACATGTAGTTGGCTGCTGCGATTAAGAACAATCGTTTGTTCTACCAAATGTTTTACATCAATCAAACCGGTGATGCGTTTGGAATTGTGTGCAAACTCCAGCATATTGCGCACAATGGTTGCAGAGCGCTCACCGGCTTCGCGAATGGAGTCCAGCATTTGTGGGATTTCACTGCTATTGAGGTAGTCCTGTACTTGTGTCAGGTTAATATTCTGTTGCTGCGCACGGGCCTGGTTATTTGCAAAGTGGATATCGGTGCGACGCACTATGTTTTGCACGTTTTGTAAAATCACGCTCAGTGGGTTATTAATTTCATGGGCGATACCCGCTGCAACTTCACCCAGCGAATACATTTTTTCATTTTGAATCATCAGGTTTTCAATGGTCACTTTGAAAGTAACATCATCAATTCGAATCACTGCGCCTTCTTGTGTGCGCGAAATTAATGGGTAAATGGTAATTTCAAAATAGCGATTTTTTTCATCATCGTGTTGCTGTACATGCTGGGTGGAAAATGGTTCGCCTTCACGAATAGTGGTTTTGATGGTTTGCAAGGTAACGGGAAAGCGGGGCAGGAGTGTGGTGATGTTTTGCCCCAGTGCATCGTTGGAAAAAATTTCAAAGGTGTTTTCGGCGGCAGCATTCCAGTGTGTGACTTCCGCGTCGGCCGTGACGCCGATAATAATCGACGGCATAGAGTTGATCATGCTTTGCAGATAGAGCTTGGTCTCGCGCAGTTGTCGACCCGTTTGTTCATGCCGTGCGACTTCATCGATAAGCAAGTTGTTGGTGAGGTAGAGGCTATCGGTGCGTTCGCGAATACGCTGTTCCAGCGCTTTTTGCGATTCTTTGAGTGCGTGGCGCGCGCGCTTGTTGCTCATGCGGCTGCGCTGCAAGCCAATGATCAGCAGCGTCTGCAGGACGATCAGAAAAATAATCAGGATTCCCATATCCGTAATGGAATCGGTTGTGGGCAGGTTGCTGAGTGATGCGGGTGTGATCATGGGTTATTGCTGTGCTGTCGCTCTGTGGCTAAGGTCGATAATTTACTCGCTGTGCCTCAATATATCGAATGCAATTCAAGGGTGATGCTTGTGTCGGGGTGAATTTGAATCACTCTGCTGGCTTTTTATTCGCTTCCGCCTTTCTTTTATACAAAATCAAAAAAGTTTATATTTTTTGCTTAAAAATGTTTGACACCAAGTCCAGATTCGATAGAATGCGCACCTCTCAACGAGGGGCGGTTAGCTCAGTTGGTAGAGCAATGCCCTTACAAGGCATGGGTCACAAGTTCGAGTCTTGTACCGCCCACCACATTTTGCGCTCTCATGAACAAGGGCATTAAAGCAAAATACTCAGTTTGAGAAGCATGCGGACCGGTAGTTCAGTCGGTTAGAATGCCGGCCTGTCACGCCGGAGGTCGCGGGTTCGAGCCCCGTCCGGTCCGCCACTATACAAAAAGCCCGCACTGGTTGCGGGCTTTTTCTTTATGCATTGACATAAAATTGTCATATCTCATTGGTAGTTTGCTCCTTGTACGGTGTAATCTTGGGAACAAGCAATTGATCTGCTTGTCCATTCAATAGCGTACATAACCGGAACTAAACCAAGGAGATACCCATGCAAGACTATGTTGAAGATTTACTGGATATCCAGTATGACGATGCCGATGATGACTTCTACGAAGACTATTCAGACATCTGATAAAAAGCACCTGCAGCGTTTGGCTGCATGGCGCTTGTTGATTTCCCTCGCAAACAATTGCCTTTCATAACTTTTCCACCGCTTTGTATTCATCGCTATAACCGGCAGTTTTCGCTGCCTGATCCTTTCTATCTGATTTCGTCGAATAGGCCGCAAATCCGCTGAAAAGTCCAACTGGCGCGTGGTTGTTCACGTTTTTCTGGCGTCTGATTTCCTATACTCAAACCGTCCTACGCCAGGCTTGAGATTCCCGCCTATGTCACACCCCACTGTCCCCCCATTTGAAGCGGTTTTTCTATTTGGCCGTGAGCGAATCACGCGTGAGTTGCTGTATACCGAGTTTGAAGCCATTCTCGATGGTTTTATCCCAATCCCCGACTTCGCAGGTACATCAGTAAAAGCGGCCTATGTGCAGATTGGGCCTACTCTGGCGGTCACAGGGTTGGTGTTTTTCCTGGTCAGTTTTGACGAGCAGGGCATGGTTGACCGGCGTTGGAATGTGCCTCTACAGCAGCTATTGGGCTCGGCTGGGACCGGCCCCGATATGGGGGCTGGTGCTGTGCGATTGGTTTGCTACAGTCAGTGCCCGGTAGCCTGGCACCAAAAGAATCTGTGGGACCCCTCTATGCAGGTGGGCAACAACAGTTTTATTGCGATTCGCGATGCAATAAAGACTAATCGTCTGGGGTTTGTGGTGAAGTCGACCAAGCCTCCGGTTGAGCGCTCTTCGCGCGAAGCAATTGCTCCGCACCACAGCAAAGAAGATGTTGCTCGCGAGCAAGCCGCGCTGGAGCAGCGGCTGCACGACTACTACAGCGCAGAGTTGGCTAAACAAGTGGAGCAGCTCACCAAAGAGCAGAGCTTGCATATAGCAACGCTGATGAGCCAGAAGCAGGCCAGGCTACACAGTTTGCAGCAGGAGCATCAGCAGCGCGTTTTGGCCTATCAACAAAAGCTTCAGCAGTTGGTGCAAGACAATCAGGATTTATCGGATCGCAACAAAATCCTGAAAGACACGCTGGATACCCAGGCCGCCAAGGTGGAAGGCATGCGTGAATATTTTGCTCACAAGCTCAAGGCGGCGCAGCAAGGAGAGTCCAGTCAGTTGCAGTTGATGCAGGAAAACTTTGCATTGGAGTTGGATGCCAAGATTCGGGCGGCTACTGCCGAGTTACGCGAAATGCTGGATATGCGCGAGGTAGAGCTGTTTTATCGCCACCAAAATGAAAGCACACTCAAGGAAGAGATTGTCCAGCTCAAGCAGGATAATCAGCAACTTTTGAAAAACAGTGGCGATCAACTGCTCGGACGATTAGTGAAAGCTGGCGTAAATTTAGTGACCTTCCTGCCAGGCTTGGGTGAGGTCGCTATTCCGCTCGACGACATTGGTGTCTATTTGGAAGATCCCAGCGCCTATGCCGCGCGCAAGGCCGGGGTGAGTGAGTCGGTTTATCTGGCGTGGCTGGCGCATCATCAATTGCCTTGTTGCAATGCGGTGGATGCTCGTGGCAAAGCTTGTAACAGAGGCATCCCAATCATCGAAACTCCGCTAGAATTTCACCCGGGTGAGAGCGATCGCTGTGCGCAGCATCAGTCTGTGGCTCTTGGTTTGGTGGCGGATAGTCGGCGATAGGAACATCAGGTGGTTATAGATACCGCACAGCAGTTATTGAATGCTGCTCTTGCGGTGCCGTTGCAACGAGCGACAACGGCATTGCTAGCCCGACAGGGCATTGAATTGTGGATCAGGCGCGACGATTTATTGGATGCGCAGTTGTCGGGCAATAAGTTTTATAAATTGTTCTTTAACTTACAGCAAGCGCGTGCGCAGGGTGTTCAGCAGGTCATCAGTTTTGGCGGCGCCTACTCGAACCACTTGCATGCACTGGCGGCGGCAGCCCATCGCTATGGAATGCATGCAATAGGGGTGATTCGCGGTGAGCGACCTGCACATTTGAGTCCAACCCTGCAGGATGCCCAGGCCCGGGGGATGAAGCTGGTTTTCATTAGTCGCGCTGACTATGATCGAAAAACAGCCGCCGATTGGTTGGCTGATTTGCAGGCGCGTTATGGTGCGTCGTATCTTATCCCGGAAGGCGGCGCTAACCTGTTGGGCGCGCGCGGTATGCAGTTACTGGGAGCTGCGCTGGAACAGCAAACCGGCGGTGATTATTCGGCGGTTTGCCTTCCCGTTGGAACCGGAACCAGTTTGGCCGGGTTGGCGGCGGGCGTGGATCGACGCAAACCGGTTGTGGGGTTTTCGGTGCTCAAAGGCGCGGGTGATTTGGGTGGGAATGTTGCTGCCTTCTATGATGCCTTGTGGCGCGACTGGCATGAGGGTGCATTTACCTCACCGGCTTCCGCATCAGCTCTCGCTGAAAATTGGCGCTTGATATCGGGCTTTCATGGCGGTGGTTACGCTAAAAAAATGAGCGCAATGATGTTTGCGTTCTGGCAGGGGTTTGAGTGTGAGACGGGCATTCCCCTTGATCCGGTTTATACAATAAAAATGGTTTGGGGGATCAGTTCCCTCGCGCAACAAGGCTATTGGCCGCGAGGCTCGCGGCTTGTTGCGATTCACACCGGTGGTTTGCAGGGGCGGCGCGGTTTTAATTGCCCTTGATAATCGGCTTTCACCCTAAGGATGTTGCTATGCAAGCTCAAAAAACACTGCAATTACCACCTGTTGAATTCGATTTGAATTTAACGCGCACGCTGGTGCCGTTAAAAGACATGAGTGAAAGCCATTTGCTGGCGCTGCTGGATAAATCCCTGCTGGAAACTGTCTGCGCCGGGCAGACATTATTTAGTGCGGGTAACTACGACGAGCAGCATGTGTATTTATTGCATGGCGATGTGAACCTGATCGCGCAGGATGCTACGCAAATACTGGTTAAAGGCCGATCTTCATTGTTCCCTATTGCCCATCAACAGCCGCGCCAGGTCACGGCGGTTGCAGAAACGGATTGCAGCCTTTTGCGTATTAACAGTGAGCAGTTAGACAAGTTGCTGACCTGGAGTCAGGTCGCGGATTACCTGCAATTGAATATTGCTCGTGAGCGCGATTTTGATGAAGACATAGATTGGATGATGACAGTGCTTCGCTCCAATTTATTTTTCAAAGTGCCGCCATTAAATGTTGAACATATTTTTTCGCGCCTGACCCCGCAGGTTGTTTACGCGGGCGATGTCATTATTCGCCAGGGGGAAATTGGCGATCAGTGCTATTTTATTAAAGAGGGCGAGGCGGATGTAACGCGTCATCAGGATAATAAGCGTGAACACTTGGCAACCATTGGTATTGGTCGCTGTTTTGGTGAGGATGCATTGGTCAATGAAGCTGCGCGTAATGCAACCGTTATGATGCGTACCGATGGTGTATTGATGCGTTTGGAAAAACAGGATTTTTACCGGTTATTGAAAGAGCCAGTGGTTGCTACACTGGCTTTTAATGAGTTGCCCGCGAGCCTTGCCGATGGTGTTATTGCGGTTGATGTGCGCAGCGATGAAGAATACAGCGAAGGTCATTTGCCGCAGGCGGTGAACATACCGCTCAATATCCTGGCGATTAAGGCGCGCTTGCTCAACAAAGAAAATCGCTATGTATTTTATTGCGATACCGGGCGTCGAAGCCGGGCAGCAGCCTATTTGCTTGCACAGCAAGGCTATAACATTCTTGCGCTGGATAATTGTGCGCAGTTGTTTGCGCCCGCACGCCAGGCACAGTTTTTAATGGACACACAAAATTATTTGCTGCGCGATGGAGTGGTGGTTCCCGGTCATTGATCTGCTATTCCAGTGTTGCGGGCCAATCATCAGGCACCACAATACCGCGCAGCACTTCTCGCCAGACAATATCCTCGCTGCTATCTGATCTGCGCTTTTTAACGGCCGCTATCATTAGCGGCCGTTTTGTTTGTTGTACTTGCTGGCACAGCTTGTCATTGAATAAGTGCGCTTCCGTTGTTAATTCTGCATCGCTTAATTGCACCGGTGAAAACCATTGGATTCGTTGTAAGGCGATCCACACTGTATCCGCCGTTATATCCTTAGTTGTTGTGTTGATGTGCAAGAAATCGCGCAAATGCCACCAGAATCCCATGCCATGAGAAGGGTGATTATGGTGTGGCCGAATAAAGTGAGGCATTACTTCTGTGCGACTCAATGCCACTGGATTCAGGTTTATTGGCGCGGGCGAAAACAAATAACCCTGCATGCAAAGCCCGCTTTTCCAGTGCGTTGCGTGCGGGAAATGTGTTTGCAATGCGTTGCGACCTTCCGGGGTTGTATGCAGTGGTAATTGATGGTCGCACAAGCGCGCCAGTTTTAAATCAAGTCGATCATTGCTGTTGGGGCCAATCCAGAATCGCCAGTCGATTGCTTGCTGCGGGTCGCGTGTTGCGCACAAATAAAATTTCACCGCCGTTTCTATATGCCAGAAGTCATTGCCCTGTTTGCATAAAAAATCAAAGGCGCCGAGGGTAGCTTTGCCGCGATTGATCGGTAAATTGTGTGCCAGTAACTGCCAGTCCGGGTTGTGCGAAAAATAAAAACGCCAGAGGGTTTCATAATAAATTCCCAGCCGGGTACTTTTGACACTTGCCAGCGCAGTGAGCAGCGTGGTCGGATCTTTATCCAGCTTATGCAACCAGGGCCAGAGGTCTCCTGTGTCCAATGGCAGGATTTGTGCTTCACTCTGTGGCAGCGCTTGTAGCAGGGGGGCGCTCAGGCAGCACCAGGCTAAATCGCGCACAGCAAGATGACGAAGTTGGTAAAACGGCTCGGATTCAGCAATAGATGCAATTTGCATAAACTTAAGTCTTATCGACGATGAGCGCTATAATAACCCACAGACACCTCGGCTTTTGCCCTTTTCATTAGCGCTCTCAGTGGTACTTATGACTCATTTTTCAACTATTGGCCTGATTGGTCACCTCAACAACGAGCGCGCGGTGTATTCCCTCAAGCGGCTTATCCGATTTTTACAGCAGCGCAACAAAGCATTTGTGCTGGAGGCGGAGACAGCCGCATTAATCACCGATGAGGGAATGGTTGCCGCTGCACAACAAGTCATGGATATGGAAACCCTCGGTCAGGTCTGTGACCTGGTGATTGTGGTGGGTGGCGATGGCAGTTTGCTACGCGGCGCGCGGGCACTGGCCAAGTATCAGGTGCCGCTGTTGGGTGTTAATCGCGGGCGCTTGGGTTTTTTGACCGACATTACCCCGGAAGATATTGAAAACAAAGTGAATGAAGTGCTTTCGGGTAAATTTACCTCGGAAAAACGGTTTTTGCTGGATATGGAAGTCAAACGCGATGGCCAGTTTATTGATTCTGCCGACGCGCTTAACGACGTAGTGTTACACCCCGGCAAGTTCATCCATATGTTGCAATTTGAGATCTATGTGGATGGTGTGTTTGTTACCAGTCAGCGCTCGGATGGGGTGATTGTTGCCACCCCGACGGGGTCTACAGCCTATTCACTCAGCGGTGGTGGGCCGATCCTGCACCCTACGCTGGATGCTATTGTGGTGGTTCCCATGAATCCCCATACCCTGAGTAGTCGCCCCATTGTGGTGGCCGGCAACAGCGAGATCAGTATTCGCGTTGGCGAACACAATCGCGCCGAGCCAATGGTGACCTGTGATGGCAGTTCCCACGTAGAAGTGCAGACAGGCGATGAAATTTGCATCCGCAAAAAAGACCAACTGCTGGAGTTGCTTCATCCTCTGGATTACAACTTCTATCAACGCTGCCGCTCCAAGTTAGGCTGGGGTGGGCATTTGTTGCGAGAGTAATATGGGGGCAGGCTCGTCGTCGCCAATACCGATAACCGCCAGGCTTGGCGAAGCTTACGGCTATGATTTGATTGGCGATATCCATGGCTGCGCGCAAACCCTTGCCCGCTTGCTGGAAATGATGGGCTATAAAAAAATTCGCGGTGTTTATCGTCATGCATCGCGCCAGGCAATCTTTCTGGGTGATGTAGTCGATAGGGGGCCGCGAATCCGCGAAGCTTTGCATTTGGTGCGCACTATGGTCGAGCAGGGCAGTGCGCAGATGATTCTTGGCAACCATGAATTTAATGCAATGAGCTACTGTACACCCATTGCCCCCGGTGCCAGCGAATACCTGCGGGCACACACCCCGGCGGCAGCGCGCCAGATTGCCGAAACTCTGCAACAATTTTCCCGCTACCCCCATGAATGGCGTGCGTTTATGGACTGGTTTGCTAGTTTGCCGCTATTTTTGGAAATTGCGCATCCTGTGACACATCAGGTATTTCGCGCGGTGCATGCCTGCTGGGATCAGTCGTTAATCGACCAGCATCGCGCTCGCTATGGTGATGGGCGTATTGATTGGGCATTTGTTGAGCGATCATCCTGCAAGGGTAGCCTTGAGGCGCGCACCCGTATGCGGCTGACTGGCGGTATCGATTTACCCTTGCCAGATGGCGAGGAAATGGTGTCCTCCGACGGTTATGTTCGCCATGCGTTTCGCACCAAGTTTTGGGTGCCGGATGCAAAAACCTACGGCCAATTATTATTTCAGCCAGACCCCTTGCCTGAACATATTGCTACGGCGGACATTGCGGCGGAGCATCGCTCGCAAATGGTTTGTTACGACCAACAGCAACCGCCGCTCTTTGTGGGGCATTACTGGCTTACCGGAAGCCCCCGTCCCATTGCTCCCAATTTGGCCTGTCTGGATTACAGTGCGGTTAAATTTGGTCGCTTGGTGGCATATCGCATGGATGGTGAGGCACAATTGCAGCAGGATAAATTTGTGTGGGTCTATGTTGACCCCTGATTCGCGATGCGCATCGTTTTGCGTAACTTTTCATAGTGGAATTTTCTTTTTCCATAGTGGAGCTTTCTTTTTTCATCGTGAAACTTCTTTTTAGTAGTGGGACTCTCTTTTGAACTGGATCGCCGTAAAATATTTTTCATTGGATCAGGATTTAAGTGCACTCAGCCGTTATTTGCGTGAGCGTGGTCTTGAACATCGCATTACCGAGGAAAATGGCCAGCAGTGCCTGGCTGTTATTGATGCCGCTGTGATTCCGGCGTTGCAGGATTTTTTGCAGCAATTGGAGGATGGACGCGCGCAATTGCCTGCTGACACCGCCGTCGCGCCTGCCGCCACATTCAATGCGCAAGAGCCATCACTGCTTGTTCAGGCACTCTATACACCCGTTGTGCTCGCGTTGATTGCATTGAGTGCGCTGGGTGCCTTGTTGGTCAATACAGAAATTGGCCGCGCCTATTTACACCTCATGACATTTCAAGACTTTGCCTATAACTATGACATTCCGGTGGCTGAATCGCTAAGTCGCGGTGAAATATGGCGATTGTTAACGCCCATCTTTTTACATTTTGGTATTTTCCATTTTTTGTTTAACAGCTTATGGATGTGGGACTTGGGGCGTCGCCTGGAAATTCTGCAAGGAAAGTGGGCATTTTTACTATTTGTAGTGATTACCGGCGTGGCCTCTAACCTGACGCAATATTTTTGGAGCGGCGCCACCAACTTTGGCGGAATGTCCGGGGTGGTTTATGCTCTGGTGGGTTTTATTGCTGTGCGCCAACGCATATGCCCACACCCGCTAGTGGCCGTCTCTTCCGCACTGATTGGTTTTATGTTGTTTTGGTTGGTTTTGTGTATGACCGGTGTGGTGGATTATTTTATTGCGGGCTCTGTCGCCAACGCGGCCCATGTCGGCGGGTTGGTGGCCGGTGCTATTTATGCGTTGTGTACAAGACACCTTTTCCTTCGCTAAGTCTGATTTTTATTTTGCGCGAGTTTTGCTATGGATTTACAACAACTATTGTCCAGCCTTACGCCGGAAATTTATCAAAATTTAAAACGTGCTGTAGAGCTGGGTAAATGGCCCGACGGTAATCGCCTGTCTGCGGAGCAACGTCAATTATGCATGCAGGCAGTTATTGCCTATGAACACAAACATTTACCGCCGGATCAGCACACCGGGTATATCCCGCCGGAACCACACACATTTTGTGGTGATGACGAGCATGACCATGATCATGCCCAAACTGACAAACCGATTAAATGGGTTGAATAAGCCCCTTCATTTTTTGCGATTCAGGAATTGACTATGACTGCTGTTGAACAATCGCTGCCCGAACAGAATCATCAACCAAAAACGATTTATCTCAAAGATTATCAAGTACCTGATTACTTGATTAAAACCACTGACTTGCGTTTTGAGATTTATGACGGTGAAACGATTGTCAGCGCCATGTTGGATCTTTATCGCAACCCGGCGGCAACAACTGCGGCAACCCAACTCCGGTTGCATGGAGCTGATTTGGAATTAATTTCCATTTCCTTGGATGATAAAGTCCTGACGCCTACGGATTATGAATTTGGTGAAGAAAGCCTGACCTTATTCAACACCCCGGAGGCTTTCAAGTTACTCACTATTACTAAAATAAAACCCGAAGCGAACACCTCGCTTGAGGGCTTGTATCGCTCGCGCACTATGTATTGTACCCAGTGTGAGGCGGAGGGCTTTCGCAAGATTACCTATTACCTTGATCGCCCTGATGTGATGAGCGAATTTACCACCACCGTAGTTGCAGATAAAAAATACCCGGTATTGCTTTCCAATGGGAATTTGTTGGAACAGGGCGAGCTGGATAACAATCGCCACTACGCAATCTGGCACGATCCCTTTAAAAAGCCCGCATATTTATTTGCACTGGTAGCTGGCGACTTGGCGCACATCGAAGACAGTTTTACCACCTGTTCTGGTCGTGAAGTTGCATTAAAGATTTTTGTGGAGCCGAAAGACCTGGATAAATGCGACCATGCCATGACCTCGCTAAAAAATTCCATGCGATGGGATGAAGAAGTCTATGGTCGCGAATACGATTTGAATATTTTTATGATAGTCGCTGTTGATGATTTCAATATGGGCGCCATGGAAAACAAAGGCCTGAACATTTTTAATACATCCTGTGTACTGGCCAAACCGGAAACCACTACCGATGCCGGATTCCAACGCGTAGAAGGTGTGGTTGCCCACGAATATTTCCACAATTGGAGCGGTAATCGTGTGACTTGTCGCGATTGGTTCCAGTTGAGCTTAAAAGAAGGCTTTACGGTTTATCGCGATGCGGAATTTTCTGCAGATATGGGCTCTCGCACGGTAAAACGGGTAGAGGGCGTTACGCTGCTGCGTACTTTGCAGTTCGCGGAAGATGCGGGCCCTATGGCGCACCCGATTCGCCCTGAATCCTATATCGAAATTTCCAATTTCTACACCATGACCGTTTATGAAAAAGGTGCGGAAATTATTCGCATGCTGGCGACTTTGCTGGGTAAAGACAATTTCCGCAAAGGTACTGATTTGTATTTTGATCGCCACGATGGACAAGCTGTTACCACCGAAGACTTTGTGGCTGCCTTGGCTGATGCATCGGGTCGCGATTTGACTCAATTCAAACGTTGGTATTCGCAAGCGGGAACACCGCGCCTGGAGGTTACTGATCACTATGATGAAGATGCGCAGGAATATCGCCTGACGTTTAAACAGTCGTGCCCCGCAACACCGGAGTGTCAACATAAATTGCCATTTCATATTCCGGTTGCTATGGGGTTACTGGGCAGTGCAGGTGACTTGCCTCTGTATCTGAAAGATGCCGAACCGGATTTTGAAACCAACGACAACACCTACAAGGTGCTTGAACTTACCCAGGCTGAGCAAAGCTTTGTATTCCAGCGTGTACAAGAAAAACCGGTGCCCAGTTTGCTGCGTGGTTTTTCAGCGCCGGTAAAATTGCATTGCCACTATAGCCGCGCTGATCTGGTGTTATTAATGAGCCGCGATAGCGATGGTTTTAATCGTTGGGAAGCGAGCCAGCAATTGGGGCTGGCTGCAATTTATGCCGCCATGCAGCACTACCAACAGGGTGGTGACTTGTCCGGTTGGACTTTGGATGCTGATTTAATTGAGGCTTATCGCAGTGTGCTACAAGATGAAAGTCTTGATCAGGCGATGGTCGCTTATATGCTCAGCTTGCCATCAGAAGCCTACCTCAGTGAATTGGCTGAGGTGGTAGATGTTGAGGCAATACACTACAGCCGGTTAGCTGTGCGTAAAGCACTGGCTCATGCCTTGCGCGATGAGTTTGTGCGTATCTACAACGCTTATGATCATCAGCAAGCATACCGTGTAACAGCGGATGCCATAGCCTCACGCAGTTTAAAAAATGTGGCGTTGGCTTATTTAATCCTATTGAACGATGAAACCTTGACTCGCGCCTGTGAGCAACAATATCGCACCAGCAATAACATGACAGATGTGATGGCGGCACTAACCCAGTTAGTGAACAGTGAGTCAGCGCTCGGTCAAAGCTTGGCAGAAAATGCCCTGGCTGATTTTTATCAGCGCTGGCAGCATGAATCATTGGTGGTTAACCAATGGTTGATGGTGCAGGCCAGCTGTTCCTTGCCGAATACCTTGGCTAAGGTAAAAGCCTTGCTGGAGCACCCAGGGTTTGATGGAAAAAATCCGAATAAAATCCGTGCACTCATTGCCAGTTTTTGTAACTCGAATGCCATTAATTTCCACGCAAACGCGGGTGCGGGTTATCAATTCCTGGCGGATCAAATTATTCAATTAAATCGCCAAAATCCACAAATTGCTTCGCGCTTGTTAACGCCATTAACCAAATGGAAGAAATATAATTCGCAACAGCAGGCCCTGATGAAAGCCGAGCTGGAGCGCATTATGGCTGAGCCTCAGCTCTCCAAAGATGTGTTTGAGGTGGTGAGTAAAAGTTTGGCCTAATGTTATAAAAAATACTTTTCTATTTCGTATTTCTCATACGTTTTCTGAAAATGGTCGCCTTAATCGGCGGCCATTTTTTTTGCCTTATATCTGGCATGAATGTTGAAGAATATCCAGTGTGGTTTTGAAATAAGGCGTGTGTGGTGAGGCTTGGGTAGTGTGATTTTCTCTTATTGGTGCAAGTCAGGCTTATGTTGCCCTTTATGGGGGCGGCGAGTGCTGTGAACTGAGTAATGTTAAAAAATTATCTGCACTAAATGCGGGCAGTGCTAGTGTCGGGCGTGGTGATTGATTCTGTCTGTAAGATTTGTGGAGGTAATGCGATGGTGCGGTTTTTGGGGCAGGCAGTTGCCTCAGTGAAATCCTGGGTTTTGCTCACGGCAATATTGTGTAATGTGCTTTTGGTCGCTGGTGCAATTGTTTTGGAAAATGCAAGTGTGTGGTTGTTAGTCCCTCTGTTGCTCATTGTGGTGTTGATATTGGGTATTGTGGGTGGGGTGAATAAAGATATGGCAGGGATTAAGCATTATTTGTCTGCCGTTGATCGCGAACAACCGGTGGATTGGAATCAGTTAGTAAGTGGTCCTTTGCAAGGGTTGCACGATACGTTTATCGATGTTTTTAAATCGCGCCAACGGCGCAATGCAGAGTACAAGGATGCGGTTAAAGAAATGGGACACTCATCGTTAGAGCTGGCCATTAATGCCAAAGAAGTTTCCAAAAGCGCTGCCTATCAATCCAGTGCGACTACGTCCAGTGCTGCCGCTATTACCGAAATTAGCCATAGTATCGATGACATCAGTAACCGTATTGGTGCTGCACGTACTGCTGCTACTACCGCCTGCGATTTAAGCAAGCAGGGCGGTTCGGCACTGGCCAGTGCGAGTCGCGAGGTGAATGATGTGGCGAGCCTTGCGCGTGAAACCGAAACGCGGGTAAGCCAGTTGGATGCACTGATGCATGATGTGACATCCATGTCCAAGATCATTAGCGATATTGCCGGACAGACCAATTTGCTGGCGTTGAATGCGGCCATCGAAGCGGCGCGTGCGGGTGAACAGGGGCGCGGCTTTGCTGTGGTTGCCGATGAGGTGCGTGCACTGGCGACACGCAGTCATGGTTCGGCCGCAGAAATTGCCACCAATATTGCACGTGTACAACACACCATGCAGCAAGTATTGGTCAGCATGAAAAGTGTGGTTGAAAAAACCGATAACTCATTGCAGCAAGTAGCCAGCGCTGATTCTTCTTTAACCTCCATCTTAACCACGACTGATGTGGTTTTTGGCCTGATAGATGAAATAACGATTGCTGCAGAGCAACAAAGTATTGCCGCCCGTGAAATTTCAACACACATAGAAACCGTTGCTGACCTGGCGAATCAAAATAGTTTTCGTGCAGGCCAGGCTGCCGAGATTGCTGATCACTTACATAAATTGACCCATCAAGCGGAGTAAAATAATGCAAACTCCTCTAGCGCTTACAATAATTCTATTGGTCGTGCCCGTAGGTTTCGTCGTGTTGCTGATTGTTTCCTTGCAGCGCAGACGACGGCAAGCAAGTAAATTATTTGTACAGGGAATTGGCTATATAAAAATTCTGCGCAGTTTGTTGACCTATATCCAGCAGCATCGTGGGTTAACCACAGGGTTTATTAATGGCAATAGCGCAGCAAAACAGGATATTGAAACCCTTGAGCAAAAAATTAAATACACCATGGGAGATGTGGCCGCCGCCGGGGAGTGGATACGCAATAACGTAAAATGGTCCAGTTTGGTTGATCATTGGTCGCGCTTGAGTGTGTTGTATCTGCAGGGCGATGCTGATAAAAATTTCAAACAACATAATGTGTTGATTGCCAACTTGCTGTATTTGATTGACGATGTTGCTGACGTGCACCATTTAACCAAAATCACCGGTGATGCGATGGATACGGATTGGCGCTATCTATTGTCGATTGCGGAATATATTGGTCAGGCTCGTGCGCTGGGAACTGGCGTAGCGGCAAAGGGTGAGTGTTCAAGTGTGTTGCGAATTCAGTTGAATCATCTTCGTAACAAAATTGCCTCCAGTATCGATACAACCTGGCCGGAGCAGTCGCGCACTGAAATACACCATTTATTGCATTGCATTGAAACCCAACTGGTGGTGGATCGCCCCAGTATTCAAGCGGCGGATTATTTTACATTGGCAACACGTTGTATTGAGCATGTATTAAATCAATTTGATCGGCAGGTTGATCGCCTCGAATATGATCGTTCCTAAAAGCAAAATGGCGAACCTGGGTTCGCCATTTTGCTTTTAGGATTTGTACAGTGGTTGTAGTGGTTCCCCACTGGCTGTTGTTTTGAATTTACGACGTCGCAAATTAGCCAGCAATTGCAACAGGTTTTCGCTGTCCATTGTGTTAGAAGCATTACTGAAAATAGCAGTATCCAATTGTTGGAATGCCTCTGCGAGTGCAGGTGACTCTGCACGTTGTGCAATGGCTTGCAGGCCAGTCAGCGTTGCATCGCCCCAGTAAATCTGGCTCCAGCTCACAATAGCTTTGCGGAGCTGCGGCAGGTTTTTATCGGCCATTGCACGTTTCAGTTGCGACCATGCAGCCGCTTCAGATTCATTTTCTGCCACCTGTTGTTGGTGTTTTTTATTGTGCCCCTGTGTTAAATCCCTTTTTGCTTGCCAATAGCGCCAGGCAAAAAACACGGTTGCCAAGAGCGTTAACAGGTTGGATACATAAAGCCAAACAGGTGTGCGTGCGCTGACGGTTGTTTCTTGAGGGGCAATGCTATTTAAATCTGTATTCAGTGGAACACTGGTGCTTTGTTCCTCTTCTTCCGCGCTTGCGCTTGTCGAGGGTGCCATATTATCGGGTGACATGGCTCCACTGCCCACATTCAGTGTGACCGCAGGCAGTGTTGCTGTTTGCAGGGTTTGTTTGTTGGTATCCCACCAGGATACTGCTGTTTCCGGTAGCGTAAAACGTCCGGCTTTGGTGGGCACTATGGCAATGGTTTCTATGCGCGAACCAATAATGCCTTGCGTTGTTTTTTGATCATCAGTTTGTGCTTGATCGCTATAAAACGTCAGTCCATCAACTGTTGGTAGTTGTAGTGGAGAAATCTGCCCAGCGGTTAAACCGTCAGCTTTGATTGTAATGGTGCGGGTGATAGGTTCGCCCACTTTGAGCGAGTCAATACTTGCACTCCAGTGTTCAATCAGGTCGACTTTATTGGCTGGTAACCAATTCTGGTTACTGGTCGCGGGGGCAGGGTTAATAGTTAAGCGTTGTTCTTCCGTGCGTAACCGCAGAAGGTTGCTCTGGCTGTTGCCATAAAATCTGTCCCACAAATCCCGTTGGCCTGAGTCGAGTGATACTTGGTACAGCACAGCGGGAATAAGCAGCTCGCCGCTCTGTTGGGGAAAGAGTGCATAACGGGTTTCTACAACAGCGCCGGGGCGGCCATTGATTTTGGTTTGATATTGTTTTTCATCCAACTGGATAACCAGTGCATCTTTCACTTTGAGTGGTTGCAAATCAATTCCGCTGAGTCCAACTGTAGTGTATAGCCGCAGGGTGACAATAATTTGTTCCTGTACATAAGCGCTGTCTTTACTGGTTTCAATCTCTACCGTGACCTGACTGTCACTGCTTTTTGGTGTGCGACTTTTGCCTTCTACAGTGATGGGAATTGCATCGCTAATGGCGCCATCAATAGTAAATGAGGGAATAAGCAGTGTGCCGATACGTTTTGGGGCGAGAGCAATTTTCCACTCGGTTGAGGCTTCCATGTTGCCGTTGATAATACTCATCTGGGTGCCGCTTTGGGTGTTGAGAATATCAAAATCTTTTTGCAGCAACTCATAATCGGGCGAAGCATTAATTTGTTCGTCGTAGCGCAATACCAGTGTGAAGGTTTCTTCCAGCCCCAGAGTGTCACGGTCTACGCTGGCCGTCAGGGTGCCAGCGTAGACATTGAGCCCGGTTACCATCAACACAAAACCGAGCAACTGGCGGGCACATTTTTTAATACTAAAGTCAGATTCTTTCATCATTCCTGTTCCGTTACGCTAGCGAGCGATTCACTTTTTTCATTACATTTTTGTAGGCCAAATTATTTGCCTACCAACGATTTTCTGCCCCGTTTTCAGGAGGAGCCCAATCGCCATTCATAATGTCCTGATTGCGTTTGTAGTATTCGTAATTGAATTTGTTGCGCAATAAACCGCCCGGATCATCGGGTACGCGGCGCAGCCACTGCTCCATGGCCTGACGCTCTTCATCCGTTAAATTATCCTCTGTAGGCTCAGCGGTTTGCTGCTCTTGAGCCGCTTGCTGTTCCTCTTGTTCACGCTGTGCTGCTTCAGCGGCTTTTTCTTCATCAGATTTATCCTTGTCTGATTGCTCTTGATCCTGCTCTGCCTTGTCTTGCTGTTCGTCTTGATCCGCATAGGATTGTTGATCTTGCTGCTGATCAGACTGATTTTGATCCTGATTCTGCTGGTTATTAGCATCCTGTTGCTGGTCATTTTGATCTTGTTGTTGATCGTTTTGCTGGTTCTTTTGTTGGTCCTGCTGTTGATCCTTATTGTCTTTGTCCCGCTGATCTTTGTTGTCTTGTTGTTCGTCTTGCTGATCCTGATTTTGTTGCTGCTTTAAGGCTTCTTTTACCAACTGGCGATTTTTTTTAGCATCGTCCATCGCCGGGTTCAATTTCAGCGCCTGATCATAAGCCTTAAGTGCCTCTGCTAACTGATTCGCTTTGGCCAGTGCATTGCCTCGGTTGTAGTGGCCGGTGTCGGTATTCATGTCGGCAAAACCTTTGGCCGCCGCCGCATAATCGCCTGCTTTATATTGGGCACTGGCTTTCCATTGCGGGTCCGTAAAATCCTGTGCGGCTTCGGCGGCATTATCTTGCTGCAATTTTTCGTAGGCTTGTTGGTTGTTGTTTTTCCATAGCTCATCCCAACTTAACGCATAGCTTTTGCTGGGTGTTAAACCAATCAAGGGCAATAATAAAAAGCTCAGGAATACACCGCGACGGAAACTGTAAAGCACGATGGGAAGCAGCAGCAGTACCAACCAGTGGCCGCGGTCATACCAACTGTCGAATTCGCGTTCGACACGTTGCGTCTCTTCTTTGGCGGGTGCGGGCAGGTTGAGTAAGTAATCAATATCGCTGCTGGTATTGGCCAGTGTGCGATAGCGGCCGCGAGTATCCTGGGCTAATTGTTGCAGTTCACCGCTGTTAAGTTTTGTAGTGACTATATTGCGTGCGTTGTCGCGTACGAATCCGCCTTTGCTGCTGGGAATCGGGGTAGGGGCATCACCACCTACACCGAGAATGGATAAGCGGTATTGCGGTTCGCGCTTCATGATTTCGCGCAGGTTGTATTGGGCATCTTCATCCACACCATCGGTGATCAATAACAAGTCACCTTGGGTGATGGCAGCGTTTTTTAATAATTGCAGGGCGCGGCTGACAGCGGCTTCGGTATTGCTGCCTTGTGCGGGCATAATGCCGGGATGCAGCGCGGGAATAATATTGTTGATCGTTTCTGTGTCGTCAGTCAGTGGTGTCACGACATGAACATCACCGGCGTAGACCAATAGCGCGGTTTGACCATCTTTGCGTTGACGCAGCATATCAGCAATTTTCAGCCGTGCGCGCACCAAGCGTGACGGTTTTAAATCTTCGCTCATCATGGAGGGCGATAGATCCAGTATCATCACTAGCGCCTGTTGATTTTGCTCTACAGCGACCGGACGTTTTTCCCAACTGGGGCCAGCGAGTGCAATGCAACTCACAATCCACGCAAATAATAAAACCAAAAGTTGCCACGGCTTGATACGAGTGGTTTGGCCGTCCAGCAAATATTGCAACAGCTCAGGCGCTACCATTTGCTGCCATTGTTTTGCGGTGTGTTTTTGATACCAGAGTAACAATGCAATGACGATCACAGGAGCCAGTGCCAGCAACCAAGCCGGACGTAAAAAATGAAACTGTGAAAAAAGAGATTCAATGGTCATCATGATGCTTGCTCCACTCGTGCTGCACGCCCTTGCCAAATATGCAGGCTGGCAAGTAGCAGGCTAATCAAAAATGCGATAGCGAGCGGCCAATAAAATAAGGTTTGTACTGGGCGAAAGGTTTCGGTTTCCATTTCAATCGGTTCAAGGCGATCCAGTTCGCGGTGGATATTGTCCAATTCTTCCAGGTTGCGGGCGCGAAAATATTTGCCACCGGTTTTTTCGGCGATATTCATCATAGTTGGTTCATCGAGGTCTCGCGATGGATTAACGGTGCGCGAACCAAAAATGCCGGGCACCTCCATGGAGTCTGCGCCAAATGCAATGGTGTAAATTTTAATATTCGCTTGCTGTGCCAGCTCTGTGGCTTTGTCGGGCGATAATTGGCCAGAGGTGTTGGCGCCATCGGTCAAGAGCACCAATACACGGCTTGCGGCAGGGCGATCGCGCAAGCGTTTTACCGCAAGGCCAATGGCATCACCAATAGCTGTCTCGCGGCCAGCAAAACCTATTTGGGCTTCCTGTAATAATTGATTAACGGTTTTGCGATCATAAGTGAGCGGCGCTTGCAGGTAAGCTTGTGCCCCGAACAAAATTAATCCCATGCGGTCGCTGTTGCGGCGCACCACAAAATCGCCAATGACTTTTTTCACCGCCATTAATCGCGTAACACGGCGACCGGCAATCGCCATGTCGGTTTGCTCCATACTGCCGGAAATGTCCACTGCCATTAATAAATCGCGCCCGCTGGACGGCATACTGGTGGGTTCGCCAACCCATTGGGGATTGGTCGCGGCGAATACACAGGCGAGCCACATTAACCAGAGTGCAATCAATTTTGCCGGGCGTTTATTAATGCCCAGTTTGCTGTGTTGATCCAGTTGGCTGGCGTGTTGATAAAAGGGGACGCGTAATGCTGCTTCAACCCGTTTTTTGGCGGGAATAAACACCATTGCCAGCGGCAGCGGTGCAAGGAGCAGTAACCAGGGCCATTGCATTTCAAACATGGTTGGCCTCCGACACAGCGGCAGCTTTTTGGGGGGCAGGTTTGGGTGCAGGAACTTTTTGGCGATGATTGCGATGCAGTTTTATCCATTGCTCACTGAGTTGATACAAGCCGGCTGCATCGACTTGCGGATTTTTTTGATAAGCACTGTTTAATAAACTTTCGCCAATGGCGCTGGAGAATTTTGCGTTACTGCCAGGGCATACTGCATCCAGCCAATTCAACCATTCTGTGCCTTTTATACTGGCATTAAAGCGTTGTGGGTAAGCCGTCAATGCCGTGCGGCGCAACAATACACTGAGTGCATGTAAGTAGGCAGCTGCATCTTGTGATTGTTGATAGCGCGCATAAATGGCGGCGAGTTCCTGTTGTGCTATGACGCGGTAATATTGTTGTCGCTGGTGCCGACGCCACAGGAACACACAAGCAATAGCAATGATGAGTAACGCGAGTAATGTCCACCAGCCGGGCGCGAGTGGCCACCAACTGACGTTGCCGGGCAAATGAATGTCGGCTAGTTGATCCAGTGGAGAGGGTGTTGATTGCATAGGTGGTGGTTGCATAGATGACTATGGATTCTTTTCAGTGAATTTATTTTTTGCGTCCGAATGCTTTGCGCAAACCATCTTGAATATCGTCTTGCGTGGCATAACTCAGCAGTGGAATACGCAGGCGTTTGCATACTGTGGTGAGCAGTGCCAACTGCCGGTCAAATTGATTTTTGTAGGCTTGTTGAAAGGCTTTTTCATTAGCGGCTAATTGCATGCGTTCACGGCCATTACTGATGGTCAGTGCGGTATTGCTGATCAGCTCGCGCTCTAAATGATCGTAAATATGAATCAGGGTGATATCGGTATGGCGAGCCAATTCAAACAATTGTTGCTCTGCGCTCTCATCCATATCGTGAAAATCGCTGATGATAAACAGAGCGCAACCGGGTTTGGCGATGCGACGTGCATCCGCGAGTATTTCACTGAATGAGTTGGCGACCGGTAATTGGCCTGAGGGCAGTGCGGCAGGTGCTGGCGTAATCGGCGAGCTTAGGCGGTGATTGTAGTCCTGCAATTGATGCAGCAGTTCCAGTACCGCGTGTTTGCTGCGACGTGGGCGCACATCGCGTTGATCATAATCGCCAAAGACCAGTGCTCCCAAGCGGTCGCCATTGGCCAACGCGGCCCAGCCGAGCAGGGCGGCAATATGTGCGGCGAGTACGGATTTAAAACAGCGCGTGCTGCCAAAAAATAATGGCGAGCGCTGATCCACCACCATAAACACCGGGCGTTCACGCTCTTCGCGAAAGATTTTGGTATGGGCGACCTGGGTGCGCGCGGTGACACGCCAATCAATCGAGCGAATATCATCACCCGGTTGATACAAGCGCACTTCCTCAAAATCCATCCCGCGGCCGCGAAACCGTGTGCGTTCACCGCCGGACAATAAACTGCGCGCCGGTCGGTGTGCGAAGAGTTTCAGATCCTGCGCGGAAAAACGGCAGCGCAATAAGGACGCCAATTCGGTATACGCGCCCCGTGGATTCAAATCCTGCTTATCACTCATAACAATCGGCCTAGCTCAGGGGAACGGCGGCGAGTAATTGATCAATCGCTTGATCAGGTGTGGTTCCGGTTGCTTCGGCTTCAAAACTCAAAATCAGGCGATGACGCAAAACATCGTGTGCGACGGCCTGCACGTCGTCGGGGCTGACAAAATCACGACCCTCCAGCCAGGCGTGAGCTCGTGCGCAGCGATCCAGCGCGATAGTAGCCCGTGGGCTGGCACCGTATTCGATCAGCTCGGCCAAATCGGCGGAATATTGTGTTGGGCGGCGCGTGGCATTAATCAGGTGGACGATATAGTCCTCAACGCTCTCGGCCATATGAATTGCCAGGATTTCCTTGCGCGCTGCTTCAATCGTGGACTGGGAGATCACAGCGGGTTGTTCACTGCTGACTGCCGCGGCTTCATTGCGTGCTAATTGCAGGATGCGGCGCTCAGCATCAATGCTCGGGTAATCCACCACAACGTGTAACAGGAAACGGTCAAGCTGGGCTTCCGGCAGGGGATAGGTACCCTCTTGCTCGATGGGGTTTTGGGTCGCCATCACCATAAACAGGCCCGGTAGCGGGTAGGTTTTACTGCCCACGCTCACCTGACGTTCAGCCATGGCTTCCAGCAAGGCGGATTGCACCTTGGCGGGCGCGCGGTTGATCTCATCGGCCAGTACCAGGTTGTGGAAAATGGGGCCGGGCTGGAATTCAAAACGGTGTTGCTCGGGACGGTAAATATCCGTACCCGTAACATCGGACGGCAATAAGTCCGGGGTGAACTGAATGCGGTGAAAATTACCTTCAATCGCCTGCGACAAGGTTTTAATCGCCTTGGTTTTGGCAAGGCCGGGCGCGCCTTCAACGAGCAAGTGGCCATCGGCAAGCAGCGCAATCAGTAGGCGCTGGGTCAAATGCTCCTGTCCAATAATTTGATCGTTAAGCCAGGTGTTCAGAGACTGTATTTGTTGATATGCCTGCATTGGAGTTGAAGACCTTGAGTTGTCATTAAGGGTTATTCATTGCTGAAGGCGTTACAAACTCGCGCGACAGCGCCACAAAAGTGCTAAATAGACTGCTCTTACTGGTGTCGGTTCCCTGTCATTTCAAGTGTTTACAGCGATTTTTCGACTAGGCTTAGAGAACCATAAGTCCCTGTGACAAGTCTCAACCAAGTGCGCAAAAAAACTGTGATAACAAACCTGTAACAAGCCCCCCATAAGTCCTCCATAACAACAGGAGCGGATGCCGTGAACAGTACTTTGGTCAGTCAGCATAAGCCAGCCGAATTTTTGGATGAATTTACCCATTATGCCAATGAGCAGCTCGCGCCGGAGGAGCAACAGGCGTTTGGCGAGTTTGCGAGCCGGTTCTTTCACCACTATCCGTTGGATGAGCTACAAGGCAAGCGCCTGAGCGATGTATTTGGCAGTGTTTACCAATGGTGGCAGTTTATGGCGAGTTACGATCGCCGCCAGCCCAAGATCCGCTTGTTTAACCCCGGTTTGGCAGAAGACGGTTGGGTCAGTTCGCACACAGTATTGGTCGTGCTGCAGCGCGACATGCCCTTTTTGGTGGATTCGCTGCGCATTGAATTGAACCGCCGCAGCATTCCCATCTACACCATTAAAAGTACGGTGTTAACCGTTGAGCGCGATGGCACGCGTTTGGTGCGCGTGCAAGAACGCAACGGTACGCAAGCTGATGAAGACCATGAAGCACTGATTGTGATGGAAATCAGCGCACACAGTGATACGGATGAGCTGGCCGCTATAGTCGCCAGCCTGCATAGCGTATTGGCTGAAGTGGAGCGGGTGGTTAGTGATTATCAACCTATGCGCGCTGCGGTGTTGGCTGCGGAACAAAACCTCAGTTTTATGCAGGATACTGCCTGTGTTGCACGGGTGCAGGAAACCAAAGCGTTTTTGCGCTGGCTCACCGAGGACAAATTTACCTTTCTCGGCTACTCCGAATATGAGTTCTGCGATGTGGATGGCAAAAAAACACTGCGTGAAATTCCCGCGCAGCGCTTGGGGATTTTTGCCCTGCGCGCTGCGCCCGCCGCCATGCTGGCCGCCGACTCTTTTAACGAAGGTATGGCCCGCTTTCATTTGGTGCCACAGCCGATTGTGTTTTCCAAATCCTCGTTGCGCGCCCGTGTTCATCGCTATGCCTATTCTGATTACGTGATTGTCAAACGATTTAATGCGCAGGGCGACGTGATTGGCGAGGCGCGTTTTCTCGGGCTTTACACCTCGGCGGTGTATTTAATGAATCCGGCTGAGATTCCCTTGATCAGCACAAAAGTAGCCCAGGTATTTGCCCGCAGTGAACTGTTGGAATCCAGTCACGACGGTAAAAACTTCCGTCAATTGCTGGAAACTTTTCCACGTAACGAAATATTTTTAAGCAGCAGTGCCGAATTATTTGAAACCTTGATGGGCGTTGCGCGAATTAACGAACGCTCTATGGTGCGCCTGTTTATGCGGCGCGATCCTTTTGGAAAGTTTATTAATTTTATTGTCTATGTGCCACGCGATTATTTTTCCACCAAGGTGCGGTTGGCCATTCAGGAATTAATTGGCCGCGCTATAGGTTCCAGTGAATGTGAGTTCACCACTTATTTTTCAGAATCGATTTTAGCGCGCGTCTATTTGGTGTTTAAGTTAGAGAAGGGCCTGCTGCCACCCATTGATGTAGCTGCCCTGCAAGCCGGTATTGTCAACATCACCCGCTCATGGGAGGATTTTTTGCTCGGCGCTTTGCTGGAGGCCCACGGCGAAGAAGCCAGTGCCCAACTGTTGCGCGAGTATCGCGATGCCTTTTCCTCCGCTTACCAGGAGCAATACGATGCTCGCACCGCGGTGCAGGACATTCACACAATCAAGCATTTACTGGAAGCACTCACCGACACTTCGTTGGCCGCGGCACCCATTGCGCTGAGTATTTATCAATTGCGGGTGCAGGAGCAGGGCGCTTTTTTACAATTTAAAATTTTTCACCCTAACACTACCCTGGCGCTCTCAGATGTTATTCCAGTGCTGGAGAATCTGGGGTTTCGGGTTGTCAGTGAAAGTGCTTACGATATTCGCAGTAATTCCGGCCAGGTGGTGTGGTTACACGATTTTAAATTAGCTCACCAAGCGGCGGCTGATTTGCCATTTGCAGTCCTTAAAACGGTATTGGCTGATGCTTTTATTGCGATCTGGAAAGGTGCGGCAGATAACGATGCCTTTAATAGTCTGGTTGGTGCCGTTGGATTGGAGTGGCGTTATGTTGTTATGTTGCGCGCCTACGCCAGCTACATGCACCAGACATTATTTCCATTCAGTATTCATTACATAGCCTCAGCACTTGTGAGTCAGGCCGATTTAACCCGCAACCTGGTTGAATTGTTCCGCTGTAAATTTGATCCGCAAGCGCAACAGGAATCCACCCCTGCGCAAATAGATTCAATTCGCACGCAGATTATCAGTGGATTGGATCGCGTCCAAAACTTGAATGACGATCGCATTATTCGCCGCTTTATGGCCTTGATCGACAATAGCTTGCGCACTAACTTTTACCAGTGTGACTCACAGGGGGCATCCAAGCCCTATCTCTCCATTAAATTTTCGCCGCGTGGCTTGGCGGAAATTCCCGAACCACGCCCACTGTTTGAAATTTTTGTCTATGCTACACGCATGGAAGGCGTGCATTTGCGCACCAGCAAAGTGGCGCGCGGAGGCCTGCGCTGGTCGGATAGGTTGCAGGACTATCGCACCGAAATATTGGGGTTAGTAAAAGCGCAGCAAGTTAAAAATGCGGTGATTGTTCCCAGTGGAGCCAAAGGCGGATTTGTTTGTAAAAAAATGCCAGTGAATGCCAGTCGTGAACAACAGCAACAAGAGGCAATTGCCTGTTACCGGTGGTTTATTCGGGGCTTGTTAGATCTCACGGATAATTTTATCGACGGCGGTGTTATTGCCCCGTTAAATACGCTGTGCTACGACGAAAATGATCCCTATTTGGTAGTGGCTGCGGATAAGGGAACGGCCAGTTTTTCCGATATAGCCAACGCCTTATCACTCGAATACAACCATTGGCTCGGTGATGCTTTCGCGTCGGGCGGCAGCCAGGGTTACGATCACAAAGGTATGGGGATTACAGCGCGCGGCGCGTGGATTTCTGTGCAGCGCCATTTCCGTGAAAAAGAGATTGACGTGCAAACCCAGCCCATCAGTGTGGTGGGTATCGGGGATATGGCGGGCGATGTCTTTGGTAATGGTATGTTGTTATCGCCAGCCTTAATGTTGGTTGCTGCATTCAATCATCAACATATTTTTATCGATCCGGATCCTGATCCTGCAATCAGCTTCCGTGAGCGGCAGCGGCTGTTTGCGCTGCCCAAAAGTACCTGGGCGGATTACGATAAAACGCTGATCAGTGAAGGTGGTGGCGTGTTTGATCGCAGTGCAAAAACCATTGCGATCAGTGCGCAAATGCGCGCGCGTTTTGCATTGGATGCCGGTAGCCTCACACCGACGGAGTTAATTAATCTACTCCTGCAAGCGCCAGTTGATTTAATTTGGAATGGCGGTATAGGCACCTATGTAAAAGCCGCGAGCGAAACCCATGCCGAGGTGGGCGATAAAGCCAACGACAGTTTGCGCGTTAACGGTGAACAGTTGCGTTGCAAGGTGTTTGGCGAGGGCGGCAATTTGGGTATGACCCAACGTGGGCGGGTGGAATATTGTTTACAAGGCGGTGCATGCAATACTGATTTTATTGATAACGCCGGTGGTGTGGATTGTTCCGACCATGAAGTGAATATCAAAATTTTATTGAATGAAATTGTGGCCAATGGCGATTTGACCCAAAAGCAACGCAATCAATTGTTGGTGGATATGACCGACAATGTGGCGCAACTGGTGCTCTACAATAATCGTCGCCAGGTACAGGCGATTAGCGTGGCACAATCTGAAGCATTAGCGCGCAGTGCGGAGTATCGTCGCGTAATGAATGGCTTGCAACAACAAGGGCGGCTGAATCGGAAATTGGAATTTTTACCCAGCGATGAAGCCTTGCTGGAACGGCAAACCCAGGGCAAGGCTTTAACGCGCCCGGAATTGGCGATTCTGATTTCCTACGCAAAAGCTGTGTTAAAAGAAGATCTTGCTCAGGTCGCCATTGCGGACGACGATTATATGGCGGCATTTATAGAAACCGCATTTCCGCAAAAAATTTCACAGTTATTTCCGCTGGCGCTGCGCAATCACCGCTTGCGTCATGAAATAGTAGCCACCCAAATTGCCAATGACATGGTGAATACCATGGGCATCAGTTTTGCGCAGCGCTTGATGGAATCCACTGGCGCCAGTGTGGGGGATATTGCCAAGGCCTATGTGATTGCGCGGGATATTTATGCCATGCCGGAATTTTTGGCAGCGCTGGAGCGTACCTCAACCAGTATTTCATCGACCCTGCAATTGCAACTTATTAACGGCATGATGCGCAAAATTCGCCGTGCAACACGCTGGTTTTTACGCAATCGCCGCAGTTATTTGAACCCGGCTACCGAGGTGGAATTGTTTTCGCCGGGCATGATGCATATCAACGAAAACCTGGTGCATTTGCTCAACGGTGAAACACTGCAGGAATGGCTGGCAGCGACGGACCATCTGCGCGCGCTGGGCTTGCCTGAATCCCTGATTAAACGTGCGGCACACCCCGCAGACCTTTACTCCGGTTTGAGTGTGATTGAAGCTGCGCGTATTGCCAATCAACCAGTAGAAGCCTTGGCCAAAGTGTATTTTGCGCTGGGTAATTATTTGAGCTTGCCGTGGTTTTCTACGCAGATCTCCAACTTGCCTGTGGATAATTTTTGGCAAGCCATGGCAAGGGAAACCTACCTGGGGGATTTGGAATCGCAATTGCGAACCTTGAGTGTGTCGCTGGTACGGTTGATGGATGAGACGCAAGATCTGGAGCAATTAATCGCGCGCTGGAGTGCCCAGCATCAGTTATTGATTGCGCGCTGGAAGTCTATGGTCAATGAATTGCAAGCCGTAAATGGAACTGATTTTGCAATGATTGCTGTGGCACTACGCGATTTATTGGATTTGGCGCAGGCCACCCAATACTGCGAATCCTTATAGCACAGTATAAATACTGTACGAGAGAATGACAGCAATAGCATATTAACTATACTGAAGTGAGTTGCAGTCAATTAATTGACTGATTGGTGCAGCCTGTAGCGTTTATTAATAGTTTATTGTTGTGCGCTTGCGTTGCATCAATGAGAATAATTGCTGTGATTTGTATCTTGTCACTTGGGGTTTTATCTTTTTGTAGATATTGCTGTTATTCACATCTGTTGGGTGCGCATTTCTGGTGCGTAGTTAGTTGCAGTTAATAGGGAATGATCATGTCCATCCTTCTCAGGCCAGCAATTCGGCTGGCAAATACAATGTCCTTTTCCAGTAAATTGCTCACAATTGTGCTGATTTTTCTGTTGCCATTTTTGTGGTTATTGAGTCAGCAGTGGCTGCAAAGTAGCCAAACGTTAGCCACCACTGAACGAACGCAAACCGGTGTGGATTTGATTCTTGAGGTTAAACCTATCGCGTTGGAAATTGCTCGCCACCGGGGACTGATGGCGCAATATCTGGCTGGCGCGAGCGATAAGGCTGAATCCATACAACAACTGGAGCAAGCGCTGGACCAACAGTTTATCAGTGTGATGAAACGTCTCAATGAAACCACGAATTTTAAATCGGCCCTGCCGGACATAGAGCAATCATGGCGCGGTTTAATGTTGGCAGCTATTGAAAAAAATGCTGCTAAAAGTTTTTCGGCGCACACTGAGCTCATTGCACGAGTGCATACAGAGATTAAATTGCTGGTGGATTATTTTGACATTGAATTGCAATCCACCCGTGACAATTATTACCTCTCGCAACTCACTTTATTTCAAATCCCTGAATTGCAGGAACTCTTGGGACAATTGCGGGGACGGGGTGCAGCAGCCTTGACTGACCAGATTATTTCACCAGAGGAGCGAGTGACGCTGGTGGGATTGCATTTTGTTGCAAAACGCGCGCTAACGGGTTTTGAGCAACAAATTCAGTTGTTGAGCCAAAACCCTGTACTAGTCAAACATTTTTCAGCGGCAGTGAATAGGTTTTCCACAACAGTTGCAGATTTTGAGTCCATGTTGCTGAAGGATGCGCTGGCTACTGAGGTTGTACAAGTGACAAATACGGCCTTCTTTAGCCAAGCTACCAGCGTGATAGATGCCTTGGCTGAAGTGGATAAACTTGCAAGCCAGCAGCTCATGGACAGTGCTGTAACTGCTCGTCAGCAGGCGGCGGGAGTCCGAATGCTTTTGCTGACAGTGGCATTACTTAGCATATTTTTAGGTTGTTACGTAGCAATGGGGATTCTGGCTGCGCTGAATCAAAGTGTACATGCGGTTAATCATCTTACCCAAGCATTAAAAGAGGGGGATTTTTCTGGCAGCTTACAGGTGCGAAGTGAGGATGTTATTGGCGATGTTGCTAATAATCTTACGGCTATGGTTAGTCAGGTTTCTACATTAATTAATAATATTCAAGGGTCTGCTGATCAGGTGAATAAATTATCTGTAGAGTTACAGGCCGTCACCGATGAAACCAAAAGTGAGTTGGACCAACAAAATAATCAAACGCAGCAATCTGCATCGGCAGCAACTGAAATGGCTGCTACGGTTCGTGAGGTGGCGCGCACTTGTGTCGAAGCCAGTTCAGCAACCGACGTTGCACGAGATACAGCGATAGAAGGGCGTTCGCGTGTAAATGAAGCGATAGCGGCAATTAATCGATTAGGGAGTGATGTGGGCGATGCCAAAACTATCATCACTGAATTGCAAAGTGATGTCGCAGATATCAGTGCTGTACTGGAGGTCATTCGCAGTATTGCTGAGCAAACCAATTTACTTGCATTGAATGCCGCGATTGAAGCTGCCCGTGCGGGAGAGCAAGGCCGGGGATTTGCCGTGGTGGCGGATGAAGTACGTTCTTTGGCGAAGCGAACCCAGGATTCCACGGCAGAAATTCGCGGTGTGATTGAAAAACTGCAACAGCGCGCAGGTAAGGCGGTAGATATTATTTTGCAAAGTTTTGAGGGGGCGCAAAACTCAGTGCAAAGTGCTGCCAGCGCAGGGGATTCCTTGCAGCAAATTGTGCAGAATGTGGAGATGTTACGCGATTTGAACACCCAGATTGCAACTGCGGCTGAGCAGCAAGCGGCGGTTGCAGAGCAAATGTCTCGCAGTACACGAGAGCTTGGTGACTCTTCAGAAAACATACTGGATCAAGTGCAAAAAACCTTCGGTTACAGCCTAAACCTGCGGCAAGGGGCAGATCGTTTGCTGGAAAATACCCTGCAGTTCAAAATCTGATTAAAATAGCTTGGGTCATCTTTTTTGTTGGAGTTTTTTTGAACAGCATAGTGGTCAGTCTGGTTATTTCTGCTGAGGAGTTCCAGCGGCTTTATCAAGGCAGCGCAAAAACGGTTTTTGCGCAGAGCCTTGATGGCCGTAATATCCGTTTCCCGGCAGGTATTTTGCGACCTTTTGTCTTGCACAATGGCGTGCGCGGTACATTTCAAATTAATTTTGATGCGGATAATCGCTTCCATTCCATCCAGCGCTTAGGAGGATAAATGTGGGGGCGGGGTGATTTGAGGGCTATAATCCAGTATCCTTGCGCCCAGTTTTGACTCTCCCTATAGATCTGCCAAGAGCCTGCCATGTATCAGCATATTCGCGATGTATTATTCCGCTTCGACGCCGAAACCTCCCATGAACTCAGCCTTGATATGCTCGGTGCCGCTGAGCGCCTGCGCTTGGTGGGTCTCTTTGCAGGTAAAGTGCCCAGCAACCCTGTGCAAGTGATGGGGCTCACCTTTGATAACCCCGTAGGCCTGGCTGCCGGTTTGGATAAAAACGGCGATTATTTCAATGCCTTGGGCGCACTGGGGTTTGGTTTTGTTGAGATTGGTACCATTACTCCGCGCCCGCAACCGGGCAATCCGCAGCCCCGTTTATTCCGTATTCCGGAAGCTCAAGCCATTATCAACCGCATGGGCTTCAACAATAAGGGCGTTGACCACTTGGTCGAACAGGTTAAAAAACGTCGCTATAAGGGTGTTTTGGGGATTAACATCGGCAAAAATGCCGTCACACCGGTCGAAAACGCGGTGGATGATTATCTGATTTGCCTGCGCAAAGTGTATGACCATGCGGATTACATTACCGTCAACATTTCATCACCCAATACTCCCGGCCTGCGCAACTTACAGTTTGGCGATTCATTGTCGCAGTTACTGGCGCCGCTCAAAAAAGAGCAGGCGGCATTGCACAGCGCCACGGGCCGTTATGTGCCTATCGCTGTAAAAATCGCGCCGGATATGGATGAAAGCGAAATCCATCAGGTAGCAGGTATTTTGATCCAGGAAGGGATGGACGGCGTTATCGCCACCAACACAACCATCACTCGCGTCGGTGTGGAAGATTACGAAAATGGCAGCGAAGCGGGTGGATTGAGTGGCCTGCCGGTACGCGATAAAAGTACTTATGTGGTGCGTACCTTGAATGCATGTTTGGGAGGGAAGTTACCCATTATTGGTGTGGGTGGGATTTTGGATGGTGCCAGTGCTGCCGACAAGATTCGCGCCGGCGCCAGCCTGGTGCAGGTATACAGTGGTTTTATCTACGAAGGACCAGCCTTGATCGGACGCGCCGCCGAGGGTATCGCCAGCTATCACAAGGGGCTTTAATAGCTAGTAATTGGCAGTGCAGGGCAAGCGTGCTTGTTGCAATAACAGGTCCTGGTGATAAGAAAAGTTCGCAGTGATAAATAGAACGAAGCCCGCAGTAGCGGGCTTATTCATTTAACATGATTGGGTGAGGAATTCTGTAGGTCTGTGGTTATCTACTCAGTGTATTGATGAGTATTAACAAGGGTGGTGGACATTAACCACTCATAGACATGGGTTGAATGTTGCTAATTTTTTGAACCTGTGCCAAACGGCTATAGCCATCCCACTGATCCATACGCGATTCGCGCCAGCCATTGAGCCATTGTTGGCGAGCCTGGCCTGTTTCGTGGGGGCAGAGACTTTTTGAACGCCCATCAATACCTGCTTGATACCCTTTTACAAATGCGCGTTCTGTTTGGTCACGTTTTTGACGTTTCATCAGTTATTGCACCTCTAAGTTGTGGATTATCGATAGGGTTTTACTTATCGACGAAAGCGGTGTTGCGGTCTTTCACTTGCCGGTGTGACTGGTTCTTGGATTCTCCTTAGCATGGACAGGTCTGGTGAGTACACCAGATTTAACCTGAGCCGTGAACGATTAAATTTTTATACATAGGCCGTTCTATATGGCATATCGGCCTAGCAAATGTATTTGACAACTTAATGACAAACACCTTTGTTTAGTCAGGTGTGGTTCAGAAAAGTTCACCTTGGAAGCATTAATGACACATCAATATTTCGCCACCTGCCCAAAAGGCTTGGAAGGCTTGCTCTACACCGAACTGCAAACCCTTGGCGCAGAAGATCTACGCGAGACAGTTGCCGGTATTTATTTTTCCGGTGATATCGAGATGGCCTACCGCGTCTGTCTCTGGTCGCGCCTCGCAAACAAAGTCCTGCTGCCACTGGCCAGTTTTGAGGCCAACAGCCAGGAAGAGCTTTACGACGGCGTGCGTGAATTGCGTTGGGAGGAGCACCTGAGCCCGAGCGGCAGCCTGTTGGTGGATTTTATTGGCACCAATGATGCCATCCGCAATACCCAGTTTGGCGCTGTAAAAGTGAAAGATGCCATAGTGGACTGCCTGCGGGATTTCAGCGGTGAGCGCCCCTCGATTGCCAAGCGCGATCCTGACCTGCGGGTGAATGTACGCCTATCCAAAAGCAAAGTGATTGTGAGTATCGATTTGTCGGGCGACAGCCTGCATCGCCGCGGCTATCGTATTAAGCAGGGCAGTGCGCCTATGAAGGAAAACCTGGCGGCAGGCATCCTGATTCGTGCCGGTTGGTCGGAAATCGCTGCCCAAGGTGGTGCCTTGCTCGACCCTATGTGTGGTTCGGGCACGATTTTGATTGAAGCGGCCTTAATTGCTGCGGATATCGCCCCCGGGTTATTGCGTGGCAGCTTTGGTTTTGAGCGCTGGCTCAATCACCGCAACGACATTTGGCTCGGTTTGCGCGATGAAGCTTTTGAGCGTAAAAAAATCGGCCTCGCGCGTGAAAACCTGCCGGAAATTCGCGGCTACGATGCAGACCTTAAGGTAATTCGTGCTGCCGAGGAAAATATTGTCAGCGCAGAGCTGGATCACTGGTTGCGCGTAAGTCGCAAAGAGCTGGCTGATTTTGTAAAGCCCACCCACAACAAGGCGATGGAGTTTGGTCTGGTGCTCAGCAACCCGCCTTATGGTGAGCGTCTGGGTGAAATTGAATCGCTCAAATTGTTGTATGCCCATTTGGGCGAGCGGCTGCGTAATGAATTCCAAGGTTGGCGCGCAGGGGTATTTACCGGTAACCCGGAGCTTGGCAAGCAAATGGGGCTGCGTGCAGATAAAAAATACAAATTCTTTAACGGCACCATCGCCAGCGAATTGTTGATGTTCAGCATCAGTAGCGAGGCTTTTGTGCAAAGCCGTGTAGAGCAGGATGCACGTTTCAGTAAAGATGATACCGAGCGCCGGGAAGCGGAGCAGCGGGTAAAAGTTGAAAACAAAAAAGAACAGGCGGCGGCACTTTCTAATGGTGCGCAAATGCTGGTGAATCGCCTGCAAAAAAATCTTAAGCAATTGGAAAAGTGGGCGAAGAAAAACGACATTAGTTGTTACCGCCTGTACGATGCGGATATGCCGGAATATTCGGCGGCAATTGATATTTATCGCGGGCAAACCCAACCTAATCGTGCGCCGCAGCTTTATGCCCATGTGCAGGAATACGCCGCGCCAAAATCGGTTGATGAAGAGCGCGCCGCGCAGCGCTTTGTGGAAATTGAAATGGCCGTGCCATTTGCGCTGGACATTCCCGCTGCAAATATCAGCTACAAGCAGCGTCGCCGCAACAAGGGCACCAGTCAGTACGAAAAAATCAGCGAACGTCCAACGGGCGATCTGTTCAGTGTGCAGGAAGGGCAGGCGAAACTGCACATCAATATGTGGCAGTATTTGGACACGGGCTTGTTTTTGGATCATCGCTCCGTGCGATTAATGATTGCGAACCTGGCAAAAGATAAGCGCTTTTTAAATTTGTTTTGTTATACCGCAACGGCAAGTGTGCATGCTGCAATGGCAGGTGCGCGTTATACCGTGAGTGTGGATATGTCCAACACCTATTTGAACTGGGCGCGAAAAAATTACGCACTGAATGGTTTGAGTGAATCGCGCAACCGTTTGGAACAAGCAGATTGTTTGAAGTGGTTGGAAGATAACGATCAGCAATTTGATTTGATCCTGCTTGATCCGCCGAGTTTCTCCAATTCAAAACGCATGGAAGATGTGTTGGACGTGCAGCGCGATCATGTAGGTATGATCAATAATGCCATGCGTTCACTCGCAGAAGGCGGCACACTGATTTTCTCTAACAACCTGCGTAGTTTTAAATTGGATACCGAGGCGCTCAGTGGTTTTACTATCAAGGATATTAGCGCCCAGACTATCGATGAAGACTTCAAGCGCAATCCTAAAATCCATCAGTGCTGGTTGATTACGCATTAATACATAAAAGGAAAATGCTTATGCGCCATCTTCGCTGCAGTATGGTTATTGTATTGCTGCTAAGTAGTGGTGCCAAAGCGGACAAGTTTTGTTTTGCCTCGGCAGAAACTTATTATGAACAGGTTTATTGCCAGTTAGAGACCAAGGCGCAGGTGAAAAACCTGCCGCCATTTCAGCAATTTAAAAAGAATAATGAGCAAGTCCAATATTCACTGTTAAAACGCCCGGCGGAGCGCAATGCAATCAGGTTGCCTGCGCCGGTCAAACAGGCAGTGCAAGTAGAGTCGCCCCCCAAAGCGAGACAACCTTTTGCCAGTGAACCGGATAGGGTTCTGCCACGTAACCCTATTGCTCAAGAGAGCTATACTCAGAAGCCTGCGGCTTTGTTAGTAGATTCTTCCTGTGAATTGCGCGATCGCCATATTCACTGCGCGGATGCGACTTATGCATTAGTGGGTAATAAGGCCAATCATCGCCTTGCGGCGGGCGTACTCGATTCAGCCAATACAATGGCATTGCCGGTAGTGAGTGATAGCAATGTCAGTTTGACCAATGCCTATGAGCAGTACATCGGTAAAATGTGTGAAATCGGCCTTGGCGCTGTAACTATGACTTATCGAAAGTTCGCCTATCTTTATCAAGATTTACAAACCAAAGGATTGGATTTTTCCCGGCGCTTTGAAACTATGTTTGGCTTTCTCAAAAAAGACAAAGCGGCAATGGCTGTGAGTGAATCAGTGAGCTTGCCTGCAGCGCTAAGTCTGGCTGATTGTAGTGCCTTGGGGAGTCGCTACTATGTTTGTGACTACCAAGGCCGGAATTATATTTTTGTGCGGCAGTAACATTCACGCGTACTTTGAGTCTATAGCACCAATCCTTCTGCATTACTGAGGTCAGTATGCTTATCAAACGTCCAAGCGATATTCCATCTTCCGAAATTACTCCCGAAGCTATTTATCATGCGCGCCGTGATTTTATGCGCGGTGCGATGAGCGTGGCGGCCTTAGGTGTCGGCGTAGCGGCGACGTCAAATAGTATGGCGGCTCCCGCTCATGTGACCGATGTGGATGTGAAAGGCCCCGCCTGGCTTACACAGCAACTGGCTGCGGCAAGTGCGAATAAAGGTGTAATTACCGACACCATCACGCCTTATGAGCACATTACCGGTTACAACAATTTTTACGAATATGGCTATAACAAAACTGATCCTGCAGAAAAATCGCATGTATTAACAACCAATCCCTGGACGGTTGAAATTGCAGGAGAGGTCGCCAAGCCGGGCACATTTGCGCTGGAGGATTTATTAAAAGGCATCGCGCTGGAAGAGCGTGTGTATCGCTTGCGCTGTGTGGAGGCTTGGTCGATGGTGGTGCCTTGGGTCGGCTTTTCATTGGCAGAGTTAATCCAGCGTTTTGAGCCAACCAGTAAAGCTAAATATGTAGCCTTTACAACACTTGAGCGCCCTTCGGAAATGCCGGGACAAAAAAGTCGCTTTAGCACAATTGATTGGCCCTACCGCGAAGGTTTGCGTATGGATGAAGCGATGCATCCACTAACCACCTTGGCCGTTGGCCTGTACGGTAAGGTGCTGCCCAATCAAAATGGTGCACCCTTGCGTTTGGTCGTACCCTGGAAATACGGTTTCAAATACATTAAATCCATTGTGAAAATTGAATTCACAGAAAAGCAGCCGAAAACCACCTGGAGTATGTTGGCGCCTGACGAATACGGTTTTTATGCCAATGTAAATCCACAAGTCAGTCATCCACGTTGGAGTCAGGCGGAAGAGAGACGTTTGCCAAGTGGCTTGCTCAAGCCGAATATTATTCCCACACAATTGTTCAATGGCTATGCAGAGCAAGTGGCACATCTGTATAAAGATATGGACTTGCGTAAATTTTACTAAGAGTAATTTCCATGTCTGTGCTTTGGCGGCGAATTGTTATTTTTTTGCTCTCGTTGATACCTGCGGTTTTTATTACGTACAAAACCTTTGCCAATCAACTGGGGGCCGACCCCGCAAAAACTATTGTGCTATTTACCGGCGAGTGGGCGATTTATTTTTTATTTATCACCTTGGCGGTAACACCCTTGCGTCGCTTGATCAATTTTAAAGGCTGTCATTTTCGGTGGCTTCAAGCACACCGGCGTATGCTGGGTCTTTTTACGCTTTTTTATGCCGTGCTGCATGTGCTGGCGTTTCTGGTGTTTATTCTCGGCTTGGATTTTTCGCGCTTTGCCAAAGAGCTGGTGGAGCGGCCTTATATACTGGTGACTATTCCGGCGGTGATTCTACTGATTGCCTTAGGAGTTACATCCACTCAAGCTATGATGCGACGTTTGGGTAAGCACTGGCTGAGCCTGCACAAAAGTATTTATGTCATTGCTGTTTTAGCGTGGCTGCATGTATTCATGCAGGTGCGCTCCAGTTATGTTGACGCGGTATTGTTTGGGGTAATTACGGCGTTTTTATTAGGCATTCGTTGTTATTGGTTTGGCCGCAAATACGTAGCCAGTCGTGCGCATCAATAAATTCGGTTAGCCTGAAATAAAAATGGCGCCATAAGGGCGCCATTTTTAGTTGCGGTACCAGTTTGCGATTAAGCGCGAGACTTGTATTCGCCGGTGCGGGTGTCGATGATGATTTTTTGGCCGATTTCAACAAATGCAGCAACTTGCAATTCAGTGCCGTTGTTGAGTTTAGCGGTCTTCATCACTTTACCTGAGGTATCGCCACGTACTGCTGGTTCGGTGTAAGCCACTTCGCGAGTGATAGCGTTAGGTGGCGTTACGGAGATTACTTTACCGTCGTAGAACACTGCATCACATACATCTTCCATGCCGTCTTCCATCCAAGGCAACAGGTCGCCCAATTCTTCAGCAGTTACTTCGTATTGATTGAACTCTGGGTCCATAAATACGTACATTGGGTCGGCATAGTAAGAGTAGGTTACTTCTTTGCGATCCAATTGGATGTCGTCGAACTTGTCGTCTGCACGGTAAACGGTTTCGGTATTGATGCCGCTCAGCAGGTTTTTCAATTTCATTTTAACAACGGCAGAGTTACGGCCGGATTTGTTGTATTCCGCTTTTTGAACAACCCAGGGTGAGCCGTCGATCATCAGAACGTTGCCTGCGCGGCATTCTTGAGCATTTTTCATGATAAATCCCAGTTTGCAATGGTTAACGAATAGGAGGGAAGCCTTGGTTTGCACGGTGCGCGTGGGCCTTATAGCCCCCAGAGGTCCCGGGTTTGAAATCGGCGCGCTACTATACAGTTCTTTGGCGCTTTTCTGTAGTGCTTTTTTAGCCTGCTCGTTTCAGACAATAGTCATAGAGTTGTTGTGCTAAATCAGGGGCTTGGCTCAATGATTGACTCCAGTGGCGGCAGTGTTCGCGCCATTCGGGCAGTTGTTTTATTAATTGGTTCCAACTGGTATCCGTATGCCCGGCCTCATTCCAATCTATCCAGAACTGGTTTATGGCGGCAGTTAATGTGGGGATTGGTGTGGTGTAGTGGCGCAAAAATGCCTGTAGCTTGACTAAGTGGGCATCGTCGTCCTGTACATAAATGTGCCAGACCACCGGTTTCCCCGCCCACTGTGCGCGTACAAAGGAATCCTCACCCCTGACAAAGTTGATATCACAGGCCCAGAGTAATTTGTCGTATTCGGTTTGGGTCACAAAGGGGATGATTTGCAAGGTCAGGTTTGCGGATTGGTGGAGGTCACCTGTGTTTAGCCGTTTGCCTAGGGCGCTGTTAATACTGCCCAGAATCTTGCCTTCTGGTACCAGGCAATGGATGGGGTGCGGCGATTGTTGCCAGGCGTTGAGCAGCGCATGAATAGCGGCATTTTCATAAGCAAACAGGGATATCAACAGGCTGCTTGCGACTGGGTCTATACCCATCTGCGCCAGCCACCCCTGTCGGTTAAAGGCATCGCGCTGCGCCAGAATCGATTGCTCTCGCAGTAAACCGCCAGTGCGTTCAGTGAAGCCGGGAAAGAAAAAGGTTTTACGCAGGCCGGTTGCGGGGTGGACCGAGGCCATGCCATGGCATTCTTCCACCCAGGCTTCGGCGCTCAGGTATTCCAGATTGATCCACAAGGGCGGCTGGCCCTTGGCTTTACCTGCCGCCATGGCGCCGAGATAAGTGGGCGGAATATCGCAAGCAAAGGCTTCGATAACAATCTCCGCTGGCTGGACCGATTGGTCAAACGCGGTGTGCCACACGCGCACCTCTACACCGGCCAGCATTTGTCGCTCGGCGGTCAGGGTATCTGGCCATATGCGTTGCAACGAGGCGATGTCATCCACCCACAGGCGCACCTTTTGCTGATGTTCTGCGGCCAGTTGGCGCGCTAGCCGCCAGCACACGCCAATATCCCCGAAGTTATCGATGACACGACAAAATATATCCCAGGTTTTGATGGTGGTGGCTGGCATGATTAACACTTGCAGGCAGATAAATGAGGTGGCGAATGATACCAGTCAGCGCGGTGTTCGTATTATCGAAACCTTATGGTGTTTGGAATCCAGTGATGAAAAAACAACACTTGCCTGAGAAAATCTGCGTTTATTGTCACCGGCCTTTTTGCTGGCGCAAGAAGTGGGAGCGCGTGTGGCAAGAGGTTAAATATTGTTCCAAAGCCTGTAGCTATTCCGCCCGTAAAACCAAGGAAAAGAGTATTCAATGACCATGCCTGCTAAAAGCGCCGTAATTACTACCCGCTCTCCTGCAAAGATTCGCCGTCTGTGTGTGATTTTGGGGGATCAGCTCAATCGCGATAGTGCCTTGTTTGACGATTTTGATTCGACGCAGGATTTGCTGTGGATGGCTGAGGTACAGGAGGAAAGCACGCATGTTCCCTCCAACAAGCAGCGCAGTGCGATGTTTCTGGCAGCTATGCGCCACTTTGCACAACAGCTGCGCGATGAAAAGTTGCCTCTGCATTACAGCTCTCTGGACGAGGTTTGCCTTCGCGATTTCTCCGCTGCATTGGCCGCAAGCTTGCAGCAATATCAACCCCTACAGGTGCGCTTGGTATTGCCGGGTGATTATCGAGTACTGCAAAGCCTCAAGCGCTGCTGTGCGGAGCATCATATTCCCTTGGAGCTGCTAGGTGACAATCACTTTATCGCCAAGCCCGGCGAGTTTACCGCTTGGCAAAAAGGTAAAAAGCAGTGGCGGATGGAATATTGGTATCGCCAATTGCGCAAACGTACCGGGATTCTCATGCGTGGCGATCAGCCGGAGGGAGGTGAATGGAACTACGATAAGGACAATCGCGGCACTTTTTCCGCGAAAGGGCCCGGTATGTTAGAGGCAGCCTTATTATTTCCACCTGATTCGTTGACCCAAGGTGCAATCGATACTGTTGAGCGTTTATTTCTGGAAAATCCCGGCAATCTGCTGGGGTTTGGCTGGCCGGTTAATCGTGCTCAGGCGCTGCAACTTCTGGATTTTTTTATCGCCAAACACTTACCCTTATTTGGTGAATATCAGGATGCCATGTGGGTCAATGAACCCTGGCTCTACCATTCGCGCTTATCTGCTGCACTTAACCTGAAGCTTTTATCGCCGCGAGAAGTGATTGCGGCAGCAGAGAAGGCTTATCAACAGGGTGAGGCGCCTTTGAATGCGGTGGAAGGTTTTATTCGACAAATTTTGGGCTGGCGTGAGTATGTGCGCGGCCTTTATTGGAGCCTGATGCCTGAGTGGCTCAGCATGAATGCGCTCGATGCCGGGCACAACCTGCCGGACTTTTACTGGACCGGTGAGGTGGATATGCACTGTTTGGCGCAGAGTATCAAACAGGTGCTGGACCATGGCTATGGTCATCATATCCAACGGTTAATGGTGACCGGTTTGTTTGCACAGCTTTGGCACACCCAGCCGTCGCAAATTCATGCCTGGTATCTCGCCATGTATGTGGATGCCATTGAATGGGTTGAGTTGCCTAATGTGCTCGGGATGAGCCAATATGCAGATGGTGGCATAATGGCGTCCAAGCCCTATATCGCAACGGGTCGTTACATCGCCAAAATGAGTAATTATTGCGATCACTGTTGCTATAAGCCAGATGAAGCGGAAACGGAAAATGCCTGCCCATTTACCACCTTGTATTGGGCATTTTTGCGTAAACATCGCGCCTTGTTTCAGAAGCATCCGCGGTTGGCATTGCAGGTAAAACACCTGGATGCCCAGAGCGATGCAAAGCGCCAGGCGATTGCCGGGCGTGAGCAGTGGGTGAGGGCGCGTTACCCGGCAAATACCTATTCAACAACTTAACTTTTTTAAGCAGACTCTATTATGGCCTCCCTGCAAGACCAACTATTAAAAGCCGGTTTGATTGATGCAAAAAAAGCCAAACAAGCCAACAAAGAAAAACGTAAAGAAACCAATGTGGCACGTCGTTCCAGCGAAGAAGTCGTGGATGAAGTAAAACAATCTGCTGAGCAGGCACGTTTGGAAAAAATAGAACGCGACCGCGAATTAAATCGCCAGCGCGATTTGGAGTTGCAACAAAAAGCCATTGCAGCACAAATTAAACAGCTGATTGAAAATCATCGCCAGCCCAAAGGTGCGGGCAATGGTGATGGGGAATACAACTTTACTGACGGCAAGCTCATCAAAAAAATGCGTGTATCGCCTTTGGTGCTTGAACAAATTGCACGCGGTTTGTTAGCGGTGGTGAAGTTGGGTGAGGGGTATGAATTGGTGCCGCGAATCGTTGCCGATAAAATCGCCCAGCGCGACGAGAAGTTTGTTGTGGTTGCCAATACCAAGCAAGACAATAAAGTGGATGAAGATGATCCTTACAAAGATTACGTCATTCCTGACGACTTAATGTGGTAATTGCAATGTGGAATCCTATCCGCGCGGTCATGCGCAGTAACTCACCACGTGGTATAAAAGTGATTGCTCTGAGTTTAATGTTGGTGTTGGCTTGTGCCATGCCCATTATGCTGTACAGCCTTATTGGGCCTGATGATGGTGGGCCGATAGTATTAGGCTGGTTGTTTGCTGGCGGTGCCATGTTGGCCCATGTCGGGTTTTTGATTGGTATCTTGCTGGTGATTTGGGATTTGTATATCGCTAAAAAATAATGGCCTGTGCAAGGCGGGTTAGCGAACTAACCCGCCTTTATTTTGCGCTGTTAAAACTCGCCCAGGAATCCTCCCGATTGATGCGCCCACAAGTGCGCATACACGCCTCCCAAGGCAATTAATTCATTGTGTGTTCCCTGTTCGATAATCCGGCCTTTATCCAGCACGATCAAACGATCCAATGCCGCAATAGTCGATAAGCGATGCGCAATCGCAATCACCGTTTTGCCTTGCATCAAGGTGGTTAAATTGGTTTGGATTGCCGCTTCCACTTCCGAATCCAATGCAGAGGTGGCTTCATCCATAATTAAGATCGGCGCATTTTTAATCAGTACACGGGCAATGGCGATGCGTTGGCGCTGGCCCCCGGATAATTTTACGCCGCGCTCGCCGACGTGAGCGTCATAGCCGGTACGGCCCTCGTTATCGCTGAGGCTCATAATAAAGTCGTGGGCTTCAGCTTGCTTGGCAGCGCATATCATTTCCTCTTCCGTTGCATTGGGTTTGCCATAGAGTAAGTTGTCGCGAATGGAGCGGTGCAACAGCGATGTATCCTGGGTGACCATGCCAATTTGCGCGCGCAAGCTCTCTTGTTTTATATCGGCGATATTTTGGTTATCGATTAAAATAGAACCGGCATTCACATCGTAAAAACGCAGCAGTAAATTCACCAAGGTTGATTTGCCTGCACCTGAACGGCCTACCAGTCCGATTTTTTCACCGGCATTAATGTGCAGATTAAAATCGTTTAACAAGCCATCGTGTTTGCCGTAATTAAATTGCACAGATTTAAAATCAATTGCGCTTTGCTGGATGAGCAGCGGTTTGGCGTTGGGCTTGTCTTGTACCTCGCGTGGAATGGTCAGGGTATTTAACCCATCGCGCGCCGTACCAATATTTTCAAACAGGGCAGATACTTCCCACATAATCCACTGCGCCATCCCATTCAAACGCAACACCAAACCAATCGCAGCGGCAATTGCACCGGTGGTTACGGCGGCATTTGACCACAGCCATAATGAGGTTGCGGCAATCGAAAAAATCAGAATGACACTAATCACCCACACACTGGTACCGAGCAAGGTGGCAAGGCGCATTTGCGGATGTACTGTGCTTAAAAAATACTCCATGCCTGTTCTGGCATAGTCCGCTTCACGGTTGGAGTGTGAAAATAATTTCACCGTGGAAATATTGGTGTAGGTGTCTACCAGGCGGCCGGTCATGTCAGAGCGGGCATGGGCTTGTGCGGTGGATATTTTTGACAGGCGCGGTAAAAAATAATATAGCAGTCCGCAGTAGGCAAAAAACCAAACGATTAATGGGATAGCAAGGCGCCAGTCCAGCGAAAATGCCAATACCAGAATGCTGCTGAAATAGACAATAACGTACAGCAGTACGTCCAATAACTTCATAATGGTTTCGCGCACAGCCAGCGCGGTTTGCATCACCTTGGTCGCAACGCGGCCCGCGAATTCATTTTGATAAAACTGGTAGCTCTGGCCAAGCAAGTAGCGGTGCGCTTGCCAGCGAATGCGCATGGGGAAGTTTCCCAACAATGTCTGATGCATTAATAGCGAGTGCATTAATACGGACACAGGTAAACCAACTAACAGGATGACGGCCATCCAGATTAATTCATGGCGAGACACTGTCCAAAAGCTGTCCGGCGAATGTTGGTTGAGCGAGTCCACCAAATTGCCTAAAAAACCGAAGAGCGAGACTTCCAAAATGGCAATTAAACCGGTGAAGACCGCCATGGCGAGCAAATAGAATTCGGCTCCGCGACTGTAGTGACGACAAAAAGCATAGAGTGTCTTGGGCGGGGCGCTAGGGTCTTCGGGAGGGAAGGGTTTGATCAGGCTTTCAAAAAAACGAAACATAATGCAATCGCCGGTAATAAATAAGAAGGGCAGTCTAAAAACTGGGCTGCCATTGTAACAGCTCAAACTGTGGACTTCGTGTAACCAAGTGTTAATTTGCGATGCTACACTGTCGCCCTCTGTGAATGGGGGATTATCCTGGGGTTTTCTGCTGTTAAATAGGAACCCTCACTGTCGTTATATCGTAGCCATGGGGCGAGTAATTGTTATGAGAAATGCATTAACGGTATTTGGTGCCGGCTGTCTGGGTGGTTTGGTGATGTGTGTTGTCATGTGGCTGTTCAGCTATTACGGCATTACACAATCGCTCAATGTTCGTTTGGCGGGTTCGCTCTCACCTCACTGGATGTACCCACGCATTGTGTGGTGTGGTTTATGGGGATTTTTATTTTTGTTGCCTATTTATGCGAGTAGCATTTTTGCACGCAGTTTTGTGATTGCATTAATCCCAACATTGATTCAATTGTTTGTGTTCTACCCTTTTTACGAGGGCAAGGGCGTCGCCGGTTTATCCCTCGGCTTACTGACCCCATTTTTGGTGTTCTTTTTCTTTTGGGTATGGTCTCTGACGGCAGCTATTAGTTTGCGTGTGTCCTGACAGGTGAGCTTTGCAATGAAATTGATCCGATATTTTTTGGGAATCGTTCTGTTGTTTACCATGGTTGCGCCGGGCTACGCCCAGTTATTGCCTGACAATCGTCATCTCAACACCCAATCAGTAAACCGGTGGATGCAGAGCAATCGCGATATGGCGCCGTTTATACAAGCGATTGATGCGCGCCATCTCACCCCTGAGTCTTTTCGTCTGTTTGATGCATTGACACAGGTGCAACAGGATCAGGAAATTGAACGCATATTGCGCGAAGAAAATTTATGGGTGCAGGCGGATAAGGTGGTAAACCAACTGGGATGGAAATCCGTAGGGGAGTACATGCGTTTAAGCACTATGTTGGGTAATGCGATTGCGGCGTACTTTTTATTCGGTGATTTGGGTAAAGTAACGGAAGAGCAGGCCAAACAATTAAAAGAAAAAGCCGACCCTGCCGTACTGGCTGTTCCACAACAGGACATTGATTTTATTCGCCGCCATGAAAAAACCTTGCAGCACTATATTCAAGCCTATGGTGCAGGGCGCTAAATTTTTGTGGATCATCAAATAGCCGCTAGGCGCAGCACAACCATGTTGTTGCACTGCGCCTGGTGCTTAGCTTGCTAAAGTGCCTGCGCGATAATCCAGGATTGCCTGCTCAATTTCATCCGTTGTGTTCATAACAAAAGGGCCATATTGCACAATGGGTTCTTTGATTGGCTTACCGGAAATTACCAGGAAGCGGGTGTCTTCACTCAGTGCGACCAAGTTAATTTCATCGCCTTTGCTGAGTAAACCTGCATTGCCCTGTGTTAATTTGCGTTTGTCTTCACCAATTGCTACATCGCCTTCATAAACATAAACAAAGGTATTGTGATCGCTGGGAATGGCGTGGTTGAAGCCAGCGTGCTGCGGCAGATGCACATCCCAATAAATCGCTTCGGTTGTTAATCCCTGAATAGGGCCGCTGACGATTTTGTCATTAATTACCGCTGTGTTTGCAATCACCTTAATGCGTCCGCCGCCAGGTAAATCGGCCTGCGGAATATCGGCAGCAGGTATATCACGATAATGTGCAGGCTTCATTTTTTCAGCGGCAGGTAAATTTAACCAGAGCTGGAAACCGCGCATCATGCCGTGCTCTTGTTGCGGCATTTCCGAATGAATAATACCGCGCCCGGCAGTCATCCACTGTACATCACCATTGCGCAAATGGCCTTTGTTACCCATGTGATCTTCATGCAGCATGTGACCTTCGAGCATATAGGTCACAGTTTCAAAGCCGCGATGGGGATGAGATGGAAAACCGGCGATGTAATCATTGGCACTGTTGCTGCCAAATTCATCCAGCATCAGGAATGGATCAAAACGCGCGTGCTGATGTTGGCCGAGGCTGCGTTTGATGCGTACACCAGCACCATCGCTGGTTTCGCGACCTTGAAGGATTTGTTGTAACTGGCGTTGCATAGTGTGTCTCCTCGCTAGGTTAGGCCGAGGAGGAGGCGGCTTACGCCGCAACCCCTTCGGTAATCGCTGCTTTGGCATCTGCAAAAGCTTGATCTTTTTGGCCCATGTTCAGGCCTTCTGCGTAGATAAAGCGAACATCTTTCAAGCCCACAAAACTCAGGAAGTTTGTCAGGAACTGGCTCTGGGTATCGCTGGGTTGACCTTTGTGAACACCGCCGCGCGCAGCAATAATGTACACAGGTTTGTCATTCAGCAGGCCAACAGGGCCAGTTTCTGTGTATTTGAAAGTCACACCAGCGCGGGCAATGTGATCGAAATAGGCCTTCAGTGTTGAGGGTACGCCGAAATTATAAAGCGGTACGCCAATAACGATGGCATCTGCGGCTTGAATTTCGGCAATTATCCGGTCGGAGTAATCCACAACGGCTTGCTGTTCAGCAGTGCGGTCTGCTTCAGGGGTAAACAAAGCCTGTACCCGTGCAGCATCCAGGTGTGGAACTGTTTCTTTGGCGAAATCGCGAACCACGACCTTGCCGTCCGGGTGTTGTGTTTTCCAGTGTTGTACAAACTCTTGGGAAAGTTGGCTGGAGTTGCCGTTATCACCAAATAAACTGCTATTAATCTGTAAGAGCGTTGCCATGTCGTTTTCCTCGTTAAGGTGGCTTGATTGCCATGTGTCCATTTAATGATTTGACGAGCGAATGATAAATAGGGATATTTGGTGGTATATGATCTAATTATTTAATTGGTTCTGATTATCCCAGTGAGTAAAGCCCTATGACGCAAGATCAAACCCCAACACGACTGGTAAGTACGGAGAATAAGGTCACGCTGGAGCAATGGCGCGCACTCCTGGCAGTGATTGATGCGGGTGGTTACGCCAAAGCGGCCGAGCTGCTCAATAAGAGTCAGTCCGCCGTTTCCTATGCAATATCACAACTGGAACTGGCGCTGGGGGTCAAGGTGTTCCAGTTACAGGGGCGCAAAGCCGTTGCCTCGGCAGCGGGTGAGCTGCTTTATCGCCGGGCAAAACAATTACTGGAGCAGGCTGAGCGCTTGGAAAAGTCGGCGGGCTGCTTGTCGGTACAGGTGGAGCCGCTGGTGAAAATTGCGGCAGATATCATTATCCCTCCCGCCGTGGTGCTGCAGTGCTTGGCTATTTTTGCACAGGACTTTCCCGACACCCGTGTTGAGGTATTTGAGTCTGTGCTGAGCGGAACGGAGGATGCGCTGCTGCAGCGCCAGGTGGATTTGGCGATTGGCGGGCGTGTGCCCACCGGGTTTATGGGGAAAAGTTGGTCACGGTGGTAATGCACGGTGTGTCCAGCCCGGATCACCCTTTGCAACACTTGGGGCGCGCAATTAATTACGAGGATATGCGCCAGTATCGGCAAATTATTGTGCGCGATTCAGGGCAGTACCGTCGCCGGACCGAAGGCTGGCAGGAGGCGGACCAGCGTTGGACTGTGAGTCACATAAAAACCTCGCTTGACGCTATTCGGCAGGGTTTGGGTTATGCCTGGATACCCGACGCCTATACCCATGAAGATATTGTGAGCGGACGCTTGAAATATTTACCCGTAGAGATTGGTGCAGTACGCGAGGTGACGACTTACCTGACGTTTGCAGACCGCGATTTTGCCGGGCCTGCAACGCGCAAGTTGGCGGAGATTTTGAAACTGCACTTGCCTAAATTGTGCAGCAATTGCACGGAGTTATAGGGCGTGGGAATAATCCCACTTCCTTATACCTGCGCTGTTAGTGTTGTAGCTCGACCCAAACAGGGCAGTGGTCCGAAGGCTTATCCATAGCGCGGACATCATAATCAATTCCACTGGCACCACATTTTTCCAGAAGGCTTTGGGTCATCAGAATCAAATCGATGCGCAGGCCGCGCTTGGGGTCATCCTCAAAACCGCCGCTGCGATAATCAAACCAACTGAATAAGTCGCTAAGCTCAGGGTTGTGCTCGCGAAAACTGTCCTTAAGGCCCCAGGCTAATAATTCATTTAACCACTCACGCTCTTCCGGCAGGAAACTGCATTTGCCGGTTTTTAGCCAGCGTTTGCGGTTCACTTCACCAATCCCTATATCAATATCCTGATGGGAAATATTCATATCGCCCATCACAATAATTTTTTTGTCCGGCGTTTCATAGTTTTTTAAATAGTCGATGAGGTCAGCATAAAATTTGCGCTTGGCCGGGAATTTTACGGCGTGATCGCGGCTCTCCCCCTGGGGAAAATAACCGTTCAGCAAGGTGATTTCCCCGACGGGTGTATCAAACACACCGCCAATGAAGCGACGCTGTGCATTTTCATCATCGCTCGGGAAACCTTTAATCACTTTTTTAAAGGGATACTTGGACAGTATTGCAACGCCATAGTGAGTTTTTTGGCCAAAATATTCTACGTGATAACCATAACCCCGAATGGTTTCCAGCGGGAAATCCGGATCGTTGACTTTGGTTTCTTGCAAACCAATAAAATCAGGCGAGTGTTTTGCAATAACCGCTTCCAACTGATGCAAGCGCATACGAATACTGTTGACGTTAAATGATATGGCTTTCATAGCTATGCTCATTGTAAAAAAACACCCGGACATAAATGCCCGGGTGTTTTGAGGGTTAAAAAAGAATAGTTACTGTTGTTGTGCGACTTTGGTTTCTGGATGCTTAATTTGACCAATAAAGTCAGCGAGGATATGGCCTGCTTCCATGAGATAAGGATCTTCTTTTGGGTTGATCTCTTTGCTCTTTTCTTGTTCAGGCTCTTCCTCTGATTCATCACCGCCTTTGGCTTTTTTCAAGGCCGCATAATCAGCATAAGGTTTTTCACCTTTTGCAGTGCGCAACTCGTTTTCCATTTTCAGCATGCGTGCTTCAAGTTGTTTCTGCTCTTCTTTACGTGTCTCCAAGCGCAGTGAAACTTCTTTTTTATCTGAGGCTTCTTTGAATATTTCACTCTGCTTGTTCAGGTAAATAAAGTCAGGGTCATGTGCCAGGCGTTCTTGATGGGCAGTCTCAATGCGCGGCAAATATTTGCTGATGTTGTAATAATTTTGGTGTGGAGCAGGGTGGATCCGATCCCAAGGCAGGGCGTTATCGTAGCTGCTTTCACCAATTTGATCCGGGTCTAACAAGCTGGGTAATTTCACATCGGGAATGACACCGCGGTGCTGGGTACTATCGCCGGAGATGCGGTAAAACTTGGCTTCGGTAATTTTCAGGCGGCCATGTTTTAAATCAACCAGATTTTGCACTGAGCCTTTACCAAAGGTCGTTGAGCCAATCACTATGCCACGGCCATAATCCTGAATAGCACCCGCAAAAATTTCCGATGCCGATGCACTTAAGCGGTTAATTAATACGGCAATGGGCGCACGGTATACTGCTGGCTGATAGGCGCGATAGTTGCGCGATACTGTATCGTCACTCTGACGAATCTGTACAACAGGGCCCGGGTCAACAAACAAATCAGTGAGCATGGCTGCCTCTGGCAGCGAGCCGCCACCATTGTCACGCAGGTCGATAATAATGCCGTCAACTTTCTCTTTGTTTAATTCGTTCAACAGGTTGTACACGTCGCGTGTGGTGCTTTTGTAATTCGGGTCGCCTTTTTGATAGGCCTCAAAATTCATATAAAAAGTTGGAATGTCAATAACACCCAGCTTAAAGGTGGAATCACCATTTTTAATTTCAAATACCGCTTTCTTGGCTGCTTGATCTTCCAGTTTGACGGTTTCGCGTTTGATGGTGATTTGCTTATTGGCCGTCGCTGTTGGATCTGCCGGCATAACTTCCAGGCGCACAATGGTGCCTTTCGGGCCGCGAATTAATTTCACTACTTCATCCAGCCGCCAACCAACTACATCGACAAATTCGCCATCAGCACCTTGTGCGATAGAGACAATTTTATCGTTTGGTTTGAGTTGACCTTGTTTTTGTGCGGGGCCGCCAACCACCAAGCTGCTGACCTTGGTGTAGTCTTCATCGCTCTGCAGTACGGCGCCAATACCCTGAAGCTCAAGCGACATGCTGATATCAAAGTTCTCGGCATTTTCCGGGGATAAATAATTGGTATGGGGATCATACAGTGTGGTGAGTGAATTCATCATTACACTGAATGCTTCTTCTGGTGTTTGCTGCTTCAGGCGACGCAATTGGTTAGCGTAGCGCTTGCGTAAGGTTGTTTTACTCTCTTCCAATGTTTTGTCGGAGAGCATGGAGTTGAGTAAATTGGATTTCAGGTATTGATGCCAAAGTTTATCCGCCTCGGCAGCGTTGGCTGGCCAAATTGCTTTTTCGCGGTCGATCACGATGGATTCTTCAACGTCAAAATCAAATTTTGTATTGGGATCATCCAGCGTTTTAATCACTTTTTCCAGCCGCTCCACCATGCGCTTGTTGAAGCGATTGTAGATGGCAAAGCTATTGTCCAGTTGCCCCTTTTTGTAGTCATCATCAAAGGTCTTGCGGTATTTTTCAAACTCGGCAACATCGGTTTGCAAGAAAAAATTCTTGGCGCTGTCCAGTGATTTCAGGTACTCATCAAAATAGCGCGACGACAGGGCATCATTGAATTCCTGATCGCGATAGTGTTCTTTGTTGAGTTTTTCTACCAGATCAACAACGGCTTTACTTTGCTCGGCGGTAGGTTTGAGCTCTGCAACAGTTGCCAACCCCGGCAGGGCAAGGCTTATCAAAAGACTGAATAGCGTAAATTTTAGCGATCTTACAACAGCAATTTGCATAAAGAGCTTCTCAAAAGGTCAAAAACACGCAAGCGAAAGTAGCGGGGCCAAGTAGAGGGGGATAACCCCTTATTTCTCTCATAATAGCGGAAATGGGGGAGTAAAAGCAGTATCAGCACCGTAAACGACGCGGTGCTGACAGTTAATGTGAGTCTGTTTTTGCGGAAAAGTTTCTTTTTACAGGGGCAAGGCTTGTTGCTGCCCCCGTCCATTATTCGTCGGAGGGAGGCGAATCTTCCGTGCTATTCTCCTCAGTTATGATATTGGCAGGGGTGTTGCGTGTTAAATCCAGCCATAGTTCCTTCCTGTCCAAGGGTGTTGCTTTAGGTAGGTAGGGGTTGTTAATGCGTATGGCTCGACGGTTGGGTAGATCTGCTTTTTGCAATGCCTCTTGAACTTCCGGGCTGCTGTAAAAATATTTATCAAAGGCGCCATCTTTGATGGCGGCTTCAAGTCCGTCTTCTATATCTTTGGCCAATTCCGGATCTTTAGGTGTTACAAAAAAATAGGTCGGTAGCGGATAAATCAGTACCAGCCGTTTTTCTACAGTTAGCGGCAAATCAGGAAAGGCGCTGAGCTCAGTCCAAACTTCGTTAGCGCCGCGGGGGAATGCGTCAAAACGCCCACCATCCAGCATGTAGTAAAGGCTGGGTTTTTTGGTGGCTTTAACAACATCAAGGCCGGCACTTTCCAAAATAGAGGCATCTTGCCAACTGCGCCCTTGGCCTAGCTTTATCGTTTTAAGGTCTTCGAGTGTATTGATATTGTCGAAGCGTGCTTGATCACCTTGGCGGATAAAAAAGAGGCGGTGATTCATCAGCCCCCGGTAGGCGTCAATTCTGACGGGAATGAAATCCTGCTCCATTTCTTCCGATGTGCCGCCCCACATAACGGAAATACTGCCTGATTTTACCGACTCCATTACCCGTGGTCGTGAGTAAACCTCAGGCGTAGAGCTATAAACATAGTCTGTTGTTGAATAAGATAGCGCCAGTTTTAGCAAGCCGTTCATGTAGTCGGTTTGCACATTGGACTTCATGTTGGTGATAACCGTCTTCTGTTTGGCAAAAGCCTGTGAGGGTATGGCGAGCAAGACAAAAAGGCCTAAAAACAGGCAGGCCATTTTACGGATGGTGTTGGGCATAAAAACTACTCGTCAAGAGTTGACTGATTATAGCGCGCAGTAACGCGCAGCCAGCATTGTGCCGGTTCAATTCACAGAACCATTGTGCAACAGCTTGACCGGATAATTGCCGATGAATACAGGTCTCTATCGTACCTGTTTATAGTGATGTGCTTGAGTTTAGGCTATGGAGTCGAGGGGTGCTACTTAAGAAACGGTAAGAGTTGTTTAGCAGGTAGAGCTGCAATCAAACATCATCTGCATGAAATCGATTTGTTCCTGATTGCTGATGAGGGTGGGGCTTACCCGAACTACTTTGCGATTTTCCCAAATATAGTCGTAACGCGTGAAACTGAGCTGTCCATCGAGCCGTTCATCCGCGCTGACAATCAAGCTTTGCCGGGGCGAGGTGTCTAACATGTCCAGTAGCTCACGTATTGTCCGGTGCAAATGTTGCTGGCTCAGTAGTGCATGAGGGCCAATATGGCTGACAAAAATATAATCGCAACCCAGCATAGTACTAACACTCAATACCAACTCACCCATTGCCACTGCTTTCACCACGGCAGAGCTTCCAGCGGAGGTAAGAGACTGGTCGGGTTTGGTGATTGGTGTTTTTAGGGGGTGACTGGATGCCATAATAAACTCTTCATGGTGACGCGGATTTGCGTGGGAGGAGGCTGATCCCAATAGTCATTGAGTGGGGAATCTAACAGTCAGTCAGTGAAAAGGCCAGAGAAGTGCTTGATTTTGTGTCGGTAAATTTAACAATCTGTGAGTGAGCTAACGCTCATACAGAGATCCTATAAACAAAAAAGCGGCCACAAATGACCGCTTTTCGGGAGGCTTCCAGTAATCAGGCTTGCGCTCTTTTTACCAGTGCCTCTTTGATGGTGTCGCGCATTTTGCGCAGGCTGTTTTCGGTGGTTTCCCAGTCAATACATGCATCAGTAACTGATACACCGTATTTCAGGTCGCACAGATTGGCGGGAATATTTTGATTGCCCGCGCCAATATTACTTTCCACCATCAGGCCGATAATCGAGTTGTTGCCCTCCAGAATTTGGTTGGCAACATTTTCCATAACCAGTGTTTGCAGTTCATGGTTTTTGTTTGAGTTGGCGTGGCTGCAATCGACCATGATGTTGGGAACGACTTTAGCTTTAGCCAGCTCTTGCTCGCACGCCGCAACGCTGACGGAGTCGTAGTTGGGTTTGCCGTTGCCTCCGCGCAGTACTACATGGCCATAGCCGTTGCCGCGCGTGTGGATAATGGCTACCTGACCTTCAGTGTTGATGCCCAGGAAGCGGTGCGGCTTGGAGACCGACTGCAGCGCGTTGATCGCTACGGTCAAACCACCATCGGTACCATTTTTGAAACCTACTGCAGAGGAGAGGCCACTCGCCATTTCGCGGTGCGTCTGTGACTCTGTGGTGCGGGCACCAATAGCAGACCAACTGATCAGGTCGTGCAAGTATTGCGGCGAAATCGGGTCCAGTGCCTCTGTTGCCGCTGGCAGGCCTAGCTCGGCGATGTCCAGCAGCAGTTGTCGACCAATGTGTAATCCTTCTTCAATCTTGAAGGAGTCATCCAAGTAGGGGTCGTTGATCAGGCCTTTCCAGCCCACGGTGGTGCGCGGTTTTTCAAAATAGACGCGCATCACTACATAAATAGTGTCACTCACTTCGTCGGCTAATTTTTTCAGGCGCTGGGCGTAATCTTTGGCGGCGGCTACATCGTGAATCGAGCAGGGGCCGATCACGACAAAAATGCGGTGATCCTTGCGATCAAGGATATTGCGTACAACCTCACGGCCTTGGGTAACAACATCCCGTGCTTTTTCTGTCAGGGGAATTTTGTGTTTTAACACTGCTGGGGAAATCAGCAGTTCTTGTGAGACCACATTGAGGTCATCAACTTGTGTTTGGGGCATGGTCATGGCTTCCTGGAAATTCATAATTCGTAGGCCATTCTACCGAAGGATGGTCAAAAAGTGGGATGCTTTTTTTAATTAAGCTAATAAATAAAGACAAATACTCTGGTTATTGGCTAATGTTTGGGATGTTTAGTTTATTTGTTTTAAAAATAAACCAGTGCTATTTCATTAATCCTCAATTTACCCCTAATTTAGGGAGATATATCCTCCAGATGCTGTTGCTATCGGATATGTTGGTAGCTAAATGGCCAAAATGTAGGTTAATAAATGAGCAGGTCGTGCTTGCCATCAGCATCTTATGAAATATTTGCTATGGTAGCCTTGTGGGTAATTCTTTGCATTTTTTGCAGTGCAGAATCCAAATGCCTTTTGTGTACATAAGGAAAATCGAGACCAGATGAAAAAACTACTGGCAATAAGTTGGTTGCTGCTCTTGGGTGATGCGGCGATGGTGATGGCAGAGCCGGAACGAATAGCGCTTGTGTTAGGTGGTGGTGGTGCCCGTGGCGCTGCACATATAGGCGTTCTTGAGGTGCTTGAGCAAGAGCGTGTCCCGGTGGATTGTATTGTGGGGACCAGTATGGGGGGGCTGGTTGCCGGTTCCTATGCGGCAGGTTTGTCCCCAAAAATGATGCGCGAAAAGCTCTCTGAAGCGGATTGGACCGATATTTTCCTGGATTTGGCGGATTACTCGCAATTGAGTTATCGCCAAAAACGAGTGAGCCGGCGCTATCTGGCGGGTACGCAGATTGGCTTGTCCGAGCGAGGGTTTCAAATTCAGCCGGGGGTAGTTGCCGGCGAAAAGATAAAGCTGTTTTTCAATCAGTTGGTTGATGAGGATCTCGGCGAGCGGAACATTGAGCAGTTATCTATTCCCTTGGCGATAGTGGCAACGGATATCGGCACTGGCGAGCGGGTTGTATTCCGCGAGGGTAGTCTTACCCAAGCGATGCGGGCAAGTATGTCGGTACCGGGATTAATGTCGCCAGTGGAGTATCAGGGGCGTAAATTGGTCGATGGTGGCTTGGTTGATAACGTGCCGGTTGATGTGGCGCGGGATCTCTGTAAAGCGGATCGCGTTATTGTTGTTAATGTCGGGTCGCCCCTGCGCTCACCGGAGAATGTTGGATCGCTACTCAGTGTGACTGCGCAGATGATTGGTATTTTGACCAAGCAGAACGTTGAACGCTCACTATCGACCTTGACGGGTGTCGATATCTACATCGCGCCGGAATTGGGCGATATTCGCGCCTCGGATTTTGCACGTTATGAGGAGGCAGCGGCAACTGGAAGGGTAGCAGCAGAGCGGCAGCGCGCTGCCTTGCGCGAGCTGTCGGTGAGTGCCAACGCTTACGCGCTGTGGGGACAAAAGCGGCGCAATCCGGTACGCGATGCACCGGTCATTGATGAGATTGCGATTGCACCGACAAAGCGTGTGCATCCCGACTATGTGGCCAGGCACATTCAGCAACAAGAGAAGCATGTGCTGGACCGCGCGTTGCTTGAGCAGGATTTGATCCGCACCTACGGCGACGGCTTTTACGACAGCGTCGATTACCGGGTTGTTCGCCGCGATGAGCGCAATGTATTGGAAATCCTTGTGCGGGAGCGTGATTGGGGCTCGGATTATTTAACCTTCGGCTTTGCCATCGACAATGAGTACCGACAAGGTTCCAGCTTTAATGCGCGTGGGGCCTATCGTAATACTTGGCTCAATTCCTATGGAGGCGAATTTTTTGCCACTGTAGATGTGGGTGGAAAACCCTCCATGGAGTTAAATTTTTATCAGCCGCTTATGCCGAATCAGAGCTTTTTTGTTGAGCCACTCTATTTCAGAAAGCGCGATGCCATTGGTATCTACAGTGATGCGCATCAAGTTGCCGAGTACACGCTGGATACTTCCTATTATGAGCTTGCCCTGGGGAAGAATTTTGGCGTTTATGGCCAATCAAAACTGGGATGGCGGGAATATCACATGCGGGGCAGTGCGGATATCAGTGCAATTGTGCTTCCGGATGTGTATGAGCGATACGGCGGTATTATTTATGAATTAAATCTGGACCGGCGCAACCGTTTATATTTTCCATCGCACGGGTGGCGTGCTGATATTAGTTACTTTGACTCCCAGGGTGATGAGGAATATCAAAAACTATCGCTGGATCTGGGGGCCGCTTACAAACTTGATCAATTTGTTTTTGGCGCGCGCGCTGCTCATATCACGTCATTAAGAGGGGCGTTACCTGTTTACGATGCAGTTATGTTGGGCGGTTTCTTGAATATGTCCGGGTACGCAAGCAATCAAATATTAGGTGACGATGCCTTCTATGCGCATGTGCGTGCAGAACGTATTATGGGGCGCATGCCGCTGGGCTTGAATGGTGATTTACGTCTCGGGATTGGTATAGAGGGCGCGCGGCTGGAACAAGTTTATACGCTTGCCACCAGCGACACTTGGCTGGACTCTGCCGTCGTTTACCTGGGTGGAGAAACTCCCTTGGGTCCCTTGTATTTGGGGTATGGTTTTACCTTCAGTGGCGATTACAATTTTTATTTGCAGTTGGGTGCGTTGTGATTTTATCGCTGCGCTACACAAAAAAGCCTCGCAATAGCGAGGCTTTTTTGTGAATCGTTTTTTTGTGCTTAGAAATGGAAAATAGCGGCTGCGTAGGGGCCTTTCAAGCGGATATCAGTAATCACATCGTCTTCATCGATTTTAATCGATGCGGTCTTGTAACCCACTTCAAGTCCCAGATCCAGGGCCGAATCGAACATATAGCTGATTTTGGCGCTGTAGTCAGACACTGAGTTGTCTTTGTATTTGATGATGTTGGCTTCAACACCGGCAGAGAAACCGGTCAGTGGCAAATCAAACTGGAAGCGGGCATAGCCTAGTGGCAGGGTCACATCAACATCTACTGTGTCAGTTCTGGCGTCTGCCCGTGCCTGTAATTCACCGGAGTATTTACGTACAGTGATACCCAAGTCCAGATTCAGCCAGTTATCCAGTATTTCGTAGTAGAGCACAGCATCGGTGTAGCTCAGGTCAAAATCAGTAGCGATGCTGCCAGGGCCAAAAGACTCATTATTCAAGATGAAGTCGCTAGTTAATGTGCCGGTTTGGCGGCTGCTAATGTCATTTTGTTGCAGCTTGATATTGGGAATCAGGGGGATTGGGTGCTCAAGCGCAACATAGTAAAAAGTGTTGTTGTTTTTATCAAAGCCCAGTTCATCCATGCTGGCTGATGGGTCACCGGCGCTGCCGCTGTACTCACTTTGCCAACTGCCTGCACCGGCATAAATGCCAAAAATAGTATCGGCGCTGGCATGGCTTGCAATGATGAGCGACATTGCACCCAGTGAGCGGGTAACGAGGGGAGAGAGTAATTTCATTGTGTGTTCCTTTTGCTGAAGTTGAGGCGACGCTAGTGTAAAGAACTGCGCGTGACAATAGTGTGTTTATACGCAGTTTTTCATTGATGTGTTGGTGGAAGTGGCTGGTGTTGATCCCGTTGCAGCAGCTGCAGGAACATGCTGGCAGCGTTATTCAAGGAGCGCTGGCTATGATGTATACAACCTAGTGGGCGCATAATGGGTTCGTGCGCCACATTTAGAATCACCAATTCGCTGTCCAAAATACGTTTGGGTAATACGCCCCAGCCAAGTCCGATGCTGAGCAGCATTTTAATCGTGTCGAGGTGATTTGAAACCATACCTATATCCAGTGTTGCCGCCTGCGCCTCAAAAAGCTTGCTGATTAGCTGGGTTGTATAGGTATTGGTGTCCGGCATTACGGCAGGGTGGCGGCTTAAATCGGCCAGCTGAAGATTCTGTTGCGCGGCGAGGGGGTGGGTTGGCGCCGCGACGAAGTGGAGTTGGTCGTGCCAGAGGTTGTGGCTTTTGAGTCGCGAGTCTTGCTCAAGCGCGAGCGTGATGATGGCGAGGTCGAATCTGCCTTGGAGTATTTCATAATAAGCTTGCTCCGAATCCAAAAAGTGCAAATCCAGCTTTACCTGTGGGAATTGCGTTGAGAATTCACGTAAAAACGGTGGTAAATAATGAAGGCCTACATGGTGACTGGTCGCAATGCTCAGCTTGCCTTCCACTTCGCCTTTCAGGTCTGCGATAGCACGCTGTGCGGCTGTCACTTCACTCAATATTAATATGGCTTTGCTTAATAAAACCTGACCAGCCTGGGTTAGCGCAATCTGCCTGCCTATACGATCAAACAGTGGCGACTTTAATTGCTCCTCCAGCAAGGCAATTCGTTTGCTGATGGCCGGCTGGGTGAGGTGAAGCCGCTCTGCAGCTGCAGAGAAGGAGCCGGTTTCGGCGATGGCGACAAAGGCTTGCAGGTGTTGTGTATCCATTGGGGCTTTTTAATTCATTCCTTTATGGAATGCAATATATAAAAAAGATAAATTTGTTTTATGGGTTGCTTGAACGTACTATCACTGCCATAGAGTGATAATCAGGTAGTGCCTGATAATCCAGATAAATACCGTGCAAGCCGACATTGGAGATTCACCATGACCGCGAAAACGCTTTACGACAAACTTTGGGATGCCCACCTCGTGCAACAGCGCGACGATGGCTCCGCGCTTATCTATATCGATCGCCATATCGTCCATGAAGTGACATCTCCGCAGGCATTTGATGGTCTGCGCCTTGCTGGTCGCAAGCCTTGGCGTGTGGATTCGATCCTTGCTACGCCGGATCACAACGTTCCTACAACCCAGAAAGAACGTGCACATGGTGTTAAGGGAATTGAGGATCCGGTGTCATTGATTCAGGTGCAAACCTTGGACGACAACTGCGATGAGTTCGGTATTGTCGAGTTCAAAATCAACGATAACCGTCAGGGGATTGTGCATGTGGTAGGCCCGGAAACCGGTGCTTGCTTGCCCGGTATGACAGTTGTGTGCGGCGACTCTCACACAGCAACCAATGGTGCGTTGGGTGCATTGGCTCACGGTATTGGTACCAGTGAAGTTGAGCACGTAATGGCAACCCAATGTTTGGTTGCAAAAAAGATGAAAAACATGCTGATCAAGGTTGAGGGTAGGCTCGGTCTTGGTGTGACGCCAAAAGATGTGGTGCTCGCCATCATCGCTAAAATTGGTACCGCTGGTGGTACAGGTTATGCCGTTGAATTTGGTGGCCAGGTATTTCGCGATATGAGCATGGAAGGGCGCATGACCGTGTGCAACATGGCGATCGAAGCGGGCGCACGTGCCGGGATGGTGGCAGTCGATCAAACCACGATTGATTATGTGAAAGGCCGTACCTATGCGCCGAAAGGTGATTTGTGGGAGAAGGCGGTTGCTGACTGGAAAAACTATGTCAGCGATGAAGGTGCGCATTTTGATGCGGTTGTAGAAATAAACGGTGCGGATATCAAGCCGCAAGTGAGCTGGGGTACTTCGCCGGAGATGGTAGTTTCTGTCGAGGATAGGGTGCCGGATCCTGCCAGTGAAGCGGACCCCGTAAAGCGTAAAGATATGATTCGTGCATTGGAATACATGGGTTTGCAAGCCAATCAGCCAATTACTTCTATCCATGTGGATCGTGTGTTTATTGGCTCCTGCACCAACTCGCGCATTGAGGATATTCGTGCGGCGGCGGAAGTAGTAAAGGGGCGCACCAAGGCAGCGTCAGTAAAAGAAGCGATAGTGGTTCCCGGTTCTGGTGCAGTGAAAGCGCAGGCGGAGGCGGAAGGCTTGGATAAAATCTTCATCGCCGCGGGATTGGAGTGGCGCGAGCCAGGTTGTTCTATGTGCTTGGCAATGAATGCCGACAAGTTGGGGGCCGGAGAGCATTGTGCATCTACCTCTAACCGTAATTTTGAAGGGCGTCAGGGCTACGGCGGTCGCACTCATTTAGTGAGTCCGGCGATGGCGGCGGCGGCGGCAATTGCCGGTCATTTTGTCGATGTGCGCACATTCAACTAATCAATAGGAGACAGCCATGAAAAGTTTTACTGTATTGCAAGGCATTGCCGCTCCTATGGATCGCGCTAATGTCGATACTGATATGATTATTCCCAAGCAATTTTTGAAATCGATTAAACGTACCGGTTTCGGAAAAAACCTGTTTGATGAATTGCGTTATCTCGATGAGGGTAAGCCAGATCAAAGTTGCGAAGGTCGCCCGATTAATCCGGAATTTCCACTGAATTTTGCGCGTTACCAAGGCGCAACTGTGTTGTTATCGCGCGAAAATTTCGGTTGTGGCTCCAGTCGTGAACATGCGCCTTGGGCGTTGGATGACTATGGGTTCCGTTCGGTGATTGCGCCCAGCTTTGCCGATATTTTCTTTAATAACTGCTTTAAAAATGGTTTGTTGCCTATTGTTCTGGATGAGAAAATTGTCGATCAATTGTTTACAGAAATGTATGCCTCTGAAGGCTACCAATTGACTATCGATTTGGCATCGCAACTGGTTAAGACTCCAAGTGGTGAAAGTTTTGCCTTTGAGATTGATGAGTTTCGTAAACATTGCCTGTTGAATGGTTTGGATGATATAGGTCTCACACTTGAGCAAGCTGACGCCATTCGCGCTTACGAGGCGAAAAAGCGCGTAGAGGCGCCTTGGTTGTTTGATGTGGTTAAATAAGAATTCTTTTGATGGAGATGCTTGTGGGTAAACATATTTTAATTTTGGAAGGTGATGGGATCGGGCCGGAAATCGTGCGCGAAGCGCGTAAGGTGCTGGATGTTGTCAATGCCAAGTTCGATTTGGGCCTGACCTTTGAAAACGAATTAATGGGTGGTTGTGCGATTGATGTGCATGGCGTTCCTTTGGCTGATTCTACCCTTGAACGCGCACGCCAAGCCGATGCGATTTTGTTGGGCGCCGTTGGTGGCCCCAAGTGGGATAAACTGGATCGCTCCATTCGCCCTGAAAAGGGATTGTTAAAGATTCGCTCGCAATTAGGTCTGTATGCAAACCTGCGTCCGGCGCTGTTGTATCCACAATTGGTTGATGCCTCCTCGCTGAAGCCAGAAGTGGTTTCTGGCTTGGACATTTTGATAGTGCGCGAGTTGGCAGGCGGCATCTACTTTGGTGAGCCGCGTGGTATTCGTGTGCTGGAAAACGGCGAGCGCGAAGGCTACAACACCTATAAATACTCCGAAAGCGAAATTATTCGTATTGGTCGCACCGCATTTGAAATGGCGCGCAAGCGTAATCGCAAGGTATGCTCGGTCGATAAAGCGAACGTGCTTGAAGCAACCATGTTGTGGCGCGAGGTCATGGATACACTGCATAAAGAGTATCCGGACGTCGAGTTGTCGCATATGTACGTGGATAACGCGGCTATGCAGCTTGTGCGCGCACCAAAACAGTTCGATGTATTGGTGACTGGTAATATGTTTGGTGATATTTTGTCCGATGCGGCAGCCATGTTGACGGGCTCAATTGGTATGTTGCCCTCAGCGTCGTTGGATAAAGATGGTCGCGGTATGTATGAACCATGTCATGGCTCTGCGCCCGATATTGCCGGGCAGGGCATTGCCAACCCCTTGGCAACCATTCTGTCGGTATCCATGATGTTGCGCTATTCACTCGGATATCCTCAAGTAGCAGATGCTATCGAGGTTGCAGTCGGCAAGGTGCTGGATCAAGGTTTCCGCACCGCAGATATCTATACCGAAGGTACGACTAAAGTATCTACCTCGCAAATGGGCGATGCCGTTGTTGCAGCGCTGGCATAATCAATAGTTTTATGAATTGAAAGAGAGATAGACATGAAAGTAGGTTTTGTAGGCTGGCGTGGCATGGTGGGCTCCGTACTCATGGAGCGTATGCAAGCAGAAAATGATTTTGCCGATATCGAATCCGTATTTTTTACTACTTCTAATGTCGGTGGTGCCGCACCTGCTGTGGCTGCCGGTTTGCCCGCATTGAAAGATGCTTACTCGGTTGATGATTTGATGCAGCTGGATGTGATTGTTACCTGTCAGGGCGGTGATTACACCAATGAGATTTTCCCGAAACTGCGCTCATCCGGTTGGAATGGTTACTGGATCGACGCGGCTTCAAGCCTGCGTATGGAAGATGACGCTATTATCGTGCTTGATCCGGTCAATCAGGGTGTTATTGATGCTGCGCTGAAAAAAGGTGTTAAGAACTTTATTGGCGGCAACTGCACTAACTCCATTATGTTGATGGGCGTAGGTGGCTTGTTCCATGCTGGTTTGGTGGATTGGGTGAGCTCTATGACTTATCAGGCAGCGTCGGGCGGTGGTGCTAATCACATGCGCGAATTATTGAAAGGCATGGGCGTGATTCATAACGCGGTATCTGATGAGCTGGCGACACCTGCTTCTGCCATTTTGGATATCGACAGAAAAGTAGCTAGCACCATTCGTAATGATGTGCCGCGTGAATTCTTTCCAGCACCTCTGGCAGGTGGCCTGATTCCGTGGATTGACAAGCAATTGGATAACGGTCAATCAAAAGAAGAGTGGAAAGGGCAGGCTGAAGTTAACAAAATTTTGGGTAATACTGATGTCATCCCTGTGGATGGTCTGTGTGTGCGTATTGGCGCTATGCGCTGTCATAGTTTGGCTCTGACCATCAAACTCAAAAAAGACCTTCCGCTAGCCGAGATAGAATCCATTATCAAATCGGGCAATGATTGGGTGAAGTTTGTGCCAAACGATCGTAGCATCACTGAGCAGGAGCTAACTCCCGCTTCCATCACTGGTGGCCTCAAGATTGGGGTAGGTCGGGTACGCAAACTGAATATGGGGCCAGAATATATCTCTGCATTTGTGATTGGCGATCAATTGTTATGGGGTGCTGCGGAGCCTTTGCGTCGTATGCTGCGCATCCTTAAAGAATCCAAATAAGTGCATTGAGTCTTTAGGTTGTGTAGATGAAAACGAAAACCCCGAGTGCAGATTGCCTCGGGGTTTTTCGCTTTTTATAACCAAATCGGGTCTAAATAAGGATTTAAATGTCAGCCTTTTATCACATTTTTGCTAAAACGCTGTTAAATACCACCAAAAAGTGGCCTTTACGGGCGCTTTGTCAAGACCCCGAGTATTGATAAAAACCTATTTATAATGAATACTTACGAACGATACTGAAGATTCATTCGAGGTTTTGCGCCTCGCCAGCACAGCACTTCCAGTCGACGTCACGCTGTGTTTATCAACTAAAATGTCTGGCTAATCGAATTAATTCGGCCGTGGAATAATAAAAGGATAGCGCTATGCGTCTTCGTCAGTTGGTTTTAGCCTGTGGTCTTTCGTCCTTTGTGCTGTCACCTTATGTCAGTGCTCTGGGGTTAGGTGAGGTTAAACTCAAGTCATCACTCAATCAGCCTCTTGAAGCAGAAGTAAAACTGCTGGATACGCGCGATTTAACCGCAGAGCAGATTCTGGTGACCTTGGCATCGCCAGCTGACTTTGAGCGAAATGGTGTTGACCGCCTCTATTTCTACACCGAGCTGCAATTTCAGGTTGACCTTGAATCGGCTGATGGTCCCAAAGTCATTATTCGCTCGCGCAATCCGGTGCGTGAGCCCTATCTGAATTTCCTCATTGAGGCGCGCTGGACTGCAGGTCGCCTCTTGCGCGAATACACCTTGTTGATGGATTTGCCTACATTCGAAGAGGATGCCAAACCAGCGTCTGTGAATACGCCTGCGGCGACAGCATCGCCGCGCTATCAACCAGCTCCAACCGCGGTGCCACGGCCATCAAGCTCTTCCTCTGGTGCATCCCCATCACGTCCTTCAGCAAAACCTTCCTTAAGTGGCGATCAATACGAAGTGCGTGCAAACGATACTCTGTGGGAGATTGCACTGCGTGCTCGTCCCAATTCGAGCGTTTCTGTACATCAAAGTATGATGGCGCTGTATCGTGCCAATCCCGATGCCTTTATCAATGGCGACATCAACAAGTTGCGCCGTGGCCAGGTGTTGCGTATTCCTGATGCCAGCGATATGACGTCACTTCCTAAAGCGGATGCTGTGAGTCAATTTGCCCAGGCAACTGGCGATTCAAATTACGGTGCACAGCTAAATGCTTCGCGTCGTTCAAATACCGCGCGTACAGAATCTACAGAAATTAGCGGTCGGGTTAAGCTGGCTGCACCTTCCGCAGGTACAAATACTTCGGGTCAAGGCAGTGGTGCCAACGATGGTTCCGGGCGCGCACTTGAAGGTGAGTTGGCAGCTACTCTGGAAGAGTTGGATAAAACCAAGTCTGAAAATACCGAGCTGGGTGCTCGGGTAAAAGATCTTGAAGCTCAAATCGAAACAATGGAGCGCCTTGTTGCGGTAAGTAATGAGAAATTGCGTGCGCTTCAAGTAGCTGCCGGGCAAGAGGTTGCGCCAGCAGAAGCGGCGTCAGTGCAATCTGCTGCGCCTGCAGAGGTTGCTGCCGTATCTTCGGCTGCATCCAGTGTAGCGGCGGTTGCTCCACCGCAGCCAGCGCCCCCGAAACCTAAACCTGTTGTACAACAACCTGTGCCAGAGCCAGGCATTGTTGATTCCCTGAAAGAGAATCCACTGTGGTTGGCATTGGCTGCCTTGGGTGTTTTTGGTGCGGGAGCGGCAGCCTATGCATACCGTCGCCGCAAGCAGGCTGAAGAAGAACAAATTGAAGAAGATGATGTTTTTGCGTTGGATGATTCTGTGGGTGAGCCAGAAGATCTGACTTTGCAAAATGAGGATGACATCGGCGAATTGGCTGATACTTCTTCATTGTTTGAGGAAGAAGCTGAAACAACTGCTGTTGCTGAAACGGGCGATGTAGTGGGTGAAGCTGATATTTACATCGCTTATGGAAAGTTGGATCAAGCAGAGGAAATGCTGCTTAACGCGCTGGAGAAAGATCCGCAATCAGCCGATATCCGCATGAAATTGCTGGAGGTTTATGCGCAACAGCAAAATGCGCCCGCTTTTGATAAGCATTACTCGGTGCTGTTGCCTATCGCAGGTGCCGCGCTGCTTTCTCGTGCATCTGAACTGCGCGAAACTATTTCCAGTGCGGGTGATTTTGCAGGGGCAGCGACAGATGCGGCGGTTGCCGACAATGATTTTAATACCGACTTTTCGTTGGATAATCTGGAGCTGGATGGCCTTGATCTGGATGACTTGCATGCACCGTCAGGCAGTGAACAGAATGTTGCTGCCGAATCAATTGCCGAGGATGAGTTCAACTTTGATTTCGATTTGGATCTGGATGATGACGAGGCAACTATTGCATCACTTGAACCTGCGGAGACAGCAGGTACTGCAAATGAAGTGTCGGCATTTGATTTTGATCTGACAGAAGATGAAACCAATCTGCAAACTGAGTCAGATGATGCATCCGAACTTTCATTAGCGTTGGATCAATTGGCAAGTACAACAGCTGATGCGCCTGTCGAGCCAAAAGCATTGGATATTGACGAGGACTTCAGCTTTGATTTTGAAGATGACCTCAATTTAGCGGATTCTTTGCCAGAAACAGAAGTGCCAGAGTCATTGGAAGTGGTTGCTGATGATTTCAACCTTGACATGAATGTTGATGACGTGGATCTGGCTGCATTGGATCATGAAATGGAAAGCCTGGACGTCGACTTTGATGATGAGCCTGCCATAGCTGATTTTGCTGCCGCTGAAATAGCGAAAGACGAAGCAGCTCCGGGTGTTGATCTCGATGATGATGTATTCCCCCTGCACACTGATGCAGATTTTGGGCTTATGGCGGAAGATTTGGGTTCAACCAAGTTGGTGTTGACGGATGATCTTGATAAGGGCGATGACGTCAGGTTTGATGCTGGCTTACTGGATACTACTGAGTCTGAGCTGTCCACTGAAGTATCGGGCGCATCTATTGATCTTGATGATGCCGAATTCGAGCTTCCGGAAAGTTCATTGGATTTTGACTCCTTGAATGAAGAGCTGGCGGCGCTGGATGAGCAGTCTTTCACCTATGAACTTCACGCAGGCTCAGAGGAGGTGATTGATCTTGAGTTGCACGATGAAATTCCATCCGCGCTCAATAATCTTGATGACCTGCAGGCATTTGCTGAAACACTGGAAGAGCCGCAGTCATTGCAGTCTACGCCTGAGTTTGAGCAGCCTTTGGGTGAGGATCAAGATGAGGATTTGTTTGCCGAAGCCCTGTCTGATTTCAATACAGAATCGGATGAGTTAAATATCGATGCCTATTCCAGCGATGAATCCACGCTGGCTGATTTGTCTGATGAAGAAATGGATTCTGAGCTTGATTTTCTCGCTGATGCTGATGAGGCGGCAACCAAGCTGGATTTGGCGCGCGCTTATATCGATATGGGTGATACCGAAGGCGCAAAAGATATTCTGTCTGAGGTTGTCAATGAAGGTAGCGAAGAGCAGCGTAATGAAGCCAATGAGTTGCTCGGTCGCATAGTGTAATTTTTCCGTTGTTTAAAAAGCCTTGCATTAACCTGCAAGGCTTTTTTATTTTCAGCATCTGGTTGGCTTGGATGTTTTTGATACTGGTGTTTTATGAGCGATAACTACGTACCCGATTCAAAACCCTATACACGTAGCGGTGAAGTTGTTGCAGATACCCTGTGGCCTGAGGGAATGCACCGGATTGCGCTGGGGATTGAATATAAAGGAACGGATTATCATGGGTTTCAGGTTCAGCCTAACGGGGTGAAAACAGTACAGCAAGCCCTGGAAAAGGCGCTCTCGCGTATTGCCGATGAACCAATTTCCTTGGTGTGTGCAGGCAGGACGGATGCCGGAGTGCATGCTACGAATCAAGTTATTCACTTTGATACCCTGGCCGTTCGACCAGAGAAAGCATGGCTGCGTGGTACGCGTCCACACTTGCCGGACTCGGTTAGCGTGCGTTGGGTTAAAGAAGTGGTGCCGCAATTTCATGCCCGCTTTAGTGCGCATAATCGCACCTATAGGTACCTACTAACTGATGCGCGAACCCCATCGGGGTTGCTACATGATCAGATCACTTGGTCGTCGCGTCCTTTGACCGTTGAGTTGATGCGTGCCGCAGCAGCCTATTTGGTTGGTCGGCACGACTTTACATCGTTTCGTGCAACCCAGTGTCAGGCGAAAAGCCCTGTGCGACGAATAGAGTATTTGCATATTGCACGGCGTGGTGACCTGATTGTTCTTGAGGTGCAGGCGAATGCATTTTTGCATCACATGGTACGCAATATTGTCGGTGTGCTCATGGCGGTAGGGGCGGGCGATAAGCCTCCCGAATGGGTTGCCGATGTGCTGGCTGCGCGTGACCGCAGTGCTGGTGGTGTGACGGCCAAGCCTTTTGGTTTGTATTTGGTTGGTGTTGAATATCCTGCCGCTTTTGAATTGCCCAAGGCATCGCCGGGGCCTTTATATTTTCCTGAGCCGCTTGGTGGTTTCGCTGGCCGGGATTAGCCTGTTCCAGTGTTTTTGCGCTCATAATGGGTAAATTCTGTTATTATCGCCGCCTTATTTTTTGTCTCCCGGGCGTCCGTTATTGCCCTTTGTGTTTTTCGCTTATTGGAGCAGCCACCCTTGTCGTGCGTGCGTATTAAGATTTGCGGTATCACCAGCGTTGATGATGCTGTTGCAACCGTCAATGCGGGAGCGGATGCGCTTGGATTGGTTTTTTATGCGGCCAGTCCCCGTGCGGTCAGTATTGAACACGCGCGAAGCATTGCTTTGGCCGTAGGCCCCTTTGTCTCGGTGACTGGCTTGTTTGTGGATGCTGATCCAGAGTTTGTGCGTAGCGTATTGACTCAGGTGCCATTGCAGTTACTGCAATTTCACGGTGATGAAGCAGTGGATTATTGCGAATCATTCCAGCGCCCTTACATGAAGGCGATTCGTATGCGTCCCGAGCTGGATGTTAATGCCACTATCGCGGCTTATGCCAGCGCTTCGGGAATCCTGCTAGACGCTTACCGTCCCGGTGTGCCAGGGGGAACAGGCGAAACCTTTGATTGGGCGCGAGTCCCGCAGAAAACCTCCACACCCTTGGTGTTGGCAGGTGGTCTGACACCGGACAATGTTGCCCAAGCGATTGCTGCAACTCGTGTCTATGGGGTTGATGTGAGTGGTGGTGTAGAATCCGCTCCCGGGAAAAAAGATCACAGCAAACTAACGGCTTTTATTAATAACGCGCGACGCTGTACAGCTTGAAATCTGTTACAACAATGTCGACTTCTTACAGGTGATTAAACAGTGAGTAACACTGAGCAGAATTCTGTTATTGATTACAGTGCATTTCCCAATGCGGAAGGTCATTTTGGTCCATACGGTGGCCGCTTTGTTTCCGAAACGCTGATTTACGCCCTTGATGAACTTGAATCAATTTACATGCGTTTGAAGGATGATCCAGGTTTCCAGGCAGAGTTTGATAAAGACATGGCTCACTATGTTGGCCGCCCGTCACCACTCTATTTGGCTGAGCGGTGGACACGTGAGTTAGGTGGAGCCCAGATTTATCTCAAACGCGAAGACCTGAATCACACAGGTGCCCATAAGGTAAACAATACGATCGGTCAGGCGCTGCTGGCTAAATTCACTGGTAAGTCGCGCGTAATTGCTGAAACCGGTGCGGGCCAGCATGGTGTTGCAACTGCCACTGTGGCTGCGCGTCTGGGCTTGAAATGCCGTGTTTATATGGGCGCTGAAGATGTTAAGCGTCAGGCGCTCAATGTCTATCGCATGAAATTATTGGGCGCGGAAGTATTTCCGGTCACATCGGGTTCTCGCACTCTCAAGGATGCGATGAACGAAGCCATGCGCGACTGGGCCACCAATGTGGACGATACCTTCTACATTATCGGAACCGTTGCAGGTCCCCATCCTTACCCTCAATTGGTGCGCGATTTCCAGTCTATTATTGGTCGTGAAGCGCGTCGCCAGTCATTGGCTCAGGCAGGAAAATTACCGGATGCGTTGGTGGCCTGTGTTGGCGGTGGTTCAAATGCGATTGGTTTGTTCCATCCGTTCCTGAGCGACGACTCAGTCAAAATGTACGGTGTAGAAGCCGGTGGTTTGGGTATAGAAACCGGAAAACATGCTGCGCCGCTGAATAAAGGTATTCCCGGTGTGCTCCATGGCAACCGTACTTATCTGATGGAAGATGAAAACGGTCAAATCATCGAGACTCACTCTGTTTCAGCCGGATTGGATTACCCCGGTGTTGGTCCGGAGCACTCCTGGTTAAAAGATATTGGTCGTGTAAATTACGTGGCCATTAATGACGATGAAGCACTTGCTGCATTCCGTAAAGTAACCAAAACAGAAGGCATTATGCCTGCGCTGGAATCCAGTCACGCCTTGGCTTATGTTGAAAAATTAGCACCAACCATGAGCAAAGACCAAATCATTATCGCCAACCTTTCCGGTCGCGGTGATAAGGATATTTTGACTGTTGCCGGTTTGGATGGGATTACCGTTTAAGTCAGTGGGCACAAAAAATAGTTTATAGCGCTGCCATAACGGCAGGAAAAATCAGGAATTGTCGATGAGTCGTATTTCCCAACAGTTGATGCAAGCCAAAAGCGCAGGTAAAAAAATTCTTGTCGCTTATATAGTGAATGGTGATCCACACCCGGAAGCCACGCTGCCAACCATGCACGCCTTAGTGGAGCAGGGCGTTGATGTTATTGAGCTTGGGGTTCCTTTTTCGGATCCTATGGCTGAGGGGCCTGTGATTCAAAAAGGGCATGAGCGTGCACTTGAGTATCATATTAGCCTCAAGGGAACCCTCGAGTTGGTTAAGCAGTTTCGCGCTACCAATACAACCACACCAATTGTGTTGATGGGATACGCCAACCCTGTTGAGCGCTTTGGTTATGCGGCGTTTGCCAAGGCAGCGGCTGATGCGGGTGTTGATGGTTTGTTGACTGTTGATCTTCCGCCCGAAGAAGTGGTGCAGCTCAAAGTGTATTTGGATGCCGAAGGCTTGGATAATATTTTCTTGCTGGCTCCCACCACAACCGTGGAGCGTGCGCAGAAAATTGCCGCCTACGCCACCGGTTTTCTTTACTATGTTTCGCTCAAAGGCGTTACCGGCGCCGGACACCTGGATGTTGACTCGGTGAAGAGCAAGTTGGCCGAATTTGGTAAATTAACTGACCTGCCAGTATGTGTTGGTTTTGGCATTAAAGACCCGGAAACAGCGAAAGCCGTTGCCGCACTGGCTGATGGTGTTGTTGTCGGTAGTGTATTGGTTGATAAAATGGGCAGTATGGCAGGGAAAGACTCCGAGGAAATTGCCCGTGCTGTTGGCGATATTATTGGCAGTATTCGCGTTGCGATAGATAGTCTTTAAGTTACTTGTTCTATTCCTAAAGAGTCGGGTTGGTTGATCGCTTGAACCTGCCCGATTAATTTCATCTACATCGAGTACAGAGAAACAACCATGAGTTGGTTAGATAAAATTATCCCCAGTATTTCCCGCACCGATACCAAACGTAGCACAAAAGTTCCAGAGGGGCTGTGGGAGAAGTGCGTTAAGTGCGATGCAGTTTTATATAAGCCAGAGATGGAAAAAACACTCGATGTTTGCCCTAAATGCGATCATCACATGCGTGTTGGCGCACGTGCACGATTGAATATGTTTTTGGATCCACAGAATCGCCAGGAATTGGCAATCGATGTGGAACCAGTAGATCGCTTGAAATTTAAAGATGTTAAAAAATACAAAGACCGCTTAACCGCAGCGCAAAAAGAAACCGGTGAAAAAGACGCCTTGGTTGCCATGCGCGGTGAGCTGAAAGGTATGCCAGTTGTAGCTGTGGCCTTTGAATTTGCTTTCCATGGTGGATCCATGGGCTATGTGGTGGGTGAACGTTTTACTCGTGCAGCCACTATCGCATTAAAAGAAAATATTCCGTTCATTTGTTTCTCTGCAACGGGCGGTGCACGTATGCAAGAAGCACTGATTTCCCTGATGCAAATGGCCAAAACCAGTGCGGTTATTGAGCGTTTAAAAATGCAGGGCACGCCTTATATTTCAGTAATGACCGACCCGGTATATGGTGGTGTTTCTGCCAGCTTGGCGTTGTTGGGTGATTTGAATATTTGCGAGCCGGGCTCTCGTGCAGGTTTTGCAGGCCCGAGTATTATTGAACAAACCATTCGTCAAAAATTGCCTAAAGGTTTCCAGCGTGCCGAGTTCTTATTGGAGCATGGTGCGATTGACATGATTATTCATCGTCGCGATATGCGTGATAAGTTGGCATCACTTTTAGCAAAATTCACTCGTAAAGCTGCAGTTTAAGCTTTTTCAGCGAACAGTTAATTCATGCAATCAACGTCGCTTCCTGTGTGGCTCGCGTGGCTGGAGCAAAACCATCCACGTGAGATAGACCTTGGCCTCGAGCGCATAGCTACAGTGGCCAAACGTATGTCCCTGCTGAACCCTACTGCGACAGTAGTGACTGTCGCCGGCACTAATGGCAAAGGCTCTTGTGTGGCCGCTACTGCTGCATTGCTTGGTGCGGCAGGATTCTCTGTAGGTGTCTACACCTCTCCTCATCTTATTCGTTACAACGAACGCATTGTGGTTGATGGCGAAGTTGTTGCTGACGATGAAATTTGTACTGCCTTCAATGCAATATATTCAGCTTGCCAGTTGGTAGATGAGTTGGCTTCATCGCCTATCAGTTTGACTTATTTTGAATACAGCACTCTCGCTGCCCTGGGTGTTTTCCGTCGCCGCAACGTGACTGCTATGGTGCTTGAAGTCGGACTCGGTGGTCGTTTGGATGCCATCAACATTATTGATGCAGATATCGCGGTAATTACCAGTATTGCGTTAGATCATACAGATTGGCTGGGAGACAACCGCGAAGTCATCGGTGTTGAAAAAGCTGGAATTATGCGCGCTGGAAAGCCTGTTATTTGTGCAGATCCTTCCCCACCAAACTCTATTGCCGCCAGTGCAAGCCAGTTGGGGGCGGTCCTCTATTCGCTGAACCATGACTTTGGCTATACCGCCTCTGCGCAACATACTTGGGCTTGGTGGTCTAAGGGTTATGAGTTTGTCGATCAGCCTATACCGCAGTTGCCCTTGCCAAGCATGGCCGCTGCCTTGCAGGTTGCTGTCTTATTGGGGCTTGATCTAACGGCAATTCGTGCTTTTGAGTGTTTGTCTGGTTTGCGTGTACCCGGTCGTTTTCAGCAATGCACATGGCGTGATCGAGAAGTGATTCTGGATGTTGCGCACAACCCCGCTGCTACGGCCTATTTGTTGTCGCGATTGCAACAGTCCCAACTATTGCCTAGGCCGATTCATGCCGTGGTCGCCATGATGTCAGATAAGGATCGCGTGGAAAGTCTTGTGAATCTAAAAGCGGTGGTGACAAGCTGGTACCTTGCCGATCTCTCATTCATTTCGCGTGCTGCAACGGTTGATGAGCTACAGCAAACGTTGGCAGAGATGGGGTGTTCTGCTGTATCCAAAGGCAGCGTGGCCGATTGTTTGAGTGCGGCACACGGCGCTTCAAATCCAGGTGATATCATTCTGGTGTTCGGCTCTTTTCACACAGTTGCAGCAGGTCTGCAAGCCATTGACTACTCGTTTTAAGCGGGTGGATTAACTTTTTAGGCAGGGGTTTTAGGTGAGAGAATCAGTAAAACACCGTTTGATAGGCGCAGCAGTATTGACTGCGGTTGCTGTGTTGTTCTTGCCCAGCTTCTTCAAGGATCGTCAGCAATATCAGGTTGATACTGGGTCGCATATTCCCGGGCGCCCCAGCATTACGGCGGTTGACTTCAATGAGCCAGAGCAGCCCGAGGGCATAGAGCCTGCACCTGCACCTGAAACCATGTTTGTCCCTGCCGATTCGGAAGACATTGCTCCTGCTGACGATAAGAATCTGGATGACGAAAAGGCAGTGGTAGCCAGTACGCCCAGTTCCTCAGCGGTTGTCGTTACATCCAGCTCGGCGATGTCTACGGCATCCAATGACTCAATGTTGCCTGAAGGTTGGGTGATTCAAGTTGCCAGCCTGAGCGCGCAAGAAGGAGCCAATAAATTGCGCGATCAACTGCAAGCGGAAGGGCATAGGGCCTATGTCAGGGTGGTTCCGCTGGCTAACAACACCATCTATCGCGTTTTTATTGGGCCAAAGCAAAGTAAAGCTGAAGCCATGTCGGTTAAAACCCAGTTGGATAGTCGTCTGAAAGTTAATTCTCTCGTTTTACCCTTTAAACCCTAAAGCAATCAGCAGTCGACCTCTGTTAGAATGCGCGCCTCTGTAAACCACTCATTGCTGATATGGGAGCGGGCGGGTCTATGAATTGGGCTGATTGGGCCATTATCGCTATATTCTCGCTCTCCTGTTTGATAGGCCTGATCCGTGGGTTTGTACGTGAAGCCCTGTCATTGGTTATTTGGGTTGCTGCTGTGTTGGTTGCCAAAATGTTTGGCGGCCAGTTCGAATATCTTTTGGCTAATCAAATTGAAACGCCCTCTGTGCGTCTGATGACTGCCTATGCCGTGCTTTTTGTTGCAACTTTATTGCTGGGGGCTATGGCTAGCTACCTGATTGGTGCATTGGTGCGAGCGACCGGATTATCGGGCACAGATCGACTACTGGGTATGGTTTTTGGTGTTGCCCGGGCATTTATTGTGGTGATGGCCCTGCTTATTCTGTTGCCGGCTTTTTTGCCGGTCAATCAAGATGAATGGTGGCATGAGGCGCTATTGATTCCCCATTTTCTGGCGTGTGAAGAGTGGGCGCGATCAGCCTACGAACAGGTTAGCCAATGGTGGATGACGTTGTTCGGCAGCCTTGACTCTCCTGAAAAAGTTTAACCTTGTTTAATTGTTATTGAGGCAATCTTATGTGCGGCATTGTAGGTATTGTGGGTAAACGCGATGTGAATGTGCAGCTTTACGATGCGTTGACGATCTTGCAGCACCGTGGACAGGATGCCGCCGGCATGGTCACCTGTCAGGATGGCCGTATGAGCCAACAAAAAGCCAATGGTCTGGTTCAGGATGTGTTTAGAACTCGCCACATGCAGCGCCTGTTAGGCAATATGGGGATTGGCCATGTTCGCTACCCAACGGCAGGCAGCTCTGGCCCTGCGCTGGCACAGCCGTTTTATGTGAACTCACCTTACGGTATTGCGCTTGCGCACAACGGCAACCTCACTAATGCCGATAAGCTCAGCGAAGATATTTTTAAAACCGACCTGCGCCATGTCAATACTGATTCAGATTCGGAAGTGTTGCTCAATGTGTTTGCACATGAAATGCAAATGCAGGGCAAACTCAGCCCGACTGCCGACGATATGTTTGCGGCTGTGGCCGGTGTGCACAATCGTGTTACCGGTGGTTATGCCGTGGTTGCCTTGATTGCGAATTACGGTTTGATTGCGTTCCGTGACCCCAATGGTATTCGTCCGCTGGTGTACGGCAAGCGTGCGGCGGAAGAGGGCGGGATTGAGTACATGGTGGCATCGGAAAGTGTTGCCTTGGATGTGCTCGGCTTTGAATTGATTGATGATGTTGCACCGGGCGAAGCCATTTACATCACCGAAGAAGGTGAGTTGCATCGTCGCCAATGCGCTAAAGCGACACGCTTAACGCCGTGTATTTTTGAACACGTGTATTTCGCGCGCCCCGATTCGATTATGGATGGTATTTCTGTTTACAAAGCGCGTTTGCGTCAGGGTGAAAAGCTCGCAGAGAAAATTTTGCGTGAGCGTCCTGATCACGATATTGACGTTGTTATTCCTATTCCTGACACCAGCCGTGTTGCTGGCCAGGCACTGGCGCAAAAACTGGGCGTGAAATTCCGCGAAGGTCTAGTAAAGAACCGCTACATTGGTCGTACATTTATTATGCCCGGCCAGCAGCAGCGTAAAAAATCCGTACGCCAGAAACTAAATCCCATTGAGTTGGAATTTAAAGGCAAAAATGTATTGCTGGTTGATGACTCCATTGTGCGCGGCACAACTTGCCAGCAAATTATCCAAATGGCACGGGATGTGGGTGCCAAGAAAGTGTATTTTGCTTCTGCTGCACCCGCTGTGAAATACCCGAACGTTTATGGGATCGATATGCCAACCACCGCCGAGTTGATTGCCCATGGCCATAGCGATGAGGACGTGTGCCGTGAAATTGGCGCAGATTGGTTGATTTACCAGAATTTGGACGATTTGATTGCGGCTTCCACCGAAGGTAACAACAAAGTGACCGAATTTGATTGTTCCGTATTTACCGGTGAATACTGTGCTGGCGATGTAACGCCAGAGTATTTGGAAAAAGTTGCTGCGGCCCGTAACGACAGTGCCAAGTCAGGCAAAAAAGTAAAACAAATGGAATTACCGATTGGCTTGCATAATGGCGCGGCACGCGGCTAAGAAACGATTGGATAATCGCAATGGATAATTTTGAAAATCATTTGGCGGAAGATCCGCTACTGGGCGCCGCACTGGATACCTTGGCTATTCGTGCCGGTCAGACACGTTCTCATGAAGGTGAGCACAGTGAAGCACTTTATCTGACATCGAGCTATGTGTTTGGCAGTGCACAAGAAGCTGCTGAACGATTTTCCGGTGCACAAGAGGGAAATGTTTACTCGCGCTACACCAACCCTACGGTGCGCATGTTTGAAGAGCGCATTGCAGCACTGGAAGGTGCAGAAGCGGCAGTGGGCACCTCCTCGGGTATGGCTGCCATTTTGTCGACTTGCATCGCGCTATTAAAGTCGGGTGACCACATTCTGTGTTCGCGCAGTGTGTTTGGGACAACCACCGTATTGTTTACAAAATTCCTGCAAAAATTTGGTGTGAGCACGACCTTCGTTAATCCGACTGATTACAGCGCATGGGAGGCTGGTTTTACTGCCAACACCAAGTTGGTTTTTGTTGAGACGCCCTCGAACCCATTGTGCGATGTGATTGATCTCCAACGCTTGGCGGATTTAACCCATGCCCACGGCGCGTTGTTTGTGGTCGACAACTGTTTCTGTACGCCTGCACTGCAGCAGCCATTGAAGTTTGGCGCTGACCTTATTATCCATTCAGCGACCAAATATATCGATGGGCAGGGGCGTTGCCTGGGCGGCGTAGTAGCCGGTGCCAAGCAACATGTTGATGAAGTCTTGGGCTTTATTCGCAGTGCAGGGCCCAGTATGAGCCCATTCAATGCCTGGGTTTTTCTGAAAGGTTTGGAAACCCTGCGTTTACGGATGGAGGCTCACTCGCGTAATGCACTGGCGCTAGCGCAGTGGCTGAATACACACCCTCAGGTTGAGAAGGTGTTTTATGCCGGGCTGCCAACCCACATGGGTCATGAGCTGGCAGTAAAGCAACAGTCGGCTTTTGGTGGTGTTTTGTCCTTCCGCGTAAAAGGTGGTCGCGAAGAAGCCTGGAAAGTGATTGATGCTACTCGCATCATGTCGCTCACAGCGAATTTGGGCGATACCAAAACTACCATTGTGCATCCTGCAACTACAACGCATGGCCGTTTATCGCCAGAGCAAAAAGCAGAGGCGGGCATTACCGAGAATTTGATTCGTATTGCTGTTGGTCTGGAAGATATCGCTGATTTAAAAGCCGACCTTGCTCGCGGATTAGGCTAATTTGCGATAAAGCAAGCGGCCAGCCATAAAAAAATGATTTTGGGTCTTGTCCTTGCCGATACAGATTGGTAAAGTGCGCCCCTCTTCAGGACTATAGCTCAGTTGGTTAGAGCACCACCTTGACATGGTGGGGGTCAGCAGTTCGAGTCTGCTTAGTCCTACCAAATTTAAAAGCCGCTTTTTTAAGCGGCTTTTTTATTGCCTGCTATTTCGTTTCATTTCCCGCCCTTGAATTCCTGACTGCTTGCCCCATCTACTGAACATTGCTATCAACCTTGATGGCCATTATGTGTTCACTTATTTGTGCGTTTAATTAAGGAGTTAAAAAATGACCGTTGATGCTCGCAAAGAAACTCGTGGCTTTCAGACAGAAGCCAAGCAGTTACTGCATTTAATGATCCATTCCCTGTATTCCAATAAGGAAATCTTTCTGCGCGAGCTGGTCTCTAACGCCTCGGATGCAGCAGATAAGTTGCGTTTTGAAGCCGTTTCTAATGGCGAGCTTTACGAAGGTGATGCCGATTTAAAAATTCGTATCAGTTTTGATAAGGATGCAAAAACCCTCACCATCAGCGATAACGGTATAGGTATGTCGCGCGATGAGGTGATTGAGAATCTCGGTACTATCGCTAAATCCGGCACTGCGCAATTTATGCAAAAATTGTCAGGCGACCAGAAAAAAGATGCACAGTTAATTGGTCAATTTGGTGTCGGTTTTTATTCTGCCTTTATTGTTGCTGATAAAGTGGTAGTAACCACGCGTCGCGCCGGTTCGCCAGCAAGTGAGGCGGTGCGTTGGGAGTGCTCTGGTGATGCAGAGTTTACTGTTGAATCCGTTGAGAAAGCGGATCGCGGTATGACCGTTGAATTGCATTTGAAAGATGATGCGTTAGAGTTTGCCGATCACTGGCGTTTGCGTTCCATTATCAAAAAATATTCCGATCATATTGCCATTCCAGTGGTGATGCAAAAGCAAAAACCGGCGGGTGAAGAGGCCGATAATACTGAGCCGGAAGATGAGGTGATCAACACCGCTACCGCACTCTGGACGCGCTCGCGCTCCGAGGTGAGCGACGATGAATACAAAGAATTTTACAAGCATGTCAGCCATGATTTTACTGATCCATTAAGTTGGAGCCACAACCGCGTAGAAGGTAATCTCGATTACACCAGCCTGTTGTTTATTCCAGCGCGTGCGCCCTTTGATTTATATAACCGCGATGCATCGCGCGGTGTGAAGTTGTATGTACAGCGCACGTTTATTATGGATGACGCTGAACAATTCTTGCCGCTGTATTTGCGTTTTATCAAAGGTGTAGTGGACTCAAATGATTTGAGCCTCAACGTATCGCGTGAAATCCTGCAGAAAGACCCTAATATTGATTCAATGCGCTCTGCCTTGACCAAGCGTGTCCTGGACATGCTAAGCAAAATGGCAAAGAGCGAGCCAGAGAATTACACCACTTTCTGGAAAGAATTTGGTCAGGTCATGAAAGAGGGGCCGGCAGAAGATTTTGCTAACCGTGACAAAATCGCCAAGCTGTTGCGTTTTGCATCGACCCATACCGGTAGTGCCGACCAAGATCAGTCGTTAGATGACTATGTGGCGCGCATGAAAGAAGGGCAAGAAAAAATTTATTACATCGCGGCGGATAATTTTAACACCGCAAAAAACAGTCCTCATCTTGAAGTGTTCCGCAAAAAAGGCATCGAGGTATTGCTCTTGTCTGATCGAGTAGATGAGTGGTTGATGAGCCATCTGCAAGAGTTTGAAGGCAAGCATTTCCAGGATGTGGGTAAAGGCGAGCTTGATTTAGGCAAGTTAGATACAGAAGAGGAAAAACAAGCGCAGGAAAAAGTGGCTGAACAATTGAAGCCCTTGCTGGAGCGTGTTCAAACTGCATTGGATGCTCAGGTATCTGAAGTGCGTATTACTCATCGTCTGACGGATTCACCGGCGTGTGTCGTAGTGGGGCAGTTTGATATGGGGGCACAAATGCGTCGCTTGCTTGAATCGGCGGGCCAAAAAGTGCCTGAATCCAAGCCGATTTTCGAGCTGAATCCCGAGCATCCACTGGTTAAAAAGTTGGAAGCAGAGGCAAACGACGAGCGCTTTGGTGATTTGGCGCATATTTTGTTTGATCAGGCTAACCTGGCAGAAGGGGCACATTTGCAGGACCCTGCTGCCTACGTTCAACGCTTGAACAAATTATTGTTGGAATTGAGTCACTGATACTCAAGGTGGCAGCAGTGGCGATAAATTCGATTTGTCGCTAATGTCATTCAAAATGACCTTGTCTATAATCGGACAAGGTCATTTTTTTTACCTCTCATACAGGTGTGTTGATTATGGAGTACAAAAACATTGTGTTACCGGCAAAGAAGTCCATCGCCTTGGTCGCACACGATAATAAAAAGCAGGACCTTCTGGCATGGTGCAATACGCACCGTGACACCCTGGCTTCACACAAACTCTATGCAACCGGCACAACGGGCAGCTTGATTGCTGGTGAGACCGGGCTGGACATTACCAAGCTTATATCTGGCCCACTGGGCGGCGATCAGCAAATTGGTGCTCTGATCACCGAGGGCAAGGTTGATATGCTGATATTTTTTTGGGATCCCTTTGAGCCCATGCCCCATGACCCGGATGTAAAAGCGCTGCTGCGTATTGCGGCGGTATGGAATATTCCGGTTGCTTGTAATCAGAGTTCTGCTGATTTCATAGTCAGCTCGCCTTTGTTTAATGGCGAATCATCCCATGTGGTTCCTGATTATGAGGCCTACATCGCTAGCCGCTCACAAAAACAACTATAAAAAAATCCCTCCTTATTCCCAAGTTTTGTTAATATCTGTTAACTTCAGGTTTTTGGTTCTAATCCTGAGAGCCAAAAAACCGGGTTATTGTGGATAGCAGCCAGTCTTGCTGGCGATCATTGGGTGAAGCAAACCGGGCAAATAACAATAAGCATCAAGGCTTTAGAGGTGTTTCATATGTCAGAACGTGAGATTGGTACTGTTAAATGGTTTAACAACGTGCGCGGATACGGTTTTATTACCCGTGGTGAAGGTGGCGAGGATATTTTTGTGCATTACCGAAATATTCGTGCCGAGGGGTACCGTTCTCTGGCAGAAGGGCAGAGTGTTGAGTTTCAGTTACAGCAGGGCGATAAAGGCTTACAAGCTGAAGATGTTGTACTGTTGTTGAGTTAACGCTGCCCCAGTCCCTTGGGGATGACCAACAAAAACACCAGCTTCGGCTGGTGTTTTTGTTGGTGGGTTTAGGGGGCAGGTTGCACGCCCTGTGCCGGGTAGGGCGTTACTTGCACAATAATGCCGACTACGGGGTGGTCAATATAGTGAATTTCGCTGCTGCGCATATCCCGTGATTGTTGCAGCAGGATAATTTGCCGCGTCAGATAATTGTCGCTATTCGCTGGGTCGTTGCTGTTATCTGGTGTGGCGAGTGTGTTGTCCCACTGTTGGTTTTCCACCGCCAGCGCTTGCTCCAACTCCAGTGAGGAATCGAGTGATAGGCCTGCGATGGGGGTTGCCAGGAAGTTGGGTTGTTTCGGTAGTTCCGGCCATTGTCGAGTTTGTTCCTGCCCTACATTCAGATCAAATTGCGAATACCACAGGTTGGTCTGCAATTTTAAATAAGTTGCGACGCTCAGGCGAATACTGCCCTCCAGCTCCTGGTGTTGCCCAAAGGTTTGGCCACCTTGTATCAATATGGATTTAGCAGCCTTTTCATTGGTGATGACTTGTCGCCAGGCATTGTGAAATAGCACCTGAAAGCGTGAGTTGCGCTCCAGTTTCTGTGCCTGGGCATTGAGTTGACGCTCGCTCTCTGGCAGGCGATAGAAGGCCTCTTTGGTGAGATCAATACTGCTATTTTCTGCAGTAGTAATCTCTTTTAATTCCACCCAATCGCTCGGGTAGCGCAGCTTGATATTGCTGGGCCAATGTTCTTGGCTGGTGTCATTTTTCCGTGCAAACACAATAAGCTCGACCTGATACCAGCCTTCATGGCCAGCCGGTTTCGCCTGTGCATGGCTCAGTTGTGTAACCAGCATACTGGCAAGCAGTGTGGTGATTCCGAGTGCGGTTGTCAGGTGTTTAAATGATCGATAAGCCATAAATTGATTCCACCAATGGGTGATAAGGATCTGTGTTATTTATCTGTCATTAAATGATCGAGCAGGTCAACGACGGTTTGAATGCGTTTTTCTGTTGACTCCAAATCCATCGTAAATTTCAGTTGGTTTGCACCCTCCAGCTTGTAGATACGTGGCTGGCTTTGTACCAATTTTACTATTTTTAATGGATCTACCCGCGTATCGCTGGAGAATTCAATTTTTCCGCCACGGGCATTGGCTTCCAACTTGGTAATGCCAATGGTTTCGGCGGTGATTTTAACTTGGGTGACACGGAACAGGTTTTTAATTTGTTCGGGCAGTAAACCAAACCGGTCTATCATCTCTACCTGTAAATCGCGCAGAGCCTCTTCATTTTCGGCATTGGCCAAGCGTTTGTACATTACCAGACGGGTATGGACATCAGGCAAATAATCTGCCGGAATCAGCGCAGGAATGCGAAGGTTGATCTCAATGGCTTCGCTCATGGCTTTTTCCAGGTCCGCCTGCTTGCCCTGGCGTATAGCCTTAACGGCGCGGTCAAGCATATCCATATAGAGCGAAAAACCAATGGTTTGAATTTGTCCGCTTTGTTCATCACCCAATAATTCACCGGCGCCGCGAATTTCCATGTCGTAGGTGGCCAGCGTAAAGCCCGCGCCCAAATCTTCTGCAGCGCTAATGGCTTCCAGTCGTTTTTGTGCATCGTCGGTCATTGAGCGGCGATCTGGCGTTAATAAATATGCATAAGCCTGGTGATGTGAGCGGCCAACACGACCACGTAATTGGTGCAATTGTGCCAAGCCAAATTTATCGGCGCGATTAATAATAATGGTATTGGCGCTGGGAATATCGATACCGGTTTCGATAATAGTGGTGCACACCATTATATTGAAACGCTTGTGATAAAAGTCGGACATCACCCGTTCCAGGTCGCGCTCACGCATTTGCCCATGACCTATACCGATGCGAGCTTCCGGAATCAGTTCTTGTATGTCGCGTGCTACTTTTTCTATGGTGTCTACTTCGTTGTGTAAATAATAGACCTGACCACCACGTAAAATTTCACGCAGTATGGCTTCCTTGATCACGGCTTCGTCATAGGTGCGAACAAATGTTTTTACGGACAGTCGGCGCGCCGGTGGTGTAGCGATAATGGATAAATCGCGAATGCCCGCCATAGACATATTGAGTGTACGCGGGATAGGCGTGGCGGTGAGTGTAAGAATATCGATCTCGGCGCGCAGTGCTTTAATTTGATCTTTTTGGCGCACACCAAAGCGGTGTTCCTCGTCGATAATCAATAAGCCCAAGTTTTTGAATTTAATATCAGGCGATAATAATTTGTGCGTGCCTACGACAATATCCACCTTACCTTCGGCAATGCGTTCCAGCACTTGATTCACTTCTTTGGTGGTACGGAAGCGCGATAATACTTCAACCGTAATTGGCCAATCGGCAAAGCGATCCTTGAGCGATTCGTAATGCTGCTGTGCCAACAGGGTTGTGGGCGCCAGGATCACTACTTGTTTGCCGCCGTGGCTGGCAATAAAGGCAGCGCGCATCGCCACTTCTGTTTTGCCAAAACCCACATCGCCACAAACCAATCTATCCATTGGCTTGTTGGAGAGCATGTCGTTGATAACTGCCTCAATGGCGCGCTGCTGATCGGCTGTTTCCTCAAATGGAAAGCTTGCCGCAAAAGCATCATAGGCCGTTTTGGGATCTGGAAATGCATAACCTTTACGCGCGGCGCGGCGCGCATAGACTTCCAATAATTCAGCCGCGGTATCGCGAATTTGTTCGGCGGCTTTGCGTCTGGCCTTCTGCCAGGATTCACTGCCCAATCTGTGCAATGGCGCAAGGTCATCATCGGCACCGCTATAGCGGCTGATCAAATGCAAACTGGTAACCGGCACATAGAGCTTGGCTTCGTCAGCATATTCCAATGTCAGGAATTCATTGGTTTGGTTATCGATGGTAATGGTTTCCAGTCCGCGATAACGCCCAACACCGTGGTCAATATGAACAACAGATGCGCCAATTTTTAATTCAGTGAGATTTTTGACAACCAGGTCTGCATTGTCCTGGGTTTGTTTACGGCGGCGTTGTTGCTGGATGCGCTCGCCAAATAATTGCGACTCAGAAATTAACGCAATTTTCGGCTCGGTTAATAACAGGCCTTGCTCAAGGGGAGCGATAGTAATGGCAAGTTTGTCGGCGTGATGTAAAAAGTCAGTCCATGTGTCGACAGTAGTGGGGCGAACGCGAATTCGTCCCAGCAGTTCCAGCAAAGTTTCACGTCTGCCGGCAGATTCTGCGCAAAATAAAATACGTCCATCAAATTCCAACAAAAATGCCTGAATGGCGGCCAATGGGTTTTCGGCCTGTGCGCGAATGGGCAATGATGGTGTGGCGATGGATGCAAAATTGTAGTTGCCCTGTTTTTCATCCAGCGGGGCCGATTCTATAAATGTGCGCGAATATTTTTTCAATTGGCCAAAAAATTCATCAATTGCCAAATAAATAGTGCGAGGCTCAAGCAGTGGGCGCAGCGGATCTACGCGGCGACTTTCATAGCGGCGCAATAATTCCAGCCAAAAGTTTTCAGCAGATTTCTCAATATCACCCAGTGCATAGACCAAGGTATTGGTGGGGAGATAATCAAATAGCGTGCTGCAGCTTTCAAAAAAAAGTGGCAAATAATATTCGATACCGGGCGGTGAAATACCGGCGCTGACATCCTGGAATACCGGGCAGGCCTTGTGGTTTACATCAAAGCGTTCCAACCATTGTTGTTTGAACAGGTTGATACCTTGTTTATTGAGCGGAAATTCTTTGGCGGGTAGCAGTTGAATTTTTTCAACCTTGTCTACCGTCATCTGTGTTTCCGGATCAAAGGTGCGCAGGCTTTCAATTTCGTCATCAAACAGGTCGATGCGATAGGGCACATCACTGCCCATGGGGAAAATGTCCATGAGCGAGCCGCGCACCGCGAACTCACCGTGTTCATACACTGTGTCGACACAGTGATACCCGGCACGCTCAAGGTTCTGGCGCAGTTCATTGGCATCAAACTTCTCGCCTACCGACACCATCAAACTATTGCCAATCAAATAGGATTGCGGCATCAGCCGCTGCAGCAAGGTGGTTACCGGCACTACCAGGATGCCCTGTTTTACGCCAGGCAGCTTATACAGCGTGCTCAGGCGCTCGGAGATGATGTCTTGGTGGGGCGATATGGAGTCATAAGGCAAGGTTTCCCAGTCGGCCAGATGTAATACCGGCAGCGGCTCCGAGCCTTTGGCAAAAAACGAGAGTTCGGATTCCAGGCGGATTGCGGTATTGGTGTCAGAGGTGACGACCAGGCTGAGGCCTTTATGGGCTCTGGCGGCATTTACAATCGTCAGTGCTTGTGCACTACCGTAAAGTTGTCCCCAGTATTGGCGGTTGCCAGTTTTGTCCGAGATGGGTGGATTGCTTGGTAACTGATACGTCATAAATCGATAGTCGAGGTCGCCTTCAAAGATGCCGGGCATTTTACCTGTGTTGGCTGCTGTGCGGGGTGTATGGATTGCAAATAAAGCGGTAAAGAATAGGTAATAGCTGAGTGACGGACTCAATTGATTAATGAGAATAATTTTTATTAAGTGTCGGGTGCGAGAAAGTTCTGCGTAAAAATAAATCTAATTCGAGGAAAAGCTGAATAAAACCTGATTCAAATCGATGCATGGCTATGGTGCTGGGGGGAGGGCACGTTTATAATTCCCGCGTTTTACTTGGGCTAATTAAAACTTCTCAAAAATCAATCTCTTGTGCGCGTTCTTTGGGCTATTAACAGAGTCGGGCAGGGCGATGTCGTGAAAGTTACTGGCCCAAATGCTCCGTTCGCTTAATTACTACGTACCCATTAGTGACTATGAGTGTACTAGTAACTATGCGCGGAGTGCTCGCAGTTCAAGCGTCTCCCGAAATCGTGCCCGGTTCCCGCCAGGAAGTAACCGGATTTCGATAGCTGGCATAAGGCTTGTTAACTGCATCCCCCGCGGCCTGGTTATCCAGGTCTACATCCACACGAACGACTAGGCAGAGACGTATGATAAAGATTCGTCGAGGATTGGATTTGCCCATTACCGGCAGCCCCAATCAATCTATTGAGGATGGCCCGCAGGTTCGCCAGGTAGCTTTAATCGGGTTTGATTACCATGGTATGAAGCCCACTATGGCGGTACAGGTTGGTGATAAAGTTAAACTTGGTCAGGAGCTATTTTCTGACAAGAAAACCCCCGGTGTTATCTACACAGCGCCAGCATCAGGTACGGTTAGCGCGATTCATCGCGGTGATCAGCGTGTATTCCACTCATTAGTCATTGATGTGGAAGGTAACGAGGCGGTTGAATTCGCCAAGTACCCTGTGTCGGAACTTGCTGCTTTATCCCGTGAAAACGTACAGCAAAATCTGGTTCAATCCGGCTTGTGGACTGCATTGCGCACTCGTCCATACAGTAAAGCTCCTGCATTGGACTCCAAGCCAAGCTCCATTTTTGTACAGGCTATCGATACCAATCCTCTGGCTGCTGATCCTGCCGTTGTTATTGCGGCCAAGAAAGACGCTTTTGCCAATGGTTTAACGGTAATTGCGCGTCTGACCGAAGGTAAAGTCTTTGTCTGCCAGGCTCCCGCTGTTGAGCTGCCAAAAGGTCAAGGCGCCAATATACTGGTTGAAACTTTCGCTGGCGTTCATCCAGCGGGCAATCCCGGGACTCATATTCACTTCCTCGATCCAGTCAATGCGCGTAAAACCGTATGGACTATTGGCTATCAAGACGTGATTGCTATTGGTGAGCTGTTTGTGACCGGTCAGTTGAATACCGAGCGTGTTATTGCTTTGGCAGGTCCTCAAGTTGAGCGCCCGCGTTTGGTGCGTACTCGCTTGGGTGCCAATTTGACTGCCTTGGTTGATGGACAGCTTAAAGCCGGTGAAAACCGTGTTATCTCCGGCTCGGTGTTTGGTGGTCGTCGTTCACATGGCAACCTCACATTCCTCGGACGTTTCCACAATCAGGTCAGTGTCCTGCTTGAAGGACGCGAGCGTGAAATGCTGCATTACTTGCGCGCAGGTGCTAACAAGTTCTCGGTGATGGGTATTTATTTATCCAAGCTGTTGGGCGGTAAAAAGTTTGCCTTTACCACTTCAACCAATGGTTCAGAACGTGCGATGGTGCCGGTAGGTTCTTACGAGAAGGTGATGCCTCTCGATATCCTGCCAACACAACTGCTGCGCTCACTGATTGTTGGTGATACAGAAACAGCACAAAAACTGGGTTGCCTGGAGTTGGACGAAGACGATTTGGCGCTGTGCACCTTTGTGTGCCCCGGCAAATATGAATACGGCCCAATCCTGCGCAATAACCTTACTCGCATTGAGAATGAGGGCTAATTAATGAGTCTGAGAAGTTTACTCGACAGCATGGAGCCGCATTTCCACAAAGGCGGCAAATACGAAAAATGGTACTCGCTCTACGAGGCCATCGATACCGGTTTGTTTAAACCGGCAGATGTCACCAAGTCTACCTCTCATGTACGCGACGGCATCGACCTGAAGCGCATCATGATTACGGTATGGCTGTGTGCATGGCCTGCCATGATTTTTGGTATGTACAACGTTGGTTTACAAGCCAATACCATTCTGGCAGCTACCGGTGCTACTGGCATCGATAACTGGCACGGTGCGCTCGCCGCTATGTTTGCGGGTCACAACCCTGACAGCATCTGGGACAACTTTGTATTAGGTGCTGCTTACTTCCTGCCTATTTATGCCACGGTGTTTATCGTCGGTGGTTTTTGGGAAGTGTTGTTTGCCACAACGCGCGGTCATGAAGTTAACGAGGGTTTCTTTGTAACTTCTATCCTGTTTGCCTTGACCTGTCCTCCTGATTTGCCCTTGTGGCAAGCAGCCTTGGGGATCAGCTTTGGTGTGGTTATCGGTAAAGAGGTATTTGGCGGAACCGGCAAAAACTTTTTGAACCCCGCACTGACTGGTCGCGCATTCCTGTTCTTCGCCTACCCTGCAGAAATGTCAGGCGATGCGGTATGGACTGCTGTGGACGGCTACACTGGTGCTACCACCTTATCTATTGCTGCCCAGCAAGGTATGGATGCTGTGGTCAACCATGTAAGTTGGTTGGATGCCTTTATTGGTTTTGAACAAGGCTCAATTGGTGAGACATCGGCATTGGCACTGATGATTGGTGGCGTTGCGCTGCTGATTATGGGTATTGCTTCTACTCGCATTGTATTAGGTGTATTGATTGGTGCGACCCTGACAACCTTGTTGTACAACTGGGCTGGTGCAGACAGCAGTAACCCAATGTTCCAAATGCCGTTCTGGTGGCATTTTGTTATTGGCGGTTTTGCGTTTGGCCTGTTCTTTATGGCTACCGATCCGGTTTCAGCATCCATGACTGATGCAGGCAAGTGGATCTACGGTGCGCTGATCGGATTTATGGTGATTACTATTCGTGTAGTCAACCCTGCTTATCCAGAGGGCATGATGTTGGCAATTCTGTTTGCGAACATGTTTGCACCGACCATCGACTACTTCGTCGTTCAATCCAACATTAAGCGGAGACTGGCGCGTGGCTAACCAACAAACAGCAAAATACACCATCACAGTCACATTAATTATGTGCCTTGTGGCATCGGTTTTGGTGGCAGGTTCTGCAGTGCTTTTAAAGCCTACGCAAGCTGCAAACAAAGCTTTGGACTTTAAAACGAACGTTTTGAAAATTGCCGGCATCTACGATGCGTCCTTGTCAGTTGATGCACAGTTTGAAAAAGTAGATGTAAAGATTATCGATCTGCAAACTGGCAAATTTACTGACGCAGTTACGGATGTTGAGAAGTTTGATCAAACAGTCTCAGCTAAAAAACCGGAGCTGTCCGACAAATTGGCTCCGGAGTTGGATATTGCCAAGATCATTCGTCGTGAAAAATACGCCAAAGTGTTTTTGGTGAATGATGAAAGCGGCAATCTTTCCAAGGTGATTCTACCTGTTCGTGGTTACGGCCTCTGGTCAACCATGTCTGGTTTTGTTGCACTGGACAAAGACCTTAATACTATTCTCGGGTTCGGTTTTTATGATCAAAAAGAAACTCCGGGTCTTGGCGGCGAAGTTGATAATCCCAAGTGGAAACAATTGTGGGTTGGTAAAAAAATCTACTCCGAGTCCGGTGAGGTTTTGGTCAATGTAGTCAAAGGGCATGTTGATGAATCAACGCCTGATGCGGAGCATAAAGTTGATGGTTTGGCCGGCGCTACCTTAACCAGTAACGGTGTTGGTCAACTGATGAAATTCTGGATGGGTGACAACGGATTCAAGCCTTTCCTGACCAATCTGAAAAATGGAGAGGCCTAATCATGAGCGTTAAAGCAAAAGATCTCCTCATCAAACCTATTTTGGAAAATAACCCTGTTATTTTGCAGATTTTGGGTATTTGTTCAGCGCTGGCAGTAACGTCCAGCGTGAAAGTGAGTTTGGTAATGGCGATAGGCTTGACCTTGGTGTCAGCTTTCTCCAACTTGTTTGTGTCGATGGTGCGTAATTACTTGCCAAGCAGCGTCCGTATTATTGCGCAGATGATTATTATCTCTGCGTTGGTAATTGTTGTGGATCAGGTGCTGAAAGCCGTTGCTTACGACATCAGCAAGCAACTATCGGTATTTGTTGGTTTGATTATTACCAACTGTATCGTCATGGGCCGTACAGAAGCATTTGCCCTGAAAAATCCACCAGTCCCCAGCTTCCTTGATGGTATTGGTCATGGTCTTGGTTACTCAGCATTGCTGATTGTTATTGCTACTTTCCGTGAGTTGCTGGGTGCTGGTAAGTGGTTTGGTATTCAAATCCTGCCAACCGTATCAGAAGGTGGTTGGTACGTACCTAATGGCTTGCTTTTGCTGCCACCAAGTGCGTTCTTCATCATTGGTATCATTATTTGGGCTATGCGTACCTGGAAGAAAAATCAGGTAGAGAAAGAGTCGTTCAAGATAGCGCCCAACTCAGTTAGCACTCAGGAGATCGCATAATGGAACACTTATTAAGTCTGTTTGTGCGTTCAGTTTTTATCGAGAACATGGCATTAGCCTTCTTCCTTGGAATGTGTTCTTTCCTGGCGATGTCCAAGAAGATTAATGCAGCTATCGGTTTGGGTATTGCCGTTATTGTGGTGCAAACCGTTACCGTTCCTGCTAACAATCTGATTTTGACCTACCTGTTAAAAGAAGATGCCTTGGCATGGGCCGGTGTTACCGGTGTCGACCTTACCTTCCTTAGCTTCATTTCGTTCATCGGTGTAATTGCCGCGATCGTACAAATCATGGAAATGGTGATGGATAAGTTCATGCCTGCGTTGTACAACGCACTTGGTGTGTTCCTGCCATTGATTACTGTGAACTGTGTGATTATGGGCGGTTCTCTGTTCATGGTTGAGCGTGACTACCACTTTGTTGAAAGTGTGGTCTATGGTCTGGGGTCGGGCACAGGTTGGGCTATTGCGATTGTCCTGCTTGCCGGTATTCTCGAAAAAATGAAATATTCCGACGTACCCGAAGGCCTGCGTGGCTTGGGTATTACCTTTATCACCGTGGGATTGATGTCATTAGGCTTTATGTCTTTTGGCGGCATTTCTCTCTAAGCGAGACGAGGAATAAAATTCAATGAATATCGAGATCGTATTAGGCGTTGTCATGTTCACCGCAATCGTCATCGCGTTAGTGGTGGTGATTCTGGTGGCCAAGGCTAAATTAGTGAATAGCGGTGATGTGCAAATTCTCATCAACGATGAGAAAACCATCACTGTGCCAGCGGGCGGCAAATTACTGCAAACATTGGCGGCCAATAATGTTTTCCTGGCATCAGCTTGTGGTGGTGGTGGTAGTTGTGCGCAATGTAAATGTGTGGTGAATGAAGGTGGCGGTTCTATTTTGCCAACCGAAGAGCCGCACTTTAATCGTCGTGAGCAAAACGAAGGCTGGCGTTTGAGCTGTCAGGTTCCGGTAAAACAAAACATGAAAATCCATGTGCCGGAAGAAGTGTTTGGTGTGAAGCAGTGGGTTACTACTGTTGAATCCAACCCCAATGTTGCTACTTTCATTAAGGAATTAACGCTGCGTTTGCCGGAAGGTGAAAGCGTTGATTTCCGTGCAGGTGGTTATGTGCAGTTGGAGTGTCCACCTCATCACGTGAAATTTTCTGATTTTGATATTGAGCCAGAGTACCGCGGTGACTGGGAGCGTTTTGGCTTCTTCAACCTTGAGTCAAAAGTGGATGAGCCGGTGATTCGCGCTTACTCCATGGCTAACTATCCTGAAGAGAAAGGTGTGGTTAAGTTCAATATTCGTATTGCAACACCTCCGCCAAAATCCCAGGGTATTCCGCCAGGCCAGATGTCATCTTATGTATTCAGCTTGAAGCCGGGCGATAAAATTACCGTATACGGTCCATTTGGTGAGTTCTTCGCTAAAAAGACCAATGCTGAAATGGTATTTATCGGCGGTGGTGCTGGTATGGCGCCCATGCGCTCACATATTTTTGATCAGCTGCGTCGCTTGAAAACCGATCGTAAAATGTCCTTCTGGTATGGTGCTCGTTCCTTGCGCGAACTCTTCTACAAAGAAGATTACGATATGCTGCAGGCAGAGAATGAGAACTTTAAATGGCATGTTGCCTTGTCCGATCCTCAACCAGAGGATAACTGGAACGGGTTGACGGGTTTTATTCACAATGTTCTTTATGAGAACTATTTGAAAGATCACCCGGCGCCAGAAGATTGTGAGTTCTACATGTGCGGCCCACCAATGATGAATGCCGCCGTGATTAAAATGTTGAAAAGTCTTGGTGTAGAAGACGACAATATTTTGCTCGACGACTTCGGCGGTTAATGAAAAGGAAAACGAGGCAGGGAAACCCGCCTCGTTTTTTTTTAACGATAGTTCATTTGCTTTAAGAAAAGCAGTAAAGCCTGGAGGTCTATCATGGCTGTACTTGTGGTGACATTAATAGTGATGTTGTTTGTTGCATTGGCGCTTTCAATTAGCGTGTTGGCTGGCCGCAAGCCTGTGTCAGGTTCATGCGGTGGTGTTGGTAAAGCCTTGGGTGATCCCAACTATGTGTGCGAACTTTGCGGTGGTGATGAGGCTAAATGTGCAGAAGAAAAAGCCAAGCCTGCTCGCCGTGAGTTAAAGGCAGATGACCTTTCGTACGATGCGAGTAAGAAGAAGGAATAATTGTTGCTAGACTTAGCGAGTCTTGCATGTCTCATTTGATGATTTGAGGGGAATAAATTGACTGGTCGTAAAAAATCGGCAGATCACAGCTACGATCTTTTGGTAATCGGTTCTGGCCCTGCGGGAGAAAGTGCTGCTATAGCAGCCGCTAAAGCGGGCAAGCGTGTTGGTGTGGTAGAAAACAGGGCGTTGGTTGGAGGCGGGTGCACACACAAGGGCACGATTCCTTCTAAATCCTTGCGTCATGTGGTTAAGCAAATTCTGCAATTTAAGGGCAATAGCCTGTTTCGTGAGATTGGCGATAGCCGTCGCCTGACATTTCCGCGGGTGTTGCAATCCGCAGCGAAAGTGATTCCCAAGCAAGTCGAGATGCACACCAGTTTTTACGTGCGTAATCGCGTGACTGTGCACATGGGGCAAGCATCCTTTATCAATGCCAATATGATCAACCTGGCTATGCTCGATGGCGGTATTGAAACAATCCATGCTGACAATATTGTGATCGCAACCGGTTCGCGCCCTTATCGTCCGGTTGATGTGGACTTTAACCATCCACGTATTTATGACAGCGATACTATTCTGGATATGCAGCACACACCGCGCCACATCATTATTTACGGTGCGGGTGTTATTGGTTGTGAATACGCATCCATTTTTTCGGGCTTGGGTATGCGTGTTGATTTGATTAATAACCGCGAGCGGTTATTGTCATTTTTGGACGATGAAATCTCTGATGCGCTCAGCTATCACCTGCGTGACAGCGGCGTAACCGTGCGTCACGGTGAAGAGTATGAAGCCATAGAGGCGAGCGACAGTAGCGTTACCCTCTTTTTGAAATCCGGAAAGCGACTGAAGGCTGATGCTATTTTGTGGTGTAACGGTCGCAGTGGTAACACCGACCAACTGAATTTGGCTGCTGTTGGGCTTGAAGCGGATCATCGCGGTAATCTGCAAGTGGACCAAAGCTATCGTACCCAAGTAGAAAATATTTACGCTGTGGGTGATGTGATTGGTTGGCCGAGTTTGGCGAGTTCCTCTTATGGGCAGGGGCGCGCGGTATCTGGTGGTATTTTTGGTGATGAATGTCGCCCGGTGCAGGATGTTCCAACAGGCATTTACACTCTGCCGGAAATTAGTTCAGTCGGCAAAACCGAGACGGAGCTGACGCAAGCTAAAGTGCCTTATGAAGTAGGGCGTGCACTATTTAAAAATACTGCACGCGGCCAAATTAGCGGCGAAGATGTAGGTATGCTAAAACTGCTGTTCCATGTTGATACCCATGAGATTTTGGGCGTTCATTGCTTTGGTGCTGAGGCCGCAGAAATTGTTCATATCGGTCAGGCGATCATGACGCAAAAAGGCGAGGGCAATAGTATTCATTATTTCCTGAACAATATCTTTAACTACCCAACCATGGCAGAAGCCTACCGTGTTGCGGCATTGGATGGTATTAACCGTATCAGCCGTCGTTAAGTGATGATGTTTGATGGATAGTCAATAAGGGCGCTCAGGCGCCCTTATTTATTAGTGGGGCGAAAGTTTATTCCGTAGGTGCTGCTTGATCCTGTTGTGGTTTGAATATCGCCACACTGTGAATGACATGGTCATTTTCAAAATACACCACGAATTCACTGTATTTCCAACTAGAGATGGGTGGTTGGCCTTTGGCGGGAGTGATTTCCAGTGGCTCACCAAACACTGCTTGTACGCGCGCTTTTGTCATACCTTTGGCTGGCATTTGAGCCGACTGTGCCGCTGTTTGTTGTCCAATAGGAATTTTGATTTGCTCGGCATTGGCGTATGTCGCTATACCCGTAGTACAAAGTAGTAGTCCGGCGGCGGCGATAGCCTTATGTAGAGAGTTGGTCATACTCACCATTGGATTCTCCGGTGATTAAACATCTGGTTATTGCAGGTAATGTTGGCTTTTGCGGCGCTCAGCCATTTGGGCGCGCATGATTTGCTGGCCAATCAATTGTTGCTGTGCTTCAGTAGCGCGATGAAATTTTGCCGCAATCTGATATTCACCACTGTTATTGGGTTCACAGCGAATCACTTTGGCAAATAGCACTATCCCCGCATTGCTGGGTAAAAAAATTAAGCGCATGGCAATAAACGAACCCGTATTCACCAGGCGCGAGCTACCAAATGCCACACCGCCTTCGCTCAGGTTGACCTGTTTGATGGTTTTTGAGGGGGGTAGGGGCTTGGAGTCAATCATCAGCTGCTGGCTAATTATCTCGATTTTACGATTGAGGTTTTGCAGGTATTCGCCCAGAGCACGGCTTGTTTCTTTGATCTGGTGAAAGAGGTGGGCATTGTCATTGTCGATCTTGCGCAGCTCGGCAAAAAACTTTAATGACAAGGTATCAGGAAACTGCAGCTCAGGCGCAGCCGTGTTGGCGGTGATCTCTTCCACCTCTTTAAATTCAATGGCGATACTTTCATCGATGCGAAAGTAACTGCGACGTTCACTCATGACATAAATCTTCCCGCTATGACGATTGAGTAAACATAGCACAAGCTGATCTTGCCGGCGCCGATTTATCGGGGGGCGACAGTGGTTTTACTTGAGCAAAGCAAGGCAATTGGGTTTAATGCGCCTATGCTAAAAAATATCCCCCTCTATATCGGTTTGCGCTACACCCGCGCCAAACGCCGCAATCAATTTATTTCTTTCATTAGTGCCTTTTCATTGGTCGGCATGGCGCTGGGTGTAATGGCACTCATCATTGTTATGTCGGTGATGAATGGCTTTGATCGTGAAATGAAAGAGCGCATTCTCAGTGTGATTCCCCATGGCTACATTGATGAGGTACCCGCACTTAAAGACTGGCAGGCTTTGGCAGCGCGTGTTGAGCAGCATCCAGACGTTGTTGCCTCTGCACCTTATATCGCCAGCAGTGCCATGGTGAGTTACGCCGGCGGCTTTGAGGCGATTGAGCTGCAAGGCGTATTGCCAGAGGCTGAGGCGCGAGTATCTATTGTGAACCAGCGTATGTTGGTGGGCGATATGGCCGCGTTACAGCCGGGGGAATACGGCATTGTGATGGGGCGTTTGCTGGCAAGCCGTTTAATGCTAACCCCTGGCGACAAGGTGCGTGTCACCTCGCCGGAGATCAATATGACTCCTATGGGAGCCTTTACCCGGTCACGCAGTTTTACCTTGGTTGGGGTATTTGAGGTGAAGGCGCAGGTGGATTCAACCCTTGCCCTGATTCATTTGAGTGATGCCCAAAAGTTCCTCCGCCAGCCGGGTGTGCAAGGTTTGCATGTGAAAACGACAGACCTGTACAGCGCGGGGCGTGTTATGGCTGAGTTGCGTCAGCAATTGGGTGAGCAAACATTTCAAGTGAAGGATTGGAGCCAAACCCAGGGCAGTTTGTTTCAAGCGGTGAAAATGGAAAAAATCGTTATTGGTTCGCTGTTGATGATCATCATTGCGGTGGCGGCATTCAATATTGTTTCCAGCTTGGTATTGATGGTGGCTGACAAGCGTTCTGATATTGCTGTACTGCGCACCATGGGCGTGAGTGCACGGCAGGTGATGGCCATTTTTATCGTGCAGGGCAGTGCGGTGGGGTTGATTGGTACGTTGATTGGCGCCCTGCTGGGTTGTATGGTCGCATTGTCACTGACACCCATTATGGGCTTTTTTGAAAGCCTGCTCGGTTTAGAGGTATTTGACCCTGAAGTCTATTTCATCACTCAGTTGCCCTCATTACTGCTTTGGCAGGATGTGGCTTTTATTTGCACTGTAGCGCTCTTGTTGAGTTTTATCGCCACCCTGTACCCCGCCTATCGCGCGGCTCAAATTGAACCGGCCGAAGCGCTGCGTTATGAATAATCCGAAGGCTGTTATGAGTAATCCAAAAACCGTTATGAATGATGCTGCCGTATTGATTTGTCGTCAGGTGAGTAAATCCTATCGCCAGGGTTCACTGGCGGTTGATGTGCTGCACAGTGTGGATTTTCAGATCAATAAGGGTGAGCGTGTTGCCATAGTGGGGGCATCCGGCTCGGGCAAATCAACATTGCTGAACATTCTGGGTGGATTGGATGTGCCTGACAGTGGCGAGGTAATTGTTGCCGGTGAACAGTTGTCGCGCTTAAGCGCAGATGCGCGCGGCCGTTTGCGCAATCGCAGCTTGGGATTTGTGTACCAATTCCATCACCTACTGCCGGAATTCACCGCGCTGGAAAATGTGACCATGCCATTATTGATTGGCAATTGTGCACCGGCTCAAGCCAAGGCGCGTGCACTGGATTTATTGGCGCGTGTGGGCTTGGCACAGCGGGTTGATCACAAGCCTTCAGAGCTTTCCGGTGGCGAGCGTCAACGAGTGGCGATTGCTCGTGCTTTGGTGACTAATCCGGCGTGTGTGTTGATGGATGAACCGACAGGTAATCTGGACAGCCAGGCGGCTGATGCTATCCAGGCTTTGATGCTGGAGTTAAACCAATCAATTGGCACCAGTTTTGTGGTGGTCACTCATGACCCACGGCTGGCGGCTCGCATGGATCGCACCTTGCGTTTGGTGGATGGCGCTTTGGTTCGCGATACAGATGCCTCTGCTGTGACCGGTGCTTACTGATGTTAAGCCGCACGATTTTTTTGATTGGTACTCGCTACGGTATTGCGCGTGGCCAAAGTCATTTGGTGTCATTTATTTCGCGCCTATCAACTGCCGGCTTGGTGATTGGGGTGGCATTACTTATTCTGGTGATGTCGATCATGAGCGGTTTTGAAAAAGAACTGCGCGAGAATATTTTGGGCGTGATGCCGCAGGCAATGGTGTATCACCGCCAGGCAATTGAAGACCCTCAGGCATTAATGGCGGAGTTAAAGCGCCACCCGCGGGTATTGGCAGCAACCCCTTTTGTGCAATTGCAAGGGTTGTTGAGCCAGCAAAAGCGTGTTGCCCCGGTCGTTATTTTTGGCATAGATGCCAAGGTGGAACACACTACCTCCAAACTGCCGACATTTTTGTCTCCGGGTACACTGGAGCATCTGGCTGGCGATAAATCCGCGATTGTGATTGGTCGCGGTGTCGCTGAAAAATTGAACCTCAATAAAGACGATAGCCTGAGCCTGATTCTGCCCACTGAAGGTAATACGGCGCCCAAGGTAAAGGTACTGAAGGTATTGGCGATTCTGGATACTCATACCGACGTCGATAATGCATTGGCATTGATGGATATTGAAAGCGCGGCCGAGCTGTCCGGACATCCTGGGCAGGTGACAGGTATACGGCTGAAAGTGGATGATCTATTTGCCGCCCCGCAAATTGTGCGCGAGCTAATGCAGAATTTGCCAGCGGATTATTATGGGGTCAGTTGGATGCGCACTCACGGCAGTGTTTACCAATCCATCCAGATGTCAAAAAACATGGTGAGCATGTTGCTGTTTTTGATCATTGCGATTGCCGCGTTTAATCTGGTTTCTACGCTGATTATGGTGGTAGTAGACAAGCAGGGCGATATTGCGATCCTGCGCACTATGGGTGCCTCGACTTATGAAATTATGGCGATCTTTATGGTGCAGGGTGGCTTGATTGGCTTGATTGGTACATCGATTGGATTAGTGCTGGGGATTTTGTTATCGCATTGGGTTACACCCATGGTGCAATGGATTGAGCGCACGTTTGGTGTCCAGTTTTTACACTCGGATGTCTACCCGATTACTTATTTACCTTCCGAACTGGTGATAGCGGATGTTGCCAAAGTGGTGATTACGGCACTGGTGATCAGCTTTTTTGTCACCCTCTACCCGGCATGGCGCGCCGCACGTATTCAACCTGCCGATGCGTTGCGCTACGAATAGTTTGCCCACAAATCAAATCTTCGCCCAACAAAAAGCCCGCAACTGCGGGCTTTTTCTATAGTGCTTGTCCTGCTTTCTGTGCGCGCATTTTCTTGCGTTTCTTCCAGTTGTTATTTACATGCCAGCGCCAGTAAAGCTGCATGACTCCATAGCCCAAGGCGCCAAATAATAAACCGGTGATGACTGAACCCGCTAATAAGGGTTTCCATAAATGGCCAAATTCATTGGCAAGCCAATCCCAACTTAACTCCGGCGTGGTGAGGTTGATAGGGTCTGTTTGAAGTATCAACCTGCCCATTTGATAGGTGATAAAAAAGAAAAATGGCATGGTCACCGGGTTGGTAATCCAGGTCAGCGCAACGCTGAGTGGCAGGTTGCAGCGAAATATCAGTGCGGCAGCGGCAGCTACTGGCATTTGGCCAGGTATGGGAAGCAGGGCGACAAATAACCCCCAAAACATGGCAACAGACACTGAATGGCGGTTCAAGTGAAACAGGTTGGGGTCGTGCAGCAGATCGCCGAGAAAATGCAGCCCTGGGGTGTTTTTGATTGCGGCTGGGGTCGGGATAAATCGCTTGAGTAGATTTCGTGCCATGCAAAAAACCAGAGTAAAGCAAAAATGAGAAGGCATTATGCCTATGAATAGTTGCAATGCCTATACAATATCTTACTTGCCCAAGAGCTTTGCCTGCGCACTACTTGTTGCATGGCAAACCCTAACATAAGCTTCGCTGCAATCTGATGACAGGGAACTCGTTCAGACCTCTATTACCCATGAAAGGATTCTGTTTGTGCCGCTAAAAATGCTGCTGTTTGCCTTAGGTGTTATCGCCTTTGGATACTCGCCCTATTTACCTTCCCAGTGGTGGATCTTGTGTTTGTTGCCGCTGTTCTTGTGCTGCTGGTATTGGCCGCGCCTTTGGTATGGCGCTGCCTTGGTGGCAGGTGTCGCCTGGGGGATTGTGGCAGGGCATCAACTCCAGCAACAGCAGTTGCCTGCAGAGTTTGTCGGGCGCGATATGGTGGTGACTGGTCAAATCAGTGGCTTACCCGAGCGCGATAGCCAGCGCGTGCGTTTTGATTTTCGTGTCCAGTCGGTTAGCACCAGTAGTGGTGAGCCAGTTGCCGTTGATCATTTTCCGCAGGTTTTGCAATTGAGTTGGTATCGCCCACGTACCTATGGCTCTCGGGATACCAGTGATAAAACTGAATTGCCATCATTGGTTATCGGTGATTATTGGCAATTGACCCTACGTTTAAAACAACCGCGCGGGTTTGTGAATCCGGCCGGTTTTGATTATCAGGCCTGGCTGTTACGACAGGGCGTTGGTGCTACCGGCTATGTGGTAGCCAAAAAAGATAATCGTCCAATAACACCCGCAGTCACTTCATTTCACTGGGAAGATTGGATTAACCAGCGGCGCCACAACCTGCAGCAATGGGTAGTGCAACACACCGACAGCAGCGAGCGCGGTATTTTAGTGGCGCTGCTTATTGGTGACTCCGCGCTGGTGGAAAAAGTCCAATGGCAGCGTATGCAGCAAACAGGCACCAGTCATTTGATTGCGATCTCCGGTTTGCATGTCGGTTTTCTCGCGCTTTTTGGGTTTTACGTTGGTTTGTTACTGGGCAAGTGTGTGCAATTGCTGTGGCATCGTTGCCCGGCGTTGATGATCGCTTGGGCCAGTGCGATTGCATGCGCTGCGTTTTATGCTGCCCTGGCCGGTTTTAATATTCCCACGGTGCGCACATTGATCATGCTCAGTGTGTTTTATGCCTCTTGCTTATTGCGCCGTAATCTACGGGTTATCGATATTTTTTGTTGGGCACTGGTACTGGTGGTCATGCTGGACCCTTTGGCGGCCTACGACATGGGTTTTTGGTTGTCGTTTGGTGCTGTAGGGTTGCTGCTAGTCTATTTTTCCGGCCGCCTTGTGGTTAAACCTTCATCGGCTCCCTGGTCTGGCTTCACGCTGAAGGACATGGTCATCGGTTTTATTCGCTCCCAGTGGGTGATGTTTATCGGGCTCATTTTGCCGCTCAGTTTGCTGGTCAGCACAGTGTCTTTGGTGGCGCCCATCGCCAATGCGATTGCCATTCCGTTAATCACCTTTTTTGTTGTGCCCTTGTTGCTTATGGGCGCTGCCGTAGGTGATGCATGGCTCGGGTTGAGCGAGTTACTGCTGGCTGCCGCAGCCAAGGCCATGGAGTTGCTCGCTGTGTTTTTGGATGGACTGCTGGCTGCCGCCGGATCCTGGGCGAGCCCGGTTGTTGCCTTCTCGCCCAGTCTTTTATTACTGCTCAGCCTCAGCGTAGTGGTGTTGATATTGCCCCGTGGATTCTTACCCCGATACCTTGGTATTGCTGGCTTAGGGATTGGAGCGGTGCTGGCATTTCTGGTCCCTGCGCCGATCAAGGAGGATTTAAAAGTCACCCTGTTGGATGTTGGCCAAGGGACGGCGATTGTTGTACAGGTGGGCGCTAGTACCCTGGTGTACGATACCGGGCCGCAATACACCCACAGTTTTGATGCAGGCAGCGCCATAGTCGCTCCTTATTTATTTGCCCAAGGAATTCGCGCCATTGATTATTTGGTAGTGAGCCACCGCGACATGGACCATGCCGGTGGCATGAATGGATTATTGGAGAGGGTAGAGGTAGGGCAGTTGTTAATGGGTGAACCTGTGCCTGTAGTATCGTCCAATAACAACGCTCCGTCTTCACAGGCGTGTCACAGCTTTCCTGCCTGGCAGTGGCAGGCGGTGCAATTCCGGTTTTTAGTCGTACCGGAAACCGCGCGCAATAATGCCAATAATCGCTCGTGCGTGTTGTTAATCAGCTATGGCGATCAGCACATAGTATTACCGGGCGATATAGAAACCCGTATCGAACATCAATTGCTTTATACGGATCAGGTACCTGAAGGCTTGGCTCTGGTGGTTGCCGCTCACCACGGCAGTCGCACCTCATCCGGTACCTTGTGGGTGCAGCGAACGCGGCCGCGTTACGTGGTCTATTCAGCAGGGTATCGCAGTCAACACGGTCATCCGCATCCGCAGGTACAAGCACGCTATGAGGCGGTGGGAAGTCAGGCGATTAATACAGCACTGGCCGGCGCGGTGGTGTTTCGTTGGCGCCATGGGGAATTACAGGCAGTTGAACGGTATCGCGAACAAGCGCGGCGCTATTGGTATGGCTTTTAATCGCGATAACCGCCAGCACCGGAGGGACAATCAGAAATACTTAACGGCGAACCTTTCTGGTTTTGATGGGTTTGGCGGAGTGATGTTTACCTGCGGCTTTAGACTGTACTGCCAGCTTGGATAGCATGATCTGAAAGGCGCCAAACAAGACCGCCATCAACCCGATCAGCGCGGAAAATACAAAGCCGCCGCTACTGGTCATTAAAAACGCAAGGGCAATCACCAAGGCGCCAAAGACAATAAAACCTATGCCCAATTTCTTTTGAAAATGCATCGCGAGTTCACTCCTGTTGTTATGAAATGTGGAATTAATCGTGTGATTAAATCTGAAAGTAAAAATTATCGGTTGTTTAACCGGAATCGTGCAAGCCACTGACTGATAACGACCATGAGTGCCGCCAGCAACGCGCCCAAAAATTCGCGGGCTTCTTCAATATAAGGTTTATTGGGATTCATCCCTTGCATAAGCGCTTCTTCCGTCATGTGCAGGTAATAGTTGTAGGCACCGGCTGCGGTTCGGGTCATTTCAAGTGCACAGGCAATCAGCGCAAGTACAACCAGAATTTTTACCGGCTTGGGCTTATTGAGTAGTACCAATAGCGGTACCGCCGCGCAGAGCAAATAAAAGGCAATCCACAACAAGGGATCAGGATCGTTCCATTGCACGGCAGAAAAAGCGAGCAGCAATAGCAGGTTGATGCTCAATACAGCATTACTTAAATAGCGCATAGGTTATTCTCATGGCAACGCGGGCAGGCGAGTAGGGCGCGATAGTAACAAGTCATTCAGCTTGTCGCCAAGTACGCGTTAAGGGTCTGTTTCCTGTCGTGTAATTGTCTGCCACGATCCGAGCCTAAAGCGCTAAACTGCACAGCACTTTTACCCAGCGGAAACCACCCCATGGATCCTTGTTCACAACCTGATTTGCTGCCGGTTGAGCTTGCCCTCGAGCGCATCCTCAACCAGTTAGTGCCGCTTGCCGATCATGAAACACTTGCCCTTGCAGATGGATTGGATCGCGTACTGGCCAGTGCGGTTGTTGCCCCCGTTAATGTTCCCTCTGGCGATAACTCCGCCATGGACGGTTACGCACTGCGTGCGGCAGATTGCACATCGCCATTGCGTGTGATCGGCGATGTGTTTGCCGGTCGCCCTTTTGCGGGCGCATTAGCGGCAGGCGAAGCTGTGCGTATTATGACGGGCGGCCTGATTCCCGCTGGTGCTGATGCGGTAGTAATGCAAGAGAATACCCAGCGCTCGGGCGACCTTGTCACCATTAACGCAATACCGCGGATAGGCGAGAATATTCGTCGCGCCGGTGAAGATATTGCGCTAGGCACCCAATTATTGTCCGCCGGTAAAATGATCAATGCGCTGGATATTGGATTATTGGCCTCAGTAGGCTGCGCCAGTCTCCCCTTGATTCGCAAAGTGCGCATCGCGCTGCTCACCACGGGCGATGAGCTGCTGGTGCCCGGCGCAGCGCCAGTGCAGGGGAAAATCTATGACAGCAATCGCCCTTTACTTGCAGCGCTGTTGCAGCGGTTACCGGTTGAATTGCTTGATATAGGGATTATCCCTGATGATCCCCTGGCGCTGCGTCGCGCCTTTATTCGCGCCAGCGAGTGGGCTGATGTGGTGATTTCTACTGGCGGTGTGTCGGTGGGCGATGCGGATTACACCAAAACCATATTGGCGGAATTGGGTGCTATCGATTTCTGGAAAATCGCCATGAAGCCAGGTAAACCTTTCGCCTTTGGGCGCTTGGGGCAGAGCTGGTTTTTTGGTTTGCCGGGCAATCCGGTCTCCACCGCTGTGACTTATCACCAACTGGTTGTTCCTGCGTTGCGGCATTTGGCGGGGGAGGTGTTTTCCCCGGCAGAAACCATCATCGCGCAGGTGCTCAGCCCCTTAAAAAAACAACCGGGGCGCATGGATTTCCAGCGCGGCGTGCTCAGCTGCCCTGAAGGGCAGAACCGTGTTGTGAGCGCAGGTTTACAAAGCTCCGGCGTACTCAGCGGCATGGCGAAAGCGAATTGCTACATCTGCCTGGAGCGCGAACGCGGCCCAGTGGCCGCAGGCGAATGGGTCAGTGTTATCCCGTTTGATCGCTTTATTCGCTAGTGGTAGAGGGCAGGCGAATGAAGCGCTCACCATCAAAATAATACAGCGGCACTACATCATTAACCGGAAGCAGCAGGCTGTATGCGCTGATGCGCCCAGCGGCATCAAGTTGGTCTATGCGTAAAGTCATATCACCTTGAGGGTAAACATCGGGCTTGGTAAAAAAGATCTGTTGGTTGGGCAAGCGAAAGTAGCGGAATGCATTAGGTGAAATCGTAAAGCTCACTTCATGCGCTGAGCGGCTGAGTTTAACTGGATTTTGCACATCCAAATTCATGTAGCTCAGCACCTTAATACGCGGGCTGCTGCCGTAGCGAACCCGCAGCGCCTCTTCAAATGCACTGTGGGTAAACAGAAACGCACTCTGATAACCGAAAGGCATATTGGCAATAGCGATTTCAGGGTATTGGCGCAATTCTATGGTTTCTGCTTCAGATAGCAGGCGTTCAGTCATTTGGCTTTGTGTGTGCCAAATGAGTGATTGGCGCCATGTTTCGCCGCTATAAACCAACAGGGTGACAGCGAGCAGCAGGTTTAACAGCGTGCGTCTGTGTCCACTGGTCTCGGGCCATGCAGCCGCCATCATCAAACTCAAACCAGCGCTGGGTAAATACAAATACCAGCGATGCGAATTGCCTCCCATCATCGGAATCAGTGTCACCAGAATCCAGAATAACCCGAGCCAGAAGAGTGGTGAGCGCATCAGCCTGGCAGTGGCGGGGCGCCAAATATACACAGCAACAACTGCTGCCGACAGGCTCGCCATTATCGATAACGCAATGAATAAGTTTGTGTGCAAAAGCTGCCATTCACGGGCGACGTAAAGGTCAAACGGGTAGAGCAGTGCAAAGGCCCATTCGGCATAATTGGTGACAATATTGCGCAGCGAAAAGTCGGTATACACCGCAACAGCAGCATCCATGGATTTCCATTGATAAAGGCGTGCGAGTAAATAAATCAGTGCCAGAAGTGCATAGGGCCAGAGTGATAGGGCGGTTCGCACTATGTGAGGAAGTGCGAAGTTTTTGCGCTGCACAAGCAAAATAGCAAGCATCATGGCGGGCAGGGTGATGGACAGCTCTTTGGACAGGAGCGCCGCAACAAACCAAACCAGTGTGATGGCCTGTTGCCCAAGGCGAGGCGATTGCTTCCAGCCTGCCACGCAATAGAGCGTGGCCAAATAAAACACGGCTGCCACCAAATCAGTACGCCCCAAAATAAAATGTACGCTGGTGGTGTGAATCGGGTGGAAAGCAAAAAGGCTGGCGGCAATTAATGCTGTGGTTTTGGTCACCCCTACACGCAACATCACCCCGTAAAGTAAGGCGACACACAGCAAATGCATAAATAAATTGCTGAGCTTGTAGGCCAGTGCCGTATCACCCATTTGATGGTTCAGCCACAGAGACAGACGTACCAAAGGCCGGTACTCTCGACCATAAGGTTTGATAAAAACCTCGGATGCCTCTGCCAGATTCTGGAAATGAATATTGTTTTCCAAATGTACAAAGTCATCGGAAGAGAAAGAGGGCGTCATGCCCTTTAAAAAAATAGCGCCGGTCAATAACAGCAACAGCAATAAATAGCGGTGATTAAATAACGGACGAATAATCGCTAGGTTTTCCATAAGTACATCAGGGGGCTTAGTGGCAGTAACGGGCGCTATTATGAGGGCTTTTGCAATCGGGCGCAGCAGTTAACTCAGGTGTATGAAGTTCTAGCTTAACCAAGCCAAGCTTTCATGCTGAATACGCAAACGCTGCTTCACTGCCTTGGGGAGTTTTTTTACGATGAGTGCATAGGAGTGATCTATTTGCTTGAACACCTCGCTTTGCGGTAAGTCACCGGTTAAGTCCAATGTATTCCAGTGCTTTTTATTCATGTGATAGCCGGGTGTTACCTCACTGAACACGCTGCGCAGTTGTTCTGCCAGTACCGGGTCACACTTCAGGTTCAGTCGCCTGCTATTTGCATCCTGAAAATAAATCGCAAACACTTTCCCTTCCACTTTGTATACATGGATGTCATCACCAAAAGGGTAGTCCAGCAAAACCGCTGGCAAATTGATTAAATACTGATGCAACGCTTTATTAGGGTTCATAACCTAAATTACCTGTTCAGTCCGAGTTGTCGGTAATCCAAAAATTGGCGATGTTCTGTGCCTGCACTGAGCGAATTAATTTTATTCGGGTGTTTTATGGCTTTCCAACTGTCGACTTGTTTGCCGCTATTTAAATGCGGAAATAGGTTGGTGGCTAGCGGTTCAATACCTATAAAGCGCAATAATGCTTGCAGGCTATTACTGTGGCTAATATCAATGCGTAAAAAATCCTCTCGCTGCGCGAAAAAATCCATCACTTGTTGCTCGTGACGCATATAACAGGCTTCCAGATGTTCTTTGCTTAAGGGATTATTGGTACTAAAAGGCGCAAAGGTTTGATTCATCACTCGTTTTAATACCGGGTTTAAATAACCGGTTTTGGGCGCAAGTTCGGGCAGCATTTTACCTAATAGCATTTGCATGGACGGCACCCAGTGCTCAAGGCTGCGTTCCAGATACACAAATTTTGAACGGGGAAAGAGTTGGTCCAATTCTTTGTAGTCACAAAAACACGGCGCATCAGACACTACATCTGCCAACTCAAATGCACGCTTGGTATAAGCGGTATGAGCAACCTTAAAACCGCAATCCAGCAGCGCCACACTAATGCTGGTAGTACCTGTGCGGGGTAGGCCGATGATGAAAAGTTTGTTCATAAGGTTGTATGGCAGTAGTGAATAGCGAAGGGTTAATGTTTTATCCCTACAAAAAAAGCATTTCCCGCACTATTTTCCCATGGCGTAATCCGCTGGTAATCATGTGCAAAAATATGCACTTCAAAATAGGGTTCAAGCAATTGTTGCAACTGCGCAAAGGTGAGGGCGACCATCGGGTGATGATCGCGCCACTGTTCGGTTATACCATTGGTGGTTCGCTCAATGCTCAGTTGTAATTGTTGCAGGTCGCCTTCACCGCAATAATACCAATTGGACTGAAAGCTAAAGTCGCTGTCGTCATGCGTGAGCTGGCGTTTAATACCATCACGGTTATCAATAGTGCTTTTATCCACGGCGTTAAAACAAAACAGCCCGCCGGGTTTGAGTGCGCGGTGAACACTGGTAATGCATTCGGTGAGTGCGGCAATGCTTTGGTTATAGTGGATTGAGTATAAAAAACAGCTGATTAAATCCATTTGCGTCACCATATTCAGGTGGCTCATATCCTGTTGGGTAAATTGCGCCTCGGGGCAGCGCAGTTGCGCAATATCGAGCATGGGCTGGTTAATATCTACACCAGTGGCGGTATAGCCAAAATCGATAAAATGCCGCAAATGCGGCCCGGTGCCACAGGCTAAATCCAGATAGTCTTTTCCTTTATTGCCCAATAAATCATGAAGCCTGCGTACATAAGCGCTCTGTTCCTGATAGTTGATGTCGGCGCACATCAAGTCGTAATAGCTGGAAAGATCAGTGTAAAGGGCGGTGGAGGGCATGGTGCTGGAGCATCCTGATGAGGGCCACCTAGTATACGCTGGGTCAGCTATTGCGGTGTAAATGGTTGTATTGCAGGCACAATTTTTAGTTGTTGCCATCTTTGTGTTATTTGGTTTCCTTCTTGGGCGCGCTGCGCTCTAGCGCCGCTTGAATAGCTCGCTCTTTTTCATCTTGTTCTTTCAGGTAGCGTTTTTGCTCCTGTTCTCTTTGAAACTCCTCTTCTAGTCTCGTGTCGCAGCGTTTATAGACAATACTGCTGTTATAGTTGCAGTCCAAATCCTTAATGACCTGAGCTGTATTCCATGCTTGTTGGCTTGTACAGGCCGTTAGAAAACTTGCTATTACTACGATAAAAAATACTCTTACCACTGATGTTGCTCCTTGTTATTTGTTCAGTTTTTTGGGCGATTTGTGTTGCTATGTTGTGATTATATCTATTGTCAGCGCGTCAATTCTTTTGGGGCATATTATGCCGATGTGTAATTGGCATTGAAACAATGTCCATATCCTGATCACTTTTATTTTGCGCGCTCAATTAAGGTGTTATTGGGTGTAAGTAGCCACCTGGCAAATGTCTAAAGCGCTATTCATTGATTGACAGTCAAAACCCCATCTTCTACCCTGCTCACGCAGCGTAAATCCGCTGCCGGGATTGCAACCCCCGACAATTTCAAGACCGGCGCAAAAACGTGAGTTTTTGTGTCCTCGTACAGCTTTGCCTGTTGTTATGGCGGCTGGGCGAGGCCGCTCTCGGGCGGGCCGGTGTTGGTCTTGAGCCGGTGGTTGCAACCTTGTCCAGTCCGCCTCCATGAATTGCAACCTCATGGGGCGGGTTTTGCAATCAAGACTATGAGTACGAATTATGGACAATATCACTCCCTTGGTGCCCGACACCAAATCCTCCTGCGTTATTACTCTCGATCCATTCCAATACGCGTTTTACCAACAAAGTTGCATTGAACTCCAATCACCAGATGGTCAATTTTTGGAGCTTGTTGGTCATTCTGTACAAAAAGATATCGATGAAAATAATATTTGTCGGTTGCGAGAACAGGTATTCCTGTTGCAAGCCTTGTGCAACAAGATTGATCAAGAAGTGGAGTTGCCACCGCAGGCAATTGCAGGTTTGGCAGATATTTTTTTACGGATGCAGAAGCACATGTAGGTTGCTGGTGAGCTTGCGAACCGCAACATGACCATACATCCGTAACCCCCAAACCAAAATGCATGTGCCGTTAATTGGTTTTTCGTATTCACAAAACAATGGGCAAATTGCAACTGCGAACTTTGTGGGCTAATTATTATGTTGCAAAAGTTGTTTTGAAAAATTAACGAAATCATCCAAGTGATTTGTGATGATGTTTTCCACGATAGGCAATAGCGGCGCTTGGTAATCGTGAACGGCAATATTGCGAAAGCCGATCATGCGTTTCATTGTTTCAGCAAGGGTGCTGTCGATTAGCTTTGCTTGGGCGAGCAGGGTAAATACGTCACGTGCACTTTGCGTTACGCCGAGTTGTTTTGTGCGGATGATATGTTGCCCCATATCTAGGGCGGCTTCGCAGGCGCGTTGAATATTTAGAATTGCGGCGTCTTGTCGGCTGTAGTCGGTCGCAAAGTCGGCACCGGCCTTGGTGTATTCCTCGCGCACACGGTTAATGCAGCGCTCTATGCTGGCGGCTTTGTTAATCAGAATATCATTTGCCATAAATACGTCCGGTCTCGCGGATTTCATTGAGTTGTTCAGCGCGCAGTTCGTCTAAAGCCATTTTTTCATTCAATACAAATACATCGAATAAATCGGCCTGCATATCTTTCGCCCACAAGCGGCGGCCTGTAGTGATAACTTGGTGTTGCATCACAGTAGATGCAGCACGCAGGTCGAGCAAGTCTACCTCGTAACCGAACTTGTCGGCCAATTGGTTGGCCATTTCAAATAGCTGCAATGGGGCGGCATAACCGGCGACCAATACCGCCAAATCCAAATCGCTTTGTGCATTGGCCGTGCCTTGTATGCGGCTGCCGAAGGCGTAAATACCGAGTGCATTGGAGAAGGCTTTTTGCAGTTCGGTGCAGATTAGGGATTCGGCTTTGGGTGTTAAAGAATAATCGCTCATAAAAACTCCAAAATATCTCAACACCTTAAACCAAATTTGATGAGACGGGTAGGTTGGTGGTGAGCTTGCGAACCCCAACATGACCATGTATCCGCAACTACCAAAACCAAAATGCGTGCGCCATAAATTGGTTTTTCGTATTTCCAAAACAATGTGCGATTTACGATTACGAATGTTGGGGTTCGTTCCTCACCACCAACCTACGCGAACTGGTGGATGCTTGAATATGGCCAGTCTTGTGCGTTGCTTACGTAACCGTGTTTTACGGGATTGTAATGTATGTATTCAATGTGGTTGTAAAAATCCCGCTCGTCGCGGATGGTGTGTTCCCAAAAGCGGCGTTGCCAGATTCCACGTTCGCCCTTTTTTAACCGCGTGGTTTTTATTAATTCATCCTTTGCAATGCGGCGGGAGAAGTTAGCTTTAATCAACGCCCAGCGGGTAGAGTAATCAAAGTCATTGCGCGGTAATGTCCACAAGCAATGCAAATGATCGGGCATAACCACCATCGCATTAATCTCAAATGGATGGTTTTGTTTTACCCTTTTTACCGCTGCCCGCAAACAATCAATTTCCCGCACCAATAAATCGCTCTTGCGATCCGCCAATGCCAAGGTGAAAAAATAACACCCACCCTCAACATAAACCCGCCGGTATTGCATAACCACTCCTTGTCATAAAAAACCATTCCCAAATTATTTCATCGCACCCGTAGGTTGGCGGTGAGGAACGAACCCCAACATGACCATGTATCCGCAACCACCAAAACCAAAATTCGTGCACTGTTGATTGGTTTTTCGCATTCGCAAAACAATGTGCCATTTGCGATTACGAATGTTGGGGTTCGCAAGCTCACCACCAACCTACGGTTCGCGCGTAATTCAATTCAGGGGGCGTAGGTTGGCGGTGAGGAACGAACCCCAACATGACCATGTATCCGCAACCATCAAAACCAAAATCCGTGTACCGTTAATTGGTTTTCGCATTTCCAAAGCAATGTGCCATTGCGATTACGAATGTTGGGGTTCGCAATTTCACCGCCAACCATACATGCAGGTATTGCCTTTTTGATGGGGTGATTCAATAAGTCATTGTGGTGTGCTTGTGCGAAAACAATATTTCTCGCCGTGCCTGTAACCAATCTATCCAGGTTTCGTGTTATTTTTGTAGAGGATTTTTCAGCTCGACCAGCTTAATCGTATAGATGTGGCCCCAGTTTTTCGCGGATTAAATATAAAATTGTATCGATGCGGAAAATGCACTTCCTTGTGCTTCTATCTAGCGATTAGATGCTAAGATATTTGGATTTCGCTGCATATTTCTTTTTAACAAATCGTTGTATGTAACTACAAAGTCCCCAGCCTCTTAATGCAAGAGATTTCATTGTTTCAACATGCGATTGGCCAGTAACTCCATAATCGTATCGATATAGTGAATTGTCATTGAACACAATATCGATGTGGTATGGAGTGATTTCATATCCAGCTACGCTGGAGTTACCATTTAAGTTTCTGTACTTAGTGATAGCCATCAGTTCACCTCAAATTAGCGGTTACTGTTGGGCGTTGTTTCTACTGGTGTCCAGTAGCTTTTTGGTTTGCTCGTCGGCGGGAGCGGTTTGTTATCGGAAACAGTTGCAAAATTAGGTTTTAAGCCACCTTTTGGTCCTATTTCTTGAAAAATTCCACCGCTTTTTCCGGTGCTCTGACCGGGGCGTTTTTTAATAGACATAGTATGGTTCCTATTTGGCTACAATGTGAATCAGCTCAACACTCAAATTTTTTAATAACAATTTGAGTGTTGACACATTGCTAAGGAAATCATCATAATCGCCCCCGCTTCGACCAAAAAGCACTGTGTGATTGATGAATTTCAATTGCAACCTGTAGTCTGATTCAGTTTTGCTACAGTCAAGACCCCTGTATATCGTTTGCGCGATTGCAGGGGTTTCTTGTTTTTAGCGAAATAAATAATTTCGCAATAATTCTTCAAAATAATTTCTTAGCATCCTTGCTAATAATTAAATTTTTTAAATCAATCCCAGCTCAAAGCCCCACCAGTCTGATACTCAATCACGCGCGTCTCAAAGAAATTCTTCTCCTTACGCAAATCCATAATCTCACTCATCCATGGGAATGGATTCTGTGCGCCGGGGAATTGTTCTTTCAGGCCGACTTGTGCGCAGCGGCGGTTGGCGATGAAGTGGAGGTATTCTTCCATCATCGCGGCATTCATGCCGAGTACGCCGCGTGGCATGGAGTCGCGGGCATATTGAATTTCCAGCTCGGTGCCTTCCAGAATCATTTGGATAACTTCTTGTTGGAATTCTGCAGTCCACAAGTGCGGGTTTTCCAATTTGATTTGGTTAATGACATCGATACCAAAGTTCAAATGCATGGATTCATCGCGCAGGATGTATTGGAACTGCTCGGCAACGCCGGTCATTTTGTTGCGGCGTCCCATGCTGAGGATTTGGCTGAATCCGCAGTAGAAGAAAATACCTTCGGTCACTACATAAAACGCGACAAGGTTGCGCAGCAATTCCTGATCAGTTTCTGGTGTGCCGGTAGTGAAGGTTGGGTCACCCAGGGTTTGGGTGTGCTTCAAACTCCATGCGGCTTTGTTCGCAACGCTTGGCAATTCGCGGTACATGTTGAAGATTTCGCCTTCATCCATACCCAGCGATTCAATGCAGTATTGATAAGCGTGGGTGTGGATCGCTTCTTCGAATGATTGACGCAAAATGTATTGGCGGCATTCGGGGTTGGTGATCAAACGGTAAATCGCGAGGACGAGGTTGTTCGCTACCAATGAGTCAGCAGTAGAGAAGTAACCGAGGCTGCGCATAACGATGCGGCGCTCGTCATCGGTCAGGCCGTCTTTGCTTTTCCAGGTGGCGATGTCGGCGGTCATATTTACTTCTTGTGGCATCCAGTGGTTGGAGCAGCCATCAAGGTATTTTTGCCATGCCCAGTCGTATTTGAAGGGAACCAGTTGGTTCAAGTCTGCGCGGCAGTTGATCATGCGCTTTTCATCAACCTGGATACGGGCGGCACCCATTTCCAATTCTTGCAAACCGGGAGCCGGGTCAAGTGCGGCGAGGCTGGCGCGCGCTTTGGCCAGTTCAGGGCTAATGCCTGCTTCTTTGGCGGCAGCAGCAAAGGCGGTGTTAACGGCTTGGGCATCAGCAGCGGCGCTTACTTGTGCGGCCTGTGCTTGCGCCACTTGCGCTTGGGTCGGTTGCGCTACGGGCGCGGCGGCTTTGGTTTGCGCGGCGCTGATGGCGTCTTGACGTGCTGTTTCTTTTACCGCTTCTTCGGTATCGAATTCATCCCAACTTAGCATGGTGTTCCTCGTTTAATTCTGTGTGCGTGTATCGCGTATTCTGCATATTTGTTGGGGTTCGTTCCTCACCACCAACCTACGAAGCACTCTGTAGGTTGGTGGTGAGCGAAGCGAACCCCAACACTGAGGTTTATTGGCAAGCTTCGCAATCCGGATTATCAATCGAACAGGCCAGTGGCACTGGCGCCGCTTGGGCAAAGCTCGCTTCTTCTACCTCGGCGACTGCCGGTTTTGCGGCGGCAGGGGCTGCTGCCAGTCCACCGTTTGCACCGCCAGCGGATACCGCGTTCAAGGCGCCGGTATTGATGGTGGATTTCTCGGTGGTGGTTGCTGCCAAGGCACGCAGGTAATACGTAGTCTTTAAGCCGGAGAACCACGCCATGCGGTAAGTAATGTCTAATTTTTTACCGTTAGCGCCCGCGATGTAGAGGTTCAAGCTCTGTGCTTGGTCAATCCACTTTTGGCGACGGCTGGCGGCTTCTACGATCCACTTGGGTTCTACTTCAAACGCGGTGGAGTAGATGGCTTTGAGGTCGGCCGGGATGCGGTCGATCTTTTGCAGTGAGCCTTCGTAGTATTTCAAATCGTTAACCATTACCGCATCCCACAGGCCACGGGCTTTCAGGTCGTGTACCAAGTGCGGGTTAACCACGGTGAATTCGCCTGAGAGGTTGGATTTCACGTAGAGGTTTTGGTAAGTCGGTTCAATCGACTGGGTTACGCCAGTTATGTTGGAGATGGTTGCCGTTGGGGCAATCGCCATCACGTTGGAGTTGCGCATACCCTGGGTTTTCACTTGCTCGCGCAGGGTTGCCCAGTCGAAGGTTTGGCTGCGGTCGACTTTGATGTAATTCTCACCACGGTTTTGCGCGAGGATTTCAATAGAGTCGATAGGCAGAATGCCTTTGCTCCACAAAGAACCTTCAAAGGTCGAGTACTTGCCACGCTCGGCCGCCAGTTCGCTGGAGGCTTTGATGGCGTAGTAGCTCACGGCTTCCATGGAGGTGTCGGCAAAATCTACGGCTTGTTGTGAGCTGTAGGCGATACGTTGTTCATAGAGCGCATCCTGGAAGCCCATGATGCCAAGGCCGATAGGGCGGTGACGCAGGTTGGACTGTTTGGAGGTCGCCACGGCGTAGTAGTTAATATCGATCACGTTATCGAGCATACGGATCGCAGTTTTAACGGTGCGCTCCAGTTTTGCCTGATCGAGTTTGCCATCCACAATGTGTTGCGCAAGGTTGATAGAACCGAGGTTACACACCGCGATTTCATCGTTCGCCTTGGTATTCAAGGTGATTTCAGTACACAGGTTGGATGAGTGAACCACACCGGCATGCTGTTGCGGGCTGCGCAGGTTGCATGGGTCTTTGAAGGTGATCCATGGGTGGCCGGTTTCAAACAGCATGCCCAGCATTTTGCGCCACAGGTCTAATGCGCGTACGGTTTTGAAGACTTTGATGCGACCAGCAGCGGCTTCGGCTTCGTAGAACGCGTAACGCTCTTCAAAAGCTTTGCCGTACAAATCGTGCAGGTCGGGAACGTCGTTCGGCGAGAAGAGGGTCCACTCTTTATCGTCAAATACGCGCTTCATGAACAGGTCGGGCACCCAGTTGGCGGTGTTCATATCGTGGGTGCGGCGGCGGTCATCGCCGGTGTTCTTGCGCAGCTCAAGGAATTCTTCGGTATCCAGGTGCCAGGTTTCCAGGTACGCACAGACGGCGCCTTTGCGCTTGCCGCCCTGGTTTACCGCCACAGCGGTGTCGTTGGCTACTTTCAGGAAGGGAACTACACCCTGTGACTTGCCGTTGGTGCCTTTGATGTAGGCGCCCAATGCGCGCACCGGGGTCCAGTCATTACCCAGGCCGCCTGCAAATTTGCTGAGCATGGCGTTGTCTTGAATCGCACCGTAAATGCCGTGAAGGTCGTCCGGCACGGTGGTCAGGTAGCAAGAGGATAACTGCGGGCGTAAGGTGCCGGAGTTGAACAGGGTTGGGGTGGAGCTCATGTAGTCAAAGGATGACAAGAGACGATAGAACTCAATCGCGCGATCTTCACGGTTGTCTTCCTGGATCGCCAAGCCCATGGCTACGCGCATAAAGAATATTTGCGGCAGTTCGATGCGGGTGTCATTGCTGTGAATGAAGTAGCGGTCATACAGGGTTTGCAGGCCGAGGTAGGTGAACTGCAAGTCGCGCTCGGCGATCAGGGCTTTGCCCAGTTTTTCCAGGTCAAAGTTTTGCAGCTCGGGAGAGATCAGCTCCAGCTCAACGCCTTTCTTGATATAGAGCGGCAGGGTTTGGGCGTAGAGGGTTTCCATGTCAGCCTGGGTGGCAGAGGTGGCCACACCGAAGAAGCTCAGGGCTTCAGCGCGCAGTTTGTCCATCAGCAGACGAGCGGTTACAAAAGAGTAGTTAGGTTCTTTCTCTACCAGTGTACGGGCGGTAATCACCAATGAGGTGTTTACGTCCTTTTCCGCTACACCGTCATAGAGGTTGCGCATGGCTTCGTCGAGAATGGCTTTCTCTGCTACACCGGCCAAGCCAGCACAGGCTTCACGCACAATGGTGCGCATACGGCCAATGTCCAGGGGAGCACGGCTGCCATCGGCCAGAATCACATTCAGGCTGGGGTAGTCCGGGTCTGGCTCATGGGAGGTCGTGGGCTGCTTCTGGGCGCGCAGACGAGCATGCTCTTCGCGGTAGAGCACGTAGTCGCGGGCCACTTTTTGTTCGCCGGAGCGCATCAGGATCAGTTCAACCTGATCCTGAATCTCTTCAATATGAATAGTGCCGCCGGATGGCATGCGGCGTTTGAAGGTGGCAGTAATTTGTTGGGTGAGGTTATTGACCGTTTCATGCACGCGCGTGGAGGCCGCAGCAGTGCCGCCCTCTACGGCCAGAAAGGCTTTGGTCATGGCGATGGCAATTTTGCTGGCATCGAAGGGAACCACCGTTCCGTTGCGCTTGATCACGCGTAATTGGCCCGGTGCCGTGGCTGTGAGTGTGGCTGCGCCGCCGTGAATGTCCTGTTGCACGTTGCGTGTACCGGTGGTGGTTTCAATGTCAGTTTGCATAGACGTCTCCCGCGTGAGGTCTTTCCTGGTTGAAATGACTGGTTGGTAAAAGTTGTGATAAAGCCTGTGTCGGATGACCCGGGCGCGATACTTGGGCGCGGCCGTTGTTATTAAAATCAGGGTCTACAACACCATGTTGCGTGTTTTGTCTGACCACAAGATATTGTGGTAGACGCAATCACGCCTTGTGCCCATACCGCTGATGCCAGGCAAACACGCGTGGAGCGTGTCGCCAGCCGCTAATCACTGCTACCTATGTAGCAAAATAGTGAATTAGCGTTCAATTGGGTCAAAATTCTGCTTGACGATTTAGCTCTGCAAGGTTAGGCGCTGCTAGTGCATTTGGCGCGCCCAACACCTATATCTAGGGGTAAATCGTGAATGGGCTACAAGATAATGCGATTGCGGGTTTTATGCAAGCTTGAAAAGCTGTGGATAAGGTGTGGGTGACAGGGGTACAAACTGGGGGCAAGTCAGTAATCCTCAGGCATTGCGCCGCAAACGCCATGGAATGGGCCATCTATGCGAATTGTGACTATTTGTCGCGAGACTTAGACTTTTTTCTAATAGTTCTATTGTTGATTTATGACTACATATAGTGTTTGTAGTTTATAGAGCGCTAGTGTTGGTGCCGAGGGGGCGGTGAGCAGCGTATGGTGGCGATGGTTACCCGCTGCTCACTGTTGTTGCCCCGGCGATCAGTCTGGTTGTTTGCGATACAAAGCGGGCGCCTGCAGGGCCAATAAGAGTAGGGCGGCGATAATCACCAATGGCCCGCTACTGCTTACCATAAAGGGTGTCCACGCTTTCACCGCATGAATAACGCCAGTAAAGGTCTGGGCGCGGAATGAATCGCTCTGGCTGATGATCTTGCCTTTGTTGTCGATAATCGCGCTGGGGCCGTTGTTAGTGCTGTACACCAGGTAGCGGCCGGTTTCCAGGGCGCGCATCTGTGCCATCTGCATAAATTGTTTGGCCTGGATCGAATTCAGGAACCAGCCAAGGTTGTTCACGCTGAGCAGCACCTGTGTTTCTTTGGCCGCTTGGGCGACGAGATCCGGGTAGACAATTTCATAGCAAATCGCCGGGGTAATGCGCACGCCTTTGGCGATTAGCCCATGTTGATCCTGCGGGCCAATGTGGATAAACGAGGTTGGCAGGTTAAAGAATTCAATCAGTCCGCGCAGTTGGTCTTCCAATGGCACGTATTCACCAAAGGGAACCAGGCGTCGCTTGTGGTAGAAGCCATAGCCTTCTCCCAGGCCAACCACCGAGTTGTAGAACTTATGTTTGTCGCGGTCTTCGTAGATGACGCCGGTAAAAAGCGCGGCATTGGCGGCGGAGGCTTTGCTGTTCATCTCCTCCAGGAATGGCAGCGCCTCATGGAAGGTCAAGGTGGTAGGAATGGCGGCTTCTGGCCAAACGACCCAGTCGTTATCCCACAGATCGGTGCTGAGTTCGCGCAATTGGTCCAATGCGGCGATGGTGGTGGTCTCGTTGAAGGTCAGCTTGGTGCCTTGATCCACGTTGGGTTGCACCATGCCAATGCGGATGGGGGTTGCCTCAGGTTCGGCCCAAGTGATGGTGTTTAAAACGGCACCTGCAACCCAAAATACAAGGTTGAGCGCAATGGCGCTGATCATTAGCGGTTTTTGTGTGCGTGCTGACTGGCCTTGCCAGACCAGCTCAGCAATCAGCCCGGCGTTGGCAGTCAGAATAAGTCCGATGCTCATAACCCCGCCAATCGGCGCCCAGCCGGCTAGCCAGGTATCCAAATGGCTGTAACCTAAAAATAGCCAGGGGAATCCGGTGAGCAACCAAGTGCGCGACCACTCGCCCAATAGCCAGCAGGTGGGCAGGGCGATTAATAGGGCATAGCGGTGAAAGCTAAACCAGCGGCCATAGAGATAAAACGGCAGTACAAAAACAAGCGCCATAAAACAGGCGAATACAAACACCAAAAAGGCAGCAAATAAGGGGGCAGCGCCGCCAAAGTTGTGGATGCTGACGTAAATCCAGTGAATACCTGCCCCGTATAACCCCAGGCCAAAGGCAAAGCTGCGCCAGAGTACCTGCTTCATGGTTTGCTCTTTGAGGAGTAAGGCGAACACCGTCAAGCTCAGCAAGCTGATTGGCCAGAAGTCGAACGGCGCAAAGCTCAGGGTAATCAGGGCGCCGCTAATGAGTGCGAGCAGCAGGGCAAGGCGGGTGGACAGGTTGCGAAACGTATCGGCCATGGATCAGTAATCTTGTGTGGGCGGTTAAAAAAATCCCGCCAGTGGGCGGGATTTCCAGAGCGTGGTGTGTTGCAAGCGTGAAGATTAATCGCTTGCGATCGTTAAGCGCAATAAGTGGATTTGGCGATTGTCGGCGTAAAGTACGCGGAATTGCATATTGTTCATTTGTACGACTTCATTGCGCTTGGGCAGGTGACCGAACTCCTGCATCAAAATACCGCCCAGGGTATCGAAGTCCTCGTCGCTGAATTGGGTGTTGAAGAATTCGTTGAAGTCTTCAATCGGCGTCAGCGCTTTGACTATGTAGTCGGTTTCGCTCACGCGCTTGATAAAGTCAGAGGCTTCCTCTTCTTCGTCGGTTTCATCTTCAATCTCGCCAACAATTTCTTCAAGGATATCTTCGATCGTGAGTAGGCCGGTAATACCGCCGTATTCGTCCATGACCAGCGCCATGTGGTAGCGGTTTTCGCGGAATTCGCGCAGCAATACGTTGACACGCTTGCTCTCCGGCACAATGTTGGCGGGGCGAAGAATGGTTTCCAAATTGAAGTTATCGGTGCCTTTCAGGGCGAGGGGCAGTAGATCCTTGGCCAGCAAAATGCCTTTTACATCGTCGATGTTTTCGCCAATCACCGGAAAGCGTGAATGGCCGGATTCAATAATTTGTGGCAGGTATTCCTGCGGTGAGTCTTCCAAGCGGATGGCGACTATGTGTGAGCGCGGCACCATAATTTCACGCGCTTGCAGGGAGGATACATCCAATGCGCCTTCGATGATGCTCAGGGCTTCCTGGTCGAGCAATTGGTTGTCGGCAGCGTCTTTAATAATTTCCAGCAGCTCGTCGCGGGATTTGGGCTCCGCGCTAAACGCGTGAAGTACTTTATCCAGCCATGATCGCTCGTGTTTATCGCTGCGTTCGTTTTTTTCAGTAGTGGTGCTACTCGGATGGTCGTCCGACATGATGGTAGTTCCCAAGGTTTTTATTCTGCCGTAAGTTCTTGATAGGGAGCGGGATAACCCAGCCCGGTGATGATTTCAGTTTCCAGCGCTTCCATTTCTTCGGCTTCACCATCGTCGATGTGATCGAAACCCAGCAAATGCAAGCTGCCGTGCACCAGCATATGGGCCCAGTGCGCCGCCAGTGTTTTACCTTGCTCCCGTGCCTCGCGTTCCACAACGGGAGCGCAGACCACCAAATCGCCCAAGAGCGGCACGCCTACTTCTTCGGGAATATCCGCCGGGAAGGAGAGCACATTGGTGGGGTAATCTTTTCCGCGATACTGATTGTTGAGCTCCTGGCTTTCGTCTTCGTCGACTATATAGAGGCTCACTTCTGCGTCTTCAAGTTTTTGGCTTTGCAGTGCGGCGCTAACCCAGCGCTCCAGTTCAGCCAGAGCAGGAATTTGTTGGCTTTGGCTGTTACTTTCTATATCAATTTGATAGGCCATGATCAGCGCGCGTCATCCGGTTTTGGGTTCTTTTGCTCAAAAGCGTCATAGGCTTCTACGATGCGCTGGACAATCGGGTGACGCACCACATCTTTGGAGGTGAAGTGGGTAAAGCTGATGCCATTGACGTTATCCAGCACTTCAATCGCATGGCGCAGGCCAGAGGCCATACCTCGTGGCAGGTCGATTTGTGTCGGGTCGCCGGTAATCACGGCTGTGGTGCCAAAACCGATACGGGTCAGGAACATTTTCATTTGTTCACGGGTGGTGTTTTGGCTTTCATCCAGAATCACAAAGGAATTATTCAGGGTGCGACCACGCATAAACGCAAGGGGCGCTACTTCAATCACGCCGCGTTCCATGAGTTTGCCTACAGTGTCAAAGCCCAGCATTTCAAACAAGGCATCGTAGAGTGGGCGCAAATAAGGGTCTACTTTCTGGGCCAGATCGCCCGGTAAGAAACCGAGTTTTTCACCGGCTTCAACCGCCGGACGCACCAGTAGAATGCGTTCGATTTCATTTTTCAGCAGGGCTTCTACCGCGCAGGCAACGGCGAGGTAGGTTTTGCCTGTACCAGCAGGGCCAATACCAAAGTTAATGTCGTGGCGTTGCACAGCGCGCACATAGCGCTGCTGATTCAAGCCGCGAGGCTTGATGGTGCATTTTTTGGTGCGGATAAGGGTAATTCCACCTTCGTCGCTAGTATTGTCGGCGGCGGGTGCGGTAGCGCTGGTGTCATCAACAAGAGACTCGGCGTTATCGAGTTGTTGCATAAGCTGTTCAATTCCTGAGGTTTGCAGGGCGAGATGGACTTCATCCGGGGTGAGTTCGCTGTGCCCGGTGAATTCGTAGAGGTTGCGCAGTAATTCGGCGGCAGCACGCGTTTTTGTGGCGGGGCCTACCAGTTGGAATTCCGAACCACGATTGCGTATTTCGATATCGAGGCGCTCTTCGATTTGGCGCAGGTGTTGACCGAGCAGACCATTGAGGTTGGCAAGGCGACGACTATCGCTGGGCTCCAGCGTTAGCGGCTGGGTAATAATTTCCGGGGGGGATATAACCTGGGTGTTCAAGTGGTTGGTAAGCTCTTGTGACTCAATTAAAAGCAAGACTAAACCATTCGGCGGGAGGGATAAAGCCTAAATTGCAGCTGAATGTGCACTAAATTGCGCGTTAAAGTTACACAGGTTTATGAGGTATATTCAGTAACTGGTTGTATTTGTTGTTATTTTTGTCAGGCAAATCCTGGTTTTAAGTGACGGTTGTCGTTTGTGGTCGCTGCGGTTAAAGAGCCTTGGGTTATAGAAGTTTGCGGTTGTTGATGTGTCGCCGCCGAACCGGGGTGGCACGCACCCCGGCAGACATCTTTACGCACAAATCCTGTTTGTGTGGCATCAGGATTTTACTTGCAAGTTATTCACCACGCCTTTCACATTTTCATGTTTAGCCGCAATCGCTTGCGCCAGCGCTTTTTCTTCCAGCGAACCCACCTGTCCAGACAATGTCACTTTGTGATTGAGCGTATCCACATCAATCGCAAGGCCTTTGATATTGGGCGAGGCGAGCAGTTCGGTTTTAATTGATGCTGTGGTTGAAACATCGGCCACATACTGCGCAAAGTTGCGACCTTTCGGCGTGGCAGGCTCTGCGGTTCTGGCAGGTTTTTCAATGACTTTGATGTTGTTGGTGACGGCATCGATACCTTCAACACCTAGTGCAATATTTTCAGCCAGTTCTTTTTCGATGTCGGAATGAACCTCACCACTCAAGGTGGCCATGTCATTATCGACGTCGATATCAATCTTGAACGCATTCAGGTGTTCATTAAGAACCAGTGCTGTCGCCAGTTTGCTTTCAATCCAGCCGTCTTTAAAAGCCGTTTTACTGTCCTTCCAGGTTTGTTTGCTGTCTTGTTTAAAGTCCGCCCAGAATTCAGCGGCACTTCTCTTTTCGGTGTAAGCGCCAGTCTGTGAGCTGGATTCCTTATCGCCCGCAGCAGTGGCAGACAAGGATGCGGTGAGTGCAAGGGCGCTCAAGGGAATAGTAATGCTGTGTAAGAATGAGGTTTTCATCGTTTATCTCCTTTGATAACTATTTTTCAAACCATTTTTCAGCTAATAAAAAATAGCTTGATTGAAAAATATGCGATCAACAAAAAAGAACGCATACAAAGGCTAAAGCTGATTTCATGCCAGTTATGTGTGAATCCTGAGGAGGCCTTTATTTTTCTGGTGTTGACGCGCGCAGCACAGGTTGTGGCGGTGTCATGAGTGAAGTTGTAAGAATGCCTTTTTTGCAAGAACTACAAAAAAATGTAAATTTTATTTAAATCTACATGGATGCGTTTCACAAAAAATAGTTGTAGCTCGTGGCTGAGTTGTTCTGGTATGAAAATGGCAAGTGCTCAGGATCAGCATCACAATGGCAGGGAATAATGATGAACAATCCATTTATGTTTCGCGGTGGGGAAGGTGCACCACATCATTCGGAAATACAGCAGCATCGATGTGCACGTGCGACCAGTGTGGCACTGAATATACTGGTGGTTATTGCTGTGCTCTATAGCGTGTATTTTTGTCGCACCTTGTTATTGCCCATATTTGTCGCGGGTTTTATCGCTTTATTTTCAAGTCCGCTGGTGCGTTTTCTGGCGGATTTTAAAATACCGCATGCGCTGGCGGCGGCATTGGTAGTTATCTTGTTGGTATTGTTGCTGGGGCTAACCTGTGTATTTCTGGTGGGACCTGCGGCGCATTGGTTGGATAGTTTGCCCGCGCTTGGCGATAAGCTCACCGCCCATATCAATGGTTGGTCTGATCAATTTAAATTGCTCCGCTCGCAGGTCATGCCGGATGCCAATGGCGACAGTAATGCCATTGGCAGTGCATTGGAAACTATTATTTTTTCGGCACTATCATTGGTGGCGGGTACAACAGCAATGCTATTGGTACAGGTGGCTGCCGTATTTGTGATCACGTATTTTTTTCTGGTATATGGCGATAATTTAATGCGCAACTTTGTTCGCGCCCAGTCATCCTTTGCGGAGAAGAAAAAAGCGGTGATTATTTTTCAAACCGTGCGCGATGATATATCCCGCTACGCATTGCTGATCTCCATCATCAATCTTGGTTTGGGATTGGCAACAGCCTGCGTTATGGCTGTGTTAGGTGTGGAAGATCCATTGTTATGGGGCGCGCTGGCGGCGATATTGAATTTTGCACCTTATATCGGGCCTTTGGTGTTGAGCGTGATTCTGACGGCGGTAGGATTTTTGGAATACAACACCTGGGGTATGGCGCTAATGGTGCCGGGAAGTTTCCTGTTTTTGAACTTTATTGAATCGCAATTGGTAACGCCAACAGTATTAGGTCAGCGTTTTAATATGAACCCTTTATTGGTTGTGTTATGGATGTTTGCATGGGGCTGGCTATGGGGTGTTGTTGGTTTATTAATCGCGATTCCCTTGTTGGTCTGCTTCAAGATTTTAGCGTCACACCTCAATCTTATTGGTTGCTGGATCAATATTCTGGATGGTGATATTTCCCGCCAGTAGTTGGTTGGGTACATTGCTTTCCACCGTATCGAGCAATGTAAATTTTTCACCGATTTGTAGGTTTTGCATAAATTTCAATGAAATTTACAGCTTTGGGTGACGCCATCGTAGTGGTGTTGTCCTTTGTCTTCCGCTTTTTCTTGTGATCCTCTGTTTATTGGCTTATTCCCTTCCTGATTCCGCTAACCGCTGCTGTTAATAGACTTCTGGTGAATAAAAAGGGTGAACGAATAGCACATTTAGTGCGGCTTTATAAAAAACAAAAGGAGTTGGCACGTTCATTGAATTAGTTTAAGTGAACGTGTGTGATTGACCTCAATACATTGAACACATGACAAGGAGAATCCCATGCTTTATTACGCCGTAGTGTTTTTTATTATTGCCATCATTGCAGGTCTGTTTGGTTTTGGTGGTATAGCAGGTGCAGCAACAGGAATAGCGCAAATATTATTTTTTGTTTTTCTGGTGTTGTTTGTACTGTCACTTATCTTTGGTAAACGTCGGCTTTAGTTCGCCGGTTGATTGCAGTAAAGGTTATTCGTTTTTGTGAAGTGAATTTTAACTGTTATTTTTAACATTCATTTTTAAGTCATTGTTAACAACCAAGAGGTAATACCCATGAGCACTCAAACATCAGTAAAAAGCCATGCAAACGGTAAATCAGTAGATGACATCACCATGTCTGAAGCTATTGCCCAATTCAAGGAAGCAACATCCAGTATTTACGATGCTGTTGGTTCAATTGGAAGTGCTACCGCTGCCAATGCCAAGGTTCGCCTGAACGAAGGAAAAGCGCGTGCTATTGAGCTGGAGGAAAAAGCGGAAGAAGTGGTTAAAGCCAAGCCTTTGGTAACAGTAGGTGTAGCGTTTGCAGCGGGCTGGTTGGTATCCCATCTGTTACATCGTCGTCACTGAGTATTCAGTCATGAATACCCATGAGCGAAATGAAAATGCACCTGGGGCTGCACAGCCCCAGGATGCTTTTTCTCCGTCAAGTCATAAACCTGCTGCTAATTGGGAAGCCGACGTAGCGCAAACCTTGCAATTGGGTGAACAGCTTGTTGGTTTTGTGGGCGGTGTCGTGGATTTGGCTCGGGTAGAAGCACTGCTTGCTGTGCGTACTTTGCCAAAACTCATGATGCTATGGTTGATGATGATGCCTATTATCTTGTTAACCTGGTGTGCATTTTCTGCGTTAATGGCTTGGTCAGTCGTGGCTGCCAGTGGGCAAGTCGGATTAGGGATGCTGACATTTTTCCTATTGCAGGTTTTACTTCTATTCGTGTGTCGTTGGCTGTTTGTAAAATATCGCACGCGCATGACATTCCCTTATACCCGTGCGCAAATTGACCAATTTGTGCGGAGTACCCAAGATGAATTTAACCGTTGCAGTAAAACAAAAGAATGAACAATTGCAGTTGCAGGGGGCTGAGTTACAGCGACAATTGCATGCGCGCCTTACTGCACCTACATTCAGTGCTTTTTTTATCACCTTTGGTGTGGCGCCATTGCTGACAGGTGTTGTCGCTGGGGCTATTTTTGCACCCAAGGATTCGCTATCACACAAATTGTGCCGGGCTGCCTTTCCCGGTTTGAGGTTGTGGCCATTTTCCTGAGTGTTTAAAAAGTGAATTGCATCGCTAAGTTGTTGATGGGTGCTGCGTTCTTTTATCTGACTGGTGCTAGAATGAGCCTGGATGCTAACTGGCTAACATGAGGATATCGATCGTGGCTGAGGTTTTATTGGTTGACGATGACAAGCGCTTTCTGGATGCAACAGCACAATTATTAGGATTGTTGGGGCACAGTGTAACAACAGCGGATTCTGTGGCACAGGCACGCGAATTAATAGGGCGTAAACAATACACGCACATGATTCTGGATTTGATATTACCGGATGGCAGCGGGCTGCATTTACTTGAAGCTTTGCCCGCACAACACACCATAAAAATTACGCTCATCACCGGCCATCCTTCCATTAAATCCATTGTTAAGAATCTTTACGGCTCCAACATTAATTACCTTATTAAGCCCATTGATTTACAGCAACTTGAATCCCTGTTTGACGATAAAAAATTAACCTCGACAACATCACCCTCATCGGTCCGTTTACATTTTAATCATTTGGTGGGCGAGTCGGCACCCATGCAACAGCTGTACGAAATGATTGAGCGTGTCTCCACCACCAAAGCCAATGTGATGCTTCTGGGGGAAAGCGGGGCAGGTAAGGAAATGGTAGCGGCGGCTATTCACTATGCCAGTAAAACAGAGGGCGATTATGTAGCCGCTAACTGCGGGGCATTTTCACGCGAGTTGATTAACAGTGAATTGTTCGGTCATGAGAAGGGCGCGTTTACCGGGGCAACACATCGCAAAATAGGTGTGTTTGAGCAAGCCAATAAAGGGACACTTTTTTTAGATGAAATAACTGAGATGCCCATTGATTTGCAACCCAACCTGTTGCGGGTATTGGAAACGCAAAAAGTGACTCGCCTGGGCGCTACTTCCAGTGTGGATATTGAGGGGCGTGTGGTATCGGCAACCAATCGCACCGAGCAGGATATGGCCTTGCAAGGTTGCCTGCGTGAAGATTTGTACTTCCGGTTGGCGGTCTTCCCTATCCATATTCCCCCTTGCGTGCGCGCAAGGAAGATATACCGCTTTTAGTCGAACATTTTTTGGCGGCATTTAATCAGGAATATTCGAGCGATATTGGCATTAGTGAAGAATCACTGCTGCGTTTGCAGCAATATGATTGGCCGGGCAATGTGCGCGAGTTGCGCCACGCGATTCATCGCGCTTACATAATGGCAGATCAACAGAAAAAATTATTAGTGTTACCCGATAACCTGTCATCGCCATTTTCAAAAGTCGCTGCGCAACCTCAAGCCGGCATTCGGGTCGGGAAAACTGTTGAGGAAGTGGAGCGCGAACTGATTGAGTCTACCCTGGAGCATTTTGATGGTGATAAAAAGCAAGCCGCCGATATGTTGGGAATCAGTTTAAAAACCTTATATAACCGTTTAAATAGTTATGGCAATGTTGAGCTGTGAGGGCATAAATATGGATGGCGAAAAAAATCGTTTTGTACATGATTTGCGTAATCCGCTAAATACTATTTCTGTGAATGCTGAGTTGGGTAAATTAACGCTGGAGCGCACAGGGGACATTCGCAAAGCCATTAGTATCTTCGACACAATTCTGGCTGAATGCCGTCAGTGCAGTCAGTTGTTGGAAGGCTTGCAACATACCCGTTTTGTGCGCGATGAAAATAATAGCGAGATGCAGGAATGAGCGACGACGCCCTCCAAGGTAAGAGTTCATTCAATCAGTTTATTACCAACAAATTACCTAATTCCGTCTGGGTGATGGCGCTGGCGGCGGCAGTGACCTTTTTTGCGGTTAGCGCAGTCTTGGCTTATCGCTCCATTGATGTGATTACGCAAAACAATATCAGCATCAATAACACTTTACAGACCATTAACCTGATTAAGGACTTGAATCGGGAGCTCGTGGCGGCGGAGTCCAGTCAGCGCGGTTATTTACTGACGGGCGACCCGGAGTATTTGCAGCCTTATCATCAAACTCTTTCGGTGGTGGACGATTTGTTAACGCAGTTAGGCGACTCCACAGCTCGCTCGCCGGTGCAAACAAAACGTTTTGAATCCCTGCGTCATTATGTGCGTAATAAAATTGATGAAATGCAGCGGATTGTGGTGTTGACTAATCGCGAGGAAATTCGCGCAGCTATACGGCAAGTGAAAACTGACGAAGGTATTGAACTGATGCGCGCTATTTCCCAGCTACTGGGAGAGATGGAAAGCGAAGAGCTGTTGCTGTTGGAAAGCAATAAAGCTGTTGCCGCTGACAACCGCGAATTTATTCTCATGGCCTTATTGCTGGCCAACGGTATTGGGTTGCTGTTATCGCTGGGGGTTTTTTACACATGGTATCGCAATGCATCCCGTGTGGCGCAATTGAATTCCGCGCTGGCCGCTGCCAATGCCGAGTTGGAAGAAAAAGTGGGCATGCGTACCCAGGCCTTGTTGCAATATTCGGAGGAGCTACAACGCAGTAATCGCGAATTGGAAGAGTTTGCATTTGTGGCTTCGCACGATTTACAAGAGCCACTGCGAAAAATTCGCGCCTTTGGTGATCGCCTGCAACAAAAATTTTCTGCCGAATTAGGTGAAACGGGGGCAGATTATGTATTGCGTATGCAGGCGGCTTCCGGGCGTATGTCAGCGTTAATTGATGATTTGCTCAGCTTTTCCCGCGTAACCACCAAGCAGCGTCCCTTTGTGCCGGTGGATTTAAATAAGATCATGCACAGTGTGTTGGATGACCTGGATTATGCGATTGAAGAGAGCAGTGCCCAGGTGCATATAGACCCTTTGCCCACCATTGATGCCGATGGCTCGCAAATAGCGCAAGTGTTTATGAATTTAATGGCAAACAGCCTGAAATTCCATGCACCGGGCCATCGCCCTATAGTAACGGTAACCAGTGAAACGAATTTGGAATCGCCAATGGAAGGCGATGAACGGTGTTGGTGTCGTTTGCGTTTTGCTGATCAGGGCATCGGATTTGAGGCGCAGTATGCCGAGCGGGTATTCAGTTTATTTCAGCGATTGCATGGGCGCGATGAATATTCAGGCACGGGTATCGGTTTGGCACTGTGCCGCAAAATTGTCGAGCGCCATGGTGGCACTATTACGGCCCAGAGCGAGCCGGGTGAAGGTGCCGTATTCACACTCTTTTTACCTATGACACAAACCATTATCGAACCTCTGCAGGATCTGCTTGCAGATACTCCGTAGAGCTATATCGTTGTTTCAGACATCAAGGATTTACCCATGAATATTCCCAAAAAGACGCTAGTGATTTTAATGGCAGATGACGATGCCGATGATCGCTTGTTAGCGCAGGATGCCATGCACGAAAGCCGGGTGCTGAATGAATTGTATTTTGTGGAAGATGGTGTGCAGCTATTGCGTTATTTGCGCGGTGAGGGTGAATTTGCTGAGCGCACAACCTACCCAATGCCCGGGCTGATTTTGCTGGATTTGAATATGCCCAAAATGGATGGGCGTGAAGCCTTGGCAGAAATAAAAGCTGACCCCGGTTTGCGCCGTATTCCGGTTGTTATCCTGACCACCTCGAAAGCAGAAGAGGACATGGTGAAAGGTTATGACCTTGGTGCTGCCTCTTATATCACCAAACCTGTGACATTTGATGCACTGGTGGAGTTGATGCGCACCTTGGGCAAATATTGGGTGGAGTTTGTAGAGTTGCCATAATCACCTGCTGTGCGAGGTTGGTATGCAAAATGTAAAGCTGTTAATGATTGATGACGATGAAGATGACTTTTTTCTCGTCAAGGATTTGTTGACTGATATCAGCCAAACTTGTGTATTGGATTGGGCGCCCACTTATGAGGTCGGCCAGCAATTATTGCAGCAAGACCAACACGATTTGTGTTTGATGGATTACAAACTTGGCGCGCGCGACGGTATTGAGTTGCTAAAGTTTGCCCATGAAGTGGGATTTTCCGGCCCGGTTATTCTCTTAACTGGCATGCATCAAATTGAAGTGGATCGGCAAGCGTTACAAGCAGGGGCTGTGGATTATCTGGTGAAGTCCACACTCAGTGCCGAACAACTGGCTCGCGCCATTCGTTATGCCTTGGCGCGCCGCGACGTGGAGCGTGAGCGGGTAGAGCGGTTAAAAGCAGAGGCGGAGAACCGCTCAAAAAGTGAATTCCTCGCGCACCTCAGCCATGAATTGCGCACGCCTTTGTCTGCTATTTTGGGGTTTACCGAACTCCTGTTAACCAAAACAACAGATACAGACAATGCTGCGCATTTGCGAATAGTGCATCGCAACGGTAAACATTTACTCGGTTTGCTCAACGATATTCTGGATCTCTCGAAAATTGAAGCCGGAAAGTTAGAGCTGGAAAAACAGCCGGTATTGTTTGCTGCCTTTCTTACCGATATTTATTTTTTAATGCAGGGCGCTGCTGCCGATAAAAATTTACAACTGCGTATAGAAGCGCCCCAACCATTACCCGTCACTATTACGACAGACCCTATGCGCTTGCGCCAGATTCTGCTGAACCTCATGGGGAATGCGATTAAATTTACCCATCAAGGCGAGGTGTTGTTAACCATTGATTGGGTTTATGAAGACCAGAGCAATAAAATTCGTTTTTCCGTAAAAGATTCCGGCATTGGCATTTGTGAAGAAACACAGAAGGTGATTTTTGAACCTTTTGTGCAATCCAAAAATGCGCAAATACACCCGCGTGTAGGCACAGGTTTGGGACTTACCATCAGCAAACAATTGGTGGAACGCTTGGGCGGGCATATTCAGGTGAGTAGTCAGGTTGGTCTGGGCAGCGAATTCAGTTTTACCCTGGCGGTAGATGAGCTGGACTTGGCAGAAACCGCGCCTTTGTCATTAAACGTGGATAGGGTAACAGAGCAAACAGTGAGTGTTCCCAATTTTCGCGGGCGCGTATTGGTGGTGGATGACCTACGCGATATTCGCACACTGATCGGCCATTTTGTCCAGTTAACGGGGGCTGAGGTGATCTATGCGTCTGACGGCGCAGATGCAGTGCGTATTCTGCATGCTGAAAAAAACGCCGCTAATCCTGTTGATTTGGTGTTAATGGATATTCATATGCCGGTGATGGATGGCCATCAGGCAGCGCAACAATTGCGACGGGATGGCTTTAGTTTGCCATTGGTGGCATTGACTGCTGCGCACATGAAGGGCGATATGGATCGCTGTTTTGCCTCGGGTTTTACGGCGTATTTAGGCAAGCCACTGGATCAGGCCCGGCTCTACAATTGTCTGGCCCGGTTTTTAACACCTGCACCTAATCCTGTATCCGGTACATCGCAGGCAAAATCTATTTTAGTGGTTGAGGATGATGCGGATACGCTGGCTGCTATGACCGGTTTGTTGAGCTTATTGGGGTGGCAGGTATTCAGTGCACAATATGCCGCCGCTGCCTTGCGCCTGTTGGATGAGCATGACCTGCACAGTGTACTCATTGATTTGCACTTGCCTGATATGAATGGCTATGTGTGCGCTGCCCAGATTCGTGAGCGCAATGCCGATGTGCGCATTATTATCGCCAGCGGTGAAGCGGTGGATGCGCAGCGCGCGGCAGCAGCGGGTGTAACCGCGAGTTTATTAAAGCCTGTATCGCTGGCGCAGCTTGAGGCGATTTTGGCGTGAGTGGTTTTGTTTTTTTGTAGCTATCGCCAGGGTTTTGTAAAATTTGCAATACGGGCTCGGTATCATGGCGATGGATATATCCGGTTTTGTGCGTTAAACCCTGCTATTGCGCGGTTTTGCAAGGTTGGCACGTAATACGCAATGTATTAAGTGTTACTACAACAATGCATAGGGAGTATTTTTATGAATTTACTACAACGTGTATTTATCATCGCTTTGTTAGCTGTGCCCTTGGCCGCTTGTGACTCTAATGACGGGCCGGCAGAAAAGTTGGGCGAGGATGTTGATAAAGCGCTTGATGAAACCCGCGATAAATTGGATGACGCGGCAGATGAGATCAAGGATGGTATTGAGGATGCTTGCGAAAAAGCGTCCGACAAGAACTGCTAGCCTTCATCGGCAGTCTTGGCAAACAAAACCCCGTGTTGGCTATGCCAGCACGGGGTTTTTCGTTGTGGGAATTAACGGTGAGCGATGAGCGTTATTTTACCCAGTCAGCATCCAATTCAGAACTGAGCAAGGTGCCGCGCAGTGAATTGGTCAGCGCCTCTTCAATCAAAATATCGGCGAACTTGCCAATCAAATCGGCATTGTCGCTACGGAAATTAACAACGCGATTGTTTTCCGTTCGGCCACACAATTGACCTGGGTCTTTGCGCGAATAACCGGTCACCAAAATACGTTCGGTATTACCCACCATGCGGCGGCTGATCGCCATGGCTTGCTGGATCAGGCGATCCTGCAGGATTGCAAGGCGATGTTTTTTCACTTCTTCCGGTGTGTCATCGGGCAAATCTGCCGCCGGTGTGCCGGGGCGCGGGCTGTAGATGAAACTGTAAGAGGTATCAAAATCCATATCGTGGATCAGTTTCATCGTCGCTTCAAAATCGGCATCAGTTTCGCCGGGGAAGCCAATAATAAAATCGGAAGAGAAGCTGATATTCGGGCGATTCTTTTTAATGCGGCGCAGTTTGGATTTGTACTCCAGCGCGGTATGGCCGCGCTTCATTGCCATCAAAATACGGTCGGAGCCGCTCTGTACTGGCAAGTGCAAGTGGCTCACCAATTCGGGCACCTGGTTGTATACCTCAATCAGCGCATCGGTAAATTCTACGGGGTGGGACGTTGTGAAGCGAATGCGATCAATACCCTCAATAGAGGCGACATAGGTAATCAATTCGGCGAGGTCGATAAAGGTGCCGTCGGCCGTTGCCCCGCGATAGGCGTTTACGTTTTGGCCGAGCAGGTTGACTTCACGTACACCCTGTTGCGCCAAGTGGAGGATTTCCGCCATCACGTCTGCCACCGGGCGGCTGACTTCTTCGCCGCGAGTGTAGGGCACTACACAGAAGGTGCAGTATTTAGAGCAGCCTTCCATAATCGATACAAAGGCGCTTACGCCATCGGCATCGGGTTGGGGCAGGCGGTCAAACTTTTCGATCTCCGGGAAGCTGACATCCACCACGACTACGCCATTTTCGCGTTTGGTTTCCATCATTTCCGGCAGGCGATGCAGGGTTTGCGGGCCAAAAATCAGGTCCACATAGGGCGCTCGCTTGGCAATGGCATCACCTTCCTGGCTGGCCACACAGCCGCCTACGCCAATCACCAAATCGGGATTTTTCTTTTTCAGGTTTTTCCAGCGACCCAGTTCATGGAAGAGCTTTTCCTGGGCTTTTTCGCGGATTGAGCAGGTATTAATCAGGATAACGTCGGCTTCTTCCGGGTTCTCGGTTGGCACCATATTGTGCGATTCACCCAACAAATCCTTCATGCGCGAAGAATCGTACTCATTCATCTGGCAGCCATGGGTTTTGATATAGAGCTTTTTGATCGGCATTTCGGTGGTCGACATCTAATACTACCTGGGTAAAAAGTCTGATTAAAAAACATGCAAAAAAAGAAGGCGCGCATTATAGCTATCTTAGGGCCTAAAGCCTACACAAAAGCCCCTTGGCAATCGCGCCCGTGTTACCATGCGCGCCAATTTAGTGCCTTGCCGCCATGGTTTTTATTACCAGCATTTTTATTACAGCCTTCCTTTACTACAGGTACATCATGAAAAAGACGTTCAAACTCCAAGTCGAAGGTAAACATCCCGATCGTTTATTGGAGGCCATCAAGCACGAAGTGCGTAAATACGTGAAGCGCGAGCGCCGCAAAACCCTGCCAAAAGGTGTGGATTTCTGGGCGTTTGATTGCAAGTTCGGCGTCACCGCCGAGCAGGCCGAGGTGGTGCGTTTGGGTGAAATCACCAAAAAGATGGATGAAGTCAAAGCCGCAGGTGGCGAAAGCTTTTATGTGGAGATTATCGCCGCCCCGGGTATTCGCAAGCCGCGTGATGAAAACGGTGAATACGCTGATAATGACGATGATGGGTTTGATGAGTGATTGGTAAACCCAACCAATTTGGTGATGTAACACACTGCTATTTCAATATATGATCAGCATGCAAAGCACTTGCATTGCTTTAGTGGTTACACCTATCAAATATTAAACACCAAACAGGGTAGATTGGTTATGAAAAAATACTTCTCATTGCTCACCGCAATCGGATTGGGCTGTTTTAGCATTAGCAGTTATGCCGCGTTGATTACTTATAATGTCAACGCAAGCCCGAATCCAGGCTCAGTAGAAACGCTCAGCGTATTAACATACGATGCAAGTACCGGCGTCACTAGTACAGTATCAGATGCTGCCGTATATGGCAGCCTATCAGGTAGTGCAAGTTTTTCTCTTGATACTAGCGATTTAGGGTCAATGACCAAATTCTATCGAAGCCCTGATATCAATGACTTCTTTATGTTCATTGATGGCACCACACCAAATAATATTTTGTCTAATCAGGTGAACTTTCAAAATACGCAGTTGGGGGCGCCCATAGTATTTAATCGTGGCAGTAATGATCCAGGTATCTATACAAGCTTTGACTCTACCAGCAGTAACTTTTCGTTGAATTTGCAATTGAATGGATCTAGCCCGGTAAGAACTTACGGGGAAGATGGTAGTTATTCCGATTTTTACGATTATTTTTATACCTCTTTTTCTTTGGAAGGCGATTTAGCGCGCACTTCATTTGAAGACACTTTACTTGTAACAGGTTTTAATACTTTGGGTGGTGGTGGATGGCTTGCCCAGGGGCATTATCTGACAACTAACTATTTCGATGCGGATGGTTTCATTTTGAAATCAGATACGATACTCAATATGCAGCAATTTTATTTTTCTGCGAATGAGGTCAGTATAACCATTGACGATAACTCATCTGTTACCGTAACTGAACCTCAGGGCTTGTGGCTGATGGGTTTAGGATTGCTAGGGTTAGGTGTCTGTCGTCAACGACGCAAGCATATATAAAATTTTTTCCAATAAAAAAGCCGCACAGAGTTGCGGCTTTTTTATTGCCATCACATCCGCCGGGTTATTTCTTTTTGGGGCGGGTGGATGAGCCCAATTTACTGGCTGGGCGGGCATCTTTACTACCTTTGCGTACCGGTTTTTTGGCGGCGGTACGACTGCTGTTTGTGCCGGGCTTGCCCGGTTTGGCAAACGCTGATTTTTTCGGATCGCCTGCCCGTGATTTGGCGGGCTTTTTCTCTGTCAATTTCAACAGGCCACTTTTGGGTTTGGTAACCGTTTTTACAACCTGCTCAGTCACTTCAAAACCTTTGATTTTTTCTCGCCGGATTTTGGTGCCAATCACTTCTTCAATGAGCGAGATTTTGTGTTCTTCAGCGGGTGTAACCAATGAAATGGCCACCCCTTTCTGACCAGCGCGACCAGTGCGTCCCACGCGGTGAACATAGTCTTCGGTGAAGAACGGCAAGTCGAGGTTGACCACAAAATCCAGCCCCTGGATATCCAACCCGCGCGCGGCGACTTCGGTGGCCACTAATACTTGCAGCTTGTCTTCTTTGAATTCCTGCAGGGCGCGGCGACGTGAGCCCTGGGTCTTTTCGCTGTGAATGACCGCAGCATCCACCTTATCTTCTTTCAACGCTTTGTAGAGGTTTTCGGCTTCGTCGCGGGTACTGCTAAACACCATGACTTGATGCCAGTTTTGCTCGCGCAGCAAATGGATGAACAGCTCGTACTTGCGGGTGCTGTCCACTGGGTAGAGCACGTGATCCACGGTTTCAGCCACCGAGTTGCGCTTGGAGATGGAGATCAGGGTAGGGCGATTCATTGCCTGCTTGGCAAGGTTGGTTACCAGCGGTGAGCTGGTGGCCGAGAAAAACAGGGTTTGGTGCTTGCGCACAATACTGGTGAGTATGCCGTGCATATCGTTCACGAACCCCATATCCATCATGCGGTCAGCTTCGTCCAACACCACAAATTCGGTTTTGGCGAGGTTGATATTGCCTAGCTCCACATGCTCCTTCAGGCGCCCGGGAGTGGCGACCAGAATATCCACACCTGCGCGCAGTTTGGCGCTCTGGCCGGTGAGTTTGACCCCGCCATACACAGTAGCGATTTTGTAGGGCGTGAATTGGGCAAATTGCTGCATGGCGGCGGCAATTTGCTCTACCAGTTCGCGCGTTGGCGCCAGTATCAGGGTGCGTGCAAAACCGGCTTCGGTGTGTTTGGGTTTCTCCAGCATTTGCTGCAAGACCGGCAAGCTGTAGGCGGCGGTTTTACCCGTGCCGGTTTGCGCGGTCGCGAGCAGGTCTATACCGCGACGGGCAGCGGGAATCGCCTCCTGCTGGATGGGAGTTAGGGTTTTAAACCCGATGACTTTAATGGCGTGAAGCAGTTCCTGGGCAAGACCGAGCGAAGCAAAATTCATAAATAATCGACTGGGAAAGGTAAAAAAGTGGCGCGCAGTATACCGGTTAATGCTCCGCTCAGGGGGAATGGTCGCCTCTCTGGCACAAGATAACGAGTGTTTTATAACCAAAAGTGGCTTTAGGTGCCGTTTTTCCGCACTAAAGGTTCCTTCGTAAATTAGTAAGCTATGTATATTATATTTTTAGCTTGTTATGAGGATGGCTTATGAAACCGACCACCAATCCCCCGGATGCAGATACCGCATCGCTCGTTCCCGAATCATCGATAGCATCGCTCTTATCCGAACAGGAAAGCCTGGCGTTTTTACTGGCAGATTCGCTGCGTTTAACGCGACGCATTGCGGCGCCTTACTTTGAGCAGCACCAACTGACCCTGGCGCAAGTGCGCGCGCTTTTAGGGGTTTATCGCTGGCAGGGAATCCGGCAGGTGGATTTGGCAGATTTTATGGAGATTCAACCCATCAGTCTGGCTCGCCTGCTGGATCAGTTGGCGGCAAGTGGGCTGATTGAGCGCCGCCCCGACCCCAAGGATCGTCGCGCTTTCCAGCTTTATTTAACGCCGGCAGCGGCACCGGTGATTAGGTTGATCAATGCCGCCACCCGTGAATTCCAGCAGCGTGCGCTGGCAGGTTTCTCGCCTGCACAGGTGGAAGCGCTGTTTGTAGGCATGAATCAATTGCGCGACAACCTGACCGTACTTAATCGCACAGCAAGCAAAACATCAGTAGATTCCAATGAGGTATCCAATCATGAGTGATAAACAACCATCGCGCCGCCTGTTGCTGCTGGTGGTAATTCCCACCCTGGCGTTGTTCGCAGGGTTGATTATTTATCTGGTCGGTGGCCGTTATGCCACCACTGAAAATGCCTATACCAAGGCCGATGTCATCAGTGTTCGGCCACAGGTGGCAGGTGTAGTGAGCGAGCGACGGGTAGCAGAGAACGATCAGGTCAACGCCGGTGATCTGCTGTTTGTAGTGGACCCGGCTCCCTATCAGGTCGCCCTCGCCAAGGCCGGGGCCAAGCTCGATGAAGTGCGTACCAGTCTGGCGGCCTTACAAGCGAGCTATCGTGAAAAACAGTCGGAATTGCAATTGGCCCGCGAGAATCAGGACTATGCCACCCGCGAGCAAGCGCGTCAGGCCGATTTGGCCAGCCGCAAGCTGGTGGCAAAAGCCGCCTACGATGAAGTCAGTCATAACCGCCGTATCGCGGAGCAGCAGGTCATCACACTGGAGCGCGATTTGGCGCGCATCGCCGAATCATTGGGGGGCGATGTGGATTTGCCGCTGGAACAACACCCCAGTTACCGCGCCGCCATTGCCGAGGTTGAACAGGCGCAATTGAATCTGGGTTACACCCGCGTGGTGGCCGCGCGGGACGGTATTGTCACTAAACCACCAGAAGTGGGCGAGTTTTTACCTGTCGGCGCGGCAGCCATGTCGCTGGTAGCGAGCGATAACCTGTGGGTAGAGGCCAACTTTGTTGAAACCGATTTAACCCATGTGCGCGTAGGGCAGGTGGTTGATGTGACCCTGGATATCTACCCCGGGCGCGTTTGGCAGGGCGAAGTGCAAAGTATCAGCCCCGCAACGGGCGCCGAGTTCTCGGTTATTCCGGCGCAAAATGCCACGGGCAATTGGGTGAAAATCGCCCAGCGCGTACCAGTCCGCATTCGCTTGCAGCCCCAGGATGATGCACCACCCTTACAGGCTGGACTGAGCAGCCATGTGGCGATAGATACCCATTACAAACGTTCACTGTTCGGTATTTCCATTTAAGCCGGTAAGGGGTGAGGGGGATTCATGTCTAGTTCGACGGCTGTGGCCAAGGCGACAGCACCTGCCAGCCCGGCAACACCGGTGCTGCTAACGGTATCGGTCATGCTGGCGACCATTATGCAGGCGCTGGATACCACCATCGCCAATGTTGCCTTGCCCCATATGCAGGGCAGTATGTCTGCCACTCAGGATCAGATTTCCTGGGTATTAACTTCTTATATAGTCGCGGCCGCGATTTTCTTGCCACTGACCGGCTTTGTGGCGGATCGCTTTGGGCGCAAGCGCTTGTTTGTCTGGTCGGTTGTGGGCTTTACCATCGCTTCCATGCTCTGTGGTGCCGCACAAAACTTGCCCCAACTGGTGGGCTTCCGGCTGCTGCAGGGCATATTTGGCGCGGCTTTAGTGCCTTTATCGCAATCGGTATTACTGGATGCCTACCCGCGTGAAAAACACGGTTCCGCTATGGCGATGTGGGGCATGGGCGTGATGTTGGGGCCCATCCTCGGGCCGACACTGGGCGGTTGGTTAACGGAGCATTACAACTGGCGCTGGGTGTTTTACATCAACTTACCCTTGGGGATCTTGGCCCTGTTGGGCATTCTGACCTCGGTTAAGGAAACCACCATCAACCACGCGCGCCGCTTTGATTTACTGGGCTTTGCCTTCCTCAGTCTTGGGTTAGGCGCACTGCAAATGATGCTGGATCGCGGTGAGAGCCAGAACTGGTTTCACAGCCCGGAAATTATCACGGAAGCGATTCTCATGGCGCTCGGTTTTTACTGGTTTGTGGCCCATATCTTCACCCACCGCAATCCCTTTATCGAACCTGCCATTTTCAAGGATCGCAATTTTTCCGTCGCCATGGTGTTTATGTTTATCGTGGGCATTATTTTGTTGGCGACCATGGCCTTGCTGCCGCCTTTTTTACAGAACCTGATGGGCTACCCGGTGTTGGATGTTGGCATGCTCATGGCACCGCGCGGTGCCGGAGTGATGGTGGCGATGATGCTGGTCGGCCGCCTCTCTGGCAAAGTCGATCCCAGAAAGCTGATTTTCACCGGCTTGGTACTCACCGCGTTTTCGCTGTGGGAGATGACCCTGTTCAGCCTCGACAGCGCCGCGTGGGTGCTGGTTAGAACCAGCATAATCCAGGGGTTTGGCATAGGTTTGGTGTTTGCTCCGCTCACTACCATCGCCTTTTCCACCATGTCCGCCAGCTACCGCACAGAAGGCACAGCACTGTTTAGCCTCACGCGCAATATTGGCAGCAGCGTGGGAATCTCGGTGGTGATGGCGGAATTACAGCAAAATATCCAGCGTAACCACGCCGCCTTTGCCGATTACATCACCCCCTACAATCAGGCGCTGCTCAAGGTGGGCGAGAGCGGTTACTGGAATATTCACACCACCCAGGGCCTGGTGGCCATCAACAATGAAGTGCAGCGGCAGGCCGCAACCCTGGCCTATTTGCAGGACTTTCAGTTAATGATGTGGATTACCTTAGCTTCTCTGCCTCTGTTGTTACTGCTGCGCCGACCACCCAAAAACACCGCTACAGAGACCAACATCGCTATGGAATAACAGGCGCGTTCCGGCGGGTTGTATGGAAAATAAGCAAGTGGGGCGAGAATCGCCAAAAGGTGTGCTATTCTTCGCGCCCCTTGCCGGGGTTCGCCCGTCAAGAGGGGTGTGTTTTACCGCGTCCGTCCGGAACGCATTTCAGTAGAGAGTGTTATGGCAGTTAAACCTGTTTACAAAGTGATATTCCTCAACCAAAGCCAGGTATACGAGGTGTTTTGCTCGGCGATTTACCAGAGCGAAATGTATGGCTTTATCGAAATTGAAGAATTCGTGTTTGGTGAACGCAGCGGCTTGTTAATCGACCCCGCCGAAGAAAAGCTCAAAACCGAATTTGCGGGCGTCAAGCGCTCCTATATTCCCATGCATTCGATTGTGCGCATCGATGAAGTGGAAAAAGAAGGCCCCGCCAAAATTACCGAAGTCAAAGGCGGCAGCGACAAGATTGCCCAATTCCCCTACAGCGGTTTTATGCCTGGCCCCCAGTCGGGTGAATAATTTCCGCATTTCTCGCTACACTTGCTCGATAAGATCATCACTGTCGAGCAAGTATTATGCCCCCGGTTTTTTCCAGCCAGTTCAATAACAACCTGCACCTCGCCATCGATCAGGGCGGCCAAAGCACTCGCGTTGCCATTTACACCGCAGCTGGGCAGCAGATCTGTGCCTATTCTTCGCCCTGCGCCACACAACATTCACGCGCGGCCGATTCTGCCTACCCACACATTGAACAAAATGGTGCGGCAATTTTGGCGGGCATCCGCGATAGCCTTCACAGCATCCAGCAATATTTGGGAGCCGATGTGCAATATATTGCCAGCGCTGGTTTTGCAGGGCAGGGCTCGTCGTTGTTGTGTTGGAATAATCACACGGGCGATGCATTAACACCGGTACTGAGTTGGCAGGATATTCGCGGCGAACCTTATTTAGCGCAATTTCTCTTGGACAACCAAGAGCTACAACAATTAACCGGTTTGCGTTTATCACCCCATTATGGCGTGAGCAAAATGCGCTGGTGTTTGGAGCACAGCAGCGCCGTTATCGCCGCACAACACAATCACTGTTTAAGCATAGGGCCGATTGTCAGTTATTTATTCTGGCATCTGCTGGATCGACCACGCACACAACATACAAAATCCGTTATCGACCCCGGTCACGCCCAGCGCACGCTGTTGTGGAATTTGCAGCGCAATGAATGGGAATCAACGCTGTTAGAACATTTTAAAATTCCGCGCGCGGTATTACCGGAGTGTTTGCATCACAACAGCCACTTTGGCGATTTATTAGTGGGTGATCATTCCATACCTTTTACCGCCTGCGCACGCGATCAAGGTGCTTCATTATTCGCGCGCGGTTTGCCGCAAGCGGATTGTGTTTACATCAACATCGGCACCGGTGCGTTTATCCAACGCCTGAGTGACAAGTTGCAAGCGCCAGACGGTTTATTAGTCAGCCCGCTATGGTTTCCTGAATCCAAACATCAACAGACATTCTACGCATGGGAAGCCACAGTCAATGGCGCAGCCGCTGCCATCGATTTTATGCAAGAGCAAACCGGCCTCGCCATAACACCGGCAAACATAAACGCTGCACTGGAATTAAATCCGGCGGGCGATTGTTATTTATTAAATGCGGTTGGCGGTTTAAGTGCGCCTTATTGGCGAACCGATTTGCAATCGCACTTCAGCCAAGGCTTATCGCCACAAGAAAAAATCCTCGCCTGGATCGAGTCAGTTATTTTTCAAATTGTTATCAATGTGCAATTAATGAATTCACTCGGGCCGGTACAAAAAATTATTATCAGCGGCGGCTTCAGCAAAGCCGGTGCCGTCTGCCAAAAAATAGCAGACCTCACTCGTGCCAACATTCACCGCAGCGACAACGCCGATGCAACCTTGCAAGGCACCGCCTGCATGGCCGCTGGCTTACCCGAAAGCTGGAAGCCCCTTATACAGGAAGATGTGTTTGTACCTCAGGAGAATCCGGTTTTGTTGCAGCGCTTTGCGTGTTGGCAGGGGGCGATGCAGCAGTGGCTCAGTACATGATTTAAAAATAGCACGCAAACAAATGGAATGACGCAGGCGTGAAAATTGTGGTAGCGTTGAAAAAAGCATAACCACATGGAGTGCACATGGAAAAAACTATCACTCACCAGCGCTTTCAATTGCTCGAATTACTCGCCTATTGGGAAGGGCGAGTAAACGCGAAAGATCTGGAAAGTTATTTTAAGCTCAGCCGACAGCAAAGCAGTGCGGACATCAATCGCTACAAACAGCAATTGCCCAACAACCTGCATTACTGCACCTCGCACAAGGCCTATTTACCCACTGCAACATTTACTCCCCGCTATATCTCCACTCGCCCGGACGAATATCTCCACTGGTTTCATTCCGGTCACCTCAGTACAGGCGAGCGTCAATTGCCTGTTTATGGCATATCACTATCAGAAAACCTGCAATTACCCGCACGCAAAATTGCACCGGAAATAATGCGCGGTCTTGTCGCTGCTATGCGCCAACAAAAACGTATAGATGTGGATTACGTTTCATTGAATAACCCTAATCGCGAGGGCCGCACCATCGCCCCGCACAGTTTTATCAATACCGGTTTGCGTTGGCATTTGCGTGCGTGGTGTGAAAAATCTGAGGACTATCGCGATTTTGTACTCAGCCGTTTTCGCGGTGTACCCTTATTGCGCGATAAAACCCAACACACTACCGAACAAGATTACGGCTGGAACACCCTCGTCACCATCATCCTGCAACCCGACCCTCGTTTAAGCCCGGCAAAATGCGAAGTGCTGGAAAACGACTATCAAATGCAAAACGGCCAATTGCACATCACCACCAAAGGTTGCTTGGTTCAATATTTACTCCGCGAAATGCAAGTCAGCACCAAAATGCTGGACGGTACTCCCGAAGCCCAGCAATTGATATGTGTCAACTTACTGGACATAAAAGAGTGGTTGTTTGAGGGGTAATACCCTGTAATTGCCAAAAGCCTCTACAGTCTGTTTACCTGTGTTTTTGTGCAGTCTTGCTAACTATTTTGATGTGTGTAAAGTCAGCCTGTGCGAACAGCAGTGAATGAGGAAAGCAGTGGAAAGTTATTTTCAGTATTGGGGTAAAGCAAAAAAAGACCCGCAGGCCGAAGGGCCTGATTATCACTTGTTGCCATACCATTGTTTGGATGTGGCGGCGGTGGGTTATTCATTGCTCGATCCTGAAAAGCTACTATGCAAGCACTTGGCTACTCAATTAAATGTTGATCCTCGGTGGTTACAATCGTGGTTTTGCTTTTGTTTGATGCTGCATGATTTAGGGAAGTTCTGCCGCGCATTTCAGAATCTCGCACCAAATCTATCCTCTTCACTTGTGCCTTTTGATAATAATTGTATTTATGACAAAAGGCATGACACGCTCGGTTTCGCTTTATGGGTGAACGTTTTAAATAAAAAAATGATGCAGTCAATCCCTGCCGAATATTCTCGTATTTTTGAGGGGTGGTTAGAGGTTGTGTGCGGTCATCATGGAAAGCCGCCGGAAAGTTTACGGGTTATTAAACCTTACCTGTTGGAAGAAGATGAAATAGCTGCAGAGCAGTTTGTTGCAGATGTTATTGCGCAATGGATGCCTGACCTGACGCCATTACAGTCAGTTGATAAAAAAATCTTTAAGCAAGTCTCATGGCAATTTGCGGGATTGGCTGTTTTGGCGGATTGGTTAGGTTCCAATCAGGCGGTTTTTAAATACTGTGTTGAGTCAATGCCACTCAAAGACTACTGGGAAACCAGAGCGTTACCTAAAGCAGTTGAGGCGGTTGAGCTTGCGGGTATCGGTAATAGGCTTGTTAATCCATTTGTATCCATTCGCCAACAGTTCGATTTCATTAAAAGCCCAACGCCCTTGCAGGCTTATGCGCAAACTGTTGAGTTGGGGCAAGCTCCGCAGCTATTTATTCTTGAGGATGTTACCGGCGCAGGGAAAACCGAGGCTGCCATGGTGTTGGTACATAGGTTGATGGCGGCAGGCTTGGCAAGTGGTTTATATGTTGGTTTGCCGACTATGGCGACGGCTAATGCTATGTACAAGCGCATGTCGGAAAGTTATCGCAGCTTATACGCTGAACAAGAATTGCCTTCTTTGGTCTTGGCTCATGGTGCCAGTAAATTATCAAAAGCTTTTAGTGATTCAGTTGCTTTATTGACACAGACAGACGACAAAAATTATGAAGCCAATGAGTTGTCGGCCAGCGCTTATTGCAATCATTGGTTGGCTGATAGCCGCAAAAAAGCTTTATTGGCTGATGTAGGTGTCGGCACCATTGATCAAGCTTTATTGGGTGTTTTACCAGCGCGCCATCAATCCCTACGTTTATTGGGTTTAACGAATAAGGTATTGCTAGTGGATGAGGTTCACGCCTTTGATCCCTATATGCGTAGCTTGTTGGTGGCTTTGTTGCAGGCACATGCCGCGCAAGGTGGCAGTGTTATTTTGCTTTCTGCGACATTGCCCTATCGTTTTCGTAGTGAGCTAACCGGGGCCTTTGCGCGAGGTGCAAGTTTGTTAGCCCCAGAGTTAAATGAGCAAGCCACTTACCCTTGGGTGACTCAATTAAGTAAAGAAAATTTTCAGGAGTCACCTGTTGCTTCTCGTAAAAGTGTTGAGCGGCGTGTGGCTGTGCAACGTTTGAATAATGAAGATGAAGCCTTTGCGTTAATTCAGAAAATGGTGGAGCAGGGGCGGTGTGTATGTTGGATTCGTAATACTGTTAAAGATGCGCGCAATGCTTATCAGTATTTGCAAAGCCAATCGTGGAGAGAGCCGGAAAAACTCAGTTTATTTCACAGCCGTTATGTAATGGTTGATCGTCAAATGGTTGAGTCGGATGTGTTGCGACGCTTCGGTAAGATCTCAAAAGCAGCGGATCGCGCAGGGCAGATTCTCATCGCTACTCAAGTTGTAGAACAAAGCTTGGATTTGGATTTTGACGTAATGGTTAGCGACTTGGCGCCAGTTGATTTATTAATCCAGCGAGCAGGCCGGTTGCAGCGTCATATCAGAACTATGCAGGGCGAGCCTTTAATCGGTGAGGATGCACAAGAGCAGCGTGAGCCGCCTTGCTTGTGGCTTTTATCGCCCGATCCGGCACAGGTTGCAGATAGCCAATGGTTGCGTGGCTTGTTGCCCGGCACCCAAGCGGTTTATCCCAATGTTGGCCAGCTTTGGCTAACCACCAAAGTGCTGTTAAAAAATGATGGTTTTTCCATGCCGCAGGATGCCCGCGAATTGATTGAGGGGGTTTATAGCGACGATGCTCAAGATGAAATTCCCAATGAATTAACAGCGGCGAGCAAAAAAGCCGAAGGCGAACAGCGAGCTGAGGCTGGTATGGGCAATTTTAATCAGCTGAAGTTGGATAAGGGTTACACCCAAGCGAGCGCTATTCACAATGGCGGCTGGAGTGAGGAGGTCAATATCCCCACGCGTTTGGGTGGCGATACGGTGACCTGTGTGTTGGTAAAACAGGGTGATGATGGTAATTGGGTTGCCTATGCGGGCGATGTTCCGCACAAGTGGGCATTAAGCCAATTGAGTTTACCCAAGGCTGAGTGGGAGCAGGCTAAGAAGCTGATTCCAAAGGGTTTGATGGAGTCTTTGGAGCAGCTCAAAGAGCGTGAAGTGAGTCTGCGGTGGGTAGAGCTAATACCCCTTATTCAGGGTGCTGAGTGTTTGTATCGGGCTGTAGATGGATGGTTGGGGGTAAAAAATCCCCACGAAGGTGGGGAACGTATTTGAAAAACCCGTATGTACGGTTCATCTCTGAAAGTCTCCAGAGAACGGTTTTGATCATACAGGTTATTTCCAATAAGATAAAATAAAAAACCCGTATGTACTTTACAAAAATAATGATCCTGGTTATCTTGTATTCAACTTGATGACGGAGGGTCGTGTTATGGCGCAATTGTTTCAGTCTCTATTACAGCTTTTTGAGCAGTTAAATCAACTTTCACCGTCTGCGAGCGCTTTAGTTGCACTGGCGTTGATCTTTGGGGTTGTGGCTGGGATGGCGTTGATATTTGGCATCTTAGTAATATCGAAAAACAAGGCATGACATAGAGGAGGTGTGATGAACTTAATCAATGATCCGTGGATACCCGTTATTCATGCGGATGGACAAAGGGGCAAAATTGCGCCCTGGCAACTAACTGATACAGGAAATTCAGTGGTGGAGCTGGCTGCCCCAAGGCCAGATTTTCAGGGGGCTTTGTATCAGTTTTTAATTGGACTTTTGCAAACCAGCTTTGCGTCCGAGGATGAAGACGAGTGGCTAAAGTATTGGCAGGCTCCGCCCAGTACCGAGCAACTAAAAGAGGTGCTGGCACCTTTCTCCGGCGCCTTTGAATTTTTTAACCCGCAAGGCTTGGCTTTTCTGCAGGACTTTACAGTTCTGGATGATGAGCCCAAGGAATTGGCGGCTTTGTTAATAGATGCCCCCGGCGGTAAAACCCTTAAAGACCATCTCGATCACTTTGTAAAAGGTGGCACGCTGGCAGGTGCTTGCGCCAGTTGTACCGCGAGCGCCTTATTTACGTTACAAACTAATGCGCCCTCGGGCGGGGTGGGGCATCGCGTTGGATTGCGTGGTGGTGGCCCATTAACGAGCTTGTTGCTGCCCGAAAGCGCTCATGCGAGTTTGTGGCAAAAACTGTGGTTGAACGTGTTAACTGAAGAAGAATTAGCCCCCAAAGCTCACACACCCAGTGGTGATATTTTCCCTTGGATGGCTGCTACCCGAGTGTCCGACAAAACTGGCGGCGCAACCCTGCCTGATGATGTTCATCCGCTACAAATGTATTGGGGTATGCCGCGACGTATTCGCCTTGAGCCAACCCAAGGCGCAGGCGTGTGTGATTTATGTGGCGATGCTTGCACTGAATTATTTTCCCATTTCCGCACCAAGAATTACGGTGTGAACTATGAAGGTCCCTGGGTTCATCCCTTAACACCCTATCGCTTTGATCCAAAAAATGAACAACCGCCACTCAGCCTTAAAGGTCAGCAGGGCGGCTTGGGCTATAGGCATTGGTTGGGGCTTATGTGGGCAGATCCGAGTAATGGTGATGCAGCTGCCTTGAGCATCAAGCATTTTTACGACAGCAAACTGCGCGTATTGGATTCATGCGATGCGGTAAAACTGTGGAGCTTTGGTTATGACATGGACAACATGAAAGCCCGCTGCTGGTACGAGCAGACCATGCCAGTTATTGCTATCGGCGAAGAATATAGGGAGCTATTTTTTAAGCTGGTTTCTGATCTGCTTAATAGCGCAAGAGATGTAATTAAAGAATTGCGTTCACAAGTAAAGTCCGGTTGGTTTAGTCGCCCTAAGGATGTTAAAGGCGATACCAGCATGATTGATCAATCCTTCTGGCAAGCTACAGAACCTGTTTTCTATCAGCAATTAAAAATACTCGCTGAACAGCCCAGTAACACCCGCACTATGCCTGCAAGCGTGGCCGCTACTTGGCGAAAACTTATGTTTAACCAAGCCTTGACGTTATTTGACTACTGGGTGTTAGAGGGCGATGCGGAAGACATGGACATGAAGCGAATTACCAGTGCGCGCCGATTTTTATTAATTAACTTGGGCAAGTTAAAAAGCCTGCAACATTTAGAGCAGTTGGCAGCTACAACAGAGGAGGTGGCGTAATGATTAAGTTAAAAAAAATCAGCGAAGAGGATGCAAGCTGTTTAAAGCGCTGGTGGGCAGGGCTGGATGATAAGCGTGGTGATCGTGCCCAATTGCGCCGTGCGGCTAATGCGGATGATGTGCTGTTAACTTCGGCATTTGCACATTTTCTCCAGGCTATGCCAGAAACTTGGGGTACAGGTTCAACCGGTAAAGGAGTTGTGCTTTCTATTTCTGAAATCGCGCTGATTGCAGCAGTTTTAGCGCGGGTAAAAAGCGAACCACAAAAAGCAGATGTTAGCTTTGCTAAATCGCTAGCGCTGCCGAAAGAGGCGGGTGGTAAAGCTGCTATGAGTGAGCTGCGTTTTCAGCAATTACAAAAAAGCCGTTCACCGGAAGATTTTTTTACCCGCGTTTGTCGGGCGGTAAATCTGTTGGGAGGTAAAGCCAATATCGCCTCGCTGGCCGACGACATCGCCCATTGGTTAATCGAATTTCGCACTGGCCCCGCCAGTAAACCCGAAGACCGCTTGGCGGTTCGTTGGGCCAGTGATTACTACGCCGCATTTAAAGACTAATTCTAATTTCACAAGGAGCTATACCATGACTAATCAAGAAAACCGTTTTTTACAATTACATTTACTTACTTCTTATCCTCCTGCCAATTTAAACCGCGATGATTTAGGGCGCCCCAAGACAGCCAAAATGGGTGGAGTGGATCGCCTGAGGGTTTCATCGCAAAGTTTAAAGCGTACTTGGCGCACGTCGGATTTGTTTCAAGATGCTTTGCATGGACATGTGGGGGTTCGCTCAAAAATGCTTGGTGTAAATGTATACCAGCAGTTATTGGCAGGCGGCATAGTAGATAAAAAAGCCAAAACCTGGGCACAGGCTATTGCAGGGCAATTTGGAAAGCTCAAAAAAGAAGACGCAAATAACCCTTTTAATGACTTGGAGATTGAGCAGTTAGTGCATGTCAGTCAAGCCGAACAAACAGTTATTGATAGTTTGGTGAAAACGTTAATTGCCGAACAGCGGGCGCCCGAAGAAAACGAATTAACTATATTGCGCGCAAGCGAAATGGCAGCAGACATTGCTTTGTTTGGTCGTATGTTGGCTTCCAAACCTTCATTTAATGTTGAGGCCGCTTGCCAAGTTGCCCACGCTATTTCTGTTCACGGTGTGGTGATTGAAGACGATTACTTTACTGCGGTAGATGATTTGAATGATCACAATGAGGATGCGGGTGCAGCGCACATTGGCGAAACGGGTTTTGCTGCAGGCCTGTTTTATTCCTACATCTGCATCAATAAAGAGCTGCTTATCGAAAACCTTAATGGCGATAAAGCACTCGCCGACAAAGCGATTCAAGCCCTAACCGAAGCGGCGATTAAAGTGGCGCCTGCGGGCAAACAAAACAGTTTTGGCAGCCGCGCTTATGCGTCCTATGTTCGTGCTGAGCTGGGCAATCAACAGCCGCGTTCGTTGTCTGTCGCCTTCTTAAAACCCTTGGGTAAAAATGCAGAAGATTATGCGGCTGAATCTATTGCCGCGTTGGAATTACAAGCAGCTAATTTTGATAAAGTTTATGGCAATTGCAGTGATGCGTCTTACAAGCTCAATGCGATAACAGCGGAAGGCAGCATGAGTGAGTTACTTGAATTTGTAACTCACTAGGAGGCGATATGGACTTTTTAGTTTTTCGCCTCTATGGGCCAATGGCCAGTTGGGGGGAAATTGCAGTAGGGGAGGCGCGCCACAGTGCAGTCTACCCAAGCAAGTCTGCCATTACTGGTTTATTGGCAGCGGCGCTGGGCATTCGGCGTGAGCAAGAGGAGTTGCATAACCAATTAACCGAAGGTTATTGGCAAGCAGTTAAGTTACTAAAAGCCGGGCAGGTGCTCAAGGATTACCACACTGCCCAAGCGCCGGATTCTGTAGGCAAGTTTCGCTACCGTACGCGGCGCGATGAAATTGTGCAGGGTAAAGATCGTTTGGGAACTGTGTTATCAACTCGTGAATATCGCACCGATGCGCAAGCAATTATTGCCATCAAAGCGTTGGATGGAGCGCCTTATGATTTGCAATCGTTACAAGACGCGTTGCAGTCACCCAAGTTTCATTTGTATTTAGGGCGCAAGTCTTGTCCCTTGTCTGCACCTCTGGCTGCGCAAATTATTACTGCCGATAATTTTCGTCAAGCACTGGATGACTATTCAGTAAAAACCTTATTGAGCGGTAAATACGAATGGGAGAGTGATGCTCGTTGGTTGCCTCACGATGATCTGACGCATTATTACTGGGAGGGCGACTTACACAGTTTTTCTGCACAGGATCAGATTTTTAATCCGCAGCATGTACAAAAACTTTCGCGTCATGACAAACCAACATCGCGCCGTCGCTGGCAGTTTGCACCACGCACGGAATACCTGTGGTTGCATAACAGCAAGTTAGACACAAGTAAGGAGGCTAGCTGATGTATTTATCACGCATTGAATTAACCGCTGCCATAGCCAATTACTCGCAATTGGGTTTATTACTCAAAGAGCGTAGCTACGGTATGCACAGGCTTTTGTGGGACTTGTTCGAGTCTAAAGAGCGGTTTTTATTCCGTGAAGAAAACACTCAAGACCAGTTGGGGATGGAGAGGCATTTACCGCTTTACTATGTTCTCTCGGTAGAGAAGCCGGTGTTGGAATCACCCATTTTTAAGATTGATACAAAACCATTTTCGCCCAGTTTAAGTAGAGGTGATCAGCTAGCCTTTAAGTTGCGAGCAAATCCTATAGTTGCGCGCAAAGTGGAGGGTAAGAAAAACTCCAGCAAGCACGATGTGGTGATGGATGCTCAGCGCCAATTTTTGATTGCTGCATGCAAAGCACGAGGATTGTCATGCTTGGAGAAGAAAAGCGATTTGCGAGCACTCTTATTTGGTCATGCTGACTTTCAAAATTATGAGCAACGCAAAGAGTTTTCTGATGCTTTGGATGTGGCAACTGAAACTGCGGCAGTAGATTGGATCAAAAAACGTGGCGTTACTCATGGCTATGAGTTGAACAGCGTTGAGGCGACTGGCTATCGGTGGAATGCTTTACCTGAAAAGGATCGCAACGCGGGTTTTAGCTCGATGGACTACGAGGGGGTTGTGACGGTTGAAGATCCTGAGTTGTTCATGCAGATGCTGGTATCAGGTTTGGGGCCATCTAAAGCCTTCGGCTGTGGTTTGATGCTTGTACGCCGCATTTGATGGCTACGCCTAAACCCCTCGAATTCGATGTGTTTAGACATGTTTGCTTGAAAAACAACCATCCGGCGCGCAAAATGTGCCAACACTTGTTGGCACAATTGAGGTTTTTATGGAGATGTTTACGGTTCGTGACCTGCGCAATCGCACAGGGGAGCTTATCCGCGAGGCGGAGTTGGGGCATTTGTCGCTTATCACCAAACATGGGCAGCCAGTATTTGTGGCAGTGCCGTTTGATGACGCTTTGTTGGAATCTGGTGTTGGGATGTCTCTGGCGATACGGTTGTTTGCAAGTCATCAGGCAACCTTGGTGCAAGCTGCGCGTGTGGCTGGTGTATCTGCCTCTGAAATGATGGATATATTGGCAAAGAAAAAGATCCCTGTTGTTGATTACTCAAAGGAAGAGTTGGCGGATGAGCTTGAGCAATTCAAGGACTAATCAATTATTGGTAGCTGATACCAGCCCATTATTGGCGTTGGCGCGCGTTGATTTTTTACAAGCCTTGTGCGGGCTTTTTGATCAGGTCTGCGTTACGCAAAGCGTAGCGGCTGAGTGCTTGGTTAAGTTGGAGCGCCTTGACGCGCAGCGAGTCCAAGCTGCAATCCATGCTGGTTTTTTACTTGTTGTACCTGACCCGCAAGTGCGCGTGTCGTTATCGCATTTGGATCGCGGTGAACAAACCGCCTTGGAATACGCACTGGTCGAACAGGCAACTGTCTTGATTGATGAGCGTTTGGGGCGTTTAGCGGCCAAAGCTCATCACCTCAAAATAATTGGCGCTCCCGGTGTGTTATTGCTGGCTAAACGCAAAGGTTTATTGCCTGCTGTTAAGCTAAAATTGCAAGAACTAATTGCCTCAGGTTATTTTTTAAGTGATGCGCTGGTTGCACAGATTTTGGAGTTAGCCAATGAGTGACGCTCCACCCCCTCCGTTAAAACCCCTGCCGATGAAAGATCGCATTTCTATGATGTTTATCCAGTACGGCCAAATTGATGTGGTCGATGGTGCATTTGTGGTGATCGACCAAACTGGTATCCGTACCCATATTCCCGTTGGTTCTGTTGCTTGTTTAATGTTGGAACCAGGCACTCGCGTTTCTCATGCTGCCGTTAAATTGGCGAGCACGGTGGGAACATTATTGGTATGGGTGGGTGAGGCGGGAGTGCGTTTATATGCATCTGGCCAACCGGGCGGGGCGCGTGCAGATCGATTGTTGTATCAAGCCAAACTCGCATTAGATGATGATTTGCGTTTGAAAGTGGTGCGCAAAATGTATGAACTGCGTTTTGGTGAGGCACCACCGCAACGACGTAGCGTAGAGCAGTTGCGCGGTATTGAAGGTGCACGCGTACGCGAAACTTATAAGCTGCTGGCAAAGCAATATGGTGTGCAGTGGAATGGCCGCAATTACGATGTAAAAGATTGGGAGAAGGGCGATGTTGCCAACCAATGTTTGTCGGCGGCCACTTCCTGTTTATACGGCATCACTGAGGCGGCGGTACTAGCGGCGGGTTATGCGCCTGCAGTGGGATTTATCCATACTGGAAAGCCACTGTCGTTTGTGTATGACATTGCCGATATTTTTAAATTTGATTCAGTAGTGCCTATTGCATTTCGCATCGCTGGTAAAAGACCGCACAATCCGGATCGTGAAGTGCGCTTGGCGTGCCGCGATATTTTTCGTAGTAGCCATATTCTTGAAAAAATAATTCCTACCATTGAAGAGGTGCTTGCGGCGGGTGAAATAAAACCGCCTGAAATGCCGCCAGAATCTGTCGCGTCAGCCATCCCTAACCCCGATAGTTTGGGTGATGAAGGGCATCGCACCAAATGAGTATGCTGGTAGTAGTCACTGAAAATGTGCCGCCCCGTTTACGCGGTCGCCTTGCGGTGTGGTTGTTGGAGGTTAGGGCAGGCGTGTATGTGGGGGATGCCACTCGCCGTGTGCGTGAAATGATTTGGCAGCAATGCGAAAAAATGATCGAAGATGGCAACATCGTCATGGCATGGGCGACCAATACAGAGTCCGGTTTTGACTTTCAAACTCTTGGCAGCAATCGCCGAATCCCTGTTGAGTTTGACGGTTTGCGTTTGGTGTCTTTCCTACCTCCGGATAAAAAAACTGATCTCATTTGACACATGATCATCATTTGTGATCGGTGTGTTTTTGCTCTTTAAAAATCGGTAGAATTCCGCAACCCATTTTTCTTTCGGTAGATCAATGGGTTGCATTAAGTGCGTTCCCCACGCCCGTGGGGATGAACCGCCAGCCATGGCGAGTTGAACTTGCGCTTCAGACGCGTTCCCCACGCCCGTGGGGATGAACCGGACGGTTTTGCAAAAATAATAGAACAAAATCGGCGTTCCCCACGCCCGTGGGGATGAACCGGCGCGTGATATATTGGCAATGCGCAGAGGCGAGCGTTCCCCACGCCCGTGGGGATGAACCGTTCTTGGCAAAACCCATGCAATACGGTGGTAAGCGTTCCCCACGCCCGTGGGGATGAACCGAGCGCTTGTTTAATCTGCTGTTGGCAGAGGAAGCGTTCCCCACGCCCGTGGGGATGAACCGCGCCCAAAGACTTCATGCTTTGGTCAGAACAAGCGTTCCCCACGCCCGTGGGGATGAACCGCAGCTCGGGCAAATCATTTTGGTCAATGATTTGCGTTCCCCACGCCCGTGGGGATGAACCGGCGCAGCGCGCGATTTTAGTGATGAAAAATTAGCGTTCCCCACGCCCGTGGGGATGAACCGCGTTGAGTATGACCTAGAGTCTCACACGTTAAGCGTTCCCCACGCCCGTGGGGATGAACCGACTGCACATATGCCTGCTTTGAATCTGAAATCGCGTTCCCCACGCCCGTGGGGATGAACCGTCGCAGAAACGTAACAGGGGTGACAGCGCGATGCGTTCCCCACGCCCGTGGGGATGAACCGCAATTGCTGGGTAGCTGCGGCAAGCTCTTCGGGCGTTCCCCACGCCCGTGGGGATGAACCGCAATTGCTGGGTAGCTGCGGCAAGCTCTTCGGGCGTTCCCCACGCCCGTGGGGATGAACCGATAAATCTTGGATATTATGAACTAATAGATGAGCGTTCCCCACGCCCGTGGGGATGAACCGTTTGTTTAGTGGGTGACTCTATAAGTACATGGGCGTTCCCCACGCCCGTGGGGATGAACCGCATTTTCGCCGGTTGCAGGTCGATCAAGGGCAGCGTTCCCCACGCCCGTGGGGATGAACCGCAGGGGCACACTACCGTACCTATTCCCGGTGAGCGTTCCCCACGCCCGTGGGGATGAACCGCAGGGGCACACTACCGTACCTATTCCCGGTGAGCGTTCCCCACGCCCGTGGGGATGAACCGTAGACCGCTTAACAATAACCGCGAGGGATGCAGCGTTCCCCACGCCCGTGGGGATGAACCGGAATGGAGGTAAAATTGCAGGTCAGCTTTCAAGCGTTCCCCACGCCCGTGGGGATGAACCGTTTCTGAGCCGGATGCCGTCAGCTACAACATTGCGTTCCCCACGCCCGTGGGGATGAACCGTTTCCTGTTTTCATTTTGCTATCCCCATTTCAGCGTTCCCCACGCCCGTGGGGATGAACCGCGCGGCGAGATTGTTAAATGTGAAATTATCGAGCGTTCCCCACGCCCGTGGGGATGAACCGCTGTCGTTTTTTTATAGTTGGCTATACAAACCGCGTTCCCCACGCCCGTGGGGATGAACCGTAATAGCCACGCTAGCGGGGCCGGAGGCTGAAGCGTTCCCCACGCCCGTGGGGATGAACCGCATAGATACAAGTGGTAGTCCAACTCCATCCGGCGTTCCCCACGCCCGTGGGGATGAACCGCATATGAACCTCCTTTCTCTTGTCGCAATATGGCGTTCCCCACGCCCGTGGGGATGAACCGGCGGTGCGTGGTAACTGGTTCAAACTTTGGTGGCGTTCCCCACGCCCGTGGGGATGAACCGGTACTCAACGCGGCGAGCCTCATCGCCATAGTGCGTTCCCCACGCCCGTGGGGATGAACCGCGACCATAACGCCCTTGCCAGCATCGATTCGAGCGTTCCCCACGCCCGTGGGGATGAACCGCTCTCGCTCTGTTTTGATTGGGCGGAAAAACCGCGTTCCCCACGCCCGTGGGGATGAACCGATCTGGCACATAGCCGTGCTCGTTTTTAGGTGGCGTTCCCCACGCCCGTGGGGATGAACCGTGCTTTGCCCACTGCGTGTGATACATGCCAGCGCGTTCCCCACGCCCGTGGGGATGAACCGAGCAAATAACACTGCGGTGCAAATTCACCACTGCGTTCCCCACGCCCGTGGGGATGAACCGCTTAACGTTGTCGCCCTTCACGTCATCGGAGTGCGTTCCCCACGCCCGTGGGGATGAACCGTGTTTACACCGTGCCAATTGGGACGCAGGTAAGCGTTCCCCACGCCCGTGGGGATGAACCGGGTAGAAGGCGTGGCATCAGTATTGAATCTAAGCGTTCCCCACGCCCGTGGGGATGAACCGCGAATAGAATTGACACGACTTCTGCCAGTTTTGCGTTCCCCACGCCCGTGGGGATGAACCGTTGCGCAGCAAAATCAGGACATTAACACTTGGGCGTTCCCCACGCCCGTGGGGATGAACCGATGGTTCACGCTGCTCGCAACAATCGCATTGAGCGTTCCCCACGCCCGTGGGGATGAACCGCTGCAGGTATTACTGCACGTGTTGGTGTAGCTGCGTTCCCCACGCCCGTGGGGATGAACCGTATGATACGCTTCCACTTTTGTTCTTTCTCATGCGTTCCCCACGCCCGTGGGGATGAACCGCATTTAATCTGCCCTTGGTAGCTTTCTGATAGGCGTTCCCCACGCCCGTGGGGATGAACCGGCAATGAGGTGATTTTGCGCACCTCTTCGCTTGCGTTCCCCACGCCCGTGGGGATGAACCGTTACAGCATTAGGAAAACCCGGTGCGCCACCAGCGTTCCCCACGCCCGTGGGGATGAACCGCATTTGCCGGGTTGCATGCAGCTAACTCCACAGCGTTCCCCACGCCCGTGGGGATGAACCGAGTCTGCATTCTCGGTTAATGCGGGCGATTTCGCGTTCCCCACGCCCGTGGGGATGAACCGTTAGTTCGGTGAGAGAAGACCCAAAGCTGCCCGCGTTCCCCACGCCCGTGGGGATGAACCGCGCGTTTGCGTACTCGCACAGGCGCTGGGTTAGCGTTCCCCACGCCCGTGGGGATGAACCGGAGCTGGGAATGTTCATGGCGGCCTGTAATCGGCGTTCCCCACACCCGTGGGGATGAACCGCAGAAATGAGCGAAAGCGCAGGCGAAATCACAGCGTTCCCCACACCCGTGGGGATGAACCTGCGTTTGGGGTATTCCCGGCGGAGGCCTGAGATGCGTTCCCCACGCCCGTGGGGATGAACCGGTCCGACTCCAGGGTCGCAACATTCGCGGCCAGCGTTCCCCATGCCTGTGGGGATGAACCGGCCGCGCCCTAGTCGCTACGCTCCCCGAACCCGCGTTCCCCACGTCCGTGGGGATGAATCTTTCTGATTCCTCTGGTTGTGAATTGAAACTTTCGAGTGAGTGTAATCACGATAAGTTGTCCGGTTGTTTTACCCTATCCGCTCAGTATTTTCTGCATCGCGGTTGTTGTTGCCGCGACTCACATTATCCCCATCATTCTTACGCAGTGACCAAAAAGACAGTGATGAAATAATGGTAAGGCCACCGAGGGTGAGGAAGGCGTTATGTAGTGCGTTGGTAAGGGCGATGCGGTCTGATTGTGGTGAGTCGCCGAGGTATAGGCCTGCAATAATGGAGGCGAATGCTAGGCCGAAGCTGATGGATAATTGTTGCAGTGAGCTGGCGATGGTGCTGGCCATGCTGGCTTGTTCGGAGGATACGTCGGCGTAGGCCATGGAATTCATACTGGAATATTGCAAAGAGTTAAACAGGCCTTGCGCGAGACTGAGTGCAATTATCCAGCCGATGGCGGTTGAGCTGCTTACCGTGGAAAACAACATGATGGTGGTGCCGATCAATAATGTATTGACGATCAGCACCGAGCGATAGCCAAATTGTTTTAGCAAACGAATTGAAATGACTTTCATAAACATAGCGGCCGCGGCGGCGGGCATGAGTAATAAGCCGGATTGCCATGCGGGCAGCCCGAGGCCGACTTGATACAGCAGTGGTAATAAAAAGGGCATGCCGCCCAGCCCGAGGCGGGTAATGAATCCACCGGCGACCGCGACGCGGAATGTACGGGTTTTAAAGAGCGCTAGTTGTAGCAAAGGGTAAATATGTTGGCGGGCATGCAGGCCATAGGCGGCAAGCAGTGTTAACGAAAGGCCGATCAAAATACCGATTAATGTTGCATCCAGATAATGCTCGCCAAAAATTTCCAGCACCCAGGAGAGCAGGGCAATACCGCAGCCAAAAAGTACCAGGCCGATAATATCCAGCGGCGGCGGATCATCGGATCGGTAATCTGGCATGTGTCGATGAATCAGCCATAACGCAATCACTCCGACTGGAACATTCACGAAAAAAATGGCTTGCCAGGGTAGCCAATACACAATTAAACCGCCGATGGTTGGCCCGAGCAGCGGGCCGATTAATGCGGGAATAATCACGAAATTCATTGCAGCCAATAATTCGGATTTGGGAAAAGTGCGCACTATGGCGAGCCGCCCAACGGGCAGCATCATGGCTGCGCCAATTCCTTGTAATATTCGCGCAGCCACCAGCATGGGTACATTTTGCGCCAGCCCGCAGAGGATGGAGGCAAAAGTGAATATTCCTACAGCGGCTGCAAATATGCGCCGGGTGCCGAAACGGTCTGCCATCCAGCCGCTGACGGGAATACCCACGGCGAGGCTCAATACGTAACAGCTCACAACGGCTTTCAAACTCAGGGGCGTTACTTCCAGACTGGCGGCAATCGCAGGCACCGCAGTGTTGAGTATGGTTGCATTCAAATGCTCCATGAACAGTGCGATTGCCACTAACCACGGTAAGTAACGTTTTACTGTCGCGATGTCTACCGCATTCTTGACTGGCTTTTCCACTGGGCTTCCAATATATCGATCATCGAATGTGGAGTTTACATGGCTTATTTTATTCATGCTGCCTGAATGGGCTTGAATAGATTTTTTTAGACTCCTTACCTATTAGCACACTCGTTTTAATTCTCTTAGAGTTGATCCATATCAGAGTCCTTGCTTGTATTTTTCCCTTATAAGACGACACTTAGGCTAATGTCTTTTTATCTTAAAAGGGATGGCAAATTGGCATGAGTGATCAATCGGCGATGGTGGCGTTGGAGCAGGTTTCTTTTGGTTATGGCTCGCGCAAAATTTTACACAACATCAGTTTGCGTATTCCCCGTGGCAAGGTGGTTGCCATTATGGGCGGTAGTGGTTGTGGCAAAACGACAATCCTGCGTTTGATTGGCGGGCAGGTGCGGCCAACTTCCGGGCGCGTGTTGGTGGATAACCAGTCGGTGGCGGAATTAAATGCACAAAAGTTATTTTTGTTGCGACGCAAAATGGGAATGCTGTTTCAAATGGGCGCGCTGTTTACCGACCAGACGGTGTTTGAAAATGTAGCGTTTCAAATGCGTGAACACACGGATCTCCCGGAGGATTTAATTCGCAACCTGGTGCTTATGAAATTGCATGCCGTGGGCTTGCACGGTGCACACCATTTAATGCCGTCGGAACTGTCGGGCGGTATGGCGCGGCGGGTGGCGCTGGCGCGATCCATTGCGCTGGACCCGGAGTTAATTCTTTACGATGAACCCTTTGCCGGGCTTGATCCTATTTCATTGGGCGTAATCGGACAGTTGGTGCGCCGTTTTAATGATGCACTGGGCGCAACTTCGATTCTGGTAACGCACGATATTAAAGAATCCCTCAAGATTGTGGACTATGTGTACATGATTGCCGATGGTGCGGTGATTGCCGAGGGGACTCCTGCCGATATCCAACAGTCCGATCATCCTTTCCTTGCGCAATTCGTGAATGGCAAAGCCGATGGGCCTGTGCCGTTTCATTATCCCGCGCCGGATTACGCCAGCCAGTTGTGGGGGAGTGTGCGATGAAATCCATTCTGCAAGGTGTTGAGTTGATCGGACGGCAAGTAACCAGCCGTTTGATTGTGTTGGGCGAAGTTTGCCATTTTCTGATTTCCATCGTTTTTATGTCTGCCATGTGCTTGCGTCGCCCCTGGTTGGTGGTGCGTGAGGTGTATTTTATTGGTGTGCTCTCGCTGTTAATTATTGTGGTGTCCGGTTTATTTGTGGGCTTGGTGTTGGGCTTGCAAATGTATGACACGCTGGAGCGTTTTGGTTCGGGCGATGGTGTGGGCATGGTGGTCGCTCTGGCGTTGGTGCGCGAGCTGGGGCCGGTGTTATCTGCGTTGTTATTTTCCAGTCGCGCCGGTTCGGCGGTGACCGCTGAAATCGGCTTGATGAAAGCCACTGAACAATTAAATGCATTGGAAATGATGGCAATTCAACCACTCGCGCGCGTGATTGCACCGCGTTTTTGGGCGGGGGTAATTTCGTTACCACTGCTGAATGTGATTTTTTGCGCACTGGGTATTTTTGGTGGTTATTTGGTTGCTGTGCAATTGCTGGGTGTGGATGCCGGTACTTTTTGGTCGCAAATGCAAAACGCGGTGGATTTTCGTCAGGATGTGGTAAACGGCATTATCAAAAGCCTGATTTTTGGTGTTGCGGTGAGTTTAATCGCGGTATTTGAAGGCTATTCGGCTGTGCCTACCGCCGAAGGTGTTTCCCGTGCGACAACACGCACGGTGGTTGTATCGGCCCTGGTGGTATTAGCACTGGATTTTGTTTTGACTGCATTTATGTTCAGAGGGTTTTGATAATGAATCGCACATTGGTGGATTTGTGGGTCGGTTTTTTTGTGGCATTGGGTATGGCTGCTGTGGTGTTTTTGGCATTAAAGGTGGCGAACCAATCCAGCTTTCGCGCAGCGCCCAGTTATGAAGTGAATGCTTATTTCACCAACATCGGTGGTTTAAAAATGCGCTCGCCGGTAAAAAGTGCTGGCGTGGTAGTGGGGCGTGTAACCCATATCCAATTGGACACAACCAATTACAAAGCCAAGGTCAGTATGGCGATTGATAAACGCTATGAATTCAGCGTGGATTCGTCGGCCAGTATTATTACCTCCGGTTTATTGGGCGAGCAGTATGTCGGCCTGGATGTGGGCGCAGAAGAGGACATGTTAAAAGACGGTGACACGATTGAATTCACATCGTCAGCGCTGTTGTTGGAAAAGCTGATTGGTGAGTTTGGTTTAAATAAAGCAACCAGTACATCTACGGAGGCGAGTAGCCATGAGTAGCATTTCAGTGTATTCCTTGTTGCGACGCATTGTTGTTGTCAGTACGAGTCTGTGTTGTTTGTTGTCTTTCTCACTGTGGGTGCAAGCGCAGGATAAAGCCGCCGACCCTGTGGCCGTCATGAAAGTGGCGATTGAAGACGTGCTCGCGAAACTCAAAAAACACGAGGCGCTCTATCAAACAGATCAGGAACAATTGCGCACTATAGTAGCGGAATCCGCATTGCCTAACCTGGCCATCAAACGCATGGCTCAATTGGCATTAGCAAAACACTGGCGCGGTGCCAGTGCGGAGCAGCGCGCAACCTATGTGCGGGAATTCCAGCGCTATTTGATTCGCAGCTATACCAAAACCCTGTATTTGTATCGCAATACCAAACCGGAAATGTTGGGGCAAGACAGCAAGGGCAGCGATGCCAATAAAACCACATTGAAAGTGCGCGTTAATAATGAACGCGGTGAAGCGGTGATTTTATTTTTGCGTTTAGAACTGCAGGATGCTGTGTGGAAAATTGTGGATATTAATGTAGAGGGCATCAGCTTGGTGGTCACCGCGCGCGGTGTATTTGATGAAGAAATTAATCGCACCAGTCTGGATGCATTTTTGAAAAACCTAACCGAGCAAAACAACAAGGCGGCTGTGAATCAATGAGTGAATTGTCGCTAAGTCAGGATATTATTTCCCTGCGCGGTGAAGTAAGTTTTAAAACCGTGACCGGCTTGAGCCAGCAATTGCAAGGGGTAGTCCAGCCCCAGGTGCGCACACTGGATTGCAGTGGTGTAACCAAGGCAGATTCTTCCATTGTGGCGCTGTTGTTGGTAGCCATGAAGCTCGCCAGAAGTGCCGGTGCGAGTGTGACGATTACCGGAGCACCGCAGGCGGTAAGCCGCTTGGTGCACTTGTATGATGTGGACGGGATTATTCCCGGCCTTGTTAATACCGGGCATGATTGATTTCATTTTTTGGAAAATGGCTGTCGATCATTTTTACAAGTCTGTCTATACTCTGGCTGACTTTATCCCGGACGAAAAACAATGAAATACGACATTGTCGTGATTGGCGCAGGCATTCAAGGCGCGGGTGTTGCCCAGGCGGCAGTTGCTGCTGGCTACTCTGTATTGGTCGTTGAGAAAACGGCGCCTGCGGCAGGTACATCCTCTAAATCTTCCAAGTTGATCCACGGTGGTTTGCGCTACCTGGAATCGGCGCAATTTGGTTTGGTGCGCGAAAGTTTGCGCGAGCGGGCGCTGTTGTTACGCTTGGCACCCGAGCTGGTGAAACTGCGCCCCTTGCATATTCCTGTGTATGAACATTCAACGCGCTCGGCCTTGACGATTCGCGCCGGGCTTAGCCTTTACGCCGGTCTGGCCGGGTTTGATAAAAACAGCCGTTTCAGTCAATTGTCCCGCAGTGAATGGAATGGCTTGGCCGGGTTAAAACAGCAGGGTTTAAAAGCGGTATTTCGCTACCACGAGGCGCAAACAGACGATGCCGCGCTCACGCGTTCAGTATTGCAGTCTGCCATTTTGTTGGGGGCAGATATTCTCATGCCCGCGCGCTTTGTGGCGGCGGAACGCAATGGCCAGTGTTGTAAGGTAGATATAGAAACTGAATCCGGCTCCCAGACTATCAGTTGCCGCGTGCTGATTAATTGCGCCGGGCCTTGGGCAACCGAGGTGCTGGCGAACATCACCCCGGCGGTTGCTCACCCCGAGGTCGAGTTAGTGCAGGGCAGTCATTTACTCTTGCCGCCGCTCTTGTCGCAATATTTTTATCTGGAAGCACCGCAGGATAAGCGCGCCGTGTTTGTGCTGCCGTGGGAAGGGCAACTGATGGTAGGCACTACCGAAAAAATGCACCATGGACGCCCCGACACCGCGTTTTGCAGCGATGAAGAAAAGGCCTATCTGTTAGCGACGTTACAGCATTATTTCCCCGAATTGCCCCTCCCTGATGCGAGCCATATCAATAGCTTTGCCGGTTTGCGCGTATTGCCCAAAAGCGATAAGGCGGCCTTTGGACGTTCACGGGATGTGATTTTCTCGGTGGATAACGAGCAGCAACCCAGGGTGTTGTCGGTAATGGGCGGCAAGTTGACTACTTATCGCGCGACGGCGGAAGCGGCACTGGCGCGTATCATGCCATCGCTCCCCACTAAAGAGCGGCGCGCCGATACCCGCTTGGTATCGCTGATTCCGGTGCATTAATGCAGTTGATTCCGGCGCGGCTGATATTTAGCGGAACTCATGCAGCGGCGATTGCATAAATTTTTTTGTGATCAGCCGTTGGTATCGCGCGTTGCTGTCGCTAAAATGGCGACCGTTTTTGTCCCCCTTTGGTTTCGCCTCTTTGGCCAGCGGTCTCACCGCTAAGGACTCCTTGTGAATTTTACCGGCGCGCACATCCTCTCCATCAAACAATTTGAACGCGCAGATATCCAGCGCATTTTTGACGTGGCCGATGCCATGGAGCCCTATGCCCTGCGCCGCAAGGTGACGCGGGTGTTGGAGGGCGCCATTCTCGGGAATATGTTTTTTGAACCCAGCACTCGCACGCGAGTGAGTTTTGGATCGGCGTTTAATCTGTTGGGCGGCAATGTTCGTGAAACAACCGGTTTTGAAAGTTCATCGCTCACCAAAGGTGAATCCCTGTTTGATACCGCGCGCGTATTGTCGGGCTATAGCGATGTGATTTGTATGCGCCATCCGCAAGCGGGTTCTGTAGCGGAATTTGCCGAAGGCAGTCGTGTGCCGGTGTTGAACGGTGGCGATGGTGCCAACGAGCATCCCACCCAGGCGCTGCTGGATTTGTACACCATTCGCAAAGAGTTGCGCTCCAACGGGCGCAGTATCGACGGTTTGCGCATTGCCATGATTGGCGATTTAAAACACGGCCGCACAGTGCACTCTCTGTGCAAACTACTGTGCCTGTTTCAAAACATCAGCCTGTGTTTGGTATCGCCCAAGGAATTGGCCATGCCGGATTACATTGTGGAAGAGTTGCGCAGCGCCGGTCACAAGGTAACCATTACCGACGATCTGGCCTCCAGCATCGGCAATATCGATATTGCTTACTCAACCCGCATCCAGGAAGAGCGTTTTGCCAGTAAGGAAGAGGCCGATTTGTATCGTGGTCGCTTCCGCTTGAATCAATCTATTTACACCCAGTATTGCGAACCGAATACGGTGATCATGCATCCGCTGCCGCGAGATTCGCGCGCCGATGCCAATGAGCTGGATAATGATTTGAATGCGAACCCGAACCTGGCGATTTTCCGTCAGGCGGATAACGGTGTGCTGGTGCGCATGGCGCTGTTCGCGCTGGTATTGGATGTTGCCGATCAGGTGGACAACTATTCGCGCGAAGTGAATTGGTACAACTCACTGCGCACCAAATAATCGGAACAATTAATCGCAACAAGTAATCGACGCAGTACTTTGTATCAGTGCGCGTCGTTTAGCAGTTTTATGATGTTATTGAGCAGCGCCGGTGCGCTGAGGCTTTTATCAAAAAATCGATTGATTTTGAGGGTTTGCCCCAGCGCTTCGGTTTCACTATCGGTCTGCTCACTGACCAGTGCCAGCATACTGTTGGCTGTTTTGGGCGTGCGCGCCAGCAGGTTACACAGTTCAACGCCTGCCTGGGTATCCACAATACCGCTGCCCAACAAAATCAAATCCGGATGCAACTCCACCGCCAACTCCAGGCATTCGCGCTGGGTTTCTGCCGTCAATAAATTGAAGTGTGCTTGCAAGCAACCGCTGAAATGGCGAATGAGATCCTGATCGGTATCCGCCAACAAAATGGTTTTGTGTGTCGCGACTTCCTCCACCCAACTGCGATTGCGTCCAGCGCGTTTGGCTTTGTACAGGGCGCGGTCGGCATTTTTAATCAGCTCTTCCAAATCGTGTCCGGTAGTGCGCAAGCAGGTGCCACCGCCAATACTGGCGGTCACAAAGCTGTCAGTAGGTGATACATCGTGGCGTATTTGCAGTTGCGCCAAGGCTTCACCAATGGATTGCGCCACGCGCATTGCGCCCTTGGCATCGGTCTCGGGCAGCAGCACCACAAACTCTTCGCCGCCGTAACGGCCCAAAATATCGCTGCTGCGGTGCAGGCAGCTCTTAATGGCCTGGCTGACTTTTTTCAAACAGGCATCACCGGCGGGGTGACCGTAGTGATCGTTAAATAGTTTGAAGTGGTCGACGTCAATCATCAGCGCGCTAATGGGCTGTTGGTGGCGTTTGGCCAGCGACCATTGCTGCTGTGCCAGTTCGTTAAAGGTGCGGCGATTGTAAATCTGGGTGAGGCTGTCGAGCTGGCTCAGTGCCTCCAGCTCAACATTGAGTTGATTGAGTTGATCGCGCATTTCAGCGATACGTTCCATCGCGCGAATTTTTGCCTTGATGATCATAAAGCTGACGGGTTTAATCAGGTAATCATCACCACCGGCTTCAATGCCTTCGCGATAATTTTCGTCCTCATTCAGGCCGGTCACAAAAATGATGGGAATCCAGTGGCCAGCGAGCCACTCGCGAATCAGGCGGGTTGTTTCAAAGCCGTTCAGGCCTGGCATTTCCACATCCATGATGATCATATCGACCGGTGTGTTTTCCAGTAGCTGCAGCGCTTCTTCACCGCTACGTGCGATCAGGGGCTCATGGCCCGCTTCGATAATATAGTTGCGCATGGCATGGCGCAGGGTTGCACTGTCTTCGACCAGCAAAATTTTCATAGAGTAAGGGGGCGATAATCTTGGCAATAGGCACACCGGAGAGTGTAGCCGGTAATAGTATTATTGTGTGTTATGATTTTGGCGCTATTTTAGTCACATATTGGTTGTGAGTCGAACAACTCCTGCTGGCGCTGACGGTTTTTTGTGCGCTTCGCCGGTTGAATCACAGTTTCATTTTTGCCTGCCGTTTTTTTGACTGATTTACTCGTTCAGATGGTCAACATATAACCATTTACCAAGACTCTTTTTGAAAAGTGACACCTCATGGTGTTGATGAACTTGTCCTTGCTGACGAAAGATCGCCACAAATTCAACCACGCCTTGTTCATCGGTGGGGCCGCCTGCGCGGGTGTCCAGAATCTGTAATCCCAGCCAATCGCAGCTTTCCGCCCAGGCGCGCACATCGCTTTTGCTGGAGCGTATGCGCTGCTCGGGGCTCCAGCTGTTCCACAGGTAATCTATGGCGCCCAAGCCGTGCGCGGTATAGCGCGAGCGCATCAGTTGTTCGGCAGTGGCGGGCAGCTGGGAGCCTTCAATAAATACCAGGCAACAGCTCCCAAGGGATTGGTTGCTGCCGCAGGGGCAGGGGGCATTACGATCAGCCTGTGGCGGTTTTGGTGGCATTTTGTGACCCTTTTCGGTATTTTGTGCGCCTATTTTCGCTGGCTTCCAGCCCTTATGCAAAGTACCCGATCCCTGAATGGAAAATGCCCTGATCCGGCGCATCTTCTTCTGGTGCCTATTACCTATCGCTTCATGACTGATGACTCCCTGATATGACTGAATTTGATGATATTCGCCCCTACCGCGATGATGAAGTTCGCTCCACCCTTGATCGCCTGCTGCAAGACCCGGAATTGGTCGATGCGGTAACTCGCCTGCGTTTCCCTGGGCTTTACCCCTTATTGGGCTGGCTGCTGAAGCCTTTGGTGAAGTCAACGCTTAAACAACAGCTATCCAGCATTCAGGATGTGGATGGCTTTCAACATGTGGTAGAGAATTACATGGCGGCGATGATGACCAAGCGTGTTAAAGCGCTGACCTCATCCGGATTGGATAAGCTGGATAAAAAAACGGCCTACTTATTTATTAGCAATCACCGCGATATTGCCATGGACCCGGCCTTTGTAAACTGGGTGTTATATCACAACAAAAGCAACACGCTGCGCATTGCCATTGGCGACAACTTGCTGACTAAACCCTTTGTGTCAGATTTGATGCGTTTAAACAAAAGTTTCATTGTTAATCGCTCGGCAAAAGCGCCCCGTGAAAAATTAAAAGCGGCGAAATATTTGTCGTCCTACATTCATCACTCCATTTGCAATGAGCACTCCAGTATCTGGATCGCCCAACGTGAAGGGCGCGCTAAAGATGGCTGCGATAAAACCAACTCGGCAGTGCTGGGAATGATTGCACTGAATAAACCCAAAACCGAAGACCTCTCCAGCTACATTCGCCAGTTGCGTATTGTGCCGGTATCCATTTCCTACGAACTTGATCCTTGCGATGCGGCAAAAGCACGCGAGCTTTATATGCAGCGCACCCAGGGCAGCTATCAAAAAGAAGAGCACGAAGATGTGAAAAGTATCGCCATGGGGATCGCTGGTGATAAAGGCAACGTGCACTTAGCGTTTGGCGATATTCTGGATGGCGATTACGCCGATACCGACGAACTGGTTGCTGCACTCGACAAACAAATCCTGGGCAACTATGTGCTGCATGCCACCAACTGTTTTGCCTATGAACTCTTGCATGGCAAGGTGCCGTCTGTGAATTATGGCGTGAACAATACGCCCTATGACCCGACAAGTCTGACAGCAGAAAAAGCGGCGTTTATCCAGCGTATGAATGCCATTCCGGATGGTCAGCGCGAGATAGCGCTGGGAATTTATGCTAACCCTGTGGTGAGCAAACTGAGCAGCATTAGCGAATGCTAACCGATGATCTCAAAAAGCAAATTCAAAGCGCCTACAGCACTTTTTTGGAAAATAAGGGCTTAAAATCCCGCTATGGCCAAAAATTAATGATTGCAGAAATCGCCAAGGCGCTCGGCAGCATTAAATTGGATGGTGAAAATCACCGCTTGGTGGAAGAGTGCGCCGGTGGTCATATTTGTGTGGTAGAGGCGGGCACAGGTACAGGTAAAACCATCGCCTATTTATTGCCGGCGTTGGTGATGGCGAAAGCGCTGGGTAAAAAATTGGTTGTTTCCACCGCGACGGTTGCCCTGCAAGAGCAGATTGTGAATAAAGATTTGCCTGATTTGCATCGCAATAGCGGGTTGAATTTTTCCTTCACCCTGGCCAAAGGGCGCGGACGTTATTTGTGTTTGAGCAAACTCGACAACCTGATTGCCGAATATGAAAGTGGCATCAACCCGACCCGCGCACTCTATGAAGATGAATACCCGAGTGTGTCGGCGCAGAGCATAAAGCTCTATCAATCCATGGTGGAATCCCTCGCGTCCAATAAATGGAATGGCGAGCGCGACACCTGGCCGCAAGCACTCGAACAAAACGAGTGGCAAATTATTACCACCGATCATCGCCAATGCACAGGGCGTCGTTGCTCCAATGTGTCGGTGTGCAGTTTTTTTAAAGCGCGCGATTCCATGCATGCAGTGGATTGCATTGTGACTAATCACGATTTGGTGCTCGCTGACTTGGCCTTGGGCGGCGGTGCAATTTTGCCCGCGCCGGAAGACGCCATTTTTGTGTTCGATGAAGGCCATCACTTGCCGCAAAAAGCGCTGAGCCATTTCGCCCATCACAGCCGTATGCTTTCCACCAGCAAATGGTTGGATCAATGCAACAAAGCGCTTGGCGCAATTTTAGGCGCGGTGAGTGGCGCAGGAAATGTGGATCGCTATGGCGAGCAATTGCCCGCCGCGTTAATCGATTGCAAGCAGCGGTTGGATCAGTTGTACCCGGTGTTTGATCAACTGGCGCAGAGCATTGCGTTTGATGATCGCCAAAATCACTATCGTTTTGATAACGGCGTAGTTCCCCAGGACTTGTTAGTACCTTGTGTGGAGTTATACAAGGGCTTTGATCGCCTGAGCGAATTGCTCAGCAAAATGTGCGATGAATTAACCCAGGCCATGGAAGATGTTCATTGCCCTGTGCCGAAAATAGATTTGGAAAATAATTACCCGCTGTTAGGTACTTGGCAGTCGCGGGCAGAAGCTAATCGCGATTTATGGGCGAGTTTTGCCACGCCGGATAAACCCGGTGCGGTTCCCAAAGCGCGCTGGATCACCCCCATCGATCACACCGGCAATCTGGATTTGGAAATTTGTTCCAGCCCCATTCTTGCGGCCAAAACCCTGGAATTCAGTTTGTGGGAAAAAGCCTGCGGCGCGGTGATTACCTCCGCGACCTTAACCGCATTGGGCAATTTCCAGCGTTTTCAAATGCGCGCAGGAACACCGCCCGATGCCAATTATCACGTTGTGCCCAGCCCCTTTAATTTCCAGCAAGCGACCTTGGAAATTCCGTCTGCTGCGGTGGAAGCCACCAATGCCGATGTGCACACCCTGGCGATTATCGATGACCTGCCTAATTTGATTGACCCGGAGGCGGGCACACTGGTGCTGTTTTCATCGCGCAAACAAATGCTCGATGTATTTGAAGATATGCCGGAAGACTTGCGCGATATTATTTTAGTGCAGGGCGATAACTCCAAGCAGGAAATGCTGGTGCAGCATAAGCAAGCTATAGATGCAGGGCAGGGCAGTGTGCTGTTTGGTTTGGCGAGTTTTGCTGAAGGGGTGGATTTGCCGGGCAAATACTGCACTCATGTCATTATCGCCAAGTTGCCCTTTGCTGTGCCGGATGATCCGATTGAGGCATCGCTTTCGGAGTGGATTGAGGCGCGTGGCGGTAATGCGTTTATGGAAATCACTGTGCCCGATGCATCGCTGAAATTAATTCAGGCCTGTGGCCGTTTGCTGCGTACCGAAAGTGATACGGGCAAAATCAGTTTGCTGGATCGCCGTATCATCACCAAGCGTTATGGCAAGGCAATTTTGAACTCCTTGCCGCCTTTCACGCATATTATTCATAAATAAACACAGCTATGTTGGGCACGTACCAACCTACGGGGTGCTCGCGTAGGTTGGTGCTGAGCGCAGCGATGCCCAACACATGTTTTGCAGAGAACCCAAATGAACAACCTTCATGTCTCCGTCGCTGAAGTATTAATGGACGTCGAAAAAGAATTGCGTCAATTGCACTTGTGGGAGTTTGAAATGATTTCTGAAGAGGCTTTGGCAAGCACAGAGCCCTTTGCGATAGATACCATGACCTTTCCGCAGTGGGTGCAATTTATATTATTGCCGCGTTTGTATTTTATGATCGAGCAACAAATGGAATTACCCAGCTATTGCTCGGTGGCGCCTATGGCGGAAGAGTATTTTTCGGTGTTGAACCTGCATTCAACACCCTTGGTGTCGCATTTGAAAAAAATTGATCGCCTGCTCACTCGCGAGCAATAAACGTTAGGCTTCGGCAATCGCCCCTTTGTTAATCCCTTCGTAGGCTTTCACACGAATAGACGTTTCCGGGTTTTCCTGACGAGTTTTTTGCGCAATGTGATGGGCAATAAACTCCACGGTGGTGTCGGTGTCGATCAAATAGCAGCAGCGTTGGGGCAGGGTAATGTCAAACGAGCCTTGTTCCGCTTCGTAAGCAAATTGGTAATAGTCCACCCCGGCGTGTTTCGGTTTGGCAATTAAATCGTCGCGGGTAGCGAGATAAATATCAGTCCACTCATCGGCCCAGCGCTGTTCCAGTTTCGGGGATTTTTTGCCGTTGGCCCAAATGTCGATGCGCGAACGGTGGCCGTGGGCAATACGTTGGCAATTTCCCTTGTGCTTTTTAAGGCCGTGACTGTAGTGGTAATAAGCTCCATTCATGGCTTCCAGGGTGAAGTCCAATTCCAGGCGCGCCACGCTTAATGGAAATTGTTGTTTGAGTTGGCTAATGCACCACTCGGCGACGGTTTCTGCGGTCAGGATCTCTGCATCAACCAAGGCGATAGCATCGCGCGGTGAACGCGTGTGCAAAAATTCGCCACTGGTGCCAAATTGCCAATGAATGCTGAGAAAATCTCCCTCTTCTTCAATGCGGATTTGCGGTGAGCGAATGGGCACTGCCAAGCGGTGATCCAATTCAGTATCCAACCAATGGCGCATCACTTTTTTAACCGTGCCAAAGTCACACACCATGCCCTGCTCATCCAATTCGCCGTGCAAACGGACATTTGCTAACCAGGTCTCACCCAGTAGGCCGCGCTGCGGATCAAGAAAACTGAAATCGACATTGGTTAGGTTATCGACAAACAACAACATAAAAAGGCCATATTGGTGGATTTTGAGGGCACGTATGATACCACTTAGTGTTCTGCAGGTGGTTGGGCGCAGTGGAAATAGCGAATCCGTTTATCGCAAATCGAAGCTCGCTGGGCTATCCTGAGCAGATTAACGCGCTTTATACGAGGGAATCGCACAAGGTGAAGTCTGTGCTGGGAAGGTTGGCCAGAACTGCTGGTCGTCGATTAATTTATTCAGGTGTGGGAGTTTTGCTCTCGACCCCTTTTTTTGTGGCTTCGGCGCAGGCGTCCGAGGCCAGCTTACGCGTTGCATTTGTGTACAACTTTTTAAAATTTATTGAATGGCCCCAGCGTGAAAACCAACCCATTTCACTCTGTGCCTTGGGGGCTGAAGGTATTACTCGCCAAGCTTTGGCACAGTTGGAAAAAAAGTCACAACCGCAGCGGTTTATCCAGGTTGTTTATATTGATAAAGCGGATGACCTCGGCCAACACTTAACCTCTTGCCAAATGATTTATCGCCCCATGAGCGGCGAACGTTTTCCCTTGCCGGCGCAATTGCCGCCCGGCGCATTACTGGTTGCCGACGAGCCTGATCCAAGTGACAAACGTGTTGCCATCGCGTTGGTGCGCACAGTGGATAATCGCATTGAATTCATTATTAACGAATGGGCGATAGGGCACGCGGGTGTGAAAGTGAGTAGCCAGTTGCTCAAGCTGGCCAGAAAGCCAACGAAGGAGCGAAGTTAATATGTCTAACTCGACTCCTCCCGGAACTTCACTGACCCGCAAAATCAGCCTCTTGGCTATGTTGTTGACCAGCATTGCCGTACTGGGCGCGGCGCTGGTGTCCAGTTGGCAGCAGTACAACTACTTTGTGACCCAGGTAAATAACCAACTGCAAATTCTGGCTGAGGCAACGGCCCTGAATATGGCGGCGCCGAGTATGTTTGCGGATAAAGATGCCGCGCAGCAAACCCTGGCAGTGTTGCGGGTAGAGCCCAAGGTGATTGCCGCGCGCCTGATCCTCATCAATAACAAGCAGTTGGCTGAGTACCGCGCAGTGCTGCCCACACCGGGCTCCACGCCAATAGTGCGCGACACACTGGTGCGCGCCGATGTCTTTTGGGCTGACGAACCTCTTGGCTATTTGGAGCTGGATGTCACCCTGAAACCGCTGCGCGAACAATTTTACGGCCAGATTGGCTGGGTGCTGGCAGCGGCACTGGTGGCCTTGTTGGTGTCGGGCATTTTGGCCTGGACATTAATTTCGCGGGTGATGCGCCCTTTGGGAAGCCTGAGTGAGCTGGCGCAAAAAGTGGGTGATGAAGGCCAATATGATGCCCGTGCGCCAGAGACCTCGGTGGAGGATGAAGTCGGCCTGCTGACTCGTCGCTTCAATGCCATGTTGGATCGCATTGAAATGCAGGACAGCGAGCTGCGCCAGAACCAGGAATTGCTTGAGCAACGTGTGTTTGAACGCACCCTGGAATTGCAATATGCGCGGGAGCAGGCAGAGGCAGCCAGCAAGGCAAAAAGTGACTTTCTGGCCGTGATGAGCCATGAAATACGCACACCACTGAATGGCATTATGGGCATGACCGGTTTGCTGCTGGAAACGGAGCTGGACAGCAAACAAAAACGCTTCGCCCGGGTGGCGCGCCGCTCCAGCGAAGACCTGCTGTTAATCATCAACGACATCCTCGACTTTTCCAAAATCGAAGCAGGCAAGTTGGAACTGGAGTCATTGCCTTTTTCGCTCAATACGCTGGTGGAAGATATTGCCGAGCGCTATGCCCCCATCGCCCAGAGCAAAAATTTGGAGTTGCTGTGTAGAACACCGCTGCCCCCGGTATCAGTCATGGGCGATGGCCCGCGCTTGGGGCAGGTCATCACCAATTTATTGAGCAACGCCATTAAATTTACGGAAGATGGTGAGGTAGAAATTGGCGTTGCGCTGGTTGCCCGTCATGACGACAAATTGCAGTTGCGCTTTAGTGTCCGCGATACCGGTATTGGAATTTCCCCCGAGCAAAGCGCCAAGCTGTTTCAGTCCTTCACCCAGGCGGATTCATCCATGTCGCGTAAATACGGCGGCACGGGTTTGGGGCTAGCCATTTCACAGCGCCTGATTGAAATGATGGGCGGACAAATCCAGTTGGAGAGTTTGCCAGGCGAGGGCAGTCGTTTTTATTTTGACCTGCACCTGGAAGCTGACAACGACGCTTCCGCTGATGTTGCCTTCCATCCGCTCAAACCACTGCGAACCCTGGTGGTTGACGATAATGATGTCAGCCGCGATATCCTCGACGAATGGTTGCGCACCTGGGGTATTGCGCCGGTGTTGGCAGAGTCTGCCGCTGAAGCCTTGGCATTGCTGAATAAACAGGCCAAAACCGACGCCCCGTTTGAGTTGTTATTAACTGACTGGGCGATGCCGGAAATGAATGCCGGTGCCGTGTTGGATAGCTTGGCGGCGTCGCCACTGTTTGAATCCCTGGCGGTGATTATCTTGTGTCCTGCCGGTGTTGCGATTCAGGAGTCATTGGCCAATCGCGCCTTGATGTTGTTTAAACCCGCCCGTCAGGCCGAGCTGCATGGGCTTATTGCCCAGGTCGCTGCCGGTGATTTTATTTACCAACCCCTTGGTGCGCCCGTGAGTAAGCAGGGCACTTTGGCAACATCTGGCCTGAAACCATTGAGCGGGCGAGTCCTGCTGGCGGAGGATAACCCGGTCAATCAAGAAGTCGCCAAGGCTATGTTGCAGCGTATGGGGCTGGATTTGACCCTCGCCAATAACGGCCAGGAGGCTCTGGCACTGATTGATCGCCGTGGCTTTGACCTGGTGCTGATGGATTGCCAGATGCCGGTTATGGATGGCTTTGAAGCCAGCCGTCGCATCCGCCAGCGGGAGCAATCCATAGGGTTGCCGCAGGTGCCGATTGTGGCGCTGACCGCCAATGCAATCAGCGGCGATCGCGAGCATTGTCTGGCCCAGGGGATGGATGATTACCTCAGCAAACCCTTTTCCCAAATGCAGTTGTATCAAACCCTCAGCCGTTGGTTGCCGGAACAACAGACACCTTCCGCGGTGGGGGGAGAGGCCATTGAAATTGACCAGCAAGTCATCCGACAGTTGCGCGAGCTGCGCGAAGGGTTGTTGCTCAAAATTATTGGTTTGTTTCGCGGTGCCAGTCCTGCACTTATTACCCAGTTGCGTCAGGCTGTTACCACAGGGGATGCCAATTTACTCTACAAAACCGCACACAATTTTAAAAACAGCGCTGCTAATCTCGGGTTACTGGATTTGGCAGCCGCTTGTCGAGATTGTGAGGCCAGTGCGCGCAAGGGCGATATGGAGGACGCCGCGCAGCAGGTTGATACTATTTTACGGCTCTATGATTTATCGCTAGAGGGTTTGGCTGAATTAGAGCGAAAGGAGCGATCCACGTGAAAGACACTAGCCCCATGCCTGATGCAGACAAACAAAAAACCACCGATAGCGGCGTACCCCTGATCACCATGGGGGATACGGCGACATGTGTAGTGCTGGTTGTTGATGATGATGAGGCCGCGCGCCTGATGACCAGCATCACCCTGGAGCAATCGGGGTTTCAAGTCATTGAAGCCGCTGATTGCGCTTCAGCACGGGCGCGGTTTGCCGAGCGTAAACCGGACATTGTGTTGCTGGATGTGCTCTTGCCTGACGGCGATGGTTTCAGCTTGTGTCGCGAGTTGTTAAATGATCCGCGCGGTCACGATTTACCCATTGCCATGGTGACGGGGCTGGGCGATATAGAGTCCATACATCACGCCTATGAATCCGGCGCGACGGATTTTATTACCAAACCGGTCAGCTGGGGTTCGCTTCCCTATCGCCTGCAATTTATTTTGCGTGCTAAAAAAGCATTTCACGATGTGAGTGTGAGCGAAGGAAAAACCCGCGCACTGTTGGCGGGTATTCCCGACATGATTTTGCGCATCGACCGCGATGGTCATGTGATCGACATGCAAGTAGGTGCCTATACCCACGAGATGGATCACTGGGTGAATTACGATGATGTGAGTGGTGAGGGGCATTTACCCGCGCCGGTATACCGAATCCTCGCCCCGCATATTCGCCGCGTATTTGCCGGCCAAAGTGAACAGTTGGTTGAGTTTGACTGGTCGCCTTTGCAAGGAAAAATGCGCACCTGGGAAGCGCGCATTATGTTGCGCGAACAGCAAGAAGTGGTGATGGTGATTCGCGACATTACCCAGCGAAAACATCAAGAAGCCGAGCTGCGATTGTGGGCCAAGGTGTTTGAAGGCAGCAACGAAGCGATCATGATTCTCGACGCTAAATTGTGCATCGTGCTGGTCAACAAAACCTATGAAAAAATGATGGGTTTCAGTGCCGCCGATGTATTGGGCGTGGATGCTGCACAAGTGGGCGCCAGCCAGCACCCCCGTGGTTTTTTTCGCAACCTGATTGCGGTGCTCAATGAGCGCGGTGCCTGGCTGGGGGAACTGACCAACCAGCGCAAAAACGGTGAGACATTTCCCTCCTGGTTTTCAATCAGCCGCGTATTGGGTAGCGACGGGCAGGTGGAAAATTACATCGCGATTTTTACTGATATTTCCGAGCGCAAAAAATCCCGCGAGCGGCTCGATTTTCTCGCTCACCATGACAGCCTCACCGAATTGCCGAATCGCACCTTGTTAAATGATCGCCTGGAAATGGCGATCAACACTGCCAAACGTCGGCAGGAAAAAATCGGCGTGCTATTTATTGATTTGGATCGCTTTAAAAATATCAACGATTCCCTGGGACATTCGGCGGGCGATCAAATTCTGCGCGAAACGGCACAGCGACTCAAAAAAGTGATTCGCAATGACGATACTGTCGCGCGCTTGGGTGGCGACGAATTTGTGGTATTACTGCCGCGTGTAAATGATGAGCGCGATTTGGCCGAAGTGGCGATTAAAGTGCGCGAGGAATTATTAAAGCCTCATATATTGGAAGACATGCCACTGCATTTGAGCCCGAGTATTGGTATTGCGATTTATCCGGAAGATGGCGATTCGCCCAGTGCCCTGATTAAAAATGCAGATGCGGCTATGTATCTCGCCAAGGAAAAAGGGCGCAACAATTATCAGTTTTACACACCGCTGTTAAACTCGCGCACGCTGGATAGGTTAAAGCTGGAATACGATTTGCGCCTGGCCCTGGATTTAGGGCAGTTTGAATTGCATTATCAGCCGCAAATTGACGCCACCAAGCAACAGTTATACGGCGCCGAGGCACTGATTCGTTGGCGCCACCCTGAACGCGGATTGGTGCCACCCAATGATTTTATTCCGCTCGCCGAAGAGATCGGCCTGATTATTCCGATTGGCGGTTGGGTGATTGCCGAGGCCGCGCGCCAGATCACACGCTGGCAGGCCGAAGGCCATAAGCAAATGGTGGTGAGCGTTAATATTTCCGCATTGCAATTTCATCAGCCGGGTTTTTTGAGTGAAGTGCAAGCGATTATGGATGCCGCCGGTGCGCAGCCCCAATCGCTGGAGTTGGAACTGACAGAAAGTATGCTCATGAGCGATATGGATGCCTCCATTCATGAGTTGCAACTGTTTCGCGACCTTGGGTATCGCATTGCCATTGATGATTTTGGCACCGGCTTTTCCTGTTTGAATTACCTGCGTCGTTTGCCGGTAAATATTTTAAAAATTGATCAATCGTTTGTTCGTGATATGCAATCCGATGAAGCGTCGCTGGCCATCGTCAGTTACATCATCCGGCTCGCGCAGTCACTGGGTATGGACACCATTGCCGAAGGGGTAGAAACCAGCAACGAAATGACATTGCTCGTCAATGAAGGTTGTCGTTTGATGCAGGGCTATCACTTTTCCAAAGCCTTACCGCCAGCGCAGTTTGATGCCTGGTTGGCGCAATGGTCAGCTCGCTGATCGGCGCCCGGTATTACTGACGTGGAGAATCGCAACATGGTTATCACACCAAGGGGTTATCAGCCTCGGCGCTGCTGGTTAGCGCTGCTGTGTCTGTTAAGTCTGGGCGCGCATGCGGACGAGTTCGCCTACCTCGAATTAAGCCTTGAGCAATTGCTGGAAACTCCGGTCACCGGATCGACCCTGACAGAAGAGTCGATTAAAACTGTACCGGCGGCTGTCTCTGTATTCACTCATGAACACATAGAGCGTTTAGGGGTAGATTACTTGCACGAACTGCTTGGTTTGGTGCCTGGGTTTCAATTCAATCGCAATGCCAATTCCGGGCTGGCTTACAGCTACAGTGCCCGTGGCCGACGCACTACCCATGTATCGCTGGAAGTGTTGCTGCTGGTAGATGGCAAGGTATTTAACGATCCCCGTGGTGGCAGCCCCGATGTAACCATGCCGTTATTTCCTTTGGCACAAGTGGAGCGTGTGGAAGTTATTCGCGGCCCCGGTTCGGCGGTATATGGCAGCTCGGCGTTTACCGGCGTCATTAATATTGTGACGCGCAAACAACAAAAATCTGTCGCGGTAGGTGTGGGGAGCGAAGCGCGCCGGGCGCTGGATGTGCTGTGGAGCCATGCCGGTGAGTCGTGGCAGGCTGATGCCTATGTACATGCTTATGAAGACAGAGGGCAAGCCCTGACCATTACCGACAGTTTTAATCACTTGCCACTGGATAGCGATGATCCGCGGCGCTTGCTGAATGTGGATCTGGGCTTACGTCGTGGTAAAACCCAAATCGACCTGACCTATTATCGCGGTGAGTCAGAGGATTTCTATCTCTCTGAAAATACTGCCAATGGGGTGAATGATCACGCCCGTGAACTGTGGAATCTCAGTGTCGACCAGGGATTTGAGTGGACGCCGGATATCAAATCCAACCTCTCTGTCAGCTATCAGCAATTTACCTTTGCGCTGGAGGGATTTGTACAGGGGCCAGGCGCCTTGGCGGCGGTGAGTGTTCCCAGTAGCAATGAGCCCTTTCGTATCCAGGCAACGCAAGCCGGTGAAAGCTATCGCTTAGCCTACACCACGGACTGGTCGATTGATGAGTTGTCCAGTGCCCAGTGGGGCATACAGGCTGCTCACCATGAAGAGATCAAGGCCCGTGCTTACACCAACTACAATTTGCTGCAATTAATCCAGCAGCAGTTTCCAATCACCTACTACGGCGATATGAGCGAGCGCACGCCGTTGGGCATTTCCGGTTCGCAATCCACCACCGGTATTCACGGTCAATACATTCGCAGCTTGCGCGACTCAACCCGGCTGACTATTGGTGGCCGCTACGATGACTATTCTGACGTAGACGCACGTTTTAGCCCGCGTCTGGCGTTGGTTGAACAACTCAATGAGATTTACAGCCTGAAATTATTGTACGGTGAGGCCTTTCGAGCACCGACACTGGCGGAAACGGCATTTATTAATAACCCCACATTATTGGGCAACCCGGACCTTAAGCATGAAATTGTCAAAACCTGGGATTTGATTGTGATGGGTAACTGGCAAAAAACCAGCCTGAGTGCCGGTTTGTTCCAGAGCCATTATGAACATCCGATCATGACCGGGTTTATCGGCAACCGTCGCACCTATGTCAATGGTGAAAGTGAGCGCAGTGAAGGTCTGGAACTGGAGTGGCTGCAAAAATTGAGTGACCGTTGGTCATTACGCAGTACCTACACCCATATGAATTTACCGATGACGGCATTTCGCGAAGCGGAGTCATTGGCCTCCTTTGAAATCAATTACGCTGCCCAGCGCTGGAATTGGAATTTGTCAGGTGTTTATCAGGATGAACATCAAGCCCCGGTGTCGGCGACTACCCAAGTGACGCTGGATGATTTTTGGTTGCTCAATACCCAGTGGCGCTATCGCTTTGAGGGTGGTTATGACATCAGTCTGCAAATTAAAAACCTCACCGATGAGGATTACGCCACTCCCGCCCAAGGCCTGGGTAAATTGGATGGCGTGCCCGGTCGAGGGCGTGAACTGACGGCAGAGGTTCAGTGGCGTTGGTGATTATCGCTTAAACAAGAAAGCCGCCGTGCACAATACACGGCGGCTTTTTTGTCTGTGCCTGGCCAGGGGTTAGCTAGGCTTCCAGAGGTACTTCCTTGTTTGTTAGCACTGCGGCGTTTGCAATCTGTGCACGCAGTGTTTTGGCAGCTTCAACCATGCGCGCCAGTGCGGCTTCTGTCTCTGGCCAGCGGCGGGTTTTTAAACCGCAGTCCGGGTTGACCCACAGGCGTTCAGCAGGAATTTCACGGGCGGCGCGCTTGAGTAAATTCACCATGGTTTGTACCTCGGGAACATTCGGTGAATGAATGTCATATACACCCGGGCCAATATCATTGGGATAATTAAATTGCTCGAAAGCCTGCAGTAATTCGCCATCGGAACGCGAGGTTTCAATGGTGATCACATCGGCATCCAGATCGGCAATGGCTTTAATAATGTCGTTGAATTCCGAATAGCACATATGGGTGTGAATTTGGGTTTCATCCTGCACCCCGCTGGCTGTGATACGGAAGGCTTTTACTGCCCAATCCAAATATTCTTTGCGATCTTTTTCGCGCAGCGGCAAGCCTTCGCGAATCGCTGGCTCGTCAATCTGGATCACTTGAATACCTGCACTTTCCAAATCGACAACTTCATCGCGCAGCGCCAATGCAATTTGCAGCGCGGTAGTTTCACGGGGTTGATCGTCGCGCACAAAAGACCAGAACAGCATGGTAATAGGGCCGGTAAGCATGCCTTTAACCGGTTTTTTGCTGAGCGATTGCGCGTAGCGTGCCCAGCTCACTGTAATAGGCGCAGGGCGTGATACATCGCCATAAATAATGGGCGGTTTTACACAGCGCGAACCATAACTTTGCACCCAACCATATTGGGTAAACGCATAGCCGTTTAGTTGCTCACCAAAGTATTCCACCATGTCATTGCGTTCTGCTTCGCCGTGTACCAGTACATCAATACCAAGCTGCTCTTGCTTGGCAATGCAATCTGCAATTTCCTGACGAATACGGTTTTCATATTCCACCGCATTAATTTTTCCTTGTTTGAATTCACTGCGCGTTTGGCGAATATGATCCGTCTGCGGGAATGAACCAATAGTAGTGGTAGGAAATGGTGGGAGTTGTAGCAGCGCTTGTTGTTTGGCAATACGTAGCGCAAATATCGAATCACGCCGTGCATGGTCAGGTGTAATTGCTTGCAAACGGGCTTGTACTTCAGTGTTGTGAATTTTTTTGGAGCTTAAGCGCGCTTGTGCGGCGGCACTGCTGTCTTCCAGGGCGGCTTGTGCGGTGGCATCTTCCGGGTTGGTAAGCAGGGTTTTCAGGGTCACAACTTCCTGCACTTTTTGTTTGGCAAACGCGAGCCAGCTTTTAATATCTTCCGGTAGTTTTTCTTCGCGTTCCACATTTACCGGCGAGTGCAGCAAGGAACAGGAGGGGGCAACCCACAAGCGATCGCCAATACGTTCCCGCGCCTGTTTTAACAGGGTGAGTGATTTTTCCAAATCATTGCGCCAAATATTGCGACCATCCACCACACCGATGGATAAGATTTTGTGGTCCTGCAAGTGATCAATCAGTGTGAGCACTTGTTCAGGGGCACGCACAGCATCGATATGTAATCCGGCAACCGGTAAATTGGCAGCGATGGGTAAATTATCGCCCAGTGTACCGAAATAGGTGGCAAGCAATACTTTTAGCTTGCTGTGTTGCAAGCGGTTATACACAGGTTCAAATGCGCGCTGCCATTTTTCCGGCAAATCCAGTACCAGAATAGGCTCATCAATTTGCACCCAGCTTGCGCCTGCTTGCGAGAGGGCGGTGAGCAATTGTTGGTAAGCGGGGAGGAGGTTATCCAGCAAGTCAAAACGATCAAAGGCAGCGCCTTTTTCCTTTCCCAGAAACAGGTAACTGAGTGGGCCGAGAATGACGGGTTTGACCTTGTGCCCCAGTGCAATTGCCTCGGCGGTTTCATCAATAATTTGGCGCCAGCTTAACTGGAAGGTTTGACCCGCATGGAACTCAGGCACCAGATAGTGATAGTTGGTATCGAACCACTTGGTCATATCCGATGCAGTGGTAGCTTGGCCTGTAGGTGCGCGGCCACGCGCGACGCGAAAGAGGGTATCCAAATCGATATCTTTGCAGGGCGCAGATGCCCATTCGCTTGGTTCATGGGCATTACTGTGGTGTGCACAGCAGGCTTGGTCGTCCTGTTTTTGTGGTGCAACCGTGGCCGTAGCGTTGTTGCGATGGCGTGCAGGAATATTGCCAAGAGTAGCTGACAGGGTAAGTACCTGATCGTACCAGGCAAAATCGCCAGTGGGGATCAAATCCACGCCCGCATCGGCTTGCAACTGCCAATGGGCCCTGCGCAGTTCGCGCCCCACTTGCTCAAGTTGGGTTTGATCTATCTCGCCGCGCCAATAGGCTTCCTGGGCTTTTTTGAGTTCGCGGTCACCGCCGATACGTGGAAACCCCAAATTATGGGTAGTCAGAGTCATAAGATAAATCCCATGTGATAAACAGAAATCAATTACTGACTTCCTGGTGTGGATTGGCATGGAATCATTCTGGATAAAACACCAATATGAATCAAACTGGTAATTTTCAGCTTAAACGTGAAAATTATTAATGTTATGCTGTGCAAATACCCGAGAAGACAACTGTCATTGGGCAGCATCGTCTGAAGGCGCTTAGGCTTTTCCAACTTACGAAGTAGATAACCATGATTGAAATCCGCCATTTAAAAACCCTTATCGCCTTGCGTGAGACCGGCAGTTTGGTTGAGGCGGCTGAGCGCTTATTTCTTACCCAATCGGCGCTTTCCCACCAGCTCAAGGAATTGGAATCACGGGTGGAGTGCGAATTGTTTATCCGTAAAAGCCGGCCATTGCGCTTTACCGAAGCGGGCAAACGGCTACTGCTGTTGGCTGAGGATGTCTTGGCCAGGGTCAGCGATGCGGAGCGCGACGTGAAAAAGCTGGTGCACGGTGAAGCAGGGCGCCTGTACATGGCGATTGAATGCCACAGCTGCTTTAACTGGCTGATGCCCACCATTGAGGTGTATCGCAACCAGTGGCCGGCGATAGAACTGGATTTTTCCGGCGGTTTTACCTTTGAACCCTTACCCGCTCTGGCGCAGGGTGACATAGATCTGGTGATCACCTCTGATCCGCAGGCGATAAAAGGGGTGGAATACGTGCCCCTGTTTGGCTACGAAATGCAAATAGCCGTGGCTAATGAGCATCCCTTGGCTGCCAAAAATTATTTGCAGCCGCAGGATCTGGCGGATCAAACCTTAATTAGCTACCCGGTAAGCCGCGATAGGTTGGATGTATTCACTCAATTTTTATTGCCTGCCGGCGTTGAACCTGCAGCTGTGCGTACCTCGGAACTTACCTTGATGATGGTGCAGCTTGTTGCCAGTGGTCGCGGTGTGTGCGCGCTGCCCAATTGGGTGGCGGCGGAGTATGTGGCCCAGGGCTTGATTAGCGTACGTTCTGCCGGGAAAAACGGCATTTGGCCGACGCTCTATGCCGCTGTGCGCGAGGAGTATTTGGCACTACCTTATGTGCAGGAATTTCTGGCGCTGGCCAAGGCCCATTGTTTGAAAAACCTGCGCGGCGTAACGTCACTGTGAGCCGGGTTATGATGGCTGTGGTTCGGTCATCGCCCTTGTTTGTAAAAATTGCAGGAATTGTGTGGCTGGTAAGGGGCGTGAAAAGAAATAACCCTGGCCAAAATCACACCCGCGTGAATACAAAAAGTAACGTTGGTGCTCTTCTTCGACTCCTTCACCCACAATGTGCATGGGAATAATTTTATTTAATCCAATGATTGCGTTGACCATTTCATCGTGTTCCTTGCCGGTGCCAATCAGGCTGACAAATGAACGGTCAATTTTTAAATATTGCGGTGCAAACCGCAAAATATAACTGAGTGATGAGTAGCCAATTCCAAAATCGTCCAGCGATATTTTTATTCCTCGGTTTTTTAACTCACAAATTTGTTTCAAGTTGTGTTCGGTGTTCTCCAGAAACATTTGCTCTGTAATTTCCAGGGTGATTTGCTCCCCGCGTAGTGCGTATTTTTCCAGTGTCTGTTCAAATTGTTGCACCAGATCCAACTGCATAAATTGCCGCGCCGAGATATTAATGGACATATTGATATTGAACCCCTGGGCTTTCCATTGCGCCAGTTGACGGCAGGCCTCGTTAATTACCCAGTTACCAATAGGCAGTATTAATGCGGTCTCTTGTGCATAAGGAATAAATTCGTCCGGCGCAACGCGTCCGCGCTGAGGGTGATTCCAGCGAATCAGCGCCTCGGCAGAGGCGACTTGGTTGGTGCCTAAATCAATCACCGGTTGGTAATGCAACTCGAATTCATGATTAATAATGGCTTTGCGTAAATCGGCATCTAACAGCAATCGTCCGTGTACATATTCAGTGAGTTCTTTACGGTACAGTTGATAGCAACCGCGGCCTCTCGCTTTGGCATCGTAGAGGGCACTGTCGGCATTGCGCAGCAGGGTTTTGGCATCGTCTCCATCTGTGGGGTAGAGCGCAATACCAAAGCTCATGCTCACGTGCACGCGATTTTTACCGAGCCGAATGGGTTTGTGAATTTTTTGTAATAACTTTTCTGCAACACAGACAACCGCTTCAAAGCGGGGTATGTCCGGTAGCAAAATGACAAATTCGTCGCCACCCAGTCTGCAAATAATATCTTCATGGCGCAGGGATTTTTGCAAGCGGCGCGCAATGGTTTTTAGCAATATGTCGCCCGCTTCATGCCCAAGGCCATCATTAATTTGTTTGAAGTGATCCAGATCGCCAAAAATAACCGCAAAGGGCGCCGCATTGCGGTGCGATTTTCGAATTAAAAATTCGATTTCCCGGTTCATTTTTTCGCGATTCCCAAGCCCGGTCAGGCTGTCAAAATGCGCGAGTTTCAGGAGTTGTTGTTCGTAGCGTTTGCGCTCGGATAAATCGTAAATTTGCAGTAAGTAACAAGGTTCGCCAGAGAATTCCTTGATGTAGGCCGCATTGATCATGGTGGGAATGTGGCTGCCGTCGCTGGTTTGACAGCGGGCTTCATACTGCGCGAAGAGCTGGTTGCCGCTGTAGAGCTTTTCCAGTTCAATCAGCGCGTTGGTAATGTCCTCGGCCGCAAATAAATCGCCAAATTTTTGCAGCGATTTGGGTGCTGCTGGTATTGCATCGGTTGTTGGTGTCGATAAATCATTGTTATAACCCAACAAATGGTGCAGCGCCGGATTGGTTTGAATAATCATGCCTTCCATATTGATCAATACCATGCCCAGTGGTGCGTAATCAAATGCAGCGTGAAATAATTGCTCGCTGTGCGCCAGGGCTTGGCGAGTAGATTCCATTTCGGTGACATCAGTATTGGTGCCTAACCAGCGGACCACATCGCCTTGTGCATTTTTTTGCGGCACGGCACGGGTATCAAACCAGCGATAAACCCCGTCGTAGCGACGAATACGGAATTTAACGAACATTTCCTCCGTGTCGGTGACAGCTTTTTGCCAGGTACGACAAAGATATTCGCGGTCGTCCGGGTGCACGGCATTTATCCAGTCACTGCCAATTTGCTTCTCTTGCGCAATCCCGGTGTAATCGCACCAGCGCTGGTTTAAATAATCGCATTCACCCTTGGGTGTGCAAGTCCATGCAAGGTGTGGCAAGCCTTCGGCAAGGTTGTGAACCCGCGCTTGATCTTCTTGTTCCAGGCGCGTTTTTTCGGCCCAGAGCAAGCTGGCGTCCAATGTGGAAATGAGCGTCTCTGCATCCAACTGGCGCTTGGAAATATAATCAAAGGCGCCTTCGCGCATAATGTCAGCAATAACGCGTTCGTCGCTATTGCCACTAATCATAATGACAGGTGTGGGGTAGGGTTTGTGGTGTTTAATGCTCAGTAGCAGGTCTGAGCCAAGCCCGTCGTGCAAGTGATAATCCAGGATTGCGCAATCAAAGGATTGTTGTTTCAACTGTTCGACAGCCTGTGAGCTTGACGCTGCATCGGAAATTGTCACATTGAGCGAGCTTTTGCGCAGTAAGCGTTTTATTTTTTCCAAATCAACATCATCGTCCTCGATAATGAGTAACGATACCGGTGGCATTGCAGTCGTTACTGGCATAGGCGTCGCTTATCCTGCTGCTGATGTTGGTTAATATAACGGTGAACTAATTGGGCAAGCTAATGGTTGAACGATAGCTCTCCAGTAGCGAGGCCAGTTTGGAAAATTGCGGACCCACAACGGATTTCACCATATAACCGGCAATATTTTCTTCGTAGGCGCGCATGCGATCCGATTCTGCATCGGAGGTGGTTAATACAAAAATCACGCTGCTGTGCAGTGTTTTGTCGCCGCGCACTTCGTGCAAAAATTCAAAACCATTCATGCGTGGCATGTTTAAATCCAGCAATACCAAATAGGGTTTTTCAATGCTCAGATGAGGGTGGGTTTCGCGTAGTATCTCCAGCGCCTCCATGCCATCACGCGCCAGAGTAATGGGAAAATCAACGGCATTTTTGCGCAGGCTGCGAACAACAGACTCGGCCGAAACGTCGTCATCATCCACCAGTAAAATATTTATTTTCTGCTCATTAATCATCGATATCTTTCCTCGAGAAACGCGGCCACCACACATGAAAACTACAGCCTGGTCGCTCACTGTTACTGATGAGTTCAATTTGTCCGCCGTGGCTTTCAGTCAATCGTTTTGCCAGGGCTAAACCTATTCCACTGCCTCCGTTATCGTTGCTGGTTAATGTTTGAAATAGGCGAAATACCCGCTCTTGGGCAATTTCAGGAATGCCGGGACCGTTGTCTGTGACTTTAAATAAACAGTAGCTACCACTGGACTCGGCGCTGATGACTATTTCAGGTGTGGTGCCATGGTGGTGTTTCAGTGCATTGCTAAACAGGTTGCGCAATACCGTTTCCAGCGGTGTTTTGGCGGCAAAAATTTCATTGATGCGTATATCTTGCTTGATGGTGAAGCCCGCAGGAACAGGATGCATCTCAATAATATTGCTGATCAGCTCGGGCACATTTACTGCGCTCGATTCTTTATGGCGCCGACCGGCGCGGGCGTAAAGCAGCAGATCTTCAATCAAGCGCTCCATGCGCCCGATGCGAATTTTAATGCGGCCAATATTATTGAGCACAGGTTCTGGAGTGTCAGTGCCCAAGTCTTCGCCAATCCATTCCACTAAATCGGCAATACCGCGCAGGGGAGATTTCAAATCGTGGGAGGCGACATAGGTAAACTCTTCCAGGTGAGCATTCGCCTGTTTCAAGTTGAGTTCCAGCCGTTTTCTTTCAGAGATATCCGTGACAACCGCCAGCGTCATTTTCCCTGCATCACTATCTACCGGACTCAGTCCGATCTCGATTGGAATTTCTGTGCCATTTTTATGCCTGCCCGTTAAATCGCGACCAAGTCCCATAGCGCGGAGTGACGGTTTTTGGGCATAACCATCGCGCAATTTTTGATGGCCTTCGCGATAGCGTTCTGGCAATAAAATATCCATGGACTTGCCCAGCAGTTCAGTTTTTTCATATCCGAACACGGCTAACAAGCTGGGGTTGATAAGTTGGATGATGCCCTTGTCATCGACCAGAAGTTGGCCATAGGGAGACGCGTCTATAACAGCGGACAATCGCTCCTCAAGTTGTTTGCGTCGGGTGATGTTGACAATGGTGGCCACCACAAAGCGCTCGCCATCGGCAATCAGTGGGCGCAGGCCAATTTCCAGCGGAAATTCGGTATGGTCTTTGCGTTTGCCATAAAGGTCGCGACCAGCGCCCATATAGCGGGTAGAGGGTTGCTGCAAATAACTTTGACGCAACTGGGCGTGATCGCCACTGAAGCGATCCGGCAATAATAGTTCGATATTCTGGTTAATTAACTCTGCGCGCGAATAACCAAACAAACGTCCGGCTTCTTCATTGATATAGCTGATTCTGCCATCCTGGCGGCTGACAATAATGCCTGCGGGAACGGCATCCAATAGCTCCCGGGTAAAGTCGCTGCCGGATTCTTGTGTTTCATCCTGAGTGAGCATTGGCACTCCGCTTCCTGATTGTCACTAACACAACGTGGTTTCAGAACAGAGTATAGGTGTCGACTGACGGCGGCGGCGCTGGCCGACTTAAAAAATTGAATTTTTTAAGAGTCTTTAAGCATAAAAAATATTTTTGATAATAAGTTTGAGTGGAGTAGGTGAGAGGCACAAATAAAAACGCCAGCATGATGCTGGCGTTCGGTGGCTATGCTGTGATGTTTATGCCAATGCTTTCAATGCAGCGTCATAGTTTGGTTCGTGAGCCACTTCGCTAACCAGTTCGGTATGGAGCACTTTTCCATCGGTACCCACAACTACCACTGCGCGTGCAGTCAAGCCGGTCAGAGGGCCATCAACCAGTTTTACGCCGTAGTCACCCGCGAAGGTGGAGCGGAAGGCGGAGGCAGGGATAACTTTATCAAGGCCTTCGGCGCCGCAAAAGCGAGCCAAGGCAAACGGTAAATCCTGTGAGGCACAAACCACAACGGTGTTTTCCAATGCGCTGGCTTGTGCATTAAATGTACGCACAGATTGTGCACAAGTGGGTGTGTCCACACTGGGGAAAATATTTAATACAACACGCTTGCCAGCCAAATCTGCCAGCGACACTTCCGATAAATCTGTTTTAACCAATTTAAAGTCCGGAGCTTTGCTGCCAGCTGCAGGCAGATTACCGTTTGTATTAAATGGGTTCCCTTTGAGGGTCACTGTTGCCATAAATAATGCTCCTGAACGTTAGGTGTGTTTGATTAGTAAAAACGTTGATCAAGCCTAGTTGATAGTGGCGCAAAAGGGAATTGTCATTCACGCGACAAAGCTAAAAACTTGCAAAAAAATGGTGCCTGATTTTTATACGACCTTGAATATCCCATAAGGTTTTTGCGATTAAGACGAAAATTGCGCCTTGCATTGCGCGGACAAACTGATGATAATGCGCGCCTCTTGCGTAGCCGCCATCGGCGAGCGAATGGCGCAAGCTGCTATGGTGATCTAACCGGTCCCCTCGCAATAATGATCTGTAAACCCCGCCAGGCCCGGAAGGGAGCAACGGTAGCAGTAAGTTATGTGCCGGGGTGTGGCTGGTTAGGTTGCCACCCAATTCCCCCCTCTGTTTTCTTTCGTAGTTGTTTCTAACAATCAATTCCAATGCAGTCCTACTTGTCGTGTTGCCTTATGCGCTCGGATCGCCTGTGCTTGCCCTTGGTTGGTGTCTATTTCTGGCGTTGGCAGCTATAATCGCGCCCTGTTTTTGGCGCGCCAGGCAAATTGAAAGGCGCAGCCAGCACACTTTATATACAGAGAGCAACAATCGGCATGAGCTATCAAGTTCTGGCGCGCAAGTGGCGCCCGCGTGTGTTCCGGGAGATGGTCGGGCAGGAGCATGTCCTGCAGGCTTTGATTAATGCGCTGGACCATAATCGCTTGCACCACGCTTATCTGTTTACCGGCACCCGCGGTGTGGGTAAAACCACTATTGCGCGGATTCTTGCCAAATGCCTCAACTGCGAAACCGGTGTCAGCTCTGAACCCTGTGGTCAATGCGCCAGTTGCCGTGAAATTGCCGAAGGCCGCTTTGTTGATTTGATTGAAGTGGATGCGGCCTCACGCACCAAGGTCGAAGACACCCGCGAACTACTTGAAAATGTGCAGTACGCACCGACCCGTGGCCGTTACAAGGTCTACCTGATCGACGAAGTGCATATGCTCTCCAACAGCAGCTTCAATGCCTTGCTGAAAACCTTGGAAGAACCTCCACCCCATGTAAAATTTTTGCTGGCGACGACCGACCCGCAAAAATTGCCGATGACCATTCTGTCGCGCTGTTTGCAGTTCAACCTCAAGAATATGAACCCCGAGCGCATCGTTCAGCATTTAAAGTTTGTGTTGAATGAGGAGTTGGTTCCCTTTGAAGAATCAGCGCTTTGGCATCTGGGGCGCGCTGCCGATGGCAGTATGCGCGATGCGATGAGTTTGACCGATCAGGCTATCGCCTACGGATCGGGCAAAATTACTGAAGCGGAAGTCAGTGCCATGCTAGGCACTATCGACCAAACGGCGGTGTACGACATAGTGAACGCGCTGGCATCGCTGGATGGTCGCGCGGTATTGGCAGCGGTTGAGCGCATGTCGGAGCAGGCGCCGGATTACGCCAGTGCCATTGCTGAAATGTTGGCGGTTTTACACCGGATCGCCATTGCCCAGGCCTTGCCGGAAGCGGTGGACAACAGTCATGGCGATCGCGAGCGCATCATGCAGCTTGCCCAGCAATTGCCCTCGGAAGATGTGCAGTTGTTTTATCAAACCGCCTTGTTGGGACGCCGCGACTTGCCCCTTGCACCGGATCCTCGCGCCGGGTTTGAAATGGTTTTACTGCGCATGTTGGCGTTCAAACCGCAGGGTGTTATTGAAATGCCGACCCAGGCATTGCCGCAGACCAATACTCCCTTAAAAGCACAGGTAGCGGCACCCGCTATTCAAACGTCATCGCCTCAGGCGCAGCCTCAAGCTCAACCCCAGCCTGTCGCCCCTCCTGTAGCAGCAGTTGAGCCAGTGACTACACCGCCCACGCCAGAGGCGGTGGTGACTAGAGCGCCTGTGAGCGATGCCCAAGAGGCACCAGTTACGCCACAGGTCACTACGCCTGTGGTTGAACAGCCTCCAGCGACAGTCGCGAATGCGGCGGCGATATCTGAGCCACCGCCCTATGACGCCTCTTATGAAAATGTGCCTGACGACGAATATGCAGAATACGCACAGGCGCCAGCCTATTACGAAATGCCGTCAGCGGAGCCGGTTACCGAGGTAATCGAACCAAAAAAGCCTGAGGCGGCCACGCCGCCGATTGACCTGGTGGCACCAGTCCCAATGGAAAGTAATGTCGCTGCTGTTACTCCGCGCCCGGCAGCAAAAGCGCTACGTAAAGTACCCTATGAGCAAGCCGGCCCGGCGGATTGGACGGAAATTTACCTGGGCTTGGGTGTGACCGGTATTCTGCAAAGTACAGTGGCTAACTGCCAAATGGTGAAGCGCCAGGGAAATGAGTTCTTTTTTGTGTTGGATGAAGCCAACAGTACGCTTTATGACGTGAGCCATGAAAAGCGCTTGGCCGATTTGCTGGGCGATTATTTTGTCGAACCGGTAGTTGTTCGTATCCAGTTGGGACAAGTGACCGCAGAAACGCCTTCAATGATGGCAATTCGCTTGCGCGAAGAGCGGTTGCAGGATGCCATCCATGCGATCAAAAACGACCCTATAGTGCAGCAGTTAATCGCCCAGTTCGGTGCGACATTGCGTGAAGAAACCATACAGCCCGTTAATTGATACCGTTGATTGCTGATAATGAATCGACGCACTATTCACTGATTTAATGAAGAGAGGACGCTATGCAAGGTCTAGGCGATTTGATGAAACAAGCGCAGCAAATGCAAGCCAATATGCAGAAAATGCAAGAGGATTTGGCGAAAGCTGAAGTCAAAGGTGAGGCTGGCGCCGGTTTGGTTTCTGTGGTGATGAATGGTCGTCACGACGTCAAGCGCGTACACATTGATGACAGCTTGATGACGGAAGACAAAGAAATGCTGGAAGATTTACTGGCCGCTGCCGTTAACGATGCTGTGCGCAAAGTGGAAACACAAAGTCGCGAGCAAATGGCCAAAATGACCGCCGGTATGGGCATCCCGCCTGATTTTAAAATGCCATTCTAATTCGCTACTGATCGAGTAATTTTATGTTCAGCCCTTTAATCGACGAGCTGATGGCATCTTTGCGCTGCTTGCCCGGTGTCGGTCCAAAATCCGCACAGCGTATGGCCTTGCACCTGTTGGAGCGAGATCGCGCTGGTGCCGAGCGTCTTGCGCTGAGTTTGCACAAAGCTGTTGAAGGTGTTGGCCGCTGCCAACGCTGTCGTACCCTGACCGAGCAAACTCACTGCGGTATTTGCGCCAATAATCGACGCGATAATAGCTTGCTGTGTGTGGTTGAAACGCCAGGTGATGTCCTGGCTATCGAACAGGCGGGAACCTATCAGGGCAAATATTTTGTACTGCTTGGGCATTTATCGCCCATCGATGGTATTGGGCCGGAAGATATAGGCGTTGATCAATTAATTAACTTGTTGCAACAAGAGCCCATCACCGAAGTTATTCTGGCGACCAATCCCACAGTAGAAGGCGAGGCGACAGCCTACTACATCAGTGAGCGCGCCAAAAACCTGAATGTGACAGTCTCGCGTATTGCCCACGGTGTACCACTGGGGGGCGAGCTGGAGTTCATTGATGGCGGTACGCTTGCCCACGCTTTTTCCTCTCGTAGAAGTTTGTAATTTTAATGCTGATTCCCACCGAACCTATCTGGATTGATCAAGACGATCAACTCGCTGAATTGTGCGCCTGCTGGCAACAGCAAGCGGCGCTGGCGATTGATACCGAATTCATGCGTAGCGATACCTTTTATCCCATTGCCGGGTTGCTACAAATTGGCGATGGCAAGGGCTGCTATTTAATTGATCCGCTGACGATTAGCGATCTGGAACCCTTGCGCGCCTTGATGCTTAACCCGGCAGTGACCAAAGTATTGCACTCCTGCTCGGAAGATATGGAAGTGTTCCAGCGCTGGTTGGGCGTTGTGCCATCCCCTTTATTTGATACCCAGATTGCGGCGGCCTTTGCTGGATTGGGTTTTGGTTTGGGTTACGCCAATCTGGTTAAAAGCCTGCTCGCCATTGAGATTCCCAAAGAGGAAACCCGCTCGGATTGGCTACAGCGTCCGCTCAGTGCGGCGCAATTAAAGTATGCCGCACTCGATGTTGCCCACATGTTGATTGTGTACGGCAAATTGCTGCAATTGCTCAAAACCAGTGAGCGCTTGGCCTGGGTAAAAAGTGACTGTGCCGATGTAGTGACAAATGCTCGCAAGGCCGATGATTTTAGTGATGCCTACCAAAAGGTGGCATTTGCCTGGAAATTGCGCGAACAGGAATTGTTGATTTTAAAAGCACTGTGTATTTGGCGCGAAACCGAAGCGCGCGCACGGGATATCCCACGCAATCGTCTGATCAAAGAACCATCGCTGTGGGAAATTGCGCGCAAAAGAATTCAGGATGCCTCACAACTGCAGCGGGTACCGGATATCCCTTCGCGCACACTGAAAAATGATAGTGACACGCTATTGTCTATTGTGGCCGAGGCATTGGACCTTGATGCTTCTGCGTGGCCCGCGCGCCTCGACCCGCCTTTGGCGCAAAGCGAGGGGCCGCTGATGAAAGCCTTGAAAAATTATGTGCGTGAATTTGCTGAGCAGGCGCAGCTACCGCCAGAAGTATTGATTCGTAAAAAAGATTATGAGCAGTTAGTGCGTTCCGGTATGAATGGGGGCGAGTATCGCTTGCCCGAACGCTTGCTAGGCTGGCGTTACGATTTGATCGGCGAGGGGTTGTTGCGCATTGTCCAGCAGCAAAATGCGCCCTTGCAAAACCTTCAACAACAGGGTGAATCCCAGTGAAAATTATTTGTGAAATTTACCGCAGCTCCAGGGAAGAGGGCATGTATCTCTATGTGATAAAGGAAGAGGGCTTAAGCAAGGTGCCAGAGGATTTGTTGAAATTGTTTGGCAAACCCCAGCAGGCAATGGTGTTGCTGCTGACGCCAGGTAAAAAACTGGCTCATGCCTCGGTTGAAAAGGTGGCTGAAAGTTTGGAGACCCAGGGATTTTATTTGCAATTGCCCCCTCGCCATGATCGTGACCCGGAAGCCGAGCGCTTGCGCGCACTGAATTCCAAACTGGCCGGGCAGTAGCCCGGTTACTTTTCTGCCTGGAAAGGCGATTTACTCAAACAGGCTATTGATTCGGATTGCTCATGGCACAACAGGTTTTTTGGCAGCGTAAAACATTGCAGGATATGTCCGCCGAGGAGTTTGAATCCCTCTGCGACGGTTGCGGTAAATGTTGTCTGCACAAACTGGAAGACGAAGACACTGGTGATGTTTATTACACCAAGGTTGCCTGTCGCTATTTGGATCATGACACCTGCCGCTGTCAGGAATACACTGATCGTCAGCAATTGGTAGAAGCCTGTGCTGTGCTTACACCAGATAGCGTCAAAGAGACCTACTGGCTGCCGGAAACCTGTGCTTATCGGCTTATCGCCGAGGGTATACCGCTGTTTGATTGGCACCCATTGGTGTCTGGTGACCCGGATTCGGTGCACAAGGCCGGTGTGTCGGTGGCGGGGCGTGTAGTGCATGAGCGGGATGTAAATCCTGAGGATTTTGAAGATTATGTTATTCGCTGGGTTAATTAATCGGCTGCGGCCAGTCGTGGTGAGCCGGAAGGAGGCTTTCTCGTGGAAAATATGACTGATTATCAATATGCCTGGACGCTGTACCTGATAGGTGCGACAGGTTGCGTGTTGGCGGCATGGTTGCTGTTTCGCCGTTTTGGTCGCGCAGTAACACATTTTTTTGTGATTACTGCGGCGGTGGTACTCTTCACTCCCTATGCGATTGATGCAGAAACCATGACCATGGCACCTGCTGTTTATACATTGTTGTTTGGTTTTATGGATGGTGGTTTTACCAGCATCAAACCCGTGTTGAAATTGATGCTGGGCTTATGGGGTGGTGTTTTAATTCTCTCGCTCATTTATCAGTTACTGACACGCAATCGCCACATGGCGGATTACGATGTGCCGGAAACTCACCATCAACAGTCGCGCCGATCATCCCGTAAGCAATCTTATATTGAGGATGACGAACCGGACTTTGATTACACAGCGCAAGCCCGTCGCACTAATAGCAGCAGAGGGTTGAGCCGGGAAGAGCGTATTGCGCGCGACGAGTTGCTGCGTGAGGAGCCAATCAGGGCAATCCGTTAAAGCAGCCTGATTCTTGAGCCACTTGTATAAAAGCCAGCCTCAGCGCTGGCTTTTTTGCATTTATTAATAGCCTTTTTACGTAGACGATTTTTTCATAAATGGCGAATCGGGGCTGAGCTGCTATAACTAATGGCAATATCGCCAGAAAAAGGCTTATGCAGGCTGGCGAAAGTGGATTTTTTTGTGGTGGAAATGCTCATGCGACAGGTTATTTATTATTTATTGGCGGGATGCCTGCTGGTATCTGCGGTGTGTGGTGCCAGTGAAATTGCTGCGCCCAAACCGGCGGATGTGCGGGTTGTGATTGATATATCCGGCAGCATGAAAAAAACGGATCCCAATAATTTGCGCAAACCGGCAGTGGATCTGATTGTGCGCTTGCTACCTGATCAAAGTAAGGCCGGCCTTTGGACATTTGGGCAATCGGTCAACATGTTGGTGCCGCATCGTGTAGTGGATGCTCCTTGGCGTACAGAGGGTGCAGCCAAAGCGAATGCCATTAATTCGGTGGCCCTGTTTACCAATATTGGGGCTGCCCTTGAAACTGCCGCGGCAGATTACGCAACCCCCTCGAGTGATTACCGCCGCAATGTGATTTTGTTGACCGACGGTGTTGTAGACATCAGCAAAGAAGCTGTCGTTAACCTGAATGAGCGCAAGCGTATACTCACAGAGTTATTGCCGCGCTTAAAAAGCTCGGATTACCGCATTCACACCATCGCACTCTCTGCCGATGCGGATCAGGAACTGATGAAAAAATTATCCATCGCAACCGATGGGATTTTTGAAGTAGCTGAAACGGCCGATGAATTGATGGCGACCTTTTTGCGCATTTTTGATCAAGCCGTTCCTGCAGAGCGTGTGCCGCTTGATGAGAATGGGTTTTTGGTCGATAGCAGTATCAAAGAATTTACCGCGCTGATTTTCCGCCGCGCCGAAGTACCAGCAACCGTGATTATTGCCCCCGATGGTAAAGAGTATTCAGCGACCGATCCGGCCAACAACGTCAATTGGTATCGCACCGACAAATATGACCTGATCACAGTCCAGCAACCGGTGGCAGGGCAGTGGAAAGTAAAAACAGAAATGGCACCGGGCAGCCGTGTGACGGTAGTGAGTAATTTGCAGCTAGTGGTTCAGCCTCTCAGCAGCAACATTAAACGCAATCAAACCATGGATCTTGCCTATTCATTTATCGCCAACAATGAAACTGTCACCAACAGTGATTTTCTGAGCTTGTTAACGGGTGAAGTATTTATAACACCTGCGGATAGCCTGGAAACCAAAACCCGTGCCCTGACAAAGCCAGCGGCGGAAAACGGCATTTTTGCGGATCAATTGGATGGTTTTAGTGCTCAAGGTGCATACGACATTAAGGTGCTGATTGATGGTAAAACCTTCAAGCGCGAGTTTGTGCATCGCGTTAATGTCAGCGACTCCGCATTCCAGTTGGAGAGACGCATCGACCAAGTCGGCGATAAAAAAACCTATGTCTATAAATTAAGTGCGGATCTCGAAGTGGTTGATGTAGCTACGACCAAAGTGATCGCTAGCATTAAAAACTCCCGCGACAACAATCTGGAGCGAGAGTTGAATGCAATTGAAAAATCCCATTGGGAATTTTCGTTCGCACCTGTAGAAACTGCACGCTATAACATTTCCATGCAGGTATCGGGCAAACAGCTTGATGGTAGCCCTTTGAGTGAAGTGATCGCGCTGGATGATTTTTTCTACCCCGACGAAGCGGCGGTAACGGGCGCAGTTTCTTCGGCTGTTTCCCATGCGGCTGAGTCATCGTCTTCAAGCAGTGAAGAGGCTCCTGTAGCCGCTGAACCACCCGCTGCAGAGGAAAAATCAAACTTGTGGCTTTACATCGCTATTGCAGTCGCCAATCTCTTGGTTCTCGCACTTGGCTTTGTTGCCTATCGGGTTATTGCCGGTAAAGGCAGCCGCTCAGAACTGGATGAAATGGAAAAAACCTTAAACCTTTCACCTGAGGAGCTCAAAAAAGCGGCGGCGAAAGAGGGTAGCAAAGACACTCAACCAGTGATCGATGTTGCCAATGAAGCGGCAGCGCCTATTCCCATGGAAGATGGCACCACGATGGGCGATGCACCCGGCATGGACCTCTCAATGCCCGATGACCTGATGGCTGACAACCTGTTTCCATTGGATAATATGGACGACGATAGCAACAAAGATAAAACCTGATGGCTGTACATAATGTTTCAGTGGCTGTAGTAGCTGATTATATTGTTTGCCCCGAGCCTGCCGCTCGCCACGCTCTGGTGGATCGTTTTTATCGCAGCCTGGGTTACAAAGTAAAAATTGCCGCCAGTGAGTCAGTCTACGCTGTGTACACAGCAACATCACAAGGCTTACCGGTGGAGATGGTGGCCGCACTGCGCCTTGTACCACAAGCATCCGGCCATTTTTGGCTGCGCAATTTACTGGTGGCCAAGGATCAGCGCGGGCAGGGCGTGGCAACATTGCTGATGCAGTATCTGTTACCGCAGATTCATCCTCAGGGCTGCTATTGCTTTGCCTTGCCGCATTTGGAGCAGTTTTACCTGCGTCTCGGATTCAGTTTGCAACCCAAGCATTGCCCGGCAGATATCCAGCAAAAATATGAACAATATCGCGCCCGTGGGCGGGATTGGTTGTTAATGGGATATATAACGGAAACGGCGTGTCTAATCTCATGATTGCTATATTTGACAATATGCACCATAGGCAAAAGCTACTGGTGAACCTTGTTATTAGTATCTATCTTACAAACACATGCACTCCTGTGAGCGAGTGTTTCAGACGCACACAGGTAAGGCACTCGATTCAAAAACGCGTTAAAAGGAGCCTCTATGAATATTGATATCGGAATTTCCCAGGCAAACCGCGAGGAAATTGCACAGGGTTTATCCAGGCTGTTGGCCGACACTTATACCCTCTACCTGAAAACCCACAACTTTCATTGGAATGTAACTGGCCCTATGTTTCAAACCTTGCACTTGATGTTTGAAACCCAATACAACGAGTTAGCGCTGGCGGTAGATTTGATTGCCGAACGTATTCGCTCATTGGGTTTTCCGGCGCCGGGCACTTACAAGCAATATGCCCAATTGAGCAGCATCAAAGAGGAAGAAGGTATTCCCGCCGCCAAAGATATGATTCGCTTGTTGGTGGAAGGTCAGGAAGCAGTGGTACGCACCGCGCGTTCGCTGTACCCCTCAGTTGAGGTGGCAAGTGATGAAGCAACCGCAGACTTGCTTACCCAGCGTATCCAATTGCATGAAAAAACGGCTTGGATGTTACGTAGTTTGCTGGAGTGATGCGTTCTGTCGTTCTCTTCCCAAAAACCCGGCTTGCCGGGTTTTTTTATCACTGAATCCCGGCCAAAAAACGCCCCAGGTTTTATCTTCACCCTATTGTTACCTGTGTCGGCCCCAAATAGGTAACGAAAATTAGTGGCACTCAAATCGTTGTTTATTTTTTTAACTATTTGATTTTATTTGTCTTTTTGTGTGTTCGCGTAAAAATCCCCAACTCGAACTTCCCACCTTGGGCAGCGCTGGTTAACTCGGACGCCCAATTTTTTCGAACGCGTAATTATAGCCTCGCGTGAATGTCACTTTGGCACCTAACGCAACAAAAAAAGACTAGTGAGTAACTGGCACAGGGTCCTGTGCTTTTGCAGTGACCACGACGAGCGGCAAGTTACGATAACAATAACGGTTCGAGGATTATGCTCATGCAAACCCCAATCAACTTTAAAAGAAAAATCATTGCTAGCGCTATTGCAAGCTATGCCTTGGCAGGCTTCACTGGCGCCGCTATGGCGCAAGACAATGGGTTAGAAGAGGTCATCGTTACAGGTATTAAGGGCAGCTTGCAGCGTGCGATGGATATCAAGCGCGAAGCGGTCGGTGTTGTGGATGCTATTTCTGCCGAGGATATCGGTAAGATGCCCGACTCTAACCTTGCAGAATCCTTACAACGTATCCCTGGTGTATCCATTGATCGTGTGAACGGTGAAGGCAGTAAAGTGACTGTCCGTGGTTTGGGCAGCGGCTACAACCTGGTGACTCTGAACAGCCGTCAAATGCCGGCGTCCTCCTTTGGTACCAGCCGTTCATTTGAATTTTCTAACTTAGCCTCTGAAGGTATTTCAGGTGTTGAAGTTTTCAAAAGCGGCCGTGCAGATGTTCAGTCCGGTGGCATGGGGGCATTAATCAACATTTTGACTCCTCGTCCGCTGAGTAGCCCAGGCTTGAAAGCCGTTGTTTCAGCTAAGGCCGTTAGCGACCAATCCTCTGTCATTGAAGAGGGCATAACTCCGGAAATTTCCGGGTTGTTCAGCAATACCTTCGCTGATGACAAAATTGGCGTTTCTTTGACCGGTAGTTATCAGGATCGTAACAGTGGCAACCGCCAGTCACAGGTGAGTGGTTGGTTTACTCATGCGGCTGATAAGCCAATAGGTGATTGGGACGACTTACCATCCAGTTATACAGATGTGCCGGTAAATAGAAGTCGTTCACTTCCTTCCGAGATTATGTATCGTGTTAATGAAGTAAACCGCAAGCGCACCAACGCTCAGTTGACTATTCAGTACCAACCAGTAGAAAGGCTGACGGTAACGGCTGATTACCTCTACGTTAATCAGGAGCGTGAAGAAAACAACTTTGGTACTGGCCTTTGGTTTACCCGCCCTAACGATGGTTCTCTCGAAATCGAATGGAGCGATACCAATCCTGCCTATCCACTTTCTTACACCGAAGTCGCAAAGACGAAAGAGCTTAACTATGTTATCAACCACAATCAGGCTAAGTCTGACCTTAAGTCAGCCGGTTTGAATGTAAAGTGGGAAGCTACCGATAACTTGGTGGTGGAATTTGATGCACACAACTCAGACTCATACTCTGGCCCTAACGGTAAGTGGGGCGGCAATAACCAGTTCCACTTCGGTATTATCGATGACTACAAGGTAAGTGTTGATTTCACCAAGAAATATCCGCTTATGCAGTTCGAGTATGCTGATGGTCGTGATGACGTTGTACCGGATGTTTCCCGTATGCAGTTGACCAACAATATTTTCCGCGTACAAGATCAGGACTCAGGTGTTGACGAGTACCAATTAAAAGGTACCTATACCTTTGACGACAGCTTTATAGACAACATTAAAGCAGGCGTAGGCACTAACGAAATCACCAACAAATATTATTTCCTTGGTCTTCAACAGCAAAACCAAGGCACTTGGGGTGGTGTTCAGGGTAAAAATGGTATTGGTGATATTCCACAGTACTACTGGATTGTTGACAGGCTGACCAACTACTTTGATAACAAAGAGTTCAGTAGCCCTTACTTCCAAAACACGATTGTTCGCGCTAACTGGGATGAGTTGTTGGACGTTAGTGCAAGGCTCTATGGCTCTGATACTGGCCCTTGTCCAAAAGCCTATTGCACTACCCGAGACAACGCCAGGGCGAACGACGGGCTGAACGATGACCTTACCATAGAAACCACTGACTTTGCTTACGTGCAGTTTGGCTTCAAGCCAGAGATTGCGGGCATGCCAGCTAATGTGGCAGTCGGTGTGCGTTATGAAACTACCGATGTTGAATCGTCTCAGTATGTGTCTGCTTATCTGCCTCTTGCGAATTGGGAGGGGGGTAACGAATATAACTTGACGCCTGCTGGTAGCGAGTACGGTTTCTCCACTGGTAGCTATTCAAAAACCCTACCGAACCTCGATTTTGATATTGCTTTGACGGATGATATCAAAGCGCGTGCGTCGGTCAGCAAAACTATCGCGCGTGCTGACTTTGCCGATTTGAGAGGTGGCTTCAACTGGAATGCCGCGCCGCGTAGCAGTGAAGTAACTGGCTCATCCGGTAACCCAAACCTGAAACCAATGGAGTCAACCAACTTTGATATATCAGCAGAATGGTACTACTCAGATTCCAGCTATGTATCCTTAGGTTACTTCAAAAAAGACGTTGCTGACTTCATTGGTGGTTCTGCTCCGGAAGAGGGGTCAACAGCGGATCTGCCGGGTGGTATATCCGAGCCTTTCCGAACGCCTTTCGGTGGTGCGCGTTGGAATGAGGCTCTTGCAGCCCTTGGTGGTACTGCCACACCCCCACAAATCTCCGAGTGGATTCGTGCCAACCGTCCTGAATGGGTAAATGAGAAGGGTCATATTCCAGCGGTTGCAGGTGATCCAATCCTAAACTACGAGATAAGCCGACCGATTAACAACGAAGATGCTTCTATCGATGGTATTGAAATTGCGTGGCAGCATACTTTTGGTGAGTCTGGCTTTGGCTTCCAGGCAAATGCGACTTTAGTGGATTCAGATACCAAGTTTGACAATGCGTCCACTGGAGCGCAGTTTGCTGTTTATGGTTTGAGTGACTCTGCTAACTTTATTGGTTTCTATGATAAAGATGGTTTGCAGGCCCGTCTTGCTTACAACTGGCGCGATGATTTCTTGAATGGTTACGCAGGTTATACCGAAGCCTACGGACAGTTGGATGCCAGTGTAAGCTACGACATCACTGACAACCTGACGGTATCTATGGAAGCGTTGAACTTGACTGACGAAGATACTCGTACCTATGTACGTGATACGGGCATGACGTCTAGCTACATCGAAACCGGTGCTCGTTACAATGTGGGCGTTCGTTACAGCTTCTAATTTTATTAGTTGTTGTAGTTGATTGTTTCGGCAAGTAAAAAGCCGCTGGAAACAGCGGCTTTTTTAACCTGTTTTCCCTAATGTTGTTTTTGTTCATGCTGCTTTCCAATAAAATTATTACTCGCCAATAAAAATTATTAGAAGTTCTATAGGTCGTTTATGGCTGATCATGTAACCCGGGTTGTAATAGTGGGCGGAGGCTCTGCAGGTTGGTTGGCTGCGGGCATTATTGCGGCAACAAGCCCAAACCATGTCCAGGTAAGTCTCATAGAATCACCAGATGTTGCTCCTATCGGTGTGGGCGAGGGCACTTGGCCTACCATGCGTGCAACTTTGCAATCAATGGGGATATCGGAAACGGATTTTTTTCGCGAATGCGATGCCAGTTTCAAGCAAGGCTCCAAGTTTTCCCGCTGGACTAGCTTGTCAAAAGACGATGATTACTATCATCCATTTACGCTGCCAGCCAAATACCATGAAATAAATCTCGCGCCTTTTTGGTTGCCTTTCAAAGAAAAAATTCCCTTTGCAAGTGCAGTTTGCCCCCAGGCGGCTGTGTGCGATTTGGGATATGCCCCTAAACAAATCACTTCGCCAGAGTTTAGTGCTGTATTAAATTATGGATACCATTTGGACGCAGGAAAGTTTGCGCCATTTTTGCATAAACACTGTGTAGAAAAGCTAGGTGTTAACTACATTAGTGCAAACGTCACCGTCATCAATTCCCATGAAAATGGTGACATCAGGTCAGTCAATACAGATACCCAAGGTGAAGTGGTGGGTGATCTGTTTGTAGATTGCACTGGATTGTCGTCAATGCTGCTTGGTCAGCATTACAAAGTTCCATTTGTCTCGCAACAACATGTTCTCTTTAATGATTCTGCCCTTGCAGTCCAAATTCCTTATATTGAAAATGCAGATGCGATTGCATCGCACACTTTATCCACTGCACAAACCAACGGATGGATTTGGGATATAGGTTTGCAGTCCCGCCGCGGCATTGGTCATGTTTTTTCCAGCCGCTATACTACAGATGAGCTTGCTGAGCGTGAGTTGCGCAATTACATCGCCCCTTCAGTCGGTGAAAAAATGGCAGAAGAATTGTCTGTCAGAAAAATTTCATTTAACCCCGGCCATAGAGACACATTCTGGCATAAAAATTGTGTGGCGATTGGTTTGGCGGCTGGCTTTATTGAACCATTGGAAGCGACCGCACTAGTATTGATTGAAATCTCTGCAAAAATGATCGCAGAACAATTTCCTGTCAATCGCAGCACTATGGATATTGTTGCCAAACGTTTCAACAATACCTTAGGGCATCATTGGAGACGAATCATTGATTTTCTAAAACTGCATTATGTGCTAACAAAGCGTACTGACACAGAATACTGGCGAGATAATTGTCTTGCTGGCACTATTCCCGATAGCTTGCAAGAATTATTGGCTTTGTGGAAGGTGCAATCTCCGTGGTTGCATGATGAAATGCGACGTGAGGAAATGTTTCCTTCAGCCAGCTACCAATATGTTTATTATGGTATGAGGGGCATGACGGAGTCCGCAGGTGTAGATAGATATGCTCTTGGTGGAAAGCCGTTGTGCGATAGGAAATTAAGAAAAGCTGAAGCCTTGTTTATGGAAAATGCCCAGCACATTCAGCAACTGAGAAAAATATTGCAACCTAATCGCGAACTGATAGAAAAAATAAAGCTGTATGGTTTGCAGACTATTTAAGCGTGAATATCACAATATTGGAGATGCTTTCTCCAGGAGACACTATGCCAAATTTTGCTTTATTGAATAATGTTGATCATAGAAATATGCGTGTTATTCGTGATTATTCGTCGCAGTATGGCGATAATGAAATTTCTGTGGTGACCTTTCCCCAGGAGTTTCGTGCAATCCAAAATGAATACCCTATTTTTCTCAAGAAAAATGCTGAAACAGGGAAGTTTATTCCTGTTGCGCTCATGGGGTTGCGCCAAAATGAAAATGTGTTTTTGTCCGAAGCGGGGTGGGATGCACAATATATTCCTGCATCTGTTAAAAGGCGTCCATTTTTAATTGGTGTTCAACCACCTAAGCCGGGCGAGGGGGAGCAGCCAAGTCGGTTAGTGTATGTTGATATGGATAGCCCGCGCCTTAGTGAAGTTGCTGGCGACCCAGTATTTCTGCCTCATGGTGGCTATTCCCCGTATTTGGAAACAATGGTGGAGTTATTAGAGTACATCCAATATGGCACAGAATTAAATGAGCAATTTGTCGACATGTTATTAGCAAGTGAACTGCTTGAAGTGGTTGCATTAGAGATTACATTAAAGAGTGGTGAGCAAAATAATCTTGCAGGCCTCTATACCATTAATGAAGATAAGTTAAACGGTTTGGGGGGCAGTGCAGTAGCAGAATTGCATGCTAAAGGTTTTTTAGAATGCATTTATATGATATTGGCCTCCCATGCGAATGTCCTCAAGCTAATTGCCCGTGTTGAGGCAAGGCTATCTGCTCAGTAAATTGCTTGCATTATTTCAAAAAAATAAAGCTATTTAATGTCAGTCGCCCAATAATCGGGTTGGGTCGGAACTGGAAGTTTTCTGGAATTGAGGCAGAATGTAATAGATCGCTGGGATACATAATCAAGCGGTTGAAGCTGGCCTCATATCTGCCAATTTCTTCGTAGTATCGGTTTGAGCCATTAATGTATTTTTTATGCCAGCTCGTATCCAGCGCTTCTATTTCAAGATGTTCGCCGTAAATATCCATTCGCTCGGGTGAAAGTTGCTCAAAGCCAGTTGCTCTATGGCGATAAAAAGATGTGCCCCCCTTATCTGGTGTGCAAAGATAATGTACACAAGCGAGTTTTTCTTTATGGATCGTATCAACATGTGGTCTTGATTGCGGAAGTGCCAATCGTGACGGTGGAGTTAGTATCAGTGAATAGGTCGATAAAGAGTAATTTATATTTTCCCGGTTGAGATTAAATGCCTCACATATAAGATCTGGCAAATAAGTTTGCAATGCGTAGCTATAAAATTCCGGTGCATTGGACTGTATTCCGGGGTAGAACTCTGTTCCGTCGCGAAACTCGCCAAACTTCACCGCAAAACCGAGCAAGGCTTCTGCTTCATGTAAAAAATTATCAATCACCAATACGGGTGTTTTTTCATTGCCGATAATGTCAATGCGATAACGGAATTGCGGGTGTAATGGTGGGCAAAAGTTGTTGCTAGTCATGATAGTAAACCATTCATTTTTCTCTTATGGATTATTGCGGATTTCGTGATGAACTTCTATAAATAAGATTGGTTTATAAAGCAAACAGACTGTTTTCTTGGAGTGCAGATAAAGTTTCAAGGGTGTTGATCCTGCCCTTTTCATCTACTACAAATAGTCTTGCCCGCTGTTCCTTGGTCCTTGGGTTAGATGATCTATATCAATTGTATTTGGCGGATATTAGTGGTCAAATTCGCTGTACTCTTACAATAATCGCGGTTGATAAAACGGCTTATCAGCCCCTAACAGCCTGTTGTGACTCACAAGAAGAATTGATCATGCTAGACATTCCAACACGAGTGAAAGAAGTGCAGGGCATAGACCCTCAGAATATTCCGGCAGAACTACTCAGCACTAACGAGCCTCTGGTGCTCAAGGGCGTGGCGCGTGACTGGCCTTTGACGCAGGCCGGGTTGCGCTCTCATGAAGAGGCCGATGCTTATTTGCGTGCGTTTTATGATGGTAAAACCGTGGGAACCTTTTTAGGTGCTCCCGAAAATAATGGGCACTATTTTTATAATCAGGAGATGACCGCACTGAATTACGCATCAGAGCGTGTGCGTCTGGATCAGGTGCTGGACAAGTTGCTTGAGCATAAAGATGATGAGCAACCCCCCACGTTTTATGTGGGATCTACCACCGTAGATGTCTGTTTGCCGGGCTTTCGCGCGCAGAATGATGTAACCATCCCCATGGACAAGGACCCGCTGGTCAGTATTTGGATTGGCAACAAATCACGTATTTCCTGCCATTTTGATGCACCAGATAACCTCGCTTGCAGCGTGGTTGGTAAACGCCGCTTCACTATTTTCCCGCCAGAGCAGGTGGATAATTTGTATCCCGGCCCCTTGGATTTTAACCCTGCCGGTCAGCAAATCAGTCTGGTCGATTTTGCCAACCCTGACTTTGAGAAGTTCCCGCGTTTTCGTGACGCCATTGCCGCTGCGCAGGTTGCCGAGCTGGAGCCGGGGGATGCGCTGTATCTGCCCAGCATGTGGTGGCACCACATTGAAGGGCTGAGTCCATTTAACATCCTGGTGAACTATTGGTGGCGTACCTCCCCCGACTTTGTTGGCCCGGCGGTGAATGTTCTGAGGCATGCGATATTGGGCATTCGCGATTTACCCGAGCGTGAAAAAGCGGCGTGGAAGGCATTGTTCGACTTTTATATTTTTGGCGATAGCGACCGCCCGCGCGAAAATATTCCTCCTGCTGCGCAAGGCCTTTTAGCACCGCTGGATGATATGAAGTCCCGGCAATTGCGCGCTTGGTTGATCAATCGTTTGAATCGTTAATAGCCCCCGCTGTATTATCCTCCGCTATTTACCGGCGCGATGAATCCACATTGCACCGGGCATTACGCTGAGTCGATATGTCAAATATTTGGTCAAGTTATAAACAATCTATCGTGAATGTCATGGGGCAGGACCAGTACAAACTGGTTCGCCGCCTCAATGAACTTGAAAAACTCGCCCGCGCTGAAAAGCCTTATGCAGAATCCCTGGAAAAATGGCACGCGCAGCTAGCGCGTTCACAAGCCAGTGTGCAGCGTCGTCTGGCATTGGTTCCTGCAGAGATTGAGTTCCCTAATTTACCTGTCTGTGAAAAGCGTGAAGAGATTGCACAGATAATCGCCAACAATCAGGTCGTGGTACTTGCTGGCGAAACTGGTTCGGGTAAAACCACGCAAATTCCTAAAATTTGTTTGACTATAGGTCGTGGTGTGAAAGGGCTAATTGGCCACACTCAGCCACGCCGCATTGCTGCCAATACGGTGGCGAATCGTATAGCGGAGGAATTAAAAACCACGCTAGGCGAAAAAGTCGGATACCAGGTTCGTTTCAGTGACCAGTCCAACGAAAATACTCTAATCAAAGTCATGACAGACGGGATTTTGTTGGCAGAAATCCAGCATGATCCCTTCCTGAATAAATACGATACGCTCATCATCGATGAAGCCCATGAGCGCAGTTTGAATATCGATTTTTTGCTGGGTTATTTAAAACAACTTTTGCCCAAGCGCCCTGATTTGAAGCTCATTATTACCTCGGCGACTATCGACCTTGAACGCTTTTCGCAACATTTCAATAATGCGCCGATTATTGAGGTGTCTGGCCGTACCTATCCGGTTGAGGTCTGGTATCGCCCGCTTTACGAGTTCGAAGGCAGCGATGAAAGTGAAAACGAATCTGATCAATACGCGGCGATTGTCGATGCTGTACACGAAATCGAGTTGCACGAAAAAACCGGATCGGGCCCGCGTGGTGGCGACATCCTAGTGTTTTTGAGCGGTGAGCGCGAAATTCGCGAAGCAGCAGAGGCGCTGCGTAAAGCGCAGTTTGCCCATATGGAAGTGATTCCATTTTACGCGCGTTTGAGTTTGGCTGAGCAGCAAAAAGTCTTTGCTGCGCATACTGGTCGCCGTATTGTACTGGCCACAAACGTGGCAGAAACCTCCATTACGGTACCGGGTATTCGCTATGTGATCGATCCGGGTTTTGCGCGTATCAGTCGTTATTCCTACCGCACAAAAGTACAGCGTTTGCCGATTGAACCTGTATCACAAGCAAGCGCCAACCAGCGTAAAGGTCGCTGTGGGCGTGTTGCTGAAGGTATTTGTATTCGTTTGTACAGTGAAGACGATTTTAATTCTCGCCCCGCATTTACCGATGCAGAAATTCTGCGCACCAATCTCGCCGCGGTCATTTTACAAATGTTGCAACTGCGCATGGGCGATATTCATAAATTTCCCTTTATCGATGCGCCTGATCATCGCCTGATAAGTGACGGTTTTAAATTATTAGAAGAATTGCACGCGGTTAACGCAAAAAACCAATTAACTCCCGTAGGGCAACAGCTGAGTAAGCTACCGCTTGATCCTCGCCTTGCGCGAATGTTGTTGTCAGCGCAAGAGCAGTCTTGTGTGCGTGAATTACTGATCATCTCCAGTGCACTGTCAGTGCAAGACCCGCGTGAGCGCCCGGCAGAAAAGCAGCAAGCGGCAGATCAGATGCATCGCCGTTTTTGGGCTGAACATTCAGATTTTCTCGGGTTTGTTGGCTTGTGGGATTATTTTGAAACCCAACGGCAAGCGCTTACGCAAAATCAACTGCGCAAACTGTGTAAAAAAGAGTTTTTGTCCTATTTGCGCTTGCGTGAATGGCGCGATGTGCATCACCAGTTATGTGTAGCCGTTAAAGATTTGGGGATTCGCGTCAACAGTGAGCCAGCCAATTACGAGTCCATTCACAAGGCGCTTTTAACAGGATTGCTGGGCAACCTTGGGTTTAATCACGAAGAGCGCGAATACCTGGGCGCTCGCAATCGTAAGTTTGCTATTTTCCCGGGATCATCACTCGCCAAAAAAACACCCAAATGGATCATGGCAGCAGAGCTGATTGAAACCTCCAAATTATTTGCGCACACAGTTGCTAAAATCGAGCCGGAGTGGGTGATTGCCGCAGCGGAGCATTTAATTAAGCGCCAGCATTTTGAGCCGCACTATGACAGTCGCAGCGGGCAGGTGATGGTGTTTGAAAAAATTACACTTTATGGATTAACCATTGTTGAGAAAAAATCGGTTAGCTACAGCCATATTGACCCTGCCCAGTGCCGCGATGTATTTATTCGGTCAGCGCTAGTGGAAGGGCAGTATGATCAGCACCCCAAACGAAAAAGCTTGCGTAACAAAAATCCCGAAACCGATTTTTTTTCCCATCAACTGCAGTTACTGGGTGAATTGGAGGAGTTGGAATCCAAGGCGCGCCGCCGTGACATAGTGGTGGATGAGCAAGTTATTTTTGATTTTTACCATGAGCGCATTCCCTCTCATGTTGTGAATCTAGCGGGCTTTGAGGCCTGGCGTAAAAAAGCAGAGCAAACCAATCCCAAAGTGCTGTTCCTTACCCGTGAAACCCTGATGCGGCACGGTGCGGGCGATATCACCCAAGCGCAGTTTCCCAACGAATTGGAATGGCGCGGCATGGTGTTCCCACTCAGCTATCACTTTGAGCCCAATCACGCCTTCGATGGTGTGAGCATTCATGTGCCGATGAGTGTATTGCATCAAGTACCTGAGCACCGCCTTGAGTGGTTAGTGCCCGGTATGTTGCGCGATAAATGTATTGGTCTTTTGAAGTCACTACCTAAAAACCTGCGCAAACACTTTGTGCCAGTGCCAGACGTGGTGGATAAAATACTCGCGGCACTTACACCAGATAATAAACCGCTCAGTGAAGCCTTGGCATTACAACTAAAACGGCTCACAGGCGTTGAAGTTCCCAAAGAGGCATGGCTGGAAACCAACGTCGATGATTACTACCGCTTTAATATTCATGTGGTCGATGACAAAGGAAAAATTATTGCCAGTGGTCGTGACTTGGCGCCATTGCGCGATAAATACCGCGAACGTGTACAACAAAATATTCAATCCGCCGCAACCGATATCGAACGCGATGGCATAGTTACGTGGGATTTTGCTGAGCTGCCCTTAAGTATGCAATTGCCTCGCGGTGGAATCAGTATTCGCGCTTATCCGGCATTGGTTGATAAACAGAGCGCGGTGTCACTTCAAGTGCTGGATAATCCCTTGCAAGCACAGGATTTAACCCAGCGTGGTATTGCGCGATTAATTTTTTTAGCGCTGAATCAAACCGTGAAATATTTGCAGAAAGAGTTATTAAAAGGGCAGGAGGTTGCACTGACTCTGGCGGGTATTGGTAATCGTGATCAGGTAGCCGATGATTTAATCATGGCTTCCATAAAACACCTGGCTTTGGCAGATCAACAGCAATTGCCACGCAGCCATGCTGCCTTTGAACGTGCGGTAAATGCGGTTAAGGATAAACTGATCCTGCATACACAAGAGTTAGCTTCACAGTTAATCGCCAGTTTGAAATTGTTGGTGGATGTTAAAAAACAACTTAAACAACAAAAGAATATGCTGATGCTGGCGTTTACCGTGAGTGATATTAATCACCAACTGGCGCAGTTATTTTATCCGGGGTTGGTGTATAAAACGCCTGCTGTGTGGTTGCATCAATATCCCAAGTATATGCGAGGTATCCAGCAGCGCTTGGAGAAGGCGGCGCTCAATCCACAAAAAGACAAGTTGCAGTTGGCTGAGATCGCTCCTCACTGGCAGCGGCTGGTGGATTATTTGGCCAAAGAGGGCGATTACCGGTTGGCGCAGAATGACGCACTATTGGAGTATCGCTGGTGGATTGAAGAGTTGCGTATCTCCTTGTTTGCGCAGACGCTCAAGACTTTAGTGCCAGTCTCTGACAAACGTTTGGATAAACAATGGGAGCAGGCTATGCTAGTGGCTCAAGGCTAGCAGAGTGGTATAGGGAAAAAACTGGCCTTGGTTGTAACAAATCCAAGGGTTGTGCTTCTATAGTGTAACCAGTTCCTGGAGTTGGTTAATCCATTGATGTTATTTTCAATCCCACACTCGTATTAATACAACGGAGTCTTTTATGAATAACAAAATCTCTTCCATGTCGGCGTTAATGGGCGTTGCATTTGCCGCTTCTGCGACTTTGGCACCCATGGCTTCTGCCGCCGATGCTACTTTTGCTGCAAACAACATGACTACCGGTTATACGCTAGCGGACAACAGCAATAAGAGTGAAGGTGAGCACAAGTGCGGTGAAGCTAAATGCGGCGCCGAGCATAAAAAAGCAGATGGCGAACACAAGTGTGGTGAAGCCAAATGCGGTGCTGATAAAAAATCGGACGCAGAAGGCAAGTGTGGTGCAGAGAAAAAAGCGGATGCCGAAGGTAAATGCGGCGAAGGCAAATGTGGCGCTGATAAAAAAGCGGAATAATAGGTTTGTTATCTACTGCTGATTATGTAGCTCCTATCTCCGGTGCAGGCTTGGGCCTGCGTCGGAGTTTGTTGAATAGTCTGGAACAGGCCACTACGGATGATATCCAGTTCATGGAAGTAGCGCCGGAAAACTGGATCAACCTTGGTGGGCGATTAGGAAAGCAATTTCGCCGCTACACCGAACGTTTCCCTTTTGTGTGCCATGGCTTGTCCTTATCGATTGGCTCCCCGGCGCCCCTGAATACTGAACTGTTACGCGCAATTAAAAAGCTTATGCAGGAACACGGTATTCGCTATTACAGTGAGCATCTCAGTTATTGTTCTGACGATGGTCAGTTGTATGATCTATTACCAATTCCTTTTACCGAAGACGCTGTTGATTATGTGGCGCAGCGCATACAGCAGGCGCAAGATATTTTAGGCATGCGCATTGCCATAGAAAACTCATCCTATTACTGCGCGCCCCAGCAAGAAATGAGTGAGAGCGAATTTATTAACGCGGTAATTAAAAAGGCAGATTGTGCGCTCTTGCTGGATGTAAATAATATTTACGTCAACAGCATTAACCATGGTTATGACCCCTATGAGTTTTTAGCGAGCCTGCCAGGCGAGCGTACGGCATATATTCATATTGCCGGGCATTACAAAGAAGCAGAGGATTTACGGGTAGATACCCATGGTGCCGCAGTGATTCAACCGGTATGGGACATACTCGCAAAGGCCTATGCACTTTTTGGTGTACGACCTACTTTGCTTGAGCGTGATTTTAATATTCCTCCTGTGCCTGAATTAATGGCAGAGTTAGCGCTTATCAAAAAGCACCAATCCAATACTTTTATCCGATGAAAACATTTCAGCAAACACAAATAGATTTTGCGAAATATTTACGCGCACCGGATGAGCAGCCCATTCCCGCAGGGATGGAGGTGCGGCGTATGGATATTTATTGTGATTTAATTTACAACAACATTGAGAATTTGATTGCAGGTGTATTTCCCGTATTGCGTTCGGTGTTGAGTGATGAGCAGTGGCACGGATTGGTTCGTCAATTTATTAAGAGTCACCGCTGCCAAACGCCTTATTTTTTGGAAATCAGTGAAGAGTTTTTGCAATTTATTACCCAGCAATCAGTATTGCTCAGCGAGTTACCATTTATTGCTGAGCTAGCCCATTATGAATGGGTTGAATTGGCCTTGGATATTAGCGAGGCGCAGCTTCCTGCGTTGATATCGGTGCCAAATGATATTTTTGGCGCCACTTTTTGCGTATCTCCCTTGGCGGTTGCATTGCATTATCAGTACCCCGTCCATAAAATCTCCCCGCAGTTTAAAACCACAACTCCTGACGCTGTAGCTTTGGTGGTTTATCGCAACCGTGCTGATCAGGTTCGATTTATGACTGTTAACCCGCTGACATCACGTTTACTTTATCTGATGCATGCCAACACTGGTGCTTATTTAGGCGAGTTGTTGTCAATCATCGCGGAAGAGTTACAGCATCCTCATCCCGAACAGTTAAAGTCTGAAGCCGAGTCGCTTGTGAAAGCGTTATGCGAACTGGATGTACTTTATCCAATAGCTTAATCAGCTATCATTGCGCGTTGTCATAATTTTGTAATCTTAGGTTCACATAATGGCAACAACAATGACACATAAGCGTCATGTTTTAGCCCAAAGACCGGTGTTCAGGAAATGAACATCTTTATCATCTCTAGGAGACGACTCCATGAAAAAATCATTACTGGCCCTGGTTGTGGCCTCTCTTTTCCCAGTAGCTGCAGTTGCTGACGTAATTGTTTACGGTAAAGCGAATGTTGCTATTCAGCATGCCGACGAAGTAGCTGACAGTCGTGTAGAGCTGGTCAGCAATGCTTCCCGCATTGGTCTGAAAGGCGGTGAGGACATCAATTCCAGTTTGAAGGTTATCTATCAGTTTGAATATCAAACTGAAGTGGATGATGGCACTAACGGTAGCCAGACATTCGGTCAGCGCAACATTTTCCTTGGTTTGCAAGGCACTGCAGGTACATTTATTGGTGGTCATTTCGATACCCCAACCAAAGTTGCCCAGGAAAAAGTAGATCTGTTTAATGATCTCGAAGGCGATATTACCCAAATATTCAAAGGCGAGATCCGCGCAAGTAACATCGTTCAATACACCACACCAACTTTCGGTGGTGGTTTTGCAGGTTCGGTTGCATATGTAACTGAAGAAAATGATGGTACATTCAAGCAAAACAACCCTGCTGGCACCGAGCCAGGCAATGGTATTTCTGCTTCTTTCGGCTACACCAGCACAATGTTATATGTTGGTGTCGCTATGGATCAGGATGTTGAAGCTGAAGGTGTAGATTTAATTCGTGTAGTAGGCCGCTTTAATGTTGGCGCTTTCCAGTTCGGCCTCTTGGCAGAGAACTATGACAATGGCGTTGTAGATGAAGATGGTGTACTGGTATCTGCATTGTGGAATGTGACTGATAAGTGGGCAGCAAAAGCTCAATACGGTCAATCCGACGTTAAAATGGCTGATGGGGAAAGTGCAAGCATTGGTCTTGACTACAAGATGACAAAAGCAGCTACTCTTTACTCTTACATCACCAAAGTGGAAAATGAACCTGAGACACGCGATGACACTTATGTTGGTGTGGGTCTGGATTTCAAATTTTAGTACCACGCTCTGATGATAAACAAAGGGTGCTTAGGCACCCTTTGTTTTTTCTTGCTTGATAAAGCTGAGATGAAACGATGAAAAAAATATACGGCTCTTTATTGATAATTTGGTTAGCCACTAGTGGCATGACATATGCGTTTGCTGAAGATACATGTGATAACGCTGTTGATGCAGCAGATTCGATGGATCTCAACCAAAAAGAGTGCGATTACAGTGACAAGGGTTTAAATGGCTTTTTGCAAAAAGCCTTTAAAAAAGGAAATGAAGGCGCGGTACTCAGTACATCGGATGCTGATGGTGTGCAACCTCAGGCACAGATGGCATCTACAACAGTGGTGACGAGCCAAGCTCAGAATGGACTAAAAAATGTACCGGTATTGAGCGTAGAGGTTGATCAGTGGGCTAATGTAGCCCTGGCAAAAAATCAATTGCTACCCAAAATTATGGAGCGTTGTACTAAAGGGTTTAGTCTATTAAATGAAAGCTATCGTTCATTGCCCATGGGGCGCATTGAATTGAGTCTGCACTATTCTTGTTTGTAAGTGTTGGCCAGCGCTGAATATACTTACAAAGTAAAAGGCCGCATACGAGTGCGGCCTTTTTTCTGGTTCATGTACAAGACTATTTTTTGTAATTAACCACGGCGATGTAATGCATAGCGGTGGGCGTGTCCTGGACAAAACCCGGGATAAATTTCGATTTTTTCAACGAGTTTTCAATGCTGGTAGCATCGGCTTGTTTGCGCAATGCCGCCTCAATCGTGCTCACCGTTTCTACTTTTCCGTCAGCTTCAATCGTTGCCATAACGCGAGTCATTTTGCCTTCAGCAAAAAATAATTTACCGTCGCCATGTTCTTTCGTGGTGTAGTTGGCATACCAGTCACTGGTATCCAAACGTTCTTGTGGCGCGTAGTAATGAGTACCGTATTGCGCTTGCAGGGTTCCCAGATTCGGCAGCAAGACTATGGGGGCCTGAGTTCCACCTAATGAGTAAACAACACGTAATTGCATTCTCACAGGTACGGCGTTGCCATCGATGGTAGCAGGGGTAAAGGTGGCAGATTTGAGGGCGGATTCTGTTACTTTCTGCATGGATACCAATGGGCTATTTTCATAGCAGGTGACAGCATTGATATTGCCGCTTGTCATTATGTCGGCTTGGCAGTAAACCGCCACTGTACGTACACCTTCACCAAATGAAGTGGGCAGTGTGACTTGTTTGCTCAAGGTTTCTTGGGCATTACCAAACTTTGCGGGAGTGTATGCGGCTGCATAGCTCGCAAATGGTGCAACTGCCGCTAACATTACCAGTGAGCGAATCATTTTTTTAAGAATATTGTTAGTCATAGGGTGCTCCTCGTGAATCATTTATGCGGTTATCTGCACCCTTGTGGGTCATGATCGCCGTTTCATGGTTAGATTAGCATCGCACCTAGCACACTAATGTGAATAGTTTGTGACAATTTCAGCGGTAAACAGAAAATATAAAATATTGTGCGAATAAAAAAGCCACCCGAAGGTGGCTCGATAATATTTTTTGATGGTGCAAATCCTTTTCTGTCCTTGATTTTAAAAATAATTAAATTAGTAGCCAGGTTTAAAATTTGTAGCTGATATCCAGGCTCATGCTGGTGCCCACTTCCTGGGTCAGAATGGTAACTTTTTGCCCGCTGGCGTTGGTTTGTGTTATTTCTCGGTCTTCATCTAACAAGTTGCGCAACTTGGCTTTCAGTGTAAGTTTCTCGGTAGGGTAGTAAGAATAAGTGAAATCCAATGAGCTGAAAGGTTGTTCAAATGCATCGTCATGGCCCGTTTCAAACGCAGCAAAGTAAACTTTCTTGCCGGCAATATTGTAACTGAGGGCTGCACCATGTTTGCCATCATCCGAGTCATAACCCAATTGTGCGTTAAGTACATAGGGTGATTGTCCGCTCATGGTGCGAGTTGCATTAGTAAAGCCTTGATTGTCAGGCGATACAATTTCTGAGTCACTGATTGTCAGGTTGCCGGATAAGAAGAAGCCATAATCCAGATTCATAAGGCCTTCCAACTCTACACCATAAATCTCGCCAGATTCAGCGTTATAGAATCCCATTACAATATCAGTGTCTGAGCCTGGATTTAGTTTTTGCTCAATCGGGTTTGCAATATCTTTGTAGAACAGAGTGGCGGTCAGGTTATTGCCACCATCAAAGTACCACTCACCACGTAAATCAACATGGTCGATTGTTGAAAACACAAGGTTTGGGTTGCCTTGAACGCGCAGGTTCAACTCTGGATCGATATACACGACATCAGATAATTCACGCAAATCAGGGCGAACAACCGTTTGTGCATAGCTCAAACGCAATTGGAAGGTTTCTGTCCACATGAAACCGTCATTGATAAAGGTCAGTGCTGCTGATGGATGCCAGTCATCGCTACGCGATGAAAATGTCTGGCCATCTTTGGCAAGTTCTTCAATCAGTTTTTGTAGCGTAATGCCGGTGTAATCCAGCAAGTCAACGGGGAGCAGGGCAGTGCGATAGTCTTCGTAGCGTGCACCTGCAGTAAAGCGCCACACATCATTGAAGTTCGCGTCAATCATGCCATAGGCTGCATCGGTCATTTGTGCCGCAATGTAGCTTTCCGTACCAAAACCGCGGCTCATGGTGAGCTCGAATGCATTATCCAGATTGCTGATATTGCTATCGGTAAATACATTTCCTGGTGTGCCCAGCAAGTAATCTCCGCCGCCCACATCGATGAGTGCGGTATAGCCATAATACTGACGGGATTTGTCGTTATAACTGTAACCGCCACGCAAGGTTATTTCGGCGTTATCGAATGACAGTGGTAATTTTGCATTTAAACCGTAACTGCGTACGTCATCTTGCAGATTCAGATAAGCAAATTGTGCCGATGAACTGGACGTGATTCGCGTTGCCAGAATTTCGCCGGTTTGCGGATCAACAGTGTTATCACCGCCAATTGTTGATGCGCCAGGAATATTGGTTTTTACGCTGGAATCCGAGTAAAACCAGTCAAGATCGAAATTGCCCAGGGTATTGCCGGATAATTGGTCAAATACATGCTTGCCCAGTACTTGAGTGACTTCCAACTCCCGATCCTGATAGCGCGTTTCGTAAGTGACTTTTTGATTGCCGTCAGCCAGATTATTGTTACTGTTTTGAGCAAGGGTGATAGCCGCTTCATCGGTCTCATTGCCGATTTTCATATAGCTGGCCTCCAGCTCATGCATCTCTTGGAATTTGATGCCGACTCCAATTGAGGCAAGTTCCTTCGTATCTTCGGTGCTGCGTTTAATCGATGAATAGGTAACATCGGGAGCGCCAACACCTCTGCGCGCCTGATTTTTGTTGCGCCACTCGGTTTTTTGCGACCAATTGAGCATGCTACCCAAGGTCCAGTCGTCACCCAGTTCCCAAGCGTTGCCTAAGGTCACTGCACCATTTTGATCGAGTGATGGTTTATCTTTTTTAATATCAACGTTGCGATTAACTGCCAGTGCCAGGTCGCGGTTGATTTGAATTGATTGCTGGGCTTGCTCGGGAGTTACGCTATTGTCGACTTCAGTGCTGAGAATGCGACGTATGCCATTAATATCGATAACCCCTTGGTAGGTGTCCAAGGCCTGATCAATAGGCTTGGGTAAGCCAGACGTTTTACTCCCACCCGAATAGCTAAGGTTATTGCTGTCGTTGTTAGTATTGGTTCCGGTACCCAATGTCATCTCAAGAACGAACTCATCCGGTACGCTCTTGGTACGTATATCAACATTGCCGCCACCAAAGCTGGCAGGTAAATCTGGCGAATAGGCTTTTTGAACTTTCAGGCTTTCTACGATAGATGATGGAATGATATCCAGTGGTAATACGTTACGTGTTAACTCTGGTGATGGAACCTGGGCGCCATTGAGTTGCACGCTTGAGTAGCGTTCACCCAAGCCGCGCACATAAACATATTTACCTTGATTTAGCGTTACACCGGTAACACGGGTGAGTGCAACAGCGACGTTAGTGTCGCCGGTGCGCGAAATTTGGTCTGCACCCATTAAGTCGGCTGCAAAGGCGTCTTCCATTCGTTCCTGGGTGAGTGTTTGCGCTCCGCTTTGCTGGCGACCGGTTACCAGCATTTCTTCTAAAACGGGCGCCTCAATAACAGGCTTATCAGAGGTTTCAGTTTGTGCTTGTGCCATCGCGCCGCTAGAGAGAACGGACAAGGAAGCTGCCGACATGGCAATAAACAGTTTGTGTCGATTAATAGATAATTTTTGCATAGTGTTAACCTTCTGAATTCAGTGGTCTGGCTGGTCTTTGCTTAAAAAGAGAGGCGCCCTTGGGCGCCTCTTTTCGTTGCCAGCAACAAGGCGTGCTCTGTGCCCTGAATTAGTTGCTTGTCGTCAAACCAACAGTCCAACCGGATACCCAATCGTTTTCCGCACTAACTGCACCAATGAAGTTAACAGCATCAAAGAAATCATTGCTGCCAGCGACAGGAGCTGTGGTGGTTGATGGATTCTGGGACAGGGTGGTTACATCAAATACCGGAACTGTGATCGCTGTGGTGTTGCCATCACTAAGGGCTGGTGCAGTGATGTAAGCGCGTGGGTTGGTGGCCAGGTCTTTAATGACGGTAGCAGGCAGGCCACCGGTCACACTTGAGTCGATAACGACGTTGTTATTGCCTGCTGTAGTGAACCAGGTTTTTGCATTAAAGCCTGCATTACTTGGGTCAACTTTGCCGGTTTTAATTGCTTCGGAACAGGCAACCAGTGTGCTTTTCACAACAGAGATGCCAGCTTCCATCGCATCAACAGTCTCTGGGCCTTCGGTATCGTCCTGCTCAAAGCATTCATTAGATGCCATACCGGGTGCATTGGAGGTGATGATTGAGTTGTAGAGCTCGAATTGAGTACCTTCACGCAGCAGCGGGCCTTCAGAGTCGCCTTTTGAGGTTGGGAAAGTGCCTTGGTTGGTGTCTACGCCGCTGGTGATACAAGTGTGGTTAGAAATACGTGGGTGAGTCATGGGCAGAATGCCATCAGCACGGCCTTCACCGGTGTTGTCACCTTCGATACAGCGGTTGGCGCCTGAGGTGTGAATTGCCAGAGCAAATTGAATGTTGCCAACATAGCCATCGGCAAAGTCAAATGAGTCATCGGCAACGTTAACCGCTACTACATGCTTCAGATTTACCGCGCCGCCAAACATTTCAAAGCCATCATCGCGAGTCGAGTAAGTTTGTACATATTCCACTTTGGTGCCAGAGCCTACGGCATAGAAGGTGATGCCATTTAATTCATTGCCATCAACTACTTCATAACCAGCGTGTTTGACCACAACGTAGCGCAATACACCGGATGATTCTTCATTGTTATTGCCGCCATAGGTACCTGGGCGACCTTCAGACGTAATATGGCAGTTAGTAGGGTCTGTGCATTTGTTGGTCAAGCCTTGACCCAGAATTTGCACACCACCCCAGAGTCCACGGTCACCTTCAGTGGCGGTTTTTTCGATCAAATCCTTAGTCGCACTGAAAACAATTGGTGCTTCTTTGGTGCCTTCTGCAAAAATTTGCGAGCCGCGGGCAATACGCACGTAATCTACGGGATTGCTAAATGCCAATTTGGCGCCTGCTTTGATTGTCAGGATTGGGCCTGCACCTGCAGCAGGCACTTTTACGCCTGCTGCAATCGCGTTGGCATCCACGTCTTCACCAACAAACAAGCTATCCTGGAAAATATGCACACCACCGTTTGGCAGCGCTGGAATTTCAAGGTCAGTGGTCAGCGGGCGAGTATCGCTAACGAAGGTCACACCGTAGGTACAGTTAGCACCATTCAGAATCCCTTGAACCTTTTGGCCGCCTAATTCGTAAGAGGCACAAGGGTTGCTAACAGCAGAAGAACTGCTTGCCCCATTATTGTTGGTGGTATTGTTATTTGAGTCGGTTACGGTGTTGCTTGGGTTTAAATTGATATCGCCACCGCCACAGGCCGTCAACGCTGCCGCCAGTACATTCAGTGCAAAAATATTCTTCAGTTTCATGAGTTCACTCTCTTCTCAGTTGTCACAAGGGTGTGTGGAAATTCTCCGCGCCGTTCTAGCCCAAGCGCTTGGTGAAGCCATTTTTGATGACAAATGTGAAAGTTGGACGACAGATCCATGAAGCTTTTGTTGCGGAAATATGGCAAAGGTATTTCAGTGGAGGAGAGTTCTTGAGCTTTTTGCGACTTGTTCGCGTAACAATTTGCCGGTGCAAACGTGCGAAAATGGCGGCGAATAGCTGTTATTCTGGCGTGACACTTGTCAGCAATCGCACTCTGAGCGGAATTGCTTAGGGGGCATTGCGCTAATCTGGTTGAGCGCTTATCGGCGATTCGCTAAAGTGGCGCGCCTTGCCAGTGCTTTTGCCCAGGCCTTTTATTTTACGTTTTGCTTATGCCGTCATGGCGCCCAGGGACTTTATGAAACATATCCTCAATCCGATCGCTCTTGCGCTACTCACGCTTATGCCAGTGGCAGCCAGCGTTGCCCAAGAAGAGAAAAATCCTGATCCGTGGCAGGGTTGGAATCGTGCTGTGTTCAACTTCAATGACCGTGTGGATCGCTGGTTCCTTAAACCATTAGCCAAAGGCTACAAAGCGGTGACGCCCGATCCTATTGAAGTGGGTATAAGCAATATATTCTCCAATATTGGTGAAGTGCCTAATGTGATCAACGGTACGTTGCAAGGGGACTTCAAAGGTGCCGGCTACGATACTGGCCGGTTTTTAGTAAACAGTACTCTGGGCTTGGGCGGCTTACTGGATGTTGCCAAGCACATGAATTTGCCGGCAGATACTCCGGAGGATTTTGGCCAGACCTTGTCAACCTGGGGTGTAGGGCAGGGGCCATACCTGGTGCTGCCACTCTTGGGGCCGAGCACGGTGCGCGATACTTTGAGTAGACCTGTTGATTGGTACACTGACCCAACCACTTACATTAACCATGAAGGCACAGAAATTAGTGTTAAGGCACTGTCTATTCTGGATGCTCGTGCCGGGTTGCTGGAATTGGAAAAAAATATCACTGGCGATCGTTACGTATTTATTCGTGATGTGTATCTGCAACGCCGTGCCTATCTCATCAGCAATGGTGAGGTAACAGATGACTTTGGGGCGGAAGATTTTAGCGACGAAGACTTTGAAGGTGATTTCTAGGTATCACCATCCAACTATTTGATTACGCAATAAAAAACGGCTACTTCGGTAGCCGTTTTTTATGCGCTGTACACTCTATATAAGGGTATTGAGGTGTATGTTTAGGGAGAATCAACCCTAAGGCAAAATACTGACAATCTCCAAACCCAGTAGATGGCTGCCGCTATCGGATTGCGCGGCGCGAACCACCTTGGCATTTGCTTTCAGGGTAGGGCTATGACCGTGGTCGGATGAAACCTCCACTTCCACTTGTGTTCCTATCGCCAGTGCTTGCTGAGCCTCTACTTGTAAACCGCCGCCGCTCAAGTCAAGACAGCGGCCTTCAATAACCTCGGATTCGGCTGCAATTTTAGCGTTTAAAGGGGCGCCAATCTTCATTCGGATGAAATCGCGCTTTTCGCTGTAAGGCTTATCATTGATCCCCATAGCATGATCCTCGTTATTGGTTACTTCATTGGGATGTGGGTTTTGCTTGGTCTAAAAATCCACTTGAGTGTAGCACAGGCGTTTAAATGGCCAGTTTTGCCGGGCGAAAAAAAACCGCGACAAGCGCGGTTTTTTGAGCCGTTACACCGGGTAGGGCAATTAACGCTCCAGATACTGCAACTTGCCTGGAACGCCATCCCAATCGGCATGATCTGCCGGTGCATCTTTCATCTCAGTGATGTTTGGCCAGACTTGCGCCAGCTCGGCGTTCAACTCAAGGAATACTGCTTGGTCTTCGGGTAGCTCATCTTCCGAGAAAATCGCGCCTACCGGGCACTCAGGCTCGCAGAGTGCGCAATCAATGCACTCATCCGGGTGAATCACCAAAAAATTGGGGCCTTCGTAGAAGCAATCTACCGGGCATACTTCCACACAGTCAGTGTGTTTACATTTAATGCAATTTTCCCCAACTACAAACGTCATAGGAGACTCCCACAAGTAACAGAATTCGATAGTTAATGCGCGCAACCAGAGTAGCGCCAAAACAAGAGCGCGCATTCTAAACAGCCGCCACCCATTTGGGTAGGCTTTTACCGGCGAAAATCCACAGAAAAGCCGCTTAAATGCCGGTAAATTCAGCCAGTTGAGAATAGTTCCTTTTAATGGCTATTTCCCTTTGGCGTAGAGTTCTTTCAAGCGATACAACTGTTCCAGCGCTTCGCGTGGACTGAGGCTATCGGGATTGATTTTATGCAATGCCGCGAGTGCCGGGTTAGGCAGTGTATCAAACAGGCCCGATTGCAGTGGCGATGCCGGTGCTGCTGCAGGTTCACTGGTGGCTTGTACTGCATCAGTTGTTGCAATAACCGTACTTGCCGCCACCGTTGATGACGATTTAATCGCATGCGGATGTTCGCCATTTTCCAGCAGGTGCAATTGTTGCTGGGCTTCAGCCAATACTTGCGCGGGAATACCGGCTAGCTTGGCTACTTGCAAACCATAACTTTTGCTGGCGGGTCCTTCTTGTACTTTGTGCAAAAACACAATGTTGTCTTTGTGTTCTGTCGCGTTCAAATGCACGTTGGCAATGCCGCTAACAGTTTCCGGTAGCGTAGTAATTTCAAAATAATGCGTCGCAAATAAGGTAAATGCACGCACTTTTTCGGCGAGATGTTTTGCGCAGGCCCACGCCAATGACAGGCCATCAAAGGTGCTGGTACCGCGGCCGATTTCATCCATTAATACCAGGCTGCGCGCCGTGGCATTGTGCAAAATATTGGCGGTTTCAGTCATCTCCACCATGAAGGTAGAGCGTCCGCCCGCCAGATCATCGGCTGAGCCAATACGGGTAAAAATGCGATCAACAATACCAATGGTAGCTTGTTGTGCCGGTACAAAACTGCCGATATGCGCAAGCAGTGTGATGAGCGCTGCCTGTCGCATGTAGGTCGATTTACCGCCCATATTCGGGCCGGTGATGATCAGCATATGGCGCTGCGGCGTAAAGTCCAAATCATTGGGTACGAAGGGTGCTGTAGTGACTTGCTCAACAACCGGGTGGCGACCACCGCTGATATGGATGCCTGCTTGCAGGGTCAGGGTTGGCTTGCAGAAGCCAAGCGCGTCGGCACGTTCGGCCAGTGTGGTGAGCACATCCAATTCGGCAACAGCCGCAGCTGAATCCTGCAGGGGAATTAATTGATTATTTAAAATATCAACTAATTCTTCGTACAGCGCTTTCTCGCGTGCGAGCGCGCGGCTTTGTGCGGAGAGTGCTTTATCTTCAAACTCTTTTAATTCCGGCGTGATGTAACGCTCGGCATTTTTTAAGGTTTGGCGACGAATATAATCTGCCGGTGCTTTTTCCGATTGTGCCGAGGTTAATTCAATAAAATAACCATGCACGCGGTTATAGCCAACTTTTAACGTCGGTATGCCAGTGCGTTCGCGCTCACGGGTTTCCAGATCCAATAAATATTGACCGGCATTGGTGCTGATATTGCGCAGCTCATCCAATTCCGCATCGTAACCTTCTGCAATAACGCCGCCATCGCGAATGACAACCGGTGGGTTTTCAATAATCGCGCGCGACAATAAATCGACTATGTCAGGAAACGTGGAAATCTGCTGCGCGAGATTTTTTAATTGCGGCGATTGTGTGTGCGCTAGTTCGTTTTGTAATTCGGGGTAGGTCCCAACTGACATGAGCAGGCGGGATAAATCCCGTGGGCGCGCTGAGCGCAATGCCAAACGCCCCAGAATACGCTCCATATCGCCAACACGTTTTAAAATGCCGTTAAACACTTCAAACGCATAATTGTGTTGCAGTTCGGCAATGGCATCTTGTCGGCCAATCAACAACGCCAAATCGCGCAATGGACGATTTAACCAGCGGCGCAGCAAACGGCTACCCATACTGGTGGCAGTGCGGTTAAGTACGGAAAATAAAGTGTGCTCATCGCCGCCGGTGAGGTTGATATCCAGCTCCAGGTTGCGCCGTGTAGCGGCATCCATAATCACCGCTTCATCGCGGTTTTCATGGGCGAGGCTGCGCACATGGGGCAGGGCTGTACGCTGGGTTTCGCGCGCATAACTGAGCAGGCAGCCCGCTGCACAGAGCGCCGCTTTTAAATGATCGCAGCCAAATCCGGCCAGGTCTTTGGTGGCAAATTGCTGGATTAATAAGCGCTCTGCTGTTTCCAGGTCAAACTCCCAAGGGCCACGACGGCGCAAGCCTTTGCGGTTTTCCACCAGTGCGGGTGTGGTGATGTGATCACTGATTAATAATTCCGCCGGACTCAAGCGCTGCAATTCACCCAGTGCAGATTCCAGTCCTTCCACCTCCAGCACTAAAAAACGACCGCTGGCCATATCGAGTGAGGCAATACCAAAAGTTTCGCCAGCTTGATGCAAGGCCACCAGCAAATTGTCGCGGCGTGAATCGAGCAGTGCTTCGTCGCTCACGGTACCGGGCGTCACAATACGCATGACTTTGCGTTCCACCGGGCCTTTGCTGGTAGCTGGATCACCAACTTGTTCGCAAACCGCTACCGAGATTCCCTCTTTTACCAATTTGGCGAGATAGCCATCGGCAGAGTGGAAGGGAATGCCCGCCATGGGAATGGGTTCACCGTTGGATTTGCCGCGCGCCGTCAGGGTGATATCCAGAATTTCGGATGCTTTTTTAGCATCATCAAAAAACAGCTCGTAAAAATCCCCCATGCGATAGAACACAATTTCATCTTTATGCTGGGCTTTGATGCGCAAGTATTGCTGCATCATCGGGGTATGGCTGTCATTGGCTTCGAGCGTATTGGACATGAGGTATAACCGGCTGAGGTGAAAACAGGCGGCCATTCTACGGGATTCGCTTGCCTATCAAAACCCTGGGGTGTGTTTGGCGAGAGACTGAAAAAGCGAAACAGGCCAATACAAATGGCCTGTTGCTGTTGGTTTTTTGAGCGGAAAAATTAGCCAGCCAAGGCTTTGTACAAATTGAACACGGAAATACCACTGATGAGCAGGCCAACCAAAATCAGCAGGGTTCTTGTGGAGAACTTTTTGCACGCGTAGGCAGCAAAGGGCGCGGCAAACAATCCGCCGATGATCAAGCCTGCCACTACATGCCAGATGGTTTCATCCACCAAAATGAACAATGAAGCTGCGCTGGTGAGGGTCAGAAAAAACTCGGCAAAATTAACTGAGCCTATGGTTGTGCGTGGGTCGTGGCCGGTGCCGACCAATGTGGTGGTAACAACCGGGCCCCAACCGCCACCGCCAGAGGTATCGACAAAGCCGCCAAGCAAAGCAAGTTTGGCAACGTGTTTGGCTTCGCCTTTGCGCGTGGCGATATGTTTGCGAAAGGCTTTACTCAGTACGTAAGCGCCCATCAGCAGTAAATAAACGGTGATAAATGGCTTGAGGGTGTCGCCATCTATTTGTGTTACCACGACCGCGCCAAGCAGTCCACCGATAATGCCGGGGATCAACAAGCGTAAGAACAGCTTTTTGTCGACATTGCCGAACTTGGCATGAGAGACGCCGGAGATGCCAGTGGTAAATACTTCAGCCATATGTACCGACGCGCTTGCCATGGCTGGTGAGGCACCGGTTGCCAGCAAGAAGCTGGTAGAAGTCAGCCCATAGGCCATGCCCAATGCGCCATCGACGATTTGTGCCAGCAAACCTACGAGTAATGCGTTCCAGAACATGGAGTCATTGAGTGTGGTCTCGATAGTTTCCAGACCTTCGCCCCAACTGTTACCAAAGAGTTTGGTAGCCCCCAGGATGACAAGGCCAATCAAGGTCAATATGGCAAACCATACGGCGGTGCGAATAATCGGATGAAGGGGGATTTGTTCTACCGGGGGATTCCGAGCGCTTCATGTTCTTGGTTGATAGCGTTGTCGGATAAGTCGAGGTCGCGAATTTTCATTGGAGCGCAATTCCGGGCCAGTGTTGGGTGAGCACATCCTAGTGAATTCGTTTTGTTCTGAGAAATACTAACTAGTTATCAGCTTATAACCAAAAGTTGATGGTTAATTCGGTTCTAAGCAAAGCACAAAATAATATTTTACTGTTTGTGCCCGAGGTCTACTATAAGCCCATCTCGCAGGGGGAACTGGCAGTCTGGTTGCTCCTGATATTTAACATCAATAGCGCCACCAGGAGGCACAATGAGCTTACGTCTAGGCGATGAAGCACCGGATTTTACGCAGGAATCCACTCAGGGCACCATCAATTTCCATCAATGGTTGGGTGATAGCTGGGGCGTATTATTTTCCCACCCCGCTGACTTCACTCCTGTATGCACCACTGAGCTTGGGCTAACGGCAAAATTAAAAGATGAGTTCAGCAAGCGCAATGTAAAAGCAATTGCACTCAGTGTTGATCCGGTGGATTCACATAACCGTTGGATTGATGACATTAATGAAACCCAATTAACCCAGGTGAATTTTCCGATTCTTGCAGATGCTGACCGTAAAGTGGCCACGCTGTATGACATGATTCACCCGAACGCCAACGCAACACTCACCGTGCGCTCACTGTTTATTATCGACCCGGCAAAAAAAGTGCGGTTAATTATTACTTATCCGGCCAGTACCGGGCGCAATTTTGATGAGATTTTGCGTGTGATCGATTCCTTGCAATTGACCGAGCATCACAAAGTTGCCACGCCGGGCAATTGGAAATCTGGCGATGATGTCGTGATTGTGCCTGCATTGCAGGATGCGGAAGAAATCGCACGTCGTTTCCCAAAAGGTTACACCATTGTAAAACCTTACTTGCGATTAACACCTGATCCACGCGGATAACTATTGTTCACTCACTCATGTTAACTTGGTTGTTGTCGCTATAAAAAATAAGGGCGCCGGATGCGCTCTTATTTTTTTTGCAGAAGAGAGAAAAGTAAATAGAAATGCTGTGCGCATAAAAAAAGCGCCGCCAGGTTTTATCGTGGCGGCGCTTTTTTAGTGGTGCAATGATTAGACTTGATTTAAGGCTTGCTCAAGGTCTGCCAACAAATCATCAATATGTTCAATGCCAATAGAGAGGCGCACGGTATCTTCACCTACGCCGGATTTTTGTAGCTCTTCCGGTGATAACTGGCGGTGAGTGGTTGATGCAGGGTGCGTCGCTAAGGATTTTGCATCGCCAATATTTACCAGGCGTGTAAACAATTGCAGTGCATCCAAAAAGCGAGCGCCCGCTGCGCGGCCGTCATCGGCTTTAACTCCAAAGGTTAATAACCCTGAACCTTTTCCTCCCAGATATTTTTGTGCTAATGGGTAATAACTATTGTTGGGCAGGCCTGCGTAATTTACCCAACTGACCTTGGCGTGTTGTTGCAAATATTCTGCAATTTTTTGCGTATTGTCGTTAATGCGATCCATACGCAAAGCCAATGTTTCTATGCCTTGCAAAATCAAAAACGCATTAAAGGGTGAAAGTGCCGCACCGGTGTTGCGCAGTGGTACTACGCGAGCGCGCCCAATGTAAGCGGCAGCGCCCAGTGCCTCGGTATAAACCACACCGTGATAACTTACATCGGGTTCGTTTAAGCGTTTGAAGCGCTCTTTGTGTTGTGCCCAGGGGAATTTGCCTGAATCCACAATGGCACCACCAATACTGGTGCCATGTCCACCCAGGTATTTGGTTAATGAATGCACAACAATATCGGCACCGTGTTCAATCGGGCGCAATAAATAGGGGGTGGCTACAGTGTTATCGACAATCAGCGGAATACCATGGCGATGAGCGATTTCCGCAATTTTTGCAATATCCGTTACATTGCCTTGGGGGTTGCCGAGAGATTCCACAAAAATAGCTTTGGTCTTTTCGTCGATCAAAGGCTCAAAACTATCGGGATTCAAGTGATCGGCAAAGCGCGTAGTAATGCCGTATTGTGGAAAGGTGTGCGCAAATAAATTGTAGGTTCCGCCATAAAGGGCAGTAGAGGAAATAATATTGTCGCCGGCCTCAGCGATTGTTTGAATGGAATAAGCGACTGCAGCCTGGCCAGAAGCGAGCGCTAACCCGGCAATACCACCTTCCAATGCAGCGATGCGTTTTTCCAGCACATCATTGGTGGGGTTCATGATACGGGTATAAATATTACCGGCAACTTTCAAGTCAAATAAATCAGCGCCATGTTGTGCACTATCAAACGCATAGGCGGCAGTTTGGTAAATAGGTACAGCAACTGCTTTAGTGGTCGGATCGGGTGAATAACCTGCGTGAACAGATTGGGTTTCAAATTTCCAGTTATCAGACATTGATGGCTCCATTAATTTTATTAGCGGAAAAACGTAATACTGTGTAGTGCGCAAGCATTCTAGCGGCTTACTTAGGCTTTATGAAATCAGATTAAAGCATAAGCATATGACAGGGCTGCAGTGCGGTGTTTAATCTTACGCAGTTTTTATGTATAAAAACAAACATTTTGCCTGCTGCTGGAGTTGGTGGTTGCTGTTTAATTAATCGAATTTCCCTCTGCAACTGACGGAAATGGTGTTATTTCATTTGCAGTCTGGTGCTATTTAAGCGGCTTATGGCAAGGATGATAGTCGGCTATAAGTATAGAGAATATTGGTATAAAACGAATTTCATTTATGTGTTTAAATCCTTAACGTAAAAAACACTTTTTTCAATTAAGGAGCTAGGCATGATTCAATCCAAAGGGTTAAGAGTTGTTGGTCTTTCCGTTTTATTGGCATTGTCCGGAACAGTGAGTGCTGCACAAGAAATATTAAACGCATCTTACGATGTGTCGCGCGAGCTGTTTGCGGTAATTAATCCAAAGTTTCAAGAGCATTGGCAGAAAACCCATGGTTCTGTCATTACGGTGCAGCAGTCCCATGCGGGATCATCGGCACAGGCGGCTTCCATTCTTCAGGGTTTAAAGGCAGATGTAGTGACCTTTAACCAGTCCACGGATATTGATGTGCTGCATGAGAAGGGTAATCACGTCAGCCCGGACTGGCGTAAAAAGTTTGCTAATAATAGCTCACCTTTTTACTCCACTACGGCATTTCTTGTGCGCAAGGGTAATCCCAAAGGCATTAAAGATTGGGATGACCTTGCCCGCAGTGATGTGAAACTGGTATTTCCCAACCCTAAAACCTCAGGCAATGCGCGCTATACATACTTGGCTGCCTGGATTTACGCCAAAGACAAATTTAAAGCCGATGATGCCAAGAGTCGTGATTTTGTGAGCAAAGTGCTCGGTAATGTCGTGGTGTTTGATACTGGTGGTCGCGGTGCAACCACTTCATTTGTAGAGCGTGAGCTGGGCGATGTGTTGTTGACCTTTGAATCCGAAGTCAATTTGATTCGCAAGCAGTATGGCGAAGACAAGTATGACATTGTTGTGCCCAAGATCAGTGTGCTTGCCGAGTTCCCCGTTGCTGTCGTGGAAAAGGTAACAAAAGAAAAAGGTACCGAGCAGGCTGCCACTGAGTATTTGAATTATTTATACTCTGAAGATGCCCAGCGTGTACTGGCAGATTTTTTCTACCGTGTGCACAATCCTAAAGTGAAAGCTGAATATGCCGCTCAATTTCCGGAGTTGAAGCTGGTTGCAGTTGAGGATGTATTTGGTAGCTGGAATAAAGTGAATGCGGAACACTTTGGTACCGGCGGTATTTTGGATCAATTGCTTCGTCAGGCGAAAAAATAATTGAGGTGTTTGTGTCTGTGAGAGGGGATGTCATTGTCTAGATTTGGTTCGCGTTTATTTTCCAATCCAAAAGGTATTTTCTCTCGACCAAAACCTGTATTGCCTGGACTCACACTCAGCCTGGGGCTGAGTGTTGTCTATTTAAGCCTAATTGTTTTGTTGCCTGCGATTATGTTGGTACTGAAGGCGGCAGAAATCACATGGAATGAACTGCTCTTCTATTTTACTGATCCGCGGTTGATTGCCAGTTTTAAAGTAACATTTCTCGCTGCCGCACTGGCTTCTATTATTGATGGCATAGTGGGATTGCTATTAGCCTGGATTCTGGTGCGCTATGAATTTCGCGGTAGAAAATTCATTGATACATTAATCGACTTGCCCTTTGCATTGCCGACTGCTGTAGCGGGGTTGACTTTGTCTGCACTCTTTGCGGCGAATGGTTGGATTGGCCAGTGGTTGGCGCCCTTGGGTATTACGATTTCCTATAGTTTTTACGGCATCATTCTTGCCATGATGTTCACCAGCTTGCCTTTTGTGGTACGCACTATTCAGCCGGTACTGGAGGATTTTTCTCCAGAGTATGAGGAGGCGGCTGTATCGCTGGGGGCTAACCGTGCACAAATTTTCTATCGCATAGTGTGGCCCCATATTTTTCCTGCTTTTTTATTGGGAATAGGTTTGGCTTTTGTGCGTAGCCTTGGCGAATTTGGTGCGGTAATCTTTATTGCCGGCAATATGCCTTACAGTACAGAAGTGGTATCGCTAATGGTGTTTACCTACATTGGTGAATACAACTATGTGGCAGCATCGACGGTTGCCTTGTCAATTTTAATTGTCTCGCTGGTGTTTTTGCTGCTGATCCAGTTGCTACAAAAATATTATCAATTGCCTAAATCCCGGTCCATGCCATGAAATACACTCCACGTAAACCGGAAGGCTTTGCCAAAGGCTTGTTATTTCTTGGTGTGCTCCTTGTTGTTGTTTTGTTGATTCTGCCATTGTTGTTGATTTTTGTGGCGGCCTTTCAAGGTGGTTGGACGCTCTTTGCGCAGAATTTGCTTGATAAGGATATGCTCGCCGCGATTCGGCTTACATTATTAGTTGTGCTCTTAACGTTGCCAGTAAATCTGGTGTTTGGAATCATGATCGCCTGGTGCGTAACGCGGTTTCGCTTTTGGGGGCGACGTGTGATTGTGGCATTAATTGATGCTCCCTATGCACTCTCACCCGTTGTTGCCGGGCTGTGCTATTTATTGCTGTACGGTAGTGAAGGCTGGTTGGGTAGTTGGTTGGGCGATTTTGGAATTCAATTGGTATTTGCCTGGCCTGGTATAGTATTAGTAACTATTTTTGTCACCAGCCCTTATGTCGCCCGCGAGTTAATTCCACTTATGGAAACACAGGGACACGAGGAAGAAGAGGCCGCTGTCTTGTTGGGTGCCAGTGGTTGGCGTCTGTTCTGGCGGGTGACTTTACCCAATATTAAATGGGCTTTGTTGTACGGTGCGGTACTGACAACAGCGAGGGCAGTGGGTGAGTTTGGCTCTGTATCGGTGATCTCGGGGGCAATTCGCGGGCAGACTAATACCTTGCCGCTGCATGTGCAGTTGTTGCATCAGGACTACAATAGTATCGGTGCATTTACCGCATCCTTGCTTCTTGCATCTATTGCACTGTTAACACTCGTACTGAAAACCATTCTTGAATATTTTCAGCGCGAAAAAAACAGCGAAGTATAATTCCTTACCACTTCTCATTGCAGCCAGGATATTCTTTGCCGCAGAAGTAGCGTCAGCCACAAACCAGCAAAGCAGAGTGCAGCAAATATCCAGCCGGATAATGCGCCTGCCATAATTCCGGACAAGAGGGAGCCAACAGTGCAACCCAGTGCCGTCATGCTTGCCCAGCCCATGAGTAAACCACCGATAAAGTGACGAACAATTTTTTGTGGCGATGGACGTTCAGGTGCAAATTGTCCGCTCCATAATGCGGATGCAAATGACGCAAGCACCAAGCCAGTAACAAAAACACCATTGACTGAGAGCAAGGTTTCTTTGACTGCTGTGGCGCAGCCAGAAAAACTATCCAGTCCTTCCAGGCGAGCGGGAATAGCCTCCAGCCAGCTACCGGTGGTGCGCGCAATGCTGCCCAACTCCGCAGTAACTCCTAAGGGTGCAATACGAAAATACGCGATGGTGGCAACGAAACCTATAAGTATGCCGCCAACATAGGTGGGCCAGCGATTCACAAACAATGCGATAAAAAAAGATCCATGCTCAACCGTCGGGTTTGGTGCGCGATGTGATGTGATGGCACGATGATATTTCATAAGTAGTACAGCGATAAATGCCAACACACTTAATTGCACCAGTAATGCACCGCCATAACCAAAGGTGTGTGGTAACCAGATGACAGGCGCGTTCTGTATAAAGCCTAAATACAAGGGATTCCAGCTTTGAAAGCCGGCGATAAACCCCAAGATAACACCAATCAATGCAAACACCGAGGCAAAGGCGCCTTCACCTAAACGATATAAATGCGCACTGATGCAAGAACCGGAAAGGCCCATGCCGATACCAAAGATTAACGCGGCGAATGCGAGCACCCAGGATACGGGGCCAATGTGTGCATCCGGTGGGAACCGGCCTTCAGCGGCGACAGGCAATATTGCACCATAAATAGCGGTGTAACCCACAAGGCCAATTGCCAGTGCGGTGATGAGCCCGAGTAATCCATGGCTATTTCGCTGTTCAATAAAATCACGGCTGATGCAAAAAAAACAAAATTTTGATCGTTGCAACAGGGTGCCAAACAGGGCGCCCAGGATGAGTGAGAGTGATAAATCACGTTCGTATTGATTGGCCAGTTGCATGCTGGCTGTGATTAGTGCACTCGTAATGAGCAGGGCAGTGCTGCGTTGCAACCAGTGTGTTGAAAAGACAAAACTCATATCGACTCTTCTGAAATAAAAAAGCTCCCCGGTGGAGGAGCTAAACTTGTGTGGCTACTAGAGAAAGGAAATAACAATAACGAATGCGTGAAATATTTACTTGCCGCCCCACACAGTACCGCTCAGGTTGGCAACCGGAACGCCCACAGAGTTGCCGTATTCAGTCCAGGAACCATCGTAATTTTTTACATCGTAGCCCAGAATTTTCTTGAGTGCGAACCAGGTATGACTGGAGCGCTCACCAATTCTGCAGTAGGTAATAATAGGCTTGGTTCCATCAATTCCTACAGCGGCATAGACTTTGCGCAACTCTTCAGCAGATTTAAATGTACCATCGGCCGCTACAGCTTGCCCCCAAGGAACATTAACGGCGCCTGGAATATGTCCGGCGCGAATAGACAGTTCCTGTACACCGGCAGGCGCAAAAATTTTACCGCTATATTCATCGGCAGATCGAATGTCGACTAATTTTGTCGTGGTATTTTCTTGCTTGGCCACACTCACAACATCGCTCAAATAGGCGCGAAGTGCCGGGTTCGCTTCTGCAAGGCTAATGTTGCCGGGTTTAACACTGGTTTGTTTAACCGAGAGTGGGCGGCCTTCGCTCTCCCATTTTTTGCGTCCGCCATCTAATAATTTAACGTTATTCACACCGTATACATCAAAAACCCACGCACCCCATGCGGCGAACCAATTGTTATTGTCACCATAGAGAATAACGGTTGAGTCTTTATTGATCCCGGCATTGCGCAACAATTGTTGGAAGTTCTCACGGGAGGCGATATCACGTTTTACTGGATCAACCAGATCAGTATGCCAATTAATATTGCTCGCATTGGGGATGTGGCCACGCTCAAACTGTCCTGTGTCAACACTCACTTCAAGAATGCGAATATTTTTTTCGTTGATATTTTTCTCGAGCCATTCGGTAGAAACCAAAAATTCACTGGCAGCGTGAGTCGCGCTGGTAATGGCGAAAAGTGCTACGCCAACGCCGTAACTGATGGATTTTAAAAGTGACATAATTTTTCCTTGTTGTTAGTGATATTAGGGTAAACAGAATCGCCCTGATTCATGCAAGGCATCTGTCGCTAAGACAGGGACACAGTAGGTTGATCATTCGGAAAAATAAAAGAATAGTTTTTTATATTTATATAACTGTAATTTCACTTCGATTATTCGAGCTGAAAGGGCTGTTTGTTATTGTGCAGTACTTTATTGGTGCTGTTTATTTTTGAGCAGTGAATTGCCCCAATCTAAACCTTAACAGTGGTTTTGATGTGACGATTTTGGTGGCACAAGTATTGCTGGTACAGATTTTACAGTTGCCTTACAGAGTTTATTTTAGTGGAGATAGTGTTATGCGTATTTTAGGTTTTTCTGGCGGATTGAGCGTTCCGTCAAAAACACATGGATTGGTTAATGCAATTGTTGAACGCTTTGCAACCAGAGCCAAGGTGGAGGCTGAAGTGATTGATCTGGCGCAGGTCGCGACGGGTTTCGGTGGTGCTTTGTATCGTCAACATTTACCGTCGGAATTGAAATCAGTGCTGGAGCGTATTGAAGCAGCAGATGTATTGGTTGTGGCATCGCCGGTGTACCGTGCTGCATACCCCGGGTTATTCAAGCATGTGTTTGATTTGATAGAACGCGACGCCCTGGAAGGGAAGGCGGTGATCTTGGCTGCCAATGGTGGCAGTGCGCACCACGCTTTAATTTTGGAAAGTCATTTACGTCCACTGTTTAATAGTTTGGGTTCTTTCACTGTACCGACGGGTATTTATAGTCAGTCCTCGGATTTTGACGGTTACTACCTGAGTAATCCCAGTGTATTGGAGCGGGTAGATGTAGCCATTAATGAAGTGCTGCGTTTACAGCGCGGTCTATTACCTGCCGTCGCCAAATCAGAACCCGAAGGGGCATTTGTCTAATGGGTGTCCATGCCATTCCTGATTCGATTTTACGGTTAAAAAATATCGGCAAAACATTTCATCATCAAGGCGCTGCCTTGGAGGTGTTAAAGGAAGTTAACCTGACGGTACACCCCGGTGAATTTGTCAGTATTTTGGGGAGTAGCGGCTGCGGAAAATCGACACTCTTGCGGTTATTGGTCGGGCTGGATATCGATTATTCCGGTGAGATTTCACTGGGAGGAAAACCGGTGACTGGTCCCAGTTTGAAACGCGGCATTGTGTTTCAGGAGCATCGCCTTCTGCCGTGGTTGACCGTCTATGACAACGTCGCCATTGCGCTTAAAAATGCCACAGTGTCGGCCGCAGAAAAAAAGGATTTGGTGCAACAACATATTGAATTGGTCGGCCTTAAAGGGTTTGAGCAGGCTTGGCCCCATCAGTTGTCGGGCGGTATGTCACAGCGTGTGGCGATTGCGCGCGCACTGGTTAATCGCCCGGATGTGCTCTTGCTTGACGAGCCTTTTGGCGCGTTGGATGCAATGACACGTGCCTATTTGCAACAGGAGTTGCAAGCAATTTGGCACAAAGAAAATATCACGATGATTTTGGTAACACACGATGTGGAAGAGGCGGTTTTTCTGGCGGATCGCATAGTGATTATGGAGCCTAATCCCGGGCGCATTAAGCGAATATTGGTTGGCCCTGGCGCACATCCGCGCGATCGCAATAGTGCGCCTTTCAATACTGTAAAGCGCTTGGCATTAGCGGAAATTAATGGTGAAGATACCAGTAAAGGTACGCATCAAACATTTGTGGACTTTAATCGCTTGGGCGAGGTTCGTCTGTCCTGGTAATGTATTTTTCTTGGAAACTTTTAAAAAGGTGAGGGTTATGTCTATTACAGCAGTTAATGTGCGCAATCAGTTTCATGGGAAAATTAAAGAGATTGTGCGTGGATCAGTGGTGTCGGAAGTGGATATAGAAACGCCTGCTGGAATTATTACCTCCGTTATTACTACTCGTTCCGTAGATGATTTGGGTTTGGTGGTTGGTAAAGAGGTAGTTGCTTTGATCAAATCTACCGACGTATCCGTCGCCGCATTCTAACTATCAGTTCATTTTAACTATCAATTGATGGCGCTGTAGTTAAACGCACCGGAAGATGGTTTTACGCTTAATTCGCAGTGACGTATTTTTTATATTGCCCGGCAACAAGTGCCGGGCTTTATTATTTTAATCACTATTTATTTTTAAGCGGTAATTGCCTGCTCTGAAGTGAATTGGTTTTTGATTCTGTTTCAACTGGAATATTTTTCCCTGTATCAACAATGACACCAATACTGTTTTCCTCATAGGCCTTATAGAGCGATGCATAAAATCCCTGCGCACCAATAAGATCATCGTGCTTGCCCAATTCAACAACCTTTCCTTCGCGAATCACAGCGATGCGATCGGCATCGCGAATGGTAGATAAACGGTGCGCAATAATAATCGCCGTGCGGCCTTCACAAAGTCTACGCAAGGCGATTTGCAAGCGACGCTCGGTTTTTACATCCACGGCGGAAGTGGCTTCATCCAAAACCAGAATGGCAGGGTTAGCTAAATAAGCGCGTACCAAACACACCAATTGCCGCTGTCCATGGCTCAAGAGTGAACCCAGTGGGCCAACTTGCGTGTGATAACCTTCGGGTAATGCAACCAGCAATTCATGCGCATCCAACGCTTCGGCGGCTGTAATTAACTCATCATCACTGGCCTCCGGTGCTGCAAGGCGCAGGTTGTCCAGAATACTGCCACTGAAGAGCACATTATCTTGCAGCACTACACCGACGTGGCGACGCAAATCACTTTGGCGCAGTGCGCGCACATCAATGCCATCGACCGTTACGCTGCCTTCGCTGACATCGTAAAAGCGCGTTAATAATTGCACCAGTGTACTTTTTCCATGGCCGGTGGGACCAACAATTGCCAAGACTTCACCGGCTGGCAAGTGTAAATTCAAATCGTCGATGACCCACTGTGTTGCCTGTGGCGAGTAGGCAAATTTCACCTGATTAAAAGCCACATGCCCTTCCACCTGTGGCAGTGGGTGAGGTTGTTCCGGGTCTATAATTTCCGGTTGGGTATCCAGCATGAGAAAAATACGTTGTGCACAGGCGGAGCCATTCGCATAACGCTCGAATAAATCACTTAACTCTTGCAGCGGTGCCAGAAAAATAAAAACATAAAATAAACTGGCAGCTAATTGCCCCATGGTGATTTGATCCAGTGCCACACCGCGGCCGCCCACCACTAATAACACAGCCATTGCGGTTGTAGTGAGAATGGCAGTAAAGGGCGCAAACCAGCTTGCGCGAATATTGCCATGCACTAATGCTTTATTGAAATTATCCACCAGTGTGTAATAGCGCTGGTGGTTGCTTGCCTCGTAGGCGTTTTGTTTAATAATCCGAACGCCGGCCACGGTTTCTACTAAATGTGCGGTAAAACGGCTGCGGTTCTCTGCCACAATTCCCCAGTTGCGCTGGGATATTTTTTTGAAAATAACCGTGGCAATGATCATGATGGGCACTATGGCAACAATGCTAGTAAATAGCAGTGGCGAAATTAACCAGAGCATCACGCCTGCTACCAGGCAGCGCAACAGGGCGGAGAGTAGCTCAGGCGGGCCTTGAATTAAGAGGGGTTCCAGTGCATTAACATCGCTATCAGCGCGGGCAGTAATGCGGCCCGCTTTGGTGCGATCAAAATAACCCACACTGAGTTTTTGCACGTGGCTGAAAACACGAATGCGCAATTGGTTAATCACATGAATAGCGGCACGCCCACTCAAGTATTGTCCTATTCCTGCCAATAAAAAACGCGCTGCCCAGGTGAGGGTAAATGCAATACCCGTCCACAAAACGACCTGATAATCCACACTGATTGTCTCCGCTGTGCGAATAAAACCTGCATCAATCAAGTGGCTGACAAGCCAGGGGCGCATAAAAATAGCAGCAACCAATAATGCCTCAATAATAATGGCGCCTAGCACCAGTTTTTTTACCGGGCCAAGTAGTGGTAGCAAGCGCAAAAACATACCGCGCTCAAGAGATGTTTTAGCGAGTATTTCTTCTAATTGAATATCGCTCAGGGCGGTATTGCCTCGAATATTAGTGGCCATCGGCGACTCCCATCAGTTCGCGATAAATTGAATTGTGTTGTGCCAATTGTTGATGAGTACCTACGGCAACAATTTGACCTTGCGCCAAGAGTGCTACTTTGTCGGCCAACAACACAGTGGATAATTTACTAGAGACGATGAGCAGGCTTACGCCGCGCCCCTGGCTTTGTTTGAGTTCACGTAAATTGTCGATAATGCGTCGTTCGGTGGTGGCATCCAAGGCGCTGGTGGCGTCGTCCAGGCCGAGTATTGAGGCGTTGCTGAGCAGTGCCCGCGCCAGGCAAATACGCTGGCGCTGACCGCCGGAAAGGGTAATCCCGCGGTCGCCAATACGCGTATCGAGCCCGTGTTCCAAGCGGCGTAATACATCTTCGGCACTGGCCAGGCGCAGTGCTTCAAGAATCTCTGCATCGCTGGCATCGGGTTTGGCAAGTCGCATATTGGCGGCCAGGGTATCGGAAAATAAAAAACTTTCTTGCGGTACAACGTGAACACGCCGTCGCAAATCTGTTGTGTCCAATTGTTTGATATTTTTCCAGCCCAGCGCATCGCTGCCAATGGTAATGGTGCCCTCATCGGCGTCCAGCAGGCGCGGAAGCAAACTGAGTAATGTGCTTTTCCCGCTGCCGGTAGTGCCTACCAAGGCAACAATTTCGCCGGGATTTATATCCAGCGAGCAGTGTTGGAGTATGGCGTTATCCTGCGCCGCAGGATGCAGGCCCACATCCCGTAAGTGCACGCCCAATTCCCCCTGGGGTAATTTTTCTGTGCCGCTGATAATGCCGGGTTTTGCATCCAGTAATTCCCAAATGCGTGCCGCTGATGCCCGTGCATCAGCAAATACTTGCATTACCCGGCCTATGCCTTCAACGCGCAGGACCAGCGTATTGGCAAGGAGTACCGATGCAATAAATTCACCGAGGTTTAATTCGCCTTTGCCAATCAGGTGAGCACCATAGGCAAGTACCCACACATGGCTCAAAGCAATAATAATTTGCGGCAGTGGAATATGTGAGCAGGCATAGGCCAATGCTTGACGAGAATGAAATGCGAAGGCGTTAACCTGATTGCTAAAGTCTGCTATGCGTGATGGCTCAAGGCTAAAGGCTTTGATAACACGCACACCACTAACACCTTCGGTGAGGTTTTGATTGACCTCGTCATAGGCCTGGCCTACAGCGCGATCCAGCGTCACCAAATGATCGGTTTGCGATACCAGTATTGCCATGCCAGCCAGCGTAATCACCAGTGGCACCAAGCCCAGTAGTGGACTGTACCAACATAGCATGCCAACAGTGGCAATAATTAATAGCGCAGTTTCAAATACTTGCCGCCAGAAATTCACCAGTGCGTCGCGCAGCTTATCGGCGTCGCGCGTGGTGCGTGTCACCATGCCGCCCACACCGTGTTCGCGGTGATAAGCCAGATCCAGGTGTTGCACTTGAGAAAAAATGCGTTCGCGCAAAATAAATAATAAATCCTGGCCAATGATCAGTGCCATTAATCCGGACAGGTATTGCACTACACCGCGCCCAAAGGCAATGGCAACCAAAATGGCGAGCCAGCCCAAGGCAACAGAATAATCCAGTGTGCCATCACTGTGTGTTACGACAGCTTTGCCTAATTCCACATCGTGAATGGCACGGCCCAGCAGCCATTGCTGCCAAGCCATACTTAAATTGCCCACAGCAAACAGGGTTGCCGTTAATGCAAAGCGCCAGGGCATTTCGCGGTAGAGCGCAAGGCAGCGCAATAAGGGGTAAGTCTTACTCATGAGCTTGAGGTTCCAAAAAAAGAAAGGGGGATTACCAGTGTTGTTATCCCTACAGGGTTCTGTGTGCTTTTATGCAGTGGTTTCAGTAGCGCATAGCAAGGTGTAGGCCAAATTAGCAGAGGCAGATGATTGAATGTTGTTTGTGCGGTTGTAGTGTGAAAACACAGAAAATTGTTGCTGAACCGACAGTTTTTAATCCTTAGGCTTAGCCACCGTTAAATAGTTTGTTGTTTTGCGAACAATAGTGGCGCCCCGTGTGTTGTGTTTTGCGCACTTGTGTCAGTGAAAAAATAAAATATCCCACTATTATCGGCACAGTAACGTGTTGGAACACTTTCTGCTTTAACCCTTGCGTAATTATTTACTGTCCTTGCTGCTTGTTGGTGTAAGTAGCAGGCGGCGTTTATTGATTGATTAAATCTGTTAGCAAGGAGTCTGTTAATGACTGCATCATTAAAAATTGGCCAGCCTGTGCAGGCGGCCGCACTGGAACAAATTTGGTTTACCCGCTGCCCAGTGCCAACCGCAACGGGATTGGCCTATAAATTGGGTTGGTTAAGCGACGAATTTTCGGTAGACGGTATTGCGCTGGATACATTGCAGGAAAATCGCGATTTAGGCCGTCACCACTACGACCATGATTTGCCAACTCTGGTGCGCGAAGGCGGTAATATTCTGGCGCTTGCAGCACGTGCCCAAGGCGCGAGTACGCGATTAATTGGTTTGACCTGGATTGAGGAGCGGCAGGCAATCTTGGTGCGCCCGGATTCCGCGATTCGCGCAGCAAAAGATTTAAAAGGCAAGCGCCTTGCATTGCCGGATTGGAATCAGCATCCCATTGCCAGTCACCAACGCGGAACCAGTATCGCACGCGGTATGTCGCTGCAAGGCTATCGCGGTGTGTTGCATTACGCCGGTTTAACATTTGATGATGTCGAGTTGGTAGAGGTGCCGTCTAATCGTCCGCATCCAACGCGGGGTGATCATACCGCCGCTGCGCAGCAAGATGGTCTGAGTAATTTATGGCGAGGCATTGATTATCTGGTGCAGGGAAAAGTGGATGCGGTTTATGTAAAAGGCGCATCAGCAGTAGATGCCGCCCGTGCGGCGGGAGTGGTGGTAGGGATTGATCTGGATCGCATTCCTGATCCAACCTACCGCGTAAACAACGGCACTCCGCGCCCAATTACTGTCCATGAGGACTTTATCAATAACCATTTTGATGAGTTAGTGCGTTTTCTGGCGCAAACCTTACGCACGGCAGATTGGGCAGCAAGCCATGAAGCTGAAGTGCATAAGATTCTGGAATCGGAAACTCGCGGTAGCGGCAGTGCGGTAGCAGATGCCTATCGCGATGATTTCCATAAAAAACTGCACCCGGATTTATCGCCCCAGCGTTTGGCATGGTTTGAACAGCAGAAAAAATCGCTGTGGTTGCATGGTTTCCTTGAACATGATTTTGATTTTTCCGATTGGGTGGATCATCGCCCATTGGCTGCTGCCCATGAATTATTGGCGCAGTGGCGCGAAAAGGGAAAGGCGTGATGCCAATGTCTCACTGACAGCTTGATTATTTGGAGTTGATATGTCTGTTGAATTTATTTGGCAATTGCCCGGTGCCCGCGATTCGCGTTATGCAGATGCGCGCCGTTATAAACGCGCCGAGCGCTTGCCCGGCGATGCCTATCCCTATGGCCCACAGATTACTGATCCTCGTGGCGATAGTTTTAATTATTTTGATTATCTCTTACAGATTGCACGCGCTGCTGATTTAACTGGTTTTGATGGTATTCAGATTCCTCATGATCCCCAGGGCGATGAGTCCTGGATTGTTGCCGGTTATTTAGCGCGTAATACCCGGCACTTGCGTTTGATCACCGAATTTGAAGCATCCCGTGGTTCGTCGGTGTATGCAGCAAAAAATGCGGTGAGCTACCAGCGGTTTAGTAACCAACGATTTGCCTGGCAGCTAACACCGGGTGGTACGGCAGCAGAGCGGCGCCAATTAGGCGACTTTGTTGCCGATGAAAAACGTTTGCCGCGTATTGATGAATTTCTCACGGTTGCCAAAGGTGTTATTACCCAGTCGCCGTTCAGTTTTAAAGGCGACTTTTTTGAAGTGCTGGAGGGTGGTTTTCAAGGGCCGCTCGGCAATAACCCCGTGCCAAAAATTTATCTCGGTGGCAATGACACGGCAGCTTATGAATTATCTGCACGTCATGCGAATGTGCATCTATTGGATGCGGCCCCCATAACAGAGTTGCAGTCAGTGATTGCGCAGTTGCATGTGTTGGCGCAGCAACAAAGTAGAGCGCTAGCGGTTGGTTTGCGTATCAATGTGCTCGCACGTGAATCGGAAGAGGAAGCGTTGGCCGATGCGCAGCGGTTTTGGCAGCAAGCCGGTCTGGGGGATGCAGTGCAATTAGCGCCGGGGCTTTGGTCTTTGCCTGTTACGCACACCGATGCCACAGCATCCTTGGTGGGGAGCTATGAGCAAGTGCTTGCGCAGTTGGTGGGTTATGTCCATGCGGGTATTAGCAGTTTTATTCTTGCTGGTAGTCCACATTTGGAAGAGGCTTATCGTGTGGGTGAGCATTTATTGCCCGCGCTGCGAAAAGCGATTGCTGAAGCCAATGGATTGGTTGTGGCGGCTTGATTTTTGCCACACAAAATACTTGAGGAATTATTATGAGTCTTGATTTTTTTTGGCGTATTCCAACTCACGGCGAACCCAGTTCACATCGTTCACGTCTGCCGTATCGCGGCGATTGGTATCAAGGGCAAGATCATATACGTCATCCCGGTTTGGCCGGTGGGGGGCGCGATGGTTTCAGTTATATCGATTATATTGCCGAGGTAGCGCACGCCGCTGAAATCTCCGGTTTTCAGGGCGGCTTATTACCTTCTTTTCCGATGACCGACGAGCCATGGGCTATATCGTCATTTCTTGCGCGAGAGACAAGTCGCTTTCGTTTCATGATTGCTTTTCAGCCAGGCTTTTTAAATCCGGTTACGGCGGCGCGAATGACTGCCAGCCTGCAGCGTGCGACCGGTGGCAGGGCGTTGTTTAATATTATTACCGGCGGTGGTGGACCATCCCAATTGTGGTGGGGCGATTCTTTTGCTCACGATGATCGCTACACGCGTACCACAGAGTTCCTAGATATTTTACGCGGTGTTTGGCAAGGCACGCCATTTGATTATCAGGGGCGTTTTTATCAAGTAGAAAATGCGCAGCTTCCATTTCCATTAAATCACGAGCCATTTCCGGAAATATATTTTTCAGGTTCATCGGATGCAGCCTTGGTGTCTGCATCAAAGCATGCGGATTATTATTTGTCTTGGTTAGAGCCGTTGGCGCAATTGCGTGAAAAGTTTGATCGTGTAAAAGCCAAGACTGATCAATTGGGGCGAAAAATAAAATGTGCGGTGCGGGTGGATATTGTGGCGCGTGCTACCGAGGAAGAAGCGTGGCGCGAAGTGCGGCGCGGGTTTGAAAATCTGGATGCAGTGCAGTTGGAGCGTTTCAAACAGCAGTGGGCGCGTCAGGGTGATTCTGTTGGTGCCAGTCGCCAAAGCGGGTTTCGTCCCAGTCAGGTTAACAGCTATAAGGATTTAATTGTCGAGCCGAATATCTGGTCCGGGTTTAATTTACTACGCGGTGGGCAAGGGCAGGGCATTGTTGGCAGTTATGAACAGGTCGCACAGCGGCTTGACGATTTGGTTGCGCTTGGCGCTGACGCGTTTATTCTGGCCAGCACCTCGCATTTGGAGGAGGCTTATCGTGTGGGAGAAGAGGTGTTGCCGTTGGTGAGAGGGCGCTCACAAGGTATTGCTGAAACACCCTCTTTATCGCTATCGGCTTGATATTCATACCAAAGCAATAACAGCCGTTTTCCGGTGATACTGCTGTTATTGTTTTTCCTGGTGCAATTCCAACCAAGCGAATAAAACTAATGAATAAGCCCCTTCGATTTGGCACCTGCAGTTTTGCTCCCCAATACTAATGGTTTGCGTCGGTTGAACGGTTTATGTTTGCGCAACAAGCGCTCCATGGGCTCATGATCAATCCAGTGTGCGATAGAAAAATCCTGGGTAATAAACTGATGTTGTAATAAAAAGTCCTTATACAAACTCAAGCGTTTTATATTTTCTGCAGTTAAATCCAATTGCAAACTTTGATGCACTTCATTGCCATAAGCATATTGGATCCAGTTTTCCGACCATCCTACTTCACGGCTTAGCAGTGCCAGGGTTTCCAGTGGGTGATCTTGTGCCCAAGCGCCCGCCATATGGGTTTGCAGTAACAAACAATCCACCAGGTGTGGATAGTGCTCCAACAACCAACTGTTGATAGTGAGTGGTCTGGGCGTGCAATTATTCAGGCGTACGTAGGGATCCGGGTATTGGTTAATATTGGCAATAACCTGTGCGCCGAGCAGGTGGGTTGCCTGCGCACCGCGCACATCTTTTACATAGACAGCATCTACCAGTTCATGGCTAATGGCATGGATCTCACTACTGTAGCTGTAGCGACCGCGTCGTCCTGTTCCAGTGGAGACTATTTGCCCATCGCGAACTTGTGTGGGAATTTCATGGTCGGGCAAGTCAATAATCTCTACATCCTTGAGTGACAAACCTTCGGTTTCCAGCATCACACTGAAGCCACGTAACGCTGCTACCCGTGAATGATCCAGCGGTACATTATGCTTGGGTAAACCAATGCGACGCCCGCGTAAATCTTTTACCTGCTGTATGCCAGATTGGGGCAGGGCAATCAGCGATTGATATTCATCGGTCCAGGTCAATCCAATGACCCGCGTATCCTGCTGTTTTGACTTGGCCCAAATAACCGGTGCACTGCCTCCCTGACGGAAGGCGTTGAGTTGGTTGATATCAAAATGCCGCGGTATATCGGTTGGATTGGTGCTTTCAAAGAGCGAGCGCACCTCGATGTTGGCGAGTTGATACATTGCCTCCTCTATCCACCCCAATTGCATAGCCAATGCCAGTGGTGACGGAACAGGACAGCGGGCATAAAGTAGTTGGTTTAAACGTCCGAATCTGTTTGTCATAAAATTATTTGTACTCTCCGTAATCGTCTTTCCATCATCATTTTTACCAGTCAGTATTTTAAATACGCTTAATTTTTCTCTAAAAATTTGCACTAATTGTGCCATTTTTAGTTGTCTTGAAAATGACTGGTTTTTATTGATTTTTAATTTTTTCCGCTAATTTGTGTTGAATGGCCAACATTAAAATTGCAAGGTGTTTGTTTTTCAGCAGGTCTCTTTTCTGGTGGGCTGCAGATAACCGCTTAAAGATGATTTTCTATTGAGCGCTAAAGGCATTGCAAATTGGTTATAAGTTTATAGTTATAAATTCCTTAAGAATTTGCTGCGCTGCTTTTACACTGCGCAAACATTAAGGCGCGTCCTTAACCCAACAAGCTTTCCCAGTATTGAGTAAACATCGTGAGCGAAGAAATAAAACAACCTGTAATTCTGTCATTGGAAGGTGGTAACGCCCAGCCTTTGTCTGTCAGAGCCAAAGCTTTGGTTTTTTCCGATCCAGTTTCAGCGGAACTACTGGACTATATCGAGCGAATAGCACCTAGTGAGGCACCTGTGCTCATTGGTGGTGAAACGGGGACCGGTAAGGAATTGGTCGCTCGCCATATCCATCACCTGAGCGGGCGCAAGGGGCCTTTCCTTGCGGTGAACTGTGGTGCAATTAGTGATCAGTTAGCTGAGAGTGAGTTGTTTGGCCATGAGGCGGGTTCTTTTACCGGCGCCATTGGCAAGCGTGAAGGTTGGTTTGAAGCGGCAAATGGCGGCACCTTGTTTTTGGATGAGATTGGCGATTTGCCTTTGCCCCTACAGGTTAAGTTGTTGCGTGTGTTACAGGAGCGCGAAGTCGTACGCATTGGTTCGCGTAAAAGTATTCCAGTGGATGTGCGCCTTGTGGCAGCAACCAACGTGGATTTGGATTACGCGGTTAATGCAGGGCACTTCCGCAGTGACTTGCTGTACCGCATTAATATCGCGCATGTACGCCTTCCCCCGTTGCGCGAGCGTCCTGGTGATATTATGCCCTTGGCCGATTATTTTTTGCGCACTTACAGTCAGAGAATGGGCTACAAACAGCCTACATTTTCCGAACAGTCCATTGAGTTAATGCTCAAATATGCCTGGCCGGGAAACATTCGTGAATTGGAAAATGTAATTCATTTTGCGCTGTTGGTTTCTGGCGAGGACACAATTAAAGCCGAGCATTTGAAAGTGACGGGTGGTTGGGAAAACTTGCTCACTAATCGCCAACCCAATTGGAGTGATAATGCTGCCAGGGCAAATAACACCAGTGCGATTAGCTTGAATGAAAGCCCGCTGGATGTCTTTGCTGCACAGTTGCGTCGGTTGTTCAAGCAAGGTGGGGACGATGCCTATTTTGATAGCCTTGAAAGTCTGATTGTGCATGAGGCATTTGATTTCAGTAATCATAACCAGGTACACACTGCTGCGTTACTGGGAATTTCGCGCAATGTAATGCGTACCTTGTTAAAGCGTCACGGGTTATTACGCGATTCCTCATACGAGGATACCACTCACGACTCGGAAGAGTTGGCGACAGAGCAGCGCGTAGGATGATGCTTTTTTTTGCGCAGTCTGCTGTGTGCTATTCAGCAGACTGCGCGGTGTCATACGCAGTGTGATTATGGTAAGAGGGTAAAAAATAGACTATTTAATCGGCTTTTAAAGGTTTTTTCGTGTTTTATCACCTGTTCTTGTAAATAGTGGAATGGCATGGGCTTTGCTCTTACACAAAAAGTAACGACTTGGTTATTCACTTTTACAGGAGCAATTCACAATGAGTAAATCAGAGCCACTGGATGCATTATGGTACACCCGTTGCCCGGTTCCCACCGGCTTGGGTATTGCTGTTCAAAAAGGATGGCTGGAAGAAAGTTTTAAATCCCAATGCACGCAAATTAAATCGCTGCGTGAATCAAATGATCAAGCGGTACGCGAATCCCATTTTGATCACACCTTGGTTAACTCCGTACGTCATGGTGGCAATATTCCCGCTATTTGGGCTCGCTCTGTAGGGCGCGAAACCCGTGTGCTCGGTTTGTCCTGGGCAGATGAAGTGCAACTGATTTTGACCTTGCCAGAATCGGGTATCAAAACTGTTAAGGATCTGAAAGGACGCAAATTCGGTTTGCCAAAGTGGGAACGCGTACAAATTGATTTTACCCGTGCCCAGGCACTGCGCGGTTTGGAAAATGCCCTGAAATTGGAAGGTTTAAATGTTGCTGACGTAGAACTGGTTGACTATGTCATTGGTGGTACTTACAGCGACGAGCCTGCGGTCCAATCAGAAACCGGCACCAATACTTTTAGCGGGCGGCGTCAGGGTGGTCGCAATGCGGAGCTGCTTGGATTATTGCGTGGCGAAGTGGATGCTATTTTCCTGAAAGGCGCCTCAGGTGCTCACACCGCACACCAATTTGGTTTGCATGTGGTGATTGATACCGGTTCACACCCGGATCCATTAATTCGCTCAAACAACGGTACACCACGCACACTGGCAGTTGATCTTAATTTGCTCGACAATCACTTTAATTCGGCTGTCAATATTGTTGAACAGGTATTGCGCGCCGAACAATGGGCGTGGGAAAACCCAAGTGATGCCCGTCGTTTTCTTGCCCGTGAAACCAACAGCAGTGAATATTGGGTTACCCAAGCCTACGGTGAAGATGCACACTTACGTTTAAAAACTGACTTATCAGAAACATCGATTGCAGGCTTGCAAGATTTCACCAATTTCCTACACCGCTGGAATTTTATTCCTAACGCAGTCGATGTTCGCCAGTGGATTGATTCGCGTCCGCTGGAAGCCGTACTGGCTAATGTGAAAAAATCTGCCGCTTAAGTAATTGTTTGGTATTACTCATTAAGTAATAAAAAGGGCCGGTGCAAAACACCGGCCCTTTTGGTTTTTGATTAATGCGATATTTATGCACCCTCAGGCTGCGTCACTACTGCGAGTTTATCTATACCAGCGCGTTCGATAATCACCATAATTTTTGCCACTACGCCATAAGGAACCACTTCATCGGCATTAAGGTTCAGTTTAATGTCCGGGTTGGCTGCTTTGCGGTTGATCAATTCTTGTTCCACAAATTCAATTGGAAACTCTTCCTTGTCCAGATAAATCACGCTGTTTGCATCAATACTGAGTGTTACCGGTTTTACGGGTTCCTGAATTTGTTCCGTTGCTTCTGTTTTAGGCAGGTTAACGGTAATTGAGTTGGTCATTAAAGGGGCGGTAATAATAAATACCACCAGCAGTACCAACATAACATCCACCATGGGCGTAATGTTAATTTCACTCAATACTTCATCGCTATCACTGTTGCCACTGGAAATAGCCATTATGCAAATACCTCGGGAGATTTATCAGTCGCTGCGCCAGCTTCCGTATTACGGTTAGGCAACTTGGTGGTGACGGCGGTGGGTTTAATTCGGAAGCCTGCCTTTTGTACAAGGGTTACGAAATCGGTAGCAAAATCGTCCAGGTCTGCAGCAACCAGTTTCAAACGACGCAGGAAATAGTTGTAAGCCAATACAGCAGGAATAGCGACAGCAATACCAAAACCGGTTGCGATCAAGGCATGACCGATCGGGCCTGCAACAACTTCAATGCTGGCAGAAGAGCTACTGGTGATTGCGGTGAGTGCTTCGATAATCCCGAACACTGTACCGAACAATCCAACAAAAGGAGCTGTGGTGCCAATAGAGGCCAATACTGCTAAACCACTTTCCAGCGAGCGACGCTCTTTTTGAATTTGCTGGCGCAAGTGGCGCTCCAATAAATCCTGGCGATCCCAACTGTGTTCAAGGTCATGGCCAGAGCTGGAATCGGCGTTGCGCAGTGTGCGAAATCCAACTTGTGCTACCTGTGCAGCAGAGCCCTGATGATTTTCCAATGCTGCCGCCGCATTAAGATCCGCAGCACCCCAAAAGGCTTGGGTGAAGCGACGGTTGCGTCGTGCGGCTAAAAAATTCTGTACGCCTTTAATAACAATCAGGGCCCAGACGATCACTGAAAATGCAGCCAGTAACCAGAGCGTCAGTTCAACAGCAAATGTATAGAGTTCATTCATGGTAAATCTCGCTTGAATCAAAAGTGTTAAATTTAAAAAGGTTCATTGTGTGTTACTGGGAAAGGCGGAAATCAATTGGCACTTCTACCCAGGAATCGGTTGCTGTATCTCCCAGTTTGGCTGGCACAAAACTCCAGCGCTTCACTGCTTGTATTGCAGAGTCATCCAAAATTTTCCGGCCGCTGGATTCTTTTATTTCCACCGCTTTAGGTTTGCCGTTAGCCAATACGTGTACATTTAAAATCACTGTGCCTTCCCAACCTTGTTGTTGTGCAAAGTCGGGATAGCGCGGCGCCGGATTGCGTAAATAGCCAGCGTCGGCCGTCGCTTTGGTTAACACAGGTTCAGCGGGTGGTGGCGGTGGCGCCGGCGTGGGCTCCGGCACGACGACTTGCTGGACTGGCTCCGGTTTTGGTTCTACCGGTTTCGGCGCCTCTTTTTTTACCACCGGTTTGGGTTTTTCAACTACAGGCTCAGGTTTTGGTGGTGGTGGCTCTTCTTTGGGTTGTTCCGGCTGTGGTGGTTGTTCAACCGGCGGGCGATAGAACTCAACGGTCATGGGTGGAATTTCCGCTTTGGTCAGTACCGGCTCTGGTTGGTTGGTTAGCTGCCACGCAATAGCAAGGTGTGCAGCAGCAACCAACAATAAAGTGAAGGATACAATCCCTTTGTGGGATTTAGGTGGTGTCAATTGCCCCAGCTTTTGTTGACGCGGAACCAATACCACTACATCTGCTTTTTTGCGTGTAAATACCTGCTGTTGTTGTGATGTGTCACGCACATAATGGCGTGCATGACGGCGGCTTCCTGTTGAATAAGCATGTGCGCTCATAAGTAACTCCCATCGCGTTGATGACTAACACTCATGAGTAAGACTTTGCAGAAAATATGCCATCACTAAAAAAATCCCATTGTATTGATGGGAAATCATGATTTTTTACGGCAGCAAGGAAAATGTTGTTGCTAATTCAACAGTGATGAAGTTGTGTTTAAAAATGAACAGCCATTTTGTTTGATGGTAAACATTTTGGTTTTAGGCTGGGTGTTTTCTTTTGAACACTCTGCTGGTGGAATTGTTTTATTTTGAATCTTTATTGTCTTGCGCGATTGTTTGGTATTAAGCAGCGCAAGCTGGTTCATATTTTGCTTTGCTTTTTATATAAAGCTGGCTGCGTTATTGGTTGGTCTTTCATTATTTCATTGAATGTAAAAATACTGTGGGGTTTGTGTGTTGTTTATAAGAATTATCAAGCGTGTGTTTGCCTCTATTGTGGCGTTTTCTGCTATCGGCTTTGCATCTGTTACGGTCGTCGCTCAAGACAATGTATTGCGTGTTGCGGTGGTTGCCAATGCCAGTTCCGGTGAGCTGACGTTTGCCGGTATTCCTCAGGTGGTTGCTCGCGATAGTTTATTTATCGACGCCTTGGCAAAACTCAATTATCGCGTTGAGTGGGTCCCGGTATCCACCGCAGCAGTGGCAACACTCGTCAATGAAAGTTTTGCCAGTGGCAAAATCCAGTTTGCCTTTTATGGTGATTTACCCTCGTTGATTTTGAATGCGTCGGGTGTAAACACGCGATTGGTTGTCCCTGGTAGTGTAGGGAATAATGTGTATTTGGTTGTACCCAAAGACTCAACAGCAAAAACCATTGGCGATTTAAAAGGTAAGCGTATTGCGTTGCATCGCGGGCGCCCCTGGGAGGCGACCTTTGCCAAACTGGTGGCATCGGAAGGCTTGGGGTTAAGGGATTTTCGTATTATGAATCTCAATCCGCAAGCCGGTGCAGCGGCAGTATCGGCAGGTAACGTGGATGGATTTTTTACCCTCAGTGATGCCCATGTCTTGAATGAAAAAGGGGTGGGGAAAATTATTTGGTCAACCAAGGTGGCGCCCGTGTCATGGCGTATGCGCGCAGAGTTGTGGGGCGCAGAGGCGTTTATAAATGCAAACCCGGAAATTACCCAATTGTTGGCAACGGCTACTGTGCGTGCCATGCATTGGGTGTCGCAGGAAGAAAATCAGTCGGACTATATTCGCGAGCAAGCGCGCTTGGGTATGCCGGAATCGATTATTCGCCAGGATATTCTTGATGACAATATCCCCTGGACAGATTATTGGTCGCCCTTAATCAGCCATGGACTTTTTGAGCACTATCACGCTTTGAATGAATATGCGGTGAGTGCGAAGTTGGTTCGCAAACCAGTGGCAACAGAGCAGTTAATTGACTCGCGGTTTGTACCTGCAGCCATTCAAGCTCTGCAGTTGGAGAGTTACTGGCTACCCCTTGAGGGGCGTGAATGAAATCGATTGGTTTTAATATTCGTGCTGGTGAATGGTTGAGGTTGGTGTTGTCATGGCGACTCCTATGGCCAAGCTGGTTGCCGTTGCGTCAATTGCAGCCTTTGGCTGTTTGGGTTTCACCGGCAGCGCTGTTGTTGGTGTGGTATTGGGCAGCGCGTCAGCAATGGGTGCCTGAGCAAATTTTGCCTGCGCCCGCAGCCGTGTGGGAAAGTTTTTTAGACTTAATTAACAGTGGCGAGTTACAGGATAACCTCAGCATCAGCTTATTCCGCTTATTGGTAGGCTTTGGTATAGGCGCTGTTTCCGGTTTGTTAGTGGGTGTGTTGCTTGCTATTTCCCCGGGTGTGCGTGCGTACCTTGGTTTGACTTTTGAAATGTTGCGTCATATTCCTACCCTGGTATTAATTCCCATGTTGATTTTGCTATTGGGAATTGGCGAGACATTTAAAATTGTCATTTTGGTTAAGGCTGTTTTTTTCCCGGTCGCCCAGGCAGCGACAGACGCAGTGCGCAATATTCCGCGCGGTTTTATTGAAGTAGGGCGTGTTTACCAGCTTAAGCCCTGGGATTTTTATCGCACGATTTTATTGCCGGCCACTGTGCCGCCCGTATTGACTGGAATGCGTATCGCATTGGGGCGCGCCTGGTTAATTCTGGTGGCCGTTGAATTGCTGGCTGCAGATGCTGGCATAGGGCAGATGATGGAGTTTGCCCGTCAAATGTTACGCCTGGATATTGTACTGGTGGGTGTTGTACTCACCGGAGTGATTGGTTTTAGTTTGGATAAAAGCTTGCGCCTTGTGGAGCGGCGGTTAATGCGCTGGCGTCCTGAATAACCCATAGACAAAAAGTGATGTTAACAAAGTGACAGAAAAAAATACCCATTTTGGAACAGTCAGCGCGGTTCTTCGTCGCTGGCGTGGTTTATTGCTGCCATTGGTGTTGATTGGTGTATGGCAATATACCTCAGGCCTGAGTGCTACTCATGCTTATGCATTTGTACCTTTGCAGGATGTGGGGCACACGCTGGTGTTATTGATTGAGTCCGGTGAGTTATGGATCAATTTTTACGGCAGTCTGGAGCGTACCGGTGTGGGATTGCTGTTGGGTATTGTGGTTGGTATTGGATTGGGCTTGCTGATGTATTACTCGCGAGTGGTATTGCTATTGGTAAACCCACTTTACAACGCCATTCGTCAGGTGCCCTTACTGGGGCTCACCCCGCTTATCGGCTTATGGTTGGGCAATGGTGACGAAGCAAAAGTATTTATTATCGCTCTTGCTGCGTTTTACCCTATGGTGCTCAACACCTATGAGGGTTTGCGCAACGTAGACAACCGCTTTCGTGAAGTAGGGCATATTTATCACTTTACCCGGTGGCAGCAATTTCGCTTGGTACTTTGGCCCGCTGCCTTGCCTGGTATTGTGACTGGTTTATTGCTGGCGATTCCCTTTGCGTGGATTACCTGTATTGGCAGTGAATTGTTATTTAACGCCGGAGCTGGTTTGGGAAATTTAATGATGACCGCTGAGGCCTCGGCACGCATGGATATTATTTTAATCTGTGCGCTGGTAGTAACGCTGCTCGGTGTTGTCATGAATTACGCGGTGATGCGCCTGGGTAATTATGTGTTGCGCTGGCGCGGTGTGGCGTTATAACAACCGCTATTGTTTATTTTTAATCATGGGCGATGTTATTTTTTAAACATAATTTTTTTTAACTCTGTTTGGTTTTACGCACGGATAATGATTTTTATATTTATCCGTGTTTTTTCTTCTAAACACTATTTTTTGTTTTTTTTAAAGTTATAAAAATATTTATATAAATCAACTGCATAAGTTGTTTTAAAATTAATCCAATAAATTTTGTTTTCTGGCACAGAATCTGCTGTTACCCCATTTGAAAATGATTGCACATCAAATGGAGAATACAAATGACAGAGCACAATGTTATTGATGAACCCGCCGTAGAACTTTGGTACACCCGTTGCGGTGCTGCCACCGCATCAGCACTTGCAATTCGTAAAGGTTGGTTGCAGCAGGAATTTAACCAGCCTGGCACGGTGTTGCATGCACTGCGCGATTCAACCAGCCTTGCCACACGCAATTCACACTACAACCATTCGCAGTCAGGCATGTTCCGCGAAGGTGGAAACATTCCTCCCATTTGGGCCAAGGGCACAGGGCAGGACACTGTAGTGGTTGGCATTACCTGGTTGGATGAATATCAAGGCATTCTGACCTTGGCCGACAGTGGCATTCGCACTGTGGCTGATTTAAAAGGCAAGCGTTTGGGTGTGCCTTTGCATTCGCAAGCGGTGATTGATTTTCAACGCGGCGCCGCGCAACACGGATACGAAACTGCATTGCGTTTGGCAAATTTAACCGTAAAGGATGTGACCTTGGTGGATTTGCCCGCGCCGACTTATGACACCCAGGATGGGCCGCGCAAAGAGCCGCGCGAATCCGCGCGCTCTGTGGAAGTGGCTGCACTGGAGGCGGGGGAAGTAGATGCCATTTTCCTGCGCTTTGCACGTGGTTACCGCTTATCACAAGATCCGCGTTTTCATCAGGTTATCAATATTAATGATCTGCCTGATCACCTGCAGCGCGTGAATAACGGCACGCCGCGCCCGGTGACCGTGGATCGTGCGTTCCTGGATAAACATCCTGATGTGGTTGTGCGCTACCTGGCGGTGTTGTTGGAAACCGCTGAGTGGGCCAAGGAAAATCCCGATGAAGTGATTGATTTGTTGCGTGAGGATGGCAGTGATATTACCCGCGAGGAAATTATCGGCTCCCACGGCAATGAGCTGCATCTGCATTTTGAGCCAAAATTAATTCCTGAATATGTTTTGGGTTTGGAAGTACAGAAGGATTTTCTACACCGTTGGAATTATTTTGAGAAAGATTTCAGTGTGAGAACCTGGATTGAGTTTTGGCCACTGGCGCGTGCGCAAAAATTGGTTGAGCAGCGCAAGGCCGAACGTCGCGCCGAAAAGGCCGCGTGATAGGCGGAAATTAATCACCCCAATGTTACGAGCAATGGCAGCAGCCGGGTTATTCAAGGAGCGGGTAGGGCGAGATGGAAACAGCTACCCGGTTCGCAGCCACCCCATTTAATAGTTAAAGGTAAATATTATGTCAGTCACTAACGAAGCTGAATTGATTGCTTATATCGAGCAGGCAAAATCCGATGCGATCCATGCATTTCAAACCCTGGGTAAAAATGGCACCCTGTCAGCCAGTCTCACGTTCCATATTACCCATCGTATTCCCGACACCGATCATTTGTTGAATATTCGATTTCCCGGCGGCTTGGCGCGCGATCAAAGCCCTAAAGTCAGCCTCTCTTCGTTTGCAGAAAACACAAGTTTAATTCTGCATGAGACTCGTTTGGAGGCCGATACAGTCATTCACGCCCACACCAATTTCCTGTCAGGTTGGTCACTGGCTCATAAGCCATTTCCTATTTTGTATGTTGCTGCTGCACGCCACTTGCTTGCACGCGAAATTCCCAACCATTTGGAGCGTACTCGCAGCCCGCTGGAAGTTATTCGTGAGCGTTTGGATAAGCACCCTGAATTGGCTCCGCCACCGGCATTGTTGGAATCTAACGGCGGCGCCAACTTCTGGGGCAAGGGTATTCTCAAAACGTCGGAACTGATTCTGTTTATTGAAGAAGCTGCGCGTTACCAAGCCATTGCCGAGCAAATTGGTGGTGCCCAGGTGTACACCCCAGGTGCATTGGAATTGCAGTGGAAACGCACTGGGTTATTGGAAAAGTCCTACGCTTACGCGGGCTGATTACCCTTATCAATTTACAGTTAACACATAGTTAATAATAAGCGGAGAGGGCAGTTGCACTCTTCGCTTTACTGAGAAAGAGACATTATCGTGACCAGTAAAAAACGTCAGTTGGTTCTTAACGTATTCCTTCAGCGCTTTGGTCATCATCTGGCCGCCTGGCGTCATTCATCGTCCAAAGATAACGGGCGACCCAATCTCGATTGGTGGGTGCGTGGTGCGCAACTGGCCGAAGCGGCAAAGTTCCATACTTTTTTCCTTGCCGATTTTATTGGTCGCTCCGGTGAAATTACGGCGGATACCGGACGCAGTGGTATTAGTTACCAGTTTGAACCTTTTACCTTGTTATCGGCGATAGCGACCGTCACTAAAAATATTGGTTTAGTTGCAACCGTCAATACCAATTACGATCATCCTTATCATGTTGCGCGTAAATTTACTTCGCTCGATCATTTGAGTAATGGTCGTGCAGGTTGGAATATTGTTTCATCCTATTCGCCCCACACGGCATTGAATTTTGGTTTGGATGAGCAACGTGCCCATGAAGATCGCTACGCGCGCGCAGCGGAATTTGTCGAGCTGTCCAAACGCCTGTGGGACTCCTGGGATGACGATGCCTTTGATCATCCGGATCGCGCCGCTGGTCAATTTTATGACCCGGCAAAATCTCACCCGCTGCAATTTAACGGCGAGCATTTTGCCTCCGATGGCTTGTTGGATTTTCCGCGTCCCATTCAGGGGTATCCGGTATTGGTGCAAGCAGGTAATTCTGATACCGGCCGTGAATTTGCCGCACGTATCGCGGAGATGAGCTACTGCTCGGCACAATCGTTGGATGTTGCCCAAGCATTTTATAAGGATGTGAAAAGCCGCATGGCGAAGTATGGCCGTGCGGAAGATCAATTAAAAATTACCCCTGGCTTATCGGTGGTGGTCGCAGAAACCGATCAGGAAGCGCAGGATAAATTTGGCGAATTGCAAAGCCTGGTGGATGTGAGCAACGTGCATTTTGGTGGATTTGATTTGTCGGGTTACGACGTGGATGGCCCGCTGCCGGATCTTCCTTATCAAAGCGGTGAAAATGGTCGCGGCCGCTTTCAACAGCAATTGGATTTGGCGCGCCGGGAAAATCTCTCCATCCGCCAATTGGTGTTGCGCTTTCGCGTAGCACGCGGGCATTTGCAAGCGGTAGGCTCAGTAAAAACCGTTGCCGATACGATTGAGCAATGGTTTGTAGAGCGCGGTGCGGATGGCTTTAATGTGGTGCCGCCTTATCTGCCACAAGGCTTTGAAGATTTCACGCGATTGGTGGTGCCGGAATTACAGCGACGCGGCATTTTCCGCACTGAATACGAAGGCGAAACCTTCCGTGAAAACCTCGGTCTGGATCGCCCGGAGCGCAAATCTTAATTCTCTTACGGAATACGATAACCCTATGTGGTATTACTTGATCAAGCGCCTTCTGGTAATGATTCCGACTTTATTGGGCGTACTTACGCTAACCTTTTTTGTTACCCAATTTGTACCCGGTGGCCCGGTAGAGAATATGCTCGCCACAATTGATGGCGAGAGTGCACGCACCGGTGTGGAAGGTGGCGCGAGTGGCGGCGGGTGGAGTTATAGCGGCCGACAGGGGATTGATGATCAACAAATTGCGCACCTGACAAGCCTGTATGGATTTGATCAACCATTGTGGACTCGCTACACCAATATGCTGGGTGATTTTATTGTGTTTGATTTCGGCGATAGTTACTTTCGCAATGAAAGTGTTTGGTCGCTGATTCAATCCAAATTGGGTGTTTCAGTTTCTTTGGGAATCTGGACATTTTTATTGACCTATGTAGTGTCGGTTCCACTCGGTGTTGCTAAAGCCGTGCGTGCCGGTTCTCGCTTTGATTTTGTCACCAGTTTGTTGGTACTTATTGGCTATGCCGTGCCCGGTTTTGTATTGGGCGTGCTGTTGATTGTGCTGTTTGGCGGCGGTTCTTTCTGGGATATTTTTCCCTTGCGTGGTCTAACCTCCGACAATTGGGATGATCTGAGCCTCGGGGGAAAAGTTACTGATTATCTGTGGCATGTGACCCTGCCTGTTATTGCCGCTGTGGTCAGTAGTTTTGCACTCAAGACACTGCTCACCAAAAATACCTTTCTTGAAGAAATTCGTCGTCAATATGTTTTCACCGCGCGCGCCAAAGGGTTGTCCGAACGTCGCGTATTGTGGAAGCACGTATTCCGCAATGCACTCTTGCCACTGGTTACTGGCTTTCCCGGTACCTTCATTGCTGCATTTTTTACCGGCAGCTTGCTGATAGAAACTCTCTTTTCCTTAGATGGATTGGGTTTACTTTCTTACGAGTCTATTAACAGTCGCGATTATCCAGTGGTGATGGGCAGTTTGTATTTATTCACACTCATTGCCTTGATCACCAAGTTAATTGGCGATATCGCTTATGTATTAATTGACCCACGCATTAAATTTGATTCTGTGGAGGCGCGATGAACTCTCCTGTCAGTCCACCACTCAGCCTATGGCGGCGCTTTCTGTTAAGGCGCGATGGTTCATTGGTTAACCCAGGTATCGCGAATGAACCACAGTTTCCTATAGAAAATGAGTTGCTTGGCGTTACTGAAAAGGTATCACCACGCCGACGCATTTGGTTACGTTTCAAACGCAATCGCTTGGGTTACTGGAGTTTGATTATCTTTTCCAGTCTCTATCTCTTGAGCTTGTTAGGGGAATTCATTTCTAACGATAAGCCGTTGGTAATCCATCATGAGCAAGAGTGGTATTTTCCTTTGTTTAAGGATTACCCTGAAACAGTATTTGGTGGAAAGCTGCCAATATTTGCCGATTACAATGATCCTTATATTCGAAAATTACTAGCGGAGAATAGTAGTTTTGTCATTTATCCACCCAATCCCTTTTATTACGACACACTGAATTACTATTCAGATACACGCCATTATCCAGGCCCGCCCGATGAGCAGAACTTACTCGGTACTGATATTGCCGGTTACGACATAGTTGCGCGCCTTATTTATGGCTTTCGTACCTCGGTGACATTTGGTTTGGGGTTAACCATTGTTGGGACGATTCTCGGTGTCATTATTGGTGCAGCACAAGGTTATTTTGCCGGTAAAGTTGATTTAATTACCCAGCGAGTGATTGAAATATGGGGCTCTATGCCCGAGCTGTACTTATTAATTATTTTCTCATCATTATTTGAACCCAGCTTGCTGCTGCTATTTGTATTGCTTTCCTTATTTGGTTGGATTTTCCTGTCAGATTACGTGCGTTCCGAATTTTTACGCAACCGTCAGTTGGAATATGTGAAAGCAGCAAAAGCCATGGGTTTGTCGCATATGCAAATTATCTGGCGACACATTCTTCCCAACAGCCTTACGCCCGTGATCACCTTTTTGCCGTTCCGTATGAGTGCCGCCATTATGGCCTTGGCAAGTTTGGATTTTCTGGGACTGGGTGTCCAGGCTCCTGCACCTAGTTTGGGGCAGTTACTGTTGCAAGGTAAGGAAAACCTTGATGCCTGGTGGATTGCCGTTGCTGCTTTTACGGTATTGGTTTCAACCCTTTTATTGTTGACGTTTATGGGCGAGGCGTTACGTAACGCGATAGATACCCGTATGTCCGATGTCAATACAAGCAATCATTAACTGGCGGCAATCACTCATGAGTACAAGTATTCCATTATTGGCAATAGAAAATCTCAAGATCGCCTTTGGCAACAAAATTGTTGTCGATAATCTCTCATTGCATATTGAACCCGGCGAGCGCCTGGCGCTGGTGGGCGAATCAGGCTCAGGAAAAACTATTACCGCACTGTCTATTTTACGACTGGCACAACATGCTCGAGTCAGTGGCAGCATTCGCCTACAGGGTGAGGAACTGCTGACGCAATCTGAAGAGCGTATTCGTCAGGTACGTGGTGCCGATATTGCGATGGTATTTCAGGAGCCTATGTCAGCACTGAATCCGCTGTATACCATTGGCAATCAAATTACTGAAACATTGATCCTGCATGAACATCTGTCACCGCAGGTCGCGCGCGAAAAAACCATTGCGCTTTTAGCGAGAACCGGAATTCGCGAGCCGGAACGCCGGGTAGACAGTTATCCCCATCAATTATCCGGCGGTCAATTACAGCGCGCTGTGATTGCAATGGCGCTCGCCTGCAAACCCAAATTATTAATTGCAGATGAACCTACGACGGCACTGGATATGACGGTACGTGCTCGTATTGTCAAACTCTTGCTGGACTTACAAGAGGAAGATTTGGAGCGCAACCGCCAAGCGGGAACGCCCGGCGAGGGCATGGCCATTTTACTCATCACCCACGATTTAAATCTGGTGCGTCGCTTTGCCCAGCGAGTTGCAGTAATGGAGCATGGAAAACTGCTGGAATCCAATAACACCCAAGCGCTCTTTCAGGCACCACAGCATCCTTACACCATTAAATTGTTAAACAGTATTCCGGTGCGCAATATTGTACCGGTGAAGAGCAATGCCCCTTTGTTATTGGAAACTCGTGCCTTGCGTGTGGAATACCCCAAAAAATCCACAGGTTGGCGCGGCCTGTTTCGCGATGAGCGTTTTATTGCATTGGAAGGGGCAAATGTATCCCTGCGTGCAGGCGAAACTATCGGCGTAGTAGGGGAGTCTGGCTCGGGTAAATCCACGTTGGCCCAAGCAATTTTAGGTTTGATTCGCACACGTAGTGGCGATTTACAAGTGGATGGCATTTCCTGCAATAGCTTGGCGAAACGCCAGCGACGGGAACTCTGCGCGCGGTTACAAGTGGTATTCCAGGATCCGTTTGGCTCCCTGTCTCCCCGCCACACGATTGAGCAAATTGTGGGGGAGGGGTTGCACTTGCATTTCCCTGAATTGAGTGCGGTTGAACATTATCAACGCATAGTGGATGTATTGCGCGATGTGGGCTTGCCAGAGTCGGTGCTGGAGCGCTACCCCCATGAATTTTCCGGCGGCCAGCGTCAGCGTATTGCGATTGCACGGGCGATTGTACTCAAACCCAAAATTCTGGTGTTGGATGAACCCACCTCAGCACTGGATGTGTCCATTCAAAATCAGGTGTTAGCTTTATTGGTTAACCTGCAAAAGAAATACGGATTGAGTTATTTACTCATCACCCATGACTTGCAAGTAGTGAATGCATTGGCCCATCGCCTGTATGTTTTGAAGGATGGTGTGATTGTAGAGTCTGGTGAAACGGAATCCATTATTGCCAGCCCACAACATGCCTATACCCAGGGCCTGATTCAAGCATCACTGTGAGTCCGTTGGTTTTTATGATACAGAGAGTAGCGAAATATCGGCTTATGAAAAAAAACATCACGCAAAAAATTGCCCTGTTGTTAGCGGCATTTTTACTCCAAACGCAAGCAGTGTGGGCTGCGCATGCCATTGCTTTTTTTGGCGAGCCAAAATATCCGGCAGACTTTACCCATTTTGATTACATCAATCCCCATGCACCGAAGGGCGGCAGTATGGTGTTGTCATTGGTTACCTTGAACAGCAGTTTCGATAAATTTAATCCTTACAGCTTGCGTGGCGTTCCGGCCCCGGGCTTGGCGGAATTAGTGTTTGAAACACTCACTATTAATGGTTTGGATGAACCCAATACCCAATATGGTTTGTTAGCGGATGATATTGAGGTGGCGCCTGATTTCGGCTCAACTATTTTCAGGATCAATGCCTTGGCGCGCTTCTCCAACGGAGACCCCGTCACCGCGTACGATGTTGAATATTCATTCAAGGTAATGACCAGCAAGGCCGTAAGCCCGCGTTACAGCGCCTATTTCAGTGAAATAGAATCGGTCGATGTATTGGACGAGCGCCGCATTCGCTTTGTATTCAAACGTAAAGGTCGCGATTTATCCTTTATTGCGGGTAGTCTTCCGGTTTTTTCGCCCAAGTGGGGAAAAAGTAATCAGGGCGATGTGGCGTTTGCCGATTTACGTTTTGAAAGTCCTATTGCCTCTGGGCCCTATACCATTGAGCAGGCACGCAGTGGCCGCGACATTATTTACCGGCGTAACCCCGAGTATTGGGGGAAAGATATTCCAGTACAACGGGGCACGTTTAATTTCGATCAAATTGTTTACAAGCTCTATAAGGATCGCGACACACAAGTCGCGGCACTGCGTGCTGGTGAGTATGACTTTCTCAGTGAAAATCAAATGCGTTATTGGTGCTGCCAGTATATTGGTAAACGCTTTGATTCTGGTGAAATTCAGAAGCGCCGTTTTTTACATGCGAATCCTCCTGCGATGAATGGCTGGGTACTGAATTTACGTAAGCCGCGCTTTCAGGACACTCGTGTGCGCAAAGCATTAAATTATGCTCTGGATTTTGAATGGATCAACGACAAAATATTTGATAGCGAATTTTCCCGCGTTGACAGTTATTTCAGCAATACCACCTTGGCTGCAAAAGGGCTGCCCAGTGAAGAAGAGTTAGCTTTATTAGAGCCCTGGCGCGATCAATTACCCGAGGCGGTATTTGGTCCCATGTTTGAGCAACCGACAACGGTGCCACCCCATCGGCTACGCGATAATCTGGATATTGCCTTGCAATTACTTGCAGAAGCAGGCTGGCACTATCGCGATGGTGTACTGCGCAATCAAAACGGCGAGCCATTTATTATTGAAGTAGCGGGCACTCGTCGCCAGAGCCCATTCACAGATCCGATCTATCGCAATCTGGCAAAAATTGGCATTCAAGTGCGTACCAATCTGGCCGATGCGGCAACCTTGCGCGCGCGATTGCGAGACTTTGATTTTGATTATACTTCTGTGAGCTTGCGTGAAGCGCGTATGCCAGGTGATGAACTCTGGCGTGCATTTAATAGCGCTTCTGCGGATCGCCCCGGCTCTGAAAATATCGCTGGTGTGAAATCGCCTGTGGTGGATGCATTAATCAAGCAGTTACTTAATGCCACCAGCCAACAAGAGTTGGAAACTGTGGCGAGCGCATTGGATCGCGTACTTATTCATAACCATTATTTTATTCCCTGGCGCTATTTGAAAAACCATTACGTGATGTTTAACCAACGTTTGCAATACCCGCAAACGCTACCACTTTATTACGCCGCGACTGACTGGGCCGTACGCACCTGGTGGGATGGCCACTCAACCCCGAACACTGACTGATTCACAATCACCCTTAATACAACTTTGCATAGGTATATTGCATGACAATTGATCCACGCATTCCCGATCATGATATTCACCCCATATTTTTACAGCGTTGGTCACCGCGTGCCCTCAGTAGCGATGCTATTGATGAGGCAACACTCTTTCGTTTGTTTGAAGCGGCGCGCTGGGCGCCGTCTGGCAATAATTCCCAGCCCTGGCGTTTTATCTATGCCACCCGCGACACTGAACAGTGGCCATTGTTTATCGAATTATTAAATGAGAAAAATCGCCTATGGGCCAGTAAAGCTGCGGCGCTCATTGTGTTGGTTTCAAAAACAACTAATTTACGCAAAGGGGCAAGCGAACCAACACCATTGCGCAATAATTCGCTGGATGCCGGTGCTGCTTGGGCCAATTTCGCACTGCAAGCCGAATTTTTGGGTTGGAAAACCCATGCTATTGGTGGGTTTGATCGTGAAAAGGCCCGTGAACAGTTGAGGGTTCCTGCCGGGTATCAGGTGGAGCTGGCGATTGCCCTTGGCAAGCAGGGCGATATTGCCCAACTGGATGCCGAATTCCATGAGAGGGAAAAACCTAATTCACGCAACCCAATCAGCAGCTTTATTGCTGAGGGTGCATTCCATTTTTCCGATGAAGTAGGACATTAATGAAAAATCTGTGGCGAGTTATTCAATATATCCCTGAGTATCGAGGCAGGGTAGTAGGTGTTATTTTTGTTGGCACCTTTTTGGGATTTATCGGTACGGCAACTCCTTACATATATAAGGGAATTGTGGATGTTATATCCCAATTGTTTTCAGAGAAAATCAGTTTTGAATCCGCGACCTCAACCGTTACCTGGCTATTGGTTGGTTTTTTTGCCTTGCGCCTGGGAGTTGTTATTTTTGGCGCATGGCAAAATAAACAGGCGGATGATTTGTGGCTGGATACTGTCAGCACTTTTCGCCAACGTGTTTTTGACAATATGACCCAAAAGTCGATTGATTATTTTGAGAAAACCCGCGTTGGTGAAATCATGGACAGGTTCGGTGCCATCACCACCATTACTATGTGGTTGTCTTCCTTAACAGAAGGTACCCTAGCCAACATCCTGCAAATGTTTTTTATCATTATCGTGCTGACCATCAAAATACCGGTAGTGGGTGCGATGATGGCCGTTATTCTGCTGTTCAATTTTTGGATTTCCTACCGCACTATTCACTGGACCAAGCCACACCGTCGCGGTTGGCAAGAATATGCCGGGCGTATGTCCGGCTTGCTTGCCGAAATGGTTGGCAATATCGCAACTGTGCGTAGTTTTGGTGGTGAACCTGCTGTTAAGCAACGTTATGATGATACCCAGGCGCAGTGGAAAATCGCGCGCGATAATCTGCATAAAACCCAGTGGCGCTCTGAGCAAGCTCTAAATATTGTCAATACGTTTGCCGTATTTGCCGCCGTTGCCATTATCACCCACGGCGCACTGCATGGACGGTTTACCACGGGCGATATTTTGCTGGTGTTAACCTTGACGCAAAACCTGATTAATTCAATTACGCCCATTTCGCGCCAAATTAATCAGGCCAGCGAAATCGAAAGCGCTTCTGAACGTTTAGTGGAATTGCTGGATGTGGAATCTGAACATGCCGATAAAGCGGATGCTATTCCCCTGACCCAGTTGAAAAGTATCACCTTTGCTGATGTAAGTTTTCGTTACCCCGGCACAGAAGACTATGCGCTCAAACACATTACGTTCCACTTGGATGCCGGTGAAACATTAGCGTTGGTTGGCAGTAGCGGCAGCGGCAAGACAACGATTGTGAAATTGTTAATGCGGTTTTACGAACCCACCAAGGGTGTGATACTCATCAATGGTCGTGATATCAGTGATTACCAGCAGCGTAGCTTAAGAGCAATTATGGGCGTTGTACTGCAAGATGTTGCCCTGTTCAACGATAGTATTGGCGAAAATATTGCTTTTGCCCGACCCGGTGCAACCGACGCGGATATCAAAGCGGCCGCCCATGCTGCCAATGCCCATGAATTTATTGAGCGTATGGAGAAAGGTTACGAAACCCTGGTGGGTGAGCGGGGCATTAAACTATCAGGCGGCGAAAAACAGCGTGTGGCGATTTCCAGAGCCATCCTAAAGAATCCGCAGCTGATTATTCTTGATGAAGCAACCAGCGCATTGGACTCTGAGTCTGAGCACCTTGTGCAACAAGGATTGGAAAAGTTGATGGTTGGACGAACTTCCATTGTTATTGCCCATCGCTTGAGTACGGTGATGAATGCCACCACTATTTTAGTGTTGCGCAATGGTGATATTTTGGAGTCGGGTACTCATGCCCAACTTGCAAATAGACCCGGCGGTTTATACGCGCATTTATTTTCGCTGCAAACTCAAGGGCGAAAGCCTGTCACGGTTGTCAGTTAATTTTAGTTTTCATGGGTTTCTTGCTTTCAGGCTTGTGGTGTTGCCGTAAGCCTTTATTTTTTATAGCTATGGGTGACAATTATTAAATTGTTGTATGTTTATTTTTATACAGTATTTTTTAAAATACTGCTCCATTTCAATCAGACATAACATTGCCTATCACTCACGTTTTCTAACAAACTGATGATTTTCAAGAGGTTTTTGTGTTGGCACAAGAACTGCTAAACAAGGTGTGGACTTATATTTAACACACCGAGGATAATCATGCGCTCTGATAAAACACCCCCTATCGATAATCGAACGATTACGTTTTCCCGAAAATTGTTGCCTTTTTTAATTGCCAATATTGCGTTTTCTCATGCTGTTTTTGCTCAAGATGTTACTAGCGAGATTGAAGAGAAAGCTGTACCGGCAGCTACCAAAAAATTGGCATCGGTTTTAGTGACCGCGCAAAAGCGCGCTGAAAATATTCAAGAAGTTCCCTCAACCATTACCGCTGTCAGTGGTAAAGATGTTGATGAAAAACAAGTCGTTTTATCGACAGATATTGAGCGCTTGGCTCCTAACTTGTCCTCACAGGGTGGTGGTCGCACCGGGAAGCCACGCTGGTTTTTACGTGGTATTGGCACTAATGATCCAAACCAAAACCAGGATGGCCCACTGGCGATTTATGTCGATGAAGTGGTGGTTGGTCTACAACAATTGCAAAGTTTTCCGCTCTACGATTTAGAGCGCGTAGAAGTACTGCGTGGCCCACAGGGAACCTTGTGGGGAAAAAATAATACTGGCGGTGCCATTCACTATATTACGCGCAAAGCGTCCTTTAATAAGGAAGGTTACAGCAAGCTGACCTATGGCAGCTATAACACACGCATTATTGAATCGGCTTTTGGCGGTGCGATTATTGATGAAACGCTGGCTGGACGTATCTCGGTATACAATGAGTCCTATGATGGATGGGCCAAAAATATTGTCACAGGTGATGAAGGTCCAAGCCTTAAAGATCAAAATATACGCGTGCAGTTTTTGGGCAATTTTTCTCCCACACTGGATACGCAATTAATTCTCACCACACGTGAAGTAGATGCCGGGCCATCACCGGCTTATGTTGTGGGAGCAACAACCTTACCGGGAACAGATATTACCCAGGTTGATCCCCAAGGGGCGATTAATCAGGGTGGTACGTCTTATATTCCGTCCTATGGCAATAACCCAACGGTTTATAGTGATTATTGGGCCGGTGATGGTTACGACACCAAAACCGATAACAGCGCAACGTTGAAAGTGAATTGGCAACTGGGGGCAAATACACTGTCATCCGTAACCGGCTACAGTACGCGTGATGCGGATTCCTTATCTCTGGTGGGCGTTCCCCTTGACACAACCTTGCATAGAATCAGCGCAACGGCGCTATTGGATTCACAACAGGTATCGCAAGAGTTTCGCTTGACCTCACCCAAGGATCAAAAAATCAGCTGGATTTTGGGGGCATATCATTACAACCTGAATGCAAAGAATGAAAACCGCAGCGCACGTTTTGCCGTGGGCACAACCCGTGAACAGTATATTGAATCATCATGGGATCAAGAGGCCACCAGCAATGCTTTATTTGGTAATGTGAAATATAAATTCAGTGATAAAGCATCTATCACGTTGGGGGCACGTTATACCGAAGAGAAAAAAGATATTACTGAAACTGCATTAACCGTAACGGATACAGCTACCAGTAACCGTGTTACCTTTGTGAGTGAAAATGGCTGGTATTTGCCCGGCGGCGTGAGAATTTTGCCCGCATTTTCTGCTGTGACCGCTGTTAGTAAAGATAATACCTGGGATGAATTTACTTGGGATATCACACCTGAATACCATTTCAATGACGATGTATTGGGTTACCTGCGCATTGCTACCGGTTTCCGCTCCGGTGGTTTTAACCAGGCTATTACCAATGGCGATATTGTAGAAACCAAACCAGAAACACTCACAGATTATGAGGCGGGTATAAAGTCAGCCTGGTTTGATGGGCAATTAACCCTGAATACGGCGGTCTTTTATTACGACATTAAAAGTTTGCAGCTAAATATTCAGCGTGCGTTTTTGAATACCAGCACCAATACCTATACCACCAGTGCAGCCGGTGAGTCAGACGGTACTGTAAAAGGTATTGAGGTTGAATTTAATGCATTAGCCAGCGTGAATTGGCGTGTGGGTGGCTCATTGGGGTATTTGAAATCTGAATACAACGATTTTATTTACTACATCGGTGGCGGTGGCCCATTTGATGCGAGTGGCAACGATTTCTACCGCACGCCTGAAGTTTCTTTGCGTTTGGATACGGATTACACCATTCCATTGGCTAGCGGTAATATTATCCTGGCTACTGACTGGTCTTATCGCAGCCGAATTTACCACAATGCGACGGTGCAAAATGACCCACTGCAGGAAACTCCGGGTTACTGGATTGGCAACCTGCGTGCCTCTTATGAAACTGCCGATGGCAATTGGACATTTACCGGTTTTGTGAACAATGTGACCGATAAAGCGCCAGTGTTCTTGCGTCAAATTGCTAACCCCAATACAGGAACTCAACCCAATAACATCAGCGCCCCAAAAACCTTGGGGCTACAGGTGAATTATAAGTTTTAATCTTATGGGGGCACAGGGACGTGCATGCTATGCGTGTGAACAATGTGGATATAGTGATTTTTTGTAGCAGTAAAATATAAAAGCCAATACCTGATCACTCAGGTATTGGCTTTTTCGTGAACGAGATGACCATTGCAAAACAGCCGCGATTGCCCAGGAGTGTACACATTCCATAGTTCATTGCGCGTTAATGGGTGAGTGGCAATAATCACCATGCGATCATCCTGATCGTTGTGTATCGATAAATCTACCGATGTTGCTGTATCGATAAACTCAATTTCCTGAAAAGGATATTGCCGTTCCACATAGGCCAAGTGTGTAGAACAAAAAGTATAGAGCCATTCACCATTGGAAAGAATAATGTTGAATGTACCTTGTCTGGCAATAACAACACTGGCGTTATGTAACCAGTCAAACAATATTTCAAGAGTTGGTTCTCCGTCAGGAAAGTCCCGGTTCAAATCCTGCAATAACTTACAAAATGCCAACTCACTATCAGTATTTCCTTCCGGAACAAAACATGAGTCCAACTCCGGTGAAAACGCTTTTAAATCGCCGTTATGGCAAAACAGCCAGCTCTTGTTCCAGAGTTTGCGCTCAAAAGGGTGGCAGTTATTGATATTAACCTCACCAATAGTCGCCTTGCGAATATGCGCAATTGTTGTTTTGGCTTTAATTTCAGCCTTGCTGATGTGGTCAGCCAGGTGTGATCCCGCCGCTGGTTGTTCATCGCGATAAATATCAAAACCATTGGGATTGGAAAATGCAATACCCCAACCATCGCGATGCTCGTCCGTTCTGCCGCCACGTGCACGAAAGCCTTCAAATGAAAAACCAATACTTGCCGGTTTTTTACAACTCATTCCCAATAACTGGCACATTTCATTTAAAACCTTTTATCGCCATTCAAGATGCAGTCGCTTTGGACTGATCAGTTACGTCACCACCCTGTAGATAAACATCCGGAAAGGTATTATCTATGGCGGTGCTCAGTGATTCTGTATTGCTATTTAACAAATAAGCATCTGCTTGCGCGCGACTCTGGTTGTTAATCGCCGTATCAGCCGCAATGACTGGTGTATTAACAATCAAAATACGCTTGCTGGCTGTAAGTGATAAGGGTAGGGGGTGAGCAACCAGCTGTTGGCTCACCTCTGGATGGCTCACTAAAATAACATCCGGGCTAATGCCTAACTTAAGCAGTAGAGCAATATCCTTTTCATCGCGCAAATGAATGCCAATTTTATAGTCGCGCAAGCGATAGCTACTTAAAGCGCGAAAAAAATGCGGCAAGCTGTCTTCATCCAGCAAGCGGGTGTGCAACAACACACGTTCAGGGCCAAGGCCGCAATCGCTTAATATCTTTTCAAAGGTTTTACCGTGATCGCTGTCGACACTGATGATGTGGCGAGGTTGAACTTGCAATGACAATAAATCCTTGCGGCCATCGTGCTGTTGTAAATAGTTAATGGAATGAAGGGTGCGCACCAATCGATCCAAATGGACAATTTGGTCGGTGCTGTCCAATGAATTAAAAATGCTGTCGATATTGAGTGCGTTTCCGGTGGAGGAGCGAACTAATAATTCACTGTTGTAACCAATCAGCGCTTCGCTTTCAAATGATTTGATTCCTTGAAAACGGCTGCCAAGAATCAGGTTGCCAAAACGTCCCCAATATTGATTGTCCGCTTTAAAAAAGCCGGTTTTGGGCAGCGACTTGGTGCGCGCCTGGGTTTGTAGTTGGTCATTAAAATAATGCATTAATTCTGTGAGCGGCATGTTGCGACTATCGACCTGTAAAAGTTTATCCATTCAAGCTGTGCATACTAGAGATAAGCTGCGGATTAATAAAAGAATTAAATATTCTCAGCTTATAACTTCACCCTGCGGGATAACGACCTATTAATACCGCGCAAATACCTCGCTCTGATTATAAGGATATACAGATATATTCTTTCCAATTGTCTATAGCCATCACTATATTTGCCTCCACGATGACAGCTTGTAAGAACCACTTTTAATGAGTGTTTAAAAATAAACACTGGTAATGCGAGGATTATGTATGACGGTTGTTCCGCTCAATTCAACCCAGCCCACCACGGCCAATAGCCAAACTTCCCAGGAGTTGCCTGAGGTGTTGCGCAAAGCAAAAGAGGACGCCGAAGCAACCGGCTTGCCTTATGCCGGTATTGTTGCGCCTGATGATGCGTGGAAATTATTCATTAATGGTCAAGCCCACTTGGTTGATGTCCGTGCGGCAGAGGAGCGCAAGTTTGTGGGTCACGTACCTAACACTTTGCATGTTGCCTGGCAGACCGGCCCTGCGTTGATTAAAAACCCACGCTTTTTGCGCGACTTGGAAAATAAGCTCTCAAAAGAAGCGGTCATTCTGTTGTTGTGCCGCAGTGGTAAGCGTTCAGCTGCTGCAGCGACCAATGCGACGGCAGCCGGGTTCAAAAATGTATTTAACGTTAGGGAAGGGTTTGAGGGCGATTTGGATGATCGTCAGCAGCGCGGTTCCAGTGGTGGCTGGCGTCAACGTGGGTTGCCTTGGGTACAAGACTAAATATCGAGAATAACAATGACCATCGACATCAATACCAAAACGGACTTCCTCGGCAGTAGTGCTGCCAACTGGGAGTTGGACAGAATTGTGCAGGAACTGCGCAGTGCGCGGAATGATTGGCGTAATCAGCGCGGTCGTTCCCGCGAGCCGGGATTACGCGAATTGCCCTCGCGTGATGCACTGCAAAACATTATTCGCGATCTGTGCGGCGCCTTGTTTCCCATGCGCTTGGGACCGCAGGAATTACGTGAAGAGACGGAAGATTATTACGTCGGTCACACACTGGATGCTGCGTTGAATGAGTTATTGCAACAAGTGCAACTGGAGCTTTCTTATGCCGCTCGCCAGCAGGGTAGTGTGGTAAGTGAGGCGACACAGAAGCATCAAGCACAGCAAATCGTGCGCCTGTTTGCATCGGCACTACCCGGTTTGCGCCGCATTCTGGATGTTGATATTCAGGCTGCATTTCAAGGCGATCCGGCGGCACGCAGTGTGGATGAAGTCTTACTCTGCTACCCCGGTGTGCTTGCGATTATTCACCATCGCTTGGCTCACAGTTTATACAAGTTAGGTGTGCCATTATTAGCACGTATCGTCGCGGAGCTGGCGCATTCCTTAACCGGGATTGATATTCACCCTGGCGCCGATATTGGCAGTGGTTTTTTTATTGATCATGGCACGGGTGTAGTAATTGGTGAAACGGCGGTCATTGGTGAGCGTGTGCGGATTTATCAAGCCGTTACCTTAGGGGCCAAAACATTTCCCGCTGAAGAAAATGGCGCGCTTAAAAAAGGTTTGCCGCGTCATCCTATTGTTGAAGACGATGTTGTGATCTATGCCGGTGCCACCGTATTGGGGCGCATCACTATAGGTAAAGGTTCAACCATTGGTGGCAACGTGTGGTTAACCCGTAGCGTTCCTTCTGGCAGCAGCATTACCCAGGCGAGTTCACGTAATTTGTTTCCGCAGGAGGCACCTGTATGAGCAGTATCGCCGTCTATTTTGGACGTGTAGTAAAACAGCTGCGTGAAGAGGCGCGCTACTCACAGGAAGTATTGGCCGATAAGGCTAATTTAAACCGTACTTATCTGGGGGAGGTTGAACGCGGCGTTGCGGTTCCATCACTGGCAACCATTAATAAAATTGCTACTGCGTTAAATCTTTCAACATCGCAATTAATTGCGTTGAGTGAAAACCATCAACAACTTACCGGTTCGGCAGGAAAAATACCTGCATCACTCAGTGTTGATTAATCAACACTGAGTGATGGCTATAGCCGGTTGAGCATGCCTTAGAACAATGCGATCTTAGCTTAGTATTTTTTCTTCTATGTGTTTTTCTCTAAAGGAGCCTCGGGATGTCCACCGAAAATGAAGTTCAATTAGCACTGGGTGATAACGCCGCACGGCAACTTGCCAATGCCACCAAAACAACCCCGCAACTTTCCACTATTTCACCGCGCTGGTTGGTTCACTTTTTACAATGGGTTCCGGTTGAAGCAGGTATTTTTCGTTTAAACCGCGTTAAAAATCCACGTCAAGTGACAGTGACTTGCTCACAGCGCGATGAGTCTGAAATCAAACCTACATTTGTTGATTACGATGATAAGCCGCGCGAGTATTTTTTAAATGCGGTGACCAGTGTGGTGGATGTACATACCCGCGTATCAGACCTGTACAACAGCCCACACGATCAAATCAAAGAACAATTGCGCTTGACGGTTGAAACCATTAAAGAGCGTCAGGAAAGTGAATTAATTAATAACCCCGAGTACGGCCTGTTGGCCAATGTGGATGAAACCCAACGCATTTCTACATTAACCGGTGCGCCAACGCCCGATGATCTGGATGAATTGTTGGTGAAAGTCTGGAAAGAACCAGGCTTCTTTTTAGCTCATCCTTTGGCGATTGCCGCATTTGGTCGCGAGTGTACCCGTCGCGGTGTTCCTCCGCCAACGGTCAGTTTGTTTGGCTCACAATTTATTACCTGGCGCGGCGTACCGATTATCCCGTCAGATAAATTACCGATTGATGAAGATGGCAAAACCAAAATTTTATTGATCCGCGTGGGTGAAAAACGTCAGGGGGTTGTTGGTTTGTACCAACCGGGTTTGGCTGGGCAACAAAGCCCCGGTTTGTCTGTGCGTTTTATGGGCATTGGTCGCAACGCTATTGCATCTTATTTGATCTCGCTCTACTGCTCATTAGCAATCCTGACGGAAGATGCGGTAGCGGTATTGGAAGATGTTGAAGTCGGTAAGTATCACGAATATCCCGATACTTATAAGCAGTAATTATCGCACCCGACAAAACGACAACTGACCCGACGATTAAAGAGTGCTGTTATGTCCGAGCATCCAGGTTTACCTGATCTCCAATCCCTCGCCGCCATGGCCACTGAGCTGTTTCAGGCATTGCCGACGGCGGCGCTGCCATTGGTGTCCGGTTTACAACCGGCAATTCCTGCTGCACCGATTGGCAGTGTGCAGCCCTCCGTAAGCGGCGCTAACCCACAGCGCCCGCCGTTGGGCCGCACCAGCGAAACACCCACATTGACTTCTCCCGGGCTCGATCAACACTTGGCGGCGTCGCCTGCGCCCAATTATTATTTTGCCGATAATGCCAGCCATTATCCCTTGGCAAATTTACAGTTGGATCAATTGACCGGTCAGGCATCGCCCAAGGATTTTGGTTTGCCGGATGAAAATGACTTGCGTGAATTATTGGCAACTGAACTTAGTGTCAGTAAATTCGATGCCCCTGCCGGTTCCGCATCGCCTGCACCGGATTCCCGCTTTTATTTTCTGGATAGCCATGCGCAGCCAATTCTGGGAAATAAAGTGTTTGGCAATGATCCAAAACACGGCCACTTTGCTGCAGAGCATTCCGGTTTTGATGTGCACGCGATTCGCCGCGATTTTCCCATTTTATCCGAGCGGGTGAATGGTAAACCGCTGGTATGGTTTGATAACGCGGCGACCACACACAAACCCCGCAGTGTGATTGAACGTGTCAGTTATTTTTACGAACACGAAAACTCCAACATTCACCGCGCGGCGCATGAACTGGCTGCACGGGCTACGGATGCTTACGAAGGGGCGCGCAACAAAGTAGCTGGATTTCTCGGCGCTAAAACACCGGATGAAATTATTTTTGTGCGCGGCGCAACGGAAGGAATTAATTTGCTGGCCAATACATTTGGCCAACAACAGGTAGGTGAGGGTGATGAAATCATCGTCTCGCAATTGGAGCATCATGCAAACATAGTTCCCTGGCACATGCTGGCAAATCGTGTCGGGGCGAAATTGCGTGTTATTCCGGTTGATGATACCGGCCAGATTTTGTTGGATGAATTCCGCAAGCTGATTAATGGTCGTACCAAACTGGTGTCAGTTACACAGGTTTCCAATGCACTGGGTACTGTGACACCGGTGAAAGACATTATTGATATTGCCCATGCTAACGGCGTACCGGTTATTGTGGATGGCGCGCAATCTGTGTCGCATATGCGAGTGGATGTGCAAGCCTTGGATGCCGACTTTTTTGTGTTCTCCGGGCACAAGGTTTTTGGCCCTACTGGAATTGGTGTGGTGTACGGTAAAACAGAGCACCTGCAAAAAATGTCGCCTTGGCAGGGCGGTGGCAACATGATTGCAGATGTGACCTTTGAGCGGATTATTTATCAGGACCCGCCAAATCGCTTTGAAGCCGGTACGGGCAATATTGCTGACGCCGTTGGTTTGGGCGCAGCGATTGATTATGTCCAGCGCATTGGCATGGATCGTATCGCTCGTTATGAACATGACCTGTTGGCTTATGGCACGCAGCGTTTGCAGACTATTCCGGGAGTGCGCTTGGTGGGCACTGCTGCGAATAAAGCCAGCGTGCTGTCGTTTGTGTTGGCCGGGTATAAAACGGAAGAGGTGGGGACCGAACTCAATCGCGAAGGTATTGCGGTACGTTCGGGTCATCACTGCGCGCAGCCGATTTTGCGTCGCTTTGGTTTGGAGACAACTGTTCGCCCCAGTTTTGCGTTTTATAACACCTGCGAAGAAATCGATTTATTAGCGTCAGTCGTGGAGCGCCTCGCGCGCCGTTCACGCTAAACCTCGCGTTATCCTCCCCGAACCAAGGTATCGCAACCCCGTTTATACCGGGGTTGCGACCTTTTCTTCCTGTTGCAGCTAGCCGCTTTCAGCTTGAAATACAGCCATTTCACAGATAAATCCGCGAAGGGTTTGTATTTACGCTCAACTACATCGTAAAATAAATGCTAACAATTATCATTTGTTTTACATCCTGGCGAACTTCTATGTCTGCAATTACATCTTCCTCATCAGCTTGGCATCTTGTCGCGCGCATCGCTGCGGCCCTTTTGGGCGGTTACGCATTTACCTGGGGTTTCACCGGGCTTGGTATGGTTGGGTTGGTCGCGCTGGGTGTGGATTTCCATGAGGCCGAGACGGCCATGTTATTGCTCGCCTTTTTGGTGTTTTTAGGGATGTTCCTCTGGGCATTTGCCGCTGCCAATATGGTACGGGTATGGGCGTTGTTGGTGGGTGGCGCGGTGTTAATGACGAGCGCCACTTGGGCACTACAACGCGTGTTATTAGGGTAGGGGGTTAGTATGTTTTCCAGTTTCCGTCTGTCGATGACATGGGTGCACACCTGGTTTGGCCTGGTGTTGGGCTTTGTGCTCATGATCTGTTTTTTCTTTGGTGCACTTTCGGTATTTGATCGGGAGATAGACCGCTGGGCTATTCCGGAAACGCGTTTTGAGCCGCAGCCCATGCCATCCTATGATCATTTACTCAAGCCTGTCTTTGAGCAGTTACGCGCGCATCCAGACGACATGGTCGCGACAGCGGCGCGGGTGATTGGCGACTTGCCTCATCCAGACACTATGCCAATGGCTTCTTTTTATGCTTACACAACACACCGTGATCCGGTGCTGTCGATTGGTGCGGAATTCAGCATCCCTAACAAACCAAAGAACGCTGCCGATGATCATCTGCATGTCCATGGCTGGGCAACTATCGACCCACGAACGGGCGCGGCAATTCCCGATGATGCTCTCAAAATCGGCAGCCAATGGTTTTACCCTATGCACTACAGCCTCAACTGGCACTGGAAAAACATTGGTTATTACGTAGTTGGATTGGCTGCGTTTATTATGCTGGCGGCGTTGGTGACTGGTGTGATCATGCACCGCAAAATCTTCCGCGAACTGTTTACCTTTCGCCCTAAAAAACGCACCCAGCGTAGCGCCTTGGATCTGCACAATATGACCGGTGTTGTGGCGCTGCCCTTTCATTTCTTTTTCGCCTTTACCGGCTTGGTGATTTTTGCCAGCTTCTTTTACTTTCCGCTATCGCACACCATGCTCAAACCACTGCATGACCAACATGAAATTCTGGAAGCAGAGCGCACCGGTTTGCCGCATGAAGCGGCGGGCATTGCAGCACCCATGGCCTCGGTGGATGCCATGGTAGCCGAAGCCAAACGCCGCTGGGCAGCGCGCGATATGGCCGGAGAAGTCGGTTTTCTGTTCGCTGATCACCTGGGTGATCAAAATGGTTATGTCAGTATTTACCGCGCAGGCAGCGATCGGGTTGCGTTGGTGGGCGAGGGCATTCACTTCAAGGCCAGCACCGGTGAAGTGTTGCGCGAAGACCCACCGCGTACAGTGGTTTCCGAAGTGAATGAGTTTTTGACGGGCTTGCATCTCCAGCACTTTGAACATTGGCTCTTGCGCTGGCTCTACGTCATCGGCGGTTTGCTGGGCTGTATTTGTATCGCCACCGGTTTTATTTTCTTTGTCGAAAAGCGCAAGCAACAACATGCCAAAAATAACAGCCAAGGCAGTCGTATTGTAGATGCCTTGGCCGTTACTACCGTGACAGGTATGTTGATCGCCACACTTGCCATCCTGGTAGTCAATCGCCTGTTGCCCGCTGACCTTGCTGGCAAGGGTGATTGGGAAGAGAGGGCTTTTTGGGGCGCTTGGGTATTGGCCTTTTTACATGCCGCATGGCGCAGTGCACCCGTGGCGCGTGCAGCCTTTAACCCCGCCTGGCGCGAACAGTGCTGGATCGCGGCTACCCTGGCTATTGCCGCCGTGTTACTTAACTGGATCTCCACTGGCGATCACCTAATTAAAACCCTGTTTACGGACACTTATTGGGCTGTCGCGGGTGTGGATTTGAGCCTGCTTGCTACGGCTGTGTTATCTGTTGTGGCAGCACGTAAATTGAAACTGCGCGAACAAGCTGCAGCAGTACCCGATGCCAAGGTCGCTCAAGGCCGGGCGGTGAATAGTTTGGAGATGGCTGCTGAGGTAAATCATGGTTGAACCCTGGATTGCATTGACACTCGCCGTAATTAGCTGTTTTGCCGGATTTGTCTGGCTGGCACTGGCAATGAATGCCCATTGGCAGCAGGTGCATGGCTTCAGCGCGCCCAACGCCAAGACGCGAAAGACTCTCCGTCTGTTAGGTGGCGTTGGCCTGTTGGCATCAGCGGTGTTGTGTTTTATTGCTGATCGCCCATCAATGGCGGCACTCGTCTGGCTTATGCTGCTGGCTGCTGGCGCTCCCTCGGTGGGCATGTTGTTAGCCTGGCGCCCACAGTTACTGCGGATTTTCTGGCCGAAAGTCAGTGCGGAAAAAGCCTGATAGTTGATTGACTGTGCATTGCATGCCGCCCTCTGTTGATAACAGCCAAGTCGCGGACCTCTATCAGAGTCACCACAGTTGGTTGTATAACTGGCTGCGGCGACGGATGGGGTGTTCCCATGCGGCGGCTGATCTGGCGCAGGATACCTTTGTGCGCATACTGGCTCGAAGGAATCTTGCTTCATCACCAGTGCAATCACTGCAAGAACCGCGCGCCTATTTGTGGTCCATAGCGAAAGGTTTGGTGATTGATCATCTGCGTCGGCGCTCATTGGAGCAAGCTTATCTGGAGGCGCTGGCGCATTTGCCGGCAGCCTGCGGTATCTCACCGGAAGAGCAGGAAATACTTTTACAAACTCTGCATCGCATAGATGCGTTGCTGGATCAGTTGCCTGAGTCAGTGCGTCAGGCATTTCTCCTTTCCCAAATTCAAGGGCTAACTTACGCCGAGATTGCGCAGCAGATGAACCTCTCGCCGCGCACCATTAAGCGCTACATGCAGCAGGGGTTTGCCCAATGCATAACAGCGATGTTCTAGCGCCTCCCCCCGAGGTCATTAATCGCGCGGCCACCTGGTTGGTGCGAATGCAAGAGGGTGCGCTTACCCCGAACGATGAACAACAACTACTGACGTGGCGCCTTGAGAAACCGGAGCACGAACGTGCCTGGCAAGCTGCGATGCAATTTAAAGCGATGATGGAGCGTGTGCCGGATGAGCTGAGTCAGCCAGTGCTAGGGCGACAGCGACTGAATCGGCGGCAGTTACTCTCTATCGCCTTGATGGCAACAGCTCTACCGCTGGCCTGGTTGGCCTATCGCCAATTGCCGGTATTGACGGCAGACTATCGCACAGCCAAGGGCGAGCAACGACAGATCAGCTTGCCCGACGGCAGCCAATTGCAACTCAATACTGGTAGCTTGGTCAGTGTGCAGTTTGATGCGCAGCGGCGCTTGATCCATTTGCATCGCGGTGAAATTGCGATTCAAACGAAGCCGGACATACTAACCGATGATGCCACTGGTAATTCCACTCACAAGCGTCCATTTATTGTTTCAACCTCGGTGGGAAATATCCGTGCATTAGGGACACGCTTTGCAGTACGCGCGCTGGATGACGACATCACTCAAGTGGCAGTTTATGAGCATACAGTAGCGTTAAAGCCTGCTCACACAGGCATTGAAGTCTTATTGGATAGCGGAAAACAAGCGCTGTTTAATCGCCAAAAAATTCACCTTATTGAAGAACATCACCAGCGTATAGCTGCCTGGACGAATGGCCAAATCATTGCCGACAATCAACGTCTCGACGATTTTATTGCGGATCTTGCTCGCTACCATCCAGGTGTGTTGCGTTGCGATCCAGCAGTGGCGGAGTTACGTATCTCCGGTGTATTCCAACTAAAGGCTCCCCTGCAAATATTGACTGTGATTGCGGGTACTTTGCCTGTACGCATTGCACGTGTAACAGATTACTGGATCACGGTTACTACGTTGAATTGATGGGCATTTATTGGTTGATAAAAAACTCAATGGGAACCGTTAAGGTGATTGTCTCGCCTTCCACTTCGGGTGGCGGTGCCGGGAGTGGTGCGGCGCGTTTTACCAAGGCCAATGCTTCTTTATCCAATGAATCAACGCCACTGCTTTGTGCCAGCATTACCGATAATACCTGGCCATTGCGATCCATACTGAATTTTACCCAGGGCATTCCTTCCTGATTGCGCATCTGCGCCTGACGTGGGTAACGCTTTCTGCGTTCAAGGTGGGTTTGTAATTGCTGTTGCCAATTCTGAACCTCACGCAGTTGTTGCTGATTCGCGCCCATGTTGGCTGCTGTTGCTGTCTCTGCTGGCGCAGCCGGTAGCGCCGTTGGTGCGGTGGTGTCCGGTGCCGGTTGTGCCGATATTTGCTGTTCGGTAATGACTTCCTCCTCTACTGTCTCCGGGATCTTTTCCTTTATCGGCTCGGGGGTTTTGGGGGCATCGCTGATGGTGGTCTGTGCATCCTTATGGGTGAGTAACTCCTGTTGCTCAATAGTTTCTATCGTCTGTGGTGTCGCAGCAGCCTCCACTTGTTGTGGTCCCGGGGACAGCTCTGTGACTGGTTGGGGCGGTGCGGCCGTTAATAAGGAAACTTCCATTACTTTTGGTGCCGCAGCTTGTGTATCGGGTACTGGCAGTGTTAGTGGTGTCCAAAGCGCGATCAGAATAATAAGTGCGTGCATGCCGATCACTATGACCAGTCCGAGGCTGTCGGTTCGTAAATTGTTGTCTGTCGCTTGCGAATACAAAGGGTAGGACGGCGTCTGCATTAGGGATGATGTTCTGTTGCAATAGATTTTATTTCTGGCCGTGTCCACAGCCAGATAAGGATCAGTGTCATAAACGAGGGGATGCACCATTTCACCCACAGCGCGCTGGGCGATACACAAATCATCCACATACTCAGCAGCATGGTGGCCAGGGCCAGCCATTTTGCTTTGCGCGGGACGGCACCATGGTCGCGCCAATGATGAATAGGCGGGCCAAAGCGCGGGTGTCTTAAAAGCCAGTCATGCAGGGCTGGCCAGCCACGTGATGCTGCACCAGCCGCCATTAGCATAAAGACCGTAGTAGGCATGCCGGGCACTATGACACCGATAAAGCCTAGTATCAGCGCTATCAAGGCCAAACTACGCCATAACCATTTCATCATGGTGCTTTGCCCGACATGAGTAATTCCACGTTTTCTCGCACAAAGTGAAAGGCTGCCAATGCACCTTCCTGCGCCAGATTACGCTGTGTATCGGTTAGTGAAATGGCGTCAAGGTCTTCGCGGAAACGACGCCAATGCAAGCCGCGACCGTCATCATGACCGGCCAGATGACGAGCACCGAAGGTTTCTGATAACCCCAACTGGGTGCGCGCTATTTTTAGCAGGAAGGCAGCGCCGAGGTTTGAGCCCTCAACGGTATAAATCCAGCCCAGCGCGGTATAGGTATCGTTGATATCAATTTGCGCTGCGGCTAGGGCATCTTCAACTTGCTCACTGGCAGTGATGCCCAAATCGCTACAGTCGTGCAATACAGCGGTAAGACGATCCCGTTCACCTAAGCCTGGTAGCCAGGATTGTAATGTCTTGTTTTGAAACCAGGGTGATGCTGCCTGATGCAGGCGGGCCTGGGTACGCACAAACAGCGCATAGCGTTCACGGCTGGAAAAGGGCGAGAGCGACATAATGCGTTTATCAAGGCTTTCGTGAGAGTCAGTGGATACGCTTTTCAGGAGCGAAGAGAGCGGAGCAGGTTCATTGCTTAAAGGTAGTGACATGAGGTATTTCCTGGATCAATGTCGATATAAACACCGGTTCATCAAACACTTGAGATGCTTGTTTACGGTATGGATTCTTATAAGACGTATGAGAATCCAATCTTCCCCCTTCAAATGAAAATATTTTCTATTCTCATTGTAATTTTAATTGATAATTAATTCTATTTGACATTTATTTTCATTTTTACTAGTTTGTGGCGCGCAAAATTTCTTTTTCGCGTATTCACGCGCAACTTTCCTTTGGCGAATCACTTTCTAGTGTTGTAATTGATGATATCCGACGAGCAGACACCTGCAGACCGCGACAAACTCGATGCTTATCTGGCACATCGCGCGGCGTTAATTAGCTATGCGACGCCGTTAACCGGGAGCCGGGCGGCGGCGGAAGACATTGTGCAAGATGCCTGGTTCCGTTTCTCCAGCGCCCCGACAGCGCAAACACCCTCAGCCTATTTGTATCGCATAGTGCGCAATCTGGCGCTGGACTTCGTACGCCGTTTGAATCTCGAAAACCGCTATCAGCCTGAAGAGGAGGCGCCGCCAGTGTGCGCCTGGATGATGCCCAGCGCGTTACCGGAACCGGAGGATAGTTTGGTGAATGCCGAACAACTGGATGAAGTGGCGAAAGCCTTGGCGGCTCTGCCGGAAAAGGAGAGGCGGGCACTGGAGATGCATCGTTTAGGTGGCGCGCGCTATGACGAGATTGCCAAAGCACTGGATGTTTCCGTGTCCAGCGCGCACCGCTTGGTGCATCAGGCGATGGTCAAGGTGGCTCTTCATCTGGATGGGGTTAACCGGGAAAATACCGCCACATCGACAAAAAACGAGCCTATTAAAAACAACCGTGGGTAAAATTCGCGCGCTCCTTCGTCATAACAATGGTTGCCCAATAATGGTCACACGAAGATGAGTTTTATGTTGAGCGCTTATCACAATAGCTACCGGGGAAGGCAGATGCAGGACTCCTTTCATTCATCGCGCATTTCGGGTTCAGGCGAACAACCGCCGACCCAGCGCGAACTTCAGCTGGCCGATGCAATGGATTGGTTGATGCGCCTTGAGGCGCATCCAGAAGATGTGGCGTTGATGCAGCAACACCTCGATTGGCTGGCTGCGAGTCCGCAGCACCAAAGCGCTTGGACGCATGCTTGCAATACGTGGCGCCTGCTACAGACCTTGCCGCCGATGGATACCGTGGTGCCAGAGCCACAAACGCCTCTGGTCACTGCCAATGTTGCTGTTTTTCCAGTGTCCCCTTGGGCCCATTACGCCCGCAGGCTTGCAGGCGTTGCCATTGCTGCTTGTTTGATATTGGTGACCTTGCCTTCGCTGAGCCTGTTTCTTCAGGCAGATTATGCTACTGGTATTGGCGAATCCCGGCAGATCAGTCTGACCGATGGCAGCCAGTTGTATCTAGGCGCGGATAGCGCCATCGCCGAGGATTACAGTGACAAAGAGCGGCGCATCCAACTGCTAAAAGGCGAGGCGTTTTTCGATGTGGTGCCTGATCATACACGTCCTTTTGTAGTGAATACCGGCAAGCTGAAAGTGACCGTGTTGGGCACACGCTTTAATGTGGTTATGGGTAAGTTGTCCGAATCGGTCAGTGTCGCCAGTGGCAAAGTGGCGGTGCAAAACCAGCAAGTGGGTCAGGCTGATACTTTTGCGCAACATCTGCTAGCGGGAGATCAGCTGACGATTGCCAATAACGGCACTTTTGCGCTGAGCGAATTAGCGGTTGAGGATGTGGGCTCCTGGCGAGATAAACGTTTATATGTACAAGACGCCGCTATTGCGGATGTCGCCGCGACCTTGCAGCGCTACCACAGCAGTCGGATTGTTATTCTCGGTAGCGATATGGAAACCCAGCGGGTGACTGGTGCCTATGATTTAGCCGCACCGGATCAAGCCTTGGAAAGTCTGGTATCGCCCTACCAAGGCAAAATTCATAACCTAATGGGGTTGCTGCGGCTGGTGACTCGCTGAGGGGGGATTGCCAGGAGTTTCAATGCATTAATTGAAATGAGAATTAATATCATTTACAGTGTGGCGGATTTCCCATCATTCCCATACGGTTTATGAGGTCAGTATGTCGTCAGGCGATGTTTCGATTCCCCAGGATTTCAGCAAGCTTTATGAAGAACATCATGCCTGGCTGGTGCGTTGGTTAGTACATCGCACCAGAGGATTACATAACGCGCAAGACTTGGCGCAGGATACTTTTTTACGCATATTGGCACGGCCTGGTGTGCTTGACAGCTTGGCGCATCCACGCGCCTGGCTGGCCAGAGTCGCCAACAATTTAGTGGTGGATCAGGCGCGTCGCCGGTTGCTGGAAAAGCATTACCTGGAGTTGGTTGCTGACCTTCCAGAACAAGAAGTCCCTTCGGTCGAAGAACAATTACAGTTATTAGAATTGCTTAGCCGTATCGATCACCTGCTGGACGGTTTGCGTCCGCTGGAAAAAACCACCTTCCTCATGTCCCGTCTTGACGGCCTTACCTACAAAGAGATTGCCGAGCAGCTCAGTATTAGCTTGTCGTCGGTCGAAAAGTACATGGCCAAAGCTATGCTCGCCTGTTACAAGGCTGCGTACCAGGAGGGCTATTAGATGTCATCGCCTGTGCAAAATACCTCCCTCCCTCAAGCGGTGATTACCCAGGCGATTGCCTGGCGTGTTCGTTTGGAGGCTGGCGGCAATACGAGTGAGTTGGAGCAGGCAGCTTGTCAGCAATGGCGTAACAGCGACCCTTTGCATGCGCTAGCCTGGGAGCGTTTGGCGCAAATAGAAACCCCCTTTGCACAAGTGGCATCCAAAGCGCCCGGCCTTGCCCAAGCTACTCTGCGCAATGCAGACACTGAGCGTTCCCGCATGAGCCGTCGTGCTGCTCTCTGCGCCTTAACGGGCTCCACGTTGGGAGTGTTTCTACTGGGGTGGGGCATCAATGACACTGGTGTGATCCAACGCCTGAGCGCCGATTTTGCCACTGCGGTGGGCGAGCGGCAGCAGTATCGGCTCGCGGATAACAGCCAGTTATTTCTCAATACCGACTCAGCCAGCAGCGTGAATTTTAATGACAGCGAACGGCGCCTGTCGTTGGCGCGCGGCGAATTGTCGGTGGCTGTCGCTGCTGATACACGTCCATTCGTCGTTGAGGTTACACAAGGCTTAATCACCAGTTTTGGTGCGCGGTTATTAGTTCGGCAAGAGCCGGAATCAAGTCTGGTACAAGCAATCGATGGCAGCTTGCTGGTACAGCCAGCGCGCGCATCAGAACCTTTGTTGATAGCGGCGGGGCAGGTGGTGCGCCTGAGCACACGCAATATCACGCCCGTGGACAGTCACATGTTTGATTACAGCGCATGGATTGATGGAGTATTTGCCGTACGCAATATGCCGTTGAAGCACTTGCTGGCAGAGCTGGGGCGCTATCGTCGAGGGGTGTTACGCTGCGCGCCTGATCTGGAGAATTTTCAAGTGTCGGGCGTATACCAACTGCGCGATACCGATTTAATCCTGCGCACACTCGCTTTGGCTACTAACGCCGATGTGCGTTATTTCACTCGCTGGTGGGCTGAAATTGTTCCGCAAAAAGTCGCGTGGTCTTAGCGGCTGCCTAATTAAAACTCCTTCGTTAAAATAAATGTAAAGAATTCTCATTTGTATTTGCGGGTTTCTCATTTTCATCCGTTTTAGTTGTAAACCAACTGAAAATGGAGACCGTTCTTGAAATCCCTCTTTGTAATAGGTGCTTTGCTTCTGCTGCTTGCTTCGGTCGGAGCACCCCTGGCCAAAGCCCAATCAGAAGCTGTTGCGGCGATTGAGTTTAATCTGCCTGCTGGCGCCTTGGGCGATGCGTTGAATCTCTTTTCCCGTCGTGCGGGCGTAACACTTTCCTATGAAGAGCGCTTGGTGCAAGGGTTAAATACTCAAGCTTTGCAGGGCAGCTATACACCTGAAGCAGCCCTGCAGCGGCTGCTGCAAAACACCAGTTTGCAGGCGATAGCGGTGGGTGACGGGAGCTGGCTTATTCGTTCTGCCAGTACCAATGCCAATAACCTGGTGCTGGGCGCTGTGCGGGTTGGCGGTGGTTTGGCGGGGAGTGAGAGTGTTTACGCCCGCGCCAGTGGTGTTGCGCGTGTTGATCGTGCCGATATAGATCGCAGTGGTCCGCGCCATGCCAGTGAAATCCTGCAAGCCACCGCAGGTGTTTTCACTGTTACTAATGAACAAAACCCCAGCGTGTCAGTGAATATCCGTGGCTTAAAGGATTTTGGACGCATCAATATGAATATTGATGGTATGCGCCAGAACTACCAGCGCAGCGGCCACGGCCAGCGCAACGGCGAGATGTTTTTTGATACCGAGTTTTTGAACGGTGTGGAAATCCTCAAAGGCGCTTATGCGGGGCAGGGTGGTGCAGCGGCCAGTGGCGGTGTAGCGACCTTCCGTACTCTGGAGTCACAGGATATTTTGCGCGAGGCAGATGACGAGTTTGGTGGCCGCCTGCGTTTGAGCGATGGCGTACCCGAGTGGGATAACGGTCAAAACCTGTCCGGCTCATTGGCACTGGCTGCACGTCCAACCGATAACACGGATGTGCTGTTTGCTTACAGTAATAAAAACAGCGACGAATACCAGCCGGGTACCCATGGCAGTGCTGTGTATTGGGGGCAGTTTGATGGTCGTCCTGGCTACGAAGCTATAACCAATATCGTCAATGGCACAGGTCAGGACATGGAGTCCTGGCTGGCCAAGGCGCGCTGGATGGCAACCGACAGTCTGGAGCTGAAACTCACAGCACTTGGCAGCAGTGCGTCCTATGGCGAAAGCCAATCAATAAATATCGATCAGGTTCAGCGCCAATATTTCAAACAACTATATTGCAACCCACCCGCTAATTATTTGGTTAATAACCCGAATCACCCGGATTGGGACACCTACTGCAATTGGGAATATGACCCGGAAAATGCCCACCCCATCAGCAATACCAACGAAACCAAAAACCAAAGCTATGCGCTGGATTTGCACTACACGCCTGGTGGTGATTGGCTTGATTTAAGCGGCAAGCTCTATAGCGTAAGCACCCAAAATACCAGCATCACCAGCGCCAATACCTACAGCTTTACCACCCAAACCGATACCTTGGGCGCCTTGTTGGCAAATACGTCACGCCTGTTTGTTGGCGACCATAGCATTACCTTGAACTATGGGGTTGAGTGGTTCCGCGATGAAAACAAACCCGAAGCCAACTCCCAAACACTCACTGGCAATGAAATTGATTTATTGACCGGCACTACACCCCATGGCGAGCGCAGTGTCCTTGGTAGCTGGTTGCGTGCCGATTGGAGTTACAAAGCCTTCACCCTCAGCCCCGCTGTACGTTGGGAGCAATACAACCTGCAAGGTACTACGGGTTTTCGGGACATGTATCGCAACCAAATCCTGTGGCAATTTGCCGAGATCCCGGTTGATCGCACCGAGAGCAAATGGTTGCCCTCATTAGGTGCGGCGTTTGATGCAATCAAAAGCCAACAGCATCACCTGCAGCTCTTTGCCAATGCCAGCTTGGGCTGGCGGCCACCGGCGATTACTGAAACCCTGACAGCGGCCGCTATTCCCGGCCATTTGCCGCCCATGAATACCTATCCCAACTGGTTGTTAGAGCCTGAACAAACACGCAATGCTGAAGCGGGCGTTAACTGGCGTTTTGGTACGGATAATCGCCAACTGAACATCAAACTGGCGCAATTCTATAACCGCACAGAAGACTATATTTTGTATGCAACCGGAGCGCGTAAACCCGGCCATGAAATTTCATCACTACAAATTCAGGCGTTTTACGTGAATGCCCTTAATGACCTGATTTTTGAAGGGCAAGAGTTGCAACTGGATTTCATCCTGGACAGCTATTACGGCTCGCTCAATGTGACCCATACCGGGCGCAATACTGACGCTGTGTTTTATTACGAAGGCAAAGCGACTCCCTACCTCTATTACCACCCTTGGGCAGTGGGTGGTCCGAATGGCGAAAGCCCGGCCGACTACTGCCCCGATGCCTATTACCAATATGCCACCGGTTGCTATTCCTTCAGCACTTTATACGACCCGCAGGTACCGGAATGGACCGGCAAGCTCACGCTGGGTAAACGTTGGCTGCAAAACAAATTGGATACCGGCGCAACCCTCACCTGCGCCAGCCAGACGGGCGATTCCTATTTCACTGAAATGGTGGATTTCACCGGTGCCAAACAAGGGATCCGCGATTATTGCGTGACCGACCTGTACACCAGCTATCAACTGCTCGACAGCCTGCGCTTGGGAGTAAACCTGAAGAACCTTACTGACCGTGAATATATCCAGGCGATGGGTGATGACATGGTGAAGAGTTACGCGCCGGGTAGAACCTTAACGGCCAACCTGCAATGGTTTTTTTAGAGAGAAACACCGCTTTTTAACGAGGGAAATGTGCATAACAACAAGGAAGGTTTTTGCTGCCGGAGTGGTGCAACACTCCGGTAGCAAAAAAATGGGAGAACCTAAGGGGCGGGTAATCCCATGGGCATAAGCCCACAAGAACGGCCTGAATTTACCGCAGGGCAATTCGACCGCGCCGACCGGAAACATTTGATCGGGTGCGCAGTATAGCCATGCCGTGAATAAAGGCCAAACCGCTAAATACCTTCATTAGGAAAAATTGACATGAGTATTGCGATTCAGTACAGCACTGATTTTTCAGCTGCCGGTTTTACGGGTTTGAGTGGTTACTTTGATTATTTTCAAAGCACTTATTCCAGTCCTGGCCACGCGTCCAATATGTGGTTTCACAATAATCCAGGTAGCTTGAATATTGGTGGCACTACTTACAATGACACTTACTTTGGCATCAAGGTAATTGGAGAGGACTTGGCCAATACCTCAACTTCATCGAACGTTAGCTTTCTAGTCAAAGCCGCTGAAGTCACCCTTGAGAATGGTGCTGGTACCCACTATCAGTCTGCCGACATGATCTATACCGCGGCCAACGGCCATGACTTGGCGGGTGAAATAGGTGAGTTGATTTTTGGTAACGGCGCCTATTCCTCAGGCAGTCTGGCCAGCACCTTATTCACGGTAACCAACCTTACCCCGCATATCGGTAATGGGTACAAGGATATCGACAGTGATGGTGCTTACGATGCGGTCGAAATTCCAACCGCTGTGGGCGTCAACAAGGTTCACGACCTGATCCTTAACCTGATGGGTGGCGCAACCGGTGGCGCCGGTGGCACCAGTGTACTGGAAGGCTATCTTGCGGCTTATGGCACCACGCAAACCGGTGTGGCTGGCAATTACGATGAGGTGTTCAGCAGCTATGGCGGCAACGACACTTTCACCGGCAATGGCGGCAACGACACTTTCCGTTTTGAGAGCGGTTTCGGTGATGACGTAATTACCGACTTTATTAACTCAAGCGGTTCGGTTTCTGAGCGCGATCTTATTTCCTTTAAAACTGGGATTTTTGGTGGTCTCAGCGCGGCTGACATTCTTGATCCCTTGAATGGGTATTACAGCTACAGCGGCGGTGTGTCTGTTATCAGTGATGGAACTAATAGCATCACTCTCACAGGTGCATTGACGACGGCAGATATTAATTTCTTTGCCTGATAGTTGATGTAAACGGGCAGGACATTCCTGCCCGCTTTTTCAAAGATATTGTTCATTGATGTGGAATAAAACTAATGAATCGAACTATTTTTCAGGGCTGCATGTTATGTGGACTGATGGCGTTATCTTCTTTAAATGCATTAGCTGTCAGTTTTTATCCGGAAAGCATTTTGACTAACACTACAACGAATCCAGTTCCAGTATTGATGACACCGCCGCTAAAGATTGGTGATTCGCTTTACGTCGGTTTGGGTAGTTCAGTTAATCAAATAACCTACCGCATCCAGAATCCATCCTCAGCGTCCTTAGCTGTAACACAGCACGTGGGCTTCGATGGAAAAAATCAGGATTTTAGTAATTATGTTGTGGCGAACGGTCGCATTTATGTCGCTAACGCCACAAGATTTCCCGCCCATGGGAACGCGATATTCAGGCAAAGCTTTATCGGCTTTTCTGTTATTGATGATGCGGGTATACCTCAAACTCCAAATACCAGTATTGGGAGTGTTTTATTAAAAGATAAATTCTATCTGCCAACAGGATCATTGGCAGCAGACGCTTCTGGAAACCTGTATGTGGCTGATCGCAGCGATGCCGCAGGTGCAGCGGGCAGTGGTGTGATCTGGAAAATTGTGCCGGTTGCCGGTAGCAGCGACCATACTGCTGAAGTTTTCCATAATTTTAATGGACAGAGTATTGATGAAGGTAATACCACCAGTGCTCTGCTGGCACAGGGCGAATATCTGTATGGGTTGAACCGTGTTGGTGGAATCAATAGCAAAGGAACATTGTTTCGCAAAAAGCTGGATGGAACGGGAAGTTTGAATATTTTACATACCTTCAATCTAGAAGGTATTCCGGATGGAGATACTTTTTACGCTCGCTCTACGCTACTGTTAGAAGGTGATTGGTTGTATGGCACGGTCACTGATTGGGCTAACGCAACCGGGCATGGTGTCGTGTTCCGCGTTAAGCCGGATGGCAGCGATTTTAGTGTGTTGCACAGTTTTACAGGCCAGGATACAAGCGGCATTAACCATGATGGCAGTAAGCCGGCTGGCCCTTTGGCGATAAAGGACGAATGGATCTATGGCACTACCTTGAAAGGTGGTGAGAATAATGTCGGTGCGATTTATCGAATTAATAAAGTTGATGGCACCTATGAGGCCGTTGGCTCCTTTGGCAACCAGTATGACAAACCATTGGGTCTTATTTACGATTCCGCTACTGACATGATCTACGGTTCAACGTCGGGTGCACATGGGGTAATACAAAATGCTCCAGGTGTATCCGTATTTAAACTGCTAGAAGAAAAATCTTTCGAAATTTCCCTAACCGCCTCCCGTACTGATGTTGAGTTAGGCAAGCAAGAGTTGCTGCTGAATTGGTCGGTACAGGCAGCACCTACTGATGCTATTTGCGCCGCCACGTCTGACCCGCTCAATGCCGATTGGGATAATCCATCGCTGGTATTGGAAGACGATAACGGCAAGAAAAAAGGTAGCGGTACAACACCTGATTTAGCCGGAGTGAATTCCAGAATGCAGGCGACGCAAGCGAATATTTTCACCCTGGCGTGTGCCAGCGCTTCTGATTCCACAAACAGCAAAACTGTATCGATTACGGTAAATGCCCGTGAACCCAATCCCTTGTCAGTGACCTTTACTGCCAATCCCAACAGCACCGGCGAGAAGGCCAATCTTTATTGGAATGTGACAGCACCTGGTAATGCGGGCGGTGAATGCCGTGGGACTTCTGACCCAGCAGGTTATTGGAGTGGAACCTACGCGTTTGGCACTGACAGTCAGCAACTGGATGTACCAACCGCCAATGGTCGCACCGGAAAACATACCTACACCTTCACGCTGGTATGCGAGCGCAACGAAAAAGATTTGCGCAATCCCGAGAGCAATTCCGTCACTAAAACCGCCAGCCTTGAGTTTGATTTCGGCCCAGGCAGTGGTGTTAGTTCGTCGTCCGTTTCCAGTGCGAACACTTCATCAGCAGCATCTACTTCCAGTGTCAGTTCAACTGCCGTTGTCAGTTCCAGTGCTGGCAGTTCAGTTGCAAGCGGTCCGCAAGGTTCGGGCGGTGGCGGTGCGATGAATCTCTGGTGGATGTTATCACTGTGTTTATTGGCGCTAGGTCGTCGCGTTAACGTCTAGGGATTGACGCGCACACGGACGTGCTTTTTATTTTGGAGCGGTTATGGAAAAGACACACTCATCATTAGCACTGTCCACTGCCCTGGGACGAAGCCGCGCAGCGTTTTTATCGGTCGGATTATTCAGTGCCGTTATCAATATTTTAATGTTAGTCCCGGCGATTTATATGTTGCAGGTGTACGACCGTGTACTGGCCTCACAAAATAAAACCACCTTGTTAATGCTGAGCTTGATATTAGTCGGTTTGTTTTTGTTAATGGCCGCGCTCGAATATATTCGCGGCATGGTGTTGGTGCGTTGCGGCAATCAACTGGATATGTCGCTCAACCAAAAAATTTATAACGCATCGTTTCGTGCAAACCTGATGGGCAAACCCGTTGATGCAGTGCAAACCTTGGGTGATCTCACACAGTTGCGTCAATTTTTAACGGGGCAGGGATTGTTCGCTTTTTTTGATGCCCCCTGGTTTCCGATTTATTTGGCAGTGATTTTTTTATTTGACCCATGGCTCGGTTTATTGGCCTTGGGTGGTGCAGTCGTGTTGTTGCTGTTGGCCTTTTTCAATGAAAAAAGTACGGCTGTTCATTTGGCAGAGGCGAGCCACTTATCTCAACAAGCGGGGCGGGTATCGGCGGGCAGTTTGCGTCAATCTGAAGTGATTGAAGCCATGGGCATGTTGCCTGCGTTGCGCCAGCGCTGGCTGGATTTGCAAATTGCTTTTTTGTGCAAACAATCGCACGCCAGTGATAAAGCAGTTGCTTTTAATGCGGCGACAAAAACCGCGCGCGTTGCCTTGCAATCCTTTATGTTGGGCTTTGCAGCGTTATTGGTAATCGATGGCAGTATTAGTGCAGGCATGATGATCGCCGAGTCTATTTTAATGGGGCGCACACTCGCGCCTATCGAACAAATTATTGGCAGCTGGAAACAGTGGCAGCAAGCGCGGCTCGCCTATTGGCGCTTGCAGGGATTATTGGCGACCTATCCCGACAAGCCCGTCAGCTTGCCGCTGCCCGCACCGCTGGGGCAGATAGCGATTGAGAATGTCTCTGCCTGTGCGCCGGGAAGCCGCACGCCGTTATTAAAAAATATCCACTGCACGATTGCCGCCGGTAGTTTGGTTGCGCTGGTGGGGCCATCGGGCTCGGGCAAATCCACTCTGGCGCGGTTGCTTACCGGCGTGTGGCCAGCGGCATCGGGTTGCGTGCGCTTGGATGGTGCGGACATCTATCAATGGAACAAGGATGAACTGGGAAAATCGGTGGGTTATTTGCCGCAAGAGGTCGCACTCTTTGCCGGAACTGTTGCCGACAATATTGCGCGCTTTGGTACACCAAGTATTACAGGTGAACGCGATGCCGAAAAAATTGTTGCCGCCGCAAAATTGGCTGGCGTACACGAATTAATTTTGCAATTACCCCAGGGGTACGACACACCATTAGGTGAACAAGGTGCGGGTTTATCCGGTGGACAAAAACAGCGAATTGGTTTGGCGCGCGCGCTCTATAACGAACCTGCGTTTGTGGTATTGGATGAGCCTAATGCGAATCTGGATGACGCCGGGGATCGCGCATTAATGGCCGCGTTGGAACAATTAAAAACGCGCGGCTGCACGGTGGTATTTATCAGCCACCGGCAAAGTCTGGTGCAGCAAGCCACGCATATTCTTGCGTTGCAGAATGGTCAATTGCGCGCATTTAGCAGTATGGAAGAAATCGCTGCGCAGGGTAAAAAGCAAGCGCCGGTATCGACCCTGAGTTATAACCAGCCTGCGGCGGTGCGTGTACAACTGAATAATTTGGGAGACCTAACATGACAGCCGTTACGGGAGCAATGGAATCACTGTCGGTTGCAAATTTGCCACAAGATGCAGGCCGCTTTGTAGGTGCAGGCATCTGGGTGATTGCAGTAGGTTTTTTAGGGTTTATCACTTGGGCAGCGCTTGCCCCTTTGGATCAAGGCATACCTGTGCCCGGCACTATGATGATTGAAGGGCAGCGCAAAACCTTGCATCACCCGACCGGTGCGCAAGTTGAGCGTATTTTGGTGAGTGAAGGTGATGCAGTGACAGCGGGTCAGTTGTTGATCCAAATGAACGATACACAAATTCGCAGCCAGGCCGAGAGCCTGCGTTTGCAATTGGAAAGCGCCACGGCTCAGTTGGCGCGTTTGCGCGCAGAGCGCAATCAAGCGAGCGAACTTGTTTTTCCGGCGGATTGGAATGGCTCTGAAGATGTCATTCAAAACCAGCGTGCGTTATTTTCGGCGCGCCGCGTGGCGCTGGCAAATACCCAAGCGGTACAAAAAGAAACCACGGCAGCGCTGGCGCAACAATTAATTGCCGCGCAGGAATCGCTTTCCGGCAAAAAAAGGCAGCGCCAGGTGTTGGCAGAGCAACTGGAAGGTATTCGCAAACTCTCCGAAAAAGGCCATGTCCCGCGCAATCAGCTGTTGGAAATGGAGCGGCTTTCTGCCCAGCTCGATGTAGCGGTTGTAGAGGAAGTAGGGCGGGTAGGGCAGTTGCAGCGGCAGGTTCAGGAAGGGCATTTGCGCCAGCAGGCCATCGGCGATGAATTTATGCGCGATGTCTACAGCCAGCTTAGCGATACAGAGTTGCGCGTGCAGGGCTTAACCGAGCTTTATCAGGCGGCACGTTACGAGTTGGACAATGCACGGATTGTTGCTCCGGTTGATGGTGTTGTGACCGGATTGGCGGTGTTTACCGAGGGCGGGTTTGTCGCGCGTGAGGCGCAGTTGCTCGACATTGTTCCCCGCACCCAGCATCTATTGGCCGATGGCCGCGCACCTGTGCACCTAGTCGATAGCCTGCGTCCCGGTTTGGTGGTGAACCTTATGTTTTCGGCTTTCAATCAGGCGATTACGCCGCAAATTCCGGCAGAAGTGATTACCGTATCGGCCGATAGCCTGATGGATAACCACACCGGTATTCCCTACTACCGAGTGCAAGCAAGGGTTACGCCGGAAGGTATGGAAAAACTGGCACAACACCAGATCCGCCCAGGAATGCCGGTAGAAATGTTTGTAAAAACCGGCGAGCGCAGCCTGTTGTCCTACCTCTTCAAACCGCTGCGTGATCGAACACGAACAGCTATGGGTGAATGAGCTCTATGACCATCAATACCCGCGCTTAAAAATAAATACTAAAAAGCGCTTTTGTTGGGAAAATTTCTCAATTGCTTCGTCTTACTGTTCTCAAGCAAATGAAAACCATTTGCTGAACGGTAATAGGAGCCGAATTTCATGCCGCAGTTGTTGCAGGGTTGTTTGTTGGTCATGGCCACAGTGGGGGCTGTGCCAATTATCGCCATCGCAGATACCCCTCCAGCCCCTTTGGAGCAAATTAAGGCGCAAGTTGGAGCCAGCCGGACCTTTTCCATCCCGCCACAGGCATTAAGCAATGCGATCAACAGTTTTTCCCGTCAGTCCGGCTGGCAGGTTTCCCTGCGGGCTGAATTGGCATCGGACAAACAATCCAGCGCGGTAGACGGTAATTACTCCGCAGATCAGGCACTGACCCGTTTGCTGTTAGGTACCGGCTTGCAGTGGCGCAAAACCGCAGAAAACGCAGTGCTGATTTATGCACTCGAAACCCCAGCAGCCAGTAATAGTGCCATTACCCTGGGGACAGTGCGGGTGCAGGGCGCTGTCAGCCCGAGCGACGAGGTATATAAAACGGCCGGTTCAGCGAATGTCATCACCCGCGACGACATCGAGCGCTTCCGCGGTACTTCGGTAGGCGATATTTTCCAGGGAACCACCGGTGTGTTGGTGGGCGAAAACCGCAACTCCGGTGGGTTGGATGTGAACATCCGTGGCATGCAGGGGCAGGGTCGGGTGCCCGTGCTGGTGGATGGGTCGCGTCAGGAAACCACGGTGTATCGCGGTTATTCGGGGGTATCCAGCCGCAGCTATATCGACCCGGATCTGATTGGCAATATCCGCATCGATAAAGGGCCGAGCATGACCGCTGAGGGCACCGGCGCTACGGGCGGCGTAGTGAATGTAAACACCCTGAGCGCGGCAGATATTGTGAAATCCGGCCAAACCGGCGGCGTGCGTGTGCGCGGCAGCCTGACAGGCAACAACTCGGCGGCGCCGGAACCGGGTACTTACGCTGGTTATTACGTGCCCTATACCAAGTATCGCTCCAACTGCGACCGCCCGGTCGATTGCAGCCCGCAGTACACAGTGCCGGATAGCTTTGCCCCCGAGCAGGGTATGGATCGCCCGGATTTACTGGATTTAAGAGGCCTGGCCGGTAGCCTGGCAGCAGCGCGCTATTTTGAATGGGGCGAGCTGGTGGCTGCTTACACCACGCGCGATCAAGGCAATTATTACGCGGGTGAAAATGGCCCGACTCCCTATGTGGTACAGGGCGAGCCAACGCGTTCCTTTTGGTACACAGAAACTACCTACAGCCGAAAAGGCGTGTCGCCTTTTCGCGCCGAGGAGCGCATCCCGAATACCCAGTTTTCCAGCGAATCCTGGCTGTTAAAAGGCAGCGTGGTACTGCCGCAGGAGCAGAGCCTCGAACTCGGTTATATCGGTTATACCAGTGATTTTGGCGAGATGATGCCCTCGCAAATTCGCTCGTTTGGCCAAGCGCGCCAATGGCTTGATAGCAAGGTCACCAACGACACCTATACCGCCCGTTATCGCTGGGAACCACTGGATTACGATTGGGCGGATTTGCGCATCAACCTCTGGCACACGGATACCATCACCGATATGAATACGCCGGCGGTGGGTTCAGTCGCTATTGAAGACAACACGCCGCGTCGCGACGATTACCAGCGCTATGGGGTAGATGTCACCAACAAATCACATATTTATGCCGCCGGACAATGGCAAGTGGAATACGGCGTTGCCGCCCAGTGGGAGCGCATGGATACCGACACCCCGGAGACCGGCGGCTTTTACGATGGTTCGCGCAGTGGTGAACGGGATGAGCTGAGTGGTTTTGTCTCCGCCCGCTGGCAGCCCATAGCGGATTGGACGCTGGAAGCTGGCACTCGCTACACCCGTTTTGAATCGCGCGATAATAATCCACTTGATACGGCTCCCGGCAATGACAACTGCCAGCCCGATGGCAGTGGCGGCTGCATTCCCGTGTATTACCGCAATCAACGTTCCGGTTCAGCGCCTATTGCGTCGCTCACTTGGGAGCCACTGACTGGACTACAGTTTTACGCCCGCTACGCTGAAGCCCTGCGGATGCCGAGCTTATTTGAAGGCACCTCTGGCTGGTCGGTCAGCCCGGTACAGAATATTGAGTTAAAACCCGAGCAAGCGCGTAACAAGGAAATCGGCCTGCATTACCTGAACAAAACGCTGTTTGGCGGTGATCAACTGCGCTTGAGCCTCGCCTATTTTCGCAATCACACCAAAGACTACCTCACCCGCACCCAGCCCAATGCCTGGGAGATGGGGCCCGGCCAGGATTTTTTCCGCCTGCGCAATATCGACAGCGCCGATTTTTACGGCTGGGAAAGCAGCGCCGAATATGACGCAGGCCTTTGGTTTGCCAGCCTCAGCGGCACTCGCTACACCCATATCGAAGTCTGTAATACCGGTAGTTTTGTGCGCAATTACTGCTCCGACTGGGGCCTGCCGCAGAGCTATATCAACAATATGATTCCACCTACCTGGCATGCCAATAGTACCCTCGGCCTGCGCTTGCTTGAACGCCGTTTGGAACTTGGGTTGCGTGGCACATTCATGGGGCAGCGCAACCCTATACCACGTTACAACGCCCCCACCGGATTTAACCCGCCCGTCGAGTGGCACAGCTACGAGATTTACGACCTGTTTGCCAAGTACAACTACAGCACCAGCCTGTCGTTCGATATGGCGATCGACAACATCACCGACCAGTACTACCTGGACGCCCTGAGTTTGGGTGTTGTGCCTGCACCCGGTCGCACGGCGCGCCTTGGTATGACCTTACATTTCTAGTTCGCTTCTTTTAATTCGTACTTTTTTAACACTGACTTTTTCAATACCGACTGACTTTTTCGAGAGGATTATCGATGAAATATCCAATATCTATGATTGGCGCGCTGGGGTTTAGCCTCCTGCTTGCCGCCTGTGGCGGCGGTAGTAGCGGTGGTGATAACAGTGCAAGCAATAGCAGTACTAGCACCAGCCTTAGCACCAGTAGCAGTAGCGCACCACAAGAGCTGCCTACTGCTGCGATTAGAGTTGAAGGCTCTACCGGGGCGACATTCGCGCTTGCCGACGAACCGGTGACGGTCACCCTGAGCGGCGCTACCAGCACCAGTCCGCGCAATGCCGCCTTGAGCTACCAGTGGGAGTTGGTATCCAAACCGGCGACAAGCAATGCGGTGTTTGGCGCGGTTAACACCAGCAGTGCCAGCTTTAGTGCAGACCTTCCCGGCGCTTACGTAGTGAGTCTGGTGGTCGATGACGGCACCGCAAAAAGTGCTCCCGTGCGCTTCACCATCAATGCCACCAGCACCTATCCCGTCGCCATTACCCAGCTCCTGCACAGTGTGCTACTGGGGGCGGACAAAGTAGAACTGGATGCATCGGCGAGTATCGCACCCACCGGTGCAACCACCCCATTGAGTTATCAATGGACGCTGGTGTCCTCACCGGAAGACAGCGCGCCCTACATCACGAATGGTAATCAAGCGGTGGCGACTTTGTATCTGGATATCGCCGGTGAGTATCGCGTGCGTCTGGTGGCGCGCCATCAGGAGGTTGCCAGCGAGCCAGTCGAGGTTGTTGTGACTGTATCTTCCGGCAATGCTCCTCCTGTAGCCAAAGCCAGCGATGTGACCGTAAAACGTGGCGAAAAAGTCGAGCTGAGTGCCAGTGCAAGCTACGACCCGGAAAACGCGCCGCTGGAATATCGCTGGAGCTGGGATTCAACGCCGAAAAATGCGCCTGTGCCTGAATTGGCTGGCAGCAAAACCGTCAATGCAAGCTTTACTCCGAACGCTGTAGGTACTTATACACTCGATTTGTTTGTATTTGATGGCACCTGGAAAAGCACGCCGCACACAGTCACCGTCACCGTGGAAAAACCTGCCGATGCTGCCAACCTTGCGCCCGTAGGCGAATTGGTGGCGACAGGCTATTCACCCTCCGCCAGCATTGGTGAGCAGGAACTGGGCTTGCGGGCGAACTTCTCGTTTATTGGCTTTGACCCGAATGGCGATGCACTACAGGTTGTGTCAGCCGAGATTATCGAAAAACCCCAGGGCAGCACCGCTACTTTGGCGGCAATTGGTAGCTGGGAACCGCTGGGCAGAAAAATCCAGAAACTGGATGTGTTAGGCACTTACCGCGTCCGTATGGTTATCTCCAATGGTACGCAGGAAATCTCCCGTGAAGCGACTATGGTGGCCAAAGTGGGCGGCGTTAACAATCGCCCAAGTACCGGCGGTGTTAAGGCTCAGCGTCCGTCGGTGATTGTGGGTGAACCCTTTATTTTTGATGCGTCCAGCAGCGATAAAGACCTTGATCCACTTAGTTTCCAATGGGAATTGATCGACCGCCCGAATAACAGCAAGGCCGTTATTGAGCCGGTGTTGGACGAAGAGACCAGAGAATATCGCCGTGCACGCGTATTGGCTGACGTTCCAGGTTCCTACAGCGTGCGTATGGTCGTCACCGATGACCGTGGCCTGAGTGGTGTTAGCCCAGCTGAAGCCACAGTGTTTGCAAAACTTAGCAACGCGGCACCGGAAATTCGCAGTGTAGTCTGGACTCGCAACTGGGGCAGGCTGGCGCCTAACGAAAGTTACTTCCAGATACTGCCCTGCATGTCGCTGCTACTGCGTCCGACAATTGTTGACCTGGATGGTGACGCAACGGATTACTATGAAGAACTGGTCGCCAAACCAGAAGGTGGTGCCTTCACCAGCAGCACTTCAGAAAAGAATGCTGATTGCCCCAATTACGGCGGTTTGGTGTTCACCAAGCCCGGCACCTATACACTGCGTTATTTGGCGAGTGACGGCATGGATACATCAGTGCCTTACGACTTTAATGTGGTGGTTGAATCACCGGAAAATGCCAAAGGCGTTTTGCTGAAAAGTGTTGGTGCAACCACCAGCTTGTTGCTGCCGCTGCCCTATGAAAACATCCCTGCCTTTGGCTACGGCTATTCAGGTATTCGCCCAACGGCGGAGCGTGTGTTGAATTGGTCGCTGGAAGCAAAAGATCAGGATTACACCATCGTCGATGTAAAAGTCTCACACATCAATGGCAACAAAGTGTCGCTCACACCGCGTTTTACCGGGTTGGTAGAAGAGCAGGTGATTAAGCAAGGCGATACAGCAGCCTTCAGTACCATCATCCCGCCAGTCTTGTGTACCCGCACTGACGATGAGACAGAAGGTTTCCATTTCTCCTTCCGTATCAAAGAGCTACCAAACGTGCATTTCATCTACGAAAACTACCAGTCCACCTCCCAAGGGCTAGTGAGCGAATGGCCGCTGTGCCAACCGGGTCAAGTTGAGTAATTTGGACTGGTTGTAATTGTTCGCTAATCGCCGCCGCTGGTTATGTCATTGGCGGCGGCGATTTACAGGTGGCTTGTTTGTAGTGACTGATTAGCGTGCGGTAGTGATGCGCGTGTATTGATGTTGCAACAATCTTTTTGGTTTTCTGTATTAATTATTGTCACCTTTTTCTGGTTCGTTCGGCATAACACGTGAAAGCCACTTTTCATTTCTCGTTTGGAGCTATCAGCGTATGCCGCAGTTTTCATTCATTCATTTCTCACTAACGCCGTTAACACGCATCCTGCGCGCCACGGCTTTAGGTGTTGGTCTTGGTCTCGCTTGTGGCAGCACTGCCGTTGCGCAGGTATCGCCATCTGAGCCTACGTCAGTCCAAAAGAGTTACCACATACCAGCGGGAACTCTCTCGCAATCACTCAACCGTTTTGCCAGTGAAGCTGGAATTACGCTGTCCTTTACGCCTGAGTTAGTGGAGGGAAAACAAGCGCAGGAACTTAATGGTAGCTTTGCCCCGTACAGTGGATTGCAAAAACTTTTGCAAGGCAGTGGATTGGAAACGGTTATTAAATCGGACGGTAGTTTTAGCTTGAAACTGGCGGTGCCAGTGGCGCAATTAAAAACGGTGAAAGTGACTGCTGCGGCTGAAAGCGATACTAGTTACAGCTATGCCACCAAAACAGCCAGCATTGTCCGTGGTGCGGAGTCGCTCAAGGAGATTCCACAATCGGTAACGGTAGTAACGCGCAAGCTAATTGAAGACCAGAATCTGACAATGATGAGTGATGCTCTGGCCAAGGCGCCGGGCATAGTTGCCACGACCGATGGCATGGGCAATCCTGAATTCCGCTCGCGCGGTTTTGTGATCGATAATTATCAAGTCGATAGTCTGGGCACTTTATATACCTCGACCTATCGGCCGGATTTTGATTTAGCGATTTATGATCGGGTGGAAATTCTGCGCGGCGCGGATGGCCTGTTTTCCGCCGCTGGCGAACCGGGCGGTACTATTAACCTTGCGCGCAAGCGGCCGACAGATTACTTGAGTTCCTCGGTCTCGCTGGCCTACGGCAGCTGGGACAATGCCCGCATTGAAGGCGATATCGGCGGTGCCATTGCGTTTGACGGCAAGTTGCGCGGCCGCGTGGTCGGCGTTTGGCAAGACCGCGAATTTTTCTACCGCCCGGCCGATGAACAAAAACAGGTTATCTACGGCATTCTGGAGTTTGACCTGACCGATTCGACCACTATCAGTGGTGGTGCCAGCGATCAAAAAGTGGAAGGTGTTACTTGGATGAAAGGCCTACCGACCTTTGATGACAGCAGTCAGTTGGGTTTGCCGCGCAAGGTAGCACTGAACCTGGACTGGGCTACACGCGATACCACAGTTAAAGAGACTTTCCTCACTATCGACCATGAATTTAACGATAACTGGTCGGCCAAGCTCAGCGGCATGAAGCAGCGCTATGACTTCGACTACATCCAGCTAAGCCTCCAGGGGCCAGTTGATAAAGCGACAGGATTGTTTGGTGAGCCGGGTGCCTTTTCCGAGGATGATGGCAACCACTCTGAAGGTGTGGATTTGAGTATTACTGGCCGTTTCCAGGCGTGGGGTTACTTGCACAAGTTGGTCGCGGGAATTGATTCACGCAGCAGTCACGGTAAGGAGATGCGTAACAACTTCGAGGTGGACTTTCCTAATGGTGAGGTCGGTATTGATGACTTCCCTGGTCTGGAGCTACCAGCACCCACGGTTGGCGGATATAACCATGGTTGGCCAGCGTGGGGAGCTGAACAGAAGGGCGGCTATGCTCGGCTGAACTTGCAAGTATCTGACAGCGCCCACGTCATCCTCGGTGGACGTTATGCCAATTACCGCGATTACAGCTCCTATGAGTTATTTGACGGAGCAGGCAATCTCATTGCCAGTGAAAAAAACGGCTGGCGCGAGGATGGTATCTTCACACCTTATGCCGCTTTCACCTACGACTTAACGCCAGCCTGGACTACTTACGTCAGCTTTACTGAGGTCTACAAACCGCAAAACTCTTTTGCTGGTCCCGCTGAAGATCCGACAAAACTAGACCCCATCACCGGCCGCAACTATGAGCTGGGCGCCAAGGGCAGCGTATTGGACGGTGCGTTGAATCTATCGGTTGCTCTCTACAGCATCGAGCGGGATGGTGAGGCAATTCAGGATATGCGCTACGGGGAGGGCAGTAATTTCTGGTTGCCGCTGGGCGAAATTGTTAGTGAAGGCGTGGACTTGGAAGTGTCGGGTGAGTTGGCGCCGGGCTGGGAAATCTTTGCTGGCTACACCTACAATCGCAATGAAAATGAACAAAGCGATGTGGTCTATAGCGAGCTGACGCCCAAGCATATTTTCAAACTCTGGTCGGACTACACCTTGCCAGGTGATCTCTCTCAGTGGACGTTTGGCGGTGGGGTCACTGCAAAAAGTGAGCACGCCAACTCGGGTACTTATTGGGTCATGACTGATGCCGGCTGGACTCAACCACCGTTTGAAATCAAGCAAGGCGGTTATGCGGTGTGGGATGCGCGGGTGAATTATCAGATGAGTGATAGCTGGAACCTGTCGCTGAACCTCAACAACATCTTTGACGAAAATTACTACGCTACGCTCGGCAGACCCAGCGATGGTAACTGGTATGGTACGCCGCGCAATGCCACGATAACACTGCGCGGTCAATTCTGATTTCTGGTTGCTTGTCATTGGTCGTCTAAATTGTGCAAATAAAAATGAAGTGTGATGGCGCATAAATATTTATGCGCCCAATTTGATAAATGATATTGAAAGTAATTATCATTAGTAATAATGTGCGCGCCACCCAGACCCTGTGGCGATACCTCCGTTGAAATGTTGATTCAGGAAATGTATTTCGCCGCTGTCGATTTGCACTTCCTATAAGGATCAACACACCATGTTCACGCAAAAATCATTAGTTCTGATGATGGCCAGCGCCCTGTGCGGTGCCAGTGTTTCAGTGTCTTCTCTGGCGGCGGATAACAACGCGGCAAGCAACACCAGTCCTCCAGTAAAAACCTCCAGAAAAGCACAAAATACTGCCACCTCCGTTGAAGAGGTAACGGTCACCGGTAGTTACACCACACGCTCAATGAATGGCGCTACAGGGTTGGATATGACCCTGCGCGAAACGCCGCAAACCATCACCATCGTGACCAGCCAAATGATCCAGGATAAAGGCTTGGTGGATATGGAACAGGTGCTCGACCATGTGCCTGGTGTGAGTAAGTCGGGGGATGCGTCGGAATACAGTTTGATGTATGTACGGGGTTTCCAATTGGATACTGGTGTTCAGGTAGATGGCATGATCACTACGCCAGCCAACTCCACCTATTCCGGGGATGCGAGCCAGAGCCTTGACCCGGTCCTTGCGGAACGAATCGAAATATTGAAAGGGGCTGCGGGGATTCTGGGCGGGCAGGGCGAGCCATCTGCCACTGTGAACATGATCCGCAAGCGCCCCACAACTGATTTCCAGGCATCGCTGACCGGCGCTGTTGGCAGTTGGGATACCTATCGTGCAGAAGGTGATATTTCCGGCTCTATTAGCGAATCCGGCAATGTGCGTGGGCGTCTTATTGGCTCTTACATGGAAGGCGATTCTTATATTGATCGTTACTCGCGCGATAAATCTGTGACCTACGGGATTGTTGACTGGGATCTAACGCCTCAAACACTGCTTTCCCTTGCTGTCGATCAGTCATCGGTTAAATCCTACGGCGTTTACAACTGGAGCTCGAATCCGGCGTTCTATACCGATGGTACCTTGATTGATCATGACACATCATTTTCTACAGGCTACGAGTGGGCGTATCGCGTCATTGAACAGTGGAGTGTGATGCCTTATGTCAAACATGAATTTACCAATGGCTGGGTAGTGAAAGGCACCTATCGTTTTGCCAGTGCAACCCAGGATGTTAGCAATGCCACCTATGGTGCTTATGTGGATAAAGCTACAGGAAATGTGGTTGATGCCCGTGTAAGTCCTCATGCGCTGTTTTCCGGGCGTGAATCTGATACAACCAGTTTCAACATAGTGACCAATGGCGGCTTTGGTTTATTTGGCCGCGATCATGAAGTTGTATTTGGCTACAGCTATAGCAAAAACGAGTTTGACCTCTTGTTCGATTATGCTGATTTGCCGACATACAACCTCAACAATCCGAATCCTATTGCACCCGATTATTCAGGAGAGTCATCACCATATGACCAATCAGAGTCATTGGAAATTGGCGAGCAATCGGGCGCCTATACAACCCTGCGCTTTAGCCTGGCGGACCCACTCAAGCTGATGCTGGGTGGCCGTGTCAGTAACTGGAGTTACGACAACACCAACAAACTCACCTCGTCGATTGTGCATGCAGAAGAAAAAAATGTCGTGACGCCTTATGCGGGCATAGTGTACGACGTAAATAGTTTCCTATCGGTTTACACCAGTTACACCGGCATTTTCAAACCTGTGGGTGATTACGGCGCGGATGGCAATTTGCTGGAGCCGACAGAAGGCACCAACACCGAAGCCGGGATCAAGATGGCATTTTTTGATAACGACCTGAATATTTCGGCAGCAGTCTATCGCGCGAATAAAGACAATGTTTCTGAGTACGCCAACATGGGTAGATTGCCTAATGGCAATTGGATTTATAGAAGTGTCGATGGTATTAAAACCGATGGATATGAAATTGAAATTGCCGGTGCGGTTAGTGAGCAATGGAATATCAGTGGCGGTTACACCGATAACAAAGCGGAAGATAAAGACGGCAATCCTCGCCAGACTTATATTCCTACCAAACAATTCAAAATCACCAATAGCTATAATTTTGTAAATGGTTTAACGCTGGGAGCCAGTGCACGTTGGCAAAATTATTCTTATGGCGATGCAACAATTCCCGCTGCGATTAGCGCAACCGGGCAAGCCATTGATGTCAGGCAGGAGCAGCCATCCTATTGGCTGGTGGATGTGATGGCGCGCTATGAATTGACGGATTCGCTTTCAGTCTCACTCAATGTCGATAACTTGTTTGACGAGACCTACAACCGCTCCATGTGGGGCTATGCCGATTTTGGTGAACCACGCAGTGCAACACTAAGTGCAAAATACACGTTTTGATATTTACGTTTTTAGGATAAAGCCTCCCAATTGCTCTTGGGTGGCTTTGAAATTAATAACATTTAAAAGATTACATTGTGATTCCTGAGCTGCTGGTTTGTGTGGTGCGGGGCGGGATCTGTGAGTGGGACTTACAGGTTCTGCTATGTATTTTGCGGGTTAGACCGTTAAACAAAAGGCCCGCGATGGGCCTTTTGTTTTGATGGGGATTGTGGCGTTTTACTGCATCACAGTTTCCACTTCAGGGTGAGCGACACATTTCGTGGTTCACCGTAGTTAGCATAATCAATATTGGCCCAATAAGTTTCGTCGAAAATATTGGTTGCACTCAATGACGCTGTCCATCGTTCGTTGAAATTCCACGTCGCATAAAGATTGGTGAGCACATAGGAGTCTTGTGTAAAGGTTGCGTCTGTTAGCGTCGGATGGCTTACGCCATAACCAATGGTTTCACTCTGCCAGTTAATGCCGCCACCCAATACCAAGGGAGCAAGCGCGCCCGAGAAGTCATAGTGGGTAGACAATTGCACTGAATGCTCGGGCAGGTTTGTCCAGATTCGATCATTGGTATGGCGTTTGGTATCGACATAGGTATAGCCTGCGTTGATCATCCATTGCGCCGTAATACTTCCGCTCAGGCTGAGTTCTATCCCTTCGCTTTCCGTACCATTAACACCCACGTAAGCTGAACTTCCATCCGGCAGGGAGTTTTCCGGTTGGGTCATGTCGCGCACGGCGTAGTTGTCTTGTTTGGTTTTGAAAATGGCTGCGGAGGCGGATAGTTTTCCATCAAAAAATTCGCCTTTAATGCCCAGCTCTGCGTTGCTACCGAGCACCGGTTCAAGCAGGTTGTCGTTCTTATCTTTGTAGCTTTGCGGATTAAAAATATCGGTATAACTGGCATAGAGTGAATACTGCGAACTTAGGTCATATACCAAGCCGGCGTAGGGAGTTATCTCATTATCAACCTTGAGGGTACCTGTGGTATTCAGGTAGGCGCCGCTGGTGTTGTAGTTGTCTGTACCGGTCTCCCATGAGGTGACGCGGGCGCCCACAATGGCCGAGAGTGAATCGGTCAGGCTAAAGCGGTTCGCGGCGTAAATACCGGTTTGCTCGGTGGTGGCAATTCGGAATGAGCCGGTGCGCGAGTAGGTGGGTTTTGGTGCTTTTCCGTCATAGTTCCAGGCATCGGGTACTTGATAGCTCCATGAGGCAAGCGATGTAAAACCGGGTGTGTAGGACTCCAACTCATAGCTATTGCCGCCCACAATCAGGGTGTGTTCGCGCCCAAACCAAATGTAATCCCCAGTCAGGGTGAAATCGATACTGTCGCGGGTGTCTTCACCTGCACTTACACTGCCCAGAAGCGTCATGCCACTACCGGTTTCGCGGTTGGGGAAGCCTTGGGCATAGACACGCAGGCTAAATACATCGCCTTCCGTGCGATTGGCGGCAAGGCGCAACTTCCAGTTCTCATTGAAGTTGTGCTCCAGATCGGCAAACAGGGTGCTGGATTCGCGTTGCCATTGTGTCCACTCTGGCGCAAAGCTGGTAGATACGGGTAATTTGGCTTGAGTACCGTCGGATGCAAACAGGGGAATAGTGCCCCAAATGGTGCCTGTGGGGTTGTTGTCCTGATTTTGATAACCCACGGCTAGAGTGGTGTTTTCTCCTATATCACCTTCGATCACGCCCAGCATAGCGGTTTTGTCTTCACTGTAGCGATCGCGGAAGCTATCGGAATCCTGATAGGCAACGACAACTCGACTGCGCACTTTTCCCTCGGGGGAGAGCGGTGTTGATACATCCACCACACCACGCTGACGATCCCATGAGCCGAGGCTGGCAGCAACAGATGCCTCTAATGTTTTGCCGGGACGCTTACGTACCAAGTTCACCGTGGCCGAGGGTGATCCAACACCGGATAACAATCCGTTGGCGCCGCGGATCACCTCAACCCGCTCATAAAGCGCAGTATCGTATTCCTGATTAGTTGATCCGCTATAGGTGGGGATGCCATCGACCTGAAAGTCAGTAATCTGGAAACCGCGCGAAAAGTAGAGCGGACGTTGACTATCGTAAAGTGTCACATTGACGCCTGTCACATTCATCAATATGTCATTAATGTCTGTCATTGACGTCAATTCGATCATTTCCTGCGAGATTTCGCTGATCGATTGGGGTAGTTCGCGCGGGGTGAATGGTAGGCGCGTTGTGTTTTCATTTTTGCGAGCCACACCGTCAACTTTTACTTCTTCTACATTCTTATCTTTTGTGGCTGCCGCCAATTGAAGCGTAGAAGATGTTACCTGGGACTCTGCGGCAGCTGCATAGTATGAAGTGCCTAATGCCAATACAAATATGGCGGCTGTTTTATGGTGGTTACAAAGATAATTGAGTTTGGTGTTCAGATGATTTGAAAGCAAGGAGGGGAGGCTCATTCGAGTATAGCTACCTGGTGGTTTTGAAATTTAAATGCGTATGTTAATGATAATTAATATCCTTTAAATTTTAACCAGTCTAAATTTCTTCAGTCAAGGGGAATGTAGAACCGCTGATCTACAATCCCACCCATTTTTCCCGCTTGCCATTATCGAAATTACGTGCATAATTATATTTATTGAGAATAATTATCAATTGCATAAAGAGGATTGGCTATGCGTGATTCAATGACTCAATCAGCTCAACTTACCTTTGACGAATTGGTACCGGAGTTATCGGTTTACCTCGCCCAGCGGTTTGCATCAAACGGGTTTGCCGAGAAAATTATCCATGAGGCTCGCAAGCGGCTGGACGATGGCGAGATCCTCTCTCTGGTAGGGGATGTCCGCGTGTATCTCTGCAGTTTTGCCATGGGAATTGGCAAACAATTACTGGAAGACGAATATTTAAAGGCATGTCATTGAATGAGGGCGTTTTATGATCAGTACCGAAATGATGGCGTTGAATGCCCGTGCAGATGCGGGTCAGGCATGGCCGGACATACATTTTTATGATCGCGCAGCAAGGGCGCTGACCCGTTTGTTGGACATTGATGCCCGTGTGCGTTTTTCACCGGTCGATGAGCGCCGCTATTTGCAGGCAAATCACTGGCTCGATCAGCGCTGTCTGGCCTTCTTCAATCAGTTTCCAAAAGGTTTGGGAATTGAATGCGGTGCAGGTTTGAGTACGCGTTTTCATCGGCTCAGTGAGCAACACGAATGGCCGCAATTTTCCTGGATTGATATAGACACCGAAGAGCGTCTGTTGCTGAAATCCAGCGCTATGCCGGTCATTGATAACTACCAACTGTTGGTTAATAACCACGCTAATGACCCACTGGTAAATGAAATCCGTTGGGACAAAACAACACCGTTGATGATTGTTGCCGATGGCTTTTCCTACCCGCTGGATAAAGCATGGCTGAGTAACCTGCTGCAATCCTTATTGAATACGCGATCAGCCGATACACCCATTTACGTACATATACTTCTGGAGGCGACATCCCACTGGTACGAGCGGTTATTGCGTGCAATAGGGTTGTCTGTATTTGGGCACTGGCATACAACCCTTACTGCACTGGGTGGCGAGGTGGACGACATTAACTATTTTGGAAAAAGCACACACTCCAAACAAGGTGTGATTCTGGGGGTAGCGCTACATTTTTAGCAGTGTTTATGGCAGTAGCGTAACCCGATTGCGCCCGGCTTCTTTTGAGCGATAAAGCCCCTGGTCTGCTTTTTCAATCCACTGGCGATGGTCGTGCAGTTGTTCATCTAATTCTGCAACGCCCGCGCTCACAGTAAATTTAATCTCGTGACCTTCGGCATAGATGGTCGACTCTTCAATTGTGGTGCGTAAGCGCTCGGCAAATACGCAGGCACCATCGCCATTGGTATTGGTCAGTACAATCCCAAACTCTTCACCACCGTAGCGGCCAGGGATATCCAAATCGCGCACCTGTTCCTTGATGGATCTACTGACAGCGCGAATGGCTTCATCACCGACTGTGTGGCCATAGCTGTCATTGATCTTTTTGAAGTGATCTATGTCCAACATAATCAAACTGGAAGGCTGTTCGTAGCGATCAAACCGCTTGAACTCCTGTATCAACCTTAACTCCCAATAACCGCGATTAAACAGTCCGGTCAGGTGATCGGTACGGCTAAGGTTTTGCAATTGTTTATTGGCCTGCTGCTGCGCCAATTTATTAACAGCCGTATCCGTCACATCGTAAATAATCAGGCAGATATGGCGGGCAATTCCGTTGCTATCCAGCAGGGGAATAATGCTGCTGTTTTGATACATGTATTCCGCTGTGCCGGTAATCGGGCGATAGTGCGGAAAGCGAAACAGGTAAGGGCGTTGCTCCCAAGTGGTAAACGCCGTATTTTTCAGCACAAATACCGATTTGGCCTTGTGTTTAAACCAAGCCTCAGGCAATTCCGGGAAGGCCTCAAACAGGCTTTTACCAAGTACCATTTCTGGTGCTTTGCCGCTGTGATTTTGCATGAAGCTGTTCCAGACATTGATTGTGTAATGTTCATCCATTACTACCAATCCAACATCAATGTTTTGCAGGATATCCATTTGCCAATGAATATCATCGAACAGTTTGTTTTGGTCTTTACTGTTTGCCATCGGTGTCATTCAACCTAATCAAGTAGGTAGTCAAGTTTTTCGGTCAGCCCCGAAATGGAGTGTTCTGCAATCACTAATAACAAGTCGCAGTTAATCTTGTGATCTTCAATGGCGTAATTAATTTCTACCACTAAAGCTTGCTTCCATTTCATGTTGTTGTTTTGCAGCAAATCGGTAATGTTGCAATGTTGCCCCAACAACATGGGAGGGCCAAAACTGAAATGGGTATCCAACTGTTCGGCAAGTCCACGCAGGCAGGCGCCATTCAGGACATTTGCCGTATCCATCAGTAATTCATATTGTGCTTGTTCGTCAGGCACTTTGTCGTATTTCAACAGTCTGGCAAGGTCATTGAAGTCGGTTTCATGGAATATCAGCATGGCTTCACCAGCAATGCCGCCGCCGATAAATCCCTGACACACACCGTGCACTATGTCATTGTGGTTCTCGCGGTTCAGTGACTGCAAGGCCATGGCAATATCGGTGGGGTTCAGTACGCTGACATGGGGAATGGAGAGGACGACAAAAACATCCAACAGACGGGCCAAATGGGATCCGGCTTGGCCCATAGCGACATTGGTAATCTCTTGCAAGCAGTCGCGTTGGTCTTCGGTAAGCAAGTAATCGGGCATAGTTTCGATCTTGTTATAAGCATCTGGGGGTTTAATAGAAGCTTAGCAGCAATCTGCAGCTTTGTTGCAAAACATCAGGGCATTGATTGGTATGATTTTTTGTGACTTGCCGCACCGTGAAACGGGCTTATTTTTTATGCGCTAAGTGTCTATCGGATATGGTTTTTTAGGCTCTTTGTTTGTAGCGAAAAGTGTACTACCATGCCCTGAATATGAGTTAAATGAGCGTTATCGATGATTGGGTTGTGGGTTTCCAGTCCGGCGCTTTTTCGATCAATCGCTACCAAGAGGCAATTATGAGTCAATGCAAGCTGATATTGGCAAATGTCCGTGCATGCAATCCGTCGGGGCTGCTCAAGCCGGTACTCGCCGCAATAGTAGGAATGGGTTTATTAACCGGTTGTAGTCCATCCCCTACAGAATCAAGTGCTTCATTGTCCTCTACTGCGCCACTTGCATGGCAAAAACCCACTGACAAAGTTGCTGCTGATTATTTTGCAAGTTGCGAAGCCGATCACACACAGATTCGTGAGCAGATGAAAGCGTTTTCCGTTGACTCAAAACGCTATGAAGCAAAAGAATTATTATCCGCCATCAATGACATAGATTTGTTGCTGGATAAGCAAATGAATCTGGCCAGCCTCTATGCCAATGTGCATCCCAATGAAGCAGTACGTGTTAGTGCAGAAGAGTGCGAGCAAAAATTTGTAGAATTAGTCAGTGAAATCAGTTTGTCTCGTCCGCTCTACAATCATTTGGTAGCTGTTGAGATCGACAGTTTGGATGCGCTGGACAAGCGACTTGTGGAGCATTTGCTGCGCGACTTCAAACGTGCCGGTGTTGATAAAGATGAAGCAACACGTAATCGCATTAAAAAATTAAATGAAGAAATTAACTTGATTGGCCAGAGCTTCGATAAAAATATTCGCGATGGTGCCCGTCAATTAGTGCTTGATTCAGTAGATGACCTGAAAGGTTTGCCACAGGATTATATCGACGCCCATAAGCCGAACGAAGAAGGAAAAATCATTCTAACAACGGCCTATCCCGATTACGTTCCTTTTATGCAATACGCAGAAAACGATGAGCTGCGTAAACAGTTCTACGTTATTTTTCGCCAACAAGCCTACCCCGAAAATAAAGCTGTGCTGAAAACCTTGATTGAAAAGCGCCATGAATTGGCCAGGATCCTGGGGTATGAAAATTATTCGGCATTTGTTACTGAAGATAAAATGATCGGTTCTCCCGCCAATGCGCAAACATTCATCGATAAGGTTTCTGATGTTGCCACTCCGCGTGCGGAACAAGAGTACCAACAGCTGTTGGCACGTTTGCAACAAATAGATCCAACAGCAACCCGCGTTGCCGACTGGCAAAAAATCTATGTCGAGCATTTGGTCAAAAAAGAACAGTATCAGGTGAACGCACAAGAAGTGCGCCAGTACTTTCATTATGATCGTGTTAAACAAGGAATTTTTGACCTCACCCAAACCATGTTCGGTGTGACCATTCGCCCATGGCAGGCAGAGGTCTGGCATGAGTCGGTGGACGCTTATGAAATTTTGGATGGTGAAAAGGTTATCGGGCGTTTTTATCTGGATATGCACCCTCGTGCAGGAAAATACAAACATGCTGCCGAGTTTTCCGTTATTAATGGCATTAACGGAGTGCAATTGCCCGTCGCGGCCTTGGTGTGTAATTTCCCCGGTGGCGATGGTAGTTCAGGCTTAATGGAACATGCGGATGTTGAAACATTCCTGCATGAATTTGGTCACTTGCTGCATAACATTTTTGCCGGTACCAATCAGCGTTGGATGTATTTCTCCGGCATCAAAACAGAATGGGATTTTGTTGAGGCTCCATCGCAAATGCTGGAAGAGTGGGTGTGGGACGCAGAAACACTTGCCACCTTTGCACGCAACGATAAAGGCGAAGTCATTCCGCCTGCACTGGTAGAAAAAATGATCGCTGCCAGGGACTTCGGTCGTGGCATGTGGACCAAGCATCAATTATTTTATGCCGCTTTATCTCTCGGTCTTTATAACAATGATCCCGCGTCACTGGATTTGAATGAGGCAATGAAAACCATTCAATCCAAATACTCGCCCTTTGGCTATGTTGAGGATACATATTTTTATGCCAGCTTTGGCCATCTCAATGGTTACTCCTCAATTTATTACACCTACATGTGGTCACTGGTTATTGCTGCTGACATGCATAGCGAGTTTGTGAAAAAAGGCTTACGCAATCCTGAGTTGGCACATCATTACCGCAAAACAGTGCTCGAACCCGGCGGTACGAAAGATGCGGCAGAACTGGTTAAGGACTTCCTTGGCCGTCCGTACAGTTTTGATGCTTTTGCTCAGGATTTGGCGATTGAATAGAGCAATGTAATTTCATCTGTATACAACATGTCCGCTCCCATTAAGGTTATAAATGATGAAAATAAGCATGAAGTTTTCTGTGTTGTTGATGAGTGTGGTTTTTCTGGTGGCTTGCGGGGAACGCAAACGATTAGTGGATATAGGGAATGAAAAGCAAATTTTGTATATAGCCAATGGCGCTGATCCTGCTGATATAGATCCTCAAATCACCACAGGTTCTGTTGAGCATCGTATTGAGGGAGCGCTATTTGAACCATTGCTGACAAAAAACCTCACCACCCTTGAAATTGAGCCAGCACTTGCTGAAAGCTGGACTGTATCAGAGGATGGTTTGGTGTATGAGTTTAAAATTCGTGACAATGCTGTATGGTCTAATGGTGATAATTTGATTGCAGAGGACTTTGTTCAGTCATGGCGACGGGTATTGTCAGCTAAATTGGGGAGTGAATGGGCAACCTATCTGTACGTATTGAAAAATGGAGAGGCATATCACACTGGAAAAATTAAAGACTTTTCAGAGGTTGGCGTTGAGGCTGTTTCTGAGAAGGTATTAAGGGTTACTCTCTCTGGACCCACGCCGTATTTTTTGCAACTGCTTGATCATAATTGTATGTATCCAGTGCACATTAAAACCATCCTGAAACATGGAGAGTTTGATGAGCGGAGTACGCCCTGGACAAGGCCTGAAAACTTTGTTGGAAGCGGCCCCTTTGTGCCTGTTGAATGGGTGCCCAATAAAGTTTTTGTAATGGCTAAAAATCCGTTGTATTGGAATCATGAGCGCATCAAGTTATCTGAAGTGCATGTTCTGCCAGTTGAGGGCACTTTAGCCATGGAGCGGATGTATCGCGCTGGTCAATTGCATGTGGTGGAAAAACTTCCTCCAGCGAAAATAGCCTCTTATAAAAATGATCCTGCTCTGCATTCATTCCCTTTGTACGGTACTTATTTTTACCGGTTTAACACCACGATTAAACCTCTTAACGATGTGCGAGTTAGGCAGGCACTTTCCTATGCTATAGATAGAGGGCAGATTACCAAAACTATTTCACGTGGTGGAGAGCCAGTTATGCGCTCTTTAGTGCCTATTACTCCTGCGTATAAACCTAGTTATCAATTTCCCGAAGACATAGCGTTGGCTCAAAAATTGTTAGCTGAGGCCGGCTTTCCTGAAGGGAAGGGATTTCCAAAATTGACATTGACATACAATACGTTAGATGAACATCAAAAAATTGCTGTTGCTATTCAACAGATGTGGAAAAAGAATCTTGGTATTGACATACACTTGCAAAATCAAGAGTGGAAAGTTTTTCTTGCAAATCAACATCAGATGAATTATGAGATATCCCGAGCCTCTTGGATCGGCGATTATGTTGATCCAAATACTTTTTTAGAAATTTTTATTGCATCTAGTGGTAACAATGAAACTGGTTGGTCAAGTGCTGAATATGATGATCTTATTCGTGCGGCTTCTTTAGAAAAAGATCTGGATGCTCGCGTGAAAATCATGCAAGAAGCAGAAAAGATACTTATGACTGAATTACCAATTATGCCTATTTATGGCTATTCATGGAATCGCTTGGTTTCGCCAAGCGTGAAAAATTGGCAAGACAATGTTCAGGATTATTTTTCTTTCACTGATGTTTACTTAGCGCAGGATAAAAAATAATCATGCTTTTGTTTATCCTTAAACGAATTTTACAAGCAATTCCTGTGTTGCTGCTTGTCTCTGCAGTTACCTTTTTTATGGTTCGTGCGGCGCCTGGAGGGCCTTTTGATGCAGAGCGCGCGGTGCCGCCAGATGTGCTGAAACATTTAAATGAACGCTATCATCTTGATGATCCGCTCTGGAAGCAGTATCTGGATTATATGGGTAACTTGTTGCAAGGTGATTTTGGCCCTTCCTTCAAATATACAACTCACACGGTTAACGATTTGATTGCAGCTGGTCTTCCTGCTACTGCAGAACTATCACTCTATGCGATCCTATTTGCGTTGGTGGTGGGATTAACGGCAGGCATTTTTGCTTCGTTAAAAAGCAACACCCTGCAAGACTATATTCCTATGTCGGCCGCTATGATCGGTATTTGTATGCCAACTTTTGTACTGGGGCCGATACTGCTATTAGTGTTTGGGATCTGGTTAGGCTGGTTGCCTGTGGCTGGGTGGGGGCAAATTGCAGGCGATAAAATTTTACCTTCTGTTACTCTGGGATTTGCATATGCTGCCTATATTGCGCGCATCAGTCGCGGTGGTATGCTGGATGTGCTATCACAAGATTATATTCGCACTGCCAAAGCCAAAGGTTTATCAACTGCTCGCATTATTTTTGTTCACGCATTGCGCGGCGGAATTACACCGGTTATTTCCTTTCTCGGGCCAGCTATTGCGGGCTTACTTGCCGGTTCGTTTGTAGTTGAGTCTATTTTTCAAATTCCGGGTCTGGGGCGGTTTTATGTAATGGCGGCGTTTAATCGCGATTACACACTGATTCTCGGTCTCACCATTTTCTTTGCCTTTTTAATCGTCTTGTTTAACTTGCTTGCCGATATTGTATTGGTGTGGTTAAACCCAAAAGTGCGTCAGGATCTTGGGGGTAAACAATAATGTCGGTTAAAACTCTTTCACCGGAATTGCTTGAATCAGAAAAAGGGCGCTCGCTTACTCAGGATGCTATCGCCCGCCTCAAGAAAAATAAAATGGCAATGCTCGGCTTATTTGTCATTTTATTTATGGTCGCAATTGCACTGCTCACACCCTGGATTGCACCTTACAGTTATGAAGAACAAAATTTGGATCTTGGTGCTTCTGCTCCGTCGGCGGATCATTGGTTAGGTACAGATACGCTGGGGCGTGATCAGCTCACTCGTATTATGTACGGCAGTCGTATTTCGTTAATGGTCGGTTTTATTGCAACCGCCGTTGCCCTTACGATTGGTGTGCTGTGGGGGGCTATTGCCGGTTTTGTTGGCGGTCGTGTTGATGCCGTAATGATGCGTATTGTTGATGCGCTTTATGCATTACCTTTTACGATTTTTATTATTTTGCTCACCGTTATTTTTGGCAGCAGTATGCTGCTGTTGTTCCTGGCAATTGGTGCGGTGGAATGGCTGACCATGGCGCGGATTGTGCGCGGGCAGGTACTTACCATTAAGCGGCAGGAGTTTGTGGAGGCGGCTATTTCTATGGGCTTGTCGCCCTGGCGAATCATCACTCGCCATTTAATTCCCAATGTGCTTGGTCCGGTAATTGTCTACACCACCTTGACAATTCCCAGTGTGATTTTGTTGGAGTCTTTTCTGAGTTTCCTTGGCTTGGGCATTCAGCCACCAGCCAGTTCTTGGGGCTCATTAATTTCCGGTGGTGTCGAAACCATGGAAGAGTATCCGTGGTTATTGATTTTCCCCGGGTTGGTTCTGACGATCACACTGTTTTCACTCAATTTCCTCGGTGATGGTTTGCGTGATGCGCTTGACCCACGAGCCTCCAAGGATTAAATCATGAGCCAAGAGACCTTATTAGCTGTCGAGAATCTGCGTGTCGTATTTAATACCCGCAATGGACAAACTGTTGCTGTTGAAGATTTGAGTTTTTCGCTTAATGCGGGCGATGTATTGGGTATTGTGGGGGAGTCAGGTTCAGGTAAGTCTGTGGCCTGCTACAGTTTGCTAGGGCTAATACCTACGCCGCCAGGAAATGTTGAGTCAGGTCGCGCGTTATTTCATGGTCAGGACTTGTTGCGAATGACTGAGGCGGAGTTACGCAAGGTGCGTGGCAATAAAATCGCTATGATTTTCCAGGACCCAATGACTTGCCTTAATCCAAATATGCGTATTGCGGATCAACTCACGGAGGTGTTGCGGCAGCATAAAGGGGTAACAAAACAGCAAGTATTGGAAAAGGCGATAGCTGCATTAAATGAGGTGGGGATTCAAGATGCGGCAAAACGTATTAATGAATATCCACACCAGTTTTCCGGTGGTATGCGCCAACGGGTGATGATCGCTATGGCACTCTTGGCAGAACCAGAATTATTAATCGCTGACGAGCCAACCACTGCATTGGATGTGACGGTGCAGGCACAAATTCTTACACTTATAAAACAGCTACAACAAACGCGCAAATTAGCCGTGATTTTTATCACCCATGACTTGGGCGTGGCTGCACAAATGGCTGATCATGTATTGGTAATGGAAAAAGGGAAATTGGTAGAGCAGGGTGCAACGATGCAGCTCTTTAAAAATCCAACCCAACCTTATACACATAAACTGTTGAGTGCCGTACTCACTACAGCCAAACCCGCTGCAAGCGCTGCACATAAAGATGAGCCTGCATTACTGGAAGTAAAAAAATTACAAGTTGGCTTCCCTGTCAGGGTGGGTACTATTTTTAGCAAAATAAAAGCCTTTGCGCGCGGTGTGGATGGCGTGAATATTAATATCCAACGCGGTGAAATTTTGGGTGTAGTGGGGGAATCGGGCTCAGGGAAATCAACTCTTGGGCGCAGCATTATTCGTTTGGTGGATGCACAGTCCGGTGAGATTTTATTTAAAGGCAAAAATCTCCTTGCTGTATCCGAGTCAGACTTCAGTCGCATTCGCCCGCAGATACAAATGATTTTCCAAGACCCTTACGCATCGCTTAACCCGCGCATGACGGTATTCGATACCTTGGCGGAACCACTCTTGGTTCATGGGCTTGCCACTCACGCAACGGTACTGGAAAAAGTAAAAGAGTTGATGGATGACGTCGGTCTGGATCGTCGCTTTATTCGCAAATATCCCCATGAGTTTTCCGGCGGGCAGCGCCAACGTATTGCCATTGCGCGTGCTATTGCATTAAAACCACAGTTAATTATTGCCGATGAGCCGGTCTCTGCGCTCGATGTGACTATTCGAGCACAAATATTGGCGTTATTGTTGGAGCTCACACAAAAACATAATTTGACCATGTTGTTTATTTCTCATGATATGTCAGTCGTGCGCTATCTGTGCGACAGGGTGGTTGTCATGCAGAAGGGTAAGTTGATAGAAGAAGGAGAAACCGAGCAGTTGTTTGCAGCGCCTCGGGAAGAATATACACGGCATTTATTAGCAGCGATTCCAACGCTCTAACGACCAAGGAATTTACTATGAATCAGCCAGATGATAAATCACAAACACCGGCACCACAGACTAATACTCCACCTGATATAAGCTCACCAAAAGCGGCACCACGATCAACTAATTGGCCGTTGGGTCTGGCAATCGTGGTAATTGGCGGGCTGTTGTTGGCTCGTAATTTGGGCTATGAATTATTCTTTCTGGATTTTCATAACTGGTGGGCTTTTTTCATTTTGCTGGCCGCTATTGGACCGTTGCAGCAGGCGCTCACGTTTTATCGGCGCGAAGGTTTGAGTGCGGCGGTGGTAAATTCTCTGGTGTCAGCCGGTGCAATTATCTTTATTGCGTTGATGTTTTTGCTGGATTTGTCTTTCACCACCTGGTGGCCCATTTTTGTCATCATCGGCGGTCTTTATATGATGACCAATCGCAATCGTTAAGCGTTTTTTTTGCTGCTATTTAAATTATTAAATGGGCCAGTTTATGAGTGCGATCTGCTGTGGGTTGGCGCGGATACACCATGCGTGATCATGCCAGTCCCCTAATACCATGCGTTCGGCGGGTTTGTTGTTGGCAATCAGCGCGTGGCGTGCGGGGCGATGGGTGTGGCCGTGTATCATGAGCTGAACGTTTACCTGCTCCATTTGCCTTATCACTTCCGCCGGTGTTACATCCATGATGTCAGCGGCTTTCAAGCTGTTCATACTTTGGCTTTTGTCGCGCAGCTGTGTTGCCAGGGCGCGGCGCGCTGCCAGTGGTTGTGCGAGTACTTGCTGTTGCCATTGAGGGCTGCGAACCATCGCACGAAAATCCTGATAGTCCTGGTCTTCTGTGCACAGCGCATCGCCATGCACAAGCAGCGTTGTTGTACCGTACAAATTAATCACAGTACCTTCTGGGATGAGCGTCATGCCTGATTGTTTTGCATAGCCTTCACCTAATAAGAAATCGCGATTGCCATGCATAAAATAAATAGCAATGCCTCGCTGGTGAAGTGCGAATAATTCATTGGCGACTTGTTGTGGTAGTTCTGCGTCATCGTCATCGCCAATCCAGGTATCGAAAAAATCGCCGAGGATATAAAGCGCTTCGGCATGGATTGCTTGTGTTTGCAAAAAATGAAAAAACGCCCGCGTGACCTGCGGGCGTGATTCATGAAGGTGTAAATCTGAAATAAACAGCGTCTGCATATTATTCAGCGATGGTAGCGCTTTGGATAATCACTGCTTCTTTGGGAACATCTTGATGGAAACCTTTGGAGCCGGTCTTCACACCTTTAATCTTGTTAACGACATCCATCCCATCGACAACTTTGCCAAACACACAGTAGCCCCAGCCTGATGCATTTTTACCGCTGTGGTTGAGGAAGCTGTTATCTTTCACGTTGATAAAAAATTGCGCAGTTGCACTGTGTGGATCATTGGTGCGCGCCATAGCCAAAGTGCCGGTCAGGTTTTGAAGGCCATTGTCAGCTTCGTTCTGAATCATTTCACGGGTTTCTTTTTGTTGGAAATCCTCGGTAAAACCGCCACCTTGGATCATAAAGCCGTCGATGACGCGATGGAAAATAGTGCCGTTATAAAAACCATCTTCCACATATTGTTTGAAGTTGGCTGCGGTCTTGGGCGCTTTATCGAAATCCAGTTCAATAACTATATCGCCGTAGTTAGTATGTAATGTGATCATGATGAATCTCCCTTGAGATTTAGAGGGTGGTGCTGGAAAAAGCCGGTATGATACGCGCTCCCCTAAGGGGAAGGAATGCGCAAGTGAGTAAATTTAAACGTAGAGAGAGTTATGCAGCGCGGCAAATTTCTGACTATAGAAGGCACCGAAGGTGTCGGCAAGAGTACAAACCTGGCCTTTGTACGTGATTGGCTGGTTTCAAAGGGGCTGGAGGTTATTGTCACCCGCGAACCCGGCGGCACCCCCTTGGCGGAGGAAATTCGCAGCCTGTTGTTGAGCAAGCGCGCTGAAGCAGTGGATGAAACGGCAGAGCTCTTGCTGGTATTTGCCGCCCGCGCCCAGCATTTGGCCCAGGTCATTAAACCGGCACTGGCGCGTGGTGCTTGGGTGCTCAGCGATCGTTTTACCGATGCAACCTATGCCTATCAAGGTGGCGGGCGCGGTTTGAGTAAATCGATCATCGAACAGCTTGAACAATTAGTGCAGGGTGATTTGCGACCGGACTTAACCCTGATTCTGGATATCGATGTGCAGCTTGGCTTGGATCGCGCTCGCCAACGGGGCGAACTGGATCGATTTGAAAGTGAAACAATCAGCTTTTTTGAGCAGGTTCGTGCCGCCTATCGTCAGCGCGCATTGGCAGCGCCGAAGCGCTATGCCTTGGTAGATGCAGGCCAGCCCTTAAGCAAAGTACAGGCCGATATAGACAGCCTGCTGACGAGATTGCTGGTATAGCCATTAAAAATCAGCAGCAGCCTCAATGCGTAAGGGCATACCGGTAATGGGATGGTCAAACCAGAGTTCTTGCGCGTGCAGTAAAAGGCGAGGGGATTTGGCGAGTACATCGGCTGGCGCATAGAGCCCATCACCCAGCATCGGGTGGCCCAGGCTCAGCATGTGCACGCGAAGCTGATGGGTACGACCGCTCACCGGTTCAAGCAATACCCGCGTGCTATTGTTGTCTTTATCGCGCGCCAGTACCTTGTATCGGGTATGGGCTGATTTGCCGCTTTCAAAACAGACTTTTTGCAGCGGGCGATTGGGCCAGTCACAAATCAGCGGCAGGGTGACTTCGCCTTCATCTTGCTCGACCAATCCCTCGACCACGGCTACATAGCGCTTATGTATTTCGCGCGCCTCAAATTTGTGGGTAAGGTTTTTCAAAGTGAGGTAGTTGAGCGGGAACATCACAATGCCTGATGTACCTTGATCCAGACGATGCACTACGCGTGCGTTAGGGTTGAATTTTAAGGCGCGATTGTAGAGACAGTCTTGTTTGTCGGGGCCTTTACCGGGAACACAAAGCAGTCCTGCTGGCTTGTTGGCAATGAGTAAATCCTCATCCAGATAGAGAATGTCGAGCAGGGAATCGGTCATTAGTGGGCCTGAGGCGGAATTAAGCGGGCGCGGATTATCGCAAATTTGTTAAGCTTGCCCAATATTTTATTCGATTTGCTATACCGAGTAGTTTCATGAGCGACTTCCCGATTCACCCTTACCCATGGCAATTACCTGAGTGGCAGCAGTTGATGCAGCAAATCGCTGCACAAAAACTCCCGCATGCCATGATGTTCGCCGGCCCTCGTGGTATAGGTAAGCGTCACCTTGCCGATGCCTTGGCACAGCTCTTGTTATGCGATGCACCCATCGAAGGCACAGCCTGCGGCAAGTGCCGCGGTTGTGAATTGAATAAAGCCCAGACTCACCCGGATTTGGTTTGGCTGGAGCCGGAAGAGGCGGGCAAAGCCATCAAGGTGGATCAGGTGCGTGAGCTGACAGAATCCCTCGGAAAGACGGCACAACAAGGTGGCTATAAAGTCGTCATTATCGAGCCGGCGGAAGCGATGAACGGTAACGCCGCCAACGCGCTGCTTAAATCCTTGGAGGAGCCGGCAGCCAATACTTTATTGGTGCTCATCGCCCATAGCCCTAGTGCAGTATTACCTACGATTCGCAGCCGCTGTCAGTTGCGCAAGTTTCCCATGCCGCGTAGTGAGCAGGTTATCCGCTGGTTATCCCCCTTATTGGTTGGTACAACAGCCACGCCTGAGCCGTTGCTCGCCGCCGCGCGTGGTGCCCCCTTGGCGGCTTTGGCGTTGTTACAAGGGGATGCACTGGAGCAGCGGGAGCAAACCCTGCAGCTATTTACGCGCCTGAGCTTGGGGCAAATATCGGCTATTGAGGTAGCTGCTCAATGGCACGGTGGCGATGTGCAAGGCTTACTGGAGTGGCTGCTGAGCCTGCTACACAGTATTGCGCGCTGGAAAGTCGGTGCCGACGATGCGCAAATGCAACATGCGCCGGTAGAGTTGCGCGAACGCTTGAGCCATTTGAATTTGCCGCTGCTGCACCGTTATGTTGAAAAATTGATGCTCTCTAAAAAGCAATTGCTCAGTGGTTCCAATCCCAATAAGCAATTGTTATTGGAGGAATTATTGCTCGATTGGGGCGCCTTATTGCGCGCCAGCACGAATCGCGCAATGGCGTCTGGACACTAGTCAGCTAATCTATTAGTGTTCGACCCTATTGGGGCTCAGAAGCTTACAAAAACAACAAGCAGGATCAGTTATGCAACCGATTGGTGGTGGTGCCCGCAACGGCATACTCTCGTTAACGATCAAAGACAAAGCCGTGCTTTACGCCGCGTATATGCCGTTTGTGAAAAACGGTGGCATGTTTATCCCGACCAACAAGACCTACAAGTTGGGCGATGAAGTGTTTATGTTATTGAGTTTAATGGATGAACCGGAAAAGATTCCGGTTGCAGGCAAGGTTGTCTGGGTGACGCCCAAAGGTGCACAAGGCAACCGTGCGGCTGGCATCGGTGTGCAATTTAGCGACCAGGATAATACTGCCATCAACAAGATTGAAAATTACCTGGCCGGTATGCTCAATTCAGACAAGCCCACCCATACCATGTAATCTGCCCACTGAGTTTCCCTGAAGCCAGGTAACGCCTGGCTTCGTTGTTTTTGTTAGTGCTGTTTTTTGTGAACTGTTTTTTGTGAGAAGTATTTATGTTAATCGACTCCCACTGCCACCTCGACCGACTCAAGCTTGACGCTTATAGCGGTGATTTAGGCGCAGCCATCGCGGCGGCACACGAGCGTGGAATTCAACAAATGCTGTGCATCGGTATTAGTTTGGAAAATATCCAGACGGTAATCGATATTGCCCAAGCTCATCCTGGTGTGGTCGCATCTGTAGGGGTTCATCCCTGCGATGTGAAAGAAGGGGCTGCAACCGCAGAGCAATTAATTAATTGGGCATCACAACCCAAAGTCGTTGCACTGGGTGAAACCGGTTTGGACTATCACTACGAAACTGAAAGCAAAGAGATCCAACACGACAGTTTTGCGCTGCACTTACGTGTGGGTAAACAAATTGGCCTGCCGGTTGTTGTGCATACTCGCGAAGCCAAAGCCGATACGCTGGCATTAATAAAAGAACATGGCAGCCTCGAACACAGCGGTGTACTGCATTGCTTTACCGAAGATTGGGAAATGGCGAAAGCGGCACTGGATTTGAATTACTACATTTCCATTTCCGGTATCGTTACCTTTAAGACGGCCGATCAAATTCGCGATGTGGTGCGTAATATGCCAATTGATCGTTTGTTGGTTGAAACTGATTCGCCATACCTCGCGCCCATTCCTTATCGCGGCAAACCCAATGAGCCAAAGTATGTACGCGAAGTGGCGCAGTTTGTTGCCGACGTACGTGGTATTCCACTGCAGGAATTGGCTGAGCACACCACTGAAAATTTTTATCGCCTGTTTCGCAAAGCTAAACACTATCTGCCTAATTGAGCCCGCTTTGAGGCTTTCCCAAAAAAGAATGGCGAATACCTACCAATATTAATGTGAGAACAACAATGTCTGCACAAGCCCAACAGTTAAAAATTATGCTCGATCTGCAAGATGCCATGAACACAAAAGTCACTGCCAATTGGCAGCAACAAGGCTATGAATGGTATCGCGCCATTTGGGTTGAGTGTGCTGAGTTGATGGATCATTACGGCTGGAAGTGGTGGAAAAAACAATCGCCCGATACTGAACAAGTGGCATTGGAATTAATTGATATCTGGCATTTTGGTTTAAGTATTTTGCTGCAATCAGATGCCTCACGGGATGACATCATCGCCCGCCTGCAGCGCGAATTGGTTATTGCTACCGATGAAACCGATTTCCGTCTCGACCTGGAAAAATTTGTCGCCGCTACCTTGGGGATCGTCAATTCCATATCGGCTTGTTTGCGCGTTTAATGGCGGGCGTGGATATGAGTTTTGACCAGCTCTATCGTGGCTATGTGGGTAAAAATGTGCTCAATTTTTTCCGTCAGGATCATGGCTATAAAGATGGCAGCTATCGCAAGCATTGGCATGATGGCCGCGAAGATAACGAGCACCTGGTTGAGGCTGTGCTAAGCCTGGATACGACCAAAGTAGAATTTAAAGATGAGTTATATCGAGCACTGGCTGCGCGTTATCAACAGTAAGTGAGTCATTAGTTAGGGCAGTGCCTGGATACCACCCGTGTCCAGGTGCTGATCCACGGCAAGCAACACCGGAGGCAATCCATAATGTGCACGCGCACGTGTACATGCCTCGTTCAACTGTCCCTGCTCATCCAAAATATCAAACTCCCGACAGGTACTTGGGCGATTCTCATAAATACTACAACTCACCTGCGAGCCAACCACACCTTCCAGCGCTGTACAGTGCACCGGATGGGTTTCTGTGCCTTTCATACAGGCGTGGTGGGGGCTGACCTGTAAGGTCAGGTCGTCAGGGACTATGCCGCCAGTGCTCTGGCATTCGCCCCAATAGAAAGACACGCGAAAGTGGGCACAGCAAGCCCCACAGCTAAGGCACGGTGATTCCAGGCTCATGTAAGTTCACGTATAAGGAGTTGAATGCAGGGAGAATCCCTGATTGATCAAGAGAACTCTTGATTGGCGGCGATTGTGCGCTATCGGTTGGAATTTTCAAGAGGGCGATATCGCCAAATGCGTCAAAAAGGATTCCGCGCTTCAAAATTTTATTGGCAAGTGTAAATAACCGGTTAATTTCAGGAATCAATCTCATCCAGCATGGTGAAATGGGGTGAATTTTCTGCCCAAATGCCTATAATGCTCGCCCGTCTTATCAGTAAAACCCAGGCACACAATGCCGAACTTTCGTTTCCTTCCAATATCACCCGAATAAATGGAGTCTCATCGTGAAAGCACCTGTAAGAGTTACCGTCACTGGCGCCGCAGGCCAAATCAGCTACTCATTGTTGTTCCGCATCGCTGCTGGCGACATGTTAGGTAAAGATCAACCCGTTATCCTGCAATTGCTGGAAATCACCCCGGCTCTGAAAGCACTGCAAGGTGTAGCGATGGAATTGGACGATTGTGCATTCCCATTGTTGGCTGGCATTGTGACTACTGATGACCCATCGGTTGCCTTCAAAGATACCGATTACGCACTGTTGGTAGGCGCACGTCCACGCGGCCCAGGTATGGAGCGTAAAGATCTGCTGGCTGCTAACGCCGCGATCTTCTCTGTACAAGGCAAGGCAATCAACGATCACGCCTCACGCAACATCAAAGTATTGGTAGTTGGTAACCCTGCCAACACCAACGCATTGATCGCACAGCGCAATGCACCTGACATCAACCCACGTCAATTCACTGCCATGACCCGTTTGGATCACAACCGTGCACTGTCCCAGTTGGCGACCAAAACCGGCACCAGCATCAATAACATCACCAAAGCACTGATCTGGGGTAACCACTCATCTACCCAATACCCAGACCTGCACAACACCTTGGTTGATGGCAAGCCAGCGTTGAGCCTGGTTGATCAAGCATGGTACGAAGCAGATTACATCCCAACTGTACAACAACGTGGTGCTGCCATTATTGCTGCACGCGGCGCTTCTTCTGCTGCGTCTGCAGCAAACGCGGCAATCAATCATATCCGCGATTGGGCACTGGGCACTCCAGCAAATGATTGGACCAGCATGGGCGTATACAGCGATGGCTCTTACGGCATTGAAAAAGGCCTGATCTACTCATTCCCTGTTGTGTGTAAAAACGGTGATTGGGAAATCGTACAAGGTTTGGATATCAACGAATTCTCACGCGCTCGTATGACTGCAACCGAAAAAGAATTACAAGAAGAGCGTGATGCAGTGAAAGAGTTGCTGCCTGCGTAAATTGTAAAAGCTGTACACAATAAGGCCGCTCATTGAGCGGCTTTATTTTTTTACCCATTATTAGTTTGATGGGGTTTATTGTTGTCAACATGGAGTTATTTGAATGAAAAAAATGCTATTGGTATCGTCGTTAATGGCTGCAGTGGTTTCTCTGCATGCCGCTGCGCAGCAAAATCCGTCTCCCTTTTATGTAGGCATTGGCTTCGGTAAAGTTTCAGTTCCTACTGTTGAGGAGATTAAATTTAGCGATCCCAATAATGGATTCATCCAATTCGGTTATAAAATTAATGAAAATTTTGCCATAGAAGGACAGTACTCAAAATCTATTAAAGATGCATCTGCCAGTTTCGAAGCAGAAGGTATAGATGTTAGCGATGTCTGGTGGAGTTCAATAGTTTCGCTAAACCCTGGCGTTACCTTGGCCGATGCTCAGAACATGTATCCCTATGTTGAAGTTGATGCATCACTGGGTGCGGATGTAAATGTTGAAACCACAGCAATATATGGCGTGTATCGTTCTAGCGGTGATCTATATGTAAAAGCCAAAGCTGGTTATCTGCGGGAAAAGAGCACCTTAACCATGCGCGCAAACTCATACGACTTAACCGCCTATGTTTCAGACGGTGATCCATTTCGGTTCAGCGCCAAAAGAGGCGATAACAATTTCGATGCGCTAGATTTGGGGCTGTCCGAGAAAATTTCTGAAAGTGAGTCGGGTTTCTCGGGTGGCGTAGGTGTAGGTTATAAGTTTACTGCCAGTCTGTTTTCAGAGCTGGAATATACAATGTTGAATGATGATCTTGATTTTTATTCTTTGAGTATTAACTACGCCTTTTAATAAAGAACTTAAACAACCGCTCATATGAGCGGTTGTTTAAGTTAGGTTATGATGAGACTTATGCTTAAAATAAATAATCGAATTGGAATAAGGTTTTGTCTTTTTGAACAGGAGTAAATAAAAAGCCGCTATCGCGCCAGCTTTCTTTTAAGCAGGATAAAAAACTAAACCTGCTTAAACTCCATCCACGCACTTTTACTAGTGCCTGCAGCCATGAACCATTTTTCACCAAGCACAGCGCCACGCTCTACACAGATATAAAACTGTTCCTGACCTTCGCCTATGTCGGCAATTTTGGCGGCAGCTTCTTGGCCGGGGTTCCATACGACTACGCTTGGGCAGTTATTGTGTGTGATTTCAATGGAAGGTGATCCGCTGATGCGAATACTGTTCTCTATAGCAGGGTAAACACGATCCACGGGGCCATTGAAACTGACATCGCCGGATTGGTATTTTTCTGCATGGCCTTCCAAATTGTCCAGGTAGCTCCGCTCGGCTAAACCTAATACACGCACGTCCGTTAGCGAGCTGATGCGATGATAATTGTGCATCGCCCAGCTGCAGTCAAAGTCTTCGGTATCGGTATTGTTGATGGTCAATTCGAGTTTGGCACTTTTGCCCAACGTCATACGCAATTCGGCAGAGAAGTCGTAAGGGAAGAGTTCATTGGCATCGCTCAGGAATAAAAATTCCAGCTCGACAGCACCGTCACTGAGTAGATGCGCCTCACCCAGCTCCCAAAAGCTATTGCGGGCAAAGCCGTGCTTGGGTTTGTCGGGATAGGCTTGGTTAACGCCGAACCATGGCAGGCAGAGGGGAACGCCGCCGCGCAGGGCAACGCCCGGGGTGAAGTCACAATTGGGGCTCAGCCATAACAGGGCATCGCTCTCTACTGTTTTAAACTCAAGCAGGTGGGCGCCTTGCAGAGAGATGACCGCACTGCACAGCTCGGTTTCCACTATCAGGAGTGGCAGGCCTGTGCCCACTGAATCGGGATAGTACTCGGTGCTGGTGGTCAGGCGTAAACAGTTTGATTTGGCAACTAATTGTTCAAGGCGCTGGGTGCTTGCGGCATCGGGTGTATTGATATGCATGGAGGCTACCATTTGTGTGACTAATGGCAGGGATTCTATAGAAAACTACGCCTGCCCACAGCCAAATTTTTTGGTTTTGTGGGCCTTAAAACAGTATGATGCGCGCCTTTTCGATAATTCTGATTTTGTAAGTAGGTATTTGCGTGAGTAGAACCAGGTTTGCGGGTGAGGCGGCTTTTGTTATTGGTCAACGCTGGATAAGTGAGTCAGAGGCGGATTTGGGGTTAGGCATAGTGTTGGATGTGTCCAATCGCCGTTTAACCTTGAGTTTCCCCGCAGCGGGCGAGCGCCGTACCTATGCAATGGATAATGCCCCTGTCAGTCGGGTGAAGTATGAGGTAGGCGAAAAGGTTCGCCATCAGGACGGCACCAAAATCCTGATAACCCGAATTGTGGAGCAAGCGGGCTGTTTGATGTACGTCGGCCTTACTAAAGACGATGAGGAATTTGCGATTCCCGAGTTTGAGCTTGATAGCTTTGTCCAATTCAGTACACCGCGCGATCGCTTGTTTGCGGGACAAATCGACAAACACACGCACTTTACGTTGCGCTATCAAACCTTGCACTTCCAGAATTTACATCGCCAGTCGGCCATGTTTGGCCTTGCGGGCCCGCGAGTCCAGTTGTTACCGCATCAGCTATATATCGCTAGCGAAGTATCCCAGCGCCATGCTCCTCGCGTATTGTTAGCCGATGAAGTTGGCTTGGGTAAAACTATTGAAGCAGGCTTGATTTTACATCAGCAAATTATGAGCGGTCGTGTACAGCGCGCCTTGATTGTGGTGCCGGCCAGTTTGCAGCATCAGTGGTTGGTGGAGATGTTGCGTCGTTTTAATTTCGCGTTCACCTTGTTAGATGAAGCGCGTTGCAATGCGTTGGTTGGGCTGGATAGTGTTGAAGAGTCCGTCGATTATGTCGATGATTTTGCGGATGACTTTACAGAAAATATTGAGCAGCAACCGGATATCAGCAACCCCTTTGAAACAGCACAGTTGGTCATTTGTTCACTGGATTTTCTCACCAAAAATAATTATCGCTATGAACAAGCTGTCGCGGCGGAATGGGATTTATTACTGGTCGATGAAGCGCATCACTTGCAGTGGAGCGAAAAGAAACCGAGCAAGGCCTATACTTGCATTGAAGGTTTAGCGCAAAAATCCAAAGGTTTATTGCTACTCACGGCAACGCCAGAGCAGTTAGGTTTGGAAAGTCATTTTGCACGCTTGCGTTTGCTTGATCCCGATCGCTATTACGACTTGCAAGCATTTATTGCAGAGCAAAAAGCCTACCAGCCACTGAATGATCTTGTGCAGGCATTATTAAAAGAGCATAGCGATAGCGCACAAACTATTCCTGCCGGTTTGGTGAAATCCCTGGCGAATTATTTGCCCGCCGAAACTGTCAGCGAGTTACAAGCTCAGGCAGAAAATCAAACACTGGGCGCGGCGATAGATACGGCAATTCACTATTTGTTGGATCGCCATGGCACTGGTCGTGTTTTGTTCCGCAACACTCGCAACTCAGTCAGTGGTTTCCCTGAGCGCAAACTGCAAGCACATGCCCTGCAGTTAACAGATGCTGATTTGCTTGCTGTGCAAGCGCAGCCATTAGCGGTACAAATCTGTGCAGAACATTATTGGCAGCAAAGTACCGACAGTGATTGGTGGTTGCAAGACCCACGCGTAGTTTGGCTGGCAGAATGGTTGCGCCAGAATCGCCGCAAAAAAGTATTGGTCATTTGCGCCAATGCAGATTCCGCGCAATCCATTGAAGAATATCTGCGGTTACGTAAAGGCCTGACCACAGCGGTATTCCATGAAGGCTTGAATCTGATTGAGCGCGATCGTGCGGCTGCTTATTTTGCAGAAGTGGAGGATGGCGCACAGGTATTGATTTGCTCGGAAATTGGCAGTGAAGGGCGCAACTTCCAGTTTGCACAGGATCTGGTGTTGTTTGATTTGCCCACCAACCCCGATTTGTTAGAGCAGCGCATTGGCCGTCTGGATCGTATCGGTCAAACGGCGACAGTGAATATCCATGTGCCTTATTACGAACATTCAGCACAAGAAAAACTACTCAATTGGTACCATCAGGGCCTGAATGCCTTTGAAAAAACCTGCGCAATAGGGCAGGCCGCCTATGTGCAATTTGCCGATGCCTTGTTGCCTGCATTAATCAATAAAGATGAAGCTGCGTTTGCTGCATTGGTTGAGAAAACCCGCCTATTTTCTGCCGAGTTAGTTGCGCAATTGCAACAGGGGCGTGACCGCTTGCTGGAGCTGAATTCCTGCAAGCCCGCTCAAGCAGAAGCATTAGTTAATGCCTTAGCTGAAAACGATGTAAACACTGCACTGCCAATATACATGGAACAGGTGTTTGATAGTTTTGGTATCGACTATGAAAGACACAGCGAGAAAAGTTTGGTGTTGCACCCCAGCGACCACATGCGCATTGAGCAATTTCCCGGCTTGCCCGAGGGTGGTTTGACAGTTACCTATGATCGCCAGCAAGCATTGTCGCGTGAAGATATGCAATTCCTGACTTGGGAGCATCCCTTGGTGCGAGGCGCTCAGGATTTAATTTCACTTAGCGAATTTGGCAATACCGCATTCTGCACCTTGAAGTTACCGCCATTAAAACCAGGCACTCTCATGCTGGAAGCCTTGTTTGTATTGCATTGCCCGGCGCCTGCGGAATTGCAGTTGTTCCGCTATATGCCACAATCCTTATTGCGCGTGTTGCTGGATGATAAAGGCAAGGACTTATCCAATGTGTTGGGTATCACCCAGTTGAGCAAGCTCTTGCAAAAAGTACCGCGAAACAACGCGCAGGACTTGGTGCGTCACGCGCGCCCAACCTTAACAACAATGGTTCAGAAAGCCGAAGAAATTACGCAAGCAAGGCAGGCAGAGTTAATCGCAGAGGCGCAAACCAAAGTGGGCGAGCAGTTGAATGCTGAGTTGGCGCGAATGAAGGCGCTCAAAGCAGTAAACCCCAATGTGCGCCAGGAAGAAATTGATTACCTGGCGCAGCGTTTGGCTGCCAGTCAGCACTTTTTATCGCAAGCCACAATTCGCCTGGATGCTTTGCGTGTGGTCATGACCATTTAATCCGGATGCAACAACATAAGGTAAAAATATATGTATATCTTTTCTGCCAATGGCCGCGCTAAAAAAGCATTTGATGATATTAAAGAAGGGCAGATGGTGCCTTTTATTGTATACATCAACTTCAAAGATTTATTTGGTGCTGAACATCTGTGTAAGCTGTATTTAATGCGTGCCGGTTTTACCGAGATCGACATTGAAAACCGCAAACTGGTGCCCAGCAATCTCACTAGCGACCCGCGAGTCATTGCGGCCGACAAAGCGATGGCAGAAGCCATGAAAGATGGTTACATGATTCAAATGTTTGATGAGTAACTTCACGCACTGAACTTTTTATTGCCCTGTGAGTCTAGATTCGGTCGCATTTCGTCGAATTCAGGCTCACAAGTATGTTGGCTGACCCAGCACATTTCAGGGAAGTTGATCTTTCCCATCTCACGCGCTCATCCATTGCCGAGCTAGAGACGGACTTACGCTCCAATTCTACTATTGGTTATTTATTGGTTGCGCTGTTCGTTTCTGTTCTACTCCACAGCCTGCTACTGCTGTGGCAAGTCGAGAAGCCTGCGCAATACGCACCAGCCAAACGCATTCACCTCAACTTAAACAGGGTTTATGAGGCACCACAAGAGACCTCCATGCCCGCTGCCAAATCGGAAGAGCCTGTAGCAATAAATAATACGGAGCAAGTCGCTGCACCTGTGGTAGACGCTCCTGCGATGACTGCGCCTGCGCCCACAACTCCTGATGACAGCTTATCGAATGTCGAACAAAAGCCGCGAATTATTACAAGCCTGTCTCGCGATGAAATGCATGAAATTTATAATCAGCGCAATGCAACCAGTATCTCGCCAAAAACAGACAGCATTAGCCGCAATGTCTTTAACCCTGCCTTGCGCGAACGTCTGATAGCAGAAGAAAACAAGCCGGATTTACAGCGAGCAGATGTTGGCCCTAAAACCCATATGGATCCATCCGGTGCTACCGTTGTCGAGTTGGGAAATGGAAAGTGCTTACGCTCATCTGTTGTGACTAAAGCAGGTGAGGCACAAAACTGGTACATGACAAGCTGTGGCGGAAAATCTGATTCTGAACGAATGATGGAACGGATCAACGATCAGGTAAATGGAAAGTTGCGGTTTGATGAATAAGAATAACTGGTGATAACCGAATAACAGTCCAATAAAAAAGGACGCAACAAGGCGTCCTTTTTTATTGGTTGGGCATGGCAATTAGTTAGTCAGATTTCTTGGGGCGAAAGCTGGTTTTTTTACCATCGCGCTCACCAAAACGCGGCTTATCGCGTCCGCCTTCACGTGGACCAAAGTCACGCTTGGGCTTGCGGCTAAAATCATCGCCACCGCGCGGGCCGGTATCCAATGAGATTTCCAATGGGCGATTACGCACGCGCACTTTTTTCAGTTTTGCCAAAATATCTTTTGACATACCTGTGGGTAAATCTACGGTTGAAAACTCATCGTGCAGTTTAATGTGTCCAATGAAACGGCTTTCAATACCGGCTTCATTGGCAATTGCACCAACGATGTCGCCAGGGCGAGCTTCATGGTTGCGGCCCACTTCAATGCGGTAGCGATCCATATTTTCATCGCTGCGTTCACGACGTGGGCGATCTTCACGTGGGCCACGATCACGGCTGCCACGGTCATCACGTCCACCGCGTTCATCGCGACTGCTACGCTCGCGCTCTGGTTTCACATCGGTAAATTTCACTTGCAATGGACGCTCGCGCTGTAACAAGTAGGCGAGGGCAGAGGCAATTTCTTCTGGCGATACATCATTTTTATGGCTGAACTCAGCCAACAAATCATTGAAGAAGCTGAGGTCTGATTGCTCTTTCAAGGTATCGGTAATTTGTTGGGTAAATTGATCAATACGATGCTTGGTAACCGTCGCACCACTTGGCAATTCCATCAGCGTGATTGGCTTTTTGGTTGCTTTTTCGATGGTATAAAGCAAGCGCTTTTCACGTGGCGCAACAAACAAAATGGCTTTACCGCTACGACCAGCACGGCCGGTACGGCCAATGCGGTGTACATAGGCTTCTGAATCGTAAGGAATATCGTAATTCACTACGTGGCTTACGCGCTCAACATCGATACCGCGTGCGGCAACATCAGTAGCGATAACGATATCAAGTTTATTGGTCTTCAATCGCTCGATAGTGCGTTCACGCAATTGTTGGTTCATGTCACCATTTAATGCTGCTGCAGAGTAACCACGGGCTTCCAGTTTTTCTGCCAGTTCAACGGTAGCGGTTTTGGTGCGCACAAAAATAATCATGCCGTCAAAGGGCTCAACTTCCAAAATGCGGGTAAGTGCATCCAGTTTGTTGGTGCCGCTAACCATCCAATAAACCTGCTCAATATTGGCGTCGGTTGATTGGCTGCTGGCAATTTTAATTTCAGTAGCGTTGTTCAAATAGTTGTTGCACACATGGCGAATTTCGCGCGGCATGGTGGCGGAAAAAAGGGCAGTCTGGCGGGTTTTGGGTGTGTGCTCCAAAATCCACTCAACGTCATCAATAAAGCCCATACGCAACATTTCGTCGGCTTCATCGAGTACCAGCGCTTTTAAATTATTGAGGTTCAAGCTGCCGCGACGCAGGTGATCCATCACGCGGCCTGGTGTGCCCACAACAACGTGAGCACCGCGTTTTAATGAACGCAACTGGCTTGTCATATCCTGGCCGCCGTAAATCGGCAGCACATGGAAACCAGGAATTTCACTGGCGTATTTTTGGAAGGCTTCGGCAACTTGGATCGCGAGCTCACGCGTCGGTGCCAATACCAGAATTTGTGGATCTGCTTGTTTGGTGTCGATGCGTGACAACAAAGGCAATGCAAATGCCGCTGTTTTACCGGTGCCGGTCTGAGCCATACCTAAAATATCGCCACCTGCGAGCAACACGGGAATTGCAGCAGCTTGAATAGGTGATGGTTGTTCGTAGCCCACCTTTTGGATGGCGCGCATAACGGGTTCAGAAAGGGCTAAATCGGCAAACATAATAGTTTCAGACATGTAATAACCTGTTTGAGTAAACATGATAATCAAGCGCAAACCATGCCAGTGAAACAGTTTGTGAACTGTACCAGCGGTTTACGGTTTGATTCTTATAATTTCTAAAAGGGTGTTTGCAAAAGTCATCGCCAACAAATCTATGCGTAAAAATACACATCGAAACCATGGGGCAATAGTGAATGGGCAAACACAATAAAGTGGGAGCGATGATTGGATCGCTATGCGTATGAACTACATACCAGGCGTTAAGTGCCTGTGAGATGCCTGTGAAAATAACTCGTGTGAGTCAGGGCACAAGGGCAATCATAAAAAGCGATTTAATCAACAAATTCCCGCGTAGTCTGCAAAGCAGACACAGCTACAATCCACAACATCCGTATTGCATAACCGATTGTATACTTTGGGGCAGGCTGAATAGATTGTGTAGCAGAATCGATCAGCGTGAATAGTTACCTTAGTGGTAAACCGGCAGCCCTCAGACATCCGTCTGTTCAGCATTACCCCGGCAAGACATTCACGATCAAGGAAGGGGGTCACTGAAAGTGCGCAGATTATAGGGACTTGGCCGCCGCAAGGCCAGTTAAATTTGATGCATGTCGCAAAATACCGCTGGATTATTCAAATGGGTTGGCACAATTGAAGGCGGCATGACTGTTTTGTGAGGGCGTCGGGGGGTACACTCGTCGCCCTGTTTATGGGGTGTTGGTTGCATATTTTTACAGGATTGAATCATGGCTGAACGGCATATTTCGACAACCGCGCTGGCGCGCCTGATCGGCAAAGAAAGTAAAGAGCTGTTTGTGCTGCTTACCAGCGGCGGCTGGATCGTCAAGGTAGACAATCATTGGCAATTGACCGAAAAAGGCAAGTTTGAAGGTGGGATCTATGTGAATCACCCCAAGTTTGGTGAATACATTGCCTGGCCTGAATCTATCCAGCATCACCATTTATTAACATTGCTACCGGAAGCGCCGCTCAGTGCAACAAACCTTGCACACAAATGGGATATTCCCGCGCGCCTTGTAAACCTACTGTTGGCAGAAAAAGGACTGATTCGTCGCTATGTCCGTGGTTGGCATTTGACCGAGCACGGCAAAAAAGTGGGTGGCCAACAGCAGGAAGCAGAATCGGGCGTACCTTTTGTCACTTGGCCAGAAACCCTGTTGGATGATCCGGAGTTAATTACTGCACTGCTGCAGATAGTGGGCGATGAGCACGTCAGCACACAGACAACAATGGATGGGCACCGCGTCAATAATGCAATGCAGCGCCGTATTGATAACTGGCTGTACCTGACGCGCACCATCCATGCACGGGATTATCGCCTGCAATGGGATGCAGACAGCGCCACTGCCGATTTTTATTTGCCCGAGCTAGCGCTCTGCGTTGAGTGCTGGGCCGATCAGTTGGGGCAGGAACAGAATCGCGCGGCTGTTATTAGTGATGAGCTGGAAAAGCACCAGCTCTATAAAAAATACAAAGTGGCTTATATTGAATTCCGCGATGAAAATATTCATCAGGTAGATGACATGCTCGCACGCGAAATGTTGCGTCGCGGGGTTGCTATTTATTAATCACATCGCGCAATTAATGATTAACGTTTAATGAGGAGGCAGTCATGGCTAGCGTATTCAGTTTAATTATGGATGGGAAAATTCCCGGTAATTTCGTCTGGCAAGATGACAAGGCGGTCGCCATTTTGACCATCCAGCCTATTCGCCAGGGCCATGTACTGGTGATCCCCCGGGAAGAGATTGATCAATGGACCGATATGCCGCTGGATCTTGCTGCGCATGTGATGCAGGTTAGCTCCAAAATCGGCAATGCGTTAAAGGTGGCCTATCCAGCCACGCGGGTAGGGATGATGATCGCAGGGCTGGAAGTGCCTCACACCCACATCCATGTGGTGCCAATGGATTCCATGGACGATTTGAGTTTTGCCTCTGCCAAAAATGCCGATGCCGAAACCTTGAAACAAACTGCCGCCAGAATTCGCGCTGTACTGCAACAGCAAGGGCATTCGGAGTCGCAGCTGTAATCGCCTATGGTGACCTATGAACCTGTTGTTACCGCCCAATAGCGCATTGTTTTGGCTGGCAACGGCCATTAGTGTGCCCATGCTATGGCTTGCCATACGTCATGCTCCCTGGTCGCAGTTGCTGGTCAGTCAAACACGCCAGCACATTTTATTTGCCAGTGTGTTGGCGCTGGCGCTCTTGTGGTTATTGCAAGTTGAAGTGCGAGCGACACTGGCCATACATCCGCTGTTGATGACGGTCACCACAATGGTGTTTGGTTGGAGTTTTGCGCTGCTAATAGGTGCTTCTGCGCTCATAGTGCTGGAATGCTACCAACTGCCATTGCGAGCGCTGCACATGGATTGGGATATGGCATTGGCACAATTTGATTTAACCACCTGGCCGGTGGATTTTTGCCTCAGTGTCATAGTGCCAGCCAGTTGGGCCTGGTGTGTACTGTGGCTGGTGGATCGCTGGAAATTCAAGAATCCATTCACCTATTTTTGGGGTGTCGGATTCTTTGGAGCCATGCTCAGTTGTTTGTTGGTCGGTGTTACGGCGCTGGTTTTATTTGCGCTAACCGGCAGTGACATACACTTATCCAACACCCGCGAACATTTTTTCGTCTTCCTGTTGATGACCTTTCCCGAAGGTTTTGTGAATGGTTTGTTGGCCACGGTGATGACGGTGCTTTACCCGGATCTGGTTAAAACCTATCGCGATGATTGGTATTTGAAAGATTAGTATTGAGATCAAAAACCGATCATTTTCGCTAATGCTGGCTCCTTCTGCTTTCTCCATTTATTCCTCTTCTCGTATTTCAATATATCCCCGGACACATCCAACAAATATCGGGTACGACTTTTAGTAGGGCTGGTGTTGAGCTCAACCTATCGCCGTATATTGAGCCTTGGTGATTGGTGCATGGCGATAAAAAATGAGCCCTACTGATATTCAACTAGCCGCTTTGCCAATAAAAAATCCATATAAATCAATGAGGTAAGTTGCGATTCGCTTTTTCGTCAAAACTGAGTCGGCGCATTTTTCGTGGGGCGCCAAAGTGAAGCGACAGCTAATGTGCAGTCAGTAATCATGGGCCCACAAGATATCCAAAACGGTATCTAGCCTTGGCGAGCAAGCAAAAAAACAATGCCTCGGTTGATAGTCATTACAAGGGAATATAGCTGGGCTCGGGATTTGCAACGGACAAGCCTGCCTGCACCGGAATGAGAGATCCTGTGTTTGGTTGATCGGGCCATAAACAAGACCACGCTGCCATAGAGAGATAAGACCAACAAGAAAAAGGTCCGAGGAGGACACTGTTATGTTCATCAAGTCAAGAATGTCGCTGGCAGTGGTTGCCGCTATGACATCGACCCTGGCATTGGGTAGTGCTCAGGCAGCGGACTCAACCACAGGTGGTGATATAGAAGAGGTCGTAGTCACCGGTATTGCCGCCAGCTTAGGTCGCAGCATTGATAAGAAACGCAATTCAAATTTGGTAACCGACAGCATTACAGCAGAGGATTTGGGTAAATTCCCCGATAACAATATTGCCGACTCACTACAGCGCATTCCCGGTGTTGCGATTGACCGTGCAGGCGGTGAAGGACGCTTTGTGAGTATCCGTGGGCTTGGGCCAGATTTCAGTGCCGTACTGATCAATGGTCGCTCACCGGCCACTGAAAACGAAGACCGCGCTTTCAGCTTCGATACCCTGGCTTCCGAACTGGTGCGTACAGTCGATGTATTTAAAACCTCCAATCCCGGCTTAAAAGAGGGTGGTTTGGGAGGTACGATCAATATTGTTACTGCTCGTCCATTTGATTTTGATGGGCTTCACGCGGCCGGCAGCATCAAAGGCATGTACGAAGAAAACAGTGAAGATACCAGCCCCCAGGCATCCTTTGTGGTAAGTAACACATTCAATGATGAAAAGTTTGGTGTGCTTGCTTCTATTACTTATCAGGAACGCTCAAGCGCAAAGTACACCGTTGAAAATGAACACATTTCCAAAACAATTGAAGAGCCTTTTCTAAAATTTACCAATCCATCGCAAGGTTGGGCTGGCGGCTACGCATACTCGGGCGATGGTTTGGAAGAGGATACTTATCGTATCCAAAGTTTGTATGCCGGTGTGACCAATGAAACCCGTGAGCGCCTTGGCGGCAATCTGGTACTTCAATTACAAGCAACGGATGACTTGGTATTAACTGCCGATATCATCCACTCAAAATATGATTCATCTACCTCAAAATATTCCACCGGTTCCTATATGTGGGCACCGACCTTATCACCACTCAATCATGTTGATGAAAACGGTTTCTACAACGTAATTAATCACGGGTACGATGCCGGTTACAACATCACAGGTTACGCACATTTGCTGACCACCACCGAGCGCCCCACAGAATCCAATGTGGGTGGTTTAAATGCAGCTTGGGATATTTCTGACGAATGGAAAATGATCGCCGATATTTCCATGTCTGATGCAATTCTCGACAACCGCGGGCTGGATCGTTTGTACATCGTGGAGTTTTTGGATAGGCCCGGATACATCATGACCTCCAATGGTGGTATTCCAACTCTGGAATACGCTGATCCCGTAGCCATAACACCGGAAATGGGCAGCGCAAATATGAAAGATTTGCGTGCGCGTATTAACTCGAATGATGGTATTTACAACAAAGCCAAAAATCACGAGTTCAAAGTTGATGTTGAGTGGTCACCCGTTGACTCATTCCTCTCTCAAGTGAAGTTTGGTGCTAACAATACAGTCGCAGAAAAAATAACTGAATACTGGAAAACACCTGACCTGATTCGTCGGATGTACCACGGCCTTGCAACCCAGCAAGTCATGGATACTGACTCCATTATTAAAGGTGTTTTTAAACCGGGTAATGTATTTGGTGGATTAAACGGCGATGTCTATATGATTGATCCTGTTGCGTACCGCAATTGGATGGCAGAAAACATTGACGGCCGCACCAGAGCGGATACACCAGCGGGTATAGCATCAAAAGAAGCGTTTATTGCTAACGGCAATAGTTGGGATGCCGTTAAATCCAATGACTCATCCACCATAGAAGAAAATGTTACGTCCTTTTATGTAGAGGCTGCGTCTGAAACTGAATTTTTTACAATGCCGCTGCATTTATCCGGTGGTGTGCGTTACACCGATACTGCATTAACCTCATCAGGCACTACGCAAGTATTAGTCGGCCTTGAACGTGAAGCCGCGGAGCCGGGCAGGCCACCATCACCCTGGTTGGTGCAAGAGTTTGCGGATGAAGCTGGCACTGCCGTTGCATTGAAAAATGATTACGACAATTGGTTGCCATCATTCAATGCACGCCTTGAAGTGACTGATGATTTTTATATCCGTGCAGCGTTCAGCGAGACATTGACTCGCCCAACATTGACTGCGCTGGCTCCATACACATCATACGGTACCACGACGACTTCAGTACGCACAGCACGCGGTAATAACCCGAATCTCAAACCATTTGTTTCGCAAAATCTGGACTTGTCATTTGAGTACTACTACGACGATGTAAATATGGTTGCTGTCGCTTTGTACAAAAAAGATATCGATGATTTTATTGTGACCATGAGCTTGCCTGAAACATTTGAAGGCATCTCGGTTGAAGATCCTGATTGGCGAACCTTTACGGTTACGCGTCCACAAAATGGTGAATCTGCCACTATTGAGGGCGCTGAACTTAACTGGACTCATGTGTTTGATAACGGTTTTGGTTTTGCCGCTAACTACACCTTCGTGAATAGCGATGCGTCACTCAGCGCAGCCGGTGCAACACAACGATTTGCGTTGCCAGGTATTAGCGATACTGGAAATGCTACGGTTTTCTACGATAGAGATGGCCTGCAATTGCGTGTTGCCTATAACTACCGTACTGAATTCCTTGGTCGCGTATCTAATGGGCCAAGCAGTGAGCCTGTCCACTATGATGCCTATGGCGCAATCGATGTGAGCGCAAGTTACGATTTCACCGACAAGATTACTGTGTTTATGGAAGGCAGCAACGTTACCGGTGAAACGGTTAATAAATATGGCCGCTACAAAAACCAGTTCATCGGTTTTGAAGACACAGGTGCACTTTACACCTTTGGTATTCGCGCCAAGCTATAAGTTAGCTCTCTTATTTTTCTCCCGCTTGCCCGGCTTAGGCCGGGCTTTTTTACCCTTTTGCCTGAAATTTGTATTGAGCACTATTTGAACGGCAATGAGCTGCCTCTTTGCTCAAGATAATGCAATAAATACACAATAAATTTAATGATCCGCTAAAGGTGTTATATGAAAACATTATTCGCTACTCCTTTAATAAAAACATCCATTTTAATTTTTGCGGCTATTTTCCTAAGCAATCCTGCAAACGCACAACTAGTATGTAACGCATTCGTAGGTGGTAGCTGCACGCAGATTAATGCAATGTACGTAAAGCTGGATTCAACCAGCCGTATTGCCGGTGTGTTAGGTAATACCGCAGCGGAAAATGCCATGCTCAAATTCGCACGTGATAATGGGATTAACTATCTCATCATGTATGACTTGCAAGGGCTAGCCGCCAATTCAACTCGTGCCACTCAATTGGCATCACTAATCTCTCGCGCCAAAACCCAGTACGGCATTCAGCAGGTGGGTGCAGCATTGGCTGAATCGCAATTTGCAGACAATATTGTCGCCTATAACAATAGCCATGCTACCAATGAACGAATCGATGTATTGAACGTTGAGCGTGAATTTTGGCGCTCCACCACTAATCGTGCGGGCGAATTCGATACAACCATTAATATCCTTAACTATTTTAAAACTGTTGCTGTCGCCAACAATTTAATTACCGAAATTTATATTGGCTGGATTACCGCAACAGAAGGTGTTCGCCTTGGTGATTCAGTTGATCGTGTACTGGTTCATTACTACCGCCAAACAGATACCGATATCATTAATTACGGTGTGGAACGCCTGCAATATCTCGCAGGGGCGAGTCGAAAAGTTAAAGTCATACCTATCTTTTCCAATGAAGGGCCAACGACAACGGATGATGCCGAAACTTATTTTATGGGTAATTGGTTGGCTACTAACCCTAATGATAAGGCCTATAAAACCTGGCTTTCAGGCTATAACGCCATTACCGCCAATTGGAAAAATAACATAGAAATCATTGGTTCAAACTGGTTTCTGTATAACCACTTCCCAGTAATCTATGCATCAAAACCCAATCACATTACCAGTAATCCAGTTAATCAAACGGCATGTGTTGGCCAGACAAAAACATTTACCGTTGCAAGCTCTGCAACCAACAAAACCTATTGCTGGTTAAAGAATGGAAAATGCTTGGCCGATGGCGGAAATATTTCAGGTGCACGTACAGCATCACTGAGTATTTCCAATATCACTACACAGGATTTTGCCAGCTATGCCGCCAGAGTGATCAGTTATGACTCTGCAAACCCCACAAGCTATACCTCAAATGCGGCAAGTTTAACGGCGGGAACCAGTTGTAGCGGCTCAAGCACGAATCTCGCGCTTAACAAGAGCGTTACTGCATCATCATTTATTGCAGCGGGTTATGAGCCTGCAAAAGTGGTTGATGGCAACTCCACAACAACCCGCTGGGCAAGCGCCTATTCAGGCACGCAATGGATTCAAGTAGATCTGGGGACAATAACCAGTGTGAACCGCGTGAAATTAACCTGGGATCCGGCCTACGCCATAGATTATCAAATCCTTATTTCCTCCAACGGAAGCAATTGGACAACATTGCGTTCCATTACTGGAAACACGAGCCTGATTAATGACAATTCCGGATTAAATGGAAGCGGGCGCTATATACGCATTAATGGCACAACCAAAGCCTTACCTGCATGGGGTTTCTCTATGTACGAATTGGAAGTGTATTAAGCCTTAACCTGCTTATACAACACTATCTGTTGCCTATGTGGCAGCGTGAATCGGAACGTTTGTAGCTCCTTGTATTAGCAGGGAGCTGTGTAGAGGTAAACATGTTTAAACAATATATTTTATCAAAAATAATGCTGTGTTTATGCCTGGCGCTATCGACTGGGCAAGCACTTGCCAATTTATCAGCCAATGACTTAAAAAAGTTTGGCGATAAAGCAGAACTGCGTTTTGCAACAGTAAGCAATTTTGGCCAAGAGGGAACGTTTGATGCACTGGTAACTGTCAATAATCATTCTGCTATCGCCTTACCAAAGGGAAAAGCTAATTGGAAAATTTATATCCACTCAGTAAAACGCATTCTTTCTACCAGCTCCACAGAGCTAACCTTTAAACGCTTACAAGGTGATCTTTACGAGATTGCACCTACCGACGCGTTTCAGGGTTTGATGCCAGGAAAAACCCTGGGCTTTCCCTACAAGGCGCGAGGCCATATTGTGAGCTATAGTGATTTTATGCCACGTGCATTTATTGCGAACACAGCAGGTGAATACGCGGTATTTGCTAATACAGATACAGAAGATTTAACTCAATTTATTGATCCCTTCACAAGGCCTGAACAGCTATTACGCTTTGATACCCCTAAAGACTTGTATTCAGTAGTCACTACGACCAGTCGCTATGAATCCAATCTGGCTGTTAACCTATCGGACGCCACTGCTGAAACAGCAAAAATAGTCCCTACACCTAAAACAGTTACCTACAGTAAAGGTAGCGCCAACATTAATCACGAGTGGAGCATCATTGAGGTTGGCGGCCTTGCATTTGAAGCGGATTACTTACAACAGCGCTTGCGCGATTCAGGGCTTTTACTGAATAAAGGCATCAAAAATAGTTCACATAAAAACCGGTTTATTGAGCTCACTATCGATAAAAAAATCGCCAAAACAGAAGCTTACGAACTGAATATTACCAGTGAAAAGGTGGTGATTTCCGCAACAAGCCCTGCAGGTGTTTTTTATGGCGTACAAAGCTTTTTGAGCTTGTTGCCTGCTGAAAAATCCGCAACTCAACAAATTCCTGCCTTGCGGGTATTTGATGAGCCCCGCGCAGGGTGGAGGGGAATGCATTACGATCTCGCGCGCAATTTTCACGGCAAAGATGCGGTTATGGAACTGATTGAACAAATGGGGCGTTATAAGCTCAATAAACTGCATTTACATCTCACCGAGGATGAGGGCTGGCGTATTGAAATTCCGGGCTTGCCTGAGTTGACAGGTGTTGGGGCATTCCGCTGTTTTGATTTAACGGAAACCCGATGTTTAATGCCGCAGTTGGGTAGTGGCCCTGACAAAGCATCCGCGGGAAATGGTTATTTAACCGCTGCCGATTTTACTGAAATTATTAAATATGCCGCCCAGCGCCACATTGATGTGATTCCAGAGATAGATATGCCAGGGCATTCACGTGCAGCCATTAAATCTATGGAAGCACGGTATAAAAAACTGATCGCTGAGGGCAAGAAGGAAGATGCAGGGCGCTATTTACTGAGCGACCCGAAAGATCAATCCCAATACCTGACAGTACAGAGCTATTCCGATAACTCGGTGAATGTCTGTTTGCCATCAACCTATGCCTTTATTGAAAAAGTCACTTATGAATTGCAGCAGATGTATCGCAAGGCCGGACAAAAACTCACTGTATTTCACATGGGGGGTGATGAAGTTGGAGTAGGTTCATGGACACAATCGCCGGCGTGTAATGAGCTATTTGCAAACAGTGAAAATGGGGTATCCGGTGTTGCTGATCTTAAGCCGTATTTCGTTCAACGCATTGCTGAAATTACCAACAAGCGCGGTTTGGATTTAATGGGTTGGGAAGATGGTTTGATGTATGACCCCAATAACACCTTTAACCGCGAACAGCTTGTTAATAAACGAGTAATTGCTAATGCGTGGGATAACATTTGGGAAGCGGGTGTTGCTGATCGCGCACATCGTCTTGCCAACAACGGGTACGATGTGGTGATTTCCGGTGCTACGCATTTATATTTTGATCATCCTCATGAGCCACATGCAAATGAACGCGGTTACCACTGGGCAACACGTTACATCGATATTGCAAAAGTATTTGGTTTTATGCCGGACAACCTTTACGCCAATGCAGACAGAACATTTATTGGTGGCGAGATAAGTAATTTAAATGCACTGGTGGGGCGTATTCTTCCTCCCTTGGAAAAACCGGAGCATGTATTGGGTATGCAAGGGCAGGTGTGGACGGAAACCATTCGTACCAAATCACAGCTGCAAACAATGATTTTTCCACGTGTGATTGCGCTTGCCGAGCGAGCCTGGTTTAAGGCGCCGTGGGAAGGGAATCCAGTCAATACACAAGCACGTGACGCCGAATGGAAAACGTTTGCAGCAACCCTGGTCACTAAAGAATTGCCAAAGTTGGAGCAATCTGGATTGGCGTTTTATTTGCCTCCACCTGGCGCTATTCGGATCGACAACACATTAAAAGCAAATACATCACTGCCAGGTTTGACAATTGAATTCAGCTTGGATGGTGGTAAGAGTTGGTCTCCGTATCAGCAGAATACCAGTATTGATGATGGCGCAATACACCTGCGCAGTCGTTTGAATTCAGTTGTCAGTGCAACAGCAATACTGCACTAATGGGTGGAATTTCCTATTTCTCTTAACCCGCGAGGTTATTTATTGTGATTCGACTTTTATTAATTTCCATTGCATTTTTATTATCGGCCTGTGGAGGTTCTGGCTCGGTAAAAAATACGGGTGAGCAATATGTTTCCGCCAGTACTTCCAGTGCCGTATCGAATGCGGCGGTTAGTATCTCATCCAGTACTGCATCCAACGCAGCCCTATCCAGTTCCTCTGCGATATCGGAAGAATTGTATGGATTATATGTATCCTTGCATATGGGCAGGGCTGATCAACTTTTAGGTAACTCCCAGCGTGAAGACAGGTTTATTCAATTTGTGCGAGACAATGGATTCAATTATTTAATTTTCTATGAGCTGGAAGGTATTGAACCCACATCCCTCAAAGCACAGCAGTTTTCATCACTGGTCAGTCGTGCAAAGTTGACTGCAGGCGTGACACAAGTGGCAGCCGCACTGGGGGATGTGGGAGAGGCTGACACTATTGTTAAATACAATAAAGGCCGTCCTGCCGCAGAGCGTATAGATGTATTGAATGTTGAGTACGAATTCTGGAACAAACCCAACAGGAAAATGGAATTTGCCACTACCATTTCCATGCTGGAACGTTTTAGAAGCGTTGCACTGGCCAATCAATTAACAACCGAAATTTATATTGGCTGGATAGATGCAACAGAGGCTATCAGCTTGGCAAATGTCACGGATCGAATTCTGGTTCATTTTTACCGTCAAAACGATATAGATATTGTTAACTTTGGTATTGAGCGGCTTGAGTATTTGGCAGCGGCAAGTCGTAAAGTTAAAATTGCACCAATATTTTCAGCCGAAGGCCCCAAAAATACCTATGATGTACCTTTTATGGGGTGTTGGCTTGAAAATAACGCAAACCAACAGGCCTTCAAATCCTGGAAAGCGCAATATGATGCATTGACGCATACCTGGAAAGAAAATATTGAAATAGTGGGTGCAACCTGGTTTGTCTACGATAAGTTTTTGGATGTAGGCATTGGCCCAGCCAATGGCTGCACAAATTGAGCGCGACACTATTGGTCGGACATAAGCTTGATCACTGCTGTATTAATTAGAGATATGAAATGAGCGCTACAGAGCATCAGCAAGTATTAATTGAAGACGCGGCAAGACTTGCCTTGTTGCAAGGTCAATACCAGAAGGCCTATCAGATATTAAATGATGCTCTGGCGCGCGCCCCTCATTTTGCGGGCGCTTATTTCCTGCTAAGTCGAATTGCTTACGATTTTAAAAACCACCTCAAAGAGGTTGAAATGCTACAGAAGGCTCATCAGTTTGAGCCTGATAATGTTGTGTTTTTGGTGTATCTGGCGCGTGCACAAGTGCTTGTTGGCGATAGTGCAAGAGCATATGAGTGGCTGATCTTTGCAGAGAGTTTCGACTCACATACTGCAGAAACTTATGATGTCATGGGTGTTACTTATAATCGTTTATCTATGTATCAACAGGCGGCGGTATGCTTTGAGAAGTCCATAGAATACGGTTGCGCCAATGCAGGAGTATTCTTTAATCTCGCATCAACCCTTAAATTTTGTGGTGATTTTTCGGGTGCCCGTACTGCCTATGAGAAAGCAATTTCATTACAACCGGATTATTTTAAAGCACACGCTGCATTAACCAGCTTGGGTGGAATTACTGCTGAGCACAATCATATTGAGCGCCTTACAGCGTTATTGGAAAAAACCATAGATCCTGATGATAGTTTGTGTATTGCCCATGCCTTATCAAAAGAATGGGAAGCGTTAAGCGAGTGGGAGAACTCAATAGCCGTCCTCACTACTGCCAAGCAAAAAAAATCAGCCCAGTTGAAATACAGTGCTGCACAAGATCAATTAGTGTTTAAAAAATTAACGGAATTCTATACTACTCAGCCCCACAGTGCCGGCAAAGGTTTTCACAATAATCGTCCGCTATTTGTAACGGGAATGCCACGCACAGGAACAACGCTGGTAGAGCGTATCCTTACTGGCCATAGCAATGTTGCAGCAGGCGGAGAACTCTATAACTTTTCCATTGCGGTGAAACAGTTACTTGGACATGTTGGCCGTGAGTTCATTACGCCTGATATTGTCGATCATTTTGGCCTCATAGATTTAGCCGCTCTTGGTAAAGCCTATATTGAAAGCACAGATTATCTGGCTGGCAATAAAGCATTTTTAGTCGATAAATTGCCTCTTAATATTATCTATTCTGGGCTTATTTTGAGTGCATTACCTGACTCTAAAATCATCTGCCTTGACCGCAACCCTCTCGATACGATTGCCAGCAATTACCGTCAGTTATTCAGTTTGCATGATTCAACCTTTGGTTACTCACTGGATATTGAAGATACTGCACGCTACTACGTTGAATTCAGAAAGCTGAGTAATTTACTCCTGAATATCTATCCCGAGCGTTTTTACTCTATTAATTATGAGGCGCTGGTATCCAATCCTGAACTGGAAGTACGAAAGTTGCTAGACTTTTGTGGATTGCCTTGGGAAGCAAGCTGTTTGCTTATTGAAAAAAATGATAAGCCAGTAGCGACTGCCAGCGCAGTGCAGGTCAGGCAGCCCATTAGCGCTTCCGGCGTTGGCCAGTGGCAACGTTATGCGGCGCATATGGAGCCAGCCATTAACCTGCTTACAGCGGCAGGGATTATCCAAAACAGGGATGATTGAGGTAATTCGACTATTCCGATTTTTCTGAAATCGATTCGGGCTTCTGTGCAAAATGTGCTGCGCGTAAAGCCTCGCGGCGGAATTCTGTTGGCGATATCCCGGTCAAACGCTTGAAGAAGCGCTGGAATGCCGATTTACTGTTAAACCCTGACTCCAACAAAATATCCATAATAGTCATGTCTTTGTATTTTTCATCGGCGAGATAACGTTTGGATTCTTCAATCCTGTAGGAATTGATAAATTCAAAAAAGTTTGTGCCGAATGCCTTGTTGATGGCAAAAGAGACGTCGCGGTAAGGTACCCCAATCTTTGCTGAAAACTGCTCAACATTCAGGCTTTGGTTCAGGTAGAGTTTTTGGTTAACTATGCCATCCATTATTTTACTAATAGTGGAGTCCAATGGTTTGGTGTCAATTGGAGTAACGGTTTCTTTCGGGTCCTCAAACTCTTCCTCTTCCTTGGTGGTGGTCAGGTTTTGTGCGTGTGAAATACTGTAGTAGAAGAGGGCGATTAATAAAATAAAGTTCAGGTAGTTGTCAGTGACACCAAAAGGCAGCCTGTAAAAATAGGCAAGTACGCTTAGAGAAAGTGTCCAAACGCCTGCGAGTACAAAGCCTAATGTTAAATAGTATAGCCACCAGAGTGCTGCTTCATTTATATCAGAATGTTGTTGGCGCAGCATTTTATGATAGCGCCACACTGTATAAGTGGCTGCAATGAAGTATCCCAACGGAATAACTTTCAACGAATACCAAAGGCTATCTATCACTTGATAGAGCAGGGCATCCATACCAAAGGTGTCTAGCTTCAGGCGGTTGATATCAATATCAAAACTGCATATCACCAGGATAGCAAGGAGCATTGGTATGAAATGCAAAAGATGGGTGCGTTTTAAATGAAAATTTTCTTCGGTGATGCTGCGAACATAAAGAAGTAGCAACGGCGCTTTTAACAGCATGGCACAACAGTAGAAGTAAGGCACCAGTGTTGCGCTCAGTATTGATTGAGGAATGTATTCATTCCAAATCAACATAATGCCGATATCGGAGAGCGTAAGGCTCAAGAAAAAACCGGCTAACAGGGCTTTAGTCAGTTTTTTCTTGGCCGGTAAGATGGGTTGGAATAATGCCAGAATTAAACTTAATCCTATTGCTAGAATTAGAATAATATCGTTTAAATTAAAAATAGGAGTGATCATTAATCTTTGCCTGATGTGGCGACTACGATAGAGAGGATATCACCATAGTACATCAGGTTTGACTAATCAACTCAGTCCATTCCCACCAGGGTTACAATTCCCAAGAGAATAAATAAAATACATGCCGCTTTATGTGCAAGCCCAAGTGGCAACTTATCCATCAACCATTTTCCTGCAAAAATAACCGGTACATTTGCCAGCAACATACCAAAGGTTGTGCCTGCAATGACAGCACAGGTCATCCAGATATCTGCATTGTATTTTGCTGCAAGAATCACTGTAGCGATTTGGGTTTTGTCTCCGATTTCTGCAAGGAAAAATAAAACCAGAGTCGCGACAAAAGGACCGTAATTGGCAAAGCGCCCCATGTTGTCGTCTTCTTTATCGGGAATTAACAGCCATAGACCAATCGCAAAAAAGCTGCCAGCAATAATCCAGCGAATCCACTCGGCGGGAATAACATCAGCTAACACAGTACCGAGCCATGCAGAAAGTGCGTGATTTACGAGTGTGGCGACTAGTACGCCAAGGCTGATGATATAGGGGCGACCATAACGAGCGGCGAGAAAGAGTGCGAGCAGCTGTGTTTTATCACCAACTTCAGCAATGGCGACGGCGAAGGTTGAACTGAGAAAAGCTTCCATTAGATTTACCAGGGCGGGATGAAATACATGAGATACAACCGCATCCCGCCCGGGGCTGCAGTGGTATCTCAGGTCTCATCAATCCGATGTGTGCTTGTAGTGCAAGCACGACAGAGGACGCTTTTGCCATGCCGTAAATGCGCTCTTGATAAATGTGTGACTAACAAAGAGTGCGGCAAGTTTGTTGACAAAAGCGCTCAGCAGTTTTTGATAATGATTATCAAGTTTGCTGGAGCAGATTACTCCCCGAGAGAGTGCACGAATTATAATGCGCCACTATGCAAGCGGCAAGCGCTTATTTCTGACGGGGCAGGCGATACATTATGCCGCCGCCGTAGGGAAGTTTGGGCAAATGCTTTTCCATAAGCATGATTGCATCATCGTAGATTTTTTTTACATCTGGTCTGGAGTTTACTTCCATGCGACGTGACAACATAGTGACAGGGAATAAACATTCCGAGGTATTTTTAACACAAATGGCGCGACTGCGACCCATTTTATCTTCGTACACTTTCCATTCAAAAATAGTGGGGAAGTCAGCAAGCATCACATTGCCTAAAACGACGCCCATTGCTTGTTGCGTTTCATAATCATCCCGTGCGATCCAACTGCCATCAGCCAAGCGCTGCAACAGTTGCAAGTCAGACAGGTCGCGACGAATGGTGCTCCCGATCTTGGTTTGCGCCAATTCGTTAACAGTGGCAATCTCTTGCTCCATTTTATTTTGATCCATCCAACCGAGGTTTTTAATAGTGACTTCTTTCTGCGGTTCGGTTGGTGCTTTGTTTTTTTCAGAGACTACGTTCAACGGAGCGTACTGTTGCGCAAAACCCATGCTTGCAGAGCAGAGTAGTGTAATAGCGGCGATGAATTTAATGTGGTTCATGATGACCTCTTGCGACATTAACTATGGCTTAATTTTTTGCGGATGCTTCACCACTGCTGGTGCGATTTTCCGCTGTCGTAAATAACAAAGGTTGTGGGTTTACGCTTTCCCAGGGAACGGAGAAACCATCGCTATTAATAATATGTAAATGGCTCATTCTTAATTGTCGTGGCTCAGCAAGCCCGCAGGAGTGTGCAATCATGGCAACACTTTTAGTCAGGTTGCGTTGATAGGACGCAACGCGCTCGGCTTTATCTGCAGGGTCCAAACCTTTTTGCAACTTGGTGTTGTGCGTGGTTATACCCGTAGGGCAGGTGTTTTTATGGCATTGCAGTGCTTGAATACAGCCCAATGCAAACATAAATCCGCGTGCGCTGTTAATGAAATCGGCGCCGCAAGCCAAGGCCCAAGCAACCATGTGTGGGGTAATCAGTTTGCCTGCAACAATAATTTTAATGCGATCTTTTAAACCTGCTTGTTCCAGTAGCGCGACTACCCATGGCAAACTTTCTTTGATTGGCAAACCAACATGATCCATCAGTGGCTGTGGGGCCGCGCCGCTACCGCCATCTGCGCTATCAAGTGTGATGAAATCCGGTGCCGATTCAATACCTTGAACGCGAATTTCTGTAATCAAATCGAGCAACCAATTTTTTTCACCGATCACTGCTTTAAAACCCACCGGCTTGCCGGTTACCTGACGAACATGATTGATCATCGCCAGCAAATCGATAACAGAGCGGATATCGGTGTGACCATTTGGACTGATGGATGCCTGGCCTTCTGCAATGCCGCGAATGTACGCCACTTCCGCCGAGACTTTTTCGGCAGGCAATATACCGCCTTTGCCGGGCTTTGCGCCTTGACTGAGTTTAATTTCAAACATTTTGATTTGCGGCTTGGCGGCCAGTTCCGCTAATCGCTCATCGCTAAGGTTGCCGTGCAAATCGCGCACACCGTATTTGGCGGTGCCAATTTGAAACACCAGATCACAATTACCTTCCAGATGATAAGGCGACAATCCCCTTCGCCGGTATTGAGCCAGCAACCGGCTTTGGCGGCACCACGTGACAAGGCCAAAATCGCCGGGCGAGAAATAGCGCCATAGCTCATGCCAGAGATATTAAAAATGGAATTGGTTGTATAGGGGGTTTTGCAAAATGGCCCCAGTGTGACTGGTGCGGCAAGCAGGGCCTCATCCTCTTGGATAGGAAATGCGGCGTTTAAGAACAACAGGTTTCCCGGCTGATTCAGGTTCAGGGTGGAGCCAAACCCGACATTACTATCAACATTCTTTGCCGCGCGGTAAACCCAGGAGCGATCAGCACGATTGAAGGGAAGCTCTTCGCGATCCTGAGCAAAAAAATACTGGCGGAAAAATTCGCCCAAATGCTCAAAAAAATAGCGGAAACGACCAATAAGTGGATAGTTCTTGCGAATGGTATGGGTATTTTGGGTGATATCGGCAATGTACATAACTGCCAGTGACAACAGAACAAGGCCGATAACGGCGATAAATGTTACCTCGAGCCAAGTGAGCAACTTGAGTGCCCAGTGCATATCTACCATTGTGTTTATGTCCTACGCTAAATAAGTATTGGTAGTTTAAGGGGTGTGCAGCGATTAATCGCGTCAAATCATCTAATGGCTACGCTATTTTTTGCGCGACCCTATGACACAAGCCGGATTTCCTGCGACTTTGCTGTATTCCGCCACTGATTTAGTGACAAGGCTGCCCATGCCGACCACAGCGTGATTGCCGATATGAACACCATCCACTATGCCAGTATTAGCGCCAATCCAGACATCGCAGCCGATGACTATCCCCTTCGATGTAACCGGCTGGTCACTGATCAAGCGGTCAGCTTCCATGCCATGGTTGAATGCATAAGCCTGGGTATAAGCGGCAATGCGCGAATTATCGCCGATAGTGATGCCTTTACTGCCACCATCCAGACTGACGTGATGATTAATGGATACGCCTTGCCCCAAGGTTAGTGGCCCATGCAGTACAGAATCAGCGGCCACATAGGAGTTATCGCCAATAATGATCGGACGGCCAGGCTCCGCAAAGAGCCTGGCTTCCGGCGCGATAAAACAATTCTTACCCAATCTGATCGTTTCCATTGTGCAGAGATACGCCTGCCATTCCTCTTGCCATTGTTGTGCCCAAAGGCGCTGTGCCGGTTTCAGGCGCGCATAGAGCCAAGGCATATAGCTCAGTCGCAATTTGTGTTGGGTGCGATAAGGGTCGGTATTGCTGGGGGAATCAATCATAAAGTCGTGGTGTGAACAGAAAAGGATTTTCCGCATTACCCGTTTGGGAGCGGAAATCAAATTATACGTGTAAGGAAGTCGCCTGAAGCAACAAAACAGCGCAGAATAACGGAAACTGAATAGCAGGGCGATAAAAAGGCCTGCACTGGAAAAGGTGCCCGCTGGCTGTAGGTGATTGGTTTGTTCGCTTGGTCGCTGGCGCTACTGCTTTTTTGGCAGCAAGCTGGACACAATTCGAAACATGGAGTGCCGAGATAGGCGCTCTTAGGGGTAACCCGTCATTACGACAGCCGTAGCGGACACCTGTGTTGATTATAGTCAGTGACACTTGCAGCGCTAGCCTTGGCTTAGTTTTTTACGTCACAACATAGCTGATTTTACAGCTGAAATATTCTATGAACAGGAAACAAAACACAGTCGCTGCCAATTACTGCAGAGAAACATTGAATGTATGAATTAATTGATGAAAATGCCGATTTTCTGGTGATTTATAAAAAACCAAATACCAGTTTTCATAGCGATTCGGGCGAAGCTGGATTATTTGAGTACTGCAAGCAGAAGCAAGGCGAGCCAGAGCTTTACCCTGTGCACAGATTAGACAAGGTCACTTCCGGTTTGTTGGTCATGGCAAAAACAGCGTCTATTAATAATGCACTGACAACAGCCTTCCGTACGCGCTGTGTAGAAAAATATTATCTTGCCTTGAGCGCAAAAAAACCGACCAAAAAACAGGGGCTCATTAAAGGTGATATGGCTGCATCGCGCCGTGGTGCATTTAAATTATTGGCCACACAAGAGAGTCCCGCGATTACACAATTTTTTAGTAAAAGCATCGCTCCCGGGCGCCGGTTGTTCATCATTAAACCTCACACAGGGAAAACCCATCAAATTCGCGTTGCATTAAAAAGTATTGGTGCCCCCATTATGGGGGATGCGCTTTATGCGGATGCTGCTTCCAGCTCTGCCATTGACCGCACTTATCTGCATGCTTACAGCCTTGGCTTTACGCTGGGCAATACACCCTATCGCTACACTGTGTTGCCCCGTGAGGGGCATTATTTTAATGATGCTATTTTTACTGAAGGCATGGATGAGTGGCGTGAACCCTGGCTATTACCTTGGCCAAAGGTTGCAGAAACATGATAAAAAAAAGTCACTGGTTACTCGTCACAATACTGATCCTAATTGCGCTAGTGTTATCGATTTATTTTTATGCCCGTGCAGATGCCAACGAAACAGCAGAAGCACAGCAAGATTATAAATTTATAACAACCCCTTGTTGGTTTGATGCCGATTGGACCGCATCAATCCGCTGTGGTGAATTGCATACACCCGAAACCTCCGGTGCTTTTCGATTGCCGGTCGTCATACTGAAAGATGAAACCACGGCGCGGCGCAATGACCCCATTGTGTATTTACAGGGAGGACCAGGCGCTGGTGCGCGTTTGCATAGCGATGGAATAAAAAGTTGGCTTAGTTGGATGCGTTATGCAGCACTGGGGCGCGATATTATTCTGATTGATACTCGCGGAACCGGGCGCAGCACTCCTGCACTTGTCTGTGCGGAATATAATCGTAGTAATCAGCAGTTGTTGCGCCAGCACACATCACTTGCAGAAGAATTGGCGCTTGGTTTTGAGGTGACGCGAGCTTGCTTTGAATCCGCCTCCGCGCACAACTCCGCACTGGATTACCAACATTTCAGCACCGAACAATCTGCCCGTGATATTCGTGCATTGGTACAAACACTGGGTTATACGGAGTGGAATATTTTAGGCGTGTCCTATGGAACGCGCCTGGCTCTGGAAATAGCGAATCAGGAAATACATCAACCCCAGACAACAAAATTAAAAGCGATGGTGCTTGATTCTATTTATCCTGCCGGTTTTGGCGGTGTGCAAACCTGGCCAAAAGTATTGGATGAGGCGTTGTATAAATTCTTTAAGGGTTGCGCTGCAAATCATGAATGCACAAATGCAATCGGTGATTCAAACAGGCACATTGTACAGCTATTTATGGACACATTAACCCGCTTGCGTGAATCACCTATGGAATTCACTATTCGACGCTGGGATGGGGAAGCCCCCGTTGCTTTTTTATTGAATGACCATCGGTTTTTATCTGCCGCTTTTGCGGCAACCTACAGTCCTCGCGATTGGATAAAAATCGCCGAGGCGATCAATGGTGTGGCTATGCATAGTCACGATCAAATCAAACCCTTGCTCGAACCCTTTGTAAATCAAAGCATGAGCAGCGACTTTAACAGCCTGACATTTACGGCAGTCGACTGCGCGGATAACCTAGTAATGGCAGAGGCAGAATACCTCACGAGCGTTGGCCAATATCCCTTATTACAGGAATACACGCGTGATCAATGGCGCTACCAAGCGTGTCATTATCTGGCTGCACAAAGGCCGTTGCTGCGCCATCAACCACAGGTGCCGACACTTATTTTAGCGGGAGAATTAGATCCGGTAACACCGGTGGATTGGGCGAGATCTGTACATGCTGAATGGAAAAATACGCAACTGCATATCAGTAAAAATACGGCGCACTCAGTGTTGAGCAGTGAAGCCTGCCTGTTGCAATCGCTGGTAGTATTTTATGATTCACCTGACAAGGTATTCGGTGGCTGCTTAACACAAGAGCCCGAAACACCGTAACAATAAGAATATTGGTTGCACAAAAAAGCCGCAGAAAACTGCGGCTTTTTTGTGGGTATCGATCTGCGATTAATTCTTGGCAGAAAGATAAATGGTTAGTTCCTGACCTGGGTGAATATAGCTTTCATTTTTTACTTTGTTCCAGCTCAAAATATCTTTTGTGGAAACAGCAAATTTGTTGGCGATTTTATTCAGGGTATCGCCACTTTTGATTTGGTAGGTAATTTTGTTGCCATCTTTTTGAGTCACTGCACTATTGGCAACCAAGAGTTTTTGGCCTGGCTTGAGTTTGGCATTTGCACTCAGATCATTCCATTTCAGCAGATTGTTAACGCTGGTGCCGTTGCTTTTGGCGATGGTCCAGAAACTGTCACCCGATTTAACGGTGTAATAAACACCAGTATTTTTGGTGTTGCGCTGCGCAATTTCTTGCTCAGCTTGGCGCGCATAAGGTGAATCAACTGGAGCTTGGCCGGGAATACTTAAACTCTGGCCCACACGAAGGTTGGTGGATTTGAGGTTATTAGCTGCCTGGATTGCCGCAACGCTGGTGCCGTAGCGTTTGGCTAAGGCACCCAAGGTATCACCGGATTTCACCTTGTAATCACCGGCAATTTGCATGGGTTTAATTTGGGGGAGTTTATCGAGTGTCAGGGTGAATTGTGCGGCATCAGCAACGGGGACCAGCAATTGGTGCGGGCCAGAGGGATTAGTTATCCAGCGATTGTAGCCAGCGTTGAGGTTGCGCAATTCTTTGGGGTCAATTTCCGCCATGCGCGCCGCTTGGGCCAAATCAATAGGGGAGCTGACATTAACAGTAGTGAAGTAGGGGTTATTGGGAATGGCGGCGAGTTCAAGGTCATATTTACCCGGGTTGGCAATCACTTTTGACAGGGCGATTAGCTGGGGAACGTAGGATTGCGTTTGCTGGGAAAGTGGGAGCGACCAAAAATCTGCTTTTTTACCCTGCTTGCGGTTTCTGTCAATCGCACGGCGTACCGTACCTTCGCCGGCATTGTAAGCGGCCACTGCCAAAAACCAGTCGCCATCAAACATAGTATTCAAGCGCTTTAGATAACGCACCGCGGCATCTGTTGATGCCATTACATCACGTCTACCGTCATACCAGTGGTTTTGCGCCAAGCCGAAATTGCGGCCGGTCTGCGGCATAAATTGCCAAATCCCCAAGGCTCTGCTGGGCGATATGGCAAATGGATTGTAAGCACTTTCTACAATCGGCAAGAGCGCGAGTTCAAGCGGCAAGCCATTAGCTTTCAATTCGTTGGTTACATAATGTAAGTAGGGGCGACTTTGTAAGGCGACGCGATCCAGGTAGCGTTGATTATTGGCGAGCCAGCGCAAATTTTTACTGACCCTGTCATCGCTCACCTCGGGCAAGCCATAACCGTCTACTATCTCATCCCACAGATTTGTCACTTGCTGAGGTTCGACTGGTGTTTTGGCAACGGATTTTTTTGCCTGCTTTTTAATAGATTTTGTTTTAACGTCAGCGGTTTCGCTGCTTTTATCTGGAAGGCTGCTACAGCCTGCTACTAACATTGTCACGGCGAGCAATAGGCAAGCGGACAACTTGAAAAGAGGGTGTTGGTGATTCATAGGGTCACTTTTTGTTGGGTGCTTTTTGAGCATCACGTATAGCTATGCGATCACTTGCATAGGTTTCCGATTGTTAAAAAGCCTGATTAATAAAGCAGCATTTCGCAATAAGTTAGGTTGTTCATCCTATAAATTGCTGAAATGAATGCTATTTAGTGATTGCCTCTGCCCTCCTTGGGACTGTGGATTTCGGATTCTAGGGGCTGAATACCATGCGGTCAACGTTTAATCTGGAATAACAGCAGTGCGTCACAGCAGGCTTGAGAGCTGGTTTTGGCGCTGGATTTTGCCTTATTCGCTGTGGCTACCAGTTGTCTTTGGCCTTGCGCAGCAGAGCAAATACCTCGGCAGCCGACTCAATGTGATGGCCATTTTGTTGCTCAATGAAGCGTTTGACGCCAGCTTCTTGACAGCGCAAAAAGGGATTGGTTCGTTTTTCAAGCGCGATGCTTGAGGGGAGGGTGATGCTATTTGTCGCTCGCAAGGCGCTAACTTGATCATGGCGCTGCTTTATATCCAGGTTATCTGGCTCCACAGCACAAGCAAACCTCAGGTTGGCAAGGGTGTATTCGTGGGCGCAATAAATACGTGTAGCGTTCGGCAGGGCGGCCAATGTGCAGAGCGACGCCCACATCACATCAGCTGGCCCATCGAACATGCGGCCACAGCCAGCAGCAAATAAGGCATCACCGCAGAACAGCGCCGGTTCATTCACATCTTCGCGTGCGGGCATATAGTAGGCAATATGCTCTGTGGTATGACCGGGCACAGCGATAACGTCCAACGGCATTTTGGCGAAAAAAAGTTTATCGCCGCCTTTGAGCTTGTGTGTGATTTGGGGGATGGCCGGTGACTCCGGCCCATAGACCGGAATTGACCAATGGCGGAGCAGTTCATCAATGCCGCCGATGTGATCACGATGTCGGTGGGTGACTAAAATAGCCACGGGAACCAATTGGTGCTGCCGCAGGTAGGTAATGAGAGGAGCTGCATCGCCCGGATCCACCAGATAAACCTCGGGCATATTTATATCGGGCCTTATTACCCAGAAGTAGTTGCTGTCCAGGGCGGGAATAGGTGTGATGCTCGTCACTCGGTAAACCTCCAGGTTGCAGGCGTTAAATTCTACGCGCATCAAGGTCTTATCGCGAGCTTACTGAAGTCCATATCGACCGTCAGCTGTGATAGATTGGCTCACCGAGTCGGCATTCGCTGGTTAATCCACGCAGGCTATATCTCCAACCGAGAGCAGCACATGGACCCAAAGATCAAAAAAACACCGCATCGATTACTGATGCGCCTGTCGGTGATGTGGAAAAAACGTTTTGGCGTTTTGCCAATACGTGAGGCTATTACCGATTTGTCCGATTGGTTCGATACACCGCTCGGACACGCCCTGCTTGAGCAGGAACGCATTGCTATAGATGATGCCTTGCAATGTGTATTTGGCTATCACTTGCTGCAACTCGGGGTCAGCGGTCGTCTGGAATTGTCGGGTGAGAGCCGTATTTCACATCGATTTTTACTGCACCCTAAAACCGAATCCAATAACCCGCCTATTGGCGCGCTGGCAGATTTCAATCACTTACCTCTGGCCTCAGAATCCATCGACGCTGTCATTCTTCATCACGCCCTTGATTACAGCCAAAGCCCCCATCATCTATTGCGCGAAGCGACTCGGGTAATTATTCCGCGTGGTCATTTGATTGTGGTGGGGTTCAACCCCTGGAGTCTGTGGGGATGCTGTGCAAGCTTGCTGCGATTTTTTACCGCAAAACCGCGCTGGCGTTTTCAATACTTACGCAAAGGCCGGTTAATTGATTGGCTCGCGCTGGTTGATATGGAAGCGGTAGCGGTGTACGAGGGATTTTACCGCCCACCCTTACCCCAAGAGGGCGCCATTAAATATTTGCAATGGCTGGAGCGCTGGGGTAAAAGGCTGCGTCTGCCGTGGGGCGGTTTCTATCTTGTGGTGGCACGCAAGGATCATATCCCCTTAACACCCATAAAACCGGCATGGCAACAGTATCGCCCGCTGCGGGGGCTGGCAGTGACTCGCATTGTGGGGCCTTCGGCGCAAAACCGCTTGCGCGCCTGCCTGTTTATGAAAAATACGGCTTATTAGGCAATCCTACAGAACGCTATCTACAGCACTTTTTATAGTTATTGGGTTAAACACATCAGGTTAAAGCAACATGCGTCAAATTGTATTGGATACCGAAACTACCGGTCTGGAAACATCCCAAGGGCACCGGATTATCGAAATTGGTTGTGTCGAGCTTTTCAATCGTCGCCTTACTGGCCGTCACTACCATCAATACATTAAACCCGAGCGGGAAATTGATGCCGGTGCGCAAGCAGTGCACGGTATTAGTAATGCCATGCTGGAAGATAAACCGGTATTTGCACGTATTGCCGATGAATTTCTGAATTTTATTGGCGATGCCGAGTTGGTGATCCACAACGCCGCGTTTGATATTGGCTTTATCAATTACGAGTTAAACCTCCTGCGGCCCGGATTTGGCTCGATCACCGATCGCTGCCATGTGGTAGACACCTTGTTAATGGCCCGCGCCAAACATCCCGGCCAAAAAAATAATCTGGATGCACTGTGTAAACGCTACGGTGTCGATAACTCCCAACGCGAACTGCACGGCGCATTGCTCGATGCCGAGATCCTGGCGGATGTTTATCTGTTAATGACCGGCGGCCAAACCGCACTGTCATTAGGGGGCAATCAATCAAAAGAGGAGGGGGGCGATGACCAGAACCAGATTCGCCGCCTTCCCAGTGGGCGTAAACCCCTGCCGGTCATTGCGGCGAGTAGTGACGAGCTGGAATTACACCAGCAAAAATTGGCAGCTATTGCCAAGGCCAGTGGCGATAATTGCGTTTGGTTGCGCGATTAGCGGTACAAAGACCCTTGGTAAAGCACAGCAAACAGATAATAACGAAGGGGCCAGACCAAAGCGAACAGATAATAATCAGTCGGATAACCGCAAATGAGAAATGTTCGGCAGTCTCGCACTTGGTTGAGGCTTATTTAAACGAGCACCGTGAAATAGCGCCAAACATGGTATAGAGTCAATCTACTCAATTACCCTATAAAAGAGGCGGGCACCTAGTTTCTGTTCGTGCCTACTATCATTGTTCAATGCCAGGAAGTTATCGTGAGCACAACAGAAACCTTAAATCTTGCTTCACTAAAAATGGTTCAGGATGAGCTGGTTGCCACTATCGAGCAATCCGCTGTGCGTCTGGAGCAATTTGCGCAGGATCGAAACAACGGTGAATTGCTGCAAAGCTGTATTGAGGGCATCAAGCAAATTCGCGGCATCCTCAGCTTGATCCAACTACGCGGTTTGGATTTGTTGGCGGATGAACTGGTCACCCATATCAATGACATCACTTTGGGCGATGATCCTAAAACCGATGCAAAGCTGGAGTTGCTAACCTCCAGTTTTTTTATCCTGCCGCGCTACCTGGAATATTGTTCACAAACTGCACGCAGCATGGCGATGCTCCTCATTCCCCATATCAACGAATTGCGTTTCGCGCGCAAAGCCGCTCCCTTGCCCGAAAGCTATTTTTTTGCCTTGCCAAGTGTTAAATGCCATCGCCAGTTAACGGCGTCAGCACAGCCATTGCCAGAAGACTTGAGCGTGCTGGTGCGTCGCTTGCGGCATATGTACCAGACCACCTTACTGAATGTGCTTAAAGGCACGCAAGTCAAGCCATCACTGGCAATGATGACTCGCGCCTTGCAGCGCCTTGAGGTTGCTTCTACGGGAAGTGCGCTGAGCAATTTCTGGTGGCTGTGCGCGGCAACCCTTGCCGCCATCGGTGAAAAAAATATGCGTCTTACCAAAAGCCGCAAAATGATATTTAGCGCGATAGAGCGTGAAATAAAGCGCTTCCAATTTGAAGGTAAAGCGGTACTGGAGCGCGATGTCGATCAATCCTTACAAAAAGAGTTGTTGTATTTGCTGGCGTTGGCGCATTCAGAGCAGCCACATTCTATTGCTGTTTTAGCCGCTTTTGGCGTTGGGCCGCTTGGCTACACCGAGTCAGAATTAGCCCGTGAGATGGAATTCCTTAATGGCCCCAGCGCCAACACCATCAGTTCCATGGTCACTGTATTAACTGATGAGTTACACAGCACCAAAAATATTTTGGAACGCGCGGCGCAGGGTGGGGCAGAGTTGTTGAACGATTCGCCTGAGCTTCTGGAAACGCTGAAAAAAGTCGCCGATATTTTATCGATTGTGGGATTGGTATCGCCCAGCAATAGCCTGAAACAGGAAATAGAAAAAATCGCCCAATGGCAGAACAACCGCAGCGCAGTCACGCCCGATGAACTGTTGCAGGTTGCGGATACATTGTTGTATGTCGAAAGCACCATTGCCGGCTTGAACAATGCCAACCTGTCTGACGATAAACTGGCACAAATCAATGCGTTATCGCGTGATGCTGCGATGACGAACAATCAAATCGCGGAAGCAGAAAAAATTGTCATTGATGAAGCCGAAGTGGGCTTGGCGACGGTCAAGCGTGCACTGAGTGCATTTGCGGAATCCAACTACGACAAGGGTCATATTCGCAATATCCCCGGCATTTTGGACTCAGTGCGCGGCGGCATGTTTGTGCTGGGCTTGTCACGTGCGGCCAAGGTATTGGCGGGGTGTATGCGTTTTGTGGAAGACGATCTTCTGGCGGCGGAACAACAGCCAGCGGTTCAACATTTACTTGAAACCTTTGCCGATGCAGTGATCAGCCTGGAATATTATCTGGATGCACTCAAGTTAAATAAAAATGCCGATACTGCGGTTTTACAAATTGCAGAGGAAAGTCTGCAGGCGCTTGGTTATAACCTCTGATTATGTCTATAGAGTTCGATCCCACATCATTTGAATTTCATGCCAATCACATAGCGCCGGTTGCCAGCCGCAACCGGCGCTTTATTTTGGTTGCCGCTACACCCACATTGCGCTGCGATTTATTGTTGTGCCAAGCGGGCCACCTGGTTCTGGCCGACACCATGCAAGCTGCGTTACCGGGGCTTTCTATTCTGAGTGAGCATTATCTTGGGGTGCTGGCGGGTGAAGATCTCTGGGTCAGGGTAGTGGATGCAGGTTGTGTAGTAGAAGGCTATGAGTGGTTAGGCCTACGCTCGCAACTGGAAATCCTGTCGCCACCCTTTTTCCAATTGGCCGGGCGCGCCTTGCAAATTGCGCAGTGGTTTTATGATCACCAATATTGTGGTCGCTGTGGCCGTGCCACCCAGCAGGATGAAATCGACAGGGCAACCTGTTGCGCTCATTGCAGCCTGCGTTTTTATCCCCGCCTCTCGCCTTGCATGATTGTCTTGGTTACTCGTGGCGATGAATTACTGCTTGCCCACCATCAGCGGGCGACACGGGTTGTGTACAGTACCTTGGCTGGCTTTGTGGAAGCAGGAGAAAGCGTAGAGGATTGTGTGCGCCGTGAAGTGATGGAAGAGGTCGGGGTGACGGTCGGCGAGCTGCATTACTTTCAGAGCCAGCCCTGGCCATTCCCCTCGCAGTTGATGCTGGGGTTCTTTGCGACCTATGAATCGGGTGAGATAAACGTGGATCCGCAAGAAATTAGAGATGCTAAATGGTTCCGCTATGACCAGTTGCCGGCTATTCCGGCAAAAGCTAGTGTAGCGGGGCAACTAATCGCGCATTATGTACGCCAACGTCAGCAACTTTCGTTAACAACACAATAACTCGCTGGTAACAGGTAGCCTCATATGATCTTCACTTTACTTGCCCTCCTTATTGGCCTTATTGCGGTTTATATCCTTTATAAGGCCGCGAGAATACTTTGGCAAAACTCATGGTTTGTGGGGTTTTGCCGTGGGCTATTTGGCCTGGCGTTGATTGGCTTGGCAGCAGTTATCGCGGTAACGGCATTTGATTTGTACAGCTACAAGCAAGTGCTGCAGGAGCAAGTCGTCGCCACTATTAATTTTGACAAAATTGAAGATCAACATTACTTTGCGGTACTTTCCGATAAGAATGGAAAAGAACAGCGCGTAGAACTGCGTGGTGATCAATGGCAATTGGATGCGCGTATTGTTAAATGGAAGGGGTATCTGGCTACCTTTGGCTTGAAACCCGCCTATCGGCTGGAGCGCTTGAGTGGGCGCTATTACGATATTGAACAGGAAACCACAGAAAAACGCACCGCGCACAGTGTACATCCCGATCTTTACGGCGTTGACCTGTGGCAAGTGGTCAATAAACACCCTGATTGGTTCCCGATTGTTGATGCGGTTTATGGCTCAGCCACCTATTTGCCCATGAAAGACGGCGCCTTGTTTGAGATCACCCTGTCCAATACTGGACTAGTTGCGCGTCCGGTCAATCAAGTTGCCCGGGATGCAGTAAGTACTTTTTAATTGATGAGCGATGGTTAGACATCGGCATGGTGCCGGTTTCCCAAGCTGTTGTATGGAGTTTATGTTTTGGAATTTTTAGCAGAATACGGGCTGTTCCTGGCCAAAGTCGTCACCTTTGTTGCCGCAATCCTGGTTGTGGTAGTGGTTGCTGTATCACTGGGCGGCCGCAATAAAAAATCAGATAAAGGTCATATAGAAGTGACCAAACTCAATGAAAAGTTTGATCACATGCGCGATACATTACGCGACGCCATGATGGACGATGACGCTTACAAAGAGTTTGAAAAAGCCGAGAAAAAGCGCCGCAAAGAAGAAAAGGCAGAAAAGAAAAAAGCCGCAAAAGAAACCGCAAAACCAACGGCAGATGCCACTACCGACGAAGTAGTTGCCGATAAAAAGCGTATTTTTGTGCTCGATTTCTATGGCGATATCAAGGCCTCGGAAGTGGACAGCCTGCGCGAAGAAATCAGCACTGTACTCACCTTGGCCAAACCTACGGATGAGGTGGTGGTAAAAGTAGAAAGTGGCGGCGGTATGGTTCACAGCTACGGCTTGGCATCCAGCCAACTGACGCGCATAACCAACAAAAATATTCCACTGACCATTTGTGTAGACAAGGTGGCTGCCAGCGGTGGTTACATGATGGCCTGTGTGGCCAACAAAATTGTTGCTGCGCCCTTTGCAATTTTAGGGTCTATCGGTGTTGTCGCACAGTTGCCTAATTTTCACAAACTGCTGAAGAAAAACGATATAGATTACGAGATGTTCACCGCTGGTGAATACAAACGTACCGTCACCATGTTTGGCGAGAATACCGACAAGGGGCGCGCTAAATTTGTAGAAGAACTTGAAGATACCCACGTATTGTTTAAGGAATTTGTCAGTGAGCATCGCCCACAAGTAGATGTTGTGAAAGTGGCTACGGGTGAAGTCTGGTTCGGACGTCGCGCAAAAGATGTCAATTTGATCGATGAGATTCAAACCAGTGACGAGTATCTGTTTGCCCAAGCCGAAACGGCAGATATTTTTGAGGTGGAATTTACCTACAAAAAATCCCTGCCGGAAAAACTGGGGTTTGCAGCGCAAGCGGCGGTAGACAGATTATTAATGACATGGTGGGAGCGGCTCAATATTAGCCGCTGGTTTTAACCACAAGTAACAACCAAGAGCGGTGCCTGATGGCACCGTTTTTATTTAAAGCTCAGTAAGCGGAGTTACCCGTTATGTTTTCACTCACCAAAATGCAGATGCCCGCCCCCGAACAAGCGCTACCAGGGCGACAGCAGCCCCTGAAGGTTGACTCCAAGCATGCAGTAAAGGGGACGGAGATTAAACCGCCGTTTCCCGTTGGCCATGAGCAAATCCTATTTGGACTGGGGTGTTTCTGGGGGGCAGAGCGCAAGTTTTGGCAGCAGCCCGGTGTATACACAACAGCGGTAGGTTATGCGGCTGGCTATACACCCAACCCTACTTATGAAGAAGTATGCAGTGGTTTAACCGGTCACAATGAAGTGGTGTTGGTAGTGTTTGATCCGGCACAAACATCATTGGAAACCCTGCTAAAACTATTCTGGGAGTCGCACAATCCGACTCAAGGTATGCGCCAGGGCAATGATCGCGGTACACAATACCGCTCAGGAATTTATTATTTTAATGTGGCGCAGCATGAGTTAGCAGAGCGCACTAAAACAGCGTATCAAGCCGCGCTGAATGAGAAAAATATTGGCGATATTACTACCGAAATTTTACCGGCCAGCGAATTTTATTACGCCGAAACCTATCACCAACAATATTTGCACAAGAATCCCGGCGGTTATTGTGGTTTGGGCGGCACCGGTGTTTGTTATGCTGACGATGTGTAATCGTCAGCCTTTCATCACATATAGTATTTCAAAGAACCATTTCTACATTGCCTCGTAATAGGGGCCATTACCACCTTGCGGTGGCACCCAAGTGATATTTTGGGTTGGATCTTTGATATCACAGGCTTTGCAGTGTATGCAGTTATCCGCATTGATCTGCAAACGCGCGCTCTTATCCACGTCCACAATTTCATAAACCCCTGCCGGACAATAACGTTGCTCGGGTGCAGCATAGATAGCCAAATTTGTAGTGATAGGAATTTCTGTATCACCTAATACCAAATGGACTGGCTGATCCTCTTCATGTTGGATATTCGCTAAATAAATTGATGCCAATCGATCAAAGGTAATTTTTCCATCGGGTGCCGGGTAATCAATGGGCTGCGCATTAGTTGCTGCAACTAATGTTTCATGGTCGGCCTGTTTATGTTTTAAGGTCCAGGGCAGGGTGATACCCAGCGAGTGCAGCCACATATCCGCGCCACCGTACAAGGTTCCGCCAATATTTCCCCACGCCGATAGCGCTGGCTTGATATTGCGTACGGCGTATATATCTTTCCATAACCATGAACTGCGAATTTTTTTGGGGTAGTCAGTCAATAATGGCTGGAATTGTTCATGGGCCAGCGCAGCAATAATAGTTTCTGCCGCAAGCATGCCGGATTTCATCGCATTATGAGAGCCTTTGATTTTAGGCACATTGACAAAACCGGCAGAGCATCCAATCAAAGCACCGCCAGGGAAAATCAATTCCGGCAGCGATTGCACGCCACCCTCATTGATTGTGCGCGCACCATAAGAGAGACGCTTGGCATTTTGCAGCAAGGGTTTAATGGCGGGATGGGTTTTAAATCGTTGGAATTCTTCAAAGGGATTTAAATAAGGATTGCGGTAATTTAAATGCACAACAAAACCCAGCGCGATTTTATTATCCTCCAGGTGATATAAAAATCCGCCACCGCCAGTGTGATTATCCAGTGGCCACCCCTGTGTATGCAGCACAGTGCCTTCGTGATGCTGGCGCGAGTCAATACGCCATACTTCCTTAAACCCCAACCCGTATTTTTGTGGTTCTGCCGTTGCGCGTAAATTAAATTTTTGCTCCAGCGATTTTGTGAGCGACCCGCGAGTTCCTTCTGCGATTAAGGTATAGCGCGCATGCAATTCTATTCCTGCAGAAAATGTATTTTTATGAGTACCATCGCGTGCGACCCCCATATCACCGGTGATAACACCTTTAACAGCACCATCATCGCCATACAAAATTTCACTGCCATTAAAACCAGGGAATACATCCACACCCAATTCTTCTGCCTGCGTCACCAACCAGCGGCAAACCTGGCCGAGGCTCACAATATAATTACCATGATTGCTCATCAGGGGCGGCATGAGTGCGGCGGGAATAGTGTAGTGATTATTTTTTGTCAGCCATAAGAATTGATCCCGCTGAACAGTGGTGGTGATAGGAGCGCCTTTATTTTTCCAGTCCGGAATTAATTCATTCAAGGCAATAGGATCAATCACTGCGCCAGATAAAATATGCGCACCGGCTTCAGCGGCTTTTTCCAGCAGGCACACGCTCAGCTCTTGCTGTTGTTCATTGGCCAGTTGTTTCAATCGAATTGCCGCCGCAAGCCCTGCCGGGCCACCACCAACAATCACTACGTCATACTGCATTTGATCGCGCTGGGTCATATACACACTCAAGCAATAGAGGGAAAATTAATATCGTCGCTGCGCCGAAGGTTTGCTGTTAGCGCACGGCAATAATCCAGAAATGTAACCATCGCTGGTGTTTGGTAGCGGTGCTTGTGCCACACAAACATAAATTGCCGACGTAGATCCAGTTCTGGTGCGGGTAATTCAACCAAACTGCCTCGCCGAAACGCATCGCGCAGGGCGAGACGGGAAATACAGCCTATTCCTAAACCCGACTCAACCGCGCGCTTGATCGCTTCCGTGTGCTCCAGCTCCAGGCGAATGTTGAGGTCAGGTTGGTGATGGCGCAGGGCTTGGTCAAAGGTTTCTCGTGTGCCTGAGCCCTGTTCACGCAGAATCCAGGTTTCTTGTAACAGGTCGTTCACAGTAACCGATTGGGCTTTGGCCAGTGGATGCGTCGGCGCACAAAATACGGCGAGCTCATCCTCAATCCAGGTTTCTGCGTTTAAGTCGGGGTGGTGGCAACTGCCTTCAATCAAACCGAGATCCAACTCATAACCGGCAACCTGTTGCAAAATTGCCTGGGTATTTTTGACCTGGAGCGAGATATGGCAGTCCGCATGCTGCTGCATAAATTCGCTGATAATCATAATCGCCAAATAATTACCAATAGTCAGCGTCGCCCCGACCTTGAGGTCGCCCAGGGCCGATTTTCCCTCCAGCAGCTGTTCTATTTCACCCGCTTGGGTTAACAAGCTGCTTGCAACGGGCAGCAAACTCCGACCCAAGGCATTGAGCTTCAACAGCTTCCCATTGCGATCAAACAGCTGGCAATCGAACTGTCGCTCCAATTCAGCAAGCGCTGTGCTGGCAGCAGACTGCGACAGGGCAACAACTTCTGCCGCGCGGGATACATTTCCAGTGCGGGCAATAGCCACAAAAATCTCAAGTTGACGTAGTGTATATCTCATATCTATTTCACAAATATATAAAACATATATTATCAATTTAACAAATATGCTAGCGCGAAATAGAATGGACAGCAACAACCACCTTGCTGTTTTTTCCGGGAGCCTGCCATGAAAGTACTTGTCGCTGTTAAACACGCGATTGATTACAACGTAAAACCCGATATCCACACCGAAACAGGGCAGGTTGATCTTGCCCAAGTGAAAAAAGCCATCAATCCATTTGATGAAATCTCGCTGGAAGAGGCTGTGCGTTTGAAGGAGCGCGGTCATGTGGGCGAGATTGTGGCTGTCGCCATTGGCTCCGCCGAGGCAAAAGACAGCTTGCGCCACGCCTATGCGCTGGGTGCTGATCGCGCACTGCTGGTTGAAACCGATCAACCGCTACAGCCGCTTGCCGTGGCAAAACTGCTGAAGGTGATTGTTGAGCGCGAACAGCCGCAACTGATTTTTTTGGGCAAGCAGGCCGTGGGTGAAGACTATGGCCAAACAGGGCAAATGTTAGCGGCACTCCTTGGCATGGGTGTAGGCACCTTTAGTTCGGCGTTACAGATAGCGGAGGGGCATATTGTGGTGACGCGTGAAATCGATAAGGGCACCGAGACCATCGCCCTGCAATTACCGGCTGTCATCACCAGTGACCTGCGTTTGAACGAACCACGCTTTATCAAGTTGCCTAATTTGATGATGGCAAAAAAGAAAGCCATAGAAACCCTGGCGGCTAATGACTTGGGGGTCGATCTGCGCCCACGCTTTACTGTCACTCGCGCTGTTGAGCCAGCACCAAGACCGGGAGCCGTTCAATTTGCGACCGTGAATGAACTGGTAAAACAATTGCGTCAAACAGAGGTGTTGGTATGAGTGTATTAGTATTGGCAGAAGTGGATGGTAAAACCCTGAAACCATCTACTTATCAGGCAATCACAGCGGCGACCTACTGGGGGTTAGCGATTGATGTGTTGGTCTATGGCAAAGATCTGGATGCAGCACTTGCAGAGGCAAGCACAATATCCGGTGTCCGTCAGGTATTGCATGCGCAAGCTGATCACCTGCAGCATCCGTTGGTTGAAGATGTTTCCGATTTGGTAATGACAATCGCCAGTGATTATAACGTTATCCTCACCGCGCACAGTGTGTTTGGTAAAAGCCTCCTGCCAGGAATTGCCGCGCGTTTGGATACCGCCTCGATTACCGATGTGATTGCCATAGAGGCTCCGTCGCACTACGTGCGCCCCAGTTACGCTGGTAATATTCTGGCGCACATCGATAATCATGAAGATGTGCAAATTGTATCGGTGCGCAGCACGGCATTTCGCGCCGCTGAACGTAATGGCAATGCACAGATTGTGGAGATCAGCGTGCCGCCATCACGCGCTGTCAGTCGCTGGATAAGCGAGCAACTCAGCCATTCTGAACGCCCCGAATTAAATTCGGCACGGGTTGTTATTGCCGGTGGCCGCAGCCTGGGTGAACAGTTTGATAGTTTGTTAAACCCGCTGGCAGAAAAGCTGGACGCGGCCATTGGTGCAACCCGCGCCTGTGTGGATGCGGGCTTTGCCGCTAACGAGTTACAAGTAGGGCAGACGGGCACCATTATCGCCCCCGAGTTATATATTGCTGTCGGTATCTCCGGCGCCATGCAACACATCGCCGGCATCAAAGACAGCAAAGTTATTGTGGCGATCAACCACGACCCCGATGCACCCATTTTCAAGTATGCCGACTATGGTCTGGTTGCTGATTTATTCAGTGCCTTGCCCGAATTAAACGCCGCCTTGCAATAAAGCCACCACAGGAATTTTTTAATGAGCGCTTTCAACACCCAAACTGTGTTATCAGTTACCCATTGGAACGATAGCTTGTTCAGCTTTACCACAACACGCGATGAATCCTTCCGCTTTGAAAATGGCCAGTTCGTCATGATCGGCCTGGAAGTCGACAACAAGCCGCTGCTGCGCGCCTATAGTATCGCCAGCCCAAACTATGCCGAACACTTGGAGTTTTTCAGTATCAAAGTACCCAATGGCCCGCTGACGTCACGTTTGCAAAACATCAACGTAGGTGACTCAATCCTGGTCGGACGTAAACCCACAGGAACACTCCTGCTGTCGGATTTAAAACCGGCAAGACATTTGTATCTCTTGTCTACCGGCACAGGCTTGGCGCCATTTATCAGCTTGATTCAAGACCCGGATATTTATGAGCGGTTTGAAAAAATTATTCTGGTGCATGGCGTTAGAAAAGTGAACGATCTTGCCTACTACGACTTTATTACCAAAGAACTCCCTGAGCATGAGTTTTTAGGCGAAGACGTTGTTAATAAACTGATCTATTACCCAACCGTGACGCGAGAAACCTTTACCAATCAAGGGCGATTAACTGACTTGCTGGAAAACGGAAAACTGTTAAGCGATATAGGCTTGCCACCCCTTAACCCCGAGTACGATCGCGCCATGCTGTGCGGCAGTCCAGGCATGCTAGAGGACACCTGTGCCTTGCTCGACAAGGCTGGTTTGCAGGTTTCACCACGTATTGGTATTGCCGGTGATTATGTTATTGAACGAGCGTTCGTCCAAAAATAAATGGCTACGTCCTGTCGCGCCGCGAAAGATATACCCGACCTTATCTTGCGCGGCGACTTCTCTGTTTTTTCTCCCGTTTAAAATCCGTAACATGCCGTAAATATAGCGTATCTGATATTTGTAGAATTCATAAATTACACGTAAACAGTTATTTACCATTTTTTACGCGCCGCAAATAAATTTCCCACGTAGTTTCAATGATTTAGTTATGCCCCATTAGTTTTGGCGTAATTTTTTTATCACCGCACGTAAAATTCTTATTAATTAGTCGTAAATGGTCATTCGCCTTCTATAGCTGTCTTCACGCAAACTGACATCTCAAACTTATCACTTTGAAGATGTTGAGGCTATGTCATATAACGCGAATAAAACCTTTTCTCAAAGATTCAGCGGAATAATTTTTGTTGTGTTATTCCATGTTGCTGTCATCTATGGTTTGGCATCAGGGCTCGGCAGCGACGCCATGAATCTTGTTAAACAACAAATCGATGCAAAAATTATCGAAGAGGCACCGCCGCCGGAAACGGAAGCGCCGCCACCACCTCCGCCGGATTTTGTTCCGCCTCCACCTGATTTTGTGCCGCCACCGGATATTGACTTTGCGCCCGATGTGGCACCAACCAACGCCAATGCGATTACGGTTTCCAGAAAACCGGTCGAGGTAAAAGTGACGCCTCCGCGTCCGCCGAAAAAAGGCTTGAGTCGTCCACCTTATCCATCAGCATCGCTGCGGTTAAGTGAGGAAGGTGCTGTTGGTTTAGCACTTTATCTTCGCGAAGACGGAAAGGTTGTCGATGGAAAAATTGAAAGCAGTAGCGGCTTTGAGCGCTTGGATAGTGCCGCACTGAAACACGCTATTCGCTCGTGGAAATTTGAACCATGCACCAAGGAAAACCAGCCAGTGGCTTGTTGGCATCGCATTAAGTTCCGATTCAAAATCGATCAACAATAGCAGTTAGTACGCAACCGATTATGTTGCACAGCGAAAAAAATCAGACCCACATTAATAATGTTATTCAACGTAGGATTTTAAACATGAACGCTAAATTCTCATCTTCTTTAGTATTGCAAATGGTGTTGTTGTTGGGGGCGCCCTTGGCTCTATCCTCAGCCTATGCTCAGGAGGCAACAGATAGCGCCGTTACCACTGCTGCCCCTGTGAACGCAGCAGCAGTAGAAACATTGGATGCCACGGCTGCGCCGGTTGATACCAGTACGACAGATAGCCTGAATGAAACTGCTGATATGAGTGCGAGTATCGATACCAGTTCTGTTGCCACTTCCGATGCCGCTGCCAACGCAGCAACCACCGCAGAAGCCAGCACTGCTGATACGCATAGCCAATATGGTTTAGGCGCACTGTGGGAACAAGGCGATGTTATCGCGCGCGGCACCTTGATCATTATGATCATCATGTCGGCCGCCACCTGGTATGTGCTGGTCACTAAATTAATTCAACAACAAGGCTTGTTATCACAAGCCAGAAAAACCCGTCGCTTTTGGGAAAGCAGCGATTTGTCAGAAGGTGTGAAACTCTACAAAGATGACAGTGCATTTCGCGCCGTTGCCGAGGACGGCATGCTTGCCGCCAAACAACATGCTGCACGTAAAGGCGATAAGATTGAATTGGCTGAATGGTTAGCCTTGCAATTACAACGCTCAGTAGAACGTGTAAGTGGTCAATTGCAAACCGGCTTATCACTTTTGGCTACCGTAGGTTCATGTTCACCATTCGTAGGCTTGTTCGGTACCGTGTGGGGAATTTATCACGCGCTGATTGCAATCGGTTTGGCAGGTCAAGCCAGTATCGACAAAGTAGCCGGCCCTGTAGGTGAAGCATTGATTATGACTGCAATCGGTTTGGCTGTCGCTGTACCTGCGGTACTGGGTTACAACTGGTTGGTTCGTCGTAACAAAGTAATTACTGAATCCTTGCGTAATTTTGCCGGTGATTTACACGCAAACCTGGCAATGGGTGTACGTGGCGGTCACGCTGAATAATATCTCTTTCATCGCAATTACCCACGGTCACTTAGCCACAGCAACTTAACCGCAGGTAATTGCCAGATCACTGCTTAAGAGAGAAAAGATTATGGGCATGAATATTTCTTCTGGCGACGAAGAGCAACTCAATTCAACTATCAATACCACTCCGCTAGTGGATGTTATGTTGGTTATGCTGATTATTTTCCTGATTACGATTCCTGTAGTCATTAAAACAGTACAAGTTGATTTGCCAAACGTTTCCAATACACCCACGCAAACCAAACCGGAAAATATTGTAATCGCCGTAACTAAAGACGGTGAGTATTACTGGAATGAAGCGCGTGTTGCCGACAAGGCAGCGTTACTGGCCAAATTAAAAACCATTGCGGTTATTAACCCGCAACCGGAAGTGCATATTCGCGGCGATTTGAATGGCCGATATGAGCATGTAGGACGCTTGGTGTTGTATTGCCAACGTGCCGGCATCAGCAAGATTGGTTTTATTACCATTCCTGTTCGCTAGCCGTAAATGCACTAACAAACAACCTACAGAGAGGTTAATGCCATGGGCATGAATATAGGCAATGGCGGCGATGATGAAGTCATGGTGGAAATGAATACCACACCATTGATTGATGTGATGTTGGTATTGATTGTGATGTTAATTATTACCTTACCCATTCAAACGCACGCCGTAAAAATGGATATGCCAGTGACCAATGCACCACCACCGACTGAACTGCCAACAGTCATTAATATTGAAGTCGACTTTGATGGAACCATGCGCTGGGATGGCAGTGTGATTCGCGATGGTGAAATATTAAAAAACTATATGCTTCATGCTGCAAATATGGAGCCAAAACCAGAAGTGCATTTAAAGCCGCACAAGCTCGCGAAGTATGATGTAGTAGCAAAAGTGCTTGCAACGGCCCAGCGCTTGGGGCTGACGAACATCGGCATTGTCGGCAATGAGAAGCTTGAGTAGGCATGAGCCTGATCTGCCAACTCATTTAATTCAAACAGGTTCCATTTAATCAAAATACGTGGATAGTTTTATGCAACCAAATAAAAAAATGATTCGCCTGTTGCGTGTTGCTCTATTGGGTATTTGCTCAAGTATTGCAGTCGCACCACTGGTCACCCAATATGCCTTTGCAGCAAAAGCCGCAGAGACACAACAACTCAGTGCCAAAGTGGGTAAGCCTTTAAAGCAGGCACGGGAATTAATGGATGCAAAAAAATGGAAGGAAGCCTTAGCCAAAACCAAAGAGGTAGCGGCGATTGAGAATAAGAGCCCTATGGAGGAAACCATCATCAATGAGATGCTGGCTTACTGCATGGTGAACTTGAAAGACTATGCGGGTGCGGTTGCTGTTTATGAAAAAATGTTGGCTGCCGGGCAGTTTAAAAAGGAAGAAGAGCCCAAGCGCATACTGAATATGTCGCAAATTTACTTTGCTCTGAAAAACTATGCCAAAGCAGCAGAGTTGGGTGAACGCTATTTAAAAGCAGTCAATAATGACTTGGAAGTGATGCATCAGGTTGCTCAAGCTTATTATCTGCAAAATGATTTTGTCCGTGCTGAACAGGCAACCCAACGCTTAATTGATACCGCACAAAAGCAAGGCAAGGTTGCGGATGAAGATTGGCTGAAATTGCTGATGAGTTCCCAGCACAAACAAAACAAAAAGCCTGCTGTTATTGCCACCTTGGAACAATTGTTAAGCCACTACCCCAATGAGCAATATTGGCAGGATATGTTCACTTATCTCTTGTCTGGCTCATCCTTTAGTGATCGCCAAAATATTATCTACTTACGTCTGGTAAAAAGTACCGGGTACTTGCAAGCCAATGAATATGTTGAAATGGCTGAGCTGTCCCTTGCTGTCGCCAACCCTGGCGATGCCAAAGCGGTACTGGAAGATGGCTTTAATAAAGGTATTTTAGGGCAGGGCGACTCTAAAGAGCGCGAGTTGAAATTACTGGCCATGGCCAGAACCCAAGCCGCTGAAGATCTGCAATTGTTGCCTTCTATTGAAAAAGAGGCTGCAGCAAAACCCACAGGCGATGCGCTGATAAAAATTGGGGAAGCCTATTTAGGGCATGGACAATATGAAAAGGCTATAGCTGCATTTAAAGGCGGTTTAGCCAAAGGTGGAGTCAAGATTCAGGATGAAGTAAATATCAATATCGGCATTGCTTATATGGCGTTAAACAAACCCCAAGAGGCAATCAGTGCATTTAAAACCGTTCCGTCCAGCTCCCCCTTGGCATTAATGTCACGCCTTTGGGCGATCCAGGCAGCAAAAGCGAAATAGGTTTACGTCCCCCCCATCTGGCTGACAAGGAAGTTGGTTGGGTGGTTTTAATACTCGAATAGCCTCATAAACAAAACGCCCGGCTTTTATACCGGGCGTTTTGTTATGTGCAGGGGTTGGGTTTAGGGTATTTAGTTCACGTTGCCTGCATGTAATCCACATTCTTTTTTGGTGGCTTCTTCCCACCACCAGCGACCTTCACGTTCGTGTTGTCCAGGCGCAACGGGGCGAGTGCAAGGTTCGCAACCAATGGAAATGAAGCCGCGCTCATGCAATTCGTTGTAGGGTACTTCGCACAGGCGAATGTAATCCCACACTTCTTTGGATGACCAGTTGGCCAGTGGATTGAATTTGGTTAGCTTCTCACCTGGGCGCGCAAACAGTTTGTCATCCTGAATGACCGGGATTTCTGCGCGAGTCGGACTTTGATCTTTGCGTTGACCGGTAATCCAGCCATCTACTGTCAGCAGTTTTTTGCGTAAAGGTTCGATTTTACGAATACCGCAGCATTCTTTGTGGTCATCTTCATAGAAGCTGAACAGGCCTTTTTCCTGCACCAGCTTGCGCACGGCATCACCATCGGGTGAGATCACGTCAATCGCAATACCATAGTGCTTGCGCACCTTCTCAATAAAGCGATAGGTCTCGGCGTGCAAACGGCCTGTATCCAGACAAAACACTTGTACATCGGGACGATAATTGCGGGCCATTTCGATCAGGGCTACATCTTCAGCGCCACTGAATGAAATCGCGATATTCTCGAACTGATTCAGGGCGTATTTAATGATTTTTTGCGGACTTTCCTGCTGCAACTTGGCTTCAAGGTCAACAAGATTGATTTGGTTATCAGTCATGGCGGGCTACTCACGGTCATTCTTTTTTAAGAGTAGGCAAGGATACCAGAGGCGCCACCTTCAGCCCAAGCAATGCGCGGTATTCGGGTTTGCTTTAGCAGGGCAAAAAGGGTAGATTGCCGCCACTTATTGGGTCTTAACCGCTTAATTATTAACCGTTTTGGAGGTTGTCGTGGAAATTGCATGCCTGGATTTGGAAGGTGTATTGGTTCCGGAGATTTGGATTGAATTCGCGAAAGTAACCGGCATTGAAGAACTCAAAGCCACGACCCGCGACATTCCTGATTACGATGTATTGATGAAGCAACGCATTCGCATTCTGGAGCAGCACAACCTTGGTTTGAAAGAAATCCAGGATGTTATCGCTACCCTCAAACCACTCGACGGCGCCGTTGAGTTTGTGGATTGGCTGCGCGAGCGTTTTCAGGTGATTATCCTGTCCGACACTTTCTACGAATTCTCACAACCACTGATGCGTCAACTCGGTTTCCCCACACTCCTGTGCCATCGTTTGAATATCGATGAGCGCGGCATGGTTGCCGGTTACACCTTGCGTCAGCGCGACCCGAAACGTCAGTCGGTACTGGCACTGAAAACACTTTACTATCGCGTAATTGCCGCAGGCGATTCCTACAACGATACCACAATGCTGGGTGAAGCAGACCAAGGTATTCTGTTCCACGCACCGCAAAACGTAATCGAGCAGTTCCCGCAATTCCCGGCAGTTCACACTTACGAAGATTTGAAGAAAGAATTCATCAAAGCTAGTAACCGTGAATTGAGCTTGTAATTAGCGCTTTAATAGCTACAACGCAAAAAAGGGGCAATCATTCACATGATTGCCCCTTTTTTATTGTTGCTGATTGAATTCTATTAAGGGCGGTGCCCACTGCTGTTTTGTGGCACTAACGCCCAACAAAAACATTCCTTTCATGAGGATAACAATCACTGCACCAATAACCAGTTCAGTCAGGATTTTGTTGTTCTTTTGAGTTGGTATTTTCATAGTAACTCCAACGTGAATCAGGTGTTTTAACGTTTCGTTCAATACCCGCTCTAGTTGGACGATCATATAGTGATCTTGTTACAAATATTATGCTTGAGTTGTAGCGTGACACCTCCTTTGTCACTGATTTCTACTAATAAAGTACGCGCTTAAACATGCCAATCGCTGTTTGATAACCCCACAGCTGTAACTCCGCATCATATCGTTCCCCTTCATCGCGCATAAAAGCATGCACACCATTAACCTCATGCCAAGTGAAGTTCACTCCCTTCGCAACCAGGTTGGCATACACTTTTGCACGTCCCTCAGGCGGAATGTGCGGGTCTTGCTTACCCCAAATCATCTGCAACTCCCCTTTAATTTCACCGGTGCGGGTCAGGCTCTCATTGCCGGGGTTGGATGGTGTTAAGCCAGAGTGGATATCGGTAGCGTAAAAGCAACTGGTTGCTGCAATAGCAGGATTGATCGCAGCGCGATAAGCCAAGCCACCGCCCAGACAAAAGCCCATAGCGCCAATCTTGCCCGAGTAATACTCCAGGGTTTGCACGTAATCAATCATCACCTGGGTATCTGTATCATGCGCCTCCAGGGTTTTAGCCACTTTATCCGCGTTGCCTTTATCGCGGCCCGCATCGTCATAGCCCAATACAGTGCCGATGGGATTTAACTCATGAAATACTTCCGGAACAATCACGATAAAACCATGGCCAGCCATAATTTGCGCGCTGCGGCGAATGGGTGTGGTCTGCTGGAAAATTTCGGAGTAGAGAATAATGGCCGGGAATTTTTTACCGGCTGTGTCGCTCGTCTCTTTGGGGCGATACACATAGCAGCGCATCAGGCCAGTAGGGGTATTCAGGTCGACTTGATGGTCCTGGATAAGCATTATTTTCTCCTCAACGCGTGTTGATTGGTGTTGTTAATAGGTGTTCTTGAATCAGTCTTTAAATGCGTGTTCCAGCGTATCCATCAGCACGTTGACCTTGGCGATGGACTCGCGGTATTCCTGTTCTGTTTCAGAGTCCGCCACTATACCGCCGCCGCCCCAGCAGTGGATTCGCTCACCGTCGCACACCAAAGTGCGTATGGCGATGCTGGTATCCATCTGGCCATCAACACTGATGTAGCCCAGGCTGCCACAGTAAAGTGAGCGACGGGTAGGCTCCAGCTCTTCAATAATTTCCATAGCGCGAATTTTAGGGGCACCGGTAATGCTGCCGCCGGGGAAGGCATCCCGTAGCAGGTCAAGGGCGGTTGCGGTTGGGTGTAATTCACCAGTAACAGTACTGACCAAATGGTGCACATTGGCAAAGGTCTGTAATTCGCACAGTGTGGGCACCTGAACCCGGGAGCAGTGTTTACTCAGGTCATTGCGTAGCAGGTCCACAATCATCACGTTTTCAGCGCGGTTCTTCAGGCTGTGCTGTAGCCAGTGGGCATTGGTCGCATCCTCCTCTGGGGTGATGCCGCGCTTAATAGTGCCCTTGATTGGCTTGGTTTCTACCGCCGAGCCACGTACTTGAATAAAGCGCTCAGGTGACAAACTCAGCACCGCACCATTTGGCTTGCCATCACTGTCATGCAATTGCATGAATCCGGAGAAGGGCGAGGGCAGGGCTTGGCGCAGGGCGAGATAAGCGATAAAGGGATCACCACTGAAACTGGCACTGAAACGCTGGGCAAAATTAACCTGATAACAATCGCCCGCCCGAATGTAATCCTGAATTTTCGCCAGGGCTTGGTAGTACTCATCCACATTAAGATTGCTTTGAAACCCACTGATTTTAAATGGTTTTTCATTATTCTTACGTGTGTTTGGAGCTGCGTGGAACACCGGCTTTTGAGCGGCAGAGCGGCAGAGCTGCTCGATTTCCAAAAAGTTATAAGCACCGCCAAGGCTTTGACTCAGGGTCTCATTGATCACCAAGCAGGCTGTACTGCACTGGTGATCCTGGATAATCGCCCAGGGATAAATGCCTATGCACAAGTCCGGCAGTTGGATATCCGCTTGCGCAATAACCGGCAGCCGCTCCAACTGGCGGCCAAGGTCATAACCAAAATAACCCAGTGCACCGCCAATAAACGGCAGTTCAGTATGGGCTTGGCTGGGCGCCGCTTCGCCAAACAGCAGGTCATTTAACAATTGAAATGGATCGCCATCCTGATGCTCTGACTTCTCTTTGTGATCTCGGCCCCGGTGATGGGTAATTGCCGTCAGGCCATCGCGACTGGTTAATACCGACTGGGGAGCAGCGCAGATAATATCGAAGCGCCCATAACTACTTTGCGGGCGTCCAGAGTCAAGCCAAATGGCGTGGGGCAAGTGGCGCACCACAGCAAACCAGTGCGCGGGGTCTGGTTGATAATCAAGCGGGATAATTCGAAGTTCTGCAGGCATGGAATCTCGTCGGACAGTGCCGTTACGGGGGCTGCATTCTACCTTATCCGGTATGGGCTGCGGCAAATAGACTTTGACGCCAAGCCCGTTTAAGCTGCTGTGGCTTTGGCTGTGCATACACAGCAGACCAATGTTTGATAATTAAGGACTACCTCGATGGATTTCCTCATTTTTATACTGGCCATGCTGATTGGTGGTGTTGCTGCCTGGCAGGCATTCAGTTGGTACTACGCCAAAAAATTCAAAACGCCCAAACAGGATGTAGCGACAGAATCCCATGTATTGCTGGAGCGCATTGAAAAAGTATTCAAAGTGGTATTGGCTGAGGGCTATTTCACCGAGATTTACGATCACAAATCCAAGAAAGATTTTTTCGGCATCTTCAAAACCAACAGCAAGGCGCTGGTTGTTGCTAAAGCCAAGGTCTCTGTTGGTTACGATTTTGCCAAAATGCGTTTTCGTCGGGATCACAATAGCCGTACGCTGGTCATAGAACAATTTGCCGAGCCGGAGATTATCTCTATCGATACCGACTACAAGTTCTACGACATCAATCAAGGTTTATTGAATAAGTTTGATAACGAGGACTACACCGAAATACTGGCGGAGGCCAAAAAACTCATGCAAGAAAAAGCGCAAGAGAGCGATTTACCGCAGATCGCACAAAAGCAAATCCAATTAATGATGCAGCAGCTCTGCGCCTCCGTTGGCTGGCAGTTGGAACATGAAAAAGTATTGGAGCCGCTAAAAACCGTGCAAGTGATTACCGATCAACACCAATAAGCTATAAAAGCCCCACAAGGAATTTCTATGATGCTACTGATTATTTTCACCCTGGTCGGGATGGGCTTGGGTGAAGCGATTTTTTATGAAAACGGCTGGTTGATTGGCGGCGCGCTCGGGTTTTTAATCACCAAGATTATTCAACTGGGCAGCCAGGTGACGCGCCTTGAGCGCGATATAAAACAACTGCAAACACAACCGGTTTCGCCACCAGCCAGCATTCAAGATGCTGCACCTGCGCCAAGCGTTTCTGCACCACAACAACTCTCGCTGGAAGAACGGTTAAAAGCACAAGGCATCGAATTACCTGCTTCAGTAGTATCACAGGAACGGCCAAAAGAACCACTGCAAGAACCGTTGCAAACAGCGGCGACACAACCAGCAGCCGTACACATGCAGCCTTCAACACAGCAATACCAGCGCCCACCACGCCAACCCAATGCCGTGGAAAAGGCAGCAGAAAAACTGCAACACTACTTGAAAGATTTTTTTACCCAAGGTAATGCCATTGTGCGTATTGGCATGTTGGTGATGTTTTTTGGTTTGAGCTTTCTGGTTAAATACGCCGCAAACCAGGGTATGTTTCCGTTAGAACTGCGCATGGCCATAGTCGCCGCTATTGCATTAGTGCTAATTGGCATAGGCTGGAAAACCCGCACACGTGAAGGTGGTTACGGCTTGGTATTACAGGGCGGTGGTATTGGTGCGCTCTACTTAACAGTATTTGCGGCTGCCAAAATGTACGCACTTATGCCAGCCAGTATTGCGTTGGTATTCATGCTGATTATTGTAGCGCTGGGCGTACTGCTGGCGGTTATTCAAAACGCACAGGTGCTCGCACTCATGGCTACCGCTGGTGGTTTTCTTGCACCTATTCTCACCTCGGACGGTTCTGGTAATCATGTCGGATTATTTAGTTTTTATCTGCTGCTGAACCTCGGTATTCTCGCCATCGCCTGGTTTAAAACCTGGCGCCTGCTCAACTGGGTTGGTTTTGTATTTACCTTTGTGATTACCGCGACCTGGGGCGTACTCAAATACGAACCTCATTTATATGCCAGTACCCAACCATTTTTGCTGGCGTTTTTTGCGCTCTATCTAAGCCTCTCCATTTTATTTTCACTCAAACAGCCACCGAATTTAAAAGGGCTGGTGGATGGCAGCTTGGTATTTGGCTTGCCCATCGTCGGTTTTGGTTTGCAAACCGCACTGTTGAAACACACAGAATATGGTTTGGCTATTAGCGCACTCGCTCTGGCGATCATTTATATCGCACTAGCGCGAGTGCTTTGGGCGAGATACCAACACACGCACCGCATATTAATTGAATCCTTTATCGCGCTGGGCGTCACCTTTGCAACCCTCACCATTCCATTGGCACTGGATGCCCAATGGACATCCGCTACCTGGGCACTGGAAGCTGCAGGTTTGACTTGGGTTGGCTTACGCCAACAGCGGTTACTGCCGCGCTGTGCGGGCTATTTGCTGTATGCCGCCGCGGTGGTGTCATTGTTGATAAGCGGCATCAGTGCTGGAACATTACCCATTATCCGTGGCGATTTTATCGGTTTGTTGATCTTGTCTTTTGCCGCTTTTTCAATTTCGTTTATTGCAGGACATTTTACTGAAGTGCTGCGTCGTGGCGAAAAGAATCTTGCCACCATTGCGCAAGTAATCGCTTGGTTGTGGTGGTTGCATGCGGGTTATATGGAACTCAGTGCTCACTTGCCGGGCGAGCAGCAGTTTGCCGCACTGATTGTATTTTTTGCCGCATCAGTTGCCGGGGTGATGGGGTTAAGTAAAGTATTGTCCTGGCCATCACTTGCGTCATTAGGTTTTTGGTTGCTGCCCTTAACGGCCCTCTGGGCACTACGCAATTTTGGCGAAGGTTTATTCATCGGTTATGGTGTGTATCCTTCACAGGGATTTGGCGTGTTGGCGCTCGCGCTATTCATATTGGTGCAGTATCGCTTCCTGTGGAACCGCCGTGAACTTTCCTCTTGCGGCCTGTTAAGTGTATGGCACATTTTAACCGCGTGGTTTTTATTTGTGTTGGTCTATTGGGAAGCGAGCCATTGGCAAGGTGTTATGCAGTGGTACGGCACCAGTGCGGCGGTATTGTGGTTTGCATGTTTGGTTGTGCCCTTGGTTGCGCTGTTGAACCTTACTAATAAATCCATTTGGCCGTTTGCGGCTTATCCGGCGGATTACAAAAATTTAATTCCTGCACCATTGTTGCTGTTATTACTTGGTTGGTTTTTTGTTGCTTGCCATTATTCCGGCATCACCAATCAATTTTATTTACCCATACTCAACCCGCTGGATTTAGCGCAAGCCGCCGTATTGGCAATTGTTGCCTATGCCATTAAACGCGGCTTTGTAAACTTGCACACAGCACCCACCGAACTGCGCTACGGCCTGCTCGGTGGTTTAGGTTTTGTGTGGATTAATGTTGTATTGCTGCGTGCAATTCATCATTACGCACAGGTGGATTATGTCGCAACGGTGATGTGGGACTCAGCCATAGTACAAATGTCGCTTTCCATTTTGTGGGCAATTTGTGCGCTGGTCGTTATGAATATTTCCCGCCGCTTGCAAGAGCGCAAACTCTGGATGCTCGGCGCCGGTTTACTTGCCGTGATAGTGGCAAAATTATTCCTGAAAGATTTAAGCGGGGCAGGCACCCTGGCAGGTGTAGTGTCGTTTATGGCAGTGGGTGCATTAATGTTATTGATTGGTTATTTATCGCCGATTCCGGCGAAGGCAAAAGCGGTAGAACCTGAGTAAACGCACTCCGAAATCGCTTGCCAATGTGCGATTTGTATAAGAGGTAAAAAATGAATTCCATTAAAAAGTATCTAACAGCAATTGCAATGGCACTGGGTTTTAGTGCGGTATGTAATGCTGAAATAGTTCCCGTGTATAAAATTGACGCTGCCACTGGCAGCTATGTGCAAACAACCTTAACGCACGATATTTATCGCTACAGTGCTGATGCGCAATTAACAGATTTGGTGGTTACCGACCAACAAGGCAATAAGCTGCCTTACCGCATTAGCGCGCCAGATACAAAGGTCAGCGTAAAAACCCAACAAACCCCTGTGCGCTTTTTCCCGGTGCCAGTCGGCGCATCGCCAGAAACCTTGTTGGTGTTGAGCAGTGCATCCATTCGGTTAGACGACAATGAAATTTCTGTCAGTGTTGAAAAGGGCAACAACACGGCCATAACAGGCCAAACAACACCCACTGATTTTTACGTGGTGGATTTGAGCGATTTAAAAACCCAAGCCGATACTTTGGCGATTCTCTGGCCAATTAACGATGCACATCAATATCTGGAAGTGGAAGTCAGTGGCACCAACGACATGACCAACTGGGCACCCATCACCAATACCACCTTGGTGCAATTGCAGAAAGAGGACGAATATTTAACGCGCAATAAAATCGCGCTCAACCTGAGTGAAATGCAATATGCCTATCTGCGTCTTAAATTCACGCGCGGCGGCGATAATTTAAAACTCACCAGTGTGCATATTGAAAACACTCATCAGATCGCTAACACACCCGCGGCAGATACTTGGGAAGTGCAGGGCACACTGGCAGAAAAACAAGACTCCGCCATGCTCGCCGAGCGCCATACCAATCATTTACCCGTTGCCGCCTGGGAATTTGAGCGCGACGATATAGCCCCCGTTAATAAAATCAGTATTGACTTGGGCAATATCCAATACGGCGATCGCATCACTATTTTTTCACGCCACAGCAGCAAACAACCATGGCAATTGGTACACCAAGGTATTTGGTTTAATGCACAAGTAGGCAGCGAATGGCAGCGCAGCGATGCGGTAAGTATCTATAGCAACAGCGACACCCAATGGCGCGTTGAACTCAACGAATTAGTACGCACCAGCGCCAAACCTACACTGGTATTTCATCGCACAGCACAAACCCTGCAATTTATCGCCAACAACAGTGCACCCTACAATATCGCCATAGACAACCAAAGCACCACCGACCACGAAGCCGTCAGCGCACAAATATTTTCGCAACTTATGGCAGGGAAGGATGTGCAATGGGAAACCGTAAGCGCAGCCCCCTTAAATCCCGACCTGGACTCTTTCGCCCGCCACCAAGTGCATATTAGTTGGAAGACTATTTTGTTTTGGTTGGTGTTGATTAGTGCAGTGGGGGCTTTGATTTGGGTAGCGGTTCGGTTGGTGGGGCAGATGAAACATGCTCAATAATACCTCAAGCACGCCCGTAGGTTGGCGGTGAGGAACGAACCCCAACATTCGTCGTCGTTTATATCGCGATGTTTTTAAATTAGTAAAATATTAGAACAATGCATTAAATTATTTTTGGTGGGTATCATCAGCATGGTCATGTTGGGCTTCGTTCCTCAGCACCAACCTACGTTCGATAAATAGATTAGATATCAGTAGTATCAATTTTTAAATTAAAAGAAAGAGAGTGTAATGGCTTCAAAATTTTATGTGGTATGGGCAGGGCGCGAGACTGGGATTTTTACGGATTGGGCTACGTGTAAAAAGCATATTGATGGTTTTACCGGTGCCCGATATAAATCGTTTTTAACCCGTGAAGAAGCCGAAGCAGCTTTCGGCAGTGTAAAGCCAAAGGCGGGAACCGGGCGGGCGGCGGCGAGTGGGGCAAAAATTAAAACTTATAATGCTGCCGAGGTGAATGCGTTGCCTGCTGAGGTAAAAATTTTTACTGACGGCGGTTGTGAACCCAATCCCGGTGAAGCGGGGTCGGGGTTGGCCTTGTATCGTGATAATAAAGTCGCAGAACTTTGGTATGGTTTGTATAACCCGAACGGTACCAATAACACCGCCGAATTAAATGCATTACACCAAGGTTTGCTGCTGGCGAAAGAAGAAATCGCCAAGGGCAAAACGGCGGCGGTTTTTTCTGACTCGCAGTATTCCATCCAGTGTGTTGTGCAATGGGCAGTAGGCTGGGAAAAAGCGGGCTGGAAAAAGAAGGGCGGGGAAATTAAAAACCTGGAGCTGATTAAGGAAGTTTATTCGCTACATCAAACCCTGAAAGACAAAGTGCAAGTGCTGCATGTAAATGGCCACGTGGGTGTGCAAGGCAATGAGCTTGCTGACCGCATGTCGATCCTCGCTATTCAATCCCGCGAAACTGATTTTGCTCTCTACCTCGAACCCTTGGATATTGCCGCTATTTTGGCAACCCGTGCGGGCTGATATTGCCCCAGGGTCTGTGTAGGTTGGTTTGGTTTTGTAAATCCCCTGCCATTTATCCGATAATTGGTTTAAATTTCTGCATCGAGCACTAATAACCATATCAATAACAACATCCATCGCAGCAGAAAGAGAGCTACTTATGACAACCCCCGGATTTAAACAAAACACTCTGGCAGCCATGCTGCTGTGCGCCTTAGCTAGTCCGGTACTGGCTGCTTCGGCAACCACGCCAGCGAATGACCCGAACAAAGAAGAATGGATTGAAATGTTTAACGGTAAGGATTTAAGCAACTGGAGTGTAAAAATCAGCGGCTTTGAGTTAAACGATAATGCATTTAATACCTTCCGCGTGGAAGACGGCATTATGAAAATGCGTTACGACCAGTACAAAGAATTTAACAATCATTTTGGCCATATTTTTTACAACGGCGGCCCTTTCTCTTATTACCGCATTAAAGTGGAATACCGCTTTGTGGGCGATCAGGTGAAAGGTGGGCCAGCTTGGGCTTACCGCAATAATGGCATCATGTATCACACGCAAGACCCTAAAACCATGGGCATCAATCAAGATTTCCCCGGTAGTATGGAATACCAACTGTTAGGTGGCGATGGTGTAAACCCACGCACCACCGGCAACCTGTGTACCCCGGGCACTCACGTTGTTTATAACGGGAAATTCACAGAAGACCATATTATTAACTCCAGCAGCGACACCTTTCATGGCGACCAATGGGTAACAGCTGAGTTGCTAGTGCACGGTAGTGAAAAGGCCGAGCACTTTATTAATGGTAAAAAAGTATTGGAATACACCGATTTGCAATGGGATGACCGCACACCGAATAGCGGTGGTTACATTGCCTTGCAAGCAGAAAGCCATCCGGCGGATTTCCGCCGTGTGAGCTTGTTAAATCTGGAAGGTTGTATGGATAAAACCGCGAAAAACTTCAAAACCTATTTTGTGAAAAACAAACAGGATGCTTGCGTATATTAAGCACACAGGGTTGATATGAAAAAATCCCCTTCGCCTAAAAAGCGAAGGGGATTTTTTTATTAAAGATAACCGACTTTTTGCGCAAAACTAATTATCGATGTCCCGTAAGAACCACCCCAACTGTATCCGGTACGGCGCTCCAGAGACATTTGTGTAATGTCATAGAATTTACTGCCATCGCGATCACTAAAGAAACCCCGGTTGGTATTTAAATCGTAAAAACGATACCACATTTTGCTGCCCGCCTTAGGCACTATAGGATTGGTTGCCGCCAATGAAGAATCGTAAGTATAACCCTCCAAATAAGTTCGCGGGCTATTAAACCAGGCCACACCTGCACGCACAGCGCGTTCAATATCCACCGTTTGTGGTTGTGTCATAAGGAAGGCAAGCACGCCTACTGATTCGCTGCCACTCAGGGATTCCAATTCATAAGCGCGTGCTTTTTTCGGTAAATAATCCGTTGCACCGTGTTGCGCACACCAAGCGGTTAATACCCCATTCTGTTTCCACTGCGCTTTTAAAATAAAATCCGTGCCCTTGGTGACTGCCGTTTTAAAACGTGCACGATCTGCATCTGAAAACACATCGGTATCAAACGGCGCACGTTTATTGGCGGCAAAATCCAACACGGTCAGGGCATAGGCCATGCCGTTATCATTAAATGTAGCGTGATCGGAATAACCGCCTTTGAGTGGATAAAATTGCGGCAGGGCGCCTGTGCTGTATTGCGAACTCACCAAAAAATTAGCCGCGCGACGCACAGCATCGCGGTACTTGGTATTGTTTCCGTTTTTGTACACTTCGGCGAGGTACACCATTTCGGTGATAGTAGCACCGTTGTCGATGGTGCCACTTTCATTGCCGCCGCTGCCACTACCCACCGTGTTGTAATCCAGATTTTTGGGCCAACCTCCATTGGACTGTTGATAAGAGGCCACTATATCGGCTCTTGATGCATTCCATTTGGTGCGCGATTTGGTTAACCAACTGGCAGCGGGATTGCCATCCAATGTCAGCATTCTTGCCGAGCCAATTGAACTCGCCACTGAACTGGTTGTTGCACTGGAACTGGATTTTACTGACGAAGAACTGCTCGCATTCGTAGCGCATACACCTGCCGAAGTAGTGCCGCCAACAATCGTTAGTGAATCGATATTGGCTAAACCATCGGCTGTGAGTGCAGTAAGTTGCAACAGATTATTGCCTTGTACCAAATCAATCTCGATGCTTGCGGATTGCCAATTTGTCCAACTACCGGTGGCAGGTAATTGCAGCGTGTAATTGCCATTGCTACCGCCATTAATCAGCAGTGAACCATTGCGATTGCTTGTACCACCATTAGCAAAACGGAACGTCAATGTGTGGCGGCTGCTGGTTGCTGCATTCACTGCCCACACAATGGCAGCACCCTGCACATTATTGCTATTGGTATAGCCGTTACCGGTGTAACCACTGTTAGTATTTTCTGTGGCTATGCCATCCACACGGCAGAAACCGGTTTGTTCCTCTTGAATCACCAATGTTGATGTCGTCGCAGTAGAGCTGGCCGCTCGGCTGCTGCTGGATGAAGCAATGCTGGAGCTTACTGAACTCACAACACTCGATTGCGCCACACTGCTCGGTGCAGATGAAGTAGTGGCCACACCGCATAAACTGCCATTCACTTTGGGTGCGCCCGCTGTGCCATTGGCTTGAAAACCAAAACTGGCAGACGCATTAGGCGCAAGTGTGGCATTCCAACTTAAACCGGTTGCGGTGTAAGGGTTTGCGCCACTGAGCGTTGCATTCCACGCATTGGTGACACTGGCATTTGCTTCCTGCCAGGACACAGACCAATTATTCACAGTCTGATTGGTGTTATTGGTTACCTTAATTTCAGCGGTGAACCCGCTGCCCCAATTATTAGTCACTGTGTAAGTACATGCAGACCAAACCGGTGATGCGATTGCCATGCTAAATACACTCAACGCCAGCGAGCCAGTTAGCGATGCCGCCGTTTTTTTCATGGATGTTTTCATAATATCCTCGTTATGTTTATCAGGTTATTTGCTGTAGCTGGGAACCCAGGAGCCAAAAATACTATTGATGTTGTAAGTGGCCGCTTGTGCAGCGGTGAGTTGCCGTGACTGTGGTGCACGGCCTGAAGTGGTGGCACCAGCACCTGTGGTTTGATATTCAGAAAAACGTGCGGTGTCCAATGTGTTTTCACTCATTTTTACCCAGCCCACATTAGAAATATGCTGGCCCAATTCCGTGCGAATATAAGTGGCTGCACCATAAGGACGCCAGTTGCGCCCCAATGCTACTGAGCCTTTTGCAACATTGGATACAGCCGTCACTTTTCCGCCAAGAAACACCAAACCATAAGGAACCTGTTGCTCAGTGCTAGGCGCTGTTATTGCTGTACCACCACCAACGCTATGGATGGTGTTGTTTTCAAATACAGCTGTTGCCGCACCGAAAATAAAATCTACCGTGCCTTGAATATGGCAGTTGCGATAGTACTGCGTACCGCTGTGCACATAGAGTGTGTCTTGATGCCCCAATAAACGACAGTTGCGAAATTGTAATCGCTGCCCCTGTGCTAACAGCGCGACAGCTTGTGAGCCAACACCAAATGTATTTTCAATGGTGATGTTTTCCATGGAAATATCATTGGCCCTAAGGGTGACGCTCGCGCTACCAGAAGTTCCAAGCGTTGTGCCATCAGGCTTGAGTGTGCTGGCGCTATCGTTATTGGTAAGAATGGTTGATGATTGTTTTCCTGCTTCGCCACAAAATGTAACAAAAGGTTTGTTGATCGTTAATTTTTCACGATACACGCCCGGCTTGATGCGAATTTGTGTCGGCGTAGTGTTAGTGGCGGGCAGTGTATTTAATGCAGCTTGCAGGGTTCTGTAAGTGGCGGAGCCATCGGCAGCAACACGCAAAACAGGCTGATCAGTAATGCTATTGCAGTCCATAGTTACCGCCGTAGTGGGGCAGGCGGCAGGAGTAATACCAAGCCCTGCAATACTAATGCTGTCGATATTTGCTAAACCATCATTGGTTTCTGCTTGCGCCTTCAGGCTGTTGACTCCCGCATTGAGGGGAACATTTACTGTGACGGTTTGCCATGCAGCCCAATTGTTATTGCTTGGAAAATCCACCGATAACAACTTGTTATTATTCACAACAATAGCGGCACGTCGTGTTGCGGCACCGCCGTTTGCAAAACGAATGCTGATGGCATAGGTATTGGCACTGGCAGCAGAAACGCTCCAATTAATTGCTGCGCCCAATACATTTTCACTGTCAACAAATCCGGTGCCGGTATAACCGGCATGGTTTGTCGCAACAACACCGGAATAGTTGCAGAAGCCCAACGAGTTTTCTTCAAACAGCCAGTTGCTGACACTGGATGCCGATGAACGCGCGCTTTGATTTGCGCTCGTAGTTACACTGCTACTTACACTGGAAATCGCACTGCTCGATCTCACACTGCTAGAAGTGGCAGTAAGAGAGGATGTTTGTGTATTGTTGTCGCATAAACTGCCATTCACTTTGGGTGCACCCGCCGTGCCATTGGCTTGAAAACCAAAACTGGCAGAAGCATTAGGCGCAAGTGTGGCATTCCAACTTAAACCGGTGGCGGTGTAAGGGTTTGCGCCACTGAGCGTGGCATTCCACGCATTGGTGACACTGGCATTTGCCTCCTGCCAGGACACAGACCAATTATTCACGGTTTGATTGGTGTTATTGGTTACCTTAATTTCAGCGGTGAACCCGCTGCCCCAATTATTAGTCACTTGGTAAGTGCACTCGGCCCACAAAAAGGGAGAGAACGTCATGCACAATGCGGCGACACATAATGAATGCCGGGTTTTAGACGGGCGTAGAGCTATTAACAGATTATTATTCATATCGACTCCTTATGATGTTTGGACAAAGGTTTTCTGCGGCGCCAAAAGCACCGAGAGACAATGACCGAATAACGACCCGCAGGATTACAACAGCAGAAAGTGAAAAGGTAATCGCGAATGATAAATAGAGTGAGCAGAAAATCACCCGTCGGTTACTGAGTAGCTTTATGCGTCGTTTTTGCCGAATTACGTTTTATTGTTATGAATTGAATTGCTGTAATAGATAATTGTTTGATGCTTGATTCTATTTTTATTATGTACTGCCTGCGCGAGTCTACGCCCGCATCAAAAAACATAAAAGAAGAGGCAAAGAAAAAAAATAGTATTGCGACGTGGTTTTGCATTCGCCGTGGCTTTAGCTGCCACTTTTAGATTTCAGCAAACCAAAAAGGGGGATTTTATGGATAAAAAAATCCCCCGGCATATGCCGGAGGATTGCGAACAAAACAAGGCTGCCAAATAACGATTAGTGACCTTCGTGTACTTCTTCAGTCAGTGTGGACAAGTAAGCCACTACATCGCGAATTTCATCCGGTTTTAACAGTAAGCCCATGGGCGGCATACCGGATACAGGGCCAAAGCCGGGCGCTACACGTGCACCTGGATCAACCAATGCTTCCAGCAATTGTTCGCGTGACAGGGTTTTGGCAATGGTTGTCAGGTTAGGCCCAACGTTGGCGCCACGCGTGCCCACCATATGGCAACGCACACACTGTGCGGTGTTGCTGTAACGGAAAATAGCGACGCCTTTTTCCGGATCACCGCCGTACATAGACTCACGGAACATTTCCAGCGGTTTGTTTTTGTCTTTGCTGTTTTGATAGCTTGTAAGCAACTCGCTTAATTCCGGTGCGTTAATTTTTTCTACTGCCGTAATTAATTCCAATTGCACTTCCGGTGCGATTTTGCCCGCAATCAGTTGTGTCATTTGATCTTTAAATACCGCTACCGCTTCCGGTGCATCTACCTTGACCAGCGACAAGAGCGCTGCTTGCTGCTCACCGGTGGTGCCGTTTTTCAGCAATAGACTGTGCATCTCTACCACTTGCTGAACCGGTAAATCCAATTCTGGCACCAGTGCCAAAGCAGCCATGCGTACACTTTGCTCTTTATCTTTCATGGCGACAAAAACCAAATCGCCAATATTATCGACCGCAAATTTTTTCAGTGTATGTAACGCGGCGATTCGCACTTGTGGTGCAGCATCTTTACTCAGCAATGACACCAGTTGCTCTTGCGCGGCGCGCACATTCAAACCGGCAATGGCATTGACTGTGGCTTCACGCACATCGGCTTCGCCGTCTGCCAGCAGGTTTTTGTAGTTTGCACTCAATGCCGCAACGGCTTCACTTTCCGGGTGTTTTACCGCACCGCGATAGGCGCCGGTTACGCGGTCATAAGCGGAGGTTTCACCCCAGCTCGCCAAGGCATGCACGGCGTCGGCGCGCAATACACCAGCCATTTTTTTCTGGGTGGCAAAGCGCATTAAACGCTCGGCGTTGTCAGCGGTGCTCGCTCCCTCAGTGGTTGCATAAATGTTGGCGTTAATGGCACGGCGTAATAACGGCTCATTGGTGAAAACCGGTTTATCCAAATACGCAGCCAGTGTGGGAAGCGCAGCAGGGACTTGAGTGTCATCGCTAATCGCGCGTGCGGCGTTGGTGACAACATATTCATTTTTGTCACTGAGGAAGGCCGCAAGGGCAGGGCTGGCCATTTGCTTCAGGGCAACTACAGCGGCAATGCGCACTGCTTCCGAATTGTGCGTAGACAGTTGACCGACGGCTGCATCATCGCCAATACGTGCGAGTGCGATAGCACCGGCTTGACGCAAATAAACATCGTCGTCGTTATTGGCAGCGAGCATCTCGACAATAGGAGCGATAGCCGCTTTATCGCCAATGCGACCCAAGGCTTGCGCCGCGTACAATTGCGCGCGCGGATTTTTATCGCTTAGCAAGGGCAATAATGCTTGCGCGGCAGCAGCGTGATTGGCATCGCCCAATACTTTGGCTGCTTGCGCACGAATTTCACCGCTGGCATCTTTTAATAAGCCAATAAGTACGGCATCAACGCTTGCATCTTTACGCAGTAATTGACCGAGGCCCCAAATGGCGTGAATGCGTGCTAATTCATCACTTGCCGTTTGTGCCTGATTTTCCAGAATGCTGCGCTCGCCTTTATCAACCAAGACAAATTGCGCTTTTTGACGCACACGCATATCCACATGACTCAACAGGCCTGCCAAATCATCGGCGCTGCGCAAGCGTAAATCTTCTGCCAACAGGGCTTGGGTTTCTTTGCGGATTGCGTTGCCTGCCGTATCGGGCGTATCCAGTTTCCATACGCGACCTTTTTGTTTTAAACCCCAGCCTTCAATCCAGTCGCTCATGTACATAGCGCCGTCCGGGCCAAAGTCCAAACCAGTAGCTAATACACCACGGAAAATATTTTGATCCGTATCCAGTTCAAAACTGGCGCCTTTGGGTTTCAAGGTGAAGGCATTAATACCGGCGCGTGCCGCAGAGCCAACAAATTCCACCACAAAGAAATGGTCTTTCCATTTGTCGTTAAACGCGGTGCCTGGATTGTAGGTCATGCCAGTAGGGCCGGCGTGATAGGGCGCAACCGGTGGCAGAATATGTGCGGCCTGATCTTTAAAACGTGGCGTGTAGTAACTTTCATCCATCCACACTTTGTAGCTGTTGTTTTTCGGATCTTTGTATTTACCCAACTGCCAGTTAATGCGCCAGCCGGTGTCGGAGCCTTCAATCAAGTGCACAACACGTTCGTATTCACCAACGTGATCGCCATCGTTATCCACACTGATAAAGTTGCCGTATTTGTCGAATGAAAATTCATAAATATTGCGCAGCCCATGCGCAAATACTTCAAAGTTACTGCCATCCGGTTCGCTGCGTACAATCACACCTTGATCCTGGTAATTCCAGGTTTTTCCCGTGGCATCGGTCACTACTGTGCCTATGTCACCCATGCTGTAATAGAGTTTGCCATCTGGCCCCATAGTCGCGCCGGACATACCGTGACCACTAAAACCAATGTGCACGCCAAAACCGTGAGCGAGGGATTTTTTCTGGTCAATTTGGCCATCGCCATTGGTGTCTTTTAGTTGCCAAAAATCGGGGGCGACGTTGATAAATAATTCGTCCAGCAAATCGCTGTAGTACATGCCGCCGATAACATCGGTCACTTCGGTATTAAAATCTTCCACCACGGTTTGTACAAAATCTGCTTTGCCGCTGCCGGAGGTGTCTTCAAGGCGGATGACTTTTTCTTTCACAACGGCAAGGTCGCGCCAGTCGTTACTGCCATCTTTATTGCGATCGGGGATGCGTTTGTTCTGCGCACTTTTTCCCGGCGCCAATTCTTCTTTTAAGAAGGCGCGACGGTCTTCAATATTTCTGAAGGAAACAGAAGGGTGTTCCCAATCGGAATAGCCACGAATATCAAATTCAGAATTGTTACTGCGCTGGGTGATGCCCGCCCAAATACGGCCTTTGTCATCCACATGGATGGCCACTGTATCACCCATTAATTTTTCTGAGGCCCAAAGCTCGCCGGTAATACCTTCGGCCAAAGTTAACTCAACTTGCGCTTCAATTGCGGCAGCATCTTTTTTGGCCTCTTCGGGGCTGATGCGCGTAATGTCCAATGCAACACTGCTGGCAGCGCTCGTTTGTGCAGCGTTATTTTCTGCTGGAGCATTGGTTGGTTTTTCGCCACAAGCCGTTAACAGCACCAGTGAAGCTAGCGATGTTGCCAGCCAGGTGCGGGTAATTGCCGTAGGGCGTGACCGATGGATGTAATGTGAAAAGGGAATGCCAAGTGGGCGCTTTTTCATGTGACTCTCACGCTGGTTATGATTATGAAAAAAGGGTTGGATGAACGGGTTGATGCTCATCGGGTGTAGTTGTCTAGCTGTAGTTATAGTCAGGCAGGATTATAGGTGAGCGCTGGCGCCAAGGCAGTCTGAATTGACGTATGTAGACACTAATTAACACTTTGCTTACGACATAACCCAATCACTCCGCCAATGGGAGTAATCGGGTAGATGTGTGTGAAAGCTGTTTGAAAAAGTTGTTTGGGGAAGTTGCTCGTGAATCAGGTAGGGATTCCATCCGGCACACGACTGACTTTGCGTGCCTGGGTTCCCGCTGGTGGCGAGTACAAATCGGCCTGCTCACCCAATTGATCGCGCACCCGGATCATGGAAAACATACCGCCCATTTCCAATTTTCCGTAGCGACCTTCACCCATCATCATCGGCAGGGTATTTTCCGGGCCGGGCATATGGCCCATATCCACATGCACCTGATGCTCAGCCATGCCGTGTTCGCCCATTGCCATATACCCCGGCAACACTTTATTGATCTGCGCTACCGGTTGTTTTACGCCCAGCATATTGGGAATGTCATGCCCCATGGCATTCATGGTGTGATGGCTCATGTGGCAATGGAATGCCCAGTCACCGGGCACGGCGGTGAATTCAATATCGCGGGTTTGGCCAACCCCGACAATTTCGGTTACCTCCTTGCGCCATTGATTTTGCGGCCAACGACCACCGTCAGAGCCGGTTACCTCAAACTGCACGCCGTGCAAATGAATCGGGTGATTCCACATGGATAAATTGCCGACGCGAATCCGAATGCGCTCGCCGGTTTGTCCCACCATGGATTCAATAGCAGGAAACACTTTGCTGTTCATCGTCCACAAATTAAATTCCGTCATCACACTGGGATCGGGGCGATAGGTACCGGGATGCACCGCCCAGTTATGCAGCAGTACAACATAATCGCGATCGATTTCCGGGGTGATTTTTGTTTTGGGGTGAATAATAAACATCCCCATCATACCCGTGGCGAGCTGCACCATTTCATCAGCGTGTGGGTGATACATATGGGTGCCGTGTTGTTCCAGCGTGAATTCATAGACAAAGGTTTCACCCGGTTTAATGGGGGCTTGAGTCAAGCCGCTAACACCGTCCATGCCCCAGGGTAATAAAATACCGTGCCAGTGAATGCTGGTGTGCTCCGGCAATTTATTGGTGACATAAATTCGCACGCGATCACCTTCCAATGCTTCAATGGTTGGACCAGGTGTTGTGCCGTTATAACCCCAGGCTTTAATGGTTGAGCCTGGGGCAAATTCATGTTCGATTTCTTCTGCAATTAAATGAAATTCTTTGACGCCGTCTGTCAGGCGATAAGGCAGTGTACGACCATTGGGCGTAATGACAGGGCGATAGCCTTCCGCTGTGAGTGGCGGCTTTTGCGTGCTGACGGCGGGAATCTCCCTGGTGCTTTTGTGCGCGGGTTTATTGCCTGCGACATGCTGCGAATGATCAACCGGTGCGGTATTTTTTTCTCCACTGTTGGCTGTTTCCGGTGATGCAGGGTGATGGTGTGAATGATCCATTTGCGCCTGTAAAGGCAAACTCGCCGCCACCAAACCAGCTGCACTGCCGAGCAAAAGAGTACGACGATTAATCATGGTGATGATGCTCCTTGTGTTCGCGGGGAATGAGCGGCAACGCTTGTCCAATCGCCAATTCAAGTTGGCTGCGCGCCTGCCAATAACGATTGAGTTCGTCGGTGTAATCGTGAGCCAGTTGGATTTCATCGCGCTTGATCGCTAATAACTCAAGCGGACTGCTGAGCATAAAATTGACTTCGCGACTGGCCAGCGCCACACGCTGTTGCGCTACAGCTAAACTCTGTGTGAGCAAAGTCAGCTGTTGCTGAGCGGTCTTTAATTGACTCAAAGCGCTGGCGATTTGTAAATCCATATCCAGTTCACGCTGTTGTAGCTCAGCTTGCAGGCGGGAAACCTGCGCATCAATACCTGCCAATGCCCCTTGGCCGCGGTTAAATACTGGCAGGGAAAACTCCACCGCCGGGCCGATGTTAGTTGCACCGTCAAACTCACGTTCCGCATTAATGCCCAAGCTTATATCGCGCCAGCCGTATTCATTTTTTATCAGGTGACGGCGCTTTTCCAGCAGCGTTAATTGTTGTTGGGCGATACGCAAATCCAGGCGCTGCTGTTTAGCAATGGCCATCAATTCACGGTGAACGAAAATGTCATCACCCGGCAGCGGCAATTGTGTGGGCAAGGTAAAGTCGGCGGTGGATTGCAATCCAATCAGGTTAAATAATTGCAAGCGCTTTTCTTGTGCCGTTTGTTTAAACGCATTTAATTGTTGCTCTACACGGCGCAATTCGTTGTCGTAATACAAAAATGTATTTTCTGCCATATTACCGGCGCGATAAAGGCTCAATGCCAATTGCTGTTGCGCCCTGGCGGCCTCCCACACTTGCTGTTGTACTTGCACATGCTGCTGTGTGGCAACTGCACGGTAATAATCGCGTTGCGTTTGCACCACTAATGCTTGCAGTTGTGCTTGTAATTGTTGCTGCGCGAGCAGTAGATTTTCTTGCGCCAGTTCACGACGGAGCGGGCGAGTAAATAACGCCAGTAGCGGCTGGCTTAAACCCGCATCCAATTGCCAGCGGCCACCTTCATCTGGCTTCATCGCACCAATGGAAATATGGGGGTTATTAATTAATTCTGCTTGCAGTTGCTGTGCATCAGCAATACCCAAGCGAGCAATAGCGGCGCGAACCTTGGGTGACTGCTGCAACAGTAGCTGTACCGCCGCGTTTGCACTCAGGGAATCTTCCTGAGAGGTTTGTGGTGGCAGTAAAGCGATGGGAAAATTCTCTGCCAGCGTTTTTTCAACCGCTGCAAGTGAATGACCGCGAGGTATTGCTGTTGTACTGCATGCACTTAACAGCAGGCAGCTGACAAGCAATAAACCTGTCGCAATGTGGTTGGGGCAAATGGTTGCGCGGGAATGCTGCATTGAACCCTCGGCATTAGTTGTGGCAGTGAGCCATTGTGTTAAGGCCATCCAGAATAGGGCAGTCGGGGCGATCATCACCCTGACAGCGATTGGCTAAATCGCTGAGTGCCTTGCGCATTTTTTGCAGCGAGTGAATGCGCTCATCCATCACGTCAATATGCGCCAGCGCTACTTTTTTGACGTCGGCACTGCTGCGCGCTTCGTCCAGCCACAGGCTGGTAAGTTGGGCGATTTGTTTCATGGAAAATCCCAAATCGCGCGCACTTTTTATAAACCCGAGCAAGTGAATATCCCGCGCTTGGTACATGCGGTAATTGGCGAAGGTACGTTCTGCTGGCGAAACCAGCCCCAATGTTTCGTAATGGCGAATCATTTTGGTACTGATGCCACTCAGCTTGGCGGCCTCACCAATGGTGTATAACCCCTGGGCTTGTGCCTCAGCCAATTCCAGTGCGGATGTATTGTGAGTGGTCACAGTGAAAGCTCCTTTGCTGAATGCCAGTTGCGTAAACGCAGGGCATTGGTGACAACAAAAACACTCGACAAGGCCATGGCACCTGCTGCAAGCACCGGTGATAACAGCACACCAAATGCCGGGTACGCGATACCTGTAGCCAGTGGAATCAAGGCGATGTTGTAAGCAAATGCCCAGCCTAAATTTTGTTTGATATTGCGCAAGGTGGCACGCGCCAAAGCAATGCTATTGGGGACACCTTGAATATCGCCACTGACCAGAATCACATCGGCACTTTCAATCGCAATATCAGTACCGCTGCCAATGGCGAGTCCTATATCGGCCTCGGCCAGTGCCGGAGCATCGTTGATACCATCACCCACATAGGCGATAGCTCCATGTTCCTGGCGCAATTGTTTAATGGCGGCAACTTTCTGCTCGGGCAGCACTTCGGCAATGACGAGATCTATCGATAATTGTTTGGCAATTGCCTGCGCTGTGCGCTTGTTATCACCTGAAATCATCGCCACCTGAAACCCGAGCTTGTGCAATGCACGCAGGGCTTCTGCGGTACCGGGCTTAATGGTGTCCGACAGTGCCATCACCGCAGCGAGTTGATGGTTGCGTGCGATATAAATGGGGGTTTTACCTTCCTCCGCCAAGGGTTGTGCATATTCGCGCATGGCATCCAAATTGATGCCCAAGCGATCAAACAAACGATCGGCACCTATATGTAACTGCACACCGGAAACCTGTGCAGCGAGACCATAACCGGGAATGGCCTCAAAGGATTCAAGCTGGCCCAGCGTAATATTGCCTTGCGCAGCGGCCTTAACCAGCGCTTGTGCAATCGGGTGCTCGGAATGTTGTTCAGCAGCGGCGGCCAGTGCCAACAACTCGCGCTGGTCAATGCCGGGAGCCACTACAAAATCGGTCAGTTGTGGCTGACCCAGGGTGAGAGTGCCGGTTTTATCAAAGGCGATGGTTTTAACATCCGCCAGGGTTTGCAGTGCATCACCACGGCGAAATAACAAACCAAGGTTCGCGGCGCGACCCGTGCCCACCATAATGGATGTCGGTGTGGCAAGGCCCATGGCGCAGGGGCAGGCGATAATTAACACCGCGACGGTATTCACCAGCGCTAACCCCAAAGCAGGTTCAGGGCCAAACAGCATCCACAGCACAAAGGTCAGTGCGGCTATTACCAGCACCGCAGGCACAAACCAGCGAGTGATTTGATCCACCAGCGCCTGAATGGGCAGCTTTGTGTTCTGGGCGTCTTCCACTAACTGGATAATTTGCGCAAGCAGGGTGTCTTTGCCGGTTTTGGTAACACGGTAATTAAAGGCGCCACTGGTATTGAGGGTGCCGCCAATCACCTCCGCCCCGGCAGTTTTGCTGACCGGCATGGGCTCACCGGTCATCATGGATTCGTCAACAAAGGAATTGCCACTGGTCAGTGTGCCATCAAGGGGGATTCGCTCGCCGGGACGTACTAACAGGTTATCGCCGGGGCGAATCACGGCGAGGTCAACAAGCTCCGGTTTGCCATCGACAACCCGTGTCGCCGTATGAGGTTGCAGTTTGATGAGGCGTGCAATCGCGTCGCTGGTGCGCCCTCGCGCTCTGGCTTCTAATAACCGCCCCAACAAGATTAAGGTCACTATGACGGCCGCCGCCTCAAAGTAGACATTCACTGTACCCGAGGGCAGGGTGTGGGGCAGGAAGGTCGCTACCAGTGAATAACCCCATGCAGCAAGGCTTCCCAAGGCTACCAGCGAGTTCATGTCCGGTGCCATGCGCAGCAGCGCAGGCAACCCCTTGCGATAAAACATGCGCCCGGGGCCGAACATCACCAATGTCGTTAGCAGAGCCTGAATAATCCAGTTCCACTGGCCAAGGCTGGCCATCAACCAATGGTGCAATGCCGGGATTAAATGGCTGCCCATCTCCATCACAAATACCGGCAGGGTTAATACCAGTGCGACAACAAATTGGCGAGTCAGGGCGATACGCTCCTGCTCATGGCGTTCACCTTGGGTACTGATATCACCAGTGTGTGCCACTTGAGCCTTGTAGCCCGCCTGTTCTACGGTGGTAATCAGTGTTGCCGTGGGGATAGTGGTCGCCAACTGCAGGTGCGCACGACCGGTGGCAAGATTGACACTAACACTCTCGACGCCCTCAACGGCGGCCAAGGCTCGCTCCACACGGCCAACGCAAGAAGCGCAGCTCATGCCCTGAATATCTAAATCGTAATGGGGGATAAGGTCATGGTCATGCCCTTTAATAATGACGACTGACAACAGCTTAAGGCTTCCTATTGTGGGAAGGTCAAGCCTTTTCACAAAGTCTACGCCGATTTGCAGTCGAGTCGATAAACCTCTAGCATCACGCACTTTTCTGGTGCGTAGAGAGCCTTCTGATGAGCGTCAAACACTGGTTACACGAAGCACGTTTGTTTTTGGGTATTGAGCGTAATACCACACGGCACGGTGAAAAACTCATTTCAGCTCTGGGGGCATTTCTGGGAATTCTGGCTGTGTATTGGGGGACGCGTTGGTGCTTCCCGGATGGTTTCATGCATACGGCTGGCACTCTAATTATGGTGACATCGATGGGTGCTTCAGCCGTCTTGTTGTTCGCTGTGCCCCAAGGCGCACTTTCCCAACCCTGGGCCGTTATTGGTGGCCACCTCTTATCAGCATTTGTGGGCGTGAGTTGCCAGCAACTGGTACCCGATCAGACCTGGACACCGGCACTGGCCGTCGGCCTTGCAGTTGGGGTAATGCACTATGCGCGCTGCATGCACCCACCCGGCGGGGCAACCGCCCTTGCCGCAGTAATTGGCGGGGCAGAAATATACAAACTGGGATACTTTTATATGGTCGCGCCAATACTGATTAACCTGGCCAGTATCATGGCGATGGCACTGGTTTTTAATGCTTTTTTCCCCTGGCGTCGCTACCCGGCACACCTTACCCGTCGCACCATCGCCAAGCCGACCGCGGCAGCAGAGCGTCAATTTGAGATAACCCAGGAGGATTTTTCAGCAGCCATGGAGCAGCTTAATTCCTATGTAGATATCACCGCTGAAAACCTGACGCAATTATTGGAGTTAGCCAAGCAGCATGCGGAAAAAAATATCACCCACCCGGAGCAAATCACCTCGGGGCATTTTTACAGTAATGGCAAACTGGGGAACTTATGGAGTGTGCGCCAGGTCGTAGACGCCGCCGAGAACGCTATTGCCAGTAAAGACCAGGTCATCTTTAAAGTGGTTGCCGGAGCAGGAGGTTATGCCACCGGTATTTGTTTGCGTAGCGAGTTTCGTCAATGGGCGCGTTATGAAGTAGTACCGCAACCCAACGGCCACTGGAAAAAGTTGACCGATGAGGAGGAGTGACAGCCAGGATTGCCATTAATAACGGGCAACCGAGATTACAATTTCCAACAAATTTAAGATGTGTGCCACCAGTGCTACAGGATAAGATGCCATCATCCTGATTGGGCATGGAGCAAGCCCGGTTAGCTATAACAATCTAATTATTCTTATTATTGATTTTCGTCATCCGAGGTTTATTGCCCATGCGTTCCACATCCCAGCCTACTGCACCGACTACATTGTTAAAACATACCTTTGCCGCATTCTGTTTGGGTGCTGGTGTATTGATGAGCCAACTAGCCGCCGCTACTACTGTTCAATTTCAAACGTCGCTGGGCAATTTCGAAGTTAACCTCTACGACAAAACGACCCCAAAAACCGTTGCCAACTTTCTCGCCTATGTCAATGCAGAGGCCTACACCAATACAGTTATTCATCGCTCTATGAGTGGTTTTATTGTGCAAGGCGGCGGATACAAATATGTAGCTACCGACAAATTGGAAGCCATTACCCAAAATGCTGCCGTTGAGAATGAGCCGATTTATTCCAATGTGCGCGCTACTATCTCTATGGCAAAGTTAGGCAGCAAACCAAACAGTGCAACCAATCAATGGTTTATCAACCTGGAAAATAACGCCAGCCAACTCGATAAACAAAATGGTGGCTTTACTGCCTTTGGTGAAGTCGTTGGTGGCGGTATGGAAGTTGTGCTCGAAATTGCCAAGTTGAACCGCTTCAATTTCAACGGTGCATTTACCGACATTCCACTGCGCGACTACTCAACCGCAGATTACACAGCTAAAAAACCGGTCACCGATGCTAATTTTGTAGTGATTCACAAAGTGGTCGTGCTCAATGCTGATGCAGGCACCGCTGATGGCCTCAATCCAACAAAAAACACCCTCATCAACGAGAAAAGTGGCGGTGGTGGTAGTTTAGGTTTATTAAGCCTCCTTGCACTCGGTTTGCTTGCGCTGGGCCGTAAAACCCTGTTGAATAAGGCCTAATCTTATCAACAAGAGGGACGCAGTGTGATTACATACTTGTATTGGATAACGGTTATCGCCGTTGCCATCTTTGTTTTCTGGGGTATTGGCCGCTATTTCAAATGGAAAGCGGGCGCTGTAGGCGCACTGACCATATTGATCATTGGTTGGGGGATGTATTTCTTCCACTATGAACAACACTTTGTGAAGAACTTCGGCGGCGTCATGTCGATTGAAGTACCCAAAGGGCAAATGCACATGGCCGCCACTTGGAAAGATGACAACCTCTGGATAGAGAACTACGACCCAGCCACCAATAGCTGCATTTTCAGTGAATACTCAAAAGGCAGTTTACTGGAGGGTAGGGTGACCATTAAAAACTGTAATCCACTGATGCCCAAGGCAGAAGTGCCTGCTGCCGAATAATAGTGGCGGCGATATTTGACACACAAAAGGGGCCTTGCGCCCCTTTTGTGTTTCCGGAATACACAGTCTTATCGCTGATGAATCGGGCGCCAAAGGCGATTAGAATTTTTTAAGATAACCACCTAGTTTTTGCTTGTCTGATGGCGTTTTAGCGCTAGCCTTCAAACATAGGGAGTCACAATTCTCCCCTGTTCGAGAGGGTAAACTATGAGCTTCATTCATAGCGCGCAGCAGTACTTGATCATCATATTGGCCATGGCATTTGCGGGCAGCACTCCGGTTTTTGCCGCCCAAACCGTCAACGAAAAAAACTGCACTGCTATACAAAATGCAATCAATAAACTGCCCCCGGCTGGCGGTGAAGTGCAATTATCCACCGGCACCTATACCTGTACCCACCCGATTGTGATCGATAAAAATAATGTCATTTTGCGTGGTCGTGGCACTGCAACCCTGCTGCGTCTGGCTGATGGCATTAATGCACCGGTTATCGTCATGGGAACAACAGAAAATATTCCAAGTAGGGCCACCCATTACGTAAGTGTTGTGGATGTCATGATCGACGGCAACAGGGCAAACCAATCCTCTGAATGTATGGGCGGCCCTTGCAGCGATCAATTCCCGTTGCGTAATAACGGCATTAGCATTCGTCGCTGTATCGATTGTAGTGTGCAATCTGTAGTGGTGTTTGGTGCTATGTCTGGCGGGTTGGTGACTGAGCTTGGATGCCGTCGCTTGCGGATTCGCGATTACACCTCCTACGATAACGAATTTGATGGTATGGCCGGTTATGAAACCGAAGACAGCAGCTTTTCCGGTATTTACCTCTACGGCAATAAAGCCGCAGGCATTTCTACTGACATTAAATTTAACAACAATAAATTTTTTGATGTAACTATCGCCAACAATAAAACCGTCGGCATTTTTATGCGCGATTCACTCGACAACTCATTCACCAACCTGCATATCAGTGACAGTGTGCAGCACGGGATTTTCCTGGCGCAGGTCAATCATGACCCATCCACCGCCGCAACCGGCAACACATTCACCGGGGTTGTCATTAGCCGCTCAGGCGGTGCCGGTATGATTGCTAATGATGCCTCCTGCGTGAATAACATGATGGTTGCCGCGCAGTTTATTGATAATCGCCAAGGCTGTATCAGCGAAGCGGCATCTGGGCTGGTAGAGAATGTCGGCGCTATTTGCCGTTAGCAAATGCCCTTATGAATTTGTGCCTGCGTGAGGTGAGAGAGAATAAGCACACCACAAAGGCAGTAACCCTGTGTGTGTAAATGGATGTACGTTAAGTCAGCTCGCGGCCCTATTTGGCCGCGAGTATTTTTTCATTCAATATTGGGTAAAAAGCGATAACCAACCCCCGGTTCGGTTTCGATGTAGCGAGGATTGGAGGGATCATCACCCAACTTGGTACGCAGGCGCGCAATAAAAATCCGCAAGTAATGTGTGTCTTCTACGTGGGTTCCCCCCCAAATCTCGCGCAGCAATTGTTGCTGGGTAACCAGACGACCTGCGTTATTGATCAAGCGCTTGAGTAGCTCAAATTCTTTGCGTGACAGTTTGGTTGCTTCACCATCCACGGTTAACTTCCGCTCCTGTAAATCAATCACAACGCGCTCATCTTGAAAGGTATGTACACTTTCTACGGTTGGGCCAAAGGCTTTTATCAAACCGCGAATACGCGCCAGTAATTCCTGAATACCAAAGGGTTTCACAACATAATCGTTGGCACCAGTATCCAATGCCTGCACGATTTCCGATTCGCGGTTGCGCACTGACAACACAATAATGGGCTGATGAAAGAAATCACGCAGTTTTTTAAGCACCACTTGACCGTCAAGGTCGGGCAGCCCCATATCCAGAATAATCAAATCAGGCATGATTTCAGCGGCCAGCGCTAACCCCTGACGACCATTGTCTGCTTCCAAAATGGTATAGCCTTGGGCGGTGAGGCCAATTTGTAAAAAACGACGTATTTGCGGCTCGTCGTCGATAATCAGTATCTTGCTCATGATGACTCCATTACGTTAGGGCAGAGTATAAATAGCGTCATTCTGCTCCAGCGTCATATCACTGTTAAATTTATAATGTTATTGAGTGGGTTGATCGAGGTTTTCATCACTTTCTGTAATAGGCAATTCAATTCTTACGCAACAACCTGGGTTGATTTTATCGGCCACCCGGCGTGGATTAGCATGAATGCTCACTTTACCACCGTGAGCCATAATCATGCCTTGGCAGATTGTCAGCCCCAAGCCACTGCCAGATCGGCGCCTATCACCTTTCTCCGCCGTATGGAAACGCTCAAAGACTTTTTCGCGCTCCTCTTCAGGGATGCCTTTGCCTTGGTCCGAAATTGTGATGACAATCTTTCCATCTTCTTGAAAACAATCAATATCAATAGTGGCTCCCATGGGCGAGAACTTGATTGCATTATCAATCACATTAAAAATAGCCTGTTCCAGAAACGCGGCATGCACATACAGTGGCGGCAGGTTAGGGCTAATCTCGTACTTCAGGTCATTGTGTATAAGCAGGGGTTTTAAGCGCTTTTTAACAACACTAACAATTTCTTCCACACTTACCCAGTCGCACTCCAATTGCAGATGACCAAAACCCAGTTTGGTCATATCCAGCAGATTTTGGGTATAGCGGTTCAGACGCTGCGCCTCTTCCAATACTGTTTTTAACAGCTCGGTGGTTTCTGCTTTGCTCAGGTGCTCGCCAAACTCAATCACGGTGGACGTTGCACCAATCATAGTGGTTAATGGCGTACGAAAATCATGGGATACCGATGACAACAAGGCAGAACGTAATAATTCATTTTCTTTTGCGATTTTTTCTTTTTCCAAATCTGCCGCCAAACGAGTACGCTCCAATGAAATGTTAACCTGATGCAAGAGCAACAGAAAAATATCTTTGGGCAGGTATTGGATATTCTCAATAGATATTTTCAACAACCCGATAACCTGACGCGTGTTATACAGAAAATACACATCATGCTCTTCTTCCAAGGCAGGAATTTTTTCAATCACTTCAGGAGTCAGACGCAGCTCCAACAGTTCTTCCAGATAGGTTTTGCGCAGATTAGTCATGCGTCTGATCATTGGGTGGGTGACCCAATTATCGCCATGGGTAATGAGTACGCAGTTTTCCTTCCAGGGCAGCAAGGCTTCACGCATAGCACTAACAACATCTTCTGTGTTCAGTGCTTTGGGCAATTTCTCAAGCAGTTCCAGCTCAATGTCTGTCATAAATTCGCGCATGCGAATTTTTTGTACATTTTTTTTATGTTTAGTGGCCATGTAACCAACAATCACCGACGTCAGCAGAAACAGTAAGATTGTCAGTAAATCCTCATCCTGATGGATCATTATCGAGCGGTGAGGTGGCGCAAAGAAAAAGCTGAACGCAAAAAAACTGGACAAGGCATTAATAATCGCCAATTCCACTGTCACATTGATGGCGATAAACACCACCATCACAATGTACAGCAGAGGTACATTGGTTTTAGGCAGGTAATCTGTAATCAGGAATGCAAGGGGCGTGAGCAACCAGGGAAATAAAATCCCGATGGGGTAGGCGAACTTTCGTAGTGTTTTTTCAATAATCATCAGGCACGCCAAAACGCTGGGGTGAATAGAACCAGAATGGTCAGAAACTCAAGTCGCCCGAGAAGCATTCCTGCCGATAGTGCCCATTTCGCGGTATCACTCAAGCTGGAAAAATTACCGGCTGGGCCTATTACATCACCAAGCCCAGGGCCCACGTTCATTACTGCAGTGGCTGCACCTGAAACACTGGTTATTAAATCCAGCCCGGTAAATGCCAGAATGACAGTGATAAGAACCAAACAGGCCGCCATTAAACACATATAGGAAATGGATGACGCAATAATTTCAGAGCTAATCAAACGCCCATTGTAACGGCGACTAATAATAGCTCTGGGGTGAATGGCAGTAATAATCTGCTCTTTGACCAAGCCGGCAAATATCTGTAAGCGAAACACTTTGATGCCACCACTGGTTGAACCTGAACAGCCACCCACAAACATAGCAAAATAAAACACAACAAAGGCAATCGGCCCCCATTGTTGGTAGTCGCCAGACGCAAAACCAGTGGTCGTGACAATAGAAACCAAGTTAAAACAGGCCATAGTCAATGCACGAAAAGGATCCATCTTATCGGCAATAATTAACTGCACTGTAAGCAGCAAGGTCATGACCACAACAATCAGCAACAATCCACGAACCTGCGTGTCTTCCAAAACAATAAAGCGGCGATTAATCAACATGCGCACGAAGAGCACAAACGGGAAAGCACCGGCCAACATAAAAATGATAGCAATCCAGTGAAGGATAAGGCTGTCAAACTGCGCAAAAGAGGCATCTGATGTAGAGAATCCTCCAGTCGATACCGTCGCCATGGCGTGATTGACTGCATTGAATACATCCATTCCAGCAAGCCAATAAGCACATCCGCAAATGAGCGAAAGGGTTATGTAGCAATAAATAATCATCGCCATAAGGCTACGTGCACGGGGCATGGCCTTGTCAGACCAATCCGACGATTCGGTTTTAAACAGACGCATTCCGCCCACGCGTAAAAATGGCAGCACCGCAATTGCCATGCCGATGATTCCCACACCACCAATCCAGTTAAGCAACGAGCGCCACAAGAGCACATCTTTTGGAAAATGATCGAGCCCAGCCATGACCGATGAACCCGTAGAGGTAACGCCGGATACGGCTTCAAACACCGCATCAGCAATGGTTAATGGGTGATCAATCAAAATAAATGGAAGAGCGCTAAAGAGTGAAACCCCGGCCCAGGCGACGCTGGTAATCAAAAATACCTGCCTCGGTTGCATAAAGTCCAAGCGGGATTTTTTACCGATCAGCAAAAAGATGATGCCGACAACACTGGTAATCGTGGCGGAAGAGAAAAAGGCAATCTGGTTATCGCTGTCGTAAGCAATAGACAGTGCCAGCGGGATGAGCATGAACAAGGCAAGAATATTGAGGATCGCGCCAAGGATGAGCAGTGTTGGCCCCAGTAATTTCATAGTTCTCAACTTTAGCAAAATGAAGTGCCTTAAGACGGCGCATTCTAAACGCTATGCTGTCGGGAGCCTATGGCCGGCGGCTATATATTTCATAAAATCTGTCGTTCATAGCAACCGGCACAGGGGCTTCTGCTTAATAGATTAGTAGGGCTGGGTGATCTCCGCAAAAATCAGGGTGACATAGAGGTTAACAATATGGGGCGATTGCTCCAAAAATATCGCTAGATCGCTTTCAATTCCGCGCCCATGGACTGGCGACTTGCGCTCACGCATATAGCGCTCGGCAGCCAATTCCAGTATCTCCAGAAAGACCACAGGCTCGCCAAAACGTACCTGCGGGTTGTGAATGCAGAATTGGGTATAGGCATAGAGCGCCTCAATAACCGCACTTTTGTAATAGGCCGGGTATATCTGGTGAGTAAGCTGATCTATATGGTGAGCAAAACTTTCTTCACCGGGCGTCATTGAACGACGAGTCGTCTTGCAATCCAAATTGAAGGCGCGCCCATCCGGATTACTGAACACCAGTACCTCGGCAAACATAAGGCTGTGCCAGATATCCTTGAGGAAATTATTATCAAAATGGGTAATCAGGCCGCGTGCCGTACGCCATTCATGCCAATCGTTGTCCACTGCATCGGACAAAACTGGATTTTCATCGTTAAGATCCGCTAAGTGATGATGGATAGGATAGGGCGTGACATGGTTGATTTCTTGCGAGAAGACTTTTTTACGCGAGGTGAGAATAGAATGGATTTTTTTATACAGTCGCGCCGGTGATTGCAGCCCAAGCCACTCAACCATACTCACTTCTTCCGCATCGCCTTTATCCATGCCACACAGCAACATGAAATTACGCAATTGCACTGAGTGCAAACCATCAAACAATGTCGGTTCAGCACGAATCAATGAACCGATGCCCGAGATAAGCTCTTGTACCAGTGTGCGCTCCAGCAAATCAGGAAACAATTCGCGTACGCTTTCAAAATAAGTCGCATTGGAAAAAGATTGATCCACCTTAATTTCGGTATGGTCGTTATCGCCCACAGAAATAATCAGGTTGCGTGCCGCCAAGAGCGTGAGACTATCGGCAAGATCGATTAATGTGTAATTCAACTGTGAGAAACAAAAGCGTGACAACAACCAATAATTCACTTTTTGCGAGCGGTAAAAAAAGTCGCGAATCAATTCCTTTAAAGTAATTTCCGTGCCCACAGCCCCAACATTGTCAGTTAATTGTTTGCTGGCCACATAAGCTGAAAATTTCCTGAAGGTAATAATGTCACTTTCTGTATAAAAATGTTCTAGCAGCGCAGCTGCCACAGGTTCCAACTGGGATGGCTGCAAAGCATCATCGCTGGAATAACTTGCCAGCATCTGCTGACTCATAGAGGGAATATGGAAGTGCGGAATATTGAGTGTATTCACCCGCGATGCGCGATATGCCAAATTGGCAGAAGCATAACCAACATACTCTTTCTCATTACGTAACTGATAATTGCGCAAGGTTTGAAATAACAATTCACTATTGGGAACCTTATTAAGTCTGTGATCAACCAATAAAGTAAATACAGCCACCTCTGAACTCAGCCAATTCTTATGGATAAAGGCAATCTCTTGTATCAGTGTTTCAGTTATCCATTCCGCATCATAGCGACGATAGTCTTCACGCTCGCTTTGTAGCCAGGAAAGGCTTAAATATACTTTATTGTTGATCTCGTAGGTTTGCGATGTTGCCAAACTTTGTACACGGCGACGCGGTCTGCCGCTTAACCCTAGCGCTTTATTTTCACCAACATGCGCATAAGCCTCCATCAAACTGGAAGCAGAAACTACGCCCATTGGTTTTATATCCTGCAAGCTTTCGGCAATCACGCCGTACTTTGAGAGATTTTGTTTGATCGCCTCATTTTCAGTGAGTACAACCAGTGCAATATTGGATTTAATAAAACGGGTAGAGCGGCGACGCATCTTTAACGGATCAAGGTCATCGGAGCTGACCAAGCCTTCATCCAACATCAAGCCCGTTAAATATAAACTTTGCGCCCACACCAAAGGAACGTTTTCATTGGGTACACGGGTTTGTGAGCGTGGATTACGCTTTTCGGCTTCCACATTTTCCAATGGCAAATAATATAGCTCAGGTAATAGCCCTATACCATTCACATTAACCATGAGCGATTCAAGTTTCTTGCGATAATATTTTGCGGTGGCTTCACTGCCATCAAACAAGGCGGTGATATATAAATAGGTAAAAAATAGTGGCCATTCCGATTCTACGTGTGCAAAGTTACCCAGCTCATCGTGCTCATAATAAATTCGTGAACTTTCTTCGAGTACGGTTTGATGTCCATCCCATAAAAATCGTTTGCAGCCATAATTGCCGCCCAACTTGGTTAACACTGAATCGCGGGTTTGTGTTGCCAGCGTTTCTTTTCCTACTGCAAATGCGGGGAAACCAATAATGCTCAACAGCGCACTGTCCGTTTCTTTGGATAGCGATTCCCGTGGCAGCAGTGAGGCGAGGGTGGTTCTGGCCAGAGAGATTGCATCGGCAATCACATGAATGGTTGCGCGTGGGTCACCGTGTTTTCCGAACAGATTAAATTTGTCCAAGGCTTGCAAGGCTGCTTTAGCCATGCCAACGGAACTGGCGTTGATTTCCGTCTTGCCATTATTCACTTTATTGCCGCGCTCCCAAATACCGTAATCCGGCGTGCGGTAAGCACTGGCAATGTAATACACCAGGTTCTGGATGAAATCGACTTCATCGTAGGTGCACACAATGCGCAAACCAGAGGCGCTCATTTGTGCCAGCATCAATAGAAAAACGGACGTTGCATCAATTTGCAAATGCCCCCAGGCATCATCCGCCACAACCGGCAAACCTGTCGCCGTGTCGTACTTGGCGTGCAGCGCATCGCCGTTTTCCAGGGAATGTTTGAAAGCTTCAACTTTATTGGCTTGGCGCATCATGGATTGCAACAAACCGCGCATCAGCTTGATGGTAGATTGTTCGAGCAGATCGCTTTTGTAAGTTTCGCCTTGATGCTTGAATGCCATGGACAAGGTCCAGACACTGACAATGGAATAAACGTTATCGCGTACCCAGGCATCGGTATAGTCGCCATGGCTGGTAATTGCTGTGCTGGCGGGAAGCAGGCCGGTAACCGGATGCTGCTTACTGAGAATGACTGTTTCGACCTCAGCGTACAAACGCTCTAACAGTTGTTTATGCTTCATAAAACCAGTGCGCCATCTATCAGATGTAATTAAAGAAGGGGCGCATTAGTGCACAAGGAATCCATAACTGCAATTTAACATAATATACATTATGCGCAATTATATATTGATATACCTGTGCCTGGGGCGCCCCTGATTATGTGCTTGAGCCTGAATCCTCAAGCGTTTGCCACCATAGCAAATAACTCTGTGGTTTGTGGAGTTACCGGTGCTGCTAGCAGCATTTCTGTCAGTTGGGTTGCAGCATCTTCACTTAGGGTATCAAGTTCAAGGCCGAATCCGCGTCCATTGCTATGGACAACGATGGATTCAAATTTGTAGCGCTGAAGCTTCTGTGCGCTGCGGTATACCAACACCTCGATGCCTAATTGCTGTAAAGGATGCACATCTGCCAAGTCTGACTCGATATACAAGCCATATCGATTTCCATTTTTGATACGACCAATAGCGACCGGAATACCGTAGCGATAAATCAGGATTTTTATATCTGCCGTATAACGCTCGCTGCATCTGTGTTCCATAATGATTCCTACATAGGTTGAGTGATAATGTGCTACCAACCGCTGTGGCCATGGAGCCTTTAGCCAAGGCGATGATAGATTGTTAACAACTGCCGGATCCGCCCGGCCAATGCTGGATCAACCTGATCCCACAAAAACGTCCACACCCAATTTTTATCCGTTGTCCCGGGCATATTCATCCTGTGCCCTCCATCCAGTTCCAAAAGGTCTTGCATCGGAATAATCGCCATACTTCCGACCGAAGCCAGCGCCGTTTCAATCAATAACCATGGCATTGGCTCCGTTGAATTAAAACAATAAGCTTGCAGTTGCTTGCGATGTTCATCCGCTAAGGTTTCGTACCAGCCAAGCGTAGTGTCGTTGTCATGGGTTCCGGTATAAATCACCTCATCGCGACTATGGTTGTGTGGTAAATGCGGGTTATTGCTATTGCCATCAAACCCAAATTGCAACACCAGCATACCCGGCAAGTTGAACTGCCGGCGCAAGGCTTCAACCTCGTCGGTGATAACACCCAAATTTTCTGCCACTAACGGCAGCTCGGGATAAGCATCAAAACACGCCTGCAAAAATGCCTCACCCGGCGCTTTAACCCATCTGCCGGAACGAGCGTCTTCACCGTCAGCAGGAATTTCCCAAAAGGCTTCAAAACCGCGAAAATGGTCGATCCGGATTAAATCAAACAAATGCAATTGCGTTTTCAATCGCGCCAACCACCACTGAAATCCATCCTGCTGCATTTGATTCCAGTTATAGTGCGGATTACCCCAGTGTTGGCCCGTCTCAGAAAAATAATCAGGAGGCACGCCGGCTACAGTCAGTGGCCGCCCTTGATCATCCAGATTGAAATAATGTTGTTGCGCCCACACATCGGCACTGTCGTGCCCAACAAAAATGGGCATATCGCCGAAGAGATAAATGCCCTTTTCATTCGCATACTTTTTTAGCGCACTCCACTGACTAAAAAAAGCAAACTGTTCAAACAATACTTGGTCAATTTTGTATTTTAAGGTGAGCCGGATTTGGTTAAGCGCCTCATCGTGACGAGTACGAATTGTAGCTGGCCAATCCACCCATGAAGTATTTTGGTATTCGGCGCGCAGCGCGCTAAACAGTGAAAAGTCATCCAGCCAATAGGCTTGTGCTTGGCGAAATGCAGCAAACGCCTGCTCAAGTTCTGGATTACTGCCCAAATGTTTGTAAAACGATGCAGCCGCCAACTCGCGCAACTCTGCAAGGGGGATTGGCTCCTTGGTTGTCACCTGCCCTGCATCGATCCAATTTTTTTCAGCCAGCCAATCAAGACTAATCAGATCCGGATTTCCTGCATGCGCTGAAATAGATTGATAAGGCGACATATCAGCTTGTGTTGGCCCGGTTGGCAGCATTTGCCAGATTGAAAATCCGGCGGTCGCCATGAAATCTACAAATGCATAGGCTTCCTTTCCCAGGGTTCCAAAGGCTTTTGTAATTTCATTGCGGCTATAGGACTCGGAGCATGGTAACGATGTTGGATGTAACAAAACACCGGCGGTACGACGTTGGAACAAAGGTGATTTGTTAACCATCGATGAGTGCCCTTCCCTTTAGGTCAATAAAATAATCATACGATATCAGTTGGCATGACCTTGTCGCATCACCCCACCCGTTGCCGGGTCGCCGCCACCAACGCTGATCACTTGATGCAAATAAGCGGGAGCTGGCTGATCAATTAAGGCGTACAAATTAATCAGATGGCGACGATATAAATATTCAAAATCACTCACGCTTTGCGCCGGGTTGTAATCCCCAAACCACCAAAACCAATCTGATCCTTCGCAGAGTGCTAATTGTTTTTCAATTTGCGCCAGTTCTGCCGCTGTAAATGATCGTTTGCTGAGCGCGGCGTCCACTTGCTGCTTGGCATCACATAACATATCCCAGCCGCGATTTTTATCTTTGTCACCAATCCAGGTTGAAAAGGTGCCATAAACCCAACTGCCCGCCACCAAATGCGGGACAGCAACAGCGGCAGGCTGTTGTTTATCCAATAAATCGCTATAGGTAGTTAATTCAAGCTCAGGGTGATTACTTAAACGTTCATACAAGGTGTGTAAAAAGTGGTAGGCATTTTCAGGAAAATATTCCCAGGCATTTTCACCATCCATAATCACTGAAATGACAGTATTTTTGTTGTCTTTACCGTGACGAGCGATATTAACCATATGATTGAGTAAATCGCCCACTGCATCGTCTGAATGCCAAGTCGCGTATTTAAAACCGATCAGATCAGACAAGCCATCATCGCGAAAAAAAGTATTGATGTTCGTATTATGGAAATGGTACGCACGATGCAGCGACTGGTGTGTTGCATTAATATCATTTGCTACTGCAAGATTTTCCGGAGCGCGCAAGCTGTTATGCAACACAGAATCACCTGTCGCCGCCCAATCAAACTTTTCTTCTTCCAGGAGCTTTAATGTGTCATCACTTAATGCGCCCTCAGAAGCCCAACAACCCCGTGGTCGCTTGCCAAAATAATGCTCAAACACTTTGATGCCTTCATGCAAATGCCAGCGAGCGCGATTGCGTCCATCTGGATAAAAATCTGCATTCGGCAAGCTGACATCCGGCATTGCTTGTTTAGCACTATTGAGATCGATCAACAGAGGGACAATTGGATGGGCATAAGGACTCATACATAATTCAATTTGTCCTGACTCCGCCAGTGCGCGATAACGCGGCCCGATGGATGCCATAAGCTCGCCGATTATGCCGAGCAATTCGCGCCTGTCAGCAAGCGAATAATTGCGCTCTTTGCTTTGTAATTTTTGGATGCGGAGATCGGTACGGCGTGGAATTTCAGCAAGCCAACTGATGTGATACCACACACATAAATCCACAAGAAATTGTTCATTCAGGTAGCGACTAATAAACGGTTTTTCATCAAATGTACCAACGACATCCGCAAGCTCCTTAAATACAGGAAAGCGCTCGATCATTCGCTCGCGGTTTGCGCGCAAGTATTTTCGTGCAAGGTCGGTAAACGCCATGGTACCCGGCGCCGGTAATGCAGGGTCAACCAATGATGCCAATACCGCATCTTTGATTTTTTCACCCCGCGATAAATGCGCCGCAATCTGCTGCGCATAATCGTCGAGTTGCTCAAGTAAAATGGGAGCAAAATTAACCACAGCTTTTGCAGCAGGTTGCGCTTCTATGTGCGCCGCCATATCTACATAGTCCTTAATGGCATGAAGGTATGTCCAGGGGAAATAGTATTCCCCTGTCATTATGTCGCGATAATCCGGTTGGTGCATATGCCAGAGAAAAACGACCTTCGTTTTGCCATGATTAACCATTGATCTCATCCTGTCCTAACATATCGGGAGTAACCAAAACGACACCCTTGGGCGACACATGAAAGCGTTTTCTATCTTCTTCCTGATCGTAACCAATAATAGTGCCATCGGGAATTTTGCAGCGTCGGTCAATCAGCGCTTTACGGATTTTACAGTTGCGCCCTACTTCTACGCTGGGGAACAACACTGAATCTTCAATCTCGCAAAACGAATGTACACGTACACGGGGAAATAATAATGAATGCTTCACCGCGGATCCGGAAATGATGCAACCACCTGCAATTAAGGAATCCACTGCGTAACCGCGACGCCCTTCATCATTAAACACAAACTTGGCGGGAGCGACTTGTTCCTGATAAGTCCAAATAGGCCACTCGGCATCATACAAATCCAATTCCGGAGAGATTCCGGTTAATTCAAGGTTGGCTTCCCACAGCGAATCCACTGTGCCCACATCGCGCCAATACGCATCGCCACCCGAGACTGGATCGCGGAATGGAAATGCAGTCACTCTATGGGATTTGATCATGGAAGGAATAATATCCTTACCAAAATCATGTGATGAATTCGGATCATCACGATCTTTTAACAGTTCGCGAAACAACACTTTGGTACTAAAAACATAAATGCCCATGGACGCCAATGCTTTATCCGGCTTACCGTGAATAGGCTCTGGATTTTTTGGCTTCTCGGTAAATTTCACAATGCGAAAATCTTTATCGACATCCATTACCCCGAAGGCATGGGCGATTTCCAGTGGCACTTCAATACAACCGACCGTAATATCGGCACCACGTTCAACGTGGGCTGCAATCATGGTGCCGTAGTCCATTTTATAAACATGGTCGCCAGCAAGGATAAGGACATATTCCGGATTGTGGCGACGGATAATATCGATGTTCTGCACCACCGCATCTGCAGTTCCCACATACCAGGATTCACTCAAGCGCTGTTGCGCGGGGATAAGCTCTACGAACTCGCCCAATTCACCGCCCAAAAAACCCCAGCCGCGCTGCACATGGCGATCCAACGAGTGGGATTTATATTGCGTAAGTACACTGATACGGCGAATACCGGAGTTGACGCAATTAGATAAAGGAAAGTCGATAATGCGAAATTTTCCGCCAAAATGAACCGCTGGTTTTGCTCGCCAGTCAGTGAGTTGATGTAATCGGGAGCCACGCCCGCCTGCAAGGATTATTGCCAGTGTTTCTCGAGTAAGTCGACTTACAAAACGACCCGATGATTGTGTACTCATTAAATCTTCTTCCTTATGGCTATTGTGTTTGCAGATTATGAATTTTTTGTGACTGCGATGACCATAGAGAGAGCAATATCAGTGCCAATAAATTGATCTGGCTCAAGGATGCAACTATCACAAAAAACTTATGGTGCATTTAACATTAAGCGCAGGCTTATTTTAAGTGCACGAACAAGTGTAGTCTCAAGTTTGGCATTGAACCTGCAATTGCGTTCAGTTGAATGAAATTTATTTCCAAAATCGTGCAACAAAATAAGCGGATACTGGCTAAGCTAGCAGAGTAGAATCGGCTGATATTTTTTTAGGGTTCTCAAGGCGTTATGGTGTTTCACCATAAGGCATCAGATGCCACAACAATTAGACAGGAATTGATCGAATGACGCATGCAAAACAGGATAATAGCTTGAGCCATGAGATGTTACGCATAGTGACTGCGACGCATCATGATCCCTTTGAGGTGCTCGGCCGACATCCGCTGGGGGATAAAGTGACAGCAGAAGCGGACACTCTGGTTCGCGCCTATCTTCCCGGTGCACGCAATGCCGCATTAATTATCAATAATCAGCCCACTCCCATGACTCGCGTAGAGGGCACGGATTTTTTTACCTGGCGGGGTTTAGCTAAAAATCTGCCCGCTTATTATCAGTTTCAATGGTCGGATCGCCACAACGTGCCCCATACTGAATTCGACCCCTACTGTTTTGCCCCACAATTGGGCGACATTGATATGCACCTCTTTGCCGAGGGCCAACATTGGAACATCTATCAACATCTTGGTGCACACCCGCGCACGGTTGAGGGCATAGACGGCGTTTTGTTTGCGACTTGGGCTCCCAACGCCGAGCGAATCAGTGTGGTGGGCGATTTCAATGATTGGGATGGCCGCGCTCACCCAATGCGCGTACGCGGCGGTAGCGGTCTGTGGGAGCTGTTCATCCCCGGTGTTAAACCCGGCGCTCTCTATAAATTCGAGATACGCAATCGCGCCACCGGCGCGGTTTTCCTCAAGTCTGATCCCTATGGCCAAGCCTTTGAACTGCGCCCACAAACCGGCTCCATTGTAAAAGCCGACTCAGTGTACCAGTGGCAAGATGCAGACTGGATGACAAAACGTGAACACTGGGATTGGCAGGCATCACCCATGTCTGTCTATGAAGTGCACCTTGGCTCATGGCGGCGTGGCTGGGCAGGTGAGTTTATGAGTTATCGCGACCTTGCCCATCAATTGGTCGACTATGTAAAACCGTTGGGATTCACTCACATTGAAATCATGCCCGTCAGTGAACACCCGCTGGATGACTCCTGGGGTTATCAAACCACCGGCTATTACGCGCCGACCAGTCGCTTTGGAGCCCCGGATGAGTTTCGCTACTTTATTGACTACCTGCATAAACACCATATTGGGGTCATTCTGGATTGGGTTCCTGCCCACTTCCCCAAGGATGCACATGCCCTCGCCCGCTTTGACGGCTCTGCACTCTATGAGCATGAAGACCCACGCCTGGGCGAACACCGCGACTGGGGAACATTAATTTACAACTACGGTCGCAATGAGGTGCGCAACTTTTTGCTGGCCAATGCGCTTTTCTGGTTGAAGGAGTATCACCTGGATGGCCTGCGGGTGGATGCGGTAGCCTCCATGCTGCATCTGGATTACTCGCGGGAACCCGGTGAGTGGATTCCCAACATCCATGGCGGCAATGAGAATCTGGAAGCCATGGGCTTTTTGCAACAATTAAATGCCATTTGTCACGGGCAACACCCGGGCACCTTGGTGATTGCCGAAGAATCAACTGCCTGGCCACAAGTAACGCGCCCAACCTGGGTGGGTGGTTTGGGCTTCTCGATGAAATGGAATATGGGATGGATGCACGACACGCTGGATTATTTCAGCAAAGATCCAATCCATCGCCAGTACCATCACAACCAATTAACTTTTGGCATGATGTACGCCTTCACTGAAAATTTTCAATTGCCCTTTTCACACGACGAAGTCGTGCACGGCAAAGGCAGTATGATCAATAAAATGCCCGGCGATGATTGGCAAAAATTTGCCAACCTTCGCCTGCTCTATACCTATTTATTTACCTACCCTGGCACCAAGCTTTTATTTATGGGCAGTGAATTTGCTCAATGGAGCGAATGGGCGCAGAGCCGCACGCTCGATTGGCACTTGATGGATTTTGCACCGCACCAGGGAATTCATGCACTCGTCAGTGACCTGAATAAGTGCTACACCCAAATGCCGTCACTTTATCAGCACAGTTTTCGTGGTGATGGTTTTGAATGGATTGATTGCCACGACAGCACACAGTCTATTGTGAGTTACATTCGCAAAAGTGATACGGATTTTTGTATTGTTATTTTGAATTGTACGCCAGTACCGCGCAGCAATTATCGAATTGGCGTACCTGTTGCAGGGAGCTACAACGAATTGTTGAATTCAGATTCAAGCTTCTATGGTGGTAGTAATTGGGGCAATAGCAACCCTATTTACTCACAACCTGTTGCCTGGATGAATCATCAACAATCGCTGGAAATTAATTTGCCACCCTTGGGGGCGCTAATTTTAAAACTCGCGTAACCGTTAACGACAAGGATCACTCATGCAGAAAATTCTCTTTGCAACCAGTGAAGTACATCCGCTCATCAAAACCGGCGGGCTTGCCGATGTAGCGGCAAGCTTGCCACGTGCATTACTCAAGCTGGGGCATGATGTAAAAATTATCCTGCCAGCCTATGCAAGTGTGATGCAAAAATTAACGACTGGCGTGAAAGAAGTCGCACAGTTACATGTTGATGGTCGCATCTTATCCATTAAACAAACTCGTCTACCAGGATCGCGTGTCACCGTACTTCTGGTGGATATTCCCGAGTTTTCCGCACGCGACGGCAATCCCTACTGCGGCCCGGATGGTGCGGATTGGTTTGATAACCACAAGCGGTTTTATTTATTTGCCAAAGCCGCTGAGTTGATTGCTTTGGATCAAGCACAGCTGGAATGGCGACCGACAATTGTGCACTGCAATGATTGGCAAACCGGTTTGATTCCTGCGCTTCTATCGCTGCACCCGGAGCGGCCCGCCACGGTGTTTACCATTCATAATCTCGCCTATCGCGGTCTTTTTCCCTATCAAGCATTTGAGGAGTTGCAGCTGCCTTCGGGGTTTTGGCATCACGAACGCATCGAGTTCTACGGACAAATGTCCTTTATGAAAGGCGGTTTGGCATTTGCAGATTTTATAACCACCGTCAGCCCCAGTTATGCCAATGAAATACAGCAGCCAGAATTCGGCTGTGGCTTGGATGGGTTGATGCGCTATCGTAGCGACTCACTTGCCGGGATTTTAAATGGCATTGATATGGATGAGTGGAACCCCGGCAGCGATGCACACATCAGTGTTAATTTTAATCGCCGCACACTGGGCAACAAAGTAAAAAACAAGCTGGCGCTGCAAGAAGAACTCGGCCTTACCCTTGATGAACGCCTGCCGCTGTTAGGATTTGTCGGGCGCCTGGTCGATCAAAAAGGAATTGATTTGATTCTGGCGCAAATGCCGCAACTCTTATCGACGCCGTGTCAGTTGGTTATTCTCGGTAGTGGTTTCCCTCACTACGAGGCCGCACTCACAGAGATCGCCAACACGCACCCCGGGCGCGTCTCAGTCACTATTGGCTACAACGAAAGTTTTGCACACCGCATTGAGGCGAGCAGCGATATTTTTCTCATGCCATCGCTGTTTGAACCCTGCGGATTAAACCAGCTCTACAGCTTGCGCTATGGCACCTTACCGGTGGTCCATGCGGTGGGAGGCTTGCGCGATACCGTGTTTGAACAACAAGGCGAAGTCGTTGATGAGCACGCCAATGGCTTTGTATTTGAGCACCCCACTCCCGAATTATTGTTTGCCGCAATAGAACGTGCACTGGCCACCTATGAACATCCCGCTCGCTGGAAGCAGTTGCAATTGAATGCGATGAGCAAGGATTTTTCATGGGACCTGAGTGCGCAACAATATGTCGCCATTTACGATAAGCTCGCGTAATAAATATTGCACAGGGCTGGTGCAACAGCCCTGTATCCCAGTGCATCCGCCATCAAACCGCGCTACCATATGGCCATCTCAACCTCTGTTTGTACCAGCCCTTTCCCTAACGGCCAGTGTTGGCAAATAGCATTCATAATCAAAACAACATTTATCAATCCGCACATCTGTTAACTTCAGGAGTTTTTATGTCTACCAGCCCTTTGGCCGGCAAGCTGCTACCCCAGGAATTGCTTGTAGATCTGCCCGCACTGATCGATGCCTACTACACCAATAAACCGGATGTTTCCATCGCCGAACAACGCGTTAGTTTTGGGACATCCGGGCACCGCGGATCGTCCTTGACCTACAGTTTTAACGAGAATCACGTGTTGGCGATCAGTCAGGCCATTTGCGATTACCGCCAACAAGCGGGCATCACCGGCCCCTTGTATATGGGTATAGACACTCACGCCTTGTCTGAACCTGCGCAGATCAGCGCCGTGGAAGTGCTTGCGGCCAATGGGATTGAAATCATGCTCGCGCAAGGCGGTGAATACACCCCTACCCCGGCGATCTCCCATGCGATTTTGACCTACAACCGTGGTCGCACCACGGGCCTGGCCGATGGTATTGTTATTACCCCATCACACAACCCACCCGATAATGGCGGTTTTAAATACAACCCGCCCAATGGCGGGCCCGCCGACAGCGACATCACCAACTGGATGCAAGCTCGCGCCAATGAATTACTGGAAAATAATCTGCGTGATGTAAAACGCATGGACTATCACCAGGCGATAAAATCGGCAACAACCCATCACCACGATTATGTGCACAACTATGTCAAAGACCTGATCAATGTGATCGATATGGAAGCGATTCGCGGAGCCAATGTGCACATGGGTGCAGACCCGCTTGGTGGCGCCGGCGTTAATTATTGGAGTGCCATTGCCGATCACTACCAACTGAATTTAAAAGTGCTTAATACAACCATCGATAAAACCTTTTCATTCATGACTGCTGATTGGGATGGCAAGATTCGCATGGATCCATCCTCTGCCTACACAATGCAAGGCATGGTTGAGCGACGCAATTTATTTGATGTGGCTTTCGCGTGCGACGCAGACCACGATCGCCACGGAATTGTTGCCCCAAGCTGCGGCCTGTTGCCACCAAATCATTACCTTGCTGTTGCGATTGAATATTTATTTCAGCATCGCCCACAATGGCGCGCCGATACAGCCATAGGTAAAACAGTCGTCAGCAGCGCTATGATCGATAAGGTCGCCCACAAAATTGGTCGTCGGTTGTATGAAGTGCCGGTTGGTTTTAAATGGTTCGCGCCGGGTTTATTTGATGGCTCGCTGGGCTTTGGCGGTGAAGAAAGTGCTGGAGCCTCCTTCTTACGCATCGATGGCAGTGTATGGACAACCGATAAAGACGGCATTATTCCATCCCTGTTAGCGGCAGAAATTAAAGCCAATACTGGCCGCGATCCTGGCGAATGCTACAAGCTGCTTGCCGATGAATTTGGCCATGCCGCCGAAGCGCGAGTAGAAGCACCGGCAAACAGTGCGCAGAAAAAAGCCTTGTCAAAATTATCACCCGAGCAAATTACATCCACCGAATTAGCAGGCGATAAGATTGAAAATATTTTAACGCACGCACCGGGTAACAATGCCAGCTTTGGCGGTATTAAGGTGATGAGTAAAAATGGCTGGTTTGCGGCGCGCCCATCAGGCACAGAGGAAATTTATAAAATTTACGCCGAAAGCTTCAAAGGCAAAGAACATTTGCAGCAATTAATTGCAGAAGCCCAAGTGATTGTGAATAAAGCTATTTCGTAACTTTTTCACTTTGTACCGCTACTAGCATTCGCACTCAATTCCCCCCTTTTCTGAAAAAAGGGGGAGCTAAAAATAACCAAACGATTTATCTTAATTAGCTTTTAGGCAAAGGAATAAAATCACTTTCACCTGGCACCATAGCAAACTCTTTATTTTCCCAGCGCTCACCGGCTGCACGTAATTTTTCACGTGATGACGCCACAAAGTTCCACAAAATAAATCGCTCACCCGCCAACGACTCACCACCCAATAACAATACGCGCGCATCGTGATCGGTTTCGATAACCGCATTTTCATCCAGCAAGGCCATGTGAAACTCTTGTACCTCTTCACCGTTAACCCTGACATTACCCCAGGCAACATAAATCGCCAATTCCTGTTGCGGGAAATCCGGCACATAGCGCGTATCAGCACCCAGGGCTAAATCCAGATAGGTTGTTTTACTGGCTGTTTTAACCGGCGATTCAACCCCAAATGCACTGCCAATCAGTATTTGGGCGCTCATGGTGGGCAAATTCACAGAGGGTATGGCATCCGCCGGATAGTGCACAAATGATGGCTCACAATCTTCCACGTCCGTGGGTAATGCCAACCAGATTTGAATGCCTTCAACCGGAATACTGCCAGCGCGAATATCCTCCGGTAGGCGTTCGGAGTGAACAATGCCTTTGCCAGCTGTCATTAAATTAATGGCGCCCGGCTCAATACGCTGCACTATACCCAAGCTGTCGCGGTGCATCATGGCGCCGGAAAATAAGTAGGTCACCGTAGCCAAACCAATGTGCGGATGTTGGCGTACATCGTCCGCTGTAGTGCCAAGCTCAAAGTGAGCCGGTCCCATGTGATCTACAAAAATAAAGGGGCCCACACGCTGTTTTAAGCGTGATGGCAATAAACGTTTTACCGTAAAACCTATGTCTTGAACGCGGGGTGGGATAATGAGTGTCACGGTGTTGTCCTCGGGTTATGAAGGGTTAATAAATTGCGTAACCTGATGCTCAAGGTGATCGATCAAAGCCGTTAATCGATAAGGTTGGTATTTTCGTTGTTTATAGACCGCATAAAGCGGTGTGGACTGGCCCTGATATTTGCCATCGAGCAATGCAACCAAGGAGCCCTGTTTAATATCCAGCGCTAAATCCAATGCAGATTTGTACACAATACCATGCCCTGCCAAGCCCCATCGCCGCACGACCTCACCATCATTGGTGTGACGATTTCCCTGTATAGGCACTTCTACCCTGTCACCATCGCGGTAAAAAATCCATTGATTGTAGGGGCGGTCATTGCGATAAAAATACAAACAGTTGTGATTCACTAAATCTTCCAGGGTATTTAAAGGCGGCATCTGCGCGATGTAACCGGGCGCTGCCGCAAGCACACGTCGATTATCACAAAGCTTGCGTGCGACCAGCGAGGAGTCGCGCAAGTCGCCGTAGCGGATCACCAGATCCAGATTGTCGCGATACAAATCCTGCATCAAGTCCGAAAAATCCAATCGCAACCGAATGCCCGGGTATTGCTGTTGAAACGCATCCAATATGCCTAGCAACAAATGTCGACCTAAATCGGAGGGTAGCCCAATACTAATTTCACCGACAACCGCCGTTTGCAAATTGCGCAACTCAGATTCAGCATCATCCAGCGCGCCCAATGCCTGCTGCAAATAGGGAATCAGGCTCTGCCCAGCGGCACTTAAACGCAGGCTGCGTGTGGTGCGTTCCAGCAAGCTCACATCCAGCGCCAACTCCAACCGTTTAATACTGGCGGACACTGCCGCATTGGTCACGTTCAGTTGTCGCGCTACTTCACTCATATTGCCGCATTCCACTACCCGCAGAAATAATTCAAGGTCCTGCAATGAGTAGGGTTTGCTCATATGGCGTCCAATTATCAAAATTTAGTTAATAGTAATTCAAGCAATATAGCGATTATCAAAATTATAGCCAGAGTTTAGACTGAATCTATCCTGAAAAATTCATGGCAATCACTCTTATCAAGGAGCCTTTTATGAAAGCTGTCGCCTTAAAAACCTATTTGCCCATTAATAACCCCGACTCATTACTGGATGTAACGCTCGACAAACCAGTCCCTACTGGACGTGATTTACTGGTTGCTGTAGATGCAATTTCAGTGAACCCGGTGGATACCAAAGTACGTTCTCCAAAGGACAAAGTGGAAAGTGAGTATCGCGTACTGGGGTGGGATGCCGTTGGCCGTGTGGTAGCCACCGGCCCAGAAGCAGCACTTTTTAAGGTGGGAGATGAGGTGTATTACGCCGGTAGTATTGCGCGCGCGGGCAGTAATAGTGAGTTTCAGTTGGTGGATGAACGCATTGTCGGGCACAAACCAACCACCTTATCCAATGCCCAGGCCGCAGCCCTACCCCTCACCGCCATTACGGCATGGGAAGGCCTGTTTGATCGCTTATTAATTCCGCAAAGTACACAAGCCAGCAAGTCCAAACCAAAAACGCTGTTAATTATCGGCGGTGCAGGTGGTGTGGGTTCTATTGCGATCCAACTGGCAAAAACACTCACAAATGTCACAGTGATTGCCACTGCATCGCGCGCCGAATCAGCACAATGGTGTCGCTCGCTGGGCGCAGATGTGGTTATCGATCACCGCAAGTCATTACAGGAGCAATTAACGGCACAAGGCATCAACGCGGTGGATTATATTTTTTGCCTGAACAACACCGACCAACATTGGGTTGCCATGAGCGAAGTCATTAAACCCCAAGGCCATATTTGTTCGATTGTGGAATTACGTGGCCAAGTGGATTTGAATCTCTTAAAAAATAAATCCGTCACCTTTACCTGGGAGCTGATGTTTACCCGCTCGTTATTTGAGACGGATGACATGATTGAGCAGCACCATTTATTAAATCGTGTGGCCGATTTAATTGATAGCGGAAAAATTATCACCACCTTAAATCAGGTGCTCAGCCCAATTAATGCCAGCAATTTACGCCAGGTACATGCGCAAATAGAAAGTGGAACCACTATCGGCAAAATAGTATTGGAAAAATGGCAATAGGTTCAGCACTGGAAAACGCTGAACCTTGTATCAGCATCAAGACTGATGCTGTGTAGTGATATTGATAGTGGCATGAGACAACAATTTATGGATTGGGCATTTTTCAATAATGCCCAATAATTGTTGTTTTTGCTCATCACTTAAACTACCCACAAAATGGATGTTAAGCGCGAGATTATACTCACCACTTTTTTCTTTGCTGCTATCGCGCGCCACATCGATATTAATCGATTCAAGGGGAATGCTGCGGCGTTTGGCAAACATGGTTAAGGTAATGGCAGTGCATGCTGCAAGCGATGAATCCAGTAAATCGTGAGGATCGGGTGCTGAATTTTCACCACCGACATCAGTGCCAACATCGGCAAAAAATTCATGGCTGTTCACGCTGATGCGTTGGCGATAGATACCGGTTTTGTCTTTTTGTAAGCTAATCATGAAGTCACTAAATCCAGTTATAAGGTTAGTAGTCAGATTCGACAATTAATGGGTAAGTCTTTTATTTCCAGATCGGTGCGATTCTCGCCTACTGCCTGCATTCCCGTTGGCACATCTGCTTTACCACAGATCCAGGACATAGGGCTTTGCGGTGAATCCTTTACAACAATAGGCTGCACACTGAGTGTTTTACCCTTGATGGATGGATGAGCCTTATTGCCAAAATGCAAATGAAAAGCACCGTCTTTTAGTTCAATCGCATCCACATAATTACCCAACAATTTATCGGGCTCAGGAATACCTGCTTCCTTATTATTCTTTAAAAAAACCAACTCGCTTTTTTGATAATAGGCAACCAGTTTTTTGTAATCCTCAATCAAGTCCAGAGACTCCAGCACTTGCCGGCGCGCAATAGTGGGGTCGGCTTTGGGGATCGCCATCAATGCCAGTATGGCAATAATGGCCACAACCACCATCATTTCAATTAAGGTAAACCCGTTAAATTTTTTCACATTAGTTCCTTTGCCTGGCTACCACACAGGCACTCATCATAGACCCTAGCGGATAAATTTCGCCACATACCAACAACTGGCATGCAACTCATAGCCTTGCGCTTTCGCCCATTTCAGACCGGTGCGCACCAGTTTTTCTGCAAGTCCCTGGCCGCGAAACTCAGGCGGCACGTAAGTACTGGTAAAGTCGATAGCCGGTATTCCGCCGTTGGAAAATAACCGGTAAGCCAATAGGGCTTCAGCGCCTTCATGGTGAATAACAAATCGCTGTTGGTTGGGCTGGTGTTGTACGTCGCTCATTAATAAGTGCTCCCTAAACAGGCTCCAGTGTAAAACACAAACCATAAAAAAATCCCCCAGTGTTTTCACAGCTGGAGGATTTTTAGCAACAGAACAAACCTGTGTTTAGACCTTGGTACCCCACAGATCATATTCATCAGAATGTTCGATCAATACATTGACCAGATCACCGGCTTTTACATTTTCTTCGCCGTTCAGGTATACACAACCATCGATCTCTGGCGCATCAGCAAAACTGCGGCCAATTGCGCCTTCCTCATCAACTTCATCGATAAGCACTTGCAACACCTGCCCCACCTTTTGTTTTAATCGCTCGGTAGAGATTTGTTGTTGCAGTTGCATAAACCGATCATAGCGCTCCTGTTTGATTTCATCCGGAACATGATCTGGCAGGTCATTAGCCTTGGCGCCTTCGACCGGGGAATACTGGAAACAGCCAACGCGATCCAACTGCGCTTCTTGCAAGAAGTCGAGCAATTGCTGGAAATCCTCTTCAGTTTCACCGGGGAAGCCCACAATAAAGGTCGAGCGAATGGTCAGGTTGGGCACTTGCTCGCGCCAGCTTTTAATACGCTCCAAGGTTTGCTCTACCTGGCCCGGGCGGCGCATTTTACGCAGCAGTGTTGGGCTGGCATGCTGGAATGGAATATCCAGATACGGCAAAACCTTGCCCTGAGCCATCAGTGGGATCACATTGTCTACGTGCAGGTAGGGATAGACGTAATGCAAACGCACCCATACCCCTAACTCGCCCAATGCAGCGGCCAGTTGATACATATCGGTTTTTAGCGGGCGACCATCCCAGAAATCCGTGCGGTGTTTGATATCCACACCATAGGCTGAGGTGTCCTGTGAAATCACCAGCAGTTCTTTCACACCGGCTTTGACCAGTCGCTCAGCTTCGCCCATTACCTGCCCGATTGGGCGACTAACCAATTTGCCGCGCATATCGGGAATAATGCAGAAACTGCAAGAGTGATTGCAGCCTTCAGAGATTTTCAAATACGCATAGTGGCGCGGGGTTAATTTGATACCTTGTGGCGGCACCAGATCGGTAAAGGGGTTGTGTGTGGGGTTGGGCGGCAGGTGCTCGTGCACTTGCGACAAGACTTCTTCGTAGGCATGTGCACCGGTTATACCCAATACATTGGGGTGAACCTGGATAATTTCGTCTTTCTTGGCCCCCAAACACCCAGTCACCAACACTTTGCCATTTTCCGCTAAGGCTTCACCAATAGCCCCCAATGACTCTTGTACCGCACTATCGATAAAACCACAGGTATTAACGATCACCATATCAGCGTCGTTATAGGTGGGGACAATGTTGTAACCCTCTGTACGCAATTGGGTGAGGATACGCTCGGAGTCCACCAGGTTTTTGGGGCAGCCAAGCGACACAAAGCCAATGGTATTCCCCTTGTTACCGCTAGCCTGTACCTGGCTGGCCAATGTCTTGGCCGGGGTATCCAATGTGGTGGTTTGTGAAGGGTCGAAGGTATTTACGGTCATAGAATCTCAAGGAGCAGTCAGTCAAAAAAGGCGGCTATTGTAGGCCTTTGATGATCATTTTGCATGCTCATTCACGTTTTATAGCTCGCCAAATGCTGTTGGATTTCCCGCGTAATCCCAGCCACCACCTCCGATGCCTGCAGCGTACTTTGCACTCGCTGGTGATTTTCCTCGCTGTTGCTGCTAATGCGATTGATATTGCTCTGAATATCCTCAGCCACCTTGCTTTGCTCGTGCACCGCCTGGGAAATCTCATTATTGAGACGACTCAACTCGGAAACAGCCAGCAACACCTGCTGGATAAACTCCCCGGAGCTAGCCGCCGCTCCCACATTGGTTTGCACCTGGTTTTCAGCCGCACGCATTTTTTCAAAGGCTTTAATGGAGTTGGATTGAAAGCGCTGCACCATTTTATCGACTTCTTCTGTCGATGCCTGGGTACGGCTGGCCAATGAGCGCACCTCATCAGCCACCACGGCAAAACCTCGCCCTTGCTCACCTGCCCTTGCCGCTTCTATCGCCGCATTAAGGGCCAGCAGGTTGGTTTGTTCTGCGATGGAGCGAATCACATTCAGTACCGCGCCAATTTCATTACTGGCCGATGCCAATGCATTAATCCCCTCAGCCGCTTGCTCTATATCAGCCGCCAGTGCTTGTGTGGAGTTAATGGTATTGCGCAAATTATGAAAGCCCTGCTCCGCATCCCGCTTGGCTTGCGTCGCTGCCGCCATCACACGATCGGCGTTCTGCGCCACTTCGCGGGATTGACTGGTCATTGCAGAAATAGCGGAGGCAATACCGTTGATATCACGGCTCTGTGCCGTCACCGAGCGCGTAGAGTCAGTCGCGATCATTTCTAGTTGTGAGGCCGATGAAAATAATTGCTGTGTCGATTGGGTAACAGAGTTAATTGTGTGTTGCAGCTTATCCATCAGGTCATCAAAGCCATTGGCCAACTGCGCCAGTTCATCTTTTGCAGCGGAGTTGAAGCGCAAGGTTAAATCCCCTTCGCCACGGGCGATATCGTGCAAACGCGTAATAGTTTGATGCAGGGGCTTCACCACAACCCATTGGATCAGGGTGTAAACAATCGCAACAATAATTAATCCGGCAACAACGAGCACCATGGTCAAAAAAGTGGATGATGCATTAACACGTGTTGCCACTTCGTCCCGAGAATAAGCGGTAACAATGTCGTAATCCCAGGCTGCAAAATGACGAGTATTAAGTTCCCATGCGGGATCTTTATCGCGAATAATGCGATCAACCTCGGCAGTATCAAGGTGAGTTGAATGCACGCGGGTTGCGCCCAGATTATCGCGAATAGCAACAAACCCTTGCTCTAATAAGCGACTTTTTTCAATGGCGCTGAACAATTCCTGCAAATCAGCCTTATAGCCGACATATAAAATACCAATCACCGCACCACTGCTATCGCGAATGGGTTCATAACCGGTCAAGTAGGGAGTGCCCAGAATATCGACTAGCCCGTAAAAAGGTTTGCCTTGCAAGATTTGTTTGATGGCCGCACCTTGTGGCGCAAGCAAGGTGCCCGTTGCCCTGCCGGTAGGAGTCATGACATTAGTAGATATGCGGACAAAATCGTTACCGTCACGGGAAAAAATGGTGGCGGTTCCGCCCATAATAGCGGCGACTTTATCTACCAGATCAAACTGATTACCAATGGGCACCTCTCCCAGCAATAAATCGGGAACGCTGCGCGCATTGACACTTATTGGTGTAGATTGACTGGCAGGTCCGAGGCTTTGACTTAAATCGCGCAACAGCGACATGCTATTTTTAACGCGTTCCGACATGATTGAGTCAATAACGCCGAGCAAGCGCAAGGCATCATCGCTGATTCGCTGGCTTTCCAATTCCGCCTGCTGTTGGATGGATCGCCGCTCAGCCATATAAATACTGATCGCCGCGAGCAATATTCCAACGAACAGTATTCCCACTAACGCAAACATGAATTTTTTGGTAATCGACATAAAATACCCCAAGGACTCCATTCTTAATCACGATTTAGCGTAATACGAAAAAAAGTGTAGCTGAACACTGGCGCCGATATGATAATTAACGTCCAAACTCTGGTAATAATTCGCGCTTTTCAAACATTAAAACTTAACAGGATCGCTAATATGCTCAATCAGAATAAGCCGACCCGTTTAGGCGAGATACTGCTGGATCGCGGTGTAATCACGCGGCAACAACTCCGTGAAGCCATTGAGATTCAACAGGCGCGACAATTACTGCGGGAAAAAGAAGGAACCTATCCTGGAACGGCGGCACCCATAGGGGAAATATTAATCGAACTTGGCTTTATCTCTCGCCAACAACTGGTGCAAAGTTTGGGTTGGCAAAGCCGCTTGCGTAAAGCCACCCTGGTCATGTCATTTGTTGCACCTTTACTCACTACCGCCTGTGGTGGTGGCGGAGGAGGAACACCCAGCACCTCCGGCGGTAATAAAACGGACAACAGTGCGGTGGCTTCCTCTGTAATCACCGAACAATCGTCTTCACCAGTTTCATTCAGCTCCAGTTCGCTCACGAATCAATATTCATCCAGCTCATCCTCCTCGATTGCACTCTCGTCGCAATCATCCTCCTCTTTATCATCAGTAAACCTTGCAGGGCCAGCCCTGTTGGTCTGGTCGGTGCCATCAGCAAGGGAGAATGGAGAAACGCTAGTTGTGGAAGAAATTGGTGGTTACGAACTGCGTTACAAAACGGAGAACGAAGCCGATTTTACCTCAGTGATTATTGAAGGCGGCTATGTTAATTCCTATTACTTTAATCACTTGGAAGGCAATGTGATATTTGAAATCGCCGTCTACGACACGAATGGGTTATACAGTCGTTTTGTGCCCATTCAACCACAAAGCTAGGCAGCCAAATTTGCACAAGCATTAATCACCCAGTGCTATTTTAATACGCTGTAACGCATCGACAATTACGGCGCGGCGTGTACCAATATTCATGCGCATAAAGCCACTGCCACCTTCGCCAAATACTGTTCCCGGGTTCATGCCTATTTGGCATTTTTTAATAAAAAAATCACGCAATTCCGTATCGCTCATCCCCAAATCGCGACAATCCAACCACAAGAGATAAGTAGCTTCAGGTTTTATCAATTTGATTTGTGGAATTTCCCGCGCGATAAAATCAGCCGCAAAATCCCGGGTAGCTTCCAAATAGCGCATCAAGGCATCCAACCATTGATCGCCTCCGCAATAGGCCGCTTCAAATGCAGCAATACTCAAGGGGTTATAATTGCCCAGATGCAAGGACTCAAATTGTTGCTTCATTGCATTACGCTCGGCCGCATTGGGAATAATCAAGGCCGATAAACCCAGCCCGGGAATATTGAAACTTTTATTGGGTGCTATGGTGGTAATAATTTTATCGCCCGGCAGCGCAAGCCGACCAAGCATGGTGTGTTTAACACCAGAGTAAATTAAATCGCAGTGAATATCGTCAGAGAGAATTGTTAAATCGTAACGGCGACTAATTTGCAGCAGCTGTTGTAATTCAGCTTCGTCCCACACACGCCCAACCGGATTGTGCGGCGTACACAGCATTAACAACTTCGCACCCTGTTGTGCGCACACCTCAAGATGCTCAAAGTCAATTTCATAGCGACCATTATTTGCACGCAGCGGATTATTAATGAGCTTACGATTATTGGTGGTCACCGCCGAAAAAAATGGGAAGTAAACTGGCGACTGCACAATAACGCCCTCTCCTTCTTGTGCGAAGGCTTTGGCTGCTGCAAATAATGAAGGCACAACCCCAGGGGCAAACACAATCCAATCCCGCTCAATGGCCCATTCATGACGGCGCTGAAACCAATCGATGATTGCTTGATAAATACTGTCCGGATAAAGTGTGTATCCAAATACTGGGTGATTAACGCGCTCTTGCAATGCACGGGTGACGCACTCGGGCACCGCAAAATCCATATCGGCTACCCACAAAGGGGATACATCCGTGGTGCCGAAATATTGTTGGCGGCCATCAAATTTTACAGAGTGGGTGTTTTCACGGATTACGGGCTGATCAAAATTAAACAAGATGGATTCCTTAGTGAGACTATTAATAACAAAACGGCGAAGAGTGATATCCACACCTCGCCGCTCAAAAATCCCATTACATTATTACTTAATCCGCTCCCAAAACGTCACTTCAGAGAGCGTGTGCTGAAACTTACGTTTAGTCTCACGAATCACAAAGGGTACTTCATGCGGCCCTTTTATTAAACGGAAGTGCGCTTTTAAATGTGCTTGTAAGCCATCTAACGTCGTAAAGCTCTCGCCGTCTTTTTTGAAGCCGCCAATCCACTCTTCCCGTGGCGTATGCTCAGTCAGCCAAGTGTAAGGCGAGGTCAACATCAGTACGCCGCCAATATTAAGACGCTCATGAATGCTGCCAAGAAACTTCGCCGGACTGTAAAGGCGGTCAATCAAGTTGGCAGCGAGAATAAAATCGTAGCCAGTGAATTGTGGCTTGAGATTACAAGCATCGCCTTGGGAGAATTCCACTTTTTGCTTGAATTCGCTCAACCCCAAATCGCTGAGTGAGCGGGATTTGTAGGAAACCAATTCACCTTCATCAGTCAAGGTATAACGCAATGTTTCGCTATTGGCGAGCTGGACACCCTGCCCGATAAAACGGGCAGAAAAATCGATGCCGGTGACATGATCAAAATGACGCGCCAATTCAAAGGTGGCGCGACCAGAAGCGCAACCTAAATCCAGCGCTTTTGATGTTGGTCTATTACCCAATTCTTGCACAGCCAAATCAACAAGCGCTTTAGAAAAATTAGCTACGCCAAAATATTCGTCGCCATAATGGAATTCAGCGTATTCCGAGAGGAGTTTATCGGTTTCGTAATGAGAGCTAGGCAAGGGTTTTACATCTCCGGAGACAACATAGCGGAATCCCGCATGTTGGAAAAAATGGCGGCGAAACGCATAGCGCGATGAACGCTGTGTTTCATTGCCGCAAGAAATCCATGAGCCACCTTTAATCAAATTGTGGCGCTCATCGAATGTGGGTGTGGTGAAGTCATCGTATATGGGATGAACCTCGAATCCTTCAAAGGGATAAATAGGTGTTTCTGTCCACTGCCATACATTGCCAACCACATCGTAAAAATCACCCTGTGAAAACTTATTGACCGGGCAAGAGGAGGCAAAATGATCCAGGTGGATATTAGCATTAGCAGAAGTATCACCAAGAACCTGCTGCCCACTCACATCATAGAGGCGATACCATTCATCTTCCGTTGGGAGACGAACATTCATACCTGTTTCAGATTTTTTCCAATTACAAAAAGCTTTGGCCTCGTGGTAATTCACTTCTGCGGGCCAATCCCATGGCATGGGAACTTCTTCTGTCATTAAACGCAAATACCAGCCATTGGTTTTTTTCACCCAAAAGGTTGGATGCTGCGCTTTGGTGAAGGCGAGCCAGCCTTTGCCTTCTTCCTCCCAATTATGGGAATTTAAATAACCGCCCGCCTCTACAAATTGTAAAAATTCTTGGTTGCTGACTAAAAATTTGGCCGCCTCAAATGCATTAACATCCGCCTCGTGGATGCCGTACTCGTTATCCCAGCCATAATGCGCGTCGGTTTTATCCTTTGCCAAACGCACTTTGCCAGCAGTGACTTTCACTAAACTATTTTGCGGGGCATTACCTGATTCACGCAGTGGTTGCCAGTGCGGAGAATTTTTCACAAATTCTAATTTATGCTGGCGAATTAATACCGAAGAGGTTTCAAGGTGAATACGCTCATGTTCAATCCCCATGATGATCGCCCACCAGGGATTTCCCCAATCTACCGGCATCTGCAAGGGTGCGTTTTCGATCAAATCCAATACCAATGCGCGCACCTGATCGCGATAGGCTTTTACTTCCGCTGGTGTCGGCCATTGGTAGTGTGCATCGTTCAAATCATCCCAACTCATTTCATCCACGCCTACCGCAAACATGGATTCAAAACGCTGGTTGATGCGCTCGCTGATCATGCGAGTTAATAATAATTTATTAACAAAAAATGTTGCCGTATGACCAAAATAAAAAATCAATGGATGGCGCAATGTAATCGGCTTAGTGTAATACGCCTGATCATTGGCAAGACATTCAAACAGGGATTCATAGCGATTAAAGGTGCTGACAAAATAATCGCGCAAACAGCGCCGCATAGTGGCTTCATCAACATCACGCAAATTGGGTGTCCGTGAAAATAACGGCTGGGAAACAAAGCCTGATACATGGGGCGCTGCATCAATAGTTGAGGGCGCGAGGCGCAATGGGGTTTGTCCTGAATGCATCGGTGAACTCCTGATTCGTTCCTATAGGTAAGGCGGCGATCGGCAAGGCCATGAATGGCCTTAATGGTTGAAGATAGATACAGAAAACACCAATTTGTTACGCCAATCGCCCACCTTAACACCGGCTATAGCTGACGACCCACGTAATCTTTGGCGAACTGCCATGCCACACGGCCACTGCGTGCACCGCGTGTTCTATGCCACAAGAGCGCAGCCTGCTCCGTTGCCTCAGTCCAATTACCACCTAAATGCGCAACCCAATATTGGGCGGCGGCGAGATAATCATCCTGGCTGAAAGGATAAAAACTTAACCAAAGACCAAATCGCTCTGAAAGGGATACTTTTTCCTCAATGGCATCACTGGGGCGCACTTCACCGTTTTCATCGCTAATATCCAGGTTGTCGCGCATTTTTTGCGGGATAAGGTGGCGACGGTTGCTGGTGGCATAGAACAGCATATTCGCAGTCGGCGCCGAAATAGATCCATCCAACACCGATTTCAATGCTTTATAGCTAATCTCACCCTCTTCGAACGATAAATCATCGCAAAAGATGATGAATTTTTCGGGACGCTCGCCCAGTAAATCAACAATTTCGGTCAGGTGTAAAAGGTCTGTTTTATCTACTTCGATGATTTTTAAACCCTGCGCAGCAAACTCATTCCACACCGCCTTGATCAAGGTGGATTTTCCTGTGCCGCGCGCGCCAGTCAGGAGCACATTGTTCGCCTCGCGCCCGCTCACGAACTGGGCGGTATTACGCAGAATGGACTGTTTTTGATGGTCTATGTTTTTCAGGGAATCCAGCGCAACTTTATGCGGATGCTTGACCGCCTGCAGATACCCTACGCCGCTTACCTGGGTACGCCAACGAAAAGCACTGGCACTCCAATCGGGTTCAGGGCGCTGCGCTGGCAAAATGGCCTCTACGCGGTCAACAAGAGCATTCAAACGGGTGATAAATTGATCAAGCTGAGTCACTATAAAATCCTCAATTCCGATTCGGCTAACATAAAAGTATGGGCTATATTGTAAGAGGTTTTTTACCTTTAGCGCGCAATTGGCACCATCGGCATTTAAAGATTATTCAGGATTTATTATGTTCAGTAAGCAGGAACTCCAAGTCATGGGGCAAACCCTGATTCAGCGGCGAGACTGGCTACATAAGAATATCAGCAGGCCAGATATGGCTGCCAATAAAGTACCGAACGAGCGCACACTGCAAATCATTGAATCAGCACTGGTTAAAATCACTGCACAGCTCCGTGCTGCAAGCGACAAAACGCAACCTGATGAAACCGTCAATCACTATATCTCCCAGCCCAGCATCCCCCCTACCCGCCAAGCGGCTATAGACCGGCGTCTGAATTTAGAGCCAGAGGATATTCGGGTATTGGTAGTTGATGATGACCAGTTAATTTGCGATTTGCTCGATGTGTATTTGCGCAGCGAAGGTATTGTACAAATTGACAGCGCCAGCGATGGCATGAAAGGCATCAACATGATGTTTAATGCCAACCCTATTTATGACCTGATTCTTTGCGACTGGAATATGCCCACAAAATCAGGACTTGATGTACACAATGCAATGCGCGCGGCGGAGCGTTACCAACATGCCATTTTCATGTTAGTAACGGCAGTGGCTGAAGCCAGTCAAATACGCTCGGCCATTGAAGAAGGTGTTGATGACTATGTGGTTAAGCCTATAGAGCAAGAGAAACTCTTTAAAAAAATTGCGCGCTTTTTCCCCCGTGTTAAAACTAATGCCGCTGAATAACAGCGGCATATTGCACTACCCTTTATTTAAGGGGTCTCTACTTCCAACATAAAATCCAAGGCGGCTTGTTGTCGTATAGCGCGGCGATGGTTTGCCATCAATTTCTTGATTTTCTCTTGATCACATACTTGTCGATCCAACATTACCCGGGTTTTTAATTCCCCCACTGGTTCAGCCGTTGGGCACTTACTGAATACAAACTGATTGGATATTAAATCCATAAACGGTCCCGACTTGCTGCTGGGCATAATAAAGTTTAATTGCAACCCCAAACTCTCGGTGAGGTAATTAATGACCTCGCGCGAACGGTGCTCATCCATTTTGGAAAAGGCTTCATCCACCAATACCATCCGCAGGTGGCTGTTACCTTCATTAAAACGAAACGCGGAGGTGATTGCTGCGCTGCGAATAATATAGGCTGGGGTCTCCAACTGGCCGCCCGAGCCAGTGCCGTATTGGCTGAGGGCAATCGGCGCTTTACCTTCCGGTTCTTTATAAATTTCATAACAACGGTAGTTACGATAATCGGCAATACGCGTTAATTCACGCAGCGCTTTTTGCTCATCCTCGTCCAACAACATGGTCATCAAACGTTCGCGCACACGCTGATGTTTTTCATCCAACTTCATGTTGAATAGGGTTTCGCCTTCGCCCAAGCTGGGGCTATCAATCACCGCTTTAAAAAACTGCCAATACTCTTTAAATTCCGGCACCCATTCCCAATCAAAACGGAAACGCTCGCGATCTGCACCAAAGCGATGATGCTCCAACTCTTTGTTTAAGTCCTCAAGCACTTTCTTGCCATCATTAATGGCCTGATAAATGGAGTGGCAAAGGTTAGTCACAAACGCATTGTTAAAGCTTTCCCGCAGTGACTCAATTTCCTGATGGCGCTGGGCAAGGATATGGTTTTTATCGCGATTATAAAGCGCATCAAACTGACGGCGCATGTCACAAATTGCACGAAAATTAGCACTGCCCAAATCATCGTTGTAATCAATATCGAATAGAATTGCGTCGCTGGTTGCACAGAATTGGTTATGCACCATGGCCGCTTGCTGCAACCGATGCAAAATAGTTTTTAATTCCGCATTAATGCTGGTCAACTGGCTTTCAAAATATTGCACGCTATGCTGGGCAATTTCCTCATCGGCGAGTTGTAAACGCGCATCCGCATCAAAGTCTGGCCAGAAAGCAGTAATCGCCTGTAAATTGCTTTCGCAGCTATCGACTATAGCCAGGGTTTTATCTTGCTCTGCATCTAACTTGTGACAAAGGTTATCTGCCAGTTTCAGTTCTGCACGGCAATCCACCTGTGCATTATTCAAGCGCGCGTATTGTTGGTTTTGCTCCTGCATTCGCAGGTGTAAATCATTTAACTCTGCCTCCAACGCCGTCGTATCACTCAAATCCAATTGCTGTAATTTGGTTTCAACAGCCTGAATTTTAGTTTGTGCTGCCAACATGCTTTGTAATGTTTCGGCATAGGCCAGTGGTTTTAGCTTATCCAGTGCCAGCAATAACTCTTGCGCTTCTTCTGCATAGGCAGAGGCTGATTGCCATTCACTGACCAACGCATGAAATTCATTGCGCTTGGCCTCCAAGGCCCTTTCGCGCGCGCCTTGCCCGAATACCAATTCCGAGTCAGCCATATCGCAGCGGAACATGGCGTAATTACCAGAGCCCATGGCATCTTTAGTGATACCGCGGCGAGTGTTTTTTAACTCTTTGGCATTTTCCACGCGCTGTACATTGCCATAGCTGGCCTTGATATAAGCTTCTGCTGTGGCATGGGAAAAATTCATCACTTGAATGATAGAGTTATTGGTTAACTCGCCGGATTTTTCCGCATCCTTACGTGCCTTATCGCCTTGAATGATACGTGCCCTATTCCCTTGGCCCGCCATGTTACGCACTATGGCAATGGCATCAGCCTCGTACTCCGGCTCAACAATAATGCCAAAACGTGCGGCGCCAATATAACCTTCTATCGCTGCTTGCCATTCATGGTCAGTAATATCTACATAATCGCACAACACACGTGCATCGGCCTTAGGGCATTGTGCGGCAATTGCCTCCAAGGCTGCACGCACAAACCCAGGGTAACTAACCTGACGCGATTCCAATGTTTGAATTTCACGGCGCTTAACATCGGTATTTTTTTGTAATCGCTCAGCCTGTGCTTTACGTTTATCGCGCTCCTGTGCAATTTGATCGCGCAAATTGATTCGCACCACACCGGCATTACTGTCCTGTGCAAACAGGCTAGCCGCAAATGCGTTGTGATGTTTTTGTAGCTCAACGACTTTTTCTAACTGGGGTTGCAGCGGGCTAACCTCAATCAAATCGCGATTAAGCAATTGATGAATATCCAATGCTTCTGCATCATTGCAAAGCGTTTTTACCAGGGCTGTTAAATTAGCATCCTTTAATGCTGGCAACTCCAGCGCAATAGACGTTTGGCGTAAGGCAAGAGAAAACTGTTGCGCCGCCTCGATATTGGTTTGCAACTGTTGATGTTGTTTACGTAATTCAGGTACCTGCGCCTGAATCAATTTTTCTTGCGCCAGTTTTTCCTGCTCTAATTGATCCTTATCGCGCAACGCCGGTACGCCCAAGCGACGCGCCGTAGCCGCCAGAATTAATTGATTGATTTCATCGCGCTGGGCCTCACAAGCAGACAGTGATTGTTGGTAGCCCGCTGAACTCTCACGCAGCAATTGCTGCTTGTGTTTTGCATCCAGGTATAAACTCTGTGAGTCGGTATAGCGACGTTTGGCCAGTGAATATTGCAACACCTGTTGCTCAAGCCAATTGGCAATAAAGTTATCCGACCATTGGCGTCCCTGCGCCATACGCTCAATACCCTGACGCAAGGTTCGCGCATCCGATTCCATGGTATGGATACGCTTGAGCATGGTGGATACAGTACGAATAGCTTCGCCCAAGTCGCGATATTCCAGAATCTCGTTCGCGACAAACTCATCGATACCTTTGATCGGCTTGTATGCCATAAAGCGCGAAAAAGCACGCGCGGCATTCATGGCCTCACGTTCAGAAATTGCATCCTTCTTGCCACGCAAAATGCCGTAGAGGCGACACAGGTAAGATTTTTTCTTATCGTACTTTTCTACTTGTTGTTGACCGTATTTACGGCGCAAACCCGCATATAGCTTATCGAGCGGCACTACATACTTATGGTTTTTTTCTTCCTTTAATAAATCACCCAAGCCCAGTTCTACATCGCTCAGGATATAAAACTGGGTATCATCCAAGCGCGCCACTTTTTGCAGACCCGCGCCCTGCCCTGCAGTTTCCAGAAAGGCACGCATGCCAATCAGTGCGGTGAAAGGCTCACTGTTTTCCCCTTGGGTGGGGTGAAATATTGCAGCCAGATAACCATCGCACCCCTGTGGGCGGGAATAGGCACCATCATCACAACCCAACACGTAAGACGCCAGTGTACGCACCAGTTTTCCACCGCGACCGCGCTGACTGGATTCATCTTGCCCGGGGTTAAAATGAAACAAATTATCGTGAGCAGCAGTCATGATGGTTTGAATAGCATCTGCCGCTGTTGTTTTTCCTGAACCATTGCCCCCGGAAAATAAATTAATAGGGCCAAATTCAAATTCAGTATTGGGGACATTTCCCCAATTGACATAGATAAACTTTTTTAAATACATAGTTATTCTTCCGCGGCAAAAAGCGAGCGATTGAAGTGCGGAGTTGGTTTGACCGCAGCGGGACGTGCCGGATCAGGAGTCGTGGATTCGTCAGTCTCTTCATCAACCAGCAGCAGGTTTTCAGCAAGGTGATTGCGAATCTGCTCAAGCCATTCATTGTTGACCAGGTTAATAATGAGTGGGCGGATTTTTATCCAGCTTTCGCCGGAATCAATATCTGACTCTGCAAAAAAGTTAATCAAGCGCAATTGACGCAGCCGTTTAAATGCCTGTCGACGTTCACCAATATTTTCAGGAAGACTACGCCGCAACAAGCTTTTCATCGCCATAGCAATCGCTTCCAGCGACAAGGTTGCGCAGCCCTGCTCATCAATACTGCCTTCACGCAGCGCTTTATCATATTCAGCACGCAACACTAACACCAAGGCAACTTCGTGTTGATTTAACCGGCTGCGCAAACTGGCATTGAAGGGCTCATCACTTTCATCATCCATTCCCGGTAAGCGTGCCCCCGGTGGCAGGATACGCACAAACCGGAAATGGCTGTCATGTTGAAAACGAATGCCCATCAAACTCAAATAATCATTCAGTAACTCATGAATACGCAAAAAACGATCATATAACTCAGCCTCAACCTGGCTGTCGTCGCGGCATAAAACACCGTAATCCAACAAGCGCTGTACTAACTCGCGCCAGTTATCCAAACTCATGTTGTGTTTATCCAATTGCTCCTGCAAGAGCGAGCTTAATAGGTTACTCATTGGGCTTACCTTCATCGGTCAAGCGAATGACAAACTCATCACGCTGTTTAAAATAAGCATCGCCGGTAACCAGCGGTTGCTGGTGCAGCCATTCACTGTTTTGCTGAACCGTAAAACGGTAACGGGACGACAGATTATCAGCAGCTCCGACTTCAATGGCATGAGAAAGGTTTAACAATTCCTGCATGTTACTTGCTTGCAATGCACTGCTACGAACCTCTCCCTTTTCCAATAGTGCTTGGTGAACATAATCACGCACACTGCTGGACTGCAAAATAAATGCTTTATCAAGTGCCTGCTGGATGAACAACGACTTCTGTGCGTCTGCATCCAATGCCTTATCTTCATCCAACATGGAGCGCACGACTTGGATATTGCGCGGAGCGCGCAATTGGATTTGCGCCGGATCAATAAACCCCATTTGTATGCTGGCAATCGTCTCGCCCTGCTCCAGCAGCAAGTGATCCTGTTGCTCTGGGGTTAAATTCCCCAAAGAGCGATAAATATCCATCAGATCATCCTGACCGCGGCTATTAATGTAACTGAGCTGGCGAATAATAATATCGGCACGTTGAGTAAAGGTGTTCAGCGCGCGCCGCAAGGCAGGCAACATAATGTCGCAGGCATTTTTTAACCGGGAATCAATCGTTTGCAACAAGGTTTCCAATAATGATACGCCGGGTACTACTTTTTGCGGCAGCGCTTTGCGCAAGCGAATTTCCATGACTGCACGCCAATCTTTTGCAGCAGTCTCTTCGTTGCCTTGGCCATATTTTCGTTTGCGTCGAATTTTGGTGATAATGTCCGAAATTTGATCGCGATACTTTTCAACACTGTCGGCCGACAAGCGCACTTCCAGATCCGGTTTAAATACCGTTTCCATAAAGTCAAAAAACTCATCGCTCGCCTGTTGGATTAACTGGCGCGATTCCACCTCTCGCACTAACTGACGCTTACGCTCTTCAAGCTCGGCAATAACATCAGTAAAGTCGCTGATAATACGTTCGGAATATTCGTAAGCATCCAGCAAATCATTGATCTCGCCCTGATCATAAAATGCCTGCAAACTATTGCGCGTATTACGGGTATTGCGATTGCGGGTACGAAATTGATTGGCATCATTGTCGGCAAAAGGTTGGGTAAACAAGCGCCCCATACGACTAAAACCATAACTGCTTTGTAAACTGGTTTCGTCAACCTGTTTTTCAAGCCAGCCATGCTCAATTAGTCGGTTAATAATAAAACTGGCAAGATCGCGCTGGGTCTTGAATCGCCCTTCGGTAGCATCTTCACCGTCATTAATATCGGCATCTGCATCCGCATCAAGAATAGGCGCGCGGGCAATGGCTTCTTTGAAGATATCGACCAACTGCTCGCGATTGATCGCATGACCATAATCACGTAGGTCAGTGTATAACCGCTGATACAACAGACGCAGGCACTCTGCAACGAGAGCCCGATATTTTCCTGTCAGCGGGTTAAAAAAATGTTGGCGGGAATCGCTAAAAAACATCAGGAGGGTTCACAGGGTGGGAACAAATCAATTACAGACAATGTTTAGCAAAAAGCGATTGCTCATCCACAGTCCAGTCTTTGGCGTCTTTTACCATCATCACTTCACACCAGTCGTCAGAGCCCACATCGGGTACACGACCATTCAGCGCGGCAACGCGATCAATCGATTCTTGCGGTTTAATATCACTAACGCCCTGCACAACAGACTGGGGTTGCTGCTGTTGTGCTTTTAGCTCTTTCTCGGCGATATCTGCCATTAAATTCATAGCCGCGATGGCTTTTTCCTGCTCATCCAGTTGTTGTACGGCCTGTTGTTCCGTGTGTTGCTGTGCTTGCTCTTCGGTGATTTGAATCATAAATACCCCCGCTCCCAACACGAGCAAACTGATAAGTAATAAAACAACAAGTAATTTTTGCTCGCGAAAAAATGACATCATGTTACATAAACCTCAACGCAAACCCTTAAAGCCATTCAGCCATTTTTTCTGCATAGTAGGTGATAATTAAATCAGCCCCTGCGCGTTTAAATGCTGTCATGGTTTCAAGAACAATAGATTTTTCATCGATTACACCCACCGCTGCTCCAGCTTTAATCATGGCGTATTCACCGCTGACATGATAAACCGCGAGCGGACGACTGGAATTGGCACGAATACTGGCCAGAATATCCAAATAGGCAATGCCCGGTTTTACCATAAGAATATCGGCGCCTTCCATTTCATCCTGCATGGATTCGGCAAGCGCTTCGCGGGAATTAGCCGGGTCCATTTGATAAGTATTGCGTGTCCCTTTAAAACTGCTATCAACGGCATCCCTGAATGGGCCATAAAAGGCAGAAGCGAATTTAGTGGAGTAGGACATGATAGGAATATGGGTAAAACCTGCACTATCCAACGCTTGGCGAATCGCACTGATCGCGCCATCCATCATGCCTGAAGGTGCAATCATATCCACACCTGCTTGCGCAGCCAGAACAACTTGCTTTTGCAAATTAGCGAGGGTTTTATCGTTGTCCACATCATCATTAGCCACAACACCACAATGGCCGTGATCTGTGTATTCACAGAAACAATTGTCGCTAATCACCAACATGTCCGGTTGCGCCGTTTTGGCTATACGAATCATTCGCGCCAATAAACCATGCTCACACCAGGTATCAGCCCCTTCATGATCTTTATGGGTAGACACGCCAAACAAAATAATAGCGCGCACGCCTTTGCTCCAGGCGCGACTTACCAATTCTGCCAGTTGTGATTCAGGGTAACGAAATACACCGGGCATGGATTTTATGGCAACAGGTGCGCTAATGTCCTCTTCTATAAAAATAGGCAGGATGAAGTCGCTCATGTGCAAGTGTGTCTCGCGAACCAATTCACGCAGAGCTGTGGTTCTGCGCAAACGGCGAAACCGGAAATCAGGTTTGGATAATGGAATTTGCATAGATACACTCAGTAATTAATTAGATGCCCAAGGAGCCCTCGTGACTCCATTCACAGCGCACCCGCATATTGCCGGAACCAGGTTTATGGAAACTGCCATTCGCTTCCCAGGTAAACGTATGGGTGCCAGACAATTCCGTTTCCAAATGCACAGTGGCAGATACCCAATACATTTTACTTAACAGCGATTCAAATTGGGCAATCCATTGATCCCACTCATACTCCACCGCTTTATAAGATGCCCCGAAGTGCATAACTTCGGTTTGATAATTAAAAAATGGCGCACTCACGCCTGGAATTGAAAACATTTCCTGGCTTAAAAAGGGCCATTCATCTGCATGCGGTAAGGACAACATCGCCTCGCGATTAACGCGGATACGTTCAGACTCCAGCGCTGACGGCGATATATCCTTAATACAACCGTAAACAATTGATTCTTGATCCATAATCACTCCGACATGAGTAACGACAACTGACAACTTTTAGCTAAAACGGCCACCACCAACTGCCTTTAAAACGGTCTTCACAGGCGCGCAGTTGGTAGTCATATTGCTGTGCACGGGACTCCACTTTGCGAGCAGTATTGGTCAGCCAGTTCTTTCTTTGATAAGTACCGCGATTAAAACCACCATGCCCTTCATGATAGGCGAGATACAAATTGTAGCTATCGCCCGGATTAATTCGGCTGCGAATCTGGCTTTGTTTGTTATACCAACCTATAAAATCAATCGCATCGCCAAAATTGTCGCGTCGCGACCAACCATTCCCGCTGTTTTTTTGGTATTCATTCCAAGTGGCATTTTTGGCTTGCGGATATCCGTAGGCATCACTGGGACGCGGCCCCGGTATTACCCACAAAATTTTGGTGCGCGCCGGGCGAGCATTGTGCTTGAACTGCGACTCCTGATACATAATGGACATCATCGTTGGCACTGAGGAGCCCCATCGTTTTTCTGCTTTTTTAGATGCTTTATACCAGGAAGGTTTTTCATCAAAAATTGCACACAGATCCTGTGGTTTGCTCGGTGGTAAACTGGAGCAACCCACTAAAGTAAGCAGTGAACCCAAGCACAGCAATTTGAACACACCTATTAGCGCAAACTTAACCGACATGACTACACACTCCTGCCATGCTGTTGAAGCAGTGCAAGCAAGCCGGCCTCATCCATCACCTTAAGGCCAAGCTCTTCTGCTTTGGCGAGTTTTGAACCAGCGCCAGGACCGGCAACAACATAATCGGTTTTAGCAGATACACTGCCCGCCACTTTAGCTCCCAGAGCCAACAGATGTGCTTTTGCATCATCACGCGAAAGCGCCTCCAGGGTGCCGGTTAACACATAGGTCAAGCCAGCCAGAGGCAACTCTTCGGGGCTCACAACCTCAATGTTATCCCAATGGACACCATGATTACGCAGCGCCGATACGGCGGCGATATTGGATTCCTGTGCAAAAAACTCAGCCACAAAATGCGCAACAACCGGGCCGACGTCGGGTACTTTTTGCAAGGTTTCCTGATCAGCCGCTGCCAGCGCCTCAAAGCTTCCAAAATAGTTGGCAAAGTTACGAGCCGTTGCCTCACCCACTTCGCGGATACCCAAGGCATAAATAAATTTTGCCAGCGTGGTTTTTTTGGATATCTCCAGCGCGTTAATAATATTGTCAGCTGACTTTTCGCCCATGCGCTCCATCGCAGACAATTGTTCCCGCGTGAGGGAATAAATATCGGCAAGCGTATTAACCCGACCAGAATCAACGAGCTGCTCTACCAACTTATCACCCAAGCCTTCTATGTTCATGGCTTTGCGTGATGCATAATGTTTAATGGCTTCTTTACGTTGCGCCGCACAAACCAAACCACCAGAACAACGCGCAACAGCTTCATCAGCAACAGTTTCTACCGGCGAACCACAAACAGGACAGGAATCCGGAAACACAATATCGCGAGCATCCGCGGTTCGTTTTGATTCAACAACTTGCACAATCTGTGGAATAACATCACCGGCGCGACGAATAATAACCGTGTCACCAACTTTTATTCCCAAGCGATTTATTTCATCGCGATTATGCAGCGTTGCATTGGACACAGTTACGCCACCTACAAACACCGGCTGCAAGCGAGCCACTGGCGTAACCGCCCCAGTGCGGCCTACTTGAAACTCAACATCCAGTAACAGCGTAGACTCTTCCTGTGCAGGAAATTTATACGCGATAGCCCAGCGGGGTGCGCGTGAAATGAATCCCAATGAATCCTGCAATTTACGCGAGTTCACCTTGAAGACTATGCCGTCAATATCGTAGGCCAGTGCATCGCGCTTTTCACCGATACGGCGATAAAATGCTATTGCCTCATGAATATTTTTAGCGACTTGTGTTTCGCGATTCGTTAAAAAGCCCCAGGATTTCAATGCAGCAAGCACATTACTGTGCGTAGAAGGTAATTCACCACCATCTACCCAACCTACACTGTAGGCACACATCTCCAGTGGACGATTGGCAGTAATACGTGGATCCAATTGGCGCAAAGAACCCGCCGCTGCATTACGGGGGTTTACAAATAATTTCTCGCCGGCAATGCGGGCATTTTCGTTAAGCGCATTAAAACCTGCTTTGGGCATGTATATTTCGCCGCGCACTTCCAGAACAGATGGAAAGCCCTCACCATGCAAACGCAGTGGAATCGATTTAATCGTGCGTACGTTTTGCGTGATATCTTCCCCGTTAGTACCATCGCCACGGGTTGCGCCACGCACCAACAAACCGTTTTGATACAGCAAACTAACAGCGATCCCATCCAGTTTTACTTCGCAGGCATACTCAATATCGTCTGCGCTTTTCAAGCGATCTTGCACGCGCTGGTTAAAAGCCAGCAAGTCCTCATCACTAAACGCATTATCCAGTGACAGCATGGGCATTTCATGCACAACCGTCTGGAAAGCGGAAAGTGGTGCAGCACCCACACGTTGAGTGGGTGACTCAGGCGTAATTGATGCTGGATATTGCGCTTCGAGTTCGCGCAGACGCTGCATTAATCGATCATAATCCGCATCTGTTATTTGCGGATCATCCAATGCGTAATAACGGTAGCTGTGATAATTAATTTCCTGACGCAGCTGTTCGATATCTGGCGGAAAATCATCAAAAAGAGAAAGGGTAGACATGAATGAATGTACCTGAATATTCGAATCCTGCGGTTTACAACACGCTGCGATTCATGCCTTGTGAGAGCGAGTGCATCCCTGCACTTTAAAAAGGGAAACTAGTGACGTGGTGGACGGCGGAACAAACGGGTTCGTTCAAAGTCGCGAATGCGTTGACGGCAATGCTCCAGTGTTTGACGGGTCATCACACTGCGCTGTTCGTCTTTCAATTCGCCATTCAACGTTTCTGCAATAGCGCGCGCAGTATCGGCCATCAAATCAAATGATTGCATTGAGTCAGCATTAATTGGCAAGGTCATAAACAAACTGACACCTGGCGTTTCAAATTCGTCCATTGCATCAAGATCAAAGGTGCCAGGCTTCACCATATTTGCCATGCTAAACAGCAAGGCACCCTCGCCTTTTGCATCGCTGTAACGATGGAAAATATCCATACTGCCATAACGCATACCGCACTTCAGAATAATATCCAGCAGGTCAGAACCTTTGAACATTTCCCCTTTGTGCGCCATCACATTAATAATCAACACCTCTTCCGGCTCTGGTGCCGGCTGCTGCGCTAATTCATTTTTGCTATGCCCGGCGGATTGCGGATTATCGTCATAGTCATCCTCTTCTTCGTAGTCTTCATCGTCGTAATCACTCTCATCTTGCTCATGATCATCTAACGGAAGCTCATCATCTTCATATTCGTCTTCGTAATCACTCTCTTGATCAAACTCATCCTCGTCGCGCTCATCATCCAATTCGCGCGTGTAGGGGTGATCATCGGTTTCGTAATCTTCACCTTCGTACTCATCCTGATCGTCATCAACATCGTGATGACTATCCTGCTCATCGGCAATCGCCGAAAAGCGGGGCTCAATGCGCTCATCCAGCGGCAGTGAACGATTTTTATCTTCCACCGACTCCATCAGTATTGGCACAGCCTGCCCAAGATTAAGACTGGTTTGTTGCGGCTCACGTTGCGCACGTGTAACAGGGGCTTCAGTAAGCGCATTGCGAAGTTGCTTTTCCGTGTAGGATTTTGCGTGAGCCTTTTTCTCTATGCTTGGAATCGGTGCTTGAGGGTCACGCTTGCCCACTACACGTGCACCACCATTAGGCAGTTCACTGGTGTAACTGGGGACTTCAGCAAAGTGATCTTCCTCATCTTCAGGCTGTTGTTTCAAACTCTTTTTTAGTGTGCGCGAGACTTTAATTTTTCCCATACGCTCATTGCGCTTGCGTCTGATTCCATCCGCAAGAACCAGCAGAATCAGCAACGTACCAATAATGATGACCCAATCTTTCATAAGGTTATCCGCAATATGTGTTTAGTATTAAACTGCAGCGAGTTCTGCAGCTTCGTCAACATCTACTGTCACCAGACGTGAAACACCTGGCTCATGCATGGTAACGCCTAACAATTGGTGTGCCATTTCCATCGCATTCTTATTGTGTGTGATGTAAATAAATTGCACCTGAGCTGACATCTCTTCAACCATACGTGCATAGCGACCAACGTTAGCGTCATCCAGTGGGGCATCTACTTCATCCAGCATACAGAAAGGTGCGGGATTTAGACGGAAAATCGAAAAAACCAAAGCAATCGCGGTAAGCGCTTTTTCACCACCTGACAAGAGGTGGATAGTGCTATTACGCTTGCCCGGTGGGCGAGCCATGATAGTAATGCCCGTATCCAGAAGCTCATCCCCCGTCAACTCAAGATAAGCATGTCCGCCGCCAAATACTTTCGGGAACAGCTCCTGCAGACTTTTGTTAACCTGATCGAAAGTTTCTTTAAAGCGTGTGCGGGTTTCGCGATCAATGCGCTTAATCGCATTTTCAAGTGTATCAAGCGCTTCCATTAAGTCTGCATTTTGCGCATCAAGGTAATTTTTACGCTCGGACTCTGTTTTATATTCATCAATCGCAGCAAGGTTGATGGGGCCCAAACGACTGATACGGCCAGCAATGGATTCCAATTCTTCCTCTAAGGGTTTTACTTCTGTTCCCTCTGGCATTTCGGCCAGAATGATTTCCAGATTTAATTCCTCTTCTTCAAGCTGCTCGACAATGCCAGCACGCTGTACTTCAAACATTTGCGCAGCCAAACGCTCTTGCTCCAAGTGAGCACGCACTGCTTGTACCTCTTGCTCAGCGCGGTTACGCGCCTGCTCGGAATTACGCAGCTCATGCTCAACTGTTTCCAGCGCGCGGCGCGCCTCCGTTAAGGAAGCCTCTACGGAGAGACGTTTGGACAAGGAGGCTTCAAGCTCCAGCTTGTACTCTTCCACCGGGTCGCGATTATCTGCAATGCTGGCAATTAATTGTTCACGCCGCTCTTGCAAACGAGCAACCTGCTCACGCAAGCGCCCAATCCCCAAACGAATGGAATCCAATTGGGTTTTCACCGATTGGTAACGCATGGCAAGCTCATGGGCTTTATCTTTGTCGTGACGTGCGCGCTGACGTGCAATATCCAAACCGGAGCGAATATCATCACGCTGCTGCAGCAAAGATTCGCGCAGGTCAGTATCCTGTTCCATCATTTCAATGGCTTCGCCAAGAATCATCCGCGCTTCTGACAAATGCTCAGCTTCTTGCTCCATTTGCTCGCGTGCTTCGCGAATTTCATTTTCAGCACGCTCGCGACGCATATTCATCTGTTCGATGCGCACTTGTTTTGCACTTAATTGTGAACGCAATTCACCATGCTTACGGTTTTGTTCATCCACTTCACGTCGCAAGGTCTCGCGATCCTGTTCAAGGCGCTTGATTGCATCGCGCCCTTCTTCCAGTTGCAGACTTAATAGTTCAACCTGTTCCTCAGCAGTGGCAATCGCTGCCGACAATTCTTCCAATTCCTGGCGGCGAGCAATCACGCCTGAACTTGCATCTGTATCACGTGTGACACGAACCCAATGCGCACTTAACCAAATGCCATCGCGAGTAATGACGGATTCACTGGCAGCAAGTTGCTTACGCAAAGCAAGCGCCACTGTTAAATCCTCAGCTATATAAATACCAGCAAGCAGCCCTTGTGCATCCCAAGGGGCAGTGACTTTGGTGCTCAACAACGTCGCTTTTGCTGCAGCAGTAGAAGCAGAGCTTGCATTGGTATCAAATAACACCAACTCACCTTGAGTAAGGTTTTCCAGCAACCCCGCTACCGCATCCACCTGATCAACACACACAGCTTGCAATGCATTGCCTAGCACTGTTTCCAATGCCTTATCCCAGCCATCGGCAACAACAATTGATTCAGCGAGTCGGGTTTTGCCAGACAGTTGATGCTGCACCAGCCATTCAGTGACTGCTTTATTCTTTTCGCCGAGCGCCGCTTGCTGCAGAGCTTCCAGTGATGCATGACGGCCGCGCATGGTCTGCAATTTACTGCGTACCTGATCAAGCTCGTTGACGATACGATTGTTGTCGTTGCGCGTGGTATCCAGCTTTTCTACAAATTCATCAAGGCGCGTACGTTTGTCATCGGCAACTAAATCCAATTCCGCGAGCTGTTCCGTCAATTCATTAATCGATTCGTCATCGGAACTATCTTGCAGGTTTGCTTTTTCTTCACGCAGCTTTTCAATACGTTGCAACAAACGCTGTTGCACCTGCTCCAAATGTTGAATACGCGATTGCTGTACTTCTGCACGCTGACGTGGCTCAGCGGCGCGCTGGTTAAAACTGTCCCAGTCATTTTGCCAACGCTGCATTGCCTCTTCAGCATCAATTAATGATTCGTTGGATGTTTCTTCGGCTGCTTTGACCAACTCCAGCTCAGGCTCCAGCGTCAACAACTCTTCTTCCCACGCTTCTACTTTCTGCGTATCGAGTGCGAGATTTTCCTCGGCTTCTTTGCTGTCGCGACTGGTTTGGTCAAGGTCGGTCTGTAACTGGCGCGCGCGCTCATTGGCATGCTGGATACTTTGTTCAAGGCGCGCAATTTCGGCACCTATGGCGTAATAACGCCCTTGCACTTCATTAAATTTATCGCCCAATTCAGTATATTGACTGCGATATTTTTCGATTTGGGTATCTTTATTGACTTGATCAGTCACGAAAGATTCCATGCGCAATTCCAGATCGCGAATAGCCAGTTGTTTGGCTTTAGCTTGCTGATCGAGCTGTTGATATTTGAGGGCTTGCAATTGCGCTTTTAACAGACGCTCTTCTTTTTTGTATTCTGCGTATTTTTCCGCCGCCTGAGCCTGCCGTTGCAGGCGTGATAATTGACGCTCCAATTCATCGCGGATATCCGTCAAACGCTCAAGGTTTTCCTGGGTGCGACGCATACGGCTTTCGGTATCGCGACGGCGCTCTTTGTATTTGGAAATACCAGCCGCTTCTTCAATGTATACACGCAATTCCTCTGGCTTGGCTTCGATCAATTTCGAAATCATGCCCTGTTCAATAATCGCGTAACTCCGTGGCCCTAAGCCGGTGCCGAGGAAAATATCGGTGATATCACGACGACGACATTTGGTGCCATTCAGGTAGTAGCTGTTATCGCCATCGCGGGAGACCTTACGCTTGATACTGATTTCACTGTAACCCGCATATTCGCCGGTAAGTGTTGCATCGGAGTTGTCGAACACCAGTTCGATTGACGCTTGACCGACGGGCTTGCGGCCACTGGAACCGTTGAAAATAACATCAGTCATGTTTTCGCCGCGCAGGTTTTTGGCTGAGGATTCCCCCATCACCCAACGCACAGCATCGATAATATTGGATTTGCCACAGCCGTTTGGCCCAACAACAGCGCATAGATTGCTGGGAAAGTTGACCGTTGTCGGATCAACAAACGATTTGAAGCCAGCCAGCTTGATGCACTTTAACCGCATAGGTCCATATCACTCATGATTCATCAGGTTTTTTTGCGATTGAAGCGCCCATCTTCAATCCACCTGCTCAAGAAATAGTCCGCTGGCGATTCAGGTCGCCTAGCTGTTTGATTTTGTTGGCCTTTTTAATGGCTATTGAATTTTCAAAAAACGCCAAATTAACCACTAAGGGCGGGATTCTACACATTTGTGTATCGCTTTACACCCGCCTCGAAGGGCAAAAATGGGATTGCCTGAATGGCCGTCCATTTTTTAGGCAATCCAGGCGCAACCAGCGCCAATACACATCAGGGCGCCACTTGCTCACCGATTGTTATTTGCAAATCGGCGGGAGCAGCCGCTGAATCAATCGGGCCAATGCTACCCTGCCAATCCCCAGCTTTAGCGGTTGCAGTGCCATCTTGAGAGACACGCGCAACCAACTCAACTTTATCCACCGTGGCGAGCGTCATGCTGTCTGTCATCGCCATGGATTCCGTTAACACCACACGCTTGGGCAGCTCAGATACTTTAAAACGGGCAATAGCCAGGGGCATTTTGGCGCCTTGCCAAGCCCGTGCATACACAAACACCAGTTGATCCGGCCCGACTTTAACGTCACTTGCCAGCAATACGTTGACTGCGATGTGCCGACCGTCACGAGCAGCATCCAATTGCTCCTGCGTGCCCCCATTGGCAAAAAAGAGACCTGCCGCCCGTTCTATACCAGCTACAAGCGCCTGACCACCGGGAGAATCAGCACCTGTCAGTTTAACTGTACGCCCCCAATACTTAATTGCATCGAGGTAGTTCTGCTTGCCAAAAGCTTCTATCCCCGCCAACCCCAATGCCATGGTGTTATCAGGTTCAACTTTTAGCGCTTTATGCACCAAATCCGCAGCAGCTGGATTAATTTTGCTTCCGTCGCGCAGGAACATCGCTTGAGCGGCCTCAGCCATTACCATGGCTGACTCCTTGTCGCGCTCCAATACTTGCAGATAGGCATTTGTTGCTTTGCCAAAATCGCTGACATCCATATACATGCGTGCGAGAAGAAACCAATACTGAAGTTGGTCAGGGTTATCCTCCAACCGCTCCTCAATCAGGCTGATCATTTCGCGAGTCCGCGCTGGGTCAGGATCTTTCCCGATTTGATAATCCCGGTTATCCAGGTACTGCTTTTCTAATTGTGCGATTCGGATTTCAACATCTGCGCTGCTGCCCAGCTCACGGTATAAAACATAAGTGCTCAAAACAGCGACGACAGCAACTACCGCAAATGTCGCCACACCAACATTAAGGCGACGAGTTTGTTGTGCGGCGCGGATATTTGCCTCATCGTCCAACAATGCTCGCTCCTGCTCCAGCTTGAGTTGGGCAAACTGCTCCGCATCAATCCGCCCTGCAGCCAAGTGCGTTTCCAGCTCAGCAATGTGTTCATGGAATAAACGTACATTTTCGGCAAGCCGGGCATCTACATCGATTACTGAAATATTGTTTTTTTGTGCGCCATAACGCCAAAGCGGCCAAAAGATAAATAATGCAGCGACAACGCAGAGCGCAACGGCGCCCACCCACAGAGCGACCATTATTGCTTCTCCTGCTTATTAGTATGTGATGTGGAATCTTGTGTGTTATTGAGTAAATCAGTGAGACGCGCCCGCTCCTCTGCGGACAAACCGGACTCACCACTCGCTAGATCCAGGGTGCGGCGCTTACGCACTATCACCAGCAACAAAATAATCCCGGCGATCAGCAAAAACACCGGCGCCCCCCATAGCAACAGGGTCGATGAATTGAGTCGAGGCCGGTACAGAATGAATTCGCCATAGCGCTCGACCATAAAGTCGACAATTTCTTTATCGGACTTACCCTCTTTTATCATGAACACCAGTTCGCGGCGCAAATCCATGGCGATCGCAGAGTTAGTGCCAGCAAGATTTTGGTTCTGGCATTTGGGACAGCGCATCTCTTCGACAAAGCTTTGATAACGCTTCCGATCTACATCGTTATCAAATTCATGTACTTCGATGGCCGCAAGGCTGGAAAAAGCAATGAGCAACAAACCGAGGCAGGAACAGAGTTTTATTAGAGTTGCGCGCATAGTAAATAGGCTTCCGCAGCATTAACTGAAAATTTTGCGCGAGTATAACAACTCATAAGCAAGAGCGGGAAACTTTGCCTGCAAGAGTAAAAATCGATCACAAGTGTTTGTTTCGCAACCATTTTTTGGTTTTTTGGAAAAATTTTAGCGAATCTATAAAAAAAAGGTTGACCGAAACTTTTACATCATTAGAATACGCGCCACCAACAAGGTGATCGCTGAAAAGCGAGTAATCTTGGGCGGTTAGCTCAGTTGGTAGAGCAATGCCCTTACAAGGCATGGGTCACAAGTTCGAGTCTTGTACCGCCCACCACTCTTACTCATAAGGTAGTTGTGGTTCTTAGTGACGCTGCGGACCGGTAGTTCAGTCGGTTAGAATGCCGGCCTGTCACGCCGGAGGTCGCGGGTTCGAGCCCCGTCCGGTCCGCCATATATGAAATGAAAAAAGCCCCGCATTAGGGGCTTTTTTTATGCCCGAAATAAAGCTACACCACCACCAATCCGCACCAGACAACTAAAACGCAAAAGGCCCGCAGAGGGCCTTTTGGTGAACAGATTGTGCTATCCGTTTATTAGGCCTTTTTGCCCAATTCACGATCCGCTTTTGCTGAGTCTTCTTTAATGTGCTTATAAGCATAAATTCCAACATAGGTAATCATCACGCAGGTTAGTAAGACAATTACCAAACCATAAGCAACAATTGAATCCATATACATAATGCACCTCCGCCGTTTGATCTGATGAATTCAGTCTAGCGGCATGAGAGGGAAAACCATTGATCGAAATCAAACGTCGGCCATCTTGGCCAAATGGGTTTATTGCAAGCTATCAACGATGGGTTTTAGTGTTTTTTCCCACACCACTGCATTCACATCACCAATATGTTTGTAGCGAATCACACCCGCCTTATCGATGACATAGGTTTCAGGTGCGCCGAATACGCCTAAATCAATTCCCAAACGTCCATCACTATCAATCACACTAAACACATAGGGGTTATGCAGCTCAGTCAACCAGGTTTGTGCATCCTCATCGTTATCCTTGTAATTAACACCATAAATTGGAATGCCCTGGGCTTTTAAGCTATTCAAAAATTCATGTTCTTGCCTACAGGTCACGCACCAGGTTGCCCAAACATTCAGCAGGCTCACCCTACCCTTTAACAATTCCTGATTAGCCGTTGTTAATCCGGGCGGGTTTTCTTGTGCTGGCAACACCGGCAACTCAAATGCAGGAACAGGTTTATTGAGCAGCGCCGATGGCATGGCGTTAGGGTCCAGTGACAAACCACGCCAGAAAAAAATCGCCAACACAATAAAGGTCAATAAAGGGACAAATAAAAACAAACGCTGCTTATTCATTGACTAATTTTCCTGCGGGCATATCTACCGGCACTTCTTGTTTTATTGCTTTGCGGTAGCGTTTATCTGCAACCGCAAGCACAGCGCCAAAGGCCATCATTAATGCGCCTAACCAAATCCAACGCACAAAGGGTTTGAGATGTACACGCATAGCCCATGCGTTATCGGTCAAAGGTTCACCCATGGCGACATAGAGATCGCGGAAAAAACCAACATCCAGCGCCACTTCTGTCATGGTGCTACCACTTGCCAGATAACGACGCTTTTGCGGTTTCATATCACGCAAAAATTTACCATCCTGAAACACAGAGATTTGCGCCTCATCCGCAATGTAATTCGGGCCATTGACTTTAACCAGTTTGTTTAACACAAACTCATATTCAACTACCTGAACGTGTTGACCAACCTCCATACGAATATCACGCTCTTCGGTGTAAATACTGGTCAGGCCAACGCCAACTGCAGTCACCGCAATGCCGGCATGAGCAATAACCATGGCGTAGTAACTGAGGCTCAATTTCTTTAATCCGTTTAACAGCGTTGAACCGTTACGGATTCGGTAAATAATATCGGCAACCAGTGCGATAAAAACCCAGCTGGCAATAAATACTGTTAATGCAGCAAGCGGCTCATAGGTGTCGCGATAAAATAGTGGGAACAACAAACCTATAACCAAGCTAATTACCCAAGGCTTCCACAAGAGCGTAATGAATTGTTTGCCCGATGTCCGCTTCCAGTTGGCCATAGGGCCAAACGCCATCAACAAACACAGCAGCCCCATCAGGGGTAAAAAGAACAGATTAAAATATGGTGGGCCAACCGAAATTTTGCCTAAATTCAACGCATCGGCAATTAATGGGTAAAGCGTGCCAATCAACACCATAATCATAATGATGGTCAGCAGAATGTTATTGCCCAGCAGGAGCGTTTCACGCGCAAATAAACCAAATCCAGTTGAACCTTTTACGACAGGCGCGCGCAGTGCATAAAGCGTGAGAGATCCACCAACGACCAGCAGCAAAAACCCGAGAATAAAGACGCCGCGCTCAGGGTCATTGGCAAACGCATGCACAGAAGTTAGTACGCCGGAGCGCACCAGGAAGGTTCCCAACAAACTCAAGGAAAAAGTGAAAATGGCGAGCAGAATTGTCCAGCTCTTGAACAAGCTGCGTTTTTCCGTGACGGCCAAGGAGTGAATCAAGGCGGTACCAATTAGCCACGGCAGGAAGGATGCATTTTCAACCGGATCCCAGAACCACCAGCCGCCCCAACCCAATTCGTAATAAGCCCACCAACTACCTAATGCAATACCCACAGAGAGGAATCCCCAAGCCATAGTGGCCCATGGGCGCGACCAACGAGCCCATGCACTATCCAATCTGCCAGTGAGTAGTGCCGCAATCGCGAAAGCAAAACACACACTGAATCCCACATAGCCCATGTAGAGAACAGGCGGATGGATAATCAAACCAATATCTTGCAATAGCGGATTCAGATCGCTGCCGTCTTGCGGCGGCAAAGGCAAAATACGATCAAAAGGATTAGAGGTGAATAAAATAAATGACAGGAAGCCGATAGCAACAAACCCCATTACCGACAAGACGCGAGCCTGCATATCCAACGGCAGTGAACGGCTAAAAATTGCAACCGCTAAAGTCCAGCCAGCCAGCATTAAAATCCATAACAACAATGAACCTTCATGCCCCCCCCAAACCGCGCTGATTTTATATTGGATCGGCAACAGTGAATTGGAGTTGGTGGCTACATAGCGAACTGAAAAATCATCGTGAATAAACGAATAGGTCAAACAAAAAAATGCAAAGGCGACAAAGAAAAAGAAACCTGTTGCCAGTGATGGGCCAGAACGCATTAGCAACTGGCTGCCATAATGCGCGCCAATTAATGGCAGTAAAAATAATGCCGTACTAAGACACAGCGACAAAATTAATGCGAACTGCCCCAGCTCAGGGGCCAACTGAATAAAATCAAGAGGCATATTTAAGACCCTCGCAACTGGCTTGGTGTTCGCCCTTGTCTTTCATGGCTTCCGCCACTTCAGGAGGAATGTAGTTTTCATCGTGTTTGGCCAATACTTCACTGGCATTCAGTTCACCAGCTTCGGTGACAATGCCATTAATCACCGCTGCTTCGCCTTCGGCAAACAAGTCGGGCAATATGCCATTAAAATTCACTTTTACATCGGCGCTACCATCGGTAATCACGAATTGTATTTGCAGTGAATCGCTAGCGCGTTGGACACTGCCAGGTTTGACGCAACCACCAGCGCGAATCCGCGTATTGTGGGGAACATCACCGGCGGCAATTTTGCTGGGCGGATAAAACAAATTGATATTTTCTCGCAGGGCATAGGCCATAAGGCCGACCGCGATACTGGAAAACACCACAATAAAAATCACAATCATCAAACGTTGCTTACGAAGCGGATGCATAATTCGTTTTACTCTTAAAAAGTCTATTTAAAAGCCGACTCTAATATCACCAACCCTTAAAGTGAATTAAGGGTTGGAAGATGGCTCTAGTGGACCTTGCGCCAATTTGCGCAATTTTTTTTGCTGTTTTACCAATGCCCGCTGCTGTAATACTGGGTTTACTACCAAAAAGATCAGGGCAATGAAGGTGATGGCATAGGAGGCCCACACATAAGGACCATGGCCACTCATTGCCAAAAAATCTGCCAGTGACTCAAATTGGAATTTCATGATTTGGACTCCGTTTTGGTATCGCTCAGTAGATCGTTGACCCACTGGGTTTTACTTTCGCGACGCAACACCTCAAGGCGAGTATTCAGCAGCAACACCAAGGCATAGAAGCAGTAAAAACCGATAACCATAGTCAACAAGGGATAAAGCATTGATGGATCAATAGACGATTTGCTGGTGAATTTAATAGTTGCGGGTTGATGCAGGGTATTCCACCAATCGACCGACTTGTAGATGATCGGGATATTCACCATGCCGACCAACGCCAATACCGCACTGGCTTTGTCTGCGGTATCGCGGTGCTGAAACGCCTGCTGCAACGCAATCATGCCCAGATACAGAAAGAACAAAATCAGCATGGAGGTGATGCGCGCATCCCATTCCCACCAGGTTCCCCAAGTAGGTTTGCCCCAGATAGACCCAGTGACCAGGGAGATAAACGTGAGCACAGCGCCAATAGGAGCCGCTGACTTCATCACCATGAAGGGCAATTTCATTTTCCAGATGAGACCCACGGCACCCGAGAGAGCCATGATGTAATAACCGGCCAGCGCCAAAAAGGCAGCAGGCACGTGGATGTAAATAATGCGGTAGCTATTACCCTGCTTGTAATCCGCGGGCGCAAAGGCCAAGCCCCATACAGCGCCAGTCAGAATCAAGGCGATGCTGATTGCGGCCAACCATGGCAACCAGGAAGTGGTTTTTTCATAAAACCAGCGGGGAGAACCTAAACGATGAAACCATTGCCATGCCATATGTAGTGAGACCTTGATTATTATGTTTAACCGTTAGCACTGATGCGCAGTGCACCCATTGCCGCTATGGGCGCCAAAACAATAGCCAAGGCTAAAAAAGCGCCAAGAACTGCCAATTGCATAGTGATAGCGCCGCCCTGCACAGCGGTTTGTACTGCACTGGCCCCAAAAATGAGAACAGGAATATACAGGGGCATGACGATTAGCGACAACAATAACCCACCTTTACGTAATGAAACTGTGAGTGCTGCCCCTACTGCGCCAATCAAACTCATGGATGCCGTACCCAGTAACAGGGAGACAAAGAGCGCCCAATAGCCCTCTGCGGGCAAACTGAGCATTAACGCCAGTATGGGAGCCAGCAAAGTCACCGGCAGACCAGATACCAACCAGTGCACCAGCACCTTGGCCATCACGGCAAAATACAGCGATTGCGGGCTAATCAGCATTTGCTCAAGAGATCCATCGTCATAGTCGCTGCGAAATAAGCCATCGAGGGACAGCAGTGTAGCCAGGAGAGCCATTACCCACACTATGCCTGGCGCCAGTAAGGTCAACACGGCCTTTTCCGGGCTGACGCCCAATGGAATGAGAGTGATGGCGATCAGGAAAAACACCAGCGGATTAGCAAGTTCCGATTTATGCCGCGCAGCAACCAATAAATCCCGACGGAAACTGGCGATGAATCCGGCCAGCAGGGAGAAACCTGCACGCTCATTGTGCAATGCGGGGTTAGCCATTGACTGATGCCCCGCAAGTTTCATTGATGGCCCCTGCCGGTTGATAATCCTGCAAGTTGACCATACGCAGCTGCGGCAAGGTCAGATCCTGATGGGAGGTCAATATTACCAAGCCACCCTGGGCAACCTGTTTGGCGATAAGCGCTTCCAACTGGGCAACGCCCGGTTTATCGATGGCGGTGAAGGGTTCGTCAAGAATCCAGATGCGCGCCTGACTCAAGTACAGACGCGCCAGCGCGACACGGCGCAATTGGCCGGCCGAAAGCTGGTAACAGGGCGTATCTTCGTAGCCATATAGCCCTACTGCGCTAAGGGCTTGGTGGATATCGCCGCTATCGCCGGTTTGGGCGAGATACCAACTGAGGTTTTCAAGGGGGCTGAGGGCTTTTTTAATGCCGGCAAGATGACCGAGATAGAGGCTGTCGCGGGCGAACTCCCAACGCACTGTAGCAAGTGACTGGCCACAGTAACGAATTTCGCCAGAGTAATCCTGACTGATGCCTGCCAGTGCACGCAGTAGTGTGGTTTTTCCGGCGCCGTTGGGGCCACCGATTTGCACCAGATCGCCAGCGGCAAGGCTGAGGCTAAGACCGGCAAATAAACAACGCTCGTCGCGCTCGCAACTGAGGTTGTGCAATTCAAGCAGCGGAGTTACCAAATCAGTCATGCGTTGTAATCAACCTTAGTTATCAACCTTAGCCATAAGTGCTTGAGTCAATCCGAGCCGAATCACAAATCGACACAGCAAAAGGGCGAGCCGCTATACTCACACAACCCACTTTTTCGGAATCCGCATCCTGCGTATGAGAAACTGCGCGCGATTATAGCCGTCTGGCTCCCGGCAAAGTACCCCAAATTGCGCATTTGATGCGATGAATCAACAATCGGAATCGATCATGGACATTCACTCTATCGCCAACAAGTCCGATTTGACCCTGCGCAACCAGCAACAGATTCAGATTGAGCAAATCAGTGCCTTGGCCAAAACCCTAGGGCTGAAAACCGGTGATCAGTTTATCGCCCAAGTGGAAAAAGTAACCCAGGCCAGCCCTGCCGAGCGCGCCGAGCTAGTAAAGTCGATTGAGGCAGCCTTAACACAACTCAATAAAAACTCCTCTGCCCCTGCAGTAAAAGCGGTTTTAAACCAGCTTCAGGAGCAAAAAGCGCTCATTCAGACCCCGACGTTAAAACTCATCAACCTGACTGCCTCCAATCCGCTGCAGACAGCGGCCACCCCGGCGGTAGCAACCAATCTTCTCAGTTACAGCACCGAGTCCCTCCCCCTTGGACAAACATTGCTCCTGCAGCTAACGGCGAACCAACGCGTACAAATCATAGAGCCCATTACCCAAGAGCAATTGAATAAGGTGATAAGCCTGATCACGGCCTTGCAAAACGAGGGAAAGCCTCTGTCGGTATCCCTGCAGGATCTGTTACGCAATGTGCAACAAGGCAGTGTGCAGGAACAGCTAGTCGCCAAAGCCCAACAAGCAATCAGCGAAAGTTTGCGCCAGCTCTTGCCTGTCAAAGACCGAGGGCAAGACATGCTGGGCACCCTGCCAAAACTCACCCAATTTATCCAGCAATTGCCACCCGCTGCCCGTGCTGAATGGCTGTCGAATGAATTGCAGGGAGCATTGAAGACTCTGGCCAATCACATTCGCCTTAGTGATCAACTAACCAACCCCAAATTACTGGAGATGACGCTGACCAATAATGGGCAGCGCTTTGAACAAAAATTGGCCCAGCTTATGGGCCTTACTACCCCAAACAACACCCTCCCTGCCGATAAACCAACAGCCACTCAGGTGCCCAAAAGCGGCACCGCCTCACCCACCAATGCCATAACCGCGCAATTGGCGACTCAGGGGCTAAAAAATACAGCCCCTGATATGACGGCAAACAACAAAGTGCTTGGTATCACCCCGGACAAACTTGCCGCGCAAGATTTAAAAGGGGCGCTACTGGGTGTGTTGTATCAATTAGAGCGAGAGCTTGTTACCAGCTCCGCAGCCGCACTCATTCCAGTCAGTGAAGCGGGAAAGTTACAGTTCGCCAGCGCCCTGCCCCAACTGCTGGCATTTATGATGCAAAAACAACCCGCAGAACTCAGCCAAAAACAACTGCGCGCCCAACTGGTCATGTTGATGCACCAATACACACTCGGTAGCTTAGCTAAGATTCAGTTGCAACAAATCCATACCCTCAGCCATCAACTGACGCAAACTGATCAACCGCAGCCCACACAATCCTGGCAAATGGAAATTCCTGTGCGCCACGGGCATGACATTCACCCGCTCAGCATCCAGCTTGAACAGAAATGGGTGGAAGATGCAGACGAGTCCAACGAAAAAGAAACCAAGCGAGTGCGGCAATGGAATGTCATGCTGGGTTTTGATTTGCCGGAACTGGGGCGACTCTATGCGCAGTTGGCACTATTGGGTGAACGGTTGAGTGTAAAATTTTGGGCGGAACAGGAAAAAACTTTGCTACAGGCGCAAGCCAGATTGGATGCCTTTAAAGCCCAATTGGAAAAAGAAGGGATTCAAATCGCACAGATGCAATGTGTGCCGGGCTTACCACCCACGCCTAAAATGTCCCTGAATTATTCATTGGTTGATGTAAAAACCTGACACCCGCGCACTATAAAAAGCCATCAACCCTTATGAGAACCGCGCTATGACCCAAACCTATTCCGGTGCGCAATTACAAAAAGCTGTTGCACTTTATTACGATGGTAAAAATGCCCCACACGTGAGCGCCAAAGGCACCGGAGCGGTAGCAGAGCAAATTATTACGATCGCCAATGAACACGGCGTGCCGCTGTGCGACAACGCGGCACTGGTGGATTTATTGGTCACCTTGGAGTTGGGCGATGAAATTCCGGAAGCGCTGTACATTGCCGTCGCTTACATCATCGCCTTTGCTTATCAATTGGAAGGGAAAGTACCGGATGCCTGGCAGACTGAATAGTCGCAAAGCATCCGGTTATTTTAATCGAGATATTCGTACTCAATCCTGACATCGACGGGCTCACCGGCATCGTTATCCAAATTGGAGCGGCCGTAATAGCGCATCAAGTACTTACCCTGAGGGTTGTAAGCTAAAAAAATTGGATCGGAAAAAAATGAAATAAAAGCTCTGGCGGGTGCGATACGAAAATGCACCCAGTCAGACCCAAATTCTTTGTCTCTGACAGGCGATTCCGTCGCTTTAATTTTACGCACTTCCAATTGAATCGTGGTCAGGCGCAGCGGCAAGGCAAAATCAAACTTCAGGCGTTTTCCTGCCATTAGTTGATCCCAATGCAGTTGTATATAGGCATCAAACCCGGCATCAACCACCAGCCGCGCATTATCAAAAATCACCTTTTCATTAATATTGGAATTTTTACCATTACTTAAAATCAGGCGTGCGCCCTGGAATTGGGCTGAAACATATTCATTATCGCGCTTATCTTCCAGCTCAAACGCTGGTTGGAAAGGCTCGCCTTGGTACACCAGGGTTTTCGTTGCAAAGGTATTGCCTTCCGGTGATACATAATCAACGGTAACCGACTTGTTTTCGTCCAATGCGGTATAAAGTTCGCGATAGGCTAATTGGTTGTCCACTATGTTGTAAGCACTGCCTGCTACGACATAATTTTTTTCCGCCAGCACAGGTACAGCCGCAAGCAGCGATAAGAAAAGTGTCAGTACGGGACGCAATGAAATGCGTACCAAATCGATGGGGTTAAAGGATTTAATCTTGTACATAGGGCGTTATCCTCACACTCAAAAAACGATGCAACGGCAGAACAAGCAGCCACAGGAAGGCTATTATAGGAATAACCTCTGTTAAGGGGCTAGACCATTCTGCCGAAGAAAGCTTAACACCTGCCAAATAACTCAACGGGCCAGATATAGCCCCCAGCATGGCAGACCAGTAAGGGCGTTCGTACACCCAGCGCAAGGAATGATTAAGGGTGATGCCTAACAGGAGCCATAAACACATTAGCCACAATGGCGGCCAGAGCGATGATTCCACGAACCGGATCAGTCCGGCATGGATCAAAACCGAATCGTGCACAACACCAATCAGCAAACACAGAACAACGGCAATTGCATCGCGAACACGCGTTTGCGACCAATAAAAATGCACGCAGCCTGCCGCCAAGGTGTATAACACGGCCCATTGGCTGGCAAACAATATGCAAACAAACCAGCCCACTTGAAACAGCAGGACATTCGTTAGTGTAAACGCCAATGCGCGCGTCATCAGTTAAAAAAATTGGGGCGATAGGATGGCTTGGCGAAGACTATTTGCGCAGTGCCAATGCTGCGCTCCCTGAAACCGCCTTCACAGTAGCAGAGATAAAATTCCCACATACGGATGAAACGCTCATCAAACCCCTGTTCACATACAGCATCCAATTTATCCATAAACGCATCGCGCCAGTGTTTTAAGGTTTGCGCGTAGTGCTCACCTATATCTTCCAGATGAAGAATATTCATATCGGTGTTACGTTTTATAAAATCACTGATAACGGCAATAGAGGGCAGCGAACCGCCGGGAAAAATATACCGCTGGATAAAATCCACAGACTTCTGTGCCTGGACATAGCGCTGATCCTGAATGGTGATTGCCTGTATCAGCATCAATCCATCCGGCGCCAACAAACGTGAGCAAGTTGAGAAATATTGATCATAGTGGTCGTGCCCTACCGCCTCGATCATTTCAATCGAAACCAGTTTGGTAAATTGCCCCTGCAGGTCACGGTAATCATCAAACAATACCGTCACCTTATCACTCAGGCCTGCTTCGGCTACTCGTGCAAGCGCATAATCGCGTTGCTCTTTGGAGATGGTCGTGGTGGTCACGCGGCAACCATAATGTTGCGCCGCATAAATAGCCATACCACCCCAGCCTGTGCCGATCTCCAATAAATGATCCTGGGCATTGAGTTGCAACTTTTCACATACGCGCTGTAGTTTGTGACGTGCAGCCACAGACAGGCTCGATTCCGGCGCTGGATATATGGCCGATGAGTACATCATGGTTTCATCAAGAAATAACTTGAAAAAATTATTTCCCAAATCGTAGTGGGCAGAAATATTTTTGCGTGAACCTTCTTTGGTATTGCGATTAAACCAATGAAACGCTTTCAGCAGCCAGCGACCAATCACCGACTGGTTACTGTCAAGTTTATCCAGCGCATTTATATTGCGTACAAACAAGCGCATCACTTGAGTTAAATTGGGCGTAGACCAGTAACCACTCATGTAAGCTTCACCAGCACCAACAGAACCGCCAAAAATCACGTCGGAGTAAAAACTGGCATCGTGTACAAAAATATCGGCAATCAAATCACCTGACTCGTGAGACTGACCAAACTCAAACAGCTCCCCCTGTTCGTGTACACGCAAGCATCCAATTTCAAGCCCGCGCAAGAGTTTAAACAGCAGCCCTTTGGCGATAGATTGGTTGCGCGTTAATGAAGCAACACGATGCTTGGGCGCCAGTGCAATACTCGTCGTTTTCACGGTTTTTCCCCTGTCGTTTTAAGTTCTACACTGGTGTCAGTGTGCAAAGGATTTAGTGTCTGGTGCGAATACACGGGAGCACCTTTAAAAAAGAGGCGAGCGGCTTGCCAATATATAGCGAATGGTACTTTTACCGCCGCCCAGGGTTGTAACCACAATAATCGTGTTAACAGATTGGCAGACCAATCATGACGTTTCAGGCTGAGTGTTGCATCCATATGACACACAACATCCTGCTCTCCATCTGCCGTTGCTGCCACTGGCAGGTCGTGATTTTCCATGTGCACTAATAAGTGTTCGCCAGGGTTACTGCTCACCCAGTGATAGCGCATCGCCAATGGATTAAAGGGCGACACATGAAATTGTTTTTCAAAATCAGTTTTTGTTTTTCCGGTATGGCTATCGCAACGAACCAAATAACAATGGCGTTCATTCCAGGGGGTATTATTGACCTCTGCAAGAATAACGCTGGGGCAGTCCGCGTCCACCTCAAACACATAATAGAGCGTGACCGGATTAAAACAAAAACCCCAAATACGCAGGTTAGTCAGCATACGTACCGGTCCTGCCGGGCAGTACCCCATCAATTCCTGCACTTTGTTACGCACGGCATCTTTCAATGGTATTTGGGGATCGCCTAAATAATCCTTACGCCAAAAGCTTCCAAGATTCCTGCGGTTAAGTGACCAACCACGGATACCCGAAAATAATGTCGATAACTCATCCAAATCGATATAAAACAACGTGGAGCTGTAGGTAAATTCATGGCGCTTTGGATGAAAGCGCCTGTGGCGTAAATTGCCTTGATAAATAGCGCTATGCATAGCCGCGACACCCGCCGGGATGATGGGCACTCATCACCAGATTTCCCCGAGTGATTGCGCTACACGTATCGCGGAAACCACACCGTCTTCGTGGAAACCATTGCGCCAATAAGCACCGCAAAAATGTGTTCGATTAACACCACTGATTTCCGACCAACGCGCTTGGGCGGCGATGGACTCAAGAGTAAACATGGGATGACTGTAGCGATAACGGCCATATATTTTTTGCGCGTCAATTCCCTCCCCGGCATTCACAGATACGCAAAATGTCACAGGAGCTTTTAACCGCTGCAAGATGTTCATGTTGTATGTCAGTGCGGTTGAATCCTCTGTGTGATCCAACAGCAAATAATTCCAACTGGCCCAAGCGCGCGTTGATGCTGGCAAGAATCGCGTATCGCTGTGCAGGACAACATCGTTCTCCTTATAGGGAATAGCCGAGAGTATGTCGTACTCGGCAGCGCTTGGGTCTGCCAATAATTTAAGCGCCTGATCGCTATGGCAAGCAAAAATAACCTCATCAAATAACTGGTCGCCAAATCTGGCACTGGTGAGCACAACACCCTCGTCAGTTCGCCGTACCGCACTGATTGCGCAGTCGGTATAAATCTTATCGCTGTAGCTCTGGGTCAACGGCGCCAGGTATTGATGCGAGCCACCTTTGATGGTGTACCACTGGGGCTGTTGGGTAATGGTGAGTAGACCGTGGTTATGAAAGAAGCGAACAAAAAATACCAATGGCATTGCCGCTGCGGTTTCCAGACCGGAAGACCAAATAGCCGATACCATGGGCAGTATGTAAAAACGACGAAAGCGCTCGCTGTAACCCTGTGCCTGCAAATAGTCACCTAGAGTTACGCCTGCGGGAATAGTATCCGCCTGATAAAGTTGGGTGCAGGCTTTGTTAAAACGAACAATCTCATTCAACATGCGCCAATGTGCAATGCTGAAAATATTTTTACGCTGGGCAAAGACACCATTGATTGATGTGCCACTGTACTCAAATTGAGTAGCGCGACAGCACACACTGAAGCCCATATCGGTTGGCTGATACGGCACATTCAACTGCTCAAGCAATTTAATAAAATTGGGGTAAGTGCGGTTATTGAATACAATAAAACCGGTGTCCACAGCAAAGTCTTCACCCGCCACAGTGACTGTTTTAGTGGCAGTATGCCCACCTATTACACTCGCGGCCTCATAAACACTCACGTCATGTCGACGCGCCAATAAATACGCGCTAAGCAGTCCACTAATACCACTGCCGATTACTGCAATTTTTTTCCTTACCACTGATGACATCGATCTACTCTGTTGTTAAGTGTTATGAATTCAGGCTCATTCTGACTGCCATCAGTTAAGGAGATGAATTGCGTGATAGTTTTTGCAAAAGTACTGTCTGCCATTTTAATGGCAGACAAGCAACTGTATTCATCAACCAAACCAGTTGCCAGGGAAATGCGATAATCCATTTACGCGCAGCAATACCCTGCACTATTTTTTTAACCGCTGTTTCACTATCAATCGCAAATGGCATGGGGAAATCGTTGCGCGCCGTTAAGGGGGTTTTGACAAACCCAGGGCGCACAATAGAAATATCAATCCCGTCGTTCACCAAATCAACCCGCAACGAATTAAACACATACTCCAGTGCCGCTTTGGATGCCCCATAAGCTTGTGAGCGCGGCATGGGCAAAATACTAGCCATACTGGATACACCAACTAGCTGTGTCCCTTTGCGTTTGCGCAGCAAGGGCAGGCAAAACTGCACACTGTTCAAGGTGCCACGCCAGTTAATCGCCATCACCTTATCAAAAGGTTCCATGGAAAACCGATCAACATCCACGTACTCGCAGGTGCCTGCATTTAAAATAGCGATATCCAAATGATCTGTGTGCTGCGCAATAATGCTCGCAGCGCGCAAGCAATCCGCGTCATTTGACAAATCAACAGGCACAGCAATGCAATTTCCCGGATACACTGTCCCCAGTTCAGCCAAGCTGTCAGCCGAACGCGCCAATACCAAAACCTTATCGCCCTGAGCTAAATAATAACGCGCCAAATCGCGCCCGATTCCGCTGGATGCGCCAGTCACCAAAATGGTACGTTGATCAGCAATAGCGGTCATAACATGGCTCTAGGTTGTGGTGTAGGGCTGCAAATTTTTGAACAGCGCGATAGTCGCTTTACGACTTTCTGACAAATCCACAATTGGCCGTGGATAACCACTTTGCAGTGGCGGACTGTGAATGTCTTTTGTTGATAAATGCGCTATTTCTGGTACCCACTTACGAATAAATTCACCCGTTGGATCAAAGCGCTCTGATTGGCTACAGGGATTAAAAATACGAAAGTAAGGTGCAGCATCGGTACCGGTAGAAGCGCTCCATTGCCAACCGCCATTGTTAGCAGCAAAGTCACCATCAATCAGCTGCGACATAAAATACTGTTCGCCCCAGCGCCAATCGATTTGACAATTTTTAGTGAGAAACATAGCAACAATCATGCGCAGGCGATTGTGCATCCAACCTGTTGTATTCAACTGACGCATAGCGGCATCTACAATGGGAATGCCTGTCATGCCCTTGCACCAGGCATCAAATAAGCCAGTATCTTTTTGCCAGGGAAATGCCTCGGTGTGAGCTTGCATGGCTTTGCGTTTACAGACTTGCGGATAATCCACCACCACATGCTGATAAAACTCGCGCCAGATTAATTCGCTAATCCAACAAGCGGCACCGGCATTGCCACTCCAGTCACCGTAGGTGTAGGCCAATACTGCAGATAAGGCTTGTCGCGGCGACAGCGAGCCCACCGCAAAATAAGGCGACAATGTGGATGTGCCTTCGATAGCAGGATAATCGCGTTGATCGAGATACCCTGTAAGGCTATGGGCAATAAATTCGTCTAACCGAGCATAGGCTTCCTGCTCACCGGCAGGCCAGAGGACGGACAAGTCACGCAATTCATGGGCAGAAAATAACTGATCAATCGCCTCAGGGGTACAACCATTAACCGCCGGATCAGCTGCTTGGCATAAAGGCAAGTCCAAAGGCGTTAACGATAAGGGCATAACCGTGTGCAGCCATTTCTTTTTAAACGCCGTAAAGACTTTGTAAGGCTCGCCCTGACCATTGCGCACCATTCCCGGTGGCACTATGCAGCGGTCATGACAACGCTTTACCGCAATACCTTGCTCGCGCAGTAACTGATTTACCGCCATATCACGATTTAATTCATTCACTGGATATTCTGCATTGAAAAAACAGTGCCCGGCATTCAAGCTCTGCGCAAGGTGCAAGATTTCAGGCGCAATTTGCGCCGGTTTTTCCAACCGACTCACCAATAATGGGATATTCAGTTCTGCCAGATCTGTGCGCAAAATATGCAAGTGGCGGCGAATAAAATCGCGCTGTGCTGCGGATTGATCATGCAGGCGCACGTACGCATCGCAATGCACATAGACAGCAACAACACCCTCCTCCAGCGCAGCCGCTTTGAATAGCGCGGGATTGTCGCGCAAACGCAAGTCATGCCGTAACCAGACAAGTGCTGTCATTTGGCACCTATGCGCTTTTTCACGTAGCGAATGGCAGCACCTAGCAAAGGCAAATGCTCGTACAGCATGGCGCCTGCATCAAAATAATCGCGGTGATAATAAACTTTGTCGTTAAACAATAAATGACTGTTGCCACTGAGTTCCAATTGTTTTCCCCCAGCAATTTTTTTGTGCCGATAATGCATGGTCCAAAATAAAATCGCTTCACCTCGCTCCATGGATTCCAGCGAGTGGTGAAATTCAAAACGACATTCGAGCAAATCTTCCATCATGCCATTGAAATAGTCGGTGAGATTCTGGAGCCCATTGACAGCATGCAAGGGATCGCGGAATTGAATATCCTCACTGTAAATCTCGGGTATAGTGTTAAGTATTTTTTTATCGAAGCGCAGATACAGGGTGCGCACTTTTTGTGGAACTGTTGACGCCATAACGACGAATCATCCATTCAGAAATTGATTAATGTAAGTCACCGCCTGTTGCTGGTTACTGCACAGGGCTACCTTTTGTTGTGGCGCCACATCGAGCACAGGATAAGCCGCAGCAACTTCGCCCAGGAGTACAACTGGCACAGCAGATTTTTCCTGCCAGTGGGTTAAGTGTAGTTGTAAGTCTGCGGCATTCATGCTGCTGTAGCCGATAATCACGACTATTTTTGCATCAAGCGCCTGACAAGCCAGCAATGCTTCACGCGGGTTCAAATACCCCAAATATTCAACAGGATGCTGATTGATTAGCAAACTGTAACCAAACAGGTTGGCAAGCAATGGATGCTCTTGTTCTGTTGCAGACAGCAACAAAACCCGTGCCCCGTGGCTGACTGCCGCTGCCTGCCCTGTGACTCCAATAGCATCTCCAATGTCAGCTGCGAAAAAAATGCACGCCGCGCTGCCATGCCAGGTTCGTTGCCTTGTAAATCCGCCAGCAAGGGCAAAAATAAATAATCAGCCACCATGTCTGCCGGATAGAGTGCGAGCGTATCAGCCATCAATCGCTCCAATAATTTGCGCTGAAAACTATTGATTGCACTGTGAACCTGCTGCGCCAGTTGCACCCAATTGGAATCAACCACCTGCTCAAGGGATTCCAGTGTTTGGCTGGCAAGTAATGCTTTTACTTTGCTAATAGCCAAGCCGCGCCCCAGCCATAATTGAATTTCTTTCACGCGATCAATGTCTGCACGGCTATACAATCTATGGCCCTTACTGGTGCGCTGTGGAATCAACAAACCATAACGCCGCTCCCACGCGCGCAAGGTCACTGTGTTCACGCCAGTCACACGGGAAATTTCGCGAATAGGTACCAATTCGTCGTTCGGGTTTTCGTCGTCGCCTACCAAGACTTCAAGGTCATTCATCGTTAAACATTCTCAACAATGTAATTACGCAAACCCAACTGTTCCGGATGTGGTGACCAGAAGGTTTGTGCTTTTAGATAAGGGTTATCCAGTTTAAGGAGATGATGTTTTAACAGCGTTAAAGGCACCACCAGAGGCACCATGCCCGCTTTGTAGGAATCGATAAGCTGCGACAGCTCTTGCTTATCCTGAGTGCTGAGAATGTCTTTGAGATAGCCACGTAAATGCATCATGGCATTGGTGTTGCCCTTCCGGGTTGCATGGTGCGACAACGCCGCCATAAATAACTGGAAAAACTGATCGCGACAGCTCTCGATATCGCGCCCTGCAAGGTTGGATAAAAAGCGCCCTATTTCAAAATAACTGGGCACGTGGTGAGCCATAACCTGGTATTTGTAGCGCGAATAAAACGCAATCAGTTTTTTGGCTGTAGGGGCTTGTGCGAGGTGGGTTTTAAAATCATGGAATGCAAATACCCGCGTCAGGAAATTCTCGCGCAGCCCTGCATCGTTTAATCGCCCTGCCTCTTCAACTGGCAGGTAAGGCATAAGTTCCATAAAGCGCTTGGCATAGGCACCTCTGCCTTTGGCATCCATGGTGTAACCATTGGTGCGATAGCGCTTCATGCCAAACACACCGCAACTGGGTGAGTTCTGCATAAATACATAGCCGCAAATATCCGGCATTTGTTGCACTGCCAATTCTGCCTGTGCCACAAGTGCATCCGTTACATCCAGACTGGGGTCTGCTACTCCCACAACGCGGGTCTCCTCCCCCATCACCATCAATCGAATTGGCTTGCGCGGGACACCCAGGCCAATAGCAACTTCGGGGCACACGGGGCGGAACTCGATAAAGCTGGAAAGTACATCAGTCAGATAGCGGCTGCGCTTGTGACCACCGTCAAATCGCACTTGTTCACCCAACAGGCACTGGCTGACACCAACGGGAATCTTGCTCATGGGAAACCTATACAATTAGTTAATCTTGTATAAGTTTTAATTCATAAACCTGTACAAAGCAAATTATTTGTACAAGTTTTTGTGAATAAATAAATGGGATGTTATGCACAGAACGGGCTTGAGTGACCGACAAAAGACGAGATGTGACATTAAGATTAAACGATAACTATCTGATTTTAATTATAAAAAAACCGGGCATTTAGCCCGGTTTTTTGGTCGCTGCCTAGTGACGCGGTATTTTGATATTTTCGAACAACTCATCCAGCTCGGCACGGGAATGCCGGTCAAATGCTTCATTGATGATGTCTTTGGTGAGGTGTGGAGCAAACTTTTCGATGAAATCGTACATAAAACCACGCAAAAAGGTGCCGCGACGGAAACCGATTTTGGTAACGCTATCTTCGAATAAATGACTGGCATCCAATGAAATCAAATCACTATCCGTGGTTTCGTTATAGGCCATGCTGGCGATAATGCCGACACCAAGCCCCAAACGCACATAGGTTTTAATCACGTCCGCATCAGCTGCAGTGAAGACAACCTTGGGCGCCAAGCCGCGATTAATAAACGCTTCATCCAGTTTGGAACGCCCGGTAAACCCGAACACATAAGTCACAATCGGGTACTTGGCAACTTCTTCCAAGGTGAGATTGGAGACTTGGGCAAGCGGGTGATTCTTAGGCACCACAATACTGCGATTCCAGCGATAGCACGGCATCATAATCAAATCGCTGAACAGCTCCATCGCTTCCGTTGCTATTGCAAAATCAACGGTACCATCGGCCGCCATTTCAGAAATCTGCATGGGTGTGCCTTGGTGCATGTGCAGCGCAACTTCGGGGTATTGCTTGATAAAAGAGCCAATCACCGGCGGCAGTGCATAGCGCGCTTGCGTATGGGTAGTGGCCAAAGTCAGGGTCCCTTTGCGTTCATTACTGAACTCCTGGGCTACCTGCTTGATACTTTCCACTTTGCGCAAAATCTCGCCAGCCGTTTTCAAAATGGCTTCACCGGCGGGTGTAATGCGGGTTAAGTGCTTCCCGCTGCGCGAGAAAATCTCCACACCCAACTCGTCTTCCAGCAAGCGTATTTGCTTACTGATACCAGGTTGGGATGTATATAAACTCTGTGCAGTAGCAGACACGTTCAAATCGTGATGTGCCACTTCCCAGATGTAACGCAATTGTTGCAGTTTCATAAGCCCTCCGATTGGCTCACTCACTGGAGGCATCGCCAGCAGCGACACCGGTAACATAACCTTGGAAAACCCAAGGTTATAAAAATAATAGGTATTTATTCACTTAAAGAATAGTAGATACCGCGACCTTTCGCTTGGAATTATTAATTTTGCGCCAAACGAATCTTTTTACAACTTTAGACTATATCCACCAAATTCAAAGTGACTTGCCACCTAATATTACAAAAATGATCGAATTTAGGGGTAAAACAGCCAATATTGGCTATATCGAACATACAAAGCACAAGCTAAGGACGATTGGCGATGCCGTGGGGCACATGCCCTGTCGCCACATGCTCCCGCGCCGATTCGCAGTGCATTTTTTGATCATCAAAAAATACATCTGCACCGTAGGCCTTTAAAAAAGTGCCTTTTGCCAGGCCACCCAAGAACAGGGATTCATCAATCCGGATGTTCCAGGCACGCAAGGTACGGATAACCCGTTCATGGGCCGGCGCCGAGCGAGCCGTTACCAACGCGGTACGAATCGGGCAATTCTCGCCAAACTCCGCTTGCAGCCCCTGCAGGGCAGACAAAAACTGCTTAAACGGGCCACCACTGAGCGGTTCTTTTGCCGCCGCTTTCTCACTTTCAGTAAAAGCCGATAAACCTTGTAGCTTGTAAACCTGCTCCGCTTCATCCGAGAAAATAACCGCGTCACCATCAAATGCAAAACGCAGTTCATCTTCATTTTCCACCTGCGGCTTGGAGGCAATCAACGTCGCTGCCGCCATACCGTGATCCAAGGCTTGGCGCACGTCATCAGGCTCGGTTGAAAGGAATAGATGACAGCCGAACGCCGAGGCGTAACGATAGGGAGAAGTGCCACCACAAAATGCCGCACGGCTGATTTTGAGCCCGTAGTGTTCAATAGAATTGAAGACGCGCAAGCCTGTGTCCGCGCTGTTACGCGATAACAAAATGACCTCTACCCGTGGCTCACCGCCGAGGCGCTCATTCAAACGCAGTAACTTCTTAACCATTGGAAAGGCATCACCCGGCGGCAAAACTTCATCTTCGTGGTCGATTTGGTATTGTGCGTAGGCCGCCAGGCCATCCTTGATATAGACCTGATGGCTATCATCAAGATTGAACAGCGCGCGCGACGAAATCGCTATCACCAGCTTGTCGCCAAAACCTTTTGCCATACAGACCTCCCGATAAAAAATTAATGGCGCAACTCAAAGTTGTCCGCATCCAAATATGCAGGGAAACGCTCGCGATAATCCTGCAGTTGCCCGGCAAACAGCTCGACAACCAATACTCCGGCCTCCTGGCTGGTGGCGATCAGTTCACCGGCCGCCGTGTAAACGCTGGAGTCGCCCGCATAGTGCTGAGCGGCCTCATCCATACCAACGCGATTGACACCAATCACGTAGCTCAAATTTTCAATGGCGCGGGCTTGCAGCAAGCGATTCCAATGCAGGGCGCGGGCACTTGGCCAATTGGCCACATACAGCGCAAGATCATAATCATTTCTGTTGCGACTCCACACCGGGAAGCGCAAGTCATAGCAAATCAATGGCAAAATCCGCCAGCCATTCAGCTCAACAAGTACCCGTTCGCTGCCCATTGAGTAGCGCGTATGCTCACCGGCCATGCGAAACAAATGACGCTTGTCGTAATGCACATGAGTACCGTCGGGACGCATCCACACCAGGCGATTAAAATACTCATCCCCCTTTTTCACCACCAAGCTACCAGTCACCACGGCGTTGTGCTGTTGCGCTTGGGCTTGCATCCACTGGTAAGCGCGCCCACCCACCACTTCCGCATACTGCCGCGCACTGGCACAAAAACCGGTAGTAAACACTTCCGGCAAGATAATCAGGTCGACGGGCTTATCCATAACCGCCAGGGCAGCGGCATAGCGGGCCAAATTTTCTTCCGGCGCGTTAGGCGTAATAATGTGTTGAACCAAGGCAACAACCAGATTCTTCACTGTGAATCACCTCGTAAGGTTTGGTGGGCAGGATGCAACCAGAAATAGCACAATACCAATGCCATGCCCACTGAAATCGCTGCTAATAAAAATGTTAAGGATGCACTGTAATCCCAGAGCAAACCGCCTGCCAGCGCACCTGCCGCACCACCAGCCCCAAAGCTGAATGAACTGTAAAGCGCCTGCCCTTGCCCTTGATGGCCACCAGCAAAATAATTGCGCACCAACTCAATGGAAACAGAGTGCGCAATACCAAAACTGCATGCGTGCATAAGCTGGGCAAACAACAGTACCCACAGAGAATCGGCGCAATAACCAATTAGCAGCCAGCGCACCATACTGACCAGCAAACTAAACAACAGCAATGTGCGCAAGGTAAAACGTTGTAGCAACTTGAACATCACAATAAATATCGCCACTTCCGCCAGCACCCCAAGCGCCCATAGCAGGCCAGTAGCAGAGCGGGAGTAGTCATAATTCTCAACCAAATACAGTGTATAAAAGGTGTAGTAAGGGCCATGACTGAATTGCAGCAAGAAACTGGCAAGCAAAAAACACAGCACTGTGGGCTGTTTGACAATACTCAAAAAGCCTTCACTCGCGGATGCCGTTTTTTTACCGGTCATATCTTTCAAACTCAAACTGGATAACCAGATAAGAATTAAAAAGCTGAGGATAAACAGCGGCAAATAACGAATAGGCAAGAGGTCAAACACCCAGCCCAAGCCTACCACCGCCGCCATAAACCCCATGGAGCCCCACAGCCGAATTTGCCCGTAACGTGAATAATTGTTGCCCAGATACCCCAAGGTGATTACTTCAAACTGTGGCAGTACCGCATGCCAAAAAAAGGTATAGCAACTCACCACTAACACCAACCACCAATAGCGCGAATCCAACATCACACCGGCAAAAATAATACTCGCTAACAAGCTACCCACGCGGATGATACGCAAGCGCTGCTGGGTGCGATCGGCCAGCCAACCCCAAAAATTAGGGGCAACAATACGCGTTGCCAAAATGATCGCACTAATAATGCCGACATCCTGCGAGGAGTAACCTAATGATTTGAGATAAATTCCCCAGTAAGGAATCAGCGCACCGACAACAGCAAAATAAAAAAAGTAAAAGCCGGATAAGCGCCAATAAGGAATTGCCTGTTGTGCAAACGAAAGGGACATAAGCATGCTGCGAAGGGAGTGGATGTTCACCAACAAGTAAACGTTGATGAACCCTTGAAAAAAATAGCCGCTCGATTGAGCGGCCATGTGCGATTCACAATTCGATAACCCGATGGATACCCGGTTTTATTTCACGCTGCCGGGAATCACAGGAATAGTGTGTTGTACTGCTCCATTTTGCCCGCGATGGCGCAGCAAATGATCCATCAACACCAGAGCCAACATCGCCTCGGCAATCGGGGTTGCACGAATACCAACGCAGGGGTCGTGACGGCCCTTGGTAATCACCTCGACCGGGTTGCCGTGCACATCCACACTACGGCCAGGAATATGCAAACTGGATGTAGGTTTGAGAGCAATGTTGGCAATAATATCCTGGCCGGATGAGATGCCGCCCAAAATACCGCCAGCGTTATTCGACAAAAAGCCTTCCGGTGTTATTTCATCGCGGTGCTGGCTACCACGCTGTTCAATCGACCCGAAACCTTCACCAATTTCTACGCCCTTTACCGCATTGATACTCATTAAGGCATGGGCAATTTCTGCATCCAAACGATCAAAAACAGGCTCACCCAGGCCCGGCGGAACATTGGTCGCCACCACTGTAATTTTGGCACCGATGGAGTCGCCCTCTTTATTGAGCGCCTTCATAAACTCTTCCATTTCCGCCACTTTGCTGGCATCAGGGCAGAAGAACGGGTTTTGGTCGATCTGATCCCAATCAACGGACTCAATTTTGATTGGTCCAAGTTGCGACAGGTACCCGCGCACCTCAATGCCGTGGAAATCCTTAAGGTATTTTTTGGCGATTGAACCGGCAGCAACGCGCATTGCCGTTTCGCGCGCAGAAGAGCGACCACCGCCGCGATAATCGCGCACGCCATACTTCTGCATGTAGGTGTAATCCGCGTGAGCCGGGCGAAATTGATCTTTAATGTTGGAGTAATCTTTGGAGCGTTGGTCGGTATTTTCAATCAACATGCCAATAGGTGTGCCAGTGGTTTTGCCCTCAAACACACCGGACAAAATCTTGACGGAATCCTCTTCGCGACGCTGGGTGGTATAGCGCGATTGACCCGGCTTGCGGCGATCCAGATCGATTTGAATATCCGCCTCGCTCAGCGCCAGACCGGGAGGGCAGCCATCCACAATCGCGCCCAGCGCAATGCCATGGCTCTCGCCAAAGGTGGTTACCGTAAATAATTTGCCATAGGTATTTCCAGACATAGAAATCAAACACCTGATCAATAAAAAAGTGGGCGGATTATACGTGAGTTAGCGCCAAGGCGCATCGCCATCCAGCAGGCCGCGTATTACAGGACTCCCGACGCACGGGCAGCGCGCAAATCCTCGGCTTGAAGCACAAACACGCCGTGACCGCCGCGTTCAAACTCAATCCAGGTAAATGGCAATGCCGGATAGGCCGCCTCAAGTGCCGGCCAGGAATTGCCGACCTCTACCAGCAATACGCCCTGCTCGCTCAAGTAATCGGCCGCTTCCGCCAGTAAGCGACGGGTGAAATCCAGCCCGTCGCTGCCAGAAGCCAGGCCCAGCTCAGGTTCAGCGTGATACTCCTGCGGCAAACTCGCCATATCCTCTGCATCCACATAAGGCGGGTTGGACAGGATCAAATCAAACACCTGCCCTTGCAGGTTTTCAAACAAGTCCGACTGCATGGCAAAAACACGATCACCCACCCCATGCTGCTGGATATTTTCTTCTGCCACCGCCAGCGCATCGAATGAAATATCGCTGAGCTGCACATAAGCCTCTGGAAACGCATAGGCACAGGCAATACCAATGCAACCACTGCCAGTACACAAATCCAAAATCTGTGCGGGCTCATTGATCAACCAAGGCTCAAAGCGCTTTTGGATTAGCTCTCCAATCGGCGAACGCGGCACCAGTACCCGTTCATCCACCACAAATGGCAGCCCTGCAAACCAGGCTTGACCCGTGATATAGGCCGCAGGAATTCGCTCCTGAATACGGCGCGCAAGGTTGCCCATAATTTTTTTGCGCTCCGACAGAGTTAAGCGCGCGTCCAGCCATTCTTCACCCAAGGGCGGCGACAGGTTAATCCCGTGTAACACCAGCTGCTCCGCTTCATCCCAGGGATTATCAGTGCCATGGCCATAAAACAGCTTGGCGGCAATAAACTCACTGGCGCCCCACCGCAAAAAATCGCGAATGGTTAATAATTCGTCACGCGCTGCCTCAAAATCTGAAGAAGATAAAGCCATGAATAACCTCGAGTGGATTGCTATGGCGATATTCTACCGAATTAATCGCGTCAATCAGGATTTATGTTTTCTAGAATCAGGACGAACGCGGTAAACTGCCGTTTTGTGAATGGCAGTGCGCCGCTGCCGTAAGAGGAATATCCAATGAAAGAACACTTTGCGAGTATTATTGCCAGCATTGGCGAAGATTTAACCCGCCCCGGCCTGCTGGACACTCCGGAACGCGCCGCAAAAGCATTTCAATTTCTGACCCGTGGTTATCATCAAACACTTGACGATGTGGTGAATGATGCACTCTTTCCGTCTGACTCGGAGGAGATGATCATGGTGAAAGACATCGAGCTTTACTCACTCTGCGAACATCACCTGCTTCCCTTTATCGGCAAAGCGCATGTTGCCTACATTCCTACCGGAAAAGTGCTGGGCTTATCCAAGGTGGCACGTATCGTTGATATGTTTGCACGACGCCTGCAAATCCAGGAGCAACTGACTGTGCAAATTGCAGAATGTATTCAACAGATCACTGGTGCATCTGGTGTGGGCGTTATTATTGAAGCCAAACATATGTGCATGATGATGCGCGGTGTTGAAAAGCAGAACTCCTCAATGAAAACATCATCGATGCTGGGTTCATTTCGCACCAATCAAGCAACTCGCAGCGAATTTTTGTCCTTGTTGCGCAACTGATTCATCGCCACGCGATTCCAGATTGACAGATATAAAAAACCGCAGCCAATCGCTGCGGTTTTTTATTAAGGGTCAATTTTAACCAGCTCCACTCTCCCTGCCCTGTCACCTCGCCCCGCAGGCGCTAATCCACCCAAACCGTAAGGCACTAACCGGTTAGCCTTAACACCCGCCTCCTGTAATGCCGCCTTTAATTGCTCAGCATAAGCCAGAGAGTTTTTCTGCTGGACAGCCAAAGCGACAGGAGCGTAATCATGCCCCACCACGGCAAGTGTCCAATTCGGTTTCGCGTTCAATACATCGACCAACACCTGTAAATGTGCAGGTTTTATTTTGATGCTAACGCTGCCTTGGGCATCGCTCACCAATAAATCAGGAAACACGTAATAGCCACTGGACTCCAGCGCACGAATAATAGACTCAGGATTTGCCGCAACACCCAATTCATTCACGCTATCGACATGTAATACATCCAACTGCATATAAACACGCTTATTGCCACGCTGAACGGCATAGAGCGCAACATAAAATGGCCGGGCATCAGCATTGGTCACCTCATAGGCACCGTATTGCTGAAACTGGTCCAAGCCATAGAGCTGAAGAATTTTGAAATGATTATTGGCCCAGGAGTTACTGGTACCGCAGTCACGTCCGGTGCAATGAAATAATTCGCGCAGGTTAAAATTCTGCAACTGATCAAGGTAAAAATCAAAACCATTATTGGCACTGTGCCCCTCAGGCAATTCCACTGTATAACGCGTCAAATTACCACTCAGGCGCTGCTGGCGATCCAACCGCCAACTGCCCGCAATTTTTTTGTAACTGCCCAGGGCAAACACGTAATCGTCAGTTGCTCCTGTACTTTGGAACATGATACGAGCGTTATGGTAAGGCTGGATGGATAAGTCTGCGGCTAATGCAATATGCGAAAAAGCCAACACAAAAAACACGACAAAAACTTTCATAACCACACTCACAGGGATAAAAACCAGATTACGCAGAAATATGCTTATTGGATAAAGCCGCAAAAAAACGATTCAGTTTTTCCGCCACTGTGTATGACTCCTGCTCCATATGAAGATGGTGTCCGCCATCCAACAGCTCATAATCGACATTGGAGAAGCTCTCCACCTCAGCAAGATAATTAGCATAGAGTTTTGGCAAGCCATCGCGTGCCAATAACAAAGTGACTGGTGCTGTAATTCGATTCACAAACGCGGCCAATTGTTCCCGCGACAATTTCAGCACAGGGGGCGCCATTAAGCGCGGATCAGAACTCCAGGAGAATCCTCCCTCTCGCTGGACAACACCACGCAAGGTTAAGGCGGTTGCCGCCGCATTGCTCAACGGAAACAGGCCTCGCTCACGCGCCTTGATAGCCACTTCAATATTGGTATAAACAGACGGTGTTTTTTGTTGCTGGGCGCGCAACCCATTAATGGCGCTCGCCAATTGCAACGGCACATCATGCGGTAAGGCCGGCTCAGGCAACATGCCCTCTATCAGGCCAAGCCCGATAAAACGATCGGGAAATGTCCCTGCAGCCAAACTACCAATAATGGCTCCACGTGAATGCCCTAACAGGGCAAAACGCGACCATCCGAGATGGTCGGCAATCGCCAGAATATCGTTGATGTCATCCCAGGGGGTGTAGGCCGTCTGGCCGGGGCGATGGCTGCTTTGCCCGTGCCCGGCCAAGTCAGGAGCAACAATGTGCAGATTATGTAGCTGTGGGGCCAACTTGTAGAAACTGGCGGCATTATCCAGCCAGCCATGCAATGCCAGCACTGGTAGCTGACCAGGCTCTCCCCACTCTTGCGCCGCAAACTCAAGGCCGTTGACCTTGAGCAGCAACTCTCTTGGATGCGCTGGGCAAGCCGAACCTTGCTGTATCATCAACACTCCGATGCCGGCATTACATACGACATGGTTAGGTTATTGTTAATTGTCCCATCCGTCAGCGCTTTGCGTGATCTAACCACAGCAGATCGCCCAAGCCTGCCGCAACAGGATGAAGGGTAATAGCGGCCAATGAGCTGGTGCCCATCGGATAAAACCCTTCCGGTTTTCCACACAAGAGTGCCAGCAACCGCCCAACCAATGGCTGATGGCTGACCAACAAGATGGACTCCACGCCTTCAGCTTCGCGCTGGTAAAGCCAATCGATAAGCTGCTCCGGTTCTGATTCCGGCACCAGTAATGCAGTTGTTTGCAATGGAATTCCCGGCAAATACTGCCGTGCTAGCTGCGCCGTTTGCTGTGCGCGCACCAGCGGGCTGGCCCAGATTTCTGCCACACCCGCCAACAGACTGACGCGAGAAGCCAATACTGCTTCTGTTTCGATAATTCCAGTTGGCGTCAATCGACGCGCATCATCGGAGCTTATTTGCGCCTCAGCCTGCCCATGACGCAACACATAGATAATCATTTATTACCTGTCGATTCATCAGTGATTGCATTGGTAGGCGCTTCTGCTTGAGCCTGCACCTCTGCCGCCTCGACAGGAGCTTCTTTATCCGCAACACCGCTGGGCCAATCTGCAAAAGGGAAAGGTTTTTCATCACTGCTGTAACACAAAAATTTCAGCACATCATAAATGTAGGTCGATAACGAATGGCCAAAACGACGCAAGTATTGATTGTCTTCACCGGTAATTAATGAAAAGAAAAATTGGGTAATCACCAATGCCCACATCACAATACTGGCAAGCTGCAATACAGCGGCAAAAAGCAGCATAAAAATCAGTCGGAACCAGTGCTTACTTGAGGTCAGATTCGATTTCAGTTGTTCGTTGTCCATTAATTTCCCCTTAAAAATTCAACATCGTCAGCTTGCTCACCCACCATTAAACCACGAGCCACCTCGGAAATGGCACGCCCTTCAAAAAGCACGGCATAGAGTGCACTCACCAGAGGCATATAAATACCCAGCTCGGCCGCTTTTTGCTTTACCTGACGCAGGGTGTTGACACCCTCGGCAACTTGCCCAAGAGAAGCAACGATTTCATCCAAGGCTTTACCCTGCCCCAAAGCAAATCCAACACGATAGTTCCGGCTCAGATCCGATGTGCAGGTCAGTATAAGATCACCCACACCAGCCAAACCTAAAAATGTCATGGGATTAGCACCCATCACCTGGGCAAAACGCCCCATTTCAGCAAGGCTACGCGTTAACAGCATCGCCTGGGTATTGTGGCCAGCACCCAACGCCGCCGCCATGCCACAGATGATAGCGTAGATGTTTTTCAGGGCACCGCCCAATTCCACACCATAGCGATCATGGTTTGCATAAACGCGAAAGGTGGCAGATTTCAATGTCTGTTGAACACTGTTGGTCAGCGCTTCGCTTTCACTGGCGATCACAGTACCGGTCTGTTGTTGTTGCACGATTTCTTTTGCGAAGTTAGGGCCGCTCAACACGCCAATCGCATGACCCGGTAATTCCTGCTCCAGAATTTGGCTCATGAGGGTGAAACCTTCCGGCTCGATTCCTTTAGCAGTGCTAACAACCATAGCCCGTGCATCAAGCAATGGTTTGATCATTTGGGTAACCGCGCGAAACGAATGCGTGGGAATAGAAATGAAAACCAGATCCGCTCCACCGACCACTGCTGCCAAATCAGCAGTAATAATCAAATCCTTATTAAGCTTATAACCCGGTAGATAACGGGTATTTTCATGTGCAGCCACACAAGCTGCCGCTTGTTCCTCTGAGCGCATCCAGAGATAAGTGGGATACTGGTTACAAGCAATAATATTCGCAATCGCCGTACCAAAACTGCCACCGCCAAGCACGGCGACTTTCAACGTTTTACCCATAAAAAAATCCAGAGAGTTGACCGGGGAAGTGAACCTAAAAAGAATGTCACCTGTTACGAATAAAAGTCACAAACCATACAAACTGTAACTTTTTTGCACAAAAAACTTCACATTTATTTTGTCCACATTTTCTGTGGATAAGTTAGTGGATAGATTTTGGGAAACTGCTCCAAACCCCTATAAAATCTACACCAACAACAAATTGATTAATTTTTAATCAACAAAGTATTTACCTTAAAAATCAATATGTTACATAAAATCACAACACAAAAAGCACGTTTTTTCGCGTTTTTGCTCAACCCTTGTACTAGCTGGGCAAATTAGCACAAGAGGTGTGCATAAAGAGTTAGTGCTCATTAACCTTAAAGTGCCGATAGACAGGAAAGATTCATAATGCAAGATAATTCTTAACAATATCTATGCTTCATTTTGAATCAAAAAAGCACCAGGGAAAATCTACCTGTCATTACCACCACTAACCGCTATATCCGCCCGACAACATAGACATTACTGAGGGCTAAACGCACCATAACTTCCGTTGGCATACAAAAGTGGATTTACCTCTGCACCATTAATAATCACATTGCTGATTGCACCTATGACTATTTTATGAGTGCCGTAAGTCATTACCTTGTCGGTTTTGCAAATAAACACTGCCAAGGCATCTGCCAGAACCGGCAGGCCGGACACATCCTCAACCCAATGCCCGACATCAAACCGATTTTTTGATGGGTCGCGTCCGGCGCATAAATTGGAAACATCTTGATGATTTATCGAGAGCACATTGATTGCAAAGCTGGCCTCAAGGCTGCTGAGGTGCGCCTGCTGGGACACAGCCTGATTGATACAAACCAATAAAGATGCAGGAGAATCAGAAACGGATGTTACAGAAGACACCGTCATAGCAAACCGCTGATTTCCCTCTAAAGAGGTAGAAAGAACGCAAACGCCAGAAGCCAACCTGCGCATACCCTGCTTCATCGAAGCCGCCAAACTATTGTTTTGCATAAAAACTCCCAAACCAGATCAAGCGCTTATTCTGACTAGGTGATGCCGCACAAACAAGCTGCTGCCAACATCAAAAACCTAGATATGGCACTCCAACCATTCACACCCGGCAAAAAGCCCTGCGAATAAACACAGCAAAAGGCAAATGAAGTCGGGCAAAGTCTTAATTTTCACCAACCCGGAACAGTCTTTGTTCAAGCTGCCTAGAATTTAACTTGCGCCGCTAAATATTTTATTTTGTTGTGTTTTTTTCGTTGACGACATCGGATCTCATCGTTAATATGCGCACCACTTGAAACGCACAACGTTTTAAGTCGTCGGAGTGTAGCGCAGCCCGGTAGCGCGTCTGTTTTGGGAGCAGAATGTCGGGGGTTCGAATCCCTCCACTCCGACCATTTTTTTCATCGAACCTGCGAAGGTTTGATCCAGTATGTGCCCGTAGCTCAGCTGGATAGAGCACCCGCCTTCTAAGCGGGTGGTCGCAGGTTCGAATCCTGCCGGGCGCGCCACATTGGCATTTATAGATCGCTCAAATCTCTCTTAAAAATATTATCGGGTAAAGACCTGAAAATATGATTCTGCTACGGTGGCTGTAGCTCAGTTGGTAGAGCCCTGGATTGTGATTCCAGTGGTCGTGGGTTCGAGCCCCATCAGCCACCCCATATTTTAAAAACTCCCCAAGATATCAGTTGCTAATAAATATCTGTTTTCTGAACATCACTCCGAAGATCAATCCCCTCTGCTTTACCCACAAAGAACCTATACACATTGCCCCATAATTAATTCCCTTGGCGTCCTATGCTCACTGTGGGAAAATGCGCGCAATTTCAGCCTATCTACTTTAATTTGCTAACACACAGGTAATAAATGCCCATGTCCGCACTCGTATTGGATGGCAAAGCCCTTGCCGAAAAAACCGAACAGGAACTCTCTGCACGCGTTGCCGCCCTCAAGGCGCGCAGCAATGGCCAAACACCAATTTTGGCGACCATTCTGGTGGGCGATGACCCGGCATCCGCAACCTACGTAAAAATGAAAGGTAATGCGTGCACTCGTATCGGCATGGAATCACTGAAGGTGGAAATGTCTTCATCGACAACCACCGAAGAATTGCTCAGCAAAATTCACGAATTAAATAACAACCCCAATGTGCACGGCATACTGTTACAGCACCCGGTACCACACCAAATTGATGAGCGCCTGTGCTTTGATGCCATCAGCGCAGAAAAAGATGTAGACGGTGTAACCTGTCTTGGTTTTGGTCGCATGAGCATGGGCGAAGAAGCCTATGGCTGTGCAACCCCCAAAGGCATTATGCGCTTATTGGAAGCCTACGGTATTGAGTTTGAAGGCAAGCACGCCGTTGTTGTCGGCCGCAGTCCTATTCTCGGTAAACCCATGGCACTGATGATGTTGAATGCCAACGCAACGGTTACCATTTGTCACTCGCGCACCAAAAATTTACCTGAACTTATCAAACAAGCCGACATTCTTGTTGGCGCCGTGGGCAAACCGGAATTTATTAAAGCCGAGTGGATTAAAGACGGTGCTGTCGTTGTTGATGCCGGCTACCACCCCGGCGGTGTTGGCGATATCGAATTAAAACCACTGGTTAATCGCGTCGCCGCTTACACACCCGTTCCTGGCGGTGTTGGCCCAATGACCATTAATACCTTGATTTATCAAACCTGCGACTCAGGCGAGAAGAAAATTGGTTAATTATTCGCTGGATAATATTTAGCGCATCAAGGCAATTTTGATAAAAGCAGGCATGGGCCTGCTTTTATTTTTATAGCCATTACATTTTATAAACTAATGCAATGTCAGAAACCCTATCGATTATTTATCGCGATGAATACATGGTTGCTATCAATAAACCCTGCGGCCTATTGGTGCATCGCAGCGAAATTGATCGCCATGAAACCCGCTTTGCGGTGCAACTATTACGCGACCAAATCGGGCAAATGGTTTACCCCGTGCACAGGTTGGATAAGCCAACGTCAGGGGTATTGTTATTTGCTCTCTCTCCCGATATCGCTCGCTACTTAGGGGGCTTGTTTACTCGGCATGCCCTTACAAAAACCTATGTTGCATTGGTGCGAGGCTTTGCGCCTGCACAAGGGATTATTGATCACCCCTTAACCGAAGAATTGGATAAATACACCGATAAAAAAGCGCGCACCGATAAACCAGCACAAACCGCTGTTACGCATTTTTCTACGCTGGCGCAAATCGAATTTCCATTCAGTATTGATAAATACCCCTGCACGCGCTATTCGCTCGTGCAATGCACACCGCACTCGGGGCGCAAGCATCAAATTCGCCGCCACATGAAGCACATCAGCCACCCTATTATTGGTGACGCCAAACACGGTAAGGGAATTCACAACCGCTTTTTCCACGAACAATTTGCTTGCCCTGGACTGATGCTCGCCGCCACTGAACTTGGCTTTACACATCCTGTCAGCCATACCCCAGTTGTGATTAGCGCGCCCATATCGGCCGCATTTACCCGAATTGTCCAGACATTTAGCTGGGCGAATACCCTACCCTCACACTGGCTTACCACCCAGGATATTTAAATGCGCCTCGATAAATTTGTCAGCCAATGCACCGACTTCAGCCGCGCACAAACACATCAGGCCATCAAGCAAGGGCGCATTTCTGTTGATGATTTGATTGCACACAAAGCCGACCTAAAACTCACCGGCAGTGAAACCGTGTTACTGGATGGCCAGATAGTTGCCCCCAAAGCCATCCGCTACCTGATGCTACATAAACCTGTCGGTTATATTTGTGCCAACAGCGATGGACAACATCCCGTCGTTATTGACCTGCTGGATTTACCTCACCGGCAGGAATTGCAAATTGTTGGTCGATTGGATATAGACACCACAGGGCTGGTATTGCTGACGGATGACGGGCAGTGGAATCATCGCATTACCTCGCCACGCCATGAATGCCAGAAGACCTACAGAGTCACTACTGCCAACCCCATCGACAGTGAGGTTATTGACCTTTTTGCGCAAGGCGTACAACTGCATGGCGAAAAGGCACCGACCCGCCCGGCACAACTGGAATTGTTAGCACCCCACGAAGCACGCCTGCGGATTCATGAAGGCAAGTACCATCAAGTCAAACGCATGTTTGCAGCGGTGGGTAATCGCGTCACCGGACTTCACCGGGAAACCATAGGTACCATAGCGCTGGACGCAAACCTTCCCGAAGGCGCCTATCGCCATTTAACCAGCGATGAAATACAGAGTATTTATTTATGATTGATTTGGCACTGGCTGCAGTTGCACAACAACTGACGGTAATGACGCAGAACACTCAGGGTCGCATTCTCTGGTGCACCGATGAAAATACCCTTAACAGCCTGCCACCAGCCTTGAGTCACCAAGGGCTACTGCTTATGACCAACCGCTGGGATGTGGCACAGGAGGCAATCAAACAAGGCTTTTCATCTCGCTTTAGCGACTTTGATTGCAGCGACATTGCCGATGCAAGTCTCGATGGTTTTTTTTATCGCATCTCTAAAGAAAAACCTGTTGTGCATCATTTATTGAATGAAGCCTGGCGCTGCTTGAAACCGGGAGCCCCTCTGGTAATTGCTGGCTATAAAAATGAAGGTGCTAAAACCTACATAGAAAAAATCACCACGCTTATGGGATGCGAAAAGCAGATTGAAAAAAATGGTGCCAGTTATTCTTCCATCATTTACAAACAGGCCACCTATGATCCAACGAAACGAATTGATGATAGTGATTACACGCACCTACGCCCGATTGCGGAAAACACCGACCTAACCCTACAAAGCAAGCCGGGGCTTTTCGGCTGGAATAAAATTGACGCGGGCAGCGCACTGCTGATTGAACAAATTGCCAAGGGAGCCTTGGGCGACTTGCACCCGCGTAGCGCTCTGGATTTAGGCTGCGGTTATGGTTATTTAAGCCTTGCTGCCGCACAACTTAGCGCCTGCCAGCATATTCAACGCTGGATACTCACTGACAACAATGCCGCCGCACTGACTGCCGCCAAAGAAAATCTCCAGGCCAATGGCATAGTCGGCGAAGTGCTTGCGGCTGATGCTGGCAAGCAACTAGGGAAAAAAGTGGATCTATTGCTCTGCAACCCCCCGTTTCATCAAGGCTTTAGTGTGGATGGTGACCTCACCGACAAATTCCTCAAAAGCGCACAGCAACTACTGACCCCCGAAGGCTTGGCCTTATTTGTGGTCAACCAATTTATCCCCCTTGAACGCAAAGCAGTCGAGCTATTCAAAGAGATTTCCCTGATTGCCAACAATGGCAGTTTTAAAGTCATTCGCCTGAGCAACAAGGGGTAGCGCACTTTACTGAGCAACTTGGCGACAGTCTGGAGATTTAATGAACAGCCTTGAATTCATTGAGGTTTTTTTGAAAAAAACTTGTATCAAAGCATCAAAAAACGGTTGACCAACCAAAACCGGCTCTATATCATGCGCTCCACTTCCACAGAGGAAGTCACCGATCCGCCTTAGCTCAGTCGGTAGAGCAAATGACTGTTAATCATTGGGTCGCTGGTTCGAGTCCAGCAGGCGGAGCCAAATTAAACAAAAAAGGCCGCATTTATGCGGCCTTTTTTGTGCCTGCAATATTTGTTTTTATTATCCATTCCTCGCGGAGCATTTTATGTTTAAAGTTAATGAGTACTTCGGCGGCGCCGTAAAATCTATCGCTTTTCAAACCGAAACCCTGCCCGCCACCATTGGTGTAATGGCTAAGGGCGATTACGAATTCGGCACCAGCCAAAAAGAATACATGACCGTTGTTAGTGGTAGCCTGACAGTTGTATTACCCGGCAGTGACAAGGCAGAAACATTTGCAGCAGGCCAAACCTTTATTGTTGAAGCCAATCAACGCTTCAAAGTCAGTGCCGATGTGGAAACCTCTTACCTGTGTAAATACGAGTAAGACCAAGATCTCTCTAACACGAGACATCACATCCACTACAAAAAATAAAAGCGCCGCGGCGCTTTTATTTTTTGTAGTGGCTGCAACAACCCTCAAATAAAACAAAAATCACACAACCAGTGCCATGCAAACGGCAAACAGGTTGACCAATAGCGAGTAGCTCTATATGATGCGCGCCACTTCCTAATAGGAAGTGCCATTCCGCCTTAGCTCAGTCGGTAGAGCAAATGACTGTTAATCATTGGGTCGCTGGTTCGAGTCCAGCAGGCGGAGCCAAATGCAATAAAAAAGGTCGCACATGTGCGACCTTTTTTATTTTCAACATACAAATTATTCGCTCAATAATTCTTCAGCGGCATTCACCAGAAAAATATAGCTTGCGGCTAAATTAACCACATACTCATTCTGCCCCAAAAGAACGGCCAATCCTCATGGTTTTCAGGATAATCAGGCTTAAGAATCAGAATACCCGGTACTATCCCGCCAGAAATAAATGAGAAGTCGGCGCGATTCATCCCATAAGCAACCTCTTTGCTGCGAGTTCCCACATTCGATACCAGTGAAAGATTATGAGCAGGATGAGTACCGTAGAGAAAATTCAACCCTTGCAACACAGATTCACGACTCACCACATCCGGAAATGCTTTGTGAATATAGTAATTATTGAGCGCATAGCGAATTACTGCACCACTGCCCGCCCAACCACCTTCAGTAATCGGCACAGCAAAAGGATTTTTTGATTCAACCTCGTTTAACTGTTCGCGATAAGCCAGTGCCTTGGTGCGCAATGCAGACCGAAACGCATCGTTCATCGCCGGAGCCGCACGAATAAACCAGGATGCATTGAATGCAAACTCAACCTCGCTTAATAATCTCTCAACCGCTTGCGCATACTTTGCTTCACCGGTAGTAATCAATAGCTCGGTTGCCGCTTTTAATTGCTCATGCTCCAACTTCCCGCCGGTTGTATTACCAAATTTAAACAAATCAGGTTTTGCTTTGGCCTGCTCCTCTGACCAAACCTTTTTCGCCGTTACCAAACACTCTTGGGCAAGCTCATCATTAAACCCTTTTAGTGCACGACTCGCGGCGGCAAGCGCTGCCGCTGAACCGTAATTCAGCGATGATGATTTGCTGGTAAAAGCCCAGCGATCGTCAAATTTTCCACTTTTAAAACCATTGGTTTCCAACTCACCCATTTCAGGATCGTAAATCAAGTTGTCCGTTTTGGTGACGCCATCACCCAAATGGTGATACTGATCAATATGCGCCTCAACAATACCGGGAATGGCATGCCCCACCGCGCGATGCTGTGCAATTAACGCCAGCGTACCGTGCTCAATTTGCTGCAATATATCGGGCTTGCCATCTGCCGTGTGCAAGTCGACAAATTTTCTCGCGTAATCAACACTGGTGGTATCACGCCTTAAACCAAATTTATCGTTTGTGGGAACAAAGGTTTCCCACGCGGTCACAAGGGTATTTACTACATCGTATTGGGTTTGCGTACGTATATCGTAATCACCCGCATCATACCAACCACCAATATTTAAGCCGGGAATATGTTCGCCAGGCTTGAATTGCGTATCGGTTGTTGGGCCTTGCGCATACAAATCAAAATGTTCGTGATTCACTGGCGCTTGCAAAGCATCATCCAAATGGGATGCACCATGCCATATGCGATAGGATTCATTAACCGTCACATGATCCATTTGCACCGGCAGATACATATCCAGCGTGGGGTGCCATGCTGCCTGATAAACTTTTTTATCAATACGGAAGCTGTGGGTCTCTTGATCGCCATAGGTTATTGCGTATAAACCCGGAGCTTGGATACTGCTGAAATCAAAGTGATGATATTCATAACGCAGATATTTTCCCCAGCGTTTAGGTTTTCCACTCAAGACTGTTTGACGCGTGCCATCGGCATTAATTTTCACCAAATTTGCTTTTTGGATTTTTTTGTCACGCGCATCCAATTCGATTACCGCTACTTTTTTCTGTGCCGGATGATAACCCACTTGCGAATGCGCGATCATGGGTTTACGAATCCAGTTTTTAACCGTGGCCGCATCAATTTGCCACTCGATTACTGTGCCGGTTTTATTCGCAGGAATTTTACTGCGTACGACAAACCAGCCGTTCTGCGCTTTACCTCGGCCATCATACAGTTCGAGCGGCGCACTGGTAGATTGAATACTGACACGACGCTCCACATCTTCCGGGGCAAACACCAGATGCTGACCTTGCGCCAGAGCAATAGGATCAGCCTTGCCATTAATTTCTTTTAATCCCGTGGGATACACTGGAAATCCACCCGCCGTATCATCCATCAAAAACGATTTATGAAAGTAAGCCGCCGGTAAAAATTCCAGATTAAAACCGGCTTTACCTTCAAGGGATTTTGGTAGCGCTTTTGGCAGGTTAACTGTCAAACGCACACCCGCCGCGTTTTTAGTCACCTTGATAGAAAAATCAAATTGTTGATCGGGATAATGCAAAAATGCCTCAATCGATTGATCGGCATGATTGACTTTGCGCTCCTTGAACAGAGGTGTCATATCCCACTGTTCCGGCGTCGCATTCAAACGCACATCGCCATTGGTGACAGTGCGCTCACCATGATGAATTAATTCAACCCCACTGGTTTTGGAATCGCTAAAAAGCCCGTCATACCAGTTGCTAAACACCAGCACATTCAGGCCGGGCTTTTCAAAATAGTCTTTATCGTTAAGGGCGAGATCATTTTTTGCCAACACTGGCAATGAGAAAGTAAGAAACAACGCGGCGAGCCAAGCCCGCCCTTGACCGAGGGGATATACCATGTGCTACTCCTGATTATTATTTACACAGACTTATAGTCTATGTACACATAACACGGTGGTATACCTGATTTACACTTAATAACCGAGGGCGTTAAGGCAGGGCAAACGCCAACTTATTGCACCACACCAGAATGGAAGCGAAACTCCTCATCCCCCCCTTCAACCAAGGTTTTCTCCAAGGCTAAAAACTCCTGCACACGCACCGAAATATCGGCGCCTTCTGCGGCTCGTTTGGCAAGTGTTAAATAATCTTCGTAATGACGCGATTCAGATTTCAGCAAGGAGAGATAAAATGTTTGCAGCTCTTCATCCAGAAATGGAGCAACTTTGGCAAAGCGCTCACAGGAGCGCGCTTCAATAATCGCACCGCAAATAAGCGTATCAATATAACGTCCCGGCTCCGAGGTGCGCACCAATTTGCGCAGCTCACCCGCATAGCGTCCGGGTGTAATCTGCTCGTAGGCAACTCCCCTCGCCTCCATGATTGCCATTACCTGCTCGTAATGACGCAACTCTTCACGGGCGAGGCGCGACATTTTATTCATCATGTCAAAATCCCCTACATAGCGAAACATCAAATTAATTGCAGTCGATGCCGCTTTTTTTTCGCAATTGGCATGATCGAGCAATAATAAAGCTTGATTGTCCAAGGCATTTTTTACCCAGGCATCAGGGGTTTCGCAATGCAGGAATTGTTGTATTTTGGCGAGAGCATTCATAAATTAAAAACTATGTGTGTTGTTCAAGGGTTTCAGCAGTGATAAAGCATGGCGATATATAACGCTCATAATGCGCGCAAGACAAAGCATAAAAATCCTTGTCGATATTGTCGCGAATAACCGTCAGGGGTGTACCAATCCAACCCGTTTGCAATGCCAAGCCATAGAGGGATAAATCCTGAATCTGACTGGCGCCTGCGCGCAATAAATCAAACACCCAACAGTATGGACTTTGCTCGGGTTTGAATTGGATTTGCTGGTGTTTAATTTGCGTGAACAGGAGTTTTTCATCGTTGACTTGAATCATGTTCTGTACGATTTGCGCAAGGAAAGATTCAAGTCGCTGGGCAATCAATAACCGCTGTTCATGGGTGTAACTATTCCAATCAATCACTTCGTGGCCAAAGCGCTTACAGCCGCGACACACGCTATCGCCAATACCTGTGGAACAGATTCCCACGCAGGGTGTTTTTACGGGTTTTAATACAAGCATAAATATCGCACTACACGCGAACCGTTCTGTAAAAACGGTTCGCGGTCATAAAATAACGTTAATAAGCAGAGCCTGTGATCGCCAAATCAATTTTCCATAAGGCGCCCGCTCCGGTTAAAAAGAGCGTTGTACCTTCCGGGCCACCAAAGGCGGCGTTAGTTAAATTGGCATCCACTGTCGCTTGGGCAATTTGTTCACCGGCAGGGTTGAAGACTCGCAGTTTACGAGTCAAATGCTCCGTCAGGTAAATATTACCCAGGCAGTCTACCGCCATACCATCGGGCACATTGATTCCGGTAACCAAATCCTTACCTGCCTGAGGTTGACCATCAACAATGGCGTAAGCGCGCAATACGCCCTGCTCACCGCCACCATTGACGTAGAGCACATCCTCATTGGGTGATAGCGTAATTCCGTTTGGATTACTAATGGTGTCATCAACCAGAGTCACAGTACCATCGAGCGCTACGCGGTAAACACCGGTTTTTTCCTGTCCACCGGGCGCAGCAGCGGTTTGGAAGGCGGGGTCGGTAAAATACACAATGCCATCTTCCGTAATGGCGATGTCATTCGGTGAATTAAATACGTTGCCGTTAAACGTTTGGGCCACTGATGTGCGCTCGCCAGTCACAAGGTTGTAACGGGATACGCTTTTGTATTTATGGGTTCCTGCTACCAGCAGGCCATTGTTATCGACAGCCAGACCATTGCTGCCAGAATCCTCAATGGCGGTGCTCATTTGTCCTGAGGCATCCAGTTTTTGTATGCGCGAGGGGAAGCCTTCACTGAATACAAAATCGGAGAAATAGAGTGAGTCATTAATCCACACTGGCCCTTCATACAATCCAGGCTCGGTGCGTGTGGTATTGGCAGCCTCGATACGCACAGCCGTCAAATCACCAGATGGTGCTACACCTTCACACGCTGCACCCGCCGCCATTGATGACACTGTGGCGTCCGCACTGGATGCAACAGCAGCAGAGCTGCTCGCGGAAGCCTGGGATGATTTCTGCTCACAACCGGCAACAGAGAGTAAAAGCATCGTTATTAAGCCGACATTACATAGTGGTTTTGGTAAGGTTTTCATAGTGATCCCTTTGTTATTTGTCATTGCTGTATTTACATTGCCGCACGTCGGTCTGGGTTGACCAAACAAGGTCGACACCTTATCACAATCGCCCTTAAATACCGATGTTCAAAAGCCCCTAACTTATCGCATAGCGCATTAACAGCGCGACTCTCTTGGGTTATACTCTGCGCCCGATTTAACACGCTTTTGGTAAATCACACTGCCCTTGAGAAAAGGCAGTGCAAAGTTAAGTACAGCTTGTTTGGCCTGTGCTTAGTCATCCATGAAGGCCATGGATAGTCTCCTGAAGCAGAGATCCTGCCGAAGGAGTAACCCCTACACTAATGAGGATAAAACCGTGCTTGAAGCCTATCGTAAACAGGTCGCAGAACGCGCCGCAGAAGGTATTCCACCAAAACCACTGAACCCTGAACAAGTTGCCGGATTGGTCGAACTCCTGAAAAACCCTCCCGCTGGTGAAGCTGAAGTACTGCTGGACTTGATCACCAACCGCGTTCCGCCCGGCGTTGATGAAGCCGCTTATGTTAAAGCTGCCTTTCTAAGCGCGATTCTCAAAGACGAAGCCTCCTCTCCCCTGATCGATAAGCCTCTCGCCATTAAACTGCTCGGCATGATGCTCGGCGGCTACAACATCGAAACCCTGGTTAACCTGCTCGACGATGCCACTCTGGCGCCTTTGGCTGCCAAAGAACTCAAGCACACTTTGCTGATGTTTGATGCATTCCACGATGTGGAAGAGAAAGTAAAAGCCGGCAACCCACACGCGAAAGAATTGATGCAATCCTGGGCTGATGCCGAGTGGTTCACTAGCAAACCCAAGGTTCCTGAGAGCACCAAGCTCACCGTTTTCAAAGTCACCGGCGAAACCAATACCGATGATTTATCACCAGCACCTGATGCCTGGTCACGCCCTGACATTCCCCTGCACTCACTCGCGATGTTCAAAATGGCACGCGATGGCATCACCCCTGATGAGCCCGGCAAAATCGGCCCAATCAAACAAATCGAAGCACTGAAGACCAAAGGTTATCCGTTGGTATTTGTGGGCGATGTTGTAGGTACTGGTTCATCACGCAAATCTGCTACCAACTCGGTATTGTGGTTCATTGGCGAAGACATTCCCGGCGTACCTAACAAGCGTACTGGTGGTGTGTGTATCGGCGGCAAAGTCGCGCCGATTTTCTACAACACCATGGAAGATGCTGGCGCACTGGTATTTGAAGCACCGGTTGATAACCTGAACATGGGCGATGTGATTGAGATTCGCCCTTACGAGGGCAAAATCCTCAACGCCACTACCGGTGCTGTAATTTCTGAATTCAGCCTCAAATCTGATGTACTGCTGGACGAAGTTCAAGCGGGCGGTCGTATCCCACTGATTATTGGTCGCGGTCTGACTACCAAAGCGCGCGCATCACTGGGCTTGCCTGCAAGCACGTTGTTCCGCCTGCCAGAATCACCGGCTGATACCGGCAAGGGTTATACCCTCGCACAGAAAATGGTAGGCAAGGCGTGCGGCGTTAAAGGTATTCGCCCAGGCACATACTGCGAGCCCTACATGACTACCGTAGGTTCACAGGACACCACTGGCCCTATGACCCGTGACGAACTGAAAGATCTGGCTTGCTTGGGCTTCTCTGCCGACCTGACCATGCAGTCTTTCTGTCACACAGCGGCTTACCCGAAGCCGGTTGATATCGAAACCCAACACACCCTGCCTGATTTTATTATGACTCGCGGCGGTGTTTCCTTGCGCCCAGGCGACGGTATCATCCACAGTTGGTTGAACCGTATGTTGTTGCCTGACACAGTAGGTACCGGTGGCGACTCGCATACCCGTTTCCCAATCGGCATCTCCTTCCCGGCCGGTTCTGGCTTGGTGGCGTTTGCTGCAGCGACTGGCGTTATGCCACTCGATATGCCAGAGTCTGTTCTGGTTCGTTTCAAGGGCGAATTGCAACCAGGCATCACCTTGCGTGACTTGGTAAACGCGATTCCGTTGTACGCCATCAAAGCCGGTTTGCTGACCGTTGAGAAAAAGGGCAAGAAGAACATCTTCTCTGGTCGCATTCTTGAAGTTGAAGGTTTGCCTGACCTGAAAGTAGAACAAGCGTTTGAAATCTCTGACGCATCAGCTGAGCGTTCAGCGGCTGGCTGTACTATCAAGTTAGACAAAGCGCCCATCATTGAATACATGACTTCCAACATCACTATGCTGCGCTGGATGATCGAACAAGGTTACGGCGATATCCGCACCCTTGAGCGTCGCGCACAGAAAATGGAAGCCTGGATTGCCAACCCTGAGTTGATGGAAGCTGATGCCGATGCAGAATACGCAGCGATCATCGACATCGACCTGGCTGACATCAAAGAACCAATCCTCGCCTGCCCTAACGACCCGGATGATGTGAAAGTATTGTCTGAAGTTCAAGGCGCGAAGATTGATGAAGTGTTTATCGGTTCGTGCATGACCAACATCGGCCACTTCCGTGCTGCCGGTAAATTGCTGGCATCAACCAAAGAAGAGCTGACCACTCGTTTGTGGATTGCACCGCCCACCAAAATGGACGAGCACCAGTTGATGGAAGAAGGCTACTACAGCATCTACGGCGTGAAAGGTGCCCGCACCGAAATGCCAGGCTGCTCACTCTGCATGGGTAACCAGGCACGTGTAGCGCCAAAATCCACTGTGGTTTCTACCTCTACCCGTAATTTCCCGAACCGCTTGGGTGAAGGTGCAAACGTGTATTTGGCGTCTGCGGAATTGGCTGCCATTGCTGCTGTATTGGGCAAACTGCCAACCCCAGAGGAATACCAAAGTTACGCCAGCAAGATCAACAGCATGTCTGCCGATATCTACCGCTACCTCAACTTCAATGAAATTGAGAGCTACCAAAACGCTGCCAACGAAGGTAAGCGTATTGCAGCGGTAGAGATTCAAACTGTCGCTGTATAAAGGTAAAGCAAGACTCATGTCTTGAACGAAAAAACCCGCTTTTAAAAGCGGGTTTTTTTATTGCTGCACCTGATTGCGCAGATAGGCTTCCGCTCGCTTAATGTCATCCTCTGTGTGAATTTTCAAACTCTCTGTTTCTGACATTAAATAAGGAATCAGATGGCTGTGCGGAATCGACTCTTCCCGTAAAAAATCATCCACCTTGAAAATCGCAATGGCGTCATTCGGCATGTACAGTGACGGTAGAGCCTCGCGGTGCATCAGGCCCGCATGTTCACCCGCTAAAAGCTGCAAAAACTCATTACCACCCACATAAGCACGCCTATATTGATTACTGATTTCGTACACGCTAATCAACCCACGGCAACAGGGAAAATCACGATATTCCGCCAGCGCCTCCACAATATGTTTTGCAGTGCGCAGTGGCGATGTGGGCTGCAGCAAGATAACAATATCCTTGCCCGCCGGTTTTATGCGATGGATAAACTCGCCAACCACCGGATCCAGTGGCGAGTCATCCCGCGCCAAATGATGATCGCGCTTGATTCGCTCAGCACCATAATAATGGGCCATCGCCAGAATTTGATCGTCATCGGATGACACATAAACAGCATCTACCACTCCCGATCCATGAGCTGCATTCAAGGTATAAGCGAGCAATGGCTGATCCAGCAAAGGCTGAATATTTTTCTGAATAATACCGGTAGAGCCACCACGGGCAGGCACTAAGGCAAATACACTAGACATAGCGACTCCAGAATTCTGGCTTGCTATTAGGAGCGGCAACATAAGCTGCCAAAGAACAGACACTATAAAGAATAGATGAGTTTGTGGGATAAGAAAGCGTTCAACCCAAATAGCCGAACGCCAGTTATTCGATTAAGGGCGGCGATTAGTTTTTTGAGGTAAATGGCAATCTGTCGACCAGACCATCCAAAAAGCCACCAGTAGTATTGAGTGAGCGCACAATGGCTTCCATTGCCTGAAACTGCGCCATTAACCGCGCGCGATAGGCTTCACTGCGGCGATTTAACGCCTCCTCGTCTTTTTCTACACGCTCAATATCTTTACCGATATTTTTTTCGCGCTCGGAAATCAAACCAGAGGTTTTCAGGAATTCATTTACCAGGCTGCTTAACCCACCGGCAAAACCGCGGGTAAATTTCAAGGTCGTGGATGTTGTTCCCGGCTCCACCAACATACTCAAACCTTCTGCTTTGGAACCTATCGCAGGAAGCAGAATATTGCCGGAGCCAAATGCCTCAACACCATCAATGGTACCGGCAACATCAGTACCGCTGGTCACAACAGCGCCATTAGTCAGACCAAAGTCAGCCAGCATATCGGCGCTAACCGCAGTAAAGTTCACCGTACTGGTCGCACCATAAGTCGCCGAGGTAAACACCAGTTTCCCCCCCTCAAATGCGACGGACACGCTTGCTTTAGCCGCCTTAAGGTTGGCATCAAGGTTAATCAAACTTTGTAAGTCCGCAGCAAGCTCAGCACCAGATGTATATTGCTTTCCATCTGGCAAACTAATGGCATTGGATGCCACACCGTTCAATTGAAAGCTAAAACTGTAGTCTTTTGTTCCGCTACCAATAGCCGCCAGATCGACAGGGTCAGTGGTGGTCAAGGTCCCCTTTGAGGGCTGCTGGGTAATCACTACTTCATAGGAACCAGGCTGGCTTCTTGCAGTGAACTTGGTGACTTCAATGCCAGGAGAGGAAGATGAGGCCTTGGGGATAAACAGATCACGAACAAAGTCAAAATTCTCGTCTATTGCTGCACGAAACCCGGTTTTCTCTTCCTCATAAATTTTGAGTGTTCCATCGATTTCTGTACGAATACCCAAGCTGGATAAATTAGCAAAACCATCAGTGAGACCTGGAACGGCGCTGGTTAATGCACTACGAATATTTTGCATCAAGTTTTTAGCCAGAGGATCTTTATTAAGGCTACCGTTTTCTTCCAGCTCCGGGTTGTAGCCAACTAGCAATTCGGTTTCCGCTTTAAAAGTATTGTAGGCAGCCACAAAATCACGAATGGTTTTCTCTGCAACGGATTTATCTTCAGAAATAATAAGGTTTATGGTTTCACTGGAAGAACTGGCAAACAAGTCAAACTCAAGACCATCAATAACGTCAGTCACATGGTTTGATTCCCGGCTAACTTGCAAACCATTAATACTAATTAGCGCATCACGCCCTTCTTGTTGTTGCGCAAGGCTTTTGGATGTTTCATTGAAATTAAAGGCCGCCAACCCCAAGGAACCAGAGTCTTCGGTCGCGACAACCTCTATCTCATTTTTAGCGCCCGTACTGGCGGTTAACAGTAATTTATATCCGCCACCATCGCTCACAATTGTGGCCGTTACACCGAAATTTTCTTTATTGATAGCATCGCGCAAGCCCGTCAGGGAATTGTTGGTATCATCAATCGTAATGGTTGCGCCCGTTTTAGTAGAGTCCACACCAAATGAGGAGCCATCAGATGCCCAATCCCCTAGACGGATAACGAGGGTACCCTTACCTACCGGACTGCTTGTTGAACTAAAACTACCCGAACTCAAGGACTGTGCCTGCGCGGTTTGCAGTACTTTTAATTGATAGCTACCAGCGACCGCTTTTGAGTCGAGCTTGGTGATACCTAATAATTTGGTGTCAGGTACAGACAGGGCTTTGGCATTAAAAGTGTCCGCGCTCCCCAAAGCGGCAGCGGCGGTCTCGAGTTTGGCAAGTGAACTGCGGAGTAAACCGTAATCGGAAATTTGGGTTTGTAGAAGTGTCTTTTTGCTGGTTAACTTCTGTGACTGAACCAGTTTGCTCGCTTCGGTCAGTTGGTCGGCCAGCTTATTGCTGTCAATCCCTGAACCTGAGCCCAAGGCACCAATGATACTGGAACCGATAGATCCATTATTGCTTGTCGCATTGGATGTACTGGATGTACTGGTCACCATAGACGCCTCCACACCTTAAAATTACCGCTATACAATGTTAGCGGCAACCAATGGGTAAACTTTAGCCGTTTTTGCCGCTTTTTTCTTAAAAATATTACGCTCAGTTACTACAGCACAAAGTACGCCAATACTCACAAAAAACACACTAATACCTCCCTTATTTCTTTCACACAGAAGAAGTATTGCACCCTCAGTGGAAAATGAGACATAAAAAAGCCGCAGTGAGAGCTGCGGCTTTTTTAGCAAAACATAAGACACAATTATCTGAGCAGTGATAACACCTGCTCTGGTCTAGCATTCGCCTGTGCCAACATCGCAGAAGCAGCTTGCTGCAGAACCTGAGCGCGACTTAATGCTGCTGTTTCGGCGGCAAAGTCAGCATCGGTAATACGAGAGCGCGATGCAGAGGTTTTTTCCGAGACGTTTGCAAGGTTTGCCATGGTGTGATCCAGGCGGTTATTCACAGCACCCAAATCTGCACGAGTCGCGTTTACCTGCTCCAAGGCTTTATCGACAATGCCGATTGCGCGCTGCGCACCTTCGTAAGTGTCAATTTTGATACTGGCGACACTGCCAACACCTTCGGTGGCATTGCGCTCTTTAAAGCCGGTTACAGCCAATACATCAGCAGCGACAGCGGTATCACCATATTTAATGGATATTTCTTCACCATTCGCAGAACGCAAAGCGATGCCATCAGTACCATTTGCAAAGGCCACAACCCCTGTTTTATCCGATGACAAGTTGATCACACGAATAGCTTCAGCAGCAGTACCTGCAGCAGTGGGAACCGCAGGCTGAAGAGTGATTTTGCCAATGGCAATGCCATTAATAAGCAAATCACCTTCTTGCAGGATACCCGGTGGGCCAGCAATATCTACGGCACTACCCAGCAAGTTGCCATTAGCGTCCTGCACATCAATACCCAAATCACTAATTCTTCCCGCGATAGCCGCAGTCACTGGTGTAGTACCAGCCTGAATAGTGACGCCTTGCTTTTCTGCACTTGTATCATTGAATACAAGCGCAAAATTATGATGTCCAGTTGTAAGCCCTGTTGGACTCGCTGTTGTAGCAGGCACAGTTTCAGTAATGGTTAATGATGATGCGCCAGGAGCGGTAAGCACCAACTTGCCATTATCACCCAGAGTAGCCTCAATAGCCGTTTCAGAATTAATCTTAGCGACCAACTCTTTCATGCTGTTGGTACCGGTAATGGTATAGGTTTGCGTCAAACCATTGCCATCCCTCAACTCCAACGTCAGCGTTTCAGAAGGCGATCTGAGCACACCAGAGCCAGCAGTATCTGCCGCCACTTGCACCAGAGATACAACTTCTGCACCCTTGCCCTTCAAATCACTATTAATACTTGCCAGAGCTTCATTCAAGGTGTCAGCGGCAGGAGTAATCGGCTTGATGGCCGTTCCATTCACAAGAAGATCACCGGCCAATAAGGCATTTAATGAAGCAATTTCAGTGGCATGCGATGTGCCAACACCAGTGACAGATTCCCCCACGATATCACCCGAGGTACCGCCCATACTGGTGGTTGAGAAAGAACCAATGCTGACATCCATGGTTTCATTTGCTTGCGAACCTACCTGCAAGAAAGTTTTACCCAAGGTGCCATCCAGCAATTTCTGTCCGTTAAAAGAAGTGGTTTCAGAAATACGATCCATTTCTTTCTTCAACTGCTGAACTTCAGCATCCAGGGTTTTGCGGTCTGCATCGTTATAGATACCGTTCGCAGACTGGATTGAGAGTTCACGAATACGCTGCAGCATATTGGTTACTTCTTGCAAAGCACCTTCTGCTGTCTGAACCAGTGATACGCCGTCATTCGCGTTGCGGATCGCTTGATCCAAGCCACGAATTTGAGAGGTCATACGGTTTGAAATCGCCAAACCGGCGGCATCATCTTTTGCCGAGTTAATACGTTGACCAGAAGACAAACGCTCTGTCGCTTTATCGAGCGCGTTGCCAGAGTTCATCAATTGACGCTGTGAATTCAAGGAAGCGACATTGGTGTTAATGATTAAAGGCATAATAAATCTCCTAATGATTGTTCCTGTTCACAGTTGCGTGTGCTGTGACAAGCCGACTGATGAAGCCCAGAAACGGCGGCAACAATGAATTGCTCAGTTTGTGAGAACTTCGTGGCAAGACTGGTAAGAAATGGATACCAACAGGATTTCTATACGGGTCGCCTGAGAGGGCTTTTGCACAGACCGTGCCAAGAACAAACAGCAGGAATATTGGTGGAGGAAAGCGGGATTACAAACCAGGAAAAAATAGGCAGAAAAAGGATGCGGCGCACCTGAAAAACCAGGGGATTTAATATTAAAAATAAAGATTATTGGTAAGCAAATCCACCAAAAAAATGCAAAAAAAAGAGCAGCGATTGCTGCTCTTTTTTTATCAGAAGCGTGCTAAAACTGCACCCCAAAAACTCAATAAATCACTGATTTAAAAAGACATTTAGGCCTGCGCACTGATCAAACTAACCGGCTCATCCGGGGTAAGTTGTTGTGCCAAATGCAAGAATACTTCATCGGGTATTTGGCGAATAACTTCTTGCGTACTTCTATCCAACACCTTAACTACGGTCTCGCCTGAACTCGGGTCATAAGTAAAATTTAAATCCCGTTGGGTTGACTGAATATATTCATTCATCTGTGCAACGGCAGCCTGAACTTTCTCTTGAACCGCTTGAGAATTGACGGTCTCTACGGCTACAGGCTTTGCCGCTTCGGCAATCGGCGGCAAATCATTGCCGGTTTTTTGACCTTGAGCACCGCCAACCAACGACGAAGCCGATACAGATTTAACCTGCACCGGTCCCGCGGCTACTTTAGTGATCTCATTCATCATTAAGCCCTCACTGAAACCTCCTTCGGGTTAGCGGTTGGCTAACCCGAAGGAAGTTATCACCTTATCTCAACAGTGACAGTACTTGTTGTGGACGAGCATTAGACTGAGCCAACATCGCACTCGCCGCTTGTTGCAATACTTGTGAACGGCTGAGGCTTGCAGTTTCAGCAGCAAAGTCAGCATCCATAATACGTGAACGAGATGATGACGTTTTCTCGGAGATATTGGACAGGTTAGATACGGTAAAGTCCAAACGGTTGTTAATTGCACCGAGGTCCGCACGGGTGGAGTTCACCTGCTCCAAGGCTTTATCGATAATGCCAATGGCTTTTTGCGCACCAGCTTCTGTAGAGATGTCGATAGAGGCTACTGAACCTGCACCTTCGGTGGCGTTACGCTCAAGTAAGCCGGTACGAGCCAAAGCGTTTGCATCTGTAATATTGTCACCATATTTAACAGATACCTCTCCACCATTTACTGACTTCAATTTAATCGCGGTAGTAGCGCTAGTTGAATCACTGCTATCAGCATAAGCAACCACACCGGTTTCGGCTGACTTGGCATTGATAGCGTCAATAACGTTTTTGGCTTGTTCATATTGAACTGTACTTCCTGTAACTGAAGCACCAGCAACACCCGCTGCGACAGAACCAATTTCAACGCCGTTGATGATCAAATCGCCTTTGTTCAAAGCACCAGAAGCAACAGTAGCGCCTTGTATAGAACCATCTGCTTGATGTCCATTCAAGCCAGCACCAGTCAAGGCCGTTACAGAAGCTGCTGCTGTATCGCTAGTTACTTTGATGTCACCTTGGAATCCAGGCTGTTTGTTAAGCACTAACGAGAAGTCAGCAGAAGTTGCACCGGTACCAGCTCCCACAGCAGTCAAAGCTGCAGTACCTTGCGCGTTAGTCAATGTAATGCTTTGTGAATTCTGCGCAGTTAATACTAATTTGCCAGAGTCATTCAACGATGCCTGAACAACACCACCTGCAGATTCGTTAATCTTATTAACGACATCTTTCATGCTGTTAGTGCCAGTAATTTGCAGGGTTTGCGTTCTGCCATCACCATCAACCACCGCAATTTGCAGCGCATCTGTACCAGCAACCAACACACCGGAACCGATGTTGGCAGATGTGAACTCAGATACAGTTTTCACAGAAACACCAACTGTATTAAAGTCAGCGTTCATAACTTCAAGCATTTTATTAACGGTACCAGCGTTAGTAGCATCGAGTGCTGTCGCTAATTTATCGTTAACTTTAAATTCAATAGCGGCATCAGTCGCTGTGTACATTTCAGCCAAGGTGGTAGATGTACCCACTAAATCACCAGTAGAACCACCTAATGAGTTAGCGTTAAATGAACCGATGGATACAGAAATAGTTTGGTTCTGTTGCGAACCCACTTGCAGTTGTTTGGTTCCCAAAGAACCGTCCAACAGGTTTTGACCGTTGAAGGTAGTGGTTTCAGAAATACGGGTTAATTCAGACTGGAGCTGTTTTACTTCCGCTTGCAGGGTTTTACGGTCAGTTTCGCCGTAGATACCGTTCGCTGATTGAACCGACAGTTCACGCATACGTTGCAGAATGTTGGTGGATTCTTGCAAGGCGCCTTCAGCGGTTTGAATCAGCGAGATACCGTCGTTGGCGTTACGAATTGCCTGATCCAGACCACGTACCTGGGAGGTCATGCGGTTAGAGATCGCCAGACCGGCAGCGTCGTCTTTTGCAGAGTTGATACGGTTACCGGAAGACAAACGCTCAGTTGCCTTATCAAGCGAGTTGCCTGAGCTCATCAACTGACGTTGGGTATTGAGGGATGCCACGTTGGTGTTAATTACTAAAGCCATGATTAATCTCCTGGATTAATGTCTTTGCAGTATCACTGCTATAACAAGTCTGTTGATGAAGCCTGAGACAAACTTACTAATCAGCACTTCTAACAAGGTTATCGACACGTCCGGGAGTTGCTTTAATCTTTTTTTATGGCTAAAACAAAATATTTATCGCAGGGAATGGTAAATTTTATTGCAAATGGTTATATAAAATCACAAACCGTCAAATTAACGACCATAAGCATCTATTGCCTTCATGGCTTTTGTGCTCTGACGCAAATCTGACGCCACCTTATCACGACTGATTTCCGCCAGTTCTGACAGGCGCTTGTTGATGGCCTGAATCTCTTCAATCATATGCGCTGCCTGTGCTTCCAAATCTGCCTGGGCCAGGGATTGGAGGTATTCAGCGTCATTGATGGAAAGCAGCCCCTGCTGACGCTGCTGCACCAAGGTTTCAAATGAATCCCAATCGCCCACTTCTGCCAAGGACAATAATGCTTGGGATTGGCTTAATGCACGGGAAAGCGGGTCTAGCAGGGTTTCAATATCCATAAAAACAGCTCTTTACCATGGAGATACAATAGATCGATTAATGAGATGAAGACTAACGCCATCTACTAAGATTAGCAAAACTAAATTAGCGAGGCGAATCTTATGCCAAACCTATAAAAGCAGTGTATGCAACGGCGCGGCCAATAAAGAAAAAGGCAGTGAGAGTAGTTACGCACTACTGTCACTGCCTATAAACAACAAAATCCATAACACAGGATTAATTACAAATAATTAAACAAGCTCAGTTGGCTGATTTGTGCAAAGCTTTGCTGGGATGCGCTCAACACCAACTTCTCCATGGATAAGCGGATAGAGGCATCGGCATAATCAAGATCCTGCAAGCTTTTTAGCTCTGCATTGACAAATAATTTAACGTCCAGATTAAGGTTGCGTGAACTTTCTAATGTGTTTTGACGCGCACCCACTTCTCCTTGGGTTGAAACAATGCTGGTGAGGGCATGAGAGAGGTTGGTAATGGTTTTCGCTACCATCTCACTAAGAACGGCCTTACTTTCCGGCGTGTCTTTTACACTTTTCATCGCTTCACTAAAACGCGACAGTGTTGTCAATAAACCTTGCTTATCGGTAGATTTCACAAAAAAAGAATCGCCAGGCTGCCCATTGGTTGACGTGATACCGGTTGTCGTTGCCAAGCCCATTGCACTTTGTAATGCAGCATTTCCACCTTGAAGGCTAATATTCATACCGTTGGCAGTCGCAAACCCCGTCGCACTTGCTGTTACCCCTAAATTAGCAAGTTTCGCGGCATTGGGAGCTGCATTTAGCATCGCAGCAAAATCTGCAGCGTTATTCACTACCGGCAAACTATTAAATTCAAGTATTTCTGTTTTACCGCCCACGGAGATTCTTAGCGTTGTTGGGTTAGCGGAAAAATCAATCGGCGCGGCAGCAGCATCAAATGTAAAAGGTAAGCTTGCCGCTGCGGGTGCTACAGGCGCACCGGAAATATTCAAGCTCACGCCATTTACTAAAATTTCCTGGCCGGAGGTATAACTGGCATTTGCAACAATTACCTTACCAGTGGTGCGCTCGGTAATTGTGTAGTTAGGGCCGTTAGGAATAATGGCTGAATTGGCGTTGAAAGAAATAACCATATCTTCCGGATAAAACTTATCAAACGCTTCTTGATCAATCACCTGCCCCACACTGATGATGGATGCAGGCAAGGCACGGTTGCCGGGATTGGACGAGGTGTTGACAGTATTGTGTCCACTGGGAATATCAACAAATACTTTTTTGCCTGAATCACTCACGGGAACACTGACAGAGGCAGAGGCTTGCAATAATAACTGCCCTTCGTCGCCCATATATTCATAATTGCCACCGCCGTTGTAGACAAAAGGAGGTGTGTTACCTTGATAGCCAGCAAAAATATATTGCCCGGATGAGTTGCGTGTATTTTGCAAACTCATTAATTCGTTAATACGAGTATCCACTTCTGCTGCAATAGATTTGTAATCCGCTGCTGTCAGCACCGCGGTATTACCGGCTTTTATCGCAAGTTCATTCATTTTTTGCATCAGTTCAACAACTGACTTCAAAGTGGAATCTTCAAGGTCCAAGGCATTATCAGCAATATCGATATTTTTTTTGTACTGCTCTGTGCGCGCCAGTTCTTGATTTAACTTCAAAATATTCGCAGCGGCGACTGGGTCATCCGCCGGAGACAAGACACGTTTGCCACTGGCCATCTGCTCTTCAGTTTTAGCAAGAGCTGATTGCGCTTTTCCCATGCCAAGAGATGCGATGTTGTAAATTTGCGAAGTCGATATACGCATACCAATACCCTGTGCTTACAATTATTGCCGCTTGGTAAAAGCAATGCACAAATCAATCCAAGTTTGTATCATTTTCCAAAAAACAGCATAGAGCAATATGGCTTGGTCATGATTAGAGCGCATTTAACAAGGTATCAAACAGTTCACGCGCAACGGTTATAACCTGCGCATTTGCACTGTAGAGTTGTTGAAACTTGATAAGGTCTGCCGCCTCTTCATCCAGATTGACACCGGAAATACTGTCACGTGTGGTCTGGCTTTGCTCCAACAAACTGAGGCTTGCCGCGGTATTGATTTTGGAAAGGCTGCTTTTGGTACCCACCTCTTCAACTAACTTGCCATATCCTTCTGCAAAGCTAAGGCTACCGTCTTGCATGGTGGATTTATTTTCCATCGCGACCATTGCCAACACATTGCGGTTGTCATTTTTACCGTTGTTATTAAAACCCACGGTAAATACATCACCTGCTTTGGGTTGGCCGCTGAGCGACACCTGATATCCCAAATATGACGACTGCACAAAGGAGGCAGAATTACTATCGCCAAATAACGGACTACTTGAAATAGAAGGCGACATTTCGATACCTGAGGCGAGAGTGATATCAATCCTCCCACCAACAGTAATTGCACTCTCCTGCCCCACGCCGGCACTGGTTAATGTTTGATTGGGGTTATCGCCGGAACCATCATTCACCTGGATGCTGCTAGTAGCGCTGGCAGCGGAGAAACGAATATCTACATCCACACCGGACGATGCAAAAATACGTAACTCGGGGGCACCGGTTAATGGATTGGTAGAGCTTTGCGCACGAATTCCCAATGCATTCAAATTCGGGTTTTCATTAATCCGCTTGGCAAGATAATCATTAAAATCGGCTTCGCTGACATTAGGGTCAGGTACTGTGCTCAGAAATGCAGGTGTCGGTAATGCGCCATCGTCTTGAAGTAAGGCTTCCCCATTGATACGCAACTGCATAGGCACCGCAAAATCACCGGGTGCCACATTAATACCCGTGATGGTTGCCGTGGTGTAGGCATTAGCCGTTACCCCTGGCAGTGCGCTTAATTGCGCAGCGGTTTGCATTGCCGACGCGCCAGACTGGGTAATTAAACTGCGTGAAGTAATTGATCCGGTTTGCGGATCTTTAAAGGTAAAGTTTAATCGCTCCGCTAAATAACCATTGCCTTGCGCTGCCGCACCAATAGTCACGGTTTGTGCGCTGCGGTCAGATGGCAGCCCCAAGCGATCACCATTACCCACAATACGGGTTTCACCCGGATCATTGGAAAAAATATTATTGACTGTACCGGGTACAAAGACTTGGTCTTGCAAAGGCGGATTTAGGTGTTTTGGATTCGCAGGGTCAGTATTATCCAGCACATCGTAAGTTGTTTCAGATGTAAAACGAATAATAATAGGCGGCGACAATTGGCCGTCTGTCGAGAAAGCAGGCAAGATATTGCCGTTGACATCTTTGACACCCAACACTTCACCACTACTGATTACACCACTACCAGTATTGCTGCTTGCAGAATTGGTACGAATAGGGGATGCGAACGCAAGATCTTCAGGGCGTGTCAGCATGGCTTTAATATCTTGAGCGCCATTGCGAGTCGGTTGCAGCACAAACGAATCGCCACCTTGGAAAGAACCGCTGGTCAAATTAAGGCTGACACCATCAAATGCAATGCTAAATGGATAAGCACCAGATAAACCACCTTGGCTGACCACTTGGTCATCAGATAAACGAGTGACAACATAATTAGTTGTACCGGGCACAATATCAAACCGATAATCACTGGTGGTTAATTTACTGGTGTCAGTAATGGTTACATTTAATTGACGATCATAGGGTTGTTGATTAGTGCCACTATGTTTGACGCGATTCACTGCGCTGGTAGGGTCATTAATGTCGAAAAACATTTTTTGACCATAGTCGTTATCAAGATCAATGCCCTGCTGTTGTAATTTATTAAATTCTTCTGACATTGAAATCGCAATGCGCCCCAGTTCATTCATTGAGGGGTTTAATACATCATCGCGAAAACTTAATAATCCACCCAGCTGACCACCAGAAACCTGCTCCGTAATATCAAATACCGCTTTGTTGGCCCTGAGTTGTATTTGCCCATCATTGGTCACACTAAATGCGCTGGCGGCAGCACCAACCACCAAGGGTTGTCCGTTGCCGATAAATACATTTACATCGCCCGACGAGTCTTTTACGGTTTGTATAGAGACTAATTCTGCAAGCTGACGCAGCGCTTCATCGCGTTTATCCAGCAAGTCATTCGGCTGATTGCCATTACCGGAAGCAACCGCTTCGCCAATGGATTGGTTTAATGCCGCAATTGAGGTTGCCAACGAATTAACTTGTGACGTTACGGTACGAATCTCACTATTAACACTTTTTTCAATATCAGCCATACGCTGGTACAGATTATTGAAACGGCTACTCAACCCTTGAGCTTCGGTGATAATCAACTGGCGAGCGGGTGTAGATGAAGGATCATTGGCGCCATTTTGCAGCGCGGCAAAAAAGCTCTGCAATGAGCCAGACAAACCGGTGCTGGCATCAGCAAAAAGCTTATCCACTTTACCGATATTGATATTGAATTTATTTAATTGGTTGTAGGTAGAAGTATCTGAACGCAGCTGCGCAGTGACAAACTCATTCACTACCCGTTCAATAGAGGCCGTAGTAACACCTGAACCTATATAGCCAGCACCGCCGGCATTTTGCTCAGGACGCGTGACATAATTTACTTCCTGACGCGAATACCCCTGGGTATTTGCATTGGAAATATTATGCCCAGCGGTGCGCAATGCATTTTGACTGGCCTGCAAGCCGGAAATGGCGGTGGAAAGAATACCGGACATATGATTACTCCACTATATGACGGCTGGCACTGGCCGCCAGAGAGAGAATGGCTTGAGCACCCGTTTGCAGAAGATCAGCTTGCATATTTTCTGTCACGCTAGCGAGATCAAGGGATTTAATGACATCACTGTTCAACAGGCTTTTAATTTTTTTCGCATAGTGTGGATCAGTGGCATAGCCTGCTGACTGTAAAGCATCAGCATAAGCAGAAGAATTCGTGCCTGTAGCCAGTACTTTTTCATAGCGTGGGTTGTTTTTCATCAGGCGAACATAATCTGAAAAGCTTTCGGAATAGTCGTTATACTTCCGGAAATCTGATTTTTCCTGAGCCGCAATACCATTGCGATACTCCAGTGTATTCACATTTACCTTTTCACCCTGCCACTGACCACCCGCTTTAATATTGAATAAATTAAAGCTGTTGTTACCGCTGCGATCATGAATAACATGTTTACCCCAGCCTGTTTCCAGAGCGACTTGTGCAATTAATACATCCGGACTAATTTGCAATTCAGCAGCGGCTCTTTCAGCGTGAGGTTTGAGCATCATTACAAAATTTTCTTGCGTTGGACTGATACTGGATTTTTGACCGCCACGCACGGTTCCAATAGCTTGTTTGGAAAGCAGTTGGGGGATAAGTGCATAATTAATGGCAGGTACCGCAGGCACTTGCTGCTCGTCCCCATCACCCAAGGCTTGCATCTGTACGTTATCACTCATGCGCATGAAGTCCTGAATCCAGTCATCCAGCGCATCCACACTAGCCTGTTCTGCTACAGACGTTTTATTCGCCGTGCGCGGTGTGATTTCACCAAGGGCTGATGAATCCGTATTTTTCACACCACCTTCAGGGCGCATAGTACTACCGTAGTTTTGCATCATTTGACGATAAAAATGATCTGCCAAACCAATGCCCGGACCGCTAGTAAGATCCAACACCATTTGTTGATCCAACATGTCGCGATGAAAGCGTGTGGTTTGGCTATCTAAAAAGCTGCCTTCACCAAAGACATCATTCGCTTCACGCATAGATTTCAGCATTTGTTGTACCAGCAACCCCTCAAACTTTTTAGCGACTTCTTTAATCGCTTGAGGGTCCCTATCGCGCCCCATTGCTTTAATGGAATTTAGCGAATTAGGGTCAAAATAATTATCTTGAACCTGCGGGACTTTAATGCCGGTATCAATGGACTGCATTTAGATCACCACCAATTCTGCTTTGAGCGCACCGGATTGTTTTAAGGCTTCAAGAATCGCCATCAAATCGCTGGGGGAAGCTCCCACATTATTCACAGAGCGAACAATGTCATCCAGGTTTGCACCGGGAGCAAATTTAAACATGGGATTGGTTTCTTCATCGGCCTGCACATTACTGCTAGGCACAACCACCGTAGTGCCGCCTGCCAATGCATTGGGTTGGCTTACGCTTAAACTTTCAGCCACAGATACCGTAAGGCTACCGTGAGTAACCGCCACCGGTGAGACACGCACATTTTTACCCACAACAATAGTGCCGGTGCGTGAATTGATAATGACTTTTGCCACTTCTTCACCGGGTGTGACTTCGATGTTTTCCAACATGGAAATAAAATCTACTCGCTGCGCCGGGTTCACTGGTGAATTCACCATAATGGACACTGCATCCAAAGGTCTTGCCACATCCGGCCCTAACATCGCATTGATACTTTTTGCCAATTCATTGGCTGTTGTAAAATCAGCGCGATGCAAATTAAATACAATAGGCTGACCACCAGCAAAATTGGTTTCCACCATACGCTCAACAATGGCACCACTGGGAATTCGACCAGCACTGGGAATATTCACGGTAATTTTTGAGCCGTCGTTGCCTGATGCACTCAAGCCACCCACTACTAAATTTCCTTGGGCAATAGCGTACACTTTGCCATCCAATCCTTTTAGCGGCGTCATTAACAAACTGCCACCACGTAAACTTTTGGCATTACTAATGGATGACACAGTGACATCAATCGTTTGGCCGGGTTTGGCGAAGGCAGGCAGCTCCGCCTGAATCATTACGGCTGCAACATTCTTCATTTGCATACGCGCACCTTCCGGTACGGTAATACCAAATTGTTTAAGCATGCTGTTAAAGGATTGCGTAGTGAATGGCGATTGGGTGGTCTGATCACCAGTACCATCCAAGCCAACAACAAGGCCATAACCCACCAATTGGTTCGCGCGCACACCGGCGACGCTGGCAATATCTTTAATGCGCTCGGCATAACTGGATGCACTGCACAGAACCATCAGTGCAACAAAACTAACACCCAGGCCTTGCATTATTTTTTTGACCGCGCCAACTGAAAGCCTACGCATAAAAGTACCTCGATAAAACATGATGCTATTAGCCTCGGTTATAAAGGCCATAGGTCGCTGTTAAAAAAACGGGACAACCACCCCATAGATTGGGTGCTCGCCAAGGCGCCGGTACCACTGTATGAAATTTTGGCGTTCGCCAAACGGGTTGATACCACAGTATTGTCTGGTGCTATGTCGTCGGGGCGTACAATGCCGCTGATTCGAATAAATTCGTCACCGCGATTGAGTGTTATCCATTTTTCACCGCGCACAATTAAATTACCGTTCGGCAAAATCTCTGCCACAGTTACAGTGATATTACCCTGCAAGCTGTTACTTTGGTCAGCATCAGCACCGCCATCAAAGGTACGGTCTTGCGATAAGGTTGTGGTTAATTCATTGCCTTTAATCGTTGGGTTGGCTCCCAGCAAAGGCCCTGCATTAAAATTCACACCACTTTTTTTGCCTGTTTTCACACCCGATGATTTTCTGGATACGGTGCGTTCACTCAGGGTTACGGTAATCACATCACCGACAAAATGCGCTTTGCGATCATCAAATAAATTCAACCCGTAAGCATCCTGATACAGCGAGCCTTCAGAGCGCTGCGGTACCGGCATGTTAGCCGCGATGGTAGGTGCATAAGCAGGGTCATCCGGCATGGGCTTCTGGCTGGCAAAACACCCGCTTAACGCCAACACTATGCCGCTTAGTAGCAACACTTTGGTGAAGGACAATAAAATGTTATGGAGTGCGCTCATGATTCATTACTCATTAAAGATTTTGCGTAATGTATTGCAGCATTTGATCCGCGGTGGAGACGACTTTTGAATTCATTTCGTAAGCGCGCTGGGTGGTGATCATGTTGACCATTTCTTCTACTATGTCGACGTTGGAATTTTCCAACATGCCCTGCTTCAACACACCCAAACCATTTTCACCCGGCGTTCCCTGAACCGGTGCACCGCTCGCAACCGTTTCAACAAACAAATTGCCACCGATAGGTTGCAAACCGGAGTGGTTAATAAAATCAACCAACGTGATATCACCCAATTGTTGCGGCTCCACAACACCGGGCGAATAGGCATTCACGGCACCTGTGGCACCAATTGTGATTTTGGTAGCGCCCTCAGGAACAATAATGGCAGGCTCTAGCAAATAACCGTCGGCATTCACAACTTGACCTTCACCGTTAATTTGCAACTGCCCATTGCGGGTGTAAGCGATGGTGCCGTCTGGTTGCAGCACTTGTAAAAAACCATGCCCATCAATTGCTACATCCAGCGATTGCTCAGTCACTTGCAAGGTGCCCTGGGTAAATTCTTTTTGCGTTGCCACAACGCGCACACCGGCCCCCAATTGCAAACCCGATGGCAGTTGCGTTTCCTGGGTTTGTTGCGCCCCCGGTTGACGCTGGTTTTGGTACAACAGATCTTCAAATATGGCGCGATCGCGTTTAAAACCAATGGTGCTGGTATTAGCAAGGTTGTTGGAGATAGTGGTCAACTGGCGATCTTGTGCAGACAAACCAGTCTTACTGACATAGAGGGCGGCGTGCATAATCTTTTCCTCATTTAAAGTGCGGTCACATAACAACGCACTTAGATTGGCGACCTAAACCAATTAGGACATTTGTAACAATTGGGCAGAGGCCGCTGAATTTTCATCGGCGGTTTTCATTAATTTCACTTGCATTTCGTATTGACGAGCCAAGCTCATAATTTGCGTAAATTCATCAATCGCATTCACGTTACTGCCTTCCACCATGCCGCTACGCAAGGTCACTTCAGCAGCCGGCAATGCATTTAAACCATCGCGTTGGCGGAAAAGACCGTCATCGCCTTTTTCTATGGCCTGGATATCCGGATTAACCAAACGAATACGCCCCACCTCCACCATGGCTTCAGGCCCCTGCCCTTGCCCGATAATGGAGATAGTGCCATCTGAACCTATCTGTACTTTTTCATTTTCAGGAATGGTGATCGGGCCACCGTCACCCAGGACCGCCAAGCCATTGGCAGTGCGCAACACACCGGCAGCATCCACCGCAAAATTACCTGCACGGGTATAGGCTTCAGTACCGTCTGGCGCTTGCACAACAAAAAAGCCATTGCCTTGGATGGCGGCATCCAGTGGGTTGTTGGTTTGAATCATGGGGCCGGAGGTAAAGTCTGAGCGGGGTGATTCGGTCATGGCATAGGCACGGGTAGGCTGACCATCACCGTAGTAAACACCCATGCTGCGCGATTGTTCGAAATCGGCACGAAAACCGGTAGTGCTGACGTTCGCCAGATTATTGGCGCGATTGGCTTGAGCCAACATATTGTGTTTGGCGCCGGTCATCGCTATGAAAAGGGCTTTGTCCACCTGGGTTACTCCTGAAATCACAACCGAAAAACGAATGTTGGTTTTTTGGCGGTTTAGTTGTTATCAGGAGTTTTGCAAGAGCGGTGCCAACCTTTGAATAGATCTTAAATTACTGAAATTTCAGGACATTTTTTATAACAGCAGCAAGAATATCCATTATTGCAAGGCAGCAGACTGGCGGAAAAATAAAAAGCGGCAAAGAACTTCCGCTCTTTGCCGCTGCTGTTTTTTGATGAAGGGCGCGCGATAAGTCACACCCGGCTTGCACTGCTACCTACTACCTCAAATTAATAATGGTTTGTGTAGTAGCGTTGGCGGTTTCAATGGTTTTTGCATTCGCTTGATAATTGCGCTGGGCGATAATCAAATTAACCAATTGCTCTGACAGGTCTACGTTAGATTCTTCCACTGCACCCGCCGTGATATTGCCGAGCTGTGCCGAACCAGGCGCCCCCACAATCGCCTCGCCCGACTCAAAGGTTTGCGCCCACATGGTATCGCCAGTCGGCTTCAGGCCTTCCACACTACTAAAGTTTGCCAGAGCAACTTGCCCCAGGACCTGCGCTTCACCATTGGTAAAGCGCGCAAATACTATACCGGTGCTGCTGATGTCCAATCCGGCCAATCGACCAGTGGCATAACCATTTTGATCCAGTTCCTCCACCCCAAACGCACTGCCAAACTGGGTGGAACCCGCCAGATCAATCTGGAAGTTGGAGCTCGCTGGTGGCTCAGCAACAGGGATTGTACCGCCCTGCAACACATTCAATGGCCCCAATCCACCCAAGGGCTGCCCATCTGCACCAATCGGTGTCCAGTTGGAAATCAACATAGCATCTGTTCTGAAAGGATCCAGATTGCCATCCGGCGCGAAGTGAAGGTTGAACGATGCCATTGTGGGTTCGGTATTTTGCGGTGATGGCAAGGTTGGATCAGGGTCACCTACGTTTTTCCCATCAATCTGTACATACATCTTCCAGTGATTGGGAGATGTAGTGGGATCTGCCGGATCATAGGGTTCCTTCACAAAATACTGACGCATCACATGCGCATTACCCAAGCTGTCGTACACAGTGGTATTTGTTGCATGGTTAAAGGTTTTTTGGTCAGCCGGGTTGAATGCATTGATCGGCACATCAGTGAAAAAATTAGGCACATTGGTTGAGCCAAACAGACTGCCACCAAAAACAGGGATCGTTGGTTGACTGCTAACAATGGAATAGCCTTCTTGCAGGGTAGTTGTTACTTGCCCGCCAATTCTTACACCGTTAACAGCATCGTTAACTACTTGTGCAACACCTTGGCTACCTTGAATCTCGGCGTTGCCACCGGCATTATCAAAGGTGAACTCAAGGTCGCGACCTGTAGCCGAAACAACGCTTAAATTACCCGCATCATCAACCGTCGCACTGATACCAAACAGAGTTGATGAACTCAACGCATTAATTTCATCGCGTAAGGCTGTCATATCCGGCAAACCGGTGGATGTTAAATTCACACCATTAATACGGAATGATCCATTGTTGCTAAATGAAGGCGCCAACAATGTCGCTTCAGTACGCGCTGTAGCAGAAACACCTGCCAATGAATTTAACTCTGATGCGGTCTTATCTGCACTCGCACCATATTTACTGATGTAAGTAACATCAGCGCCATTTGGACCACGAACAACCAGGGTGTGAGAACCGTAATTATTAGTAACTTGTGGAATACCCGTGGTGTGTGATGCGGCTGGGGTTCCCGCTGCGGTGCTAACCGCACCTACTGCCGTGGTGAGTGCGTTTGCGTCGGAGTTAGCAGCGTCAATTGTCAGCGTTACAATTGATGCAACGCCCTTGGCAAGATCACGAAAGCCAATCTGCCCGGTTACCGGATCGGCATAAGCCTCCACATTAACGGGTGATGCAGAATCAAAGTTGGCAGAATTAATTAAGTTGGCCAGTGCCGCAGGTGAAGATGCAGACCCTGAGCTCAATACAATATCCACATCTGTAGTTGCTAGCGTTATTGGATCAACGCGAGAAATGGTGAATGACGTTCTATTGGTTGGCGAAAACGTAATAGGCGTAGCAACAGTGCCCACCGCCAGAGTTGAGGTAGTGGCAGTTTTTGCGCCTCGCTGCGCCTCATTAACACCAGTACCATTGGTAGAAAAACGTTGCCCTGTTGTTTCAAGGACTTTTTCATTTGCGTTTAAATTAAAAGACGCATTTACCGCCGTTGTTTGACGTGGTTCTTGTGAACTCACATCAACACGCAAGTCCCCCAACACGCCACTCACATTGCCATTGGCATCAGCAGAAAAACCTTGCAGTAAGGCACCGGTGCCGTTAACAATATTGCCGTCCTTATCCAGACCAAATGTACCCGCCCTGGTGTACAAGCGTTCGCCGTTTTTCTCGACGATAAAAAATCCTTCACCGTTAATGGAGAGATCCAATTCATTTTGCGTAAACTTCAGATTACCCTGGGTAAATTGCTGGCGAATATTTTGTAGCGTTACGCCACTACCTGCCGTGTTGGAACCACCACCTAACAAGGTACTGGTGTACACGTCACCAAATTCAGCGCGCGATGATTTGAAACCAATGGTGCTGGCGTTGGCAATATTATTACCGGTAACCTGCAGGTCGGTATTTGCCGCACGAATTCCGCTTAACGCTGTATTAAAAGACATAGTACACCTCGCCCAGGGTTAATCAATTTTGATGTTCAGATAAACACTCATATTCACATCAAAAACTGTTAGTTAAATTGTTTTACTTTATCGGCTTCTACTGCGCCAATACCGGCAAGATTCAGAATTAATTTGCCATTCTCACCAATGGTTACACTATTCACATTCGCACTGAGCGAGGTATTCAAGGTTTCAGCTTTACCATTTTGAGTGGCGGTAATTTCAAACTTGTATTGGCCCGTGATTGCCGCATCATCGCCCGCCTCCCAATCCAACAACTTGCCATTCACTTCAAGGTTTTGGCCATCCCAACGGAATACCGTCTCACCGGCTGGCACTTCGCCCACAGGAATTGTTTGTATCAAGGCACCAGCATTGTCGTAAATTCTCATGGTCATGTCTTTTGCCGGGTAGGTAAGCTCTGTACTACCCGCGACTATGCCTCCAGAGACCAAGGTACTTTTGTCTGACTCTACGCTGACACTGCGCCCGACAAGGGAGGACGCCTGAAGCGCATTGTTTGACATAAAACTGTTAAAACTTTTATTCAAACGCTCCAACCCTTCAACCGAACTGAACTGCGCCAATTGCGCTACAAACTCGGTATTGTCCTGCGGACTCAGTGGGTTTTGATTGTTCATCTGCGTGATCATCAATTCCAAAAATGCAGCCTGCCCCAATTCATTGGTGGTCTTATTGGCTTCCTGCTTTTTGGTAATGCTCAGGTTGTCGGTAACGCTGGAGCTGCTGGTTGAACTACCTACAGTTGACATAAATTTCTCCCTCGCTAATTACTGACCAAGCGTCAGCACACGCTGAACCATTTGTTTTGCTGAATTCATGACTTCAACATTCATTTGAAATGAGCGAGATGCAGCAATCATGTTCGCCATTTCTTCAACCGGATTGACGTTAGGATAAAACACATAACCTTCCGCATCGGCCTTGGGGTGACCTGGCTCATAACGACGCTGTAAAGGCGCATCACTTTCTACAATTCCCAATACCTGAACACCAGCAGCGGCATCCACTTCGTTATCGCTATATGCACCTTCGGTGACACTGGCACGCATCGCTTCTTGTTGGATAGCAGCAAATACTGGCTGGCGGCTGCGATACACTTCGTTAACACTGGAACTGGCCGACTGCGCATTTGCCAGGTTGCTGGCGGTGGTATTCAAACGCAAACTTTGTGCGTTCATCCCTGTGCCTGCGATATCAAAAATATTTCCAAGTGCCATAGCTTCACCTATTCATTTATTGACGTTATCACCGCAAGGGATAACGCTTCAGCTGGATTTATTCGCCGCGAATCGCGCTGCGTAAACCAGTGAACTTACTATTTAAAAACTGAAAACTGGATTGAAAGGCCAGCGCATTTTTCATGTATTCCGCGTGTTCGATTTGATCTTCAACCGTATTGCCATCAATAGATGGTTGTTGCGGCGTGCGGTACAAGGTGTCCGCCTCATTGGTGGCAAATGCACTGCCGTCGATATGGGCCGACTGGGTGGTGGACAAATGAAATCCGTTATTTGCTGTCATTTTCTGATTAAGCGCTTGCTTGAAGTCGATATCCTTGGCTTTGAAGTTAGGGGTATCAACGTTGGCGAGGTTATTCGCTAGCACAGCCGCACGCTCTGAGCGAAACCGCAGTGCAGACTCATGAATGCCGAGTGCTTTATCGAAAGAGATGGACATAATGGTTTCACCTGTCCGACGCATCGCGCCGGGAAAAACTATTGCGGTAGGCAACAAGGGTTCTATTGCCACAGTTATTGACGATAAAGCAATGGCTGTGCCAAGCGCACAAAAAGCAGATAACACCTTGTTTTATTTATATTTTTTATTTTTAGTCGGGTGTGGATTCAGAAGCGGCAACAAGAAAGCGGCAAAGCTTTTCCGCCCACAGGGGGAATAAGTAAACGGAACGGCAAGCAGGCGGCGAATGGCAGTAGAAAAAAAACTAAAAACTCCCCGAACACGAAGGAGCTTGAAAGAAGGTTAGATAGAGGAGAAGACGTTAAATCGCCTTATAGAGAATGCCAGGCTCGCAGCGAACCATATCAAACAAGTCTGCGACTCCCGCAAGCCCTTCCGATGACCCGAGGAACAATATGCCCTGCGGCTTCAAGGATGCATGGATTTTTTGCAGAATCTGACGCTTGAGATCCGCATTAAAATAAATCAACACATTGCGACAAAACACTATGTCAAACTTACCCAAAGCCGCATAGGAATCCATCAAGTTAAGCGAACGAAAATCGATACGCTCTTTAACAAAAGGCTTTACCTTCCACAGCACCGGTGTCGGATTATCGAAGTATCGCTCAAGGCGTTCAGACGACAGACCTCTCATCACCGACAGCTTGTCATATTCCCCGCTACGCGCTTGATCCAACACAGTGGAGGACAAATCGGTCGCGACAACCTGTACAGGGCGCGCCAAATTCCCCATATTTTGACGCTTGTACTCTTCAACCATCATGCTAATGGAATATGGTTCCTGACCGGAAGAACAAGCCGCAGACCAAATTCGCACCGGACCAAACATGCGGTTATTACCGGCCATCAACTGGGGCAGGAGCACATTTTTTAAATGATCATAAGGATAGTTATCACGAAACCAAAACGTTTCATTGGTCGTCATGGAATCGATAACCTGATCCTTTAACTTGCGGTTAAAACCCTGCTTCAGGCTTTTAACCAATTCACCAAAGGACGCGATATTGTTCTCTTCCAGGATACGCCTGATGCGGTTGGTCACCAGGTATTGCTTGTTATCTCCCAACGAAATACCGCAAGCCTCCTCAAGAAACTGGCGAAATTGGTCAAAGTCAGCTTGGTTGAGGTTATCGCCACCGAGCGGCTTGGAAAAAGGGGTTGGCTTATTACTCATAGACTCTCAATAAAAACAATTGCTGCCGCACAATTGCGACAGCAATACAAACTCACACCTCTTCAGGCGGCAACAAACTTTCGCCCGTCATCGACAACACCCGATCATTTACCCGTTTTGCCAACTCATCAGGATGGAATTTAGCAAGGAAATCATCTGCTCCCACCTTGCGCACCATCGCTTCATTGAACACACCACTCAGTGAGGTATGTAAAATAATGTGGAGATTTTTCAACTGCGGATGATTCCGCACTTCTGCGGTAAAGGTGTACCCATCCATCTCGGGCATTTCAATATCGCAAATGATCATAATCAGTTCAGCGTAGGGATCTTTACCGGCTTTAATCAGATCCAGCAGATAATTAAAGCCCTCTGCCCCGTCTTTTTTCAGGGTGGTTTTGATGCCCATCCCTTCAATAACACGCTGTATCTGCTTGCGAGCGATGGTTGAGTCATCAATGATCAGGACATGCTTCTGCACTACGCGATCAGCAATACCGTCCTCAATCACGCCGGCACTCACCTCTTCGCGCGCAGGCGATACCTCAGCCAGAATTTTTTCCACATCGATAATTTCAACCAACTGCCCATCCACCTGGGTGACTGCCGTCAGGTAATGCTCTTTACCTGCACCTTTAGGCGGTGGATGTATATCCCCCCAGTTCATATTGACGATGCGCTCCACAGAGCGAACCAGAAAACCCTGGGCCGTGCGATTGTATTCGGTAATGATAACAAAACAGCTTTCTATATCGGGCAATTCACGGCGCCCTATGGCCAGATTCATGTCCATAATCGGTAAGGTGCCACCACGGATATGTGCAACACCACGAACAACCGAGCTGCGGCCAGGAATTGCATTCAACTGTGGACACTGAAGCACTTCTTTCACCTTGAACACATTAATGCCGTACAACTGTTGACCACCCAGGCGAAACAGCAATAGTTCAAGACGATTTTGGCCAACCAGTTGTGTGCGCTGATTGACACTATCCATTACCCCAGCCATGCAATTACCTCATTGATTGAAAAGTCAGCAAAGACATCACTTACAAGAACTGCAGCGTGCGGCACAGTATTTGCTTTATGTCATTTAAGAAGCTTAGCGGCAAAAAAGTGTCAGACTTTAGTCGTTAATTTAATAGAGCGAGTGACACTCGGTTCTTACCCTTGAGGATAGGCCAAAATATGGAACTTCCTAGTTTTTGCAGCAATTTCTTACGGAAATTTTTACCGAGCATCCCCGCCAACAGGGCGCTCGCGCAAAAACGCACCCACAATTCAGCCGCAGGGGTTAAATATCTGGCTGGCGCCCTTTTCATCGCGTTACCCAGCATGACCGCTAACGCACAAATCTACTCGCCTCTGGCACTGAAACAAGATGTTGCCAATTTTTTGGCGACGCATTATGCCCAAGAGCCCCATGAACGACTGGACATTAAGGTTGGCAACCTTGATAGCCGCCTGCGGCTTGAGGCCTGTGCGGAACCGCTGCATTTCAACCTGCAAGACTCAACAGGCCTTGGCGGTAGCATTAGCGTCCAAACACGCTGCCCAACACCGCAAGGCTGGGCAGTCCATGTCCCTGCACAGGTCATGATTTACCGGCAAATCCCCGTTGCAGCACGCACTATTGCACGCGGTGAACATATAAATGATAGCCATCTAGCCAACACCCTGACCAATGTCAGCAGCATCAGGCAAGGCTATGCCTTGGACAGGGAGCAAATACTCGGTAAAGAGGCAAAGCGAAATATAGGGCAAGGCGAGGCATTCAAAACCAGCTCATTGGACGCCCCCACCGCGATCAAGCGCGGCGAGATAGTCACATTACAAGCACAGGCTGGCGCTATCAAAGTGGTCAGCTCAGGCGTTGCATTGGCAGATGGTCGGCTTGGCCAGAAAATCAGGGTGCGCAATAGCTCATCAGATCGCATTGTCACGGGAGTCGTTTTAAATCAAGGGCTTGTACAAACCTTATAGGCCTGGGTTTTTTAAAAAATGTTGCTAAAGTTAATCCGGCCTTGGCCGATATCCTTAACAGGAGAACCTTAAACCGGGACTCCCAAATGTCACGACATAGCAACCGCGACTTTTAGATTAACAGTCATCCGGCATACAGGCCCGATGATACCAAGGGGAAAAACATGATTCTTAACACCAACAACTCGCTTGACTCGGTCAATGCCAAGGGCGCTCGTAGCAAACCTGCTGCACCTGCCACGGCAGATGCCAAAACTACCGAGACAAAATCATCGCCACCGGCCGCCCAAACGGCAAGCGACCAGGTTGTATTGAGCCAGGAGGCGCAAACACTCGGCAGGCTACAAAGCAAGATCAATAGCGCACCAGATGTAAACCTTGAAAAGGTTGCAGAAATTCGTCGCGCTATTGCAGAAGGACGCTTTGAAATAAACCCGGAACGTATCGCAGAGAATATGCTCAAGCAAAACGATCTGCTCGGCTAAACCCAATGCAAACGCAAGTACGCGCCTCCCCTGCGCCATCTTGTGATTTGCGTTGATTTATTACCCGCCCACCTTTTAGGGCCTATTAAAAAAGAGGTTGCTATGTCTCTTGATATCACACTACTGCGCCAAATGCTTGCGCAGGACTCCGCTGCAATTCAACAATTAAAGCAACTGTTAATTGATGAGCGCGAACAACTGGCACAACGCAAGCAGGATCAACTGGCCATTATCGCCGAGCAAAAAACTACCCTCGTAAACCAGCTCGGCCATAACAGCAAACAGCGCCAGAAAGTGCTCAATGCGCTGAACCTGCCCGCCAATGCAGAAGGATGGGATCTTTTTCTCCAACGCAATACGGCCACTTTGCCACTGCGCGAAGACTGGCAGCGCCTGATTGGCGAGTTTGAAGAATGCCAGGAACTGAATGACATTAATGGCAAAATGATTGCCCGCTCCCAACAAACCCTGAATCACCTGCTCAACCTCTTACGCGGCAAAGTTGCAACAGCCTCACTCTATACCGCACAAGGTCTCAAAACCGAGCAAACCTCCTCCTTCACTGTCGCGAAGGCTTAATCCGCAAAACAGCTTCCCCGGCCTGCGCGCGCACTGCAGGCCAATCCCCCCTCCAGCCCACAATACCTGCACACACAAGGCACTGGCTTTGTATTGACATCTTTTCTCAAATCGCTAATATTAGAATATATATATGATTTATAGCGTTAAGAGCTACATTTCACGGATGCACAACACCAGCCCACCCTAACCGCCACTAACAACCTGGAACCACACTGAATGCCAACGGCATACAGCACAATAAAGGCAGACAAATAATGAAATACTCCATGGCAATACTACTTTGCCTGCTTAATCACATGGTGTTAGCCGCCGATGCCAGCACACCCTTTTACCTGGGCGCAGACTTGTCTTACGTTAATGAGATGGAGGACTGCGGCGCAAAATATTACGACAAAAGTAAACGTCAGGATCCGTTCGTACTTTTCGCCAATAAAGGAGCCAATCTGATTCGCGTGCGCCTATGGCATAACCCGGACTGGACACGTTATTCCAATCTGGCAGATGCCACCAAAACCCTGCAACGCGCAAAAGCCAGCGGCATGAAAACCCTGTTGGATTTTCATTACTCGGATACCTGGACCGACCCCGAAAAACAATTTATTCCCAAAGCCTGGGCACACATTAGCGACACAGGTGAACTGGCGCAAACACTATACGACTACACAACACAAACCCTTGCAACACTTGACGAACACAATGCCCTGCCCGACCTGGTTCAAGTTGGCAACGAAACCAATATCGAAATATTGCAACATGAAGACAAGCTGGTAAAAGGCATTCCTGATTGGTCGCGTAACGCCACCCTATTGAATAGCGGCATAAAAGCCGTGCGCGATTACAGTAAAAAATCCAATAAGCCCATCCAGATAGTGCTGCATATCGCCCAACCGGAAAACGCACTCTGGTGGTTTAAGCAAGCCACTGAAAACGGTGTACTTGACTATGACATTATTGGCCTCTCTTATTATCCACAGTGGTCTACTTATCAATTACCGCAACTACCAAATGCGATAAAAACCTTAAGGCAAAATTATCAAAAAGATGTTCTTATTGTCGAAACAGCCTACCCCTACACCTTAAATAATTTCGACAAAGCAGCCAATGTACTTGGCAAAACCGCTATACAACGCAATTTTCCAGCAACACCCAAGGGGCAAGCGAGCTACCTATTAACACTGCGCAACCTGGTAAAAACATCAGGCGGTTTGGGCGTTGTGTATTGGGAACCGGCATGGGTGAGCACTAAATGTAAAACCCTGTGGGGAACAGGCTCACACTGGGAAAACGCAACATTTTTTGATGCAGGCAATGGCAATAAAGCGTTGCCCGCGTTCTTATTTTTCTCCAACAAAAACGACAACTAACTCATTATTACACTGACATAATATTGAAAAGCGAGACGAACAATGAATCAACAATTATCACACCTTGGCGCACTGGTGCTGTGCTGTTTACTAGCCGCCTGCTCACCAAACCCAACGCCCAACACAAACCTTGTGAGCGATGCACTCTTTGATCAGGGCTGGCAATTTTTTCGCAGTGAAAAAGCGCTTGATCTCACAGCAGCACAACAACAAACCGAGTGGGAAAATGTCAGTATTCCACACACACCTAAAATTGAACCACTGGTAGTCAATGCTCAATTCCAGGGCGACGCATGGTACAAAAAAACCATTACTACCGAACCCGCCTGGAAAGGAAAGCATATCCGTTTGAAATTTGAGTCAGCCATGAATGTTGCGGATGTGTGGTTGAATGGTAAAAAGCTAACAACCCATGTTGGCGGTTACCTACCATTTTCAGTGGATTTAACCCAACAATTAAATTGGGATGCACCTAACGAATTAATGGTTCGGCTGGACAACCGAGATAACCCGGTAACAGGCCCAAAACCGTTACACGATTTGGATTTCAATACTTATGGCGGTATTTATCGCCACATCTATTTACAAATCGATAATGACTTGCACATCAGCGATGCTGTTGCCGCTGGAAAGGCGGCAAGCGGCGGCATTTTCGTTCGCTACCCGCAGGTTAATGCGACGCAAGCAACCCTGAACGTACAAACCCACTTGGTTAATAAAAACGCCGCTAACAAAGTATTTCGTGTAGTGCAACAACTCATGGATGGAGACAAATCTGTTGCCGAACATACCAGCGAATCACAAACCATTAATGGCAATAGTGATGCAGAAAACACCATTGAATTCACTCTTAACAACCCACGACTTTGGTCGCCTAAAGCCCCCAATTTATACAACCTTGTAACACGTGTTTATGAAGGCGATGCACTCGTTGATGAACACACTACACGCATTGGTATTCGGGAGTTCAAATGGGCTGAGGGACAACTTCATATCAATGGCGAGAAAACATTTTTACGCGGCGTAAATCGTCATCAAGAATATCCCTACATAGGCTATGCAACCTCCGATGCAGCGGATTATCGCGATGCCGTAAAAATAAAATCGGCAGGTTTTGATTATGTACGACTCTCACACTACCCTCACTCACCTGCCTTTATGGCCGCGGCTGATGAATTGGGCCTGGTGTTGCTCGATGCCATTTTGGGTTGGCAATATTTTTCTGAAGACACCGCATTTCAAGCACAAATCCAGCAAACGTGTCGCGATCTGATTCGTCGCGATCGCAATCATGCGTCAGTGATGGCGTGGGAGTGCTCACTGAACGAATCCTGGATGACAGAGCCTTTTATCGACTCACTCACCACGATTATCCAACAAGAATACCCCGGCGCCTTATCGGCGGGCTGGCAAGAATATGGTTACGATATTTACCTGCAAGCACGCCAACACCGCTTGGAGCATTACAAAACTCCAACCAAGGCTTACGTCGTCAGTGAATATGGTGACTGGGAATATTACGCGATGAATGCCGGCTTAAATCAAAGTGCATGGGCAAACTTGCTACAAGCTGATCGCTCCAGCCGTCAATTATTGAGCGATGGTGAAAAGCGCTTGTTGCAGCAAGCTGCAAATATTCAGGAAGCCCACAATGATAATTTTAATACACCTGCATTTGCGGACGGCTATTGGGTCATGTTTGATTACAATCGCGGCTACGCGCCCGATCTGGAAAGCTCGGGAATTATGAGCATTGATCGCCTTCCCAAATACAGTTATTACTTTTATCAAAGCCAACGCGACCCGGATGAGGTCTCAGATAAATTCGCCTCTGGCCCCATGGTATTTATTGCAAGCGAGTGGTCAGAAAATTCTGCATTAAATATTCGTGTCTTTAGCAACGCCGAAGAAGTGGCACTTTACGTGAACGGTAAAATGATTGCCAAACAAACGCCCGACCAAAACAACAATACAACCAATTTAAAACACCCACCATTTACATTTGTAGTAGATAAGTTTGAAGCCGGCGAACTCAAAGCAGTTGCATATCGCAGCGGGAATATTGTTGCCGAACATACTGTAGTGACGCCAGGCGAAGCACACTCACTGGCATTATCAATAGATACCAGCGGAAAAGAGCCGCAACCAGGGGTAAAAGACGCCATCTTTGTCTATGCACAACTGCAAGACAACAAAGGCAACCCTTTATACAGCAACAATATTCCGGTGAAATTTTCAGTTAGCGGCCCGGCAACACTCATTAGCCCCGTAGAAGTAAATACCGCCGCTGGTATCGCCAGTGCGCTGGTAGAAATTGGGGATTCATTGGATGGAATAAACATCACAGCAGAATCGAGCAATCTCAACGCTGCCGCGATAAGCATTAAATAACATCTCCTAAAAAAATGCCCCGTGACAATACGGGGCATTTTTTATTCACATCAAGCCAATCAACAATAGCTATTTAAACGCATCCCATACAGCGGTTGCTTTTCCATTATTATCCATTGCACCCAAGGTGTAACCTTTCCAGCCAGGGCGTGCTTGAGGCTCCCAGTAGAAAATGGCCTCACCTTTGCCGCCATTCACCTGCCCAACTTTGGTAATCATATCTTTCACAATAGTTTGCGCTTGTGCGTGATCCCAAGGCACTCCAATCTCTGAAACCATTACCGGGACTGCATAGCGCGCAACCATATCATTCAAGTTGTTTAAACAAGCGCTATTCGCCGACTGCCAAGTATAGCCTGTCGCATTCGTCGGGTACGAAGACGCACCAATCACATCAAACTTTGCACCATTCGCCTTGAGCCCATCAAAAATCCAACGGAAGTTAGCGTTATCGTGACAATTTGCTAAATGCACAACGACCTTTGCATTTGAATAAATACTTTTTGCTGCGTTATACCCGGTGTTTGTCAACCAGGCATAATTTTTCATATTGACGGAGGCCTTACCCTCATTCCATAACATCCCGTTATTGGTCTCGTTACCAACCTGAACCCAATCAACCGTCACACCGGCATCTTTAACAGCCTGCAAAGTGAAACGTGTAGAGTTCCATACAGCATCCATCAACTGCTGAAAACTATAGCCATTCCAGGCGGCAGGCTTTGTTTGCTTGCCCGGATCGGCCCAGCTATCGCTGTAGTGAAAATCAATCATGACTTTCATTCCCGCTGCCTTTGCGCGCTTGGCCTTTGCAACAACATCTTGCGTCGAGTTATACCAACCATCAGCAGGATTAACCCATACACGCAAACGTACCGCAGTCATTCCCTGCTCTTTCATAATCGCCAGGATATCTTTCTTGACCCCACTGCGATTATAAAAGCTGATGCCATTAGCCTCGATCTCTGACATCCAACTAACATCCGCTCCTTTAACTGGCGCAGCCAATCCGGAAACAGTAGACAGAGCCAATACGGCTCCAACACACGCAGAAAGAACATTTTTAGTGAGTTTCATAGGGATATTTCCATTAGAGTTCAAAGATTATTGTTATTCAGTGTTCATGCATCCCTTCACGCTGTACAGCTCAACTCAGCACTACATCATAGAGCCCCGCCCTATAAGATTATTTATATTACATATATTATCTTTTATCAAGAGCACTGACCTTCAGTCAAAATTCTCAATAAAGGAGAGTTTCTGGCCACTATCAGGGAGAGACGTGATGTACACGTCATATAGGCAACATAAAAAATTTGTCGACCCAAACGAAAAAACCGCGCATAAGCGCGGTTTTTTCGTTTAGTCGATACTAACTATTGAATGTTATTTCTGAACAATATCAGCTGAATCTTTTAAGAATTTCTGAAATCCAGAGAAATCATTGCGTCCATAAATAGAAGCCAACTGCGCGCTAATGGTTGTCTTTTGCTCTGGCGTCACTTTCTCGAATGAACCAGGACTGACTGACTGTACAACCACAATCGCCATATCACCGCCAGAGGTCATAACATTTCCAACAGATGGCTTACCAGCGGCTGGCTTGGACATTGAGAAAGCATGACGCAAGACATCACCATCCGCGTCAGCAGTATTACGTGTTGCCTCTTTAAACTCTTTGCTTTCCAAACCTGCAGCAACACTCAAATCAGCCAAAGTAGAACCTGCATTCAGATCCGCAATAAATTTATTGGATTGCTCACTCAGTAAGACGCGCGCTTTTTGGTCTTTCAGTGTATTCACAATTTGCTCTTTCACTTCAGCCAACGGCTTAACTTGACTTGGCTTGTGCTCGGTCATTTTAAGTACCAGCACATTGCTTGAATCTATTTCGATCACTTCACTACTATTACCTTCACGCAATACTTCATCAGAGAAAGCCGCCTCTGTTACTTTAGGACTGGCAAGTAGGCCCTTTCCTTTACTGCGCTCATACAAACCAGAGTTTTCTACTTTAAGGCCTAACTCCTTGGCAACCTCAGCCAGATTTTCAGCGTTATAAGAGAGGTCACGCAGCTTCTCAAGTTGGGCAACAAAATTGACTTCGGCTTCAGCACGCTTTAATTGCTCTTCAATGGCCGCTTTCTGCTCTTCAAATGATGGTGGAGTTGAATTCTTTTCCGCTAATAACTTGATAAAGTGAGTACCAGCATCTGTTTTAACAGGTCCAGATACCTCGCCCACTTTAAGAGAAGCAAGTGCTGTTTCAAATTCTTGGGGGAAGGCATCACCTGAGGTAAAGCCCAAATCACCGCCTTGATCTTTACTACCAGAATCATCTGAAAACTCACTGGCGACAGCGGCAAACTCAACACCTGAGGCCAGCTTTTCGCTAACTTGCTTAATCTTATCTGCATCATTCCCTTCAATCAGAATGTGTGCTGCTTGACGCTCAGGCGCAGCAACAAAAGCGGCTGAGTTTTGCTCATACTGAGCGCGAAGTTGCTCTTCAGAAATAGACACATTTGCCATCAAATCCTGAACACTCAAACTGATGTAATCGACAGCAATTTGCTCTTCGCTTACAAACATTGGCTGATTAGCATCGTAGTAAGATTGAACCTCTGAATCTTGCAGCTCAATTGAGTCGCGCACTTTTGCCGATGGCAAAATCACATACTGAATATCACGGGATTGGAAACTAAGAGCAACGATATCATCAAGCTGCGCTGGTGTAGAAAATGCACTCTCAGCAACACCGGCTTGTAATTGATTAATCAACAACTCGTCAGAAAGAATTTTTGTATAGGTGCTATGGGTATAACCCAAATTACGCAATAGCGCTTGATAGACATTATTGTCAAAAACACCGGCTTCATTTTTAAATTGTGGCGCAGTGGCAATCTGTTGAGCCAAGTAGGTTTCACCTACCGCCATGCCAGCCTCTTTCGCTGCTTGCGATAAAATCAAACGCTGAACCAAATTATCTATTGCTGGCTTGCGCAGATATTCATCACTTAAAAATTGAGCCGGAATTTGATCGCCATAGGCATTCAGCATCTGCTGCTTTTGCATGCCAATTGCACGATTTACATCCATTTCCGTAATCGTTTCACCATTCACTTTCGCTGCTTGATTGGCGGAAGTATCCCAGTTGAAAAGTGCTTCAACACCGGTAAGGGCAAAAATGATCACCAGAAATCCGATTAAGATGAAAGAGATTACTCCTCGGGAATTATCTCTGAGGTTCTGTAACATTTTAAACTCCTAGCATGATGGGGATGTCTTGCGCTAATCAACAGCACACAGAGACACTAAGTACTTAATTATTCGATGTTGTTCAAGACACAGGCCTTGATTAGTAAAAAGTCACGCGATTAAAAAAAAAGCGCACCTAGATGCGCTTTTTATGCTTTGGTATTCAGAGTATTTTCTGAATAAACGCTAACTTAGTTAACAGCGTCTTTCAAAGCTTTACCTGGCTTGAATCCAGGAACTTTGGCGGCTGCAATCTTGATCTCAGCACCGGTCTGAGGATTGCGACCAGTACGGGCAGCACGCTCTTTAACCGCAAAGGTGCCAAAGCCTACCAAAACAACAGAATCGCCATTTTTGAGGGCACCGGTAATACTCTCAACCACTGCGTCCAATGCACGTCCGGCAGCCGCTTTAGGAATATCCGCAGATGCGGCGATGGCTTCAATCAGCTCAGTTTTGTTCACACTTAACCCCTTTTGATTATTTGTTTCTAAAAACACAGTACAAATTCAATGATGCATTTAATTCGCATGATCTGTGCAGCAAATGAATTGCGATTTATACCAACAGAGCATCAGGGGGTCAAGGAAAGCTTACAGCTTTACACAAAACCCCTACCACTCTGATCACAAAACAAACAGTTAAACCAAGAAACCCGTCAAAGCCCCGTCAACACTAATGTGTGCTAAGTCGGTTGTCCGTTTCATCAGCCTTTTGAGCAGCTTTTTCCAGAGCACGATACTCTTCATCACTGAGCGGTTTAGGGCTGTGCTGAAGGGCAATATCGAGAACCTCATCTATCCATTTAACCGGCCTGATGGTTAAATCCTCTTTAATGTTTGCGGGAATCTCTTTTAAATCCCGCTCATTATCGGCGGGGATGATAACCGTTTTAATACCACCACGATGAGCAGCAAGTAGCTTTTCTTTAAGCCCACCGATACGTAGCACCTCCCCACGCAGGGTAATCTCACCAGTCATGGCAACATCAGCCTTTACAGGAATTCCTGTTTGCACAGAAACCAACGCCGTGCACATCGCAATACCTGCACTCGGACCATCTTTCGGAGTTGCGCCTTCGGGGACATGGATGTGGATATCAACTTTTTCATGATGATCAGGTGCGATGCCTAAGGCTTGTCCACGGGAACGCACCACTGTCAATGCCGCTTGTATTGACTCTTGCATTACATCACCAAGAGAACCAGTCTTGATAATGCGCCCCTTTCCTACTACTGCAGAAGCTTCAATAGTCAACAGCTCACCGCCAACCTGTGTCCAGGCAAGGCCCGTTACCTGCCCTACCTGATCATTACTCTCTGCCTTACCGAAATCAAACTTACGAACACCCAGCAAATCTTCCAGTGCCGCAGAATCAATTACATCAGTATTTTGTGCGCGCCCTTTTACATGGCGGGCAACAACCTTGCGACAAATTTTAGCAACCTCACGCTCAAGACCACGAACACCTGCCTCACGAGTGTAATAACGGATAACATCTTTTATCGCCTCTGCTGTCACACTGATTTCAGTTTCTTTTAAACCATTAGCCTTGATCTGTTTTGGAATCAGGTAGCGTTGGGCAATATTTAATTTTTCATCCTCGGTGTAGCCAGGAATTCTAATCACTTCCATTCGATCAAGTAGTGGCCCGGGAATATTCATGGAGTTTGAGGTACACACAAACATCACATCAGACAAATCATAATCAACCTCAAGGTAATGATCATTGAAATGGCTGTTTTGCTCAGGATCCAATACCTCCAATAAGGCTGATGCTGGATCACCGCGGTTGTCCATACCCATCTTGTCAATTTCATCCAACAGGAATAATGGGTTTTTAACACCCACTTTCGCCATTTTTTGAATCAATTTTCCGGGTAATGAACCTATATAGGTTCGTCTGTGACCACGAATCTCTGCCTCATCACGAACACCACCCAATGCCATACGCACGAACTCGCGATTAGTTGCTCGCGCAATAGATTCCCCCAGAGAAGTCTTACCCACTCCAGGTGGTCCAACCAAACACAGTATGGGACCTTTTACTTTTTTCACACGCTGCTGCACGGCAAGGTACTCAAGGATGCGCTCTTTAACCTCCTCAAGACCGAAGTGATCCTTATTGAGAACTTCTTCAGCGCGCACAAGATCATTGCGAACTTTACTTCGCTTGCTCCAAGGCACCTTGATCATCCAGTCAATGTACGCGCGAAGCACAGATGCCTCGGCCGACATTGGCGACATCATTTTTAGTTTGTTTAATTCTGCACGCGCTTTTTCCAAGGCATCTTTTGGCATAGCAGCGGCGACAATTTTCTTTTCCAGCTCATCCGCTTCACTAACTTCTTCGCCCAGCTCACCCAATTCTTTTTGAATAGCCTTGATCTGCTCATTCAAATAATACTCGCGTTGACTTTTTTCCATCTGCTTTTTGACGCGACCACGAATCTTTTTCTCAACATGAAAAAGATCGACCTCCGCATCCATTAAATCCAAGAGATGTTCAATGCGCTCGCGAATATCAGCAATCTCAAGCACAGATTGCTTTTTCGGCAACTCAAGGGACATGTGCGCAGCAATCGTATCCGCAAGACGCCCAGGTTCATCAATACCAGACAGAGAGGTAATAACCTCTACAGGCACTTTTTTGCTAAGGTTGACATATTGCTCAAACTGGCCAATCGCCGAAGCAACCAAGGCTCGCGCCTCTGCAGCCTCTACTTGCGGACTGGTAATAAGACTAACATTTGCCTTGAAATGACTGCCGGTGTCCTCAATAGATTCTATATTGGCACGCTCACGCCCCTCGATAAGAACCTTGACGGTACCATCTGGTAATTTCAGAAGCTGCAAAATGGAGGCGATAGTACCAACGGTGTAGAGATCCTCACCTTGAGGTTCATCTTGCTGGGGATTTTTCTGTGCAACCAACAAGACCTGCTTGTCGTTTGCCATAGCCCGTTCAAGGGCTTCAATAGATTTTCCTCTGCCGACAAACAGAGGAGTGACCATATGCGGATAAACAACAACATCGCGCAACGGTAGTAGGGGAATATCAGCGATATGGGTATCAACAAGAGTTTCAGCGACCATTGGTTCCTCTCTATTTCAAGAAGGCAACAAATACCTTGCCATGAACCAAGATTGGGGTCAAAAAGCGCTAATTACAAGTTATCAGGAAAGAAAAAAGAAAAAGAGCGCATAAATGCGCTCTTTTTATCCAGCAAGATTACTGACTGAACAAGCTACTTGTCGTCAGTTGCAACCTTGGCAGGTATTTCAGCAGTTTCGTATACCAACAGTGGCTCAGACTCACCCTTAATAACAGACTCATCAACAACTACTTTGACAACATTTTCTTCCGATGGAATCTTGTACATAGTATCCAGCAGCACATTTTCCATGATTGAACGCAAGCCACGAGCACCAGTTTTACGCTCAAGTGCTCGCTCTGCTACTGCATCCAGTGCATCCTGACGGAAGTCAATTTGAACACCTTCCATCTCAAACAATCTGGCATATTGTTTAGTCAGTGCATTTCTTGGCTCAGTCAAAATCTGAATCAATGCAGCTTTATCAAGCTCATCCAAGGTTGCAATTACAGGGAGACGACCAACAAACTCTGGGATAAGGCCATAACGCACCAAATCTTCTGGCTCCAGCGAGTGCAAAGTCTCACCAAAATTGCGCTTCTCGTCTTTACTTTTAACTTCCGCACCAAAGCCTATGCCGCTTTTTTCAGATCTGTCACGGATGACCTTGTCCAAGCCAGCAAAAGCACCACCGCAAATAAAGAGGATATTGGAGGTATCTACCTGCAAAAACTCTTGCTGGGGATGCTTGCGTCCGCCTTGTGGCGGAACAGATGCAACCGTACCTTCAATGAGTTTTAACAAAGCCTGCTGCACACCTTCACCGGAGACATCACGGGTGATAGATGGATTGTCTGACTTGCGTGAAATCTTATCAATTTCATCAATGTAGACTATCCCTTGTTGAGCTTTTTCTACATCGTAATCGCATTTCTGCAGCAGTTTTTGGATGATATTTTCAACATCCTCCCCCACATAACCAGCTTCGGTAAGGGTGGTTGCATCGGCAATCGTGAAAGGCACATCCAGCAAGCGAGCAAGTGTTTCCGCAAGCAGGGTTTTACCGCTACCAGTAGGACCAACCAGCAAAATGTTACTTTTGCCCAATTCGATTGGCTCTTTATCTTTACCAGCTTTATCACCAAAGCGCAGACGCTTATAGTGATTATATACAGCCACAGCCAACACTTTCTTGGCGCGCTTTTGGCCAATTACGTATTGATCCAAAATAGCGGATATTTCATGCGGTTTAGGTAATTTCTCTGAAACACCCTCAGCAGTATTTTCCTGAATTTCTTCACGGATAATATCGTTGCAGAGGTCGACACATTCATCGCATATAAAAACTGATGGGCCAGCAATTAGTTTGCGAACCTCATGCTGACTCTTGCCACAAAAAGAGCAATACAACAATTTTCCGTTTTTATCACCTGTGTCGCTGGTGTGATCGGTCATCGGAACCCACTCCATCTAAATTTTAAAACAGCTGTTAGGTAACTTGTCAGCAGCAAATACAAAACGTGTTGTGTGTACTTATCATAAATAGATGTAACACACCTGTCTAACCAAGGCTATTTGGCTTCAGGCTGAACACGGCGCTCAATAACAGCATCAATCAAACCATATTCCTTCGCTTGTTGAGCTGACATAAAGTTGTCACGCTCAGTATCAAGCTCAATCTTTTCAATCGGCTGCCCGGAGTGAAGAGCCATTAGTTCATTCAAGCGCGCACGAATCTTCAGGATTTCTTGTGCTTGAATATGAATGTCAGATGCCTGACCCTGCGCTCCGCCACTTGGCTGATGAATCATAACGCGCGAGTTGGGCAAACAAAAACGCTTGCCTTTGGTGCCCGCATTAAGCAGGAAAGCACCCATACTGCACGCTTGGCCAATACACATGGTGCTTACATCTGGCTTGATGAACTGCATAGTGTCATAAATAGACATACCCGCCGTTACGGAACCGCCAGGAGAGTTGATGTACAAGTGGATATCTTTATCCGGATTCTCGGCTTCCAGAAACAGCAACTGTGCCACAACCAGATTGGCCATGTAATCTTCGACCGGGCCAACGAGAAAGATCACACGCTCTTTGAGCAAGCGTGAATATATATCGAATGAGCGCTCCCCTCTGGCTGTTTGCTCGATTACCATCGGCACCAGACCGCTATTGATAACAGATGATTGGGACTTCATAGATTCGTATGACATCTTGCGTTTTATCCTTAAGCGAACATCTAGTGTCGCCAGTGTTGAAAACTATGGATTTTTGTTACCAGAGAGCTTAACCCGTGATGGCATTATATGCCAGTCAAAAGAGGGGTTTTGGGAGGGATTCGAGAGAGGAGAAGCCGCAAAGCAGACGCTTTGCGGCTTTTTTAAGCAATTAACGCTGAGCGTTAGATTTGATGATTTCATCATAGTTGGTTTCAACTTCTGAAACCTTGGCTTGAGAGATAATATGATCAACAACCTGATCTTCAAGCACGGCAGATTCAATACCTGCGAGCAATTCCTGATTGGAATTGTAGTAATCAATTACCTCTTTAGGCTCTTGATAGGTTGAAGCAATTTCTTCAATCATCGTACGTACGCGCTTGGCATCAGGCTTCAGTTTGGCAGACTTTACAATCTCACCCACAATCAAGCCCAATGTAACCCGACGTGAAGCCTCATCCTGGAACATGGTATCCGGCAACAAGGACTTAACATCAAAGTTTTGTTGCTGCCCACCAAAGCGCTGCATCATTTGATTACGCAACACTTGAATTTCATTGGCAACCAGTGCTTTGGGCACATCAGTGGTATGTGAAGCAATCAGTGCGTCCATCACCTGAACTTTAACTTTTGCTTTAAGAGCATTAGCTAACTCACGATCCATATTAGCTTTTACTTCTTTGCGGAACTGCTTTTCGCCACCTTTTTCAACACCAAATTTTTGGAAGAATTCTTTTTTCAGCTCAGGCAATTGCGCTTCAGACACACTGTTTAAAGTGATAGCAAACTCAACTGCCGCACCTTTCAGTTCTTCAGCCTGGTAATCTTCAGGGAAAGTCACGGCGATAACTTTTTGCTCGCCCGACTTCATGCCCACAATACCCTCTTCAAAACCTGGGATCATAGACTTGGAACCAAGAACCAATGTGTGGTTGTCCGCCTTACCGCCAGCGAATTCAACACCTTCTTTGGTGCCTACAAAATTGATATTGACTTGGTCACCTTCTGCAGCCGCACGATCAACCTCAGACCAGGTGGCCTGATGCTTACGCAACACCTCAATCATGTTGTCTACATCGGCTTCTGTTACTTCAGCCTTGTATTTGGTGATTTCGTATGCAGTCAAATCACTCAGAGCAACACTTGGGTAAACTTCAAAAGTAGCGATGTATTCCAGATCTTTACCAACTGCCAATTGTTTTGGCTGGATAGATGGCTGGCCAGCAGGCTTCACATTCTCTTTTTGCACAGCAGCATAGAAAGAGCGACTGATAACATCACCCACAACTTCCTGACGGATGCCAGCGCCGAAACGTTGTTTTACAACTGAAAGGGGCACTTTGCCTTTACGGAAGCCTTTGATGCTGACATTACGCGCAGCCTGCTTTAAGCGATTCTCAACTTCGTTTTCTACTTGCTCAGCGGGTACACCAACGGTCAAGCGGCGTTCCAATCCAGAAGTCGTTTCAAGTGAAACCTGCATATGTGCCTCGTGAAATAACTGATAATGTTTGGCATTAGATCGAGCAGACGTAGGAATGCTCATAAAATGGTGCGGACGGAGAGACTCGAACTCTCACACCTTGCGGCGCCAGAACCTAAACCTGGTGTGTCTACCAATTTCACCACGTCCGCTTTTGGTTGCCTCATTTGCGATAAATGCAGGCACTGACTAATTTTTCATTGCGCTCTAACTATTTGATTTTTAATGTTTTTTATAAAAACCAACAGGCCTGATGCGCGAAGGGTGCTGATTGTGCCACAGAGATACTGCGGGTTCAACTTTTTATCAAAACTCTGCACTGGTATCGCGTTGGCGCAGAACCATAGCGCGAAAAGCTTCTGTCCAGAACTCAACCACCTCAAGGGTCAGCGATAAGGATTGCTCTTCACTAGCAGTAATATCAACAGCCAGAATCAGATTGTCCTGTGGAAATGACTTCTGTTCCTTTTCTTTACGTGGCGATTGGCGGGCTGCTTGCGTATAGCGCAGCAGTTGCTCGAGCCAGGAACCTGACTGACTGGCGAGCTCGCGCAATTCGATAATTTCTGATGGGTAATTATCGCTTTGCGTCAATGATTGCACCAGCTCATCCAATGAACTGATAGCACCGCTATTTTTTAAATAGCTTCTATCAGCTATTTCTCGCAAGTAAAAATGAAACGCTAGGGAAAGCTGGAACGCACAACTGCTTAACAGAGCATCCTGGCGCAGATGCAAAGCACTGTTGCTTATCGATGAAGATAATGAAGCCTCCCCAACCAACACGCACAGAGTTTTGGCAAAGGCTAGTTTCTGATTCACCAGAGAAAAGTTACTAATCGACATAATCACACTATGTTGGCGATAAAAAAGGCGACCCGCTGGATCGCCCCAAGACTATTTCTGGACCTGCCATTTGCCATTGGCAAAAAATGCTTTCCAACCAGTCGCCTTGCCATTCACTTCCGTCTGCACATATTGCTCTTTGGTTTTGCGACTAAAGCGAATAATGGCTTTGTTGCCATCGGGATCGGTAACTGGTGCCGACAACAGGAAATGGTATTTGGGATCGATACGATCCTTATAGGGAAGCAGCTCTTCCACCAAGGGCGCACGGGTTTCGCGATTCTTAGGGAACTGGCTGGCGGCCAAGAATAAACCGGCAGCACCATCACGCAAGACGTAGTGATCATCCACCTTCTCGCAGCGCAGTTCCGGCATCACTATAGGATCTACTTTTGGTGGCGCAGCCTCGCCGCTTTTCAATAACTTACGAGTGTTTTTACACTCGGCATTGGTGCAGCCAAAATATTTACCAAAACGGCCGGTTTTGAGCTGCATTTCACTGCCGCACTTATCGCACTCAAGCGTCGGGCCTTCATACCCCTTGAGACGATAACTGCCCTGCTCTACTTCATAACCGGCGCAATCCGGGTTGTTACCACAAATATGCAACTTGCGATGCTCATCCAGCAGATAGGAATCCATCGCCGAATTACATAACTTGCAGCGATGCTTGGCGCGCAGCTGACGAGACTCGGCCTCTTCATCTGCATCCGCATCGATCACTTCGTCACCCGACACCAGATTCATGGTGTTTTTGCAGCGCTCTTTGGGCGGTAATGCATAGCCGGAACAGCCCAGAAATACTCCCGTACTGCCGGTGCGGATTTGCATGTGGCGACCACAAAGGCTGCATGGAATATCCGTTTCAGTCGGATCGTTAGCGCGCATCCCTTTATCTGCACTGGATGCCAACGCCAGCTTCTTGCTAAACCCTGCATAAAATTCATTGAGCAGTTGGCGCCAATTTTTACCACCTTGGGCCACTACGTCGAGCGAATCCTCCATATTGGCGGTAAAACCATAATCCATCAGGTCATCAAAGCTTTCCACCAGACGTTCGGTGACTATATCGCCCATCTTTTCGGCGTAAAACCGGCGATTCTCCTGACGAACATAACCACGCTCCTGGATCGTCGAGATAATCGATGCATAGGTTGATGGACGACCAATTGCGCGCTTTTCCAGCTCTTTCACCAAACTGGCTTCGGTATAACGTGCAGCAGGCTTGGTGAAGTGCTGTTGCGGATTGAGTTTAATCAGGGGCAATACTTGCCCTACTTTCATATCAGGCAAAACAACATCTTCGTCTTTCTTAGCCACCTGAGGACTAACTTTGGTGTAACCATCGAAGCGAATAACGCGGCCGCGGGTACGCAACTCATAATCACCGGCAGTGACAACAACGCTGGTGCTGGTGTATTCCGCCGGCGTCATCTGACAGGCGACAAATTGTTGCCAAATCAAACCGTACAAGCGCTCGGCATCGCGCTCCATACCACTCAATTGATTAGGCATTACTGCAACGCTGGATGGACGAATTGCCTCATGCGCTTCCTGGGCGCCATCTTTGCTTGAGTACAACACGGGCGACTCAGGCAAATAGCGCTTGCCAAAATTTTCAAGAATATAGTCGCGACAGGATTCAACCGCTTCTTTACTGAGGTTGGTGGAATCGGTACGCATGTAGGTGATGTAGCCCGCCTCGTACAAACGCTGGGCCATCATCATGGTTTTTTTCACCCCAAAACCCAAACGGGTACTGGCCGCTTGCTGGAGTGTAGAAGTGATAAACGGAGCGGAGGGCTTGGATTGTGTCGGCTTGTCTTCGCGACTGAGAACCTTATAACTGGCGCCTTGCAAAGCAGCTACTGCCGCCATGGCCTGATTTTCATTGACGGGCTTGAATGCCTCATCGCCAAATTTCTTTACTTCAAAACTGGCCTGTTGACCTTTGTCTGCCTGCAAATCAGCAAACAACGTCCAATATTCTTCGGGGATAAAAGCGCGAATTTCACGCTCGCGCTCAACAACCAAACGCACAGCGACCGACTGCACACGACCGGCCGACAGACCGCGCGCAACCTTCTCCCACAATAGCGGAGAGACCATATAACCTACTACACGATCGAGAAAACGACGTGCCTGCTGGGCGTCTACGCGGTTTTGATCTATGGGGCCGGGGGTTTTGAAGGCATTTTGAATCGCCGTCTTGGTAATCTCGTTAAACACCACACGGCGATAGCGTGATTCATCACCGCCGATTGCCTCGCGCAGATGCCAAGCGATTGCTTCTCCCTCTCTATCCAAGTCGGTTGCGAGATAAACCATATCGGCCTTTTCCGCGAGCTTTTTCAGTTCATCGACAACCTTTTCTTTACCGGGAAGGATTTCGTAGGTGGCCTCCCAGTTGTTATCCGGGTCTATGCCCATCCGATTAACCAACTGGCTTTTGCTTTTCTTGGCCTGATAGCTCGCCTTTTCTTCAGCTGACATTTTGCGTGTAGCGGCTGCCTGCTTGGCGCGCTCTTTGGCATCCACGGGCTTGGCTCCACCACTGGTGGGCAAATCGCGAATATGACCAATACTGGACTTAACAATAAAGTCATTACCCAGATACTTATTAATGGTTTTCGCCTTTGCTGGCGACTCAACGATAACTAAGGATTTGCCCATAATGGTCAGAAAATTCTCTAGTAAAGGAAGGCTGTGCAAAAAGTTGAATTGTGTGCCAAAAGATTGCAGTATCACCTATCGGGATAGCTTAACCAGCTCGAAGGTGCGCATATATAAGACCTGCGCTGCAAGGGGTCAAGTTATAATTTCCATGATGCCTTATAGCCAAGACCGGCAAGGTATGTAAAATGATCGCCCGTTACGGCGGGGGAAAAAGAACAAAAACCAACCCTAACCGATTGTTTTTTAATGCTTTTATTTTTACTAACTGTTTCGCCATAAGAAACAGCATAAACCCTAACTTTTACGTCACAACGCAGCTGTAGATTTCGCATGACCTTGATCGCAATTCTCTTTCTATTGATGCTGCTGGCACTTATGGCGGTCAGTATTATCAATCGCATTCAGCTGCGCCAACGGGAGCGCCGCCTGCAACAACGACGCCTGCGCATCCAGGCAGAAGGGGTAGCAGAAATTGTGAGCTGCCTGGAACAGACACTGCCAAACCGGATGATTACCAAGCATATCAACGACATGATTGCTAGCTTGCAACAGCAAATGCTGGCCTTGGAGGACAAAAACCCGGAGCTATTGGAACAGGCGATCCAGAAAACAGAAGCCTATTCAGAGGAACTGCTCAGCAGCAATAATCGCCATGCCATTAGTTATCAGCGCGAAAGTGATGCACAAATCGCCAAAACCCAACTGCATTTAACGGATGCCATGCATCTGATCACCCAGCTTGCGGCACAAGGCACTATTAATGAAACCGAGTTAAGCACCTATTTAAGCGAACTGCGCTGGGCGCATTTGATGGTGGCGGTAATGTCTTACATTGGCCAAGGCGACAAATCCGTGGCTATCAGCGATCGATTTTCTGCCCAGGCGTTTTATCGCAAAGCCCAGCAACACTTGATGGAATCCATGCATCAGGACCCACGCCGGTTGAAGATGATCAAGGAACTGAGTGAGATGGTCGATGGCGCACGCGTGGGTTTAAGCCGGGAACTGCGCGACCCGACAGCGGCCGCTATGGGGTAGCCCCCGACTCATTCGCTAGCTGATTCAACCGACGCAGGTGTTGAATCAGCATCATTAACACCTCTTCCCCTTCTGTTTCACGCCAAAAAATACAGGTTCCTGACTTGCCCTGCACAATAGCTGGGATCGACAAGGGCAATTCCGGTAACAGGGTTTTCAAGGCATTGCTGACAGTATCTGTGGGTCGCACCGCGTCTTGCCAATCCCATTCGTGGTAAAAATTGCTTTCATGTTCGTAGTCTGTACGCATTAATACCCAGTCCTCTACCAATTGCATCTGGGGAGATGGCGGCAAAAAATAAACCGGCAGTACAGGCGGTTGCTCCATGTCTGTTTTGCGTGCTGGCAAGCGACGCATACCAAAACGTATCCCTTGAGCACTGGCCTGCAGGCGCAATTGCTCTTTGCGTTTTTGCGCAGGATTGGGACGCAACATGGAGATTGGCCCTAATACCAGCGCAACCGCAACAATCAACAACACAAAAAACCAGAGATTCATAAAAATCCTTGTGAGATTAGAGGGCGCAATTTTCAGCAGAGCGAACTAAACTCTTTACTGTATTTGTACTTTTACAGGGGACAGGAATCATGACAGAAACGATTAGCTACAAACATATTATTATCGGCGTAGATCTTTCCGAGGATTGCCCTATCGTCATTCAGCGCGCAGCGGGTATTGCCAGGGTGTGCAACGCAAAACTGACCATTGCCCATGTGCTTGAGCCTATTGCGTTTGCCTACGGCGGCGATATGCCTGTGGATTTGAGTGGTGTACAAGAACAGCAAGTACAGAAGGCAGAAGCTGAATTGGCACAACTGGCCGCATCCAGCCCCTACCCCATCCAGCAACGGCACGTACTGGTCGGCCAACCGGCTGCCGAGCTTCATTACCTTGCGGAACAAGAATCGGCGGATTTGATCGTTGTAGGCAGTCATGGCCGCAAAGGTTTTTCACTGCTGCTCGGCTCAACACCCAATAGTGTTTTGCATGGCGCGACCTGTGATGTGCTGGCCGTGCTTGTCAAAAAACAATCCGCAGAATCCTGAGCAAATTAAATAGCCTGCAGCAAGCACTACTATTCTTGCTGCATGTCTTCCAGTTCAGCCCAGCGCTCAAAACATTCATCCAACTGCTGTTGTGCAGCAGCCAGCTCTTGCAACTTTTGCTCAACAGTCGCCGCCGGTTGGCTGTAAAAATCGGCTGCGCTGGTAATTGCCGCCAATGCCTCAACCTTGGCTTCCCACTGCTCGATTTTGTGCGGCAACTCATCAAATTCCTTTTGGAACTTATAACTGAGTTTTTTCAATTTTGCGGGTGCTTTTGGTGTTTCCGCGGCAGTCACAAGCGGTTGCGCGACAGGCACTGGCGTGGTTTTCTCAGCAGCAGGTAACTCATCAGCCTGAGTCCACTTTCCACCCTGACGAATCCAGTCATCATAACCGCCAACGTACTCCAGCACATTGCCTCGGCCTTCAAAGGCGATAACGCTGCTGACAATATTGTTCAAAAATGCACGGTCATGGCTTACCAGCAGTAAGGTGCCTGGGTATTCAGTGAGGATGTCTTCCAACAGCTCCAGCGTTTCCACATCCAGGTCATTGGTTGGTTCATCCAATACCAACAGGTTTGCCGATTTACTGAATAACTTGGCGAGCAATACGCGGTTGCGCTCGCCACCGGAAAGTGCGCGCAGCGGTGTACGGGCGCGTTCACCGCTAAACAAGAAATCGCTCAGGTACGAGAAAATATGTTTGGACTTGCCATCGATATCGATAAATTCACGCCCTTCAGCGATGTTATCCACGGCATTTTTATTGAGATCAAGTTGATCGCGCAGCTGATCGAAATAGGCAATTTGCAGATTTGTGCCCAACTTGATGCTACCGGATTGCGGCTCCAACTCACCCAAAATCAGTTTAAGCAAGGTGCTTTTACCGGCACCATTAGCCCCGACCAAACCGATACGGTCACCGCGCATAACGCGCGTGGAAAAGTTTTTCACTATGACTTTATCGGCATAGGAATAGGAAACATCCATCAAGTCTGCAACCAGCTTGCCCGAGTCGCCACTGCTGGCCAGAGTGAAGTTGGCTTTACCGACAAGTTCACGGCGTTGCGACCGGGTTTCACGTAAGGCTTTCAAGGCGCGAACACGGCCCTCATTGCGGGTACGACGCGCTTTAATGCCCTGGCGAATCCATACTTCTTCCTGCGCCAATTTTTTGTCGAACAATTCATTGTGACGCGCCTCATCGGCCAGCGCCTGTTCGCGATACACCAAAAAGCTGGTGTAATCGCCCTCCCAGTAACGCAAATGACCGCGATCCAACTCAGCAATATGGGTTGCCAGTGCCTGCAAGAGTGAGCGGTCGTGGGTGATGAAAACCAGTGCGCCATTGAAATTCAACAACTGCTTTTCTAACCATTCAATGGCCGCGATATCGAGGTGGTTGGTTGGCTCATCCAGCAGCAGCACATCCGGCTCTAACACCAAAGCCCGCGCCAAAGCCACACGACGGCGCCACCCGCCCGATAGTTCGCGCATATAGCGATCAGCCGGTAAATCAAGGCGGGAGATAATTTCTTCCACTTTTTGCTGTAATGACCAGCCATCATTGGCTTCAATTTTTTGCTGCAACTGGGTCATACGCTCCAGTTGGCTGTCACTGATGTCGGCGGAATGGGAAATTGCGCGGTATTCCGCCAACAATTCACCAACCCCTTGGGCACCCGCTGCCACCGCATCGAACACCAGGCGATCATCCGCCTCTGGCAAGTCTTGCTCCAAGCGCGCAACACGAATACCGGTTTGCCTAATGACATCGCCCTTATCCAGATCCACCTCACCGGCAATCACTTTCAACAGGCTGGACTTACCAGTGCCATTGCGACCAATCAAACATAACCGCTGGCCGCGCTCGATAGTCAGGTCAACACCATCAAGCAGCACTTGCAGGCCATAACTTAGCCCTGCTTTTTCAATTTTAATCAAAGACATAGAAGGAATAATTCAGGTAGTTTTACAACAAAAATGATACTGGCAGAAGCACCGGTGGGCTGTTATTCTCAAAGGAGCCGCATCATATCCCAGCAGGCACACATAACCAACCCGCCGACTAGATAACCGTCCAGCAACGACAATAATTGGCAAGATAAGAATTGAGGTTCCCATGAGGTTTTCGAAGATACTTTGGCCGCTGTCATTGAGTGCCAGCGTATTGATCGGCAGTATGACCCTGACCATCGCCAGCACGGCATCCGCCGCCACTCCCGCGCCCGCCAAACAGACCAGCAAACCCGATGCTCGCCAGCTTGAACGACAAAAATACAATCAGGCACAAAAAGCCTTAAACGCAAAAAATACCGCCGAATACCGACAGCTCGCCAAGCAATTACAAAATTACCCGCTGCTGCCCTACCTGGAATACCAGGAATTAAGCGAACGTTTGATCGGACTACCGCGCAAAGATGTCGATGCATTTTATGCCCGCTACCCGGATTCATTTTTGGCCGAGCGATTGACCCATCGCTGGTTGCGCACCCTGGCACTGCGTGAGCAGTGGACAGATTATCGCCACTATTACGATAAACGCCTGACTGACCCGGAACTGGCCTGTCTCAACCTGCGTGCGCGCTTGGCAACAGGTGATAAAACCGCGATGGATGACGTAGCCGCCTTGTGGAATATTGAAAAAGCGCAATCCAAAGCCTGTGACCCGGTGTTTGCTGATTGGCGCAAAGCTGGCCGCATGACACCGGAATTGATTTGGCAGCGTCACCTCAAAGTGCTGAAAGCGGGCAATAATAGTATGGCCAGCTACTTAAGCAACCTCTTGCCGGCGGCAGAGCGTCCGAATGCCCTGCTGCTTCAGCAAGTTAATGCCAACCCGCGCTTGCTCAAGCAAACCGGCAAATTTGCCAAACAATCGCCACACATGAAAACCATCATCCTGCATGGGTTGGAGAAATTAGCGCGATTGAATGCCAAAGAAGCGTTGAGCCTGTGGCGAATTTATGACGCACAACAACTGTTTAGCGACGAAGACCGCAATACCATCAAACACCATATTGCGCTGCGATTACTGCATCAGGATTACGATACCGAAGCGCAAAATCTGGTAGCTTCCACACCCGGTTTAAACAGTGTTGACCTGCTTGAATGGCTGCTGCGGGAATCACTGCGCAAACAGCATTGGGAACAAGTTAATGAATGGTTGACGCGTCTGCCAGATGAGGCGCGCAGCACCGAGCGCTGGCGTTATTGGCAGGCGCGCACCATGGAAGAGCTGGGCATCAAGGAAATAAATGGCGAAACGCCTATGGCGATATACAACAGTGTGGCGCCTGCTCGCAGCTTCTATGGCTTCCTTGCTGCCGATAAAACCGGTATTAATTATCACCTGCTCGACCGTCCGATCATCGTGAGCGATGAACAGGTGCGTGCGGTAGAAAATAGCCAGGGCATGTTGCGCGCTCGCGAATTTTTAGAGCGCGGTGAATTACCGGCAGCCACCCGCGAATTTTTTTACAGCGCGCGCCGCATGCCGCCTGAGCAAGCCGCAATTGCCGGTCGCCTGGCAGAGCGCTGGGGCTGGCACCGCCATGGCATTCAAGTGATGGCTGAGGCGCAACTCTGGGACGAATTGCAAGTTCGCTTCCCGATTGTGTATCAGGATCAAGTCACCAAAGCGGCCAAGCAAACCTCTGTGAATCCGCTGCTGATTTTTGCCGTCGCCCGTCAGGAAAGCGCCTTTATGCCCGATGCAAAATCGCCAGCCGGTGCTGTAGGCTTGATGCAACTCTTACCCTCAACAGCGAAACAAACCGCACAAAAAAGCGGGATGAGTTTTAACCCGCAGGATTTAATACAGCCGGATAAAAATATCGCCTTGGGCAGCCGTTACCTGGACTATTTATTAGGTGTGTTTGATGGCAACCGTATTCTTGCCGCTGCTGCCTACAACGCCGGTCCATCGCGTGTACGCCAATGGATGAACAAAGAAAAAAGCGCGCAATTGCCTTATGACGTGTGGATCGAAACCATTCCATTCAAAGAGACAAGGGGTTATGTGCAAAATATCCTGTCTTTCTCAGTGATTTATGCCTATCGTCTCGGGCAGGAAACCAGCTTCGTAACACCGGAAGAGGCAAATCGCACTCTTTAATTTCGCTAGAAAAACCTAAGTCACAAATAATAACGCCACCGATTGAGCCAATCGGTGGCGTTATTATTTGTGACTTAGGTTTTTCTGGCTTAGGTGTTTGTGATGTATCGAGAGTAAAACACTTAGCTGGCAGGCTGGCTCAAAAAGGCACGTAATCGTTTTTGCACCACAGCCGCCAATTCATCCGGCTGGAATTTGGACAAGAAATCGTTACATCCCACCTTTTCAACCATTGCTTTGTTAAAACTGCCGCTGAGCGATGTATGCAGAACCACGTACAAATCCCGTAGCGCAGGATCTTTACGCACTTCTGCCGTTAAACGATAGCCATCCATCTCGGGCATTTCGGCATCCGTTACCAACATTAAAATTTCATCGGTCACTTTGCGTCCGGAAGCTGACCATTGGCGCAACAAGTTTAACGCTTGCAAACCATCCTGTACCGATAGCACTTCAATACCAATATTGCCCAGGGTTTCCACAACCTGCTTGACGGCCGTGGGCGAATCCTCTGCCAGTAATACTTTCAATTTACGTCGACGCGCTTCCTGTACCAGATCGGAATCCAACACGTCTGCTGACACCTGTGTGTTGTAAGGGATGATGTCAGCAAGTACGCGCTCGACATCCAAAATCTCTACCAATTGATCTTCAATACGGGTGATAGCTGTTAAAAAGTGACTGCGCCCGGTGCCTTTTGGCGGAGGCAATATCAACTCCCAATTCAAGTTGACAATGCGATCGACCTCGCCAATCAAAAACGCCTGCACAGAGCGATTGTATTCCGCCACAATTAAATTGGCGTTATCCAAATCCTTAAGCGGACTCATGCCAATTGCTGCACGCAAATCGATCACTGGCACTGCCTGGCCGCGTAAGTGTGCAACACCCCGAATATGGTGATGGCTATGAGGAACATGGCGTAACTTGGGGATCTTTACCACTTCCTGTACTTTAAAAACATTAATGGCAAAAAGTTGACGCCCGCCCAAGCGGAACATTAATAATTCCAGACGATTCTCACCCACCAAGCGGGTACGCTGATCAATGGAATCCAGTAACTTAGACATTCTGTTACCCTGTGGTCAAAGGGGCTTGGCCGCAAAAAACAACGCTGGCAAATACTGGCCAGCACTTTTTGAATTCAAATACCCTAGCAGTATAGACAAAAATACACACTAAACCTGAAATAACAGGATGTAGCGCGAAACCGCTATAACAAAAGGCACATTGTAAGATATTCTTTTCGAGTTACACTTCAACATGGAAGATAGCAGGATATCCGGAAGCGGCACATTAACAACAACTAGCATCCAGTCCGTCACACTATGTCAGAAACCATACCACTGCTCGCACGCCAGCCAATATTTGATGGCAACATGAAAGTTGTCGCTTATGAATTATTGTGTCGCAATAGCGAATTAAAGTTCATCGCCTCAACCGATGGCGATGCCGCCAGCTCACAAGTATTGCTTAATGCCTTCACTGAACTCTCCATTGAAGAAGTAGTAGGCACCCATAAAGCATTTGTGAATTTTACCCGTGCCCTGCTTAATTCGCCGCCGCCTTTTAGCCGTCAAAAACTGGTGATTGAAGTGCTTGAGGGCCAACAAATTGATGCCGCCATGCTCTTCTCGCTCAAGCAACTGCGCGAGCAAGGTTACACTATTGCATTGGATGATTTTGAGCTGAGCGCCGACACCGAAAGCCTGGTGCCTTATGCAGATATTGTGAAACTGGATGTGTTGGCATTATCGCCCGAACAACTTGTACAGCATGTTAGCCATTTAAAAACCTTTGGTGTCACCTTGATCGCCGAAAAAGTAGAAACCTACGATATGTTTGAAAAATGCAAAGCCATGGGCTTTGACCTTTTTCAAGGGTATTTTTTGGCAAAACCCCGCGTTATCAGCGGGCGAAAAGTTTCCGAAAACAAACAATCTGTATTGCAATTACTCTCCGCCTTGCACGATCCCAATGCCCCTATCGACAAAATAGAGCGCATGATTGCGCGCGATACCTTGCTGAGTTTTAAACTGCTGCGACTGGTTAACTCGGCTGCCTTTGGTTTATCGCGCAATGTGGAGTCGCTGCGGCAGGCTATTATGCTGCTGGGGCTCAACAAACTGCGCAACTGGGTGAATTTATTAGCCCTCTCCAACCTGAGTGGCAAACCCCATGAATTGAGTATCACTGCACTCACGCGCGCGCGCATGTGCGAAATGATTGCCACAAAAATTAACCAGCGCTCGCGCCCAGATTCTTTTTTTACAGTGGGTTTGCTATCGACACTGGATGCATTTTTAGATGCGCCATTGGAAGAGTTACTGCGCAATTTATCGCTGAGTGAACCCCTGAATCAGGCCATGCTAAAACACACTGGGCCAGAGGGAATGGTGCTGGAAATTGTGCAAATGCACGAGCAAGGGCACTGGCAAGAGATAAACTGGGATCACCTTGCCGATCAGGGTATTACCCCGGAAAATCTGGCAGAAATTTACATCGACGCACTGCGCTGGGTTGCTGAGACCATGAGCACCTTGGGCGTAAGTGCCAACGAAAAATAACAGCTCGCCAAGCAATCCCCAGAGCAATACCGCAGGTTACACACTAATACGCTGGAGGAAATTCGCCGTTTGCGCTGCATCAAACGGCCAGCAGAGTTCATCAATATGGTGGGGCGATTTTAATACCGGAATTTTCACCCCATAGCGTTCAATTAATTCATCTGAAGCAGCAATATCGATTTCTTCCAATACCAGCGCGTAATGATTCAACAGCGGGTCAACAACCTCCCGTGCCAGCTCGCAGAGATGGCAACCGGGAGTGGAATATAAATAGAGGGACTTCATAGCAAGCGTCCGCACAAAAAGTGCAGTTTACCAGTGACACAAGAGAAATCCTCGTGCCACCTGATGGATTGTTGAATCCTAGCGTAATTCCAACGCCAGTATTTCTTTCATAAAGTCACTAAACCGGCGCCCTTGTACCTTGTCCTGCTCAGTGTCGCCCGGTATTTTTTCTGCCAGATTCGTCAACAACAATTCAGGATCAGCAAATACAGACGCGCGATCAAGGTTATCGAGCAGATCGCGGATAAAATTCCCTAGCGGCAATAAGTTTTCAGGGTTCAAGCCGTTGCTGTTGCCATTGGTCGCTGCGCGAGCGGGCTCAAATGCTTGATAGGCTTTGGTGACCTGTTGGATTTCAGCCTGAGTCAGGTTCAGGGCAAAACCGCTAATTTGCTCGGAGTCAAACCCCAAGCTCATGGCTTTTGCAAAAGCGCCATCCAAATCACCAGCAAAGAATTGCCCGGCCAAATCGTTTACGCGACCAAGCAAATCATTAATGGCCACTAACTCAGCTTCGCTCAAATCCCCTTCGATACTCAGTGAAAAAGACTGACTGGAGCTGTAACTGGCATTCATCGCCGACAGGCTAGTCCCGCCCCTGCTTACATGCCCTGCCTCCATCGCCAAACCTTCACTGGATGCGGCCTTGATGGTCACCTTGTCACCCTCTTTGGTGGTCAACTCAAAGCTGAATTCACGTGCACGGCCATATTCATAGTTGGCATAACCAAGGTAGGACGTTGGCGCAGGGATAAAATCCGGTACCGCCAACGCGACCGGTGCTGCTTTTGCACCGCCCGAGGTAATTTGTTCGCTGGTCACAGGTGCTGTTTTTTGCGGCTCATCGGCTACTGGAGCAGCCGCAGCCTGGATAAATTTGGCACGCAAGGCATCTACGCCCTCAAGCACCAGATCGTAGGTTTTACCTATATCCGTCTTGATTTCCGGCGACAGCAAACTCAAGGCTTCCAATTTTTCACTGGCTTCTGCAAACCCCTTTTTGAAGCCGGACAGCCCCGCCTCTAACCGCGCTTGCAATTCTTCCTGTGTGGCGCCATCGGCAACATCCATTTGTAAGCGCCGCTCGATGAATCCAAGAATATTATTGGCCACTTTCTCGGCGGTTAAGGGCTCAAATGCCGCGTATTCTGCGCTGGCACTTTGCCCCCGTGAGGCGATTTTTTCATAGGCCATGGTCAGGGTTTTATTGACCAGTTGCAGCGCGGTCTGACGTTTTTCTTCCAGCGTCATCACTTTGGTGTCAGGCACCTGAAGTGCGTCGCGGCCATCTGAGCCTGCCGAATTAATGCTGCCCGATCTGGACGCCGAGCCATTGCTGGACACACTTGCCGGAAGCGAGTTGTTTAACGCCGGGTTGTTGAGTGAGGAAATAGTCATAAATTCACCTATGTGCTGCATCGGTCTGTAGCATCACAGGTTATCGACCAGCTTCTGTAAAGCTTAAAGACTTATTTGCGCGTTAAAATCAGGGTTGTTATAACCACAAGCGCCAATACTCCCAGGAAAATCAGCCCAAATTTGCCTTTATTGGTCTCTTCTACTGGCATCTTGGGGACGGGCGCGGCGCTGGTGCGCTTAACGGATGAGGCCCTGGCTACTTGTACTGATGGGCGAGCCGCAGACGACTTACGTACAACGGCTTCGGCTTGTATATCAGGGGATTCCTGCGGTGCCACCTTGCGTACAGTGGTTTTGTCCATGACATCTACCGGCCCGATCACACCGAAACTCAGCGCATCAAAGCGCAACTCATCACCGCGTTTTACCCTCGCCTCTGCTACGCGCTTTCCATTGAGGAAGGTGCCATTTGCAGAATCCAGGTCTTTCACAAACAGCATGCCATCAATCACTTGCAACTGGGCGTGACGACGCGACAAATGCGCCGCTGGCAGGCTGATATCACACTCAGTGGAGCGACCAATCGTGGTGATGTCTTTCAGTGGGAAAACCCGGTTAGCCAAAGCCGTATGATTGGCCTTGAGTGACCAAGCAGTCGCTTTGGGCATACGCACCTGGGGGTTAGGCGCCGGTTGTTCTGCCGCAAGGCGCGCCTCACGCTTGGGGTCTATTACAAGCAGCTCAACAGCCCCTATAACGATAGTGTCATCGGGTTTTAATTCGCAGGCGCCCGTGATTTTTTGCCCATTGACCACAACCGCTTGTGAGGGCACAAGGTTGCGCAACGTGAGGTGCTCATTGTCCACCAAGACTTCCATGTGCACATCGCTTACTAACGGATCATCAATTACCAATGCATTAGTCGCTGACCGACCTATCGTAATTTTTGGCTCAACTAACCATACCGCATTATATTTATTGTCTTTAAAGCGGATTTTGAGCATAGCAATTAACCTGAAAACAAAAACGAAACGGGCGTTGATAATGCAGCAGGCTTATGTTGATTTCAACACTCGCCCGACCAGATTACATTTGCAAACATACACCAATGGATTAAGGGAGATGCAACTTAAGCACACCGCCACCCAGTGGGCCGCCATTTTCAATGGTCATATAACCCTGCCCTTTTCTGGATTTATGAAGTGACAACACCTTACGCGCAAACAATAACCCTAACCGGGTATTGCCGGAATTAAATGATACTGATGCTTGGGGAATCGGGCCGAGCAACATATTTTCCGGATACCCCTGACCATCGTCCGCCACACAAATACAGAGGTACCCCTGCTCCTCACTCACGCGGATCAACAGGCGCTCGCGACAATAGCGGGCGCAATTCACGACCAGATTATTTAATACACCACCCACCAATTCGCTATCAAAATACCAGGCTAAATCTGCATCGCAATCCACCTCGATACGGATATTGCGCGAGCGCAACAAAGCATCATTACGAGCAATTTGTTCTTCAATCACGTCAATCAAATGGTGCTCATCAATCAATACCGCCAGGGTTTTTTCATCCATTTTGTAGAGTGATAGCAACTGCACTAACTCACCGTTAATACGCGCCGCCTCATACTCCAATGTTGAAAAGAATTTAGCCTGCTGGGCATCCTTGGGGGCGACGCCTCCATCATGGCTCCCAGGGTATTCAATAACATCCCCAGTGAATTTTTCATGTCGTGCACGCTGGAGGCCAGCACAAATGAAAAATCAATAGGAACCTGATCGTAATCCTGATCAGGATGCTTGGGTTCTGGATGCTGTTCCATTCTCAACCTCGCTGTTTCTCAAACGCCCGGACAAGGCTGTTGTAGACATCATTCAACTGACGATAGCGCTGAAACTGCGGGTGCTGCGGCGATATGATGGCGCTCGTTTTAGTAAAGGTTTGTTGAATGCGCTCGCTGAGCGCCGGATTAAATTGGGTTTTCAACTTATCAATCAGTGCTTGTACGTAATTCAAACGCAAGCCCACATGATTAGGTAATTTTTGCAGCGCGATTTTAAACGCATCGGCCGCCGCCGAAAAATCTTTGGCGTTGTAATGGGCTATGCCTTTTTTGTTAATTTCGGCCACCATCAGCTTATTTTTTTCACTGCGCGGCTCATCCAACAATACATCCAGTTTTTGTAATTGCTGCTCATCGGCAGCGTAGTGTTCCAGTAAATCGGCAAGGCATTTTTGCGCATCATTGTTACGCCCCAACAATCGCAAGGCGCGCACCATTTCGATTTGCACCGGAAGCGCACTGTCGTCCTTGGTATTACCCAACACGGACTGTGCATTCACCAATGCGTCCTGCGCACGCCGCTGGTCACCTGCACAGATTTGTAATTGACTCTCCAACAACAGCGACTGCGCTTTACGTAAATTATTTTTGCCAAATTTATCTTCCAGATTATTGGCGCTGGCAATGGCATCCCGTATCAACGGCTTGGCCAGTTCTTTATCCATGGAAAATAAATCGATGGTAGCTTGAGCAAACAGGGAGTGAACATCAGACTTATCAAAACAGGAATGCTCGCCCAGTTTCACAGCGCGTTTGAGTGCATTGGCAGCGGTCAACAAATCATTATTTTGCTGGGCCACAACGCCCAGCTCTTGCTGGCGCAAAATGGACAGGGGCGACAGATCTGTCGCCTTTTGTAAAATGTCTTGCAAGCCTTCTGTATTGTGCTGCAACTTGAATAACTCGGCTTGTAAATCATAGGCTTTCATACACAGCGGATTGGACTGCAAAATATTTTCAAGCCACTGCTGGGCACCCAGTAAATCCTGCTGAGCCAGTTTGGTTTTTACCATGCCCAGTTGGGCCCACTCCAATTCGCGGTTATCCAAAACAGTGCGGTAGAGCTCTTCCGCTGCCGACAAATTGTGTTGTTGCAAATAGAGCTGCCCTAAAATTTTCTGGCAACTGTTGGTATAGCGACTCCCCTGCGCAATCAGTTTATTGCACAGGGTAATGGCCTGCTCGTCTTCACCGGCTTTTTGTGCCGCCAGCACCTCTTTTAATTCCAAACGCTGCTCAAATAACCGGTTAAGGCGCTGGTCGAGGGCTTTGGGGGTAATAGGTTTGGCGAGGTAAGCATCCGGCTCGTAATCGTAGGCAGCCATGATGATGCTTTTGCTGGATTCAGCCGACACCAGAATAAACAGGCTATCGGCACAGGGGTTATCGGTTGAACGCAATTCTTCCAGCACCTGCTGGCCACTTTTGCCTTTTCCCAAATTATTGTCACAGAGAATCAGATCGTAACAGCGCGCTTTGCAATAGCGCAGCGCCTCTTCACCAGACGCTGCCGAATCCACATTCCCTATTCCCAAATCCATGAGCATCTTGTACAGGGTACTGCGAAAATTCTCAAAGTCGTCAATTATCAATGCATGCATCTTGTAAAAGCCAAGATCGGCCATTAGTCCACCTCCGGAAAGAAATCAAGCTAAGGATAGCTCAGTATTTTCCTATGGCTAGCGGATTCAGCGGGATTCCGGCGGCAGAGCGATCAATAATGCGCCCCGGATGGTTGACGTCGACGGGATAGGAACAAGCGATTACCACCCTCTTGCTTGGCACTTTGTTTGGCCTCAGCCAATAACTGCGATATTTGATGATGTGTTTTGCACTGCGCCAAATCCGGTTCTACCGCACCTATTGCCAAGGTTAACGCACCAAACTTTTGCCGACGCCCCTGGCGATCTGTGCTCCAATAATCGGTTGTTGCATCCGGCATCAACCGCTCACTCATGCGGGTAAACTCTGCCAATATTTGTTCACAGCGCTGCTGCCAGTCGGCACAGCGAAAAACCACGATAAAATCATCGCCGCCCACATGCCCGACAAAATCCTGCTGGCTATCCACCGCTGCGCACAAAATTCGACCAAGGTTAAGAATCGCGTCATCACCAGCGCTGTATCCAAAGGCATCATTAAACGGCTTGAAGTGATTGATATCGCAGTAGGCCACCACAAACGCTTTTTGATGCAACAACAAGTGATCAACCCATTCGTATAAAGGCACATTGCCCGGCAGTTGGGTCAAGGGGTTACTGTGACGAGCTACGCGCAATTTTTCTTCGGTGATGGAGCGCAACAAATCACGCACTTTGCCAACACCCAAATACTGATCCTTATCGCTGACGATAAAGTCCACACTGAGATTTTGCCCCGGGTCCTCGCTGATTAATTGCCCAACGGTTTTAAGGTCAGCATTCACATCCACAATAATCGACAAGGCGCAAATAAATTCACTGACCGGTTTCTGTGCATAAAGCTCATGGGCAAAGCGTCGCGAAAAAATATTCAGTATTTCCGCACGGCTGACCATTCCCAACGGCCGTCCTTGGTCGACAACGGGCATACAGGTCAAACGCGTATCGGCACGGAACATTTTAACCAGGGTTTCAGCCGTGACAGACGGCTCAACAAATGCACAATCGACAACAATTTCCCCCACACGGCGCGTGAAATGGTCGTGATAGCGGTGCATAGAGGCGCCGGATAATTGCACTAGGTTCGCGGGCAATTCCGTGGCAGGCAAAGCCTGCGGGTGGGCAATAAAATAGCCTTGGGCATAATCAACACCCATGGTAACCAGCGTGGTAAATTCAGCTGCGGTTTCTATACCTTCTGCAATCGCTTTGTGGCCCATGCGGTGGGCAATATCCAAAATCGCCCGCACGAATTCGCGCTTAACCGGGTCTTTATCAATACCGGCAATAAAGTGGCGATCAATTTTCACATAGTCCGGGCAGAGCTCGCTCCACACCCGCAAGCCAGCATAACCGGCCCCCAAGTCGTCGAGCGCCACAGCAAAACCCTGACGTTTGAAATGATCGGAGGCGGCGCAGAGTAAATCCAGTTCATCCAGTGGTTGGCTTTCAGTGAGTTCAAATACCAGGCGCTCCGCGCTGAGCCCTACACGCTGCAAAATTTCCCGGGTTACGCCATCGCGATACTGGCTATCCGTAAAACTGATGGGACTCATGTTAAGGAATAATTTGCCGGGCAAATTTAACTCGACAAAGCGCTCACACGACACTTCGCGGCAGGCAAACTCCAGGGATGCCAACAGCCGCGATGCACGGGCAACCGCAAATAATCTATCGGGTTTGTGCAAGGGGCTGGTTTCCGGGCCTCGAATCAGCGCCTCGTAACCGATAATACGGGGATTCTCCACCGCCATAATGGGTTGGAAAACAGGGGTTAGCAGCTTGAACTCAATCAAGCGGCGCAATTCCTTGTGCAGAAGTGATGATTGAACAACGTTATTCTGCAAATGCATAGGACCACAACTTAACAGCTGGCGAGGATAGAAAGTAATAGTCAGAATAATCCCGCCGAAAGATGACAGTTTTATGAATGTGGGAATTTGTTGTCATCGACATTGGGCGCTACAATGCCCGCCCCGGCAGCAACCTGCCTACATCATCACCAATCAGTTGATATCATGCCCAACCGCGATCACCCATCCGCTACCAGCCCGGACACCATTTACGCCAACCCTCTGGCCGAGGTCAGCCGTTTTACCTTTGATGAGCGCGTGGTGGATGTCTTCCCCGATATGATCAAGCGCTCAGTGCCCGGTTACGCCACCATCATCAATATGATTGGCAACCTGGCTGAACGCTATGCGCAAGCCAATAGTAATTGCTATGACCTTGGCTGTTCACTGGGAGCCGCGACACTGGCAATGCGTCACCGCATTCAAGCCGCCAATTGCAAAATTATTGGCGTTGATAATTCCGCCGCTATGATTGCACGCTGCCAGCAAGTAATTGCTGCAGACAGCGGTGAAGTACCTGTGGAATTGGTTGAAGCCGCCATTCAACAGGTTGCCATTAACAACGCCTCCATGGCGGTACTGAACTTCACGCTGCAATTTATTTCTGTTGAGGAGCGCCTGCCAACCCTTAGCGCTATTTGTGATGGGCTCAATCCGGGCGGTGTGTTAATTCTCTCGGAAAAAGTGGCGTTTGATGATGAGCCACACCAACAACTAATGACTGAATTGCACCACAATTTCAAACGCGCAAATGGTTATAGTGATTTGGAAATTGCGCAAAAACGCGCCGCGATTGAAAATTATTTAATTCCGGAAACACTGGATGCCCACCGCCAACGTTTACGTCAGGCCGGTTTTTCCAGTGTAGATGTTTGGTTTCAATGTTTTAATTTTGCGTCGCTGATTGCGATTAAATAACTCAAGGCTTTGTAGTGACCCAGATTAATTACGACTATTTACTTCACGCACTGGAAGATACCGCGCTGGCTGATTGGGCCAAAATACTACCAGAGCAAATTGCCGCCGGTCTCAGTGAAAAACGCTACGGTGATTTAGCTGGCTGGAAAGCCTCCTTGGCAAAATTGCCGTCGGTCAGCACGCAGCATATCGAGTTTACTGATGCGGTGCGTATTGGTACGAGCAATGATTGTGACGAGACCACGCGCGCCACCATCAAATCCGTATTGCAAGAATTAATTCCCTGGCGCAAAGGCCCCTACTTTATTCACGACATTCACATTGATACGGAATGGCGCTCGGATTGGAAATGGGATCGTGTGTTGCCGCACCTGGCGCCGCTCAAAGATCGCTTGATTCTGGATGTTGGCTGCGGCAATGGCTATCACTGCTGGCGCATGCTCGGTGCGGGCGCAAAACGTGTGATAGGTATTGATCCATCCCCGCGCTTTATTGTGCAATTTCACATGATCAAACATTTTGCCGGCGCCCATCACCCGGTTGATGTACTGCCGCTCGGTATTGAAGACTTACCCGAAAAATTACACGCCTTTGATACGGTGTTTTCCATGGGCGTTTTTTATCACCGTCGCTCGCCCATGGATCACCTGCTGGAATTAAAAAACACTCTGCGTCCCGGCGGGCAATTGGTGCTGGAGACTCTGGTTATTGAAGGAGAATCTGGCGATGTGCTAGTGCCTGAAGGTCGCTATGGCATGATGAATAATGTGTGGTTTTTGCCCAGTTGCGACACCATGATTTCCTGGCTGCGCAAAATGGGTTATCAAAATCCACGCGTTGTAGATATTTGCCCCACCACAACAGAAGAGCAACGCGCGACGGAATGGATGCGTTTTCATTCACTGCCGGAATTTTTAGATTCCAACAATCCTCAGCGCACCGTTGAAGGCCACCCTGCCCCTATCAGAGCGGTATTTGTTGCCGAAGCCTAAGCAAAATAAAAATCAACACATAAAAAAGCCCCGACTATCTTTTATAGTCGGGGCTTTTTTATTCAGGTTTTCCAAGGTGCTGTACAGCAATTTTGCGACAGCGCCGTTTATACCATTAGAAGCGAATACCACCGCTCAATGCAAAACCTTCTGTTTTATCGGAACCAGTGATATAGGCCAAATTAAATGCGCCCAAGCCAACACCGAATGAGTAGGTATCATCCAGCGCGTCTTTTTGTTCCTGCTCAATACCGGCACGCAAGCGCAATAAATTCCACACACTGTATTCAACACCGGCGCGCAGCATTTGTGTCTCGCCCGGTAATCCGATGGCGGGAACCGCGTTCAAATCCAGCGCCACCTCGGCTTTTAAATTACCCTTCACATAACCAACTGCACCAACAAATTGACGCTCGATAGAGATGACCTCTTCCGGATCGATGGTTTTGTAATCTTTGTTTTGCAAGTTATTTGCCACCAGCCCATAACGCAGATTACCTGCGATATAAGTTAAACCCAAATCATAATTCATTGAGTCTTCTTTGCGAGTGTAGTCATCCGCATCAAAGTCATCTTCGTCAAAATCGGCGACGTTGCTGGTGTAAATAATACTTTCTACTTCTACTTTTTTCGGTTTGAAACCAACCAACAAGTGGTTGCCATTATCCAGAGTGAATGCCTTGGAAAATGCAACGCCTATATCCGTTACGATTGCACCATAACCTTCAATAGTGGATTCCAATTCTGCATTCAGGTCTGATGGATTCAGATTTTGTTCCAGATAGCGGTCAATCAAATCAAGGTCATCCTGCGCAATATCAGGACTGAGTGAAATATAACCGCGTCCGCTAGCAATAAATGCCATAGACACCAATTGATTTGGAATCGATACCGCAACATTTGCGCCTACAGCTACGCGCGCGCTGTCGCCATCAATATCTTGCAAACGTTTTTTCAGCTCCGTCGCCTGTGCGTTAGTCAGCACTTGAGAGTTTTCAATTTCATCAAATAAATCAACCAAATCGTCTGCCTGATCAATCAGGTCGTCCTTATCCGATACCAGAGCGCCGGCACCAATTAAGAGTGCAAAATCATCTTTCTCCGGATCATAGGAGGCACCCAAGCTTGGATTCAGCAGTACGCCCTCAGAGTAGTTACCCGTTGCATATGCAGCCCCGGACATACCGGAAAGACTACCGTGATACTCGCCACCAAACGACGGTAAGGAGGCACTGACCAGTGCAATACTCAATAGCGTTTTTTTCATTAGGATATTCCTTAGATAAGTATAAATTTCAAACAGCGCGGCAAACCCCAAGGGATCGAGTGATCCATTTACAGCGCCTGCAAGTCAGCGGAAAACTTGTGCAAGAAATCAACAAACCATGACTTATGTCACAGTTGCTGGAAAGGATAGCAGAGAAGTATTGAAGGACAAGTTAAGCACTTGGAGAAGCGCTAGGTAGAATTACTCTATTGCGCGCCAAAAGACGTGGCGCGCAATAGGTGTTAATGCAGTGAATATTAGCCCGCGTATTTAATCGAACAACCGTAAGGTGCAGTGCTTGGATTAGTCACCTTGGTTCCGGCTTTTACCGCTTCCAGCGCATCTTTCACGTAAGGAATAGCCTTGGGGATATCCTCCGCTTTAGTTGTTTTAATGCTATCAATTCCACCTTTATAAACCAGTGTGCCTTCTGCATTAATGACAAACATATGCGGAGTCGTTTGCGCGTTATACAGTTTTCCAATGCTGCCATCTGAATCCAGAATCACATGGCTGGGCGCTGCACCGCGCTGCGTATTTAAACTCAAGGCAGTGGCACCATCCACATGCCCTTGTTTACCGGGGGCGGAGGAAATAATTTGCAGCCAAACCACACCATCGGCTGTGGCAGATTTTTGCAAGGCGGGAATGTTACCACTCAAATCATAGTGCTTTTTAACATACGGACATTCATTGTTCGTCCATTCAAGCACCACAGTTTTGCCTTTTAAATCGGCGAGATTAATGGTTGACCCATCAGCGGCAGCCCCCGAAAAAACCGGTGCCGGTTTATCGATAATCGGATTAGCCCATGCCGGTACAGCCGCCAGGGTTATCAGCGCACTGGTTGCTACTACTTTGCCCAGCAATGATTTTGCACCTTGAATAGTTAACATAAGAACTCCTATAGGTTATTAATTAAGATTAGTTACTACAGTTTTCATCAGGCACTTAACATTTACATCACATAAAAAACTCAATAACGACTTGCGTACTCAACGCATGATCAGGATCAATGGGGTTGTTCAATAGCGGCGATTACCATATCCGGTGTCAGTATTTGCGGTAACTCGCGGGGCGCACTGCCCGACTCGGGATAAAAAAGATAAAGCGGTACACCACTACGATTAAATCGTTTTAAAAATGCAGTAATCTCAGGGTCACGATTTGTCCAATCACCTTTTAAATAAGTGATACCCGCGCGATTAAATGCATCAATGACACCTTGATCGCTGAGCGCTACTTTTTCATTCACCAGACAACTAATACACCAGGCTGCGGTGAAATTAACAAATACAGGTTTATTATCGGCGCGCAAGGCATTCAAGCGCGCCTCACTGAATGGTTCCCAATGCTGTGCGGCAGAGGTGCTTGCTTGTGTGCTACTGGTATGAGAACCATCAATGCGGATAAAGCTCATCACCAGCACACCAGCAATAAGCAATACCGCACTGCAACTGCCCAGTCGACGCCATCCGGTTGAGGCATAACGACTGCTGTCGTAAATCCAGGCAGCGAGCGCCAGCAACAACATACCACCCAATACAATTACCAAAGCATCCAGCCCCGCTTGCTGCACCAGAACCCACACCAACCAGATGGCAGCAGCGTACATTGGGAATGCCAGCAGCTGTTTCATCCGCTCCATCCAGGCGCCCGGACGCGGCAACCACCGCTGCAAACGAGGCCAACACGTCAGCAGCAAATACGGCAATGCTAGCCCCAATCCCAAACTCAGAAATACCGCCAAAAGCATCAAGGGTGGCTGCGCCAATGCATAACCCAGTGCTGCAGCCATAAAAGGTGCCGTACAAGGTGTTGCGACAATCGTGGCCAACACGCCAGTAAAAAAACTACCGCCATAGCCTGGCTTTTCGGCAAGCGATGCGCCCACACCCGCAACAGAACCGCCAATGTAAAAAACACCGGACAAGCTCAAACCGACAGCAAACATCAAGTAAGCAACAGCTATAACAAAAAGAGGCGATTGGAATTGGAAACCCCAGCCGATCTGCGCACCACCCGCTTTCAATAGAATCAGTACCAGTGCTAACAGCGCAAAACTCGCTAACACACCCAATGTGTAGGCGGCGCCATGCAGGCGTATTTGTGCAGGGGATTGATGCGCATGGCTAATCAGTGACAGCGCCTTGATCGACAATACCGGAAACACACACGGCATAAGGTTCAAAATAATGCCGCCAATCAGGGCCAACAACAGCGCACTGAAAAAACCGGGCAGCGAGTCGGCAACATCTGCCGTCGTTGCCGCCAATAGAGGGGTATTGATTTCAAAACCACGGATTATGGCGGGCGTGGGAGTGCTTGATCCCTCAACCTGTACCTGCTCTTGAATAACTAACACGCCCGTCAAGGATTGCCCGGGAGATAGAGGTGCCTCGCCCTCCTCAATTACCAACTCCAACCCTTGCGATGTTGTGGTCACCCGCTGCGGGGCACTTTGCTGGATACGCCCCCAATCATAAGGATAAAACCAGATATCGCTGACCTGCGGGATTTGTGCGGCGGGTAATCCGAGCGTTAACCTGAGCTGGGTTTGGCCGCTTGTAGCATCTACTTGTGCCTGATGTGCGCTGATTTTATAAGGGCTGGCAACCGGTAGTTGCGCCAAGGCTTGCTCTATGAGAGGGCTCCCCTGCCCCGTGGATTCTGACGAACCAACAACCGGCAAACTCAGTTCAAGGGCAACTTGCTGGGGAATACATTCTTCTTCGCAAACCAACCAATCCACTAACGCCGCGGCGGTGAACTGATCGCCCGGCTGCAACTGGGCGGGAACACTGATTTTAGTCAGCAGGGTGACGCTATTTTCATAGCCATAATTGGTGATTGGCCCCAGCGAAAAACGGCTGGGGATAGGCCAATAAATCTCGCTAGCCGTCGCCCCCTCCGGCAAGGACCAATCGATAGTCGTGGCATTCCCGGAATCGCCAGGATTAACCCAATAAGTATGCCAGTGAGGAATGATTTGTTGGTGAAGGCCGAGGTAAATCTCGGAGCCGGGGTGCACCGCAGCGACTGATGCCACCAATTGCGCCGCTACTTGCTCTGTCGACGCACGATCAGAAGCCGCCTGTGCGACATGCGCAACCGCCGCTAACAATATCCAGCCTGTAAATCGCCACAGCATTTTCTTCATCTATTGCCCTATAACGCTTCACTTAACCCTGTCATCGCAAAAGCGACTCACTGCTATTGCGTTTTATCGGGTTTTTAACATTGAAGTTTCGCTAATGGGAATAATTTACTTTTCTTAAACCCAGACCGATCACTGCGGCATATCGGTCTGGCGTCAAATCCCTTAAAAACTATGCCAGAGGGATTTCCGGTTTAAGTGCAGAACGGCTCCCCGGTTTGGGCAGGTTATCGGCAGCGCGATAGGTAAATACCATGGAGAACTTGGTCATACCGGTAGTATTGCGGCCAGCGGCGTGGAATAAATTGCTATGGAATAACAACAAATCGCCCTGCGCCAATGGAACAGGCAACGCGGAATCCAGCAGGGTTTTATTACTGGTTAGATCGCTGCGCAGGAATTGGTACTCATCAAGCTGATCACTTTCTATAGCAACGCGGTGGGAGCCCGGAATCACCCAAAGGCAACCGTTCTCCGGCTGCTCATCCCCCAGAGCCAACCAGGCAGAAACCAGCTCGGGGCGCGCAAAGTGCCAATAACGGCTATCGCGGTGCCAGCCTGTTCTACTGGAAAACGCCGGCTGCTTGGTCATGATGCAGTTATGATGCGCCTGGGATAATACAACTCCCTCGCCAAGCAGTTGAATCAACAGGCTTTTCAGAGGTTCACCCGTAGCCCAAGTCAGTAATTCCGCACTCCGTCCGGTTGCCATCAGCAATCGCCGTGCTGTAGCACCACCCTCGGCGCTGCGCGACTCAGGCGCACCGGGATAACGGGTATCCGCCTCAAATTCAATCGGCATAGCCTCCCGGGCAAGCTCTTCCCGGGCAAAGGCCACCACTTGCTCACAAAAATCAGGGGAAGAAAAAGCACGCACGACAATATAACCATCGCGTTGGAAAGCATGCATTTGCGCGGGAGTTAGCATCACGATAGATGACTCAACAGGAGATAAAAAAAGAATTGCCGTTAACAGTTAACACCACTAACGGCCGGAGCGTAATGCAGATTTAAGCCCTACTCAGTCGTCAAGCAGGTCCAGTGGGGTATCCAGGCCAAACTCAACGTGAATTTGCGTACACCAGCGGTTGAGGCGATCCGCACTCAGATTTTCCTGCTGATCTTCATCCAGCGCCAAGCCAACAAACATTCCGGCACCCGGAATTTCTGCTTTTGAAGCCTCGAATTCGTAGCCCTCAGTCGGCCAATGCCCGACAATTTCCGGCCCGCTTTGGATAATCACGTCGTGCAACATACCCATGGCATCCAAAAAATAATCGCCATAACCAAATTGGTCACCCAAACCAAACAGCGCTACTTGCTTGCCGGAGAAATCAACCGCCGCAATATCGTCCCAAAACTCTTCCCAGTCGGATTGGATCTGGCCGAAATCCCAAGTGGGGATACCCAGAATCACTTTGTCGTATTGGGCAAAATCCAATTGGGTAACATCGGCGATATCACGTACATCAACCACATCTTCACCAAAACGCTTTTGAATACGATACGCAACACGCTCGGTATTACCTTCGTCACTGCCAAAAAACAGACCAATCTGGGCCACAATAACCTCGGAATGCAGGGAAAATGAAGTTGCTCATCGCGCAGGTAAAGCCACACCGACGGCAAGGAAAGCGGCGCGGATTTTCCCAAGATTACGCACAGCAAGCAAGCCTATAAATGACGCAGCAAAAACAAATAACCCCGGCAAGCCGGGGTTATGGTAACGAGCGCCAGATAAGGGCACATGATTTAGCTGGTTTTGCTGTCGCGTGCCTCTTTGCGAAACTCTTTACGCTCCATGCGCTTGGATTTCAGCTCAGACAAGGTTTGTTTTTGTTCCGCAGTCAGTACCGCCAAAAATGCCTGATGGCTTTTGGCACCGTTCAAGGCTTGTTGCGCCTGCAAACGCCCCAGGGTTTCAGCCAAACTGTTCAACTCGGCATCATTGGCGCCAGCGGCGCTGGCATTATTCAAGGCGGTGCGCGCATCCTTAAGCTGCTCATGCAATGCTGCGCGTGCCGCTTTATCTGCTTCACGCTGGGATTTCAAGGTCGCCTTCTGGGCATCGGTCAAATCCAACGCGCTGGCTAAGCGGTCAGCATGCTTTTCGCCTTTATGCCAATCTTTGCCAGCATGATAGCCGCCGCAGGATTTAGCCGCTTCAGCAGCCATGCCAGGAGCAACCATACCGGCAGCGCCTATAAGCAATGCACTTGTTGCTAATAATTTGATCGCTTTCATATCAAGTTCCTCTGGTAAGTTAGGTTGACTGAAGCGCCGGATTGCATGATCAGCGCCAGTGAAGTCATTATGGGCGCGATCATGTTAAGATTAGTTAACAATTTCCAAAGAATCATGACTCTCACCGAGGCCTGGTGCACACTCAGCGCCTTAAATAACAAGGGTATGTAATCGCTATGCTCAAGGTTCTCCTCATCGACGACGATAAAGAACTCAGCCAATTACTGAGTGAATATCTGCATACTGAAGGGTTCACTATAGATACCGCCTACGACGGTCAAACAGCGCTGGAACTGGCACTGAAAAATCCCTACTCAGCCATAGTGCTGGATGTAATGCTGCCTATTCGCAACGGTTTTGATGTGCTCAAAAACCTGCGCCAGCACAACCAAACACCGGTGATTATGTTGACCGCCAAGGGTGACACGGTGGATCGCGTTATAGGCCTTGAGATTGGCGCTGATGATTATTTAGCCAAACCCTGTGACCCACGCGAACTTGTCGCACGCATTCGCGCCATTTTGCGACGCGCTAATCAGAAGGAAGTCACTACTAACAGTGTTGAACGCTTATCCTCAGGCAAGTTGTCGCTACACTTGGGCACCCGTACCACCACTTGGGAGGGCAACGAAGTACCACTGACCGGCACCGAGTTTAGTGTGCTTGAAATTCTGGTGCGCCGCGCAGGACAGGTGATTAGCAAAGATGAAATGACCGAGCAGGCGCTGAATCGCAAATTAACCCCCTATGACCGCAGTATTGATGTGCATGTGAGCAACATCCGTAAAAAAATTACGGCGGCAGGCTCATCAAAAGATTTAATTATCAATGTGCGCGGTGCGGGCTATATGCTGACAATGAATGACGATGATTCCGCCGCTTAATGACACGTCTTTATTTAAAAATATTTTTAACCTTTTGGCTGATTACGGTGGCGATTATTATCGGCACCAATCTGGTTGTTCATTGGTTTGATATAACACCGGATGGCAAGCTGCAACACAGCGGAACCGCGAACGATGACGATCCCGCCAAACGCCTGCTCTTCCAAATGGTCGGCAATGCCATTAATCGCAACACTGCACAGCTCACACAAGACCTGCGCGCCATGCCCAGTTGGTCCACTCGGTTTGTGTATGTTGTAGATAAACGCAATCGTGATTTGCTCGATCGCCCACTTCCTCCCGGCGTTATGTTTCTTACACCACGCCTCACCAGCAAACATCCTTTTGATAAGGTGCAGGATCGCAATCGCAAACTATTCGGCCGCTACATCACATTAAATGACGGCAATAGCGTCAAATTAATTACTATTTCTGCCGGACGGGACGAAGGGCAGGATCGCGATATTATCTGGGAATTATTTATCGATAATATTTGGCCGCTGTTACTCGTATCAATTCTTGTCAGCGGCTCAGCCTGTTTTTTTCTCGCACGCCATTTCACGCGCAGCATCAACACTTTACAAAAAGCGACCCATCAAATTGCCCGTGGTGATTTGAGCGTGCGCATCAGCGAACAATTTCGTGGTCGCAACGATGAGATTGCCGCGCTGGGGCGCGATTTTGACAACATGACCGAACGCCTCGAAAAAGCCATGCACGAACAAAAGCGTTTGATCAAAGATGTTTCCCATGAATTGCGCACACCCTTGGCGCGCCTGCAAATCGCCCTCGCTCTGGCGCAACAAAAAAGCGATGGGCAAATTGATCACGAATTAGCGCGCATCAAACAAGCTGCTGATTACTTAAATGACATTATCACTGACATTCTTACGCTGCCTATTCAAGGACAAGACAGCTGGGTGCTGGATGACGTTTTGGACCTGGTTTCACTGCTGCAAACATTGATTGAAAATTACCAGCAGGATGCAGACGAGAAAAATATTCGCATTCTGTTTAAATCTAATCTGGAGGAGGCACTGGTTGCCACTCACGGCAATATGCTTGTAGGGGTTTTTGAAAACACTTTGCGCAATGCCCTGCTCTACACGCCAGCCAATTCGGAAATTTGTATTCAACTCACCGAAACTGGTGACGGAGAGCACTATCGCATCCAAATCATGGACCAGGGGCCTGGTGTGCAGGAAGATGCGCTGGAAGATATATTCCAGCCTTTCTTCCGTACCGATCAGGCCCGCGCCAGAGAGAGCGGCGGCTATGGTTTAGGCCTTGCCATCGCCCATCGCAGCATCGCCCTCCACAAAGGCAAGATCTGGGCGGAAAACCGCCCGACCGGTGGATTAACCCTGGGAATCCTTCTTCCTCAAGTCAATACCTGATTGGTATTACCTGCCAATCAGGAGCCTATAGGATCCCTGACAATTTTTTGACTATCGGCAATAGTTTTCCGCTTTATCATTTCCGCGCCGCGATTTTTTTGGCTTTTCCTGCTGATTCTCACGCCCACAAAAACACTAATCTATTGATTTAAAAGGAGTTTTAAATCCCCCAAGCACATGGCATGGTTTTCGCTAAATAGCCTTCACTAGCGCCCAAATACGCAATGACGGGCGGCAATTATCACCTCAAATGTGACAGGTACTTTATATGCGGGACATGACTATGGTGACCAATGCCCAAAAGGCAAATGGCGCAGGAAATATCCCCCTTGGCATTCCCACGCAGGATCAAGAGCTCGCCGTTCGCGCGCGCTTAACCCAAGCGTTGCAGATGAGCCTGGATCCCAGCGAAATCATTTCACTGTTTTTTCACCAGATACAACCACTGGTGCAAATGTCTGGCGTGCTGTTCAAATCAGCCACCACTAAAGATGATGCGCGCGTAGGACGTGAATCACTGCATCATTGCGATTATCGTTTAACGACTGACGAAGGCTATCTGGGCGAAGTTATTTTCAGCCGCAGCAAACGTTTCAGCGAAGATGAACTCGCACGCATTGAACAACTGCTCAGCTTACTGGTTTATCCATTGCGTAACGCCGTTCGCTATCAAACCGCCATGCGCCTCGCACTGCTGGACCCATTGACGCTTGTAGGTAACCGTGCTGCATTGAATAACAGCCTGAAACGCGAGCTGCAATTGGCGAACCGTCAACACCAGCAATTGTCACTGCTAATGATCGATGTGGATTATTTTAAAAAAATTAACGACGATTACGGCCATCATCGCGGTGACTTGATCCTGTGCGACATTGCAAAAAATATCCAGTCAGTATGCCGTAGCACCGACAGTATATTCCGCTATGGCGGAGAAGAGTTTGTAGTGATTTTAAGTAATACCAATTCACTCGGGGCAGAAATTATTGCCGAGCGAATTCGCCAACAAATTGCCAATACGCAAATTTTTCATAATGGGACAGGTATCAACACCACCGTCAGTATCGGTATCTCAACCCACAATGGCGAACACAATGAGGAAATGGAAAGCCTGTTTGAACGCGCCGACAGAGCACTCTACCGCGCCAAACAATCCGGCAGAAACCGCACTATTAACAGCACGGTAATGCCACTATTTCATCAGTAGCCAGTGAGGCAACTGAACAGCATAAAAAAACGCGCTAATTTAAGCGCGTTTTTTATGCAACAATCACTCTATCAAGCAGTGCAACAAAGTAACCACTACTCAACAATAGGTGGACGCTTGCGTGGTGGTGCTTTTACCCGGCGCGGAGCTGCTGATGCAGACCGCAATTTCTTGTCGTGACGTTCACGTTGCGCGAGTTCGTCGCGAGTAGGTGTCATCATTCGAGTATATGTCGAGCTGTCAAAACCTGCGGTCATACACAAGTCTTCAATTTCACGCTCGGTAAGGTCAATCCACTGCCCTACACGCACATGGGAAGGAATAAAAATATTGGCATAACGCACGCGCTTTAAGCGGCTGACCTTAACGCCCTGTGACTCCCACAAACGGCGCACTTCGCGATTGCGACCTTCCATCACCACGCAATAGAACCAGCGATTTTTTCCTTCGCCTGCACCGTCCACAATATCGGTGAAGCGGGCGATGCCATCATCAAGCACTACACCGCGCAAAAGCACTTGTCGCATATCATCGGTCACTTCACCTTGGATACGCACCAGGTATTCGCGATCAATTACTGATGATGGATGCATCAACTTATTGGCCAACTCGCCATCGTTGGTAAACAACAATAACCCGCTGGTATTGAAGTCCAAACGCCCTACGGAAATCCAACGCTCGCCTTTCAACGACGGCAAGTGATCGTAGACCGTTGGGCGCCCTTCAGGGTCTGAGCGGGAACAAATTTCCCCTTCCGGTTTGTTATATAAAATCACCCGGCGGCGGGTTAATTCGCTGCGCAATACTACGCGCTGACCATTGACAAAAATTTTATCTTGCGCGGTAACACGATCACCTAACTTGGCAATACGATCATTTACCTTAACTTGGCCCAACTCTATGGCGCGTTCCATTTCACGGCGAGAACCAATGCCTGCACGCGCCAGAACTTTTTGTAGTTTTTCATCCGTAGGAGTTGCAATAACCGGTGCTTGCGACTCTGTAGTGGCAACAGCTTTGGTACGCGCCGCTGCAGGTTTTTGCCCAGGCTTGGCCGCCGGCTTTTCAGCTCCATGCTGTTTTTTAACAGCACCATCGTTGGATTTTTTAAACCCATGGGATTTTTCTGCCGATGCTTTTTTTCCACCACCAGCCGATTTAGCACTGGCGTTTTTACCGGCAACTACTGGCTTCACAGCCTTGGTAGGTTTTTCAGGTTTATCTTGGTTGATTTTCTTCACCATAATTCAAGGGTCACCTATGAGTGACCAGTTTCCTCATTGTTGGCTGGTGTCGATGATTGCGGCACCGCAGTATCAAGCGGCTCCTCAATGGTCACAAAAGCCTCTTCACCCTCTACAAAGCCATCCTCGTAGAGTGCTGTTTGGGTATCCACTTCCACCTCTTCCAACTCATCCAGTGTAGCGACAGGCTGATCATCCGGAATAGGTGGATCTGTATCTTTTTCGCCCAAGCCAGCCTCACCCAAATCCAGGACCGGATTCAACTCATCCAAATCACGGATTTCACTGAGTGAGGGCAACTCATCCAAACTTTTTAAATTGAAGTAATCCAAAAATTGGCGGGTTGTTGCATAGAGCGATGGGCGGCCGGGCACATCACGGTGCCCAATTACTTTCACCCAATCGCGCTCAAGCAGGGTTTTCATAATGTGCGAACTGACAGCAACGCCACGAATTTCCTCAATATCGCCGCGTGTGATTGGCTGTCGATAGGCAATGAGTGACAGCGTTTCCAGTAGCGCACGTGAGTATTTTTGTGGTTTTTCCTCCCAGAGGCGATTCACCCAGGGCGCCAAATTATCACGCACCTGGAAGCGCCAACCGGAAGCCACTTCTTTTAACTCAAAACCACGCCCTTCACAGGCGGCCTGAATATCAGCGAGTGCAGCCAGCACCTCGTCTTTCGTTGGTGCGACCTGCTCATCGAACAAATCCAGCATACGCGCAACCGTCATTGGCTGCCCTGCCGCCAAAATTGTACCTTCGATAATCTGACGCAAACGCTCGGCATCAACCGGCATTTGCGTTACCGGAACGGTGGCAGGCTCCTCCATCAGCGCGTCGTCGGCCGATGAACGAGTACCCTCTTCCGGTGCATCCAGGACTTCATCTAATTCTTCGGGGATTATTGTATCGGTCATTGTGTTCTGGCTTTTACGTGAATAGGTGCAAAAGATTCGCTTTGAACAATCTCTACCAGAGATTCCTTAATCAACTCCATCACCGCAAGGAAGGTCACTACCACACCCAAGCGCCCTTCTTCTGCTTTAAAAAGACTCACAAAGGGCACAAAGTGTTGGTGCGCCAAAGTATCCAAAACCTGCGCCATACGCTCGCGCGTTGATAAGCGCTCCTTGGATACATGGTGACTTTCAAACATATCCGCACGTCGCAACACCTCTGACAGGGCGAGCAACAGCTCTTGCAATTCCACATCGGGATCAAGGCGTGTCAGGCTGCGGTCAGGCCCTGCGACTGTAACCGGAAAAACATCACGCGCTACGCGCGGAAGCTTATCCATATCCTCGGCTGCCTGCTTGAAACGCTCGTATTCCTGCAAACGACGAATCAGGGAAGCACGAGGATCGTCCTCTTCTTCCTGCTCTTCACTGGAGCGAGGCAATAACATGCGCGACTTGATCTCAGCCAGCATGGCCGCCATGACCAAATACTCGGCCGCCAACTCAAACTGATGGGATTCCATCAGATTGACATACGCCATGTACTGGGAGGTAATCTCGGATACGTTAATCTCAAGAATATCAATATTTTGGCGACGGATCAGATACAGCAACAAATCCAGAGGCCCTTCAAACGCCTCCAAAAATACTTCAAGTGCATCCGGTGGAATGTACAAATCCTGCGGTAGCTGGGTATACGCTTTGCCATGAACCACAGCAAAAGGCATTTCGCCTTGCTGCGGTGCTTTTGATGAAGCGGCGGCATCAACAGGAGCTTGCTCAGTTGAAATGTCAGCAACATCCGGAACGTCATCCACAGCGACCGGTACCGAATCTGTTTCAGAGTCCGGATCAGGCAGCGGTACGGGTTCGAGAATTTCAGTCACTCAGCAAGCTCATCAGTCGAATAAGAAAAGAACGCCATAGGGCGGACAATACAGGAGCGGCATTATAACGATTTAAGGAGGCGCCGGACAGCAGCCCGTCAAGACAATAAAATTATAATGGAATCAATCAGTTGGCATCGAACGGAGCAAAATCTCCCTTGCCCTGGCGCACCAGCTCTGGCACATCCTGAGTCAGATCGATCACCGTCGTTGGCTCCAACCCACAATAGCCGCCATCAATCACCAGCTCCACAAAATGCTCCAAGGTGTCGCGAATGTCGTAGGGGTCAGTCATTGGAAACTCTTCACCAGGCAACAGCAAGCTACTGGTCATCAATGGCTCGCCCAATTCTTCAAGTAAAGCCAGGGCGATAGGATTATCAGGCACACGCAGCCCTATGGTTTTGCGCTTGGGGTGCATCAAGCGACGCGGTACATCAGCGGTTGCCTCAAGGATGAAGGTATAAGCACCGGGCGTATGGTTTTTTAACAGGCGAAATACCTGATTATCCACGCGCGCATAGGTTGCCAACTCGGACAGGTCACGACACATCAGGGTGAAATTGTGATTCTTATCGAGCTTACGCAGCGTACGTATGCGCTCCAAAGCATCCTTATCACCAATGTGGCAGCCAAGGGCGTACGCGGAATCTGTTGGATAAGCGACCAACCCGCCTTTGCGGATAATATCTGCCGCTTGTACGATTAAACGGTGCTGCGGGTTTTCCGCGTGAATTTGGAAAAATTGTGCCATGGTAAAGACTCCTTACGACCCCATCAGCCATAAACAGGCCAGGATGAAAAGGCTATAAAGCCCGCAGGCCTTACGCATTAATATTGTTATAGCCCAACAATTCCCACACAGCCTTGGCCTGTGGTGGCAATCGACCAAAACCACCCAGATCCTGCCAAGGTTGATCGGGTATATGAAAATCAGAGCCGCAAGATGCATAAAGGTTACGGCTCGCGGTAATACGCAATAAATCGTCTGTCATCGCAGAGGGCTGCAAACCGCTGATTACCTCGATAGCATCGCCGCCAGCCGCCACAAAGGAATCGACTAACGCGCACATTTTGGTACGAGTAAGCTCATACTTTGCCGGATGCGCCAACACTGCAACGCCACCTGCACCGTGAATCCAGGCAATAACCTGATCCATTAATGGCCACTGGTATTTCACATCAGCCGGTTTTCCTGCTCCCAGGTATTTTTTGAATGCAGCATTGATATTCTTTACCGCACCAATGGCAACCAAATACTGGGCAAAGTGAGGTCGGCCAACACTGACGCCACCGGCCAATGCACGCGCGCCAGCCAAGGCATCGGGAAAGCCGGCCTTCGACAGCCGCTCGGCAATAGCGATTGAGCGCGCTGCACGCGCATCCTCCTGGTGTGCAATGGCCTCAGCTAAAACAGCGGAATCAATATCCACACCCAAGCCAACAATATGAACACCACCCCGCCCCCATTGGCTGGAAAACTCAATGCCGGGAATTAACTGGATCGCCGCATCCAATGCGGCTTTTTGTGCAATCCGAACGCCAGCTATGGTATCGTGATCCGTAATTGCCAACACCGAGACACCGCGCTCTTTGGCGCGCGCAATCAAGGCTTCCGGGCTTAGCATACCGTCTGAAAAATACGTATGGCTGTGCAGATCAAAAATCACTCAAATACCACTTTACTAGAAGATCGACAGGATTGGTCATGACTGACAACAACGCGGAAAAATCACCTCCCATGTTAGCCGATAAACCCCCTCTGGAAACGACAAATTCCCAGCCCAAGCCAAAAAAAGAAAGCTTTTTTGCCAATCTGTTAATGAACATCGTCATTCCGACGCTGATTCTGACCAAGCTTAGCGATGCAGAATATCTAGGACCAACCTGGGCGCTAGTCATTGCGCTCGCCTTCCCACTGAGTTATGGCTTGCGCGATTTTATCGCCAACAAAAAAGTGAATGTTTTTTCGGCACTCGGTATCGTGAGTGTATTGCTCACTGGCGGTCTGAGCCTGTTGCAACTCGACCCGGAATATTTTGCAATTAAAGAAGCTGCTATACCCGGTATTCTCGGCATAGTCACACTCGTCTCCATAAAAACCCGCTACCCTTTGGTGAAAGTATTTATTTACAACGATAAAGTGCTAAAAATACAAAAAGTGGACGCGGCACTTGAACATTATCAAACCAAAAAACATTTTGAACGCACCCTGAGCAATGCCTCATTGATGATTGCGGCGTCTTTTTTTCTATCCTCGATTTTAAACTACGTACTGGCTAAAATAATTTTGGTTAGCCACCCAGGCACAGCAGAGTTCAATGCAGAACTGGGTAAAATGACAGCACTAAGCTACCCTGTCATTGCGCTACCAATGTTAATCATCATGATGGGCACACTCTTCTATGTGTTTCGCAGCATTCGTCTGCTAACCCACCTGACACTGGAAGAAGTGATTAATGATGGTAGTACCGAATAAGAACAACAAGTACATCGCAAGCCCAATGTAATTCAATAACAAAACATTCAAGCGGTGCCTTAGCGGGCCGCTGCACTATTTTTCAGAGACCGTTTTATGTATTACGCCATTATCAGTGAAGACATTGCCAATAGCCTTGATAAACGAAAAGCGGCCCGCCCCGCACACCTTGCCCGATTGCAGCAATTGACCGATGAAGGTCGCCTGCTCATCGCAGGACCACACCCTGCCATCGACAATGAAAACCCTGGTGATGCAGGCTTTACCGGCAGCTTGGTTGTTGCGGAATTCAATTCACTGCAAGACGCACAAGCATGGGCTGATGCCGATCCCTATATTGCAGCCGGTGTTTATGCCAAGGTCATCGTAAAACCCTTCAAAAAAGTTTTGCCTTAATTTTCATTTTTCAGGATTGGAGCCACTGTGAAACATTTAAATCTTTTGGGTGCAGGATTGTCGCTTTTGGCCCTCCCCTTTATCAGCCTGCCAAGCTTTGCGATTGAAAAATATGTCTCTGATGTTATTTATGTCCCTGTTCGCAGCGACAAAAACCCTCAGGCAGGGGTTTTGCAACAAGGTGTGCCCAGCGGTACAAAATTGAATTTTTTGCGCGAAGAAATAGGAACAGACAATAACCTCTGGTCACTGGTTGTGACGCCGGAGGGCACCGAAGGTTGGATTCGCAGTCAAAATATCAGCGATAAACCAACAGCAGCATTAAAGCTGGCAGCCCTATCGGATTCATCTCGCAGCCTCATCAGCCTGCAAGCTGAAAATACTGAACTTAAAGCACAGCTGGAAAAGCTCCAGCAAGAACACCAACAATTACTCGATGACACCGAGGATATGCGCCAAGCCGCAACCACTGCCCTCAACCTCGAGGAAGAGCATCAACGTATGCTCACCGAAAACCAATTATTACAAACGCACGCCGATGTATTAAAAGCCGAAAACGAAAAACTAAAAGATACCGATCGTTTCAATCATTGGCTCTATGGTGGCGGCCTTATTTTGGGTGGCATATTGTTATCGCTGATTTTGCAAGCTATTGGCCGCCGTAAACGTAAATCAGAGTGGCGCTAACAGGAGCTTGATGATGCTAAAAAGTCTTACAGGTTTATTGGCGGGTATCTCACTGCTGTTATCTGTTAACAGCATGGCAGAAAGCAACTTGATCGCCATGAAAACAGACCTTGGAACCTTTGTGATTGAGGTTTATCCCAAGTCTGCTCCTGCTACGGTAAAAAACTTTTTAACCTATGTTGATAGCAAGTTTTACGACGGGACGATTTTCCATCGCGTTGTGCCCGGTTTTGTTGTGCAAGGTGGCGGCATGACATTTGATTTCACCGAGAAACCAACAGCAGACCCCGTAGTTAATGAGTCGATTAATGGCCTGCCCAACGACTACAAGAGTGTTGCTATGGCGCGCCAGTCAGATCCTGATAGCGCAACCGCACAGTTTTATATCAACCTCAAAAACAATACCGGACTCAATGCAACAGGCACCAAACCCGGCTATACCGTTTTTGGAAAAGTGGTCGCAGGCATGGACGTGATTGAGAAAATCTCACAAGAACCACGCGGTATGTTCAAAGCACACCCTGAAGCACCCAACTATGCTGTGCGCGTACTGAGCGCAACCAGAACAGATTCGGCAGGTGTGCAGGCTATTATTAACGCGCAGCGCGCAACCAAACCGTCGAGCATCAAAGATGCCTTGGTACCCATCGATGAAAACCAGTAATGACACCGCACTCAGCGTTAACCTCAATAAAATAGCGCTGATCAGAAATTCTCGCCCAGGCAATTATCCCGATGTAGTTGCACACGGGGAAACCTGCATTAATTCAGGTGCCGATGGCCTGACCGTTCACCCTCGCCCGGATCAACGTCACATCAGACCTCATGATGTGTATGAGCTGAGTGAATTGGTGAAAAACTATCGCGGTATTGAATTTAATATTGAAGGAAACCCCTACGCAGAATCACTGGGAAACTTTCCCGGTTTCATTAAGTTGGTTAGCGACGTCATGCCTGATCAGTGCACCTTGGTGCCAGATACTAATGACCAACTGACATCTGACCATGGTTTCGATTTAACAGTCGCCAGCAAAAAGTTAACGCCATTGATAAAACAACTACAAGACCAAGGTGTCAGGGTCTGTTTATTTATGGACCCGGATATTGAGCAAATCAGTTTGGCAAAAGAGATAGGTGCAGACCGCATTGAGCTTTATACCGGCCCTTATGCCGATGCATTCAAAACGCCAGGCCAGCCATTTGATGAACTGTTTGCACGCTACATGAATGCTGCCCTGCATGCGCAATCAATTGGTATTGGTGTAAATGCAGGCCATGACCTGAACCTTCATAATCTCGCACATTTTCGCCAAATCCCTGCGCTGCTTGAAGTATCAATTGGGCATGCACTCACGGTTGATGCCATCGCCATGGGATTGCCTGCTGCAGTAAAAGCGTACAAATCTCTTTGCACAACCCATCATTAAATCGACACAAGAATTCAAGCATGACTAATGACCGCGAAGACAGCCTCGCTTATTTGGAAAAAAAACGCTTTTTTGATTCACTCATGACCGTGTACGGACGCAAAACAGTCCTGGAAGCACTGCAAGATTCCTCAACGTTTATCTACAGATTGCATTTAGCCAAAAGCAATAAACCGGCTGGTATTTTGGATGAGATATCTACACTGGCCAAACAGAAGGGCGCTGAAATTGTTTATCACGATCGCCAGGCGCTCTCCCGCATTTCTAAAAATGCTGCGCAAGACCAAGGTGTGGCGGCAGATTTACAGCTACGCGGCTATCAACTCTACGATGAATTCCTGCGCAATAATCACGCAAAAAATTACACGCTGCTAGCACTTGATGGCGTACATAACCCACAAAACCTTGGCATGATTATTCGCTCTGCATGCGCAGGACAAATCGATGGAATACTGCTGCCCCAAAAAGGCAATGCGCAAATCGATCCATTGGTCATCAAAGCCAGCGCCGGCACAGTTTTCCGTGCGCCGCTGCTCCGCTGCAAAGACTTGCCCGAGGCATTAGTTGACTTCAAAAAGAAAGGAACTGTGGTGTGCGCACTTTCATCGCATGCACCAACGGAACTGAAAAAGTTCACACCCGATGCTCCCTGCATTTATGTACTAGGCAATGAAACTGAAGGAGTTTCACCCGTTGTGGCCAAACTGTGCAATGAAAGCGTGAGAATTCCAATGAACAATGGCGTCGAATCCCTGAATGTTGCCGTTACTGCAGCACTGATTGCGTTTCGCTAAATATTGTTACTACCCACAGACCGCACAAATAAAAAGAGGAGCCAATGCTCCTCTTTTTATTTGTGTACAGATTACAGTTTGTAACCGTCTTCTTCATGCAATGCCAAATCAAGGCCAATCGTTTCGTCTTCTTTGCTGACACGTAAACCAGCAGTAAACAGACCCGTCAACTTAAGCAATACATAAGTAACAACAGCGGTGTAAACAAAAGTCACAATCACACCCAGAAATTGAACGCCAAGTTGCTCGCCAATCGAGTTAATACCCTCAGCAAACCCCTGGCCACTAAATACACCCAGCTCAGTGGATGCAAACACACCAGCAAGAATAGTCCCCAGCACGCCACCAACACCGTGAACAGGAAATACATCTAATGAGTCATCAATCTTCCAGACTCGCTTAACCAATTGCGTCATGTAGAAACAGACAACGCCCGCACTTAAACCAATTAATAAAGCGCCACCAGGGCCAACATAACCGGAAGCAGGTGTAATAGTACCCAGGCCTGCAACCATACCTGTAACAATACCCAAAGCACTTGGTTTTCTAAAACGCATCCACTCAACAGCCATCCAGGACAACGCACCTGCAGCTGCTGAAATATGCGTCACTAACATTGCCATAGCCGCATTACCATCAGCCGCCAAGGCACTGCCTGCATTAAAGCCAAACCAACCCACCCACAGCATGCCCGCGCCGGTAACAGTCATTGTCATATTATGTGGAGGCATAGCCGTTGTAGGAAACCCATTACGTTTACCCACGACAATTGCAGCAACCAATGCGGCCACACCAGCAGTAATGTGCACTACCGTGCCGCCAGCAAAATCAAGAAGCCCTTTCTGAAACAACCAGCCAGAACCTGACCATACCCAATGACAAACGGGAATGTACACAGCAAACAACCACAGACCAGAAAACAACAACATAGAAGAAAACTTTACACGCTCCGCAAACGCACCAACAATCAATGCTGGAGTGATGATGGCAAATGTCATTTGAAACATGGCATGCAAACTGAGTGGAATACCGCCAGAAACAGCATCCTCAGTTACGCTACCCAAAAAGACCATACTAAAATCACCAATCCAGGCATTTCCTTCACCAAATGCCAAGCTGTAACCTGCGATCAACCACAGCAACGATACCAAGCATGCAATTGCAAAACACTGCATCAACACAGAGAGAATATTTTTAACGCGAACAAGACCACCGTAAAATAAAGCCAATCCCGGCAGGGTCATAAACAGCACCAATGCTGTCGATGTCAGAATCCAAGCCGTATTTGCTTGATTGATCGCCTCTTCCGCAAATGCTATTGGCGACATACAAGCAGTCAGCACAGTGGCAACAATGAATGAAATAGTGGAATTTAGTTTTTTCATACTTACCCCAGAATGATTATTGTTTGAGACCAACCAAATGTGACGCAAACATGAGCCGCAATTTGAGCGCCTCAATATGAAACAATTCACCCTACGACCTAGGTGTTGATTTGCCACACTGAAAGATATATTAGGTGGAAAATGCACAACCAGAGAGCACTAATTGTCGAATATCTATCTAAACGCTAAATGGCTCTGCGCCAAAGCAATAAATGATCCAAAAACAAAAAAAAATTATTTTTCAATAAGTTATAAATTATCAGGCTGTTTATACAATCAAAATAAGCACCATAAAGAGACATCAAAAACAATCGAGATCAATATCGGTGCAACATCAATCACAAGACAATGAAAATAAAGGAGATAAGGTAGAATGACAGGAACAATCGTTACTTAAGATCAGTGAAGCATGGAATTATTGATTGCCTATTTGTTAATACCCCTGATTCTTGCATTGGGGCTATCGAAGCTTGTTATCTATTGGTTTGGGCGTCGTCTTTTAGATATCCCCAATGATCGAAGCTCGCATACCGTCCCTACACCACGCGGAGGTGGCATTGCCATAGTACTGGCAACGGTATTGAGCCTATTAATCACCGAGCTATCAGGAATGCCGCAACCTCCAACACTACTCTACCTGATAGCCCCTGGCCTACTTATGGCTGCGGTAGGAATCGCCGACGACCTATTCACACTCAACATACGCATCAGACTTATCATCCAGTTGGCAGTAGCCTGCACCATTACTGGAGTCATCCTGCATAACACAACACACCCCATACTTATCGCTGCGACTCTAGGAGCCATATCTATTCTTGGCATTGTCTGGCTCACCAACCTCTATAACTTTATGGATGGTATTAATGGGCTCGCAGCACTTCAAACCGTGTTTGTCTGCGGAAGCATGAGTCTTCTCTTCTTTCTCAAGGCGGAACACCCTGAGACACTTCTACTTATGCTCACCCTTAGCAATGCAAGCCTGGGCTTTTTATATTGGAATTTCCCGCGCGCAAAGCTATTTATGGGGGATGCGGGGAGCCTTTTTATTGGCATAACGCTCGCTACATTAATGGTATGGACCGCATATAACGATATGACCACCGCCTGCATCTGGCTTATTATTCTGACGTCATTCATCGTAGATGCCAGCTACACCCTCCTTGCCAGACTGACAACCGGACAAAAATTCTATCTGCCACACAGATCGCACTTTTATCAAAAAATCGCACAAAAACTAAACTCTCACACAAAAGCAACGCTATTAATCATGTGCTTTAATCTGGCATGGCTACTTCCTTTGGCCATTGCCACACAACTCGACAAGATTAATGAATTCGCTGCATTGATGCTGGCTTATACACCGGCACTCTATGGCGCACACAAAATCAAAGCAGGAAAAGCCGAATAGCAGGAAGCAGGAGCAGGAGCAGGAGCAGGAGCAGGAGCAGGAGCAGGAGCAGGAGCAGGAGCAGGAGCAGGAGCAGGAGCAGGAGCAGGAGCAGGAGCAGGAAGCATAATAGCAATACCTGCTTTTCAAGATATATATTTAGGAATAACGCAACAAGGCGTTACTTATCAATACTCTCGTTTACGCGATCGCGCATTTCTTTGCCAGGCTTAAAATGAGGGACATATTTGCCTTCAAGCACGACAGCCTCCCCTGTTTTTGGATTTCTACCAGTACGGGGAGCACGATAATGCAACGAGAAACTACCAAACCCACGAATTTCGATACGTTCGCCGGACGCGAGAATATCGGACATATAATCGAGCAACAGCTTTACTGACATCTCGACATCTTTGATGGTCAACTGATTTTGCTTTTCGGTGATGTATTCAATCAATTCTGACTTTGTCATAACCTGCTCTCTGTTATTAGCCAACGTTCAAGCAACACAAACATCATAGCTGAGCCTGAGCCCAAGTAAACCACCCACAAAAAAATAATGGCCAGCAATGCTGGCCATTATCCACAAGCAAAAAACTTACTCTTTGCTTTGCATTTGCGCTTTAATCAAATCACCCAAGGTGGTTGGAGAAGCTTGATCAGATTGCTTGCTAGAAAGCTCTTTCATAGCAGTCTTTTCTTCTTCAACATCTTTGGATTTCACTGACAGGCTGATGCTGCGATTTTTGCGATCTACGGCAATGATCTTAGCTTCAACTTCGTCGCCCACTTTCAGCAGGTTACGTGCATCTTCTACTTTCTCACGGCTCAACTCAGACGCTTTCAAAGTAGCTTCTACGTCATCAGCCAAAGTGATTACAGCAGCTTTTGCTTCAACTTCTTTCACGATACCTTTAACTACGGCACCTTTGTCATTCACAGAAACGTATTCTGAGAATGGATCGGTTTCGAGCTGCTTGATACCCAAAGAAATGCGCTCACGCTCTGGATCGATGGCCAATACCACTGTCTCCAATTCGTCGCCTTTCTTGTACTTGCGAACAGCTTCTTCGCCAGCTTCGTGCCAAGAGATGTCTGACAAGTGAACCAGACCATCAATACCACCATCCAGACCGATGAAGATACCAAAGTCAGTGATTGACTTGATCTTACCGCTGATCTTGTCGCCTTTGGCGCAAGTACGAGCAAATGCATCCCATGGATTTTCTTGGCATTGCTTCAAGCCGAGAGAGATACGACGACGCTCTTCGTCGATATCCAATACCATAACTTCGATTTCGTCGCCCAATTGCACAACTTTTGAAGGATGAATGTTTTTGTTAGTCCAATCCATTTCTGAAACGTGGATCAAACCTTCAACACCCTCTTCCAACTCTGCGAAACAACCGTAATCAGTCAAATTGGTTACTTTTGCTTTCACACGAGCGCCTTCCGGGTAACGCTTGGTGATTTGTATCCACGGATCTTCACCCAATTGCTTCAGGCCAAGAGATACACGGTTACGCTCACGATCAAACTTCAATACTTTAACGTCGATTTCGTCACCAACGTTTACGATCTCACCTGGGTGCTTGATACGCTTCCACGCCATGTCGGTGATGTGCAACAGACCATCAACACCGCCCAAGTCAACGAATGCACCGTAGTCGGTAAGATTTTTAACAATACCTTTAACTGCTTGACCTTCTTGCAGGGTGGCCAGCAATTCATCGCGCTCAACAGAGTTAGCTTGTTCAAGTACAGCGCGACGAGAAACAACTACGTTGTTACGCTTTTGGTCGAGCTTGATAACTTTGAATTCCAACTCTTTACCTTCAAGGTGAGTAGTTTCGCGCACAGGGCGAACATCTACCAATGAACCAGGAAGGAAGGCACGGATACCAGCAACGTCAACGGTGAAACCACCTTTAACTTTACCGTTAATAACACCTTTGATAACTTCTTCAGCAACGTGAGCAGCTTCGAGAATTTTCCAAGCTTCAGCGCGTTTGGCTTTTTCACGTGACAGTTTGGTTTCACCGAAACCGTCTTCAACGCTTTCCAGAGCTACTTGTACTTCGTCACCGATCTGGAGATTCAACTCACCCAGTTCGTTACGGAATTGTTCTGCGGGGATGACACCTTCAGACTTCAGGCCTGCGTGTACGGTAACCCAGTCTTTGTCGATATCGATTACTACACCAGTAACGATGGTGCCTGGCACCATATCAACGGTCTTTAAACTCTCTTCAAATAACTCAGCAAAACTTTCGTTCATACTCATCGTATTACCTATAGATTAGAGGTACAGACGTTAAACTCACGCCCTACCTTTTCCGCACGGCCAGTCACGCGGGTCAGTTAATGTAAAGCAAAGATCCCCTCAGGCTGGGTTTGACGACCCTCACTACTGCCAAGAAACACTCTTAATGACCGAGATCACGAAACCGGAAAATTAGCAGGTGCAAGAGCCTAGCAGAATGCGCTTTATTTATCAACAGCTTAGGGAGAGGAATAGATAAGGAGAAAAGAAAACAATTGCAGACTGAGACAACAATAGAAGGCAGCGATTGCCGCCCTCTATTCCCACCCCATAAATTAAATATCAGCTTTTGTAACGACTGGATAAAAACGCCTTGAACTTGGCACCAACCTCAGAATGACGCTCACCATAGATAACATTGGCAGCCAAATAACCCAACTTGGTTCCACAGTCATGGCTGCGACCAATCAATTGATACGCCTCAACAGTCTCAAGCCCCAACAAGGTATCCAGCGCATCTGTAAGCTGGATCTCGCCGCCGGCACCGGGCAAGGTTTTCGCCAACAGATCCCACACCGTACGAGAAAGCACATAACGACCAACAATAGCCATATTAGAAGGCGCATCATCCACAGGCGGTTTTTCCACCATCGCGCGGATAGCCGCTGTTTTACCTGACGGGATATCGACACCCGAACAATCTACAACACCATATTTATCAACCTGATCATGGGGTACCTGCTCAACCAAAATCTGGCTAAACCCAGTTTCCTCAAAACGGCGCGTCATACCGGCAAGATTGTCCTGCTTTAAATTACATTCAGCGTTATCAACCAACACATCCGGTAAGAGCACAGCGAATGGTTCATCACCCACAACGGACTTTGCACACAATATTGCATGCCCCAAGCCTTTAGCCTCTGCTTGACGAACAGAAATAACAGTTAACCCTGGTGGCGTTATGGAGCGAACCTCCGCCAGCAATGAGCGCTTCAAGCGAGCCTCAAGCTGAGCCTCCAACTCAAAACTGGTATCAAAGTGGTTTTCAATTGCATTTTTACTGGCATGAGTTACCAAAACAATTTCTTTTATACCGGCCGCCGCTGCCTCTTCAATCACATACTGAATAAGCGGCTTATCGACAACAGGTAGCATTTCCTTTGGAATTGCTTTGGTTGCAGGCAGCATACGCGTACCCAAACCTGCAACAGGAATAACCGCTTTTTTAACTTGCATATAATTGTCCTTGGAAGAGTATGTTTTTAACTGTTGAGTAAATTAAGTATTTCTATTGTTTTTTGATGAAGCAAATCCTTATCAGCACGGCTTTCCAAATTTAAACGAACCACTGGCTCGGTATTTGACATACGCAGATTAAAGCGCCATGCATCGAATTCCATACTGATACCATCCGTTCTGTCAACAGCATTTACCTCCTCGCCATAATGCTGAAAAACCCTTTCTATTGCCTGCTGAGCATCAGGCACATGCACATTAATTTCACCGGGCGACGGAAATTTTTCAATTCTATCCTTAAGCAGGGAAGACAAGGGCCGCCCTTTGTGCGACACCAGCTCACACACAAGCAACCAGGGAATCATCCCACTATCACAATAAAAGAAGTCTTTAAAATAGTGATGAGCACTCATCTCACCACCATATATTGCATCCTCTGCGCGCATACGCTCTTTAATAAAAGCATGCCCCGTTTTTGATTGAACTGCGTGACCTGCATTACCACCAACTATATCGATGGTATTCCATGTCAAGCGCGGGTCATGAATGATTTTTGCACCCGGATTTTTATGCAAAAAAGCTTCAGCCAACAAACCAACGATGTAATAACCCTCTGTAAATGCTCCTGTCTCATCAAATAAGAAACAGCGGTCAAAATCACCATCCCATGCGATTCCCATGTCTGCCTTGTGAGCGATAACAGCATCTGCCGTAGCAGCCCTATTTTCAATTAATAAGGGATTTGGGATGCCGTTAGGAAATGCACCATTTGGCTCATGGTTGATCTTGATAAATTCAAAGGGTAAATATTTTTCCAGTGCATCAATGACATGACCAGCTGCACCATTGCCCGCATTCACAACCAAACGCAATGGCTTTAACTCCGAGACATCTACATACTTCAGAAGATGCTTTATATACTCATCGACAATACTGACTTCACGCAGCTCACCCCTGGCAGCAGGATTAACAGGGAGAAACTTATTGGCCTCAGCAAGCACCTTGATTTGATTTAGCCCTGTATCACCACTGATTGGTCTGGAATTCTCGCGAACCAATTTCATGCCGTTGTAATCAATAGGGTTATGACTTGCCGTGATCTCTATCCCACCATCAACTTGTAGATGACTGACTGCAAAATAAATCTCTTCTGTTCCACTCATGCCTATATCAAGAACATCGACCCCCTCGTCACGCAAACCATTGCCAAGAGCAAGTTTGAGTGAATTGCTGGTGAGCCGAACATCGCCACCCACTACAACGACTTTGGGGCTTAAAAACTGCGCGTAGGCGCGGCCAATCCGGTACGCAATATCTTCATTGAGCTCTTCACCCAATTTTCCACGAATATCATAAGCTTTGAAGCAAGTTAGGGGCATTCTGAATCTCACTTGATATTTTCAGGAGCCCACTGTGTATGTTTTGAAAACATTGTTATCTGCGCAATCCCATCAAGGAGACTACTGTTAAATATAGTAAAGCATTCTTACCGTTTGTTGACGCGAGGTCAATAAACTATGTGCGATGACCAATAGCCGCCAGCATTTTGGCGAAAACCTGCTCAATTGTCATTGATGTACTATCAATAACAATCGCATCCTCTGCGGGACGAAGCGGAGACACGGCACGATTGGAGTCTCTCTCATCGCGCTCTTGGATATCTTTAATTAATGAGGTCATCTCGACAGGATCACCTTTTGCGATCAACTGTTTATAACGTCGCTCAGCTCTTGCTTCCGCACTGGCGGTGAGAAAGAGCTTTGTTTGTGCCGCAGGAAATACTGTAGTTCCCATGTCCCTGCCATCGGCAATCAACCCGGGAAGCACTGCAAACTCACGCTGGCGCTCCAACAATGCAGCGCGAACGGCGGGATAAGCAGCAATCTGTGACGCTGCCATACTGACTGACTCCTGGCGAATCGCGGAGGTCACATCTCGCCCAACCAATAAAATAGTCGTCTTGTTTCCCGACACCTTAAAAACCACATCCAGCGTCGACGCTATTTGCGCCACCAACTGTTCGTTATTCAAATCCACACCGCTATTCAATGCAGCAAGAGCGACGAGACGATAAAGTGCGCCACTATCCAGCAGATGGTACCCCGTATAGCTGGCCAACATTTGGCTCAGAGTGCCCTTACCTGCTCCACTTGGCCCATCGATAGTAATAACAACTGGTAAATCTGTATCCATTGGGAAACCTGCTGATAAAAACGGGAGCAATCAAATAGTATGTAATGACTGGATAATAGACTGACATGTAGCAACAGGATCTGGTGACTGGGTAATAGGCCGGCCAATAACCAAATAGCTGCTACCCGCCGCAATGGCAGCGGATGGCGTCAAGGTACGACGCTGGTCGTCGGCAGGAGAAGAATCCAAACGAATACCTGGTGTAACCAAACAAAAGTCTGTGCCGAAGCGTGTACGCATCACACTGGACTCCTGAGCTGAACACACAATACCATCCAGCCCACAGCGTTGGGTTAATTGTGCCAACATCATTACATGTTCCTCTGGCGATCGATCGATTCCTACACCCGCCAAATCAACAGCATCCATACTGGTCAGGACAGTCACTGCAATCAGCAGCGGTCGCTGACCTGAACGCTGTTCTAATATTTCACGTGCAGCCGTCATCATGCGCTCACCGCCCGACGCATGGACATTGACCATCCAAACGCCCAACTCGGCAGCAGCTTTAACCGCCTTGGCGGTGGTATTGGGAATATCATGGAATTTGAGATCGAGGAACACGTCAAAACCAAGTACCATTAACTGCTCAACGATCCGAGGCCCACAGGCAGTAAACAGTTCTTTCCCCACCTTTAAACGGCAATCCTTGGGAGACAGTCGCTTCGCCATGGCAATACATTGCTCGGCATTATCAAAATCCATGGCGACAACAATTCTTGGACCGTAAACAGACATTTCTTAGCCTCATAGACAACAAAAAGCCCAGCTAAATGCTGGGCCTCTATTAAAACAAAAAATACCACAAACTTCATTGGTTAGCCCATCGGATAGAGCTGCCAATTGAAATTATATGCGGATGTTTTCCCGATTCAGCGACAACGTCGCTTCGCCGATACCTTTCACCTCAAGCAACTGGTCCACACTTTTGAATGCGCCATTCTCTGTGCGCCAGGCAACGATTGCCTCTGCCTTTTTAACACCAATACCTTTGAGTTTGGTCAACTCAGCCACATCAGCAGTATTAATGTTAACAGCTCCCTGTTCTGCCACAGCCTGTGACTTGACAGTTGGAGTTACATTCGGCGCGGAATCGGCAGCAATGGCGAAGGTGGAAACAAAGCCCAAGGTTAAAACGGCGAGAAGGGAAAGAAAATTTTTCATAAGAACTCCTTGTAAGATTATTGATAACACACCCCAATCAAGAGTGTGCGGCGATACGATAAATAGCATCACGGCAGCAGAACAGCCGACATCATCCAATTATCATGTGCGATATTGCCCATAGAACACTCAAAACTGGAACCAGATCTCATAAAAAGGCCCGCTATTGCGGGCTTAATAAAATCAACGCACTAAGGAATCCGCCCTATTACTTTGATAGCAACGTTTTCAAATCAGCAGCTCCCCAATGAGGAAAGTGTTTGCGAATCAGCGCATTTAATTCGAGTTCAAAATCACTGTAGGACGCAGTGCTCTCTTCAGTAGCCTCCAACTGCTCCACGACCATACCGGCACCTACTGTGATATTCGTTAAGCGATCGATAACAATAAAAGCACCTGTCGCCCTGTTGTTGGTGTACTTATCTGCAACAACCGGCTGGGTCAGCACTAAATCAACAACGGCAATATCATTTAACTGAAGCTGCTCAACCTGGGAGTGCTCTTGGGTATTTACATCAACGCGGTAATCGATTGACTCAATCACACCACTGACTAATTTACTGGCAAATTTGAACAAATATTCTGAATTGGCTTTTGTTGCCTTTTCAGCCATCCACACAATGTGTGCTTTCAAGTGATTGGATTGAGGAACGGTATCTTTTGCCAGAACCAGCATATCACCGCGACTGACATCCACTTCTGTGGTTAGGGTCAAAGTGACGGCTTGACCTGTAAATGCCTCTTGCAAATCACCGTCATAAGTCACAATCGATTTTACAACACTGGTTTTGCCTGATGGCAGCACTCGTACCTCATCGCCAACACGCACAACGCCCGATGCAACATTGCCACAAAAACCACGGAAATCCAGATTGGGACGATTGACGTATTGCACAGGAAAGCGGAAATCTGTGTAGTTTTTATCGCCGGCAATTGGCACTGACTCAAAAATTTCCATCAATGTCTGGCCGGTGTACCAAGGCGAACGCTCTGAGCGATTCACCACATTGTCACCATCCAACGCAGAAATAGGCACAAACATCACATTGTTCATACCCAACTTAACGGCAAAGTCCAAATAGTCCTGTTTGATTTTTTCAAACACCGATTGATCAAAGCCCAATAAGTCCATTTTGTTTACAGCAACAACAATGTGCTTAATACCCAACAACGAGGCAATATAACTATGGCGACGAGTTTGTGTTACAACACCGTAGCGGGCATCAATTAATATAATTGCCAAATCGCATGTGGATGCACCTGTCGCCATGTTGCGCGTGTACTGCTCATGGCCGGGAGTGTCGGCAATAATAAATTTACGCTTCGCGGTAGAAAAATAACGGTATGCCACATCGATGGTAATGCCCTGCTCACGTTCGGCTTGTAAACCATCAACCAAGAGCGCCAAATCAATCTTTTCGCCTGTGGTTCCGTGCTTCACGCTATCGGAGCGAATCGCTTCCAACTGATCTTCATAAATCATTTTGGAGTCGTGCAGCAAACGGCCAATCAATGTACTTTTACCATCATCAACACTGCCGCAGGTGAGAAAACGCAGCAGTTCTTTTTGTTCGTGTTGAGCAAGATAAGCGTTGATATCTTGTGCAATCAGTTCAGACTGATGACTCATAGGAATCTCTTTCGTATCAGTAAAATTCAGTAATTCAGAAAGTGTTTATGCGCACAGCAAGTAGCGCGACTAGAAATAACCTTCTTGTTTTTTCTTTTCCATGGAGCCCGAGCTGTCGTGATCAATCACGCGACCTTGGCGCTCAGAGGTGGTTGTAAGCAACATTTCCTGGATAATTTCCGGCAGTGTTGTCGCTTCTGATTCGACGGCACCCGTCAATGGATAGCAGCCCAATGTACGGAAGCGCACCATTTTTTCTTCGACTTTGTCGTTTGGACCTATGGGCATACGATCATCATCAACCATGATCAAAGTGCCATCGCGTTCTACCACCGGACGCTTGGCCGCAAAATACAGAGGCACGATAGGGATATTTTCCAAATGGATGTACTGCCATATATCCAACTCAGTCCAGTTTGATAAGGGGAACACACGAATGCTTTCACCTTTATCAACACGGCCGTTGTAGATATTCCACAATTCAGGGCGCTGATTTTTGGGATCCCAACGATGGTTTTTGTCGCGGAATGAATAAACGCGCTCTTTCGCACGCGACTTCTCTTCATCGCGACGGGCACCGCCAAAAGCAGCATCAAAACCATACTTATTCAGCGCTTGCTTCAAGCCCTGGGTTTTCATGATGTCAGTGTGTTTGGCACTGCCATGGGTAAATGGACCAACCCCCATATCAACCCCCTCCTGGTTGATATGAACAATCAAATCCCAACCTAATTCTTTAATGCGCTGATCGCGAAATTCAATCATTTCGCGGAATTTCCATGTGGTATCCACATGCAGCATAGGAAATGGTGGCTTACCGGGAAAGAATGCCTTCATTGTTAGGTGCATCATGACGGCAGAGTCTTTACCCACCGAGTAGAGCATGACAGGCTTGTCAAATTCAGCAGCTACTTCGCGGATAATATGGATACTTTCAGCTTCAAGCTGCTTGAGGTGAGTCAAGTTGTAGTTTGACATTCAATAGTTACCAGATTGGGTTCAGCGTTGGCAAATGGACACAAGTGTTTAAAAAACAACAGTGATTATATAGAGCCGCGACGCAAGGTTTAATGACTAATTGTTTCTAAGGTTATTCCCAATAGTTTGGTGAAAAAACAAACTATTCCTTTTTGGTGGATACCTGGCGCTGTGCCAGCATCACAGTAAATTCATCACGGGCTTCTTTTGCCCGGCTAAATACTTTCAGCAAGTAATCGCTATCCTCATGCTCGATGCTGCTACGCAAACGCGAGAGGTTGTCGATAAACAAATCCATGGATTGCAAAATCGCAACTTTATTAGCACGCATGATGTCATGCCACATCACCGGATCACTGGATGCAATGCGGGTAAAATCGCGAAAACCACCTGCGGCATAACGAAAAATATTCGGGTTATGAATATCCTGCGCCAAGGTATCCACCAGTGAATAGGCAATTACATGCGGGAGATGGCTGGTCGCCCCCAGAACTTCATCATGCTCTTCCACCGACATGGTTAATACTTCAGCACCCACGGCTTGCCACATAGCAGACACCAAAGCCAAATCCTGTGCGCTGGTATTGGAAAATGGGGTGAGGATAACGCGATGGTTTTCATAGAGGTTAGGATTAGCGGCCGTAACGCCACTCTTTTCCGAACCAGCAATCGGGTGCCCGAGAACAAGCTGGGGAGGAATCACGCCAAAGACTTGTTCTGCTGCACGCTGCACGCTGCCTTTTACACTGGCGCCATCGGTAATAGTTACATCCGGTGAAATAAAATCCTTTATTTCCTGTAACACGGCGGTGACAGATAAAGTGGGTACGGAGATAAAAATAACATCCCCCTTACCCAGCTCGCTCGCCACATCACGCAATGAGGTATAAGCACGAGCGACCACACCGCGAGCGACGGCCTCGTCGCAGGTTTCTGGTTTGCGCGCGATACCAATGACTTCGGCACAAGCACCGCGCTGGGTTAAACCTGTTGCGAGGCTACCACCAATAAGACCGATACCCACAACAACAAACTTATTGATCAAAGGTTGCGACATAACGAATTACAAAACCGCTTTAGGGTATGAGCCAAGCAACTTTAAATCAGCGCAGCGGCTGGCAACTTCTTTCATGACATCGCTGATAAGTGGCTCATCAACATGCCCCACAAAATCAATAAAGAAGACATAAGTCCATGCGCCGGTACGGGATGGTCGTGTTTCCACACGGGTCAAGTCGATATTGTGACGATGAAACGGCTCCAGCAAATTGTGCAGCGCCCCCGGTTCATTACGCATCGCAACGACGATGGAGGTTTTATCTACACCGCTTTGTGGCACAGACTGTTTGCCAATAATAAGAAAACGTGTGGAGTTATCCGGTTGGTCTTCAATTTTTTCGGCAATCAACTTCAAACCGTACAAGTCTGCTGCCATGGAACCGGCAATTGCCGCCGCATTCCACTCACCTTTAAGGCGCTTTGCAGCTTCGGCGTTACTGTTAACCGCAATACGCTCTGCTTTTGGATAATGCGCATCCAACCACTTGCGGCACTGCGCCAGAGATTGTGAGTGGGAATAAATACGCGAAATACTGCTGGTGTTAGTCACATCAGACACCATCAAATTATGGTGAATACGCAACTCAACTTCGCCACATATTTTGAGATTGGAGCCCATAAAGTTATCAAGGGTGTGATTAACCACACCTTCGGTGGAGTTTTCTACAGGTACGACACCATAATTAACAGCACCGGCCTCAACTTCTCGAAACACCTCATCTATAGCAGAAAAAGGTATGGCAATGGCTGAATGACCAAAATGCTTTAACGCAGCCTGCTGGGTAAATGTACCTTCAGGCCCGAGGTAAGCCACTTTGATGGGGTTTTCGAGCGCCAGACAAGCAGACATGATCTCACGGAACAAACGTGCCATTTCTTCATTGCTTAGCGGCCCTTTGTTGCGCTCCATTGCTTTGCGCAACACCTGGGCTTCACGCTCGGGGCGATAAAAAAGGATGTCAGCATCAGCCGGAAGATTGGCCTTTTTTACATCGGCGACTTCCTGCGCGCATTCGGCGCGCGCAGAAATAAGGCGACCAATTTCCTCATCGATCGCATCAATCTTGATGCGTAATGCCGATAATTTTTCAGCTTCCGTTTGTTCGATTGACATAGCTAAACTCGCCAATTATTCATCAACAGCGTCGTCGCCCGAGGTATCATCAATTACCTCATCCGCAACACCATCATCAGCCAACACATCAGCATCATCGCCTTCGGCGCGAGCTAACTCACGCTTGGCGTTTTCATCAGCGCTTTCTTCAATGCGCTCCAAGCCTTGCATGCGTTCGCCATCTTTCAGTTTGATCAGGCGCACCCCTTGGGTGTTACGACTCAATACGGAGACCTCATCCACACGGGTACGAACCATGGTGCCTTGATCAGAAATCAGCATGATTTCTTCGCCATCAAACACCTGCACTGCGCCAACCAACTGGCCATTACGCTCGGTCGTTTGCATGCCGATCACACCTTGCGAGCCACGGCCTTTGGCCGGGAATTCGCCCACTTCAGTACGCTTGCCATAACCATTTTCGCTCACGGTTAATACCTGACCATTTTCCATCGGTATAACCATGCCGACTACACGTTGGCCTTCAGCCAAACGAATACCGCGCACACCGCGCGAGGTACGGCCCATTGCACGCACTTGTGACTCACGGAAGCGCGCCGCCTTACCCGAGCTTGAGAACAGGATGACATCGCATGAACCATTGGTGATAGCTGTGCCCACCAAGGTATCGCCCTCATCCAATTCAATTGCACGCAAACCGACGCTGCGTTGACGCGAGAATTGCGTGAGCGCAGTTTTCTTCACAGTACCGTTAGCGGTAGTCATAAAGATAAATTTGTCGTCGTCGTAAGATTTCACCGGTAAGATCGAGGTAATGCGTTCACCCTCTTCCAGCGACGGCAACAAATTGATTACCGGACGGCCACGCGACTGGCGACCGGCAACAGGAATCATGTAAACCTTCAGCCAATACACCTTACCGGCGTTGGTGAACAACAACACTGTATCGTGTGTGCTGGCGATCAATAAGTGCTGAACATAATCTTCGTCTTTCACCGCGGTAGCAGATTTGCCCATACCGCCGCGACGCTGGGCCTGATAATCATCCAACGGCTGGCTCTTCGCATAACCACCGTGAGAAATAGTCACAACGCGATCTTCAACATTGATTAGATCTTCAGTGGTCAAATCGAGCGTCGAAGCAACAATTTCGGTGCGGCGCTTATCACCGTAGTCATTAATAACTTGCGTTAATTCTTCACGGATAACTTCCATCAAGCGCAGCGCATTGCCAAGAATTTCGAGGAACTCTGCTATCTGGATTAATTTTTCGTCGTATTCAGCGAGCAGCTTGTCGTGCTCCATTCCAGTCAAGCGATGTAAACGTAATTCAAGGATGGCCTGTGCTTGCGCTGCTGATAAATAATAATGTCCATCACGCATACCAAACTCAGCACCCAAATCTTCAGGGCGGCAGGCATCTTCACCAGCACGCTCCAGATAAGGCGCCATTTCGGCAGCATTCCAACCGCGGCCCATCAAACTGTCTTTTGCTTCTGCAGGTGATGCAGAGTTTTTAATCAGCGCGATAACTTCATCAATATTGGAGATCGCAACCGCCAAGCCTTCCAAAATGTGGCCACGCTCGCGCGCTTTGCGCAGCAAATATACGGTGCGACGCGTAACCACTTCGCGGCGATGCTTAACAAACGCTTCGAGCAGCTGCTTGAGGTTGAGAATTTTTGGTTGGCCGTCATCCAGCGCAACGATGTTGACACCAAAGGTGGTTTGCAACTGGGTTTGGGCGTAGAGATTATTCAGCAGCACATCTGCCGCTTCACTCTTTTTAACTTCAATAACGATGCGCATACCGTCTTTGTCGGACTCATCGCGCAGTTCGCTAATGCCTTCAATTTTCTTTTCTTTTACCAACTCGGCAATGCGCTCAATCAAACGCGCCTTATTCAATTGGTAGGGAATTTCGTGAATGATGATGGTTTCACGACCCGTTTTTTCGTCACGCTCAATCTCTGCCTTGGCGCGTACGATAATACTGCCGCGACCGGTGCGATAAGCCTGCACAATGCCAGCACGACCATTAATGATGGCGCCCGTCGGGAAATCCGGCCCAGGGATAAACTCCATGAGTTCATCAATGGTGATATCCGGGTTATTAATCAGCTCCAAACAGCCCTGAACAACCTCTTTCAGGTTGTGCGGAGGAATGTTGGTCGCCATACCAACGGCGATACCCGAGGAGCCATTGACCAACAGGTTGGGAATACGAGTCGGCATAACCGCAGGGATTTGCTCGGTGCCATCATAGTTAGGCACAAAGTCGACGGTTTCTTTATCCAGGTCTGCCAGCAAGTCATGGGCAATTTTTGCCATACGGATTTCGGTATAACGCATGGCCGCCGCGCGGTCACCGTCCACCGAACCAAAGTTGCCTTGGCCATCAACCAACATATAACGCAAGGAAAATGGCTGAGCCATACGGACGATGGTGTCGTATACCGCTGTATCACCGTGGGGATGGTATTTACCGATTACATCACCCACCACACGGGCAGATTTCTTGTAAGGCTTATTCCAATCGTTGTTAAGTTCGCTCATCGCAAACAGCACACGACGATGCACGGGCTTCAAACCATCGCGCACATCGGGCAAGGCACGGCCAACAATTACGCTCATGGCGTAATCAAGGTAGGACTGTTTGAGTTCGTCTTCGATACTTACCGGTGATATTTCTTTGGCGAATTCGACCATGGGATGACAGCTTTCCTTTTTATTAAAGCTTTGGTTATGGTGATTGCTGGTAGCGGGCAATTCGGCGGATGGGCTCTATTACGGCGCTAAATCGGTTAAAAGCAAAAACAGCTACCCTAGTAGCGGGTTGGCTAAAAATGCGCCTAACGCTTGTTTCAGGGCCGCGATGGTAGCATAAATTCCAACAGATAGGCACTCCGGCCATTTCCTTTCCCTATGAAATTACACGGGTTTTTCTCAATTAGCCCCAAATCGACAAGCATGCAGGTGGATGCCTAAATGAGCCCTAGTTGAAACCAGCCTTTGCAGTATACTGGGCGCCCTTTTTTGCATGATCACCCAGCCATTCATTCTCTATGCCGACTTCTGCCGTGAACCTTAATAACATCGATTTGATTATCAAAGCGCGCTGGATTATCCCCGTGGTACCGGCCAATCGAGTCTTGGAAAACTGCGCTATTGCTATAGATAAAGGCCAAATACTCGCCCTTCTTCCCCACGAAGAAGTTGATCGCCGCTATATCGCCAGAGAAACGGTGACCCTGAGTAGCCACGTACTGATCCCAGGATTGGTAAATGCGCACGGGCACGCCGCCATGAGCCTGCTGCGAGGTTATGCCGATGACCAACCGCTCCATACCTGGCTGAACGACCATATCTGGCCCGCCGAAAGCCGCTGGGTTAGCGAAGATTTTGTACGCGACGGCACCGAGCTTGCTTTGGCCGAGATGATAAAAAGCGGAACTACCTGTTTTGCGGATATGTATTTCTACCCCGAACAGGCCGCCCAAGCCTGTCTGGACGCCCAGGTGCGCTGCCAGCTCGCCTTTCCCATACTGGACTTCCCCACGGCATGGGGTATGGGGCCAGATGATTACCTCAACAAAGGCTTGAGCCTGCATGACAACTTTCGGGGTAATCACCTGATCAACATTGCCTTTGGCCCCCACGCGCCTTACACCGTCTCTGATACACCGCTGCATAAGATTGCTGTTCTAGCGCAAGAAATGGACATGCCAATTCATATACATTTGCATGAAACCGCGCAGGAGGTTAGCGACTCCCTCGCACAATACGGGCGACGCCCCAGCCAACGCATGATGGATTTAGGGCTATTATCCCCGCTGACCCAATGTGTACACATGACGCAAATTGATGAGACTGACATCAAATTGCTGCAAGACAGTGGTGCCCATGTGATCCACTGCCCGGAATCCAACTTAAAACTGGCAAGTGGTTTTTGCCCGGTCGACAAGTTACTCAGGGCAAACATTAATGTTGCACTGGGAACCGATGGTGCCGCCAGTAATAATGACCTGAACCTGTTCAGCGAGTTAAAAACAGCGGCGCTATTGGCAAAAGCCGTTGCAGGCAATGCCGCCGCACTGGATGCGCACAGCGCACTGCGCCTGGCCACCTTGAACGGCGCCAAAGCACTGGGCATGGAAGATGTCATCGGCAGTCTTGAAGTGGGTAAATCGGCCGACATTACCGCCGTAGATCTGGGCGATTTAGCTATGCAGCCAGTGTACAACCCGGCATCACAACTGGTGTACACCCATGCAGGAAACGCAGTGACTCACGTATGGGTAGAAGGTAAAGTCCTGCTGGCTAATCGTCTTCTACAAACACTGAATGAGCGCGAAATTCTGGGCAAAGCCAACTGGTGGCGCAAACAAATTACAGCGCTTTGAGGGTTGATCCAACACTCGGACAATCACCCTACTCTTTATCACTGAAAATTTATCACTGAAAACAGACGGAACAGATTATGGCCAATGTCGATACTGCTGAAATTGCAAAATTTGAAGCACTTGCCAGCCGCTGGTGGGATAAAAACAGCGAATTTAAACCGCTACATGACATAAATCCCTTGCGCGCCAACTTTATCGATGAGCGCTCACCGGTTGCTCAACGCAAGTTGATTGATGTGGGTTGCGGCGGCGGCATTTTGGCGGAGTCACTGGCGCAGCGCGGCGCACAAGTCACCGGTATTGATATGGGCGAAGCACCACTGGCCGTTGCACGCTTGCATGCTCTGGAAAGCGGTGTTGAATTGACCTACGAACAAATCACCGCGGAAGACAAAGCAGCGCAAATGCCCGGCGCATTTGATGTAGTTACTTGCATGGAAATGCTGGAACACGTGCCCGACCCGGCATCGGTTGTTCGCGCCTGTGCCCAACTCGTCAAAAACGGTGGCGATGTGTATTTTTCCACTATTAACCGCAACCCAAAATCCTATGCCTTCGCCATTGTTGGCGCCGAATATATTTTAAAACTGCTCCCCAAAGGTACGCACGAATACAGCAAGTTCATCCGCCCGTCCGAACTGGCCCAATGGTTACGCGCCGCCGGCCTTGAGTTGCAATCCATGACCGGCATGACCTATAACCCCATCACCAAACATTACAAACTCAACCCGAATGATGTCAGCGTGAATTATTTAATGCATGCCAAAAAAGTGAGTGATTAACAAAAGGTCAGTAAATGATGAAGCAAAAAATTCGTGCCGTTATGTTTGATCTGGATGGCACCTTGTTGGATACAGCGCCGGACTTTATCGTCGTTGTTAATCAATTGCTGGTGGAAGAAGGCCGCGATGCATTAGCCCCGGAAACGATTCGCGCCGGGGTATCCAACGGCTCCAAAGCCCTGATCAAACTGGCGTTTGGTATTGATGACCAAGATCCGCAATTTGAGCATTTGCGCCAGCGTTTGCTGCAACTTTATCTCGACCATATTGCGGTCTACACCAAACCATTTCCCGGCATCTCATCGCTGCTGGATAAACTGGCAGACAAACACATCGCCTGGGGAATTGCCACCAACAAACCTGCCGCCTATACCCTGCCCCTGATGTCAGCGCTGGATATACAACCGGCTCCCGTGAGTGTGATTTGCCCCGACCATGTTGCGCATAGCAAGCCTGACCCTGAATCCCTGTTCCTGGCGAGCAAACAGCTGGGTTGTACACCGCAGGAAATCATTTATATCGGTGACCACAAGCGCGATATCGATTGTGGCAAAGGCGCAGGCAGTATCACTATCGCTGCAGCCTATGGGTATTTGGATGAGGGCGATAGCGCCGCTGATTGGCATGCTGATTACTGCGTTAATCACGCCGATGAAATCTGGCCTATTATTGAAAAGCACTTGTAAGCAACTGTCAGACACCGTTGCTGCAAACCAAACGAAGATATTCCTATGCAAATTCCATCTGATTACACACTCAAACCCGATGCACTACAGGGCAAAATCATTGTGATCACCGGTGCCGGAGCCGGAATTGGCCGATGCGCCGCTAAAACATTCGCAGCCTGTGGCGCCACCGTTGTTTTGTGCGGTAGAACCATGAGCAAATTGGAAGCGGTTTACGACGAAATTGAAGCCGCTGGCCATCCTCAGCCCGCGATTTACCCCATCAATTTTGAAAGCGCTGTAGAAAAAGATTACGACGATATGTGCAACGCGCTAGAAGATACTTTTGGGCGATTGGATGGACTGCTACACAATGCTGCCGATTTAGGTGAGCGCACACCCATCAGCAATTATTCGGTGAGCGCGTGGCAACGCTGTATGCAGGTGAATGCAAACGCGCCCTTTATGATGACCCAAGCATTATTGCCACTACTGGAACGTGCCGACAACGCCAGCATCCTCTTCACCAGCTCCAGTGTCGCCTTTAAAGGACGCGCGTTCTGGGGGGCTTATGCCGCCTCTAAAGCCGCGGCTGAAAACTTTATGCAAACCCTACATGATGAGCTGGAAGGCGCAACACGCATCCGCACTAACAGCATCAACCCCGGCGCCACACGCACTGAAATGCGCGCTGCCGCTTATCCGGCAGAAGACCCGGAAAGCGTCAAAACACCTGAGAAACTCATGCCTGCTTATGTGTATTTAATGAGTGATGATTCTGTGGGTATTAGTGGTAATTCATTTCAATATCAACCCTGACACTCCACTACTATCCAGGCGGCAATAACGCTGAAAATAGTGCAATAAAAAAGGCGATCTTGTGATCGCCTTTTTTGTGTTTATTGTCGCTCATGGATTAGCGCTGAGGCTTTAACGACTCGATTTCTGCATCATTTCCAGCAGCGAGGCTTCCGCGCGTGACAAGCCGCAACGGCGTGCCACTTCATCGCAGTCCATTCCCATTTTGAACATTTGCGCCGCTTGTGAATAAGGCTGGAACTCATCGTCATTGTAATAGTCGATTTTTTCCGTCTTTTTAACATCAGACTGCAAACGCTTTTCCATTGCCAGAAGCCGTTGCCCCATGCCAACCGAACCACTGCTGGAAGCAGCCACATCACGCATGAGTTTGTGAATCAGCTTTTCAGTTTCGCGAGCCTGCTGCCGCACACGGCGCAAACTGATTAAAGCAAACACCAACGCAATAAGGCTGATTAGCAGGCTTGCCAGCAATCCTGTTTCCACCAAGGTCATGAGTTACTCTCTGCACTGGCATCCATCAATGGCGGCATTCTAGACGATCCGGGCAACAAGGGATTTAAATATCTTCCAGCTCTGACCACTCTTCACTGGTCAGCAACTTGTTCAGATCAATCAAAATCAGTAATTCATTGTTTTTGTGGCAGACACCCTGGATGAATTTTGCGCTTTCTTCATTGCCAACATTGGGCGCCATTTCAATTTCGGATTGACGCAAGTAAACCACTTCAGCAACGCTATCCACCAAAATGCCAATGACATGGCGATCAGTTTCTATAATCACAATACGGGTGTTGTCTGTAATCTCCCCGCTGGACAGGTTAAAGCGATGACGGGTATCAATGACTGTCACCACATTACCGCGCAAATTGATAATACCCAGTACATAGGATGGCGCGCCAGGTACCGGGGCAATTTCCGAATAGCGCAGCACTTCCTGCACCTGCATTACATTGATGCCGTAAGTCTCACCATCCAAACGAAAGGTAACCCACTGCAATACGGGATCATCAGTGCTCTTATTTTTTGCTGCATCAGTTGCCATCTTTAATATTCCTCTAGGCTGCCGGTTTGCGGCAGTAAATCGTGTCAATGTCGCTATAACTATAGCCGATGCCTTTTCCTACGCCACTTTTGTTTTTCATAGAAAAAGCGATGTATTACATTCGCTTAGCCAGGCAGGTGTATGGCTAACCACGGGCAGAGGCAAAATTTTTATCTGCCTCAATCAGCATTTGGCCTATGCGCGGAATATCCAGCAGTGCGCACATATGCTCTTTGACTGTACCCGCAAGCCAGGGGCGCTTGCCCCTGTCGCCACGCCATTTCACATCATCCGGCTGCAGGGTGATGGGTTGGTTTACCGAATCTACTGCCAACCCCCATGGGACGCCGTTAATTGACATCACATAGCGTGCGGTTTGCAAAAAGACGTCGTCATAACGTTCCGGCATCACAAATTTGGCGGTATTCACCGTGCGTATTTTCCCTGCCGGTGTCGGCTGCAATCCCATAAACCAGTCCGCTTGACCAAACAAAGGAGTTAACTCATCGGTCAATGGCTGGATTTGCCCAAGGGATATCAATGGCACGGCCAACGTCAGCCCGGCTACTTTAAACAACAATACATCAAAACGCGATTGCGCCCATTGCGGCCTGCCATTTTCCAGCCACTCCAACCCTTCCATTTTAAATTGGACGGTATCGGATTCAGTATCTGAGAGAGTAATTTCAACGGGAGATTCCACAGGAGAATCGACAATAACATCTGCAGAGGTGCCAATATCCCATTCCTGAATTTCTTCAGCATCCACCACAAACCGGGTTTTGGTTTCTGCCTGTGGCTCAGCAACCAGCTCCACCGAAGGAAGTTCAACAACTGGCGCCTCGACCAACAGCTGGGCACTAACCGATTGCAACAACTTTTCAAGCTGTTGCTTTTGTTCAGGAGTCTGTACTAACTCGGGTTCTGCAAGCTCGGTACGCTTGACCTCATTTTTGGTCAGCGAACGGGGTTTGGATGAAAGCGTTGCCTGAGCTTTTTTGGGCTTTTCCGGGGGATTTTTTTTTGTTGGTAAATTAACAACGCGCGCCAAACCAGAATTGGCAGCAACAGGCACTGGACGCGCCTCCACTGCCGCGAAGGCTTCATCAATCGCATCACCAATGCCGAGCAAGTCATCAAAATAATGACTTAAGCTCACATCCGGTGACTCTATGTCGCCTTCAGGCGTTTTACGATTGGTCACGACACCACACCAGCCTTACTAATGACTGCCATAGGTGCTGATTGGGTTTGCAACTCATCAGCGCGAATTTTCTTCTCAAGCCAATGCCAGAGAGCCATATAGGCCTCCACACCGCGACTGGTGGAATCAAACAAATGGGGCGGAACACCTGCCTTGCTGGCATCGCGGAAACGGGTATCTATAGGTACATGCCCAGGCCAGGCTTGCGCCGGGTAGGTATTGCGAATCGTCCGCAAGCTGGTCACCGAAGCCTGGGTGCGGCGATCGAACATCACGGGAACAATCGTGTAATCAAGCGCTTTTTTGCGCGAGCGCGACATCATATTGAGGGTATTCACCATGCGCTCCAGGCCTTTAAGCGCCAGGAACTCGGTTTGCACCGGAATAACCAGATACTGGCAAGCAGCCAGCGCATTCACCATCAATACCCCTAACAATGGTGGCGTATCGATAAGGACATAATCGTAATCATCAGCAATTAAGGCCAAGGCACGACTCAGCACCAAGCCCATACCATCCTGACCTATGGCTTGACGCTCCAACGTAGCGAGCGCTGTCGTGGATGAAATCAAACTCAGGTTGGGATACTCAGTAGGCAAAATTAACCGGGAAACAGATTCACGCGATAGATTTTTACGTTCCTGAAACAGGGTATAGCTACTCAAGACCTGAGTGTCAGGATCCTGACGAAAATAGGTAGACAGTGAACCGTGGGGGTCTATATCCAGCAATAAAACGCGCTTTCCGGTAGAGGCGATTAGCCCTCCGAGAGATACAGTAGTGGTGGTTTTGCCCACACCACCCTTTTGATTCGCTATTGCTATAACACGCACAATTCAACCCTCGCCAGCGTCAAACGCCAGTCACATCGTTTATTACAGCGACAAAAGCAAAGTTTGTGCCCAATTACTATGGCACACAGGATTCCACTCGTAACATCGCAGGATATTGTCGCTTTTATCAACACACATGCCAATCACCATTGTGCCAATCAGAATCCAGGAAAGATCATTTTTTAATCACAGGATTCTAAGTATTGCCCAGCGGGCGGCAACTGCAAGTCAATTGATAAACCCTAGCCTATATAGCGGCAGTTTATTGCGGCGCAATAGGGTTGCCGGTGCAGAAAAACAAGGGAGTTTGTCGCTATTGATTGGAAGAGGTAGATGCTGACGTGACAGGCTGATCAAGGCGCGCTTTGGGGCGATCCATTTTGCGTTTGGCAATCATAATAGTGACGCGGCGATTCTGCGCCCGCCCCTGTTCAGAATCGTTGGGCGCAACAGGCTGGTACTCCCCATAACCCACTGCAGACAACCGTTCAGGCGCCACACCTTTGGAAGCCAGGTGTTTCACAATAGCACTGGCACGTGCGGTGGATAGCTCCCAGTTGGTGGGATACTTTGCACTATTGATGGGAACATTGTCGGTAAAGCCTTCAACCTGCACCGGATTTGAATAGCTGCCCAATATAGCGGCAATTTCATCGAAGATTTTACGTGCCTGTTCACTGGTATCGGCACTGCCGGATGAAAAAAGAATGCTGTCTTTCAACTCAATTTGAAGCCACAACTCATTGCTGGATACCTGAATAAGCTGCTCGCTGATTAGCGGGGCGAACTTTTCCGTCACTAAATCAGAAATCTGCGTGAGCTCATCGCTGGTTTTTACCGGCGTATTGGGTTCAATCGCTGGAGCACTGGCTGCCCCTTGGGAGTTATCAATAATTTGCGGCACCTGCTCGTTGATCTGCTCTACATCGCGGGTGGCTTTGCCCATATCAATAGGCGAAATCAGATCACTGGAAGGGGCTGTTTGATCGACAGGTTCTTTGTTTGTCTGGGAATCAGTCGGGCGATGAAAAGCTTCAATGAAAGTGTCTGACAACACACGGTACTTACTGTCATTCACTTGGGAGATGGAATACATGACCACAAAAAAAGCAAACAATAAGGTAATGAAGTCAGCATAGGAAATCAGCCAACGCTCGTGGTTTACATGAATGTCTTCTCTTCTGCGGCGAACCATAAGCGCGTTACTTATCAGTTAATCGGATGTAAATAACCGTTTAGTTTCATTTCAATCGAGCGCGGATTCTCGCCATCAGCAATGGCAATAATGCCTTCAATAATCAGTTCGCGGTATTGGGAGTTTTCATTCACGCACATACGCAATTTATTGGCGATAGGAATAAACACCAGGTTTGCCAATGCCACACCATAAATAGTCGCAACAAACGCGATGGCAATGCCTGGCCCGAGGGTTGCCGGATCAGCCAGGTTATTCATCACATGAATCAAACCCATCACAGCGCCGATAATACCAATGGTGGGCGCGTAGCCGCCCATGGATTCGTAAAATTTAATCGCGTCAAAATCGCGCTGTTCATTAACAATTAAATCCGTTTCCAAAATGCGGCGAATCACTTCCGGCTCATTACCATCCACCAACAGTTGCAGACCTTTTTTTGCGAACTTATCTTTTTCGCGCTCGGAAATTTCTTCCAGTCCTAACAAGCCATCCTTACGCGCAGCAGCGGCCCAACGCACGATATTGGAAATACCTTGCTTGAAGGGCACATAGGGCGGCTTAAAAACCCACACCACAATTTTCAGTGCACGACGCAAATTGACTTTGGACGTTTGCAACATCGCCGCACCCAAGGTGCCACCCACAACGATAAAAGCTGCAGGACCATTCAGCAGGGTTCCAAGGCCACCGCCTTCCAGAAAATTACCGCCAATAATGGCGGCGAAGGCGATAATGACACCAATAATACTGAGGAGATCCATTACATAACCTCTCTCACCAAGCGCGGCCCGATTTCTTTCAGGCTCAGTACTTTGTCGGTCAAACCGGCACGCGCAACAGCCATGGGCATACCGTAAATCACACAGCTGGCTTCATCTTGTGACCAGAGCGATGAACCGGCATCTTTCAATAAACGCGCACCGTTACAACCATCCGAACCCATGCCGGTTAATACGACGCCCAATACTTTATCGCCATAATTATTTGCCGCCGATCCGAAGGTAATATCCAGTGAGGGCTTGTAATTAACACGCTCATCATCAGGCAATACACGCACTGAGCCGCCATTGCGCTTATCGAGCATCAGTTGTTTACCACCTGGAGCAAGTAGCGCCAAGCCGGGTTGCAATTGATCGCCATCCACCGCTTCGCGTACACGAATATGGCACTGCTTATTAAGGCGCTCAGCAAATGCCTTGGTAAAGTTCTCAGGCATGTGTTGCACCAACACAATCGGCAAAGGAAAGTTCGCAGGCAAAGCTATCAATACTTCCGCCAAGGCGACAGGCCCCCCCGTGGAGGCGCCTATAACAAGAATTTTGGGTTTGTTTTTGAGGCGATAATTATCCGCACCCGATGTCTTGACCGGCTCATCCGGCACAGTAGGTATAGCGCGGGTAGCCGTTGTCGGGGCGGGCGATGCAATAGGCTTAAATGATGACGGGGTAGCCACGGTTGGTGCAGGTGTCGAGGGCGGAGTCATTGTTGCCAAGGGTGGCACAACGCTACGGCTGCCCGAACTGGCGAGCGTAATCAAACGCTCATGCAGTTTTCTCTTGAGCACCTCGGAATTACGGGAGACTTCTGCAAAATCTTTAGGAATAAAATCGAGCGCACCAGCAGCCAGCGCATCAAGGGTAATCTTGGCACCTTCGTAGGTCAGCGAGGAGAACATTAAAATAGGCACACGGCGATTGGACATAATGTGCTTGATCGCCGTCACCCCATCCATCACCGGCATTTCAAAATCCATGGTGATAATGTCAGGCTTGAGCTCTGCTGCCTTATCGACAGCTTCGCGACCATTACTTGCTATGCCAACAACTTTTAATTCCGGGTGCTCATTAATAATATCTTTCAACCGATGCTGAAAGAAATTTGAATCATCAACCACTAATACCCGGAAAGGCATCTATCGCACTCCGCAAGGGGAAAAATATTGAACAGAATTTCAGCTGGAGTATTAATACATCAGAACACTGCAGGTGAGCTTTAGGATTAACTATGACCCCAACTGGCAGAACCTTTTGCATAGCGACGCAATAAGCTGGGGATATCCAAAATCAGCGCGATAGTACCGTCGCCGGTAATGGTTGCGCCGGCCATGCCAGGTGTCCCTTGTAACATTTTGCCCAAAGGTTTGATCACTACTTCTTCCTGCCCGATTAACTGATCAACCACAAAGCCAACACGACGCGACCCTACGGTAACAATCACAACATGCGCATTATCGGGTCGATGGCCAAACGCATTTTTTACCAGCCAATCTTTCATGTAGAACAGCGGGATAGCCTGATCGCGAATAGCAACGCAATCCTGCCCATCCACTATATGGCTCTTGGTGAGATCCATATGGAAAATTTCGTTCACGCTCACCAAGGGGAATGCAAAGGTTTGCTGACCAAGCATAAACATGAGCGTTGGCATAATTGCCAATGTCAGCGGCACTTTGATAATAAAGCGCGTGCCTTTGCCCAATTCAGATTTAATTTCCACTGTGCCGTTCAGTTGGGTGATTTTGGTTTTCACCACATCCATACCCACACCGCGACCGGACACGTCGGAGATTTCTTTTTTGGTGGAAAAGCCAGGTGCAAAAATCAGGTTGTAGGCTTCGGTATCGGAGAGACGATTGGCAGTATCTTCATCGAACATGCCCTTTTCCACAGCGATACGGCGCAGCTTCACAGGGTCCATACCGGCGCCATCATCGCTAATGGATAGCAAAATATGATCGCCTTCCTGCTCCGCCGATAAGACAACCTGCCCTACGCGGGATTTACCGTTGGCTTCACGCACATCGGGGAATTCAATGCCGTGATCCACCGAGTTGCGCACCAGGTGAACCAGTGGATCGGCAAGTGCTTCAACCAGGTTTTTATCCAGGTCGGTCTCTTCGCCCACCAATTCCAGATTAATTTCTTTGCGCAGATTACGCGCCAAATCGCGAACCACCCGAGGGAAACGACCAAATACTTTTTTGATCGGTTGCATGCGGGTTTTCATGACCGAGGTTTGCAAATCTGCCGTCACCACATCCAGATTCGCGACTGCTTTCACCAAAGCTTCGTTGGTAGAGCCATTGCCCAATCGCACCAGACGATTGCGCACCAATACCAGCTCGCCCACCATATTCATGATGTCATCAAGGCGCTGGGTATCCACACGCACCGTTGTTTCGACTTGCGGCGCTTCTTTATCGGCGGCTGGTGCCTGAGCAGCACTGGCGGCAACTGGTTTAGGCGGCTCTACTTTTTTAGCGGGCGCGGGTGCAGGTGAAGGCGTCGCGCTAACCACATTGGGTTTCACATCCACTTTAGGCGTCGGTTTTGCGGCGGCTGGTGCTGGTGCAGTGCCAGTAGTGCCAGGCCCTTTTCCCTTGCCATGTAACTGGTCGAGCAATGCATCGAACTCATCATCACTGATCAAATCACCTGCGCTTTTTGGCGCTTCTGGCGCGGCAGCAACGGGGGTGGTTGGTGCAGGTGAAGCGTCAGTTACCCCAGGACCTTTACCTTTGCCATGCAATTGATCAAGCAAGGCTTCAAATTCATCTTCTGAAATTTCATTGTTAGTGGATGCACCGGTTGTTACCGGTGGCGCACTGACAGGTGCAGCGCTAGCAGCAGGCACTTGGTCGCCCGGCCCTTTACCTTTGCCGTGCAGTTGATCAAGCAAGGCTTCAAATTCATCTTCTGTGATTTCTTCCGTACCGGTCGCGGTGGCTGCTACCGGAGTGGCCACTGCCGCAGGTGCAGTGCCAGCAATTGCATCCAACAATTGTTCAAACTCAGCATCGGTGATATCACCTGAGGCAACACTGTGCGTTTCTACCGCAGTGTCTACTGGTGGCGCTGCCGGAGCACTTACCTCCACGACAGGTGCAACCTCCTCAGCAGCTGCAGTTTCGTTCAGGTCCTCGCATGACACCAATCGCTCAAGTGCGGCGATCAACGCGGGCTCCACCGGCGGCAATTCTTCGCGCTGGGATACCAGCTCAAATTGCTGATTCACCATATCGAGCGCTTCCAGCACCACATCCATTAATTCTGATGTGACGGCGCGTTTACCGTTGCGCAAAATATCGAAAAGATTTTCAGTGAGATGACAGCATTCCACCATAGGCGTCAGTGCCAGAAAACCGGCACCGCCTTTTACGGTATGGAAGCCCCGAAAAATCGCATTGAGCAAATCTTTATCTTCCGGGCGCTGCTCCAGATCGACCAATTGCTGGCTAAGGCGCTCGAGAATTTCTCCCGCCTCTACCAGAAAATCCTGGAGAATATCCTCGTCATCACCAAAACTCATGCAACTTTCCTCGAGTGACCTGCAGTTTAGAAACCAAGACTTGATAACAAATCATCAACGTCATCTTGCCCGGATACTACATCTGCCCGCTCTTTGTTAATTTGTGGCCCTTCGGCTTCAGTTTTGCGTTTGTGCATTATTTCCAAATCATGCTCGACCGTTTCCCGATCATTGGCAAGGCCGGTAATTTCTTCCACCTGCCCCGCAATTCGCACCAGACTCACCAGGTCTTTTTCAACATCGTTGATCAACCCGATAACACGCTTTAATACTTGCCCGGTTAAATCCTGAAAGCCTTGTTCCAAAACAATATCTTGTAAGTTTTTACTTAATTGCTCTGTGCCTGTGACCATTTGTCCCAGAAAAACATCCATGCGCTCGTAGAGCTGACGGAATTCATCGGCGCTCATTTCGCGGCGTTTCAGACGCGCCCATTCACTGCGCAGGCCGCTGGCTTCTTGACCCAGGTTCATGGCAATGGGGGCCGCTTCGTCCACAACATCCATGGTTTTTTCAGCGGCTTTTTGAGTCAGCTCAATCACATAGTTGAGGCGATTCGACGCATCGTGAATATCCGAGTTTTCAATCTTGGGTGGTTCTTTGGTTAAATCCGCGTCGACATTGAAGTTGACAATTGCGTTGTGCAAACCGCGCGTTAAACGCCCCACCGATTGGAAGATGTGACGATCCCGCGACTGGGTAATGGTTTGTATCAAGACCGATGCTTCTTCGATCTCATTGCCCTGCAGTTTTTCTGCAAGCAATTTTGCGCACTCTCGCAATTCAACAACAAATTCGTCGTTGGACGATGTTTGGGTTTCAGATGCCATGGCAGAGCCTTATTTATTATTCAATCGACGGTAATTAACCGACCCGATCAAAAATCTTTTCGATTTTTTCCTTGAGCGCCTGAGCGGTAAACGGCTTGACGACATAGCCATTCACACCCGCTTGGGCGGCCTCAATAATCTGATCGCGCTTGGCTTCTGCGGTTACCATTAACACCGGCAAAGTGCGCAATTTTTCGTCGGCACGAACAGCTTTAAGCAAATCGATACCGGTCATACCAGGCATGTTCCAGTCAGTTACCAGAAACTGGAAATCACCACTTTTGAGCATCGGCAGTGCCGTTACACCGTCATCTGCCTCATGGGTATTGGAAAAACCCAAATCTCGCAGCAAGTTTTTAATGATCCGCCGCATTGTTGAAAAGTCATCAACAATCAGGATTTTCATATTCTTATCCAACGCAACCTCCAATCACCCAGAAGGGAATTTTATTAATTCATAGTCTAGTAGGAGTTAAAGCTTCGGCCAGTAGCGGCACTTAAATCTTCAACTTTTACTGCAAATCATAGCGCAAATTGTTGTATTCATAGACTAATTTGCTGTGCCACTCACTCAACCAGACAAACTTTTGCCATCTTGGGTTATTTTTTGCCCACTTTTACGCTGGCTGCCACCCACCCAGGCGATGGCGTAAGCGCGCCGCCGCCTGGCTGTGTATTTGGCTGACACGGGACTCACTCACCCCAAGCACCAACCCAATTTCTTTGAGGTTCAACTCCTGATCGTAATACAGAGCAAGCACCATACGCTCGCGCTCGGGCAAGAGTGCGATAGCCTCTGCCAAGGCCTTTTTCAGCCCATCGCGCTGTACACCTTCCAGCGGACTGGCAAAGGCACTGCTGTGTTCGGAGGCGTCGATGTTACTGTCTTCGTCGCCAAAGGTTTCCTCGTAGCTGAATAACCTGCTGCCGTTGGAGTCTTGCAGCATTTCAAAATATTCTTCGAGCGATACTTCCAATTCAATGGCGACTTCTGCATCGGTTGCATCGCGCCCGGTTCGCGCTTCTACCACGGCGACGGCGCGGGCAATACGGCGCGCATTGCGATGCACCGAGCGTGGTACCCAATCACCGCGCCGCATTTCATCCACAATGGCTCCGCGAATGCGGATACCGGCATAGGTTTCAAAGCTGGCGCCACGAGAGGCATCGTATTTTTGCGAGGCTTCAATCAGGCCAATCATGCCTGCTTGAATAAGGTCATCTACCTGCACGGACGCAGGCATACGCATCATCATGTGATAGGCGATGCGCTTCACCAAAGGTGCGTAATCTTCGATATTGATCTGCGCATCAAGCAAGGTCTTTTTATCGTACATGGCTAAACCATTGACTGCGGCCATCGAACACCTTTTGTTTAGCAAAAACTGCCGTAATTGGTGGCAGCCCTGCCTCGCCTTCTCGTAAATAATTGGCTCGTAAATAGCGGGTCATAAACAACTGCATGAACAAGTATTGCTAACGCGCATTCGCGGCCTGCAACAAACGCTCGACAAAAAATTCAAGGCGTCCAGTGGGAGAATATGGCAGCGGCCATTTATCTACCGCTTGCGCCAGGGCACGTATCGCCACCGCCGCTTTGGAGCTTGGAGCAAACTCTAGCAGTGCTTTTTGCTTTTGCACGGCTTTGCGTACGTTTTCATCAAAGGGAATTTGACCAACAAACTGCAAGGTGACGTCCAGGAAACGCTCGCACACCGTATTGAGTTTGTTAAACATATTCATGCCTTCCTGCTGGGTGCGCGTCATATTGGCGACCACACGGAAACGCTGCATACCGTATTCTTTGTTGAGTAATTTGATGAGTGCGTAGGAATCTGTGATGGAGGACGGCTCGTCGCACACCACAATAATCACTTCATTGGCGGCGCGCACAAAACTTACAACGGTGTCGGAGATGCCAGCAGCAGTGTCTATCACCAGAATATCCACTTGGTCTGACAACTCATTGAAGGCATTAATCAGCCCGACGTGCTCGGCACTGCTCAACTCGGCCATACGCTGTACACCCGACGATGCCGGCACAATTTTCACGCCCGCAGGCCCTGTGACCAATACATCGGTCAGCGAATGAGTGCCTGCCAGCACATCTGCCAGAGTATGGGTGGCGCGAATGCCAAGCAGGACATCCACGTTGGCTAGACCCAAATCGGCGTCAAGCAGTACAACTCGACGACGTAATTCTGCCAGGGCAATACTGAGGTTGACGGAGATATTGCTCTTCCCTACCCCACCTTTGCCGCCGGACACAGCGATGACTTGTACTGGTCGCACTTGGCTCATCTACACGTAACTCCAAACATATTCTTTTTAAGTGTGCCCATGTTGACGCCAGAAAACTGACAGCACGGTTTGTTGGCACTCTAATGGTGAACTGAGTATAGATAGGGTTTGGAAAAAGATCCGATTAATTTCAGTTTCACTGTAAAAATCATAGGGTTATAACTTTTTTTGGCTAAGAAACCGCCGTTGCCGGATTAGTTTTAAGCAGCGCTACTGCTCTGGCAACTAGCTGATGCGCGCGCGCTACATCCAGGTTCTTGGGGATATCCTGCCCATCGGTTGTGTAGGCAATTGGCAGGCGGCTTTGCATCACCACGCCCAAGGCTTCGCCGATACTGGCTGTTTCATCGAGCTTGGTGAGGATGCACCCTTGCAAGCGCGCAGCGCCGTAAGCATGGACCGAGGCTTTTAACATTTGTGCCTGGCTGTTGGATGACATCACCAGATAGGTTTTTACCTGCGGTTGAGCAGCCAAAGCATTAAGCTGTGCTTTCAAATGTGGATCACCATGACGGAAGCCCGCGGTATCAATGAGTACCAGTGAGCAGTGACGTAGGCTGCGCAAAACCGTATCCAGCGGATTGGCTTCATCAACAACTCGCACAGGTACGCGCAGAATCCGCGCCAGTGAGCGCAGTTGGTCATGGGCGGCAATACGGTAGGTATCGGTGGTGATAATCGCTACCTTATCGGCGCCGTGCTGCAATACATAGCGCGCCGCCAGTTTGCCAATGGTGGTGGTTTTGCCCGAACCGGTTGGGCCGACAAAAGCAAAAATACCGCCTTGATCCACAATATCGCGGCCATTGATCGGCAGCTGATGCGCAAGATTTGCCAGCGCATCGGGCCAGGCTTCGCTCAGTGTTTTGGTTTTAGTACAGGCGTTAATCACTTTGGCAACAACGTCTTTGGGCAAGCTCAGGCGTTCCAGACGACGAGCGATGCTGGCGAGAATGGGCGAGTCGTTGGCGATGGTTTGTTGGCCGGTAAGACGATCCAATTGCTGCTCCAGCAACAGGCGCATATCGGCGATTTCTGCCTGCAACTCACTCAATTGCGCATGTTGATCCAGGCCATCTACAACCGGTACAACCAGTGCCGGAGCGGGCTTTTCCTTGGTCAACAAGGCTTCAATTTTGGCATCCTGCGCGCTGCGGGTATTGCTGAGCAGCGCTTCGCGGAAGGATGCCGCTTCCGGTGTCAGTTTCGGCTCTTTGCTGATAGGAGCCGGATCCACCAGTGGATAACGTTCTGCTGCACTCATCCCCTTTTTCGGTCTGCTCGCCTGCACGGGCGTATGGCGCGGAATACCGGCATTCACCACCGTATTCTTACCAACCATAAACTCTTTGGCCGACTCCTCTGCCTTGTGCGCTGCCATCATCCGCAAACGCGCACGCTCTATATCATCCGCCAACTGTACGCCGGTTTTGCCTACGTTGGGGTGATCGGGAATCTGGGTAATCACCGGGGCAACCTTGCGTGTTGGTTGACGCTCCAGGATACGCGGAGAGATATCGCCATCACTCAACAGCGGTTCACTGGGGGCAAAGGTCGCGTCCGCAAAGGGGCGATTTTGCAGTTGTTTTAATTCGTAGTCCGACCCCATAGTCGTCAGCAACTCAACCCCTTCAGGGATGCGATTGCTTGAGAGAATAATTGCATCTGGCCCCAACTCCTGGCGAACCAATTCCAACGCACGGCGCATATCAGCAGCTACGAAACGTTTGACTTGCATATTCAACTCCCGCCCTGGGTGGGCCACCTGATTAACGATTGAAATTAATTAGCACATCAGCTGTTTTTATCAGCACCAACACTGGCCTCAATGCTGATTTGTTTGTTGTCAGGCACTTCGGTATAAGCCAATACACGCATATCCGGAACGCTGTGACGAACAAAACGGGACAACATGGGGCGCAAAGGTGCAGCAACCAATAGAACCAAGGGGCGACCCGCCATTTCCTGCTTTTGCGCAACACTGATTAATGATTGCTGCAACCGGTCTGCTAACCCTGGCTCAATGAACGCACTGTCATCAGCGCCAGCTTTTTGTGCCTGCTGAACGGTATTTAGCAATAACTGTTCCAAGCTGGGTTCAAGCGTGATGACAGGCAGGTTTCGCTCGTTGCCAATGATGTTTTGTACGATTTGGCGGCAGAGCGAGACCCTGGCCATCGCGGTTAAAGCGGCGGGATCTTGACTCTTTATACCGCTGCCCGCCAAGGCTTCGGCGATGGAGCGGATATCGCGAATGGGCACCCGCTCGCGCAGCAGGTTTTGCAATACTTTCAACAGCACGTTGATGCTCAGGGTATTGGGCACCAACTCTTCCACCAACTTGGGTGATGATTTGGCCAGCATGTCCAGCAATTTCTGCACATCCTCATGGCCGAGCAATTCAAAGGTGTGCTGTTGCAGAATCTGGTTGAGATGGGTCGCCACAACAGTACTTGGGTCAACCACGGTATAGCCCAGGGTTTGTGCCTGTTCGCGCTGATTGGGGCTAATCCAGACCGCATCCAAACCAAAGGCGGGATCTTTGGTTTTTAAACCATCCAGCGAACCAAAGACTTGCCCGGGATTAATCGCCAACTCGCGATCCGGGTAAACATCAGCTTCTGCCATGGACACGCCCATCAGGCTAATGCGATAACCCGTGGGATTCAGGTCGAGGTTGTCACGAATATGTACTGAGGGAATCAGGAAGCCCATCTCCTGCGAGAGTTTCTTACGGACACCTTTAATCCGCCCCAGCAGTTCCCCGCCCTGATTTTTATCCACCATTGGAATCAGGCGATAGCCAACTTCCAGGCCGATGACATCGACAGGCTGCACATCATCCCAACCTAGTTCCGGCGATTCCGGTGTACCGGGAGGCAACGCAGGCGCACTGCGCTGTGGTGCAAGGTTTGCACTGCCCGCTGCCACGCCAGCTGCCGGCATATCACTCGCTACACGGGTGCCTGCGGGGATAAAGGAATTGTCTTCAACCACGGCTGGCTGCTGCTTGCGCCAATGAATGTAATAGGCCAGTGCCGCACAAATAATACCCAAGCCCAAGAATGCAACATGGGGCATACCGGGAATAGAACCCATCACAATCAGCATGATGCCAGACACCGCCAGCGCCTTGGGCGATGCAAACATTTGACTGACAACCTGTGCGCCCATTTCCTGCGAGCTATTGACACGAGTTACCAAAATGGCGGATGCCACAGACAGCAATAAGCCGGGGATTTGTGCAACCAATCCATCGCCAATGGTAAGGATGGTGTATTTCTCAAAGGCTTCACCAAAGGGCAAACCGTGCTGTGCCATGCCAATAGCAAGACCACCAACAATATTGATAAACATAATCATGATGCCGGCAACGGCGTCGCCGCGTACAAACTTACTCGCACCGTCCATCGCGCCATAAAAATCCGCTTCGGAGGCCACTTCCTGACGACGTGTGCGCGCCTGATCCTGATCAATCAAGCCTGCATTCAAATCCGCATCAATCGCCATTTGTTTACCGGGCATGGCGTCCAGGGTAAAACGCGCACTCACCTCTGAAATACGACCCGCACCCTTGGTCACTACTACGAAGTTGATGATCATCAAAATAATGAACACCACTATCCCGACCGCCAAATTTCCGCCAATTACCACAGCACCAAAGGCTTCGATGACCTTGCCCGCCGCGTCACCACCCTCATGCCCTTCCAGCAATACCACGCGGGTAGACGCGACGTTCAGACCAAGGCGCAACAAGGTTGCAATCAATAGAATTGCCGGGAAAGCCGCAAAATCCAGCGGGCGCATTGAATAGATGGATACCAATAACACAACCAGTGCCAAGGCAATATTGAAGGTAAAAAACATATCCAATAACAAGGGCGGGATTGGCAGGATAATCATTGCCAACAACATCATCAGCAAAAAGGGAATCCCCAAATTGCCACGCCCCATGCCACGCAATGAACCAAGCGCGGCCCTGCCGTTAAAGTTATTGAATTGATTGAACGTTGGTAGAGCCATAAGCACGGATTCTTGACAGTGGAATCATTTATGAGTGCCTATCGCAAGAAGTGTACCGATTCACCTGAATCGCAAAAAAATTATCGACCTTAATCCACCTTGCCCGATGCGTTGTAACGCAGATCGCGCGGAACATTGATGTTGCGTGGGTAAATCGGCCTGTCGCCCTTACCTTTGCGGTAATTGCGCAGCTGGAACACATAGGCCAATACTTGTGCAACGGCAAGATAAAGGCCAGAGGGAATTTCCTGATCCACATCGGTGGTATAAAAAATCGCCCGCGCCAATACGGGAGATTGAATGATTTCGATATTGTGCGCCTTGGCAATTTCGCGAATTTTTAATGCCGTGTGATCGCCACCTTTGGCGATCATTAGCGGCGTTTCCATGGTTTCAGGGTCGTATCGCAACGCGACAGAAAAGTGTTCCGGGTTGGTGATAATCACGTCTGCTTGCGGCACATTGGACATCATGCGGCGCTGCGCCATTTCCCGTTGCAATTGACGAATACGGCCTTTGACTTCCGGCTTGCCATCAGTATCTTTGGATTCATCTTTTTGATCCTGCCGCGACATTTTTAATTTTTTATTGTATTCGTAGATTTGGATCGGCACATCGATCGCCGCAATAGCAATGGTTGTTGCGCACAGCGCAATGGTCGCAAGAATGGATATTTCCAATGAGTGGATAATCGCAATATTGGTGCTTTCATCAACCAGGCGAAACATATCCTGCGCAAAAAATTTCAGCACAAAAATAGTCGCCCCCAAAATCACCAATACCTTGGCCAGCGCTTTCAATAATTCGATCAAGGATTTCACCGAAAACATGCGTTTAATACCGGCGAGAGGGTCCATACGGCTGAGTTTTGGCTCCATGGCTTTGGCACTGTAATTCCAGCCGCCCAGCGCAATAGGGCCAACAATAGAGGCTATCAGCAAGAGCGCCATTAGTGGGGCAATACTAAACAGGCCATCGTAAATGGCGCTGGCCAAATGTGCGATCATTGCGTTGGGGTCGTAAATGGCCGCGCGTGTCAGGGTAAAGTTTTCACGGCTTATACCGATGATTTTATTCGCCATAAACTCAGCAAAAACATACAACCCAATGGCTGCAATCATTAAGACCGCTGTGGTGGTCAGGTCGCGTGATCGGGGAACCTGCCCTTCTTCGCGCGCCTTTTCGAGTTTTCGGGCACTGGCCTCTTCCGTTTTTTCCTGGCTGCTGTCGTCATCTTCGGCCATAGGTTGCTCCTATAAAATCCTAAGGGGCAGCCCCTAAGGAGTTAGTGCCAAAGTGCGCAGCACACCAATACCCTCTTCCATAATGTCGAAATACACCGGCAGGAAGTTGGCAAAGGTAAACCACATTAAAATAAACCCCAGAATCAGGGTGATGGGAAAGCCCACGGTAAAGACGTTCATTTGTGGTGCCGAACGGCTCATCACACCAAAAGACATATTCACAATTAATAATGAGGTAAACAGTGGCAGCGTAATTAATAAGGCTGCACTGAATAACCAGGAACCCATTCCTACTATGGTGGAAAAATGCGCGTCATTCATCCCAGCGCCACCAATGGGAAAGGTGTTGTAACTATCAATCATTAATTGCAAGACCACCAAATGCCCATTAACACTGAGAAACAGTAAGGTGGACAGCAACAAATAAAACTGCGACAAAATAGTCACACTCACACCGCTGGAAGGGTCATTCATGGCAGCAAAGCCCAAACCCATTTTCATGGCGATGAATTGCCCCGCCAGCACAAAAACATGCATCACCACCTGCATACAAAAACCCAGGACGAGACCAATTAACACCTCTTGAATCACCATCATAAAACCCTGTGCCGATAAAAAAGACACTACGGGCGCTGGTGGTAATACGGGCACAAGAATAATGACGGTAAAGAGCGATAAAATAATACGCACGCGCGCCGGTACGGTACGCGCCCCAATCACCGGCACCGCAAAATAGAATGCACTAATACGCATTAACGGCCAGATATACTGACCGATAAATTGCATGAGTTGCTCTTCGCTGATAACCAGTTCTTGCATAGGGTGAATTGTCGCTGAGGGTATTTATGCCCTAACCAATAAGGCTGGGCACACTGGAAAACAGGCGGTTAAACAAATCCATAAACTTGGTTAACAACCAGGGCCCGGCAATCATCAAACTGATAATGGTCACTATCAACCGCGGCAAAAAACTCAAGGTTTGTTCGTTAATTTGAGTGGCGGCTTGAAACATACTCACAATCAACCCCACAATCAGGCCCGGGCCAATAATCACGAGCAACATCAAAATAGTGAGGTAAAAGGCTTCGGCAAATAAATCCATCACGACTTCGGGCGTTAACATAATTCCTCCGTCATATTCCGTAACTGGCGGCGAGCGTTCCCACAATCATCGCCCAACCATCCACCAGAACAAACAGCATAATTTTAAACGGCAGGGAAATAATCAAGGGCGATAACATCATCATACCCATAGCCATCAGCACACTCGCTACCACAATATCGATCACCAAGAAGGGAATGAAAATAATAAAACCAATTTGGAAAGCGGTTTTTAGTTCACTGATAATAAAAGCGGGCACCAAAATACTGAAAGGTGTCTCTTCCGGTGTGGCAATGGGGGATGCTTGGCAATGCCCATAAACAATGAAATATCGGACTCTCGGGTCTGCGCAATCATAAAGGCATGAAATGGCGCAGCCGTTTTTGCCAACGCCTCCTGTGCGCCAATTTGTTGGTTGATATAGGGCTGGAGTGCATCCTGATTCACCTTGTTTAATACCGGCTGCATAATAAATAAGGTTAGAAACAGTGCGAGGCCAATTAATATCTGATTGGAGGGCGACTGCTGCAACCCCAATGCCTGACGCAAAATAGAAAACACGATAATAATGCGCGTGAATGAGGTCATCATCATTAACAGGGCTGGCAAGAACGTCAGCGCCGTCATGATGGCAAGGATTTGCAAGGTTACGGTGTATTCCTGGGTACCATCGGCATTGGTCTTTACTGTCAGTGCAGGCAACCCGGGAATGGCGGGCAAGCTGCCAACATTGGTAGGCGACACCTGTGTTAGCGGTAAACTTCCCGCTGTAGGATCAACAACATTGGGCGTATTGGTTTGCGCCAGCGCCAAACCAGAGAACACCAAAAACACCAACGCGACACTCCAGTGCCACAGGCCTTTTACCAAATTGTGCGATTGCGCATTCATACTGCTTACCTTGCTGCCGAATCGTTGTTGTTATTTTGTTCGCCATTTGCGCCCGGTGATTTTTGTTGCAGGATGGTCATTAACTTGCGACTGAAATCAGATGCACGATCATCTTTTTCCGCCAGCACAACCGGCTCATTAAAGACATGCAAGGTATTAATGGTGGTGGCGGTAATTCCCAATAATAACTGTTGGCCACCGGCATCCACCAATAAGATGCGTTCGCGCGTGCCCAGCGGCATGGCCGATATAATTTTGATGTGCTGATTCTGGGTAAATCCACCCTGACCAAACCGTTTTACAAACCAGGAAATCGCCACAATCAGCGCGATAATGCCAAACAGTGCCAGAGTTACGCTCACCAAGTGGCGACCGCCGCCAATGGGAGTAGCGTTAATCGCGGCTGGGCTTGTTGCAACCGGTGTTGCTGTAATAGGTGTTGCGGTAGTGGATGTTGCGTTTGCTTGTGCGGATGTCGGCGCTGCCGATTGCGGTTGGGATTCAGTTGCAGCGACTGGCGTATCGCTTGCGGGATCAGCGTAAGAGTACAGCGCTATGCAACATAGCCCCGCACAAAACAACCGTTTTAACATCATAAACAATGCGGGGCTCATGGTATTTCCTAACGCAATTTTTTAATGCGCTCTGCAGGGCTAATCACATCGGTCATACGAATACCGAATTTTTCATTGACCACAACGACTTCTCCGTGTGCGATCAGAGTGCCATTGACCAGCACATCCAGCGGTTCGCCGGCAAGGCGATCCAACTCAATCACCGAGCCTTGGTTGAGCTGCAATAAATTGCGGATGGTAATAGAGGTACGCCCTACTTCCATGGAAATGGATACGGGAATATCCAGAATAACATCCAGGTCGGGGCTACCGGCGGGCTGCCTTAGCACTTCATCTTTTAACTCATCAAAGGTCACAGGGCTGGCTGCTGCCTCATCGACTTCGGCCTGCTCAGCCATAGCAGCGGCCCAATCGTCCGCCATTGAATCCTGATCGATATCATCACTTGCCATTTTTTTCACCCTTGGTTGTCGCTTGGCCTTCGCCTTTCATACTTGCGATCTGTTCAGCTTTGGTGCCTGTTATGTTGTAAGCACTGCTGCGATCAATAAATTCACGAATTTTTAATGAGAGAAAACCGTTTGATTGTCCCAACTGCGTCCTGAACATAGGTACGCCGTTTGCCGTGAGTACGTGATAGTCCGGAAAATCCACCGGAATAATATCGCCTTCTTTTAAATCGACTATATCGCGCAGCGTAATATCGCGACGCACTATGTCGCACTCCAAATCTACTTTGGCAGAGAGCACATCTTCACGCAGGGCTTTTTCCCAGCGCTCATCGTGCTCATCACTGTCGCTTTGTAAACCGGCATCCAATACTTCGCGGATGGGTTCAATCATGGAGTAAGGCACGGTGATGTGCATTTCACCCCCACCGCCATCCAACTCGATATGAAATGTACTCACCACCACCACTTCGCTGGGGCTGACAATATTGGCGAGCGAGGGGTTTACTTCCGAATGTACGTATTCAAAGTGAATGGGAAATACCGCTTTCCAGGCTTCGGTTAAATCGGTAAATGCCTGGTTTAATACCATTTGCACAACGCGCAGTTCTGTGGGAGTAAATTCACGCCCTTCAATTTTTGCATGGCGACCATCGCCACCAAAAAAATTATCGACCAGTTTAAAAACCAGACGCGCATCAAGAATAATTAACGCCGTACCGCGCAGAGGGCGAAACTTCACCATATTCAAACTGGTGGGCACGTAGAGTGTGTGAACGTATTCGCCAAACTTTTGAATTTGCACACCGCCGACGGATACATCTGCCGTGCGCCGTAAAAGGTTGAACATACTGATGCGAGTGTAACGGGCAAAACGCTCGTTAATCATTTCCAGCGTGGGCATACGCCCACGCACAATACGATCCTGACTGGTGAGGTCATAGGATTTGACCGTACCCGGTTCTGCGTCCGAGTCGGTATCTATATCGCCGTCGTCGACGCCATGGAGGAGCGCATCGATTTCGTCTTGCGAGAGTAAATCTTGCACGGCGGATTCCTTATTGCATTACAAAATTGGTGAACAAAACCTGCTCAACATTGGCAAGCGATACACCTTTGGTTTCCCCGCTGGCAACCAGGGCGTCTTGTTCTTTCTTTAACAGGGTTTGGATCACGACCAAGGCCTCAGCTTTGAGTTTCTCTTTGCCTTCAGGTGTTTGCAGCTCATCAAAACTCTTGCCGCTAAACAACATTACCAACCCATTGCGTATGGCGGGCATATGCAAGCTCAGCAAACTTTCCAACGCCGGATCGCGATACATGAGGGTGATGGCGGCCTGCAAATAGCGCTGACGCCCGTTAACGGTAAAGTTGATGGTGAAATTGGGGGTCATTTCAAAATAGATCGCCTGTGCCAAGGTGGGCGCTGGCGCAGCATGCTCGGCATTTGTTTCAGCCGCTGGTGGTGCCAAGACTTTCAGAGCAACAACGGTTCCTCCCACAGAGACAGCAACCAGCGCTACAGCCAAGCCGATCAACAACAGCAGTTTTTTCTTTTTCTTACCAGCATCGGCGTCGCCACCGGCATCGTTTGCTTTTTTGGGGGCCTGAGCCATGTCAAAACTCCGTCACTTTCTTGGGCTAATCGCGGACTTAAAAGGGGTCGAGCAATACTTATGCCAGTATCGCCCTAGGAAGCTTAGCAGTGGAAGTGGGCTTTGCGAAGTTTAGCGGCTGAAATTAGCCACAAAAGCGAGCGAAAACAATGTGGTAGCTCGCGCCCTGATCAGCGGGCGCGGCATTGGGATGATGGTAGATGAAAATACACTCAACTTGCGCGCGAGGATCAACCAGGTTACGCGTAATGATCAACCAGGCGATTGGAAACAACAATCGGACTGGTTAAGGGTGCGAGGTCTTCATCATCCAACAAAGGGGTTGGATTTTTATTTGACTCACCGCGCTCCTGGTCTTGCTGGGCGAAGGATTTATCCGAGACATCGACATCGCCCAGATTCAACCCCTGCTCCGCAAACATCTCACGCAGGCGGTTTAATTGCTGATCCAGTACATCGCGCACAGCGGGATGTGGGCTGGCAAAGCTGACACTTACCTGATCCTGATGGACACTTACCCGCACTTGCATCGGCCCCAGTTCGGGCGGGTCGAGACGAATCTCGGCGGCACTCACATTTTGCGCCGCCAACCATAAGACACGTTCACCAACCGCCTGACCCCATTGTGGTTGCCCAAGGGCGACCGGCACGCCTGTCTGCACAACAAAGGCACGGGCAGCGGGCGATTGCGCTTCAGTCAAACGGCTCAGCGACTCCACCGCAGGTGCGGCAGTGGTCAATGCTTTGGGTAAATCACTGATCGGTGCCCCCTTGTCCAGCGAACCGGCATTGGCCTCAGCCAGTTTGTTCATGATGGATTTGCTATTGAGCAGCAGCAAATCGGGATTATCGGAGGCCTCCCCGTCTGCCAATAAGGGTTCGCCGTCTGTCTCTGGCGTTATCTCAAGCGCTATTGCCTCAGTACCATCCGGGTTCAGCAATCCGCTTGTGATTCCATTGCCCGCAGCGGCAGCCAAAGGAGTCGCGCCAGAAGCGCTGCCCATAACACCAGCGATTTGGCTAGCCAATGCCGGCGGCAGGATGACATCTGTTTGGGCGGCCGGGTTGAGTATTGACGCCAAGACATCCTCGGGGATTGGATTGCTTGGCAATAAGCTCACATCCAGCAACTCCTCCTCCGTACTCGCCTCTCCTTCACCCTCGCCCACAGCGTCACTCATACCCGCCAAGCCGGCCAATACACCAGACAGTAATGCGTTCGGTGCTGCGTCTTGTACGTCCTGGGGTTGCACTAGCCCCACAGCAGCTTGTTCGGTAGCGGTTTGATCATCCGTCGATGCAGCATCTGTCTGGGTTTTCTGTTTGCTTCCGGGAGTTTGGGGCTTGCTGGATTCCACCCCGCTATTGTCAGGGCGCTCGGGTCGATTGGCGGTTTTGTTGGATGCCTGCGCGGAAGCATCGCGTTTAACGGCAGCATTATCTGCTCGAGACTGTCCATCTGCTCGAGACTGGGCATCCGCTCTGGATTGTGCGGCGCGTGCGCGTGTATCCGCGGCATTGGCTCGCGTGTCTGTCGTGCGGGCGGCAACTTTTGGCCGCACTTGATCCAGGGTACTTTGGAAGCCGTCTGTTGCTGATCCCGGCTTTTGCGTCCGGGTTGTTTTTTTATTGACTGTACTGGCGCTGGATGTAGCCAGTAAATTGTCCAAGAGGCTGCCATTATTCATCGATTACTCCTGATCCGATCACGGCAAGGGCTTGCCGCATGATCAACTAAATAGTTCGGTTCAGGAGGGGAATTGCAAGGTGGGTGCCAATGTGTGGCTAATCGAGGGCGCGCAATAATTCCTGCACTTGTGCAAATTCTTGCTCGATGGCTTCCAGGTCTTGCTCAAGCTGCTCAAGCTTATTGGATACCGCTTTCTTTTCGAGGCTGGAACACAACGCCATCAAACGAATCGCGCCGACATTACTGCTACTGCCTTTAAAACTGTGTGCCGCGCGGCGGATGGGGTCCGGGTCAGTGCCGGAAATAACATCACGCAAGGCCAGAATGCGGTCATTGGAATCCTGGATAAAGGTATCGATCAGGAGACCAAAATCATCTTCCATCACTTGTCGAAGGGTATCGAGAGTATCGTAATCCAGATGTTCCATGTTCGGCCCTTCGCTCTATAGATTAATCATCACTGACCCAGGAGAAATCGACTTCGACAACATTGCCGCAGCCAAGGTAAGTTACCCTACCACAAAGTTTCTCCACAAGTGCGATGCCACGGCCACTGTAACCAAATGTTGATAAGGTATTTACATCGCGCTCGCTGTAATCGAATCCTTCACCGCTGTCTTCTATACGCACCTTTAACAATCCGCCATCGGCATTGGTTTTGTGAGTGATATGAATACGCACGAAGCCTTCAGTGACCGCATTCAGACGCTCTTCGCGCAGCCGGTAATAATCGGCAAAACCTTCTGCGGTGGTTTTGAGTTTGGAATCCAGCCCCAGCACCCCGTGATCCAGTGCATTGGTATAAAGCTCGGCCAGAATGGTGTAGAGCGTACTGCTAAACGCGCGCAGGCTGGGCACTTCCATCAATACATTCAGTAACATGGGCAAGGGGTCAAACACTTTAAAGCTGGTGGGTTTTACTTCAAACCCCAGCGCCCATTCAATTTCCGAACTTCCAAAGCGGTCACTCGCCTCCTGGGCAAAGCTGTTTACCCGCGCCGGTTCATCCATGCGGATTTCCAACAGCGACAGGTCGTCATCCTTCTCATTGCTACCGACAAACTGTTGAACGCTCTCAATGATCTCGTTAAATAAATTTTCCGGCTGGCGATTATTGTCGAACACCGCACTCAAGCGCTCTTCCCCAAACATATCCCCGGCGCTGTTGCGCGCTTCGTGAATACCGTCAGACCAGGCAAAAATGCGATCCTCTTTCTCCAACTCAAAGTATTCGCAGTTGTCTTTAAAGGCGCGGTTGGACAACACCCCCAAGGGCAAATGCGTGGATTTCACCGCGCTGATCCGACGATCCTTATGGTGGTAGATAAAACAATCCGGCAGGCCGCCGTTCCAGATTTTCAGGCGCTTTTTACGGAAGTTGATATCCATGATGGTCGCGCAGCAGAAAATGCCCACTGGCAGGATATTTTTCAGCTTCGCGTTGATCTCGCGCAAAATATCCGTCATGGAAAACCCTTTTGGCACCATGCCGTAAAAGGTAGAGGCCAGTGGCATAGCACCAATGGCAGCGGGTAATCCGTGGCCGGTAAAATCGCCCAGCAATACCATCATGCTGCCTGACGGGCGCATGGCGGCAACCAATACATCGCCATTAAAAACCGCGAGTGAGGACAAAAAATAGCGAACATTGCCTGCATTTAAACAACCGCTGTGGGCGACATTATCAAACACATGCTTGGCGACCATTTGCTCTTGCAGCAGGCGATTGTTGTACTGCACGATTTGATCGCGCTGGGTGAGCATGGTGCTGTGCATTTCGCGCATGCGGTTGAAGGATTTAATCTTGGCTTGCAGTATCACCCGGTTGTAAGGCTTGGAGAGAAAGTCATCGCCGCCGGCATCCAGGCATTGCACAAGCGATTCGGTATCGGACAGGGAGGTCAGGAAAATAATCGGGACTAATTCATCGCCCGCCAATTCTTTGATTTGTCGCGCCGCACCAAAGCCATCCAACTCCGGCATCAGGGCATCCAACAAAACGATATCGGGCTTTTCGGCGGCATAGACGGCAACGGCTTCAATACCATTACGTGCGGACACCACACTATGCCCTTCCTTGCGCACAATACTTTCGAGAATTAAACGATCCGTATCCGTATCATCAGCGACCAGAATTTTTAAACGGCGTACGTCATTCATAAAATCGCATCCATACTTCACGTGAGCGGCACATTAACGCGGGGGGAAGCGCTTTTACTGGATATCGAACAATTGTTCAAAATTGGAGATTAATAAAATCTTTTTCACATCCGGCGCACAATTCACAATTTGAATGCTGGATTGTTCACCGCCCGCGTAGTCGCGCAGCAGCAACAGCATACCCAAGGCAGAGCTATCCAAATAGGATGTACCCTGGAGGTCAACGCGATAGTGGGTGGGAGTTTGTGCAAGCTTTTCGTAGGCACTGCGAAATTCCTGGTGGGAACTGAAGTCGAAGCGACCTTGTATGTAAATAGTGACTTGATTGCCGTCAGGGGATACTGTTGACGTGATCGCCATGTCTTACCTCTTCAAAAAACGTCTGGACCTTTCAATGGCGGCTGCGACAGAAAAAACTTGAGCAACTGCAGCCTGCCAGCTAAGGATAGACCATAAAAACCGTGCACCAAGACCAATTTAGCGTTTATTACTTTATAAGCTTATTCTTGGGTTACCTATACCCTATTTAAGTCATGTGCTGCTGGTCAGGTGATGTCCTGCTGGCGTAACAACTGTTGCGCGCTCAGCTCGTCCAGTTCCTTTTGCAAGCGCTTGTCGGCGAGTAGCTCATCCTCCTGTTGTAGTCTGGCAATCAGGTCCTCTATCGACTTACGCTTTTGATACTTCACTTGCCACTGTTGCTGCAGGGATTCCATAAGCTTGACCATACGCGCCAACTTGGCTTCCTGGTCTTTACAGGCTTCATTGAGGCGATGGATGAAACTGCTGTAATTGATTAATTCATGGGGCAGCACTCCCTGACGCAAAGCGCCTTGGGCATTCAGGTATTGGGAGGCGTAATCGCGCAGGTCAACTAGCTGGCGCTGTTCCTGTGCCAGTTGGTCGCGGTATTGGCTGAGCTTGTTGGCAGCCTCATCCTCCTGCTTTTTGGCAAGGGATAACACCACCTGCATACGTTTTGCGCGCGATTCAGCCATAAAATTGTCGTTTTGATTCTAGCGGTTGCAAGCGCACTATTTAGCGCGATGCTGGGCGGCCAAGGGGCTTGAGCCCTTGGAGTTGGCAGGCGGCTTGAGCAGCGCCTTGAGGTTGGCAATAGACTCTGGCATATGCACCCCCTGACGAATTCCCTGCTGGATAAACGCCCGCAGGTGTGGAAAGCGTTCGATGGCCATATCCGTATCCGGATCAGTGCCGGGCGTATAGGCACCGATTGAAATCAAATCGCGGTTTTGTTGGTAGCGAGCCAGCAATTGCTTGAAGCGCTGCATCATTTTCAAATGTTCATCATCGACAATATTTTGCATGGCACGACTAATAGAGCCCTCCACATCAATCGCCGGATAAACACCCTCTTCCGCCAAACGCCGCGACAGCACCACGTGGCCGTCCAAAATAGCGCGCGCCGAGTCAGCGATGGGGTCTTGCAGGTCATCGCCCTCAGTCAATACGGTGTAAAACGCGGTAATAGAACCACCGCCTTCGGCGGCATTACCGGCGCGCTCCACCAGTTGGGGAATTTTGGCAAACACCGAGGGCGGATACCCCTTGGTCGCCGGAGGTTCACCAATCGCCAGGGCGATTTCACGCTGGGCCTGGGCAAAGCGGGTGAGCGAATCCATGAGCAACAGCACGTTCAAGCCCTGATCGCGGTAGTACTCGGCAATACGGCTGGATAGTTGCGAGGCGCGCAACCGCATGAGGGGCGCATCATCTGCGGGCGATGCCACCACCACTGCACGACGCAACCCTTCTTCCCCCAAAATGTGATCGATAAATTCTTTTACCTCACGGCCACGCTCCCCCACCAAGCCCACCACCACCACATCAGCCGTGGTGAAACGGGTCATCATGCCCATGAGCACACTTTTACCCACGCCTGAGCCAGCCATCAGCCCCAAACGTTGGCCGCGCCCCACGGTGATTAAGGCATTAATGGCACGCACCCCCACATCCAGCGGTTCGCTGATGGGATGACGCTGCAAGGGGTTGATTTCACTGGGTGTAAAGTCGAGGAATTCGTCGCCAATCAAGGGGCCTTTGCCATCCAGCGGCTGCCCGATACCGTTGACAACCCGCCCCAACAATTGCGGGCCAATGCGCATCCCCATTTGGGTAGCGACAGGCACAACGCGCGCACCGGGCTGCAAGCCTTCCACGCGTTTAATGGGCATCAAGAACACCTTATCGCCAGAAAAGCCCACGACTTCGGCTTCGATGCGGCGATTGTCGTTATTGATAATTTCACACTGTCGCCCCACCGACACATTCAACCCTACGGCTTCCAGTGTCAGGCCCACGGAACGGGTAATGCGGCCCTCTGCTTGAGGCTCTACTGGCGTCACCGCGCGCGGCGCATAACTGCGCAAGCGTGAACTGATGGATCGACGTTCAGCCATGACTCGATGATCAGCCATAGATCAGGCCTCGTTGCCGGGTTCTGGTGTGAGCGGTGCCACATCGGGCAGAGCGTAATCCGGCTCATCGGCATCATCACCCGAAGCCAGCTGCTTGGTCAGGAACTGTTCCAATACCGTTTGCAAACGCGTGGAGACTGAAAAATCCACCCGGCTTTCGGGCGTTTCTATGCGGCAACCGCCGGGCAACAATTCACTGTCGCCAAAAAACTGCCAGGACAACTGCTGTTCCGCCGCATAGGTTTCTACTGCGGCCAAATCATCGGGGTTCAGGCAGACACGAATATTTTTACTGCCAATAGGCAAGGCATCAATCGCACTTTTCACCAGCGCGAGGATGTGGGAGGAATCGGTGAGCAGTTCGCGCTGCACCACGCTTTGGGTCAGGGTGCAAATCACATCCAGCAGTAGATGTTCTATATCCTCATCCTGCGCGGCAAGAGGCTCCACCAGTGCATTTGCCAGTTTTTGGAAGCGCTGCTGTTCCGCCACTAGCTGGGCGCGCATTTCCATCAAACCCTGCTGACGCCCGGCCTCAAAACCTTCAGTGCTGCCTTTGGCAAAACCGTCTTTATGGCCTTGGGCAAAACCGTCTTTTTCGGCGCTGTCAAAAATCGCCTGCATTTCTTCGGCGGTCATGCCTACTTGCGGGGGCGATTCCTCGGGAATTTCCAGGGTCTCGATAGTTTCACGTTCACGGCGCAACAAGCGCTCACGGCGTTCACGCGCTTCCTTCTCTGCCGACGACAATACTCGCCCATTGTCCGACACCGGTGGAAACACCCAGGCGGTGACATTATCTGCATCCTCAGCGGCAATGCGATTGGGTAAGCTGGTGTCCGACATGAATGGCTCTCAGTAACTCAAAAAAGGCGATAACAACATAACAAGGGAAAACGGGCGCCCCATTACACCATTTGGTCGCCACCGCCGCCCAGCATAATTTCGCCTGCATCGGCCATACGGCGCGCCGTGATAAGGATTTCTTTCTGCGCTGCTTCCACATCGGCCAAGCGCATGGGCGGCTTGGTTTCCAGATCGTCGCGCAGCAATTCGGCGGCGCGCTTGGACATATTCTTGAAAATCTTTTCCTTGAGTTCGTCGTCGGCGCCCTTGAGCGCTACCACCAATACATCGGACGACACTTCGCGCAACAGCGCCTGAATACCGCGATCGTCCACATCTTTGAGGTTGTCGAAGACAAACATAAGGTCCTGAATCTGGTTGCCCATGTCTTCGTCGATTTCTTTGATGCCTTCCATCAATTCGGCTTCGATAGAACCGTCCAGGTTGTTCATAATCTCCGCCGCCACTTTGTAACCGCCCATGGCTTTGGTTTGCGATGCCGCATTGCCGGAGAATTGTTTTTCCAGAATATCGTTCAGTTCTTGCAGCGCACTCGGTTGCACTGTATCGAGCGAGGCGACGCGCATCATAATGTCGAGGCGCACTTTTTCGGGGAAATACGTCAGAATTTCGGCGGACTGATCCGCTTCCAGGTAGGCAATAACGATCGCCTGAATTTGGGGGTGTTCGTTGCGGATCATATCGGACACGGAGCGCGCATCCATCCACTTCAATGTATCCAGGCCGGTGGTATTGCCGCCAATCAAAATACGGTCAATCAGGCTGTTGGCTTTATCTTCACCCAACGCGGTAACCAACATTTTGCGAATGTAATTATCGGCACCGACACCAAGGCCCGTGAGGGTGCGCACTTCATCGAGGAAATTCGCCAGTACCAACTGCACTTCGGACTGCTGCACATTTTGCAGCTGCGTCATGGCGCCACCGATGCGCTGTACTTCTTTCGGCCCCATGTGCTTGAGAATTTCAGCAGCGTCTGCCTCGCCCAGCGACATCAACAGAATCGCTGCCTGATCGACATAGCGCATCTTCAGCGCGGGTTTTGTAGCGACCGCTTTATCATTTGCATCAGTCATCGCGATTTATCCACTTTTTAACCACCTGGGCAACGCGGCCCGGGTCGTCGGCAATCAAGCCTTTAATTGCATTAAGTTGTTCTTCGTAACCCTGCTCTGGCCCGGGCAACATCAGCGCATGGCCGCCGGTCAGGGTTACGGTTTCATCAGACATGCCATCCAGGCCTGCGGCACCGGCCGCTTCAAGTGCTGCCAACTGGCGCGCCTCTTCTTCCTCGGCAATCGCCCCGCCTTGTTTGGCAAGGCTTCTAAACATGGGGCGCAGTAATCCAAACACAATCAACAAAATCACCAGTACGCTGGCAATGTATTTGATGTTGGGGATGATCCACTCTTGCCACCAGGGCAAGGCTTCCATTCCGGCATTAGGATCAAGTGCACGATTGGCAAAAGGTGAGTTCAACACGTTCACACTGTCGCCGCGTACCGCGCTAAAACCCACAGCGTCACGTACCAGTATAGACAAGCGTTCCAATTCAGCTTCTGTCCATGGTACCGCGGTTTCAACGCCTTCCGCGTTTTTGACTATTTTATCGTCCACAACCACGGCCACGGTTAAGCGTTTGAGTGTGCCCTGCTGGTGTTTTGTATAACTAACGGTGCGATCCAACTCGTAATTACGAGTCGCTTGTTCGCGATTATTGGTCGGTGTGGCAGGAGCAATGGGCTGGCCAGTCGCCGGGTCGATTTGCTCGGGCGCCGCCGCAGTGCCCGGCGGTTGGTTGGTCAAGGCACCGGGAATACCGGCAGCCACATCGCCCGCGCGGCGGGTTTCGTTCAGGGTTTGCTCCGAACGAATGGCCGGTAAATCCGGGTTGAAGGTTTCGGCCGCCTGCTCTACGGCGGTGAAGTCTACATCCGCACTCACCTCGGCGCGGAAGTTACCACCGCCCACAACGGGTTCAAGAATGCCATTGATGCGGCGAATAATGCTGGTTTCTACTTCTTTGGAATATTGATGTTGCTTGGCTGCCAAGAGCAGATCTGCACTTTCCTCGCCGGTGGACAATAAATTACCCTGCTGATCCACCAGGGTGACATCCTCCATTTTCATACCGGGCACAGAGGATGCAACTAAATTCATAATGGCTTTGACTTGCGCCGCATCTACCGTTCTACCGGCAAACACTTCCACAAAAACGGAGGCGGTTGGATTGGCGGTATCACGTACAAATACGGTTTTTTTCGGAATGGCCAAATGCACCCGTGCGCTGCGGATGCTATTGATACTGGTAATCGTCCGCGCCAATTCACCTTCAATACTGCGCTGGTAGCGTGTACTTTCCACAAATTGGCTGGTGCCCAGTGGCTGTTCTTTATCCATCAATTCAAAACCCTGTACCGGGCTTGAAGGCAAACCAAACTCCGCCAATTTCAGGCGCGCCATATGCACATCATCGGCCGCCACCAGAATGGCGCCGCTGTTAGGATCGACTTTAAATTTAATGCGGTTTTGCTCCAGCACATCCACCACATTGGAGGCATCCAGATTATCCATACGCCCATAGAGTGGACGGTAATCATCGCCCTGCATCCACATGACAATGGCAAAACCAATCGCCACGCTGGCAGCCAGTGTCACCATCAAACCAATCTGACGCAGTAAATTCAGATTGCTGAGGCCTTCAAGAAAATCACCGCCAAAACGCGATTGGGCGGGTAATTTTTCTGTATCTGACGCGGCGGGAGTAGCCATAATTTCTATACCTTATCGATAATGTTCTAGCGGTAATTCTGGAATGGGTTGCGAATTAAATAGGCATATTCATAACGTCGCGGTAGGCATCGATTAATTTATTGCGCACCTGTACCGCCGCTTGAAATGACACCGACGCCTTTTGCGAGGCAATCATCACGTCGGTAATGTCCACACCCGCCACACCGCGCTCGTAAGCATCGGCCATGGCACTGGAGGTTTTTTGCACCTCATTCACTTTATTCACTGCCTGCGTCATTAAATCGCCGAAGCTGGGCACCTTGGTAGCGCCCTCTACCGGCAAAGCGCCGAGGCTGCGCATCCCATTAGGGGTATCACCTATGCCCTGCGGGCGCTGGAACGCCTGGGTTTGCGCTTTCATAGCACGCATATCGCCCAGAAGCCTGCTGATATCAACGCGATCGGTCATGGTGAAACTCCCCCTTCTTACTCATTCAGCCCAATAGCGGGTGACAATAATTTGGCATTACGCCCGCTTATTTCTTCTCTGGGGAGGATTTTGCACAAAGCAGGCCAACATTTGCCGCTCGGCAATCACTTGCCTGTTGCGCGCAAATACTGCGTGCGAATTAATCAATTTGTCGTGTTTCGTTCATTGCTTTGTCATGGAATAAAAATAGGCTTGCCCTTGCTGCACTCGACCATTGCATTTACAGGAGATAGGTATGAATCTGCTTACTATGCACACCGAATTGGAAATACTCGATGACGCCATGGCGAGCTTTATCGCCGATGTCGTGGTATCAAAAAGCAAGAAACAAAAGATGCGGCGCAACATGGAATGTCGCCGCAAATTAGAAGAGAAGTGGGAAGCAAAAAAACTAGCGCGCGAAACGTGCGAGTATGATTTTGATTATTTGCACTAGGTTGCCGGTGAAATATGCCGGTTAATTATTATCTTTAAACATTAGCTATTCAACAGGCTAGCCTGTGTATTTGCTATCAGACCAATCCAGACTCTTTAAAAAAGTAGAACCAATCGATTATTGAGATCCTCATCAAAAATGAGAATCATATTTGTTATAACTTAACTTTAAAAGTATGAATTTTTCCATAAATACACTCGTATTTTATTTCCAGTGTTAATTGACTTAGAGCTGCGCATATTTTTGCATGAAGCTCATTATCAGATTGAGTCCCTTCAAAAGCGAGAAGAGTCACTTCTGTTCCTTGGTAGAGAGCAGACTGATCATCTAAAGAAGCTAATTTATGTGAAATTTTTTCTAAAGAAACACCCACGCTAGAAAACAAAACCTTGTAATCATTGTAATTTTTTACTCTGAACTCACTGTTGCCGTGGGAAAAAGCAATGGATTTAAAAATCGCAGGACCAACGCCATGATTACACAACTTTATCTCTATTTTTTCTCCATTAGTCATATTTGAATGACAATCAATATGCGGCCTAACAGAAACTCGATTATGCTTTCTTGTTAATGCTCCCTGCCAGATAGAAATACCTAGAGCAGACAACGCAATAATTGCTGCGCAAATAGATATAGTATCGCTTGTCGAAAATAGCGATGATGATGATATAGTTTCTCGATCCACTTCCAATTAAGCCCCCTCTTTATGCCTCTAAAGAGGCCGTAGAAAAACCTAAAAAATACTGAATCTCCCTACAGCCAATTGATTAATAATTACTTTCTAAATTTCAACCCATTTAGTTCAATTGAAACCTATCAAATAAGACATACACAAAAATAGTGGCCATTTTAAATTCTACAGTGCTGAATATTTGCGATCGGCAAGCAAACTAAACTTGTATTGCAGGTATTAATTTTTCCTCTTTCTCATACTTATTAATTCAACCAAGGATGAGTATGTGGATTCCTCAAATACAGTTACTGAAAGATCTGGATTTTGTACGCCAATACAATTACCGCCCACATCACCGTCTACCGTTAGTGGGGTGCAAACAGAATACAGTCCAATTCCATCTTCTTTTTCGTAGGTTTCCACTCTCCATGCGATTATAGGCTCAATTTTTTCCAAATCTTCTGGCCCGTCTAGTTCATAGATAGCGAAGTATCCTTTTTGTGCTTCCACTACTTGTACAGTTATAAGCTTCAAAATAATTCCCCATATATTATAGTTTTGCATAACAGTTTATTGCTTTGCATCAACTATATAACTCGCAGGGATTTATTCCAATAAATTTATTGTGTCGCTGTATAATTCCCAAAAACTGGAACAGTTTAAATGCATTTAAACCCATAAAAATCAACATTTTAATCACCATTCCTAATTAATTACTGAGTTATAAGCTACTGATGCTGAATTAATTGGATATTATCCAAACAGATGCAATTACAGAAAATCAAGGCTAGCTTCTTTGCCGATTGCTGGCTTGGAGGGATGTATTGGGACGTGATAGCTATTACGGCTATGGGGATATTCGGTAGGTTTGCCGCATCCAGCAAGAGTACAAACAAGCAGGATGCGACAGGAACTATCAGGATTTACTTACTCGGTAATGTCATAACCCTCTTCACGCAAACGCGCAATTTTATAGCGCAGGGTACGTGCACTGATTCCCAATCGCTCGGCCGTGTTTTTCCGGCTGCCGCGCTCATTGCGCAAGGTATTCATAATAATTTCGTACTCGCGCTGCTTAAGGTCGTTACCTAATGCAGGATTATTCAGCGATGAATGCTGCACTGGTTGATTGCTAACCAGCGCCAAATGTTCGTTGTTCACTGCACCGACAGAAAATTGACTGGCGCGGAAGCTGGCATTGGCAAAAGCCTGCGCCGCAAAAGATGGCTGTCTGTCTCCGCCGTCATCCATAACTGGGTTAACCGCCTGCGCCGCTTGCAATAAATTCGGCTTTTGGCTGTAGCTGATCGGGCTTTGTGAATAGGTGCCTTCACCGCCCAAGCCCAAATCTTCTGCCTGAATCGATTTACCTGGCTGCAAAATCAAAGCGCGCTGCATAATGTTATCCAGCTCGCGTACATTGCCCGGCCATGGATAAGCGAGCAGCATTTGTTGTGCAGAAGGTGACAAGTTCACACCGCGACGATTTTGTTTGTGGGCATGCTTTTGCAAGAGTTTTTCTGCGAGCGGAATAATATCCTCCATGCGATCGCGCAGCGGTGCCCACTGCAAGGGCAATACACTCAGGCGATAGTACAAGTCTTCGCGGAATTTTCCCGCAACGACTTCACTGCGCATATCGCGGTTGGAGGTGGCAATCACACGCACATCCAACTTAATAGTTTTACGCCCACCCAAGCGCTCCACTTCGCGCTCCTGCAAAACACGCAATAATTTTGCTTGCAAGCCAATATCCATTTCTGAAATTTCATCGAGCAACAAAGTGCCGCCATTAGCCTGTTCAAATTTCCCCGGGCTGCTGGTGTGGGCGCCGGTATAAGCGCCTTTTTCATGCCCAAACAACATGGCTTCCAACATATTTTCCGGAATCGCCGCGCAGTTAATCGCGATAAAAGGTTGATGGCGACGTGGTGAGTGATCGTGAATATAACGCGCCAGTACTTCTTTACCCGTGCCTGATTCTCCCACCACCAACACCGTGGAATCTGACTGCGCAACACGTTTTGCAAGCTGCAAAAGTTGCTGGCTGGAAGGCGCCATGGCCACCGGTTCGTCACCGGAAATTTGCGCTACTCCCAAATGCCGCGCCACGGTTTCCACCAAGGTATTTGGCGCAAAGGGTTTTACCAAATAATCCACCGCGCCCTGCTTCATTGCATCAACCGATTCGCTAATGCTGGCGTAAGCCGTAATCAACATCATGGGAATTTGTGGATAGTCCTGCTTTACGCAGCGCAACAATTCATGACCACTCATGCCGCCCATATTTACATCAGACACAATCATGCGAATGTCGCTGTAAAGTGCGAGCTGTTTGAGTGCATCTTCCGCACTGCTTACGGCAATCACTGCATAATCTGCCAACTGCAGCGTATCGGTTAAGGCTTCACGCAGGTTATTGTCATCTTCGACAACCAATACGTTGATCGCATTTTCAAAGCCAGCTTGTTGCAATGCTAACGCCATGATTAATTCCCCTGGGATTGAAAGGTTGCAAAAGGAATTAACAAGCTTGCGCAAGTCCCTTTACCAACCGTCGATTGCAATAAAAATTTTCCGTGATGTGCACGCGCAACCGCCTGCACCACACTCAACCCCAAACCAGTCCCCTGGGCTTTGGTAGTTACAAATAAATCGCCCACCGCATTGAGCAGCTCCGGCGCCATGCCCGGGCCTTTGTCACACACTCGAATCCACAAGCGTGGCGCTTCCTGCTCCAGCGGCAAACGATGTTTGTCGGTAGCACTCTTCAGCGCGTTGGGATAAGTATTAAATTCAATGCGTAAATGCGCTTTGCGCTCTACGGCTTGAATGGCGTTATTCACCAGATTCAATACCGCGCCTACGAGCGCATCGCGATTGCATTGAATGTATTCTTCACGACAATTCATAACCCACTCACAACTGGATTCACTGGTCATGAGCGGCACTTCCATCGCCTCGGCCAATTCATTTTGTAATTGCGCTACGCTGATTACATCGTTTAATTGCAATTCGCCTTTCACGTAAAACAGCATGTCTTGGATTTGACGCTCGATATTGTTCAAGCGCCCGAGAATTTTTTCAGAGAATTGTTGGCGACGCATATCATCCAATTTGCCATCGCACAAATGACCGGCGTACAACATAGCGGAGGACAGCGGCGTGCGGATTTGATGTGCCAGTGCCCCCATCATTTTGCCCAGTGCGGACAATCGCTCATGGCGACTCAACTCGCCCTGCAATCGGCGGGTTTCGGTTTGATCGGTCAGCAAAATAATTTGCCCGTCTTCACCAAGATTGCGGGTTTGAATACTAATGCGACGGCCATCGTGTAAAGAGACTTCATGACCATCATCCTGACGTGGCGCAAAGCTGCGTTTAATCACTTCGCGCCAAAGTTCGCCTTGCAGGGGCTCGCCCAATAAGTCAAGCGCTGCCGGGTTGCATTCGGAAACGCGGCCTGAGGAATCCAGTACCACCACGCCACCGGGTAAAAAGTTGAGCAGGCTTTCCAAGCGATGCGCGAGCTTTTCTTTTTCCGCCAGCTCTTGTAACCGGCGATCACTCAGGCTGGACAGCTCTTCATTTAATTCTGCAACGCGGTTTTCCAACAGGTGATAGGAATCCGCCAGTTGATTGGAAAGCTGATCAAACAAGGCAAAAGCACTTTTTAAATCCTGGCTCTTTTCAGCGAGTACCCTGTCTTTAACCAGCAGGGGCTCTTGAACCAGCGGCCTGGTTAGCAACACACCCGCATTGGTGTTGGCAGCATCGCCCACAGGTACGAGCGTCAACCCTGCCTTATCCACCGTATTCAAAAGTGCTTGTGTCATAGAAACCCCTGATCGCTGATCTCGCGCCACATCGCTAACCAAACCGTCAATAAGTTAACGGATCAGCTGCCCGTGGCACTGCTATACAGGGGTAACTGCAAGCCTGATGCCAATCTTTTTTTGTTTTTATTATCAATGAGTTACATAAAAACACGCAAACAGCCAGTCAAACTATTGGCTCGCACTTGCCAAGACCACAGCAGCAGCAATAACACCCGGCTACCGCACTGGCGATTTAATATTGCTGTGGATTAGCGTATAAAACGCGACTGTTTTGACAGGCCAGGTATTTGACGGGTTTGGTACCGATCAAACAGGCACCAATAACATTCAGGGACAATTATGCGACGCCACTTATTGCCATTACTTGGACTGGTTTTAGTATTTTCAGGTCCGCCGCTGCAGGCAGCCGATATTTATAAATACCAGGATGCCAACGGCAAATGGCGTTATACCGACAAAAAACCCAAAACCGATACAGCAGAAACGCTTACCCTGAAAAAAACTGCCAAACCGAAAATAGAACCCAGGTTTTTTGTCGATAAAGATGAGCAGCGGGGCAAGAATCACTTGGTGGTGCACAACCCTTTTCATGCACCCGTTCACGTCAGACTGCAGTCGTCGCAACTCAAGAAAGGCAAATCCCGCGTTATTCCCGCTCTTGGCAAGAAAACCCTGTTGAGCACAGCGGATACCATTGAACCTTTTACCTACAAATGGCAATGGGGCGACCCCAGCCGCGTGCCAGGGCCGCAGGAATACCAGTTCCCTGCTGACCCCTTGGGCTGCTACAGAATCACCCAGGCCTTTAACGGTAAGTTTTCCCATCAGGGTGATAACAGCCGCTATGCCGTCGATATAGCACTGCCGGTGGGTACCGCCATCAACGCCGCACGCGCCGGTGTCGTAATCGCCGTAAAGGACGATTACTACATGGGCGGCGTGGATAAATTCTTCCTCGACAAAGCCAATTACGTACGCATTCTCCATGACGACGGCACCTTTGCCCTTTACGGCCACATTCTCTTGGGCACCGCAGCTGTGCGCGTAGGCGACAAAGTCACCGCGGGTACCACCCTCGCCAAATCCGGTAGTTCCGGCTACTCCAGCGGCCCCCACCTGCATTTTGTCATCCATTGCTTGAGTCTTATGGGGTAAATACCCGCTACATTCGCGTCATCCATGCACAAGACCCGCAAGCACTACTCTGGATAACATGGGAAGCTTTGTCGGCTGGCAACAGTCACACGGTTATTTCCAGCCCGGGGAAACTGAGCGATAAAGAGTTATCGCAACTGGAAGTCGCGGCAGCGAAAGGTCAATGTCAGGGGCTACTATTACGTGTTAGATAACTACAGATCAATCCGTCAACATCAGGGATGATGAAACGTTTTTTGTTAGTGCAACATCAGCTTTTCCAGTTCAGACAATTCTCCAAAGGCCTCATCCAACTGCGCCTCCGCTTGCTGATCCGCAATCTCACCTGCCGCATCCATTCCCGCTTCAATCATCGCTTTGGCAACCATGAATTTCTCTTCGCCCAAAAATGCCAGGGATTCCTGAGAAAAACGAATCGTTACCAAAGGTTCATTTGTCTCGCTGTCTGCACGTTGCAGGGCTACATCGCCATTCGTCAGCTCAACAATTTCATAAAAGGAAGACATAGGGTTCCTGTTATCGCCACATGAAAAGGGCGCGCATTCTAACACTCAATGCCAAGGAAGCCTATTTGATAGCGGCGGTAAGCGCCGCAAAGTGGGCAAACAACTCACGCCACGCGAGGAATAGCCTGCAGCAGCAACCCGGAAGAGGACTCAATCTGATGGGGAAACACATCGGCCACTATTAATGTCACATCGCCATTAGCCAAGCGAGTACAACCCGCAAGACTATGAATACCCACCTCCCCCTCCAATACCATGAGCAGGCAATAATGGTCGAATTCCAAGGTATATTCACCGCATAATCTGATGCGACGAACCTCAAAGTCTTCAAAATTGACGATACGTTGAACCTGAAGAGCATCGCTGTGACACAGCACCGTTGGAGGCACCAACAGAGCAGAATCCATATCGACAAGATTTAGTGCAGCAGCAGTATCCCAGTGTTTCTGGGTTAGCACCTTTTGCCCAAAGCTGAGAATTTTTCGTTCATATACAGGCGTCTGGAACTCAACAACCCGTACCCCATGCTGCAACGCATGCGGCACCAGCCGAGGTACAGCCACTACATCGCCCACCGCTAGCGGGTGAAGCGCCACAAACCCATCCATAACCTGCTTCAATATTTTTTCACGGTCAACTAATGCTTTATATTCAGCATCTTGTGCCAGCTCATTCATCCATAACCTTAACTGGCACGCCGCGATAGGCTGATCGAGTGCAATGCCTTGCTCACGCTTTTTGTGATCCAGCAAATCATCTATTGCCCGCCGCACCTTTTCATAATCACTAACAGCCACACCATAGGCAAGCTTAAATGCCTCGTTGGTTGTATACCGCGCCCTTATGGCCGGATCAAAGCCCAATTGAATTGCGCCGCGCCCATCAGGCCATGCTTGCTGATCCACGTGAGTCACGACATAGACCTCTTGTTTTTGCTCATGTAGCTCGAAATAGAGGTCGCCATAACATTCGTCTGCAAGCGGGTCGAGCACTTTTAGCAGTATTAGCTGCCCTGCATCACCTAAAGCGAGGCGATGACGCAAAAACTCCAGCACCCATGGCAAAGGCAAGTTGCCCCTTTCACCAATAACCTCTGCCTGACCGCGCGCCTCAATGCCGGTATACCAAACTTCTTGCCCCAAGGCTTGGGAATATGGACCGGCGACAAAAATAAAGGCGCAGAGATGAGCACACGGGGAAAAGCTTGCTGCTGGCAATAACAAACCGCCGACTCGATAGTAGCAGGCAATGATTCCAGTTCGCGTATACGCGCCTCAGTGCAGGGAAAAATGCTGATGTGAACATCAGGGACTGTAGACTGGGTATTGCGCGACTGAATAGTCACCAGTGCGAGTAATGTCTGTTGCGATTTCTCTGCCAGATAAGTGGCGTGATGAACGAAGCGCAGCGCAAAAATATCAACAGCCTGTTCCTGCGCCGATTCCTGCCATGCTTCCACATGTCCGCTCAAGCAAACTTCAGGTGCGGTGTTGTTATCCAGAGTGTGAAGAATCAATCCTGTCTCTTTATTAGCTAGCCAACGTAGGATTGTAGTTTATCAGAGCGTTGCAATTTCTTGCTGGCAAAACAACACATGCAACATTTGATTACAAAGACCACTAAAAAAGCCGACACTGGGTCGGCTTTTTTAGTGGTGGCTGTTTTGGTAGATAGCAGGCTAGATAAACAACTAATTAAGCCGCTCCAGCACTGTTGTAATGCCCTGCCCCAAACCAATACACATGGTAGAAACGCCCATAGTTAAATCGCGATCCTGCATTACCGTCAGTAAGGAGCCGGTAATACGGGTACCCGAGCAACCAAAAGGATGCCCCAAGGCAATTGCCCCACCATGCAAATTTACCTTATCGTTCATCACCTCAAGCAATTTGAGGTCTTTCAGCACAGGCAAGGCTTGGGCAGCAAAAGCCTCGTTTAACTCGACGGCATCTATGTCGTCCATTGTCAGGTTAACCGCTTTCAGTGCCTTTTCTGTGGATGGCACTGGGCCATACCCCATAATGGATGGATCAACACCAGCCAAGCCCATGGAGACCACTTTGGCGATAGGCTTAAGTCCGAGCGCCTTGGCACGCTCTGCCGACATCACCAACATAACCGATGCCCCATCACTCATTTGCGATGAAGTTCCCGCCGTGACCTGACCATTTTTAGGGTCAAATACCGGAGGCAATTTAGCCAGGGCTTCGTAAGTCGTGTCGGGACGAATGGTTTCATCCTGATCAACCGCGATTAAAAAACCATCCGCATTGTGTCCATTAACCGCAAGAATTTCGCGACTGAACTTCCCTTCTGCCCGCGCTTTGGCGGCCAACTGGTGCGAGCGAACCCCGAACTCATCCATTTGCTGACGATTAATGCCATGTAACAGCGCCAGATATTCTGCTGTCATGCCCATATTGCCTGCCGCTTTGGCAACCGAAAGTCCCAGCAAGGGGTTAATGCTGACGGATTCATACATGGGCAAATGCCCCATATGCTCAACACCGCCAATCAAGTACACATCACCCTGCCCGGCACGGATATTCACTGTAGCGGTGTGTAGGGCCGACATGGAGGAACCACACAAACGATTGATGGTTTGGGCGGGAATAGTGTGCGGCAAACCGGCGAGCAGCAAAATATTGCGCGCCACATTAAAGGCCTGCTCTTCACGCTGCATAACGCAGCCCCAGAGCAAATCATCGATAGTATTAGGGTCTAACTGCGGATTGCGAGCCAGAAGGCCTTTGATAATGGCCGCAGAAATATCATCTGCACGCACATTGCGGAAGCAACCATTCTTGGAGCGCCCCATAGCGCTACGTGCATAATCGACGATAACGGCATCGCGTGGTTGTAAGCTCATTATTCTGACTCCTTAGCCGTAAAATTTTTGATGGTTGGCCGCTTTGGCTTTAAGACTGTCCGGCGCATGATAGAGCGGACCGAGCGCACTGAATTTTGCTGCCATATCACAGAATGCTGCCGCACCTATGGAATCGATCCAACGGAACACACCACCACGGAATGGAGGGAACCCCGTACCATACACCAGTGCCATATCCGCCTCGGCCGCCGTTTCCACAATGCCTTCATCAAGGCAACGAGTCAGCTCGGTTGCCATTGGAATCATCATCCGCGCGATAATGTCTTCATCGCTAATATCTGCCGTGACCTGAACACCAGCCTTCACTATATCGGCGACTTCCGGTGCAACCACCTTGGCAGGCTTACCTTTTTTATCCAGCGCGTAGTTGTAAAAACCTTTTTCCGTTTTTTGCCCCAAGCGGCCAGCCGCAAACAAGGCATCGGTACAGGAGGTAAAATTGCGTTGCATGCGATCCGGGAAACCATCAGCCATCACTTTCTCGGCATGAACAGCGGTATCAATCCCCACAACATCCAGCAGATAGGCAGGCCCCATTGGCCAACCCCAGGTTTCCATCAGCTTGTCGATGCGCTGGAAATCCACACCATCGCGCACCAAGATTGCAAAACCGGCCAAATAGGGAAACAACACGCGATTCACTAAAAAGCCGGGACAGTCTTTCACCACAATCGGTTTTTTACCCATCGCATTGGCGTAGGCAACGGTGCGCGCAATAGCGTTATCCGAGGTTTTTACACCGCGGATCACCTCCACCAGCGGCATCATGTGTACAGGGTTGAAAAAGTGCATGCCGCAAAAATTTTCCGGACGCGCCAAACCTTCCGCCAGATAGCTAATTGAAATGGTCGATGTATTGGAAGCAATGACCGTATCAGCACCCACTTTTGTTTCAGCCTCAGCCAATACCGCTTTTTTCACTTTCGGATTTTCTACAACGGCTTCCACTACAATATCGACCTGCTCAAAACCATCGTAAGTTAACGCAGGCTCAATGCGATTTAACACGTCTCCCATTTCTGCTGGAGTTAATTTTTTACGCTCTACGCGCTTACTTAATAATTTATTGGCTTCTGACAAACCAAGATCAATACCTTTTTGGGCAATGTCTTTCATTTTGATGGGGACACCCTTGAGTGCCGACTGGTAGGCAATCCCACCGCCCATAATGCCAGCACCCAACACGGCCGCACGGCCAATTTTTTTGTCGGCCTTTTTCTCCCAGGCTTTGGCTTTTTTACCGAGCAATTGCTCATTAATAAAGATCCCGACCAAAGATTGAGCCACGGGTGTTAATGCCATTTTGGCAAAACCTTCCGCTTCAATTTGCAGGGCTTCATCGCGACCTTTATCTGCCGCTTTCTGCATCGATTTAATTGCCGTTACTGGCGCTGGATAATTACGCCCGGCCTGAGCCCCAACAAATGCTTTGGAGGTTTCAAAGGCCATCATCGATTCAATAAAATTTAACTGTAATGGTGATTTTTTCTGTGTGCGGCGAGCCTGATAATCAAACACACCAGCTATGCATTGTTGCAGGCAATGAAGTGCAGCATCGCGCAACTTGGCAGGCTCAACAACCGCATCAACCACACGCGCCGTTAACGCAGATTCTGCGTCGTTTTCTTTGCCTGCGGCGATCCATTCGACCGCTGTATCCAAACCGGCAATACGCGGCAGTCGCACCGTACCACCCCAACCGGGAATAATACCCAACTTGGTTTCCGGTAGACCTACTTTGGCCGCAGTGCTGGCGATACGGTAATCACACGACAAACAGAATTCCAAGCCACCGCCCAACGCAAAGCCATTAATAGCCACCACGGTTGGGAAGGGTAAATCTTCAATACGACAGAAATTGCGATTGTTGGCCGCCAGATGACCGATGACCTGATCGGGCCCAGCCGCAAAAACAGCACCAAATTCAGTGATATCCGCACCAACAATAAATACCTCTTTGGCGCTGGTGATCAGGAGCCCCCTGATCCCCGAGGATGTTCCCAACAGATCAAGTACCTGTTGAAGTTCAGCAACTGCGAGCAAATTGAATTTATTGACTGACTCGCCTTGCAGATCAAAGGTCAGCTCCGCAATGCCATCGGGCAAAAGGGTAACCTTGAGGGCTTTTCCTTGAAACATAATGAATCTCTCTTTTGTCTAGGGAGGGAAAATCTGACTTTGAGTGTAGCAGCATGAGCAGCACTTGCCCTAGAGCAGCGCAAAAGGCTGACAACAAACGCACAAAAAGGGAGCTTATTAGATGGGTAGCTCAAAAAGCGAACAGATAAACAAACGTGACTCATCGTTACTTGTATTACCCAAGCGATATAACTGCCCGGCAGAGACACAAAAAGACTCGCCCGTCACCAGGGTTTGAGCACCTGCAGCCAGTGTAAGCGTCAGCGCGCCGCTTAGCACCACACCGGACAAATCGGCAGAGGCCACTGAAAATGTACCCGCAGAGCGGGCAGCTAGCACCAGCGTGCGAGAGTGAATAGGCGGGGATACCAAGCGGTTTAATTCGCGGGTATTTACATCAACACCAAAGGCAAAAAAGTCGGGCAGGCTGATAGGAATGGCAGACAGAATACGCACAAGAGATTGAACACTGGGGCTTACCTGCCCTTGCTCTATAGTGGAGATACTACTGTTGGTTACACCCGCGCGCTTGGCTAATTCACGTTGGGAAAAACCAGCTAATTCACGCAGCAGCTTTAGCCGCACACCGGTATCGGACGATATAGGGCAATCATCTGATGGAATACTGCTCTCAGTGCTCACAACAGGTTACTCATCATAATCAAGCAGCACGGCTAGAGGAATGGCACAGCAGGGAAACATTGTGCACCGGGTAATAACCCGGTGCCAGAACGAGTGCTTATTTTTTGGATGCCAGCAACTGCTCTCTTTCCAGAGTAGGCAGATTATCAACGATTAATTGATATGAGTGATCAATCATGCGCTGGATCTGTTCCGAGGGAACAGAGCCATCCAGAATAACCGTGTTCCAATGTTTTTTATTCATTTGGAAACCCGGACGAACCGCAGGGTACTGCTCACGCAGTTGTAGGGCGAGATCGGGATCACACTTCAAACTAACACGTGGCACACCACCTTCAGCAGTCAGGGTAGCAAACATTTTATGGCACACTTTATACACGGCCATATCAGGACCAGAGGGAAATAACTCTTTGGCTTGATGTTTGTTTAAAAGGTACTTCTGTGAAGAAAGAAAATCCATGTTTTAGTCCTTTATCGAACAACTCAGGTCGATTTAAAAGCTATAAATTGGGTTAAGGAAGTAGTCGCGTTGTACTCAGAAAAGTTCATTGTAACTACTCATACATGCACACTGCCCTGCGCCAGCATCGGTTGTATTTAAAGCATAGGCATCAAATACCTACACACCCGACTACAGTTTGATTATAGACAAGTGAAGCACATCACACTTCAATTACCACTCCATAATCAGGGCTCGCTCCTTCACCTGTGTCTATTTTGCATCAGGCGCTTAATAAACGATAGTCGATATGGCGCATAAATCAACATTTTTTAGCATTCACTTGCTTTTAGATGTAATAAGTCAGGCTATTCATATAAAAAGATTGTAGATATATACGCCTTAAATGCCACCAAACGCACCAGAATGCAGCATCAAAATGAGGTGCGTCGATACTCCCTGTACTCCGGCTCCCAAAATTGTTGATTGATTTTCGTATCGATCAATTCAATGGGAATTGGCAAGGCTACACCGTCTTCTATCGCTTGGAGAATGACGGCTTTGGCGATCAATTTACTCACCGAGCGAATATCATCTAACAGTGGTAACAAAGCACCACTCCCCGTGGTGGCCAAAGGAGATGCTGCAGCCAGTGCTTTGCTTGCCGCCATCATCATGTTGTCGGTAATCCGTGTTGCCTTGGCAACAATGACACCAAGCCCAACCCCCGGAAAAATATAACTGTTATTGCACTGGGCGATCTCCACCACCTTGCCCCCCATATCCACCGGAGCAAAGGGGCTGCCCGTCGCGACCATGGCTTTGCCCGCACTCCAACGCAACAAGTCAACCGGCTGTGCCTCAGCCTGTGAGGTTGGGTTGGAGAGAGGCAGAATCAAGGGGTGCTCGCAATAGGCCTGCATGGATTCCACTATCGCCTTGGTAAATAGCCCTGCTTGACCTGACACACCAATCAGCACGGTGGGATGCACATTTGCGACAACGTCCAACAAACTCAAGCGCCCATCGCTCGATGCGGTTTTCCAGGAAGCAACGATCTCATCTGGTGTGCAAAAGGGTCTCTGGAACTCAAACAAATCCGGTGAACTGGTTTGCAGCAAGCCATCACGGCTCATCAAAAAGATACGACGTCGAGCCTCCTCGCTGCTGGCTCCCTCTGCCACCATCTGCTTCACAATCTGATCGGCAATACCGCAGCCCGCCGAACCGGCACCCGCAAATACAATGCGCTGATCTTTGAGTTGCTCGCCTTTGGCAAGGCACGCTGCCATCAGTGTTCCTACCGCAACCGCAGCGGTTCCCTGAATATCGTCATTGAAGCAGCAGAGCTGATCGCGATAACGATTCAATAAGGGTGTCGCATGGTCTTGTGCAAAATCCTCGAATTGCAGCAACACATTCGGCCACCGCACCTTAACGGCCTGAATAAATTCTTCGACAAACTGGTAATACTCATCGCCGGTAATACGCTTGTGTCGCCACCCCATGTACATAGGGTCATTCAACAAAGCTTCGTTGTTGGTTCCCACATCCAAGGTGACTGGCAGGGTGTAAGCGGGACTGATGCCACCACAGGCGGTATAAAGCGCTAATTTCCCGATAGGAATCCCCATGCCACCGATTCCCTGATCACCAAGCCCCAAAATACGTTCACCGTCTGTGACTACGATCACTTTGACATTTTGTTTAGTCGCATTTTGCAGCATGTCATCAATCCGTGCGCGATCCGGGTATGAAATAAATAACCCGCGTTTGCGACGATATATTTTTGAAAATTGCTGGCAGGCTAATCCCACGGTGGGCGTATAGATAAGCGGCATAATTTCTGTCAGATGATCTGTCACCAAACGAAAATAGGCCGTTTCATTTGTATCCTGGATATTACGCAAAAAAATGTGCTTATCGATCGGCGATTCAAATGAACACAGTTGCTGATAAACACGCGCCTCCTGTTCCTCAATTGTCTCAATGTTGTAAGGCAACAAACCTTCAAGATTAAACTGCTGGCGTTCACGTTCAGTAAAAGCACTGCCCTTATTCAGCAGAGGAGCTTCAAGTAATGCCGGTCCGGCAAAGGGGATATAAATAGGACGCTTCTTGGTCATAACAATCACAAAAACCCATAGGACGATAAATCAACCATAGCGCAATTGATCGCGAACAACCAGCGCCACTAAAGAATTATTATTTTTACAATGCACAGCGTAGAATAGCGCTTCTGCTTCGTAGTATTTCCACCCATGCAAGAGATGATTATGAACCTTGAACAGTTTTTTACCACACTGAAAAACACGCCGGACTCGATTCAATTTAGTAACACTATCGCAGTAATAGATTCCAATTATGAATTCACGCCCACTCGCTTTAAAAATGGAGCGTTAATTAACGAAGCAGGACAAAACTCAGGCTCCTGTAAAATATTCTCATTCGCCAAATTGCACAGCCTGCCGGAAGATCAAACACTGGCTTGCTTTGGAGATTATTATCGCGTTGATGTACTGCAACACCCAACAGCGACTGATCACCAAAATATTCGCAATTTTATTCAATCAGGTTGGTCAGGTATTCAATTCGATAACCCTGCCCTGTGCAAAAAATAAAAAGAGGACTGCAGGATGAAAAATTGTGCCCTGTTAATAATGACCATCAGTTTACTTTTCGCCTGCAGCACCCACCAGCCTGCACCAAAACAGCAGGAACAACCGCTAACAGAATGCCCTGAGCAACGCCCCCAAATATGCACCATGGATTATCGCCCTGTGTGCGCCACCCGCGATACCGGCATTCGCTGCGTAACAACCCCCTGCCCATCCAGCGAGCAAAAAACCTATAGCAATAGCTGCAGTGCTTGCGCAGACTCGGCTGTTATGGGCTATATCGCCAATGAATGCCCGCCGGCAGCAGTGAAATAATTTGCCGAAGGAAATAACACACCATGTGGATACAAAAAGAATTCCAACTGAAAGCCAGGGCACGCGGTTTTCATTTGGTAACCGATGAAATAGTGCAACAAGTGCCCGAGCTTAAACAGTTCACACTGGGGCTTCTAAATATCCTCATTAAGCATACATCTGCATCACTCACCATCAATGAAAATGCCGATCCAACAGTACGCAAGGATTTTGAAAGCTACTTTAACCGCGCCATCCCGGAAGACGAGCCCTATTATCTGCACAGGGATGAAGGCAGTGACGACATGCCCGCACACCTTAAGGCAAGTGTGCTCGGTGCCAGCCTCACTATTCCCATTACTCATGGCCGATTGAATTTGGGGGTTTGGCAGGGAATTTATTTGTGCGAACACCGCAACTATGGCGGCAGCCGAACTCTGGTTATCACCTTGCAGGGCGAGACGCACTAAATCAGCAGGCATAAAAAAACCGCCAGTGGCGGTTTTTTTATGCGCATTTAACACGAAAGGACGTACAGCTTATTTACGCATTCCCGGAGGCAAGCCACCGCCAGGTGGCATTCCGCCTGGCATCATGCCACCAATGCCGCGCATCATTTTCTGCATGCCGCCGCCTTTCATTTTGCCCATCATCTTGGCCATTTGTTTGTATTGCTTTAACAGTCGGTTCAAATCCTGAATTTGTGTACCAGACCCCATAGTAATGCGACGCTTGCGCGAGCCGCTCAGGTCATCCGGATTGCGTCGCTCTTCCGGCGTCATGGAGTTAATAATTGCCTCCATGGTTTTAAACTGCTTGCCCATATTGGCCGTCTGTGCCATCTGCGCCACATTGCCCAAACCGGGCAACTTATCCAACATCGATGTTAAACCACCCATGTTTTGCATTTGCTGCAATTGATCGCGCAAATCTTCCAAGTCGAATTTTTGGCCTTTAGTGACCTTCTTGATTAATTTTTCTGCTTTTTCTTTATCGATCGTGCGTTCCGCTTGCTCAATTAACGAGAGCACATCGCCCATACCCAAAATGCGCGAAGCGATACGATCAGGATGGAAGGGTTCCAAAGCATCTACTTTTTCACCCATACCCAAAAACTTGATGGGTTTGCCAGTGATGTGACGTACAGACAAGGCTGCACCGCCCCGCGCATCACCATCGGCTTTGGTCAGAATCACACCGGTTAATGGCAACGCATCGTTAAAAGCTTTAGCCGTGTTGACCGCATCCTGACCAATCATCGCATCTATAACAAACAGGGTTTCAATGGGATTGATTGCCGCATGCAGGTCTTTGATCTCTACCATCAACTCATCGTCAATATGCAAACGACCAGCGGTATCCACAATCAAAACATCAAAAAATTGTTTTTTCGCATGATCAATGGCGTTGCGGGCGATATCCAATGGCTTTTGTTCTCCAGTGGAGGGGAAACACTCAACCCCTACCTCTGCCGCCAATGTTTGCAACTGCTGAATAGCCGCAGGGCGATACACGTCCGCACTGACTACCAACACCTTTTTCTTTTCACGCTCCTTGAGGAAACGTGCCAATTTGGCAACAGAGGTGGTTTTACCCGCCCCCTGCAAACCTGCCATCAGAACTACAGCTGGTGGTTGCTGCGCAAGGTTCAGCGATTCATTGGCTTGCCCCATAGTGGCAACCAACTCAGCTTCTACGATCTTGATAAATTGCTGGCCGGGGTTCAGCGCCTTACTGATTTGCTGACCCAGCGCACGGCTGCGAACCTGATCAATAAATGCTTTAACAACTGGCAGCGCAACATCAGCCTCCAGTAACGCCTTGCGCACATCGCGCAGTGCATCTTTAATATTGTCTTCACTGAGGCGCGCCTTGCCAGTAATGCTGCGCAACGTATGGGATAAGCGGTCGGTTAAATTCTCAAACATAGCCTGTCTCAAACAATCGGTTAATGCGACGAAGGTTAACGCAGCCGGCAGCCGGGAGGCAAAAAACGGCTAATACCCTTCAAAAATGTGGTGGCGATTATACCCTCAAAGCCATCATAAAGGGGCAAGCAAAGGCAGAATGAATACTACCGGCAGCAAGCAGAAATGGATAAGTATGTTTCTCATTTACCCTTCTCTTTACAAAAACCTTATGACACACTTGTCCTCTCGATTAGCATTCCCGCTGCCGCCTACGGATTAGCCTTACCAACATGATCACACTCAGTGCCAACCTGATCGCCCTATTCATATACAGCGTCGCTGCCGCTTACTTTGGTCGCCAATTCATACGCCAGCAGGCGCTCCAACCCAAGCAGCTGATTGCCACCGCCGGTCTGGCCCTTATCGCACATGGTATTGGTGTCTACGGCATGAGTATCAAAGGCGACAGTTTAAACGTCAGTATTTTCTCAGCATCGTCACTGATATTCTGGGTAATCAATGCCATCGTATTATTCAGCAGCCTAAAAAAGGCACTGCATAATTTGTTTTTATTGCTCTTCCCGCTTTCCGCCATTTCGGTTTTGGCCTCTATCGGCGGTCACAACAGCGAGTGGCAACAATCACTGAGCTATCAAATAGCCACTCATGTCGTGCTGTCTATTCTGGCCTATAGCTTACTGACGATTGCCAGCCTGCAAGCACTACTACTGGCCTATCAAAATCACGCACTCAAGAACAAACAGCTGACCAACAGCTCTCGCCTGCTGCCGCCATTACAAACCATGGAAGCACTGCTGTTTGAGTTTTTGTGGATTGGGGAGATTCTGTTGACCTTGGCTATTGCTTCAGGGTTTTACTTTCTGGAGGATATGTTTGCGCAGCACCTTGCACACAAAACCGTTTTTGCCTTGGTCGCTTGGCTGATTTACGCCCTGCTACTCTGGGGGCGCCATCAGTTGGGATGGCGAGGCAATACAGCAATTCGCTGGACGCTGGCCGGTTTCGTCTGCTTGATGCTGGCGTATTTTGGTAGCAAATTAGTACTGGAAATTATTTTGCATCGGGTTTAACACCCGTCTTTTCATTGGCGGCAGGCTCGTTTTTCCTGTCGCTCTCATGTTGATCAGGACCAATGGAATTCCAATCCGTTTTAGCCATTAGTTTGCGTAACACCCAACCACACAATGCCGCGAGCGCAATCAAACCAACCAAAAAAAACAGAATTACCAGAAAGTAACCGCCCAACTCTTTCCAGCTTAATCCCCAAGCATAGACAGCAAGAAAAATAAAACAAAAACCAGCAATAAGGTTAACGCCAAGGCCACGATTACGAAGCAGTTTGCGAATGATCATAAACACCCCACAAAGAGAATTGGCAATCCGGCCAATGTAACAACCCTAACAACAGCAGGAAAATGATCAGCATCATTTAGCTAATAGAGTGACTGACACATAGGCCAGGATAAACCCAAGCAATGCCAACACTTTTACCGCAACACTTTTTTGTATCGCGGTAAAAGCCTGGAACCGGGGATGATTTGATACCAGCAGCTGTGCCAGCACATAAATCACCAGAAAACCCAACGCAAAATAAATCGCGTATTCATGAAAAAGCTGTGCTTGCATTTGGGATAACGCCCTTCACTATCAATGATTAAACAGATTCACGGCGCCATTGAGTAGTGCCATCTTTTGAGTCTTCCAATGTCACACCGGCATCCAATAACAGCTTACGAATCTCATCCGCACGCGCGTACTGTTTGTCCTTTTTGGCCTGAATACGCTCCGCAATCAAACGCTCAACTTCATCAGCCTCAATTTGGTCATTACCGCCAGATTGCAAAAATACCGCAGGATTTTCCTGCAAAATCCCCAGTATCAAACCAAAGGCTTTTAACAGAGCAGCCAGCGATTCCGCCTGTGCAGGGTTCGTTTTACTGGCATTGTTTAAATCGCGAACCAAGTCATACATACCAGCAAGCGCAACACGGGTATTGAAGTCATCGTTCATGGCATCCACAAATGCCTTGTAATAGTTTGTATCGCTTACTTCAGCCAAATTGGCAGGAGCGACGTGGGCATAATCACGCAGTGCGCCATAAAAACGCTCAAGGCCTGACCGCGCCTCAATCAAGTTATCTTCGGCGTAATTAATCGGGCTGCGGTAATGGCTGCTCACCAATAAAAAGCGAACCACTTCCGGATGATATTTTTCCAACACATCACGAATGGTAAAAAAGTTACCGAGCGACTTCGACATCTTCTCACCATCTACGCGCACAGCACCGGCATGCATCCAATAGTTGACATACTTGCAACCATTAGCTGCCTCACTCTGGGCAATTTCATTTTCATGATGCGGAAAAGGTAAATCAGGGCCGCCGCCATGAATATCGAATGTTTCACCGCAGCAGTTTTTGCTCATGGCAGAGCATTCAATATGCCAACCAGGGCGACCATTACCCCAAGGTGATTTCCATGCTGGCTCTCCGGCCTTAGCCGCTTTCCAAAGCACAAAGTCGCGCGGATCTTCTTTTACTTCATCGACCTCAATGCGCGCGCCAACCAATAGTTCATCAACATTTTTGTTGGTGAGTTTGCCGTAATCGGCAAAGCGGGTAACGCGGTAATACACATCACCATTGTTCGCAGCATAAGCAAAACCTTTGTCGATCAGGGTTTTGTTCATGTCCACGATTTGATCGATATAAGCCGTTGCACGTGGTTCAATATCCGGGCGCGCAATACCCAAGCGTGCTTCGTCTTCGTGCATGTAATCAATAAAACGAGCGGTCAGTGAATCAAACGGCTCGCCGTTTTCATTGGCACGCTTAATAATTTTGTCATCAATATCCGTAATGTTGCGCACGTAGGTAACATCCCACCCTTGGCTGCGCAGGAATTTGGTTATTACATCAAACGCAACCAATACCCGCGCATGACCTATGTGGCAATAGTCATAAACTGTAATGCCACAGACATACATGGAAATTTTACCGGGATGAATCGGTTTAAAAATTTCTTTTTGACGCGTGAGTGTGTTGTAGATCTGCAGCATGTTATTCCTGATCTTCTGTTTTGCCGAAGCTGTCTTTTAAACTGATGGTGCGATTGAATACCGGTTTTTCTGCAGTGCTGTATTTACTATCCAGACAGAAATAACCCTGACGCTCGAACTGGTAACTATTGCCAACTTGCGCAGTTGTCAAACTGACTTCTGCCTTGCAACCTTGCAAAATCTCCAAACTATCCGGATTGATAACATCGAGGAAATTTTTACCGCCAGCATCAGGCGCTTCATCGGTAAATAAACGGCTGTACAAACGCACTTCACAATCAAGATTGTTAGTTGCTGACACCCAGTGAATAACACCTTTAGGTTTGACACCATCGGCAGGATCTTTCCCCAAGGTGCCCTCGATAATACGCGCGCGCACTTCGATAATATTGCCGTCGGCATCTTTGATGGCTTCATCTGCCTCAATCACATAAGCACCGCGCAAACGAACACGCTTACCGGTTACCAAACGTTTGTATTTCTTGTTCGCTTCTTCGCGAAAATCTTCCTGCTCAATAAATACCGTTTGCGTAAACGGAATGGTGCGATCACCCAAATCATCACGATTGGGATGATTGTGTACGGTTAAGGTTTCAACTTGCTCCGCAGGATAATTTGTAAGCGTTACTTTTAACGGCTTTAACACGCACATAGCACGGGGCGCATTCTTATCCAAATCATCGCGCACACAGAATTCCAACACACCTACATCGACAATCCCATCCGAGCGGGTGACGCCAATACGCTCACAAAAGTCACGCAAGGCAGCGGGTGTAAAACCACGGCGACGCATACCGGAAATGGTAGGCATACGCGGGTCGTTCCAGCCATCAACATGGTTCTCATCAACCAATTGTTTTAACTTGCGCTTGCTGGTCACCGAATAATTAATATTCAGCCGGGCAAATTCATATTGGCGCGGAACCGCTGGCACCGGTAAATGCTGGATAAACCAATCGTAAAGGGGTTTATGATCTTCAAACTCCAAGGTACAAATGGAATGAGTAATCCCTTCAATGGCATCACTTTGCCCATGCGCAAAATCATAAGAGGGATAGATACACCATTTGTCACCGGTTTGATGGTGATGCGCTTTTTTAATGCGATAGATAATCGGGTCACGCAAATTAATATTGGGCGATGACATATCGATTTTGGCGCGCAAAGAGCAAGCACCTTCATTGAATTCACCTGCACGCATCTTTTCAAACAATGCCAGGTTTTCTTCCACACTGCGCTCGCGAAATGGACTGTTTTTCCCCGGTTCAGTCAGGGTTCCACGGTATTCGCGCATTTGCTCTGCGGTTAAATCGCACACAAAGGCCAAACCATTGTTGATCAGATGGATGGCCCATGCATAAAGTTGGTCAAAATAGTCGGAGGTGTAACGTACGGCTCCATCCCATTTAAAGCCAAGCCACTCAACATCGGCCTTGATGGAGTTTACAAACTCTTCGCTTTCTTTTTCCGGGTTGGTATCGTCAAAACGCAAATTGCACGCACCGCCAAACTCTTCTGCCATACCAAAATTCAGGCAGATAGACTTGGCATGGCCTATGTGCAAATAACCATTAGGCTCCGGTGGAAAACGGGTAACAATTTTATTGTGTACACCCTGCTCCAAATCTTTGCGAATAATCTGTTGGATAAAGTGCAAAGGTTTGGTTTTAACCTCTGTCGTGCTCGCGTCGCTGGCATTAGCCGATGAATGATTGCTGCTCATGGAATAACAAATCCGTTAGGGTGAGATCGTAAATCAGGGATTGGGATATCCGGGGTTTCACAGCCCAAAAATGGGGCTGAATGATGTTGGATGCATTGTACTGGCTCAACCGTATTTTTCATACCGCGCGAATAGAGGCCTGCGTCCAGGGAAAACATGGTCATTTTGCAGGCGGCGGGGCAGAACGATAATCGCTACTCCGATTAAGCTGATAACGGCGCACGGCTTGATTGTGCTGCGCCAGTGTTTCAGAAAACTCGCTGGTACCATCCCCTTTGGCTACAAAATATAACGCTTTGCCCGGTGCAGGATTTAATGCGGCGCGTATCGATGCAGCACTGGGCAGGGAGATAGGCGTTGGCGGCAAGCCTTGAATCACATAGGTGTTGTAATCGGTAGCCTCTTCCAAATCAGCGCGACGAATACGCCCTTGATAACGCTCTCCCATACCATAAATAACTGTGGGGTCGGTTTGCAATTTCATGCCCTGCTGCAAACGACGTACGAATACGCCAGCAATCTGATCCCGCTCACTGTGATGCCCCGTTTCACGCTCAATAATAGAAGCCATGATCAAGGCCTCGTAACTCGATTTATAAGGTAAATCAGGTGCGCGCTTTTCCCATTCAGCATTCAACAGTGACAGCATTTTCTGATAGGCACCCTGCACTATTTCGACATCGCTCGTATTGCGACTGAAACTGTAGGTGTCGGGAAAAATCCAGCCCTCCAATTGGGTCACTGGAATATTTAATAACGCAATCTGCTCCTGCTCGGTTTTACCGGCTAATTGCAGTTTGACTGCATCCACCTTGGCCAACGCATTGAGTGCCTGCTTGTAAGTCCAGCCTTCGACAAAGGTAACTTGATAGAGAACCACATCGCCTTTAGCCAATTTATCCAGCAACATTTCAGGTGTAGTTCCCTGCGGGAAGAAATATTCGCCCGCATGCACCTTATTAAGCTCGGTCAAGCGCGCATAAAGACGCAACAACCGCGGATGCTGAATCACCTGATCGCGCCCGAGGGCATAAGCCAAATGCCCCAAGGATTGACCGGCCTTCAATTCGTATCGATACCCCTGCTCAGAGATAGCCAGTGGCGTAGTCAGCCACTTTTGTACATAAATCCAGGCAAAAGTAGCCGACATTAAGCCTGCAAGATAGATAAAGGCCGCAAAGCCCAAGAGTTTCATAGCCAGGGAGATTTTTTTTGTCATATTCAGAAATTCATCAATCAACAAGCGCGAAGGATTGTTCCAGCAAGCTCTGTATTTGGTGGGTGATAGGAGGCTGCCCAAAACTGGCCAGCAAGGATGAGTTTGTGCCATCGACTATACGATTCACCGGCCATATACCGTAGACGCTATTACACAAAAATAATTCGTCCGCGCGACACACAAAATCAAGAGTCATCGCCACTACCCCAACACTCAGCGACAAACTCGGAGCCAGGCGTTCTATCAGGTTGCGCCGCATAATGCCCGCTACCCCACAAAGAGACAGATCGGGCGTGTACAACTGCCCGTTTTTAACCACAAACAGGTTGCTTACCGTTGCCTCAATCACGTGACCAGACTCATCCATCAACAAACCTTCTGCATACTCATCTTGCCACTCGGCGCGAGCCAGTATTTGCTCCAGACGATTTAAATGCTTCATACCCGCCAGGGTTTTATTGGCCGCAAGCCGCTGAGTGCATACACGGACATCAACACCCTTTAAAAAGTTTGCCGAGCACAATGACTCCGCCGGAAAAACACCTACACAGTAGGTTGGGGTTATCTCTGGCGGAACACGATATCCTCGCCCACCAATACCGCGAGTTACCTGGATCTTTACCACTGCAGCATTAATCCCCGATGAACGTACTTCATCAAGCAAGGGCTTTAGATAAGCCATGAGAAGCGATTCATCCAGTGGAATCCCCAAACGCGATGCACTACCCAACAAACGGTCGCGATGAAGCGCCCACAAGGGGATTTCGCCCGACTGGTAGCGGCAAGTTTCAAAAATTCCATCACCATAGGTAAAGCCTCGATCCAGGGGCGAAATAGCCGCATCGAGAACACCGTTAACGCTAATCAGGGGAAGTTTTATTGGCATAGGGAGCAGTCTATACAAAAACGCCGGACTGTCTCCAGCCCGGCGTCATTTTTTGCAACATCGCTGCGAACGAAAAGCAGCGTAATTACAACTTGCGGAAAATCAGAGAGCCATTGGTGCCACCAAAACCAAAGGAATTGGACAACACTGCATCAATTTTGCGCTCTTGGGCGGTGTGGGGAACCAAGTTGAGATCCGCACAGGACTCTTCCGGATTATCCAGGTTGATTGTTGGCGGCGCCACCTGATCGCGAATCGCAAGTACACTGAAAATCGCCTCGACCGCACCCGCCGCACCCAGCAAATGACCAATCATCGACTTGGTCGAACTCACTGCGACCTGGGCAGATGCCGCCCCCATGACGGATTTGACCGCTGCACACTCAGCTTTATCGCCCGCCGGCGTTGATGTGCCATGGGCATTGATGTAGTTAATCAACTCCGGGGAAATGCCTGCATCCAAAATCGCATTGCGCATGGACGCCGCTGCACCAGAGCCATCTTCCGGCGGTGAAGTCATATGATAAGCATCGCCACTCATACCAAAGCCAATCAGCTCGGCATATATCTTTGCACCACGCTTTTTAGCGTGCTCATATTCTTCAAGAACCAATACGCCAGCACCGTCGCCCAGCACAAAACCATCGCGGTCTTTATCCCAAGGACGACTGGCTGCTTGTGGGTTGTCATTGCGGGTAGACAAGGCGCGCGCTGCTGCAAATCCGCCCAAGCCTAACGGAGTTGTCGCCATTTCAGCACCACCAGCCACCATAACATCGGCGTCACCATACTGAATCATGCGCGCTGCAAAACCGATACTGTGGGTACCTGTAGTACAGGCGGTGGTAATGGCGATATTAGGCCCACGTAAGCCATACATAATCGACAAATTACCGGAGATCATATTAATAATTGCGCTGGGCACAAAGAATGGAGAAATACGACGCGGCCCTTTGTGCTCAAGGGTAGCGGAACCTTCTTCAATAGTACCTATGCCACCGATACCCGATCCGATAGAAACCCCGATACGGCCCGCATTCGACTCATTAATCTCCAAACCGGAATCGCGAATCGCCTGAATGCCAGCAACCATACCGTACTGGATAAATGGATCCATTTTGCGCGCTTCTTTTCCGGGGAAATAATCATCCACCACTAAATTTTTAACTGATGCACTGAACTGCGTAGTAAACGCAGAGGCATCAAAGTGAGAGATAGTGGCTACACCACTCTTACCATTAACAATGCCATGCCAGGTATCTGCAACGGTGTTACCCAAGGAACTGATCATACCCAAGCCAGTGACTACAACTCTTTTACGTGACACCTTGCGGTTCTCCTGCATGGCACAGCCCAGCCATCACCGTAACACAGTGATCTTGATGCCTGTTGCTGTGAGTAATCTTGATTATTCATCTGCTAGCATCGAGCAAATGAACACGGAATGACAAAAAGAAAAAGCCGTACTATTTTGCAATAATACGGCTTTTCTAAAACAGAAATCAGCTGACAGTCAAATTACACCAAATTGGCGAATTACGCCAAGTTGGCATTGATGTAGTCAATAGCCAATTGAACGGTAGTGATTTTCTCAGCTTCTTCATCAGGGATTTCAGTTTCGAATTCTTCTTCGAGAGCCATTACCAACTCTACGGTATCCAAAGAATCAGCGCCCAGATCTTCGACGAAAGAAGCTTCGTTTTTAACTTCTTCTTCTTTCACACCCAGTTGCTCAGCAACGATCTTTTTTACGCGTTCTTCAATGCTACTCATGATGTTATGTAACTCCTAGTGGTTATGTATTCGAAACACCTGACAATTCAAACCAAACTGACTGAGTCTGGTGTTCCGCTCAAAATCGTCGCGCATTTTACATCGATTTTAAGATTGTTGTAATGCCAAGTGCTAAATTTCTTTGAAAATTAGAACATAACCCTTTAAAAACAAAAGGTTACGCTCAAAAAATTACGACATATACATGCCGCCATTGACATGAATTGTCTCTCCGCTGATGTATCCACCCGCATCACTTGCCAGGAAAACAACTACGGAAGCAATCTCCTCAGGTGCACCAAGGCGCCCTAAGGGAATACGAGACAATAACTGCTGTTTTTGCTCTTCAGGCAGCACTTTGGTCATATCCGTATCAATAAAGCCCGGTGCCACGGTATTAACCGTGATGTTCCGCGATCCAACTTCAGCCGCCAGAGAGCGCGCAAAACCAGACACACCCGCCTTGGTTGCCGCATAATTGGATTGCCCCGGGTTCCCCATAGCGCCCACCACGGAACTTATATTAATGATGCGTCCCCAGCGCGCCTTCATCATGCCGCGCAATACACCTTTGCTCAGGCGATAAATAGAACTCAGATTGGTATTGATCACATCAAACCACTCTTCGTCACTCATCCGCATCAACAAATTATCTTTAGTAATACCGGCATTATTAACCAAAATAGCAGGAGCACCGAATTCATCACCTACGTCTTTCAACAAGGAGGCAACCGATTCCGCATCAGTCACATTCAACACCTTACCTGCACCACGAATTCCCAACTCAGCAAATCGGGCGGTAATTTTTTCAGCACCTGAGGCACTGGTTGCAGTACCAATAACAACGGCACCAGCCTTACCCAACTGCTCAGCGATGGCAGCACCAATCCCTCGACTCGCGCCTGTAACCAATGCAACCTTATCATTTAAATTCATAATCATGTATTCCTGAAAAAATGCGTTTAAATTAGTCAATAAAAATGATTACACGATTGCCAATGCGGCATTCAACTCGTCAGGCTTTTCGACAGAGATTGTATTGAGCTCTGCATTGATACGCTTATTCAAGCCAGACAGCACCTTACCAGGACCGCACTCCAGCGTTAAAGAAACTCCTTTCGTTGCAAGGGTGTTAACACACTCAACCCAACGAACTGGGCTAAAGATTTGCTCAATCATTAAGGCCTTAATTTTTTCCGGATTCATTTCAACATCTGCAGTTACATTATGAACAACAGGAATATTAGGCACAGCAAAACTGGTCGCTGCAATTTGCTCCGCCAAACGCTCCGCAGCAGGACGCATTAATTCTGTATGGAATGGCGCACTGACAGGCAAGGGCAACGCACGCTTTGCACCAGCGTCTTTACACAAAGCACTCGCACGCTCAACAGCAGCAGCTGCACCCGCAATCACCACCTGGCCAGGTGAGTTGAAATTTACAGCAGAGACCACTTCACCCTGCTCTGCTTTTTTACACGCCTCTATAATAAGCGCGTCATCCAATCCAATAATGGCTGCCATGGCACCCTGCCCAGCAGGGACAGCTTCCTGCATAAATTTGCCGCGCTGTTGCACCAATTTAACCGCATCCTGAAAGGCAACAACACCCGCACACACCAGAGCGGACCATTCACCCAAACTATGCCCCGCCATCAATGCTGGCTGAGCCCCCTGCTTTTGCTGCCAAACACGGTAAACAGCAACACTTGCTGTCAAGAGCAAAGGTTGGGTACGCTCTGTTAAATTAATTTCTTCTTGTGCGCCAGTCTGTACCAGTGCCCACAAATCATATCCCAGCACATCAGAAGCTTCGGCAAATGTCTGCTGCACAACAGGAAACTCTGCCGCCAGCTCAGCTAACATACCAATTTTTTGGGATCCTTGACCCGGGAATACAAAAGCAAGATGTTGAGTAGTCATAGTAATTAATACGTCTCTTTTATCACTAGTAATTAATAAGATTGAAATTCTTTCTGAATCAATGCAGGTACCTTCTGCACTACTTGCTCGCGAGCCACAATTAATGCATGCAAAAATGCATTTACATTGGCATTGCCATGACTTTTGATGACAGTTTTTTGCAACCCCAAAAGACTGGCACCGTTATAAGAAGAGGGATCGAGCTCTTGTCGCAGTTGCCGCAACAATGGATACGCAAGAACGGATAAGACTTTATTCAGCGTATTTTTTCGCGCAGTTTTTATAATTTTTTTCTGAATGAAGCGCGCAACGCCCTCGCTGGCTTTGAGTGCAATATTGCCATGAAAACCATCGCAGACAATAACATCTGCCGCACCTGAAAAAATAGCATTTGCCTCAACGAACCCGGTGCAGTTAATACCAGAGTCTTCCGCAATCAACTGCCGCGCAAGTTGTAGCACCTCCGTTCCCTTTTGCTCCTCGGCACCAATATTCAACAAGGCAACGCGAGGCGATAAAAGACCGGTCGACTTAGCTAATACATTCCCCATTTTGGCAAACTGATACAACTGCTCCGCAGTGCAATTAATATTAGCTCCCAAATCCAACATATAGGTAAAACCGACATCCACCGGCATGGATTTGCAGATGGCAGGACGATTAACTCCGGGAAACGTTTTAACCAGAAACCGCGCGATCGCAAGCAATGCTCCGGTATTACCTGCACTGACACAAGCATCCACAGCACCGGAACGCAGCTGATCTAACGCCACCCACATTGATGAGTTTTTCTTGTGTCGCATCGCCAGCAATGGATCATCGCCCATAGCAATAACATCAGCGGCATGATGCACTGACACGCGTGTATGACGGAAATTATCTTTTAAAAGCAGGGGAAGCAGCTTGGATTCATCACCAACAAGCAGCAAATCTACATCAGGGTAGCGGCCCACAAAAATTTGTGCCGCAGAAATAGCAACGCGGGGACCTAAGTCCCCGCTCATAGCGTCAACCGCTATTCGAATTCTTGCCGACAAGGTGCAGTCGTCTTGAGTAATAAATTACTCGTTGCTGCCTTTGTCAATCACTTTACGGCCGCGATAGAAACCATCAGCAGTCACGTGGTGACGCAGGTGCTTCTCACCGCTGGTAGCGTCGACTGACAGGGTTGGGCCAGTCAGGGCATCGTGTGAACGACGCATGTCACGCTTTGAACGAGATTTTTTGTTTTGTTGAACTGCCATGGTTTGCTCCTATTTACTTACTCGTTGGAACCGAGGCGCCTCAAGATTTCGGCGAGCTCTTTAGTTGTTCCAACACCTGAAATGGGTTTTTCTCTCTTTTTACTTCTACAGGCTTACCGCTTGAATACAGCTTGCTATCGATACAAGGCTCTTCATGGTAAGCAACTGCAGGTAAACTTAATAACAGCTCTTCTTCGATCATATCGTAGAGATCTGCCATGCCCTCTCCCGCAATCCAGGGTTCAAAGTGTGGCGGTAGCTTTGCTGCTGCCTCTTCGTCCCAGACAATTCCAAGAGAGATGTCACTTTCAACAGGCACCGTTACTGGCTCCAAGCAACGCTGACAAATCAAAACCATGTCAGCGTGAGCGTGTCCAACAACAACCCTTTTCCCCTCTTCACTGAGTTTGAATTCAAGCTTAACTTGAATCTCACCCTTGTTACTTTCAGTCGCCTCAACAATACGAGGAAGCTCAGAAGTAAGGATAAACCCCTCCAAAGAAACACCTTGCTGGGCGAATTTTCGGGGGTCTGCTTGCCGAGGCAAAGCCTTGTGAGAAGTGGTCTTAAACATAAGCGCGCCATCATAGGGATATCACTATCCACTGTCAAAGAAAAACTGGAAAAATAGCGCTATTTAGTGGCTTAGAGGTAAGATTGCCCCTCTATTTTGCGTTTACCCACCCAAACAAAGCAGAGCCCCCATGCCACCATTACAGATCCTGCTCGCCTCCAGCTCCATTTATCGCCGCCAGCTGCTGCAAAAACTGGGGGTAAGCTTTGAAAGCGCATCCCCCGATATTGACGAAGCAGCGTTGCCCGGCGAAACCGCCAGACAACTGGTTATGCGCCTCGCACAAGCAAAAGCCAACAAGCTCGCACAAACCCACAAACACCACCTGATTATTGGCTCAGACCAGGTTGCCACCTACGAAAACAATATTTTGGGAAAGCCACAGAATCATGATGCCGCTATTGGACAACTGGAGCAGTTTTCAGGCCGCCAGATTACCTTTCTCACCAGCCTGTGCCTCCTGAATAGCCAGGAGGCACAGTGCCAGCTCAGCGTTGAAAGCTGTACAGTGAAATTCAGAACCCTCAGCAAAAGCCAAATCGAAAGCTACCTAACCAAAGAGCAGCCCTATGACTGCGCAGGCAGTTTCAAATCCGAAGGCCTTGGAATTGCACTGTTCGAGTCCATTCACACCGACGACCCCAACATTCTGATTGGCCTGCCACTAATCCGACTGACCGACATGCTTATAAAGGAAGGAGTAGACCCACTCACTTACGCACCTAACCGCTCCCACAATAGCAACTGATCAAAACGGTCAACACACAGCTCAGGCTCATAAGGATGGAGCCGATCTATATGATGAGCACCATAACTCACAGCAATGCGGGGCATTTTAATGCGTCTGGCCATATCCATATCGTACTCAGTATCACCAATCATCACAGCATCAGCAGCAGAAACCTGAAACTCACCCAATAACTGCGAGAGCATCAATGGATCAGGCTTCGATGCCGTTTCATCTGCACACCGGGTGGCATGAAAGAAATCGCTCAAACCAAGCACCCCGAAGATACGATCCAACCCTTTTCGGCTTTTGCCCGTTGCCACCGTTAATGTATGCCCTGCATCTTTTAGCTGATGCAAGGTATTCATTACCCCAGGGAAAAACTCGGACGGCTTCAGCTCATCCAGTGCCAGAAAGCGAGCAGCATAGGCATCTCGCAATTTTTGACGGCCAGAGGCATCAATTTCGGGATACAAACGATGAATAGCCTCAGGCAAACCCAATCCGATAATATTGTGGATCACGCTATCCGCTAAGGGCTCCCAGCCAAGATCCTGAGCAGCCAACTGCATTGCCTTGGTGATTTTGCCCATGGAATCACTCAAGGTACCATCCCAATCAAATATAAATAGCACAGCCTATTACCACCCAATCATTCAACAACACGCAATCGCCCCAAGGGAGCCGCCAGATCCAGAGGTAAAGGCGCCTCAACCCTGGTTAACTTATCAGACTCAGGAAGGTAAAAAGCCAGCGCAGAGGCATGCAAAAACAAACGCTTAATACCCAGCTCACGCATGGATGCATTAATTTGATCATCGCCATACTTTTCATCCCCCACCAAACTGTGCCCCGCATATTGAGCATGCACACGAATTTGATGAGTTCTGCCAGTAATAGGGCGCGCCTCTATAAGACTCAGCCCATCAAACCGACGCAACAACTTAAACTCGGTCAAACTGGGCTTACCCTCCGGGTGAACCTTTACAATCCGCTCACCACCAGCAACCTCCATTTTTAACAGCGGCGCATTAACCCGATGGCAGCGCTTTGACCACTCACCCATAACCAATGCCTGATACACCTTTTGAATACCACCAGCACCAGCCGACTTTTCACGCAATGCAGCTTGAAGATGGCGCAGATAACTCCGCTTTTTCGCCACCATAATGCATCCCGATGTATCACGATCAAGCCGATGCACCAATTCAAGATGACGGGCATCCGGGCGCATTTGGCGCAACGTCTCTATCAACCCAAGTGTAATGCCACTACCACCGTGCACAGCAAGTCCTGGCGGCTTATTAACAACCAACAATCCATCATCCTCAAAAAGGATGGAATCTGCCAGCAATGCCATCATCTGATGACTGGCCTTTGCCACAGTACCTGCCTCGGCAGTGCGAATGGGCGGAATCCGCACGGAATCGCCCGCCATCAGCTTGTATTCGGGTTTTATCCTCCCTTTATTGACCCTAACCTCCCCCTTTCGAATGACATTGTAAATCTTCGAGCGAGGAACACCTTTCAAGCGAGCAATAAGAAAGTTATCCAGCCGCTGTCCAGCCTGGTCAGAATCAATTTCAACAATAGAAACCTCGATCTGAGACGAGCCTTCGTTAGTTTGTGCAATCGTTTTTTCGTGTTTTTTCATGCGACCATGATACTCGAAGACGCAAAACAACCCAAACCACAAGACACCTAAAATCACCTAACACACTGATTTAATTGCCGCCCACAAACAGAGCTGCTATAGTCAAGCGGCTGATACAGGCTGGTTTCCGGGTAGCGCGCAACACTAGGCGCATCAATAGGAAATACCGCTGACAGCAAGGGAGCCTGTTTTTGAGGCATCGAAACAAACACAAGTGCAACTCCCTTATTGAAACTAAACAACGGCAACTATCGAGAACACTCGACATTTGCCTTTAACAACTGCGTCAACTGATGTTGAACTCATTGTTAACAGTTTTTTGTTTTGCTGAACTCAAGCAAGTTCTATTTGCAAATTCCGGATAGTGAGCATAATGAAGCCCCCTATCCGAAGTCAGGGTTAAAGGTTACCGATCATCAAAGCGCGGCCCACAAGGCCTTACGCTGATACAAGCAACAGCCGCGAGGATTCTTCTCCCCCTGAGCTTGATCAAGCTGGATTAACGCGCGAGTAACCCAGTCACATCGGATGGAAACCGTCTCGACTGATACCTCAAATAGGAAAGCCGGATAGTGCCGGCAACTATGAATGAGCCAAATGGGCCAACTGGTCAATTAATGCTTGCGTGGCCGCTGCAAAGCGATATGCCGCAAAGCCGACAGGTAAACCCCTCCAACCGCTAGCGCGAGCCGGATATTCAGGTAGCGAGCTAGTCCATCAGGTTGCGCAGAACATTATTTTGTTAACCATGATTGTCATGTCAGCCTCACGCCACAGACAATTAGGTAACACATGAAAAGAATGCTTATCAATGCAACTCAACCCGAAGAGTTGCGTGTAGCACTGGTCGATGGACAATGGCTTTACGATTTGGATATTGAAAACCGCAATCGTGAACAAAAGAAGTCCAACATTTATAAAGGCCGCATTACCCGCGTAGAACCAAGCCTCGAAGCAGCATTTGTTGACTACGGCGCAGAGCGCCACGGCTTCCTGCCACTCAAAGAAATATCCCGCGAATACTTCACCAAAAACTCTGGCGATTCAGACGGCCGCATCAAGATTAAAGACGTACTGAAAGAAGGCACCGAAGTCATCGTTCAAATCGATAAAGAAGAACGCGGCAACAAAGGCGCAGCACTGACCACCTTTATCAGCCTTGCAGGCCGCTATCTGGTCTTAATGCCCAATAACCCTCGGGCAGGCGGCATCTCCCGCCGTATTGAAGGGGAAGACCGCGCCGAATTAAAAGATGCACTTGGCGAAGTAGAAGTCCCCAACGGCATGGGTGTAATTATCCGCACTGCAGGCGTGGGCCGCAGCTCTGAAGAACTGCAATGGGACCTTAACTACCTGCTGCAACTGTGGGAATCCATTGCAACAGCCGCAAAAACATCACCCGCGCCCGCATTTCTGTTCCAGGAAAGCAACGTTATTATTCGCGCAATCCGCGACTATCTGCGCCAGGACGTGGGCGAAGTGATTGTCGACAACAAAGAAGCTTTTGATTTGGCGGCAGGCTTTATCCAGCAAGTAATGCCTAACTACCGCAGTAAAGTAAAGCTGTATCAGGACGACATCCCCCTGTTTAACCGCTACCAGATTGAATCCCAAATTGAGACAGCCTTCCAACGCGAAGTTAAATTGCCATCTGGAGGCTCAATTGTTATCGATGCCACAGAAGCACTGGTTGCGATTGACATCAACTCTTCTCGCGCCACAAAAGGCGGCGATATCGAAGAAACCGCCCTGCAAACCAACCTGGAAGCAGCTGACGAGATTGCCCGCCAGTTGCGCTTGCGCGACATGGGCGGCCTGATTGTTATCGACTTCATCGACATGCAACCTGTACGCAATCAACGCGAAGTAGAGAACCGTGTACGCGATGCGCTCATGATGGATCGTGCTCGCGTGCAAATTGGCCGCATTTCACGCTTCGGCCTGATGGAAATGTCGCGCCAACGCCTCCGCCCCTCTTTGGGCGAAACCCACTCCAAAATCTGCCCACGCTGTGATGGCGTAGGTAGCATCCGCGGCACACGCTCTTTGGCACTATCAATCCTCCGCCTGGTTGAAGACGAAGCCCAAAAAGAGCGCAGCGCAGAAATTCGCGCAATTTGTCCAGTATCTGTAGCTACCTACCTGCTGAATGAAAAACGCAAAACCATTTCAAGCATTGAATCTCGCAACAACACTCGCGTAGTCATTGTACCCAGCGCAGAGCTTATGACCCCTCACTTTGAGGTTCAACGCTTGCGTGACGACGATGAAGGCACACTGGAAACCAGCTACAAAATCGTAGCGCACACCGATGAAGCCAAATCAGACGAAGAAGATTTCAAAGCAAAACCGATTAATGCACCCAAGCCATTGGTGCAACCCAGCAGCCCAAGCCAGCCAGCACCAGAGCCCGTCAAAAAGCCTGGACTCTTGTCACGCCTGATTGGGTCCATCAGCAGCATTTTCAGCGGTGAAAAAAGCGAAGAGAACAAAGGCAAGCGCGAACACAAACGCGATAGCCGCCGCAACTCTGGACGCAACAACCGTCGCGATGGCCGCAATAATCGCCGCGATAAGGATCGCAAAGAAGATCGCGAGATCCTTGATAATCTGGAACACCGCGCTGCAGGAGAGGTGAAATCAGGTCGTGAACAAGATAAGCGCGAGAACACCAGAGATGCCGAAAAACGCGAAGCCACAACCCGTGACAATAATGAGCAGCGCCGTTCACGCAACAACCGTGATCAGCAACGCGATAACACACGTGACGTGCAAGTGGGTGATGAAGAACAGCGTCAGCCACGCAACCGCAATCAACGCCCTGAACGCGACAATCGCCGCCCACAAGTGCGCGAGGAAGCTGTGATCGCTAGTGAAAACCTGCCTCTAGACAACCAGGAGACTGCTGATGAAAGCGATGAGCAAAGACCATCCAAGCGCCCAGCAGGACGTCGCACACGCTCTCAACAGCGCCGCCGCTCACGCACCCAGGAAGCCGAAAACACACCCGTGAGCACTGACGCGGAAGAAAATCAACAAAGCGAACCCAAAGTGCTGAGCGAATCAGCTCAGTTGGCACAGCAAATCTCTGCCGCCATTGCTGAACACGCACAACACTCTCAACCAAAAGCCTATGTGATTGACACTGAAGTTATTGCATCAGCTGATATAAATGAGAGCAGTGAAACCAGCAGCCCCCATACAGAACCAGAGCAACCGGTTATTGCTACAGAAGCAGCAACTGTAGAAGCACGCAACACCGAGATCATTGCACCAGCCACCGCCCCTCAACTAAAGATCAGTGAGCCGGAAGTGGCCACTACAATAGAGACTACGGAAGCAATTGATGCTCCCGTAGAACAAGAGGTAACTGCACGCAATGATGCCAACGCAAGCCACACAGAAACGGTGATTGCAACAACCGAAGAAAGTACCGCACCGACTCGCGCAAGCAACGATCCACGCAAAGCGCCAAAGCCGGTAGCCAATGTCAGCATCATTACTGAGACCATTGAAGCCCCAATTTCTGCCGCACTGGACACAAGCCTGCCACCGAGCGTTGATCACAATCCTCGCCCATTAAGCAGACCGTCGAATGATCCGCGACTGAACAAGCGCAGCCATTCAGAACAGCAATAATCTCTCCACAGCACACAGAGAGCCGAATTGGAAACGATTCGGCTTTTTTGTGAGCAAATAAAAACTTAAAATTTAATTTAAATTAACATTTAGCTATAAAAGTTTGGTTTTTCTCTTGCCCAAAATAAAAAGCCAGGTATAATTTGCGCCACTCGGAAGGGTGGCAGAGTGGTTTAATGCACCGGTCTTGAAAACCGGCGTAGGTGCGAGCCTACCCAGGGTTCAAATCCCTGCCCTTCCGCCATACATGAAAAAGGCGCTAGAGAAATCTAGCGCCTTTTTTGTTTCTTAAAAAATACATAGAAACCATTTTTTGCATACAGGGTCAAAATATAAGCTAGCCATACCCTTAAGCCAGATGAACGTCGATAACCGGCATCAACCGCTTGGCTTTACAGTCCGTAGTTTGTATTATCAAAAGCGAGTAACTAGCAATAAAGTTCATCAATGGAGACAACCATGCAAGAAGTCTATAGCACACAAACAAATCAATCGGTAAGCCAAATAGAGTCAAGCAAAGTATTGCGCAATACTTATATGCTACTGGGCATGACGCTGGCATTTAGTACTGTTGCTGCCGCCATATCAATGGCATCAGGAATTGGATATGGCGCAGGGCTTGTTATGAGCCTTATAGCAATGGCATTAATATGGTTTGTACTGCCGAGAACAGCAAACTCATCCACTGGTCTTCTTGTTGTTTTTGCCTTTACCGGACTCATTGGCGCAGGTTTAGGGCCAATCTTAAACAAATACCTCAGCATGACCAATGGCTCATCAATCATTATGCAGGCCCTTGGCGGCACAGCAGTTGTTTTTATAGGTCTCTCAGCCTACGTTTTGACCACACGCAAAAACTTTAATTTCCTGGGAGGGTTTGTTGCTGTTGGTGTAATGCTAATGCTGGCCGTTATGTTATTCCTGTTTGGAGCTTCGTTTTTTGGCTACCAATTTTCGGGGTTACACCTTGCCTTCTCTGCTGGTATTGTATTGCTCATGTCTGCACTTATCCTTTACCAAACCAGCGAAATCATCCATGGTGGAGAGACCAACTACATTATGGCGACCACCAGTTTATATTTATCAATAGTTAATCTGTTTACCAGCTTGCTGCATCTTCTCGGCGTATCCAGCAACGATTAAAAACACAAATTGCATTGCCATGGGCTCCTTTCTGGAGCCCTATTTTTTTGATCACACAGGTACATTATGATTTTCTCACTCGCCGTGTATGCAGCCCCCTACTCATCACAAGCGAGCCATACTGCCTACGAATTTGCATCCGCCTTACTTCGCCAGGGGCATACACTACATCGCGTTTTTTTCTATCACGATGGTGTACACACAGCATCATCCTTAGCCACACCTCCACAAGATGAATTTAACCTCTATCAAGCGTGGAGTAGCCTTGCAGCAAAATACGATTTGGTTATCTGCATAGCTGCAGCACTCAAACGAGGGATACTCAATAGCGAGGAAGCGGTGCGGTATGATAAACCTGCACACAATATTGCAGATGATTATTCTATTAGCGGTCTTGGGCAACTCATAGAAGCAGCGATAACCTCTGACCGCATTGTTACATTTGGGTAGCTACATGAATAAGAAACTACTGGTGATCAGCCGCCACGCACCCTATGGTAGCAGCCTGCCACGCGAGGCATTGGATGTTGCTCTTGCTGCAGCAGTCTATGATCAAGAGATAGGTATATTATTTATGGGTGATGGCGTGTTCCAGCTACTCAAAACACAGAACCCAAGCGATATATTACAAAAAAATCTCGCATCTACACTGTCAGCATTATCACTTTATGGGGTCGACAACATTTATGTACATAAGGAATCGCTAGCAGAACGCAACATAACAATAAATGAATTAATCCTGAGTGATGTTGCAATATTAACAAGCGAAGATGTAGAAAAACTACTAGACCAACAAGACCATCTACTGAGTTTTTAGCATGAGCACGCTGCACACTATTAACAAATCACCCTACTCGAATAGCTCTCTCGCATCCTGCATAAAGATATGCTCAAAAAGCGATGCCATTTTATTACTGGAGGACGGTGTATTTGGTGCTCTCATATCAGCACCGGAATCTGAACAACTACAACAACTAATACATGATGGAACACGCGTTTTTGCTATTAGTGCCGATGTTAAAGCTCGCGGACTTACTGACAAATTACTGTCTTCAATAGAACTTATTGACTACAACAGTTTTGTTCAATTAACAATTGAGCATCGCTGCGTTCAAAGCTGGTATTAAAATGCATTTGAGTATAGACGGGCACAATATAGCACTGGACAAAGATGGCTATCTTGTAAATTTAAATGAGTGGACACCTGAAGTTGCAACGCTACTAGCCGAGCAAGAGAGTATTGTATTAACACTTGAGCACTGGGAAATTATTAGCTTATTACAATCGTTTTACAGCGAATTTCAAATCTCCCCAGCAATGAGAGCACTCGTAAAATATACAGAAAAACAGCTTGGATCCGAAAAAGGTAAAAGTATTTATTTGCTCTCTCTCTTTCCGCCAAGCCCCGCCAAAATTGCCAGCAAAATTGCCGGACTGCCGCGCCCGACAAATTGCCTGTAACTACAATCCATTCCTATTGTCTTCAAAATAGTCTTTTGTCAGCTTAAAAACGACAGGACTAAGTAACAGCAAAGAAATTAAGTTTGGGATTGCCATTAATGCATTGAGTGTGTCCGCCAATAACCAGACAAAATCTAACTGAAACACTGCACCACCAAAAACCGCCAAAACCCACAAGACCCTGAACGGCAATATGGCTTTTTTACCCACCAAATACATCCAACACCGCTCACCGTAATAACTCCACCCCAATATTGTGGTGAGGGTAAATATAATTAAAGCCAGTGCCAATAAATAACTTCCAACACCCGGCAAAGCAAATTCAAATGCCGCCGAAGACAGACTTGCACCTCGCTCACCACTATCCCAAACACCAGTGCACACAATAACAAGCCCGGTCATGGTACAAATAACGATGGTATCGATAAAAGTGCCTATCATCCCAATCAATCCTGACCGCACGGGACTATTTGTTGTCGCCGCGGCTTGGGCTATACCGGCAGTACCCAAACCAGCCTCATTTGAAAAAATTCCCCTGGCAACGCCATATTGTATAGCCATCATAACGGCAGCACCTGCAAATCCACCTGTAGCAGCTACCGGCGTAAATGCGTGGGCAAAAATAAGGCCAAACGCAGCAGGTAATTGGGATGCGTATAAAACCAGCACCACAACCGACATTACAATATAGCCAATGCACATAAACGGCACCAACGATGACGCCACCTTGGCAATACGCTTAATTCCACCAAGAATGACCAATGCAACAATCGCTGTAGTAATCGCAGCAGTTATCCAATGCTCAACACCAAATGTTGTTTTTATAACTTCTGCCATACTATTGGACTGGACCATATTGCCGATCCCAAAGCCAGCCAACCCACCAAAAACAGCAAAGACAAATCCCAGCCAATGCCATGAGCGCCCCAAGCCATTCTTAATGGCATACATGGGACCACCACTGCACTCGCCATTTGCATCAACATCCCGGTAATGAACAGCAAGGACGATTTCCGAGTATTTTGTTGCCATCCCCACCAGTGCTGTACACCACATCCAGAAAAGAGCTCCCGGCCCACCCAAAAAAATCGCAGTAGCTACACCAGCGATATTTCCTGTACCTACGGTTGCTGACAAGCCAGTCATAAGCGCTTGAAATGGACTTACATGTCCTGATGATGCAGCCTCTTTAGCTCTACCTCGCCACATGAGGCGAAAACCTAATGCAATACGCAAAATGGGCATGCCTTTCAGCATTACCATCAGGAACATACCCGTCCCAAGAATGAGTACCAGCATCGGCACTCCCCAGACGAGATCATTCAGTTGCACAACAAGCTTATGGATAAACTCCATCACCAAAAACTCCGGAAAATAGGTATAAAAAAAGGGGCCTAAGCCCCTTTTTTCGATTCAGCAGTTACGCCGCTTCAATTGTTTTGATAGTGCCTTTTGGCAAAACAGCATGCACCGCAACCTTTTGGAACTTGAGCTCAACATTATTGCCAGTTTCAAGAACCACATAATTCTCATCAACCTTGGTGATTTTACCCAGCATTCCGCTAGTCATAATCACTTCATCACCCTTAGCTAACGCAGAAACCAAATTTTGGTGCTCTTTTTGACGTTTGCGCTGAGGACGGATAATGAGCAGGTACATAAACAAAAACATGCCGCCAAACATTAACAAGGTAATCATTGGATTGCCTTGTGGCGCAGAAGCAGCCTCAGTTTGGGCCATTGCAGATGCTATAAAGAAACTCATGAAACTAACCTCACAGAATAAAGAGCGCTAACTGTACCTGTTTTGAAACATACAGGCAATTAGCGCTCTTTAAATTGGAGACTATTAAAAGATAGAGACAACAATCACGCGTAGTCGCGGAAAAGCTTTCTAAATACACTCGGAGAAAGCCCTGTCCAGCGCTTGAAGGCATTGGTAAAACTTGTACGATCAGAAAAATCCAACGCCTTGGACACAGTATCGACGCTCATATGCTCACCAATCAGATACTTGATAGCGTAATGGAACCGCAAGGCATCTCTTATCTGAGCAAAATTAGCGTTCTGATTTTGCAGGCGACGCTGCAATGTACGCTTTGATAACTTCAGATCTTCTGCAATCCGATCTATAGACAAATCATCGCGCCCAACACGCTGCTTCAGGGCATCGATTACTCTTGCAGAAACCCCCTCGAATTTGGGGATCTCAGCAAGAGCCAGATATTCTTCGTAGGATCTTGCTTCAGAGCCAACAAAGGAGTTATCTGACGAGCTGTCATTATTTCGGTAAATTCGCTGTAATTGGATCATCCAGGCTTCTCCTTTGCCAATTAAGGGCAATTATAGAATTAAGGAGTGTTACTTAGTCTCAAACGAAACCAAGGTTCAAAAATCGTCCTTCTGTCAAGCAAGCCACACTCAGCATGGCTGATTATAGTCTATATCGAATCGCTGCAAAGAGAAATGCGTACACTTTTCACGCACAAATATTTTTCATATCACCTTTTAATATAAAAGGTTGTATCAAATGCCATTTTGGAGAATAGCAAGCACGTCCTGATCATGAGTTTTGGTATTTACCTTATCCATAATATGACGCAGACGGCCTTCTTTATCGATAATAAAACTGGTACGTAGAATCCCCATGGACTCCTTGCCCATAAACTTCTTAAGTGCCCATACACCATAAGTCTCTGCGATGGCATGATCTTCGTCGGCCAACAAATCAAAATTTAAATCATATTTATCTATAAATTTCTGTAGTTTTCCCGGCGAATCCGGGCTTACACCCAATACGACAGTATCCAGTTTTGCAAATTCACTTTGGGTATCGCGGATACCACAGGCCTGTACAGTACAACCGGGTGTTGACGCTTTAGGGTAAAAGTACAAGACAACATTTTTTTTACCCTTGAAATCTTTTAGCGACACTTTTTCACCGCGTTGATTTACAAGGGAAAATGCCGGTGCCAAATTGCCAATCTTAGGTAGACTCATAATAAAACGCTCTCAAACTAATTTAGGTAGGATGAATTTCACGTGATTACGTGATAGGACCGTAGCAGGATCAGATCAGGCATCCGGTTTTTTAAATACACCGAACAGTGCTTCTTTTTCATCAGCGGTAACATTTGTATTCGTATCGACAGGAGAAACAACTGGCCCTTTAACCAAATTTCTCCCCAGCTTTTTGGCTTGATATAACCAAGCATCAACGCGCTCAATAAAACCTTGAGGATTGTCAGTATGGGTCGATTTGAACTCATCCACGCCGACACTGGCGGTTAATGAGATCAAATCATTGCCCGTTTCCAAAGGGCTGCTGTCGATTGCAAAACGCAATCGCTCTGCCACATTGATAGCCTGATACAAATCGGTATTGGGCAATACGATAGCAAATTCTTCACCGCCAAAACGGCATGCAAAATCCAACTTGCGGATTGTCTGTGCAATCAATTGGGAAACATGAACCAGCGCCTGGTTACCAAGCTCATGCCCCCAGCGATCATTGAATTGTTTGAAGTTATCTATATCAAGGATAATGAGCGATAAAGGCTGAGCAGCACGGCGGGTTCGCTCCATCTCCAAGGGCAAAATATTGGAAAAAAAACGGAAGTTATACAAACCGGTGAGCGCATCTGTTTGAACCTGATGCCGAAGATCATTAACTTCACTACGAAGGTTTAGTAGTTCATCCATGAACTGGCACTTTGCCCCACAGGGGCAACATAAAGACGATGAATCTGGGGCTAGAGGTAAGGAATCCATACGCACTTTTTAGTTAATGACCACTGAAGGTATATATTCGTCAAAGTCTAGACGAATTCGCTTACCACAACCAGAAGCCTTTTTAAAAAAACCACTGCTGGATAGATCGCCGCAGAATTACGCACTTGACCTCAGTCACGATAAATTTTTAACAGATCTCCGTAATGGTCAATACGACGATCACGTAAATAAGGCCACATGCGTCGCACAGATTCGCTGCGCTTCAGGTCAATCTGCACAACAGCAAGCTCTTCCTGGTCTGTCGATGCCGACCACAAGAATTCGCCCTGCGGTCCGACAGCAAAACTACTGCCCCAAAAATCCAAACCACAACCACCCGCCGGATCGGATTCGTGGCCGACACGATTGACACTGATCACCGGTAAGCCGTTTGCAATTGCGTGTGCCCGCTGAACTGTTATCCAGGCTTCACGCTGACGGACTTTTTCTGCTGAATCTTCATCTGGCGTCCAGCCAATTGCGGTTGGATAAATCAACATATCCGCGCCAGCCATGGCCATCAATCGTGCCGCTTCGGGAAACCATTGATCCCAACAAACCAGGATACCCAAGCTTCCAACCGATGTTTGGATGGGATGGAATCCCAAATCGCCAGGAGTGAAATAAAATTTTTCGTAATAGCCCGGATCATCCGGGATATGCATTTTGCGATATTTTCCTGCGATGGTCCCGTCACGCTCTATGACAACGGCAGTATTATGGTGCAAACCAACACCGCGCTTTTCAAACAGTGAGGCGACGATAACAATATTTAATTCTCTGGCAAGAGTGCCCAAGGCTGTTGTGCTGGGTCCTGGAATTGTTTCGGCTTGATCAAAATGATCACTAATTTCCTGCTGACAAAAATATAAACCCCGGTGTAATTCCTGCAGCACAATTAACTCTGCGCCTTGTGCAGCAAGGGTGCGAATGTTGTGCAATGTTTTGGCAAAATTTGCAGCCAGATCTGCACTGCAGGTTTGCTGAATAATACCGACATGTAGATTTATTTTTAAACGCTCATTGTGCATTAGAGTGGCTCCAGAACACCTTCGGGAATTTGCATGGTAATGCAATGAAGACTACCGCCCTGCTCTATCAAGGCATTACAAGGAATGCCCAGAATTTCAAACCCGGGGAAGGCTTGGGAAATCACTTCCAACGCATCCTCATCCATAGGTAGCTCATAGATGGGCACCAGAACAGCTTCATTGATCACGAGGAAATTGGCATAGGTTGACGGCAATCGCTCATCGCTGTCGCGGCCTAACACTGGGCCAGACCAAGGTAAAGGCAATAAACGGTAGGGTTCACCATCGGCATTAGTAAAGGTTTTTAACTGCTCCTCCATTTTTTTTAATTCAGCATAATGCTCATCTTGTTCGTCATCGCAAGCGGTGTAAACAATAGTGTTGTTGGGGCATAACCGCGCCAAGGTATCTATGTGGCTATCGGTATCATCACCTGCAAGATACCCATGATCGAGCCAATTGATTTTTCGTACTCCGAATGCCGCTTTCAATCTTGTTTCAATATCGTCTTTGGTTAAGTTGGGATTGCGATTTTTATTGAGCAAACATGAAGAAGTGGTGAGCAACGTACCTTGGCCATCAGTCTCTATTGAACCGCCTTCAAGTACCCAATCCTGCGCTGCTATAGTTGCGTAAGGAAATGCGTTCAATGCAAATAATTGTTGCGACAATTGGTTGTCTTTTTGATGTGGAAATTTGCTGCCCCATCCATTGAATTGGAAATCAAGCAAGGTGAAGCCATTTTCCGTTTCGACTGTGAGCGGGCCATGATCGCGCGCCCAGGTGTCGTCGCTGTCACAAGGGTACAAATAAATATATTCCATGGGAGCCCCCATCGCTTCAAGGCGCCCGTAGACCTCATCAATCATGTCGGCAGGTAATGCAATAATTACATCAGCATAATCCACTATCACTGTGGCCAAGGCTTCGTATAACTCCGTGACATCCTCAAGAATCCAGTTCCAAGCGGTATTTTTATGAGGCCAGGTCAACAGGACGGCATCCTGTGGCTCCCATTCTGCGGGTAATCGTTGGGTAGACATAAAACACCTCATTACAAAAGAAAATGGCCAGATACTACCGGCCATTATAAACAAACCCGACAAGGCAATGAACGATTAGTGCTGCGGCGATATACGCTCTTGCGCGGGCAGCGTTATAACGCCATCGGTTGTACCGGCAGGCGCTGTTTTTTGTGCTGCTGGGGCAAGTTTACCTACCTGCACAATTGCCGAGATCGCCCGTTTTTCACTGGTGCCCTGACTGGCTACACTGATATTCAAACGAACATAGTGACGCCCCTCTTGCGCCACATAAAGCGTGATTGGAAGACGGTACTCCCCTTGCTCTACCAGCGAAAAATGAAATGTATTGGTGGTCGAGTCCACACTCATACCGTCACTGGAAGCGACGCTGATACTCATCTCACCCTCGTGGCGGGCTGATTGCAAAACAAGCTCAATCTGTTGCATACCTGTTGTCGGTAATACTATGGGCTGTGTGTTGGCAAGGCTAACACTGGCGCCAGGTTTCATGGTCATTTTTTGCGCAGGCAGCACTCGCTCTTGCGCATTGGCAACAACCGGCGACTGCGCTTCATGTGCCTCACTGCTGCCCAATTCGCCACTACCAGAATAGTGACCTGAATAACACGCTTGTAAGAGCGATGCGAGCAGGGTCGCTGCAGTGCAAATCAATAGCAGACGGTTTGTTTTTTTGAGCATGTAATCACCTAATTAAGTTGGAATGCACGCACGTCAAAACAGGCATAGGCATTCCCATTAAAATCATCTCTCACGGCCCTATCATCAACCAGTTCGAGCACATAAGCGCCAGCTAACAATGAATGGGTCAATGTTTCCGAACCTACCATTGCACTGGTTGCCTCTTGCAGGATTTCACCGCGAAAATACAAATACATATCAGGATCGGAATCACTGGAAGCTGTACCGGATTCAGTGGCTGTAATGCGGTAATTGCCAGCGGATACAACATTCAACAATAAGAATTGCGACACACCTAGTTTGTTGTAAGCACCTTGGTTATTGGTACTACAAACATTCACAGCAGTATTATTTAGCGGTAGCGTTTTGTAGATCGGCAGATGAGCCGCTGCACCACCGGAGTTGCTTTCATTTGCACCAAAACGATCAGTAATTGCGATATTTTGTCCAATCAGCAAACTATTAATCGTTGGCGTAACTGTTGGATCTGCAGCCCGCAACTGCTCGGCAAAAAGGTAGATCGATACAAATGCATCACTATTGATGTAATTGTCACGCCGGATGACAGTAAACACATCGGCGATATCACGAGCTGTTTTATTGGTATCGCTCACGTAAAAATTGTAGAAGATTGATTGTACCGATGCCTCTGAGTACCAACCACGCACAGTATTATCGATACGATTTACCGCAATTCTAAAGTCATCACTTTGCTGAACGCCACTGGTGTCACGATACACAGGATCATCGAGTAACATGGCTGAAAACGCATTGGAAAATCCTTCTGACATAGCAACACGCAAATCCAGTTTGTCATCGCCTTGATGACTCCCGCCAATAGTGTCGGAACGGGATAATGTCGCTTCAATGTAATGCCCCCATTCGTGCAGGATGACATGGCGATCATATTCATCTGTATCGTCATTTTCGCTACCTAAAATATAAATGGCATTCAGGTCACTGCTGTAAAAACTGGTAGCAATTTCACCCAACGCCAAATCACCATCGGCAGTATTATTGTTTTGACTCCAACGCAATTCGAGTGTGGGAAATTGTAAGGCATCATCCACAGCCAACAGGCGTTCAACACCGGTAAAGATAGAGTCAATAATCGCAAAAGGTGCGGCCACACGTGGCTGGCTATAGGCACTGCCGCCCCAACCGGATGATGCATGCAAGTCACGCGCAGCGGTTGCTTCATTCGCAGCCAACAAAGACCCAGCCATGGCATAAACACTATTGTTGCTGGTGTTATCCGTGACTTTAAAATCCCATTGCGCGCTGTTATCTGACTCGCTAAGCAGTTGTGCTTTAACACGAACCCGTACCAATTTATCGCGCGTCGCATTCAAGCTATAGGCACCGGTTTGACTGCTGATAGTGCTGGTTAACACCTGATTATTCGCATCCAGTAACTCAACCAATAACCCACGCCCCGGACGCGCCACTGTGGCGGTGTAATCCAACCCATCCTGCTCCGCGGCATGGGGCACAAAATCATAGGTAATATTGCCCGACAGGGTAATTATTGCTGGCAAGGAAGAGGAGCTGCTTGATGACGACGATAGCGTCGGTGTACTACTGGCCACAGGAGGAGTGCCACCCGAGGAGCCACCACCACAGGCACTTAACAATGCCGGGATGATTATCAGTGACAGGCAAAGAAGGTTGCTGACTGATCGCCTTACACTGCCCACAAGGTACCCAACCATCTGTTGCCTCACAAACCGTAACGTGAATGTTGATAGGATTAACAATAACTGTAGGCAAGTATAATCAAATTCAGTAATTAAGCGATTCAGAAACTGGTGTTACAATCGCCCCATCACGATAATACAGCCTTACAAATAACCACCCCATAGACTGAACCATAACCAGAGTTTGCGCCTATTATGTTGAATATTCTTATTTTTGCGGTGATTGTGACATCGATTGTGATTATCAGCTCACGCTATAAAAAAATGAGCACAGCTCAACAACGCAAAACACTGTGGCGTTTAGGCACAGGCATGTTCCTTGGTTTACTCGTGATTTTGGTGGTAACAGGGCGTATGCATTGGATAGGCGCCGCGATTGGAGCAATGTTGCCTTTTTTACGCATGGGCGCTGGTTTGCTTATGCAGGCATTACCCTTGTGGCTAAAACATAAAAAAGAGCAGACACAAGAAAAAACACCGCCTAATAACCAAAGCAGCGCCATGAACATTGGCGAAGCACTGGAAATTCTTGGCCTCGCAGGTGACATAGACAAAGGTGAAGTGACACAAGATATGGTGCAGGATGCGCACCGCAGGCTAATTCAGAAACTGCATCCCGACAGAGGGGGTAATGATTATCTGGCGGCTAAAATCAATCAGGCGCGCGATATTCTGATTAATAAACTCAGCGGCAACTAAGCGCAACAACACCTATGATAGTAATTGATTCTCCAACCAGCGACCTGCCGGTTCCGGTTTGCTATACAAATATCCTTGATGAGTGACCATCGCGCGCTCATTCAGGAAATCCGCTTGCGCCTGGGTTTCAACACCCTCTGCAACAACCCTTAGGCGCAGATGCTTTGCCACAGCCAAAATCGTTTCAACCAATGCTGCATCTTCTGTGTTGGCGGGCGCATCCTGTACAAACACCTTATCGATTTTTAATTCATGGATAGGGAGACGTTTTAAGTAGGACAACGAAGAATAACCGGTTCCAAAATCATCGATTGAAAAATGAATTCCCAGCGCTGTTAGTTCACTCATTTTTGCAATAGCATCACTGACGTTATCTACCAATAAGCCTTCAGTAATTTCCAAAGTGAGTTTTCCTGCATCAACGCCTGTTTTTGCAATAGTACTTTTTATCCAATTGACAAAATTACTGCGCCGAAAATGCCTTGGGCTAATGTTTACTGCTATACGCAGTGATCGCTCACACATTGCCGCACTCGCCAACAGTAGGCACACTTGCTCAAAGACCCATTTATCAATATCGGCGATTAAATCTGTATCTTCTGCCACAGGAATAAACATGGCAGGTGGCACCAACCCGCGTTCGGGTGTAACCAACGTACCAGCGCTTCAGCCCCCATCACCTTACCATTGGCATCAACCTGCGATTGCAAATACAACTGCAACTCACCCTGATCGATTCCTTTGCGCAACTCACGCTCAATTTGAAAATACTGCTCGGCAGCAATGCCCATTTCCGACTCAAAAAACAGCGCCTGATTACCGCCCTTATTTTTGGCTTTGTGTAGTGCATTATCCGCGCGCTTAATAACTTCATCTGCCGAGTCATCGCTCGCATCAGGAAACAGTGTCAACCCCATACTGACGGTGACGCGCACTTCATTGTCGTCAATCACAATAGGTATATTGAGCGCTTGCTGGACTTTGTTGGCAACAATTCTTGCCGTATGGCTGGCAGATTGCGGGTTGCTATTGAGGGAGTGCAGTAAAATAGCAAATTCATCGCCGCCTACCCGGGCCAGGGTATCGCCATCACGCATTACCGCTCGCAATCGCAGGGTAAGTGCTTTAAGCAGGTTGTCTCCACTACCTTGCCCACGGGCGTCGTTGATTTTTTTAAAGCGATCCACGTTCAACAAAATTAATCCGCTTTGCATTTTTTCACGTACAGATTGCGCAATAATTTGCGCAAGGCGATCGGTTAATAACACGCGGTTTGGCAGTTCTGTTAAACCATCAAAATAAGCCAGGTGATGAATGCGTTCCTCTGTACGTCGCTTTTCTTCCTGCACTTCTTGCTGCAAGCGTGAAGCTTCCAGCGCAACCTGCACTTGTGAGCGCACAAAAAAATACAGCATCACCGAAGTGAGAAATACAAAGATCCACCCTTTAATTGTGCTGACAAAGGTAATGGTTGCGGGATCGGTGAACAGAAAGTAAAGCAATTGATCGGACAGCAATATGTAAAGCCCGGAGAAAGCAGCGTAAACAACCGCGAGCTTCAGCGCGATAAAGGCAGAGGTTTTAACAGAAGCCGGCAGGGACTCCTTTATCAGCGAAGACGATTCACTCAAACATCTCTCTCCTGCTTAATCGTTAATGCATCTTGCAAGTACATGAATGTAACGACCCAATGAGCGATAAGGCTCTTGTCGGGAAAAATGAAGCTCCATCTGCAGTAACTGTTCAGGTTCCCGCGCGCGATGTTCCTCATTGAAAATATAATCGTGAAATACCCTTATACCACTTTGCTCAAGGACTACCAGTGGCAAAGCGTCAATCCATTCCATCACCGTTTGTGGATTCAAGGGGTTAATGGGGGTCAAACTGCCTTTGGAACCGCCAAAATCCTGATTGATTATTTTTTTAAAGTTGGTACGCAGTAAGTTTTTATAGATCAAAGAATGCAGGTTGTAAAAGGTGAGCGATAAATAACCGGCCGGTTTCAGGTGATGCAACAAGTGAGGTAAGAGTGTGAACGGCTCTTGCATCCACTCCATAACCGCATGGCAAATCACCACATCGAACTGCTGTTCATGGGGCGCTAGTTGCGCTGGTAAATCCTGAATAGCGCAGTGAATTAACTGTACATTGGCTTGTACACCGGCTGCAGCGACTTGCTCTTCGGCGAGTTTGAGCATCTCGGCTGAAATATCGCAAATTACTACCTGATGCCCTGCCCGCGCCATCTGCAAGGAGAATTGCCCTTGGCCGCCACCGGCATCCAACACGCGCCAAGGGCGAACTTCTGCACCAAAAGGAACAACAGGGATATGGTCGGTAAAATCCCGTTCCAATACGGCCAAGCGAATATCGCCTTTTAAACCGCCGTAAATATTCTTTTTAAAGCGCTTGGCAAGATCGTCAAAATTGCGATCCTGACTGCTGGATTCTTTTACCATATACTTTCCGTTCACTCATCACACGATTGGTGTTGAAACGCTTGCACGACATAACACCCACAAATAACTGGTTGGTCTACATGATTCTCACCAGTGACGACCAAGTTTACACCGGAATTACCACGGATATGCGCCGCCGCTGGCAGGCCCATGAATCTGGCCGTGCCGGTGCGCGTTATTTTCGTGGACGCAAGCCCGTGCAACTGTGTTTTTTGGAGGAAGGTCACAACCGTTCAACGGCGAGCCAGCGTGAATATGCATTGAAAGCCCTCAGCGCCAAAGCGAAGCGCGCACTGATATACCAGCATCAGGTCACCGTGTTACAACTGATGGACAAGTACGACCTGCAACACCTTGCTACACCAGATCGCAACATACTAAAACAAAGCACATCCAACACGAGCACCGTCAGCGATGAGTAGCGAGTCATTCAAGCGAACAACCTGTGATCGCTGCTTGCGCCCGGCGCGCACTTGTTTTTGCGCATTTATTCATCAGGTTCACAATCGTGTGGAGCTTGTGATTTTGCAGCACCCGGATGAAGCCACAAACGCAAAAAATACGGCAGCCCTGTTACACCTGAGTGTAAAAAACAGCCAGCTTTACAAGGCGGAACAGTTTGATAGCGCAGAATTGCACGCTGCTATTTACGCCGGTCAACGCCAGCCATTGCTGCTCTACCCTGCACTGGCAGACTATCATTCACTGGGCATTCAACCGCCGCCAGCCACACCAAACCTGACGAGCATTGCCGCCGAACAGTTGCGCTTGATTGTGATTGATGCGACCTGGCGCAAAAGCCGGAAAATGCTTTATCTGAACCCGATTTTGCAACAACTCCCACTCTTAAGCCTGAACGATACACCAACATCGATTTACACCATTCGCAAGGCACATAGCGAAAATCAGCTTTCCACACTGGAGGCAAGTTGTTACGCTCTGCAGCAACTTGAACAGCGCCGAGTCGACTATCAACCCGTATTACAGGCGATGGCCGATTTTGTTACGCAACTGGCCGCATTTATTCCCAAACCTGACGAACAAACACGGCGCCTATCGCCAGATTTGTAGTGTCGTTATTCAGGTTATTGAACCCTATTATTGACCCAGAGAATGCCAAACCTATGAGTTATCCAACGTTTGAATTATTGCGCAGCCACAGTATCGACGCATTGAAGATTCGTGTTGAGGAATATCGCCATAAAGTGACCGGCGCCCAACACATCCATTTAGCGGCCGACAATAATGAAAATGTTTTTCTGGTAGCCTTGCGCACAGTGCCGCATGACTCTACAGGTGTGGCGCATATTCTGGAGCACACCGCGCTCTGCGGCAGCCAAAAATACCCGGTGCGCGATCCGTTTTTTATGATGGTACGCCGTTCGCTTAATACCTTTATGAATGCCTTTACCAGCTCGGATTGGACGGCCTACCCCTTCGCCAGCCAGAACCAAAAAGATTTTAATAATTTGCTGGATGTGTATTTGGATGCGGTGTTTTTTTCGCGTCTGGATGAACTGGATTTTGCACAGGAAGGCCACCGCGTGGAATTTGCTGAAACAGATAATCCCGCATCCGATTTAGTCTTCAAAGGCGTAGTATTTAATGAAATGAAAGGGGCGATGAGTTCGGTATCGTCCCAACTCTGGCATACCCTGTGTAAGTACCTTTACCCCACAACGACTTATCACTACAACAGTGGTGGCGAACCGGAAGATATTCCCAGCCTCACCTATCAGCAGTTGAAAGATTTTTATCGCACCCACTATCACCCCAGCAACGCCATTTTTATGACCTATGGCGACATTCCTGCGGCTGTTCATCAAGAGAAATTTGAAACCCGTGCGCTCAGCCAATTTGAGCCATTGGATGAAGTGATTGCAGTGGGCGATGAGAAACGCTACCACGCACCTATTGCGGTAGAAGAAGCCTATCCGATTGATGAGAGTGATGCCGATAACCTGGATGAAAAACACCATGTCGTTATTGCTTGGTTATTAGGCAAAACGACTGATCTGGATGAATCGCTGGAGGCGCAATTGGTATCCAATATTTTATTGGATAACAGCGCATCGCCACTGCAGCAAGCACTGGAAACCACAGACCTGGGGCAAGCGCCATCCCCCTTATGTGGGCTGGACGACTCATCGCGCGAAATGGCGTTTGTGTGCGGACTGGAAGGCTGTACGCTGGAAAATGCCCCCCATGTAGAGGCGATGATCCTCGACACTATGCGCAAAGTGGCCGATGCGGGTATTCCGCAAGAGCAGATCGAAGCGTCCCTGCACCAACTGGAGTTATCGCAGCGCGAAGTGGGTGGCGACGGTTATCCCTATGGCCTGCAACTGATCCTGACTGGTTTAACCTCTGCGACCCATCGCGGCGACCCTATCGCCCTGCTGGATGTGGATGCCGCCTTGGACAATTTGCGTCGCAAAACCCAGGACCCGGCGTTTATCCAGACTGCCGTGCGCAAATGGCTGTTGGATAACCCGCACCGTGTACGCCTGACCTTGCGCCCGGATGCCCAAATGGGCGAGCGCATCAAAGCCGCTGAAATTGCGCGTCTCGCCGCGATGAAAGCCAACCTGAGCGAGGAGCAAAAACAGGAAATTATCGCCCGGGCCCATGCCCTGCAGGAGCGCCAACAGCAGCAGGACGATGAGAGCATACTGCCAAAGGTTGACCTGACTGATATTCCCGCCAACCTGCATTACACACCGGGCACCCATGAGCTACTGCATCACTACCCGCTGCGCCGCTACAGCGCGGGAACTAATGGGCTGGTATACCAACAAATTACCTGTAAGTTACCCGCGCTGTCTGAAGCGCAACTCAAGGTATTGCCTTATTACTGCATTTGCTTAACCGAATTGGGCGCGGGCGATAAAGATTACCTGGCCACCCAGCGCTGGCAAGCCGAAGTGGTAGGCTCCATTCATGCCTTTAGCAGCATTCGTGGCGCCAGTGGTGATGTACAGGCAATTGACGCCTACCTGACCCTCTCCGCCAAGGCCTTGAGCCGCAACAGTGCCGCGCTCAATGCGTTGATGCAAACCACCTTGCTGGAAGTCCGTTTTGACGAGCACAGCCGTATTCGCGAGCTTATTGCCCAAAACCGCGCCCGCCGCGAGCAGAGCATTACCGGCAATGGCCATAGCCTCGCCATGACTGCCGCTTGTGCAGGCATGAGTCCGGCAGCCAAAGTGTCACACCTGCTAGGCGGACTGGAAGGCATTGCGGCGGTCAAAGCATTGGATAACTCACTGGACGATGCGCAGCAACTTGCCGATTTTGCCGCGCTGCTGCAATCCATCCACGCCTTGGTGCTGCACGCCCCTAAACAATTCCTGATTGTGGGCGAGCAGGAACATCTGGATAACTACCGCGATAACTTGCAAGCGCGTTGGCCTGCGGAAAGCATCGTCAGCAAGTTCAAACACTTCAGTTTGCCGCCCGTGCAAGAAACCGTGCGCGAGGCGTGGATTACCAACACTCAGGTAAACTTCTGCGCCAAAGCCTACCCCAGTGTGCCCAGTGATCACCCGGATGCAGCGGCACTCACGGTGTTGGGCGGTTTTTTACGCAACGGCTTTTTGCATCGCACCATTCGCGAACAAGGCGGAGCCTACGGCGGTGGCGCCAGCCAGGACAGTAATAGCGCGGCGTTCCGCTTCTATTCTTATCGCGACCCACGGCTGACCGAAACCCTGGCGGATTTCGATGCGTCCTTGCAATGGTTACAAACCACGGATCACCCTTGGCAATCCGTGGAAGAGGCCATCCTCGGGGTTATCGGCAGTATCGATAAACCCGGCTCGCCTGCTGGTGAAGCCAAATCCACCTATCAAGCCGAGTTGTTTGGCCGCACCCGCGAAAAGCGCGAGCAGTTCCGCAACCGTGTTCTGGCTGTCACCGCCAATGACCTCAAGCGTGTTGCAGCTACCTATTTGCGGCCGGAAAAAGCCAGCATTGCCGTAGTAACCCATGCAGGGCAAAAAGAACTGGTGGAGCAGCTGGGATTAAGCCTCAAAACCTGCTGAGATGACCCGGTCTGTACGGCCAGTAAACAAGTGTGCCGGGGCGCATAGTTTTGCCCCGGCTGGATAGTGTTGGCGGCAAAAGTCATCTAGTATTGAACGACATAGATTCGAACAATAACTGGCATGACGCTGACCCACCTATGACCACCAAGCCACTTGAATACAGCGCCGCATCCCACCCGGGCCTAACGCGCAGCAACAATGAAGATTGCTTTCTCAGCAAGCCGGAACAAGGCTTATGGCTGGTCGCCGATGGCATGGGAGGGCATGAAGCCGGCGAAGTCGCCAGCGCCATAGTGCGCGATACCATCGAACAAAATACCCGCACTAATCCCCATCTCTCCCTGCTAAACGCCATCCAACAAGCCCACCTCAGTATTATCCACTCCGCACAAAACGGGGTGGGTGCACCAGGTATGGGATCAACGGTGGTGGCGCTGAAAAGTCAGGACTACCGCTACCAAATCGCCTGGGTGGGCGACAGCCGTGCGTACCTATGGACACCCAACCATGAGGGCGGGCGATTGGAACAATTAAGTACCGATCACTCCTACGTGCAAATGCTGGTAGAAAGTGGCGCAATTCGCGCGGAGGATGCAGAGTTCCACCCTGAAAAAAATATCATTACCCAATGTCTGGGCATGCAGGAATTGGCACAGGTAAAAGTGGATCACATCGAAAACCAGTGGCAGAAAAATCAATGGATTCTGCTGTGTAGCGATGGTTTAACCGATGAAGTGAGCGATAAAACCATCGCGCAGATTTTGGGTAACGCCAATGATTGCCTGGCCGCGGTGGATCAATTAATGCATGCTGCGCTCACCCATGGAGGGCGCGACAATATCACCCTGCAAATTATTGAATCGCCCCTGAGCCAAAGCAATCGCCGCAAAGGCCTGTGGCAGTTTGTGCCACACCTGACAGGTGATCTGACAAAAGACGCCTGGATCTTCGGCGCATCCCTGACGTCACTGTTTGGGCTATTGTTGTATGTTGTATTGTCGTGATCGCGTCAGTAACCGATCAGCACACTGATTATTAACCCGATTTTGTCCACAGATACATTTTGTTATGGCGCTGCATATTCCCGGTTATCGGGTAGTAAGAAAAATAAACCAGGGTGGTATGTCCACCGTTTACCTCGCGATTCAAATCAGTGTGGGGCGTGTTGTCGCATTAAAAGTCATGAACCCACAGCTCACCAGCGACCCGGCTTTCAGTGAGCGCTTCCAGCGCGAAGCCACCATTGTGGGCCAGCTTTCCCATCCCAATATCGTGGCGATTTACGATATAGGCCGCCATGAAGATTTAAATTACATCGCCATGGATTACTTGCCCAATGGTTCAGTACACGACCGCATGGCAACCGGATTAAATGGCGAAGAAGTACTGCGTATTACCCGCGAAGTCGCCAGCGCGCTCGACCACGCACACGAAAAAGGTTACGTGCACCGCGATATAAAACCGGAAAATATTTTATTCCGCACCGACAACTCTGCGGTGTTATCGGATTTTGGTGTAGCGCGCGGCCTGAGCAATAATTCGCGCATGACCCATGTGGGCACAGTTGTCGGCACACCGCACTATATGAGCCCGGAACAGACCAAAGGCAACAGCGTCGATGGCCGTTCAGATTTATACAGCCTCGGTGTTGTTTTTTATGAAATGCTCACCGGCAGCCTGCCCTATCAAGGTGAAGAGGCAGTCACTATTGCACTCAAACACATCAGTGCCCCTATTCCCAAACTGCCATTGCAATATTTGGCCTATCAAAAAATTCTGGACAAACTTCTCGCCAAAGACCCGGAGCAACGTTTCCAACGAGGGCGCGATTTAATTCAAGCAATTGATGAGCTGGAAAAACAGTATCACGCGCCAGCAGCCAGCAGTGTGCACCCTACCGATTTAACCGTTATTACCTTGGCACGTGCGCTGGCCAGCGCAACAGTGAATGCAGCGCGCTGGCGCTGGAATAAACTACGCGCCCTGCGCTGGAGTCCAAGCCGCGGTTTTTATTCGCGGCAATCTGCCAAAATCACCGAGATTTTCTTCAACGAAGGTCACGCCCCACAACACTCCGCGCGCACAGAAATTGCCACCCAGGTGCATGGTGTTATTGGCACACAAAAAACAGCACATAAAATTCTGGCAGGTGTTGGTGCAATACTGGTTGCGGTGCTCATCGGTTTTGTATTTTGGCCAACACCGCAAAAAGCTGCACTGAAACAACCCGTAGCAGAACAAACAGGCGCCTCTGCCGCAACACAATCACAACTCAACACACAAGATACCGCTAACAACACTGAAGCAACTACTTTGCAAAATAACGCTACTGCCAATGAAACTGCCAGTACGGATGACGGCAGCAACATGGCAGTCATCGATATGAATGCAGGGGCATCCGCAAGCAGTGAAGCCGCCAGCAGCGCACCAATAATCACCTACGCACTGCAAGTGAAAACCGTACCGGCGCAGGCACGGGTACGCATTTTGAATATTCCCGAGCGTTATGAGCCCGGCATTCAACTCCCACCTGGCCCTTACCACATTGAAGTCAGTCACCCGGGTTACGACATGCAGCGCACCTGGGTAACAATTAGCGACCAAGATTTATCGCTCGCCTATAGCCTGACCCAAAGTTTGAAACCCGGCGAAGCCATGAGCAGTGAATTAGTCGCCGCCATTAAAAGCCAGGGGCCAGAAATGGTGCGCATTCCCACTGGCAGTTTTTTGATGGGTTATAAAGATGATGTGCTCGCCATGCCGGTGCACAAAGTCACACTCAATAAACCCTTTGCCATGAGCAAATACGAAATCACATTTGATGATTACGATATTTTTGCGCAGGCCACTAATCGCGCACTGCCCAACGACAATCGTTGGGGCGCGGCAATCGCCCGGTGATTAATATCAGCTTTGAAGATGCACGAGCCTACGCTCGCTGGCTCAGTGAAACCACGGGCAAAAAATATCGCCTGCCCACGGAAGCAGAATGGGAATATGTGGCTCGCGCCGATACCAACACTTTGTTTTGGTGGGGCGATGACGCCAAAGATGCCGCAGGCCGCGCCAATTGCCGGCGCGGTTGCAACAGTAAGTTCTCTGGTTTATTTGGCGCAAAAACAGCGCCGGTTGGCAGCTATCCCGCCAATGGCTTTGGCATTTACGACACGGCAGGTAATGTCGCCGAATGGGTGGAGGATTGTTTCGCCGATAATTACAACCTGCATCCTAAAAACGGGCAGGCATTATTAGTAAAAAGTTGCGATGCGCGCGTCGTGCGCGGCGGCTCTGCCAAAGACAATGCAGAGCGACTAACCAGCCATCACCGCGACTATCACCACTCTGAAATTTTTGATGCCCACTTGGGCTTTCGCGTGGTGATGGATTTATAAACGCATCACGCGCTTTTGCGCAGCACCGCCACAAACATAGTGTCTGAATCTATCTCCGGTGCACCGGCTATTACTTGGGATTCCACAGAAAATTCCGGGTGCTGAGATAAAAACCACTCTACTTGTTGCTCATTTTCACTGACCTGCCAACTGCAAGTGGCGTACACCAAACGCCCGCCTGCACGCACCGCAGGCGCGGCATTGGTCAGCAATTGCTGCTGCAACTGCACCAGTTCTTGTGTATCAGCCGGATCAAATCGCCAACGGGCATCCGGGTTGCGGCGCCAGGTGCCTGCGGAGCTGCAAGGTGCATCAATCAACACCCAATCAAAACCCTGTTGCTGCGCCGCTTCTTTGGGTAGGCGCAATGGCTCAATCCCTTCCCAGGTAAACACGCGCACATTAAATATATCCGCCCGTTTGGCGCGACGTTTTAATTCATCCAATTTATAAGCGTGTAAATCAGTCGCAAAGAGCGCGCCCTTGTTGTTCATCTGTGCGGCAATCGCCAGGGTTTTTCCACCGGCACCCGCGCAGGCATCCCAGACCTTTTGCCCCGGCTTGGCTGCAACACTCGCGGCAATCTGCTGGCTGGCCAGATCCTGAATTTCCACCAATCCATTTTTGTAAGCATCGGTCGTATGAATACCCACCCCACCGCGCGCGGCTAAACCTTGTTCGGTGAGCAATACACTGACGCCTTGTTGCTGCAAGCTGTTAAACACCTCTCTCGCCACTGCATTTTTTTGCAGGCGCAACCACAGCGGCGGCGTGCTCACTTGTTGGACGATAAAATCCTGTAGGGTTTTATCACTCCAGCCACTGGCCTGCTGGCGCGCCTTGAGCAATTCACTCCACTGTGGGCGCAAGCCATGCCAGAGTAAAAATACGGGCAGATTGTTGAATGCCGCGTCACGCATTAGCTTATTAAAAAAATGGCGACGCGCTTCCGCATCGCGCAACTGCGCCTGATTTTTTTTAGGCTGATCACCCTTCACGCGCAATTGAATCCAATACCAAAAGGCAACGGGAGCGATGGCTTGTAAATCGCGCGCTTGCCAGCCCTCATCCCACGCCACCCAATCCATCGCATATTCAGGCTCTTGCACAGTCGCGCGATAGGCCACTTCCAAACCCGATGCCAATTGTTGAAATCGCAGCGCCGAAAACATCGCTAAACTGAGCGAGGCCGTATCAACTGCTTCGGCATTGGCGTGATCAGCCTGGGTTTTTGCCGGTTTGAATTTATTGTGCTTTTTCACCTCATCATATTCAGGTTTAGAGGTGGGGCCGGAATGGGCAAATTGGCGCACACTGGTTTTTATCCATTTATCCAACGGCATAGTACCCGCCACCTCCAACCAGGCGCGCCACAAAGGAACCAGGCGCGAATCTTCGTATTGCACATCAATGGTGGTGTTGTGGGGTGAAACAGTCGTGTGTTCAGTGGAATTTTGCATAAGAGCGCCAAATAGGGTCGGGATAGGGAGAAACCAGAAAAAGAGCGCCATTCTATCAGCCAAGCCCCTATTTAGCCTGCTCTTTGGCAGTAATTGATGGTTTTAACCAGTAGCTGCGGCGCGGGCAAAGTAAATGCAGGTAATTTTTTGTTTATCGATTTGCACCCTGCGGCACAGACGATTACAACTACAGAATGAAATGCGGCCCAAGGGCCAGTCAATGCGCTTAAAAAATATTGAGGTAACTAACATGAATCAGGTTTCACGTCGCCAACTCTTAAAAACGCTGGGTGCGATGGGCCTTATGGCGGGTGCTCCCGCTGTCTTTGCCAATAACCTGGGGCGCAAACGATTGGGCGTTGCACTGGTAGGCCTGGGCTACTACAGCCGCGATTTACTCGCCCCTGCCCTGCAAATGACCAAGCATTGTTACCTTGCGGGCATAGTGACTGGCTCGCCGGAAAAAATTCCGCAATGGCAAAAAAATTATCGTATTGCTGATTACAACGTATACAACTACGACAATATGCATCAGTTGGCCAATAACCCGGACATCGATGTGGTTTACGTCGTCACGCCCACCGGTACGCATAAAAAATTTACTGAGATCGCCGCAAATGCGGGTAAACACGTGTGGTGTGAAAAGCCCATGGCGATGAACGAACAAGAATGCCAGGACATGATTGATGTCTGCAAAAAAAACAAAGTGCAATTAACCATTGGTTATCGCATGCAGCATGAACCCAACACCCAGCGTATTATGCAATTCGCCAAACAGAAGCCTTATGGCGATATTAAAACCATTATCGCGGAGGCGGGTTATAACGGCACAGGCGCAAGCTATTCCTGGCGCGCCGATCCGGCACTCGGTGGCGGCGCTATGTATGACATGGGCGTATACCCACTCAACGCTGCGCGCTACACCGCCGGTGAAGAGCCTATCGCCGTTACCGCTACCATGAATAGCACTACCGAGGTCTATAAAAACGTGGATGAAACCACGCGTTTTGAATTGGAATTTGCCAGCGGCGCACGCGCGGTTTGTGCCACCAGTTATGCACAGAGCATGAATCAATTACGAGCGGAATGCGCCAAGGGTTGGTATGAATTAAAACCTTTTCAATCCTACAGCGGTGTAAAAGGTAGCACCAGCGATGGCATTATCCTCACCGCTGCGCCAGAGAATCAGCAAGCCCGCCAAATGGATAACGACGCCCTCGCCATTATTAATAATTCACGGGTATTGGTTCCCGGCGAAGAAGGCATGAAAGACATTGTTATTGTGGAAGCGATTTTTAAAGCCGCAAAAGAAGCCAAGCGTATTGTGCTGTAACGCGAAATACACACTCCTGTATTGAACGCGGGAGTGTGCTCTTTCAGTTCAAATCAAAACACTTCTGCTATGCGCGCCTGAAACCAAATCATGACCGGGTAAGCCGCAGGCCAGATCCAGAAAAAACGATTCAACCCAAACAAGCACGCATTGGCCAAATGAAATAAAGCGGCAATACATAAGGCAACAATCAATATTGTTTGATTCAGCAAGGCCAACGGGAAGAGCAACTCGAAAACAATTATCGCCCAGGACATAACCCACAACACTCGCGGCCGCTGCGCCCACAATCGTACTCGTTCACTTACCGGATAAGCACTCAACGCAAACACTTGCTGCAACGCGCTGCCATTGCGCCATTGTGGATTAACGACTTTTACCCAACCGGATTGAAAATACGAAAGTATTAATTGCACAGCCAAATAGCCCAGAGCTATTTCCTGCCAATAACGGGAAGGCGCCAGATGCGATAAGCATAAACACACAAGCACTAACACCGTCATGGTATCGCTGCCGCCGTTGTACGGCCCCTGAAAACGCCGAATAAGAATTATCGCCGTCACCAGTAGTACGCACTCAACCCACAGTGGCTGTAACCCCAACATCAATAAAATAGCCAGACATGCGCGAATGAATCCCAGTGTTTTTTCCACCGTTAAACCGCGCATAAATTCCAGGCTCTGCTGAAAAATCGCAAAGCCTAAAAGAATCTCCGCCAATCGCACGGCAAGTTCCAGTGTCATTACCTACCACCTGCCGCTTGCAATAAAAAAGGTTGGGAGATAAATACAACCTCATCACTTACCTGCCCTGCGTCAAACTCTATAGTGCGAATACGAAACACCAAATAGCGGGACGTATCATCAACAATAATTTCTTTATTGGAGGCCGCAGCCACTAAACGCACACCAATTTCCTGCGCATAAAAATCAGAAGGTTCTTCAAACAAATGCTCTGCACAAGTATTGATATATAACTGCTCATTCCAGGCTGGATTGTGAAACAAGCGCCGCACACCCGCCGCAAATCCTACCGTTTCAGGCAGTGGCCGAAATGGCAACCACGTCTGTGGTTCAGCATTTTTCTCCGTTACAAAGGCCACATCAATACGCGGCGACGGGCCAATGCTACTAAAGAAGCGCCAGGAAGGAAAAAGAATGGGCAGAAGGAGTTTTAACATCGCACATTACACTGCCTTGTGCTTCAATTTTTCAATCTCATCGCGCAGTTTAGCCGCCACTTCAAATTCCAAATCTTTCGCGGCCTGGAACATTTGTTTTTCCATGAGCTCGATGGTTTTCCAGATATCTTTAGGATTCACATCTACCGTGTATTTACCACTGCGCTCGGCAATGGCCATGGCTTTATTGCGCGCGCTGCGACCACCAGCACCGGGGGCGACTGAACCTTCCAGAATATCTGCAATACTTTTGTTAATTCCTTTGGGGGTAATGCCGTGTTTAAGGTTGTGGGCCACTTGTTTTTCGCGGCGGCGATCGGTTTCTTCAATCGCGCGTTGCATGGAGCCAGTAATGCGGTCGGCGTAGAGAATCGCCTTACCATTGACGTTACGCGCGGCGCGACCAATGGTTTGGATGAGTGAGCGATCCGAACGCAAAAAGCCTTCTTTATCTGCATCCAGAATCGCTACCAGCGACACCTCCGGCATATCCAAACCTTCACGCAGCAGGTTAATACCCACCAGCACATCGAATTGCCCCAAACGTAAATCGCGAATAATTTCTACGCGCTCCACCGTATCAATATCCGAGTGCAAATAGCGAATACGCACACCGTGTTCAGCGAGATATTCGGTTAAATCTTCTGCCATACGTTTGGTGAGTACCGTAATTAATACACGATCCCCTTTTTCCACGCGCAGACGAATTTCAGAGAGCACATCATCCACTTGGGTGGTGGCCGGGCGAATTTCAATTTCCGGATCGATCAAACCAGTGGGGCGAACCACCTGTTCAACGACCTGCCCTTGCTTCTCCTCTTCGTATTTTCCAGGTGTTGCCGACACCATAATCATTTGCGGGGCTATGTGCTCCCACTCATCGAAACGCATGGGACGGTTATCCAGTGCCGAGGGCAAACGGAAACCGTATTCCACCAGTGTTTCTTTACGCGAGCGGTCGCCTTTGTACATGGCGCCAATTTGCGGAATGGTCACATGGCTTTCGTCGATAACAAGCAACGCGTCTTGCGGCAAATAATCAAACAAGGTGGGTGGAGCTTCACCGGAGTTACGGCCGGACAAATAACGCGAATAGTTTTCGATGCCGTTGCAATATCCCAACTCTTGCATCATTTCCAAATCGTAGCGGGTGCGCTGTTCCAAGCGCTGCGCTTCTACCAATTTATTATTTTCGCGCAAATATTCCAAACGCGTGCGCAATTCTTCTTTGATATTTTCAATCGCTTCCAGAATTTGTTCACGCGGAGTCACGTAATGGGATTTAGGGTAAATCGTAAAGCGCGGAACTTTTTGCAGCACTTCACCAGTCAATGGATCAAATATAGAAATTTGCTCCACTTCGTCATCAAACAATTCAATACGCACCGCTTCAATATCGGAATCGGCAGGATAAATATCAATGACTTCGCCACGCACACGATAAGTCGCACGCGCAAAATCCATATCGTTACGGGTGTATTGCAATTCGGCGAGGCGGCGCAAAATTTGGCGCTGGTCGATTTTGTCGCCACGTACGACGTGCAGCAACATTTTCATGTAGGCGTCCGGGTCGCCCAAACCGTAAATAGCAGAGACTGAGGCGATGATAATCGCGTCCTTCCGCTCCAGCAGCGCCTTGGTGGCTGACAAGCGCATTTGCTCAATATGCTCGTTTACCGCTGAATCCTTTTCAATAAAGGTATCGGAGGACGGCACATAGGCTTCGGGTTGGTAATAGTCGTAGTAGGAAACAAAATATTCGACGGCATTATTGGGAAAGAACTCTTTGAATTCCCCGTACAACTGCGCCGCCAGGGTTTTGTTGTGCGCCATAATCAGCGTGGGGCGCTGCACCTGCGCAATCACATTGGCGATGGTGAAGGTTTTACCGGAACCGGTCACCCCGAGCAGGGTCTGGTGGGACAGGCCTGCCTCTATGCCTTGCACCAAACCGGTAATAGCAGTGGGCTGGTCCCCAGCGGGGGCGAATTCACTATTTACGACAAATTGCTTGGACATAAGAACTCAATAATGAATTAAAAAAGTGATTGTAACTAAAACTGATCAGGATCAGGATTCATTTATGTCATGAATCCAATGAAGGAGGTTTCTATGAGCGAGTTCCGCACCGAGCACGACAGTATGGGTGAGGTTCAAGTCCCTAAAACCGCGCTGTACGGCGCCCAAACCCAGCGTGCGCTGGACAATTTTGCCCTCAGCAGCCTCACCCTGCCACCGCGTTTTATCCACGCGGTGGTGCAGATTAAAAAGGCGGCGGCGCTGGCAAATCAGGAACTGGGGCTGTTGGATGGCGACCTTGCCTGGGCGATTGCGGCAGCGTGTGACAGCATCCTTGCGGGACATTACGTAGACCAGTTCCCGGTAGATGTGTTTCAAACCGGCTCCGGCACCAGTACCAACATGAATGTGAACGAGGTGATTGCCCATATTGCCAGTGATCTGGCCGGGCAAAAGATCCACGCCAATGACCATGTCAACATGAGCCAGAGCAGTAACGATGTTATTCCCAGTGCAATTCACGTCAGCGCCGCCCTCGCCCTGACACAACAGCTATTTCCCGCGCTGGAAGAGCTACACACCAGCCTGCTCGGGAAAGCGGAAGCACTGCGTACTGTGGTGAAAACCGGCCGCACCCACTTAATGGATGCCATGCCCCTGACCTTTGGACAGGAACTGGAAGGCTGGGCCAGTCAAATTGAAAGTAATTACGTGCGCTTGCAAATGGCGCTGCCCCAGCTCCTGCGCCTGGCTCAAGGCGGCACAGCAGTAGGCACCGGCATTAATGCCCACCCGGACTTTGCCAGCAAAGTGACTGAGCATTTATCAGCAGCGACGGGTTTAATTTTTATGCCGAGCGATAATTTTTTTGCCTTGATGAGCGCGCAGGACACGTCGGTTGCCCTCTCTGGTCAATTAAAAACCCTCGCGGTTAGTCTGATGAAAATCGCCAACGATTTACGCTGGATGAACTCAGGCCCGCTCGCCGGTATTGCCGAGATTAGTTTAAAACCGTTGCAGCCCGGCTCATCGATTATGCCGGGTAAAGTAAACCCGGTCATTCCCGAAGCAGTGTGCATGGTGTGCGCGCAAGTAATGGGAAACGATGTGAGTATTGGCGTGGCGGGGCAATCGGGCAATTTTCAATTGAATGTGATGTTGCCTTTGATTGCTTACAACCTCTTGCAGTCAATTGAATTACTGAGCAATGCCAGCAATGAATTGGCCGATAAAACGATTGCGACTTTCACCGTCAATCACACCAGTATTGAAAAGGCGCTGGCACAAAACCCGATTCTGGTTACGGCCTTAAATCCATTAATCGGTTATGAAAAAGCGGCAGCCATCGCCAAACAGGCTTATGCCGAAGGGCGCGCGATTATTGATGTTGCGCAGGAGCAAAGTGGATTAAGTCGGGAGCAATTAGCACAATTGCTAAACCCCGAAAAATTAACACGTGGCGGGTTGTAAAAGTATATCGCTCTAATCGAGAACGAAGGACTCCGCAATTCCCTCTGAGACACGCCGTGAACCCATCCATGGGGGCTTGTCGTCGACATCCTGTCTCCGGCAGTCTCAGAGGGAATTACGAACTCCTTCTCTGTACCACAATTGAATTAACTATTTTTATTTCTCAAAGCTAATATCCTGCAGCGCCACTTCACCAGAGGTTTTATTTTCCGCTTTGATTTGCAAGTACAACTCAGTAAATCCTGCAGTGGGCGTTACTGCAATGCTACTGCGCTGATAGGTTCTCAATTCTGCCGTCGAGGACAAAACACCAGCAGCAATAACCTCGCCCTCAGCGTTATTACGACGCAATTCAAATTGCCATGCAGCCGCTTCTTTAAAGAAAAAAGCACCCACTTGCAGCGACTTGATGCCGGTTAAATCAAAAGTACCCAAGGCAAAACCGGACCAATCAGCAGTCGCAGGCATTTGAATTGCTTTGACACCACGGAAAGTATTGCGCTTAACGTCTTTACTCGCGGTGCTTTCATCAAATACAGCATCCAGATCCACCCGGTGCGGAACTAGTGAAAAGGTTTTTGTCACAGCGATAGAGGCAACACCATTAACCGGTTTATCGCTATAACTCGCGCGTAACGAATAGGCTTCGCCCTGTGCTGCAAAAGGCTCATTCTCGGCCAAGCGCTGTTTGGTGGCCTGATGGTCGTTAAGTGACAAGGTGCCCTTTAAGGGTAATGAGGCAGCAGCCGCTTCTTGTTTATCAAGCGACAACACATAGGTTGCCAGGACTTTCAAATCTGCCTCGCCCAAACCGGAGAATGCAGGCATATTCATTTCACCCCAAACACCACTGCCACCATTACCAATTTTATGCACCAGATACTCCATGGCTTTTGGATCATCTTTGTATTTTTTGGCGACATCACGCAGTGCCGGACCAACTACTTTTTCATCCAGCTTATGGCAACTCAAACAATTGTTCGCATCGAGTAAATTTTTTGCCTGATCGCTAATGCTGGCCAGTTGATGCCCCTGCCCTGCTGCTTTCTGAGCGGCGGTGTAGGTCAATTGCACGTGAGGATTATTGTCGGTGATGCTCTTGATCTCGCCGTCTTCCAAATCCTTAATGTGTAATTCATAGGCAAAACTCTTGGTGTCTGCCCAGAAGAAGGATTTATTTTGTGACGATACCAATTCAATAGTGGCCGGCTCGTTGCCAATTTCCAATGGCTGACTAGTGGTAGCAGTTGCGCCGTGAATATCTGTCACTTGCAAGCTCAGCATAAAATGACCCGCGTCGGCAAAAGGCAATTCCACGTCGCGTGTATCGCCCAAGGCTTTACTGGCACAGGTATTATTAGTGCAGCTCAGCGTCCACTGGTAACGAATGGCATCGCCATCCAAATCAACAGACTCAGCAGCCGATGCTTTAATTAATGCGGGTAAACCGGCCTGTGTTTTATTCAGACTGATAGTAGCAACCGGTGGACGATTACCGGCACCAACATACTCAATACGCGCCAGGCGTGCATCCGGGTTACCGGTAAACCAGGACATGCCGTACTCCAACACATAGAGTGTGCCGTCGGGAGAAAAGCGTGCATCAATAGGCAATGAATAACTGATTTGCGGTGCAAAGGGCTCAATTTTTTGAATGCGCCCATGCTCATCAAAAGTCACGGCTTTCACCCAGGCGCGCATAAAATCGGTGATGAATAATTTGTTGTTGTAATACGCCGGATACCGATTGACCGATTCCGGGTAAGCATCCGCACGATATACATCAGCCACCAAGGCAGAGCGCCCGCCAGCACCTAATTCCGGGAATTGCTCAGACACGGCATAGGGGTAAGCAATAAACGCAGGTTGCGCAGGCGGCAATTGTTTTGCGCCGGTATTCAGCGGCGAAATATTCAACGGCGCATTTACATCAACCGTTTCTCCACCGGTCTGCGTCAGGTAATCATAGGTTTTGTAAGGGCGATTTTGGCCAATCACCAAAGGCCATCCGAAATTGCCGGCAGCGGTTACACGGTTAACTTCATCGTAACCACGAGGGCCTTTTTCATCGGAGTCAACATTAGCATCCGGGCCTATATCGCCATAAAACAGAGTATTGGTTTTTTTATCAAAAGTAATACTGTAGGGGTTGCGCGCGCCCATCACGTAAATTTCAGGGCGGCCTTGCGCTGCATCAGTAAATAAATTTCCAGCGGGAATATCGTAAGTGCCATCGGCATTTGGTTTGATGCGCAATACTTTACCGCGTAGATCCTGGGTATTACCCGGCGCACGCAAGCCATCGTTCTTTTTCATGTCTGGACGAAAATCCAGTGGGGCATAACCGTCCTGATCGTGTGGATTGGTATTGTCGCCCGTGGAGAAAAATAATTCGCCATTATTGCCAAACTGCAAATCACCGCCGGTGTGACAGCAATTATTATCAATACCGTAACGCAGAATTTCTTTTTCAGTGCTGGCATCTACCTGATTGTTGCGCCACTCAAAGCGCGATAACTTCTGGTAAAAATTATCCTGCTCATCCTTCACGTTAAAGGCGGCGTAAACCCAATTATTGCGCGCAAAATCCGGGTCAATCGCAACACCGACCAAACCCCACTCCTGAATTTTGTTGTACTCCACCGCAATAGTACCGGCGTCGTGTGCTGCACCGGTTTTATAGTCGACACGGGTAAACGCACCGGGGCGTAAAGCGATCAGCGCATCGCCATTGGGGAAGAAATCAAACTTGACTGGCTCGTTTAAATTTTCAATCAAGGTTTTCTTTACAAAGCGATTATTTTCGGGGCGCGACTTGCTGTAATCCAATTGCGGCGCGGCATCAGCACGGTAGTTCAAACCAACCGCGTAGCGAATTCCCCCCAATAAATGCTGCAAGAAATTGGCATCCGCAAAGGTTTCTGCGCTATGGCCAAGGCCGGTGTAAAACGCGCGGCCACCATCGTAATCGTGGTACCAGGAAATAGGATGGTCATGACCATGCTCGCCACCTTGATAGGTAGACTCGTCTACCTTGGCAAGCACGTTAATAAATTCGTACATATCGCGATAGTTGTACCACTCATCTGCCAACTCGAAATGATCGGGTAAGTCACGGGTGGAGGCGTGGTTTTTATTGGTTACATCCACCCGCGCGTTTTGCACATTGCTCGGTTCGTTGGGATGATTTTTAAAAACCGCACCCACCAGATTGCGATACCAAAACCAATCGCCTTCTGTTTCTGTATCGGCGGCGGCATGAATGCCCACGTAACCACCGCCAGCCTGGATATAACGCTCCATGGCCAATTCTTGCTGCTCATTGAGAACATCGCTGGTGGTATTTAAAAATACCACTGCATTGAATGTTGCCAGTTCAGCATCGCTAAACAGGCTTGCATCCTCTGTGGCAACTACCTTGAAGCCCTGCTCGCTGGCCAATTTTTCTATCGCAGCAACACCTGCCGGAATAGAGTCGTGGCGCCAACCACTGGTTTTGCTGAATACCAACAACTGTGCACCTTTCAAACTGATCACATCAGCAGGCGCATGAGTGCTGTGTTTATCTGCAGAAGAAGGGTCACTACAAGCCGGTAACAAAAGAAGTGCGGCCAGACTTAGGGCCATTAACGAAAGTCTATTTTTCATAGATGGAAACAAGCTAATCATAGGTATGCCTTTGTTATAGAAAGACGTTTTTATTGGGCGATTCGTGGAGGGTTGCGGTGTAGCAATAGCAATAAAAAAAGCCACCTTATTGTAACAGTGACTTTTAGCTATTGTGGTGGTGTTTACGCGGATAAACGCTTCTTAACAGGGTCAGGCTTTTTCCAGCCAGCGCTGCAAACGCCCTTCAAGGTCGTCGTAACGGATCGGCTTGGTAATGTGGTCATCCATACCTGCCGACAAATACACATCCTGATCGGCTTCTGTTTGGGTGGAGGTCACCGCCACAATCGGCAAGTGATATTTGCTATGCGTGCTGCGCTCGTGATCGCGAATTTTCTGCGCGGCCACAATGCTGTCCTGCTCCTTCATGTCGTAATCCATCAACACCAAATCGAAGCGTTCTTTAGTGACTATCTCAACCGCTTCCAGTCCATTGTGGGCGACCTGTACATAGCAACCCAACTTTTTAAGCATGGCACTAATCACCATTTGATCCACGCGGTGATCTTCAACCAATAATACTCTGGGCACTATTGCTATACCTATGCTTTCGGTTGCGATCACTTTGCGCTCGTCGTCCGCACTGGTATTTAATAATTTTTGTACCGCTACGTCATGCAAGCGACGGCGCATGATTGGTTTTTCTATGACACTCACCTGCGGATTCGCACGCAAATGAGATTTCATTTCCGGGCTATCGCTCTGCAAAATACTCATGGCAATAATTTGCTTCACTGGTGCAATATCCGGGTGCTGGGTAATTTCACGGGAAATCGCCAAGCCATTCATATTGTTCAGTTTGGTGAAAATAAGCACTAAATCAAATGGCGAACCGGCAACCGCTTGCTCGCGTAACTTTGTGATGGTCTGCTCTTGTCCGGCGACAATCACTGTACTCATGCCCCAGGCATTAACTTCATCGGCCAGTGCATTGCCATTGTTATCCGGCAGGTCAACCAGCAGCGCACGTTTGCCACGCAATTTTTGCTCGGCACCAAAACGGCGATCTTCATGGGATACCACCTGCAGCGCAACATTGATAAAAATGCGATTGCCGCGATTTTTATTTTCACGCAAGTGAATGCTGCCGCCCATGCACTCAGCCAGTCCCTTACAAATCGACAAGCCTATGCCTTGATAATTACTTTCGCGCGATTCACCATCCGCCTCGGGATGAATACTTTTTTCGCTATCGCTAATCACCACCTGCAACTCACCCAAATCATCCTGATCCTGATGAAAGCGCGCTTCAATAAAAACATGCTCTATACGGCTCGCCTTTAAGGTGTGATTGAGCAGCGTGGCCAGAATCTGATTCAAGCGCGCCGCATCACCACGCACACGCAGTGGCATAGTCGGGTCAAAGCTGTAATAGAGTTCCACACCTTGCTGATGGGCATCCAGTGCAAAATCCTGCACAAATTTTTCCAGCACCCGGCGCAAGTCAAACTCAACTTCATCCAACACCAGGGTTTTGGTGGTGATCTTGGAGAAGTCCACCACGTTATTCACCAAATCAATTTGTCGCCCTGTGGCTTTGTTGGCCATGGCCAATAATTCGCGATGGCGCTCTGAAAGCTGACTGTCATCAATAAGCGATAAGGTGCTCATCACATCGCTGATAGAGGAGCGAATTTCTTGCCCCAGATTCACCAGAAATTCATTTTTTAATTCGATTTGCGCCTGGGATGTTCGCTTCTCATTTTCCAAGCCTTGCGCCCGCTCGCGCAGAGAAAAATGTGCTTCAAGCCGCTCCCAGTAAGCCAGTGATGTCACCTTGCCCTGGTGCGCCAACATTATGTAGAAAGTCAGCATAATGCAGCCATAAAGCGCACCTTGCGCGGTACCCAGCATAATTGCCGTAATCGCCGCCGGAACCTGGCCTATGGCAAGGTAAATACTGAGAAAGCGCGTGTAGGGAGCAAACACGTTGGAAACACTGGAGTAAAAAACAACGGAGTACAGCCACATCACCAGCGTTTCACCGCGCATACCTTGCACCCAGGTCAGGGTGACAAGGATAAAACTCCACCAGGCAGCGCCAAGGCAGGATGCAAAGAAATATTGGTTGCGCCACCGCGCAGGCGCGCGGGCATAGAGACTATCAAAGCGGAACAGATAATAACTGCGCACCAGTGTTACCAGCAGCAGGCCAGTCACCAACACTATCGCCAGATTGTGCTCTTTTTCCTGGAAGTTGCCGAAGGCAAGACAGAGCACAAACACAATAAAATTGAGCACAAGCCCACGGCGACTGTATTTGGCGACACGCGCATCGGTCTCGCGCATGATTGCACGATCCTTTTGCACCTTGGTTGCTGGAACAAAAAAATGAAACATAAGGTATCCACTGGCACGAGCGTAAATGGAGAGCCAATCAGGGTTTTAACCTATGTCGGCCTCAACCAAGAATGTGTACAAAAACCTCTTTGATCACGAATACCATGATCGCAAACCCCAGGACGCCGAATAGAACGAAAGTGCCAAACTTGCCCGCTTTCGATTTTTTGGCCAGGTCCCACACAATAAAGAACATGAATACAATTAGCCCGCCGCCACAGAGGTACATCCCCCAGGTTTCAAGTTGCGCAAGAGTCATAGTTAATTAAGCCCAGAATAGATACACAGAAGGTCGCAAGGGGCGCCATTGTAGCGAAAAGCCTGTGCCAAGTTTAGCGCTATTCCGCCGGGATGCCGCTTATCCACCACCGATAAAACCCTCGACTTGCCCGTAAATAGTGATAGGCGCACAATAACGGCCCATTTATCCATCCCGTTAAACTGTCCCATTCAGGAATGTTATGCGTTTATACAAGATTATTGCTGCCGTACTCATTAGCCTGTGCTTATCAGCCTGCGTGTCCTCATTGCTTATTGGCAATCAACTACAAAGCAAACTCATGTGGACCTTCCTCAAACCATTGGTTGGTTTTGACCCAAATGAAGTGAACTTTTTTGAAGCACCCATTATTAAAGACCGCATGACCGCTATTCTTGGCGATAAATACGAGCCCACCATGAAACTGCTGCGCACCGCGCAAGAGATCCAACAGGAAGGCGCGCTGTTTTATGTTGCCTCGCGCTACGCGCCCGCCCAGGTACAAGCCGTCACCGACAAAGCCGGTTTGGTCTGGAACTCGCAAACCAACCAAATGGCCGTCATGCTGATTAAAGACGGCAAACCCGAGATTTTCTCCGAGCAAATTGCCGGTGCCGCCGAAGCCATTACCCCGGTATTCCCCACAGAATTAAAAAATGCCTATGAGAAAGCACAATCAGTGCAACAAGCACTGAGCAATCCTGCGGCGGCGATGGGCGAAGCCTTGGATAACAAACTCGACTCCACCTTGAATAAGGTTAAAGAAGAACAGAAATCCAAAGTCGACAACACACTCAATGACGCCATCAAACAAAGCCTGCCCAACGCTGACCAACAAGAACTTGAGGAAGCACTCAAGCGCGAGGCGCAGCCCGCTCATTAATCCACAGTAATCTCACTCGCTGCATCATAGCGAGTGAAAACCTCGCGAATTTGTAACAAGCGCCATTCCAAAGCATCTATCTAACATCCATGTTTATAGGTGCTTTTTTTATGCATAACCCTTACCCACTGGTCTCCAGATTCAATTCCATAAGTTCCCTGCTGATCAATCCCGGTAGCAATCTTGCGTCGCTGTGCCTGCGTTTGTACCTCGCTCCCATTTTTTGGATGGCAGGCATGAATAAGCTGACCGCGTTTGAAGATACCGTCAGTTGGTTTGGCAATACCGAGTGGGGCCTTGGCCTGCCCTTTCCCTGGCTAATGGCTGCACTCGCCACAGCGGCGGAACTCGCGGGTGCCATTTGCCTTGCACTCGGACTCTTCACACGTCTGATCAGTATTCCATTGATCATTACAATGTTGGTGGCCATTTTTGCAGTGCATTGGCATAACGGTTGGCAAGCCATTGCCGATGCACAGGCGCCCTTCGCCAATGCACAAGTCATTGCCGCTACCGAAAAGCTCGAACGCGCACGAAGCATTTTACAAACCCACGGCAATTACCAATGGCTTACCGCCAGCGGTAAATTTGTTGTACTCAATAACGGCATTGAATTTGCGACCACCTACCTGATTATGTTGCTGGCATTGATCGCATTGGGGAGCGGCAAATATCACAGCATGGATTACTGGTTGCATAATGTATTTTTGCGAAAAACAAACAGAGGCGAGGCGCAAGCCTGAACAAGGGTGCTAAGCTTGGTGCACTTATTCATACCCATGGAAATAGGCAACATGGCAACCGCATATGTGAACTCGTCGGACATACCCGCGCATGGATGAAACCGCGCTGATTGAACAATTAATTGCCGGCAATGATCGCGCTTTTCGCCAGCTGATTTCCCAATACCACTCATTAATGCTGAGTATTGCCCGCGCTATTATTGGCGAAGTTTTTGCCGAAGAGGTGGTGCAAGAGGCTTGGGTATCTGTCTACAAAAACATCGCCACCTTTGAACGCCGCGCCTCATTAAAAACCTGGTTGTTAACTATTGTGAGCAATCAGGCCAAAACACGTTTGCGCAAAGAGTCGCGCCAGGTGTCACTGGATCAATTGGATGGCGACACACCGGGCAGCTATCTGGATGGCAATCAATTTCACCGCGATGGACATTGGTCCCACCCTATTCCTCATTGGAATAATGAATCGCCGGAAGCATTGCTGGAAGAAAAACAATTGCAGCGCTGTATTGCAAAAACCTTGACGTTATTACCGCCCGCACAAAAAGCAGCTTTTATTTTGCGCGACGTGGAGCAGCAATCGTTTGAGGATATTTGTGCACTACTCAATGTAAGCGCCGCGAATGTCCGCGTATTGGTTCATCGCGCACGCCTTACACTGATGCAAGTTATAGATCGTTATCAGGAGACAGGCTCATGCTAAATTGCAAGCAGGTCGCAGGCCTCGCCAGCGATTATCTGGATAAGAATACGCCGTTAAAATGGCAAATTCGCTTGCATTTGCTGATGTGTGCCAATTGTCGCCGCTTTGTAAAGCATCTGGATATTACCCGTAAAATGGGCGCCGGTTTGGAGCACAGCGCAAACATCCCAGCGGATGATGCAGAGCAAGTACTGCAAAAAGTAAAAACTAAAATACATGCAAAATCATCAGCAGATTAATGTGTTAAAACGGAGATAGGGTTTGGAGATTGCGATAGAGGTTTTAGTATTTTTATTCATCGCCGCAGCAATTGCAGGCTTTATGGATACACTGGCTGGCGGTGGCGGGTTGATCACCATTCCCGCATTAGTAGTTTCTGGCGTGCCACCATTGGCAGCCTTGGGTACCAACAAACTACAAAGCTGTTTTGGTTCAGGCACCGCGAGCTTTTTATTATTTAAGCGCAAAAAAATTCATTGGCAGGAATTGCGCCCAATGATGCTCGCCGCATTTATCGGCTCGGTTGCAGGCACAGTCATCGTACAATTCATCGACACCAGAGTATTAGGGTTTATGATTCCCTTGGTATTGGTCATTATTGCCGCTTACTTTATCACAGCGCCCTACTTAAAACTGGAATCACCCGAACCAAGGATGTCTGCCGGGCTCTATCAAAAAACGGTATTGCCCGCGATAGGAGCATACGATGGTATGTTCGGCCCGGGCACAGGTTCTTTTTTGGCAGTCGCCGGTGTGAGCCTGCGAGGATTGGCGTTGATTAATGCTACAGCAATCGCAAAGCCCCTTAATTTCGCGACCAATATCGCCTCGTTAATTGTGTTTATTTTTGCGGGGCAAATTATGTGGCTGGCGGGTTTAACGATGATTGTTGGGCAGATACTCGGAGCATGGCTGGGATCGCACTACTTATTTAAAGTGAATCCCAAAATATTGCGAATACTCATTGTAACTATTTGCCTGCTCATGCTGGGGCAATATTGGTATAAACAATTCGTGGCGTAATAATGTTGCCTGAAGTGATAGTGTAATTTGAAATGAAAGCGCCGTTAAACCCTGATTTTATTATTAACATCGCGATTGGCGGCGATTGGACGCTGTTCAACAACTGCCCCGCCCGATTTGGCCATACGGTCATACAACAACACGTTCACCGTTGCGGCCAGGTTCATACAGCCAATTGTCGGGATATAAACAACATGCTGGCACTGATCGACAATTTCTTTTTTTAGCGAACCATCCTCCGGGCCAAACAGATAATAGGCGCGTTCGGGATGCACAAAATCCATTAACGGCGTTGCACCTTCAATCAACTCTATGGCCACCAGTACAGCACCTTCAGCCAAAGCGCCCTCAGTGATCGCATCCGTTAATTGATTCACATGCAGCAGCGGAATTTTGCTGGCAGCATTTTTCGTATCGGCAGAAAATTTACGTGCGCGATCAAAACGTTCACCGGTATAAAACACACCGCTCGCCTCGTAACAACCTGCTCCACGCATAATCATGCCCACATTGGCAGGACTTTTGGGATTCATTAAGCCAATGTACGCGGCTGGGTTTTGCATTATGGATTGCTCTATCAAGAAAGACGGTGTTTAAAATCGCTATAACCAAATTCACGAACAAGGCTCACGCTATTAGTGCGCGAATCCCATAAGGCTATTGCTGGCAAATTAATGCCGTTAAATGTGGTGGTTTTCACCATGGTGTAATGGGCCATATCATCAAACATTAAACGCTGGCCAACCGCGAGTGGTTGTTCAAAAGAATAATCACCAATTACATCGCCAGCTAAACAGGTCATGCCACCTAAACGATAGGTGTGCGCAAACTCATTGGGCATACCGGCACCAAGAATATCCGCGCGATATGGCATTTCCAACACATCAGGCATATGGCAAGTAGCGGAGGTATCCAGTATCGCCTGTGCCATGGTATTCCAGGTAATATCCAACACCTCTGCAACCAGTACACCGCTGCGAATAGCAACGGCCTCACCCGGCTCCAAATAAACTTGCAGCTTATGGCGTGCCATAAATGACTTGATGAGCGTAATCAATTCATCAACCTGATAATCCTCACGACTAATGTGGTGGCCACCACCAAAATTAATCCATTGGATACGCGAAAAATAGTGGCCAAATTTTTCTTCCACCGCCGCTAATGTACGCGCAAGTGGTGGTAAATCCTGTTGGCACAGGGTGTGAAAATGCAGGCCGCTAATCCCTTCCTGTAGTGATGGATCATCGTTAATTGCCTGTTCAAATTGCGCAATAGGCACGCCCATGCGTGAACAGGGTGCACAAGGATCGTAAAGTGCAACCTCGCCTTCCGAGTGCTCCGGATTAATGCGAATACCAAATTGTAGTTCAGGACGCTGTTGCTGCGCGGCCAATGCCAAGGCTTTAAAGCGAGACCACTGCGAAAAAGAATTAAACAGCACATGGTCAGCAACCGTTAAAATCTCGGCTAAATCTGCTTCTTTATATGCCGCCGAATAGCAGTGAACTTCTCCACCAAATTCTTCACGCCCCAAACGCGCTTCGTGCAGCCCGCTGGCACAAGTTCCACTAATATACTGTTGATACAGCGGCGCCAGTTCCCAACACGAAAATGCCTTGAGGGCGGCCAAGACTTTTGCACCACTTTCCCGCTGCACGCGATTGAGAATTTTCAGGTTATCTTCCACCGCCGCCTTATCAATCACAAAACAAGGCGACGGTACAGAAGTAGGATCAAAGTGCGTAAAATAAGCGCGTTTATTCATGGGCAAGCATCAACCGTTTATTGCACGCGGATCAACTTCTACCACCTGCCATGGCAAACCGTATTTATTCAAGTCGTCCATAAATGGATCAGGATCATACTGCTCCATATTCCATACACCGGGCTTTTTCCACTTACCTTCCAAAATCATTTTGGCACCAATCATGGCTGGCACACCGGTGGTGTAAGAAATCGCTTGGGATTTCACCTCGCGATAGCACTCCTGATGATCGCAAACGTTATATACAAACATAGCGACTGGCTTACCATCTTTCACACCTTGGGCAAAACACCCAATACAGGTTTTACCTTTGGTAAGCGGGCCAAGGCTGGCTGGATCGGGCAAGAGTGCTTTTAAAAATTGCAGCGGCACTATTTCACGGCCTTCAAACATCACGGGTTCAATGCCAGTCATGCCCACATTACCCAGCACCTCCAAATGCTTCAGATAATTGTCAGAGAATGTCATCCAGAAACGGGCACGTTTAATGTCGGGAAAATGTTTCACTAAAGACTCAAGTTCTTCGTGGTACATCATGTAGATTTTTTTAGGGCCAATCTCAGCAGGGAAATCAAACACCTGATTAACAGACAGCGGAGGTGTTTCCACCCATTGGCCATTTTCCCAGTAACGACCATTGGCCGTTACTTCGCGGATATTAATTTCCGGATTAAAGTTAGTTGCAAACGGCAAACCGTGATCGCCCGCATTGCAGTCGATAATGTCCAGATAATGGATCTCATCAAAATAATGTTTTTTCAAATAGGCGGTATACACATTGGTAACACCGGGATCAAAACCGGAACCCAGCAATGCAGTTAAACCGGCATTTTTAAATTTATCCTGATAGGCCCACTGCCATGAGTATTCAAATTTAGCAGTATCCAGCGGCTCATAGTTGGCGGTATCCAAATAGTCCACGCCGGTTTCCAGGCAGGCATCCATAATGGTCAGGTCTTGATAAGGGAGCGCCACGTTAATCACCAGGTCCGGCTTTTCAGCGTTAATCAGCGCAACCAATTGCGGCACATTGTCTGCATCCACTTGTGCGGTTTTAATGGGGCGATTTAATTGTGCGGCAATGGCCTTGCACTTGGATTCTGTGCGACTTGCCAACACTATTTCTGAAAACACTTCAGGCAGTTGTGCGCACTTATGCACTACAACTCCGCTAACACCACCTGCACCAATGATTAATACTTTTGCCATGACTGGCCTCCCATCAGAATAAAAAATGACATATCCGCAGCCAATAGCGGACATGAGGCGTCGTAAAAACTATTTCTCGAAATAGGTATACCCGCGCAAACTTTCAGAATAAGCAGCAAGCATATGCTGGCGATCAGCAATGCTGATTACACCATCACGCACAGCTTGTTCTGCCGTCTTGCGGAACTGCTCATAGAGAGAGTTGGGTTTGTACTCCACGTAACTCAACACATCAGCGATACTGTCGCCATGTAATTCATGCACAAAATCAATACTTTTATCCGCATTGATACGCACGCTGGCCACGTTGGTATCGCCAAATAAATTGTGCAAATCACCTAGCGTTTCTTGGTAGGCGCCCACCAAAAAAACACCCAGGTAATATTCTTCGCCCGCGTTAATCGGGTGCAAAGGCAAGGTGGAGGACTCACCGGCAGAGGTAGCAAACTTTTGTAATTTACCATCGCAGTCACAGGTGAGATCGGCAATGATCGCCTGACGAGTTGGCTCTTCGTTTAAGCGATGGATTGGCATCACAGGGAAAATTTGCTCAATCGCCCATGAATCCGGCAAGGATTGAAACACACTGAAATTGCCGTAATAAATATCGGCCAGTAATTGCGGCAAACTTTCCAACTCCGCTGGAATACGCTTCATGTGTGGCAAGAGCGCAGCGATTTTTTGTAGCGCCGCGAGATAAATATTTTCACCCAGGACACGGTGACGCAAACTGATATCACCTGCGTGAAATAAATCACGTATTTTATCGCGATAATAAATAACGTCATTATAGGACTCTTGCAAATTCGCAACGCGAATTACCGACAAGGTATGCCAGAGGTTGGCAATCATCTCGTGGCAACCCTCAGGCAGCGAGGTTGGCATCACCGTGGGTTCAAAATGAGTGACATCCAGAATATTGAACAGCAACACCGAGGTATGGGCGACAGTAGCGCGCCCCGATTCGGTGACAATCGTCGGGTGAGGAATATGGTGGTGATCCAGACTTTCCTGGATCGCTTCAACCACATCAATGCAATACTCTTGCACTGAATAATTTCGGCTGTGGCCATTGGTGCTGCAGGTGCCATCATAATCGATTGCCAAGCCGCCGCCCAAATCCAAATAACCCAGGGGAGCGCCCTCGCCTACCAATTCAATGTAATAACGGCAAGCTTCCAACACACCTGCGCGAATACTGCGAATATTGGGAATTTGTGAACCAAGGTGGAAGTGCAACAACTGGAAACAGTGCAACAAATTAGCATCGCGCAATGTGTCTATCACACTGACAAGTTCATTGGTATTCAAGCCGAATAAACTGCGATCGCCGCTGTCTTCACTCCAGTGCCCTTCTACTTTGGTCGACAGTTTTAGTCGTACACCTATCAGCGGTTCCACATTCAGGGCGCGACTGCGTTCAATAACAGATTGCAATTCACTCAAAGTTTCCAATACAAAAAAACATTTGAAACCCAGCTTGCGCGCTTGCAATCCAAGGGAAATAAATTCGGCATCTTTATAGCCGTTACAAATAATCAAACTGTCGCGGTTGGTGAGTGTGGCCAACGCAATCATTAATTCGGCTTTACTGCCAGCTTCAAGACCGTGATTGTAGCGCTCACCAAAGCGAGCGATTTCCGCAATCACATGGCTTTGTTGATTGACTTTAATAGGAAATGCACCGCGATAATGGCCCTGGTAACCACTGGCTTCAATCGCTTGGGCAAAGGAATCATTCAGAATGCTGATACGTGAATCGAGGATATTTTCCACACGCAACAATACCGGCATCTGTAATCCACGCTGCTGCAAACCATCCACAATTTCCATCAGGGATACACCAGCATCACCGCCGGCAGTGGGTGCGTGCACAACCACTTCGCCTTCAGGCGATATTCCAAAGTAACCGTTACTCCACTCATCAATGCCATAGAGTTCAGCGGAAGTACGCGCGGACCAAACTGCTGCTTGCTCAGAAGTATTCAATATGATTCAACCCTTGTGATGAACGGGAAAACCCGCCAGATGGCAATAAACTCTTCTAGAGTACTCGTCCTCTCCCGACTGGGGAGAAACGGTAAAGTGGCGCGCAATTGTCCACATTTTTTGTGAAAAATAAAGCATTCTGGTCGATTGAAGGGAAATCAGCTGACCGCAACGGCGGTAAGCGCAATAAAAGCAGCACAGTAATGGGACAACGAATAACCGCACAACACCTTACTACTGCGCCCACAGGAAGGACAGGAATCAATCGCCAAAGAGGTCGATTTGGTTGATAGCTGGCGCCGTGATACTCGAGGCACCGCCAGTTTTGCGGCCTTTTTGCTTCAAGCGAGAACCATGTTTGAGCAGTACTTGTCGGGCGCTCTCTTGGCCAGGCTCGCTACTACGAATGTGGCTGATTCTCGCTTTCATGATGCGGATATTATGCTCAGCATTGACCATCGCCAAGACGTAACCGGGCAAAGGCATAGTCTCATGGCAAGCAATTTGTTCAGGGCTATAGGGGCGCAACTCAGGAACCCAGCGCTTGATAAATTGACAATCCGGGTCCTGATCCATCAACTGCTTTAGGGGACTGTAAACACGAATAGTATTGATGCCGACGATTGCCGCCTGCATTTGTACCTGGGAAAAATGAATACCTGGCTCGTAATCGGTGAATAAACGAGCCAGTGGGTACTGCAAATCGCGCCAATGGATATGCAATCCAAAGCAGGCAAAGTTAACTACCATCGCCCGCATGCGAAAGTTCAGAAAACCGGTGGCCTGCAGGCAGCGCATACAAGCATCAACCAGGGGAAACCCGGTTTCGCCATTAATCCATGCCGCCAAACGCGCCGGGTCCTGTGTATATTCCAAAGCCTCATAGGCAGGATTGAGCGCACTGAACTCCATATAACTCGCCGACTCCAGCCGCTGTACAAAATGGTCGCGCCAGAATAATCGCGAACTAAAACTCTCCAGGCTTTTTTGCCAGCGCTGTGCGAGTAAGTTGTCAACGCCAGACTCCTGCTCATCCTCCAACTCATTCAAGCGCTGATGAAGGCGAAAAAAAATACGCCGCAGGCTCACAGTGCCCCAGGCAATATGGGGCGATAGTCGAGAACCGCACAAAAAGGCCTTGTTGGGCGATGAAATCCCTCCCCTATAGCGCAGCGAACGCTCCTGTAAAAAACTATCCAGTGTGCGCTGTGCACGCCGCTCACTCACCACCTGCACACTCGGCCAGTGAATGCGTTTGTCCAACAGCTCGGGCGCAAGCGCATCCAAGGGTGGAATGGCACTAGTGTTCAGGTGACGAATATCCGGTTGCGGAATATGAGTGGGCGGCGGCAGAGGTTCAGAGTCCAGAAGGCGCTTAGCGATAATTTGTGAGCGATTATCACGTGAGCGCAAACGGCGAATCACACCGGATTGAGGAAACTCGTACCACATAATATTCTGCTGTTTACACCATCTCGCCACTGCAATATCGCGCTGATAAGTAATGCCCGCACCGGTTTCTTCATGGGAATAGATGTGTGTAAACGCAAGCTGCTGTTGTAACCCGATAAATCCCTGGGGCAAGTCCGCTTTAATGACCAATAGCTCAGCACCGATTGCTCGCAGTGAAGACTGCAAATCCGCCAATGCCGTCAACTGTGCCTGCAAATGAAAAGCGGAAGCGTCCGGCGCTAAATAGACACGCGGCTCAAGGAAGAATACTGGAATAAGGTAAGTGCAACTAGCCAAAGCGGCTTGTAATGCAGGGTTATCATCAAGGCGAAAATCGCGTTTTATCCACCAGAGCGCACGCATAAAAAACCGAAAAACAGTAAGGGTTTTTCATGTACGAATTGCGGCCCCATACAGATCTTCCAATCACCACAAAAATCTAACGCTGCCAGCAAATAGATATTTTTTAGACAATAAAAAAGGCGATCCGAAGATCGCCTTTTGAAATTACTCAGCAGGAAGAATTACCAGCCAGTGATTTCTTTCAGTGCTTTACCAATGTCGGCCAAGCTCTTCACGGTTTTAACACCAGCGTCTTCCAGTGCAGCAAATTTCTCATCAGCAGTACCTTTACCGCCAGAAATAATCGCACCAGCGTGCCCCATACGCTTACCAGCAGGTGCAGTCACACCAGCGATGTAAGACACAACAGGCTTGGTCACGTTAGCTTTTATGTAAGCAGCCGCTTCTTCTTCTGCAGAACCACCGATTTCACCAATCATTACGATGGCTTCGGTTTGTGGGTCAGCTTGGAACAACTTCAAAATGTCGATGAAGTTAGAGCCTGGAATTGGGTCACCACCAATACCTACGCAAGTAGATTGGCCGAAACCGTAGTCGGTAGTTTGCTTAACCGCTTCGTAAGTCAAGGTGCCTGAACGTGAAACGATACCCACTTTACCTGGCTTGTGAATGTGGCCGGGCATAATGCCGATTTTGCACTCGCCCGGAGTGATAACACCTGGGCAGTTAGGGCCAATCAAACGCACGCCCAACTCGTCACACTTCACTTTCGCATCAAGCATATCGAGAGTTGGAATACCTTCCGTAATACATACGATCAGCTTGATACCACCGTTGGCAGCTTCAAGGATTGAATCTTTACAGAAAGCGGCAGGAACGTAGATTACTGATGCAGTAGCACCAGTTGCATCTACTGCTTCTTTCACAGTGTTGAACACTGGCAAGCCCAGGTGAGTTTGACCACCTTTGCCGGGAGTTACACCACCAACCATCTTGGTGCCGTAGGCAATCGCTTGTTCAGAGTGAAAAGTACCTTGTGCGCCAGTAAAACCCTGGCAGATTACTTTGGTGTCTTTGTTAATTAAAACGCTCATGTTCTTCGCCCCTTATTGATTCGCAGCAGCTGCAACAACTTTCTTGGCTGCGCCAGTCAAGTCAGTATCAGCAATGATGTTCAGGCCGCTTTCAGTCAGCACTTTCGCACCGATCTCAGCGTTGTTACCTTGCAAACGAACAACAACAGGGACTTTTACGCCAACTTCTTTCACTGCACCGATAACGCCTTCTGCAATCATGTCGCAACGTACGATACCGCCGAAGATGTTAATGAATACGGCTTTCACATTGTCATCAGACAGAATGATTTTGAATGCTTCAACCACGCGCTCTTTGGTTGCACCACCGCCTACATCGAGGAAGTTAGCGGGTTGGCCGCCGTGCAGCTTAACGATGTCCATGGTACCCATTGCCAAACCGGCGCCGTTTACCATACAACCGATATCGCCACCCAAAGCAACGTAGTTCAATTCCCAAGCTGCAGCGTGAGCTTCACGTGCATCTTCCTGGGTTGGGTCTTGCATTGCTTTCAATTCGGGGTGACGGTACAGCGCGTTGCCGTCGATTACCAACTTGGCGTCCAGACAGTGCAAGTTACCTTCTGGAGTAATTACCAGTGGGTTAACTTCCAACAGAGCCAGATCTTTCTCTTTAAAGAGTTTGGCCAAGCCGAGGAAAATATTGACGAATTGATTAACTTGCTTGCCTTCCAAACCAAGTTTGAAAGCCAATTCGCGGCCTTGGAAAGGCTGAGCACCAACCAGAGGATCAATTGTTGCTTTGAGAATTTTTTCTGGCGTTTCGTGCGCTACTTTCTCGATCTCTACACCACCTTCGGTAGAGGCCATGAACACAATGCGACGAGAAGAGCGATCTACTACCGCACCCAAATACAATTCTTTGGCGATATCGGTACAGGTTTCAACCAGAATACGGCTAACAGGCTGGCCTTTCTCATCAGTTTGATAAGTCACCAGATTCTTGCCTAACCACTTTTCAGCGAAAGCGCGAATATCTTCTTTGCTCTTAACCAGCTTTACGCCGCCCGCTTTACCGCGGCCACCAGCGTGAACCTGAGCTTTAACGACGAACATATCGCCGCCGATTTGATCTGCGGCAGCAACAGCCTCTTCAACGGTCGCAGCAGCAATGCCTTTAGAAACAGGCAAACCATATTGGGCAAACAGCTGCTTACCCTGATACTCGTGCAAATTCATGGTGTATTTCCATTTGACGATGGTTGGACATGCAATTATCGATAGGCATGCCAACTGGGTTATCGATGGCTCCATGCCTTGTGAGCATGGAACCGCCTAAAAAAACGAGGACTCTATGGTTCTCTTAACGCTTCTTCTTGTTGGCTACGTGGATGGCATGGCCATGCACTGCCAATGCTGCTTCGTGGATAGCTTCAGACAAGGTTGGGTGACCAAACACCATCATGCCCAAATCTTCCGCACTGGAACCGAATTCCATTGCAATCGCCACTTGCTGAACCAAATCTGCAGCACTTGGGCCAACAATATGGGCACCAAGGATACGATCAGTTTCGGCATGAGCAATAATTTTCACCAACCCTTGGGTTTCGTTAGCCGCCATAGCACGGCCAGATGCCGCAAATGGGAAAGTACCTACATTGTAGGGTTCACCTGAGGCTTTAACTTGCTCTTCTGTTTTACCAACAGAAGCAACTTCGGGGTGGGTATAAATTACGTTTGGAATAATATCGTAGTTGATTTGTGATTTTTGGCCAGCAATACGCTCAGCAACCATCACACCTTCTTCCGAACCTTTGTGCGCCAACATTGGGCCACGCACTACGTCGCCAATTGCCCATACACCCGGTGCATTAGTTTCGCATTGTTCATTCACAAAAATGAAACCGCGCTCATCCAGATTTACACCGCTGTCAGCAGCGAGCAGGTTCTCGGTAAATGGACGACGACCAACACAAACGATCAACTTATCAAAAGTCTCTTGTTGCTCTTTGCCATCTTTATCCAAATAAGTCACGGTGACTTCTTTACCGTTTACTTTTGAACCAGTGACACGTGAACTGGTGCGGATATCCAAACCTTGTTTGGTAAGGATTTTTTGGGTTTCTTTAGCGATTTGTTGATCCATGATAGCAAGGAAACTATCAAGTGCTTCCAATACCACAACCTTAGAGCCAAGGCGATTCCATACAGAACCCAGTTCCAAACCAATCACGCCTGCGCCAATTACACCCAAACGAGGAGGAACAGATTGGAATTCCAGAGCACCAGTAGAGTTCACAATCACATCATTGTCCACTGGAGCAACCGGGATATTGATAGGACTTGAGCCTGAGGCGAGAATGACGTTGTCCGCTTCCAGTACAGAAACCTTACCTTCAAAGTCGGTCACTTCAACTTTGCGGCCTGCTAACAACTTGCCGGTACCAAAAACGCTAGTAACACCATTTGCTTTAAACAGCGCTGCAATACCGCCAGTCAAATTTTTCACGATTTGCGCTTTGCGCGCGATCATCGACGGAACATTGATTTCAACGCCACTGGCAGTGATGCCGTGAATAGCGAAATCGTCTTTTGCTTCGTGGTATTTGTAAGAACTGTCCAGCAATGCTTTTGAGGGAATACAACCCACATTCAAGCAAGTACCGCCATTAACACCCTTACCTTCTTCATTGCGCCACTTCTCAACACACGCAGTTTTCAAACCCAATTGCGCTGCGCGAATAGCGGCAACGTACCCTGCTGGGCCCGAACCGATGACTACCACATCAAATTTTTCAGACATAACAATGTTCCCAAATTATTAACAGTCGGCTACAACCTTGTGAGCAATAGCCCTTCACATAAAAAAACGCTCTTAGGTTGCCAAGAGCGTTTCAGAAAAACCGTTTAGATTTCTAACAAAATACGTGCAGGATCTTCCAGCAAATCCTTGATGGTCACAAGGAACTGTACTGCTTCTTTACCATCCAGCAAACGGTGGTCGTAGGACAAGGCCAAGTACATCATTGGCAGAATTTCTACTTTGCCATTAACTGCCATGGGGCGCTCTTGAATCTTGTGCATACCCAGAATTGCTGATTGTGGCAGGTTCAAAATTGGAGTTGAAAGCAGAGAACCAAACACACCACCGTTAGTGATAGTGAAAGTGCCACCTGACATTTCTTCGATACCAAGCTTGCCGTCACGCGCGCGCAAACCGAAATCACGAATAGTGTTTTCGATGGTCGCCAAGCTCATATTTTCTGCATTGCGCAACACAGGAACAACCAAGCCCTTGTCAGTCGATACCGCCACACCAATATCCTGATAACCATGATATACAACATCGTTATTATCGATAGAGGCATTTACCACCGGGAAACGGCGCAGTGCTTCCGCCGCTGCTTTTACAAAGAAGCTCATAAAGCCCAAACGTGAGCCGTTGTGAGCCTTTTCAAATTGATCTTTGTATTTTGCACGCAGTGCCATTACTGGCGCCATGTTCACTTCATTGAAGGTAGTGAGCATAGCAGTAGTGCTGGATGCCTCCAGCAAACGCTCAGCAATACGCTTACGCAAGCGAGTCATAGGAACGCGCTTCTCAACGCGATCGCCAACGGCTTCAATAGCGGCAACCGGTGCTGGCGCAGCGGCTGGTGCGCTAGCGGCAGGAGCAGATTTCAAATGGTTGGCCACATCTTCTTTGGTAACACGGCCATCTTTGCCGCTGCCAGCAACAACAGCAGTGTTCACATTGTTTTCTTCGGCCATCTTGCGTGCGGCCGGATTAACCAGTTTTTCTGCAGCGGCGGCTGGAGCAGCTGCTTTAGCCTCAGCCTGTGGTGCAGCAGCAGGTGCAGAGGCAGCGACAGCACCCTCTACGAACTTGGCAATCACTTCATTGCTCAGCACCGTCTCGCCTTCGCCTTTAATGATTTCAGCAATGCTGCCATCAGCAGGAGCAACAACTTCCAATACAACCTTGTCGGTCTCAATATCAACAATTAATTCATCGCGCTTAACGGCTTCACCTGGTTTTTTGTGCCAGGTTGCTACCGTGCCATCGGCAACGGATTCAGGGAAGGTAGGGGCTTTGATTTCAATACTCATGCTATTCCATCTCTCTGTAGCGCTAGGATTTATTTGATCAAGTCAGTTAGTAAAAAGCACTCACACAGTGAGCGCTTTATTCACAAAACGTTTTTCTTCTTCAATATGCGCCGACATGTAACCACCTGCCGGAGCTGCCGATGCTTCACGACCCACATAATCAAGATACATATCGCGGCCATAGAGCTCTTGAACGGCATGGCGCATATGGTGCTGACTGCTATACCACGCACCTTGGTTCATGGGCTCTTCCTGACACCAGAAGATATCTTTGATTTTGGTAAATGGAGCCAAGGCCGCCTTCAATTCCTCTTCCGGGAAAGGATACAACTGCTCCAAACGGATTAATGCAACATTCTCTTGCTGACGAGCCGTTCTTTCTTCGAGTAGGGTGTAATAAACCTTACCACTGCACAAGATCACTCGCTCAACCTTTGCCGGATCAACAGAGTTATCACCAATAACGTTCTGGAAAGAACCGTTTGCCAGCTCTTCCAGTGTGGAAGTTGCCAACTTGTGACGCAGAAGTGACTTGGGACTCATTACCACCAGCGGACGACGCATCGGGCGAATCGCCTGACGGCGCAGCATGTGGAATACCTGTGCTGGAGTAGTAGGCACACACACTTGAATATTGTGCTCAGCACACAACTGCATAAAACGCTCAAGACGTGCAGATGAGTGCTCTGGCCCCTGCCCTTCATAACCGTGAGGCAGCAACATAGTCAAGCCACACAAACGGCCCCACTTGTGCTCACCACTGGTAATAAACTGGTCAATCACAACCTGAGCGCCGTTTGCAAAGTCACCAAACTGCGCTTCCCATATCACCAACCCTGTTGGTGCTGTAGTTGCATAACCGTATTCGAATGCCAGCACCGCTTCTTCAGACAGGTAAGAATCAAACAATTCAAAAGAAGGCTGATCTGGCGCCATATTAGCTAATGGCACATAGGCAGAACCATCTTTTTGGCTATGAATCACGGCATGGCGATGCGAAAAAGTACCGCGACCTACATCCTGCCCGGTCATACGTACCTGATAGCCTTGCTCAACGAGAGTTGCATAGGCCAAGGTTTCAGCCATCCCCCAGTTAAGAGGCAATGCACCTGCTGCCATTTTGCGGCGATCTTCGTAAATTTTTTCGACCTGCTTTTGCAATACCACGCCGTCGGGCACTTCACACATCTTGTTGGCGGCAGCTTGCAAAGTCTTTAATTCACAGCCGGTATTGGCTGGTGTCAGCCAATCATGGCCAATATAGGGTGACCAATCAACAAAAAGACTACGATCCGGCTCGCTAACCAAACCACTTGCTACATTCTCACCGCGATCAAGTGACGCACGGTAATTTGTCGTCATTTCATCTGCGGCAGATTGGGTTAACACGTTTTCAGCAACGAGTTTTTCTGCATAAAGGGTACGTGTTGTCTTTAGACTGCGAATCACCTGATACATCAAGGGCTGGGTCGCCGATGGTTCATCGGTCTCGTTATGGCCTCGACGGCGATAACATACCAGATCCACTACCACATCTTTCTTGAACTCATAGCGATAATCCATTGCCAACTGGGCAATGAACAATACAGCTTCTGGATTATCACCATTGACGTGAAAAATCGGAGCCTCAATCATCTTGGCAACATCGGTGCAATACTCGGTAGAACGAGCATCTTCACGTTTGTTGGTAGTAAAACCTACCTGGTTATTAATCACCAAATGAAGTGTTCCGCCGGTGCCATAAGCGCGGGTTTGAGACATCTGGAAAGTCTCCATAACCACGCCTTGGCCCGCAAAAGCCGCATCACCATGAACCACAATCGGAACGACTTTGGAACCGGTTTTATCTTTGCGACGATCCTGACGAGCACGCACAGAGCCTTCTACTACCGGTGATACGATTTCCAAATGGGATGGGTTAAATGCCATCGCCATATGTAACTCACCACCCGGAGTCATTACGTTAGAAGAAAAACCGGAGTGATACTTCACGTCACCGGAAGTACTCAACGAACGCTTGCCATCAAATTCGGCAAATAATTCTGCCGGGCTTTTACCAAAAACATTAATCAAAGCATTTAGGCGACCGCGGTGCGCCATACCTAGCACAATTTCTTTTGCGCCATAGGTACCCGCGCGCTTAACCAAGGCATCAACAAGGGGGATAAAGCTTTCACCACCTTCAAGACCAAAGCGTTTGGTACCGGGGTATTTACTGTCCAAATGACGCTCGAGCCCTTCTGCGGCAGTCAGGCGCTCAAGTAACGCCAGACGCTGTTCTTTGGTGAACTCAGGATTGGAGCGCACACTTTCAAGGCGCTGTTGCAGCCATTGCTTCTCTGCCAGAGGAGTAATGTGCATGATTTCTGCGCCGATGTGACCACAATAGGTCTTTTCAAGCGCTTCAATAATTTCGCGCAGCGTTGCCTGCTCTTTGCCGATAAACAAAGTGCCAGTATTGAACACTGTATCCAGATCAGCATTAGTCAAACCGTGAAAGCCCAACTCCAAATCAGGTACAGCGTCACGCTGCATCAAACCAAGAGGATCGAGTTGCGCTTTCTGGTGACCACGAAAACGATAAGAACTAATCAGTTGCAGAACCTTTATTTGTTTTTGTTCATGTTCTGCGCTAACTGAACCGCCAGCAACCGTAACGGTGCGAACGCGAGACTTGCCGAGTTGTTCAAACTGGGCACGAATGACCGAGTGGGGAGTATCTTGAGTCAGCACACCGTTAACACGAGGCAACTGATCAAAATAATTGCGCCATTCTTCAGGAACGGCATTAGGGTTATGTAAATACGTGTCGTAGAGCTCTTCGACATAAGCAGCGTTCCCACCGGAGATATGAGATGTGCTCCAAAATTGCTCCATCATGCTGTCTTGCATTCCACTCACCTTAATCATTGGGGGTATCCCCCCTGCTATCAACAACTAGCGGTTAGCTACCAAACGCTTTCAACTTGTGATTAAAAGCGCCGCTTTTAAGTTGCCGCAACGCTGAGCTGCAGCAAACAGCCTTACATATTCAAAAAATCATCCAGTTAGCGCGACAATTTTTTGACCAGTTTAAATGCAGAAAAGCGCTACCTTTAGGTAGCGCTCTGTAAAAGCATGTTGCGAATATGACCAATCGCTCTTGTCGGGTTAAGCCCTTTTGGACATACCGCCACACAGTTTTGGATACCATGACAACGGAAGACGCTGAACGGGTCATCCAAATTGGACAAGCGTTTTTGGGTGGCCAAATCACGGCTATCGGCAAGGAAGCGATAAGCCTGCAACAAACCGGCTGGACCAATAAACTTATCCGGATTCCACCAGAAAGATGGACAACTGGTTGAGCAACAGGCGCAAAGTATACACTCATAAAGACCATCTAGCTTGGCGCGATCTTCCGGTGATTGCAAACGCTCGATGGCTGGCGCTGGTGTATCGTTTTGCAGATAGGGCTCGATTTTTTTGTATTGATCGTAGAACTGGGTCATATCAACCACGAGATCACGAATCACAGGCAAACCTGGCAAGGGGCGCAATATCAACGTATTGTTTTTAACACATTCCGATATCGGCTTGATGCAAGCCAAGCCATTTTTACCATTAATGTTCATACCATCAGAACCACACACGCCTTCGCGGCAAGAGCGGCGATAGGCAAGTGACTCATCCTGTGCTTTTAACAGCTCAAGAACGTCAAGCACCATCAGATCCTTACCTTGAGTGTCGATCTCATAGGTCTTCATGTAGGGTGCATTATCAACGTCAGGGTTGTAGCGATACACTTGTACTTTCAACATGATTTCAGCTCCCGATTAATAAGTACGTTTTTTGGGTTGGAAAGCGTCCATAGTGCGCGGTTTAAAGTTAACCGCACGCTTACCAACACGCTTGTCAGCGGGGAAATACATGGAGTGACATAACCAGTTAGTATCGTCACGATCTTCAAAGTCTTCGCGTGCATGGGCGCCGCGAGACTCTTTGCGCTCTTCCGCTGCAATCGCGGTCGCTTCAGCAACTTCAAGCAGGTTTTGCAATTCCAGAGCTTCGATACGCGCGGTATTGAATGCACTGCTTTTATCGGTGATTGAAACATTTTCGATGCGCTTACGCAGCTCAGCCAGTTGCTCAATACCCTTTTGCATAAACTCACCCTTGCGGAACACACCGAAGTAGTTCTGCATGATGGTTTGCAATTCCTTACGCAACACAGACGCACTTTCACCTGTTGTGGAAGTATTAATTTTGTTAAGACGAGCCATCGCTTTGTCGATATCGGCCTGACTTGCATCGCGGTGCTCAATACCTTCACGCAAGGCTTTCTCGATGTACAAACCGGCTGCACGCCCGAATACAACCAAGTCAAGCAGTGAGTTACCACCCAAGCGGTTAGCACCGTGCACTGATACACAAGCCACTTCACCACAGGCAAACAAGCCATCGATAATGATGTCATTACCATTGGCATCTTGCGTCAAAGCTTGACCATTAACATTGGTAGGAATACCACCCATCATGTAGTGACAGGTTGGCACCACAGGAATTGGGGCGTAAACAGGATCAACGTGAGCAAATGTGCGTGAAAGTTCACAAATACCAGGTAACTTGCTTTCCAGAACCTCTTCACCTAAGTGATCAAGCTTCAGTAACACGTGATCTTTATTTGGACCAACACCACGACCGGCAATGATCTCCTGAATCATGGAGCGCGCCACAACATCACGACCTGCAAGGTCTTTGGCATTAGGAGCATAACGCTCCATGAAACGCTCTCCATCTGCATTGATCAGGTAGCCACCCTCACCACGACAACCTTCGGTCACCAGTACACCAGCACCTGCGATACCCGTCGGGTGGAACTGCCACATTTCGATATCTTGTACCGGGAAGCCAGCACGCAACGCCATGCCAACACCATCACCGGTATTGATATGTGCATTGGTGGTAGAAGCATAAATACGCCCTGCTCCACCAGTCGCCAATACAGTTGCCTTGGCTTTTACATAAACGGTTTCGCCATCTTCAATGTTGATTGCGATAACACCAACTACTGCACCATCCTGGTTTTTTACCAGATCAACTGCAAACCATTCATTCAGGAATACAGTCTTGTTTTTCAGGTTGCCCTGATAAAGGGTATGCAGCAAGGCATGGCCAGTGCGGTCTGCTGCTGCGCAAGTACGCGCTGCCTGACCACCTTCGCCGAAGTTTTTGGATTGACCACCAAAAGGACGCTGATAGATACGGCCATTTTCAGTGCGTGAAAATGGTAAGCCCATGTGCTCCAACTCAAACACCGCTTCCGGACCAACAGAACACATATATTCAATAGCATCCTGATCACCGATGTAATCAGAGCCTTTCACTGTGTCATACATATGCCAGCGCCAATCATCATTAGGATCAGCACTTGCAATTGCACAGGTAATGCCACCTTGGGCAGATACAGTATGTGAACGAGTGGGGAAAACCTTGGTGATTACTGCAGTTTTATAGCCCGACTGAGCCAGTTGCAGCGCAGCGCGCATGCCCGCACCACCACCACCAATTACAATACCGTCAAACGAAATCGTGCGCATATTAGCCATTAGTTAACACCCCAAATTACTTGAATACCCCATATGAGATAGGTCAATGCAACAGCACCCAGGACTATCTGGGCCAATATACGTAAAAAAGTTGCCTTGGAGCCTAACAGGCGAGTGGTTAAATAATCGGTTAATACAACCCACAAACCGATCCACGCATGAGATATAAAAGAAAGAAGTGTTGCCAGCGTGAACACACGCATCCACAACTGACTGTAAAGAGATTGCCATTGCTCATAAGTGAGCTCAGGAGTAGTAACAAGGTATACAGTAAGAAATACTGTGTAGGCAGCCATTATCGAACCACCAACACGTTGAATTAGCCAATCGTAAAGACCGCTACGCCCAAAACTGGTTACTGAAGTTACCATACCCACACCCCTGCCAATACGATCAAAACGATAGCGACAAACAAGGCAATCTTGGCACCTGTCTGCCCACCTTTCAGTGACTCACCCACACCGAAATCCATAATTAAATGGCGTACGCCTAACACCATGTGGTAAGCCAACCCGGCAAGAACTACCCATAGCACGGCTTTAAATACAGGATGCGAAGTAAGTGCAGCTACGGCATTAAAACCCTCCTGAGAACGAAGACTTGAGTCCAACATCCACAGCAGAACAGCGACACCAGCAAAAAGGAACACGCCGGAGACACGATGAAGAATGGATACGTATGCAGTAATGGGAAGCTTGATTGTTGATATATCTAGGTTGACAGGTCTTTTCTTTTTCACGGTCTAGATCACCTTTATGCCCATCGCGGGCAGGTTTAAGAGTAAGCACCACACTTTTATATCTGCAGTAGACAAAAAAGTGCAGTGCGCCCTGCAAGTCGCGCAGCATTATAGAGAGTGGCCCTTGGAAACACAAACAAAAAGCCGCTCACGTCCAACCTTAAAGGCAACCAAAGTAGGTACGATTAATATTTAACGTGCTTTTTACACAAGATGCTGATTTCCCTGAATTATTTCCTTAAAAGTGCACATTTTTAATGCACAGAAATAATCATTATGCTGCGACGCCCCACATCACTTCATCAGCATTTACGCAAAGCCCAAAAACCCGGATCGCCACCAACAGCGTTTTTCAAAAAAGAAGGTAAATTTGCCCCCGAAGCGCACCAAAAACTTTCGCCTTAACAATTAAGTCATCTATAATGCCGCTCGCAATCGGCAGCGTCAGCTCATATAAGCAGCTGACTAGTCCATAAAAAGTAGCCGGCCTATAAAGCTGTCAAAAGCAGAGCTATTTGTAGAAAGCAAAGCCACCTACGGTTTTTATTCGTTGAGTAAAGCGAAACATGCTTCTCTCAAGCCTTTAGTCCAAATCAGTAAGCACAGGAGTCAGTAATGACTGACAAGAAAGCACATCTCACGATTGATGGTATTGATAAGACGATCGAGTTACCTATCTACGCCAGCACTATCGGACCAGACGTTATTGACGTCACCAGCATCACCAAAAATGGCTTCTTCACATTCGATCCGGGCTTCATGTCCACCGCCTCATGCGAATCCAGCATTACATTTATTGATGGTGACGAAGGTGTACTTCTCCACCGCGGCTACCCAATCGAACAACTCGCTGTCTCCTCTGATTACCTTGAAACCTGCTACCTTCTACTGAATGGCGAATTGCCAACCCCAGCCCAGAAAGAAGAATTCACAGCTGAAATCAAAAAACACTCCGCCGTAGACCCCTCCGTCGCCAATATTATCAAGAGCTTCAAACGCGAATCCCACCCAATGGCGATTCTTTGCAGCGCTGTAGCGGCCTTGGCAGCTGTTTATAACGACGAAATCGACATTACTGATGAGGCGAGCCGCAAACTGACCGCCTACCGCCTGATTGGCCAAATGCCGACCTTATCGGCCATGGTATACAAACACAGTAAAGGCGAAGAGTTCATTGCTCCTGATGACAGCCTGAGCTATGCCGAAAACTACCTGAACATGACTTTTGGCACTGCAGGCAAGGCACCGAACGTTAGCAAAACCATCGCCAAGGCAATGGATCGCATTTTTGTACTTCATGCTGATCACGAACAAAACGCATCAACATCAACCGTACGCCTGTCAGGCTCTTCAGGCACCAATCCATTCGCAGCGATTGCCGCCGGCATCTCTACACTCTGGGGCCCTGCTCATGGTGGTGCCAATGAAGCTGTACTTAAAATGCTTGAAGAGATTGGTACAGTTGAAAACATTGAAGCCTGTGTTGCTCGCGCCAAAGACAAGACCTCTGGCTTCCGCCTGATGGGCTTTGGTCACCGTGTGTACAAGAACTTTGACCCACGCGCCAAAGTCATGAAGCAAACATGTGATGAAGTCCTTGCCGAACTCGGCTTGGAAAACGACCCACTGCTAGCGATTGCAAAACGCCTTGAGCAAATTGCACTGGAAGACCCCTACTTCATTTCCAAAAAACTCTACCCCAATGTCGACTTCTACTCAGGCATCATCATGAAAGCAATCGGTATCCCAACCGAAATGTTTACTGTGATTTTTGCTTTGGGTCGCGCAGTTGGCTGGTACTCGCACTGGAATGAAATGGTGAGCGGCCCTTACAAAATCGGTCGTCCACGCCAGCAATACACTGGTAGCCCAAAGCGTGATTACCCAAACAAATAACACATTATTTGTTTGAACATGTTTACAACAAAAAGGCCGCAGTATGCGGCCTTTTTGTTGGGATCGTTTTTTACGGTCCCCTGTATTTCTAAAACGATGAATATTTACTAAAAACTCCAGTCAGCCATTAGCCAGAACTTTTTGGTATCTTTGAAGGCTGCAACTTCACCCATCGAGAAATCTGCGTATTTTGCCATCAATACCACCGGCCCAAATTTCCTGCTCACACTGAAATCAATTTCATTACCGTAATCCAACGCCCCCTTGTCTGAGTCAAATTGGTGATAACTCACCAGTATTTGAGCGCCTGCTGCCGTTACACCAACATTTATATATTTGTCCTCCAACCCAACAACAGGTGTTGCAAGAAATTTATCAGCCCAACCTTGAAAAGCATGCATAGTCGCCAATGGCGTTGAGAATCCATACAGCCCTTTATCCGACCCTAGCAGCTCATAGCCAAGCGTAAATGCAAATGGCAATAGATTCAAAGTTCCCTCCGCCAGGAAATAGTCCGCCTCAAATTCCTCTGCTGCACCTGCCTTTGTTTGCTGCGCATATTCCAGGTTATACAAAAACGTTTGACTTGCAGCCCCCTGCCAACGCACACCAAAGGTATCGCTACTTGCACTTTTGGCTATAGCAGGATTTTCTACATCCAACAAATAGGTATACGCAATTAACTTGCCCGCATTAAATCCACTGTAACTCACATTAAATATATGGCTATTGTGCTTATGATCACCCTGGATGGGGTTATTATCACCGAAAACACGATTCACATTATTGATGTAAGCGTAAGTAAAGTTAATGACATCCGTTGTTTTATTCACCCATGAGACACCATCATAGGTCTGTTCATTTTGCCTCCATCCGACATTACCGATAAAACGTGCATTATCTAAAATTAATCGCTGACGCCCATATTTGAGCTGATTATTGGTAGTTGTATATGACACGAATGCCTGATTAACTTCAGTTCCCTCTGGATCTGCGATTATTGCTGTACCAGGATTATTTAAATCACCGGAAGGTGCCGTGCGATAATCAACATCACCCGTCAACTCCGTAACATCATCAAACTCTGCGGAAAACCCCAAGCCATTCCAGGCTCCAGACTGATAAGAAAGCCGAGAGCGCGCAGTCAGCGCATCAGAATCTTTTAATCCGTCTTCACTAACATCTTCGTAACGTGTACGAAAACTCACCTTCACAACACTCCCTTGCTGCAAGGATTCTGTGAATGTTTTCGCAGAGGCATATGGCGCACAAAAAATAAAAGTGCCTGTCGCCATCACAAGATGAAACATCGTTTTTTTCATAAAGCCTTCCCCAAAGATGTGATAGATATTTTCAGCTGTTGGCAGACTCGCATCACATTGCATTTCGCCGGCAACCTGCACCAAAAAGTTTCCAGCAAAATTTACAACGAAAACAGGAACACCAACCTGGTTGGCGTAGCGCAAGCCTTATGCCAATAACCGTAAAAACCCAAACACCTAAAAATAAATCTCTATGAATCAAGGGGATATAAAAACCACAGAAAACTCATCACCACAAAAACAATTTTTCCAAAAGCCCCTTTATGGGGATAAGTCATTATTAAAAGCACCACAGACAAACAAAAATAAAAATAGTAGCGCACCAATTAACAACAAAAAAATGCACGCCCTACTTGCAAGCAAGATCAAAAATAGCGCACACCATAAAATCGACCCCATTATTTTTAGGCAAAAAAAAGCCGCACCAATAATGGTGCGGCTATTCCAAACAAAAAATGGCTAAAGAATTCTAACGCTAGCCCCCTGCGCCACACCTTTGTCTATGCGAACATGAGAAAACGTCAGATCCAAAACACCATTTGCCACTAGCGCAAAGGGTTCAAGAATAAGCGCAAACAACTCTTCTGGAGTTCGCTTCAAACCAAAGTCGGTGCCAGCATCGGGGTAGCACTTCAAATCAACCGCCAAGGTCTTCCACCCCATTCCCGCAATTTCACGCAACTCTTTTGTGATATCGACTTGGGAATAACAGGAAGGGCCACAACCAATTCTGACCCAAGCCTGATTAGCAGGGGCAGAGTCCACTCGAATATCGAAAAGTAGCGAAGAGTCAGCTTCATAGTAATCGCTTAACACCTGGCGGTTTTGACTGGACACGGCAACCAGTCCTTCGCCAGCACCATTCCATTGCGCCCGGCGCGCATCTTCCTGCACATCGCGATCAACACAACTCACGGTAAGCGTAGAGACACTACCAATATTGCCATTCAACAGGATTCGATCATTATTTTTACCTTCGAGCATGACACGATAATCACCCAAAGGCCGCCGATTGAACAACTCCAACGTCTGCGAACTTGCTTCTATGGCAACACCTTCCTCAGGCAAGTCATCACCCAACGCAGAAGCTTCGTCATAACGCAGACCAAAACCATATGCAAACAAAGGATCATAATCCTCACCCCCCCAGTTAAGCGGCCCCTGATCAGGTCGCTTGGGCCAGGAAAATGATAGTTGCCCCGTTACAGGGTGATTAATATTTCCGTCAATGCCACTAAATACGACATCTGCCACACCCGCACCTTCAGTGCCAGGCTGCCAAATAACCATAAAGGCATCTGATTGATTGAGCTCTCTGTTGATCCACATGGGACGACCAGTAACGAACAGGGATACAACCGGAATGCCTTGGGACTTTAATGCCTTCAGCAATTCCAGATCGCGCGTATCACCTGCTTTTAATAGCTGATGCTGAACATCACCCTGCATTTCCGCATAGGGGTCTTCACCAAACACCACAATGGCCACATCAGGCTTTTGCTCATAGGAACCATCTGGGCTCAGTACAGCCTTACCACCTGCAGCAGAAACGGCAGCATTAATGCCCGTCCACACGGTAGTTGCACCCGGGAAGTCCGCCATGGTGTTGCCAGTCCCCTGCCAATTCACCGACCAACCACCCGTTTGCTTACTAATGTCATCCGCACCATCACCGGCAACCAGAACATTCAAGCGAGGCGAAAGCGGCAGAATATTGTTTTTGTTCTTCAACAACACCAATGACTCTCGCACAGCTTGACGTGCAACAGCACGATGCGCGGGCGCCCCCAATAACTCATCTTTGCCAGCATAAGGACGCTGTGATGGCAGGCCTTTGTGCCACAGATTTGCTCGCAACTTAACGCGCAAGATACGCTTTACGGCATCATCAATACGCGACAGAGGTATAACCCCCGTTTTTGCCTGCTCCAATGTGTTGCGATACAACTGCTTCCAATCAGGATCAGGCACCATGAAGATATCCAGCCCCGCATTGACCGCTTGCGGACAATTGAGCACTGTCGCACCAGCAACAAAGCCATGGCCATTCCAATCGCCAACTACAAGACCATCAAAACCCATTTGCTCTTTTAACACTTGGGTCAGTAAATATTGATGGCCGTGCATATGTTCGCCGTGCCAGCTATTAAAAGATGCCATCACCGACTGGACACCGGCCTCTATTGCACTGTAATACCCTGCCGCATGTATGCGATACAAAGTCTCTTCGTCAGCAAGGCAATCACCACGATCAATTCCGTTATGGGTACCGCCGTCAGCAATAAAATGTTTTGCAGTAGAGAGGACCTTGTAGCTCGACAGAAAGCCGGAATCACCAGCCTCGCCTTGCAGCCCTTCCACCATCATCCCAGCGTAGTCACGCACCAACTCAGGATGCTCTGAATAGGACTCATAAGTGCGCCCCCAGCGATCATCACGAGCGACTGCTACGGTAGGCGAAAAATCCCAATCCAGGCCAGTTACCGCAATTTCTGTTGCGGTGATATTGCCGATTTGCTTAATCAATTCCGGGTTGCGCGCTGCCCCCAGTGCAATGTTATGGGGAAACAAAGTCGCACCAACAATATTGCCAACACCGTGTACTGCGTCCGTTCCCCACATAATCGGAATCGCTAGATAGCCATCGCTATCATCCATAGACGCTTGATAATAGGCATCTGCGATTGCCAACCAATCAGCTGCTTTTGAGTAACGATTTCCATTTGGTACTGAGCCACCACCATTCAATACTGAACCTATGTGAAAATCCTTCACATCCTGCGGTGTTAAATGCCTGATTTCCGGCTGAATCATTTGCCCTATTTTCTCTTCTAGGCTCATATCACCAAGAATGTGATCAATCTTTGCCTCGAGAACAGGATCTTTTTTAACCTTGCTAGTGATACTGGGCCACTGCACTTGTGCAACCTCCGGAACGACATATATGTAATAAAGAGTAATCAGCGAGAACGCTACCCATTAATGACAGCGCTGTCAACAAAATACAAAGAAAGCTAATAAGCGACAACATAAATACCATTTATCATCTATAAATGATGTAAATTAACCTAACTAAACACGATTACACTCTCCCTACTGCCGTATTGCAGGCATTTGGGGGCTCTCGCCCAAAAGTGAATTTCCGCCAATTGCGTTTAGTGTTATTCTCCCGCGCTCAAGAATTACTACGGTCCTAACACACCATCTATAACAATCTAATCTTCTTATGTAAAAGAAGTTGAGGAGTCTCATGAACCTGTTACTGGTTGCTGATATCGGAGGCACTAACGGTCGTTTCGGTTTGGTCGAGTTTGATGCAGACAAGAATCGCGCAAATGGCAAGGTCAATTACACAGCAGAACGCCAAATTACACTTAAATGTGCCAACTATCCAGACATGGCAACAATGATCAAAGCTTGCTGTAGCGAGTTTGGCATTGAAATTCCAGCCTATGCATGCCTCGCGATTGCCGGTCCAATCGAAAATGGCCAAGCATCGATGACCAACCTTAATTGGAAGTTTTCAATTGATGGCTTGCGCGATCAACTGGGCATGAAAACACTGCATGTGATCAACGATTTTGCATCACTTGCCTATGCAGTTCCCTTTCTCGAAGACGATGAACTCATCACATTATATGACTCGCATAAATCCAGTGCCGATGCACCGATTGTGGTGATGGGGCCAGGTACGGGCTTTGGCATGGCCGCGCTAGTGCCTAGCCAAAACAACTGGCGAATCATCCCCACCGAAGGAGGCCACGCCAGCTTCGCGCCAACCAATGAAAAAGAGCTGGATATCAAAGCCTTTCTGTTGAAAGAGCAGAACCATGTCTCTGTGGAGAATATTCTTTCCGGCGGCGGCTTGGTAACACTCTACAGAGCCCTGGCGCACAATGAAGGCGTTGAAGCGCAGCCTTATACACCAGCCGATGTGAGCACCAAAGGCATTGCCAATCAAGACCCACTCTGTCGCGAAGCAGTGTTGACATTTTGTGACGTACTGGGTGAAGTCGCAGGTGACAAAGCGCTTTCCCTCGGCGCAAAAGGTGGCGTAGTGATTGGTGGAGGGATTACTCCCAAGCTGGTAGATCTATTACCCGAATCACACTTTCTTGAGCGCTACAAAAATAAGGGGCCAATGACCGGCTACGTCAGTGACATATCGATTCGTTTGATTGTGAATGACAAAGCAGCGCTAGTAGGTTCTGCTGCATGGTTAATCAACAATACAGAATCATTGAAATAACAAAGCATTTGTAAACAATAAAAAAATCCGCCTCGGTTACCCGGGCGGATTTTTTTATTGCTCTTGCGTTCGCGAGGATACGATCAAAGACCAACTACATTTTCAGCCTGTGGGCCTTTTTGTCCGGGCTTTACGTCAAATTCTACGCGCTGACCTTCTGCCAAGGTCTTGAAACCTGAGCCGCTGATTGCACTGTAGTGAACAAAAACGTCCTGACCAGCTTCGCTTGCAATAAAGCCAAAACCTTTAGATTCGTTGAACCACTTAACGGTGCCAGTACTTCTAGCCATAATAAACCTCGATGTTTTCTTAAAATAAAAATGAATACCCCAAGTGGGATTGCGCTGGCGGATTCAGATGTTACTTATGAAAAACAGAACGAGGTGCTAATAGATTTACTGCTAGAACAACGATGCGACTTACCATAAATAATGCTGCTAACTGGCCAGCCGAACCAATATATTATTCAGTCAGCCCCAAGTAAAGAGGGCTTTTTAAGAAAGCCACCTGCTTTTTAGTTATATCCATACATCAGGGCAAGCTCCCCTCTGCCGAATGCAAATTCCGCGGACAATTGAGCCAAATCAACTATTTACCGCCTCCATTAAAGCTGCAACAATCGCTTATTACACTATTGCCGCAGGTTTCGCGGCCATGGTCACTTATTTGAGGTGGTGGACTTATGACAGCTAATCAACACATTGTAAAAACCCAGGATTCCAGCTGCCCTCACGATAAGCGCGTTAGTTGCGGAAATTGCCGTTTAAACACTATCTGCTTGCCGATCAGCTTGCACATTGAAGATATTGATCGCTTGAACAGCATCATCCAGCGCGGCAAACCCCTGCAAAAAGGCGATTATCTCTACCGCGCCAATGATCACTTCCACTCCGTTTATGCCATTCGCTCGGGTGCCGTAAAAGCACTGACACTGAGTGATAACGGCGAAGAGCAAGTCACCGGATTTTATTTACCCGGTGAAGTTGTCGGTATGGACGGTATTGCAGATAACCGTTATACCAACTCGGTCATTGCACTGGAAACGGCGTCTGTATGCGAGATTCCGTTTAATCGCATGGAAGAATTGAGTTTGCAAATTCCCAATTTGCAGCGTCACTTTTTCCAGTTAATGAGCCGCGAAATCACTCAGGACCAACAAATTATTACCTTGCTCAGTAAAAGTAGTGCCGAGGAGCGCATTGCAGCCCTGCTGTTAAGCATATCTAGCCGCAATAGCCGCCGCCAGTTATCGGCCAATGCATTCCGCTTACCCATGTCGCGCACAGATATTGGCAATTACCTCGGTTTGACCATTGAAACCGTCAGCCGGATTTTTACTCGCTTACAAAAACAACAGGTCATTTCTGTTGATAAAAAAGAAGTACTGATTACCAATATGGAACAGCTGCGCAACATCGCCAACGGCGACAGTCACTGTTAACCACCACGAGTATCCACAATGATTAACGCCCAACGTCTGGACGCCACCCTCGCCGCTTTTGATACGGCCAACCTGCAAGACCCTAATACTGAAATAGTGGATGGCAAGGTTGTTGCCAAAGAATGGATTTATGGCCAACGCATGAGCGCACGACTGGCGCAGTTTTGTCCTCACGCATCTGACCCCCTACAACTGGCGGCACGCAGCCAACATATCTGCCGCTGGAAAATCCCTCGCTCCGATTACCCCATGGATCGTACCGGCTACAAAAAGTGGCGACTGGATTTGGCACAAATGCATGGGGATATTGCCGGTGAGATTATGGCCAGCCAAGGGTATGAAGATGCGGTTATTGCACGGGTAAAAGACCTACTGCTAAAACGCAGCCTCAAGCGCGATGAAGAAGTTCAAACCCTTGAGGATGTTATTTGCCTGGTATTCATCGAGTTTTATCTGGAGGATTTTGCCGGTAAACACGAGGAAGCCAAGCTCATCGATATTATTCGCAAGACCTGGAATAAAATGTCACCCACTGGTCATACTGCAGCATTAACACTGCCGCTGAATGACAAGATGCTAACGTTGGTCAGCAAAGCGCTGAGCCCTGATAATTAATACAACAATGATTCATCCATCATTAAAAAGGAAAACACCGTGTATATAGCCCTTAAACACTTGCACTTAACGTTTGTCGCCCTCGCCCTGCTGATATTTTTTGTACGTGGTGTTTTGTTATTTATTAATTCACCACTACTGAACAAAAAACTGCTGAAAATTGCCCCACATATTATCAATACCATCATGCTGGTGAGCGGCATCCTATTAGCCGTCAGTTTGGGGATGAAACCAGGTGAGCATCCTTGGCTTATGGCCAAACTCATCGGCTTGGTTGTATTTATCATTCTCGGTGTTGGCGCATTTAAGGTTCGCAACGTGCTCCTGCAAAAAATCCTCTGGGTAGATGCCTTAGTGGTATTTGCTTATATTGTCAGCGTTGCTATCACCAAAAGCCCAATGGGGTTTTTAGGCTAATTAGACAGCAACTAATTGCCGCAACACCTAAGTGTTGCGGCAAAAACCTTTGCTAAGCTCCCCCCTTCACTAACGCCCCCTACCCCACTCTTTACCTTTTATACAGTTATTTAAATAACCAGCCACTTGGACCATGATAGATCTATAGGTAATTAATAGCACTGATTTTATTTACAATACTTGACCTTTCTTAAAAAGTGATTTATATCACACGTCTGTTGTTTAGCTTTCCAATAACTTTAATAATCGGCGAAACCTATGAAAAAGATACTCTTGTGCATCACCCTATTTTGTTTTTCACAATTCAGCCTTGCGTGTGATGAAGCTTGTAAGCGCGCCAAGGCCGAAACAGCAAATAACGTTAAATTTGCCAGTTACCTCAACCTTAAATACTGCAAAACCACCAGTTTGGATTTCTTATTACAAGGCCGCAAAAGCCTCCAAGCCTACCGCGAGAAACAACTGCCTACAGCACACCGGGGCGGCGCCAAAAATATTCGCAACTTCATTATGCAGCGCAAAGATTGGCTGCAAGAGTGCGATAACTACATGCAATTAACCGAGCAAGGCAGGATATTCCGCGATAAAGAGAGCACCGAAAAGATTATGTCGTCGCTCACCAATACCGCCGATGAACTGCATAAAATCATGATGCGCCCACGCGCTGAAGTGGAAAGCCTGGAATTGGTAACAGCCGCTGCCGGGCAAAAATTTGATGAGCTTTTTAAAAATGTGGATGACCACTATCTTGAACTGCAACGTCGCGGTCTGCTTTAAGCCCCAATTCACCCGATGAATACCCATAAAAAAACCGGCCATGACTGAGCCGGTTTTTTTATGCCTGGGTGGAAATAAACACACCTATCAGGTTTTCTTTTTCAAAGACAGTACGGGGCGATCCGGTTTATCTGGACGCTCGGCAAAGTGCTTTGCCAGCTCTTCACGTGCTTTAATCGCCTCGGATTTTGCATCCTGAACCGGACTACTCTGCCAGGATTTAGGCGCACTACCGCCAGACTTTGCCAAAAACTCCAGACCCGATCGCAGCAGGCGCGCCTGATCGACAAAACTGATGCCCTCCGGAAACTTACCGGGATAGACATCACTCGGATCCTTGGGGTTTCCCTCAATGCGAATACTGAATCCACTTGCGTGTGTTGCTGTACCGGCAGCCGCATCGGCTACCCAATCCTCAAAATTCATAGCTACCACTGATGTGATGTTTATTAACGAAGCCTGCATTAAATCATAAACTATTTATGTGACAAAATAGCTATTGGCTATTTAGCCAAGCTAGCTGCAACTTAGCCGTTTACAGCAGCGGCATTATCCGCGGCCATAGATTTGCGCCGTTGCTCTTCACGCAGCTCCAACTTTTGCTCCCGGCGCAATTGACGCTCCGGAGGCAATACGCCAATGTGTGCCTGATTGCGTTGTTTGGCCAACTCAATTTGTTTTTGCCGCTCGGAAAAACGTGTTTTTTGTTCGACGGTCAGCTTGTCATAACAGCGCGGACAGCAAACACCGAGCATATAGCGTTCGGACTTTTTGTCTTCCTCGGTGATGGGGTAACGACAGCCATGGCACTGGTCGTAAACACCTTTTTCCAGCTTGTGGTTGACGGCCACACGGTTATCAAACACAAAGCACTCACCACGCCACAGGCTTTCCTCTTCTGGAACTTCCTCCAAATATTTAAGGATGCCACCTTCGAGGTGGTAGACCTCTTCAAAGCCCTGCTCTTTCATGTAAGCGGTTGATTTTTCGCAGCGGATGCCACCGGTGCAAAACATAGCCACTTTTTTGTGTTTGGCAGGGTCTAGGTTCTCGGCTACATAAGCCGGGAATTCGCGGAAGGTTTCGGTTTTTGGATCTATCGCACGCTCAAAGGTGCCAATCTCATACTCATAGGAATTACGTGTATCAATGACCACTACATCCGGATCGCTGATGAGTGCATTCCAATCTTGTGGTTTAACATAGGTGCCGACAATTTTTTGTGGGTCAATACCATTCACACCCATGGTGACAATTTCTTTTTTAAGCTTGACCTTCATACGGTAGAAGGGCTGCTCTTCGTAGAAGGATTCTTTGTAACTGAGATTATCAAAACGGCCATCAGCATCCAGAAAAGCGCGCAACGCATCTATGCCATCGCGACTGCCCGACACAGTGCCATTAATGCCTTCTTCCGCCAACAATAGGGTTCCTTTGATGCCCAGTTCATCGCACAGGGTCTTCAAACGTGGAACCAGGGTTTCATAGTCGGGCAGTTTTACAAACTTATAAAGTGCGGCAACAACAATCTGACTCATAGATAGTACTTAAGGATGTAGGGTTAAACGTAGGGTTGTGCAGAAAACCGGATAGCCATGTATCGGGCGGCGCATTATAGGCGCTTGTTTTTTGTACAGCCAGTCTTTATTGATGGTCGTGCTTACTTCCGCCAAGACACTGGGGCGACGCCGGTACCGCTGCATTAGCCAACCACTCTTCCGGACTAAAGGTGTGCAATGCCAAGGCGTGCACACCATTTTGCAACTCATTAGCGAGGCAGGCATAAATAGCTTGATGGCGCTGAACCTGACGCTTACCTGCAAATGCGGGGGCCGCTAATACGACTTTGAAGTGCGTTTCTGATCCGGGCGGGACTGAGTGCATATGACTCTCGTTAATCACTTCCAGATGTACTGGCTGGAACTCTGCCGTCAGTATGGACAGGATACGGTTTTCAACTGGCTTCATAGTTTCACCACAGGCTACAAAATTTTACGCGCATTCTAACGGCAAAGACCTACACTGTGTTGACTTGGAACAACTAGTCGCCAATTTCTTCAAAAACACCCACTATCAACCGGGCGAAATGGGGTAAATCATGAGTGGTTACCGCTTTTTTATCGACCGTCGCAAAGGCACGGACCGCCGCCTTGATCGCGACCCCTGCAAATACATGCCCCTTGATCTTTACCATCGCAAGCGCCGCAAATCCAAAGAGCGACGCGCCTCAGACCGCACACTGGAGGAAGACTTGGCGGCGTTTCTGAGTAACGCAGCCAATAGCTCCCCTAAAGATCCGGGTAAATCCCATTAAGCAACCATAAAAAAGCCCCACACAAGGCGGGGCAAACAACGACATTCAAGAGAAAATCTAGCGAGATTTAAAACGCACCCGCACTGGCTTTTGCACGGATTAACGTGGGCACGCAACCTGTTCTGGCCTGATAGTCGGCATCGACCGCTGCCATGAGTTGTGGAATAACCACTGTGGGCGCGACAGCCACCACACAACCGCCAAACCCTCCGCCCGTCATACGCGCTCCTGCCTGACCTGCGCCCGCATCCACCAAAATCTTTACCAGTGTATCGATGGCAGGGGTTGTGATATTAAAGTCATCACGCATTGATTCATGCGACTCAACCATCACCTTGATCAAGCCAGGTAAATCACCGGCGGCCAAGGCCTCGGCGGCAATCAGGGTTCGCTGGTTTTCGGTTAACACATGACGTGCACGACGAAAACTTAATTCATCCAGTTGATGCTCTGCCGCCAGCAATTGCGAAAGCTCAACCGCGCGCAGTGAACGCTGGCCAAAAAAGCCAGCCGCTGTTTCACATTGTTGGCGACGATGGTTGTATTCACTGTCCACCAAGCCGCGCTTAACGCCGCTGTGAACAATCAGAATTTCCCAGTCAGCCGGCATAGAGACCGGGCGAACCGATAGATCCTGACAATCGATTAAGAGTGCTGCATTCTCCTGCCCACGCGCAGAAATTAATTGATCCATGATGCCGCAGTTACAGCCAACAAAATTATTTTCCGCCGCCTGGCCAATCAATGCCGCTTGGGTTGGGTCAATGGTTTCACCGCTGAGCGATAACAACGCGCGAATCAATGCAACTTCAAGAGAAGCAGAACTGCTCAGCCCGGCACCCGCCGGAACATTGCCTGCGATATACAAATCACCGCCTGCAAGCACGAAACCTTTTTTGCGCAACTCCTGCACCACACCGCGCACATAATTGGGCCATGATTCATCAGGGTTGTGCCACTGCTCCGCATCAAGGTCAATACGGATTGATTCATTGTCAAAATTGTAAGCCACCAGATGCAATTGACGATCATCACGGGGTGCCAAGGCGATGTAGGTGTAGTAATTAATTGCGGCGGGTAATACAAAACCACCGTTGTAATCAGTGTGTTCACCAATAAGATTGACACGGCCAGGCGCTTTCACGGTTGTCACTGGCGCAAAACCAAAAGATGCTGCAAATAATTCGCTCACACGAGCAGAAGAGAGAGTCGTCACGCCCGCTTACCTCAATCTAAAATGAACAGGAGATTGTTGGCGCAAACGCTCTGCCGCCTGCTCGGGAGACAAATCACGTTGTGCTTCCGCCAACATTTCATAACCCACCATAAATTTACGCACCGTAGCGCTGCGTAGCAGTGGCGGAAAAAAGTGTGCATGCAATTGCCAGTGGCTCGCGTCATCTGCCGTAAACGGCGCGCCGTGCCATCCCATCGAATAGGGAAATGAGCATTCAAACAAGTTGTCGTAGCGAGCGGTAATATCACGCAATATATTGCCCAAGCTAATTTGCTCAGCATCACTTAGCTCTGTGATACGTGCGCAGGCGCGTTTGGGGAGCAATAATGTTTCGTAAGGCCATGCGGCCCAAAATGGCACGACTACCAGCCAATCATCATTTTCCACCACCACCCGCTCACCTGCGGCAGACTCTTTGCGGGCATATTCAAGCAGCAGTGACTGTTGATATTGTTGGTGATAGTCGCGCTGCTGTTGGTCCTCTTTGCTCACCAAGGTGGGCAATTGCGATTGCGCCCAAATTTGGCCGTGCGGGTGCGGATTGGAGCATCCCATGACGGCGCCTTTATTTTCAAAAATCTGTACGCTGGGAAATTGCTGTCCAAGGTCAGCGGCTTCTCTCATCCAAGTACTGATCACAGCGCGGATTTCTTCATCCGTTAATAAAGGCAAAGTTTTACTGTGGTCAGGTGAAAAACATATCACCCGGCTGGTGCCGACTTCCGACTGAATTTGAAACAGCGGATCATCACTCACAGGCGCCGCGGGAACATCCGGCATTAGCGCTGCAAAGTCGTTTGTAAATACAAAGGTGGTTTGATAAGCCGGATTAGCTTCACCGCCCGCCCGTACATTTCCGGCGCAGAGATAACAACCAGGATCGTGTGCGGCACTTTCTGGCCACTGATTAGACTCTTGTTGCCCCTGCCAAGGGCGCTTGGTGCGATGTGGAGAGATTAACAACCACTCGCCAGTCAGTGGATTAAAGCGGCGATGCGGATGTTCATTGACCGAAAAACTGTCTGCCATAAACTACCTACTTGGGCATATAAATATGATAATTAAATGATGTCGCTAATTTACCCCAATAAAAGAGAGATCACAATCCGTAATTGTATTTTTTTGCGTGCTGAATCTGCGCTAAAAAAACAAAACCCCGGCAACCTTGGGCTGCCGGGGTTTTTCACTATTCCAACGCTATCAGGCGAAGCGATTAAACGCGATGATGCCCCAGGTAATCCCCAGCAATAGCAAACTCATAAATACCAATGCCGAACCTATATCCTTTGCTCGCCCCGACAGTTCATGGCGCTCGGAACCGGTACGGTCAACTACCGCTTCTACCGAAGAGTTGGCCAGCTCTGCCATCCATACCCAGAAAATACTGCTGATCAACAAAATTAACTCTATATGGGTTTGCGCCAGCCAAAAGGCGATAGGAATCAGCACCAGACCCATCGTTATTTCCTGACGAAAAGCCGCCTCGTATTTCCAACTGGCCGACAGGCCTTTCATTGAATAACCAAATGCATCAATCACACGTGCCATGCCGGTTTTACCTGGCTTCCCCATGGTTTTACTCCACTAGTTTCAGTTAGAACAGCCGATTCAATCAAAAAAAGCGCCCTGTTTTCGCCGTGTCACTTGAGCTTCACCCGGCAGTCACAGAAGCGTCATAAAGCAGTGCTAAAAATGATTACGGAGAGGGCACAACAATAACCGTCGCTCTCATTCATCTGCAAATCATTAATGGCGGTGAATCATGAATACTTTTTTACAGCGCGTCCACCACCTGGACACCCTTGCATTCTTATGGGTGCATGTGACAAAACGCTTTCAATACCGTCGCTCAGTGCGATTTATTTCTGCGACTGGCGATGGCCCAGTCTACTTGTGTATTGCACTTGCACTGGCGCTGCTTGAGCCCGATGCAGGCGCTACGTTTTTCTGGGCCGGGATTATCGCCTACAGCTTCGATGTCAGCCTTTACCTGTTGCTAAAAAACCTCATCAAACGTGATCGCCCGGCCGTCAAGATCAGCAGCTACCAGGCATTTATCACGCCGTCTGATCAATTCAGTTTTCCCTCAGGCCATACAGCTGCAGCATTTTTATTTGCCTGCCTGGTATTGAATTTTTATCCGGCCTTTGCCCTGCCCTGTTTTTTGTGGGCATCAGCAGTAGGAATCAGTCGTGTTCTGCTGGGCGTTCACTACCCAACCGATTTGGTTGCCGGTGCACTGCTTGGTAGCCTCTGTGCATTTTGGGGAATTTATTTGCACGGGTTGATTGTCGCACTGCACTAAGTTTACCGCCTGCCTCACGGGCATAAGCATCTTCATCAAGAGTGAAACGGCATGAGAATTTTATACGGCGTTCAAGGTACGGGAAATGGCCACACCACACGCGCACGCATTATGGCGAAAGCACTTGCTGACGCGGGTGCGCAGGTCGACTGGATTTTTTCTGGCAGGGAACGCGATAACTATTTTGATATGCAAGCATTCGGCGATTTCAAAACCTATCGCGGATTAACCTTTGTGACTGAACATGGCAAGGTACGTTACGCAAAAACCTTGCTTACCGCGAACCTTGGGCAGTTGTACCATGACGTAACATCAGTAAACCTTGAAGGTTATGATTTTATTATCAATGACTTTGAACCGGTGAGCGCCTGGGCAGCAAAACGTGCCGGTAAACACGTCATTGGTATATCGCACCAAAATGCTTTTTTTTATGACATCCCCAAAGCAGACGACAATATTTTTGTGCGCTGGTTTATGCGTAATTTCGCACCTGTCAGCCAACCCATAGGGTTGCACTGGCATCACTTTGGCCAACCTATTTTGCCGCCGCTGGTGGAAGCTGGCCAACACCCTAATATCGTCACCCCCAAACATTATTTGGTGTACCTGCCCTTTGCTGGCCTGGACGATATAGTGCCGCAATTGCGTCACTTCCCGGATTACGAATTTTTTGTGTATCAACCCGTTTCCACGGCCACTGACGAGGGCCACATACACATTCGCCCTTTTTCACGCGACGGTTTTCAACGGGACTTACACCGCTGTGAAGGCGTTATTTGCAGTGCGGGTTTTGAATTGCCCAGCGAGGCGATACATTTAGGAAAAAAAATCCTGGCGCAACCTGTTGCAGGACAAATGGAACAAAAATCCAATGCGATAGCGCTGGAGAAACTGGGGCTGGGCACCATGGCAACCACACTGGATGTGGCAACACTGGCACGCTGGCTACCATTAAATACACCAACCAGCCCGCGTAATTACCCGGATGTTGCCAAGGCATTGGTTAACTGGCTGATGGCTGGCGGCGGGAAAAATATGGAGCAATTGCAACAGCAGTTGTGGCAAGAGGAACGGCGACCGATTAACAATCCCCAACCAAAACCCGTGTTAGCTGCGCTGAAAAATTCAGCCGGGTTTTAAGGTTGTTGTCCATTAATCCAAGGTGATTTTTTTCTGCCGTGCTGATTTGATCGCACCGCGTTGGGTTTTGGCATCCATACGGCGCTGCTTGGAGGAGAAGGTAGGGCGAGTCGCATGACGCGGTTTTTCTATCTTGATCGCATCGAGAATAATATCGCGCAAGCGCGTTAATGCATCATCGCGATTCTGTTCTTGTGTACGATAGGTTTGGGCTTTAATAATCAACACACCATCATTGGTGATGCGTTTATCACCTAGCGACAGCAGGCGGGATTTACAAAAATCACTGAGTGAAGAATTGGGAATATCAAAACGCAAATGTATCGCACTCGACACTTTATTGACGTTCTGTCCACCCGCCCCCTGCGCACGCATAGCAGTGAGTTCAATCTCACCCGGCGAGATAACGTCGGAAGCATTAATCCGCAACATATCAGTGTTGCTCGAGGGGCCGATAGAATCGTAGTGGTTGCTGCTCGTCGACTAATACCGGTTGCAAGTCACGGTCAAAACGGGTGCGCCATGAATGCCAGCGGACGATAAGCCCACCCAAGACCAAGCCCGCAAAACCTGCCAGGGTGGTAATTCCTTCATGAGCAAACTGATTATGCGCCAGCGCCGTTAAGACGACCAAGCTGATGACAGGAACCAGATAGACCAATAAAGATCCCTTGGCGATGACCTCTTCGGGTATTCCGATTTGAATCTCATCACCCAGGGTGTAGCGCGCCGGATCGCGGCCATCCAATAACACCCAGATATAGGCTGAATGTCCATCCCATTTATGAAGCAGGCTCTGGCCACAGCCTTTTTCGGCTTTGCATGAACCACAGGCTGATTTTTGGATGGTCTCCACCCAAACACCTTCTGCCTCTATGGATACAATACGGCCTGTTTCAAGAATCATGTGACAACCTGCAGCACTCGCTATTACTGGATACCGTCGATATTTTGCGCAATTTTTTGCGCGGTGACGACTGGAATTTCACCCACTACCGTAATGCGGTAGTTTTTGTTGGCGTAGCTCAATGAATCCATGACCGCCAAAGTAGCGCCGCGTTGGGCAACCCCTTCGGGAATTGCGCCACTCGCCTCCTCGATAAAGACCGAAAATGTTGTCAGTCCATCAGTGTACATCAACATATCAATATGATTTCGAACCTGGCGCTGCCCAACAAAAGCAAAGCCGGGAGGAATCCACCCCAAGGCCCAGCGTTCAACCTGCTTCACCTCGGTGGGATTGCAATCAGCCACTTGAGGCGCCGCTGCACGATGCAAGCGCGCTTTGGGTTCACGCAGGCTCTCAATATCCGGGCTCAGGTCAAGGTCAATAAACTGGTAGCGCTCGAGCGGACGGGCAGTTTCATCCACCAACCATGACTTGAGCACCAAACCCGTCTCATTATCAATGGTCAACAAGGAACTGTGACGGAATTGATCAAGCGGTAGCGCCAAGAGTGCCGTCGCTTCACGCCCTGCAACTCGCTCCGGTCCGCGAATCTCAAACTTGTATAACTGATCAAGGCGCGCAAGGTTGGCACCGAATTGGCTTATTTTTCCCTGCAACAATTGATCGCCCAATGACTCACAGCCAATGGACTTACCGCTACGCAACACTTCACGTTCAGGACCATTCAAATGTTGCAAGCGCTCATACTCAACGCCCTCTTCCACCCAATGGATAATACGAAAGCTCTGGAGCGCAGGATTATCCTTGTGCTGATAGGTAAACGACCCCTGATAGTTAAGGGTGTGGGGAATGGTTGCCATTTTGCGCAACAGACTCGCTACCTCAGGGGATTGCGGTGCCGCTGGGGAAACATGGGGATCGGCTAGACTCGTACCGGACGAAGAGTCCTGCTGTGCGACGGCCATGAACGGAACTGTAGCCACCAAAGCAATAACAGAGGAGCAAATCAGGCGGTGGATAAGAACGGGGATCAACATGCGTGTCTCGGGAGAATGGAATCAGGGGAGCAGCATAACTGCTCCACCTGCTTTTACAAGGATCCGGACAGGAAGGGGAGATAAAAATTAGTCCTCTTCGACCAGAATCACTCGGGTGTAAGGCAGCATACCCTGACCACTGTTAAGCGATGCATTATCGGTATGCTCTTGAATCAACTGATTCACATAACTACTGACATCTTCATTGTAAACCGGTGCCACTTGCTGGCGCGGCACAAACATCACCCTGCGGCTCTCTTGTGGGCGAGATTCATAACCACTTTGTACCGCAACAGTGCGTGCCGATAATGCCGGCGCGTTAATACCGGATGGCAAATTCGCCGCCTTACTTTCTGTGGCTGGCGCAGGTGCCGCTGCCATGGTGCCTGCGGCCATATCGGTAGGGTTGAGGCCTGGGGTTTGGTATTGCTGAACCCCCAGAATTACTGCACCCGCCACCGAAGCCGCCACAGCGACACGCCCTGCTTGTTGCCACCAGCGCAACGGCATGGCAACAACATTGCTCGCTGGAGCACTTGTCTGATTCGCCGCAACCTGATGAGCCGCAGGCGCCGAATAGGTTTCTTCTGCCTCAATCGCTGCACTCACGCGGGAGGCAAAATCACTGGAAGCGAGAACCGGAATATCGCCTTTTACGCCTGCACCGGCAATCTGGTAGCGCGACCAAGTGGACTTCAGCTCCGGCTCTGACTCCAGCGCTTTTAACAGCCGCTGCAGCTCCAACTCGGAAGCTTCATTGTCCATTAGTGCTGATAGAGATTCGGCAAGCACTGGTGGTTGAGTTTGCTCTGTCATTCTCGCGGGTGCCTCTGTGCAAATGCTGGTGGTGATTCGGTTGTTAACGCTGTACTCGATATGACTAGACACTAGCCAATTGGTTCAAAGATTTACAAAAAAATGTGAAAGTTTTTAAAGATGGCTAAATATCCTCAACCAGCGGCTTGATTCGCTTATCTATCGCCTCGCGAGCGCGGAAGATACGCGAGCGCACCGTACCTACCGGGCACTCCATGGCTTCCGCAATCTCTTCGTAACTCAGGCCATCGATTTCACGCAATGTTACTGCGGTACGCAGATCATCGGGCAAATCCTTGAATGCCTGGGCGATGGTATTTTCCAATTCCTCGCACAATACATTGTGCTCAGGAGTATTGAGTTCATGCATACCATCGTTGCCATCAAAAAACTCGGCATCCTCTATCTCTACATCACTGGACGGCGGGCGGCGATTGCGCGCTACGATGTGATTTTTCGCAGTATTAATGGCGATACGGTAAATCCAGGTGTAAAAAGCACTATCGCCACGAAAATTAGGCAAAGCGCGATAAGCCTTAATAAACGCCTCTTGGGCGACATCCTGGGCTTCAGCGTGATCGCGGATAAATCGGCTGATCACGGCCAGCACCTTGTGCTGGTATTTAATCACTAGCAAATCAAACGCGCGTTTATCGCCTTTTTGAACTCGCTCGACCAGTTGCTGATCAACATCAGGCGCTAATTGCGCTGTCATTCTTTAAACCCCCAAGGGAAAACACAGTATCTTATGCAAAGTCTATTGGTTTAGAACCGCTTATAGACAAAACCATACATTAAAAGTTCAGGGCGCATTATACGGGGTTATTAACCACAACGCTGTTTAGTTCGTATATACCCTGTGTTGCGCCGCTTTATAACGCCAAGGCTTGATATACTGGCGACAACTTGTTGCTCACTTTTTTGCCCTACTTTCGTAAACCGGGTCTGATTTGAATGAATAAACACTACCAATATGATGTTCTGGTGATAGGTTCAGGCGCCGCTGGCCTGACATTGGCGTTGAGCCTTGCCAAAGAAGCCCGTGTGGCAGTACTGAGTAAAAATGCAATCAATCAGGGTTCCACTTGGTATGCCCAAGGTGGTATTGCGGCGGTGCTTGATGATCAGGATTCAATTGATGCCCATGTAGCCGACACCTTAATCGCCGGCGCAGGCCTCTGCCACGAAGACGCTGTTCGCTTTACCGTTGAACACAGTAAAGCCGCCATCCAATGGCTGATTGATCAAGGCGTTAACTTCACTAAAGAAAACGCCAATGGCGATTACCACCTCACAAAAGAAGGTGGCCATAGCCATCGCCGTATTATTCACAGTGCTGATGCCACCGGCCAAGCGGTTCACTCCACACTGATAGATCAGGTACAGCAGCAAAAGAATATCGATATTTTTGAACATCATGTCGCCATCAATCTGATATCCCAAGCCGATGCCGACTCGCGCAAACTGCGCTGTAGCGGTGCTTATGTGCTCGACAACACCAGCGATGCTATTCATGTATTCCAGGCCAAGGTGGTTGTACTGGCAACAGGTGGTGCAAGCAAGGTTTACCTCTACAGCAGCAACCCTGATAGCGCTAGCGGAGACGGTATCGCCATGGCATGGCGTGCCGGCTGCCGGGTGGCCAATATGGAGTTCAACCAATTCCATCCCACCTGCCTCTATCATCCGCGCGCTAAAAACTTTTTGATCACCGAAGCCTTGCGTGGCGAAGGCGCCTACTTGCGCCTACCCAGTGGTGAGCGCTTTATGCCGCGTTTTGATGAGCGCGAAGAATTGGCACCGCGCGATATAGTCGCTCGCGCCATAGACCATGAAATCAAACGCCTGGGGTGCGATTTTGTGTACCTGGATATCAGCCACAAATCACCTGAATTTATCAGCGAGCATTTCCCCACCGTTAAAGCACGCTGCCTGGAGTTCGGAATAGATATCACCAAAGAGCCGATCCCCGTGGTGCCAGCGGCGCACTATACCTGCGGCGGCGTGGTGGTCGATAAGAACGGGCAGACAGACTTGCAGCATTTGTATGCGATTGGCGAAACTTCATTTACCGGCTTGCATGGTGCCAACCGTATGGCGAGCAACTCACTGTTGGAATGTATCGTCTACGCCCAATCGGCGGCACAGCACATTCTGGCCAAACTGGATCGGATCAATACGCCGGATGTATCACCCCAGTGGGATGCTTCGCGCGTACGCGACTCCGATGAAGACGTGGTGATTTCGCACAACTGGGATGAGTTGCGCCGGTTTATGTGGGATTACGTCGGTATTGTTCGCACCCATAAACGCCTTGAGCGCGCCACACATCGCATCAAGCTGCTGCAAAAAGAAATTGCTGAGTACTACAGCAATTACAACATCAGCAGTGATTTGATTGAACTGCGCAACCTGGCAACTGTGGCCGAATTAATCATTCGCTCGGCACACGAGCGCAAAGAGAGCCGAGGCCTCCACTACTCGCCCGACTACCCGGAGAAGTCGCCCATCGCACGCGACACTATTTTGGTACCGACCAATTTTGCCGGGCAAGATGTGATTGTCAGTAAAGACTTTTAACCGCTAGCCTTTGGGTTTCAGACACGCCCGCAACCAGGTGCGCAAACGTGCCTGGTCGGCGGGCTCAAGCGCATCAGCCCCAAGCAATAGCAACCTGCTACGACCTTCCATGGTTTTCAACGGCAGAATAATCAGCCACGGCCAGCAGAGCACATCACCTGCCAACACATAGTTCATCAGCTTATTTTTATCCCGCAGTACCCATAACCCATTTTCATAGGCGAGGCTGCCCATCGGAATTGCCCTGCATTGTCTCTGGCAAACACACCACAACCCAATGCACCCCAACAATGTCGCACAGCACCAGATCAAACGTGTGATAGCACTGCTGCGCTCATCGCTCAGGTAAGGACCAAGCGCGATAATAAGTGCAACAGCAAAAAGACAATAAAAACAGCGGTAGAACCTGCGCAAAAAGGCAGAATCCCTGATGGTCAGCACCGCCAGTGGCGGCAGTGCTTTTGAGGCGGGAGATAGATCTTGCGAAGACAGTGACAGCAAGCCACAAGCGTCAGTTGCTTTTTTGTTGAAGCCCGGTGTTTGCACGAATAATATCCACAATCCGTTGTAGTTCTGGGTTATCAGGATTTTCCCGGCGGAGAAACCACGCAAACAAATCCTGATCCTGCTCTTCCAATAATAACCAGTAGCGTTCTTTATCGCTCTGCTCCAACCCGGGATATACGTTTTCCAAAAATGGCATCAGCACCAAATCCAATTCCAACATGCCGCGCCGACTACCCCAAAATAACCGATTGATATCCACGCTAATACCCGTATTGATGATGAGAGGCGCACATTATAAACGAGCAGCTTGCCAAAGGCTCACTTTGGCTAGAGAATCGCGCTGCCTGTCGTTAATTTGCGGAATTTGCCCCATGCCCAACCCGGATTTATCGCCCACTGCCTACCTCGCAACACTTGCCGACAAACAACTCCTTCTGGTCAAAGGCCCCGACGCCAGTAAATTTCTTCAAGGGCAAGTCACCTGTGATGTAAAGGAACTGACTGCAGCTGTCACGCGCATCGGCGCTCAATGCAACCCCAAAGGGAGAATATTGCTGAGCTTTCGCGCCCTGCAAATGGATAGCGAGACCATTGCGCTGCGCATCCCCGCCAGCATGTTGGAATCAGCGCAAAAAACCCTTGGTAAATATATTGTTTTCTCCAAAGCCAAGCTGCATGAAGGTACAGATGCTTTCGCCCTGTTTGGTTTATTCGGCGAATCTGCCGCTGCAGCCGCCAGCACATTTTTCACCCAACTGCCCACAGAGCAAGATGGCTGGGTCGAACATCGTGGCAGCTACCTGATCCAATTGGCGGCAAATCGATTTGAATGCTGGATTGCGCTTGCCGAACAGGATCATTTTTTGGATGCGGTGACAAAACAGACACAATCCATGGATGCGCAGGCATGGCAACTGTTGGATATCGCCAGTGGCATCGCCGATGTTTACCCTGAATCCTACGAACTCTTCACACCGCAAGAGCTAAATTACCAATTGATCAACGGTATCAACTTCCGTAAAGGATGTTATACCGGGCAGGAAATCGTTGCGCGACTGCATTATCGCGGCAAACTGAAACGCCATATGTATCGCTTTGAGTACACAGCTGACAAGATTCCCGCACCAGGCACAGCAGTGGTCAATAGCCTCAGCGGACAACAGGCAGGTGCGGTTGTAATGGCATCGCGCAACCAATCTGGAAAAATCGAACTGCTGGCCTCGCTGCTGGATGAACAACTGGACCATGCCAGTGTGGCAGACGCCACGGAAAAACTAAGCCCGCGCAACCTGCCCTATGCTATACCTACAGCAGATGATGCCCCTATCCAATGAGATGTCAGGACACCCAATGAATCCAATTGCCGAAAAAGTACGCCAGGAAATAGTGACCGCGATTGAAAAGGACCAACTGGTATTACCCACCCTGCCAGAAGTTGCACTCAAAGTAAGGGAAGTAGCCGATGACCCCAATGCTGACATCGACAAATTAACCGGCGTGATTGGCAACGATGCCGCGCTGAGTGCGCGTATTATCCGTGTTGCCAACAGCCCGTTGTTGCGCGCCAGTCGCGCCATTGAAGATTTACGTACCGCCCTCATGCGCCTTGGCATTCAATACACCTGCAATATCGCCACAGGCCTGGCAATGGAACAAATGTTCCAAGCCACTTCTGACTTGGTAGACATGCGCATGCGCGAAGTTTGGAGAAGCTCCAGTGAAGTGGCCGGTATTAGCCACGTACTTTGCAAGCACTACACCAAGCTGCGCCCCGATCAAGCCACACTTGCCGGGCTGGTGCATAAAATTGGCGTGCTTCCTATTCTCACCTATGCCGAAGACCACCCGGCATTATTGAAAGACAGCTTTACCCTGGATGCAGTTATCGATGAACTTCATGCGCCCTTGGGTGACCTGATTTTAAAAACCTGGGGTTTTCCGGAAGAGCTAGCTCACATTCCCACGCAGCATGTGGATTTCACTCGTTCGATTCCAAAAGCAGACTACGCTGACATTGTCACCGTCGCTATGTTGCAAAGTTATTTGGGCAGCAATTCCGCCATGACTAAAATTGATTTCACCCAGGTGAAAGCCTTTGAGCGGCTCGGCCTTGACTCGGACATGCAGGTCAGTGAATCAGAAGATTTAAGCGCTGATATGGAAGCGGCTATGTCAATGCTCGGATGAGCATGCTGAAGTAACCTTAAGATACGCGCTGCTGCGATATTCAAGGCAGCGCATCCCCCATCTATTTTGGTTTTCCCGGTTTTACTGCCACCAGAGGCCCGGTAGATTCACGCACAATAATGCTTGAATTCAACATGCTGGCAGGCAACTGGATATCCTTTCCTTTTAACTGTTTAAGCAATAAGTCCGTTGCCTTTTTCGCCATCTGCCGAATGGGCTGACGAATGGTTGTTAATGATGGCCAGATCTGATGCGCAACTGGCGTATCGTCAAACCCGGCAACCGATAACTGCGCCGGAATTTTTACGCCCATCTGATGGGCCACCATTATGACACCAGCAGCCATATCATCGTTAGCGGCAAAAATCGCCGTAGGTCGATCCGGCAACCCCAACAATTGCTTGGCACACATTTCACCGGATTCAAAAGAGTTTTCCCCTTGTGCAACCAGGTCAGGCAAGAGCGGTAATTCATTTTCAATTAGCGCCGCCTTGTAACCCTCATAACGCAGTGACATAGCGCGATGGTCCGGGTGCCCGCAAATAAAACCGATACGAGTGTGACCTTGGGTAATTAACTGGCAAGTCATATCGTAAGAGGCTTCTTCATCATTGGTCTCCACATAGGGCGAAGCGGATTTATTTTCTGTAGGTGCCACGCGCACAAACGGAATATTCATTTTTTTGAGTAGCGTGATCACGGCCATATTGTCTGACAGTGGCGGCGTTAGCATGACGCCATCTACCCGCTTCTCCAAAATCAAATCCGTGACTTCATCAATCAAATTAGGATCGCGATGAATTGCCGGGTGCACCAGCAATTCATAGCGCTGCGGGCGGCAAATTTCCAACACACCTTCCTGAATATCCAAGACGTAGTGTGCGCTGGGATGGCCATAAATAAGCCCAAGCAAGTAGGAGCGGTTACCCGCAAGGCTACGCGCCGACTGGTTGGGGCGATAACTTAATTCCCGAATCGCCGCTTCTACTTTTTCACGCGTGGCAGGCCGCACATTGGGTTCATTATTCACCACACGCGACACCGTTTTCATGGAAACGCCCGCCAGCGCGGCAACATCATCAATTGTTGCTTTAGTCACTATATTCACCTCAGCATTATCGTTTTAGAGGTCAAAATGACCATAAGATCACCAGAGTGCAACCGATTGTAAACCGGGAACAAACAATGTGACAGCGTTATACGCTTGCATTATAGTACCGCGCGCGCTCAGCTCAGCTTGCCCAAGCTGCGTCAGCACGCCACGGTTTTATTGATCGGCAAACGTTATTTTAAGACCACGACAACGACAAACAATTTTTATAACAATGAGGTAACCCCCATGGCCAGCATACCCCAAGGCTCATCGACTCAACTCAACGCGGCGGACACGGGCAACAATACCGTTCCACTTATTATCGTCACCATTTTGTTTTTTATGTGGGGCTTATTAACCTCATTGAATGATGTACTCATTCCCCATTTAAAAAGTGTTTACACCCTTAGCTATACCCAAGCGATGCTGGTTCAGTTCTGTTTCTTTGGCGCCTACTTCGTAGTGTCATTACCAGCAGGTGCGCTGATCAAACGCCTAGGCTATCAAAATGGCGCCGTAGCTGGCCTTGTGATTGCCGCATCAGGCTGCGCACTTTTTTATCCCGCAGCCACCAGTGGCTACGCATTATTTTTGCTTGCCCTGTTTGTGCTGGCCTCGGGCATCACCATCTTGCAGGTTGCGGCCAACCCCTATGTTACGGTGCTTGGCCCAGCCAGAACCGCATCAAGCCGCTTAACACTTACGCAAGCATTTAACTCCTTGGGCACCACTATTGCCCCAGCTTTGGGTGGTATGTTGATTTTGGGAACCGCTGTACTCACCGCCGATCAGTTAGCGCTGTTACCGGCAGCAGAACAAGCAGCCCATCGCGCTCAGGAAGCCGCTTCCGTACAGGGTCCCTATCTTGCACTGGCAGCAGCATTGCTTTCATTGGCCTTGTTCTTTGCTTTTGCCAAATTACCTAAAATCCAACACGACGAAGAACCCGGTCTATCAGCTGATACCGCCTCCAATAAAGAGTCTGCGCTGTCACATACACATTTAGTGCTGGGCGCTATTGGTATTTTCTTGTACGTAGGTGCAGAAGTATCTATTGGTAGCTTTTTGATTAACTTTTTCGGCGAAGAAAATATTGCCGGATTAAAAGAAGCCGATGCCGCGCATCTGGTGAGCTATTACTGGGGCGGTGCAATGGTCGGCCGTTTTATTGGCTTTGCCGTTATGCGCTACGTAAGCCCTGGCAAAACACTGGCCTTTAACTGTATTTGTTCCGTAATTTTGGTGCTGGTAGCCGTGCTGACCGAAGGTAAGTTAGCCATGTGGGCGATTATTGCTGTAGGCCTGTTTAACTCTATTATGTTCCCGACCATTTTCAGTATGGCACTGCATAACCTTGGCAAATTCACTGGCCAAGGCTCAGGTGTATTGTGCATGGCGATCGTAGGCGGCGCGCTAGTTCCTCTGGCGCAAGGTGCTCTCGCAGACACCATCGGCTTGCAACTGTCATTTTTATTACCTGCTGTTTGCTACCTGTACATTATGTATTTCGGTATTAAATACGCTGGCATTTACAAAGCGGCACCTGCTGCTGAGCCAGCACACTTGTAATGAGTGACCGATAACTCACCATAAAAATGGGCGCCCTGGCGCCCATTTTTATGGTTGTTTATTTACTACCATCGTTCACTGGCATTTTTATCTTTTTGATGCTCATCTACCCACACCTCTCCCTGTTCCGTTATTTCCTTTTTCCAAAAAGGCGCCTGGGTTTTCAAAAAATCCATCAAAAACTCTGCAGCCTGAAATGCATGTTCGCGATGCTGACTAGTAACACCCACAAATACAATTTGATCGCTTAGATGCAGCGCACCTACACGATGCACAATGCGCGCTGAAATTAAATCCCATCGTGCTCTGGCAGACTCCATGATCTGCTCCAGCACTCGCTCCGTCATACCCGGATAATGCTCAAGCGATAAACCGGATACGACACGGGACTGGTTCATCTCGCGCACACGCCCGACAAAAAATACTACCGCACCTGCCCTTTTATCATGCTCAATTAATCGGGCATATTCAGCGCCCACATCAAAATCATCGGCTTGAATCGCAATAGAAAACGACATACTAGCTAGCCTCCGGTAACCGGCGGAAAAAATGCAACTTCATCACCGGACACCAAGGGTAAATCGCTGCGCGCATATTCGTGATTAAGTGCAATTAATAATTTTTTTTGCTCCAGAAATTCGCTCCACTCAGGATATCTCTCCAGCAAATATTGTTTCAATTCGCTAATGGAACTGACTTCTGTAGAATCGACCTCTATACCAGCACACCCCAACTGCTCACGCAGCTGAGCCAGAAAAACGACGCGAATCATGCTTCATTTCCCTCCACTTGCGATTCTACCCCGCGTTGATAATGTCCACGACGCCCGCCCTTTTTCTCCAATAAGCAAATCTGTTCAATCACCATGCCCATATCCACAGCTTTACACATATCGTAAATCGTCAACGCGGCAACACTTGCGGCAGTCAATGCTTCCATCTCAACTCCGGTTTGCCCGGTCAGCTTGCAATAACTGGTAATTTCCACACTGGCATTAACATCATCCAAACTGAAATCCACCGCCACTTTACTCAGAGCCAAGGGGTGACACAGCGGGATTAAATCAGCACATTTTTTTGCTGCCTGAATACCGGCTATGCGAGCGACCGCCAACACATCACCCTTTTTCAAGCTGTTATTTTTGATATGCACCAGGGTCTCCGGCTGCATCAGCACACGCGCAAAGGCCCGCGCTTCGCGCACACTGGCGGGCTTATCGGACACATCTACCATGCTGGCGTGGCCTTGGGAGTCGATATGAGTTAATGACATAAGTAGATTCTTCCTGTTGCCAGACGGGATTACCGTGCAGCCTTGAGTAAATATCGCTATCATAAAACACCTGCCAACATTGTCTGGCAATTTTATTTTGCGCTATTGAATTTCATATCCTGATGACATTACCCACCGTCCTAGACCGCCGCTTCACCCTCGCCCCCATGATGGAGTGGTCAACATCTGATTGCCGCACCTTTTGGCGTATGCTTACTAAAGAAGCTGTTCTCTACAGTGAGATGGTTACCACCGGCGCACTACTGCATGGCGATAAAAAACGCTTTCTCGATCACAACGCCTGCGAACACCCGCTGGCATTACAACTCGGCGGCAGTAACCCCGCAGACCTTGCAGAGTGCGCACGAATCGCCGAAGACTGGGGCTACGACGAGGTTAACCTCAATTGTGGCTGCCCCAGTGATCGCGTACAAAATGGGATGATTGGTGCCTGCTTGATGGCAGAACCAGCACTGGTGGCTGATTGTATTGCGGCGATGCAAAATGCAGTAAAAATTCCAGTCACAGTGAAGCACCGCATCGGTATCGATGACATGGAAGATTATGCCGGATTGGTTAACTTTGTAAGCACCATTGCCGCCACAGGGTGCACTACATTTATTGTTCACGCCCGCAAAGCATGGCTAAAAGGCCTAAGCCCAAAAGAGAATCGCGAAATACCGCCATTGCAATACGATAAGGTCTACCAACTGAAGCAGGATTTCCCTCAGCTCAACATTATTATCAATGGCGGCATTACCACGCTGGAACAGACTAGAACCCTGCTCCAACAGGTTGATGGCGTGATGATTGGCCGCGAAGCCTACAGCAACCCTTACTTGTTGGCCGAAGTAGACCAACAGATCTACGGCAGCACGCGTCCCGTAATCAGCCGCGAAGCCGTTATGGAACAATTCAAGGAATATTGCATCGAACAATTAGCCAAGGGCGCACGCCTCAATCATTTGACTCGACATATTCTGGGGCTTTATCAAGGCCTGCCCGGTGCTCGGCAATTCCGGCGTGTCATCAGCGAACAAGCACATAAACCCGGTGCGGGAATTGAGGTACTGGAACGAGCGCTTGCTGCTGTAAATGAGGTACCATTAACAAACATTACCGATACTGGCATAAGCCTAACATCCCGATAGCCTATGCATTGATCGCTTTATAAAAAATGACTGCTTCACTCAAAAAGTCATTAAGACTATAATAGTTCTGACGGCAATAAGACGAATATCAACCACTTGTTATTTCAGAAATAGGATTACCACTGTGACTAGTAAACTCGAACAACTGAAACAATTTACCGACGTCGTAGCCGATACTGGCGATATCGAAGCCATTCGCCTCTACAAACCACTGGATGCGACCACCAACCCATCACTGGTATACAAAGCCGCGCAAATGCCGCAATACCAGGATCTGTTGACTGCTGCTATCACTGCCAGCAAAGGCATTACCAACAGCGCTGAACAATTGAGTGCTGCCTGTGATCATCTCGCCGTTGGCATTGGTTTGGAAATCCTGAAAATTGTTCCCGGCCGCATTTCAACCGAAGTGGATGCTCGTTTGTCATTCGACACCAAGGCATCAATTGCCAAGGCTCACCAGTTGATCAGTTTGTATGAGAAAGGCGGTGTAGATAAGTCACGTGTATTGATCAAACTTGCCTCCACGTGGGAAGGCATTCGCGCTGCTGAAGTGCTGGAAAAAGAAGGCATCAACTGTAACCTGACCCTGTTGTTTGGTTTCAATCAAGCCGCTGCCTGTGCGGATGCCGGCGTATTCCTGATTTCACCCTTCGTAGGCCGAATCCTTGACTGGTACAAAGCCAATACTGACAAAAAAGAATACACCGCAGAAGAAGATCCAGGTGTGGTATCAGTACGCCAGATCTACAACTACTACAAACAAAATGGCTACAACACTGTTGTGATGGGTGCGAGCTTCCGCAATCTTGGCGAGATCGAAGCCTTGGCTGGCTGTGACCGTTTGACCATCAGCCCGCAATTGTTGCAAGAGTTGGATCAAGACAAAGGTGAATTGAAGCGTGTGCTTTCACCCAACAATTCAGGCGCAGCCATCGCTAAACAAATTGAGACTGAAGCCAGCTTCCGCTTTGGCCTCAATCAGGACGCTATGGCAACTGAAAAGTTGGCCGAAGGCATCCGCGGTTTTGTGAAAGACCAAATCAACCTCGAGAATTTGCTCAAAGCCCGTGCTTAATAAACTCTCGCGGTTTATCGAACGCCATCTGCAAGTAGCAGGTGGCGATTCCCCAGCCCTTACCGATCACCAGAAACAACTGGCTGTTGCTGCGCTGCTGGTCGAAATTGCAATGGCTGATCATCACTTCTCCGATATTGAAGCCAGCAAACTCCATCAATTACTCACTCAAAAATTTTCACTGACAACCAATGAAATTAGTGAGTTGGTTGACCTTGCCAAAACTGAATCTAACCATGCAACCTCACTTCACCAATTTACGCAAATTGTGAATAGCCAGTGCTCCCATGATGATAAGTTTCGCTTGATAAAAGCTATGTGGGAAATGGCGTACGCCGATGGGGATTTGGATAAATACGAAGACTATATGATTAGAAAAGTGGCGGATTTAATTTACGTTCCGCACAGCGAATTTATTCGTGCTAAAAGTTTGGTAAAAGCCGGGTTCATTTAAGCTCAAAGCTCACTGTCAATAGCACACCAGCTCAACAATTTTCCAACATGTTCACCAGATTGCGGAAAGTGTCTGCATTACTTGCGTTTAGTCCCATCAAAATTTTGTGTGCTTCCAATACTTTATCTTTGACAACTTTTTCATCGCAGTTCACGCAGTGCAATGGCTGAGCATCCAGTACAGGGCCATCAAGCTTGTCGACAATAGTGAAAATATCGCTAAAACCCATGGTTTGCAGAATGCGCTGGATGCTTGGGTTGCTGGCAAGAATAACCGGCACCATATCGCAACGCTCCTGCCCTAAAATCGATATCTTTGCCATCAAACCCAAGGTTGTGCTATCGATAGCTTCTGCTTCAGACAGGTCAAACAACACTGACGTGAAGTTTTCACTTTTAAACATCGCGTCGATAAATTGATCAAATGAAATACACAATGTCAGGCGCACATCGCCCAACATCTTAATCACATAAACACCGTTGTGATCAGCAACCAGAATCTGACCGGGTTTCATCAACTCACACCCCTGGAAATCGACAAGACGGCAATATCATCCGGATTATCGCGCATCTCTTTTATCACCAAACTATCGCTGACTGACTCCAATGTGCCAGTACTCGCGGCAACCAGCGCCAACAAATGCGCCTCTTTATCTGCCAATTCATTTTGAGGCAGCATTTCCAGAACACCATCCGAAAAACACACCAACGCAAACTTTTCAGGCAAATCGCGCTCGTATAATTGCCAACTGACATCTTTGAAAATACCGGCAGGCTTGCCGTAACCGGTGAGGTACTCTGCACCAGATTCAGTGACCAGAATCGGCATAGGTAAATGCCCTGCGACCACATAATGCATTTTGTGCGTCACAGTATCTATCACACCCACAAACAAGGTCAGGTGATGACTGAGCCGCGTTTCGTGAAGTTCGCGATTTATTTGTCGAAGCATCTGGTCTGCGCCATCCACAAAGGAATGCTCATCACCAAACAGCCCCTCTTCACGCACCATCCGGCTCACCAGGTGCTTCAGCCAGATAGTGACAAATGCCGACGATGCGCCATGACCGGAAACATCCGCAAGGTAGAAAGCCAGGTAACGTTTTTTGATATGGGCGTAATCAACAAAGTCGCCACTGAGAAATAAGGAAGGAACAATAGTATGGGCAACTTGGTAGCCCTCTTCTGTGGCAAGGCCCGAGGGCATCAAGCGTCGCTGAACCCGGCGGCCAGCGATTTGATCCCGCTCCAAAACCCGCAAATTTTCTTTCAGCTCGCGGTTAGCCTCTTCCAATTGCGCCCTGTAACGCAGGTTTTCTGCTTCCAGATCCTGCCGATCCAGCACCTTATCAATAGAATGAACAAGAACCTCCAGATCTACCAGAGGTTTAATCAGGTAATCCCTGGCTCCCAAACGTAATGCCGTGACCACATCATTCATCACCCCTGCCCCAGAGACCACAATTACAGGTAACTCCGGGAATTGATCATGCAAGGCGTGCAGAAGCTGCAAACCGTCGCCATTGGGCATACGCAGGTCGGTGATAATAAGGTCTGGCTTGGTAGAGTCGGATTGCAGGATTGTCAGGGCAGAATGGGTATCTGTAGCAAACTGCACAGAATAACCACTATCGGAGAGATAGGTCACAAGGCTTTGGCGGACAAGGGCATCGTCATCGATGATAAGCAGCTTGCGGCTTGCGGGTGTCATCTTCTGCTCGGGCATTGGAGTTCAGGTAGACCGCGGCGGCGATCAATAAAGCGCGTAACACTACTCCTTCACTACGCCTGTTGCAAGCCGTAGTTGGCTCTGCAACCACATCTTTTAACGCTCGCCTACTGGCACATCAAACAACCGCAATAAGGCTGAAGGATGCGCCATTTCGGCGCACCTATTTTGGCTTACGGTTTTTCTCACGCTCTGCCTTCCGGCGCATTTCAACCAACTGACGCTGGGTCAATTTGCCTTTGCGCTCCGAATAAGGATTTTCATTATTACGGAACTCTATTTTGATTGGTGTGCCATGCAGGTCGAGGACACGACGAAATGTCTTTTCCAGATACTTGGTGTAGTGACTGGGAACGTCATTCGTTTGGTTACCGTGGATCACAATAATAGGTGGGTTGTGACCGCCGGGGTGAGCATAACGCAGTTTGATACGACGCCCTTGAATCATCGGCGGCTGGTGCTCACGCACAGCATCTTGCAAAATTCTTGTCAGGTAATTGGTACTGAATTTATCCGTAGCAGACTGGTAGGCCAGCTCGATGGATTTATAGAGGTTGCCAACACCCGTGCCATGCAAAGCTGAAATAAAGTGAATAGTCGCAAAATCTACAAAACGTAAGCGGCGCTCGATTTCATTTTTTACATATTGCTTATGCGCATCATCCAGCCCATCCCATTTATTCAAGGCGATTACCAGCGCGCGCCCGGCTTCAATGGTGGTGCCCATCAGATGCAAATCCTGCTCTACCACTCCTTCGCTGGCATCCATCACCAATACCACCACGTTTGCGTCAGCAATCGCCTGCATGGTTTTAACGATAGAAAACTTTTCCACCATCAAATCAATATTCTTACGTCGACGTACACCTGCCGTATCGATAATGGTATAAGGCTTATCAAAGCGGGTGTAATTGATATAAATGCTGTCACGGGTTGTGCCCGGCTGATCATAAACAACCACACGATCCTCACCCAGCAGGCGGTTTACCAGGGTGGATTTACCTACATTGGGGCGACCAACAATAGCGATCTTGATGCCGGTTGCATCATCCGGCTCATAGCCTTCAGGAAACTCCGGAATATCCGCCAACACTTCTTCCATCAGGGATCTAACACCGCGACCATGACTTGCAGTGGTTGGATGTACTTCCCCAAGCCCTAACTCATAAAAGGGCGCCAGAGCGATATCCGGGTCAGTACCGTCAATTTTATTGGCAACCAAATAGGTTTTTTTGTTGTTAACACGCAGATGCTTGGCAATGATTTCATCCGCCGGGTTAAGTCCAGCTCGACTATCCACAATAAAGAGCACAATGTCCGCCTCTTGTATTGCCAGCAGCGACTGCCCCGCCATCATACTGTCGATACCCTCCTCTTCACCGCTGATACCACCGGTATCGATAACGATAAAACGGCGATTCTCCAATACACCCTCGCCGTACTTACGATCACGGGTTAACCCGGGGTAGTCTGCAACCAGTGCATCACGCGATTGGGTCAAGCGATTGAAGAGCGTGGATTTACCCACATTAGGGCGACCAACAAGTGCTATTACGGGGATAATCATAAAAATATCAATTGAGATAAAAAATCAGGAATGAAGGTGGCTATAGCCAAACAATAAACCGAGCCAAGGAATAAATACGGCCAAAAACAAAACCAGCCGCTGTGAAGTTTACCATTAATCACCCAATGGTAAATTCAGCGGCTGGTTGTTGTGGTAAATAAACAGACTGAACGCTATTCGTCTTTTTCAGCACGGAAAGCGATTAACTTGCCACGATTGGTGAAAACGTACAGCGTATCCCCATCGGTTTGCATGGGCGCGCGGGCACCTTTTCTATCAACACGGGTACGTGCGGCAAACTGACCATCACTTTGATTCAGCACATGCATGTAGCCTTTAAAATCTACTACTGCCACATAATCGCCAAATACTTGTGGGCCATTCAGATTGCGACGCAACATCTGATCGTTAACCCACAGTTGCTCGCCAGTGGCAACACTGTAGGCAGCAACCTTGCCGTCAGAGTGGGCCACAAACACCTTGTCAGCAGAAACAGCCAGATTCTCACTGGTCGACCCATCAATACCCCACAATGGGCTACCCGTACCACGCGCTACAGCACTTATTCTGCCTTGGTATGTACCCACATAGATAACACCGTCGCGAAGAATAGGACTCGCATGGATATCAACCATACGCTCCAATTCAGAACGCCCTTTAGGCGATGCAATACGCTGTTCCCACAGAATCAAACCATTATTAGGGTTAAATGCCATCATGCGGCCATTGGAAAAGCCGGTATAAACTGCTGTATCGGTAACAATGGGCGATGGTGTGCCGCGCAGGGTTAATACCGGTGGCTGATTGTCATAAAACCACAATTGATCGCCCGTTTTGGCATCCAACGCATAAAGCTTGCCATTGACTGACTGGGCAGCAACCACACTGCCGTTTGTACGCGGTGCAGAGATAATCTCACCCGGCAATTGTTTACGCCACAGTTCATCGCCATTATCTTTTGATAAAGCCATGACCTCACCGGCGTAAGTTGCAACCAGAAGCAATCCATTCTCAGCCGCAATGCCACCAATAATCTGGTAATTGGGGTCAGTACTCACAAAGAAACTTTTGAACCAGCCCCAAACACTTTGCTCAGGCTTATTAACTTTGTGAGACCACAGTTTTTTGCCCGAGGTAGTATTTACTGCAACCACTAACCCTTCGTAATCAACCGCATAGATCATCTCGCCATCCAATGCGGGCGTGAGACTACTAAAGCCTTTATTCTGGCCCTCGCCAATACCACGCTTCCACACCCGGTCAAGATCGACGGTTTCTTTAAAGTCGACCAATTCCATAGGTTCATTCCCTGTTTTTTTACTAAACCAGGAACAACCGGAAACAGCGAACGCACAAAGCAAAATCAACCAGCTAAAGTGCCTCACAGAGACTTGCGTCATTTACTTCTCCTCAGCAACAGGGGCTGTCGGCACAGAGTCATTTACTTTCAAATCATCAACTTTCATTTGCAATAACATGTAACGTTCTTGTTGTTGCGGATCGATTGAGTTCAGAGCTTTTTCAAATGAGGTTCTAGCCGCGTCCAAGTCACCTTGTAATTTAAGAATATCCCCGCGCGCTTCGGCATAATCAGCAACAAATGCTGCCGCAGGCTCTGGGCTCAGCTGTGCCAAGGCTTCGTCATATGCCTTCTGGGCAGTTAACACACGCGCTAAGCGCAAACGCGCCAACTGCTCGGTTGCAGCATCCGGTTTGGCAGACAAAACCCATTTAAGTTCACTCACTGCATCATCTAACTTGTTATCTTCAACAGCCAGCTTGGCAAGAAAAAAAGCAGCACTATGGGCGTACATACTTTTGCTATTCGCATCCTTTAATTGATCAGCCAAATGAGTCACTGTTGCTTTGTCCGCATCAGAGATTGCCTTTCCTGGCTCAACATTGACCAATTTCAACAGCTGTTCATAAGTTGCTGATGCATTTTCAGCCTTCTGGCGTTTTTGATCCTGCCAAGTGGTGAAACCAAAATAGCCAGCCACCGCCACCAGAACAGCAATAACTACTGTTTTGCCGTAGTCTTTCCACCAGCGCTTTAATACCTCTAATTGTTCTTCTTCTGAAAGATGTACGCTCACAATTGACTCCTGTAGGACTTGCGCAAAGCGCAGGAAATATTAATGATTAAAACCGTTATTTTTTTACTCAAGCGACTGCAAATAAGCAATTGCTTCATCAAATGGCAGGGTTTGCTGCTCAATCTCATCCCGCAGGAACTTAATACTAACCTTGCCAGCATGAGCTTCATCTTCCCCTAAAATCAATGCGATTTCAGCACCACTTTTATCGGCTCGCTTTAATTGGCTTTTAAAATTACCGCCCCCACAATTGACCAATAAACGAACAAAGGGGATCTCGTCGCGGATACGTTCTGCCAATTTCATCGCAGCTGACTGCACATTACCAACGGCAGCCAAGTAGATGTCAGCCTGTTGATCCAAGCCCTCAGGCACAACCTCTGCAGCTTGCAGCAATAACACCAATCGCTCAAGGCCAATACCAAAACCAACAGCAGGTGTAGATTTACCGCCTAATTGCTCAACAAGGCCATCGTAGCGACCACCGGCACAGACTGTGCTTTGTGACCCCAATTTGTCAGTCACCCACTCGAACGCCGTTTTACCATAATAATCGAGTCCACGCACCAAGCGTGGATTGACTTCATAGCGAATACCCGCTGCATCAAGCAGTGTTTTCAATTCCTCAAAATGCTCACGAGAGGCATCATCCAAGTAATCCAAAAGCACCGGCGCTGCATTTAATAGTGTTTGGGTATTTGCATCTTTTGAGTCGAGAATTCGCAGTGGATTTGACTCCAGACGACGCTTACTGTCTTCATCAAGCTGATCTTTCAGCTGGCTCAGATAGTTTACCAGTGCTTGTTTATACGCAGCGCGTGCCTCAGTGCTTCCCAAGGAGTTAATTTGCAAGCGGACATGCTCTGCCACACCCAGCTCACGCAGAATACGTGCACTCAACACCAGCACTTCCGCATCAATATCTGGCCCCTGAATACCGAAGGTTTCAACACCAATCTGGTGGAATTGGCGATAGCGCCCTTTTTGCGGACGCTCGTGACGAAACATGGGGCCCATGTACCACAAACGCTGTGTTTGATTATAAAGCAAACCATTTTCTTCACAGGCGCGAACACAACAGGCAGTACCTTCCGGACGCAAGGTCAAACTGTCACCATTGCGATCATCAAATGTGTACATTTCTTTTTCAACGATATCAGTAACTTCACCGATTGAACGCTTGAATAACTCAGTAGATTCCACAATCGGAAAACGAATTTCCTGATAGGCATAACGCGCGAGGATATCGGTAACCACCGATTCCACGTATTGCCACAGCGGTGAGTCTGCCGGAAGCAGATCATTCATGCCGCGAATTGCTTGTATTTTTTTCAATTTAAAACCTTATCTGTCAATACAAAAGCATCAGGCTTTTGCGATAATATTTTTTGCATCAGCATCCATTTTTGCCTGCTTCTGTGCCGCCTTGGCACGAATGAGGCGCTCCAGATTATCAACCAGGTTTTCGTTGGTTAACTTCTGATTTGGTTCGCCATCAATATAAATCAGGTTGCTGGGTGTTCCGCCAGCCAATCCCAAGTCAGCCTCTTTTGCTTCACCCGGGCCATTCACCACGCAGCCGATAACCGCTACATCCAAAGGAACGGTAATATCTTCTACTCGCTGCTCCAAATCATTCATCGTTTTGATCACATCAAAGTTCTGACGAGAACAACTTGGGCAGGCAATAAAATTAACGCCCTTGCTGCGAATTTTTAAGCTGCGCAGCATATCCCAACCCACTTTGATTTCTTCTACCGGATCTGCTGCCAGGGATACGCGAATAGTATCGCCTATGCCGTCCATTAACAGAGCGCCCAAACCAATTGCAGATTTCACTGTGCCAGAACGTAAACCGCCCGCTTCAGTGATACCTAAATGCAACGGTTGATCAATCAGCGTGGCAAGCTTGCGATAAGCAGCAACAGCCATAAATACATCAGAGGCTTTTACACTGACTTTGAAGTTGTAAAAATTTAATTGATCCAAAATTTCTACATGACGCAACGCAGATTCAACCAGGGCATCGGGCGTTGGCTCACCGTATTTTTTCTGCAAGTCTTTTTCAAGCGAGCCGGCATTCACACCAATTCGAATGGGAATATTTAAATCGCGCGCTTTATCAACAACGGCTTTGATACGCTTTTCACGACCAATATTGCCGGGGTTAATGCGCAGGCAATCCACACCCAAATCTGCCACACGCAACGCAATACGATAATCAAAATGAATATCCGCGACCAAGGGAATATTGACTTGTTTCCGAATGGCACCAAAGGCTTCAGCGGCCTCCATACTAGGCACCGAGACACGGACTATATCAGCACCGGCAGCCTGGATTCGGCGGATTTGTTCAACCGTTGCCGCAACATCTGTTGTCTCTGTATTGGTCATGCTCTGCACAGATATAGGTGCATCACCGCCAACCGCTACATTTCCGACCATTATTTGACGCGACTTACGACGTTTTATAGGAGACTCGCAGTGCATAACATTTCCCGATTCGTTTTTACGAGCAGAGCAACTCGTTTACTGACCCACTTTTAACGACAATACATTTGTGGTTGGCAATGGCGCTATCGCAATTGACTCACCATTAAGTTCAATACGTGCCGCATGAGCATTACCAAGTTTCACATCAAATGGTGCCTCACCTTGCAATTGCAAACGACTACCTGTTGCTTGCAAATCTGCCGCGAGCACATCACCGCGTGCATCGCTCACTTCCAACCAACACTCCGCAGTGAAACTTAACGCAAGCACCGCCAATCCAGTTGTATTCGCGACCACCGGAACAACAGCCACCGATGCCTGACTGGAAGACTCAACAGATGCCGCGACACTACTAACGGATTGTGTAGTGGATTGCACCGCATCGCTCGAGGTTGTAGCGGACACACTATCAGTAGAGGATGCCGTAGATTCAACAGCCGGGATCCTATCCGCAACAAGCAGTACCGAACTGGCTGTCGAACTTAATGCGACATGACCAATCTCCAATTGCGGCGTGACATTGGCGGGGCGATCAATCACGGGGGACTGGCGATTATCAAAGAACCAGATTGAAATTAACCACAGCACAACCAGAGCAACCACGATAAATAACACGAACTGCCAAATAGGTTTATTGGCAGATTCTGTACGACGCGGTACGGGAGCTTCGAGCAAACCTAATTTTTGCAGGTGCCGATCATAGGCTACCAACACTTGGGCAACATCAAGATGAACCAGATTGGCATAAGCGCGAAGGTAACCACGTACAAAAGTATCGGCGCCCATATGACGATAGTCATCAGACTCTAATGCCCTGACTTTAGTGAGCGTCATGTAGAGTTCTTTGGCCACCTGATCTTGCGTCAGGTTGGATCGCTCACGCGCCCACACCAGAAGCTTTCCGGGCGAAAGGTCTCTGGATCTACTATCGTCTGTGGATTTTTTCTCGTCTTCAGAAGTCATTTTTTGCCTACAACAATCGCGAATCGCCTCACATCATCGTCTGTTTATATTCAAGATATTCTTTTGAATAAGGGAAACGATTTTTTAACATTAAAAGATAACTGGCCTCTTTATCCTTGTTGCCAAAAATACGTTCCAAACGGATACCTAACAAGAGTGAACGCGGTGTAACCTGCCCCAGCGCTTGATAGCGATCAAGATGCTGCTTAGCAGCGGCGTACTCCTGATTTTGAAAATTGATATCGGCCAACTCAATCTGTGCATCGCCCAAACTGCGATCAAGTACAGCAGCATGTTCAAGTGCAGCTTTGGCACGTTCGTTTTTGCCGAGCAACAACGCCGTTCTTCCCACATTTACCAAAGTAGATGCGCGACCAGTGTAATCCAGATCTTCCGCAGCCAATTCAAATTGTTCCAATGCCTCTTCATAGCGTTTGGCACCAAACAAAAAGACACCGTAGTTGTTGCGCGCCAAGGTAAAATTCTTTTTGGCTTTAATCGCTTTTTTGAACGACTCTTCTGCCAGTGCGGGCTCACCCTCTAATTGGTAGAGGCGCGCCATGGTTTCGGTAGCGTCTGCCGAATTACGATCTATCTCTGCCGCTTTACGCAGATGATGCCGTGCAGACTCACGATTTCCCCTGTCGATGTAACCTTGCGCCAGCTTAATGTGTAACTCCAGAGACTTAACTTTATCAACAGGGCGATTGGGTTTTCCCTTGCCATCAGATACACAACCAGCAAGCAGTACCACGCTCGCTATACCGACTAGCAACAGTTGTAGCAATTTATGTAGTTTATTCTTTTGCATGAACACACCTACTCTTAATTAAGCTTACTGATGTTAATGAAGCCAATCTGTTTTTATACAACTACTGGTTAACAATCTTCACTGCTTGAATTTCATCAAATTGCGCGCGATAGCGCTCACTGCGACGCGTCACATCATTCACCTGCCCCGCTAACTGACCACAAGCTGCATCTATGTCGTCACCGCGCGTAGTACGCACCGTGGTGATATAGCCAGCCTCCATCAATATGTCCTGGAATTTACGCAGCGCATTGTTACTGACGCGTTTGTAGTTGGACAAATTAAACGGATTAAACGGAATAAGGTTAATCTTGACCGGCACATCGCGCAGGAGTTCCGCCAACTGGTGGGCATGATGGGGGCGGTCATTGACTTGATCGATCAAGGTGTATTCGATGGTAATTTTGCGATGCGTATCCGGCATTGCAGAAATATAACGTTTGGCAGAATCAAGCAGCATGGCAATCGGGTATTTGCGGTTGATGGGCACCAATTCATTGCGCAATTCATCGTTAGGCGCATGCAAGGAAATCGCCAGACAGGCATCTGTGTACTGACTCAAGCGATCCAACTGGGGAACCACACCAGAGGTGCTCAAGGTGACGCGGCGCTTGGAAATACCATAGGCGTTGTCGTGCATCATCAGGTTCATTGAGTCGACAACATTATCAAAATTGAGCAGCGGCTCCCCCATTCCCATCATCACCACATTGGTAACACGACGCGGGCCATTTGCCTGTAATTGTCCAAACGATTTTGCAGCAATCCATACCTGGCCAATAATTTCAGCGGCGGTCAAATCGCGATTAAAACCCTGTTTACCCGTTGCACAAAAACTGCAATCCAATGAGCAACCCACTTGGGAGGAAACACACAAGGTGCCGCGATCACCATCAGGAATAAATACCGTTTCAATAACGCTGCCACCACTGACACGAATCAGAAACTTGCGCGTGCCATCGGTTGAGTCAAATTGCTGCACTACTTCGGGCAAGCGAATTTCGGCAATATTTTTTAATTTCGCCCGCAAGTCTTTGCTGACATTGGTCATGTCTTCAAAGTTATCGGCACCCAACTGATGAATCCATTTCATGACTTGGATAGCACGAAATTTTTTCTCGCCGATGGATTCAAAAAAAGCAACCAACTTGGCTTCCGGCAGCCCTAAGAGGTTTACTTTGGCAGAGCCCTCTGCAACCGCATCAGCGGAAGTAATGGAGGTGGATACATCAGTCATGGCTCAATACCTGTAAACAAAATTAGGGCTAAGGGGTAATTAACGAAGATTCACTTCATGGGTCGCGAAGAAATAAGCCACTTCGCGCGCAGCGGATGTAGGTGAGTCGGAACCGTGCACCGCATTCTTGTTGATCGCTTCAGCATAATCCGCACGAATGGTGCCTGGTGCCGCTTTAGCAGGATCAGTAGCACCCATCAACTCACGATTCAGGGCAATAGCGTTTTCGCCCGAGAGCACCTGTACAACCACAGGGCCAGAGGTCATGAAATCTACCAAGCCATCAAAGAAAGGCTTGCCCTGATGCTCGGCATAAAACCCTTCAGCTTGGGCACGACTTAACAGCAACATGCGCTGGGCGACGACGCTCAAACCCGCCTGCTCGAAGCGAGAGACGATGGCGCCAATAAGATTCTTGCGAACAGCATCGGGCTTGATAATTGATAAGGTTTGTTCAACAGCCATGAGAGACTCCACACACAATGTTTCCGGTTAGACTAGCTCCTTCTACGCCGCAACCAGCGATTCAGGGCCTACAAAATACAAAACCCGCGAATTATACGCGGGTTTACATTATTTTTATATGCTAGCTATTTGATTAATAAACAAAATCGGCTAAGGATTATCTGCCAGGGAGACGACTAGTTGGCACTGCTTGCCCGCTCCTGAATGCGCTTGACCATCGCCTTGAGACCATTCCCCCGGGTGGAGCTCAAATGCTGCAATAAATCCAGTTGGCCAAAATAGGCATCTATATCAACGCTCAATATTTCACCGGGCGTTTTGCCGTTAAATGCTGCCAAGACCACACCAAGCAACCCCTTGACGATGAAAGCATCGCTGTCCGCCTGAAAAAATAGCTTTCCGTCACGCCACTCATCCACTAGCCATACCTGGCTCTGACAACCGCGAACCAAATATTGGTCATTGCGCAATGCACTATCCATTGGTGGCAGCTCTTTGCCCAGGTCAATAATGTACTTGTAGCGCTCTTCCCAGTTATCAAAGAAGCCGAGGGTATCGACAATATCCTCAGCCGTGACATCTATACCAAATTGGGTCATGTGTATTCCTGGCGGTAGCAATCAGTAAAACAGGCAACTCAGTAAAACATACCGGTTTGCAATTGAGCCTCTTCGCTCATCATATGGCGCTGCCATGGCGGATCGAACACCAGTTCAACCTTGACGGATTTGACATTGGGCACCAAGCGCACACGGTACTCGACATCGCCAACCAACACTGGCCCCATACCACAAGCAGGTGCGGTAAGGGTCATCTGTATATCAACCTGCTTGGCCTGCTGGTCTATTTTCACGGCGTAGATAAGCCCCAAATTCACCAGATCAACCGGAATTTCCGGGTCATAAACACTGCCCAGCGCCTGCCAGACCTGTGCTTCGATAATTTGATCATCAAGCGGCGCGGGAAACTCAATATGAGTAGGCTCCAAACCCAGCCGATGGGCATCGGTCCCATCAACTCTCACCATTTGCCCGTGATAGGTCAGCGTGTAATTGCCACCCAATGCCTGGGTGATGGTGACAAAGGTCCCTTCGGGAATAGTCAATGGCGTCCCATCGGGCACGCGCCGTGCTGGGCAATCCGTTTGGGCAACCACCATGCGTCTTTCAGACATAGAAATTCTCTAGGCACAGCGCCCGTTAATTAACACTAAAACTTTCACCACAGCCGCAATAATCCTTAACGCGCGGATTATTGAACCGAAGCTGGCGATTCACACCTTCAGTCACATAATCGATTTCCGTACCACTAACCACCGACAGACTGTTCACGTCCACCAACAATTCAACACCGTCTGCCAAGGGCACATGCAAATCATCAGGCTTACCTTCAGCCACCAGATCAACAACATATTTCCAGCCAGTGCAGCCGCTCTGCTTAACACTCAGCCTAACCGCCGTTGCAGGTTCTTTACTGGTGCTGAGCTGACGCTTGAAGTGCGCCGCTGCCGCAGGCGTAACAACTACAGTGTCTTGTTGCGGGTCAAATGAAGCGATACTCATGATCTACTCCGACAAACATCACAATTACTCAGGATGATAGAAGCCATCATCAGACTAAAAACGTTTTTGCTTTTTCAATCGCTGCGAATAAACGATCCACCTCAGCAAAGGTGTTATAAAAACTGAAACTCGCGCGCACAGTACCCGGAATGGCAAACTGATCCATGATTGGCTGGGCGCAGTGATTGCCTGTGCGCACGGCAACGCCTTGCTTATCAAGCAACACACCCACATCTGCAGGATGGGCACCATCAATTAAAAAACTCATTACCGAGGTTTTGTGGGGAGCAGTACCCACCAATGTCAGCCCGGACGTTGCACGCGCTTTTTCTTCTGCATAAGCCAATAATGCCTGCTCATGCTCAGCGGCAGCAACGCGATCCAGTGCATTTAAATAATCAATCGCGGCTCCCAAGCCAATCGCACCGGCAATATCCGGTGTGCCCGCTTCAAACTTATAAGGCAACTGATTAAATGTTGTGCCCGCAAAAGAAACAGTTTCGATCATCTCCCCGCCGCCCTGATAAGGTGGCATGGAGTTGAGTAAATCTTCCTTACCGTAGAGCACACCCAAGCCTGTTGGGCCGAATAATTTGTGGGCAGAAAAAACATAAAAATCACAATTGAGTTTCTGCACATCCACCGCCCAATGGCTCACCGCTTGCGCGCCATCAATCAGCACTCGCGCCCCCACCGCATGGGCCAGAGTAATGATTTTCTCGATCGGGTTAATAGTTCCCATTGCATTGGAAACATGCCCTACGGCAACCATTTTCACATGGGAATCCAACATGCTATCGAACGCCAGCATATTGATATTGCCATGAGCATCTACGGGAATAGGTTCAAGCGTCGCGCCTGTAGCCTGGGCAGCAAATTGCCAGGGCACTATATTGGCGTGATGCTCCATCGCCGATACCAGAATCCGGTCACCCGGTTTTAAATTAGCCTTACCCCAAGAGGCAGCAACCAAATTAATACTTTCTGTGGTGCCTCGAGTCCATATAATTTGTTTTGCCGCGGGTGCATTTAAAAATTGCGCTACTTTTTCGCGCGCCGCTTCAAACTTTACTGTGGCGCGATCCGCCAAAGCATGAGCACCGCGATGCACATTGCTGTTGTCCGTGCGATAGTAATCACTGATTGCAGCTATCACCTGCTCCGGTTTTTGCGTTGTTGCCGCATTATCCAAATACACCAGCGGCTGACCATTTACTTGCTGATGCAAGATCGGAAAGTCAGCGCGAATCCGCTCTACATCGAATCCGGATTTAGTCATTGCTCAGCTCCGCCATACCGGCAGCGGTATGCAAACTCATATCACGCCCAAACAGGGCCGCAAGGCGCGGCTGCAGATAATCGTGCACTGCTGGCTGGGCAATCTGTTCCAGCAACTCATTGATAAAACCAAAACTCAACATGACATCCGCATCTGCACGCGACAGCCCGCGGCTTTGCAAGTAATAGCGTGCATTTTCATTGAGCTGGCTAATCGTCGCACCATGAGCACACTTCACATCGTCGGCATAAATTTCCAACTCTGGCTTGGTATTAATTTCTGCCTTGTTGGATGTCAGCAAATTTTTATTGCTCAATTCAGCCAAGGTTTTTTGTGCGTCTTTGTGAATGTAGATACGGCCATTAAAAATAGCTTGAGCCGAATCGCTGATAATGCCGCGAAATACTTCATTGGACGTGCAGTGAGGAACCCAGTGGCAAACATTGGTGTGATAATCCACAACCTGCTGGTTGCGCGGCACGTAAATACCCTGCAAATCCAGCTCGGCCCCTTGGCCGCGGTGATTGATTTGGTAATCAATCCGCATCACACGGGCACCCAACGCCAAGGCGAATCCGCGCAGGCGTGCATTGCGCTGCAAATTCACATGCACAGCACCAATATGCTGAGCCTGTTCGGCTTCAAGATTAAGTCGATAATGCTGCAGCTGAGCGCCATCGCCGATGTGGATTTCAGTCAGCGAGTTGGCAAAACCGTCCTGAATATCTGCCTGCGAAAAGTAATGCTCAATCACTTCCGCTTGAGCATTGTCATCCAGCACAATCAACAACCGCTGATTGGCCGCACAAGTATCCGTTGCGATATTGACGATATAAACCGGCTTATCGAGTCGTTGGTTGCGCGGCACATGCAGCAATACACCATCATCCAGCCAGGCATTATTCAAGGTGGCAAACAAATGGCGCTCGCCCTCCACAATCTTGCCCAAATGGGTTTGGATTAATGCCTGCTGCTCTGCACTGGCCTGTGAAAAACGCACCAGATAAGTTGATTCCATCGTTGAGTTGGCAACATCAAGCACGCCATTCACAAATACCAAGCGATGCGCATCCAGCGGAATAAACTCGCTTTGCACATGATTTGCCGCAATACCAGCACCCCCCCAGGAAGTCAGTTGTGTTTTCTGCAACCCCTGAAGCGGTGTGTATTTCCAATGCTCTGTTTTGCGCGTAGGCCAAGGCTGAGCCAACCACTCATTGGCAGCCAGTGCACGGAAATGCTCCAACCATGCCAAAGGCTGTTGTTGCGCGGCTAGTTTGATCGCCTGTTGTTGAAAATCGGTCATGGTTATACGGCCTCGGTTTCAAGCCAGCTATAGCCTTTTTCTTCCAGCTCCAGCGCCAGCTCTTTACCACCGGTTTTAACAATACGTCCATTAGCTAATACGTGGACATAATCCGGCACTATGTAATCCAGCAGACGCTGGTAGTGAGTCACAACAATAAAGCTGCGCTCCGGTGAACGCATTGCATTGACACCGCTGGCAACAACTTGCAGGGCATCAATATCCAAACCGGAGTCGGTTTCATCGAGGATGCACAAGCTCGGCTCAAGCAACATCATTTGCATAATTTCGTTGCGCTTTTTCTCGCCACCGGAAAAGCCTTCATTCACACCGCGCTTTAAAAAAGCCTGGTCCAGATTAACGCGCTTGCTGGCTTCGCGCGCCATTTTCATAAATTCAATGGCTGACAGTTCCGGCTGACCATGATGCTTGCGCTTGGCATCAACGGCAGCCTTCAAAAATTCCATGTTGCTTACACCGGGAATTTCCACCGGATATTGGAACGCCAGAAACAACCCTTCACGCGCGCGCTCTTCAATGTCCAGCTCGAACAAATCCTTACCGTTGAAGCTGACTGTACCGGCCGTTGCTTCATAGCCGTCACGACCTGAAAGCACGTTACCCAATGTACTTTTGCCCGCACCGTTAGGCCCCATAATGGCGTGAACCTCGCCGGGTTTGATGGTCAGGTTCAACCCTTTGATAATTTCTTTATCTTCAACGCGTGCAAACAAATCAGTAATGCATAACATAAATTTTCAGTCCGATAATTTCTAACACGGTAAATTCAATTTCTGGTTTTTGTAGGAGCGCGTTTTTTGGATTGCCAAAAAATGCTCACAGGCAAAGCCTTATCACCCGACTAACCAACAGAACCTTCAAGGCTCACTTCCAGCAATTTTCCAGCCTCTACGGCAAATTCCATGGGTAACTCTTTAAATACTTCGCGGCAGAAACCATTCACAATCATGGAAACGGCCTTCTCTGCATCCAACCCGCGCTGCTGGCACAAAAACATCTGGTCTTCACTGACTTTTGATGTAGTCGCTTCGTGCTCAATAACTGCTGAGGGATTTCTGCTTTCGATATAAGGAAAGGTATGCGCGCCGCATTTATCACCGATCAATAGCGAATCGCACTGGGTGTAATTGCGCGCCCCTTCGGCGCCCGGGTTGATGCGCACCAAGCCGCGATAAGCGTTGGAACTTTTGCCTGCCGAAATACCCTTGGAGATAATAGTCGAGCGAGTGTTTTTGCCGATGTGAATCATCTTGGTGCCGGTATCGGCCTGCTGATAATTATTGGTCAAGGCGACGGAATAAAATTCGCCTACGCTGTTATCGCCACGCAAAATACAGCTGGGGTATTTCCAGGTGACGGCAGAACCTGTCTCAACTTGCGTCCAGGAAATTTTGGCATTGGTGTGACATACACCGCGCTTGGTCACAAAGTTGTAAATACCGCCCTTGCCTTCTTCGTTGCCCGGGTACCAGTTTTGCACTGTTGAATATTTGATTTCGGCGTTATCCAACGCGATCAATTCAACAACCGCCGCATGCAATTGGTTTTCATCGCGCATGGGGGCCGTACAGCCTTCGAGATAACTCACATGGGAGCCTTCGTCAGCAACAATCAATGTGCGCTCAAACTGACCGGTATTTTGCTCGTTGATGCGAAAGTAGGTAGACAACTCCATTGGGCAGCGCACGCCTTTGGGAATGTATACAAAGGAACCGTCCGAGAAGACGGCTGAATTTAGCGCGGCATAGTAGTTGTCTTTTTGCGGCACTACAGAGCCAATGTATTTTTTAACCAGCTCGGGATACTTATGCACCGCTTCGCTGATTGAACAAAAAATCACACCGACTTCGAGTAATTTTTCACGAAAGGTTGTCACGACTGACACAGAGTCAAACACCACATCCATGGCAACGCCCGCTAATGCCGCTTGCTCATGCAAGGGAATGCCAAGCTTTTCGTAGGTGCGCAGTAATTCCGGGTCAACTTCATCCAGACTTTTGGGTTTGGAATCCATGGATTTTGGCGCGGAGTAATAGGACACCGCCTGAAAGTCGATATCGTCATATTTAACGTGAGCCCACTCCGGCTCGCTCATCTCAAGCCATGACTGATAGGCCTTAAGGCGCCATTCCAGCAACCACTCTGGCTCATTTTTCTTGGCGGAAATAAAACGAATCACATCTTCGTTTAAGCCAGGAGGCAAGGTTTCTGCATCAATCGCCGTATGAAAACCAGCGGCATATTCTTTTTTGATGAGCTGTTCGACTTGTTCAGACATGATAATTACCTTGTTTGCGGCGACCTGAAAACACTAGGCCTTTTGCAGTTTGCTGATCACACTGCGCAGATGTTCAATCGCAAATTCAATTTCTTCAGCCGTGGTATAACGGCCAATACTAAAACGCAACGATGCTTGAGCTGCCGCATCGCTCAGCCCTATGGCTTTGAGCACATAGCTGGGTGACATACTGGCTGAATTGCACGCTGACCCACTGGAAATAGCCAATTCACGCAGCGACAGCAACAACATTTCGCCATCAGCATTGCCAAAGGCGACATTCAAGATGCCACTCACGCAGGCACTGCTGGAACCATTGCGTGTTACACCGGGCAAGGACGCGATTGCTTGCCATAAATGATCGCGCAGGGCTTTGATACGTTCAGCATCCGCAACAAGATGCGCCTGCGCCAATTTGGCCGCCTCCCCCATTCCAACTAGCTGATGGGTTGCCAGGGTGCCGGAACGCATACCGCGCTCGTGTCCACCACCGTGAATTTGTGCGCTCACTTTTACATTGGCTGCACGCTTCACATACAGCGCACCAACACCCTTGGGGCCATAAAATTTATGTGCCGACAGCGAGAGCAAATCCACATTCAACGCCCTGACATCGATTGCGATTTTTCCGGCACTTTGCGCCGCATCGCAATGAAATAAAATGTCACGGGCATTACAGATCGCCGCCAGGGACTGAATATCATTGATGCAGCCCAGCTCATTGTTGACCTGCATGATGCTCACTAAAAACGTATCCGCCCGCAGTGCGGCAGTGAGTGCATCGCCAGTGACGATCCCCTCTGGCGTTGGCACTAACCGGGTAACGCTAAACCCCTGATGTTCAAGCCATGTCACAGGGTCGAGCACGGCTTTGTGTTCTATTGCTGAAACAACAATATGGCCACCCTGCGGATGGGCCGCACGATAGCTTTCTGCAATTCCTTTGAGTGCAAGGTTATTAGCCTCGGTGGCGCCGCTGGTCCATACAATTTCGCGTGGATCAGCGTTAATTAATTGCGCAACCTGAGCCCGCGCCTCTTCTACCAATTCTTCTGCTTGCCAGCCATAGACATGGGAGCGGGACGCAGGGTTGGCAAAATTCCCCTCCAGCGTCAGGCATTGCGCCATGCGTGTAGCGACTTCAGGGGCCACGGGCGTAGTGGCGGCATAATCTAAATAAACGGGTTTACGCAAAACCTTGAATACCTTGAGACTAAAATGGTTGGGCTGGTGCGATTAATTAATTTCACTCACCGCAATATGGCTGTTGTCATGTTGGGCCGATAAAAGCCGCTGATTCTGGCGCTCACTGACGGCGCGAATATCCTTGCGGGCCACCAGATCAGCGAGAGTGATGTCGCTGAGGAAACGGTGGATTTGCTCACTCAGGTTTTCCCACAAATGATGGGTTAAACACACCTCGCCCTCATGACAGTTACCTTTTCCTTCACAGCGAGTTGCATCCAGGGATTCACTGACGGCATCGACCACTTGCGCAACGGAGATCTCTGTTGTGCTACCCATCAACTGATAACCACCGCCCGGGCCACGCACGCTTTTCACTAATTTGAATTGACGCAAACGGGCGAAAAGTTGCTCCAGATACGACAGGGAAATGCCCTGTCGTACAGAGATATCCGCGAGGCTGACAGGCCCCTGATCACTGTGCAGTGCCAGGTCCAGCATTGCCGTCACGGCATAACGTCCTTTGGTGGTGAGTCTCATGCAGCTGAACCCCGTAGCAACAAGGCGCCAGTGGAAGGCGTGGTTAGCGATAGCGGATAATAATCGCCCGCCGATTTAATTCCGACTATTTTACTCAGGTATTAGCGTTTTTCCAACACCCATTATCGGCCAGCCCTACTATCCTTTTGATTTTATTGGGCTATTCAGCCGATTTATCTCTCGGTTTGACCTCTTTGGTGAGGTCGCGCATGCTATCCAAGCCAGGTTTGAGACCAAACTTGGTCATCACTTTCCCGCTGTAATGGACATAATTTTGCACTGCGGTCAGCACACCTCGCAGAATATTCAGCTCCATTTGATCCATGCGAATACGGTTATAAAGGCGACGTAACCGGGTCATGGTCTGTTTGGGGTTGTCGCGATCCAGAAAGTCCAATTCGGCCAGAGTTTGCTCCAAATGCTCGTAGTAACTCTCCATCGCCTGGGCTTCAACGGGGGGCATATCCCATTGATGCTGGGGCAAAGTCTTTCCTTCTGCAGCTAATAGGTAAGCCATACGAATTTCGTAGCTAATTACCTGCACGGCGGTTGCCAGATTAAGCGAGCTATAGTCAGGGTTGGCGGGGATATGCACATGATAGTTGCACTTGTGCAGTTCCTCATTGGTCAAGCCGCGATCTTCGCGACCAAACACCAACGCCACCTCATGGCTGGCCGCCTCTGCCCAGACACTCTCACCGCATTGGCGCGGATCAAGCAAGGGCCAGGGGATACGACGTTCGCGGGCGCTGGTACCCACCACCAGGCTGCACCCGGCAATCGCTTCATCCAGTGTCTCAACGACAACGGCATTGTCCAGCACATCTGTTGCACCGGCGGAGCGCCATACGGCTTTATCTGATGGGTATTCCTGCGGGGCGACCAAATACAGGCGCAACAAGCCCATATTTTTCATCGCCCGCGCCGCGCCGCCGATATTGCCGGGGTGACTGGTGTTAACCAAAACGATACGGATGTTGGCAAAAGGCTGGGCTGACATAGGCAATTCTCGGTGACTGGCGCGCAACAACAGGCGCAATTAACAAAAAGGCGCGCAGTATACAGTCACTTATGACTAGCCTCTAGTGACGACTTACCGCTATACTGCGCGCCCTTGGCGAGAGGTACTTATGACACCTGCGGCCGCGCTCTTTTACAATCCCCACCCCCTGAACAATCTGGCCCGCGCGTATCAACAGTGATACTGCAGCAGCCCATTAATTGGTGCTTTATGGAACCCATGTTAACGATTGCTTTGCGCGCTGGTCGCAAAGCTGCCGAATTGATTGAACGCGCCTTTGAACGCGTTGATTTGCTGACAATCGAAACCAAAAGCCGCAACGACTATGTCACTGAAGTTGATAAAGCCGCGGAAAAAGAAATCATTTACCACCTCCGTAAAGCCTACCCCGATCACAGCATCCGCGGTGAAGAAGGCGGCCATCAGCCTGGTAAGAATCCTGACTACGAATGGATTATTGACCCGCTGGACGGCACCACCAATTTTATTCATGGGGTTCCTCACTTCTCTATCTCCATCGCTTGCAAATACAAAGGCCAGATCGAACACGCCGTTGTTATCGACCCGATTAAACGCGAAGAATTTACCGCCAGCCGCGGCCGTGGTGCAGCACTGAATGGTCGCCGTTTGCGTGTTTCTACTCGTCGCAACCTTGAAGGCGCGCTGATTGGCACCGGTATTCCATTCAGCGGTTATGCACTAGAACACATTGGCCCCTACCTCGCCTGTGTACAGGAAATTGCCGGACAAACCTCCGGTATTCGTCGCTGTGGTTCTGCGGCGCTGGATTTGGCTTATGTCGCAGCGGGCCGTTTTGATGCCTTCTGGGAAATGAATTTAAACGAATGGGATATTGCTGGCGGCATTTTGCTGGTTAAAGAAGCAGGCGGCTTGATCAGCGACTTTAATGGCGGTGCAGATTATTTGGAAACTGGCCACATAGTGTGCGGAGCGCCCAAGGTATTTAAGCCAATCCTGCAAATCGTGCAGAAAAATCTTGGTCACTTGAAATAAAGTGATGTCGATTATCCGAATCCAGTAATAAAAACGGCGAGCCAGGAATGACTCGCCGTTTTTATTACTGAATGACGCCGCTCAGCCTACAGGTTTTTTTGCAATAGCATCCCAACTGGCACTGATAATTTGTTCCAGCATTTGATCATCAACACGAACAAACCCCTGAAGGGATTTACGCGCAATTTCAAAATAGGGTTCAAAGGCTAACGAGAATAAAATTTCATCCGGAAAATCCTTTAAGACCTGCTGCTCACGCCCGCGAATAAAAAAGGTGAACAGCGGTGCTAACACCACTTTTGCCTCTTCGTGACGACTGCGCAACGAGTCCGCTGGCAAGTGATCAAATTGCCCCTTGCTTAAAATCATCTCCGGCTGCTGTTGGAACAACCCCCAAAACCGCCGACACATCCCCTGAAACTGCTGATACAAGGATTCCTCCTGACCGACAGTGACAAAGACTTCCTGGCTGACGGTTTCAATAATTTGGCTGTGCAAGTTTTTAATCAGATCCTCGCGATCCTCAAAGTACAAATACACAGTGCCTGTGGCAACCCCCGCTTCTTTGGCAACATCGCGGATGGAGAAGCCGTGGAAACCACGGCTCGCCAGTAAGGCCAAGGTGGCCTCCAGTATCACCTCACGTTTGTTTTGGGTGATAGCCGAACTCATTCTTTGACCGACTCGTCTGTGCGAGGAGGCGCTGGGAACCAGCGCTGCGCCAAGCGAAACACCACCACGAAAAAGACCGGTACAAAGAAAATAGCCAGGACCGTTGCAGAGAACATGCCGCCAAATACACCTGTACCAATCGCATTCTGGCTACCGGAGCCAGCACCGGTGCTAATCACCAGCGGTGTCACACCCAACATAAATGCCAGGGATGTCATGATGATAGGACGCAACCGCATACGCACCGCTTCCATAGTTGCTTGCACCAAATCCATCCCCTGTTCATAGAGCGCTTTGGCGAACTCGACAATCAGGATGGCGTTTTTGGCCGCCAGCCCGATAGTGGTTAGCAAGCCTACCTGGAAATACACATCGTTGGATAAGCCGCGCGCCATCGCAAACAACACCGCCCCGATAATCCCTAGCGGCACCACGAGAATCACGGCGAAAGGCACCGACCAGCTCTCGTAAAGTGCTGCCAAACAGAGAAATACAATCAGAATCGACAAGGCATAGAGCAGCGGCGCCTGATTACCGGACTCACGCTCCTGCAAAGACATACCCGTCCACTGATAGCCAATACCGGCTGGCAACTTGGCGATAATTTCCTCCACCGCAAGCATGGCATCACCCGAGCTTACGCCCGGAGCGCCCTGGCCGATAATATTGAGCGATGGCACACCGTTGTAGCGTTCAAGACGCGGCGAACCATAAATCCAACGCCCTGAGGTAAACGCGGAGAATGGCACCATTTCGCCTTTATTATTGCGGGCATACCAGTTTTTAACATCCTCCGGCAGCATGCGGTATTGAGCATCACCTTGCATATAAACCTTTTTCACACGCCCTTTATCAATAAAGTCATTGACGTAGGACGCTGCCCACACAGTGGAGAAAATGGAATTGATATCGCTAAGTGAAACCCCCAGTGCTGCCGCTTTTTCCTGATTCACGTCCAGTTTGAACTGCGGATTATCCTCCTGCCCATTGGGGCGCACGCCTACCAATCGTGCATCCTGCGCTGCCATACCCAGCAGTTGGTTACGCGCCTGCATCATCGCCTCATGACCCAAGCCACCCAAGTCCTGCAGTTGGAGGTTAAAGCCGGACGAGGTGCCGAGCTGCGTAATCGCTGGCGGAACAAAGGGGAAAACCATGGCGTCTTTAATCTTCGAGAAAGCACCCATCGCCCGCGCCGCAACACTCTGCACATGCTGGGAGTCATCAGTACGCTCGCTCCAATCTTTCATGCCCACAAAGGCGATGCCGTTGTTTTGGCCGCGACCACTAAAACTGAAGCCGATAACCGAAAAGACCGAGCGAACATTATCTGATTCGTTTTCCAGATAGTATTTTTCCACCTGATCCATCACCACCATCGAACGCTCTTTAGTCGCGCCCACGGGCAAGGTCATTTGGGTAAACATAATGCCCTGATCTTCATCGGGTAAAAATGAGCTGGGCAAGCGCATAAACAAGACCCCCAGCGCAATCACAATCGCACCGTAAATCAGCATGTAACGGCGGGTTTTACCGAGCATGCCACCCACGCTACGTTGATACCCATTGGTTGCCCGATTGAAGTTGCGATTAAACCAACCGAAAAAACCACCTTTTTCATAATGATCGTGACTCACTGGCTTGAGCAACGTGGCACAAAGTGCGGGGGTGAGCGTGAGCGCTACAATCACCGACAGCACCATCGCTGACACAATAGTGATCGAAAACTGGCGATAAATAACGCCGGTGGAACCGCCAAAAAAGGCCATAGGCACGAACACCGCCGACAACACCAGAGCAATACCAATCAAGGCGCCAGTAATCTGCTGCATGGATTTACGCGTTGCCTCGCGCGGCGAGAGCCCTTCTTCGGCCATTACCCGCTCAACGTTTTCAACCACGACAATCGCGTCATCCACCAACAGACCGATAGCCAACACCATCGCAAACATGGTCAGGGTATTGATCGAGAAACCAAAGACGGACAGCACCGCAAAAGTACCTAACAAGACAACAGGCACAGCGATGGTAGGAATCAAGGTGGCACGGAAGTTCTGCAAGAACAGGTACATCACCAAAAACACCAGGATGATTGCCTCAATCAGCGTATGCACTACCGACTCAATCGAGAGTTTTACAAATGGCGTGGTGTCGTAGGGGTAAACAATCTCCAACCCTTGGGGGAAAAAGCCCTGCAACTCTGCAATACGCTGACGAACTGCATTAGCGGTATCCAGCGCATTGGCACCGGATGCGAGCGTAATCGCAATACCTGCCGCTGGACGATTGTTGTACTCAGTTTCAAATTGGTAGTTTTCGCCACCCAATTCAATGCGGGCAACATCGCCCAAACGGATTTGCGAGCCATCCTGATTCACCCGCAGCAAAATATTGCCAAACTCTGCCGGTGTAGACAGGCGCGTTTGCACCACAATACTGGCGTTAATTTCCTGACCGGGTAACGATGGTGTACCACCCAATTCACCCGCTGCAATTTGCGCATTTTGCGCACGAATCGCGCTGGCCACATCGGTACTGGTGAGGTTGTAGGTCGCGAGTTTGTTGGCATCAAGCCAGATACGCATCGCATATTGCGAGCCAAACAGGGTGATCTGGCCAACGCCGTTTACACGACTCAGCTGATCCTGCACGTTTGCGGCAACATAGTCCGCGATATCGTACTTATCCATCCGACCGTCAGCTGACACAAAGCCGATAACCATCAGGAAACCTGCGGAGGATTTCGTCACCCGAATTCCCTGCTGCTGCACCTCTTGCGGCAACAATGGCATAGCTGTTTGCAGTTTATTTTGCACCTGCACCTGGGCGATATCCGGGTCAGTGCCCGCCAAAAAGGTCAGTGTCACTTCACCGCGACCACTGGACTCACTGGTCGACGACATATACTGCACATTGTCGATACCGGTTAAGCCCTGCTCAATAATCTGGATTACCGTATCCTGCACCGTTTGCGCAGATGCTCCAGGGTAAGAAGCACTGATACTGACCGCAGGTGGCGCCACTTCAGGGTACTGGGCAACCGGGAGCTTGAAGATGGACAAGGCCCCCGCCAGCATGATGATGATAGAAATAACCCAGGCAAATACCGGGCGATCAATAAAAAACTTGGCCATACGTCTTACTCCCCGGAAGCCTTGGTGCTGGATGCTGGAACAGCCTTAACCGGAATTCCTGGTTTCACTTTTTGCAAACCTTCCACAATCACCTTATCGCCTACAGCCAAACCATCTAGAATCAACCACTGATCACCAATAGCGCGCCCGGTTGTCAGTTGGCGCTGCTCAACAATCCCCTCTGCATTCACCACCATGGCTGTCGCACTTCCGGTGCGATCGCGTGCAATACCGCGCTGAGACACCAGAATGGTATTGCTGCGTACACCTTCATCCACTTGGGCACGCACAAACATTCCAGGGAGCAACAAACGATCAGGATTAGGGAATTGCGCCCGCAAATTAACCGTGCCGGTCGACTCATTCACCCCGACCTCGGCAAACTGCAACTGCCCTTCGTGCTCATACACACTGCCATCATCCAGAATCAGACGCACCTTGGCGCTATCTGCCACAGTGACCTGACCGCTCCTCATCTGACGACGCAGTTGCAACAACTCCTCGGCAGATTGGGAAACATCTACATAAATAGGGTCAAGCTGCAGGATACTGGCCAATACATCCGCCTGACCGGCACTGACCAAAGCACCTTCGGTAACGGCTGATTTACTGATAACGCCATCAATAGGTGCTAATACACGGGTATATCTCAAATTAATCGTAGCGTTTTCAACCGCGGATTTGGCAACCGCAACACCAGCCTTGGCCTGATTCAACGTGGCTAAGGCATCGTCGTAATCCTGTTGGCTAATGGCTTTAGCAGCAACCAAATTCTTGTAGCGGGATTCGCGAGCCGCTGCCGCCGCAAGCGTTGCCTGGCTGCGCGACAACTCAGCCTGTGCACTGGTCAGCGCCGCCTGATAAGTAGCTGGATCTATTTGATAGAGCGCACTGCCCGCTTTAATTTCAGCCCCTTCGGTAAACAGACGCTTCTGGATAATACCGCCCACCTGAGGACGCACTTCTGCTTTTCGGTAGGCCGAAGTACGGCCAGGCAATTCAGTCTGCAGAGGCACATCACTGGCAGCAACTTCAATCACGCTCACTTCCGGGGCACCCGGTGGGGTCATACCCGCGCCGGATGTGGAGTTATCACAACCTGACAAACACAGGGCAACCAAGCCGGCAGCCGCAAATAACGAATAGCGTCCAGCAACAGAGGAAAAGGGATTGGATAACATCATGAACTCCTTTAAACAGGTCGCGACCATAATCTGGATCAGGACACAACAATCAATACCGGGAAGGGAAACACGCCCAAAAATGAACAAATGTTCATTTTTGGAATAATAGTGGTCAGATGGCCAAACACCTCATAAATTTGCATTAATTAACTGTTATGCAACCACGGAGAACAGAGCCTGACGGGATGAGCCACAAGCCATCCCCGAAAAACGGCAAAGAGACATGCCAAGAAATAAAAAAACGGCACCCTCAAACAGAGCAGTATTTGGCTGGCAAGTAACTACCCGTCCTGCAAGAGCTTGTTAAATACATCGATCAACTTGTGGATATCCACAGGCTTGGTGAGATAGTCAAAAAAACCGGCATTGCGCCCGCGCTCTATGTCGTAAGGCATGGCATTGGCAGATAACCCTATTACCGGAATAAAGGACGTAGTGGGATCATTCTTTAATACGCTCAATACCTCATAACCATCCATACCCGGCAGGTTAATGTCCAGAATGACCAAATCCGGATTAATACTGCGCGCCTTGTAAATCCCTAAAAACGCCTCTTCAGCTATCTCCAGGGAGAGCTGCGGATAACGCTCAAATATCTGTTGCAACAACCGTACATTAGTGGGGTTATCTTCCACGTACAGAACTTTGCAGTGACGTTTTACATTCAGTGTAGCCGGTGCATAGTCTTTGTGGGTTGATGCTTTTTTGATGGGCTCATCATTCCATTCTGTCGCCACTGGGAAATCGATCCAAAAGGTGGTTCCCTGCCCTTCCGCACTGACAAAGTCGAGCACCCCTTTCATCATTTCAACAAGCTGCTTGGTAATCACCAAACCTACGCCGGAACCTTCAATATTGGAGTTTTCTGCACTCAGGCGATTAAACGGCTGAAACACTTCATTCTGACGCTGCAAGGGAATACCGCGCCCCGTGTCACGTACGCTGATGCGCAACTGCTGACCGTCCTGCATATCCAGCCGAACTTCAACCTCGCCACCCACATGGTTGTATTTAACGGCATTGCTCAAAAGATTGAGCAACACTTGCTTGACGCGCACATTATCGGCGACCACATAGGTATTATTGAACTCCGCCAGAGTTGCCATGAGGCGAATTCCTTTGGCATCGGCCTGCGGCTGCACCAGAGTGAAACATTCGCTGATCAAGCGCGATACCAACACCGGCTCAAGCGATACAGTCATATTGCCCGATTCAATTTTGGCCAAGTCCAATACATCGCTTATCAGCTGCAATAGATGTTCGCCAGCCTTGCGAATTTCGCGCACATTGTTGATTTGCTGGGGCCTGAGATTACCGTCGTATTCAAACAGCTGGGTATATCCCAAGATGGCATTGAGTGGCGTGCGCAACTCGTGACTCATGCTGGAGAGGAATTCAGACTTGGCGCGATTGGCTTTCTCGGCCTGCTCTTTGGCCTGGATAACACGCTCTTCTGCGCGCTTGATTTCGGTGATATCCATGTTGCTGCCAGACATCATGATCGGCTGCCCATTTTCATTGAACACCGCACGACCACGCCCACGAATCCAACGAATATCGCCTTGCTGGCTGATCAACCGGTATTCAACATCAAAGGGCGCACGCCCTGCCATGTGCTCAATCAAGGCATTATCAAAAATAGGCAGATCTTGCGGAAAAATATGCTTGCGCCAGATTTTGAGGCGATCCTCGCCCTCCGTCAGCACATCATCCAAATCGTTGTAGCCCAGCAGTTCCCAACAGCGATGGGAAAAATGGAAGCCGCCGCGGTCAGCATACCACTCCCAAATACCATCACTGGACGCCTGGATAATACGCACCTGACGCGCCTCACTCTCGCGTAGTGCCGCTTCTACTTTTTTAATTTCGGTGATATCGAAATTCACGCCGGACATAATGGTCGCGTGACCATTTTCATCGCGCAGCGAATCTGCCCGCACCTGGGTCCAAATATAATCGCCCGCCTTGGTTCTGATGCGATATGACACATCCAGCGGTTTTCCCGTGCGCAAATGCTGACGTGTCGCCTCGATAGCATAATCGTGATCGTCCGGGTGCATGTACATCAACACCTTGGCGGAGTCACTGATGCTTTCGGCATCTTCAGCACCATAACCCAAGCGCTCCCAGAATCCGCCTGACCATTCAATATGCTGGGTTTGCAGATTCCACTCCCAAAAACCATAACCGCTACCATTAAAAATGCGCTGGAAGCGGCCAACAGTCTCACGCAATAACTCAAGGTTATCGCTGGTTTGCAAAGACGGACTAAAACTGATGTGTTCAATCATAGGATCTTGTTATCTATATACCCTGGATAGATTGACGATAACCGAGATCGACCGGTTGCACAATCGCCCCGACCACTCACATCACCACCACACAATATGCATGCCCTAAAAATGACAACAGCGCCCGTAGGCGCTGTTGTTGAAAGGAAAAGAACGTGGAACTTACAAAGTTTCTTCCAGCTCCGTTTCCTCTTTGGGTTTTGGCATCAAATCTTCTTTGGTAATACCCAGAGCCGCAGTGATATTGGCGCAGATATAAACTGATGAATAAGTACCCGCAAGGATACCGATAATCAGCGCCAGAGCAAAACCTTGTAACACTTCACCGGCCATAAAATACAAACAGAACAACACGATGAATACCGATACAGAGGTCATGATTGTACGACCCAAGGTCTGGGTAATAGAAATATTGATAACCTCATGGGGATCACTTTTACGCAAAATCCGGAAGTTTTCCCGAATGCGGTCGTAAATAACAATCGTGTCGTTAATGGAGTAACCAATCAATGCCAAAATGGCTGCCAATACAGTTAAGTCAAAATCCCATTGAAAGAGCGAAAAAAAGCCAAGTGTTACAATGACATCGTGCACCAAACCTGCAATCGCGCCAGTTGAAAACTTCCACTGGAATTGCACCGCAACGTACAGAAACACCAGAATAAATGCTACCAACATCCCCAAGCCGCCCTGATCGCGCAACTCGTCACCAATTTGCGGACCAACAAACTCACTGCTGCGCAGTTGGATCTTGGTATCAGTTGCGCGCTCTATATCAGCGATGAGTGTACGCAAGTAAACCATATCGATCGGTGCTTCGAGATTTACTAACACCTTGTCTTCACGCTGAGCGTAATCAACACGACCATAATCGGTAGAAGAAAACAAATTACTCTGACGCAAGCTATCAATACTGGTATTGGCAAACACCAAGGTATCGGTAAACCCTTCCAACTCACGTGCAGGACGCTCCACACCCTCAAGTACAGCGCCGGCTTTACCCACCGCTGTTTGCAAATGCTCCAGCGCCTTTTCTTTCATTTGATCCTGTGTGCGAATCATCACTTCCTGATCAGAACCAAACAACACTGCCGCAGGACTTTTTAAGTCTTCCTGCTCCAATACTTCACGGATCTTATCCAGGTCAGCAGGCTTATCCAGTAGCAACTCCAATTGGGTACCGCCGGTAAAATCCAAACCCAACTTCAAACCGTTAAACGCCAGCGATCCCAGAGAAATAATCACTATCAAGATAGATAACGCGGAGGTGTAATGTCTTACACCCATAAAATCAATAATGCGTAATTCCTTAGTCATAAAAGTGGTCTCTTAAATCGAAATTTTCTGTAAGTTTTTACGGCGACCGTAGTACAAATTGGCAAGCGCACGACTGCAACTTACAGAGGCATACATGGTGGTAATAATGCCGACGATCAGCGTAACGGCAAAACCTTTAATCGGACCGGTGCCAATGGCAAAGAGAATGACACCGATAATCAAGGTGGTGAGGTTGGCGTCAACAATAGTGATAAACGCGCGCTGGTATCCGGCAAAAATCGCCTGCTGCGGTGAAGCACCGTTTTTAAGCTCCTCGCGGATACGCGAGTGAATCAGCACGTTGGCATCTACTGCCATACCAATCGTGAGTACGATACCGGCAATACCAGGCAAGGTCAGAGTTGCACCAAACATCGACAACATGGTTAACATCAGCAAGATATTGACCGCAAGCGCAATATTCGCGAATACACCAAAGACCTTATAAGCAACCAACATGAATATAACCACTAACAAGAATCCCCAGAGAGTGGCGTCCACACCATTCTGAATATTCTTGGCACCCAGGGATGCACCGATGGTACGCTCTTCCACAAAGTGCATAGGCGCCGCCAGTGCACCCGCGCGCAACAATAGCGCTAACTCTGATGCTTCGGCGGGACTATCAAGACCAGTGATGCGGAACTGCACGCCCAACGCACTTTGGATAGTCGCCAGACTAATCACCTTGCGCTCAACGTACTGGGTCATTTTTTCAACATCTTCGCCTGCCGCATTTTTTACTATTTGCGTACGGGTTTTGTATTCGATAAACAAAATACCCATTTGACGACCGACGTTATTGCGTGTCACGCGGTGCATTTGTGCACCGCCCAAACTATCGAGCGTGATGTTTACTTGTGGCTGATTGCTCTCAGGATCAAAGCTACTGGTGGCGTTAGACACGCGATCACCGGTCACAATTAATTGACGCTCCAACACGGCATTACCGCGCTGCATTTGCATCAATTCATCTTTGAATGGAAATTCTTCTTTGTTGGACACCATAGTGTCTGGAGTGGCACCCAAGCGGAACTCCAGGTTGGCGGTTTTACCGATAACACGCTTCGCTTCTGCTGGATCCTGAATACCGGCCAGTTGCACGATAATGCGGCTGCGCCCCTGACGCTGAACAATGGGTTCAGACACACCCAACTCATTTACCCGATTACGCAGGGTGATAAGGTTTTGGCTAACCGCATAATCTTCGATTTCGCGCACACCGGCTTCGGTGAAATTTGCCGCATAGGTAAACTCATCAGCTCTGGCTTCGGTATCCGGTTTGGTAAACATCAGGTTGGGATAATCGCGACGCAATAAATTGATTGCTTCATCACGTGCCTCGGCGCTGCGGAAACGGGCAATAATTTGATTATCTTTTTGTGCGACAATCGATGAATAGCGCACTTTGGCTTTGCGCATTTTTTCTTTCATGTCATCAGCATTAATTTCCTGGCGCTTTGCAACCGCAGAAGCGGTATCAACTTCCAGCAAGAAGTGCACACCACCCGCAAGGTCAAGACCCAGCTTCAATGGCTCTGCACCCAAGGCATGCAGCCAGGCAGGTGTGTTCGATGCTTTATTCAAAGCAACCACATAACCATCACCCAAGGCTTTTTGTACCACCTTGCGTGCCATCATTTGCTGCTCGACATCCCTGATACGCAACATGGCGGTTTGCGGCGTAACTTCACCACCAAACGCCTCAATATTTGCCTCTTTAAGTGCTGCCTCCATCTTTTCAAGTACCGGTGCATCAATGACTTTGGTACTTGAATCGCCTGACACTTGAATAGCGGGATCAGGTGCGTACAGATTGGGGATTGAATAGACAACGCCGACTACTGTGAAAAACAGTAGCAACAGATACTTCCATAGGGGATAGCGGTTTAACATAAAAATTTCCCAACTGGTCTGCGGCAGATTTCAGAGGTTCAGCAACTTGGTTTGCAGCTACTTAAATCAACTCCGCCTTATTTTACGAGCACACAACCGATCACTTATCTGGTTGCGGTATGGTCAAGGGCGCCGGATTATACCCTTTAATTGGCGTACAACAATGATGCACGAATCATACAGACGGTGCGGGCGGTACCTCTAACCCCTGACGACCATAAAAATCGGCCAAAAATGCATCAAATGTGCCTTCACTCAGAGCCGTCCGCATATCGACCATGATGCGCTGGTAATAGCGCAGATTGTGAATGGTGTTGAGCTGCGCTCCCAGCATCTCATTGCATTTATCCAAATGATGCAGATAAGAGCGAGAGAAGTTTTTGCAGGTATAGCAATCACACAGTGGATCGAGCGGGCCAGTGTCATCGCGATATTTAGCATTGCGCAGCTTGATGACACCTTCACTGGTAAAGAGATGTCCATTACGCGCATTGCGTGTTGGCATTACGCAGTCAAACATATCCACACCGCGACGCACACCTTCTACCAGATCAGCAGGCTTGCCAACTCCCATCAAATAGCGCGGCTTGTGTTTGGGCATTTGCGGAGTGAGGCTTTCGAGGATACGCAGCATATCTTCTTTGGGTTCACCCACCGATAGTCCGCCAATGGCATAACCATCGAACCCAATTTCAACCAATCCCGTCAGGGACTCGGTGCGCAGGTTTTCATACATACCGCCCTGCACTATGCCGAATAAGGCCGAGGGATTATCGCCATGAGCAACCTTGGAGCGCTTGGCCCAACGCAGCGACAACTCCATAGAGTCTCGCGCTTCATGGATTGTCGCGGGGTAAGGTGTGCATTCATCGAAGATCATAACTATATCGGAGCCCAGATCGCGCTGCACTTGCATCGACTCTTCCGGCCCCATAAAGACTTTGCTGCCATTAATCGGCGATTTAAAAGTCACGCCCTCTTCAGTGATTTTGCGTAACTTACCCAAGCTGAATACCTGAAAACCACCGGAATCAGTGAGGATAGGCCCTTTCCACTGCATAAAATCATGGAGGTCACCATGGGCTTTTATCACCTCGGTACCGGGGCGCAGCATTAAGTGGAAAGTGTTACCCAGAATGATATGGGCACCAATATCTTCAACATCGCGCGGGGTCATGCCTTTCACGGTACCGTAAGTGCCGACAGGCATAAATGCCGGAGTCTCGACTGTGCCGCGCGGAAACTTCAAACGACCGCGACGCGCCCTGCCCGTCTGGCTATCCAATTCAAATTCCATAAAACACTGGTTAGTCACAATCTTCTCTCTGGCTTAAATAGATATACCCACTGGCTGTTGCGCAGCAGCGGGATTGCGGGTGATAAACATGGCATCGCCATAACTGAAAAAACGGTATTGTTGGGCAACTGCTTCTTTATAGGTCGCCATGGTAAAACCATAACCGGCAAAGGCCGACACCAACATAATCAAGGTTGATTCGGGCAAATGGAAATTAGTCACCAAGGCATCAACCACCTGAAATTGGTAGCCGGGATAAATAAAAATACTGGTCTCGCCTTGATAGGGGTGAATTTCACCTTTTTGTGTGGCATCCGCATAACCCTGCGCCGCCGATTCCAAACTGCGCACGCTGGTAGTGCCCACGGCGATAACACGTTTACCTGCCGCTTTAGTCGCACGCACCATTTCACATACCTCGGGCGATACATCCATGATTTCCGAGTGCATCTGATGCTCGGCAATATTATCGACACGCATGTTTTGGAAGGTGCCCGCACCCACATGCAAGGTCACAAAAGCGATATTGACGCCTTTTGCACGCAACTGCTCCAACATCAACTCATCAAAATGCAAACCCGCTGTGGGAGCTGCAACCGCCCCCTGCTCTTTGCTGTAAACAGTTTGATAACGCTCGCGGTCGGCAGCCACATCCTCTCTATCTATATAAGGAGGCAATGGCATATGGCCGATACGCTCCAGCACAACCAATGCCGGATCATCGCCCAGGAACTCCCACTCAAACAGGGCATCGTGACGGGCAACCAATTGCACGCGGGTGCCGTCTTGCAGAATCACTTGGGAATCCACCTTTGGGGCCTTACTGGCGCGGGTATGAGCCAGCACGCGGCGATTATCCAATACCCGCTCAACCAGAATCTCCACCTGCCCACCCGAGGTTTTTTGACCGAACAGGCGCGCGGGAATCACGCGGGTATTGTTGAATACCATCAAATCGCCGGATTCAACCAGATTGAGCAAATCAGGAAACTGACCATGGGTCAAATGACCGCTTTGGCCGTCCAACTGCAATAGGCGACTGCCGCGTCGCTCAGCCGCCGGGGCTCGCGCAATGAGGCTATCGGGTAGTTCGTAAAAAAAATCCTGGCGACGCATAACGAGGGCTTAAAAAAGGTTGGTGGATAAACAATAAAAGGTCGGCAAGGGTATACCAATTTGGCCCAAGTTTAAATTGCGACAGACCAAGACCGCCCTGCCGGATGACATCGCATAAATTACCACCAGAAAAGTGGTGATTTTTGACCAAGCTGTTTAGCAAATAACTGTTTTCTATAGTTTTTGAAATTAGTATTTGACAGGAGAGTTCAAATCATTAGAATGCGCACCACTCGCCAGTGTGGCGGAATTGGTAGACGCACCGGATTCAAAATCCGGCGCCCTTAAAAGCGTGTCGGTTCGAGTCCGACCACTGGCACCAAATCCGAAAGGGGCTTACAGCAATGTAAGCCCCTTTTTTATGTTCCAAATTTGACAATTCAACCCCCTCAAGGGACGCCCCCCTCAAAAAGCCCAGCTTAATTACCCCTGCAATTGCTGCCATCAAAAAAAGTCATCCTGCCGAATAACCTATGCGACCTAGACTCAAATGGCCGCTTCACGAACTCAATTTTTTCGCAAAGCCCGCAGGCGGGGGAGGAGTGAACTTTAAGGCTGCGGTACTCGCTCGCTTAATTTTGATTGGGACTTTGACGTAGTTTCGATTTGATCACTGCACACACAGAGCTGATACCTTACGATTGCACAGCCTCGCATGCAGCACGCATCTGCAAATAATCGTTAACCATATGGAAATTGACCATGCCCTTTCCAGCACAACCTACCCCGTATTACCTGAAGGACGCCCTCGACCACGCAATCGACAACACCGCCGCCAAAGGTGGTCCGATAACCAATTCAGATTTAAATCTCGTCAAAGTTGCCGCCCAAGTACAAGCAGGTATCGACAAATACCGCGCACAAGCCGCCGCAAAATCCCTCGAAAATTTAATGGCCGAAGAACACGTGCCCAGTCGGCTTGGCTACCACTTGGTAGAAGCCTACGGTGCCCGCCCTGCCCGTTGTCATGCCCATGCGATAGTTGCGGGCAAACATAAACTGGCCGCAGAGCTACGGCTAATGATGGCCAAAATGAAAATTGGCATCGATGATGTAGATAATGGTTGCTGGTTACCAGAAAACACAGCAGCAACACCGCACCCGGCCATGCCAAAAGCACCACCACACAGCCGAATCCACCGTCACAACTACTATTCGTGGATTAACTCCAGGCTAAGACCAGCGTATCAAGCCATCAAATTCCGGCAGACGCTAAATCTGATCTCCAGAATGATGCAATATGGAGGCATGCCAGAATCTGTTATGTTGAAAAAGGGGTCGGCCTCCCCAAAGGAAGCAATTTAAAATGATTTACAAACTACGCGCAGACCGCGAAAACTATTTAAATTTTTACCTCGACTCATACGCCATAGAAAAAATAATTGGCGATTTCTTTTTGCTGTATGAAGATCATTGGGCAGATTTTTGGAAAAAAGTGCCGGGCACTTTCACAGACGACAGCGATAGCAACAATGTCGTAAAAGTGCCAGATATCACAGTATGGGCAACACAAAATTGCTTGGCGCTAAACCAAAACGCCTACGACAAATTAAAGCAACATCTGGCAGAATTCGGCGAGCTGTTACCTATCGAATGTGAAGGCACACCCTACTGGCTATTCCACTCCACCAACAAAACCGGCATGGAACACGTTGACCTTAATCAGAGTGCGCGGCAAGTTGATGAAGTGGATTATGTAGAAATGCAGGCATTGGTTTTTAAAGAGGATTCCTTAAAAGACCAATTGGTTTTTCAAACGGAATTCAGCAACCACCGCAACATGTACTGCACGGAGGAATTTAAAACACTGGTTGATTCAAATGGATTGAAAGGGTTGTACTTTTCGAGAGATTTAGCGTGTATTGATGAGATATAGAAAAGGCAGCGAAAGCTGCCTTTACTTCATTCATCTATACAAAGCAGATAAAAACCATATCAAAATTAATTAGTTTTAAGCTCCCCTTCCCTGCTTTCAATCAGATGCGTATTTCCTGCTATCACTCGGTAAATTTGCAGCCGAGGCGCCTCATAGATATCTAAATAATTAACCCGAATAAGCAAATCTTCAACATTCGCTTCAGCAGTTAGCCTGGTATGATTAAAATTTACCTTCCTATCTTTAGCCATTGCAGATCCCACTGTAAGCCGCGCAACAAAACCCTCACAGTCAAAAACAATATTAGAAGCAGGATTCCCTTTATTGTGCACAATTAAATTGCAAACCGTTTCATTAATAAAAAATATTTTGTAATCAAAAAGAGGCTGTACTGCATTGATTACTGAAATTTCTTTATCTCTTTTTTCTGTTATGTTGAACTCCACCATCGCCAACGATGCAGCAGCCTGCTGCTCGGAGTGATGAGCTAACTTTCTGGTTTCAGCAACCTGATTAGCCAATTCCTCATGCTGTAACAGCAAAGCCTTTTGCTGAAGATAAAGTGCATCCGTGTTTTGCCTTAACTCATACCCCTGACGCACATACCCAGCCACTAACCACAACAAAGCGAGTGGGGATACTGTTCCCGCCAGAAAATCACCAATCGCATTCAACTGCAAAGTAGGAATATCTCCACGACGCAAATAAACAATTACAGCCACACCAATCAACCAAAGAACTGTGAGCCATGTTGCCCATATTGTAGATGTAGCCATGCCTAGTTTCTTATTTCCACTTTGTACCTTACCGGTCTCAGGCTGATTTTCCTGCCCCATACTCATTTTCTCCATTAATCAATAACCCCCCACCAATAAACCACTATGCGACTAGCGAGCCATCGTTATTACAGGCATGCTGTTTAACAGCGCACCCCTATTAGGATAATACGGCTAACTCCCCCCTCTTCATATGAAGAGCAAGAAAACTCGCCACAGAAAAACCATGAGCGGCACAGTACGATATCTCCATCACAACCCCATCATAACCACAAACAGCTATTAGGAAGGACTCACCTCTTTGAAGTATCTAGGTTTACCGTGTGGGCTGGTTTAAAAACAGCGCGAAATCACATAGTATTACACCATGCCCCCGCAGATGGATTAAAAAGTCCGACACCCTTAAAGTTACCCAACGGAGTTTTTGCGCCTGTAAAATAAAGCGCCTATTATCCACCTATTCTTTTTGCCCTTGCCCTCGCGGACCCCATGACCCAATACAGCCAACCACAAGCGATTATGTTTGCCGATGTATCCGGCAGCTCGGCGCTGTATAAACGACTGGGCAATGAGCAGGCTAAAGCCATCATTGATGAATCCGTACAATTCATGACGGCGTTGACCATAGTGCATGAAGGGACACTGGTCAAAACCATTGGTGATGAAATCATGGCCCGCTTTGATAAGGCAGACCAAGCCTGTGAAGCAGCCATTGCCATACAACTGCGCGCCATAAAAGAGCCGCACCTGAAAGACCTGGGTATACGCATAGGCATCGCATTTGGCGAGGTGTTGATCACCGCTGATGATGCCTTTGGGGATAACGTCAACGATGCCGCCTGCGTCGCACAAATTGCCCGCGCCAACCAAATAGTCATCACCCAATCCACTGTCGATGCACTCGACCAGCAATTGCGACGGGACTGCCAGATGTTTGATCGCATCAATATCAAGGGCGATCAGGAAGAAACCATTATTTACCGATTGCAGTGGGAACACACCGGCAATAACAGCCGCACCACCATCGTTATTCCTATTGAAGACATCACCAGCTTTGCCGAAAAATTCCAGCTCAGCTTGCAGGTAAATGGAGCAAGGGTTTTCTTGCTACCGGAGCAAACCCCTTTTGCTATTGGACGGGACACACAAAAGGCACAACTGCACATCGAAAGCGAATTTGCCTCGCGCGAGCACTGCCACATTGAGTTTCGCCGTGGCAAATATGTACTGGTTGATCACTCAACCAATGGCACCTATGTCTATCAGGAAGAACAGGCACCCATTTATTTGCGCCGCGAAGAATTACCCTTGCAAGGTCGTGGGTTTATTGGTTTAGGCCAAACCCTGCGCGGCGATAACCCATGGGCAATTCACTTTGCACTTTAAGCCTTCACGCCAACCTTTCACCTACGAATACACCCAATGACTACACCAGCCTCTGACCACACAGCGCCCACTAATCCATCACCGGTATACGCCACACCAGGTTTACCAAGGCGTTTGGCCGCCATGGTGTATGACTCGCTATTATTAATGGCCGTGAGTATTTTGTACGGTGCGATAGCAGTAGGGATAAACCTGCTTATTAACGGCACACCGGCAACCGGTGAGCGCGTAAGCTGGGGGAATTGGGGGATATTGGTTTTTATTGGCTGGCTGCTGACACTGGTATTATTTTTTTGTTATTTCTGGTGCAAATCCGGCCAGACTCTGGGCATGAAAACCTGGCGCATGAAAATGTTTGACAACAACAAGATGCAACTGCCCAGCGTAAAACAATGCATGATTCGCTGTGTGTGCGCACCATTTTCACTGCTGCTGTTCGGTGCCGGTTATTGGTTGATGTACGCCTTTGCTGATCGTCAAACCCTGCACGATAAAATCAGCAACACCCGCATTTTATTGCTCAGTAAAGAACCCAAACACTAACTTGCCGCCAAAAAACCGGGCGCCGCTAGCGCGCCCGTTTCAACAAATACATTCCCAGCAAAATACAAATAAGGATTGGAATCATCACCGCCACAACCGGCGGAAACCCAAATACCAGGCTTGATGGGCCAAGCAGTTTTTGCAGCAACAAAAACGCCACACCAAACACAACACCGGTGAAAATACGCTGCCCCATGGTCACACTGCGCAACGGGCCAAATACAAACGAAATCGCAATCAACACCAGACTTGCGGTTGCCAATGGCTGTAATACTTTTTGCCAAAATGCCAAATTGTAATTGCCAGATGTCAAACTCTGTTCATGCAAATAGTTAGTGTAATAGTGCAAATTACGCATGGACAGATCTTCCGGATCCAGCACCAGAATGTTGAACAGGTTGGGAGTCAAAGGCGTATCCCAGCGGCGCGATTCAATCACCTCATTCCGTACACCCTCTTCGGCAAGATAGGTAATAGAGACATCCTCTTCCTGCCAGTAGCCATCTTCATAGCGCGCCTGTTTGGTAAAGCTGGCAGATTCCAACTGTTGTTGCGGATTAAATTTATAACGCGTCAGCCCATAGATAACACCGTTAGGTAATACCGCGCTCACATGCATAAATTCATCACCCTCGCGATTCCACATATTCTGTGGCGCCGATTGGGTGGTGTTGTATTTCAAATAATGCCGACGGTTATCCGCCATTTGTTCGGTATAAGGAGCGACAAATTCACCAAGCAACAAGGCAATCACAATAAAAATAATGGCGGGACGCAATGCAATCCAGGTGATTCGTTTTACTGAAACACCGGCAGCACGCACCACAACCAACTCGCTGCTACTCGCCAATAAACCCAAGCCAGCAAGGCAACCGATCAGACAGGAATAGGGAATCAAATCGTACAGGCGGCGCGGCACCGTCAGCGACATGTAGTAAAAGGCTTCCAACGCGGTATAGGCACCGGAGGTTTTTTCCAACTGCGATATAAGACCAAAAATAAAATCAAGCGCAATAAACACCAGCAGTGTCATGGCAATAGCGTAAAACACTGTACGCGAAATATAAGCCGTAATTTTATGCATGAGCGCCTCCTACTGTTTTGGTACGCGACAGCAGCAGGCTCTGCCAGTTAAGCATCACTAAACCTATCAATAAAAAGGGAATATGTACCACCCATAAACCAATCGAATGAGGCAGGCCACCTTCGGCCACAGCACTGCGCGCATTAATCAAAAAGGCCAGATAAAAAATGTAAATCAAAATCGCTGGCAGCATTTTCAGGTAACGCCCCTGCCGTGGATTGGTTTTGCTCAAGGGCACAGCCAGCAAGGTAGCAATCAATACCATCAGCGGCATGGATAGCCGCCACTGCAGCGTCGCCTTGCTTTCCAAATCATCAGCCGCCATCAATTCTGCTGTTGTTTTTGCATCGGCCTTGCTTTCAATCTCTGCCGCACTGGTGGTTGGCGGCAAGTAGCGCCCCCATTCCTTGAAACTGGTAATGGTAAATTCGCTGGAACCCGGTTGACCTTCATAGCGATGGCCATTATTCAGTATGAGATACCGCTGACCGTAATCCGGGTTGTAAGCCTGTGCACCGGTTTCTGCCATCACAATGGTGGATGTCAGTTGTCCATCCTGTTGAGCAACAAACACATTTTTTAGGCTTTTGTTATCCTCGCTCACCTGCTGCACATAAGTCATGATGCGCCCCTGCCCTATGGCCTGGAATCGCCCTTCCTGCAAGCTTTCAAATTCACTGCGGCTACGTTGCTCCGCCAGTGTTTGCTGGGTTAACTGCGCACCCAGGGGGCTGAGCCAAAAACTGAACAAGGCGACAATTGCCGCTACGATGATTGCAGGCACCATGGTCATGCGCACCAATTGCCACTGGCTCATGCCTGTTGCTGACAACACCACCATCTCACTTTCGATATACATGCGCCCGTAAGCCAGCAAAATCGAGAGATAAAACCCCAGCGGTAAAATCAGCTCCAGCAAGTTAGGCATGCGATAGGCGATAATGGTGAACAGCACATCAACCGCCAGTTTGCCTTGGGCGGCATCGTCGAGATAATCGCTGAATTTACCGGAGAGGAAAATCGTTAGCAGTACCGCACTAACGGCAAGGGCAGTGACCAATAAATCACGCGAAAGGTAACGAAAAATAATCAAAATGCTAATCCTGTTAGTAAGCATGGCGCGTTCAGTGAGCCTGAATGGCTAGTGACCCGCACCAAACAACAAGGTTCCGGCGCAGACCGAATTTTGCCGCCATAAGCGCTAAAAACTGTGGCATTATCACGCACAGCGCCCGTTTTGTCTTGAGCGAATTATTAATTGTCTTAGCCCCATAAGGACACCCTATGACTTCCGCCAAAAGCACCTCTCAGAGCAACACCAAAAACACTCGAAAGACTGATGAAAAAAAGAGCAAGCCAAGCTCAAAAAACACCCTAATTCACTTTTCCAGCAAAGTGATTGACCCACTCAAACACACAACCGATTGCCTTGTGGTGGGTTGCTATGAAGGCCTGAAGCTCAGTGCCGCTGGCAGTGCGATTAATGCCGCCGATGCGCAACAACTGGAAACCATACTCAAGCGCGAGAATTTTCAAGGCAAAGCCGGACAACATTTACTGTTGCTAAATCCTCAGGGTATTGCCGCTGCAAGACTGCTGGTTTTGGGATTGGGTACCACCAAAGAAGGCAGTATCGGTGCCGACAGCTATCGTAAAGCCGTACAAAAAATCAGCGATGCTTTGCGCGCAACGACCTGCACCGATTTAACACTGGCACTGGCCGATGTTGCTGTCAGCAATCAATCTACCGAATGGCAGGCTCGTCAATTGGCAGAGCATTTGAGCCAACTCGATTACCGCGCCGACAAACTCAAAAGCAAGCCCGCAGAAGTCAGCCTGCAGTTAAAGAAAGTTACGTTTGCTGCCACCAAAGCCAACAGCGATTCCGTCACTAAAGGCTTGGCATTGGGCCAAGCAATTGCCAAGGGCGTGAACCTGGCCCGCGAGCTGGGGGATTTGCCGGGGAATATCTGCACCCCAACCTACCTGGCTAATGAAGCCAAACGCCTTGGTCGCAGCCACACCAAACTCAGCGTGAATATTCTGGAAGAAAAGCAGCTCAAAGAGTTGGGTATGGGTTCATTCCTCTCCGTTGCGGCAGGCAGCGACCAGCCAGCCAAATTAATTGTGCTCGAATACAAAGGGGCCACCAAGAAACACGCCCCTGTCGCGCTAGTAGGTAAAGGCATCACCTTTGATACTGGCGGCATCAGCCTCAAGCCCGGCGCGGCTATGGACGAAATGAAATACGATATGTGCGGCGCTGCCAGTGTGCTGGGAACATTCCAGACTCTCGTTGAACTGGAGCTGCCCATCAATGTGGTAGGTGTTATTGCGGCCACTGAAAACATGCCAAGCGGTAGCGCTACCAAACCTGGCGACATAGTCACATCTATGTCTGGCCAAACCATTGAAATTCTGAATACCGATGCCGAAGGCCGCCTGGTGCTGTGCGATGCACTCACTTATACCGAACGCTTTAAACCCAAAGCGGTGGTCGATATTGCAACCCTGACCGGCGCCTGTGTAATCGCCTTGGGCAACCATGCCACTGGACTGTTCAGCAACAGCGACGCATTGGCAAAATCACTGCTCGCTGCCGGTGAAGAAGCGGCTGACCGCGCTTGGCATATGCCACTGTGGGATGAGTATCAAAAACAGCTGGATAGCAACTTTGCCGACATGGCAAACATTGGTGGCCGCGAAGCCGGCAGTGTTACAGCGGCCTGTTTCCTGTCGCGCTTTGCCAGAAAGTTTGACTGGGCGCATCTGGATATTGCCGGTACTGCCTGGCGCTCTGGCGGAGCCAAAGGCGCCACTGGCCGCCCGGTTCCACTGCTGGTGCAGTTCTTGCTAAATCAAACAGCAGAAAAACAAGCCTAAGCCAATGACCCAGATCGATTTTTATGTGCTCCCCGACGCAACCAGCGAAGCCCGCTGGTTGTTTGCTTGTCGTCTGATCGACAAGGTACACCGTATGGGTATGCGCACGCTGGTGGTAATGGATGATGAAACTGAAGCGCGCCAGTTCGATGACCTACTCTGGACCTTTAAGCCAGAGAGCTTTGTGCCTCATCAACTGATAAACGCCGGTAAGCCAGCGCCCGTTGAAATCACTTTCAGCAGTGAAGCGGGAGATCATCAAGGTTTATTGCTTAACTTGAGTAAAACGATTCCGCCCTACTTCAGCCGCTTTGAGCGGTTGAGTGAGGTGGTGATTCAGGAGCCTCGGAGCTTGCAAACCAGCCGCGAGCGCTTTGGCTTTTATAAACAGCGCGGTTATCCAATCGAAACCCGAAAATTATAATCACAACCTTATTTGCCCTGCACCGAGCATCAGGTAAACCAATATCATGGCCAACACCAATAAAACCAAAGCCGAGATTTTACAAGAACTGGAGTCGATTAAAGGACTTCTGCTGGAGGATGACGACATCCCTATATTGCAAACCCTTGACGACAGCCATCACGTTGATGAGGGGATTACGGAACCCCTTGTGGGAATAGTTAATCACTCACCATACGCGGCGGCGGAACAGCCTCTGACTCACCATAATCCTGCTGTGCTACAGGGGCAAACTTCACTGTTTGAAGACGACCTGACAACACCCTCACACGCAATACTCGATAAAAAACCAGGATTTGCATCGCACCTGAGCAGTCATAAGCCATCCTTTGGTGCAGCAATGGAAACCCATGCACCGCGCCCGCTCGCCAAAGCCAGCGGGGAAAATCCATTTTTGCCACAGCATATTCGCGAACGCTTGCACGGCAACAATCCACCGCCGCTGTTTGAATACGAAACAGCCAAAAAAATTGTCAATGCCACTAAAAACATCGCTAACAAAATTAACAAGCCGCGGCAGGCATTGGTGGATGAGGTCATTAAGGGTTTGATGCCGCAAATAGAAGCGGAATTACGCCATCGCCTTTTTGCGATGAGCGTGGAAGACCTGGAAAAATTATTAAATGAGGAGGAGGTGTAATACCCACTCCTCCATCGCGCAGGTTATTGGTGAGGTAAAGCCAACTCGCGCGCTGACCGCACCTTACCAAAAGCCCAAATGGCTACTATCACCAAGGCTACATTTACAATAAATATTTGGTGATACCCAAAATAATCAGCCACCACGCCAACTAGCAAACTGCTGAATAAATTGCCGATATGCGTAGTGTTGGTATAAAGCGCCGATGCACCACCAGAACGACCAGGCATTAACGCCTGGATCACAGAAACGCCGACGCCCGCCAGCAATCCAATAAAAATGGCATTGAAAATTTGCAGCACAAACAGGTGCCACAAGGTGGTCGCCACATAAACACCCAAATACAAACACAAGGCTGCAACACCAGCACAGCGGATTAAATTAACCAGCCGAAAACGGCTGGCATAGTGCCCTGCCAGCAACATGAAGGGCACCTCAAGTGCGGCGGTAGTACCCATGATCCATCCCATCCATTGGGCATCTATGTGCAAATTATCCTTGAGATGAATCGGCAGGCTAATCAGGTAGGCATTATTCACGCCCCACATCAGCGAGAAAGCAAGTGCGCAAAACCACAGCGACTGCCTGACAGCGGGCACTAAAGGAGGCAGTGACACAGGCGTATTGCTGTGGTCACTCTGGCGCGCCTTGCCCGGCAGGCGCGGCAAGAGTTTGAAACTGGCCATGGCCACCAACACATACAACCCTGCGGCAACGGAGTAACTCAAGCTAAAGCTGTAATAGGTAGCCAATAAAAATCCAACGGGTGGACCAGCTACCCAGGCAAATGCAATTTGCGCGCGCATGATGGCATTAAACAGCGGAATGCGGTCGGGAGGAATTTCTGCCTCGGCATAATCCAGGCTATAGGCCATGATTTGCGAAAACGACACCATGGATAAACTGAAGACAACAACCGCAATGCTAGCCACCAGCCAATAGTGACGGGACAAGGCAAAAATCACGCAGGCAATGGCACCCAACACACAAAAAATAGCCACCAATGGGCGGCGGTCGGTAAGCTTGTCGGACCAGTGACCAATCCAGTGGTTGTACCCAATACTCGCCAGCGCAATGCCCGCGAAAACCAGGCCGACCAATAAAGGGCGAACACCGATCTCTTTCGCCAGAAAAAGACTGAAGGTTGGCAATACCAAGGCACCGACAATACCCGCGCAAAAAAACAACAGGTAAATACCCAATGCCGCAGGACGAAATAAGGGAGAAGACACAACAACTACCGAATGATCAATGACGGGCATACATCATAGCTGAAACCGGTTACGTGCCATATGGGGTCGCTGCGATTTCCGCCGCGCTGGCAGCGCTTTCTGTATAATCATGCAACTAGCCGTTGAGGATCGTCTCCATGCAATGCATTAGCATTCAAATTTCTCCCAAACATGCACGCGACTTTGATCGCACTGCTTTTTTGGAACGTGTTCGCCCCATTCGCTCCCCCGAAGTGGATGCGATTGAAGAAAAAGGAAAGCTCTTTTTAAGCTTCAACTTTTTCACCGAGTTCCCCGCACAGCTCTGGCAAGAACTGCAACACGCGCTTTATCTGGATCATACTTACGCGCCTTACATTGCCCCCGTTTCTATTGTGATATGCGAAGGCGAAACCGATGATGAATGCTTGCTGCTGCATCATTTTAATCGCGATGAACCGCTCGACAGTTTTGCCTAAGCACCTACCCTCTTCCGATACCCGAGTAATTCATGTCAACAATTAATTGGTTCCCCGGCCACATGCACAAGGCCCGCAAAGAAATTGCGGAAGTCATGCCTCATGTGGATGTGGTGATAGAAGTCATCGACGCACGCATCCCTTTTTCCAGCGAAAACCCATTGGTTCCCAGTTTGCGTGGCGACACTCCACTCATCAAACTGCTCAACAAAGCCGATTTGGCCGACCCGGCAATTACTGCACTCTGGGTAGATAAAATGGAGCAGGAAAAAGGCGTAAAAGCCCTACCCGTGAGCCAACAGCGCCCCGATCAAATTCGCAACTTGCTAAACCTGTGCACTTCACTGGTGAGCGAACGCCAGCGCGAAGTGCGCCCGGCGCGGGTGATGATTATGGGCATCCCCAACGTGGGCAAATCCACCATCATCAATACCTTGGCTGGTCGTGTTATTGCCAAAACCGGCAACGAGGCTGGCGTGACCAAGGCCCAGCAAAAAATTAAATTGGAACACGGTATTCTCCTGACCGACACACCGGGTTTTTTATGGCCCAAATTATCACCACCGTCCTGCGGCTATCGCCTGGCGATTACCGGCGCCATTAAAGACACTGTGTTTGATTACGCCGATATCGCCCTCTACGCCGCCGAGTATTTACTCAAGGCCTACCCGGACGCCCTCAAAACCCGTTACGGCTTGAACGAATTGCCGGAGACGGATCTGGAATTATTGGATGCCATTGGTGTAAAACGCGGCTGCACACGCAAAGGTGGCGGTGTAGAAATTCAAAAAGTTGCATCGATTTTAATTACCGAACTGCGCGCCGGTTTACTCGGGCCAATCAGCTGGGAAACCCCGGAAATGACACAAGAGGAAGTATTGCGCGCCAAAGAAGAGGACGAGCGCAAGAAAATCGAAAAGGAAGAAGCCGACCGCATTCGCCGTTTGAAAACACGCAAAAATCGCCGCTGATTTTTTCAATGCTCCATAAAAAACGCCGCATCACTGCGGCGTTTTTTATGGGCATCAATCATCTATGCACTTACAACAGACTGCGCACATATGTCGCCAGCGCTTGGGGTGTCGGGTTTTGTACGAGATCATCCGGCAGCTTTTTTACATGCCAAATGACAGTCCAATCCAAATACTGCCCCGGCTCCAATGCCACCAGTGACGCCTGCTGTTTCATTTCGATAAACACATGATCAACATGGGCAAAGATTTCTATTTCGTTTTCGCCTTTGGCAGTAGTACCTGCAGGACTGTCGTTGAATTCTTTTACCAACAAGTAACCTTTGTCGACATAGGCCATCCAGCCCTCTTTGCCGTCCTGCATCATTTTATGATGATCAGTACGAATTTTTTTCTTGTCGTAATCAAACCAGGTGAGCTCATCAATCATCTGCACGTCTAACGGATAAAACAACCCGTTGGACACCTCACCTTCACCACTGGGGAAAAATAAACTGCCCGATGAGGGTAAGCGCGTTACTTCCAGCGGCGCTACATTTTTGCGTTCATTACTGCGATTGGTGATGCGGTAATCAATGGCGATACGATCTTCACCATCGGGACGGTAGGTTTTGGTGAATTGATAACCGGTACGGCCATCAATTTCACTGGTGAGCACCACTTTGTCATCTTCAGTGCTCAGGCGATAGGGTTTGTTATCCAGCACATCAATAGGCGGCCACCCCCAATCAGTTTGTGGGCTGGACCAGAGCACAGTGCCCCAATCGGTTACTTTATCCAGATCGACAATAGGCACCAGTATTTCGTGGCCAGCATATTGAAGTGAAGAAATGCGGCCACCAATTTTGGGCATTATCTCCAACCGCATCTTGCCCTGTTTGATCAGCAGGCGGGAACCATCCTGCTTGCAAAAGTGAGGCAAGTCTTTAGCTTCCTCTTTACCTTTGCCGCACCCGGCCATAGCCAAAACGACCATGGCAACACATGCGATCAGGGAATAGCGATTACTCATTGTCTATCAAAATCCTCTAGCAGTAGCGCAACTGCTACCAAGGTTTAGCACAGCTCATGCGGCGTGTTTACAGTATTTTTACAGCCGTACCAGTGTACCCACTTTTTGTAATAACAACCATTTGACTGCAGGTAAAGCCTAGTAAAGCAAGGTAAATAATTTCCGCTGGAACTCAATTGCCAGAGGATCTGCCTTCCCCAGCGAAGCGAGAATTGCATTAAACGACTGACGCGCCTCGCCTTCCGCAAATTGGCGATCCTTACGCAAAATCGCTAACAAATGCTCCAGTGCCAAGCGATGCTCTGCCTCTTGATGGTACTGCAACGCCAACTGCAAACGCACCTGCAAATCCTCCGGCGCCGCCGAATGTGCAGCTTCAAGTGCCGATAATTCCGGTGTTTTAGCCGCTTGTTTTTTTAGCGCCACCTGCGCTATTAACTGTTCATAAAAGCTGTCCTGGTCGACCATTTTTATGGTGGACAAAATCGCTTCTGCATTATCAATACGATTTAATTCCAAATGACATTGGGCAATCAATAAACCAATGGCTGCCAAATTATTGGATTGCTCATAAGCCTGACGCAACAGCGGTAAGGCTTCACTATATTGTGCTTGCACTATCAAATCCTTTGCTTGTTGCAGCGGCGCCTCCCAAGGTTTTGGCAAGTATTTGGCAAGCAAATCGCGCACCTGCACTTCCGGCAAGGCACCGGCAAAACCATCAACCGGTTGACCGTCCTTCATCACCATGACAGTGGGCAAACTGCGCACACCAAACTGCGATGAAATCATTTGCTGATCATCCGCATTCACCTTGGCCAATAAAAAAGCGCCCGCGTATTCAGTAGCCAGTTTTTCCAAAATCGGCATCAGATTTTTGCACGGCCCACACCACTCTGCCCAAAAATCAATCACCACCGGGCGATTGAAGGACTCATCAATCAAGTATTGCTGGGCGTTGTCGATCGTGATGTCGACAGTGGTTAACAAAGGGCTGTTCATTGTAGTGCTCGTCATATTCATGGGGCGGTTAATCCTGATAGGTTTCCATCTGTCATTGAGGCATATCGCGCAGGCTCAGCGCGACATTTTCGGTAGCTGATGACACATAGGCAATAGTTTCGGTAATAGTCACCGTTAATTTCATGGTCTTGTCAGCCAAGGCGCAAAGTTGTTGTAACTCATCTGCCGCAAAATGGTGAATGGTCACTTTGGGCAAGGCACGAATAGCGGCACTGTTGGTTCTCCACCAAACATCCATGCCGCGACCATAACTAAATACATGCACCGCTTGCGCCTGGCTCGATGCTTTTTTCAGCCGATCAGGCGCCGGTTGACCCACTTCAATCCACTGCAAAATGGTGCCGTTATCGTGCTTTAACCACAGATCGGGCTCTTCCATGGATGAGAGACCTTTAGTGAAGGTTAAATTTTCCGCAGCGCAGTAACAAAAGGCTAGAATGCGCACCATCATCCGCTCCACCGTCTCCGACGGATGCAGTGCGACAGTCAGGTTATAATCGCCATATACACTGCGATCCATATCTGCCAAGGTAATTGTTGCTTTATAAATCGTTGCCTTTTCTGCCACCGTTTTTCTCACTTATCAAAGCTAACCAATGTCCGATACTTCATTTGAAATACCACAAAAATTTGAATTTACTGTCACTCAAGCCGAACAAACTGCGCTCGATTTATTGGCAGAGGGTACTGGGTTGTCCAAGCAGCGCATTAAAGATGCGATGAATAAAGGCGCTGTTTGGTGGACACTCAAGGGCAAAACCCTGCGTTTGCGTCGTGCAACCAAGGTTTTATACAAGGGGTCGCGCATTCAGTTTTTTTACGACGAACAAGTGCTTGCGCGCAAACCGGAAACGGCCACGCTGATTCACGATGCGGGCAATTACAGTATTTGGTTCAAGCCGCCGGGTATGCTTTCGCAGGGCTCCCAATGGGGCGATCACTGTAGCATTTTACGGTGGGTTGAAGTGAATGGACAATTTACTCAAGGGCGCACGCAACGCGAGTGCTTTTTAGTGCACCGTTTGGATGGCGACGCAAGTGGATTAATAATGCTCGCACACGATAGCCAAGCCGCTGGCAAATTATCCACGCTGTTTCAGGCGCGCGACATGCACAAGTCTTATCAAGCCTGGGTAACAGGAGATTGTGAAATTCCATCAAGCGGCTTAACACTGAGCGAGGCACTGGATGGTAAATCGGCCATCACTCACCTTCACAAAGTCCGCACTGAACACAATAAGACGCTGCTGGATATCACTATTGAGACTGGCCGCAAACACCAGATTCGCCGCCACCTTGCCAACATCGGCCACCCGATTGTGGGCGACCGTGTTTATGGCACCAAAGCCAATGTGGGTTTACAGCTCCTGGCCTATCGACTGGAATTTATTTGCCCCTTTAGCCAGCAACGCTTAATCGCGGAGCTGCCTAAAACGATGCAATTTAATCAATAATTATTGGGTCAGCACTTGCAGCGCTGCTGACACATAAACCAGTGGCGCATTCCAGTTAATCGCAATCTCGTTGCTGGCATAACTGCAATAGTGATCGAGGTAGGATTTGGCAGGAATAGCGGAGGGATAAGCCTCCGAGCAATCATCTTTATCCTGCTGGCGCGGTTGTGGGCCCCCTGCAATAAAACCGGGAATGGGCGCTTCTATACCATCTGCACCTGAGGGACGGTGGTGTGGATGTAGAGTGGATTGCTGACCAAATCCGGTGACAAATGCGGTATCCACTGCGTTGCGCCCCAGCACATAATCCAGCGCTGACTGCGCAGCATCCAGATAATCGCGCTCACCATTCAAACGATAGGCCTGTAGCAATATCATGCCCTGCCCCAAAGCTACCGAGTTGCTCCCCCAAATAAAATCCTCGGTTTGCATAGTCACGCCATAGGCTGAGCCAGACCACACAGATCGCAATTGTTTCGCCAGAGTTTCAATGCGACCAACAATCAACTCCTGATCGGCCACCTCACTCAGCTGAGCGCGATGATGCGCCAGCGAAATCCACCCTAAACTGCGCACATCGCCCCATGAGGGAACGGTTGCACTGGTACTGGCTGCTTTGGAGGCTGCGTAATAACTGTCATTGCGGGTAGCGATGTATAACTCAGACGCCGCCCAGAAGAACTCGTCGTCCAACTGGCGATCGCCATATTCACCGGTTTTGATGTCCTCCGGTTGCTGGTAAATCACCGCGGGATTTGCCTGCGCCCATTGCCATGCCGATTCTGCTGCCGCCAGCATTCGAGCAGACATACCCGGCAACTGCTCCTCATACTTTGCCAACACACGGCTAGCAGTTGCCATTACTGCCGCAAAATCCAGCGCTGCTGCAGTCGATTTTTGTACAACATAGCGCTCACTGGTCGCCTCATGGGGCATCACCACACCATCAAACCGCTTATTGGTGAGCTTGTGATAGACACCACCATCATGAGGGTCCTGCATGGTCAACATCCATTCAAGATTCCACAAGGCTTCATTGAGCAGGTCAGGAATGGCATCACCGCTTTCAGGAATGTTCAGATTCTGCCCGACAAAGAACTCAGGAAAGTGCTCATAGGCCGCCAGAAGCGAATAGGTAGAAATACCGGAGTTCACAATGTATTTGTTGTAGTCACCAGCGTCATACCACCCTTTGGGACTGGCGATGACCGTGCCTTCGGGACGCTCAGCACTGGCTGCCGAAGCATGTACCAGTACATGGGTGTCCGGGTGCCCCAATGGGCGCGCATAAATACCGGCATGCTCTGCCAGCAGCTCCGCACTATTGCGATTGAAATAAAACGCCTTGATGCTAGCCGCATTCAACGCAACGTAAGCATCCTCGGCGATTTTGAATGGGCGCGAATCCGCCACACCAGCGACGCGCAATTGATATTCCCCTGCACGCGTTAACTGCGAAAAATCGGCCCGCTGTACGGACTCTTCTGCCGGTTCCCATGTGGCCGCAGGCATCAGGTCACCGCCATAGACTTCTTCGCCACTGGCAACATCAATCACACTGAAGCGACTTGCCGCTACGGCAGGCACTAACGCCCACTTGGCCGAACCGGGCAGGAACCCAAGTTGATTCAACCTGATGCCCAAGGCTGCAACAGCGGGCGACGAATTGCTGGTGGCCGCTATTGATGCGGAGGCTGAAGACGCAGTGCTGTCCCCCTTGCTGCAACCACTCAGCAGAGAAACACTACCCAGCGTCGCTGCTGCGAAAACAACAGCGCATAACGCCTTGGGACTTGGGGTAAAAAATGCCATTGAAACTCTCCATTACCTATCAGGCACTCAGACCTGATCATTATTATGGGCACACAGCATTGAGTGCGACCAAGGCAAAAAGACCTAATAGTCAATACACATCAAAGCTATTGAGGAGGAATTCTGGTAGTGATCCGTAAGGAGATCAAATAGTTAGAACTTTCTTTACAAAAGGAATGGTAAGTTTACGTTGCTCGGCAAGCGAGGCATGATCAAGGCGCTGCAATTGCCAAAACAGTTCGTTGGTATCGCGCGGTAAGCGTTGGATAATGTATTGCGCCACATCATCGCTTAATTCCAACCCACGAGCACGGGCGCGCAATTGCAGCGCTTGTTGTTTATCGTCATCGCTCAGGCTGTGCACCTGATAGGTCAACCCCCACTGCAAACGCGAGCGTAAATCCTCAAGGGTCAGCGCCAATTCACGCGGGCTCTGCTCCGCAGCTACTAATAAACGCTTGCCGTGATCACGAAGTCGGTTGTAAAGGTTGAAAATCGCCAGCTCCCAATCAGAGCGACCAGCCACCGCTGGCAAGCAATCCAGGCAGACCAAATCCACAGCATCCAAACCGGTAAACAACTCATCAGGCGCGTAACCGGCCAAATCACGCAGGGGCAAATACTGTACCGACAAACCTTGATGCTGTGCCTCATGGCAGGCGGCCTGCAACAAGTGCGTCAAACCACAGCCGGGCGCACCCCACAAATAGATAAAAGACTCGCCACTACCCTCTACTTGCTGACGCAACCCCTGTAACACCATGGCATTGTGGGTTGCAGCTGGTGCATAAAAGTTTTCAAAGGTGGCGTCATCATTCAGGTTGACGCCCAAAGACAATTGCTGCGGCAAATGAACCATAACTACTTCTGCCAAACGTAAATCAGTGGATCTTGCAAAGTACCCGCATGAGTGAGCACAGCAGTTGTGCTTGTCGTGGCGTTGACATCATCAGCGGCTGGAGTGCCCGACATTTGCTCACTCTCCATGGCACGCTCCAAATCCGCCATTGCCTCGGCATCTATCCCCTCCGGCAGCGCCGCTATTTGCGTTGGTGCAGATGGCGTCAGGGCAGAGTCAACAGCCGCAGACTGCACCGGCATCAAACGGCGCCCCAGCGCCAGGGTACTGGTCAGCAGGCGAGCATCAGCCTCTGTGGTTAAGCGCACCACAACACCTTCGGCATTGACAGTGACAACCTCCATTCGCTGCACTAATGCCAGCTCTTCCAAGTACGCCTGCACCTGCTTGAAAGCAGCAAAGCTGGTGATATTGCCAATACGCAGCACAATCTGTTGCGGCCCCTGGTTAGTAGGTATGATGGCGTACTGATTCGCAAAATAATCTGCTACGCGATCAATCGCATTGTTAAACAAGCCTTTTACTTCTGGCGTCTCATCAGCGAATGCATCTTGTACATCGCCGTGTAAAAGCACCCAATCACCCTGCCAAGGACCTTGGGCGGGCTCAACTGGTACAGGTATCAAACTGCCATCATCCACCGAACTGGCAGCCGCCGAAGCTATGGATGCGGCACTACTGGCAACATCAGAGCTGTCAAACTCGCCAACAGCCAATGGATCTACCACGATGGCGGCAGGAATCGGCCCCATAGCACTTGGGGTATAACGGCCAATAAGGATTGCATCAGCATTGTAACGAGCCGATGCTGCTTTGATTTTTTGCTGATCCAGCGCCCATAGGTCATCAGCCGAGAGGGAAATACTGTCTTCGACATCAAGCTTGGGAAATACCAGAGGTAACCCACGAAATGCAGCAAAACCATGAATAGCCTGCAAATCAATAACTTCTGGCACCAGATGCAATCCGCGCTGATCTTTAAATACTAACCAAACCAACAAGGTCGGACGCTGGGCAGGCCAGAGTGGCAACTGTGCATCGCGCAATAACTGGGCAATAGCTTGCGGCTCATAATCCAACTGCAGTGCCAACGCCGTAAAACTGCGCGAGCCTTCAACCAGTTTTTCGCTGGAGGATTTATAACTGAAACCAAACAGATAATTCTGGGCTTTGGGCATGGCCGCGCGAACCACCGGATTATCGAGCGCATTGCGCTGCCCGGAAACACGCACCATTAATTCACCAAAAGTAGCGCGCGCAGCCGCATTGCGCTCCGCTTCAGCTTGGGACTTTACCAGCGCCTGCGCGCGATAAATATCGACCTGCTGCCCCGCTAAAACAGGGCTCACAAGCACAGAACACAGTGACAATAACAGGATACGGATCGATAAAAGGCGCACCAAATAAACCCCTGAACACAGCCAATAAATGGGATGGGGTCGCATTGTAACAGGCTTAAACCAGCCAACGGCAAGCGCAATTGGACACAGATTCAAGAAATTGCACCCAAGCGTAGAATCGTCAGGATTGCCGGGCAAGAATAACTTTCGCTGCAATCGCGCTTTGCACTGCACGCCTCGGTATAAGCTGTTAGAATGGCGGCCTTTTTTTAAACCACTCCAACTGCACGAGCTGTGAGCCATTTCCTATGAGCCAAAACCAAACCCCTACCCCATCCCTTAGCTATAAAGACGCTGGCGTTGATATTGAAGCCGGTGATGCATTGGTTGAACGCATTAAAAGTGTTGCCAAACGCACCCGTCGCCCGGAAGTGATGGCTGGCTTGGGCGGGTTTGCCTCGCTGGTAGAGATTCCTGCGGGTTATCGCCAACCGATTCTGGTGTCAGGTACTGATGGCGTAGGCACCAAGTTACGCTTGGCCATGAACCTGCAAAAGCATGACACCATCGGTATCGACCTGGTGGCCATGTGCGTAAACGATCTGGTTGTCACCGGTGCAGAACCACTCTTCTTCCTCGACTACTACGCCACCGGCAAACTCAATGTCGATGTAGCAGCTTCCGTTGTAGCGGGTATTGGCGATGGCTGCGAACTGGCTGGCTGCTCATTGGTTGGCGGTGAAACAGCAGAAATGCCAGGCATGTACGAAGGTGAAGATTACGACCTGGCCGGTTTCTGTACTGGCGTGGTAGAAAAATCCGAAATTATTGACGGCAGTAAGGTCAAGGTTGGCAATACCCTGATCGCCCTCACCTCCAGCGGCCCACACTCCAATGGCTACTCACTGATCCGCAAAATCATTGAAGTCACCAAGGCTGATTTAACGCAGGATTGCGGCGGTCGCCCGCTGGGTGACGCGCTGATGGAACCAACCCGCATCTACGTGAAATCCGTACTTAAGCTGATCAAGGAATCGCAGGTCAATGCCATGGCGCACATTACCGGCGGCGGCCTGACTGAGAATATTCCACGGGTGTTACCGGAAGGCACCAAAGCCGTTATCGACACCAAAAGCTGGACGTTCCCACCAGTTTTCCAATGGTTACAACGCGGCGGCAATGTTGATATGCGCGAAATGTACCGCACCTTTAACTGTGGTGTGGGCATGGTTATCGCCATTCCTGCCAGCGAACAGGACAATGCACTGACCATTTTGCGCAATGCAGGCGAAAACGCATTTGTGATTGGCCATATTGCAACCGCCAACGGAAATGAGCATCAAGTGGAACTGCAGGGTCTTTGATTACATGCCCACCTCCACCCAAACACCATTGCGCGTTGTTGTTCTAATCTCCGGTAGCGGCAGCAACCTGCAAGCCTTGATTGATGGCGCCGCTAGCGGCGAACTGCCAATAGAAATCGCTGCGGTAATTAGCAATCGCCCCGATGTATTTGGCTTGACGCGTGCGCACAACGCCGGAATTGTCACACAAACCCTGGATCATAAAGGCTTCACCAACCGCGAAGCCTTTGATGTGGCACTGATGCAGCTGATTGATAGCTACGAACCTGGGCTTGTAGTGCTCGCCGGTTTTATGCGCATCCTGACACCGGAATTTACCCAGCACTACCTGGGCAGAATGCTCAATATTCATCCGTCGCTACTGCCTAAATTCCAAGGGCTACACACCCACCAACGTGCACTGGATGCAGGCGAAAGCCACCACGGCGTCACAGTACACTTTGTTACCGCCGAGCTGGATGGTGGCCCTGCCGTTATCCAGGCAAAGGTTCCCGTGCTGGCTGGCGATGATGCGGCTTTGCTGGCAAAACGAGTTCAGCGCCAGGAACACGTGATATACCCATTAGCCGTTAAATGGTTTGCATTAGGCAATCTGGCCATGCAAGAAGGTAAAGCCCTGTTAAATGGTGAACTTTTGCCGGCTAGCGGTTATCAAATTGAGGCAAATGAGCCTTAAAGGATTCCTTATGTTTAGCCTCCGTGCACTTCTCCTTTCCGCTGGCGCCCTGCTATCAATATCCACATGGGCAGCAGAAGCGCCAAAAACCTTTGACAACGAATACAGAGCCAAGCTCTACGGCTTTAATATCACCGTCACCAATCGCCTGACAAAAGCCGACGACGGCAGCTACCATTTATTATTCAAAGCGGATTCCATGATTGGCAGCATCACCGAGCAAAGCCATATGCAATGGAATAAAGCACAACAAACCATCAGCCCACTGAAATACACCTATGCCCGCCGTGGACTGGGTAAAGACCGTAATGCTGAACTAACCTTTGACTGGAATGGCAAAACCGTTACCAACAATGTACAAAAAACCAGTTGGGAAATGGATATTGCGCAAAAGGTGCAGGACAAACTGAGCTACCAATTGCAGATGCAGCAAGACCTGCTTAACGGCCACAAGGACTTTGAATACCAGATTGCCGATGGAGGCCATCTCAAGAAATACAAATTCACCACAGTGGGCGAAGAAATGCTGGACACCCCACTGGGCAAGGTAAAGACCGTTAAAATCAAACGCAGCCGCGAAGACAATGATCGCGTAACCTATGCCTGGCTGGCTAAAGACTGGAACTACCTGCTGGTTCGCCTGCAACAAGAAGAAAAAGGCGACACCTACACCATCTATATCCACAAAGCGGTGGTAGATGGAAAAAGCATCACCCAATTTTAATCTATACCCTGTGTCGTTTTTTTACTTAACCTGAAAGGTTCATTATGAATATCTCTGAAAATTGTGTTGCCAGCTTCCACTACACCCTGACCGACGGCTCAGGCAAGGTGCTCGACTCCTCCGAAGGGCAAGAACCCCTGTCTTACCTGCATGGCGCGGGCAACATCATCCCAGGCCTGGAAGACGCACTGGAAGGAAAAAAAGTTGGCGACAAACTGAATGTGGCAGTTAAAGCAGCAGAAGCCTACGGCCTGCGCGATGACAGCTTGGTACAACAACTGCCATCCACTATGTTTTCAGGCATTGACAATATTGAAGTAGGCATGGAATTCCACGCCGAAACAGAGCAAGGCCTGCAAGTAGTTACTGTGACTCACGTAGAGGGCGATCAAGTTACTATTGACGGCAATCACCCATTAGCAGGCGTGGATTTGACCTTTGACGTAGAAATTACTGACATTCGTGCAGCTACAGAAGAAGAGCTGAACCATGGCCACGCCCACGGTGCAGGCGGACATCACCACTAAGGTGACCCGCACAACAAAAAGGCTCCATTGCGGAGCCTTTTTGTTTACGCGAAGCTTATTTGAGCTCCACTTTTTGTTCGCCGCAGCGAGTGCATTTATAGATTGTCACCAACTTGCCCTGCTTCACATCGAACTGTTTTTCTTTAACGACCTGCCACTTATGAAAACCACTTCGACACAAAGTTTTTCCTTTGTGTTTATCAAAAGGGCTTGGCTTTTTAAATTGGATTACATCACCCATAGCAGCACCGCCAGCAATAGAAGCCACTAGGTGCGCGGCAAAGTAACACCACGCTGCCCCTGATACTTACCACCACGGTCTTTGTATGAGGTCTCGCAAATCTCATCGGTTTCAAAAAACAGCATTTGCGCTACACCTTCATTGGCATAGATTTTCGCCGGTAGCGGTGTCGTATTGGAAAACTCCAGTGTCACATGCCCTTCCCATTCTGGCTCAAGGGGCGTGACGTTTACGATAATACCGCAGCGCGCATAGGTAGACTTCCCTAAACACACAGTCAAAATACTGCGAGGAATACGGAAGTACTCCACCGTTCTTGCCAAGGCAAACGAGTTGGGAGGAATAATGCATACATCGCTTTTAATATCGACAAAACTTTTTTCATCAAAGTTTTTAGGGTCCACCACTGTGGAATGCACATTGGTAAAAATTTTGAATTCATCAGCACAGCGAACATCGTAGCCATAGCTGGAAGTACCGTAGGATATAATGCGCTGACCAGCCGCATCGTAGCGAATTTGTCCCGGCTCAAACGGCTCAATCATGCCGTGCTCTTCTGCCATTCGGCGCATCCACTTATCGGATTTGATGCTCATAATATCCCCTTCGCAAATTGTTAAACGGCGCGCATCATAGCCTTTTTAGCATGGAAAAACATCAACCGCGCCCTGAATCAATCAGCGTAAACGCCATGAGTGACGACAAACTTTCGGCACCTGCCGGAGCTGCAATAGCTGCCTGATCAGTCACACATTGATCAATCATCGACTGCAAACTGGAGCGCATTGAATTCAACGCAATAAATTGCTGATCCAAACGATGCAAATACCCGCTCAAGCATTCACGAGCCGCCACCCCGCGCTGCGCCTCATCCTGATAAAACGCCAATAGTTGCCGACACTCATCAAGACCAAAACCAACTGCACGAGCACGCTGTAAAAAACGCAGCTTTTCAATATCAGACATGGAATAAATTCGATAGCCATTTGTAGCCTGCCGCTCGGGCACCACTAACCCAAGTTCCTCGTAGAATCGAATTGTCTTACTGGGTAAACCACAAGCCTGCGCCGCCTGCCCGATATTCATTCATCCAACCTCGCTATTAACGCATTTTGATGCTGCAAACCTTACAGATAAGGAAAGGTTTAATCAATTAGTTGCTCGATGAAGCCATATACTCCATTGAATAATGACCTCACAGCCAATCTTTTACGTTAAAAATGCAACTTTAGGCGACAAAAAAGAGAAGAAAGCACCTATAATAAGAGAAGTAGTCGACAGTTATAAAATTGAAATTTTGTTTTAAATCACTATGTTAATGATGTTTATTGACAAATAGATTTAACAAGACACAATTATTGAACAATTTTTGACCCCATTTTCTCTTGCCGCTGCCCGGAAAATCGCTATGGAATACCTTGATATTAACCATGCCGAATGGCAAAGAATGTGGGATGACCTTGCCAGCTACCAGCTCAATGAAGGTGATCCTCTGTGTGTGAATGATGGCCACTGCTGGGAATATATGGGCTCTACCGCGCATCACCATCACTTACGCCACGCCTGTCATCCTCTGACCAACAAGCCTGAGTACATCTACATCGAACGCGCCGGCGCTGCGCTGCGCTGGGCATAAACTATCAGCACCATCTTAATGTGCCATCACCAGCAGGATTTCGGCGCGTTGTCACACAATTCTCATCCATTCCCGAGCAAAAATATGTTAAGGTTTGAGCGCTTTTTAACAGCGACAACCCATTAACCCTAAGAAATATAATTTACTAAAATAACAATGAAACGTTTTGCCTTATTTGTTGGGATTGGAGGCATTTCCAGCCTTTTCCAGTTTCTCCTGCTCATTATTTTTGTTGAGACGAAACTATTAACTGAGGTGACAGGATCTGCCGCAGGTTATTTACTTTCCTCGCTATTCAACTATTGGGCAAACTACCGCTTCACATTCAAAAGTACTCGCAGCCATGCACAAGCCTTTCCTCGCTTTGTTGTCGCCGTGGGAATTGGCCTGTCATGTAATACCCTGATATTCGCCACCTTTTTATGGTTATTTGATAATTACCTACCTATTCCTTGGATGGAGAATTATCTGGCTGCACAATTTATAGCGACGGGCATCACTGTATTCATTAACTTTGCGGTTCAAAAAATCTGGATTTACAGGAATCACTAACATGACAACACAAATTCCATCGCTGGCAATTGTCATCCCCTGTTACAACGAAGAGGAAATGCTACCCAAAACCCTGACAACCATGCTATCACTGCGCGATGGAATGATTAGCCGGGGGAAAATAAATACAGCCTCAAAAATTTATTTGGTCGACGATGGCAGCAAAGATAAAACCTGGCAAATCCTTTCCTCAGAAGCCGCCAATAACCCCGCATTGGTAGCTGTAAAGCTATCGCGAAATAAAGGCCATCAAAATGCACTCTATGCAGGACTTTGCACTACAACAGAAGATATTACCGTCAGCATAGATGCAGACTTGCAAGACGATCCACAAAATATCGAAGCCATGGTGGACGAATACCTCAAAGGAAATGACGTGGTATACGGCGTACGCTCAGCGCGCCATACCGATACATTTTTCAAGCGTTTTACCGCCGAAGGCTATTATCACCTGATGAAAAAAATGGGCGTGGATCTGGTTTTCAACCACGCAGACTTCCGCTTGCTTTCGCGTCGCGCATTGGAGTCACTGAAAGAGTACGATGAGTCCAACCTTTTTTTACGCGGCATAGTACGCGAAGTTGGTTATCCCTCTTCTGTCGTAGAGTACGAACGTCAGGCTCGCGAAGCAGGCGAAAGCAAATATCCATTGAAAAAAATGCTCTCCTTTGCATGGAAAGGCATTACCGCTTTCTCCACCGCACCGCTACGCATGATTACCATTCTGGGATTGCTCTCAGGTTTCGCCTCATTTTCACTCATTGCCTGGGTATTGATAATTCGCTTTTTTACCGACAATGCCACCCCAGGTTGGGCTTCAGTACTTTTGCCTTTGTTGTTTATTGGCAGCGTGCAACTTTTATGTCTCGGGGTGATTGGTGAGTACCTGTCAAAAATTTATGAAGAAGTAAAAAGAAGGCCGAAATTTCACATCAGTGAAGTTATCAAAAATTCAGGGGATATAAACTCATAATTAAAAAATTTATATCACCCGAGAAAGTAACACTCAAAAAATACCGAAAAATCACATTAAATCGGCATCAACTATTAGCTCCGCACTAGTGCCAGCAACACATGCGCCACTCCCAACAATTCGAACAGTTTGACCCGATGTTTTGGCTGACAACAAAAGTGAATACAAAGCATTTATAGCATCATCATTATTAAACTTTATTACAAGGTGGTGATGCCATGTGGCGCAAGCAGGCGCACCAGTATAATTTGTTATGCGAACCGCCAACAATTTCAAATCAGGTATAACTTTCACATTCTGAATCTTGCCAGTACCAGTCCCCGCAACAGAACATAAAGATGAAACACACAAAGTAACAAGTAACATCAATCTTAAAAGCATTTGATCACTCCTTATATTAAGATAACAATTTAAAAACTTAGTATCACTGAACATATACACGATTAGCCGAATTACAATTATTTATATCCAAAAAATCGATTCTTACTTTTTTCTCCGCCATTTTTGCTGCGAGAAGAATGCTTAATACCATTTTTGTATCTGTATTTGCAGACGTAAACCTGATGGTAGAGCAAGAACATTGACCAGAAGAAGATGTCACACTCACATATACAGTACCGGAAGGGTGATCCAAGCCAACCATACCAATAGAATTATTATTCTGCGTGCACGCCAAAGTCATACTGGAAAACATACCTGATGCCGCTAATAAAGTTATTTTTAAAAATTTATTCATTTATTTATATTCCTTTTCTTACAACACCTTCAGGACTCTTACTAAAGAAAGCTTATCCATCAAAAAACATCGCATCAAAAACCACAATTTTTATGCAACACTTGGCATTACTGTCTAATCTACACACAAGAAAGCCAACATCATTAACTCTTAAATCACACACCCGCCCAACCACCCTATATTAACGTAAAAATCAGGCATACAGCTCTCAGTAAATTTAAAAACTTCACTTAATTCAAAACCATTCAAACACCACCCATTATGGTGCCCACCGCCCCCAAATGATCGAGGTAGAGATATTTTTTATCCGCGCTGTTAGCTTGCAGAACATTATTAACCGTTCGATAGGTGTAACCCGCATCGGCCACTGTACGTTTCCATTCCAACAACAGTGAGGTTATTGGTGGCAATGCGTTCGACACTTCCCAAATACGTTGTGCTGGTAATGACAACCCCATTTTTATCAATCCGCTGCAAGCACGCACAATCAGGGCAGTAATTGAGCTCAGCATAATTTTGGCGTTCTTGTTGACTTTGCTCGCCTGTCGTAACCGGCACATTAAAAATTACGATTATCGCCACTGATGGCATTGCCATTGCCATCGTAGCGATAGGCAACACCGTTCACCGAGGTGACGGCGTGGACGCCGCCGTTGATGTGATCGTATTGATAATCGCCCACACCTTTTTTGTAGGTGTATTGCCAAAACCATCACAGATCAGATCATCATCGGGACTGCTGACACCGCTACATAGCCGCATCCTTTTTTATTTCATATGAAAGAGTAAAAACCATAAACCATACAACTGTAATTAACTTAAAAATAAATAATGGCTTAAAAAATATAAAGGCAATTAAATTAATTAAAAGATCAATTACAAAAAATCTAATCAAAAATAACTTAAAAGATTTTGATTTGGAAAGTTCATTATATAAAGAATCAGAAATTATCATGGCAAATAGTAATAAGCCAAAAGCAACGACCACAAAAACATCTAATTTTAAACGCAAGATAGCGATGAAAGACATATTCAACCCTGCATACCATAGCGCCATATTTTTTACAAAAGAGTATTTATAATTTATAAAATCAATATCTTTATTCATACTATTTTCCGGATTGATACAAAATTTCCTGAATACCCACATCAGCAGAAACCATAAAAATATTTACTGGAGCCTTAGCCGGTGCAGGCAACATTTTTACAAAATTCTCCCTTGCAAATCGATTGCCCTCTCCTAACATCAAGCCCCCCGCACTATCCACTGCTGCTAAAGGATCACCGTAGAGCAGCCCCATACCAACAGAAAATGCGCCCGTCACGGAGGAAAACAACCCTAATGGTCCCGCGATTTCAGGCTGTCCAGCTATAAGTGCTACACCAGCTGCATGTCCCGACAACCTACTCATTTCACCAGCAACTTGACCAGACTCCGTCCCCCACTCCTTCAAAACAACAGGAGCCTCTTCAGATAACACCTTCCAGAAACTAGGTGACGGATGTTTTTTATAAAAAGCTTCCATTCTTGCTCGTTGCTGCTCCTCATATTTCCTATGATGCGCCTCATCATTAAACGCCCTAGAAAATGCCCCCGTAATTGCACCATTCGCAAACTTTCCACCAGTAATAACAGAAGTAGTTCCGCCAACTGTCGCAGCTGCAGCAATTCTAAGAGCTCGATTACCACCTTCGTAATATGCAGAACTCATTTTATTGCCACCAATACCATCTATAGCACCAGAAAAGGCTTGGGTTACACCTGCGGACGCAAAACCATGACCAAACTTACCACCCTGTAGCACCGACATAACGCCACCCACCATTCCATGTGCAATTACTTTACCTGCAAAAGCCCCTGCTTTGAGACCACTCCCCAAGAAGTTACCGCTACCTTCAACCCCCTGGAAAGCGCTGCCCACCCCATAAAAAGCTGCTGCACTTATCGCCCCAGTGAATGCGCCTTTTAAAATATTACCGCCATTTGCGGCAGCACCTGCTGCGCCTGCTGCTGCACCAGCCCCCATCGCCCCCCAAATACTAGCGGTACAAGGAGGGCAATATACAGTCAATATCACTCCAACGATTGCGCCCACAAAAGGCCGGATTTTATTCCACAACTTCTTCAGGAAATACCCGCTCGGATCAGTTGCATTTAACGGGTTATTTAATAAATAACTATAGCGGTTGAAACTCTGCGTATTAGTCGCCGCTTGAATAAACGGATCTGCCTGTAAGAACCGACCTAATTTTGAATCGTAGATGCGACCATTCATGTGAATGATACCCATATCATCCACCATTTCATGGCCGGTATAACCGCGACGGGTAATAGGTTCAAAACCTGGAACCGTAACTGCCGATAAGGCAAATGTAAAATTCGCGTCATTCCATTGGGTAAAGTTTCGCCTTGCTCCCCAGGCATCGAAACTCATGGCATGCGAGATTTTACTGTACTGACCGCCTACCTCACCGGCAGCATCAGTAATAAGATCCACGGACCCCAAATGATCGGTATAAATATAACGAGCATCATTTGCCAAAAGCTGATTGTTGTTATCGGTACGATAGCTATACACAACACCAGCAACATTACGCTTCCATTCCACTACATTGGTTGCAACCTGAATCCTCTCTACATTACCAATATAAGTCGTAATAATTGTCGAACCACGAAAATCATTACGCTGCCAACGGGTACGATCAGGGCCGTATTTAAACTCGGTACTATTAAAGCCCTTCGTTATTTTGCTAACCATGTCATAGCTAGTGTATTCGAGCTCCCTTCCATCACCTGATATATTATTTCCATTTGCATCATAGGCATAACTTTTCCCTCCAGCCAAGGTTACGGCATGGGGACCCGCTGTAGTTCCACTGTCATAACTATAATCTCCGACATCTTTTTTATACTTGATGTTGCCATGACCGTCGTAACGCAGATCCTGCGCAGATAGCGCCAGTGATGCACACATAGAAGTGCTAGTTGTACCCGCATTGGTTTTAATCAGTCGGTTCAATCCGTCATAACAAAAACTTTCTGACTGCGAATAGCTCGACATTGAAGAGTTGCCTGCAGCAGGTGTTGCGGTTTTCCCACTCAGGTTTTGACGATATCTCAGGTTACCTACAGTATCCCACCCGTACACATTATTTTGGACGTTAGTCAAATTCAGCGCATTAAGTGTCTTTTGATTGGTGAGCAACCCGGTTTTAATGTCATAAGTACTAATACTTCGCAACCCGTTACCACGTAACTCTTCGGTAACCTGACCTAAAACATTGGTTTTGAGCGTGGTACTTAATGCTCTACCTGTCGCTATATCTGTTGTCTTAAATGCATACCCATTTGTGTTGTAGTGGGTCTGTATACCGCTTGGAGTCTCACGACCGTTGCTGTCACGTATAAGATTATCCAATGCATCATATTGACGATATGGACGGCCGAAATTGTCATATTGCACAGAAGACACGTAGGGCTTATTACTACCCGGAAAATAAACCGTGGTTTCCGATGGGCGACTGTAAATATCAAAATGGTACAACGTTTTATGGCAAGACGCTGCGCTCTCATTACAACTTGCAGCCCCGTTATTAATGAAGGTCTCTGCTTGAACTGTAGTTATGTTGGTTGCTGTATTCATTACAACAGCAGTGAGTGCGCCTTTAATACCAGGGTTATGCGAACCAACACCACCCTCGTAGAACCATTGTGATAGCCCTTCGATAGCCCCTGATGCCAAATAATCAATACGCCCCGTCATACGACCTAATTGATCATAATAATTTTTAACTTTCTGGCCTTTAGGGTCTACCTGCTCAACCAGCTCACCAAAAGCGTTGTAGCTGTAGTACCACCAACCTGCTTTTCTGGGAGAAACACCAACGACCTGACCGCAGGTTAAACCTCCGTTTCCTTTAAAGCCGCCCTTATCCGGGTCATGCATTGCCACCTTACGCCCTAACGCGTCATAACAGATTTTTACGGCAACACTGGAGCCATCAGCTGTTGTTTGAGCCTGAGTCAAATTACCGAATAGATCGTATTGATACTCTACAACCCCACCAAGGTGATCCTCTACTTTTTCCAGTTGTCCCAATCCATTGCGAGTCTCTTTGCGTTTTTGCAGAAGCGCATTAGTGGTGGTTGTGGTATTACCGTCATATGCAAAATCCGTTTTTGAGCCATCTGGTGCAACCACGGAAACCAAACGTCCCATAGGATCGTAACTATTTTCAGTCCAGTATTCCGCTGCAGCTCCACTAAAAGGAACTGACTGACGCTTGATCCGACTTAGATTATCGTACTCGGTATCTATGTGAACCCAACCATCTAACCCTAGCTTACTTGAACGTATTACACGACCGAGCGCATCAAAATATTCATAAGCTTTACCCCCTCCGGCAACTCGCTTATAAACACGATATTTAGCTCCGACTAACGACGAACAAGTTGTCGTATTACAGAAGGCTACATCTGTACGTGCCCATGCTCCGGTATCGTCCTTACGCAGATACTCGCTACCCATGGCATCGTAAAATGTTTCGCTTTGAATCTGATTTATATCAGTAGCTTTTTTAACATTGCCAAAAATATCTCGTGCATTAATTTGTGATGATTGCTGCAAATCATTTGTTGTAGAAACCAAGTAGCGCCCTGTTGTACCAAAATTGTTAACAACAGATTTAGTCTTAAGAGTATCGCTAGCTTGCGTTGTTGTTTTTGTTTTATTTCCGAAGACATCGTATTCATAAGTCGTAGTTGTACTTGCCAAGCCAGTGACATTTACGGCCTCTGATTTCAGCAAATACTCTGCGCCATTTGAATCTGATGCACCGTAATAGGTAAATGTTGAAGACCTGCTTGCTGATGTGCCATCACGTGTCGTAGTAACTGTCGATGAAGTTAGCCGTCCAAACCTTTTGTATTCATTTGAAGTGCCATAATTATTAACGGTTTTACTCGTTAATGTTGTGGCAGTTGTACCATTCGCCTTCAGGCCAGATGTAACGACTGTCGATTCAATCAAATTACCGAAATCATCGTACTGATTATTGCTGGCAATAGTTTGCAAGAGCGCTGCATTTGTATAATCAAAAGTTTTTTCTTCTGCGTCACTGATATATGGTTGATAGTATTTTGTATTGTCAGCACCCGTAAACTCTTTATAGGCCCATTTGTTGGAAGCGCTACTCAAAAGCGAGGTACTGGCACCACTATCCTTAAATACAACCGTCGACAATGGTTTGCCAGTAAAGGGGAAGTCTTGCCGGTATGTTGATAATGTTGTGATGTTGGTTTGGGCATCTATAGTTTTCAGGGTCCCAAAACCAAGGAAGCCTCGCCCTGAGGCCTGCATCTTTGCTTCGCCGTAGTAATAATCCACCTTACTCATGGCATTTTGATTGACATTCCCTGGCAATGCGCCTGCAACAGGTGCACTGCTTTCCACCGCAGTAACCACTTGTATTGCCCCATTTACCTCAAGAACCGGAGCGCCTTTATTTGCGTTATTGGCAACTAACGTTGAACTGCCAGCAGGTAATTGCCACCCACCATTTAACCTGGAATAGAAGTCACTGGAGTCAGTGACCACAGTCGTATAGGTTGGTGAGCAAGGATATCCTCTGTCTTGAGGACAACCTGTAGGCCTGACTTCTGTCGTAACGGACAAATTTACATCTGTAGTGGTATAACGACCACTATTGGAGAGCGTGCCGTAATTAATCCGGGTAACAGCACCCAAGCCAGTATCAATGGAGTATACATTTGTATGTTGTTCATTGTCGGGGACAGGAACAGAGGGATTGGGATTCCCGCCTACACATTGCATTCCTACTGGCGTGGAGTAGTAATGGCATGGAATGGGCGCGCCAGTCACAGAAAGCACACCTTTGTAGGTATTAAGTGATGTAGATGTCACCCGTAAATGATCATATAAACCATCCCCTGTTACATCCATGATCATGTGCGCATCATTTTGCGCCGTACCTGCATTGCTCTTGATAACGACGTCTTGTGTATCACCAAAAAGGCGAGCGTATATTTTCCCGTCATTACGGTTATGCCAAACAATATCAACGAATCCGTCGCCGTTAAAATCAAGATACTGCGGCGTTGCTTTTGGTCCAGATGTGTAGGTAGGCAAAGTGGCCCATAACACAGCATCATCAAAACCAGTCCCGTTGTTTATTCTGTAGTAATAACTTCCAGCAGAGAGATATACTAGGTCAGATAAACCATCGCCGTTAATATCAACGGGAGTAATATCTGTCCCACTTAAGCTAATATTCCCATAATTTTTTATTTGCCCATTAATTACAACAAGCGCGTAGGAGAGCGTTTTTGTAAGCACCTGAGGAGCTGGTGCTGATGGAGGATGACAGGTTGCCGTCTGGCTATATTCACCAATAAAATCAACAACCCCATCGCCATTAAAATCAGCGGCCCGTCCGGGGGAAATCCGCTTACTATAACTACTTTGACCGCAGCCTATGTTGACAGCGATAGGACCATCCATACCAGGGAATGTTGATCTTTCATCCCATAGGAAGTTAACAGAGGAGCCAAAGGAATATGCCTTATTAGATGTGTTCGATTCAGCGTTTCTCACCAGTAAACGATAAAAATCTTTTGTTACCGCATCGGCCAAGCCGTCGCCATTAATATCAATGAAGCTAGTATCAGCTGTTGTTATTCCCACATCGATTAATGTACTGCTTGCATCAATAGTCCATTTATTATTAGAGCGGGGGGTTGCTAAATATATTTTCCAGTTGCTGCCATCGTACAGCGCCAGATCCTGACGACCATCAGCATTGTAATCAATACTAGCCAAACGGATATTGGCAATATTCTTGTTATACAGATAAAAAACAGATGACCGGGCAACACTCTCATCCTCATCAGCATATTTGATACGAACTGAGACACTTGCCGATGTAGCACTGCCTGATTCAAACATTAAATACACTAAATCCTGCTTTCCATTACCGGTCACATCAGCAAAAAAGTAATTCAATAAATATTTATTGGCGTTTGCATCATTCAAATTAACATTATTAATAAGTGATGCCATATTTAAATGTGAACCACCGCCCCACATAAAGGTTGTTGGTACCAAACAGTTAAACTGGCCGCTACATTCACGTATACGCTCCATACGACTAACTTTATTTTGATAGCGAGAATCACTTGTAGTGGCAGACATATAATCAATTACATATCGACGAACCTCACTGTTTTGATTTTTCACAATAACTCTGCGCAACCTTTGCGTCTGATCAAACCGGTAACCCGCCACAAGAGAAAAGGATGGATCAGGTCGAGTCTCATATTCGAAATGAACAGATGCACTACTAGTACCAGACTGTGGTATCACTGCAGTATTGAGGGATGGCGCGCTGTAGGCATACTGTATTGTTTTTAGCCGCTGCCCATCAGTAGAGGAGCCTTCATAGATATAGTCAATGCCATTACCAATATTGTCTTGAAAACGGCTTTGCGCCCAAGTGAGAGTTTTGGACACTCCCCCTGCAGCATTAAAAAACTTTGAATTAGAAGTTCTGCCAAAAAAGCTAGTAGAGCCATCTTTACTCACTGACTTAAAGTACCCTGAGCCTGCTAAAACGTCCCCCACGACTGTAACAGTGACAAAACTATCCATCTCAGTTTTATAGGTACTATTTGCGCTCCCATAGGTCCCTGAGATCAAAATAAGGCGCTGTCCATCAAGACAAAAACGATCCTCAGATGTCCATGTTATTGCTTCAGTTTTAGTGTCGTGTACCAAGGTTTTTCTACAACGAGAGATGGTTGAAAAGGCATTCAAGGAGCCGCCTTTACCGAGAACGCCTGTACCAGCTCCGCTGGAATACCCCAGTGAAACTTGTGGTGTAACACCTGCAACCCCGGCAGGCAGATTAATGGGAATATTGTAGGTTGCTGATCCTGACTCATCGACACGAAACTCACCAGCTACCGTTCCTACATGGTAGGAAATTCCATCAGTCGAGTTGAGTCCAACACTTGGTTTCGTTGTTGCTGGCGTTACTTCAAAAAACTCTTTCGGGATTTGGGTAGCATCAGCCAAATAAGCTGTCTCACCAACATCTGATGTATAAGAGCCCAACACGATATCCATACGCCCATCATTATTAATATCCACGATGCGCAAGGGGACAGCGCGATTACTAATATTGGGGTAGTTAATCGTAGAATAGACGTGCACCTTATTGGGTAAAACATTACCGGCAATTGTTTGAAGCAATAAGGCTGGTGCAGCTGAGTCGGCACCCCGTAAAAGCACAAAATTCTCGTCTGAAACACCGGATGACCAGGCTGTAAAATCGGCAGGGTTCAATGCAGGACGCAGAGCAGCTGATGCCAATTTCTGCGCAATTTCAGCTTCGCTCAAAGAAATTAATTGAGGATCACTATAACTATCCGCAGAGCGATAGACGGCAAAATGCCCTGTTTGCGGCACCAATATTGGTGTAGCGATATCACCATGAAGGATTAGAACGAGAGGTTTTTGATGAAAATAATAGTCGGCTGCACCATCGCTATTTAAATCACCAATGTAGATATCGTAGTTCTCTACTGTTACCTTATTTGCTTGGGCGGCAGGTATAAAGGCAAGCAAACAAAGGACTTGGCTTATTTTTTTTATAATAGAAAACACAATACTATCTCCCTTTCGCAATATTTATCTATAAAGAAAGGGAGTTTTAGACTCCCTGTCAATAAAAAAGGAGTCATTTTACATAATTTTATGCTGCAGGCAATTCTTTTACTGTCCGCCTTCCTTGTTTATTATATAGCCAATCTTGACTCCATCTAAAGTTTACAGCACCAATAACCCTAATACATACCACAGGTCACGCTGAGTACAGCAAGCTCCAGCCACAAGAATAAATAACCCAAGAGAACTATAGCCGCACTATCATCAAGAATGATAACTTTTACCCTTAGCTTATTACTGAAGACGATACAATATCAGCTATGAAATTTTAGAGAGTAGGCAACATGGGGAATGCCAAGGGAGTAACGGTAACCATCAGCTCTAGCTCGCTATTACATCAAACCAATAATAACAAGGCCAAAAGCCCAACCATGCAGACACAACCAGTAAATGCTAAAAAGAGCAAAAGTGGCAATACCCAAAAGATAGTAAATAAATCAAGATTAGAAGAGCATTAAAGCAAAAACAATAAAAAGCAAACTTTACGACTATTACTTTGAAAAAACATACAACTTCAATACAAAAATATTAAAATTTTGGAAAGGCAAATCAGCATGCAAAAAACGAATGTATTTTTTTTAAGCGCCCTGATTTTTTTAGGGATATCTATTATTACTGTTGCCTTTTTAATAAATAAAATTCAACTGCAATATAGTGACTTTTCGATTACTACACCGTCAGGAAATACATCTAAAATAGATTTCCCCGTCCACAAGCAATCACAGGAAAGTGGAATTTATAAGCTTGAAGGAATTGCTTACAAAAATAGCATAAGCAGCACAAAATTGCAGATTATTCCTGACGATGAAATCTCTAGCCTATCAATTAACAACAATCTGGTTGATATAAGCCATATACCTGAATCAGGACGCAGGGATTATAGAAATGGTTTTATATTAGATCTGAAAGATCACCTTAAAAATGGAGAGAACAAGATCGAGATCATTTTTTCTGATACAGGAGGAATGATGGGCATCAACTTGAAATCACTGTATGCAGAAAACTTAAACAAACTAATGATAGCCCTCATGGGGCTAACAATATCCTTATTAATATTAAAGGCAAGACTAAGCTTTGCATTTAAAATTTTGCTAATTGCAGCGTTATTTATACGTTTATTTTATTTCAGTATTACCCCACCCGACACCCGTACCCATGATCAAGAAGAACATCTGGAATACTCGGAATACCTCGCAGTACATTGGCTGCCACCTGCGCTGGAAAAGGCAACCGATGGTGCCTACTTCCATCCTCCACTTTACTACTACACCGGGGCCATCGTACTTAAAATAACACGAGCATTTGGGCCGATCAGCAATCAGGAGGCACAACGTATCCAGCAGTTGTTATGCTTGGCCTATTCAATGGGATTTGTATATTTTGGCTTGTTATTGATTAAACAATTTTTAAATATCACCCACAGCCCCCCTGCTTCTTCCGTACCACTGCAAGCAACAATTGCTTCCGTACCAGTTAGAAGATCGAAGGAATATGGAAAACACCTGAATTCAAAATTTATACAATTATTATCAGCAAATAAAAAACCGGAGCCTGCCCTATCTTCCTGTGCTGCGACAAAAACATGGGCAATCACGGAGCAGCATTTATTCATCGTAATCGGTGCGATGTTTGTATTATGGCCATCAAGCGTTATTCACTCAGTACGCATCGGCAATGATCCGCTGCTCTATTTCCTTTTTGCTGCTGGCACCTACTACATTGCACGCTGGTTTAGCAGTGATGGCAAACGCGACCTGCTGATTGCCAGTATATTAACGGCACTTACTACCCTGACCAAAGCAAACGGGGAAATACTGATTGCGGTTATTGGCGTTATCGGCCTCGCCAAAATGATCAAATCCAGAGAATGGGTTTACTATTTAAAACTGGCCATTGTACCCGGCTTGATAGTATTGCTATCACTGGCAATCACAGTAGGCCCAGGGCTATTGTTAAAGCTGCAAGGCAAACGCGACCAACTGTATATTGACAACATCAACAATGTTTCTTCCGCACTTCGCGTTGGTAATGCAGCGCAGAATTTTGTCTGGTTTGATATGAAAACATTTATTACCGAACCGTTTACGTCTCCATGGGAAGATGAAAAAGGCCGCCAGTATTTCATGAACTACCAAGGTAAAACCGGATTATTCGGCGAGTTTGGTTACAGCAGCATGTTAGCAAAAAATGCCGCGGTTATTTCCAGCTTGTTAGCAGTGCTTATGAGCACCTACATTTTATTTGGCCTCTATCATATGCAGCGAGAAGAATTTAAACGGCAAACAGTGATATTACTCACCGGCCTGTTGTTAGTTGCCGGTGTGACTTACATGAGAATGACATTCCCGGTAAACATTGATTTCCGTTACATTCTGCCGATATTAATTCCCTACTGCATTTTGTATGCGAGCAGCATCACCAATTTCCATCGCATCGGAGCAGTACGTCTGGCGAATATTGGATTACTGATAGCGATTATTTTCATCATATCCAATTTTTTCTTTATATTGGGAATCTAGCGCCGGGACTGCAGAAGAAAATAAATGGAAAATAAAAATGCCCTCATCTGAGGACATTTTTATTTTTACTTGTAGAGAAAAATTATTTAGCGAGGGTAAAAACAGGAGCGATCCAGTTGGTGTGGTCGCAATGCGGTGACTCCTTCATATAAGTTTTAAACTCCAGGGCATTAATGCCTTTCAAATCCACCAACAGTTTGCGCGATTGTGCGGGCGCAAGATCAGCATTAACCAGTGGGGTGCCGTTGCCCCAAATTTCAAACACAGCACCATCACCACAATTACCACTGGCTTGCGACATTGCCACAGTAATTTCCAGCGACGCCATTGGTACCGGCAACTCGTAAGCATAACTGCTATCTGCATGAGCCCCAAAACCCCAGGGTATTGCAAATTCCTCATGGGTAAACACGCTGCCTTCATAAGCTCGATTCTTTTCAAGTGCACCAAAACTCTGGGCTCCATGTAAACGTTCCAGATCGAGTAAGGACAAACTTTCACTGGACTTAAAGACAAGGAAAAACTGGGTAGAATCAACTTCGCTATTCAGTAATTTACTTACAACAATTATTTTATTAATGCCTTCAGGCAATTGCTCTGCGTCAATTACCAACTTGTTATCTGCAATATTAAATGGCAACTTTCCTGCTTTATCCGGTGAATAAAAAGCTTGAAAACTCACATTGGAAACACTGGCAAGCGCTTCCGGTTTAATCAGAGTGATTTGATCGTTAGAAACCGCAGGATTTACCAATTCAAATTTATTACTTTGGGAAACCGGATCACCATCCGCATTTAAACCGTAATAATCGCGATTAAATAAGGCAGTGTAATTTTTAAAGGCTTTAGCAATATATCGCTCCTGCGGGAAACGCCGGGCTTCATCATTGCGTGCAACAATGACTTTACCCTCAGCGGCCTGCGGAGTTTGCACTCCAAATACAAAGCGACCAAACGATTTAACTATCTGGAACGCATCGCTGCGATTAGGTATATCAACAGTGGAAATATAATCCTTTACATCGTATTTGGTAACAAAAAGGACATGAATGTAGGGTTGATTAAGGTTGTCACTCACATACAATGTGTGCGAGACATCAGCGTGCTTATACGCGTAACCCACTGCATCCGTGTAAGATTCAAAAAAGAATGCGCCAACCTCTTCAGCATATTCAGTAAAGTAAACCTTCTCAAAACGGACAAACAACCCGAGATAAACCAACATAATCACCGCAAAAATTACATTGCTTTTTAACCAAACCGCGCGTACGCCGTAAGCAATCAACAGGATGAGTGGAAAGAAAACCAGGTTCATGCGATGCACTGCTGGCCAGCTTAATATTGCCACACCTAATGCAGCAATTAACCACAGCAGGATTGGCATTTTTGCGGACGCTCGTTTTTCTCTCCAAAGATCCCGAAAAAACAAAATGAGCCCAATAAACAAAAATGGGATGCTGAATGCATAAACAGTTCCAATATCTTTCACGCTGCTTTGCGTTTCCCGATCATTAAACTGGATAAATAGGATTTCAATTACACGATGGAAATTCTTTGCCAGCTCACCCCAGAATTCATTACTAAAAAAAGAGGTCATATGGGTATAACGCGCTTCGCCTGGCATACGCGGCACACTGAATAATCTCAAATCAATAGTTTCCAGCTTGAATAGATTAACAATCACAAAGAGCATTATCGGTGCTGCAACCACGGCAAAAACACTGCACGCTATTATCCAATCCTTGATGCTGTAAATCCTATGCCACAAGGCATAGATACCGTACATCAGGAAAAACACTGGCACAAATGCATAGGCAGTGGAATAGGCATAAAGTGAAACAGCAAAAAATGCAAAGGATAAATACAGCAAGCGAGGGCGCTCTTGCGCAAAAATCAAAAGTGCCATTGCAACCAACATAGTGCCGGGCAAAAAATTGGATTCAAGTGCCCACCGACTCAACACAATATGCCAAGGGCTAATCGCTAGGATAAATAGCGCTACCACAGCCAGCTTGGGACCGGCAATTCTTCTAGCTACCCAATAAAAAAGCGCAAGGCAGAACACACCAAATAATGCGGGAACCAGACGAATACTGAATACGCTTAAATCAAATAGCGCAATGAAGGGAATTGTTGCGTATGCTTGCAACGCATTTTGCCCACTACCCCAGGCGATCATCTGCACAGGATTATGCATTCCATTACGATCCGCGCCATAATGCAATAATGCATAGGCATCGTAACCCATTGATGCTTCATCCTGGTTTAATCCGGCAGGGACAGATCCAAGTGCATAAAATCGCACCAAGGCGCCGAGGAGCAACACAGCAAAGAAAACAAGAATTTCATAACGAAATCGCGATTGGCCAACAGCAGCAAGCATTATTATGTTCCTGAATAATTTTGAAAATCTCAGGGAAATTTTGAACATCCAATTTCAATGGTATTGATAAGTGCAGGTCCAAAACACTAGAGGATAGAAGCAACAATCCTGAATGTATTATTGTGTGAATATTATCCGATATTACTCGACAACAACTAGTCTTCTATTCACACTTCGCGGAAGATTTACGGTGGGCTATCCGCTACCGGTTCATTTTACAGGTACAGCACAATATTCAGATGCAGGCAATTTGCTCAGAGGCGATGATTTATCAAGGAGAGAAAGTTATTCAGAAATCGTCAAACGTGCCTCCCGCGCTGCAACCCCTGTATGCATCCATTTCCCCTGCCTCCAGCGCCAGCGTTTTATCAAGGCGCGTACGAATTCATCAGATATAGCCGCTATTAACAAACCATATAGCCCCATCCCCAAGGGAATTGCCAGTACATAGGCAAAAGGGACAGAGAATAGCCAAATGACGCCAATGCTGGAAATTGATGTAAACGCGGCATCGCCCGTACAGCGTAGCGCACTACCAACGGTGATGTTAACCGTGCGCCAAGGCTCTGCCAGGAAACTCAATAGAAATGCCCAAAAGCCGATAGCGATCACCTCAGGATCACTGCTAAACAATTTCAAAATCGGTTGATTAAACACCAGCCAACACAAGGCTAATAAACTGGTGCCGATCAAGGATATTGTTAAACTCTGCTTCAATTGTTGATCGACCAACGCGAATTCTTTACGGCCAACGCGTTGAGCAATGATTGCCTCTGTCGCCATGCCAATGGCTACCGAAATCATTAAACAGAATAGAAAAGTATTGTACGCATACACTTTTACTTTTAATGCAAGATCACCAACCTCTGCCGCAATCCAGTTGAGTGCAATCATATATGCCTGAAAAGACATAGGCTCAAGTATGGACGGAGCCGCAATCATCAGTACAGGCGTAATAAGAACACCAAACTGCTTCCAGCCCTCACCAAGCGGAATGTGAATTCGCAATTTCACATGCACAATAAGAGCAACAAACAACAAACTACAACCCGCAGCAATAACACTTGCTACAGCAACGCCTTTAACACCCATGGGAGGAATTCCCATAAAGCCATAAACCGCGATGGAACAGCCAATCACATTGGCGACGAATAGAATGATATTGCTATAGGTGTTCCATTGCGGCTCGCCGTATATATTCAAAATAGTTTGATAAATAACACGGCAACCCCAGAGCGCTACCATCCAGCCAATAATGGACAAATAGGTGCGCGCATGCTGCTCCACCTCGCTACTCAACGACATAGCCGAAGCAACCCAAGGACCACCATGATTAACGGCTAATGCAACAATCAGCGCAAGTATGACGACAAAAATCGCATAAGCGGCAATAGTGGCATTGCCGCGCTGGTAATCATTAGCGCCTATGCGTTGACTCGCGATACTTGCACCGGCAAAGGCGCTCACGATCAAAAATGCATTGGCGACAAAAACTAATGGCGTGATTGCCCCAACAGCTGCTGCTGCGTTGTCGGAGACTCGGCTCAGAAAGTACATATCAACCAATGGGATGGTATAGGTCACTGCTTGATCAATAAACATGGGGCGACTCATGCCCCAAATGCCTTTATCTAATACACGGCTTTGCGGCACAAGTTTCGGTGCAGGTTTCATAGTGAATGTCTGGGCAGGTAGTGAGGTAGCTAACAGGGCAAATCTGGTGCATCCAGAGATGAATTGACAAGGCCATTATACAATGAGCCTTGCCGAATCCGGATATAGTGCGCGTATTATCAGGCGGCTTCGCGTAGTACCACCGCGGGTGGAGTGGTGACCGTGTGGCGACAACACATATAACCCAATGCGGAGACAAACACAGCGCCACTGAGAGGCGATATCAGCCAATACACATAGTGAGGTTGGATAGGCGTCTTTAGTACAAATGTTTGCAAGCTAATCAATAATATCTCAGTGCCGATAATAGCGATTAGTCCTGCCAAAAACCCAAGTATGGCAAACTCAGCACAAATACTGCCCACAATTAACCGGCGCGGACTACCCAGCGCACGCAATAGCCCTGCTTGCTGCTTGCGCGCGGCAATACTGCCCATCACTGCTGCCAGCAACACCAGACAACCACCAATCAATGTCAACCAGAGCACCAATAAAACCCCATCGCTCACCTGATTAACAATACTGCGAATCTGCCCAATAATCCGATCTAACTCCATTACCAAAATAGTAGGGTGATCTAACAACAACTTATTGATGACGAATTTTTGATCGGCTGGCAAATAAATACTGGTGATATAGGTCGGTGAATAGGAATCCAGCGAACCTGGCTCAAAAATAAAAAAGAAATTAGGGCGCATGCTACGCCAATCCAAACTGCGGAAACTGGCAACCTCCGCATCAAGCAATAAACCACCAAATGAAAATTGCAATTTGTCGCCAATGCTTAATCCAATTTCCTTAGCCGTTTCTACCTCCACCGATACGCCGGGCAAATTGGCTGGACTGCGCTGCCATTTGTCCCACCACAAGCCAGTGAGGATTTTATTATCCTCCGCCAAGCTATCAGACCAAGTGACATTTAATTCTCGCCGCAAGGCATTGGCAATAGAACGCTGCTCTTCTGTAGTCTCCACACCGTTGATATGGGTTAAACGGGCACGCATCATCGGATAAAGCGGCTCCGGACGCACATGATTTTCTGCCAATATTGCTTGCACACTATTTAATTCAGCAGGGGGAATATTCACCAGAAAATGATTAGGCGCCTCATCGGGTACTTGTACCTTCCACTCTTCGATCAAGGATGTCCGTACAATGGTTAAAGTGAACAACAACATGATGGCAATAGAAAACACTAAAATCTGCACCAGACTTTGACCGCGCTGGCGCTGCAAATTAGCAAATGCCAAGCGCCAGAAACCACCAAGGCGCAACACCATTTTTTTACTCAGAAGCAACAAACCATAAGCCGCTGCAATAGTGATAAGAATGACAGCCAACAAGGCACCACTGATACTTAATGCCAGCTCTATATCCCGACTAAATAAAATAACCAAGGTCAACACCGCCAATAACGCAAGCAATCCCTGTTGCCATACCTGAGGCATATTAACCGCTAATTCACGGCGAAGAATTTTTAGCGGGGGAACCGCTGGCAAATGCCACAGTGCTGGCAATGCAAAAAATACCAAACATAAAATGCCACTAAAAAAACTCAACCCATAAGGGTAAAACGTCGCACTCCCCAAGCGGATTTGATAGGCCTGCTGCAAACTGACGGCAACGGAACGCTGCAGCAATTCGCCTGCACACAAGCCAATAAATGAAGCAATAATTCCAAGCAGCACTAGTTGGGATATATAGAGAGAACGAATACGTTGCGCGCTCGCCCCCAGGCTTTTCATCAAAGCGACTTGATCCGTGTGGCGCGCGGAAAACTGACGCGAGGTTATTGCAATGGCAACCCCTGCCAGCAACACGGCAATAACCGCGGACAACAATAAAAACTGCCTGCTAGTCTCCAGTGTTCGCCCTACTCGCTCTTGCGCGGAATTGATATCAACCAGTCGTTGGTGCTTACTGAGTTGTGGCTTCAGGTAATCAACAAAGGTTTTTAGCTGACTGCTATCGTCAGAGGCGATTAACCACTGATAATCCACACGACTTCCTGGCTGCACGACTTGGGTTTTTTCCAAATCGGAAAAATTCATAATCAACCGGGCACCGGTCATACTAAATGGATTGGCACTATCAGGCTCTCTAATTAACACGTGGGTGATACGTAATTCGTATTCACCCACCGCCACCTTATCACCCAACTCGATTTTCAATAATGGCAAGAGGCGTGAATCAACCCAGGCTTCACCGGGTGCAGGAATGCCAGTGACAACCTGAATGTCTTCTGGATTCATCGCAAAAGGCACCTTGCTAATCTCGAAGTGACCACGCAATGGGTAGCCTTGATCAACCGCTTTTACCGATGCCAAATGCATCTCATCGCCAGCAAACACCATGGATGAAAATAACGCTGATTGCGTGTGTTTTATAGCAGCCTTATCCGCCTCTATAGCCCAAGCTGCATCCTGTGGACTGGAACCGCGCACAATATAATCTGCACCCAATACACTATTGCTTTCGCTAACCAGAGTTGTTTCCAGCCTATCGGTGAAAATAGCAATGCCGCTCAACACCGCAACAGCCAACATCAAAGAAAAGCCCAACAGCTTTAACTCGCCACTACGCCAGTTACGTCGCAATAAATTAATTGCCAGTTTCATCGTACTTACTCCTGCCCGGACACCAATGCACCCGCTGCCAATTCAATGCGGCGCTGGCATAACTGCGCCAATCGCTCTTCATGGGTGATAAAGACCAATGTTGTTCCCTGAGCGCGATTTAACTCAAACAGCAAATCAATGATGCGCGCCCCCGTTGCGCTATCAAGGTTGCCCGTAGGCTCATCGGCAAACAGCACCTTAGGCTCACTGGCAAACGCCCGCGCAATTGCAACACGCTGCTGCTCGCCACCCGACAATTGTTGTGGATAGTGATGCAAGCGCTGCTCCAGACCAACACGCTGTAAAAACTCGCGCGCCTTGCTGTCCGCAGCCTTATCGCCACGCAGCTCCAGAGGCAGCATCACATTTTCATGCGCACTCAACCCCGGCAACAACTGAAACGACTGGAAAATAAACCCCACATTGCCTGCGCGAACTTTTGCGCGCCCCTCCTCGTCCAACAAAGAAAGGTTGTGACCATTCAGGATAACTTCACCGCTGCTAGGCACATCCAAGCCAGCCAAAATGCCTAGCAAGGTCGACTTACCAGAGCCCGATGCGCCCGTTATTGCCAGAGACTCGCCAGCATTCACAGTGATAGAAATAGGATGGAGGATCTTTAGTGAACCCTCCTGCGTATTCACTTCTTTGGTAACAGAATTTGCTTGAACCATGGCAACAACAGACATAATTAAGTAACCTTTATCCAATGAGTCATCTGGCTGACAACCAAGCCCAGACAAAAAGTAAGTTCACACACCAATACATCCATTCTATTGGCATAGGATTTTGATAACCATGAACAAACTGAAGATTTACCTGTTTTTACTCCTGACAATTGTCATCAGTCATGCATACGCCCAACCAAAAACAACCATTCTGGTCATGGGCGATAGCCTGAGTGCAGGCTATGGTATCGACATAGAGAAAAGCTGGGTCAGCTTGCTGGAGAAGGAATTAACGAAGCAAAAAGATATACAGATCATTAACGCAAGCGTGAGCGGCGAAACAAGCTCAGGTGGAAATACTCGCCTACCGGCACTACTGAACGAACATCAGCCACATGTAGTTATTTTAGAATTGGGAGGCAATGACGCACTGCGTGGCCAACCACTCAAACTGCTTGAGAAAAACTTACAATCCATGATTGATGCCAGCAAAAAATACAATGCAAAAGTATTACTCACCGGCATGCAAATTCCCCCAAATTATGGAGCGCGTTACAGTAATCAATTTAAAGAGCTTTACCCTAAATTAGCTACAAAAAATGATATTGCATTGGTGCCATTTTTACTGGAGGGCATTGGTGGAAACGCAGAATTAATGCAACGCGATGGTATTCACCCAACGGCAGAAGCACAACCTATTATTGTGAATAATGTGCTGCCTGAGTTGCTAAGTGTTTTAGAAAGTATTTGAAATATCTAAACAATCTGTCGAAATAGCATATATCTGATCAACCGCCCCACGAGCCAATTACTATTTCTTGAAACGGACAAGCCTGCATGCTTGTCCGTTATTTTTATGTTAACTTCCTACAGAAAACTGCTGCGTATAATGATTATTATTCGAGGCAGTCAATAACAAATATTCCTGCGCACGTGTCATAGCAACATACAACAAACGCGCTTCTTCAGGCTTAGTGTCGTCATCATCGTTTAAGCTGCCTAAGCCTGCGACTATTACGCGAGGAAATTCCAAGCCTTTGCTGCTTTGGCGAGTAACTAATAACACTTTATTTTCCGCTGGGTCGTAGTTACGGCGGTTTTTCTTGTCGCCCATCCAAATAGCAGGAATAGCGTATTGGTTGAGTTCGCGCAATAAGGCTTCACCGAACTGGTGATGGCAATAAATAACTACCATATCAGACCAGGCAACACCATCGTCGTGCCATTTCTGTAAGCAAGCACGAATAAATGCCAATTCCTGTGTGCGATTAGGCAACAACCGAAACACCGGTACAGTACCGGATTTACCCGCCATTTCCGGTTTAACCAGCGGCACCGAATCTTCGTCGGCATCCTTTTCTTGCAAGTAGTCTTTAGCAAAATCAAACGCAAAATGGAGTATCTCACGGGTATTGCGGTAATTTAATTTGAGAATGCTGGTGCGACCGCGCGCTTGAATGCCAACACTGGATAACGTAAAGCTCAAGCTATTTTTCTTTTTGTAAATGGATTGTGCGTCGTCATAAAGCAGAAGCAGTGAATTCGTTTCCGGGTCGATCATCTGCACGATGAGCGTTAACCATTCAGCTTCAAAATCGTGCCCCTCGTCAATCAACACCGCGCCATATTGCGCGCGCGGAATTAACCCCTGCTCTACCCCCTGAATCACACTCAACACCTGCCGCTCCCACACAGGCGCATCGCTTTTAATGGTATCCACATGGTAGCTACGCAACTGCTGGCCGCACCAATCATGAAAATGATAAACCTGCACCTGCTCTACTATGCCTTTATCGCGAATAAACACACGCAGCTTGGCCGCCAGGGACATGTTGTAGCACAGTACTAAAATAGGTTTGGATTGGGTTTGTGCCAAATACCAACAGCGAAAACCAAGAATCAATGTTTTACCGGAACCAGCTACCCCATGCACAACGCGATGCCCTTCTCCAAAGCTACGCGCCAACTGTTCTTGCTGCATATCCATGACTTTTACAATATCGGGGACATCAACCGGCTTGATGCTGTCATCCGTTGGCGATGCAAATAAATCTATCGTTCCTGCGCCAATGCGAATCTCAGGAAACAAGTGCGCGCGAATACGATCAATTTGCGGCAGGCTTAATTTTTGCGGGAATTGATAATTAAACATGCTCCATAAACGCTGCTGAAATTCTTCCGAGTCGCATTTTTCCAGAATTTCATCCTGACAAATCACCAAATGTGCAGGTAATACCGATTCGCCATCCTCACCTAATGCAGCCTGCAATTGTTTACGGGAAATATTGGTGAATACCACACCGTAACCATAAGGACACACCAACCCACCTTTATGTTTTCCTTCCGGTTGCGCCAAGGCTTTATCGCGCTTTAATTTATTCACCACTTGATAAGCACACTGACGCGCCTGTTCAATAGGATTGGGCTGATTAATAACGCCGTTTGGCGTCAGCAATGTAAAGGTTTGGTGATTCATGGATTGGATGGTCGGCAACTTCCAATCCTTCACTTCTAAAAACAATAAGCCACGGCCCGGATGCAAAATAATAAAATCTGGATAGCGCCGCGCATCCCCCACCGGAACATCAAACCAGCAGAGGTAATCATCCTCTAAAAATTTCTCCAACCGCTGCCCAAACCGGCGTTCGCCGGTGGTCATTTTGGTGGAGCTGGAATTTATATTGGGAAGAATTGTGGCCATAAGGTGATTAAATTTTTATGAGGTATTAAATTAACTCGCTTCATAACTCTGCAAAATCAAATCTTTCGCTTTTAACCAATCGTTTTGGTTGCGAATGATTACTTCAAAGTCGCCGGTTCCCCAGTGACCTATATTGGTAACATTTCGAGTGAAGCCATCCTCATTGGCAGATTCGCCGGGGAGTTTTAGGTAGACCAATAGCTTGGGGTCGTTTTTTCCTGGCATAACAACCACAGACATAAAATTGCGGATACGTTTGAATACGGTATAGAGCTTTAGCTCTTTGCGCTGGACTTCATCGCCCAGTTGTTCGGAGTAGCTGCAAACCGCTTGAAACAATTCGACTAATTCAGGTGATGCTTCTGCTAAGCGCTCGCCTTGAGTTTTGTCTCTGCTGGCAGAAGCAGCCGTTCTTCGTCCGCTTTCATCACTAGATGATCCAATTATTTGAGCAACTGTTTGTGCATTCACAAGCTCTAGTAACAACAAGTCAGCGCCAAAATAACGGTAGCGCATCAGCTCAATATTACGATTGATTTGCTGCACTGCGTGTTCGTCGTATTTATTGAAATCGGAAGCGATGCAAATCAAGCGTGTACCATTCCACTCGATAGCCTCAGCGGTTTCTTTACCCAAACTTTCCATCACCAACCACTTAAATTCAGCTTGGTGATCCAAAAGCCAATCCAGATAAAACAGTCCTTGGTTAATCACATTTTCATTGGTGTGACGCTTGTACTCCACAATTACCGGACAACTGTTTTCGTCCAACCCTAATGAATCAATTCGCCCTTTATGAGTTTTGCCGGTGCTGTATTCAGTCGCCAGAAAACGAACACCCAGCAACACCTCCATATGCCGCTCGATATGGTGTTGCAGATCCTTTTCTAATACTGCTGTTTTGGCCTCTAACTCTTGAGCTGATTGGCCATTTATTGAAAACAGTTTTATATCACTCACAGGTCAAGTATCTCCGCCATATTGAGCGAGGCAAATTGATAGGCATTCGTTAATTATTAAAGGCATTGGCCATTTACCTTTTCAGCCAAGCCTTCACTCTAATGAATCAGTGCAGAATCAAAAAAATTGGAATCTCAGAGGCTGCTTTGAAAACTGTAGGAAGGCACCTATGGCTCTTCCAACCCACAATTGACTCAAAGCTTTATTCACTTCCAAATTCCATGCTGTACTCACATAAAATTTTCTAGGGTTTATGCTCCAACAATGAAAATTTCATCTCCAAGCCGTCCAGCGGCTGTAGAAAAACGCCTATACTCAAACTGCCTCGCCGATTCGGAAATCCGATTTATATTTACTTGAATTGCATCCTGGAATTGAGCTGCACTTAAACCATGACCGTACGCATATCCAACATGATTAGTAATTACAAAACGGTCATGAATGTAATTATTGGGCCATACCCAAAGTTCGACCTCAAAACCTTGTGGCAATAAGGGCTGCACGCATTCATTCATACCACGTTCAATATCCGTTCTTATTTTCCTACGTCGATAATCGATATCTTGCTGTTCGCAGGTATGGATAAATATTTTTTTTAAGCCGAACCGTCCTGCGGTAATTGAACTAATACAATTTATTATCGGCGTTCTAGAGTCTTCATGTAGAGGATCAAAATAAGGATCTATAAATAGAACAGGCCTATTAGAAAATCTTAATGACTTTTCGATTGCGCTTGAAATTAGTAAAGCATCCCTTTGAACAGATTTGGTTTGCTCAATATCCCAATCAGCAGGCACGCTCTCTAACATGTTTCGGTAGTCGTATAATTTTTCATCCACTGAGACTTGATCACTTAGTATCCCTTCAAAAATCTCCTGACCATTAAGTAATTTTGCCTTTTCTACCCAAGTATGGGCGTCAAGAGGTTTACCATCTCTTTTAACGAGCGAGGACTTCTCAAAACTTCTAAGATTGTCAAAACACTTTCTTTTTGCGATCGTAGTCAAGCCCAATAACTGGATTCGACGCTCAATATCTCTATACCACTGATGAGGAATCGCGCCGATAACTCGCCCTTTATCAGCACCAAAATCAGAAAAAAAACGCTGGAGGATTTCCACACTCGAACATATAACTTCTGGATTAACAGCATATTCCCGTATCATTAAACCTCCTTATATCGTTCTTCAAAAAATCCTTCAGGCCAATCTAACTCAAAATCACCATCAGGCAAAATTCTTTGCCTTTGATAATACGGTCTTCCATTTTCATCTGGATAAACACAAACAACACTTATAATATCTGGATCAATTTTTAAGTCAGCACCATCGTTTTCATTTTCTCGCACTCGATTAAGTAATCTAAGCATTAAATGTTCGCTATGAGTTTCGATTAAAAAAAGCCTATTGGGATTTTCCTTAACTGATTTAATTATCAAATCTGCAATAATAAGCTGCCATCCAGGATGGATATGTAGCTCGGGTTGCTCCACGGAAATAAAAGAGAAACTTTTATCAGCGGCGGCAACTATAAAAGGAAATATTTGTGAAACTCCAATACCTAGCTCCATAGGTTCATGAGCAATATCCATTACCTTATCAATAACTTTCACATGATTATAAAAGCCATGAGAAGCAAATTGATATTTTGATAAAAGCCCTTTTTCCCCAAAGCATTCATTTACTTTTAACTTAAAATTATCATCTGAAAAAGCAAATTTATCCCATCCCGCAAGCCCCGAATACCAATCGTTTGGCTCTTTATTGGGTGCATACCCTATTGGCGGAACAACTCTGACTGGACCAATATGTATCAATTTTGTTAATTCTTTTATAAGAACTTTAAAAGGCCCACAAATTATTTGACTCAATATCACTTCCAAAACTAACTTGCCAATGTATGGATTATTTCCAAAATTTCCGGTGTCAGTCCAACTATTCTTGTTAATTGAAAGCCGAAAATCGGCATTGGGAACCGCAGAATCGAGCTTATCTAAATATATGAAACTGTCACCTCCGACCCCATCAGCAACTATTTGAGATATCGATGGGTCACCGTAGTATTCATTCATTTTTTCAATACACTCTGGATTTAGCACCAACCATATCTGTTTGCTCAAATCTTCTCGTGATATTGCTGCAAACAATTCACCATTCAAAAATATTTCAGTTCTTTTTATATATGGAACACCATCAGAACCGCCAGCAATATCTAACTTTATGCTCATCGAAGCTAAACTTGGCTCATTTAATTGAAAGCCATCGGATGATTCAATTGAATCCGATATATACAATTCCTCTGTATCACTTAAGTAGGAGTGCAAGATAACATCGGTTGTATCAAGCTCAACCTCAATAGAAATCACATTATCAAGGTCTTTTCCATGGACCAAGTTTTCAAATCCATTTAAATAACAACTCGCACCCTGCTTGAATGATTTTATCGGATCAAGATTTTTATTAATTAATATTTCATATAAGTATAAAAAAGATTGCAAAATAGTGCTTTTACCAGAACTGTTACCTCCAAAAAGCAACGTAATAGGAGCCAAAGGAATGGTTACTGTTGATTTGATTCCTTTAAAATTGGTTAACTTTAATTTTTTTATAAGCATTTCAAATATCTCCGGAAAAACATCGCTGACTTAAGGAAGCAAACAAATTTAAATCACCCTTACTGAAAAGCTCAGACTGATGTTTTATTGCATTTTTTACTCTTATATATTTATCTTGCAATTCCATAGGCGGGATAAATATTCTGAACTCGCCCAAAACAGTTTTATTTATTGTAGCGATGCCAGTAGTCTGTTTTCCCACCTTGAGAAAATAACGTTTTCCTCGCTGAGAGGATATCAAAGCACTTAAAAATTCAGGGTAAACAATTTTTTTATTAGAAACTTTAATTCGCACTGAAAAAATGTGATTCTGATGGATACATCTCTCGATTTCATCATTCCACACATAACCACGCCCTAACTTGTCGGGATCACCTCCCTCCGTAAGCAGGATGTCGCCTTTTTTAAGAATGCATTTTTTAGCATCATTTTCTGAGACTACGATATTCTTAATTTCAGACAGATCCAAATACCCATCCTGAACATTAGCTACTCTCAAATAAGGGAGTGTAACGGATCTATTTAAATCTATTATTTTCCCTTTAGTTACTCCTGAACGGATATCAGCCACATCTGTCAAAACATATTCATTCCATCCTTTAGAATTACTCACCGGATCACCAAACATTTCTAAAAACACGGAGCGAAGGAAATCGTCGGCGAGTTTTATGGCTTGTTGGCGTTTGCGGCGGATGGCATCGGCTTTGTCGAGGATGGCGGCGATGCGTTTTTGTTCTTCTAATGGGGGTAGAGGGATTTCAGTTTCATTCGCCCTGCTAATTGTGTATGCACCAACTGTTGCACCACTGGAGTTTTGTATGAAACGTTGCACTTCGACGCTATTTAAGGCGTGCCAAACATATGAAGTATCGACCTCAGACTTCTTTCTCAGCCAGATAACACTTGCATCTTTAAAATAAAAGCGATCATGCGCTTTGACTGCATATATTTTCCCCAAAGTTCCAACAGCGGTAACTAGTAGATCGCCCTCTTTGGGAATGCCATATTTATGCTTAAATTCTTCATACATGGATTCATCGATAAATAGTTCGTTATCGACTATTCCTTCTCTCGAAAGAACAGCAACTTCTCTTGCTCGATAAAAAGGAACACCCTCACTACGCCAGTCCTTTTCATGCACTCGTTTACTGGAAGTAATATCGAAAATATCTCCCAATTTCACCAAAGGCCAACTCACAGCATCGCCTCCAACTCATACAAATCCTGCATGATTTCTTGCTCAAGCTTTTTAAGCTCTTTCAGAATTTCTTTTGGCGGTGCGTAGCTTTGCTCTTCGTAAACCACTTCTTTGTAGCGGTTTATGCTGAGGTCGTATTTCTGTTCGGCGATTGCGGCTTTATCCACCAAGAAGGCTTTTTGTTTTTTATCGCTCCAGGCTTTGGTGCTTTTGCCTGCTTCGCGGGCTTTGCGGTATTTTTCGTATTGCGCAATTAAATCTGGCAGGTCGTTGTCTTGAATGGGTGTACGCTTGTCGTCTAGCGAGTAGCCGTCTGCCGCTAAATCGTAAAACCATACTTGATCGGTTTCACCGCCTTTGGTGAAAATCATAATCGCGGTACTGACACCGGCGTAGGGTTTGAATACGCCCGAGGGCAAGCTGATGATGGCTTCTAACTGGTTACGCTCGATCAGTTCTTCACGCAATTGTTGGTGGGCTTTGCTGGAGCCGAAGAGTACGCCGTCTGGCACGATCACGGCGGCGCGGCCACCGGTTCTTAGCATGCGCAGAATTAACCCGACAAATAACAATTCGGTTTTTTTGGTTTTTACCAAACGCAGTAATTCTGGCGCTACGTCTTCTTCATCCAAACTGCCTTTAAACGGCGGGTTGGCGAGGATGATATCGAAACCTTCATTGGCCGCTTGTGGGTGACGCTCGGCAAAGCGTTGGCTGAGGGTATCCTGATAGTGAATATCCGGCTCCGCTACACCGTGCATGACCAAATTCATGGCGGCAATGCGCAACATGGTTGCGTCAAAATCGAAGCCATGGAACATATCGGTATCCACATGGCTGCGCTGATCGCCCAGCAAATCACCGGTATACAGCGTTTGAATTTCTTCCTCGCCTTTTTCATTAATCACCTTTTCAGTGATCGTGCCTGCGGGCGAACTGTATTTTTGCAGAATAAATTCGTAGGCATTACTTAAAAAACCGGCTGTGCCGCAGGCGGGGTCGCAAATGCGGTCATCGGCACTTGGGTCCATTAGCTCCACCATGGCGCGGATGATGTGACGCGGCGTTCTAAACTGGCCGTTAATGCCTGCCGTAGTGAGTTTACTTAACAAGTATTCGTACAAATCACCTTTGGTATCGCCTTTGTCCAAGGGCAACTCATTCACCATGGTGATGGCTTTCATCAGCAGTGAGGGCTTTTGTACCATCAGCTGTGCATCTTTCATAAATTCGGCAAACAAGCTGTTGCCATCGGCGGTGCTTTTGAAATAGGGAAATAGTTCATCGCGCACCAGCACCAATAATTTATCGGCAGATTCGATATGAATTAAATTTTGCCAACGAATATGTTGCTGCTCATCATTAAAGCGACGCTTGAACGGTTTTTTAGTACGCAGCGCTTTTTTCTCGTCGCTGGTTTCGTTCATATCCAGCAGGCGCGCGTACATTAAAAAGGTAATTTGCTCGATAACCGTTAGCGGGTTGGCTACGCCGCCCGTCCAGAATTCTTCCCAAAGTTTATCGATTTTGTTTTTCAGTTGACCGGTGATCATCAGGTGTCTCAATAAGGTGTTAGGGTTAATAACTCAGTTCGAATAGGAACTGGGTACTTGGGGATTTTGTTGCTGTACTTGCGCTTGCTTTTTGCCAAGCTCTAACGCGAAGTCGCTGATAAAATTGGCAATCAGTTGCGCTTGTTCTTCTTTAAATAAACCGTCTACACCGTCTTGGTGCAGGGCAATAAAGGGCTGCTCATACAAGCGGCTAATGCTCATCTGGCCGGTGCGACAGATTTCACTTTTTAATAATTCCAAAAAGCGCTGCTGCAACGCATTCAGGCTGATGTGATGCTGCTGCACAAAAATTTCAAAACGTTTGCGAATGGCTTGCTCATCCAACCCGATAATGGTGCGCAAGAGCTGATCTACCCCTAGGGAGGATTCCGGGTAGAACTCTTTCAGGAGTTTTAAATCCACCCGCGCATTTTGCGTATGCACCAAGGCATTGAGCTGGTTTAACTCTTCCTCTGTGACTGGCTCACCGGCGCGAATTTTTTGCAGAACCGGGTCTTGGTTAAATAACGGCTCCAGGGTTTTCTCTACTTCTTGCCGGTAGATTTCATAATCCACAGTGCGGATATTGGTTTTCAGTTCTTTAATTTCGAACTTATCGGCATGCTCTGGAATATCGTAAATGGTGATGGGCGCTGCTGGCGGTTTAGCGCCAGGATTATGCAGATGAATAACGCCGCGCAATTCGGTGCGGGCTTTTTCCAGCTCATCAAAATTCTTGAGATCCCAATAACTGTCTTGCTGGATGGCATTGACAATTGGTGCCTTGGGGCGCAGTTGGTTGAGGTGCATTTGCAAGGTTTTGACTTTGTGGAGCAAACGATCTTTGGTTTGATCTTGCAATTCAGGGTGGTTCAGCCAGGCGTGTTGGACGGCGAGCACATCCTGATCCCAGGCCAGCGCATCACCCTGCCCTTGAATATTGCGCCACTGCATTAAGGGCGCGATATTGTCTAACAGCACTTTGCGTGTAGCGGGCGCAAATGAATTGAGCACAGCCAAGGTGCCGAACTCGTGTTTTAGTTTCCAGTTGTCTTTAATGGCGATGCAATTGTCATCCAGCGCATCTATATCTTGCTTGATGAGCATGACCATTTTTTCAAACTTGGGCAGGTCGCCCAACGCTAATGCATCGGTCGCAAAATTAACGCGCGCTTCAAATAATTTTTGCGCAACGGATTTACTCTGGCGCTGCTCTTCTTCCTCATGCTCTACCGCGAAGTAATCAAAGTTTCCCCAGTGATCAAAAATCAGAAATTTGGTTTTGTGTTTATCTTTGCCAAACAAATGTTCACACAGGCGCGTGCCCCGCCCTACCATTTGCCAAAACTTCACTTTGGATTTCACCGGCTTGGCAAAGACCAAGTTGAGCACTTCTGGCACATCGATACCGGTATCCAGCATATCCACCGAAATGGCGATGGTGACTTGCTTGCTGCTGCCATCGTTTAATTTGAAGTCATCGATTAATTCTTCGGCGCGCTCGTATTTGGAGTGAATCACGCGGCAGAAATTGCCTTGGGTTTCTTTTAGGTAATTGGGGTACATCTCACCAAAAAGTTGCGCCAGCAATTCTGCATGCTGAATATTGCGTGCAAAAATCATGGATTTGCCGAGTGTTTGGCCATCGGCCATGCGCAGGCCGTTTTCCATTAGATTGCGCAGAATCGCGCGGTTGGTGTCTTTGTTGTAAACCGCCTTATCGATTTCCTTTGCATCGAAATCCAATTCGTTCGGGTCTAAGCCCTGATCTTCCAGGGCGGCGATTTGTTCGTCGCTCAGGGATTTTGCTTGAATACCTTCGCGCAAAAATTGCGTGGTGTGGCTGACAACTTTAAAGGGCACAAGGTTTTTGTCTTCCACGGCTTTTTCCAGCGGATAATTCGCCGTGGGTAATTTGTATTCGCAGCCGAACAATTGGCTGGTGGAGCGGCTAATCATTTCTACCGGTGTGGCAGTCAAACCCAATTGCAAGGCATCGAAGTATTTAAAAATATCGCCATACACGTTGTAGATGGAGCGATGGGATTCGTCGGCAATAATCAAATCAAAAAAGCCGGGATCGAACTCTTCCATAATGCCCATCATACCGGGGTAAGTGGCAACGTAAATGCGCGCATTGGTCACATCAACTTTTTTGCTTTTGCCCACAATGTACGCCGGCTCGGTAAGGTACTCGGTGTAGGCTTTGCCCGCTTGTTTGCGCAGCTCTTTGCGGTCGCATAAAAACAATACGCGCTTGGCCCACCCGGCATCGATCATGCGTTTGGTCAGGCCGATGGAGACGCGGGTTTTACCCGTACCGGTTGCCTGCACTACCAGCGCTTTACGGTAGTTCTGGCTAAAGCGTTCGCACACGCGGGTAATGGTTTCGATTTGGTAATCGCGCCCGGCAATGTCGATGCGAATCGGCGTAGTGGCTAAGGGCTTTTTCTCGCTACGCTGGCGAATTAAATATTGCAGACTTTCTTTGCTGTAATAGCTGTAGAGTTTGCGCGGTTGATAGCCTTGGGCATCATCGCAAATATAAATCTCATAGCCATTGGTGTAGAACACCACTGGGCGCTGACCGAATTTTTTCTCCAGGGCATCCGCATAGAGAATGGCTTGCTGGCGACCTTTTTCGACATTTTCGCGGGTGCGCTTGGCTTCGATCACCGCGAGCGGTTTGCCGTTGTCATCCCATAAAACGTAATCGCAGTAACCAACACCTGAAGCCGTTGGCTGGCCGTCCACTTTTTCTTCGCGGGTGACTTCGGCGGTATTTTTGCCGTGCACTAAATCAACATCCCAACCGCGTGAATACAATTCGGTATCGATCATGCGGCGGCGGGTTTCTGCCTCGTTCAATTCCAAACTGTTTTTGGCGACCGCACTGGCGTGCTGGAATTTAGCTTGCTCCGCCTCGGTAAGCTGGATTTTTAATTTAGCATTTTCACGCACTGCCGCTTCTTCAGCCGCTTTTGCTGCTTCTAATTCTGCAAGGGCTTGCTCTAAGCGCGCTTGATGCTCTTCGGCTTTTTTGGGATTCGGTTTTTCTTGGAGATGCGCGGGCGATACAAAAGGCTGCACCACAACTTGATCGCGCGGCTGGGTGGATAGTAACAACCAGTAGCTGAGAATGTGTGCTTCTTTTAGCAACCACAGGCTATCGCCCTTGGCAAATTTGCCATCGTGCGCGGCGCTATTGCCGACTTTGCGAATCGCGTGAAATTTATCGAGGATGGATTTATCAACCGCAGCGGTGAATACAGCGGCTTGCAGGCGATCTACAAATTTATCAGTCGGTTGACTGGGCAAGCGAAACTCGCGGTAGACAATACCCACCATCAATTCCGCAAAGCAGCGTAACTTGATGAGCGCACTTTGCGGGTCATCAAACGCGTACTTTTCTGCATGACCGCCAAGGCTAGCCAAATCAGGCCAGTAAGGTCGAAGCTGCTCGAAGTTTAATGATTGCATAAATAATATTCTTTCCATGACAACCCAGCCCTGCCACACCTTGAGCAAAAAGGGTCGGAGCCGCGCCAAGTATTATTGGATGTTGTAGCTTTTGATTCGCACATCATTCACTGAAAGCCGTGCGAAAGCTCGATAGTAACCGTTTTGTGAATTGACGCAAGTATCAACCTAATCCACGCCAATCTGCATTGAACGTGGTGATTGCTGCTGAGCTGTAATGAAATTGTTGTAGATGCTGAAAGATAAAAGACCAAAAAAAACCGCCCTGAACCTGTCAGGGCGGTTTTTATGTATTCAGGAATATTACTGGATTAAACATGGTGCCCGAGGCCGGACTTGAACCGGCACGACCAAAAGATCGACAGATTTTAAATCTGTTGTGTCTACCGATTTCACCACTCGGGCAGAGTGCTTTTACTTCGGTAAGTAAAAGAAAAATGGAGGCGCGACCCGGAGTCGAACCGGGCTCAACGGATTTGCAATCCGACGCATAACCGCTTTGCTATCGCGCCATTTTGAGAGGCCGCAATTCTAGCGGACTCATTTTAAAAATCCTAGTCTTTTATACGGGTGGTTATAAGGTTTTTTGCGGATTGTTTAAATACTACTCAAGTCGCTTAAAAAGCCGTTATTTTTGATCCTTTGCGGGCAATAAAAACGGCCAGGCAGCGCGCAGATAGAGCACCATGGACCACAGGGTCAGGGCCGCGGCGCCCGCCAAGGCGATAAACCCCAAGGGCATGAGTAGCGGCACATTCATGAGCAGCACTATAATCGCGGTCATTTGCAGGGTGGTTTTTACCTTGCCTATACCGGATACCGCCACACTGGCTCTCTGCCCTACTTCGGCCATCCATTCACGCAATGCAGAAATCACTATTTCACGCCCGACAATCACCGCAGCGGCAACGACAAACCAGGCAGAATCATGATGCAAAGTAACCAATAGCAATAAGGCGATAGCCACCATCAGTTTGTCTGCTACCGGGTCAAGGAAGGCACCAAAAGGGGTACTTTGATTGTATTTACGCGCGACGTAACCATCGGCCCAGTCGGTGATTGCTGCAACACTGAAGATGATTGCAGTAACAATATGTGACCAACCAAAAGGGAGATAAAAGACAAACACAAATAGCGGAATCATAAATATCCGCATCAACGTCAATTGGTTGGCAAGATTCATAGAGAGGTCTCGGGTGTCGCTTGAAGTCATATAACCGGCAGAGATAATACACCAGCAACATAGATTTCACATCCTGTGAGACGGGTGAAGCAGGATTTTACCCCTCTTACCTCACCCTAGTCGCTATGGAAAAACCCATGAATCTCCTCAGCCAGCTTTTGACTGATGCCGTTGACGCGGGCAAGGTCATTGATGCTGGCATTTTGTATTTCATGCAGGCCACCAAAGTGACGAAGCAATTCGCGACGGCGCGTTGCACCTATGCCGGGAATGTCTTCCAGGGTCGATGTTTTGCGTTTTTTGTCGCGACGCTGCTTATGCCCGGTAATAGCAAAGCGATGGGATTCGTCGCGGATATGCTGGATCAAGTGCAGCGCAGGGGAATCTCCCGGCAGGACAATCTCGTCGCCGGTTTCACCATCGAACAGGGTTTCAAATCCGGCTTTGCGGGTTGTTCCCTTGGCTACACCAATCAGTTGTACGCCCTGCACGCCTAGTTCACCTAGCACCTCAATTGCCTTACCGAGCTGCCCTTTGCCACCGTCAATTAACAAAATGTCCGGCAGCTTGCCTTCGCCATTTTGCAGGCGGGTATAGCGCCGCGTTAGCGCCTGCTCCATAGCGGCATAATCATCGCCGGGTGTAATGCCGTCTATATTGAAACGACGATAATCTGACTTGAGGGGACCATTAGTATCAAACACCACACAGCTGGCTACGGTTAATTCACCGCTGCTGTGGCTGATATCAAAACATTCCATCCGCTGGGGTGTTTCATCCAATCCCAATGCCTCCTGCAAGGCAACAAACCTATCCAGCGAACTCTTTTTATTATTGATATGGGCAACCAGGTTTTGCTGCGCGGCCGTTGTTGCCATTTGCAGCCATTGGGTGCGATGACGTCGCACCTGGTGATTGATAAATACCTGCCGCCCTGCTGACTGTTGCAACGCCGCGCTGATTACATCCACCTCATCCAATGGTTGGCTCACAATGATTTCGCGCGGGATTTCACGCCCGGCGCTTGCCAGATAAAACTGGGGGATAAACTCCGCGAGAATATCTGCCGGGGTTTCTGCAAGCGTGGCCGCCGGGTAAAAACTGCGACTGCCCAATATCCTGCCCTGACGCACAAACAAAATATGCACACAAATGGCGGCGGCGCGCATCTCGGCGGCAATAATATCGATATCGCCATTACCCTCTTCAATTACCTGCTGGGACTGCACAGTGCGCAAAGCGGTGATTTGATCGCGGTAAGCGGCCGCCTTTTCAAATTGCAATTGCTGTGCGGCCACATCCATTTGATCCGCCAGCTCGCTCAGCAACTTATCGCTATTACCCGTTAAAAAGAGCCGGGTGTGATGCAGGTCTTTTTGGTAATCCTCGGGGAGATGAAATCCACACAGGGGGCGGTGCAGCGCTTGATTTGGTATTGCAAGCAAGGCCGTGTACGATTTTTAAATACACTGTCCTCGCACTGACGCGTGCGAAATGTTTTTTGTAAAAAATTCAGGCTTTCTTTCACCGCACCCACATTGGGAAAGGGGCCGTAATAGTCGCCGCGCTTTTTTTTGGCGCCGCGATGAAAGGATATGCGCGGGTAATCCTCGCCGCTGGAAATAAAAATATAGGGGTAGGATTTATCGTCACGCAGCAAAATATTGTAAGGCGGGCGATTGGATTTAATGAGGTTCTGTTCAAGAATCAGCGCCTCAGTTTCACTCGCAGTGACTGTCACCTCGATACGTGCAATCCGCGCTACCAGTGCCTGGGTTTTGGGCGTTAATCCGGTTTTACGAAAATAGCTGGACAGGCGCGCCTTAAGATTTTTGGCTTTGCCTACGTACAAAATGCCACCATCGGCACCAAACATTTGATAAATGCCCGGCTGCTGGGTGGTATTGGCTAAAAAACGGGAATGATCAAAAAGATCGGCGCACTCTTGCGTCATCGGAACACTATCTGCCAAAACGACTGCTCAGGGGAAGGAAACAGCAGCCGTTTACACGACTGCTTCCGGGTCAAGAAGATTGTGCTTTACCGCCAACAAGGTCAATTCAACATCGCTGTTGATGGAGAGCTTTTCAAAAATGCGGTAACGGTAAGAATTGACTGTTTTCGGGCTGACACAAAAGGTATTGGCTATATCATTTACCTTTTGACCATTGGCAATCAGCATCGCCGTTTGCAGTTCACGCTGGGAGAGCTTTTCAAACGGTGACTCCTGATTATTGGCGCCCGAGAAAGTCCGTAACGCCAGTTGCTGCGCAATGGAATTACTCATATAGAGATCACCGCGAATCACCTTATTAATGGCATCGGTGATTTCGGTAAATTCAGCGCCCTTGGTGACGTAGCCCACTGCCCCCGCCTGCATCAATCGAGTCGGGTAAAGGTCATCGTCACACGCGGTAACGGCAATAATTTTAATCACCGGATTCACGGTCAGTAGTTTTTTGGTTGCTTCAAGGCCGCCCATGCCGGGCATTTTTACATCCATCAACACAACGTCAGGCTTCAATATGCGCGCCTTGGTTACGGCCTCTTCACCACTCTTGGCATCCCCAACCACTTGATAGCCTTCTACGTCGGCTAACATACGCACTATCCCCATGCGAACTAGATCGTGATCATCGACTACGAGAATCTTTGTCAAACTAGCCCCCAATCCGAAACCGGACCCTTTAACAATTGTTTTTATAAAGCGGCATGAATACTCAGGGTTTTTACTGCCACATTTTTATCGATTGTAGTGAGACTCTGAGCAAACTACCACTATTTAATGGCAGGTTTGTGCTTTCTTAAATACCAATAATCGCTTTTTAAGGCGTTTAATTTGTCTTTTAGTTATGAAGACTAAATGATCCATGAAGAAATAGCGCAATAATCGACCAGAGGAATGATAGATGGCGAGTCATTGCGGCTGCTAAATATCAAGGATAAATCCGCGGCTCCATTTCCAACACCACGCCAAATTGTTCAGCTACCGACTGCTGAATGTATTCGGCCAAGGCCAGTACAGTGGCACCCGATGCTTTTGCTGGGTTAGTCAGTACCAGCGCTTGCTGCGCGTGAACCTGCGCACCGGCAGCGGCTTTACCACGCCAGCCAGCGCGATCAATCAGCCAGCCAGCCGCCAGTTTTACGCGGTGGCTATCCACTGGATAACTCACTATGTCTGGAAAGTTCGCACGCAACACATGCAGTTGTTCGCTACTGATGATGGGGTTTTTAAAGAAGCTGCCAACATTGGGGATAATCGCCGGGTCTGGCAGCTTGGATTGACGAATCGCAATAACCGCATCGCTCACCGCTTGTGGTGTTACAGTTTCGATATCCCGTAATGCATCGCGCAATGCCGGGTAAGACAAGTTTACATGCGCCGTTTTATTCAGCCGGAAAGTCACCGAGGTAATGACGTATTGATCCTTAAGTGATTGCTTGAAAATACTGTCGCGATAACCAAACTGGCAGCTTTCATTAGTGAAATTCACCACAATGCCTGAGCGAATTTCAAGCGCACTCAATTCGGTAATAAGCTCTTTCACTTCTACGCCATAGGCGCCGATATTTTGAATCGGTGCTGCACCAACACTACCAGGAATGAGCGATAAATTTTCCAAACCATAAAGCGCATTATCCAGGGTGTATTGCACCAGCTGATGCCAATTTTCACCGGCTGCCACTTTTAACCATACATGGTCATCGGTTTCGGCAACCACTTCTTTACCCTGGGATTTAAGCTGGATAACAACGCCGGGAAAATCGTCGCGCAACACAATATTACTGCCGCCACCAAGCAGTAGTAACGGACAGTTTTCCGTGCGCGCAAATGCTAACGCTTCGCGCAGCTCATCGTCGTTATGCACGGCGACAAAATAATCCGCCACTGCAGGAACAGCGAGGGTATTGAGCTTTTGTAAATTAAAATGGGGTAAAAAAAGTGGCACAGCCTTATCACCTTAAACACAGAAATTGCGGGGCATACAAACCCGATCAGTAGAGACGCTGGCGAATATGATTCAGTAAACCTTGCGCGGCGTCTTCGACCAAATCCAGTACCAGTTCAAAACCATCGCTGCCGCCATAGTAAGGATCTGGCACTTCGCGATAATCGCCTCGAGAACCAAACTCCAAAAACAAGCCTAAATGACCAGTAAAATGCGCAGGTTTGAGGCGCTGTAAATCCGCCAGATTGGCATCATCCATCGCCAGTACATAATCAAACTCATCAAAGTCGCGCGCATTAACTTGGCGCGCGCGCAATACCGACAGATCGTAACCGCGTTTGCGTGCGGCTGCGACAGTGCGAGTATCAGGCGCTTTACCCACATGCCAATCGCCCGTGCCCGCCGAGTCGACAATAATTTTTTGATCCAACCGCGCATTCGCCACTAACTCGCGAAAGATGCCATCGGCGGTAGGAGAACGACAAATATTTCCCAAACACACAAATAAAACATTGGTCATAGGTCAGTACCAGATCTCGATTAAGCTTCCAATAAGGCTTTTACGCGCACCAAATCTGCTTCGGTGTCTACACCGCCGGGCACCGCAGCGCAGGCCTCGGCAATATGAATCGCTTCACCGTTTGCCAACACACGCAATTGCTCCAGGGATTCAATTTTTTCCAGTTGCGCCTGGGGCCAGGTAATAAAGCGATTTAACAGCGCCACACGATAGGCATAGATACCAATATGGCGCTGGGCGGGGAAATCCTGCGGCAAACTAGTTACATCTGCCTGCGCAAAGTGATCGCGCGCCCAAGGAATAGGCGCACGACTAAAATACAGCGCTTTACCCGCGTGATCAGCAACGACTTTTACAATATTCGGGTTGCGAAAATCTTCCAGCGAATGGATGGGCTCGCTCAAGGTGGCCATGCTGGCAAAACGGTTGTTGGCGATATTTTCTGCGACCTGATTAATCACTGCCGGTGGAATCAGCGGCTCATCGCCTTGCACGTTTACAACAATGTCGTCATCGTTTAACTGTAGTTGCGCGACCACTTCTTGCAGGCGATCTGTACCTGAATTGTGCGCAGCAGAGGTCATGCATACGCGAGCACCAAAAGCCTTGGCAACCGCTTCAATACGCGCATCATCAGTTGCAATCACCACCTCAGTGGCGGCACTTTCGCAGGCGCGCTCGTACACATGTTGAATCATGGGTTTGCCTGCGATTTCCTTTAAAGGTTTGGCAGGCAAACGGGTTGAAGCGTAGCGAGCGGGAATAACAACATAAAAACGCATAGCAGGATTCCACTGTCTGAATAAAAAATTACACCCCGAAACGGGATTTTTTCTGTTCCATTACCCGTTCGATACGCTGCGCAAAAGCCGACCAGAAGGCATCGGACAAACACGCGTTAATCGTCAGGTAATACCAATCGGGTTGGGCAAAAGCTTTGCATTTAACGGCATCCTTTTCCGTCATGACCAGCGGCCACTGATTGGCAAACGCAAAGTCGCTGGCGGTATAGGCATGGTGATCGGGGAAAGCGTGCAATTGCGCAGTTATGCCAGATTCCGCCAGAGTGTTGATGAACCGCTGCGGGTTGCCAATACCGGCAACGGCATTCACCGATTGCGCCGCGAGTAACGACACATCATGAGCTGCACCCGTACTCAGATTGACCAGCGCATGGGGTTGAATCTGCATGGGAATAAAGTACAGGTCGGCCAACCCCGGCACAGCAAAATCCGCTGAGGGCGAGTTCACGATTACCCAGTCCACTGTCGCCAAACGACTGATGGGTTCACGCAAGGGGCCAACTGGCAGGCGCCAGCCATTGCCAAGGCCACGCTGCCCATCAACCACGGCGATTTCAATATCGCGTCCTAAACGATAATGCTGCAAACCATCATCGCTCAGCAGCAGGTCGCAGCCCTGATCCTCCAACATACGCGCAGCAGCCAGACGATCCGGCCCCACGCATACCGCACAGCCTGTTTGTTGGTAGATGGTAACCGGCTCATCGCCCGCTTGGGCTGCAGTACTCTGGGCACTGAGCAAATAAGGATAGGTTTCTGCGCGGCCACCGTAACCACGGCTGACCACACCGGGGGTATAACCCTGCGCCTGCAACCATTTAACCAGCGCAATCAATAAAGGCGTTTTGCCCGTGCCGCCCACAGAGATATTACCCACCACAATCACCGGTGTTGCCAGCGTTTTTTGTTGCCAGCGAAGCAAAGCATAACGGCGCACCGCCGACGCCAGAACAAACAACCAATTCAGTGGCAACAGCCAAAAACTCCAACGCCTTGTGCCATACCAAGCAGCTTGCCAGCTATCGGCTTTGGCAGTGCGCGGGTGGGCGGCGGATGGATGGGTGGGCGGAGAGGAGTGCACGGTAAGAACCTATCAACCTGTATCGCAGAAATGGAAAGGGCTTTTGCATGGTGAATACAAAAGCCCTGCGGGATTGCCTGGCATTAGTGAAAAACCAGCGCGAATTGTAACTGAGTTACTAGTCTTTTTCAGGTTCCGGCTGGCGTGTGGTGATGCTCAAGCGCGCAAAGCCCAATTGACCAGCCACATCCATGGCTTGAACAACCGCTTGATGCGGAGTTTTTGCATCGGCAGTAATGACCAGCGGCAGTTGATTATCGCCTTCAGCCGTTTTTTCCAGCGCCGATTTGAGGGTTGCCCCTTTATTATTCACCAGCGCCAAGCCATTGACCGAGTAGCTGCCGTCGCTGTTAATCAGAATTTCAATCTGTTTTGGCAATTCACTACTCTGCTCACCCACGGCTTCCGGCAGGTCCACACTCAGGTGCGTCTCTTTAGTGAAGGTGGTTGATACCATGAAGAAAATCAACAGCAGGAACACCACATCAATCAATGGTGTCAGGTTGATGCCTTCATCTTCCGTTTTTTGGCGACGAAATTTCACGTTGCGACCCCGCGCCCTTAAACCAGTTTCACATCGACACGACGATCGCTGTGCAATGCATCAACCAGTTTGATTGCCTCTTCTTCCATGGTCACAACAATGGAGTCGATACGGCGCTGGAAAAAGCGATGTGCAATCATGGCAGGAATAGCCACCATCAAACCGGCGGCTGTTGTGTAGAGCGCAACAGAAATACCACCCGCGAGTACCCCGGTGTTGCCAGAGCCCTGAATCATGATGGCATTAAATACCTGAATCATGCCGAACACCGTACCCAGTAGCCCCATCAAGGGAGCAACATTGGCAATGGTGCCGAGAATATTAACGTAGCGTTCCAAGTCGTGGATGACCTGACTGGCGGCTTCTTGTACCGAGTCTTTCATCACTTCGCGTCCGTGTTTGGAGTTGCTCAAACCTGCTGCAAGAATTTGCCCGAGGGGTGAGGATTGTTTGAGTTCGCGCAATTTGGTGGCATCCAGCTGGTTGTTTTTAATCCAGCTCCAGACTTGTGCCAACAAGGTTTTAGGGGCGATTTTGGCAGGGTTAAGTGTCCAATAACGCTCGGCACTGATTGCAATCACAATTAAGGAACAGGCCAGAATAGGCCACATCAAAATACCGCCAGCCAGAAATATCTCAACCACAGAAACCGTCCTCTTTATTATCCAAACCCAATGAGCCCCTGGCTCCAAGTGCGGCGTACATTACCACAAGATCCTGCCCTTGCCATGGGGGCCGGGCTAATAGACGTTAAATGTGTGAAGAAGTTTTGAGCGATGCAAAATAATTTTTGTGCTGCCCAATGATTGCTAAACGCCGGGTTTGCGTATGAAGCGCAAACACTTGGGGATACACCATGCGCACAGCAATTTACTGGTTTCGCTACGATTTACGCCTGCAGGATAACCCCGGCTGGAGCCATTTGGTCGCCAATAATGATCGCGTAATTGGGGTTTATGTATTGCCCGAGCGCTGGCTGCACCCATGGCGCTATCAACAGAAAAGCCTGGGGATTTATCGCCAGTATTTTTTAGTGGAATCGCTGCAACAATTGCGACAACAACTGCGCGTCCAAGGTAGCGATTTGATTGTGGTGGTGGGCGATCCAGCCAGAGTATTAGCCGAGCTAATTGAGCAGTGGGACATTGGCACCATCGCCACAGGCGAACACCCCGGCAGCGACGAACAGCAGGATGTAAAACGCCTGCGTGAGTTAATTGATATCCCACTGCGCTGCGATGAAAACTTCACCTTGTTTGATCGCGTTGAGCTGCCCTTTGCCCTGGCAGATTTGCCGATGGTTTTCTCCACATTTCGCAAACAGGTCGAAGCTCGTCCTTGCACCATCCCACTGCCTCCCGCCCCGGCGTTACGCCAGCCGCTGCATATTGTGGACTCACCCTGCGAATTGGATCAGTGGGTGGGGATTATGCAAGCGCAGCAGTTAGTACAGCCCATGGATCAGCGCCGTCTGCCCTTTCAGGGCGGCAGCGCCGCAGGGCTGGCGCAACTGCACTATTTTTTGGGCGAGCAGCAACTGCTTGGTAACTACAAAAATACCCGCAATGGTTTGGACGGCTGGGATTTTTCCTCCAAATTATCCCCTTGGTTGGCACTGGGTTGTATTTCCGCCCGGCAAGTGGCCCATGCTATTAAAGGCTACGAACAACAATACGGTGCAAATGAATCCACCTACTGGCTTTATTTTGAATTGCTCTGGCGCGAGTATTTTCAGTGGCTGGCGTTTCGTGCAGGCAAAACACTGTTTTCCTTGCGCGGCATACAAAATAAAAATCCCTTGTTGAGTTTTTACCCCGAGGCGTTTGCCGCCTGGTGCGCGGGGAATACGGGCAATGCCTTTGTGGATGCGTTTATGCGACAACTGGCGGCCACGGGTTGGATGAGCAACCGCGGTCGACAAATTGTGGCGAGCTACCTGATTAATCAACTGGGTGTGGATTGGCGTTACGGTGCTGCCTGGTTTGAACAACAACTGATCGACTACGACTGCGCCGCCAATTGGGGCAACTGGCAATATCTGGCGGGCGTAGGCACCGATCCCCGTGGGCGACGGGAATTTAATATCCAAAAACAGCGCGACACCTATGATCCTGAAGGCGCGTTTATCCGCCGCTGGTGCGAACCTGAGCGCAAATAACGGATCGCCCATCCACTGAAAAGCCTTATACTGGCGACCTTGTTAACTAACGCAATGGTATTACTGTGAGCACAACTCCCAACGACACGCCCCCTTCTTACAACGCCAGCACAAACACTTCGGACGCTGATCGCAGTGCATTTATCGACTGGCTGACGGCTCAAACGGTTGCAGAGCTGCAAGCTGCACGCGATAACGAAACCGCGCTGCATCAAGCGGTAAAAAACTACGTCAAGCATGCCCTGGCTGCTGAATTGGCGTTTGAAGATATCGAAGAAATTCTCGGTATTAATGAACCCTGTATTATGGATTTGGCTGAATTATCCGAAGCGGATGAAGAGGCAGTTGTCGATGCGTTTGAAGACTTGTGCAATGGCTAATATCGTGACTTTATCGCCCTGGCAACAGCAGTCATCCGCACAAGGCACCGCCTACCTTAATTGTTTTAATGGATATGACCAGCCTGCCCTCAAGCGCGCACTGGAAAATTGTGCAGCTAAAGCCGTAAGCCTGCTGGATACTGCGATTGACGATGATTCGCTCTACTTGTTGTTCGAGTGGAACCCGCTGGCGGCAGAACTGCAGGTTGTGGTTACCGATGCAACCAAGCAGCGCGACAGTGCGCACACCATACAGGCACAATTCCCCGATCTACGTGCGCAGTTGCATCCAGCAGAGAGCGGCAACAGCGCATCCATTGATGCATTGAATGAAACTGTCAAATTTTTACTGAGCGATTTTTTAGCGAGTTACAGCCCGTTTTTCAGCTACTCGTTGGTGGCCATTTTCCACGGCAGTTCACGCGCCGAGACCCAATTGCTTTAAACCCGACACGACGAGGGAAAACACCGGGGCAATCGCACCGGCTTGCTGATTCTCGGCTATAGTGTCGGGTATGGTTTTGAGTGCTGACCTTTCCTTTGCTGAAATGCTGGAGCATGGCTATGAACCCTTATCATCAAAGTTTGATTTTGATTGGCATGCCCGGTGCTGGCAAAAGCACCTTGGGGTTACTGCTGGCGAAAAGCCTTGCGAAGGATTTTGTCGATACCGATTTGCTGATTCAACTTGAACACCGCAAAACCCTGCAGGATATTCTGCACCAACAAGGTTACCTGGCGCTGCGCGAGCAGGAGGAAAAAGTCCTGCTCAATGCCCACTACCCCAACCATGTCATTGCTACCGGTGGCAGTGCGGTATATAGCGAAGTCGCTATGCATCACCTGAAACAATTTGGCCCGATTGTATTTTTGGATGTTGCCCTGAATGAGCTGGAACAGCGTATCCACAATATGGATAACCGCGGCATCGCCCGCCCGGCCCATCAAGGTTTTGACGAAGTATTTGCCGAGCGGCGCCCGCTGTATATGCGCTACGCCGATATAGTGATTGACTGCACCGGAAAACCGATTGAGACACTGGTGGATGAAATTATTTGCCAGGAAGCCAACGCCTTTACCACTGAGGATGCCTGAGCGAGCCTTAAAATAATTCTACGCGGCTGTCCTGCTCAGGCTGATCCTGTGCAACCTGCTCTTGCTTATCCAACAACAGCGATACAGCCTCCAACTCTTGCACTAAACTGCGGAAATACTCCTCAACAACTGAGGTTGCTTCTTGTAACGACTCCAGTGACTCAAGTGCTTTCTCCGATAACCCCAGCAGTGCCGATTCTTGCTGCATATTCAAATCAAACCCTGTTGCGATCATGCGTAGCGAATCCGACAACTCCGTCATAATTTCTTTGACGGCATTGCGATTATCACGGGATGACATTTCCAGTAGCATCATGACGGTACGGGTATTGTCCTGCTGTGTTTTTAACAACGAATTCACTTTCAAGGTTTTTGCGCGCGCCTCGGCAATAGACACCAAATGCGCTAACACATCCCGCAGCCGACCATAGCGTTCCTCCTCGTGCACCGGTGCATCGGTGACCAATAGTTGTAAATGCTCAAAGCTGAATAATAAAAATCGCCCTTGGGACACAATGCGCGCATTGGATTCGGAGGCAAAATTCAGTAACCGCAAATAAGACGCTGATATATGCGGAGGGAACAGACGCACATCCTGATCAAAAATAAACTGCACCACACCGCTAACCCCCAGATCACTCAAACAAGAGTGGATCAACTGCGCCAGTCGCTCCATCTCCATAATGTCTTGCACTTTTTCGGCAAAGATAGCTACCGTTCCCATTTCGGATGCTGAAGACATGGCCGTAAATGCAATAGAGGAAAAGTTTTTTAATTCCTGCTGCAAGGCATTTAACGCGAGCTTGTCGTCGTATACTTTGCGCAGCACCAAATCATAATCTGCCGGATTCATTGCACTGGAAACATAGGCATCTATGCCCAAGGCGCCCAATTGCTCGTGCGCATTATCCTGATGATGGTGCGCCAGCAACCCGATTTTGGGTAAATGACCGGGTATGGATTCCAGCCACCCCTCCGCTAATCCGGCACCCGCCACCACCACCAGAAGTGCTGCCCGCGAGCAGAGATCGCTAAATTCAGAGACAGTGGTAACGGGCACGCGGTAAACGGCGGCATCGCCGACCAGCTCATCCTGCGTATTAATGATCATTTGCTGATCGGGCACCCGGTAACACTGGGCGGGATTTCCTATTAACCACACGGCATCCATAACATCGTCCTCGACAAAATCACGCTACGCGCTCAACCCGCGCAATGACTAAAATATAGTCAAGAATTGGCGTACCTTTGAAATATTTCGTGAATAACCCAGTGTACAAAGCCTAAAAGGTGAAATTTGAACGCCATCAGCGTAGAGTTGCAGCCCGTCGATGATCTTCGAGAGTCCTTATGGAAAACAGTATTGAGCACAACAACGATACCAACCAAGACGCCCACCACGAAGAACCCGCATTGCTAAATGCCATTGAAGCCCGTGTACTAGGCGCCCTGATGGAAAAACAGCTAACCACGCCCGACCAATACCCATTGACGTTAAACAGCCTGCTGCTGGCCTGTAACCAGAAAACCAGCCGCGAGCCTATTAGCAATTACGAAAGCGGTCAGGTGCAGCGCTGCGTCAGTGAACTACAGGACCGCCAATTGCTCAGTGTGGATTATGGCAACCGCGCCGCGCGTTACGACCAGCGCCTGACCCGCGTACTGAGTGTGGATAAAGCCACTCAGGCTATTTTGACCGTACTGCTCCTGCGCGGCCCGCAAACGGTGGCCGAGATTCTCACCCGCACCCAGCGCATGGTGGAGTTTAGCGGCCATCAGGCACTGGAAGAAAAACTGCAACAACTCTGCGCCAAAACCAAACCCCACGTGGTACACATTCCGCGTCAGGCCGGACAGCGCGAAGATCGCTACATGCACCTACTGTGCGGCGCACCAGATTTAGCTGCCATTGCCGCCATGCAAAATAGTGCAGTAAGCGGTAGCCGCAGCGGCCACGAAGAACACAGCGCGCAGCTGGAACAACACAAACAGTTGGAACAAAAAGTACAGCAACTGGAAAGCCGTGTTGAATTATTGGAAAAACAAGTCGCCACGCTGATGGAATTAAATGGCGTGAGTAATGATGACCTGACGTAATCAGGTTGCATCCCATCGCTGTAACACTCTTTTTTGATTGTGATTAAGTAAAGGTAAAACCATGACCGTTGTAAGTACGAAAAAAGCACCACAGCGCAGTAAACGTTTGCGCAAAAAATTATTTCAAGACGAATTTGCTACCTTCGGCTTTGAATTGGAATGTGAATTTAAAAGCGATTTGAGCGAAGAGACTATTAGCGAATTTGTGGATAGCTTTTTTATCGATGCCATCAATGCCGAAGGTCTGGTATTTGGCGGCGGCTTATCCAGCAAACGCTTGTCCGGTTTTATCGGTTCAGCCAAACGCTACGGCTCTGCTACAGAAGCAGACAAGGCCAAACTGCATGCTTGGTTAGTGGCCCAGCCTCAAGTTGCCAAGGTTGAGTTGAGTGAAATTATTGATGCGAATTACTACGCGTAAATAGCACTTCGCACAGTATAAAAAAAGCCCGCACAATGTTAGTTGTGCGGGCTTTTTATTGCAGATTAATTGCAGGCCTAATTAGAGCACAGGCAAACTAATCACAGAAATAGAACCAACTGGATCATAGGAGTAATCATCCTTTGCTTCACCTTCATCGGCGGTGAGAATAAATTTTCCATCCGGTGAAAAGGTGAGCATATCGGGCAAAGCACCCACTTTGGCAATACCGAGCAGTGTGTAGTTAGTGGTATCAAACACCACCACAGTGCCCTGTTGGGTTTTATCGACGGCTTGCAGTGCACCTGCCACTTTGCCATTGCTGACAGCAACACTGTTAATACCGCCGCCGTAGGGGCTGAGGTCAATGGTCGTCAGCAGTGACAGTGCCGCTGGATTAGCCAGATCCAATACTTCAATGCGTGAATTAGCCAGCAGCTCGCCATTGTTCAGAACAAACAATCGTTTGGTGATGGGATCATAGGCGCTGATTTCTGCTGCAGCAGTACCACCTTCCAGCACTAATCGTGATGCAAAACTAAAATCGCCATTAGCATCGCTTTGATACACGGTCACGTTGCCACTGTCCTCATTGGAGACGACCAGTAAGGGATTACCATTCGGACTATCTGCCGCGCTGATAAACAAAATACCTTCGGGTGCATCATCACCTTGCGTAATGAGCATTTGGCTGAATTGAATATTACCAAGGTCGGTGATGTCGTAAACCGCTACGGCATCGGCGCGTTCAAGACCAACAAATACAAAGCGCTTGGAACCTATTACACCGACAGTCAAGTTTTCTGGCTCAACACCTTTGGCATCGCTGCGATCATCCGGATAAACACCGGCCGCGTTAGCCTGCACTTCCAAATCATTTCCGCTGTCATAAACCTGCGCCCCCGTCGTGCCATTCCAGATACTGAATGAACGCGCACCAAAGCTCAGCAATGTGCTGTACAGGGTTTCTGCCGTTGGGGATGCTGCAAATTGGGTGACGACCAAACGCCCCAGGTTTTCATTCTTTTTTAACTCGCTGGCAGTGGGAAAATCTGATTCATCCAAAGTGATGTCGGACACTTTTACGCCTTCGACAAAATTGGTGTAGTAATCGCGTACATCGCCTTCGTTAGCGGTAATCACATAATCCATACCACCGTCATTAAAAGTTGCAATGCCATCGGGCTGATAGATGCCAAACACATTCGGGCGGGCGGCAAATTCAATTTTATTATCCCGGTCACTTGGATCAATTTCATTGCCTGCTGCACCATAATCTTTAAAACCCAGCGGGAAAATGTGAGTGATCGCCGGTGTGCCATCCAAATTAATGCGCGCAATACCATTGTTTTCTTGCAGGGTCACCCAAGCTGTTTTTGAATCGGCGGCGACAGCAATATATTCCGGCTCTACATCTTTGGCTAAATCGGCATTCAAGCCAAATACACGGAAACCGCTATTTTCCAAGGTGGTTTCATCGTTATTGAAGGCAGAAAAATTCATGGTAGTGACCGTTAAATTCATTGCCGGGGTCATAAAGTTTTTCAAACCGGGAGATGCATAGAGTTGGGTAGCGGTACCGTCACCCAAAGCGATCAGCTCACCGCCATCAGGAAAGCGACCATAAGCATTCACATGAAAATTGCCGTAGCTCACACGGTCAATAATCGCTTCAAAACGGATCAAGGTAATCGTTTCATTTTTTCCAATACCAAATCCACCTGTGCTATTTAAAACAGCGTCTGCAGGGGCATTGGTTGGCAAACTTGCGTCAACTGCCACATCCGGCAATAACACCAGGAAACCGTGGCCGGGAATGGTCGTGCCGCCGGGAATTGGCATTGCGGTATTTTCGCTATCACTTAATGCCCACTCCCCTTCAGCAAATACATAAGGTTGGGATGATTTGTTGTAGAGTTCGACATAATCAAAATCAATATCCGCACGACCTTTGGATACGACTTCATTGATGACTATATCGCTTTGCGTCGCAGGTGGATTCACAACTGGCAAGGCGTTAATCGTACCGGGGGTGGCCACCAATGCCTCGGTTTGATCGTGCCATTCACCCCCATCGGGCAAACGGCCAAAGGTATTGACATGACTGCCTGCTGCCCAGCCTTTTTCATCAATAATCTCGCCTTTGTAGGTCAGCAGTGCGGTATCACCGCGCCCCAATCCGAATTCACCGGCACCGCCTATCAGGGTATTGGTCGGCGCACCAAAAGGTACGGCAGTTTGGTCTACCGCAACCAACAAAAAGCCATGGGCAGTAATGACTGTACCCGCCGGAATAACTATACCGGGTACTTTGTCTTCGCTAAAACCTTTCAGGTCATTCACCGCCCACTCATTGGCGGCAAAGGTGTAATCGGTATTACTGGCGTTGTAAATTTCAATGTAGTCATAACCACCGCCGTCGGAGCGCATTTCATTCAGCACCAGCGCGGGCAATGCCACAGACGAAACGGATGATGAGCTGCTGCTCTCACTCAGCGCAGAAGAACTTTGCGCAGAACTTGTTGTAGAACTTGTAACGGTAGAACTACTGCTTGCTGAGGAGGGAGTATCAGCAGAAGATACACTGCTGGATAAGGACACACTGCTTGAGCTATTTGAACTGCTTGAGCCAAGGGATGAACTGTTGAATGAATTATTGCCATCGCCACCGCAGGCCGCCAGCGTAAAGGATACAGCAGTAAGCGCCGCCCAGCGTGGCAATTGTTGGATGAGTGTCATAATGTGCGCTCTCATGTAAAGACGATCTTATGTCGTAAATAAACGTTTTTTGGAGCGCCCAAGCTTAGGGTTGCAAGATGACAGACACACAACAAATAGATGACAATTTGATGGCAAAACGCAGTTAATGACACGCAGCAGGTGCCAGATAAAAATGACAAAACAAGTGGTATTGGTTTATGACAAGGAGTGCCCCGCGTGCGACAACTATTGCCGCCTGGTGCGTATTCGTGAAGATATTGGCGACTTGGTATTGGTGGATGCGCGCGAACCCGGCCCGATTCTGGATGAGATTACCGCGCTGGGTTGGGATATAGATCAGGGCATGGTATTAAAATTGGAGCAGCAACTTTATTACGGCTCCGATGCAATTCATATGCTGTCGTTACTGGGCACTCGCTCGGGGGTATTTAATCGTTTGAACTATTGGCTGTTTAAATCCAAACGATTAAGCCATCTGCTCTACCCCATACTGCGCACACTGCGTAATCTTTTATTAAAGTTGTTGGGTAAAACCAAAATTAATAATTTGGGCTTGGCTGACAACGACAGGTTTTAACAATATCAACCCTGCAACGCAGGCATCACAAATGGCAACAGGGTTAAGCTGGCGACAAAAATAATCGCCACAACAAGGGCGATAAAACGCAACGGCTGGGCGCAAAAAAGTTGCCACACATTGGGCGCCTCGCCCGCCTCCACCAAGCGCGCATAATTTTCCTGCTGCCGCTGGTTGCGCTCTTGTTGATAGGCCAACAATAACTCGCGCGCGCGCGCTTCCTGTTCTGCATCGGCAAGCCAAATAGCATCCAGCCCGACACGAAAGAAGCCGGCATCGGTTTCGTAAAAACGAATCGCTTCACGGGTCAATAGCTCGCGAATTTCTTGCGCTTCATCATCGGGAACCTGTGCGAGTTTAAACAGTAGTTTGGCCATGGGAATTCATCCGTCTTATTGCATTTTTTTGGCGTTGGTGCCGACAGCCGCCAAGGATACCAGTTATTGCCAGGCCTTCGCCAAATTGCCCTTGTCTGTTTTAAATCAAGCCCTGCTGGACATAAAGCACTAGACTCAGGATTCTACTGACAATACTGAGATGAGACCTGCGGAGGGACTGTTATGAAAATTGCCGTATTCAGCACCAAACCCTACGATCGCGATTTTTTAAACCGCGCCAACCATGCCTTACCCAACCCCCACGAATTGATTTTTCACGAGGTGCAACTCAATGCCAACTCGGCCCTGCTGGCGCAGGATTGCCAGGTGGTTTGCTGTTTTGTGAATGATCACCTGGATGCCGGGGTATTACAGCAACTCGCATCTCTTGGCATAAAACTGATTGCCCTGCGCTGTGCAGGCTTTAATCAGGTGGATTTGGTCGCTGCCAAAAAATGGGGATTGCTGGTTGCGCGTGTTGCGGAGTATTCACCCCATGCGGTGGCGGAGCATGCGCTGGGGTTGATACTGATGCTTAACCGCAATTTGCACCGCGCTTACCATCGCACACGCGAAAACGATTATTCACTCAATGGCCTGCTGGGATTTGATATGGTGAATAAAACGGTAGCGGTGATTGGCACCGGTAAAATCGGTGAGGTATTTGCCACTATTGTGCGCGGCCTTGGCTGTAAAGTGATTGCGCATGATCCACAACCCAACCCCGCACTGGTCGCCGCAGGCGTGCCCTTTGTTCCACTCGCAGAGCTTTGGCCACAAGCCGATATTATTTCCCTGCACTGTCCACTCAACAGCCATACCCACCATTTAATTAATCGCGACAGCATTGCCACCATGAAAGATGGTGTGATGCTCATCAACACCGGTCGCGGTGGTTTGATCGACACTCGCGCGGTCATAAGCGGTTTAAAAAGTAAAAAAATCGGTTATTTAGGCTTGGATGTTTACGAAGAGGAAGGCGATTTATTCTTTGAAGACAATTCCAATCGCCTGCTGCAAGACGATGTATTCGCACGCCTGCTCACCTTCCCCAATGTGGTGGTCACCGGGCATCAGGCGTTTTTCACCCGCGAAGCGCTGGCGGCAATCGCGCGTGTTACCTTTGAGAATATTGATCACTTTGAGCAGGGTGAGCTGGATCAGGTATGTTTAGTTAACTAGCGCTGTTTGTATCAGGAGCCTTGCCCTATGCCAAACCTTGAGCGTCAACTTCCCCCTGCGCTAGCGATACTGCATGAGCTGGCGGCCGATTTGCAGTGGAGCTGGAATCATTCCGGCGACGCCCTGTGGCACCAGCTCAACCCCGCCGTATGGGAGAGCACCGGCAACCCGGTCAGCGTCTTGCAATTCACCAGTAATCAACGCTTGCAACAACTGGCACAGGATCAAGGCTTTCTCACGCATCTGGCACGATTGGTTGACGAGCGCCGCCGCTATCTGGACGAGCCCGGCTGGTATCAGCGTCATTACACTCAGGCAACATCACCCGGACCGCTCAAGGGCATCGCTTATTTCAGTATGGAATTCGGGGTGTGCGATGCCTTACCCCTTTACGCCGGTGGGCTGGGTATTCTGGCCGGTGACTACATGAAAACCGCGAGCGATTTGGGTGTGCCGCTGGTTGGCGTGGGGCTGTTGTATCAGGAAGGCTACTTTCGCCAGAGTTTTGATGAGCAAGGCTGGCAGGAGCAAACCTACTTGTTCAATGACCCCGGTAGCCTGCCGTTAACCCCCTTGCTGGATAAAGATGGCAGTTGGCTGGATGTGACCACCAGTTTTCTCTGTCGCGATGTGCTGTTCCGGGTGTGGGTAGCACAGGTTGGCCGGGTGAAGCTTTACCTGCTGGATAGCAATCACCCCTGCAACCAACCACGTGACCGGGGAATCACCAGCCAGCTCTACGGCGGTGGCACCGAGCTGCGCCTGGTACAAGAGATCGCCCTGGGTATTGGTGGTTGGCGGCTGCTGGAGCAGTTGGGATTGGAGATTGATATTTGCCATCTCAATGAAGGCCACGCCGCCTTTGCCACTCTGGAGCGAATTCGCGCCCACTGTGTTAAGCACAAGGTAGATTTCTGGCAGGCACTCTGGGCTACTCGCAGTGGCAATTTGTTTACCACCCATACTCCTGTCGCCGCCGGGTTTGATCGCTACCCGGAAAGCCTGTTGCATCGCTATGCAGGCGAAGCAGCCCTGGAAATGGGCGTCACCATGGAAGACATTCTCGCCCTGGGCCGTGCCAACCCCAAGGATGACAGTGAAGCATTCAACATGGCCTACCTCGCCATGCGCACCTGTGCACACAGCAATGGGGTTAGCGAACTGCACGGTCAGGTGAGCCAGCGTATTTTTCAGCCGCTCTTTCCCCGTTGGCCGGAGCGGCAAGTACCCCTTGGCTATGTGACCAACGGCGTACATATACCCAGTTGGGCGGCCGATGAAACCGATACCCTGTGGAGCGAGGTGTTTGGCCCGCATCCCTGGCAGGATGACCGTGTTTTCCAACACCCCGAACAGTGGCAGGCGGTGAGCGACCATCGCCTGTGGCAGCTGACCTCTAATAGCCGGGCGCGCCTGGTGGAATACGCGCGTCAGCGCTATCGCCGCCAGTGGCGTCATGAGTCCAACCAACTCGATTGCAGCCTGCCCAACGTGCATCCACTGGACCCCAATATTCTCACCCTGGGTTTTGCCCGCCGTTTTGCCGAGTACAAGCGCCCCGACCTGCTACTCCACGACCCCGACCGTTTGGCGCGCCTGCTGTGCAACAGCCGCTACCCGGTACAACTTCTGGTCGCAGGAAAAGCACACCCCGCCGATGAACAAGGCAAAGCCAAACTGCAGCGTTGGCAGGAGTTTATGCAGCGCGAAGACGTGGCAAAGCATCTGGTTTTTATCGAGGATTACGACATCACCCTCGCCCGCTACCTGGTACAGGGAGTGGATGTATGGATCAACAACCCACGCCGCCCCTGGGAGGCCTGTGGCACCAGCGGAATGAAAGTACTGGCCAATGGCGGGCTTAACCTCTCCTCGCTCGATGGCTGGTGGGCAGAGGCCTATACACCCGATTGCGGCTGGGCATTGGGCGATGGCGGCGAATATGGCCCCGAACAGGATGCCGCCGACGCTGAGCAACTCTACCAACTGCTGGAACAACAGATTGCCCCCTGTTTTTACACACGGGACGCGGAAGATATTCCCCACCAATGGCTGCAACGCATTCGCACCAGCATGGCGCAACTGACACCACGCTTTAGCACCAATCGCATGCTGCAGGATTATCTGGAACGCTACTATTTACCCGCCGCACGGCAGTATCAGCAGCGTCTAGCCAATCAGGGCGCACTAGCGCGGGAATTGCGCCAATGGGAGCAGCATTTGGCACGCCATTGGCATGAGATTCATCTTGGAAAGTTGATCATTACCGAGAAGGCAGGCACCTGCTTCGCCGAAGTGCAGGTCTATTTAGGGGGTATAGCCCCGGAGACGGTAGCCATAGAAGTGATTGCCGATCCTGTTGCCGGGCATGGTGCTGAGTGCATCGCGCTGGAACTGGCCTACCCGCTCACCGGCGCCGTCAATGCCTACCACTATCAGGGTAGCCTGCCGCTGTATCGCCCAATAAGTGATTGGAGCCTGCGTGCCATCGCCCGTCACCCGCAGGCGCAAGTACCGGCAGAGAATCCCCTTATTTGCTGGGCTGACTAGGTAAAATGGCGCAATACACCGTGTCATGAGCTATAAACGTAATAGATGGGTATGATCACTATATAAGCAAACCGCGTATCAGGATCAGGCGGTGACCGTGAGTCAACTACCAGGAGCAGTCTGTGTCACTCGTTAAATTGATTGGATATTCCCTTGCGCTGACGCTGGGCTATAGCCTTGGTTGTACAGCCGAGGCGCCAAAACAACAACCACAAACCCTGTGTATCGCCACCGGAGAATTCGCTCCCTGGGCAGGAAAACAGCTCCCTGACGACGGTCACGTCAATCACATTATTCGGGAAGCGTTTGCCGCCCAAGGTGTAGCCGTGAAATTCGTCTATCTGCCGTGGAAACGTGCATTTGAAGAAGCGCGATTGGGCAAGTTTGACGCAACAAGCTACTGGTACGACAACACCGAACGTCGTGAGGCCATGCTGTTTAGCGAGCCAGTAGTGGTTAATCGCACCGTATTTTTCCAGCGCGCCAATACCGATGCTATCCACTGGAAAGGGTTCGATGACCTTAGTCACTATCGCATGAGTGCCACACTTGGCTTTACTTATACCGAAGACTTTTATCGCGCCGTTGATTCCCAGGTAATCAACCCGATCATGGTGCCCTCGGATATCCAGAACATAAAACTGCTCATGGCAGACCGGGTGGATCTGTTTGCGACAGATGAAATGTCAGGCTTTTACATGGCCGCACAATTGAGTATCGACCCGCGCAAACTCAAGGTCATAGAGCCGCCACTGAGTTCACCCAAAGGCTATTTGCTCGCCAGCAAAACCCACCCAAATGCCCAATGGCTGATTACCACCTTCAACACCGGGTTACAAAAACTCAAAGCCAGCGGCGCCTACCAGAAAATATTGGACCGGGTGGATAACAACAGTTTTTACAACCCGACTGTCAGCCTGCGCAACACCAATAAACCCGCTCAACCTGCCAAGTAAAATCCAAGCCCGGGAACAGTACAAAACACCATATTACCTGGCTGGATTTACAAATCCTCACTAACAAGACCGCCTCCTGCACCGGTATAGTGCGCTGCCGTCTGTGCCAACAAGGCAATCAGGACTGCAAAGTGTTCTACTGCTGATTGGATATTTATTCACTATGTCTACCCCGGATTCCACTGCGCTTGCGCAACAAATGTCTACCCGTTTCGCCTTTCTTATCACCGGCCTTGCTATGTCAGCATGGGCACCATTGATTCCATTTGTTAAATCCCGGTTGGCGATTGGTGAATCCACCCTTGGTTTGCTGATTTTGTGTTTTGGTATAGGGTCGCTCCTGGCGATGCCCGTTACCGGCCTGCTGGTCAATCGCTACGGCTGCCGCCGTGTCATTACCACCAGCCTGTTATTGATGTGCATCAGTCTGGTCTGCCTTGCCATTTCCCCCGGGATTCCGGGTATGGCAATTAACCTGTTGCTATTTGGCATGATGTTGGGCGGCACCGATGTCGCCATGAATATGCAAGCCGTAGTGGTAGAGAAAGCCAGTGGCCGTTCAATGATGTCCGGCTTCCACGGCTTTTACAGCTTGGGCGGGATTTTTGGCGCCGTAGTCATGAGCGCCCTGCTTTGGTTTGGATTAAGCCCCTTCCACTCGCTACTCAGCCTCACCGCCGTACTGCTGCTCATGCTGGCTTACTCCGCCAAGGATTTACTCCCCAAGGCCGAAAGTGAGGCCAGCGGTGAACGCGATCCCTTTTTTGTCTTACCACGCGGCAAAGTGCTGCTCATTGGCAGCCTGTGTTTTGTCGCCTTTTTATCGGAAGGTGCCGTGCTGGATTGGAGCGCCGTATTCCTCAATACCCTGCGCGGAATCGATCCTGTCTATGCCGGTCTAGGCTTTGCCTGTTTCTCTGTCGCCATGACCATTGGTCGCTTCACCGGCGATAAAATCGTCAACGCCCTCGGCGGCACCCGCGTTGTACTCTGGGGCGGCCTCTGCGCCGCCACTGGTTTTCTTCTTGTCGTGTTTGTCCCCCACAGCGCCGCCGCGTTTATCGGGTTTACCCTGGTTGGCGTTGGAGCATCCAACATAGTCCCGGTACTCTTCACCGCCGCCGGCAATCAGGACTCCATGCCCATGGGCCTGGCAATTTCAGCCGTGGTAAGTATGGGGTATGCCGGATTATTGGCAGGCCCGGCAGTGATTGGGTTTATTGCGGAGCTGAGCAGTCTGAGCGTATCGTTTGGGATTGTAGCGCTGGGGCTGTTGGCACTAGCAGCGCTGGCTAAAAAGGCAACGACTAAATAAATACCAGACGTGAAGTGCTAAGACAGCATTTTCTTAACGGTATTTTCCAAAGGTTGCAGATATTGCTCTATGACAGCTGCAACCGTCTGAGCATCTATATCGCCTAAGTAATTGTGGACAAGGATGTTGCGAAAGCCGCTAATTTCTCTCCACGGAATATCAGGATATTGCTGCTTTAATTCCGTTGGTAATTGCTGCGTAGCTTCCGACAAGGTTTGTAAATTACGCAAGGCCGCGTCATACAAAATATCGTCTTGTCGAATGTCACCACGCTCCTGAATACGGCGTATTTTGCCAATCGAATCCAAAATATGGAATGCATAGGGCTGCCACGGCTTACTCATATATCTACCGCCTCGCTTAATACTGCAGCGCGGATATGGCAATTCAATTCATGCTCAGGAATCAAGTCCACTTTGCGCCCCAGCAAATTAGACAAGCGGTCAGCCAAGGGTAATCGCTGCTTAAACAAATCGTATCCCACCGGAAAATCGACTAGAAAATCCACATCACTATTCGCATTTTCCTCCCGACGGGCAACTGATCCGAAAACGCGAATCCTGCGCGCACCAAACTGCTGGGCTATAGCATCGATAGTGGCTTTTTGTTGGTGCAAATCTTCTAGCAGCATAAATACCCCCTGAATGAATTCTCGCTGGTATATCACATCCTATAGTTTAATAGTCTAAGCATAGCCGTATATTCATCTACCTTGAAAATACCACCGTCTTGGTGCCATTCAATAAAACCCGATGCTCAGCATGCCAGCGCACGGCTCGGTTGAGCACAACGGCTTCAATATCACGCCCAATTTCTGCCATTTCATCCGGTGAATTCACATGGGATACACGCTCAACCGATTGTTCAATAATCGGACCTTCATCTAAATCGGCCGTAACAAAATGCGCAGTCGCACCAATCAGTTTTACCCCGCGATCAAATGCCTGGTGATAAGGCTTGGCACCTTTAAAACCCGGTAAAAATGAGTGATGAATATTGATCGCACGGCCATTTAATTTACGGCACAAATCGTCGGAGAGAATTTGCATATAGCGCGCAAGCACCAAAAAATCCGCCTGCAAATCCTGCATCAACTGCCACAACTGCCCTTCTTGTTGCGGTTTGGTATCGGCAGTAATCGGTAAATAGTGGAACGGCAATTGATACCACTCGGTTAAATCGCGCATCACATTGTGGTTGGAAACAACGCCCACAATATCAATCGGCAGCGAGCCATTTTTCCAGCTGTTGAGCAGCGCATTCAAACAATGCCCCCACTGGGAAACCGCAATCAACACACGCGGCTTACTGGCGCTATCAAAAATATTCCAATCCATTTGATACTGTTCACCGAGCGGTTTAAACAGCGAGCGAATCTGCCCTAGGTTATAACCAGTTGGGCACTCAAATACGGTGCGCATAAAAAAGCGGTTGCTTTGCACATCTTCAAATTGCGAAGACTCTTTAATGTTAAACCCCAAGGTCGCAAATAAAGTGGCCACGGCGGCCACCAAGCCTTTGGAATCCTCACAACTAAAGGTTAAAACGATTTCCTTAACAGCAGACATGTGATTTTCTCTTTATCGAATTCAGCGTTTACAACAGGGGATTATGGGCAATCCGGCGCTCGATCGCTATTCGCTCGGCAGCAGCCCAGTCAAAGGCCTCATGCTACTTGTACTAATTTGCGTAAGCAACCAGCAAAAACCGACTCTCAGCACCAAAATATGGTTAAATTCTAACCCAATGAATAATACTCCAACCCAAAGTCTGGAGACTTCAAATACTGCTGATTACCATAAACCATGGGTTCAATACGCCTGCCGAAGAAGCCCTAGCCGTTTGGATTGACTGACGTAGGGCGCGCTTCGCGAAGCAAGCCGCCGTATTATTGAAAACCTAATATAGGTAAAAAGCATGGACGATAAAAGAAGATGACTTTTAAGGATGCTCAGCAAGCAAATACTATCGAAAATTTAAAATTTCCAACCATTGATGGAGACATTCCGCCGGTGACTAGAATTTATGATTTGGTAGTTAAGCAAGCCAAAGAAAAGTCACAAAGCGAAAAATATATCGACTTCAAAAGCGAACTAGACTTAATATTTTTCACGTTACAAGAACACGTGCATCATTAATAAAACCCAACGAGATTCAAAAGATAGATTTTTCTGACTTAGGCTGGAGATCAATCTGCTGTCTGGCCGGAAATCAAGCGATTGTACTTTTCCACTCAGAAAAATCACCTGACTTCCTTAAAAAATAACCACCGAATTCATACGGCGGCTTGCTTCGCGAAGCCGCCCTACTTTAAACCTCCTGATTCACCAACTCCCTAAATGCCACCGCCAAACGCGAATAAATCGGGCCTGGGCATTCAGGTATTTTGCGGCCATCCGCGTATCCTACTGGAATTAACTCCGCTCCTGTCCCAGTAAGAAAGCATTCATCGGCGGTGAACAGATCATAAGGGGCGAGCTGGATTTCGCGCGCTTTTATGCCGAGTTTTTCAGCGAGTTCCAATACCACTTGGCGGGTGATGCCATCGAGTGCGCCTTCAATAACAGGCGGTGTTAATAATTCGCCGCGCTGCACGATAAAAATATTATCCGCACTGCCTTCTGCAATCCTGCCTGCACTGTTGAGCAAAATGGCTTCGTCGGCGCCAGCGTGTGTGGCTTCAATGCGCGCGAGAATATGGTTGAGGTAATTCAAACTTTTGATGCGCGGATCGAGGCCATCAGCACCTAAGCGACGGGTGGCGGCGATAATGACTTTTGCACCTTCACTGCGCACTCTTTCGCTCACCAATTGCAAACGATCTGCAACTATAAAAACAACAGGTGAATGGCAGCGTGAGGGATCAATTCCCAAGGGACCAGGGCCGCGTGTGACTACTAAACGCAAATAGCCGTTGATTTCCGGTGCGGCAGAAATGGTTTCAATAACGGCATGAGTTAATTGTTCGATGCTGTAGGGAATACTGAGCGCAATCGCGCGCGCCGAGAGGAATAATCGCTCGAGATGCGCTTGCAAACGAAATGCACGCCCGTTGTAAAAACGAACCCCTTCAAACACGCCATCACCATATAAAAGACCGTGGTCAAAAACAGAGACAGTGGCTTGTTCGAGCGGAACTATGTAGCCGTTGCGCCAGCATACTGGGGTGGCGGCTGTAAGTTTGTGATCCGCAATTGTCAAATCAACCATAAAATTCTCCGGTGAGCATAGTGCGGGCTTTGCCGCGTAATAGGACGCGATCATCTTGCCAATCCAGCGTTAATAAACCACCGCGCGGCGATGCTTGTTGCGCGCGCAGATGGGTTTTGTCGAGGCGATTGCCCCAGTAGCAAGCGAGCACACAATGCGCGGAACCAGTGACGGGATCTTCACTAATACCGATCTTGGGCGCAAAAAAACGCGAAACCATATCCAGACCGGAACCTGCATCGCCCGGGGCGGTGAGGATTAATCCGCGCGAGGTGAAGGAGGCGATTTGTTCGGCATTGGGTACAAAATTGCGCACAGCAGCGGCGGAATCCAATACGGCGATAAGATCATCTCGCCCTTGCCCAAACCAATGAGGCTTACCACCGAGTAATTGCAAAAGTGCCGGCGGAACGGTGGCGACTGACTGGGGGAAATCGGCAGGAAAATCCAGTTGGATTTCATCGCCTATTCGTTTGGCTGAGAGCAGACCACTGAGGGTGTGGAATTCCAATATCGCGGCGGTTTCACCGGCGTGTTGCCAGAGGGCATGGGCGGCGGCGAGGGTTGCGTGACCGCAGAGGCTGACTTCTACCTGCGGGGTAAACCAACGTAGGTTCCAACTGCCATCCGCACCTTTGTGGACAAAGGCAGTTTCGGCTTGATTCATTTCCAACGCGACCTGCTGCATCCAACTGGCGGGCGGCTCTTTATCCAGAATGCATACACCTGCGGGATTACCGCTAAATGGCCCCTCTTTTAACGGCCCGGCAATAAAAGCATCGACCAAGAATAATGGGTAGCTCATGGCTCCTCCTGTAGTGTCCTTGTGGTGTACTGATAACTGTTTTTTGCGAGAAAGCAGTGTATTTCTTGTGCAACAACCATTACAGTTTCAAAAATACTTAATTGATACGATACAGATTTAACCAATCTGAATCTGTACCTATCAATTTTTACCAAAACTGTACCTATCGAACACCAGCATGGAGCGTTGATGGACATTCTTTACCGCAAACTTGCCGATGAACTTGCCAGTCTGATTAACGCCGGTGGATTCCAATCGGGAGACCGCCTACCGGGTGTGCGCAATCAGGCGCAGTTACGCGGTTTGAGCATCGCCACCGTGATTACCGCCTATCGCCAACTCGAGGATTGGGGATTGCTGGAGGTGCGCAACCGCTCGGGTTTTTACGTCAAAGCCAAACCTGCGGTGGCCGCCGCACCACCGCGCATTGTGGTGACGACTATGCGCCCTGCTCCGGTTACCGGGCAGGATATGGTGCTGCAATTGATCAAAGCCGCCAATGACCCCGCTGTTGTGCAATTGGGCGCGGCAGTTCCAGCTGCGGAGTTTTTGCCGACCAGGGCGATCGAACAGGCGCTTACCAAGGCCGCGCGGCAGTATCGTGTACGCACCGCTAACTATGAGTTTTCGCCCGGTGCGCCTGAGTTGCGGCGACACTTATCGCGCCGTCTTGCTGATGCCGGTTGCGCAGTGCACCCGGATAATCTGGTAATCACCAATGGCTGCCAAGAAGCGCTGACACTGGCATTGCGCGCGGTGACATCGCCCGGTGATGTAGTTGCCATCGAATCACCTACCTTTTACGGATTGCTGCAAGTCATTGAATCGCTGGGCTTGGAGGCGTTAGAGATTCCTACCAATCCGCACTCAGGTATGTCATTGGAAGCGCTTGAACTCGCGCTGAGTCGCTGGCCAGTAAAGGCGTGTGTCGTCACACCCAATTTCAGCAATCCACTCGGCTGCCTGATGCCGGATGAACACAAACAAAAGCTGGTGGCGATGCTCAAAACGCGGGACATTCCGCTGATTGAAGATGATATTTACGGCGACTTAAGCTTCAGCCATGCGCGCCCTTCACTACTAAAGGGGTTGGATGAAAATGTGATTCTGTGTAGCTCGATCTCCAAAACCTTGTCGCCCGGTTTGCGTGTGGGCTGGATCGCACCGGGGCGCTATCAGGATAAAGTCGAGTACATGAAATACGTGCTAAATCTGGCGACAACGACCATCCCACAACTGGCGGTGACCGAGTTATTGGAAAACGGGCAATACGAGCGTCACTTGCGACGGGTGCGCGGGGACTATGCACAGGCGGTAACACGTATGACCGAAGCGGTAATTCACTACTTTCCCGAGGGCACTAAAATCTCGCGCCCGGAAGGTGGTTTTGTGATTTGGCTGGAGCTGCCGGGTGATGTGGATAGCTTTGCACTGGCCCGCAAGGCCTTGGCGCAAGGAATTAGTATCGCACCCGGGCCGATTTTTTCGGCGAGTCAAAAGTACCGGCAATTTACCCGACTCTCGTGCGCTTGTGTGTGGAGCAGCCGGATTGAGCGGGCATTGGTCAGTTTGGCCGGACTGCTTTAGCATCGCTGGCCGATAAATACGCTTTGCTCTGGCAGGTTTACCATAGCTGTCATGCTTGCCAAATGTTATAAAAACCACCTCTCTATAAACACATGAATAATCATTTATGACGACAATCTTATCCAACTCAAACTATCGCCCCTGTGTGCTCTGGTTTACCGGCTTGAGTGGTGCAGGAAAATCCACTACGGCAGCAGTACTGCAAACCCTATTAAACGAATTGGGTTGCCGTACTTACCTGCTGGATGGCGATGTATTGCGTCAAGGGCTGTGCAAAGATTTGGGTTTTAGCGAAGCAGATCGCGCCGAAAACTTGCGCCGTGTTGGTGAAGTCGCACGCTTGATGGTCGACGCAGGATTGCTAGTGATTTGTGCAACTATATCCCCGTTTGAAAAAACACGTCGCGAGTTACGCGCGCGCTTTCCATCCGGCGAATTTATTGAAGTGTTTATTGATGCGCCGCTTGCTGTTTGCGAAGCACGCGATCCGAAGGGCCTTTATCGCAAAGCGCGGGAGGGGAAAATTACACAATTTACCGGTATTGATTCCGCTTACGATCGCCCCGCTGAGGCAGAACTGCATTTGCGCACCGATCAATTGGATGTAACACAAGGCGTGGAACAGATAATCTCTTTCCTGAAAAGTAACCATTATCTGATTAATCCGCAGCCCTAAAACAAGATTGCCAGAGGCAACACACTTGGATGGTGTCGCACTCTGGCAATGATTGTTTGCGCTAAAAACCGTGGTCAATCAATATCAACTGAGCCGTTAAAACCGATAACGGCCAGACAGCGAATACAAATCAACCACCTGATCGCCCAGATAAATTCGCCGTGCATTAAATCCCATCGAGATAGACTTGGTCAGTAACCAATCCATACGCACACCCGCTAATGGCGCTACACCACTGTCACTTTGCAAGGTGATTTGGGCCTGGTTGGTTTTACGGTCGTCCTGCCAGAAATAAGCGCCCGCTTCCAACGACAGATTAATTGGACGCTCGCTGAACAGGGTTAATCCCTGCACCGCCGTCCAACCGCTTGCACTCACCGGATAGGCATCGGCAAAGTCGCGCTTGAAGGCGACCAGATCAGTGTCGCCATCCAGGGTCATATCGACATTCACATCACCCAACTCCAAAAAGCCCAGTTCGGTGTAGGTGTAGTCGTGCCATTGGTAACCCAGAGCGATTTGGTAGCCGCGACGATCCACATCGTAACGATCTACCCTGAAGTCATGACCGGCGGCGGCCAGTGTCTGGCTGAAGGCGGCTTCATGGGTGCCACCTTCAACTTTGTAGACATCTACTCGCACAAAGGCTTTACCATCGGTCAGTGCCTGGCTGGAGACCGAGGTCACCAGCAGCGCGGCGGTGAGCAAGCTTTTGCGTTGTCTTGCACCTATCCATTTCATCATCAGCAGGCTTCCTATTAACAAGATCCAGACACCATCTACCGCACCGCCCCCTTTGGATTTGAGGCTGACATCCGGTTTTGGTGGTTCAGGGGTTGGCGGCTCCGGGTCAACCGGCAGTGCGACACTGACTGCACCCGGGTCGACAATCGCGGAGTTAACCAAACCATCGTCGTCGTTCGGGCCACCATCGGTGATGGTGAGCTGTACACAGAGGTTGCCCTGGGTCAGACCCGGGGTCCACTCCGCATTACCGGGTGGTGGACAATAACCAGGGTTGCCGGGTGCGGAGAAAATGGTGTTGTTAGTATCTTCCTGGAAGTTAACCCAGTTGCCATTTTGGTATTTGCGATAGACCGCATTCGCCGGGATAGGAGATGCTTGTGGAATCACAATGCGCACATTCTGGCCCGGGGTAGGCAGATCGTTAATCACAAAGTCAAAGATGCCGCCTACCGGTTTAAAGGTAGGGTCGACTATCAACTCACTCATTGCACCCAACTCGTTATCCAGAATCTGCACGCCACCGGATTGACCAACCAGGGCAAATTTACCCAGGCCACAGCGAACCCCCGGATCACATTCAATCAGGTAGGCATTGGTGACCGCACCTTGTTGCGGCAGGATGTTGGTGGTGGGCATGCTGTCCAGATAGTCTGGGATACCGTTACCATTACTGTCACCCAAGCCTTCATCCAGGTCACTGATGCCATCGCCATCGGTGTCAACATCCGGTGACAATACTGGCAAGCTGGCAACTATACGGAAGAACAACTGCACATTGGCAGAGGCTCCACCGGAATCCGTCACCGTTAATTGTGCTTGATGACGGCCACTCAGATTGCTCGGATCAAACACCAGGGTGTTATTGACCGGATTACCGTCAGTATCGCCTAACACTGTGTCACTGGCTGACCAGTCGTAGGTGTGGGTATCACCGGGGTTCAGGTCAGTCACGGTAGCCGTCACGGTCACCGGGCCGCCGGTTGGGGTGATTTGAATGGTATTGATGCCACCTTGAGTCAGTCCCAGGGTTACGCTCGGCGGTATGTTGCCTTCGCGAATACTGATGGTATGGCTGTTGGCAACACCAGCGTTGATATCACTGCCCAAACGTACTACCAACTGGCTGTCTGTTAAGCCGCTGAGGTTAGCGATCTGTACAGGAATTGCTACTTGTACCTGCCCTTCTTCAGCAAAGTTAGCAGTACCATTCACCAGATTGTGCTCAGTACTCGCTGCGGTAGTGGCATTAGTGTCAATCACATAAGGAACGCTCAAGGGGTACTGCGGTGCCTTACCGTTAAGCAATACACGGAATTCCACTGCACTACCGCGAATGGCGATTTGTGATTTACTCAGCGATACCAACGGATTGATAGACACCACTTGGGTAGCCGTACCGCTCACGTCCGCCGCATTAGTGGCCTTCCAGGTCACCTCATGACGCCCCGGAGGCAACAGCAACACGTTGTTGGCATTCAACCCTTCCGGATTGGTGGTGCAACAGGTATTACCGCTCACACCATCACTGGCCATGCTATTGAGGATCGCCTCCACCTGCTCCTGAGTTGCCGCCGGGTTCAAGCTCAACAACTGACGCAGACTGACTGGGGTGTAAAGCCCCGTAGCATTGATAGTGATGTCATCCGGTGCGGTCACCACAGGTTGCAATGGATCGATTGTCGCCACCACTTCCAGAGTAAAGGCTGGCAGTGATGCACTCAAAGTGCCGTCGCTCACGCTGATAACGATACCGGTTGTAGTACCTACATCGGCTCCGGTTGGTGTGCCGGTTAAGGCACCGGTGGCAGGATTGAAACTTGCCCAGCTTGGTTTGTTGGTGATGCTGAAGGTCAGTGCATCGCCGACATCCACATCGCTCGCGGTTGGGATGAAGCTGTAAGCGACATCCTGATCCACCGAGGTTGCTGGTGTACCGCTGATGACCGGCGCTTCGTTCACATTACCTACAACCAGATCAAAGGCCGGCAAGCTAGCACTCAGAGTGCCATCACTTACACTGATGATGATACCTGTTGTGGTACCTACATCTGCCTTGGCTGGTGTACCTGTTAATGCACCAGTCGCGGAGTCAAACATAGCCCATGTGGGTTTGTTGGTAATGCTGAAGGTCAGTACATCTCCCACGTCCACATCGCTCGCGGTTGGGATGAAGCTGTAGGCAACATCCTGATCCACCGAGGTTGCCGGAGTACCGCTGATAACTGGTACATCATTCACATTCACAACTGTCAAATTAAAGGCTGGCAGTGAGGCACTCAAAGTGCCGTCGCTCACGCTAATTACAATCCCGCTAGTCACACCCACATCGGCATTGGTTGGTGTGCCGGTGAGTGCACCGGTTGCAGGATTGAAGCTTGCCCAGGTTGGTTTGTTGGTGATGCTGAAGGTCAATACATCATCGACATCCACATCACTCGCGGTTGGGATGAAGCTGTAGGCAACATCCTGATCCACCGAGGTGGCTGGTGTACCGCTGATAACCGGCGCTTCGTTCACATTCACAACCGTCAAATTAAAGGCTGGCAGTGATGCACTCAAAGTGCCGTCGCTCACGCTGATCACAATACCGTTTGTCACACCCACATCGGCATTGGTTGGTGTGCCGGTTAAGGCGCCAGTCACCGTATCGAATACGGCCCAGGTAGGTTTGTTGGTAATGCTGAAGGTTAAGGTATCGCCTGCCGTGTCAGTTGCTGTTGGGATAAAACTATAGACTGCATCTTGATTGACACTAAGTGCTGGTGTACCGCTAATGATGGGTGCTCCATTCGGCGTAACCGCATTGGATGACGTCGAGGGTGAACCAGTACCCACCGCGTTGGTTGCACTCACGGTAAACGTATAACTGGTGCCATTGTTCAAACCGGTAAAGGTAATGGGCGAGCTGGCACCCGTTGCCGTTGCACCGCCGGGGCTGGCGGTGACGGTGTAGCCGGTAATCAATGAACCACCGTTGAAGGCCGGTGCAGTGAAGGCGATGCTAGCCTGGGCACTACCAGCAGTCGCAGTACCAATCGTTGGTGCTCCGGGAACCACGGCGTTCACTGTGAAACTATTGGTCACTTGGGGTGCAGCCAAGTAGCTAGCATCCCCCGCCTGATCAGCGTTGATCGTACAAGTGCCTGTGGACACAAAGGTCAAAGTACCGCCCGAGGTGATGGTACACACGGCGGGAGTCGATGAAGTAAACGTCGGAGTCAAACCAGTTGCATCAGTAGTCGCTATAAGCGTCGGCGCGGTACCAAAGTTTCGCGGCCCAGGGTTAGCAAAGGTAACCGTCTGGATCGATTTGGGGGTTATAGGGTTGGATGCAACTGATGCCGGACTGGTGCCAGCCGAGTTATCCGCCGTCACGGTAAAGGTGTAGGCCTGTCCGTTAGTCAACCCGGTCACCACAATCGGTGAGGAAGCGCCGTTTATCGGAGCAACATCCGGTGGACTTACCGTCACTGTGTAGTTGGTAATGCTGGTACCACCGGTGTTGATCGGCGGCGTAAATGCGACGCTCGCCTGGGTATCACCGGCGATTGCCGTGCCTATGGTTGGGGCAGCGGAGACCACAGGGTTAACAGTGAAAGTACGGCTCACCTGAGGCGCCGGCAAGAAGGACGAGTCGCCCGCCTGATCTGCGTTGATGGTACAAGTGCCAGCGCTGATAAAGGTCAACACCCCGGCACTGTTAACTGTACAAACGCTGGTGGTGGCTGAGGTAAAGGTGACCCCATAACCAACGCCCGCCGAAGAGCTAGCTGTCAGGGTTGGCGCAGTACCATAGTTCTGCGCTCCGGGATCAGCAAAGGTAATGGTTTGCGGTGCGGCAGGGGTTACCGAGTTGGTAGCTGCCGAGGGATTCCCCTCACCCGCCGAGTTGGTGGCGGTCACGGTAAAGGTATAAGCCACTCCGTTCATCAGCCCTGTTACCGTAATAGGTGAACTGGAACCCGTAGCAGTTGCACCACCCGGACTAGCGGTGACGGTATAGCCGCCGGCAAAGATAGCTGCACCGCCTGTACTGGCAGGCGCAGTAAATGTCACCGTAGCTTCAGTATCACCTGCAGTGGCAGTGCCAATGGTTGGTGCATCAGGGACTACCGCATTCACAGTGAACGTCTGGGTTACTGTAGTCGCCGCATTCCAGGTATCATCACCTGCCTGATCCGCATCAATAGTACAACTACCGGCAGTCACGAAGGTCAAAGCACCATCACTGGTGATAGTACAAACGCCAGTGGTGGATGAAGTAAAGCTCACTGTAAGTGAGGATGTAGTGCTGGCCGTCGGACTCAAGTCAGGCGCAGTACCAAAGTTTTGTGTCCCGGGGTTCGGAAAGGTAATGGTTTGACTACCTTTAGGGGTTGCCGAGTTGGATATACCCGATACCGTGCTGGTACCAACCCCATTAGTCGCAGTTACAGTAAAGGTATAGGCAGTGCCGTTGGTGAGACCATTCACTGTAATCGGTGAGGTGGTAAAACCGTTACCACCTCCAGTAAATCCACCCGGGTTAGAGGTTACGGTATAACCCGTAATCGCTGAACCACCATTGTTAACAGGCGCAGTAAAGGCAACAGACACCTGGCCATCGCCTGGTGTTGCTGCACCGATGGTGGGCGCGTCCGGCGCTGTTGGGATGGCGACAGTGTGAGTGGTACCGCTGGTATAGGCCGCTGGGCTCACGTTACCTGCTGCATCAACAATATCCGTCGATCCATTCAGGTTGACCTTAATGGTACCGTTGCCAACAATACCATTCACCGTAACCGTGAAACTGGAACCAGACCCGGAAACACTGGCAATGGTGCCACTGGCTGTTCCAGTAGTGCCTAATGCAAAGTCGTCGGTTGAAACGCCGGTCACCGATTCACTAAAGGTCACAGTGAAATTCACACTGGTAGCCGCCGCCGTTGGGCTCCCGCTTACCACAATGCTGGATACCGAAGGTACAACACCATCAATAACCAAGGCTTTATTGTTACCTAATGAATTGGCTGCACCCGGTGAAGCCAGGGTCAAAGTCGCGTCATTACCTGCGGCGTCTCTGATGGTTCCCCCACCCAATGTCAGCGAACTGGTGGCTACATAATCCAGGTCACTGGAATTATCCCCAGCCTGAACGGTATAGCTAAATGTCAACGAAGAGGTACCACTACCGTTCGTATAGTTGATTGTCTGGTCAGTTGTACCCGTCTCCAGTGTTAACTGTGGAGTACCGGTCACGGTTACCGCTTCACTGAAGTTGACCTGCACACTGACTAGATCACCAATCTTATAGGTTCCATTTGCTGTACTGGAATTTACTGATGTAACGGTGGGAGCCACGCCATCAATAACCAATGCTTTATTATTGCCCAGAGAGTTTGCCGCGCCAGGGGTGGCAAGTGTAAGGATGGCATTGTTGCCTGCTGCATCACGAATAGTACTGCCGTTCAAAGTCAGGGCAGTAGTTGAGATGTAATCTAGATCAGCACTGACATCACCCGCCTGTACGGTATAAGTAAATGTCAAGGTACTGCTGCCGGTGCCACTGGTATAGTTGATCGTTCTGTCGGTAGCGCCAGTTTCCAGGGTTAATTGTGGTGTACCTGTTACATTAACTATCTCATCAAAATTAACCTGGATACTAATTGGAGAACCTATTTTATAGGTGCCGTTTGGAGTACTGGAGGTAATAGAAGTTACAGTGGGGGGAGTAGAATCAGGCAGTACACCAGGTTCAAAATCTATATCGTCGATTGCAACTGCGGTGTTGTTGCCGGTAAAACGGATTTCATCGATGTATTGCCAGTCAGCATTAAACGTCAGAGTACCGCCAAACCCTGCACCTACCCCGTTTTTTGTATAAGTCACAGAGCCTGAAGAATCTGAGGCGCCGGTATTAATAGAATCTGAGGCGACCGAACTACCATCGCGATACCCCGTTATTGTCAGGTTTGGGCTAGTTCCCAAGCCAGCTCCTGTATCAATTTCCATTGACACAATACGAAACTCTGAGCCATCTGCCGAAGTGATTCGCGCGTCAAAGGCTCCCCCACGACAGTATTCGAATTATCTATATTGAATATCAGGGCAAGATCGAATCCATAGGGTTTGCTGCCATCTATCGGCGTAATGGAAAAGCTAACGTCATTCGCCGTGATGGTGCTTTTCGCACCAGCGGGAGCTACCAGAGTGAACCTGGCCCCATCGATTGTTTCAGGAGATGTGAACTCATAAGGGGCACTGGCCGGGCTGTCAAAATTATTATCCGTTGGAACAACGGCGTATGTTTCAGTGGATGCCAAAATTGCCAAGCCACCTAAAAATAATCTGACCCCATAACTCCGATATCCAGTAACCAGATTATTGATCACATGAATTATTTTGTAAGTAGCTAGCAACATGATGCTTCCCCGTTAATGACTTGTTTTCAACAAAAATAGTGCGCATCCTTTGCGCACTGTCTGACGTGAGTTCCATATCCCACAACTATTTAAAACTAGTTACGTGAAGGGAAAATACCTTCAGTTGCGATAATAAAATTAACCACAACATAAGGCTGAACAATTGGCACTGGCAGATTATTCCCCACAACGCCTGTATTCCCATTCACATTGACGTTCGTTGTAGTAGTCACTGGCAAAAGAGTGGTATCAGGTGCAGTCGTGCTGAATGCATTGAGCGCAGCCAGCCCATTGGGTACTTTGGCTGGTACTGTGGTTGGTCCGGGAGTTGGGGTATTACCATTGGCAGAAGAAGCCCCAAGTGCAACGCTGACATTTCCGGTTCCACTCAATGCAACGGTATGGTTATGAGCGGGCAATTCATTGATCGTCAATGTTACACTTTCAGTCCCACTTACCTCGCCCAAGGTGTATTGGCTGGTACCGGGGCTTTGGCCTTGATGCACAGGCACACGCCCTTGAAGGTTAGGCAGTGCAAAAGTCGTTTGCCCATTGCCACCATAGGTGGTGCCTAAAATTGCAAAAAGCGCAGAATTTTGCGAGACGGACAATAATTGTCCATTACAAAGAGCCCAACCACGCGGAGCGAAGTTGCCCGCAAACATAATAATTTCACCAAGAAACGGCTCAGACATAGTTCTTCTCCTTAACTAGTTTTTAGGATGGTTTTTTAAGTACATAAGTTGCTCCTTGTATTTTCGATAAAGCCTGACTCTCATCCTGCCCATCAAAAACAGCACAGCTCCAATAAAAATGATGTCTTTGCAATACCAAGACATGAATCAACCTTAGGCGATATTCAAAAAAACACCAGTTGATGCTTTTTACACCTATGTCTATTGCCCAAAATACCCACACCTGAGTTTATAAACATTCAGTCAAATATCCAATTACACCCCATAACAGAGGCTCCTGATGGTGGGGGCGCCCACGTCTTACCACAGTAAGGTGTCATGTGTAGTGGATGATTCTAATAATGTAAAACCAAGACTTAGATAAAGTTTTTTGGCCCGGGGATTTTTCTGGTCGACCGCAAGGCGGACAGGTCTACAGGCTTGATCTGCCAAATTTTTAAGTGTACGCAATAGTGTTGTTCCGTACCCCTTACCACGCATGGATGGTAAAAATGCGATATCAATAATATGCAAGCTATCGGGGGTTTTGTTCAGAATAACTTTCCCAATCGGCTCTGCAAACAGTTGGACAATAAGTGTTTCTGCGGCAGGAAAAGAGGTTGAATAAGACGCCTGCTGAAGAATAAATTGTTGTTTTATCAGCAAATCCACCTGTGCTTTTGTTATTGGCAGTTGATAAAGATAGTCGCGCGTGGAAAAGAACAAGGCTTCTGTGAATGCATGATCCTGCGATTGCAGCTCACGCAGCCCCAACCCAAGCGGCAGAGATATTTCACTAAACATTAATTACGATCCCTCTCGAATTATTAGCTATTGCTAACAAACGAGTATAAGTAACGGCGAGATGTGCCTTTATATTTTCCTGTGTTTGGCGCGCAAATAACGACTGCTTCTTTTCTGTATCGGGTAAAAACAACTGACTTGGATTTTTAGAATGAAACTGCATGCGTTCTTGTATTTTTAAAAAAACAAGTTGCTCCCATTTAATCCTTAAAAAATCAAATACCCGCACCATAGTGTGAACATTCAATTGCTGATAATCAATCAGAAAAGTCGATTGCGAAGAACAAGCGGAGTACATTGTACTTAGCAAACAATCCAGAACCTGTAGTTGTTTATCCAATAAATTGCTCGCATCGTTCCACTGTGCAAATACCGGATGATAATCCGCCAAGCTCGGATCACCACTCATGTGTCTCCCCGCTGAACGCTGATGCGATGCCAATATTTCCACTGGATTACGCACTAAAAAAATGACTGGCACTTGTGGGTAAATTGCGCGAATCGATTTCCAACGAAAAATATCCCAGGCATTCCATTTGATAACAATTTTCGGCCGCGCAGGAAATACACTCGCTTGCAAATTGATTAGGTGTTGCAAATATTGTTGCTGCCCTGTCTCATTGAGGGTTTGATCTAGTAGGATTTCGGTTAATACAGGCGATTCAGAGAACACGCTAGTGGTCTCCAATTCAGACAAACAACCGGAAAGCAACGTTGAACCACAGCGGGACAAGTGAAAAATAAATCCTGCCGGCGTTATGGATTGCACAGCCTGCGCTTGAATATCCAGCGACGACAAAGCAGTTTTAGGTGTAATGAATTGATTAACTAAAACAGTTTGTCGATAACGGGAAATAGTTTCATCCTGAAATGGCTCAGTGGCATGTCCGGCAGGCAAGCACCAATGAATGCTGCGGCTTTTTGCATGATAGCGATATGGCAACCAATGCCCTGCCAATTGAATGTTATCTCCACTAATAACCTGCTGATTTAATTGCGCCAATTCAGCAATTAATTGATCATCGCTCAGCGCTGTTTGTTGCCACAAATGTTTAATCACGCACAACAGTTCACTAACCGACGTCGCTTCCTGGCAGCGCGTTAATTGTGCAGGTGAACTGATCAGCTCGCAGTAAGCCGAAAACAAATCACTCACTGCCATACCCCCACACGAATTTGCTCGCATAGCCATTCATTAGCGACGCAATCAATCACTAAATTAATTCGGTCTTCGCTGCCGCGATTGTAAACTTCATGCACCTGGTCCGCATTGAAGTACCACAACTCACCCGCACGCATAGGAATTTCTTTATCATCAACAAAAAAACTCACCGCAGCGCTGGTGTGAATCGGTACATGCAAACGTGCCTCACCATATTCGATACTTAATCTGTGATCGCGATGGGGTTTTATTTCCGCACCGGCTTTTAAACGCATTAAACGTGCAGCTTTGATGGGGCATTGCAATTGATTAAAAATGGAAGCGATTGCCGGGCACCCTGCTAATACAGGCAAGTTTTCCCAGTCATCGCCATCGGCGATAGCAAACCCCTGTAAAATGGGGTGTGCTTGTAGATGCTGACGCTGACAGCGCAGAGGCAATACATCCCAACCACCGCGATGATCATTTTTATTAACGTGATCGACCCAAGCCTTAATGACTTGTGAATTCTGCAGGAGTGATTCAACGTCTGCTTGCAAAGCGGTAAGCTGAACCCGGCAAGGGACTTTTGCAAAAGAAATGGGGGGCGATGAAATAATCGGAGGGGCAACAGTAATATCAGGATTTTCCATTCACAGTCTCTTGGTTATTGAATGACGATCCCTTTCACACATCAGACTAAAGTAACTATATCTTAGCTGACACACATCTATAGAGTTGAATAGTAGCTATAGTGCGGCCAATTGCAATAACAGCATATTACGCAACAAGATATTAAACGACATTACTTAGGCATCATAAAAAAGGGAAAGATGCCAAACACCTTTCCCTCTTTTTAATAGCCGCAAGCTTACTCGTTAAAATCGATAACGACCAGACAGCGAATACAAATCAACCACCTGATCGCCCAGATAAATTCGCCGTGCATTAAATCCCATCGAGATAGACTTGGTCAGTAACCAATCCATACGCACACCCGCTAATGGCGCTACACCACTGTCACTTTGCAAGGTGATTTGGGCCTGGTTGGTTTTACGGTCGTCCTGCCAGAAATAAGCGCCCGCTTCCAACGACAGATTAATTGGACGCTCGCTGAACAGGGTTAATCCCTGCACCGCCGTCCAACCGCTTGCACTCACCGGATAGGCATCGGCAAAGTCGCGCTTGAAGGCGACCAGATCAGTGTCGCCATCCAGGGTCATATCGACATTCACATCACCCAACTCCAAAAAACCCAGTTCGGTGTAGGTGTAGTTGTGCCATTGGTAACCCAGGGCGATTTGGTAGCCGCGACGATCCACATCGTAACGATCTACCGTGAAGTCATGACCGGCGGCGGCCAGTGTTTGGCTGAAGGCGGCTTCATGGGTGCCACCTTCAACTTTGTAGACATCTACTCGCACAAAGGCTTTGCCATCGGTCAGTGCCTGGCTGGAGACCGAGGTCACCAGCAGCGCGGCGGCGAGCAGGCTTTTGCGTTGTCTTGCACCTATCCATTTCATCATCAGCAGGCTTCCTATTAACAAGATCCAGACACCATCTACCGCACCGCCCCCTTTGGATTTGAGGCTGACATCCGGTTTTGGTGGTTCAGGGGTTGGTGGCTCAGGGTCAACCGGCAGTGCGACACTGACTGCACCCGGGTCGACCACAGCACCATTTTCCAGACCGTCATCATCATTCGGGCCACCGTCTTTGATGGTCAATTGCACACACAAGTAACCTTCAATTAAACCAACTCGCCATTCAGAATTACCCGGTGGTGGGCAGTAACCCGGGTTGCCTGGTGCAGAATGGAGCGCATTGTCGGCATCCACAACAAAACTCTCCCAGCGGCCATTGTTGTATTTACGATAAACCGCATTGGCAGGGATAGCTGTGCGCTGTGGTATGGCAATACGTACCGATTGCCCTACTGCCGGCAAGTCACGAACCACAAAGTCAAAAATGCCACCAACAGGTTTAAAGGTCGGATCAGCACTTATGCCATCCAGCGCGGCCAACTCATCATCCAGCACTTGTACTCCACCAGAGGTACTGCTGCGTGCAAACAAGCCCAAACCACAGCGCACACCGGGGTCGCATTCGACCAGGAAGGCATTGGTCGTGTTGCCCTGCTGCGGCAGGATATTGCTGGAGGGCATATTGTCCAGATAGTCGGGGATACCGTTATCGTCAGCATCGCCTGTACCTTCCAACAGATCATCAAGCCCATCGCCATCAGTGTCGGTATCCGGCGGCAACACCGGCAAGCTGGTTACTACACGGAAGTAGACAGACGCCAACACGCTGGCACCAGCTGAGTCGGCCACGGTGACATTTACCTGACGAGTGCCACTGAGCCCGGTTGGATCAATGACCCGTACAGCATCCACAGGGTTGCCATCAGTATCAGCCAAGCCGTTTGTTGCGGACCAGTCGAAGCTATGGGTGTCAGCTTTATTTGCATCAAATACTGTTGCCGTAATAGTGACCGGACCACCGTTTACAGTGATCAGACTGGTATTAATGCCACCCTGAATAATGGACAGTTTCACCACCGGAGGCACATTGCCACTCTTGATTTCAATCACATGACGGTTAGTTGCTCCAGCGTTAATACCCTCACCCAAGGCAATCACCAACTGGCTATCACTAAACCCACTTACATCGGCGAGGGAAACAGGGACAACCACTTCCATCTGCCCTTCCTGGGTAAAGCTGGCAATACCGCTCAACAGATTGTGTTCTGCTGACGTTGCCGTAGTGCTGGAATCGATCACATAAGGGATATTCAGTGGATATACCGGTGCACGGCCATTGAGTAGCACCCGGAAGGACACATCATTACCACGCACAGTCACTTGCGATTTACTCAGCGATACAAGCGGATTAATAGATACCACTTGGGTAGCAGTACCGCTCACATCCGCCGCGTTAGTGGCCTTCCAGGTCACCTCATGACGCCCCGGAGGCAACAGCAACACGTTGTTGGCATTCAACCCTTCCGGATTGGTGGTGCAACAGGTATTACCGCTCACACCATCACTGGCCATGCTGTTAAGGATGGCTTCCACCTGCTCTTGAGTTGCCGCCGGGTTCAAGCTCAATAACTGACGCAGACTGACCGGAGTGTAAAGCCCTGTGGCATTGATAGTGATGTCATCCGGTGCGGTCACCACAGGTTGCAATGGATCAATATTCGCCACCACTTCCAGGGTAAAGGCTGGCAGTGATGCACTCAAAGTACCGTCGCTCACGCTAATTACAATCCCGTCAGTCACACCCACGTCGGCTCCGGTTGGTGTGCCGGTGAGTGCACCAGTTGCCGGATTGAAACTTGCCCAGCTTGGTTGATTGGTGATGCTGAAGGTCAACGTATCACCCACATCCGCGTCGGTTGCGGTTGGGGTAAAGCTGTAGGCAACATCCTGATCAACTGAAGTAGCAGGTGTACCGCTAATCACAGGGACGTCATTAACATTGTCGACCGTAAGGGTGAAGGTTTGCTCTATGAACAAACCATCGGCATCGGTCGCACGCAAGGTCACGGTATGACTGCCCACATCCGCATTGGTCGGTGTACCAGTCAATACGCCAGTGGCGGGATTGAAGCTCAGCCAGCTTGGGATGGTTACTGCACTTAACGTCAGTACATCACCTGCATCACCATCGGCAGCGGCAAAGGTGTAGCTGTAGGCGACATCTTGCGTAGCAGTGGTGACGGGGGTGGAGCTAATGGTCGGGACATCGTTAACGTTAACAACCGTCAGGCTAAACGCGGGCAAGCTGGTCGATGTAGTGCCATCACTCACGGTGATGACAATACCGGCTGTTGTTCCAACATTCGCATTGGTTGGCGTACCACTCAATGTTCCGGTTATAGGATCGAAGGTGGCCCAAGCAGGTTGGTTGGCGATACTGAAGAGGAACACAACCGAGTCGGTATCACTCACGCTTGGTGTGAAACTGTAAGCCACGCCTTGGTTGATCGACAGCGCAGGAATACCAGAGATGACCGGTATATCGTTAACCGCAGTCACACTGATTGATTTGGTACTGACAACACTCGCATCCACGCCATCATTCACCACAAAACTGATTTCGCGGGTTGCTTCCGAGGGGGTTTCGGAGCTGTTGGTGTAAGTCACGGTGGCCAGAGCAAGTTCCCATTCAGCAAGGGTCGCGGTGGCACCAGTGGAGGTTAAGGTGAGCACACCTGTACTGTTGTCGAAACTTGCACTGATATTACCCATGGTGCTGCCATCATTGGTAAAGGCCAGCACATCTTCAGCCGCTTGGAAATTAGCAGTAAGGCTCACAGTGGCAGAGGCAAGCGTTGCATTATCCAGATCACTCACTGTGATATCGCCATCAATAACAACCGGGGTGGAGGCAACATTATTACCTTCGGTAAATGCTGTCACACCGGTACTGGTAGTTACCACAGGGGCGCTGTTAACTGCCGAGATAGTGACTGTCGCTGACACATTGGGGCTGGAAGTATCCACGCCACCATTGGCAGTACCGCCATCATCTCGCACTGATGTAATCGTAACCACACGATTCGCTAGCGTCGGGGTTGTGCTGCGATTGGCATAGGTCATCCCATCTACCAACGTCTGCGCAGATGAAAGGCCACCGGTTCTGACAAGCGTCAAGGTTGCTGTTGAGCCAGTTACAGCAACACTGATATCCACGCCATGGATCAATGAAGTACCCGCAAAACCATTGACCAGCGGAATATCGCTACCATCAAAATAGATGACCTCATCACTACCCTCAGTAACGTTGGTGACAGTTACTGTGAGCATGGTAATCAACTGGCCAGATTCCACAGTACTTACACTGGTTCCACTGAACAAACCAACAGCCGCACCACCTTCAGTAAAGGTGGGAGTTGCGCCGGTAGCAGTCAATGTCGGCGCATCGTTGGTCGCGACAACAGCAACAGCAATATCCGCATTACTGCTGGTACCACCATCACCATCATTTACCGTTACGCGCACAGTTCGGACACTAGTATCCGGCGTAGTGGTATTCGTATTGGTATAAGTCAGGCTACGAACCAAGGCTTGAACAATGGCAGGAGTCGCAGCGCTATTGAGTGTAATAACAAGATTGTTAATATCGGTGCCGCCATTTGCGGTACGAGTACCAATAAGCGTGCCGCCATAGGTGATGTTCAAACCAGAGGTGCCGATTTGACCGCCTGCAGTCCCCTGATTTTGAATCGAGAGTACATCTTCGCTGCTCACACGATTGGCAACAATCGCGACAGTGACATTACCACCGTCAAAATCGAGCGAATCGCTGTCAGTGACGGTTGCATCACTGCCAGCGTCCAGCAATATGAGATCGCTATCTTCAATGAAGCTGACACTATCGCCATTCAGGTTCGCGATAACTGGCGCAGCATTCAGCGGCGCAGCCAGGGTGAAATCATTGCCGGTGCCGCCGGTATAACTTGCGCTCAGGACTGTGCCATTACCACCCGCCGTTGTAGTAGCACCTTCCGCTAAACCACTAAACGTACCGGTGATTGCATCTGCTGCATCATTGACAATAATCGTGTAGCTATCGCCCTGCCCGGCGGTGTAGCCATGGGTTGCTGACAAGGTTGCACCACTGACATTCACCGCACCATTGACCGAGATCTGGTCGTATTGAGTTCCGGCAGTTGTACCATTAATCTCAACTGCCAAGGTACTACCAGAGTTCATTTGCAGGTTGCCATTTACTGTAAAGATGCCGGGACTATTGCCGGGTGAGAGGGTGCCGCCACTATTAACAAGAAGGTTAGTAACGCTGCCTGATCCGGTGAGAGTCGCGCCAGATGCCACTGTCACCAAAGAGGTGCTGGACAAAGCATCATTCACGACCAACGTACCGCCCGAGACATTTGTAGCACCCGTAAAACTACCTGCCCCAGCCAATCTGAGCGAACCAGCACCAGTTTTACCCAGTCCGCCAACACCAGTGATCCCGCCTGAAAGCGTTGCGGTCACACTATTGGATACATCAATCACGGCGTTACTTGCACCGATAACAATATTGTTGTCGTAAATACCGGTAGCCGTGATGGCCAAAGTGCCGCCGTTGATCGTGGTATCGCCCGCGTTAAGATGGCGATCATCACTCACAGACAAAACCCCCTCTTCTACAACAAGCTTACCTGCCATGAATTGAGAGTTAGCGGTACTGGCCAGCGTTAGCCTACCCGCGCCAGCCTTGGTCAAGGTGTGATTGGAATCGCCCAACTCGATAACGTTATTCAACGTGACATTATTACTGTTGGAGATAAATGCATCTGCCTGTACGGCCACCACAGAGGATACTGTTGTCGCATCGGTGAAAATCAGATTACCGCCACGTAACACAACAGTGCTCGGCATGTAGGAACCATCAGCAACCAATAAATTGGCCTCAAAAACAGCAATTTCACCGGTCATGTTGGTGTTATTGCTGTTGGCGACAATCAAGTCACCAACACCGTATTTTGCCAGTCGGTATTCCCCTGAAAGCTGACCGGTAAAGCTTGTTGTGGCAGCCAAGTCAAATGTGCCGTCATCAGTCAAGGCAATCACGTTATCGATTGTGGCAGCACTTGTGACCGCAAGCGTGCCCCTGTTCAAGGTGATAACACCAGAACCCAGATTCGCATCACCAGCAACACTTAGGGTGCCTGCATTCACAGTAGTACCGGAATAACTGTTAGTACCGGATAAGGTCAGTGTCCCGGAACCTGATTTGATCAGCGTATTAGCACCACTGACAACGCCGGATAAGGTAAGGCTACCCGAGTTATTAATAGTGGCATCACCACTGAGAGCAATGCTGTTATCTATGGTGGTGCCGCCAGTAACATCCAGCGTAACGCCACTTGCCAGCGTCACGTTGCCAGCACCCAAATTCGCATCACCACTGACACGCAGCGTCCCTGCCGATAGGTTTGTGGTACCGGTATAGGTGTTTGTGCCAGAGAGTTGCAATATGGCAGCAGACGATTTGGTGAGGTTACCCGAACCAGAGATCACACCAGAGAAATTAGCGATATTAAGACCACTGCCGCCGCCCACAGCGATAGTACCACCACTCGCGCCTAACACTAGGCTGTTGGGCACTGTCAAGGTAGTTCCCGGTGTTCCGACCACCGTCATTAGGAGGGTGCCGCCGTTCAGGGTCAAGGAACCAGTAGGGAAAAAGGTGGGAGTTGTACTGCCACTAACGCTCAAGGTTCCGCCTAAAACAGACAGCGCACCCGACCAGCCGCTGTTATTGGTAGTTGAGCTTAACGCCAAAGTACCCGCACCAGACTTAGACAGTGCTCCGCTACCGGCTACTGTGCTGCCAATAGTTAAAGTGCCGCTGGCATTGGTTAGGTGCAAAGTAGTGCCACCAGACAAGGTGATGGTGCTACCCGCAATTACCAGCCCGCTTGTAGAATTACCATCAATAGCCAAACTCTCGGTGATGGCCAAATTTCCAGCCAATGACATTGAGCCGGTAAAAGCACTGCTTAATATCAGCGTCTGACTGCCGGTAACATCCGCTGCTGCAATCGCAACCGCTTCACTGAAACTCACCCCGTTAGTCAGGTCAATAACAGCAGTATCAGTAGTATTTGTCACGTAAACATAATCGGTAGTTACAGCGACGTCAGCCGTAGTGCTGGTCGTACCATCGCTTAACGCGAAACGAATGGTGGCATCACCTGCAGGCGTATCGTTACGGTATTGAATACCGCGCATAACATCACGCACCAAGGTATTAGTAGCATTGGCATTAAAGCTGATCGTCAGCACACCATTGATATTGGTGAAAGTGCCAAAGGTAGTAGCACCTGTTTGCAAATTCCCACCGCTAAGGGTGTAACCCGACGAATTAAAACTGAATAGATCTGAATTAACAGGTGTATTTGTACCACCGGCATTACGTTGCACGGTTAGGCTTGCACCATTCCAGTTGGCAGCGTCAAGTTCAGTATCTGCGACAGTAGCGTCACCGCCAGCATCCAATGTGACCGTATTGCCAACTCCCGGCCAAGCGACGCTGTCGCTGTTAAGATTGGAGATAACAGGCGCCGCGTTGGTCACTCCTGCAGAACAAGTAATTTGAAGAGTTAATGTTAGCCCCAGATTATTAGTATTAATGACATCAACGTATGCATTAAGGGAGTTCAGGTTGTTATCTACATCAGCTTGCGTAAAAGTATGCGAAACATTTTTATTGAAATTGACCCCAGTATTATTGGAGGCCTCAAATAAAGAATTGGTGAAATCAGTATCATAAAGATAAAGGGACGCATCATTGCCATTCGAGCCATTTCCACCGGACGATGCCACAATATTGATCGTTTCACCCGCGGCAAAATTTGAATAGAAATACTCGTTAAGAAAACGACCAGGCTGCACATTGGTGCTGGTCGATGGGTATACCATATTGTGGTCAGGCGCAATTGTTTGCTGAGTGCCAAACTGTGTATTAACAGCGTCGCAGGCGAATGAAACAGCACTATTATTGGATAAGGTTGTGGCAGACACCTTAGCCGTTACCGCACTTACATTCGGTGTACCTTCATCATCCTGAGCCACCATGTACACATCATAGGTTGTTGCTTCAGACAAACCTGTTACATTAAACGTGTGCGCAAAACTGCCATTGGTAATCGTTTGGCTACCCGATTTAATAGCATCCGCACCGCTGCTATCTTTTCCGTTTTTCACCTGAGCTGCAGTTGGTACGCCCGAGTTGTTGGCGACCACCACATAATAAACAGCACCAGCTTCGTTAATGTCAGCAGTAATTTGAAAACTGGCGGTAGTTGTATTGCTGACTGAAGGGGTTGAGTTTTCAAAAATAGGCACGGCCGATTGCACAGGCATTCCGTAAAGCCCAAGCGGTAACAGCAATGACGATAAGCCCATTAGTAGTTTGTTAGACATGGTGATTTAGTTTCCTTCACTTTTGTTGGAAAGCATTGCTGTTTTTTTAACTATTAAAATCGTGATTGAATAAGGATTCGTCAATAAGGCAACTCATTGACACATAAAGCCAAGCGAAAAATTAATACGCTTGGTTAGAATAGACGCCAAGTAATGGAATGCAAATTACTCAGGATAAGTACAACTACTCACTCACCATGAACGCCTACAAAATAACCAGCAACAAAAACGGCAAGCCGATAAATGCAATGACAGTGGATACCAACACCATGGCCGCAACCTCTTCCGGCTTTTGGTTGTAGCGCAGCGCCAGCAAATAGTTGAACACAGCCACCGGCATGGCCGATTGCAATAACACCACATTACGTGGCGTGCCCGTTAAGCCCATGAATTCGCACACAATAAAACCAAATAGCAGGCCGCCACCCACACGCGACACACTAAACAACAGGCTGCGCTTCCAAAAATGAATGCGCAACGTAGCAAGGGAAACGCCCAGTGCGATGGTCATTAAAGGAATGGCAATGCCACCGAGGAGATCAAGGGTGTTACTGATCCAGCGCGGTAATTCTGTATCGGTAATTAATAATAGAACGGCGATTACCATGGCATAAATCACTGGCTGTTTAGCGATGGAGGCCACACGTTTAACAATGCCGCCTTCGCTGGTGGACACTAGCAATAACCCCACTGTAAAGGTCGCCACCATCATCACCATAAAGGAACCCAGCGCGAGTGCGAGGCCAGTTTGGCCGTAAGCAAATAAACACAGCGGCAAGCCCATGTTGCCATTGTTGGGAAAAATGAGCGGTGGCAAATAGGTGCTGATTTCCAGTTTCATCCAGCGCAACAACGCCCAACCAAATAAGCCCATCGCGCTCATGATGATGGCAGTCGCTAGCGCTACCTGCCCCATGACGGAAGGCTGCACATCTACTTTCGCCATCACACTGATAATCAAGCAGGGCGTGCCTATATTCATCACGATGCGCGAAATAAAATCGGCGGGAAAATCGCTGCCGGTTTTGCCCCAGATAAAACCGGCACTGACCGAAATCACAATAGGAGCAAGAATGGCGAGTAATTCGCTGAGCATGGTTAACCCTGATGCGGAAAGGCAAAGAGCGCGCATCTTAACGATCCACTGTTACAGATGCTATCGCTGGTGCATAGAAGCTCTGCTAAGCTTGGCGACATCTTATTAAGCTCACTGCCCTTGCCCACTATTGTTATGCAGAACTCGTTATTCGGTGACGCTGAAGCGACACCTTCCGCACCCGCGACAATATCCAGCCGCAGTGTAGCGCCCGCCATGCCCGATCCCGCCTTGATTGCCTTGGCAGAAACCCTGCCCGCTCACTTGCGCCTCGGCACTTCATCCTGGAATTACCCAGGCTGGGCCGGATTGGTATGGGACCGTGAATACCCCGCAACCCATCTGTCCCGCTACGGCCTTGCCGCCTATGCACAACATCCACTCTTTCGCACGGTCAGTGTGGATCGCAGTTTTTACCGGCCATTGAACGTCGCCCAATACGCAGAATATGCGGCGCAAGTCGGCAATGATTTTCGCTTTGTGGTGAAAGCGCCCAGCCTCATTACCGATGCTCTGGTGCGCGACGAGTCCGGTAAAGGCATGCGGCATAACCCACACTTTCTGAATGCGGAACAGGCGGTACAAATGTTCGTCGAGCCTGCACTGGAAGGCTTGCGCCACAGACTTGGCGCGCTGGTATTTCAAATAAGCCCCCTGCCCGCCGCCTGGCTGACGCGCATGCCGGAGATGATTGATCGCCTGCACCGATTACTGCGTGCGATACCTGCGCTGCAACCCAAGGCACCTGATGGGGTCGTCGCTGTCGAAGTACGCGACCCGCAATGGTTAACACCGCATTTTGTGCAGGCATTACGCGATACTGGCGCGACCTATTGCATGGGGCTGCACGCCAAAATGCCACACATTACAGAGCAATTGCCTATCCTGCGCGCGCTCTGGCCAGGGCCTTTGGTTTGTCGTTGGAATTTAAACCCCTTGCATGGCGCTTACGGCTATGAAGATGCCCGCGATTTATATTCGCCCTTTGACAAGATGGTGGACCCGGATGTGGAAACCCGCAACGAATTAGTGCGTGTTATTGCCGGTACTGCCGGTGCAGGTCAAAATGTTTTTGTCACGCTCAGCAATAAAGCAGAAGGCTCTGCACCACTGTCGGTAATTGCATTAGCCCGCGCGCTTTGCGATCGCCAAGGCCCAGACCACTCATAGAAAACACATTGTGAATTATCAAAACATCCAATTATTTGTTCTGATTATCCCCGCCAGCCTACTGCTGTTGGGTATTGCTTTTATTATTTGTCAGTTGATTTTGCGCGAGCAAACATTTTTAGCCTGGGTGGCAAATGGCTACATACTAACGGCGCTAGCGCTGGCAGCACAAAGCCTGATGGACAATCAACAATTGTCGAACTGGGCCGTTGTTACTGGCACTTTTTATCTATTTGGCATCTGGTCTATTGCCCACGGCATGGCGCTACGTAAAGGTAGCCATGCGCACCCGGTGATGGGTGTATTAATCGGGCTGATTACGCTGTCACTACTGTTTTACTTTTCATGGATCGCAGAAAACCTCTGGTTACGCATTATTATTTTAAGCCTCGGCATGGGGGCAATGCAGCTGCTGGTTGCAAAGCATTTTCTGACTCAGTATCCCGATGGCGACATGTTTGATAGAGCACTTTCCATTGCCTATATCAGCATTATTATTTACACCCTCGTTCGGCCGATTGTGATTTTTTTCTTTTCATCGCCCGATAATTTTGGCGAGCTAACCAAGTCCAACTACTGGCTACTCATGTTATCCGCCAGCATCTTGCTCAGCCTTTGGTTAGCACTGGTTATTTTTGCAATTACAGTACGCGACATAGTGCTTAAACTGAATGACGAGCGCTACCGCGACCCGCTCACACACTTATTAAATCGCCGCGGTTTTTTTGAAGAGGCCAAAAAACTTTTGGGATCTCATACTGACAGCTACTATTTTTTACTGACCTGCGATATCGATCACTTTAAACATGTAAACGACAACTGGGGCCACCTTGCCGGCGATAAAGTATTGCAAGCCGTGAGCAAAGCCATTGTGAAAAATGTACGCAAAGGAGATTTGGTTGCCCGGTTTGGTGGAGAAGAATTTGTGGTTTTCTTACGTGGAATGGATATCGCCGATGCGCGCAAAATAGCCGAGCGCATCCGCGAAGAAATTGAGCAAACAACGTTTAACAGCATTTCCACCCGCGTAACCGCTAGTTTTGGCCTTGCCGATATTGCCGCCAGCGACGATCTGGTTAGCGCTATCGGCCGTGCTGATGCGCGCCTCTACAACGCCAAACAAAATGGCCGTAATCAGGTGTGTTGGAACGAGTGAAGGTTAGAACAAACTTTTGGCCACTATGCGAATTTCTTGCACATTAGTCATCACCAATGTGAGGCCACCCGCCACCACAGAATTTTCCGGCGCCTCCAATTTTTTGTACGCCGTTAATTCAGCGATAGGAGGCAAATCGTTTTTTGCCTGACTGAGTTTCAGGGAATGATACAAGCCTAAATTAATAATATCGCTGAGGTTGATCGCACCCGGGCTCTCGCCCGACCAATTACCGATGTTTTGCACCACACTCAGGTATTGACTATCTACTTGCCATTTTTTGAGGGTAATAACACCCAGCGATTTTGCATATTCACGGCAGAGAGCAACATAAACCGACAAGTCCGGCGTTTGCTCACTCTTTTTAAACGCCGATAGCACAGCCAAGGTTCCAACTTCACTCAGGAGCGCAGCCATTAATACCTGATCAGGAACCACTTTACCCACATGCTTGGCAATAAAGGTGCTCAAACTTGCCTTGAGCGCCATCCGCCGCCAAGCTTCCACAAACAGACGTTTGTGTTTAAAGGAGTGAACAGAAAACAAACTCTTGATAGAGTGAACCATGGTAATTCGTTCGACCTGATTCATCCCCAACAGGCGAACCACTTCCAACATGGTTTGCGGCGGGTTTTGGCTGCCAATCAACGGGCTTGATGCATATTTAAGCAAAATGGCCGATAGGGATGGATCCTTGGCGAGCAGCTTACTCAGCTCCACCATGGATAAATCGGACTGTTCCAGAGCGCTGCGAATTTCAAAAGTGATAGCAGGCAAGCTGGGCAATTGCTCATTGCCTGCCAGTAATTCGCTAACCAAGCTGCGATAGATTGAATAATCAGGTTGAACGGACTGCACATTCAGTTCCATAAAAGTTAATAAATTTTTAATCCACTATTTTCAGTTGCGCAAAGCCTAGCAGATTTGGGCGCCTGCGCCTATTCATCCCACTGTTATCAAACCTTCAACAAACTGTCGTATTTCTGTCGTCTATCTGCAACAGAGAGTGTCTTTAATCGGCTGCATCATTGCTCAACACTCTTTCTTACACCAAAAAATCAGGAAGCAACCGATGACTAACCATACTATTTATGAGATCGACAACTCCGGCATAGAGCCAATGCGCAACACTTCCAACAACCCGACCTTTGATCAAATCGTGAGCCAGCGCCGTCAGTTTTTGAAGGGCAGCCTGAGCACAGCGGTGGCGGCGTTTATGGGCGTGAACCTGGTAGCCTGTGGTGGCGACAGCAACAATAACAGCAACTCAAGCTCCTCTTCTTCCAGCTCAAGTTCAAGCGCCAACTCGTCAAGCTCCAGTTCGTCATCGTCCTCAACGGCGCCACTGCTTGGCTTTGCCGCCATCGCCACCAACCGGAACGATGCGATTAGTGTTCCGGCCGGTTATTCAGCTACCGCTTTTGTCCCCTGGGGCACGCCGCTGACCGGCACCATGCCAGCCTATAAGCCTGATGGCAGCAACAGCGGTGCTGATCAGGAGCAACAAGTTGGCGCGCACCACGACGGCGTTTACTTTTTCCCGATGGACGCCAAAACCACACACACCAACTCCAGCGAAGGCCTGTTGGTGATGAACCACGAATACCTGGACCCAAACCTGTTCCACCCCAATGGCGCAACCCTGGGCGAGACACGTCCCGCCGATGAAGTACGCAAGGAAATTGCCGGCCATGGCGTAAGCGTGATTCATATCCGCAAAAACGGCAGCAATTGGGAAGTGGTTAACGGCAGCCCATTCAACCGTCGCATTACCGGCGCAACACCAATGGATATCCGCGGCCCGGCAGCTGGCTCTGCCAAGTTGGCTACCAAATACAGCCCTAACGGCACAGCAACCCGCGGCACCCTGAACAACTGTGGCATGGGCGCCACGCCCTGGAATACTTACCTGACTGCCGAAGAAAACTGGGCTGGCTATTTTGTAAATAAGGATGCAACCCAGCCACGGGAACACAAGGAGTACAGCGTAGGCACTAAAAATGGCCGTTATTACTGGGAATTGGCTGACTCAGGTGCCGATGAATACATCCGTTTTGATGCGTCCACCAAAGGCGCAACAGCGCTGGATGATTATCGCAACGAGCCAAACACCTTTGGCTGGATGGTAGAAATCGACCCCTTTGACCCGGAAGGCCGCCCACAAAAACGTACTGCCCTTGGCCGCTTCGGGCATGAAGGGGTGATTTTTGCACCAGCGGTAGAAGGCCAACCGGTTGTCTGCTACTCCGGCGATGACTCCACTAACGAGTACATTTACAAGTTTGTCTCCACCGACAACTATCACAAAGCCACCGCCGGCGGTTATTTGTTGAATAGCGGCGTGCTCTATGCGGCTAAGTTTAATGCCGATGGCACAGGTGAGTGGCTGCCACTGGATATCACTAATAGCGACTTCACAGCCAAAGCCGCCACCGCCGGTGTGACATTTGCCGATCAAGCTGATGTGTTGATTAATACCCGCCTCGCAGCCGATATCATGGGTGCCACCAAAATGGATCGCCCTGAGTGGGGCGCAGTACACCCCGACACAGGCGAAGTTTATTTTACCCTTACCAACAACACTGGTCGCACCACGACCGATGCCGCCAACCCACGTCCCAATAACACTACCGGCCACATTATTCGCTGGCGTGAAATCGCCAATAATCCTCGCGGTTTTAACTGGGATATTTTCCTGTTGGGCGGCGATGTTGGCACCACCACTGGTAGCGGTAGCAATGCCGTGGCACTGACCGCAGAGAATCACTTTGCCAGCCCCGATGGTTTGTTAATCGACACCCGTGGTGTGGCCTGGATTCAAACCGACATGAGCGGTTCACAGCAATCCGATGGCCCCTTTGGTAATAACCAAATGTTAGCTGCGGACCCAGTCACCAAAGAAGTGAAACGCTTTTTTGTTGGCCCGGTAGATGCAGAAGTCACCGGTGTGACGCTGACTCCTGATCTCAAAACCATGTTCGTGAATATCCAACACCCCGGCGACCGTTCTACGCCATCCAGCTTCACCAGCCACTGGCCCGAAGGCGGCACCGCTCGCCCACGCTCAGCCACCGTTATTGTGACCAAAAATGATGGTGGCATTATCGGCACCTAAAATGTTTTAGGCGTCAAACAACTACCAATAAGACAAGGATGTCACATAATACCTTGCCCATAAAAAAACACCCGGAAAGCCTGGCTCTCCGGGTGTCTTTTTATGGCGACAAACGATTAAACGAACAAACATTCTGTACGAAATAAAGTGCAGACAATAATTTCAACGCCACATAGTGACGCCTAATTACACAAAGACACCTAAAACCCGTGTCGAATTACCACATTAAACGAGAACAGCATCACACTCATCACGAAAGCAAATTAACGTTGATTTAAGCGACAAAAAAAATAAACCCCTGTTACTTTAAAAAATTACTGAAACAAGAAATTAAAAAAATAGGAAAAACAAAAATATATATCGATATAAAAATCTTACAAAAAACACATAATTTAAAGCCAAAAATCACAAAAAATTAAAAAACCAAACAGATAAAATAAAAAAAATAAAAATTTAAAATATTTAATTAAATAAAAACAACCATAAAAGTAAAATCTTAAAATAGAAAAGTTACACAACCCACAAAGCAATATTTAAAACTACCCATTGTTTTTTTACTTTTTTTGCACTAATGTTGAGCGAATTGCTTTTCAACAAATCCATCAAAAAAAACAATAATCGGTTAGCTTTACTGCCTCGGTCATAAGGCATTCTCCAGCACATCAAAAAAGAAAATTTATGCGCCATCAATATGATGCATGGCATTTACAAACTCATTGTTAGCAACAATAAAAATAATTATTCATGGAACATTCTCAGGCAGCAAAACGAGTAAGTAGTTACTCTTAAAATCAACGACTTAGCTAAGTTTAATCAAAAAACATTTGGCGGTTTCATCCCTACAAAACATTCATAACAGCACAGATCAAGAGTGAATTTATGCCGCAACCCAGTGTGATCAATTGCACAGAGCATCAACATTCCCTGCTCCTCCGCGACAAGTTTTTCACTGCATGAAGTTTTTTCATAGCTTAAAAATGACAGCGCTGTCCTTTTTACTGGAAACAGCTAAAAAGCTGGGTAGAACTGAAATTAATTGATTCAAATACAAGGACTTGAGGCACCAAAACAGAGGCAAGAGAGAATTGGGACAGTTCAGATCTTTTTGCCAACTATTGTCAGGATTGGCGCCGTTTTAGTCCCGCGACTGAAACGAAGTACATGAAGTACCGAAGTAGCAATCCACCTGCTGTTCATTTTGGGAAACCAACACCGAAATGAGAGGTGAGTTAAAAAAAGGCGCACTGCGCCTTTCAACATCACGTTCAAGGATAAGCATAATGAAAATGTCACTACGCAAAACGCTCGGGGTAGCCTCGTTGCTAAGTTTGAGTCTGGCTGCCGCCAGCCAAGCGCACGCGGCAGTCTGCTCTTACACGCTCAACAATGAATGGAACACTGGCTTTCAAGGCACAGTGAGCATCACTAACAATGGCACAACTGCTATCAATGGCTGGACTGTGGGATGGAGTTATGCCAACAACCGCATTACCAACTCCTGGAATGCCACTCTCACAGGTAACAACCCTTACTCGGCCAGCGCCCTGAATTGGAACAGCACGATTCAACCGGGACAATCTGTAACCTTCGGCGTGCAGGGTAACAAAAACGGCAGCACTGCCGAGATCCCGACCATCACCGGCAGCGTCTGCTCCAGTGTAACCAGCAGCAGCTCGGTACCGACCACCTCATCCAGTTCAGCGCCAAGCAGCACACCGCGCTCCAGCTCATCGAGTGTGGTATCCATTTCCTCCAGCAGCCAGGCATCCCAGTGTGCAGCGGTATCGCAGTGCAACTGGTATGGCACCCTGTATCCAACCTGTACCACCACGGTCAGCGGTTGGGGTTATGAAAATGGCAAGAGCTGTATTTCTACCGCGACTTGTGCGGCACAGCCTTCTCCATTTGGTGTAGTGGCGGGTTGTGGTGTTACATCCAGCTCGGCAACGACCAGTTCAGCAGCGACTAGCTCGTCATCGTCTGTACGCTCGTCCAGCTCGTCTATTCTTTCATCCAGTTCGATTGCTACCTCGCCCTCTTCGTCCAGTGTGGCAAGCGTTTCATCGAGCAGTGTAGTGTCTATCAGCTCGCGCTCCAGTAGCTCCTTGTCCAGCAGCAGTTCCAGTGTGACAAGCGCTGGCCCACGCATGGATAACCCCTTCGTTGGCGCTCAGTGGTACATAGATCCTATCTGGTCTGCCAAAGCTATGGCCGAAACCGGTGGTTCTAAAGTAGCTAATTACAATACCGCAGTGTGGATGGATCGCATTGGCGCTATTGCACCAACCGATGGTAGCTGGGGTCTGCGCGACCACTTGGATGCAGCATTGGATCAAAACGCCAATGTAATCCAAGTAGTAGTCTATGACCTGCCTAACCGTGATTGCCACGCGTTGGCGTCTAATGGTGAATTGACGCAAGGCGTTGAAGGTACTACCCGCTATCGCACCGAATATGTTGATGTGTTGGCCTCCATTTTCGCTGATCCTAAATACCGCTCACTGCGCATTATTGCGATCATCGAACCTGACTCACTGCCTAATCTGGTCACCAACCTAAGCACACCGGCGTGTCAACAAGCTGCCGATGCGACCCACGGTTATGTGCCCAATACCCGCTATACCCTGAGCAAGTTCTATCCGATTACCAACGTTTACTCTTATGTTGATATCGGCCACTCAGGCTGGTTGGGCTGGACTGACAATTTTGGTAAGGCCGTTACCCTGATTGGCGATGCGATCAAAGGAGCAACTGGCGGAGTGAATTCTGTAGCTGGCTTTGTATCCAACACCTCTGGTTACACTCCACTGTACGAACCCTTCCTGGACTCATTGGCTAATAGCGCCTTCCCAGGCAGCGGCGGCGGCACCCAAACCCGTCAAGCCAAGTTCTACGAATGGAACCCGCATTTTAGTGAAGTTTCCTTCGTGACAGCCTGGCGCAATGCCATGATCTCTGCTGGTTTCCCATCCAACATCGGCATGCTGGTAGATACCTCTCGCAACGGCTGGGGTGGCGCTAACCGTCCAACCGCACAATCAACCAGCACAGTGCTGGATACCTTTGTTGACCAGTCGCGCATTGACCGTCGTGCCCATCGCGGCAACTGGTGTAACCAACGCGGTGGCGTGGGTGAACGACCACAAGTAGCGCCGGTTGCAGGTATCGATGCTTATGTATGGGTGAAACCGCCAGGTGAATCAGATGGTGCAGCCTCACTGGAGCTCTCTTACGACCCACAAGATCCTGCCAAAGGCTTTGATCGCAACTGTGATCCAACCTTTACCAATGCATCTGGCACCAACACAGGCGCTATGCCCAATGCGCCGGTTGCTGGTCGCTGGTTCTCGGCAGGGTTCAAGCAATTGGTGGATAACGCTTACCCACCATTGGAATAAGTACAACCGGATTTCCGGTGGACTCAAGTCAAAACAGGAGTTGCGACTTGGCTTAGGGATGAGCCGGTATCTTTTATACCGGAGGTGGTGGGTTTCGGGACAAGGCCATCACTCCCGCCCGGTATAAAACCCCTTTAATCAATGCAATTGTTTACCGGCCTGTTTCGCAGGCCGGTTTTTTTTGATGCACATGACAGCGCCTTCCTTTTCAATTTCACGCGAGATATTTCCGATGAAAAAATCCTTCAAAAATAATGAGCAAGAATTCGCGCGCGCCCTATCGGTTAAACGCACACCACTCTATCAGTTGATTGGAACCGGATTATTAACACTAGCGGCACTCAATGCCCAGGCCGAAGTAGGCAATCCGCGGGTAAACCAATTGGGGTATCTGCCGACAGGCGCCAAAACGGCGACCTACAAAACCAACCAGACCAGCGCACAAACCTGGCAGCTCAGACAAAATGGCACAGTGATCGCCAGCGGCCAAACACAGCCTCGCGGTACTGACGCGGCGAGCGGCGACAACCTGCACAACATCGACCTGTCGGCAGTAAATGCAACAGGCACCGGCTTTACCCTGAGTGTTGGCGGCGACACCAGTTATAACTTTGCGATATCCAATACCGCCCTCAAAGGCGCACTTTATGATTCACTGAAATACTTCTACCACAACCGCAGCGGCATCGCGATTGAGACCCAATATACCGGTGGTGGCAACGGCTCTTTTGCCAGTCAAAGCAAGTGGTCACGCCCGGCGGGCCATTTGAATATCGGCGCCAATAAAGGCGATATCAATGTGCCCTGCTGGAGCGGCACCTGTAATTACTCGTTGAATGTAAGCAAAGGCTGGTACGACGCGGGTGATCACGGTAAATACGTGGTCAATGGCGGTATTTCTGTCTGGACACTGTTAAACCTGTACGAGCGCGACACTCACCTGAGCAGCAATGGCAGTTTGGTGGGCGATGGCAAGCTGAATATCCCGGAAAGTGCCAACGGCATTGCTGATGTGCTGGATGAAGCGCGCTGGCAAATGGAGTTTTTGCTGGCAATGCAAGTGCCCGTTGGCCAAGCCAAAGCAGGCATGGTGCACCACAAAATGCATGATGTAGGCTGGACCGGATTTCCGCTGGCACCCCATGAAGATCCACAGCAGCGCGCGCTGGTTCCGCCCTCGACTGCCGCGACCCTGAATTTAGCAGCCACTGCTGCCCAGTGTGCGCGGATTTGGCAAGACATCGATTCCGGTTTTGCCGCAACCTGTCTTAGTGCTGCAACTCGCGCTTGGGATGCCGCCCAAGCCAACCCCAATGATATTTACAGCGGTAACTATGACAACGGTGGCGGCGGTTATGGCGATGCCAATGTCAGCGATGAGTTTTATTGGGCCGCTGCCGAGCTGTACATCACCACCGGCAATAGCAAATACCTGAGCACCATAAACAACTTTGTTATCACTCGTAACGATCTGGGTTGGGCTGATACTGAACTGGCAGGGTTAATCTCACTGGCGATGGTTCCCACTTCACACACCAGTAGTTTGCGCGCCAGTGCACGCCAGAAAATTATCACCATCGCCGACGCCAATCTCGTCACCCAAAATGCATCCGGCTATCCCGCGCCCCTATCAACCCTCGAATACTATTGGGGTTCTAATGGTGCGGTAGCGAATAAACTGATCCTGATGGGGCTTGCCTATGATTTCACCGGCAATGACAACTACGCGAAGGGTGTAGGCAAAGGACTGAACTATTTCTTTGGTCAAAATACCCTGTCCACGTCCTTTGTTACCGGCTCAGGCACCAAAGCGGTCACCCAGCCACACCATCGCTTCTGGTCTAATGCCATTAGCGCGAACTACCCTGCTCCGCCACCCGGTGCACTTTCCGGAGGCCCTAACGCCGGGCTTGAGGACAGTACGTCGGTTTCATTGCTGGGGGGGTGCCAGTCCAGACCTGCCACTTGCTGGGCGGATAACATTAATGCTTATGCCGTTAATGAAATTACGATTAACTGGAACGCGCCACTGGCGTGGAACCTGGCGTTTTATAACGACTATGCACAGGGCAACAATGGCAGCAACAGCTCATCCAGCATTGCGGTCAGCAGTTCGTCCCAAGCGACAAGTTCTTCCAGTGTGAGCAGTAGCTCATCCAGCGTGGCAGTGACGTCAAGCTCGTCCAGCATCAGCAGCAGCCGCTCGTCATCGGTTGCCTCCAGCCTTGGGGCACAGCAATGCAACTGGTATGGCACCCTCTACCCCTTGTGTGTCACCACCACCTCGGGCTGGGGTTATGAAAACAACAGAAGCTGTATCTCCGCCAGTACCTGCAGCGGCCAGCCAGCACCTTTTGGCATAGTCGGCGGCGGTGGTAGCAGCACAGCAACAAGCAGTGTCGCCAGCAGCAGGCCGCTATCGTCTTCCTCCAGCTCTGTGCGCTCCTCAACACCGGCCAGCTCCTCAATTCCAGCTAGTTCATCCAGCTCCGTTGCCAGTGTCGGGACAGGCGGTAAATGCCAGTATCTGGTAAGCAACGAGTGGAACAATGGGTTTACCGCCACAGTGCGGATTACCAACACAGGTAGCAGCGCAATCAATGGCTGGACAGTGAATTGGAGCTATAGTGATGGCACCAGGATCACCAACAGCTGGAATGCAAGCCTGAGCGGCAATAATCCTTACACCGCCAGCAACCTGAACTGGAATGGCACCATTCCAGCCGGTCAATCGGTGGAGATAGGCTTCCAAGGCAATAAAGGCAGCAACGCGGCGGCACAAATTCCAGTCGTCAGCGGTGCGGTTTGTAATTGATGCGGTAGTGAATACTGCTGCGATATCACCGGCTTTACCTGGGTATTTACCAGGATAAAGCCGAAATCCGGCAGTCCAACAGCTCAAAAAATTAAGGCGACCAAAAGGTCGCCTTAATTTTTTATCACTTCCGCTCCGTTCTGTTAAAAATCCGGTAACTCATCCAGCGTTATCACCCGCTCGTGGTTATATACATGCACCTTGTGTGCTTGGGTGTTGTAGTACTCGCCAGTCCAGAAGTTACTGGAGCTGGTTACACCTTCCGCCGTATCCGTGTCATTCCACACCACAAAATACAACCACCAGGCGTTGTCTTGCGCCATCAGGTCAGGGTCGGGAATATTGCTGTTTTCGCTCAACGCGACCATTTTGCGCTCCTGTGGATAGGCTTTCGCCATGTTGTAAACCGATGCTTGCGACTCGTAATTACGATTGCCGTCATAAATATCGTGACTGACGATATCCACATAAGCATCACCCGGATACCAGGCCGCACTCTGGCCATTCCACACCCAAATCAGGTTATTCAAACCATAGTAATTGGTCAGGCGATCGTACAGATGACGCCACAACACAACTTGCGCATAAGCGGCTGGAATACCATCGGTGCGATCACTGCGACCCCACCAGAACCAGCCACCCGAAGCCTCGTGCAGTGGGCGCCACAATACAGTGACGCCAGCATCTTCCAATTTTTGTAATTCGGCGGCGATCAGTGCGATATCCGCTTCCATATTGGCAAAGCTGGCACTGGCGGTGTTCAACTGGCCGTTGGCAAGCGGGATGCTGAAAGCGGTATCCGCCGTGTAGAACTCACCAATAGTGTTATTGCTGGCATTAGGATCGCGCCAGTGCCAGGCAAAGGTCACCAAGCCACCGCGATTCCAGTGCGTTATCGCCTCTTCTGTCTGTGCCAGACCGGGGTTTCCGGCCCACAAGCCGTAGTTCATGAAGTCGTACCCCATGATTGCCGGAGCACGGCCGGTGTCGTTAATCACCCGCTGGTACTGGTCGATATTGTCCTGCCAGGTTAAATCTTGCTGGCCGGAGAGCATGTAATTGCCCCAGATAGATTGCAGGTAACTAAATACTGACCTGGTCGTTGCATTTGCATTGGCATTAACCGGTGCTGTGCGAGCCGGTGCCTGGATTCCACTGCCCTTACCTGGACACATACTGGTAGACAAACACACCTGTCCCGCCTGGAAACCCCAACTACCGTTATCCGTGGCACACAGATTCAATTTGGAGGCACCAATCATGCAGTAAGAGAAATTCCCTACCCCCGAGTCAGCGGCTGAGCCATAGACGATACAGGAATAGCTGTTTTCCCAGCCCCAACCATCGCCATCCGGATCGGAATCCGCAGAGCGGCAATAAGGCCAGCCACTGGCAGTGGCATTGGGAATAACACCGCTTGGGGCGCTACTGGAACTGCTGCTGGATACACTGGAGCGCAGGCTGCTTGATAAGGCACTGCTAGAGCTGGATGACCGACTGGATGACAAGACCGAAGACGATGTACTGGTGACGGCACTGGATGACACACCGCAGCCGGCCACAAGGCCAAAAGGCGATGGCTGTGCCACACAGGTGCTATTGGCAATGCAGCTCTTGCCGTTTTCGTATCCCCAGCCACTGGTTGTGGTGACACAAGACGGATACAAAGTGCCATACCAATTACATTGGGATGCGCTAGCCGTACAAGTGGAAGACGCCGACGATGCCACCCGGCTCGATGAGGATGACGCTGGCACAACGGAAGAGGAACTACTGGACACTACACTGGAGCGAGAAGCGCTTGAAGGCGCCAGGCTGGATGATGGGGACGAACTGCTACCCCTACAAATCGCACCGGTAATAACCGGTGTCTCTACTGCGCCGTTGGTATTTACCTGCACACCAAAGGAAACGGTTTGCCCCGGCTGAATCGTCCCATTCCATGCTACGTTAGATGCCGTGTAGGGGTTAGTTCCCGACAATGTGGCATTCCAACTGCTGGTAATGCGGTTATTCACATATGACCAACCCACCGTCCAGCCGCTCAAGGTAGAGGTGCCCGTGTTGGTGATCTCGATACTGGCTGTTGCGCCACTACCCCAGGCATTGCTCACGACATATTTACAGTTCGCCGTTTGGGCTGAGGCCCAAGGCGCTGCGGCCACACCAATCCCCAGAAGGACGGCAAAGCCACAGCGTTTGAGATGGGAAAGTTTCATCAGAAGTTCTCCTTTTGTTAGTTATTATTCGACGCAAGGAAATGCAATGCAGCAGTATCCAGGGCCGAGACAAGCCTGCCGTGGACTAACAACAACTATCGAGGAAAGAGTAATGACGCGACAGCAATAGCCTGCAGAAAAGCCATAGTAAAGAGAGAAACCCTAAATGAAACGGGTTACATTGACACATCCAATGAATGAAGTGACATTAAGTGATTAGTGGGAGCTGGTTCACAAGCCGGAGAGGCTGCGCAAAAAAGCGCGTTGGGCTACCGCCGTTTGTTCACCGTGATACGGCATTAGCCACCAGGTTTCACTGGCCTGCATGCTTGCCTTGGGTGCAAGTGTTTTATAGGGCGCATGCACTTCTAACTCCAACAGCCCAGGGTAAATATTGGCGTTGGTAAATTCCTGATACAGCTCAACCTGCCCCTGCTCGGGGTGGATTGCCGCTTTTGACTGTAGCGGGAATTGAATGATCAATAGCTGCTGGTCACGGAAAGCCGCTAGCCACCCCTGCGAAGGCTGGACAAACACTTTTCCCTTACGCCCTTTATGGCTGGGTGAATTGCTGTTATCCAAAGACCACAACCCATCCTGTAGTTCACCGGCGATAGGCCCGAAGGTGTCATCAGTAAATTGTGCAATGCGCACATCACTTTCCTGCGCCACAGGAACATAAACAGCCGTTGTGTGCGGAACACGGGTATTAAACCAGATATCCCACGCCACACTGGTATCGCGGATATTTTGTGCATTCACCTTGAACTGAATTTGATTGGGATTATTGTCCACCGCCGCAATATGCTTTTGCAGCATCACTCCGGAGATAGGGCTGGCAGGGCTTTGCATGTGTATTTGCTGCGCATCCTGCGTCAGTAATGTGTAGCCAGACAGTACCAGAAATGGATCTGGTGGCCACACGGCCTTTGCCGCGCGGCGCTCGCTATTTAATTTCTGGTGCTGCCACCACTGACTCTGGGGCCCCACCCACACTTCATGCCCCATGTAGCCAATATTGCCTGCCTCGGGTGTCACCTGCGGCGAGGGCTGCTTATTCACTTCATCGCTCACCCACAAAAAATTGGGCTGTCCTTTTAGCGCCAGCGACAATACGCGACCACCAATTGCGGGAGTAACATCAACCGTCAGTGCTTCTGTTGTTAATTGGATGCGTTCAACTTCCGCCTGCGCGGCAATGGGCGCGAACCACAATAATATGCACAAGGTTCCGGAGAAATAACGCGGCGCAATGCTGGCCATAAAGTCACTCACTGACGATAAAAGGTGAAGTAAAAAAACAGAAATTTGCTGCACACACCATCGGGTATATTGCAGCGAGCAATCTATCAACAAGCCATCTATTAATTAACAAAAAATTACAACAAGGGTTTTGAAGTCAGGATCTGTAACAAGTTTTGCAAATGCACAGAGGACTCATAACCCAATGGTGTTAAATAGCCACCATCCGATAAGGTAATTAACTGTTTTTCATGCAAGCGCCGGGTCGCCGCGATCAATTCCGGATCTGCATCCGAATGCACTTTGAGTCCGGTCTGGCTCGTGGTTGCATCAAATAAACGCAATACTTTCAACTCAGCAATTAATTCCTGGGACATTGGCATAGCAGATTCCACCGTGATAGTTAATGTTTTTTATTGTTAAAATACAGGTGCAGCGTTTGTGCAAATAACCATTCAATCCTGCGGGCAATTCTTTATAAATAGCATAGCCACCGCAGATCACAACCGTTTTCTGTAAAAATCAAACGGTCATACTGCTGTGCGATAAACCTCACGCACTTCATCGGCAATAATTGCTGCGCCGCGCGCAACCGTCTCTGGGTCCTGACAATAAGTCACACGAATACATTCATGGCGATGCTGCCAATCATCCGTCAAACCCGGGAAAAAGTGATGCCCGGAGACCACCAGCACACCCCGCGCTTTCAACCGCTGGTACAGAGCCTCACTGGTGATAGGCAAATCCTTGAACCAAAGCCATAAGAAAATCGCACCTTCCGGTTTGTGGATAAAACAGGGTAAATCCCCCAGCGAGGATTTAAAGGTTGCCACAGCCATCTCCATCCGCTCTCGATAAAAAGGAGCAACCAGATCACGGCTCAAGCGCAAAATATTTCCGTCCTGCAATAAATGGCGCGCGACAGCCGGGCCGAAATTGCCGGTGGCCAGACTTAAAATGGTATTGGCTTTGGCAAACGCCTGAATAATTGCAGGATCAGCAATAACAATTCCTGTGCGTGCACCAGGTAAGCCGAGTTTGGATAAACTCAATACCAAAATCGTATTGCGATTCCAATGGGGTTGCGCATCCACAAATAAAATATTGGGAAAAGGCGTACCGTATGCACCGTCCACAATAAATGGCACTTTGTGCTCACGTGCCAGCGCATCCAATTTTGCCAGCTCGTCATCGCTAATCACATTGCCCGTGGGATTGGTGGGGCGCGACACACACAGTGCCCCGGTTTCATCCGTAATCCTCAACTGGCTGAAATCCACGTGATATTTAAAAAAACCATCAGGCAACATTTCAATGCTGGGGCGAGTGGCGGTAAAAAAATCACCGCTAATCCCCAAATCGCTGTAACCCAAATATTCCGGTGTGAGTGGCAGCTGAATTTTCTTTTTAATACCGCCGGGATAATCGCCCGCAAATAAATTAAACAATACAAAAAATGCCGACTGGCTGCCGTTGGATAAGGCGATGTTGTCGCGGGAAATGGGCCAGCCATATTCATGTGAAAGCAATTCGGCAATGGCATCCAGCAATTGTGCATCGCCCTGCGGCGGCTGATAAAGCCCGAGTAACTCATGGGCATCACGTGCATTATCCAGTGTGCTGCGCAAGGCCTGCTCAAAGGCTTGCTCCATGGCAGGAATGCGCGCCGGGTTGCCACCGCCCATAAAAATCATGTCAGGGTTTACCCGTAACGCCTCCCCCAAATCATCCATCAGGGTGACAATACCGGCATCAGTGCAAAGCTTTTGCCCGAAACACGACAGATTTAATACTGCATCACTCATAAACCACTGCCTTACTCGCACAGATAAATGGGCTCAAAAAAACAAACACCCGTTGATTGTCACCGCGATCAGGCGGGCAATCTAACGGGTGTGATAACAAAACATCACCGCAACCTGCGGTGCAACCGGGCACTCAAATCAAACCAAATTTACGCAGGGTCTCTGCCAGTTTTTCCGGGTTGACCGGTTTTTGGATGAAGTCCATAGCCCCCAACTGGGTCACACGCGCTTGCGCGTTGGGCTGGATATCGCCGGAAATCACTATCACCATCGCATTCAGGCCTTCAGCTTTAATGGCTTCCAATACCTGGTAACCATCCAGTTCCGGCATGGTCAGGTCCAGAAAAACCATCTCGCCCTTGCCTTCGCGAATGGCCTGTAAACCCTCAGCCCCATTGGTGGCAAATGTAATATCCACTTCCCAATCGGCGGGAAGGGAGCGCGCAACCTGCTTGCGCGCCATCATCGAATCATCACAAATCAGTAGAGGTGTAGCCATGGAATTGGTGTGTCTGCTATTTGAATGGATTGGGCTGAGTATAGCCAGTGATTCAGGCGTCAGTCATTTTTTTACCGAATTTTGCGATACGACAACTGCACCGGCACCCGCCAAGACCTAAGCGTGCGCTTACTCGGCAGGTACTTGAGCTGGTTCGACATTGTCAAACAAGGCGCCAATCTTGATGGCAAATAGCGCGCTGGTCTGCGATTCGGCCTCGGCCAATAACTGTAATCCGGTTGGCCCCCAAGGCAACTGGCGCAGGCACTCTTGCTCTGCCGGTAGCTGCCGGGGCAATGCCAGGATATCTGCCAATTGCTGCAAGCTGAGCAGGTGGAGGTTTTGGCTCAGCAGGTAATCGCCCTGGTAGTTGGCGGTAATGACATGGTGACGCACTAATGCGTCGCGAATGCGCTGCCACTGGTCTGCTGCCAATCCCTGCTGTAGCAGTTGTCGCTCAGGTACAGTCGCACCGCCAGCAGAGGCGTGATAACAACTCCACAGCACCAGCAGCGCCGCTACCAAATCCGGATAGTTACGGTCGCGCAAGCCTATCTGATGGGCATTGATGGTGTGGACAAAAATCGCACCACTGAGCACGACCGTCCAAATCAGGTTCACCCACAAAAGGAACAAGGGCAGTGCCGCAAACGCACCGTAAACCAAGGAAAATGAAGAGTGGCTGACAATCCAGCCAAAGGCAGCTTTCAGGCCTTGGAAGCCCAAGGTGGTAAAAAAACCGCCGATCATGGCGTGGCGCACAGAGACCTTACAATTCGGCACCGCCACAAACAGCAGGGTAAAGGCTGCCCAGGTCAGCACCCAGGGTGCAAACTGCAACACCCACTCCACAACCCCCAAACTATCGTAAGTGCCTACCAGTAAGCGGAAGGAGGCCAAATAGGTACTCATCGCCAGTGCCACACCCAGCAACAAGGGGCCGAGGCTCAATATCGCCCAATAGAGTAAAAAATTGGCAACACCGCGACGCCCCTTGGATACCCCCCAGATCGCATTAAAATTCTGCTCGATGTTTTTGAGCATCAAATAGGCCGATACCAGCAAAAACGCAAAACCAAAGGCGGTGAGCTGGCGCGCCTGCTGGGAGAAGGAATTCAGGTACTTGCCCAAATCCTGCTCGCTGTTGGGCAAAAAGTGCTGGAACAGCAGTGACTGCAATTGATCGCCCAGGTTTTGAAAGGCGGGGATCAGGGAAAACATGGAGAAGGTAACCGTCAACATGGGCACTGTGGCAAAGAGGGTTACATAAGTCAGGGAGGCTGCACTTTTTTGACAGGCTTTAGCGCGGTACTGATGCACCATCAAACCAAAAAAACCGATTAGCCAGTGGTAGGCGGTAATAATAAGGCTGCGCAGGGAATGCAATAAGGGGAGCAACAAAGGCATAGGGTTAAATCCTTAAAACAAGTCTGACGACAGCCGCTATAATCGCCGCACGGCTGTTCTTAGTAAAAATTATCTGAAATTGTACCGGGACTCTTGTTTCATGAAACATAAAACGATGATGGCACTCTACCACAACCCGCGCTGCTCAAAATCGCGCGATGCCCTGAACCTGTTGCGTGAACAAGGCATAGAGCCAGAGATCATTCTGTATCTGGAAACACCGCCGGATGCCAAAACCCTGAAATCGCTATTGACCGCATTGGGCATCAGCCCACGCGAGTTATTGCGCAAAGGCGAGGATGACTACAAAACACTGGGGCTGGCAGACACCACACTCAGCGACAGCGCTTTGATTAACGCCATGGTTGCCCGTCCCAAATTAATTGAGCGCCCGATTGCCATAAAAGACGGCAAGGCCGTGATCGGCCGACCACCGGAAAACGTTTTACAGTTGTTGGCCTGACGTTTATTTATACAACGGTTTATAAGGTTATTGGCACGACCCTATCCTCCCCATCAAGAGCCTGCTTATGTCTCCCTATGTATTGGTACTTTATTACAGCCGCCATGGCGCCACACTGGAAATGGCAAAACAGATCGCACGCGGCATTGAGCAAGTAAGCGGTATGGAAGCGCGCTTACGCACTGTACCGGCCGTATCGCCCGTCACAGAAGCCAGCGCACCAGCCATACCTGACTCAGGTGCGGTTTATTGCACCGAGGACGACTTAAAACACTGTGCGGGATTAATCCTCGGCAGCCCTACCCGTTTCGGCAATATGGCCGCGCCCATGAAATATTTTCTGGATGGCACCAGCACCCAATGGTTGAACGGCGACCTTATCGATAAGCCAGCCGCAGTATTTACTTCCACCTCCACACTGCATGGCGGGCAGGAATCCACGTTATTGACCATGATGTTACCGCTGTTGCATCAAGGTATGATTATCGCCGGAATTCCCTACAGCGAGGCGAGCCTCTCCACCACGCGCACTGGCGGCACTCCCTATGGTGCATCGCACTTGGCCAGCGGCGATGCGCCCACCAAACTCAGCAGCGATGAAATTGCCCTGTGCCAAGCGCTGGGCAAACGCATCGCCACACTTGCGCATAAATTAAAAGGTTAAATTATGACTCAGGATTCACACAAGGATTCACCGACAGACACAATGGCCGATGAAAAACCCAAAAAAGTAATTGTCATTACCGATGCTGATGCGCTTGTGTTAGAAAAAAAACTACGCGTAGGGCAACGCGTCTGCAATCTGAGTTACATAGCACTGCTCTTGATGCTCACGCTTAATTTTCTGCTCAGTAATGACCTGAACCTTATGCATTTGCTGGTTGCAATTGTACCTCTCGCGATTTTTATTCCCGGCTTGCGCAAACCACACCACCGCACTTATAGCTGGTTGTGTTTCGTATTGCTCATGTACTTTTTATTCCTGGTGCCGCTATTGATGAGTTACTGGTCACTGACCTATTGGGTGTTAACTCTTCTGGTGACGCTACTGTTTGTAGCCGCCATGATGACCAGCCGCTGGCTGCAATACTGGAATTACTACTTATCGACCAAGCAATAATTACTCACTCGCCTTTTCGTCGCTACGTTTTATTTTTTCTCAAGGAATATTATTGTGTCTGTGAATTATTATGAACCGCCTTCGGCACCACAAGCTGCGCCACAACCAGCTGCACAGGCGCCACAGCAGCCGAATAACCAATACCATCAGCAAGCCACTGGTAATAGTGGCTACACGCCACGGCCAAAACCATCCGGCCGCCTGCGTCGTATTTTTGGCGGTATGGGCGCCGCTGTAACCACGCTGCGCAACACACTCGCCAATATTATTTTTCTGCTTATTTTATTATTGATTATTGCCGCCATCAGTGGCAAGGCCACACCGCCATTGCCGGAAACTTTTGCGTTACGCGTGGCGCCCACCGGTATTTTGGTTGACCAACGCAGCTATATTGATCCCGCCAGCCTGCTCTTATCCGATGAAAATCCACAAGAAAATGAAACACTGGTAAGCGATATTGTGGCAGCGATCAACAACGCTGAAAAAGACAAACGTGTAACCATGTTAGTGCTGGAACCCGGTCGCTTGCTCGGCGGCGGGATCAGCAAACTCAATGAGATTGGTCAGGCACTGGAACAATTTAAAGCAGCCGGTAAAAAAATTATCGCCGTAAGCGATAACTACTCACAGGATCAATATTATCTTGCCAGCTTTGCCGATGAAATTTACCTGCATGAAATGGGTCTAGTCGAAATCACTGGCTATGGCCGCTACATGAACTATTACAAAAGTGCATTGGACAAACTCGGTGTCACTATTCACGCATTTCGCTCAGGCAAATACAAAGACTATTTGGAACCCTACCTGCGCGATGATATGTCGGACGAATCCCGCGAGCACAATTCGCAATGGATCAATGAACTCTGGGTCAATTACACCGGCAATATAGAACGCTTGCGTCGTTTGCCACCAGGCAGCATCAATGATTATGTCAATAACCTTGATGCCCATATGGCACTGACCAAAGGTGACAGCGCCGCACTGGCACTGGAAAAAGCGTTAGTAGATAAGGTTGCCTCGCGCCGCGAACTCATTGCCCTGTTAACAGAAGCAGCGGGAAAAAATAAAGACGGCGATAATTACAACGGTGTTGGCATCAACAGCTACCTTGCGGATGTACGTAAAAAAGCCAACACCGAATCGAACAAAGTGGGCGTCATTGTTGCCGCTGGCTCAATTCTGGACGGCCACCAACCCGATGGCAGCATTGGCAGCGAGAGCATGCTTGAATTATTGCGTCAGGTACAGGATGACAAGGATATTAAGGCCCTGGTAATTCGTATCGATTCCGGTGGTGGCAGCGCCTTTGCCTCGGAAATTATTCGCAGCGAAATAATCGCCCTGCGCGATAAAAATATTCCCATTTATGTTTCCATGGGAACTGTTGCCGCGTCTGGTGGTTATTGGATTGCTACCGCCGCCGATAAAATTTGGGCGCAGCCAACTACCATCACCGGCTCTATTGGTGTATTCGGCGCATTCCCAACACTGGAAAAATCCCTGGAAAAAATCGGCGTCTATACCGACGGCGTAGGCACCACTGAGCTGGCAGGCACCATGCGCCTGGATCGTCCGCTCTCTGATAAAGCTGGCAAGGTTGTACAGCACAGTGTTGATCACATTTATGAGCGTTTTATCGCCCTGGTTGCCGATGCCCGCAAGCAAGAGAAAACCGCGATTAATGAAATCGCACAAGGCCATGTGTGGACTGGCAACAAAGCCAAAGAAATCGGCTTGGTGGATGAGCTGGGAACACTGAAAGACGTTATCCACGCAATCGCACAAGACGCGCAATTGGATAGCTACAAAGTAGAAGTGGTACAGCGCCCACTCTCGCCAAAAGAAGAGTTTTTGCGCTCCCTTGCACAAGGGCAAGCCGGTGCACTGCTACCCAAATCGCTGGTTAATCATTTTGCATCGCTCAGTATTTTGAATGACCTGAGCCCAGTGTTAAAACCACTGCAAGATTTGAAAAACATGAATGATCCACAAGGTATTTATGTGCAATGCCTGGATTGTGTTATCCCCTGACACCTCGACTTAACGGATGCCTTACAAGGTAAAGTGCTATGAAAATCTATGCCGTGTTATTGCTAGTGGGGCTGCTATCGGCCTGTACAGGTATGCCTGAGAACATCAAGCCAGTCGATAATTTTGATGCAAATCGCTATTTGGGGCAGTGGTATGAAATCGCCCGCCTTGATCACTCCTTTGAGCGAGGATTAAGCCACATTAGCGCTACCTACAGCCTGCGTGAAGACGGCGGTATTCACGTGTTGAATAAAGGTTATTCTGCAGAAAAAAAAGCATGGCAATCCGCAGAAGGGAAAGCCTATTTTGTTGATAAAAAAGACCAAGGCTATTTGAAGGTTTCTTTCTTTGGCCCTTTTTATGGTTCTTATGTGGTGTTTGAGTTAGACATGCAGGACTATCAATATTCGCTGGTAAGCGGGCCGGACAAAAGTTATTTCTGGCTGCTGGCACGCACGCCGTATTTCGATAAAAATCTGCAAGCTGATTTAATTGCCAAAGCAAAATCTTTGGGTTTCGCTACCGAGCAATTGATTTTTGTGGACCATAACACCGCCACAGCTCCACCAGAAAATATGCCCTGACACCTGGGATAAAATCCGGACAAAAAAATAGCGCCACAATGGGCGCTATTTTTTTGCACTCGAATTAATTATTCTGGTCGCATATGCGGGAACAACAATACATCGCGAATGGATGGCGCATTGGCAAACAGCATAATTAAACGATCAATACCAATACCCTCACCCGCTGTTGGTGGCAAGCCGTACTCCAACGCGCGCACGAAGTCCGCGTCATAATGCATGGCTTCATCGTCACCGGCATCTTTTTCACGCACTTGCTGCATGAAGCGCTCAGCCTGATCTTCCGCATCGTTCAATTCGGAGAAACCGTTTGCCAATTCACGCCCGCCGATAAAGAACTCAAAACGGTCAGTCACCGCCGGGTTTTCATCATTGCGACGCGCCAATGGCGATACTTCAATTGGGTATTCAGTAATAAAGGTTGGCTGATCCAATTTATGTTCGACAGTTTCTTCAAAAATTTCGATATGGATTTTGCCCAAGCCATAGGACTCTTTAATGGCAATACCCAAGTCTTTCGCCGCTTTGGTTGCACCTTCAATAGTGCTCAATTGCTCGCGAGTAATTTGCGGGTTGTAGTGCAGTACCGAATCAAATACCGACATACGCGCAAAAGGTTTACCGAAATCGTATTCACTGGTTTGGTATTTCAGGATAGTGCCGCCGGTCACTTCAATACAAAGTTTACGCAGCAGGTCTTCGGTCAAGTCCATCAGATCTTTGTAATCTGCATAGGCTTGATAGAATTCCATCATAGTGAATTCAGGATTGTGGCGAGTGGAAACGCCTTCGTTGCGGAAGTTGCGGTTAATTTCAAATACGCGCTCAAAACCGCCCACCACCAAACGCTTCAAATACAGCTCCGGCGCGATGCGCAGGAACATATCCATATCCAAGGCATTGTGATGGGTAATAAACGGCTTGGCCGATGCACCGCCAGGAATCACATGCAACATGGGCGTTTCCACTTCCATAAAACCGCAACCGCTCATGTAATTACGGATAAAACTGATGCACTGCGAACGCAAGCGGAAAGTGTCACGCACTTCCGGGTTTACAATCAAATCCACATAGCGCTGGCGATAGCGAATTTCCTGATCACTCAGACCGTGATATTTATCCGGCAGTGGACGCAGGGATTTGGTGAGCAGTTGATACTCTTCCAAATTCACGTACAAATCGCCTTTACCCGATTTGTGCAGTGCGCCTTTTACACCGACGATATCGCCAATGTCCCACAGGCCCCACTGTTCTTTAATGACTTCTTGCGCCGCTTTGTCGGCATACAATTGAATGGAGCCATCGCCATCTTGCAACACCATAAATGGGCCGCGCTTGGCCATAATGCGACCCGCAACGCTTACCACATGATTCAGTGCTTCCAATTCTTCTTTGGTTTTTTCACCAAACTGCGCCTGCAAATCAATGCTCTTATCGCCGCGACGAAAATCATTGGGGAATGCATTGCCTTTCTCGCGAATAGCAGCCAGTTTGTGGCGACGTTCGGCGATCAGTTTGTTCTCATCATGTGCATGCGCATCGGTTTGCGCTGATTGGGTTTCGTTGCTCATAGTCTTCACTGATGTTGAATTAAAATTCCAGGAGTGGTCCCGCAAAAAAATTACAGGCCTGCCTTTAAACTTTCCACAATAAATTGATCCAAGTCGCCATCCAATACCGCTTGGGTATTGGAGGTCTGGGCACCGGTGCGCAGGTCTTTAATGCGCGAGTCGTCCAATACATAGGAACGAATTTGGCTACCCCAACCTATGTCTGACTTATTGTCTTCCAGTGCCTGCTTTTCAGCATTGCGTTTTTGCATTTCCTGCTCGTACATTTTTGCACGCAGCATTTTGTAGGCTTTGTCGCGGTTCGCGTGTTGTGAGCGCTCGTTCTGGCACTGCACGACAATACCGGTCGGCACGTGAGTAATACGCACCGCAGAATCGGTTTTGTTAATGTGCTGACCACCGGCACCACTGGCGCGATAGGTATCGATCCGCAAATCCGCTGGATTAATTTCAATTTCAATATTGTCATCGATCTCCGGCGACACAAACACCGAACAGAATGAGGTGTGGCGACGATTGCCTGAGTCGAATGGCGATTTACGCACCAGGCGGTGTACGCCGGTTTCGGTACGCAGCCAGCCGAATGCATACTCGCCTTCAAAATAAATAGTTGCACTTTTAATACCGGCCACATCGCCAGCAGACACTTCTTCCAGTGTCACTTTAAAACCTTTGGCTTCACCCCAGCGCAAATACATACGCAGCACGATTTCAGCCCAATCCTGCGCCTCGGTTCCACCGGAACCGGATTGAATATCCAGATACGCATTATTGGGATCAGTTTCACCCGAAAACATGCGGCGAAATTCCAATTCGGCCAACTGCTTATCAAGGCGATCCAGCTCTGACTGCACCTCAGCGACCATGGACTCATCATCCTCTTCCACCGCCATGTCCAGCAGTTCACGAGAATCGCGCACACCCACATCAAGGTCATCAATGGTTTTAACTACCATCTCCAACGCGGAACGTTCGCGCCCTAAGGCCTGGGCACGCTCGGGGTTATCCCACACACTGGGTTCCCCTAAATCCAGCTCAACTTCCGCTAAGCGTTCTTTCTTGAGGTCGTAGTCAAAGATACCCCCTGAGCACATTGGTACGCTCGCTGAGGTCTTTAAGGGCATTTAATAAGGGATTAATTTCCATGATAGTGCGCAATTTGATCCGGGTTTAGGCCTGAACAGGCGGAAAAAGCGAGGCGCGCATTCTACATGAGATGCCATCACAGGCCAAATTCCAGCCCTATATGCAGCCCAGGATTGGTAAAAAGATTTACACCCATACACCACCGGTAAAGACACATCCATCTGCACCACCACCTGACAGTAAATTTTTGATGGTTCCTGTGCCAATCGCTATCGGTAATACCTGCGGATGGTTATACTGAAAAAAGTAACCGGTTACAAAACTGACACCAGTTACCACTATGCCCTCAATAATCATAAGAATCCGGAGACCTAATGAACCTTCTAACCAAACTCCCATTATCGCTTGCATTGGTAAGCATCGGATTAGTGTTAACCGCGTGCGGCGGCGGTAGCGGAGGAGGCGATTCAGCGCCCTCTTCGTCCAGAACCAGCGCCATATCTAGCTCCACCGCTGTCAGCTCTGTTGCACCCAGTTCTACACCAGCATCCAGCAGCTCATCGATTCAGCCTTCCTCATCGTCTACACAAACCACCAGCTCCTCCAGTGCAGCGACAATCGCTACCTGCACGGTGGATGGAAAACAATGGAATATTTGTGTAACCGATAACAATAATTGGGGCTTTGAAGCAGGAAGCTACTGTGTTGCCCAGAGCTTTTGCCCTGCCAATCGCACCCAGTTCCCCAGTCTGGATACCCGCGATACACCGGTTGATGCCGCTGTCTCCACCAAGACCAAAACCATTTATAGCTACCTGAAAAGTATTTGGGGCCAAAAAACATTGGCAGGCCAACAGGATGTAACCTGGAAAGACGATATAGACATGGCGCAGCGCGTATTCAACGACACCGGTAAATACCCGGCGTTGATGGGTTATGACTTTATGAACTACGGCATGACTGAAAGTTGGGTGCAGGGTTTGAATCAAACAGGAGAAGCGATTGCCCACGCCAATAACGGTGGCCTGGTAACCTTTGCCTGGCACTGGCGCGATCCGGCACTGCTCAATACCAGCAATGTGAATAGCGCTAATTTTTATGTGCGCGAATCCGATGCGAGCAAAAATACCGACTTTATTATCCCTGTTGCAAACGGAGCGCTGGATACCAACAGCCCTGCCTACAACCAACTCAACGCTGGTATTGATTTGATCGCGGAAGAACTGAAAAAGCTTGCCGATGCCAACGTGCCCATACTCTGGCGCCCATTGCACGAAGCCTCAGGTTATAAAGGTGATGGCTGGTTCTGGTGGGGGCGCACTCGCACTGATGGTGTACCACAAGCATTTGCCCAGATTCTGTTGTGGCGCCATATGTATGACCGCTTGGTAAACCATCACGGTATTCACAACTTGCTCTGGGTATGGAATGGCCAAAATGCGGCATGGTACCCGGGCGATGATTATGTCGATATTGTCAGCCACGATATTTACGACAACACCGATAACAAGGCCTACAAATCGCAAATTGCTATTTATGATCAAGCGCGCAAATACCCGGCCGAAAACAAGATGGTAGCGCTAAGTGAGAATAGCTATATCCCTGACCCGGATAAAATCGCTGCGGACAATGCCTGGTGGTTATGGTTTATGACCTGGAATGACAGCAATTTTGACCAGACAACAGAGGCATCTGGTACTCATGCCGACAATTTCTGGAGCGGCGACTATTACAACACCAGCGCCCATAAGACCAAGGTTTACAATCACACCAATGTCATCACACTGGATGAACTGCCTGACTTTGATCTGCCCAAGTAATACCTGAGCGCACAAACTGCTCCAAAAAAAATGCCCGATTCAGTCGGGCATTTTTTGGTTACTACTTTTTGTTATCGCAACACGAGACTAATCATCGCCGAATTCTATTTCCGGCAGGTCTGAACTGGTTTCGCGCAGTTGTGTAACTGCATTTACCAGGTTGCGTGCAATAGCGCGATAACGCTGACTAATCGCAGAATCCGGATCTGCTGCAACTGTCGGCTTACCCGCATCAGTCTGGGCGCAAATGGATAAATCCAGTGGCAGTGACCCCAGCAATTGGGTCTGATAATTACGCGCAATGCGTTCTCCACCGCCCTCGCCAAAAATATGTTCTTCATGCCCGCATGAAGAGCAGATATGAATAGCCATATTTTCCACCACACCTAGCACCGGCACATTCACCTTACGAAACATTTCTATGCCTTTTTTGGCATCCAGCAGCGCAATATCCTGTGGTGTAGTCACTACTACTGCACCGGTTACCGGGACTTTTTGCGCAAGGGTGATTTGAATATCGCCCGTACCGGGCGGCATATCAATCACCAAATAATCCAGATTATCCCACGCGGTTTGCATCAGTAATTGCTGCAAAGCACCCGTCGCCATAGGGCCGCGCCACAGCATCGGAGTCTCTTCGGTGACCAAATACCCCATGGAAATGGACTGAATGCCGTAGGCTTCAATGGGCACCATTTTCTGTTGCCCCTGTTCACCAATAATCTTGGGGCGCTGCTGCCCCACACCCAGCATGTGCGGCTGGCTGGGACCGTAAATATCCGCATCGAGAATACCGACCCGCGCACCATCGGCGGCAAGTGCTAATGCCAGATTGACTGCCGTGGTCGACTTGCCCACGCCACCTTTGCCAGAGGCAACGGCGATAATATTTTTCACACCGGGAATAGCTTGATTATGAGTCGCCATGGAGATACCTCAAGAGAATAAAAACACTGGCCAGCGGCTTAACAAAAGCGGCACACCCTAACAAAAAAGGGCGCCGTTTGGCACCCTCTTTTGCGTAACACTATTCCTTAAAAAGTAGCTATCGCCAATTAATGGGCTTCAGCTAACTCTTCCAGAGCATCGCGGTCGTGTTGGTGGTCTTTCGCCAGTAACATGTATACCGAAGGCAGTACAAACAGTGTAAAGAATGTACCTATCGCCATACCCAACACCAATACAATACCAATGGCATTACGCGCTTCCGCACCGGCGCCTGAGGCAAAAATCAAAGGGGTGTGACCGGCAATAGTAGCAACACTGGTCATCATCACCGGACGCAAACGCAACGAGGACGCCTCGCGCACCGCTTCCAGCTTCGCCATGCCCTGCTCTTGCAACTTGTTCGCAAACTCCACAACCAAAATACCGTTACGTGCGATCAAACCCATCAGCGTCACCAAACCTACCTGCGAATAAATATTCAGCGTAGTGGTAAAACCGTCGGTGAAGAACGGGATTGGCATAGGTATTTTCCAGAAGGTAAACAAGAGTGCACCAAACATTGCCAAGGGCACTGAACCCGCCAAAATAACCAATGGATCGCGGAAGCTGTTGTATTGTGCAGACAGCACCAAGAAGATCATCAGAATGGCCATCAAAAATGCTGGCAGGAAGGTATTGCCTTCACGCTTTAACTGACGAGACTCACCGGTGTAATCAATGGTGTAACTTTTGGGCAGGATTTGACGCACTTCCGTTTCCAAATAGTCCAAGGCTTCACCCAGCGGCACGCCGGGAACACCGCTGATTTTTACCGCATTCAACTGCTGCATACGGTTAATAGTACGCGGCTCAGTGCTGTGGGTAATGGTGGCAACTTGATCCAAACGAATCAGGTTACCATCCGGCCCGGTGACGTAAAGGTTCGCCAGATCATCCGGATTCAAACGCCCGGAGCGCTTAACCTGCGGGATCACTTTGTAACTCTGGCCTGCCATATTAAATCGATTGACATAACCACCACCTAACAGAGTGCCAACATCGTTAGTGACGGTTTGCAAATCCAGACCTAAATCAGCCACCTTTTCTCGATCGATATTCAGTTTGTAATCCGGTTGATCCACTTTTACATCCAGTGTCTGGAAATAAAACTTGCCCGACTTCTGCATAATCTCTTGCACTTTCAAAGCGTAATCGTAGATCTCTTTAATATCCGCTGTTGATGCCAGTACAAACTCAACCGGGAATTGCCCACCACCCGGTAATGCAGGCGGTGTAATTGGCAAAATTCTCACGCCGGAAATTTCCGCCAGTTTTTTCTGCACGTCAGGCATGATTTGAAATACATCACGATCACGCTCATTCCATGGCTTGGTCACCATTCCCGCAAAACCACCCGTCGGCATGGTCAGTTGGAAGGTAAAGTCTGTCTCTGGAATGCTCATAAACGCTTCGTTGACTTGCTTACCATAGTGCGATGATTGGTCAACGGTCGAGTTGGCTTGTGCATCCACGATACCGAAAATAACACCCTGGTCTTCCGCAGGCGCCAGCTCTTTTGCCGACATGCTGTACAGCGGAACACACAGCGCGGTAATGCCAATCCAGAAAATGTAAACGCCTACACGATTTTCCAAACTCGCCTTAAGTTTTTTCTCATACCAGCCACGGAAACGTTCGAAGGGTTTTTCAAGCGGCGCATTTAAACCTGTATGAGGCTTGAGCATACGCGAACCCAGCATGGGCGATAAGGTAATGGCCACAATCGCAGAAATAGTCACTGCACCCGCCAGGGTAATGGCGAACTCGCGGAATAATGAACCAATCAAACCACCTTGCAAACCGATAGGAATGTAAACCGATGCCAGAGTTACTGTCATCGCCAAAATCGGCCCTGCCAATTCACGCGCAGCAGTAATCGCGGCCGGAAAGGGTTTCATTCCCTCCTGGATGTGACGCTCGATATTTTCCACCATCACGATGGCATCATCGACCACCAAGCCCACACACAGCACAATGGAAAGCAAGGTCAGCAAGTTCAGCGAGAAGCCGCACACTTGCATGATGAATAAAGCACCCACCAAAGATAACGGAATGGCCAACACCGGAATAATGACGGAGCGACTGAAACCCAAAAACAGGAAAATCACTATCACAATAATCACCAGTGTTTCGGTGAGCGTTTTAATGACCTCATTAATAGCCGTATCAATGTATTCAGTAGAATCATAAGCGACTGTGCCACTCATGCCCGTTGGCAATTCAGACTTAATCGCCTCCATTTCTTTATTAACCGCTTTCATTACATCCAACGCATTTGCATTGGGCGCAACCCACACCCCCATAAACACGGCGGTATCGCCAGAAAAGTTTACGACTGTGTCATAGTTTTCTGCACCGAGTGCCACATCGGCAATATCGCTCAAGCGAATAATGCCATCCGCAGAATTGCGAATAATCATCTGCCTAAATTCATCAACACTTTTCAGATCTGTATCGGCGCGCAGGTTTACTTGCGTATAGGAACCGCGTGTCTGACCAACAGCAGCTTGCACGTTATTGGCAGCAAGCGCCGCACGAACCTGAACCGGCGTCACATTTAACGCCGCCATACGCTCGGGCTTCAGCCAAATGCGCATCGCAAAGGTTCTACCACCCAATACGTCCGCTTTTTGTACACCAGCAATAGCTGTAAGACGCGGTTGAATGGAGCGTGTTAAAAAGTCAGTGATTTGGTTTTGCTCAAGAATATCCGAGCTGAAGCTGATATAAGCCGCCGCAAATTGTGAGTCCGCCGATTCAATACGAATAGCAGGGACTTCCGCTTCTGGCGGTAAATCACCGCGCACCTGATTCACCTTGGCAGAAATTTCTGTCATGGCTTTGAGCGGATCATAATTCAAACGTAAATGCGCAGTAACAGTGGAAGATCCCATTGCACTTTGCGATTCGATGTAATCAATCCCACCTGCCGAGGCAATCGCACGCTCAATTGGCGTAGTAATAAAACCGCGCACCAACTCGGCGTTAGCCCCCACATAAACAGTATTGATGATAATGACGGAGATATCGCTGCGGGGATATTGGCGCACAGTCAAATTAGACCCGGCCTGAATCCCCAAAATTAAAATAAGCAGGCTCACGACAATCGCGAGAACCGGACGCTTAATAAATACATCAGTAAATTTCATAAGTTAGGCTCGTTGGCTTTGTGGCTTATGGAGTAAATCGTATGGTTATGGCTGTCCAACAGCACAAATAACAATCGATTAGCTATCTTCCGGGGTTGGCGCCAATTTGTATTCCGGGGTTGGCAATGAACCCACAGTGACCGCCTGACCATTCAATAATTTGAAGGCACCGGCACTGGCAACTACTTCGCCCGGTTTTAAACCATCAACGATCTCCACAAAATCACCACGCGCTTTGCCCAAACGCACGAATTGCTGACGCGCCTTGAAACTGCCCGCCGCTTCACCCGGCTCAATCACAAATACGGTATCGCCAAAGGGTGCATAAATAACGGCAGTGGATGGGACAGCCAATACTTCTTGCGGATTAGACAACGTCACTTTGGTTTCTACCGCCATGCCGGGAATGAGCAGGTTGTTTTCATTTTGCAGATACGACTGCACTATAGCATTGCGTGTGACCGGGCTAATCTCGGCACCAATGGCAGTAATTTCGCCGCTAATGGTTTTATCCGAGCCATCACCCACATTCACGTCAACCGGTAAACCGCGCGTCATTTGCACCAACCAGAATTGCGGCACAGGGAAATTTACACGTACGGTGTTAGTTGCTTGCAAAGAGACCAATTCACCGCCAACTTGCAAATCCTGTCCCAAGTCCACTTTGCGGATACCGAGGCGACCATCAAATGGAGCGCGAACAATTTTTTTCTCCAGTGTGGTTTTCAAGTCGTTAACGTCGCCCTGGGCAGATTCCATTTGTTGCAACGCGGCATCCAATTCGCTTTGCGAAACGGTGTTGCGTTTGCGCAGTTCCACCAAACGATCGTAATTAGACTTTGCCAGACGCAAGCGCGCGTCTGCCGCACTTAATTGCGCTTGCTCGTTACCGGATTCCTGCACCAGAAGCACAGTGCCTTTTTTGACCTGCTCGCCTGACTTGAAGCGAATTTCTTTTACCTTACCGGCCACTTCCGCTGCGATCACAATCCCTTCGGATGCTTCAACCGTTCCCATAGCGGTATAGCTATTGGGCCAGCTTTGCATTTCCGCCGTAAAGGTACTGACAGTTTCGGTAACAGGCGGTGCACTTTCCCCTGCGGAAACCATCGCCATGATTTGACCAGTTTTAACACCAGCAACAATCAAGAAAATCCCTACAAGGCTTGCGACCGCAATGCCGATTGATTTCGCATTGTTCATAAGATGAAGAACCATTTAAGAAGAGGAGAAAAAACGATTTGGAAACGGACAACACAGTGGCGGGGAAGCTAGATTAACGGTATCCCGACCATCACTTCGCGCATTCATGCGGAAGAATTGTTGCACAGTCACCTGTAAAACCAAACCCGGGAGTTGTCAAAAAATGTAGTTGTAACATCCGGAACTGGCCACAATTAAAACCAGCCGACCATCTGGTCGGTGCGCGAATAATATTCCCTTTTGCCTGATTCTCCAACGAGTTGTTTATGCTTATCACAAACTAATGACATTCATCATCCTGCCAAAACAATCAGGTGTGTCATTTGCGCTTTCATGTGAAGCCTGCGCGTCGATCATCCTCAATAACGATCACAAAATAGTCTGGCGACAGCATGGAGTAATAACTGTTGCCCGTGATACGTACCAACGCCATGATTGGATGTAGATAGCTTCCGTAAACACTATTCTATTCACGCTCAGGCTAACCAGATTGGTGCACGCCGAATCTGCTAGGATTCACTGCACACCAGAAACCCATAACCTTCTACCACTAGCCGCCGACGCATCTGAGGATTATTTATGACTTGGGCACCCCATGTAACTGTCGCCACGATTATTGAACGCGATAACCGCTACCTTATGGTTTATGAGGAAGCCGATGGCAACAAAGTTTACAACCAGCCCGCCGGGCACCTGGACCCTAACGAAACATTACAAGAAGCCGCAATCCGCGAAACCCTGGAGGAAACCGGCTGGACTGTCGCCCTCACCGGTGTGGTAGGCGTCAATCTCTACACAGCCCCCAGCAATGGCATTACTTATTTCCGCACCACATTTATCGCCAAAGCCCTTAGCCACGATACCCAACGCCCGCTGGATACCGGCATTATTGAGGCAGTTTGGCTCAGTTACGAGGAACTGGTCGCCCGCAAAGATCAGCTGCGCAGCCCCATGACGCTGCAAATTATTGAGGAATATCGGGCTGGCCGCCGTTTTCCGCTAGAGGTTGTTGGCTAAGAGAGGCAAAAGGCGGGTAAAATGCTCGCCTCTTTTTCAACCGCTGTAATATCTGCTTATGACCCAGTTCTCCCAGCCCGCTATTACCCCCGGTGCCCGCGTGATTGTCGGTATGTCCGGTGGTGTCGATTCGTCTGTCTCTGCCCTGCTGCTAAAACAGCAAGGCTATCAGGTCGAGGGGCTGTTTATGAAAAACTGGGATGAAGATGACGGCACCGAATACTGCACCGCCAAGGCTGACCTGGCGGATGCCGAACGTGTTTGCGAGCGTATTGGCATTAAACTGCATACGGCCAATTTTGCCGCAGAATACTGGGATAACGTCTTTGAACACTTCCTCGAAGAGTACAAAGCAGGCCGCACCCCAAATCCTGACATTCTCTGCAACCGCGAAATCAAATTCAAAGTGTTCATGGAATATGCGCGCATGCTGGGTGGTGAGTTAATCGCCACCGGTCATTATGTGCGCCGCGCCGACCGCGATGGTCACACCTATTTATTGAAAGGCCTGGATCCAAACAAAGACCAAAGTTACTTTTTACACGCTGTTGGCGAGGCTGAATTCGCCCATTCACTCTTCCCCGTAGGCGAACTGGAAAAGCCGGAAGTACGTCGTATCGCCGAAGAGCATGGCCTGGTTACACACAACAAAAAAGACAGCACTGGCATTTGTTTTATTGGCGAGCGCCGGTTCAAGGATTTTTTACAGCAATACTTACCCGCACAGCCGGGCACCATTCAAACACCGGATGGTAAAGTCATCGGTGAGCATATGGGCTTGATGTACCACACTATTGGCCAACGCCAAGGGTTGGGAATTGGCGGCGTTAAAGGTGCCAACGAAGAGCCCTGGTTTGTCGCGCAAAAAGATCTGGAGCGCAATGTACTGGTGGTCGTTCAGGGCACAGATCACCCTCTGCTGTTCACCAACCATTTAATCGCGCAGCAGGCTCACTGGATTAATCGCACTCCACCGGCAACGGAGTTTCGCTGCAGCGCCAAAACCCGTTACCGCCAGCCCGATCAGGAGTGCCTGGTTAAAGTCATGGCCGATGGAACACTTGATGTAGACTTTGATCAACCCCAGCGCGCCGTAACACCGGGTCAATCGGTGGTGTTTTACCAGGGCGATATCTGCCTGGGCGGCGCGGTTATCGAATCAACCGACAATCGCTAGAGAAAAAACCTGCTCCGGCCGATTGATTGCATTCCAATAGATTGATAGTGAGAGAGTTTAGCGTGAGCAAAAACTGGCAAGACATTACCATCGCCCTCGCCGGCGTATTTCAAGCCACTACACTGGTTGATCAAGTCGCCAAAACCGGCCATGTACCAGCGGATGTTTTTAAATGCAGTATGGAGTCCATACTCGACTTGAACCCGGCCAGCACACTGGATGTTTATGGGGGCAACATTGAAAACCTGCGCACCGGTCTGGAGGTTATGCGTGAACTCTTGCGCCCCAACTCGCAGCAACATCGCGAGGTATTGCGCTACGGATTGGGCGTACTCCATTTGCAAAAGAAACTCGCCGGCCGGCGCGATATGCTGAATGTGATTGGCAGCCGTATTGAGCAAGTCAGCCAACAAGCACAACATTTTTCATCCACGCACGACAATGTGATTGCCAACCTTGGCACCCTGTACACTGAAACCTTGAGCACCTTCCGTTTTCGCATCCAAGTGAATGGCGACTACAATTATTTGCAGCAACAACGCATCGCCAATCAAATTCGCGCCCTGCTACTTGCCGCTGTACGCTCTGCCATTTTATGGCGTCAGGTAGGTGGCAATCGCTGGCAATTACTGTTCAACCGCAAAGATATTGCCCAACAGGTTGATAATTTACTGCGCCGCATTTAATCGCCCGCACTATTATTTTTTTGCTTTTATTTTTAATTTTATTTTCAAACGAGAAACACAATGGACAATACATTCAACACGCTCTCCGCACTTAATGCGGTATCCCCGGTGGACGGTCGTTACGGTAGCAAAACGATTGCACTGCGCAGCATTTTCAGTGAATTCGGTTTGATTCGTTTTCGCGTAGAAGTGGAAGTGCGCTGGCTGCAGCAGTTGAGCCGTATGACTGGCGTGCCCGAAGTGCCGGCATTCAGTGCAGCAACCAATGCATTCCTTGATAGCATTGTAACCAACTTTAACAGTGACGATGCTCAAGCGGTTAAAGACATTGAGCGCACCACCAACCACGATGTAAAAGCCGTTGAGTACTTCCTCAAAAATAAATTTGCAGGCAATGCAGAGTTGGAAGCGGTATTGGAATTTGTGCACTTTGCTTGTACGTCTGAAGATATTAACAACCTGTCGCATGCGCTGATGCTGCGCGAAGGCCGCAAGGTATTTTTGCAAGACGCCGAAGCCATTGTCGATGGCATCGCCAAACTCGCACACGACTACGCGGAAGATTCCATGCTGTCGCGCACCCACGGCCAGACTGCATCACCCACTACCGTGGGCAAAGAAATGGCTAACGTGGCAGCCCGTTTGCGTCGTCAGATTAGTGCGGTAAAAGCCGTTGAATTACTCGGCAAGATCAATGGTGCTGTAGGCAACTACAACGCTCACTTGTCTGCCTACCCGGATGTCGACTGGCAAGCCAACGCCAAAGAGTTTGTTGAAAGTCTGGGCCTGACCTGGAATCCCTACACTACGCAAATTGAACCCCACGATTACATCGCCGAATTGTTTGATGCTATCGCTCGCTTCAATACCATCGTGATCGATTTTGACCGCGACATTTGGGGCTATATTTCTCTGGGTTACTTCAAACAAAAAACCATCGCCGGCGAAGTGGGCTCATCCACTATGCCGCACAAGGTTAACCCGATTGACTTTGAAAACTCTGAAGGTAATTTGGGAATCGCCAACGCTATTTTCACGCACCTCGCGCAAAAACTACCTATTTCCCGCTGGCAGCGCGACCTGACGGACTCCACCGTGCTACGCAATATGGGTGTAGGTTTTGGCTATGGCATGATCGCCTATGCATCTACCTTAAAAGGTATGGGCAAGCTGGAAATTAACCGCGCACGTCTCGCCGAAGACTTGAACAATTCATGGGAAGTATTGGCCGAGCCAATCCAAACCATTATGCGCCGCTACAATGTGGCGGAGCCCTATGAAAAATTAAAAGCGCTTACACGCGGTCAAACCATCAACCGCGAAGTATTAGCCGCGTTTGTTGAGACATTGGATATTCCCGAACACGCCAAACAAACCATGCGCGACTTAACCCCCGCTAATTACATAGGTAATGCGGTAGATCAAGCCAAGGCGATCTAAAACGTGAAAAAATAAGGGCTCTGCGGAGCCCTTATTTTTGCGATCTATTTTTATTTGTAGGTATTAACCATGACAACGCCCCTCACCCATCTCGGCGATATGCCAATTGAAGAATTTCTGCGCGATTACTGGCAAAAAAAACCACTCTTGATTCGCAATGCCTTTCCCGGTTTTGAATCGCCCTTATCGCCCGACGAATTGGCTGGCCTTGCCTTGGAAGAAGAAGTGGAATCACGCATTGTGCTGGAACAGGGTGAAACGCCTTGGGAACTGCGCAACGGGCCATTTGATGAAAAAACCTTTGAAACCTTGCCGGAAAAACGCTGGACACTCCTGGTACAAGCAGTCGATCAATTTGTACCGGAAGTCAATCAGCTACTCGATTACTTTCGTTTCATTCCCAGCTGGCGACTGGACGATGTGATGATTAGCTATGCGCCGGATCAAGGCGGCGTTGGCCCGCACTTTGATTATTACGATGTATTTTTATTGCAAGGCCTGGGCAAGCGTCATTGGAAACTGGGGCAACTGTGCGATAACAATTCGCCGCGAGTAGAAGGCACGCGCTTAAAAATTCTCAGCGAATTCCACACAACGGATGAATGGGTGTTGGAGCCTGGCGATATGCTCTACATTCCGCCCGGCATTGCGCACTGGGGCAATGCCCAAGGCGATGATTGCATGACCTATTCCATAGGTTTCCGCGCCCCCAGCCATGCCGATATTATTGCCGAGGCTGGACAGGAAATTGCCCTTTCTATTGTCGATGACCTGCGTTATGCCGACCCGGATTTAACCCTGCAAGATAATCCGGGCGAAATTAATGACAAGGCAATTGAACAGGTGCGCAATATTATTTTGCAGCACCTGACCAATGAAAATATCGCCCACTGGTTCGGCAAGTTTATGACCGAGCGCAAGTATCTGGAACACACCGACGAAGAGCCACTGGATATTGATGCCGATGAATGGCAGTCGGCACTCGCTGATGGCGAACTGCTCTGGCGTCACCCTGCTGCACGCATCGCCTTCCACAGCGATGAAAAAGGCACCATGCTATTTGCCGACGGTGAAGTTATCTGCTGCTCGCGCGCACTGGCTGAACTGGTGAGCAAAGAAGTGGAAATCAGTTGGCGTGAATTGAAAACCCTGGTTCAGGATCCGCAGGATCGCGCCGCCATCACCCAACTAATTAATTTGGAAACATTACTGGTTGATGAGTAAGTGCATGCATCATTCAATCACTCGCACCAGTTGGCAAGTTCACCGTGCGGATTTAACCAATATCCGCACAGCGGTGTTCATGCAGGAACAACAGGTTTCTGCCGCTGACGAATGGGACGGGTTGGATGAGCAAGCCATTCATTTTATTGTGCACTCGACGCAGGGAGAAGCGATTGCTTGCGCGCGCCTGCTCAGTGAAACCAGCCCTCATGGAGAAGCCTGCTACCACATTGGCCGCGTGGCTGTGCTAGCAGCGTTTCGTGGGCAGGGTATTGGCCAGCATCTGATGCAGCATATTATTAGTTACTGCATAAGCAGCTCGCCACACTGCTCTATTTATCTGCACGCCCAATGCGAGCGGCGACGTTTTTATGAGCGCCTGGGATTTTGCGCACGCGGCACCGAATTTATGGATGCCGGTATTCTTCATATCAGTATGTGGTTTGATCAAGCGCGGGAACCTCACCATGGCTGAACAATCTACCGCCAGCAAAGCGCTCTGGCTACTGGATGGCATTGAGGATTTTCGCCACTATCACCTTGCTCTTTTACAACAGAGCAACAGGCAGATTGCCATTCTCAGCCATGACCTGGATGAACCCCTGTATGGCACCAGCCACTCAGTACAAGCGCTCCTGGATTTTGTACGCTCAAGCCGACACTGCCAAGTACACATATTGGTAAAAGACACCAAACTCGCCATTGCAACAGGCCACCCGCTGGTACGTCTTGCGCAACGACTCTCGTCTAAAATTCATGTTCGAAAAATGACCCAGCAACCCAACAATAAAGAGATGGCCTTTATGTTGGGCGATACCACAAAGCTGCTGTACAAAAATGATGACAGCGTTTATCGCGGCTTTTTTAATAGCGCCGCCGCGCGAGAAGTGAAACAGCTGCGCGACGAATTCAATTACCTGTGGCAGTACGCCGAACCTGAACCTGAATTTCAGCAGCTCTATTTGTGATTAATCATGCCGCCTACAGCAAGGATTGATCCACCGGGAAAAACCGTGGCAAAAAGTCACATGCCGTAAAAAAAGCATGTTTTACGCGGCATACAGCGTGTTTTTTGTTGCTGATTCGATTTCAATCCTATATATATAGCGTCAATCCGTATTGAGGCGCCACAAAGCCTATAAATACAGGGGTTTTTGTTCCACGCGTAATCAAAAAACACCGACTCAACCCAAGGTTGATCACATTTACACAAGGAAAAAAATATGGCCGTTAAGAAACCTGCAGCCGCTAAAGCTGCTCCAGCAAAAAAAGCACCTGCTGCTAAAGCAGCGCCTAAAGCCGCACCAAAAGCAGCCGCTAAAAAAGCACCTGCTGCCAAGCCTGCTGCTAAAAAAGCACCTGCCGTTAAAGCGGCTCCTGCTGTTGTTAAGCCAATTGCAGAGCGTCAAAACAAAACCCAAATGCTGCAACAAATTGCTGATGCTACCGAGTTGAGCAAAAAGCAAGTACAAGCAGTATTGGATGAATTGACCAACGTTATTGAAGGTCACATCAAGAAAAAAGGCGTAGGCGAGTTTGTTCTGCCTGGCCTGCTGAAAATTACCACGGTGAAAAAGCCTGCTACCAAAGCACGCAAAGGCATCAACCCATTCACCAAAGAAGAAGTTGTATTCAAAGCCAAACCAGCCAGCATTTCTGTAAAAGTGCGCCCGCTGAAAAAGCTGAAAGAATTCGCTGTTTAATTAGCGTGCCCAGCTTTCATAAAAAAACCCGCTACGGCGGGTTTTTTTATGACCATGTAAAACTAATCAGCCCTTAGCGAATGGAAAACCCCTCCCCCACCAAAGCATTTTGTAGCCGTTTGATACGTTCGGCAAAGTCTGCCTCTGTGTAATCCTTCGCGGGTAATTTTCCCCAAGTAGGCTGGGGCCAGGCAGGATCGTCAGTAAACCGTGCAATATGGTGTACATGCAACTGACGCACAACATTACCTAGTGCAGCCACGTTCATTTTGTCGGCATCAAATACGCTCGTCATCACCTCGGACAGGCGGCAGGATTCACGAATCAACTGCAGCTGTTCTTCTTCACTCAGGTGGTGGATCTCATACACGTCTTCGCGCTTGGGCACCAAAATACACCAAGGGTAGTTTGCATCGCGGCTTAACAGCAGCAGCGACAACTCAAACTCGCCAATGACAACCGAGTCCTGTGCAAGGCGGGGATGTAGTTCAAACATAAGTTGTTATCCTTTTATAAGCGAAAGCAATCAATACCGGATGTGGTGCCGCCCCACAGGGCGCTATACCAATACCATGAACCACCGTAGAATAGGCGGCTTTGAAACCCATTATAGCCATCAAGAAGCCTTAACTATGCGTTCAAGTCGATTTTTAATTGCCACCCTGAAAGAAACCCCATCGGATGCGGAAGTCATCAGCCATAAGCTGATGCTACGTGCCGGGATGATTCGCAAATCTGCATCCGGTTTGTATAACTGGCTGCCGATGGGCCTGCGTGTGCTGCGCAAGGTTGAAAAAATCGTGCGCGAAGAAATGAATAAATCCGGTGCAATGGAAGTATTGATGCCGGTGGTACAGCCGGCTGAATTATGGGAAGAATCCGGCCGCTGGCAGCAGTACGGCCCTGAACTCCTGCGTATGAATGATCGCCACGATCGGCCTTTTTGCCTGGGTCCAACCCACGAAGAAGTCATCACTGATTTGATTCGCAATGAAATAAAAAGTTACAAACAATTGCCCGCTAACTTCTATCAGATCCAAACCAAATTCCGCGATGAAATTCGCCCGCGTTTTGGTGTGATGCGCTCGCGTGAATTCATCATGAAAGACGCCTACTCTTTCCACAATAGTGTTGAATCATTACAGGAAACCTACGATGTAATGCATGCAACCTATTGCAGTATTTTCACCCGTTTGGGTTTGCAATTCCGCCCGGTATTAGCAGATACGGGCTCTATTGGCGGCGCCTTCTCCCACGAATTCCATGTGTTGGCTGACAGCGGCGAAGATGATATTGCCTTCAGCAATGGCAGCGACTATGCCGCCAACATTGAAAAAGCCGAAGCACTGCCACCCGCAACGCCACGCCCTGCGCCACAGCACTTGTTGCAAGAAGTAGCGACTCCCGGTAAGCACAGCATTGAAGATGTCTGTGCCTTCCTGAAGGTCGCGCCGCAACAAACTGTTAAAACCCTGATTGTGTTGGGTGAAGTGCGCGCTGACAAAACCCAGTCACTGGTCGCGCTGGTGTTGCGTGGCGATCACGAACTCAATGAAATCAAAGCCGAGAAATTGACTGGCGTTGCCGCCCCACTGACTTTGGCGCCTGAAGCTCGTATTAAAGACGAGCTGGGCCTGAGCATTGGCTCTATTGGCCCCGTTGGTTTGCAAATCCCGATGATTGTTGACCATGCCGCCGCACACCTTGCCGATTTTGTCTGTGGCGCGAATAAAGAAGGTTTCCACCTGACCGGTGTGAATTGGGAGCGCGACGAAAAAGCGCCATTGGTGGCCGACATTCGCAACGTGGTCGCCGGTGACCCTAGCCCTTGCGGCAAAGGCACACTGGAGATCAAGCGCGGTATTGAAGTGGGCCATATCTTCCAACTCGGCACCAAATATTCCGAGGCCATGAAAGCCAGAGTGCTGGATGAAAATGGCAAAGAACAGACCATGATCATGGGTTGTTACGGAATTGGTGTGACACGCGTAGTGGCCGCCGCCATCGAACAAAACTTTGACGACAATGGCATTATTTGGCCCGACGCTATTGCACCTTTCCATATCGCCATAGTGCCAATCAATATCAGCAAGTCAGAAGCAGTCGCCAACAAAAGCGAAGAGTTGTATGCCGAACTGACTAAAGCGGGCTATGACGTCCTACTAATGGACGATGAAAAGGCCCGTTTGGGTGCGATGCTCGCTGATACCGACCTGATGGGCATTCCCCATCGCATTGTCATTGGTGATCGCGGACTGGAAGCAGGCAATGTTGAGTACAAAGGTCGTCGCGATCTTGAGAAACAGGAAATTGCTGCCAGCGATATAGTCAACTTTTTGCAAAACCGTATCGCTCTCTAATATTTTCATCTCGCTTAATTGCGCCATTGCAGCAACAGGCTGCAATGGCGCTTCGCTCAACAGCCCCTCTCAATTATTTATTTTTTTGTTAGTAATTAAGCAATTATTTTTAGCACACCACTCGCTATTTTTTATTTCTGCCAAAAATCGAACATTATTTTTAGGCGAGGTTCCACTCTGTTGCCACAATCTGGCACAGCGGCCTTTAGCGAACCCCCTCAATCATCCATTCCCACTTTACGCACAAGACTGGCACCTTTTAAAGCGTGTGACGCACTCTGCAAATACACATTTCCTCGGATGATAACGTTGTCAGGCTGCTTGGTTGGCTATTTTTGTACGTTTCATCCGTAAGAAGTTGCCTGCTGTTGCCAACAGGAAGAGCATCCCGTCATTGGGCGATTGGGACAGCTTATATGCTTCGCATTGATAAACTCATCACACAATAATTGAGAGGAATGCAATGAACTTTCATCGATTAACCAAGGCTGCAAAGCATGCGCTCTTTGCTGGCCTCACCAGTTTTACACTCGCCAGCACAACGCAAGCTGCAACCGTTGACCTGCTTGTGCTGTACGATAATTTCACCAAAAACTATTTTGGTGGCGATCCGCAGACAGCGATGAATAACTGGGTAAACCAAATTAATGCCGCTTACGCCGATAGCCAAATTGACGTGCAATTGCGTTTGGTGGGTGTGCGCGAAATGGAGCAAGCCGGTGCCGACATGGGTGCTGTATTGGGGAACTTGCGACTCAATAGTGCGGCAATTGCGCTGCGCGACCAACTGGGAGCGGATTTTGTAACCCAACTCCACCAGAAAGGCGCATGCGGTATCGGCTATGTAGCTGTCGATAAAAACTGGACCTGGAATGTGAGTGCACCGGGTTGCGGCCCCATAGTGGTCGCCCACGAGCTGGGGCACAACATGGGCTTGAACCATTCGCGCAAACAGGGCGATCTGTCAGGTGCACGCTTCCGTTATGGCGTAGGCTACGGCGTTGATAACGTGTTTGTGGACATCATGGCCTATGAAGGCGTTTTCAACACCACGCGGGTCAATCGCTTCTCCAACCCCAACCTTACGTGCCGTGGCCTGCCCTGCGGCATTCCGGTGGGACAAAGCAATGAAGCCTATGGCGCACTGGCGATTCACAACGTACGAAACGAAATTGCAGCGTTCCGACCAACAGCGGGCTCATCTGGCCCGGTGCAAGTCGCGCAGGATTGCAACTACGGTGGCTACAATATTGGCTTACCGGTTGGACGTTACACCCTGAGCCAATTGCTGGCACGCGGCATACCAAATGATGATGTGTCATCGGTGCGGGTACAGGCGGGTTACAGGGTTACGCTCTACCAAAATGACAACTTCACCGGAAACTCCCTGACCAAAACTGCCGATGACAGTTGTCTGGTCGACGATGGCTTTAATGACAGCACCAGCTCAATTGTTGTAGAGAGCACCGGTGGATTTAACCTGCTGATCCAGGCGGAAAATTATTTCTCCAACAATGGCGTACAAACGGAACCTACAACGGATACCGGTGGCGGTTTGAATGTTGGCTGGATCGAAACCAATGATTGGATGGCCTACAGCAACATCACCATTCCCACTTCCGGGACTTACACCATTGAATACCGTGTTGCCAGCCCGAGTGGCGGCAGGCTCTCTGCAGATTTAAATGGTGGCGGAATAGTGCTTGGGGAGTTGGCCGTTCCAGCCACAGGCGGCTGGCAAACCTGGACAACCATTTCCCACAATGTGCAAATTAATGCGGGCACCTATAATTTTGGCCTATTCGCTAAAGCGGGCGGCTGGAACATTAACTGGATACGCATAAAACGTTAATTAATGGCGGCAGGAATTTGTTCAATACCGATAAATTCCTGCCGCTGTTTACTCGCATAAAAAATCGCGGAAAATAAAAAACAACGAGAGAAAACTATGCAAACCCAACAACGTTTTTGGTTAACAATACTCAGCATCGGGCTACTGGCGATAGCTTCCCTGTATTTTTTTAATCGCCCGCAACCACAACACAAGGACACAGAGATAAATCAAGCTGCCGCCACACCAACGGCTCAGAACCTCGGCGAAAATATGCCTTCTGCTGATAAAAAAATCACAGCAACCGCTTCATCGGGCAGCTCAACAGACGCAGAGGTAATGACACCAGAACTACAGGAGCGCTTGAGTGAGATGCAGGCGCGACGACCCAATCTACACTTTGATACTAACGAGGTTACCGCCGCCGTTGCGCGCACCACGACCTGGACAGCGACCGATACTATCCACCGCGAATTGCCGCTGGCAGAAGAAGAATTTACCGATGGTCGTCAATTTTTAGATTTGGATAGTTTAAAAATTGAAACCCTAATGCCCGGTGACCAGATCAATGTACGCGTTGATGAACAGGCGAAAGACTACAAAGTCACCATTGATCGTATTGAAAAACACGACTACAACAGCATCAGTTGGTATGGCCATATAACGGGCGATGACGGACACAAATACCAGGTCAGTGTCACCCGTGGCGAACACCTCACGGTGGGTGGGCTGGACACGCCAGATGGTCACTTTGTGATACAAGCGCACGGCAATAAGGGCTGGATTGCCTCCAGCCAATTATTATTCAAAGCCGATACATCCGTGAGCGATGCCATCCACCCTGCCGATGTCGATCCAAACTACACGCATCCAGCACACGTACATTAAGTTCAATTCAATCGCGTTTGGCCCATCACTTATGATGGGCCAAACATTATTTAGGCTGCGGAATAAAAAACTGTTCAGGCGTCAGGGCTGTTTTGCTAATTCGCACCTGTGCAATATCCCCGTTAAACCAATGCACTTGATTCATACGCGCACCAATAGAGGTTTTAGCCTGCGCTGCAATTGGCAAATAGTTAACTTGCGCACTTAATTCGCGCACACCATTTACGTAGGACACAAACTCACCGTCTTTATAAGTCACCGCTGCGTGCGCCCACTGGCCTACAGGGTGAACTTTGGTAGGGTCAATCAGTGTAAATTGTGACGTTTCTGATTTGATGTAAGCATCCAGGTACCACTGCTTTTTATCGTTTAATCGTAACTCAATGGTGATGCGGCGATTCGGGTTATCCTCCGCTTCGATATGAAAAAAACGTGGCTCCCAATTATTGGGATAGGCATCGGCGGGATTAAAGAAAATTTCAACCGTAAATTCCTGCGCCCCCACTAAGGGATTAGTATCAACCAGCAAACGATCACCATCGCCATCAAAACGCACCGCTTTACCATAGGCGGTTGTGATGACTTGCGGATCGCCGGACACAGCCACTGTGGCGCCGCCAATAGTCGCCAGCGAATCTATTTTCCACAAGGATGAGTGCTTTTCAGCAGGCGTAACGCTGGTGCAGGCCATTAAAAAAGAAAAACAAAGAGAAAGACAGGGAATTGTGAGTGGTGAAGTATTTTTCATAGCAATCCGCAGTAATAGTATTACTGCTCCTTTTATAGTAGGGAGGTAACAACACAAGGGTTAACCGGAATATTGCCGACAACAACTGTTTTTATAATGGAATGGATACTAACGAATAAGGGCGATACTGACTAGTCAGTATCGCCCTTATTGCATCAAGCAGGAATTATTTAATCTTCTTCGCCGCTGTAACGCGCCTGATCCTGCGTTAACTGGCGAGCGACATCACCGGGTGAGCCAGTATTGCGAGCCAACAAACTGTAGGCTACGGGCACCAAAAACAAAGTCAGGATGGTCGCCACAATCACACCGGCAATGACCACTGTACCTATAACGAACCGTGTTTCTGCACCGGCACCAGAGGAAATTACCAAGGGAACAGCACCGGCAACGGCGGTTAAACTGGTCATCAGGATTGGACGCAAACGAGCCGATGACGCTTCCAATAAAGCTTCGTTAAACTCCACGCCGCGATCGCGTAATTGATTAACAAACTCGACAATCAAAATACCATTTTTCGCTGCAAGCCCAACCAACATAATCAAACCAATTTGCGAGTAGAGATTGAGGCTACTGCCAGTGACATAGAGCCCCAACATACCGCCAAAAATAGCCAGTGGGACGGTCAACATAATTACAAAAGGATGCACATAACTTTCAAACTGGGCGGCGAGTACCAAAAAGGTAATCAAAATACCGAGCAAGAAAATAAACATCACCGAGCCACCTGCGGTTTGGAAATCCCGCGATAGCCCCTTGTAATCCACCATCGCTGTCGCGGGTAAATGCTCGCGCACCAATCCATTCAAGTGCGCCAGTGCATCGCCCAAGGCGAGATTATCAGCGAGGTTTGCTTCAATGGTTAAGGAACGCATACGGTTGTAGCGATTCAAGCGACTCGCATCGGCCATTTCTTTCAGTGTTACCAAGTTTGCCAGTGGGATTAACTCGCCACTGCGCTCGGAACGCACATACATATTTTCCAAACTGGTAGTAGTGCGCTGCTCGTGCCGCTCACCCTGCATGATGACATCGTACTCTTCACCATCGTCAATGTAAGTTGTCGCACGGCGCGACCCCAGCATCGCCTCCAGGGTACGGCCGATATTATTAACACTCACACCCAGATCAGCAGCGCGATTGGTATCGATCAGCACTTCAATTTGCGGTTTGGTTTCTTTGTAATCCCAATCAATCGCCGTTAAGCCGGGGTTATTTGCCTCCAACTTTTCAAGCAAAATATCGCGCCACTCGGCCAACTCAGCATAGGTGCCGCCACCCAGTACAAACTGCACCGGTTTTTGCGCTTGCGATCCAAAGCCCTGACGCATAACCGGTGCGGCAGTTACGCCGGGTAAATCAGCCAGTTTCTGGCGGATTTCTTCCATCACCACAAAGGCATCGCGGCGCAGGCTCCAGTCATTCATGACGGCAATGATCATGCCCGAGTTAAAACTTTCCACCGCACCAAAGCCACGTGGTGCACGCACCATTAGGCGATTAATCTCACCGGCTTCCACATACTTCATCATGCGGTTTTCAATCTCGGTCATGTATTCTTCCATGTAGGCGTAACTTGCACCTTCCGGTCCATTTACCATCACAAAAAATGTCCCGCGATCTTCACGCGGCGCATATTCAGACGGCAAACTTTTAACCACATAAAACATAGCCAGAATCAGCAATGCGAAAATAACTACCACCGCCTTGGTATGACGCAAGCAAAAACGAATGGAGTTCTGGTATTTCAACCGCAGGCGCAACATGCCCTGATTAATTTTTTCTACAAAATTATTTTTATTTTCGTTACGCACCAACACCTTGGACGCCAGCATCGGCGAAAGCGTCAAAGCAATAAGTGAGGAGAAGGCCACGGCGGCGGCCATTGTGATCGCGAATTCGGAAAATAATCGCCCTATATCGCCCTTGAGAAAAATAATCGGCACAAAAATCGCAATCAATACCAGTGTTGTCGCAATTACGGCAAAACCCACTTCACGTGTTCCATCTACCGCCGCCAACAGCGGTGTTTTACCTTTTTCCTCAATGTGCCGAACAATGTTTTCCAACACCACAATGGCATCGTCCACCACTAACCCTATCGCTAATACCAGCGCAAGCAAGGTAAGCATATTGACGGAAAAATCCAACGCCGCCAGCACGGTGAAGGTCGCAATAATGGATACAGGTACAGCGACAGCAGGCACCAACATGGCGCGCACACTGCCCAGAAATAAGTAGATCACCAACACCACCAAGCCGATGGCAATGGCTAGCGTGATATAGACTTCATGAATGGCACGCTCTACAAATATCGAACTGTCGTAACTGTCTTCAAGGCTCATGCCTTTAGGTAAAATAGCATTGATTTTATCGCGCTCGGCTTTTGCGCCGCGCGCCACATCAATCGTATTGGCTGTGGATTGTTTGACAATACCAATACCGACTTGTGTAACACCGTTGCCGCGAAATAAATTGCGATCTTCCTCGGTGCCCTTTTCTACTTTGGCAATATCTCCGAGGCGCGTCAGGTGACCATCATCACCACGCCGTACCACCAAGCGACTGAATTCATCCACAGTGCGATAGGAGCGCGCCATGCGCACTGTAAATTGTCGCTCCAGGGATTCAATGCTGCCTGCGGGCAATTCAATATTTTCAGCGCGCAGTGCGGCTTCCACATCGTTTACGGTGAGGTTGCGCGCGGCCAGCTCACGGCGATCCAGCCACAGGCGCATGGCATAGCGTTGCTCGCCGCCAATGCGCACCCGCGCCACACCGTTGATTACTGAAAAGCGATCCACCAAATAACGCTGGGCGTAATCGGAAAGCTCCGGCATGGTCATGTTTTCGCCGGCAAAATTGAACCAGAGAATCACATCTTCATCGGAGCTGACTTTTTGCACTTCCGGCGGATCTGCCTCGTCGGGTAAATTCCCCAAGGCGCGCGCCACCCTATCACGAATATCATTGGCTGCTGCGTCCATGTCATAGCCGGTTTCAAATTGCACCACAATATTGGAAACACCATTTTCGCTGGAGGATTCGATATAACGAATGCCTTCCACACCGGAGATGCGGTCTTCAATCACTTTGGTGATACGTGTTTCCACAATATTTGCCGCCGCACCCGGGTAGCTGGTGCGAATGGACACCACTGGTGGATCTATGTTGGGATATTCGCGCAAGGTGAGCCGCTCAAAAGCGACTATGCCAAACGCGATTAATAAAATGGATAGCACCGAGGCAAATACCGGGCGCTTGATGGACACATCCGAGAGCATCATGGGTTAGCCCTCAGTTATTATTGGTTTTAATTAAATCGGACAGATGCAGTGCCTCGCCCGCTTTCTCAGCAAAAGGTTTCTCCTCTGCCAATACGCGCACCTTTTGACCGGGGCGAATTTTTTGCAACCCGTGAGTGACGAGTTTATCGCCGGGGCTCAATCCACTCAGCACTTCCACCGCGCCAGGAAAACGCTCGCCAATGGTAATTTGGCGACGTTCCACTACCGGACCACCTTCCGCTTCTTGCAATACAAACACGAAGTTATTACTCGCCAGGGGCACTAATGCGGATTCAGAAATCACGACTGCATCGCGCGATGCCGCTTTTAAATCCACCAGCATCAACATGCCCTGCTTCAGCTCATGCTGCTTATTATCCAACAACGCACGCACTTTGATTGCTCGGGTTACTTCGTCAATTTGGTTATCAATACTGACTACTTCGCCCTGGAATTCTTTATCACCCAAGTCGCGACTTTTGGCTACAACGGGCAAACCTTTGGCCAGGCTACGCAAATAAATGGCCGGCACGGTGAAGTCCAGTTTCATTTTGGAATCATCGTTCAGGGTAGTAATGGTATTGCCCGGTGACACCAAGGCGCCCACGCTGACTTGACGCAACCCCACTACACCGGAAAACGGCGCTAATAACACCAGATCCTTCAAACGCGATTCGGTCGCGTTGTAGCGCGCACGTGCTGCTTCAAATTCGCGAATACGTTGATCCAGTTCAGATTGCGACGCTGCACCGCGATTAGCCAGTTCACGCACGCGATCCAATTGTTTCTTGGCCTCATCGGTATTGAAGCGCGCCTCTTCCAACAATGCAGATTCTTCACGGCTGGTCATCTCAACCAGTATCTGCCCCTTTTCCACACGTTGACCATCATCAAAATTAATGCGCGTAATTTTTTTAGTTTCATTGGAAGTGAGTGTAATCGTCTCGTTTGCACGCAAACTGCCCAACGCCTCAATAGTGGTAGTTAGTTGTGCCATGCTGGCAGGCTGAACAATGACCTCTGTAGCGCCCTTGGCGGCTGGTGGCTGCGCCAGTGCATTTAATGAGCCCAGTAGCGCGCACAATGCAAAAGGCATAAGAGGTGTACCGCGAGTCCTACACGGTAATGAAAACTTCATAGCTATCTCCCAGGGAAAAGTATCGCGGTCATTTAAATGTTATGTGCACGATACCCGGTAAAGTGAGTGGTTAACTGTATTATTGGATTACTCGTACGTAGCAAGATGAACAAAGGATGTGACGCACACAAGGCCAAGGAACAAATTTAACATTTGTTTACAAAATCAGACGCTTAGCAGCAAATGTGGAGAAAAGGAGGAAGGTGCTCCAGCGATGGGAGCACCTGTTAATCAGGGTTCGCTGGGCACAAACAAAATAGACGCGGAGTTAATGCAATAGCGCAATCCAGTCGGCTCAGGGCCATCGGTGAATACATGCCCCAGATGACAATCGCAATGACGACACACAACTTCTGTGCGATACATGCCGTGACTCCTGTCCAAATGCTCACGAATCGCCGCCTTGTTGACCGGTGCATAAAAACTCGGCCAGCCACAACCCGCATCAAACTTGGTATCGGCCGCAAACAACAGTTCGCCACAGCAGCGGCAGCGGTAATTACCGGGGTTAAATTGCTGCCAATACTCACCGGTAAACGGGCGTTCTGTGCCCTTTTCACGGCAAATCCGATACTGCTCAGGGGTTAATTTTTCACGCCAGTAGTCAGCGCTAAAGTTTTCGTTATCAGCCATAAGGATTTCCTTGACAGATCAACTGGTTAAGGTCGATTATTTGGGCGCTTTTCCACCGCAATCACGCACGACCGCATCCAAGGCATCTTACTGCAAATGAACCCGATTAAGAAATCCGACAAACTCAATGGAGTTTGTTATGACATTCGCGGCCCCGTACTGGAGCACGCCTACCGCCTCGAAGAAGAAGGCCACCGCATTCTTAAACTGAATATTGGCAACCCCGCGCCCTTTGGCTTCGCCGCGCCGGATGAAATTATTCAGGACGTTATTTACAACCTTCCCAACGCGGAAGGTTACACCGCCTCCAAAGGCCTGTTTGCAGCGCGCAAAGCGATTATGCAAGAGTGCCAGCGCATCCAGGTGCCCGGTGTCGATATTGAAGATATTTTCCTCGGCAATGGCGCGAGCGAATTAATCGTGATGGCCATGCAAGCGCTGCTCAATAACGGCGATGAAATTCTGGTACCCGCTCCCGATTACCCACTGTGGACGGCAGCGGTAAATCTCGCAGGTGGCAAAGCCCGTCACTACCTGTGCGATGAGCAATCCGATTGGTTCCCGGATCTGGCTGACATTGAAAGCAAAATCACCGATAAAACCCGCGGTATTGTGGTGATTAACCCCAATAACCCAACCGGTTCGGTTTACAGTCAGGATCTGCTGGAATCATTGGTTGAACTGGCCCGCCGCCACAACCTGATTATTTTTGCCGACGAAATTTACAGCAAGATTCTTTATGACGATGCCGAGTTTATCCCCATGGGCAAACTGGCCCAGGACGTCCTCTGCGTAACCTTCAATGGCCTATCCAAAGCCTATCGCCTCGCCGGCTTCCGCTCCGGCTGGATGGTTATCAGCGGAGCGAAACACCGTGCACGCAGCTATATTGAAGGCTTGGAAATGCTCGCCTCCATGCGCCTCTGCGCCAATGTGCCCGCCATGTATGCGGTACAAACTGCATTGGGTGGCTATCAAAGTATTAACGAATTGATTGTACCGGGCGGACGCCTGCGCGATCAGCGCGATGCCGCACTTAAGGCGCTGGCAGATATTCCCGGCGTGTCTTGTGTTAAACCGCGCGGTGCCATGTACCTGTTCCCCAAAATTGATTTGAATCGCTACAAAATCAAAGATGACCAGCAAATGGTGCTGGACTTTTTGATCCAGGAAAAAGTATTGCTGGTTCAGGGCACCGCTTTTAACTGGCCGAACAGCGATCACTTCCGCATTGTATTCTTGCCGCGTGAAGATGACCTGACCAAAGCCATCAACCGTTTTGGTGATTTCCTGTCGCGCTACTCGCAATAAACACATGCATTGATTACATAAAAAACCAGCCTTGTGCTGGTTTTTTATGTCGCGCTTATGCAGTCGGGATTTTATAGATCAGGAGTTTTAATTGTTGCTCGGGATCTATATCGGGGAAATCCGCATGTGCCTGCAAGCGCTCAATAAATTCAGCCTGCGGACACTGCTCATCAAATTGTTGTTTTAAAAAACCCTCACTCAACTCCGGCGCATTCAAACAGGCCAGCACCAAACCACCCTGTGGCATTAATTCCGGTAGGCGACGAATAACTTTGGCGTAATCTTTCGCGGCGATAAAGCTGCCTTTTTGGTACGACGGCGGGTCGATAATAACCAGATCATAAGGGCCCGGTTTTTTAACGCGGCTCCAGGACTTGAGGATATTTTCGGCCACAAATTCACTGTGGCTTTTTGCCAAACCATTCAACTGATGGTTTGCTCGTCCAAGGTTTAACGCCGCGCTGCTCATATCCACGTTCACCACTTTTTCGGCGCCCGCCGCAATCGCAACCACAGAAAAAGCACAGGTATAGGCAAATAAATTCAGTACACGCCTGTTACTGGCGTGCTGCTCCAGCCACAACCGGCCCGGCTCCATATCCAAAAAATAACCGGCATTTTGCTGCTGGGCCAAATGCAAATTAAACCTTGAGTCACGACGACGCGCATATATCGACTCAGGCAATTCGCCCCAGAGTATTTCGCTGGGTGCTTGCGGCAAATAGCGGCGCTGAACCACCAATACGGTGTGTCCTGGATTAAAGAGTGGTTGGGCTTGCGCAATTAATTGCTCAACCCAAGACTCAGGCGGCTCGGCAAATAATGTAATAAGAATAACGGGCTGAAAAAAATCAACGGTGACAAATTCTAACCCAGGAAAACAGCGACCACGACCATGAAAAACCCTATAACTGTCGATTACCAGTGCGCCCTGCATTTTATCGGCAAGCTGCGCAAGACGATCCAGGATAAGCTGCATCAGGAATCCCCTTCTGCCGCATAACCAACGGGATAGATAATCGTCTCGCGGTAACCGGTAATGACTGGACGGTATCCACCAAACTGTTTATCTAACTGTGGGTCATTGGTATCCACTAATAGAGGTCGCCCATTGAGCGCCAGAATTTTCCCGCGCGCGGCGATGATATGAATATTATCTTTACCTATGCGGCGTAAAATATCGGGCGTGAATTGTTGATTGCCGCGTCCGAGGATATGCCCCTGACCACCAATCGCGGTAATAATCATTTTTACCGGCAGGCTACAATCATCAAGTTGCTGCAGGATCTGCGATGCACTGACATCTACCGCAATTAATTCGTTATTCAACAGCAAATCCACTCCCAACAAACTGCCTTCAAGCCCCAACTGCTGCAAAAATAAATGGGTAGTAGATCCGGGACCAACCAAATAGAGCGTATCCGGTTGAAGTTGGTCAATCATTTCCTGGGCAACATCAAGCTGCGCCAATTCATCGCGCTCAGTGCCCGCATTTTTTACTTGTTGCAGGTATTGCGAATCCTCCGGTACCAATAAGGTGCCATAAAAACGTGCGCGCACTTGTCCATTGCGAAACGCTTCTTCATCGATATCTTTCACATCGCGCTCGGCAATATTAACCAATTGCCCGGTTAACAATTGTTTCAAAATTGCACCCGCCGCTTCAGGGGAAATGGCGTAAACACCGGAGTGCATTTTCACACCGGAAGGCACACCCAGCACCGGCATAGCGGTGCCCACCACATCGGCAATTAAACGTGCAGTGCCATCACCACCGGCGAATAAAATTAAATCTACCTGCGCTTGCATTAACGCGCGCGCTGCTGCACAAGTATCCTCTGGTTCACTCGGAGTATTTTTTGCAGCACCGATGACCTGCACCGCAAAACCCGCATTTTTTGCGGCGCTTTCGCCCATATCACCGGCAAAACACATCACTTGAATCTGCTGGCTTAATTCTGCGATGGTTTCCAGTGTGCGCTGCATGCGTGCGGGCGCACGCTGTTCTGCGCCGAGAGCCAAGGCCTCAGTGCGGATTGCCTCACCATCGGACCCTTTTAAACCAACACTGCCACCAACACCGGCGTAGGGATTAATAATGACACCGAGCTTAAACACAGTTAAATCCTAATACCTGTAACCATTGCTTGTCGGTCTCTGAAAAGCCTGGCAGCGACACCTGATAGTTGTGAAATTCACGGCGCTTGGGGTAATGCTTACGCAAGCCATCAAAACCTTCTGCAAAGTGAGCCTGCCCACTGCGCGCCTGCCGGGCAAGATCGCGCAACCGCGCATCATCGGCGGCAATGTCATAGACTTGTTTAATCAATGATTGGGCAATCTGGAATACGCTGACTTGCGATGCAATGGCATCGTCAATGGTGAGTCGATTGTTTTCCAGCGGCGGAACCAATTGTGTGAGACTTGCCTGCGGCGTTTTGTCCATATGCTTGCACAGCGCCTGATAAATCATGTCTGTGCCGTTTAATTTTCCATCGTAACTGTATCCCGCAATATGCGGGCTACCCAGCAGCACCTTGTCCAATAACTCCAACGAAATATTCGGCTCTGGCTCCCACACATCCAATACCACATTGATATCATCGCGCTCACCCAGTACATCCAATAAAGCTTGATTATCAATCACCGGGCCGCGCCCACAATTAATTAACACAGCCCCGGGTTTTAGTTGTTGCAACTCGGTGCGCCCCAATAAATGAAAACTTGGATGCGCGCCCGCAGTCACCAGCGGTGTATGCATGCTGATCACATCGCAGGCTAGCACTTCATCCAGTGTGGTTAAGTCAGGATTTTGGGCAAGGCTGAGGTTGGGGTCATAACAGCGCACCTTCACACCTTGCGCTTTCAGTCGTTGATACAACAATCCACCCACATTGCCGCAACCAATAATGCCGAATGTCACGGGCAGCCAATTAATATTCAAATGGCACAGCGCTGCGTAAACATATTCAACGACTGAATTGGCATTGCAGCCCGGCGCGCTCGACCACGCAATCGCATTCTCATCAAGATACTGCTGATCCAGGTGATCCACACCAATGGTGCAGGTGCCGACAAACTTCACCTTGCTACCCGCTAACAAGGCTGAATTCACTTGGGTTACCGAACGCACAATCAACGCATCTGCCTCTTTTACATCTGCCGCAGTCATGTTGCGGCCCGGCAAACGAATGACTTGCGCAAGGGGGCTAAAAAAAGCATCGACCAGTGGGATATTTTCATCCGCAACTATTTTCATAAAAGCTCACTTATCGGAAACCTCAGGTTATAGATTTGTGTTGATTAAAAATCAGCCTGACAGATTTCTATGGAATAAAATTTTTACCCATAGCAGTTGTGCTTTGGGGATTTAGCATATACCTTATATAGTGATGGTGACTTTAAAACCATCGTCTGGGTACCGCTGTAAAGCGGCGACTCGCCTCACTTTAGGGGGTGGTATTATGAAGACCTCGCACACTGGCCACAACATGGATAATGTGGTTGATCTCTTCACGAAGAAGACTTACTCCGCGCTTCACGACGAGCGTTTTATCCGCCTCGCGCCAGAATTGGACGGGCTGGAAATGCTCTACTCCAACGATACCAGCTCCGAAAAGCTCTACAGCCTTAAAATTCTTTGCTGGGGCCTGCGCGCCAACGGCGATGTGGTTGGGCTTGTACCTTGGTTAAACGATATAGTCCCCTGCCCCGATCTGTGCGACCCACTGAACGGACACTGGGAAGGCTATTACGATCCGGGTATTGACGAACTCTTCTTTGAAGCGCCGATGCATAAAGTGATTGAGCTGGAAACAGCGGCGGAATACTACGAAGTTGAGTGCGAAAGCGGCGATGATGTTATTCAGGAGTTGCCCGATACCATTGGTACCCATGCGGTATTAGCAATCCCGGATAGCAAACGCCTGGCATTGGTTGAGGTTGTCAGTTGGAGCTTGCACTACGATGGCAGTGTATACGCCATGATCAGTGACCCAGCCAAAGTGGTGAGTACACCGGTGTTACCGGGGGATGAATCACTTTACGAAGCCCAAGCCAGTGAAAATTTCCGCTATTTCTTCCAGCATCAAATCGCCAACAAGATCAAAGCGGAAGACCCTGAAGCCATGGCAGCCATCTCACTATTAGTTGATGGCTTGCAGTAATTGTAAGCTGTTCAAAAAAGCGCCGCATCTGCGGCGTTTTTTTATTGCGCAATACTCCAACATCGCAGGATGTATAACCAAAACGATACAAAAAATAATTTTCTACGTTTTACGAATATAAAAAATATAATTTTTCTCTGTTTGAGTTTGCTCAACCAATTCATGCCCCAAAAATAAACAAAACTTGGGAATATCGCGCAGCGTGGATGGATCTGTCGAAATAACTTCGATCAGACAACCTGAATCTGTCTCGCGCATGATTTTGTGCAACATCATTACCGGCTCAGGGCACAGCAAACCGCTCGCATCTAAAGTTTTATCAATTTTCAAATTCATAGTTTTAAATCGTCTATAAATACACAAACGAATAGTAGCGGAGTTGCTATGCTATCGATAATGGAAAAACGTGTAGGAGAATCGTTCACTACCGAGGAACCCCGTTCGATGTCTCGGAAATCAGCAGTAGATTATATGCCCACTGACTTTTTTAGCCGCCAAGCGCTTGAGCTTACATTTCGCTTGCTGCGCAATAATCACCCACTTTTGGCTCATGCAGTCAAGCAGGCGATAGATACAATACCCAATGTTTCTTACGAAGACTTACACTCTGCCTATACCGGAGAAATGCTGCTCAACGCGCAATTATTGGATTCACTCAAAGCACATAACCTTGGCAAAATAGTATCGGTATTAACCGAGATTGGCGAGAGTGCACTGCGCGATAAAAATGTCCCTCCCAGCCACATGACATTACTACGCACCTTGATTGAGGATTGGGTACAACTCACCGAGTGGGTGCTGCAACACACTGCAGCAGATCAAAGTGATCGCACCTCTTATCACTGATCCGGCCACATGATGTACCACGCACCAAGTGTCAGGTTAATGGGCGGTGCCATTTCCATCGCCCATTAATCTAACGATCAATAAACACGCAAATATCCCGTTACCTCTTCACGATCGTGATACAGCTGCTTGAATTGGATATCCAACTTAAACCCTGCTTTTTCCAATTCCGCACGAATACGCTCCTCGCATTTTTTCACTTCGGCATAGCGTTGCTTCATGGGCAGCTTCAAATTAAAAATAGCTTCGCGACAGTGTTTTTTAGTAAACCAACGAATAATCATGCTGGTGACACGCGCGGGTTTATCCACAATATCGCACACCAACCAATGCACAGGCTTTTTAGGTTCGTATAAAAAACCATCGGTCAAAATGTGCAGAACCTGCCCGGTCTCCAGCAAGCTTTTTTCCATTGGCCCATTATCAACAGCCTCTACATACATACCGCGTTGCACCAGTTGCCAAGTCCAGCCACCCGGTGCCGCCCCCAAATCAACCGCACGCATTCCCGATGTCAAGCGAATATCCCACTCATCTGCGGGAATAAAGTGGTGCCAGGCTTCTTCCAGCTTCAAGGTTGCACGGCTTGGTGCCTCTTTTGGCAAACGCAAACGTGCAATTCCCATGGGCCACTGCGATGAATTGGCGATAGGGCTAACACCTATATAGGCTTGGGTACCGGAGATAAAAACCAAATGTAGGCGCAACGGGCTTTTGGCAAAAAACGATTGTTGGGCGCGCAGGGCTTTTTCGAGCGGTGCAACAATCTTTTTGCTCAACCCCGATAATTCCTTACCTTCATTGGTATCAACTGTTTCAATGATTAATTCACTGGTTTTAGGTAGCGCAGCGGTAGCTTCACACAGCGGCGTTACACGATCCGTAACCGGCAAGTTATCGATCAGCCCTGCACAGGCAAACCACTGGCGGGTAAAAATTAATTGGCGAAAACCTGACATGCGAATAATATTTTCAGCACCATCAGGCTCGTGGGTGATGAATAGCACATAGGCGCTGTTATCTTTGGTTTTACTGTAACCATAGATACCCAACCCAGCGGCTATATCGGAAATTTCTGCCGCACATTCTTTTTCAAATCCGGCACGGCAATGTAAAAATAAATGATTCACAATATTCTCAATATAAATAGTAAAAAATTAATCGACAGTGTTGTTCTGTTGCACAAGTTCTGCATCGCGACGCGTCAGTAAGCTGGCAGACTCGGTTGTAAAATCAAACACCACTACGACTTCGCGTCGCTTTAATAACTGCTTAACCTGATCCACCTTAGTATTGAGCGACACTTCCTCTACCCCGTAATCAGTGCCTTCGCGGGTAATAAACTCCTCTATCAATCCTTGCAGAGCATCGCTCGATAATTGTTCATAGGGAATAATCATCTGCTTGTCTCGCTGTAAAAATGCTGGCTCACACATAACTTGTTCACTGGCAACAAGCGGAGTAACCTTGATATTTCAATAAGTAACTAATAAGGAATCACTGTGAATACACAACTTGTATTAACTGTTATCTGCGACGATCGCCCTGGCGTGGTTGAGCTGCTGGCTCACACCATTAGCCAACACCATGGCAATTGGCTGGAAAGCCGTATGGCGCATTTGGCTGGCAAATTCGCGGGGATCTTGCAGGTAGCGGTCAGCGATGCACATCAAGCGGAGCTGCGTACCGCCCTGAGTCAACTGGCAGACAAAGGCCTTAAAATCGTTATCGAGGATGCTATTACCATCAGCAAACCCGACTGCCGTGAATTCAGCTTCAGTGTTGTCGGCAATGATCGGCCCGGCATAGTACGCGAAATCGCGCAAGCCTTCGCCGCTCGCCATATTAACATGGGTGAGCTGGAAACGGCGTGTTCCAGTATGCCTTGGTCCGGTGAGCCGCTGTTTGAGGCAACCGGCGTGATTGAAGTCCCCAAGGCAGTGGATATGAATGAGCTTTACGATTATTTGGATAAGATTGCCGATGAGCTGGCCGTTGATATACGCCTGGAATCGTCCACTGAGCGATAATTGATGGACTGAGGATTACTGGCAGCAACAGGCTGCCATTTTTATAGGGCGACAAACAACACAGTGCACGAGCAGTAAATACTAATCGTGCTTGTGCTTTTTTAGCACGGCATTGAATTTTTCAAGCTCAATATTGATCGCTTTGGTGGATATGTTGACTTCATAAAACGAAAACAACAGAGACAACACCAACAGCAATAAACTTGCCGCAAACAAATACATGCCCGCCACCTGAAACGCCAACAACAGCGAAAACATAGACAAGGTGCAAAACACAAATGACAGCACCCCAAACGCCTGCATTAAACGAATCACTGTCATACGTATACGCAAGTTTTCAATTTGACGGATCACCAAATCTTTGGAAGGCGCATTTTCCATACTGCTGAGTTGGCGAATCACATTAGCTAAAGTAACAAATCGATTGGTGTAAGCAAGCATCAACAATGAGATAGCCGGGAACAATAAACTGGGAGTGGTAATGGTCATTTCCATAAAAATACGCTTGAAAAACCTCAATTAATTAAAAATTTCACGCCAATAAATAATGCGGTCATGACCGCGATAGTCGCCAAACCCAATATTTGCCCTTATCCTGCAATCGGTTTTTTCAGTTTCCGGTATACCCGATGAACACTCAGCATTGGTTGGCACTTTTCCGCTAGTGTTCCAATCAAACCGCAGCCAGGGTGTGCTTGTTAAATCCACACTGACAACAAAACTTCCCACCACCTCAGCACCTGGAGCGGAGAAAAAATGATTGGCATCGCCATTAGTGAAATTAATATCCGTTGCACTCATAGCACCATAATTACCGGTAGTAGAACCACCGTTAAGCCCAACGGTCAAATTGGCCGGATCTAAAATATTCTTGTCGTTATAGGTCACTGTACTGCGAAGAATTTGCGTGCAATTATCATCCAGATTTCTTACAAATCGATTGCCAATCCAGTGTTCGGTGAAAAACTTCACCGGCAAATTAGCAGCACCAGAACCAAAGGCGTCATCCAGGCGTAAGCGACCATAGCGCAAATTGAGTGGCATTGCATTTAATTTAACTGCCGTGCAACCAGCGCCTGAACAAGTGTCTGTGGTAAGCGCATTCATATTTTTTGCTTTTAGTTCACGTGCATCAAAGCTATCGGTCAGTGTTAAACCAACATTCAAATCAGCAAAAGGGCCGTCAGGCACTGTCGCACGGGAAAAGGTCGCATTAGTCCCGACCTGCAAGCGACCTGACGCCCAGTTTTTTGTTGCTGTTTCAATAAAACGAGGGCCCAACACTGCTCCATTCGCTGCATTGGCATTTTCCGCTACATAGCCCAGCGTTGGTAACGTGCCGTAGCTTGCACCATAATTGCTGACAACAGCCCCATCCGCATCCTCTGCCTGCAATACATAATTCAGGGGCAGTGCCTCCTGAGACATGTAAGAAAATGTGTTATTACAGCTATTGGCAAGCGAGGCGGATGCCAATGCGAAACGATCAGGGTAGAAGCGCCCTAGTGTATCGCTCACCACGTAAGTTGGCGCACCTGCGCCCAGATAATCGTTGTCAGCCAATTCCGGGCGCAGTGTCAAACTGCCTACCTGCTTCCAACGTAGATTATTATTTTCAAAACTGCCTTGGGGGGTCGTGACACCAAAACTTCCCGCTGTGCCATTAAGGAGTGGCGTTAATGTGGTACCGGCCCCCACAGGATGCACGAGGGCAAATTCTTTTAATAAAATATTATTTTCACTTGCCGTCTCTCGCCCAAAATTCGGAGTGGGTTGTTGATTGGCATTTTGCGCTTGTACAACAACCCGAAATGCTTCGCCAGCAGCAACAAAGCCGGCAGCAGCTCCCGCTTCATTGGTTTTGCCGGGATTGCTGGTGCCATTGGATTTCTGTACCAGACTCACGGCCAGCCTATCGGGTTTAACCACAAAATTATCACTGCTGCCACGCAGGGTAATCGCCGGGTTATTACCCGATGTGGTCAGTGGTAGCGATGCATGCAAACGGATTTGCCCGACATCACTGTAAGTAAAAGGAATGGGGGCCTCACCATTGTTATTAAACGTCAATGACACCGGGGTGAAATTGCTACTGCTGGATTGGTTATTGGCTGCGATGGAAGCGCCCTGCAACGTCAGGGTTTGATTCGCAACACAGGTGGCTGGGTTGACGCACTCATAACCCACATTGACCGTACGTGTTCCAGTTACCCGCGCTTCACAGGCGCCAGTGTCTGTGTTGGTTCTGATCGAACGCAATACCGGTGTCGTCGCCGTCACACCTGCACGCTGATTAGCAATAGGGAGATTGCTATTGGATGCGTTATAAAACTTCAAACCCGTATTTAAAAAACTGATTGACGGGTCTCGCCCCGGATCTTCTACGGCAGCACCGTCGGTTACATTGATATTCAATATTGCTGCTGTCGTTTGACGTAAATAGGCGATAAATGAAGATTCTGTACCCGAAAATATATAGGAAGAGGAAACCCAGCTCCCGGTTGCCGGTGCCGTGGAGAGATCGACTTTTGTGCCACTCTCCGGTGCTACCAATGTGCCCGCTGCATCGTAGGCGCTAATGGTAATTGGCTCTGCCATGCAGGTTATTCCACTGCCACTGTGCGATATGCCGTAGTGATGTACTTTTGCAGGACAACCGGAAACTGGCAGGAAACTGGAATCGCCCGGGCGTCGCCAACGCAGTGATGCAACCGCATAACCACCGCGTTCGTAAAACTCCATACGCAGGGGATAAGTTTGTCCTGCAGTGAGAGTAATGGCCGCACTGGTATCGGTAGTGACCGAATGATCCGTCCAATTATTAATAATCTGTTGATTGTTGACCCAGAGCCGAACCCCATCATCACTGAGGGTTTGAAATTGATAACTGCCAGTCACATCGACTTTGAGTGTCGCATTCCAACGCACGGAAAAATCGTCACTACCCACACCAGCAACACCCGGCCCACCGGTTCCCCAGTCAAAATCAATAATGTTGTCCTGACGCGTAGCCGCAGGAGAGCCGGATAAACTGTTGTTATTAAAATATTGCCCGGTAGCACTGCCCACAAAACCATTGTTGCAGTTTGCTACAGGTACTTCGCAATAATTAGCCGTGCTGTAGTTTGGATCTGCCGCTGTGCCCAGGGTGGTAAAGGTTGCCGAGCCGGGAGTACTCCACAGCAACCGAATTACTGCCTGGCCATTATTTTCGTAGTATTCCAAACGAACGTCGTAAGCGTATCCCGCTTGCAATGCAACAGTTGCGCTGGTATCAGTCGTAGCACCATGATCGCCCCAATTATTAATAATTAGCTGATTGTTAATCCACAACCTGACGCCATCATCAGAAACGGTTTGAAAGCGGTAATTGCCTGTTGCAGGTGCACGCAATCGCCCGGTCCATCGCACTGAAAACTGATTGCTATTCACACCGCTCACGCCCGATGAACCAGCCCCCCAATCAAAATCTACACTGGTATCAACACGCGTACCAACAGGATTGCCTGACAAATTAATATTGTTGTAGTGACTGCCGGTAAGTCCGCCAAGCAACCCGGTTGTACACACAGGCGGAGCAGAATTACAGGCATTAGCTGGCGTAGAATTGGGTAAACATGTTCCGTAAACCGTACCACTATTTGTTACATTAACAGTGGAGTAGCTGGGTGCCGTTAAACTTCCATGAACGATTGAATTATTCACAGTAATCGGCCCACTATTACTGCTAATAGTGATGGATGAAGAAGCCGATCCCAATTGGCTACCATTTTGAATAGTGACAGTACTCGCCCCTGAAATACTGCCGGACGTCATTGTCACGCCGCTCATGGTGAGCTGATTGTTGGATGTCATCACAAAACTGCCGGCAAGTGTACCGCCAGTAAAACTCATACCGGATTGCGCTTGTGCACCACCACTTAAATTAGTGCCGTTAGTAGTGATCGTATTGTTATTGCTGGTTACTTTTCCGCTGACACTGCCACCGCTTAAATTGATATTACCACCGGTTGTAATAGTGCCTGTTACTGTGGTGTTGGTTAAAGAGATAGTGCCGCTACCACTGGAGATAGAACCAAAAACCGAGTTGGTATTGGACGATTGGATGGAGCCATAACTGGAGACCAGATTAATATTGTTGGCCGTAGAACCAATCGTATTATTGTTTAGAGAAAAACCATCGTTTGCGGAAATAGTAATTGTTGTATTAGCGGTGAGCACATCGCCGTTTGCCAGCGAAACGCGGCCATTACCAGTACAGGTATAAGTTGTGCCGGAAACACTCCAACTGGTATTACAGGGTGGATATTGCCCATTGCTCAGATTATAAGTGGCAGCATAACTTAGGCTTGAAAAGCCGAATGCCAGCAAAAGTAACGCGTAATAGCGCCCTACTCTTTTCCAGGTCAGCAGTGCGATAGCAATCAAAAAATTCATTACTCCTGCTCCATATAAGCACCCGCCTGAATAGTGCGCTCTGCACGATATTCATGCTGCCCGCAAGCAGCAATGCTGGTGATGGTATAAAAGCTCGTCAGCACATCAATTGCCGGTGCAGGTGTGTAGTTTGTAGTAGTCGCAGGTGCGCAATCATTGCCATTTCGGTAACGGCAGCTACAGCTAACCGTCACAGTGCAAGTACTCAGACCCGCCACACCGCTATAGCTTGGACTAAGATTCATATTCGCACATACAGCATCTGCTGCCTGACGGTTGTTATTCACATCGAAGAATAAGGCTTTCATCCCGCGTTGGGCGCCACTCTCTGCGGCATAAAAGCTTTGCAAGCTAATTAACTCTTGCACAGCAGCACTTTGTGTTTGTGTGGCTGTACGGGAAATAGTCAGCGCTAACACACTCATTACCACAATAATAAATAGCGCCAGCGGTAACAAAAAACCGCGCTGGGAATTGAGTGGCTGTAGTAGTGGTGTATTAGGGAACATTGCGAATAAAAACCCGCTGGGTGTAATTAATGGTTTCCCCCCCCTTGGAGTAATCCAAGGTGATGGTAACCAGCGCGTTGCGATTCTCTGCACCGCTGGCAAGCACAAATGGATCAGTACCATCAACCACAGCAACACCACGCGCAAGAATGTCGAACCCGCTGCTGAGATTAACACCGTCCTCCTGTGGTTCTATGCCGCTATAAAAACGCAATTCATTACCCACAACACAAAACGCCTGGGCGTTATCCAACAAATAAAAACGTTTACTGATGGAGTTTCGTTGCCATTGTTTTGCTGCGGACAATTGTAAATTGCCAGCCACATAATTAACGTAGCCTGCCAAGGACACAGGAGATGCACCATAAATCTCACCACTACTCATCGCACCAATAGCAACGTGGCGAGCACTACCAAAATCCACCGCAACAGGCGATGCAAGAATAGTTGAAGAACCACCCTGTTCATTTTGTCGGTCAGGTACGGAGTTGAAATAATTGCCACCTGCCGCGATGGGCATAAATTGTAAGCACTGACCCGCATTTGTTGTGCGCACAGAATGGGGTAATGCGCCGCGCAATTGGCGGGTCATGCGCTCAATAGATTGCCGCGCCGTATTCACCAATAGTGCGCGGGTTTGGGTGCTCTGGTAGGACTCGGTTGCACGCACAACAAAGCCAACACCGATTGCAGCGATGATTGATAAAATCACCATCACCGCCACTAGCTCAACCAAGGTAAACCCGCGCTGCCCAGCGATGCGGGCTGGCTCTATCACACCAGACGCATGCTGCATTGCTGCATTGCCGGTACGCATTAAAAATTTGCTCGCTCTGCAGATAATAAAAACGTTTCACCCGTCGGCGTGGTGACACTCACCGTCACCAACTTAATATTGTTCGCCGTTGTTACGCTCACACTGCGCCGATAGCCGGTGTATGGCTCATCGTTAAAATTGTGGTAATCATCTACATCATCCATATTGCCATCAGGCGCGTTGGTGCATGTATTACGGCAAGCGGGAATACCACCAACGGGAGTGGCAGCGTCATATCTAAGGGCGATAACTTCATCCAACAGGGATTGTGCAGATTCCAAGGCACGCAAACGAATCACAGGATCGGCATTATTAATGGTCGCCTGGCGATAAACACCGACCAACGCTATTAGCGCGATACTGACAACCACCATAAATACAATCAGCTCAATAAGGCTGACACCCCGAGGAATCGATTTAGTTGGCGTAGGCATAACCACTGGCCTCCACCTGAATGACGGCGGATGTTCCTGCCGTATTACCGGAACCGGTGAGCGTAATGCTATTTGCCGTTGTGCGACCTAATTTGTCGAACACAAAGGTGGCTGGAGTTGCGCTTACCCCTTGTGGTAAAGCAAGCGGATAGTAATCAGCAGCAACCCGAATAGGCTGGCCATTCTCTGTAACACTGACTGAATGAGTGGTTAGTTGGAGCACTATATTGCCACCACTGCTACGCATCATGGCTGTTTGCTGCGCAAAAAATAAAGCCGCGATGATGTCATCGCGGCCTGATTGTACTGCAGCTGTGCTAACAGGGCCCAAGCGTGAAAAAAGCGTGACAGAAAGAATACCGAGCAAAATCATTACGGTAATTAATTCAAGGAGCGAAAAACCTTGCTCTGCTTTTTTCATTATGGGCAGTAAGCATCTTTATTAAGGAGTTGTGGTTGTCACAGTAACGCCGTGCGCGGTAAAGGTAGGCAGTGTGGTTGGGTTGAGGTTGGTATCTGTATAACTAACGGTACAGACAACAGTCTGCCCCACAGTAACTGTTGTTGCACTGGTCTCCATACCCGCTGGCAGAGTTCCGCCTTCTAACAAACCGCCAACATCGGTGCATGATGCTACAGCCACTGGTGCAGTACTGGTCTGAAGGCCCGCGTTAGCAGCAATGCTGTTCGCGTAATTGAGCGCTGATGCACTACCCAGTGCTCCGGCAACCCCTTGCAAGGTAGCTTGGCGAGCCGAGGTTGATAAATCCACAAAACGCGGCAATGCAGTAGCCGCCAAAATCCCGAGAATAACGATTACAGCGATTAACTCGATTAATGTAAAACCAGATTGTTGTTTCATAAAACACTCCACGACAGTAAAAAGACAAGTTAACAAAAGCGTTGATAAATAAAAGCATAGACCATTTGCAACTACATCCTTGCTGCCCTAAACCCGGAGTGGATGCAGGCACAAAACCCAATAATATTGTGTTCAAATATAGCCAATAAGCTCGATAAATCCAGTTATAAAACTAATTATCAATAGAAATTTTGGATGTATCACCAACCGTAAATATCATCCTTCCCTCTATAGGGTAATAATCAAAGAAGGCTTTGCCACTGGCCAACTGAAAGCGGCAAACCCTATCGCCAACAGTGAGCTGGTATTCTGCCCCGCTATCCGGCTGCGCAGGGCGGCTAATAGGCGCCGGATTTTGCAAAAGTAAACTCCACAACTGCGCACAATCCTCCTCGGTCACACTATAGCCATTAACCACTGGGCCACTGACACCAACAGGCCAACCTTGCGCGGAAAAATAAACCACTTGATCCAAAATCCGGATTTGCTTTCGCTCTGCACTGTGACTGCTACTTAAGCCGCTGACTAAAAATTCCACACGGGCATTGGCTGCCGCGGTTACAAACCGGTGAGCCAGCATTTCCATCCGTACAATACGTGCATCCTCAGCCATAAACCAATAGCGCCCCAACGCACTTAAACTGATCAGTGCGATCACTATGGCAACAACAAACCACTCAAATCGTCCATTATTATAGGTTCGTATCAAGGGAGCCTCATTTTTGGATGCTGTACATATCCCACATGGGCAAGAAAATTCCCAGCGCCAGCACCGTAACAAACCCTGCCATGATGACAATCATAATAGGTTCAATACGATCGCTGAGTTGTTTCACATCGTATTCCACTTCACTTTCATAGAACGCAGCAACCTCTGCCAGGAGCGCATCAACCTGGCCACTTTCTTCACCGACTGAAATCATTTGCAAGACCAAGGGGGTAAACATGCCGCTGACCAAATGGGTTTGAAATAACCCTTCACCGCGCTCCACGCCCGCACGAATGCCGCGGATTTTATCGCCCAGGTAAGGGTTATCCACCGCGCGTGCACTTAGTTCCAATGCGTTGGATAAAGGTAAACCCGCATTTAACATTAAACCAAATGAGCGGGCATAGCGCGCCAGTGATGCGCGCTCGATAATATCTCCAATCACTATCAAGCGTAATTTTTTACGCCCCCATACCCGGCTACCATCGGGTGTTCTCACATAGTGGTATACCCAGGCAACTACCGCTGCAATAATCACCAATAAATGAAGCCAATAATCGACAAAAAAATCAGAAATTCCAATTAGGATACGTGTTGGTAAAGGCAGCTCCGCGCCGAACGTAGAAAATAATTTCGCAAAGGCAGGAATCACTTTTACATTAATCACTACTATGGCGATACTAATAGCGATCAATACAAAAGAAGGATAACGCAACGCCGTTTTAATGCTTTTGATGGTGGCAAGGTCGCGTTCCATGTATTCGCTGAGCTGCTTAAACACCAAATCCAAACGACCGGAATTTTCCCCAACACTGACCAGGCTGACAAATAAATTATCAAAAATTTTAGGGTGCGCACGCATAGCGGTGGATAATTCAACACCAGCCTCCAACCGTTCAACCACATCATTTAATGCCTGCTGAAATGTGTAGTTACGCAGTGACGCCGACAAACCTCGCAACCCTTTTACCAATGGAATACCGGCACGGGTAATGGTGTGCATTTGACGGCAGAACATAATCAGCTCCACCTTATCCACTCGCCCGCGATTGGTTGCCCGCGCAAAGCGCTCGGAAAAACTCAGCTGCTCAACAAACAGGTTTATATCGACCGGTGTAATACCGCGCCCCAATAATTGATTGACGGCAGCATCCGGACTGGAGGCATCCAACTGACCGGTAATCAGGCGCCCTTCTGTATTGCGCCCTTTAAATTCATACATGGCCATAGTAGCAAGCTCTCATATGGATAATGTCCGCCGCATTAGATTTCATTGACCTGGGCTGAAATAGACATGACTTCATCCAGCGTTGTTAGCCCGTCAATGGCATAGGCTAATGCCGCTTCACTCAAGGTTATAAAATCCGGCACGTCATTGGCTGCGCGCGTAAAGGCATTAATATCATTTACGCGCAACGCTTCCGCCATGGTCTGGTTTAATTCAAGAATTTCAAATACACCAATACGACCGCGATAGCCGGTGTTATGACAACGGGGACAACCCGTGCCCTTTTTAAACACCACATTGCTGTAATCGCGCCCCTTGCCAATCACAGCCAACAACTGGTGCTCGTTAGCATCGGGCGAGTGAGGTTGAATACAGCTGGTGCAAATACGCCGCACCAAGCGCTGTGCCACTATGGCTTTCAATGCGGTTGCTACTAAATAACCATCGACACCAATATCCAGTAAACGCATGGCAGAGGTGATTGCATCGTTGGTATGCAGTGTAGACAGCACCATATGACCGGTCATGGAGGCACGCAGTGCAATTTCTGCTGATTCTGCATCGCGAATCTCGCCGACCAATAAAATATCCGGGTCTTGACGCAAGGTCGCGCGCAATACGCTCGCAAAAGTCAGTCCGATTTTTTCATGCAGTTGTACCTGACTAATACGCGGGAGCCGGTATTCCACCGGGTCTTCCACGGTGATGATTTTTTTCTCCGGTTTATTTAATTCGGCCAACGCGCCGTAAAGTGTTGTGGTTTTACCGCTACCGGTTGGCCCGGTAACCAATACCAAACCATGGGGGCGCGTAATGGCTTTGCGAAAACGATCAATTAAATGTGGCGGCATGCCCACAGTGTCCAAGGACCTCACCCCATCAGTTTGATCAAGCAACCGCATAACCACTGACTCGCCGAATTGCACTGGCATGGTGGAGATACGCACATCGATATTGTGGTGTTTTACTTTTAAGTTGAAACGGCCATCCTGTGGCAAGCGTTTTTCTGAAATATCCATACCCGACATCAGTTTCAAGCGCACCACCAACGCAGAAGCGATACGCTTTTCATTCATCACCTGCTCCAATAAGACGCCATCGATACGCGTGCGAATACGCAATACTTTTTCATCGGGTTCAATATGAATATCTGATGCTTTGGTATTAATGGCCTCTTCAAATATTTTTTGCAGCAGTTTTACTACGGGGGCTTCGCTGTCGGTTGCATCTACTGCAAAATCAGCCAAATCCAGGGCCGATTCTTGTAGCTCTTCATCCAGTTCACCGGCCAGGGTGGCAATTTCACTGGCGCGGGTGTAAGCGATATCGAGAATATCCAATAGCTCGGATTCACGTACCACCGCAGGTTTGATATTTTTTTGCAACAGGCGCTGCAATTCATCCAGACAAAAAATATCTGTTGGGTCAGCCATGCCCAACAATAAACCATCAACATCCTCGCGCAATAACATTACCCGGTAGCGACGCGCACTCGTCTCTGGCAAACGCTGCACCAAGCTGCGATCAAAACGAAATTGTTTTAACTCGACAAATGGAATATGCAACTGTGCAGACAAGAGATTAAGTAGTGCATTTTCTTCTACATAACCCAACTCCACCAGGGTTGCCCCCAGCTTTCTGCCCGTGAGCTTTTGCTCCTGCAGTGCATGTTGTAACTGGGTTTCGGAAATCATATTCTTTTCGACCAACAAGTCGCCGATACGAATACGTTTTTGCGAAGCGAGATTCATCATAATTAGCTAATCCATTTCACTGCTGTAACACCTGCAAACGCTGCTCAATATACTGGCGCACTTGCGGTTGTAAATCAGAATATTGGTTGACTCGCTGATATGCCTGCATGGCCAATTGCGATTGATTAAGTGCATCCTGTGCCAATGCAAACCCCAGCCAATAGGCAGGCTTCTCACCAAACACACTGAGCAAGCGTCGATAATGACTCGCCGCTTCCTGATTCATACCGGTGCGTTGGTATAAGCCTGCAAGCAACGCGCGATACTGCTCATGACTTTCAGCCTCCGGCAAAGCAGACTCCAACATACTAATGGCCTCCGCATCATGCCCGGTCAGTAAAGCGATTTTTGCAGCGTAGTAAGTTTTCTCCACTGCCGGTAAAAAACCGGCTTGTTGCAATGCTTGTTGTGCGGCAACAGCATTTTCTTGTTCACACAAAATATCCAATAATAATGTGGTTGACTCGTAAGGATTGGCGTGACTGGTTACAAATGCTTGTAACTGCGCCACGCTCTGCGCTGCTTGTCCCGCCTGAAACATTTCACGCATGCGGATCGCGAATTGGCGATCCTGCCACGCCGGACTTGGTGCTATGAATAAGGATGGATCGCCCACACCACCACTCACTTCACCACTCACCTCACCATTTATGGGCTCATTATCAACCACTTCGTTTGTATCACTATTTTCACGCTGATTGATGGCAGTATTGCTAAACGGATCTTGAATACTCACAGAAGCGGTTTGTTCCGGGATCGCTGTATTGGGGTTTACAGGTTCAACCTCAGGCTCGACAACAGTGTATTCGGTAGCTGTATTTTGTTGTGCACTGACAACTGCATCCCCAAGCTTGGTTACGGCAGACTCCAATGCAGCTAAACGCTCATCCAAAGCTGGCGATAGCGTTACCACTGCATCAGGCGTTGGTATTTCCTGAACAATTTCAGGCAATAAAGGCGCAGGTTCGGCAGTAGATGAAACCGGTTTTTCCGGTAAAAAATATTGCACGCCTACAATGCCAACCAACACCACGACAAACACTAGAATACTCGGCAACAAACGGCGTGGCAGTGGTTTGGCAGCGCTTGACTGGGCAAATAATTCCCGCTGTTCCCGACTGCGAAAAAAATCGGCATCTTTGTCCGCATTCTTTTCAGCATCAGTCTGTTCAATCTGTTGTGGGCGCGACAAATCCTGCGATAGATCACGCAACATATCGTTCAATAAACTCATGCCATACCACCCAGTAAACCCGGTACTATTGCAATAGCTGTGGCGGCACCGGCAGCCAGGATCGGCCACAACCAGTAGTCACGTCGCGCTAACCAGCGCCCATAGCGACGGCTTTCTGCAGTATCCATAATGGCGCGCACCATGTGCTGGCGATTTACACGCTCTGCCCCCTGTCCATAGGCTGCCAACATCGCTTTGTGTGCAATAACATTGATCAAACGCGGTACACCACCGGATGCTTTGTATAGCAAGGCGATAGCACTGGCAGAAAATAGCGATGCACGACTATAACCTGCTGACGCAAGGCGATAAGCCAAATAGTCAGGCAAACTTTTTTTGGGAATAGTTTGCAAATATTCAGAAAACACAATGCGCTGTTTTAGTTGGCGCAAATCCGGGCGATCCAACAACTCATCCAATTCCGGTTGCCCAAACAGCACCACTTGCAGCAGCTTGCTTTTTTCCGTTTCAAGATTAGTCAGCAGGCGCAAGGCTTCAATAGTTTCGCGTGGCATTGCCTGGGCTTCATCCACCACCAGCACCACTTGGCGCTTTTGTTGCGCCAGTTCGACCAGGCGCAAGTTAATCTCTTTGAGTAATTGATAAGAGGGAATGTCCGGTGAATAGGCGATGCCGATTTCCTCTGCCAAAAACCATTTCAATTCATCCGGTGTGAGATAAGGATTAGGAATATAGGCGGTGATAAAAGTATCGCCCAAACTGGCTAACAATTTACGGCTCAGTAAGGTTTTACCTGTACCCACCTCTCCTACAATTTTAATAAACCCTTCGCTGTGGCGAAGTGCAAGCAGCAATGTGCTTAACACCTCGCGGTGGCTTTGGTTATTAAAATAAAATTGGGTGTCCGGTGTGAGCGAGAACGGATGCTCGCGTAACCCAAAATGTTGACGGTACATGGAAAACCTCGTCGCCCAGCAACCCAGCCCAGTGAGAATTGTTGATTAATGGCTACTGCCACTCACTTGTTTACTACTGTTTGCGGTAGGTATCGCCCATCGCACGCATGGAATTTTGCGCTTCTGTTAGCTGTTCATCCCAGGTTTTATCGTCCACCACAATGGGGCGCAACAGGATGACCAACTCGGTTTTGCTTCTGGATTTGTTTTTCGTTTTAAACAAGGTATTCACGAGGGGAATATCACCCAATAACGGGCGCTTGCCATCCACATTATTGGACGACTCCGTCATTAATCCACCCAATACAATCACTTGCCCATTGGCGGCTTTTACAATGCTGTCAGACTCACGCACACCGCGCAGCGCCAGTGGCAGCGCAAATTCCTCACTGCCGACGGTGAAAATTTTCTGCTGATCCTGCACTTCACTCACTACCGGGTGAATGTGCAAAATGACTTCACCACGCTCTGAAATTTGCGGCGTTACATCCAGGGAAATACCACTGAAAAAGGATGACAATTCAATATTGGGGGTAGAGGTTGTAGTGGCCGCGTTAGAGGTTTGGTTACTGGAAATACCTGTCACAAAATATTCATCGGAACCGACACGAATCATAGCTTTTTGATTATTCACGGTGGATACACGCGGGCTGGACAGCACTTGCACTGTACCTTGGGTTTCCAAAAGCGATAGCACCTTGGTTATATCATTAACGCGAATAATGGATGAAAATAAATTATCCGGCCCTATTTCATAGCTCTCGCTATCAACACGAGTACCACCCAGAGAATTATAATTTTCATCCAGTGTTAAGGTCTGCTGGCTATTGATCGTTTTAGTACCTGTACCACTCGCGTAGGCATAACCCATCTGCCCGCTAATCGCCCCCCAATTCACACCGGCTTCAAAACCTTCATTCAAGCGCACTTCAATAATTTTTGCTTCCAAAATAACCTGGCGCTTTACGCTCAGCTCGGAACGCTCCAGAAAATTGCGCACCGCACTTAATTCATGCGGCATAGCCGTTACTACCACCATACCGGCTTGAGGTGTCACCATCACTTTGCGATCTTCTGTTTCGCCACCAATAATAGAGGTGACGGTTTTTTCCAGAGACGCCCAGAAATCGGTGCGATTCAAAGTTTGTACACGCGAGCCGGGGGCAAGCCCCGATGAGGTGCGATTATTTTGTCGCTGTTGCGCGCTCTCGATCATTCCCAATAAATTGGCAGTATCGCCTGCGTTAGCGGAATTGCCGCCTGAGTTATTGGTGTTGTTATTGTTAGATGATTGCGAACGACCAAGCAACACACTGGTATCTGATACGCCTACGCGTTGCACATCCAGATAATTAATTTGGAATACTTCCGTGCGCAGCGCATTGGCATAAATGGTGTAAATGCCGCGATCATGGCGATACTCATAACCGTAGATATCACGCGTAACGCGGAGCACATCGTCTACCGTCACATTTTTCAGATCCAGCGTCACACTACCGGTCACTTGCGGATGCACAACAACATTCACGCCAGTGCCGTTGACCAACCCCAGGAAAAAATCCTTGGCGGGTACATTGCGCACAGAGACATCAAAACGGTCGTATGCCCCCTTGCTGGCAGGGGCGCTGAGCGATTGATTATTGAGCAGTGCCTTATTCACTTCGGCGGGCACGCTGCTGGTTTGATTGTCACGCGCTGCTTGCTGGCTGGCCGTTTGATCGAGCACATCTTCACCGAGCAAACGTTTGTCGGCATTTTTATGGGTGTTACACGCGGATAACAATATCGCTAGCGACAACAACGAGCATTGGAATAAACGTTTATTCATTTCAGGGTGGGTGAACATTGTCACTGCCTCAGATATTTTTAAATCGATTAGTGTCTTTTAACCACACTGGGCGACAATCGCAGTGCCCAGGTTTTTGTGCCTTGCTGTAACACAACTGTTTGGGGCGAAATACGATTGACCAGAACACCGCCCGAACCGGGAATAGTTTGCCCTTCACGCAGGGTAATGCCATTGATCACCGCATGTTTGCGCTGGGCGCTGATCAACACCGAGTTGAGGGTGTAATTGGTATTGGCCACCACTGCACGCGCAGTGGTATAACCGAGTGGTTGGGTTGGATCGCGCACAGGTTTATCAGCCTTAGCGACTGAATTATCCGGTGCAGTGTCGGCAGGTGTCTGCGCTAAGGACACAGACGCAACCATGCTCATTGCCATTATCACTGCTGTACAAAACCCTTGATTAAACACCCAGCAATCCCTCCTCTGAACTCAGGGTAAAGACCTGAATATCGATTTCAGCATTGGGATATTTTTTCACGGTGTAATTCAACGATTCCCAATAAAATTTCCATTGCAGTGATTCAATATCCTGCAAAAGTTTTACCAATTCCGCATAAGTGCCCGACACGCGAATCAATACACTGTGCTTGTAAACACCGGTTCCACTCGCGCTTGTGTCTGACGCCGAATTAGCCGACGTATTAGGATTAGGCAGCGGGGATCCCAACTGCAATTCACTGGCAGGAAACGTACGCACTTGCAAGAGCTGAACACTTGTGGTGCGCGCCAACACATCTTGCAGCACATTGGGTAACAGCTCCGCACTAATCAACCCTTGGGACAAACCGGCGAGCTGTGTTTCCACCTGGGCAACGCTCGCTTGCAAATCGTTAATATTTTTGCGCTTGGCGATAGCAGGGTCGCTCGCCATCTGCAGTGTCAGCGTTGCAATTTTTGAATCCAGTGTTTGCTGTTCGGTGGTTAACTGCGCCTGCTCAGCTTCCAGTGCTTTGGTAGTTTGGTCTATACGGGATTGCAGTAGTAGTTGCCAGAATAAAAAAATAACCGCGAGCACTGTGAAAAAAATCAGGACTCGCTCACGCAAAACGCGGCTATCGATTTGCTCCATAAGATTCTGCAACGCAACGGGCATTACTCTTGTCCTCCCGCGGTAGAAGTTGCGGCCTTTTCATTGGCTTCCAGTAATTGTTGCACTGCCGTTTTTGCAACAACAGGTGCATTGCGCGGGTTATTTTTTGCCAGCGAAAATTCAAACACGCCTGACGCATCGGGTTTTATTTGCAGCACGCCAAAAGCGGATTGCGCGAATACCGCTTGTGTACGCAACTGTTGAATATAAAGAGGCACCTGATCTGCAGCGCTGGTCTGACCAGCAAACTCCATGTAGCTACCACCTTGCTGTAATGAAAAGGCTTGCAAACTGATGGTCTCCAACGATTGATTACCCAAGGCTTGTAAATGACCGGAGTAACCGGTGTTATTGCCTAATTTTTTATTAGCGATAATGCTCAGGATTTGTTCGCGGCGCCCCAGGTCTTGCTGTAATTGCACAATCTGTCCATCCAGGTCGGCTAAATTACTTTGTGGCCGCTGTTGCTCCAATTCGCTCAATTGCGCTTTACGCTGTTCAAGCTGTTGGCGGTTATTTTCCAGTGCCAACGCGCGCTCATTATTCGCATTGAAGGTAATACCACTGAACACCAGCAATAGGCCGATAAACGCTACAATGCCCCACAGCATATGTATGCTGCGCAGTGGTTCGCGGTTGGGTTGGAATTCCGGAAGGTATAAATTGATTTGCTGCATATTAGCCCTGCCCTACTTGATCCTGACGCAAGGCCGCGCCAATAGCCTGTAAACACAGTGCGAGATGATGCTCGGCAATCGCCTCGGCGATTTGTATCCCATTGGCCAGATCCAGCACTTGAATTGAAACGGCCATTGCATTTTGAATCGCCGGCGTGAGTTTGTCGGGAGTGATATTTTCACCACACAAATAGATGTGGCTGGGCGGAACCTGACGCATTTGCCGCTCAAAATAATCCAGCGATCGCTGCAGCTCTAATACCAAGGCTTCTGCGGGTAAATCATCCAATAAACCGGCATTGTAGGAGAGTGAGAATTGACGCGATAAGTACAAATTGCCATCGCGAATAATTTGTAAATTGCCCCCCCCCTGATGCAGTTTTACCAAGGCAATGCCGCGCTTGGTATCGCAGCAGGCTTCGGCCAGATTGCGCAGCACCAATTCGGGGATGTCAATATTCTTCAAATGCAGATCTGCCGTTGTGGCATAGCTGACTTGTTGTTCAATGGTTTTGCGCTGGGCGACAACAGCGTAGGCCATACGGCTGCTACCGCGTGCGCTATCCTCCGGCAGCAGGAAACCGTCCACAATCGCTTCGGAAATGGGGAATTGCACCAAATCTTTAACACGCCAGCGCAATGCCTCTGCCAACTCTTCGGCGGGCACCTTGGGCGCTTCCCCTAAAATAAGCTGATAGCTACCGGCACTCATCACGATATTGGCTGGCGTTGTTTGTACGCCGAGCTTGAATAAACGCGCGCGCAGCTGTTCAGCCAAATCAATACCAGTCGAAGAGGGAATAAATTCGCAGTGGAGTAACAGTGGCTGCTGGGAGGCATGACGTTGAATATGCGCGAAGGCAACCCCCTCGGGGCAAAACTCGACGCCAATCGTTTGATTGGTACGCGCAGGGCCAGGCAAGAGCCTGTTTATTTTTTCAACAATTGACTTCAAATCGGAGTTCTCGATGCCAGATTTTTAACCACTATAGATGATTTATAGCGCTAGATAACTGAAGCTAAAAAGTCCTTTTGAAACCACACAATTCAGGTAGAAAAGCGGAAAATACCCTGGCAGCTAATAACTCATGTTTATAATTAGCGCCAGAAACATAACGTTTAACAAAGAACATAGACTATAAAGGTAGAAAACGCCAAATGCTTCACATAGTTCTATTTGAACCGGAGATTCCACCCAACACCGGCAACATTATTCGCCTGGCAGCCAACACTGGCTGCCAGTTGCATTTAATTGAACCACTGGGTTTTAAGTTGGACGAAAAAAGCGTGACCCGCGCCGGTATGGACTACGCAGAAACCCAGGATTTACGCCTCCATAAAAGCTGGGAGGATTTTCTGGCCAGCGAAACCCCAGCGCGGATTTTTGCCTTGAGCACCAAAGGCACTCACTGCCACAGCGATGCCCATTTCCAATCCGGTGATTATTTATTGTTCGGCCCTGAATCACGGGGTTTACCCGCTGCGATTCGTGAGTCCCTGCCCGCTGATCATGTCTTGCGCATTCCCATGGCCGCTAATAGTAGAAGCATGAACTTATCCAATGCGGTTGCCGTAATGGTTTATGAAGCCTGGCGTCAGTTGGGGTATGCTGGCGCGCTGTAATCGTCGTTAATTGTGAATCAGACAAAGCGAGGCATTGATGAGCAACATCCAGATTTTTATTGGCAGCGTGTATGGCGGCGCCGAAGAAGTGGCTGAATTGGTGGGCGAAGAACTGCGCGCATTGGGGCATGAAGTCACCCTGAATACCTATGCGCGCGCTGAGGATCTGGCACGCGACCCGAACGAGATTATCCTGCTGTGTCATTCCAATACCGGCTCCGGGGAATTGCCCGATAATATCCTGCCGCTCTATTTGCATTTAACCCGCGATTACCCCCGCATCAGCGGCCGCCGTTTTGGTGTTATCAATTTGGCGGATAGTTGCTACACCACCTTTAACGAAGCCGGTGTTATGTTGGCCGCTGCGTTTGAAGACCTGGGCGCACAGCGTATTGGCGAACCACTGGTACTGGATGCCAGCAGTGGCGACGACGCAGCAACCGAAGCGCGCAACTGGGTAAAACACTGGGCAACACTGCTGTAATGACTATTTGTTTTTGATTAAAGATCCCCTTATGAGCACTAGCAACATCATCGGCCTGTTCTACGGCAGTTCCACGTGTTATACCGAAATGGCGGGCGAAAAAATCTGTAAGGCGCTGCACCAACATCAGGGCGAAGCCTGCGTGGATTTTTTTAATATCGCCGACACCCCCATTATTCAAACCCAATTTTACGACTACCTGATTTTTGGTATTCCCACCTGGGATTACGGCGAACTGCAAGAACATTGGGAAGAAATTTGGGACGAGTTGGACGAGTTGGATTTCAGCGGTAAAAAAATCGCCATTTATGGCTTGGGCGATCAAGTCGGCTACCCCGAATGGTTTTTGGATGCCATGGGTTATTTGCACAGCAAACTGGTGCATCGCGGTGCAATTCCCTGCGGTTACTGGCCGCGTGCCGGTTATGAATTTGAAGCCTCCAAAGCACTCACACCCGACGGCAATTATTTTGTCGGCCTGGCGCTGGATGAAGAAAACGAATTTAACCTGAGTGAACAGCGTATCCAGCAGTGGTGCGAACAAGTGCTGCGCGAGTTTGGCCTGTGACCGACACCATCCATCACGCCCAACTGGAATGGGATGAAGAAGGCCAACCACTGTCGAGTGCGTTTGGCGATGTGTACTTCTCCCGCGCCAATGGCCTGGAAGAAACACGCCATGTATTTCTGCAACACAATCAACTGACCGAACGCTGGCAAGCCTTATCGGCAGGCGATCACTTCACCATTGCCGAAACCGGTTTTGGTTCCGGGTTAAATTTTTTAGCGGCGTGGGACCTGTGGATGCGCAGTGCACCCACTACAGCACAATTGCATTTTGTAACGGTGGAAAAATTCCCCCTCGCCAAAGCCGATTTACAGCGCGCATTAAGTTTGTGGCCAGAGTTAGCTGAATTGTCCACACAGTTGACAGCCGCCTATCCGGTATTTGTTGGCACTGGCATTCATCGCCTGCGCTTTATGGATGGGCGCATCACACTCACGCTTATCATTAACGATGCGGCACTGGGCTTTCAGCAATTACTCGCCACCAGTCACCCACTGTTTGCCGATTGCTGTGCAAAAGTAGATGCCTGGTTTCTGGATGGTTTTGCTCCTTCTAAAAACCCACAGATGTGGAGCGATGAATTATTCACGGCCATAGGGCAATTGAGTAAACCCGGTACAACGGCAGCAACCTTCAGTGCAGCCGGTATTGTTAAACAGGGGCTAAAACTCGCCGGATTTACCCTTCAAAAAGTACCTGGCTTTGGGCGCAAACGGGAAATGGTTAAGGCCATACAAAATGAACCTTTTGTGCTGCCGGTATCCGATTTGGCTTTGGCGCGCAGCTATTCGCCCTTCCCGGTGCCCTGGACAATTGCCGAACAACACACCCCGCTGGCGGGCGCAAAACAAGCACTGATTATTGGCGGCGGTTTGGCGGGTTGTACCAGTGCCAGAGCCTTGGCAGAGCGCGGCTGGCAGGTAACGCTGATCGAGCGCCACGCACAACTGGCGCAAGAGGCATCGGGCAACCCGCAGGGCGTGCTCTATGCCAAGCTATCGCCAAAACAAGAAGCGCAGGCCGAATTTAATTTAAGTGCGCTGCAATTTGCATTGGGGTTTTACCAATCGCGCTGGGCACAGATAGGTGCGCAATGCGGCGTATTGCAATTGGCTCACAGTGAATCTGAACGGCAATTGCAGCAGCAACTCCACAACCGCTTTGCGCAGGCATCGCCCTTGGTGGAGTTTGTCTCCGCCGCGCAGGCCAGTGCGCTTGCCGGTGTGTCGCTGCAACATGGCGGTTTGTATTTTCCCCAAGCGGGATGGATTAATCCGCGCCGCTTGTGCGAGAGCTTGGTGGATCACCCTGCCATTCACATCATCAACCAGTGTGATGCGGTGGATCTGACCTGTGATGACCAGCAATGGCAAGTGCGCAATACCAGTGGCGATGTGATTGCCCAAGCACCAGTTGCCATCATCGCCAACGCGCGCGACGCCAAGCAATTTACCTACACCAGCGCATTACCTATTAACGCCATTCGCGGGCAAATCACCTACTTGCCCGCCACGGCTACCAGCCAGCCGCTAGCCAGCGTTATCTGCAGCGAGGGTTACATTGCCCCAGCGGAACAGGGCGTGCATTGCACCGGTGCAACGTTTAATTTAAAAGATGGTGAGCGCGGCTTGCGCACAACCGATCATCAAACCAATCTGGATAATCTGCGTGAGCCGTTGGCCAGTATCTACACTGACTGGCAGGCATTAGCGCTGGATAAGCTCGGCGGCCGGGTTGCCTTTCGCTGCACCCTTCCGGATTATTTACCGCTCGTTGGCCCGGTGGCTCATGAGCAGGCAATGCGGGAGCGATTTGCGCCGCTGCGGAAAAATGCCCGCGCTCCGGTACATTTGCCCGGCTGCTATCACGCCGGTTTGTACATCAATATCGGCCACGGCTCACGCGGTCTGGCCTATACCCCACTCTGCGCCGAACTGCTCGCCGCACAGATTAATAACGAAATCCTGCCGCTGCCACGCAACCTTGCTAATGCCCTGAACCCTGCGCGATTTTTGATTCGCAATCTGGTGAAAAATAAACCTTAGTCAAAACCTGTCTATACTCTTCAGCATTACATTCAGAGAGGTAACACCATGCTAACTAACCGCCCCTATGTTATGGCCGATGAAGTGGATTTTCTGCACAACTACTATGAGCGTTTGGTGGTGCAAGAGGTGCATGATCAAAGTGAACGGGTACAGCAAGGTGACAGGGATTTTCTTGCAGACGTCTCCTGCGTGGCATTAAACCGCTTGCCACCGCGCTATATTCGTCACGATGTGGACATGACGTTTTTTATGTCGCCGCAGGATATGGTGGAAATTGCCAACAAGGTTTCCCAAGCGGTGACGGATGCACTGCAATATGTGGAAAGCCGCGAGCGTGGTGAAGAGGTACGTTTGCCACCCGTGGAAGTCTCCTTGATTTCCACCCGTGGCGATAAGGGCGGGAAAGCGGCCAAATCGACCAAAGAGAAACCTGCCACCGCACCCGCCAAAACAAAAACGCCGAAGAAAAAGACCTGATCGCCGCTACCGATCGCTTTATGCAGGTTGGGAAGGCGCCCCAGGCTTTTCCAACCTAGAGGCTATCAATTTTTGGCGGTATTTCTGAAATGATCTGCGAACCGCTGCCACAGGCAATCACTGTGCGCATTGCCTCTTGCACTCCCACATGGGGCAGCATCTCCACACATTCGGCAGAGAGGTGATACACAAATCCTGATGTAGGAATGGGCGCAGTGGGTACATAAACGGTGAAATCGCCATTGGCATGTTTGGCTGTCACTATCGCCGTGACCGATACACCTGCCGCGCGTCCCATGAGGTAGGCACGACACACTTCACCTTTCAGCAACGAGGTATTGCCCTCGCCCCCCAATAATTGCGATACCACTTCACGAATGGTTTTGTAACCCGGCGCCAGCCGCGTTAGCCATGCATCCAACTGATCATGCACCCACTCGCCGACGCTGGTTTTGATAAATAAACCGATCAGGAAAAACGAACACAACAACAGCAATACGCCCACTATATCGGCCATATACTCAGTGAATGCCGTTTGTGCCACCAACCAATGGCTCAGCGGTTGAATAATGGAACGCACCGCCCCCAGCAACCACTCAACCAGCCATAAAAAAATCGCTATTGGCAAAATGACCATAAACCCGCCAATCAGGGTAATACTGACAAACGAACGCAAACGCTTCATGATTGGAGCCTTTCTACTATCTGACGATGGATTAACCGAGTGAACCCGTTTATTGCCGCGCTATTGTGCACCAGCTTGCTGTGCATAGCGAACCTTCTACCCGCCACCGCCAATGCAGCACCGCCGATTGCTTTTGACATCGTCGCGGAGCGCACGCACAAACCCACACTCTTTACCCAGGGGCTGCTGGTTGATGGCGATCATTTTTATGAGAGCAGCGGCTTGTATGGAAAATCCCTGTTGGTGACCTATCCCATCGCCGAGCCGGAGAGCACCTGGGCCAAGATTTCCGCACCTTTTACCCGCAAACTCGCGCTGCCCGCCGAGTTTTTTGCCGAAGGGCTAACACTGCTGAACGGCAAACTCTACCTGCTCACTTGGCAAGAGCAAACGCTACTGGTGTACAACAAAGACAACTTTGCGCTGGAGCAAAAACTGGCTTACGAAGGCGAAGGCTGGGGCTTGGCAACCGACGGCAAGTGGCTGATTCGCAGCGATGGCAGTGACCAGCTGTTTTTCCACCAGGCCGCCGACTTTGCCTTGATGCACCAGTTGCAGGTGACTGATGGCAAGCGCCCGGTGAGACAGCTCAATGAACTTGAATTTGCCCAAGGATTTATCTGGGCCAATATCTGGTACGAGGATCGCATTGTCAAAATTGACCCCAAGAACGGCAAGGTCTTGGGGAGCTGAACCTTAAAGCCTTGAAACAACAACTGAAGCTCACCAGTAGTGAACAGGTACTCAACGGCATCGCGTGGGATGAACAACGCCAAGGCTTTTGGGTAACAGGCAAACTCTGGCCAAAAATGTTTTTAATCCGCATCGCCGCAGACTGATCTTCGCCTCCACCTCCCTGATCTGACCCACAGCGCCCGCAGCCAACACTGCGGGCGCTGTCGTTTTCGCCCCTATCAAATGTCGCCCTCGTTTACAAAAATTTGACTTTTCGCACATTATTTTCTACATTTGGTAAATAATATACCAAATAAGGTAAATTAATAAACCGAAGCCCTATCAACCACCGAGGTAACGACCATGAAGTACACCAAGTTCTCTCCCCTGATGATCAGCCTGCTCCTTGCCGCTTGCGGCGGCGGTAGTGGTGGCAGCAGCGATTCGCCTGCCGTTGGTAACAACGGCAGCAGTAGCAGTATTACCGGCAATAGCAGCAGCGCCGCTGCCGCCAAAACCACAGTCACCCAAGGCATGGTGACGGGCTTTGGCAGTGTGATTGTCAATGGCGTCCACTACGATGTGGATGACGCTGACATCAATGTGGATGGCAAAGCCCTGGTGGAGTCGGATCTGAAAGTAGGCCAGATTGTGCGCATCACCGGCAGGCTCAACGCCGATGGCAAAACCGGCAAAGCGATGAAGCTGGAAGGCGAGTCCCAATTGGTGGGGCCGATTACGAGTATCGACCTGACAAGCGGCACGCTGGTGGCACTGGGCCAAACCATCCAGCTCACGGCTGATACCTTTTATGACGATGGCCTGACGGCGGCCCAGTTGAAGGTGGGCGACATTATTGAAGTGAGCAGCTACACCAACAGCGATGGCCTGTTAGTAGCAACCCGCATTGACTGGGAAGATGACGACGATGCCTTCCAATTGTCCGGTGAGATCAGCGCGCTGGATACCACTGCCAAAACCTTCCTGCTCAATGGCACAGTGGTGAATTACAGCAATGCCAGCCTCTCTGCCCTGCGCGGCGCCACTCTGGAAAACGGTTTGAAATTGCGTGTAGTCGGCGATTTTGATGGCACCACATTCTTTGCTCGCGGCAACCTGCACGCCAGCCACCTCGGCTTTAAACACCACGACGACTTTGACGATGACCAGGAAATCACCCTGAGCGGCACAGTGGCCAACCTTGTTCCCGGCGTGAGTTTCACCATTAATGGCACCACCGTATTGATCACCAACCGCACCGAATTTGACGATGGTGTTGCCGCGAATCTGGTCGATGGCATCCAAGTCGAAGTAGAGGGTCAACTGGACGCTAACCAGAATCTGGTCGCCGAGGAAATTGAACTGAAATACCGCGCCAAAATCAGCAACAAAGGCCTGCTGGAATCCGTTGACCTGACAACCAACACCCTTGTGGTGAATGGCATGACCTTTGAAGTGAACGAGGACACCAGTTTTAACGATCGCAGCAGTGCCAAAGTACGCTTCTTTGATCTGGCCGACCTGGCCACTGGTGATACCCTGCATGTGCGCGGTTATAAAATTGCCGCAACGGCAACAACAGCGGAGCGCAATATCGCCAGCCGCGTTGAGCGCCATAACCCACATGCCTTTGGCAACAATGACTGGAAACTGGAATTTGAAGGTGTGGTGGAAGCTGTCGGTGTGGATTCCATTACGGTTGAAGGCCAAGTCATTCAACTGACTTCACAAACTCGCATCGAAGGTTTTACCACACTGGAATTGTTCCTGGCCGCCGCACTGGGCCTGGATGTTGAAGTCAAAGCCATCACCCAAAATGGCGTCACTACCGCGTTAAAAGTTGAACTGGACGATGATCGTTATGATGACGATAGCGATGACGACCAGGACGATGACGGTCGCGACGACTAAGGGCTACACCTTCCCTCTGTGTTCGTGCCTGCGGCACAGAGGGTTTTTTATGGCTATTTCTGGTAGATTTCGCAGCCCTATTACCATCGATTGCTACTGAAAATATTATGACTACACCTAAAGACACAGCCTTATCCGCCTGTCGGCAACTCATGGAGCCGATCATCGGGATACTGCTGCGCAACGGTGTAACTCACAAAGACCTCGCATTAATTTGCAAACAGCTTTATGTGCAAGTCGCCACCGACGAATTTGGTATTCGCGGGCGCGACACCAACCTCTCCCGCGTTGCTATGCTCACGGGTATTGATCGCAAAGAAGTCGCACGCATCAAAGAAGCCATGCACAGCAATGAGCAAAGTGAACAGAGCCAACAGCATCAGGATCGCCTGACGCGTCTGTTGTCGGCCTGGCATCAGGACCCGGATTTTTGTACGCCGGATCATCAACCCAAACCACTGGATATCGATGGCGAACAGCAGAGCTTTGCCCTGTTGGTACGCCGTTATGGTGGTGATTTTCCTGCCAGTGCGCTGCTCAAAGAATTAAAACGAGTGGGTGTGGTCGAACCCCTGGCTGATGACAAGGTCATCGCCACCAAACGTTATTTTGTGCCGGCGCAATCAGATCCGGCAGCACTGCTCCGCGCAGGCAGCGTGTTACAGGATATTGGCAACACCTTGCATCACAACATTTATAAAGCCAACAGCGAAAAACTCCCGGCAAGGGCAACATCCTCACAGCGCGCGCAACACGCACTGCGCTTTGAGCGGCGCGCCAGCAATAGCCGTATGCCGTTGGATACCGCACTGGCGTTCCAACAGTTTGTCGAACAGCAAGGCCAGACCTTTTTGGAGCAGGTTGATGCCTGGCTCAGCGAACATGAACAGAGTGACCTGCCACCAGAAACGCCCCATTGGCGACTGGGTGTGGGCACCTACTTATTCAGTAATCTCATCGAACCCGAAACGCCAGCAGAAGGCGATCATAGCGATGGTGGAGAGCAGTAAATGACCCGATTATCACTTCCCTTTTTGGCCGCCATCACCATGGCATTGCTGTCAGGTTGCGGTGGCTCTGGCGGTGCGCAAACCGCCGGTATTGATGGCAGCGGCGCGCCGGTGGCAAGCACTAACAGCAATGGCGCCATCAACGGTTTTGGCAGTGTGATTGTCAACGGCGTGAAATATGAATCGGACAAGGCACAGATATTGATCAATGGCCAATTAGCTACCGAAGATGACCTGCGGGTCGGCTATCAGGTCAGTGTCAGCGGCACCATTACCGACGGCAAAACCACAGCCGAGAAAATTGAATTTGTGCCCACGCTGGTCGGTGAAATCACCGCCATAGAGCCGAACAATAAATTGCTGGTCGTACTGGGTAAAACCGTTCACATCACCAACGACACCCTGTTTGATGCCGCGATCAAACCCGCATCGCTTGCTGGCCTCACAGTGGGGCAGCGCATTTTGGTGAGCGGTGCCGTGGCGGCCGATGGCAGCATCAGCGCAACCCGTATTGAGCTGTCCAGCAGCGAAACACTGCAACTCACCGGGCTTGTGGCTAACTTGACCGGCAACAGTTTTAACCTGGGCGACACCAACGTTGTGTACAGCGGCGCCCAGCTCATTAATCTGGATGGCAATCGTTTTACCAACGGCGCGCGCGTTACCGCTATCGGGGTGATGGGCAACAACCAATTGCAAGCAACACTGGTCATCGGCCTGAATAAAACCCTGCCGCGCAATCTGGACAAGGCGGACATAGAAGGTTTTGTGACTCGCTATGCCTCAGCCACTGATTTCGATGTGGCCGGTATTAGCGCCACCACCACCAACCAAACACGCCTTGAAAATGGTTCGCTCAGCGATTTGCGCTTGGGCGCCACAGTAGAAATTGAAGGCAGCGTGAATGCCAATGGTGTTTTGGTCGCCAGCAAACTGGAATTTGAGCAGGTGAGTAACAACAAAATCAGCGGCACCGTCACCGGGATTAATCTCGTCACTACGACGGGTATTATCAGCGGCACCCTGGAGGTGGATGGCGTTGTCATAACCACCACCACACAAACGCGCTATGAAGATAAAAAGCTCGACTTGAAACGCTTTAACCTCAGCAGTTTACTGCAGGGAGATCAGGTAGAAGTGACTGGCTACTCCACCGCCACGGGCTTTGTCGCTACCAAAATTGAACGTGAAGAAGCCGATGATAATGACGATAACACCCGCGAATTTGAAGGTGTCATCAGTGCGGTAGGGCCAGATTATTTTATGCTGTTTGGCCGCAAAATTTTCACCACGCCAGAAACCATTATCACTCGTGGCGACGACAACCTGCTGTCACTCACCGCCTTTTACTTGATTGCGCTGAATCAACAAATTGAAGTTCGCGGCTATCAACTCAATGGCGAATTTTATGCGACGGAAATCGAACTGGATGATGAGGATCAGGATGACGATGACTAACGCAGTATCAGCGCGCTTTTAGCATCTCTGCCAAACCTGCACCCACCATGGCGGCGCCGCCTTGTGCCCATCCACCATCCACGGGGATAACGGCGCCGCTGATGTAACTGGCAAAATCAGACGCGAGAAACAAACAGGCATTGGCAATATCGTCAGTGCTGCCCATGCGCTGCAGAGGAACAGATTTCACCACAGCAGCGCGAATTTTTTCATTCGGTGCCAAGCGCTTCATACCTTCCGTATTATCAATCGGGCCGGGAATAATAGAGTTAATGCGAACGCCCTCTGCACCCCACTCCAAACACAGGGTGCGAGTAATCATATCCACCCCGGCCTTAGCGGCGCACACATGGCTTTGGCCCGCCATGGGAATGTCTGCCTGGGGCGCAGAAATATTAATAATGGATGCTCCCGGTTTTTGCAGGTGCGGGTAAATGGCCTGCATCACATGGAAGGTGCCGAGCAGGTCGATTTCAATCACCGAGCGAAAACCATTGGGCGACATACCCATCGCCAATGCAGGGAAATTTCCCGCTGCACCTGAAACCACAACATCCAACTTACCCCAATCAGCGGCGATGGCATCAATACCGGTTTTGATTGCCTCTGCTTCGCGCACATCCGCCGCAAAACCCCGAGCACTTGCGGCGCCGCACTCCGTTAATGATTGAACCGTAGCATCCACTTTTTCCTGGGAGCGGCTGATGACCGCAACGCGTGCACCCGCCCTGGCAAAGGTTTCTGCAATACCGCGATTAATGCCGCTGGTGCCACCGACAACAAGGACATTTTTATGTTTGAAATTAAAGGGCGTACTCATAATATTTTTCCAATCCAATGTGTTGTTGCCTGAATTAACACCATAACCAGAATCAAAAACGCGACGAGAATTAAAAACGAGAAAAATCCGGTGCACGCTTTTCAAAAAAAGCGGTGACTGATTCTTTACACTCGTCCGAGGCCAATCCCTCAGCAAAACCGGCATATTCCGCCTTGAGCGATGCCTCCACCGCCGACAAGGTACTCGCACGCAATAATGCTTTACTGCGCTGTACCGCCCCCGGTGGCTGCTGTGCGAGGCGTGCAATTTTGGCGCGAGCGTATTCCGTCAGTTCATCCCAGGGAACCGCTTTAGTAGCAATACCCATGGTTTCGGCATCCACACCACTAAAGGGTTCACCCAGCAGCAATAATTCCGCCGCTTTTTGTTGCCCGACCAAACGCGGAACGAGATAGCTGCTGGCGTATTCAGGGCACAGCCCCAAATTCACAAAGGGCATTTGCAGGCGCGCATCCTCGGCGACATACACCAAATCACAATGCAGCAACATAGTCGTACCAATCCCCACCGCATGGCCGCGCACCACCGCAACCACCGGTTTTTTACAGTGACGCAGGGCGTCGATAAAACGTACCACCGGGTGATTGGGGTGAATGTTTGGTTCATTCATAAAATCCATCAAGTCATTGCCAGCGGTAAAAAACTCATCGCTGCCGGTCAGCACAATCACACGCACCTGCGCGTCGCTATCGCCCTGGGTGATCAGCTCTGCCAACGCGCTATACATCGCCAGGGTCAACGCATTCTTGCGCTCGGGGCGATTGAAGCTAAGGGTCAAAATACGCTGGTCAAGCTGGGCAACAATCTGTGGGCTGGGGCTCTGGGGGAAGGGGCTGGTTGTCATTATCAAATCCTGTAAGGGCAAGTTCAGCCTTGATGCCACATTCAAGGCAAGGTCAGGTAGGAGTATAGCCAAGCAGACCGCCCCTGCCCGCCCAAGGCATAAAAGATGGCAAGCGCCAGCACTGGCGGGTACAATTCCCGCCCTTAATTCTCCAGCCTCTAGCGATTTCCCTGACTCTATGAATATCCGCGAATTACTGAACCAAAAAGTCCTCAATGCCATGGCCGCCGTGGGTGTACCCGCTGACCTGCCCGCTCTGATTGCCCCCGGTAAAAAAGCCGGTTTTGGCGATTACCAAGCCAACTGCGCCATGGGCGCTGCTAAAGCCATGGGCACCAACCCACGCGAGTTGGCCGCTAAAATTGTCGCCGCATTGGATCTGGCCGGCATCGCTGAAAAAGTAGAAATCGCCGGCCCCGGTTTTATCAATATCGACCTCAAGCCCGAATGGTTGGGTGAGCAAATCGCCAAAGCGCAGAGCGATGCGCGCCTGCAGGTTGAGCAAGTTTCCAACCCGCAAAATGTGGTGATCGACTACTCTGGCCCAAACCTCGCCAAAGAAATGCATGTCGGCCATTTGCGCTCCACCATTATTGGTGACTCCCTCGCTCGCCTGCTGGAATTTCAAGGTCACAATGTTATTCGCCAAAACCACGTGGGCGACTGGGGCACACAATTCGGTATGTTGATTGCCGAATTGGAAGAACAATTGGGAGCCAAAGGCGACGAAGCTATGGCACTCAAAGATTTGGAAGTGTTTTACCAGCAAGCCAAAAAACATTTTGATGGCGACGAAGCCTTTGCCAATAAAGCGCGCGAATATGTTGTGCGCTTGCAATCCGGCGATGCACAAATGTTAAAACTCTGGGAACAATTTAAAACCATTTCCCTGCATCACAGCACTGAAATTTACCAACAGCTCAACGTCACGCTCAAAGACACTGATGTGCGCGGCGAAAGTTTTTACAACAACGATCTCGCGCCCGTTGTAAAAGAACTGCAAGACCAAGGCCTCGCCGTAGAAAGCGACGGCGCGCAAGTCGTATTCCTGCAAGAACTCGCCGACAAAGAAGGCAATCCATCGCCAATGATTATCCAAAAGCAAGGCGGCGGATTTTTGTATGCCACTACCGACTTGGCTGCACTGCGTTATCGCGTGAACACATTAAAAGCCAATCGCATTATGTATTTTATTGATGCGCGCCAATCGCTGCATATGCAACAAGTGTTTACCCTTTCACGCAAAGCAAAATTTGTCGATGAATCCGTAAGCCTTGAGCATTTGGCGTTCGGCACCATGATGGGCAGCGATGGAAAACCCTTCAAAACCCGCACCGGTGGCACCGTTAAACTCGCCGAGTTATTAACCGAAGCCGTTGAACGCGCAGGCGCATTGGTAAGTGAAAAAAATCCCGATTTGTCTGCTGATGAAATCGCGGAAATTTCACGCAAGGTAGGCATCGGCTCAGTGAAATACGCTGACCTGTGTAAAACCCGCACGAACGATTACATATTCAGCTGGGAATCCATGCTCAGCTTTGAAGGCAACACTGCGCCTTACCTGCAATACGCTTACACCCGCGTGCAAAGTATTTTCCGCAAAGCCGGAGTGGCTCCTGAATCACTCACTAATGCGATTATTATTGGCACAGAGCAGGAAAAAACGCTGGCGATTAAGTTGCTGCAATTTAGCGAAGTATTGGATCAAGTCGCCCGCGAAGCCATGCCGCATTTGCTGTGTACTTATTTGTATGAAATCGCCAGCCTCTACATGACCTTCTACGAAGCTTGCCCGATTCTGAAAGATGGCATAGAACCTGACGTGCGCGATAGCCGTTTGCGCTTGTGTCATTTGGTGGCGAAAACGATTGAACAGGGGTTGGAATTATTGGGGATTGAGGTGATGGAGAGGATGTAACACCATCAAACTTGCTGTGTCGTCACACTTTCTTTATAAATGGCGGCGCAGCAAATATAAAAAGCTCGGCAACGTTCGGTCAAATTTACCTAAATCCATAATAATGAACCCGTATTTACGGAGGTAAAAATGAAGCTACTCTGTATTATCCTTACAATTACATTGCTGGTTCTTGGCGCGCATTACAGTGTGCTTTATTTGGATAATAAAACCCTGCAACAACAGCTAGCGCAGCAACAAGCAGATTTTGATACTCGCTTGCAGGAAGAGCGTGAGACTTATCAGAAAAAAATTGATAGCTTGCAGGAGTTCATTGCCTTTGGGCAAAATACATTGCAACCCACCAAACAAACTACCCTGACTGCAAATCCTGTTGTTAGATCCTCCAAGCTGGATGAGTTTGCCAGTATCCAGCAAGAAAACCTCACGCGTACGCTGGAAAAAAAATATGCATTGCTTATGTCGCGATTGGGGTTATCCGGCCAGGCGCGCAACCAACTGCAGGAGTTACTACTGCAGCGCGAGCAGATTCTGGGAGCAACCAGTATTGGTTATTATTCGTCACAAGCCGATACCGAAGCCGCTATTCGTAAACAGCAGGAAAGTCTGGCAGAGATTGACCGTCAAATTGCCCAATTGCTTGACTCACCCGAAGATAGAAAAACCTATGAGCTACTCAAGGACTCAGCGTACGAACAATATCAAATGAACGATTTTTTTGATCGGGCACAGGGTGGCTCAGCCATTCCGACGGAGAAGCGCGAGCTGTTATTACTGAGCAAGCTGGAACAAAAACAGGAGTTCACCCACTATTTGGAAATGACCGGCCAACGCATTAACGCAGCACCGGCTGAAGAAAAACCCTTTTTGATCGAAAAGGCACGAGAAGCACTGCACGACTACAAAGACAATTATCTAAACACCGCGCGCACAACATTGGATGAAGCGCAATACAATGCATTACGCGAGTACGAACAACAGCATTTTGAAGATATGTGGGAAAGCTTAAAAGCTGGCTGGGGTGAAAATTAATACCAATGAAAGAGTTAATGTTCAATATCCATGATTTGGTATTAGCACTCTTTGCCGGGGAATGCTTTCTGATTGCATTAATTCTGATGTGGGGGCTCGCTCACAAGCACCTGAGACAACGGCTGCTAATGGTGCTTGCGCTGCTCAATGGCATGATCGCCACCAATGTATTAATCCAGTATGGCGCAGGCTTGCGCACAAAAGCATTTGATTTCTCACCAGACCTGTTCTTTTTATTTGCCTTTGCCAGCTTCTTACAAGGCCCGGTGTTATTTTGGTACACCCTATCGCTTCTTAAACCAAGCTTCGAGTTGGGTAAAAAAGCCATGTGGCATTTGATTCCAACCCTACTGACACCACCTTACCTTTACTTTCTTTACTACCGTCATTCCACTGAACTTAAACGCAAACTGGCATTGGACTTTGAAATGCTCGCGCCTTTTCCGGGCAACTTTAATTGGTTCATCACCCTGCAAAAGTTTATTACCCTTGGCTACGGCTTTTACTGTGTCTATTTATTGAGCAGAAAAACCCGTTCAGCACAACACCCGACACGCAGTGCGCAAAAGGCTGATATGCAATGGCTGAAGTTGTTGCTAGGCAGTTTCCTGTTTGTATGGATATGGTCACTGGTTATTCATTTATCCGGTTTTACGCGTTTTTACACTTATACCTTTGGCGATACCATGGGCATTATTACCAATTACCTTGCCTGCGGTTTGCTCAATGGCCTATTGGTTTACAAGCTGCTGCACACCAATACTTCACACACGCCTTACACTACCGATTCAGCAGAGGAGCCAGCACGCGATCCCCTGCGGCCCGACTATATTGAAAAAGTGATCAAGGCGATGGATGAAGACAAGCTTTTTCTGAATTCGCGTCTCACCCTGGAAGACTTCTCAACACGGATTGGCGTTCCCAGTCGTCAGGTATCCGCGATTATTAACCGTCACCTGAATCAAAATTTTCATGAGTTTGTTAACAAGCACCGTGTTGACGAAGCTAAACGTATCCTCGGTGATCTGACTAACCAACAACAAAATGTTATGGAGATTGCAACCACGGTTGGCTTTAACAGCAAACCGGCATTTAACCGGTTCTTCAAGAAGTTCACCGGCCTTACCCCCTCTGAATACCGCGACCAAACCACCAGAAGCCTCAGTTAAGCGCGAGCATTCCACCACTCTGGTGCATAAAAATTCATCAGGTATCAGTTTCTGCACCAGAAGAAACTGATACTTTACAATTACTGCTACTCTTTACAGACTCGATAGCGGGCGTTCTTACCACGCAACTCAAACGCTCGCGCGTATCTTCCAACAACAATAGCGATTCAATCACCATGAGATACTCAATCAAAAAACTTATCCAGACGAGTCTGGGTGTTGCCCTTTATTCACTTATTACACACACCGCTTCAGGGGCTGATCCCCTCAAACTGGATGTGAACCTCACGCCAATCGCCAAGATCCAACCCACCATGTACGGTATTTTCTTTGAAGATATCAATTTCGCAGCAGACGGTGGCTTGTATGCGGAGCTGGTCAAGAACCGTTCGTTTGAATTCGAGCAGCCGTTAATGGGTTGGTCGCAACCCGCAACAGATCCCTACTCTACTAACGATGATTCCGGTATTGCCAATACGCTTAATTTTGCTGAAAACACAACCAATAAAAATGTACTGCGCGTAAACGTGTTCAACGATAAAAACTACAGTCTGGTAAATGAAGGCTTCCGCGGCATGGGCATTCTCAAAGGCGAAACCTACCGCCTTTCATTTTATGCAGCCAATCCCGAGGGGACAATCAAGCGCGTAGTAGCTCAGTTGGTTGATGCCAAGGGCAAGGTTATTGCCAGCACTGCCATACCGACTACACACAAAGATTGGCATAAATACAGCCAAACCCTGGTCGCTACTGCAACCGAAGAAAAAGCCAGCCTGAAAATTACCTTTGAGGGTAAGGGAACACTGGATATGGACATGATATCCCTGTTTCCTAAAAACACATGGAAAGGGCGCGAAAACGGTTTACGGAAAGATTTGGTGCAATTACTGGCTGACCTGAAACCAGGTTTTTTGCGCTTTCCTGGCGGTTGCATTATTGAGGGAAGAACTCTGGCCCAGCGTTACCAGTGGAAGAATACACTGGGACAACTGGATAACCGCCCTACCATGATCAGCCGGTGGAACACTGAATTCAAACACAAGCTGACACCCGATTACTTCCAAAGCTTTGGTCTCGGCTTTTATGAATACTTTCAACTCGCAGAAGATTTAGGAGCAGAGCCAATACCTGTGCTCAACTGCGGTATTGCTTGCCAATTTAATAGCGGTGAGCTGGTGCCGGTTTCCGAACTGGACCCTTATATTCAGGATGCTATTGACCTGATCGAATTTGCCAATGGAACTACCCAATCCCCTTGGGGCAAAGTGCGTGCCGACATGGGTCATCCAGAACCCTTTAATATGAAATACATTGGTATTGGCAACGAACAATGGGGCCCTCAATACATTGAGCGATTCAAAGTGTTCCAAAAAGTATTAAAGGAAAAGCACCCGGAGATCATTTTAATTTCCGGTTCAGGCCCTTTCGCCGATGGACAGATGTTTGATTACGCCCATCGCGAACTTAAAAAGCTAAACGCCGAAATTATCGATGAACATTATTATCGGGATATCGCCTGGTTCAAAAACAACGCGACACGTTACGATAATTATGATCGTAATGGACCTAAAATTTTTGCAGGAGAATATGCCGCGCAAAGTGTTGCCGTGGTTAGCCCGGAGAATAAAAACTCCTGGGAAACTGCATTGGCCGAAGCCGCATTTATAACAGGGTTGGAACGCAATGCCGATGTGGTTCAGCTGACATCTTATGCACCCTTAATGGCTCATACGGATGCGTGGCAATGGTCACCCAACATGATTTGGTTTAATAATTTACAGGTATTAGCTACGGCTAATTATCAGGTACAACAATTATTTTCCACCCATAAAGGCAGCGAATTAGTGAGTATTACCCACGCAGGAAAGCCCCTGACAGGACAAAATGGTTTGTACGCATCTGCAGCTACCGACCAACCAGAAAATGCGCTGCTGATTAAACTGGTAAATACTGACGCTGATGCCCGTCATATCCAGTTTACTGTACCTGCACCGGTGAAAAAATCTATCGCTACTATCACTTATCTGGGAGCAAAGCACTTGCTCTCGGAAAATAGTTTTGCATCACCGGATCAGATCAAACCTGAAATACATCGGCAGGGGTTTAAAAACAATACACTCACCTACACAGCACCACCGCATTCCGTTTCGGTCATTAGCATTCCTCTTAACCACTAACAATAATATATAGCCCGGAGTATTTTAATGAGAACAATAAGTACCATCAGCCTGCTCATCTGCTGTCTGGCAAATGTTTCCTGTGGTGGAGGCGGGGGTAGCGGAAGCAGCCCCAAACCACCATCAAGTGCTGCCGTTAGTTCTTCCGTTGCCACGACAAGCAGTCAATCCAGTAGCCCTGCTAGCAGTAGTGCCGCTACGAGCAGTGCGGCTATTAGTCAGGCATTAATTAAAATCAATCAGATAGGCTTTAAACCCAATTCACAGAAATGGGCTGTCATCCCCGCCGTAGCAGCGACCACTTTTCGCGTCATAAACAAGAGCGATAACAGCACCGCGCTTACCGGTAATCTCAGTGCGGCAGCAACCTGGGTTCCTGCACAGGAATCAGTAAAGCTTGCTGATTTTTCCGCGATCACTACCGCAGGCAGTTATGAGCTTCAAGTGGATGGTGTGGAAAAAGCCGCTGAATTTACTGTATCGGACAATGCTTATGAGGCACTTAATGCTGGAGCAGTAAAAGCGTTTTATTTTAATCGCGCATCCACCGAGCTCCTCGAAGCGCATGCGGGTGTATACAAACGCGCGGCGGGGCACATGGGCGATAAAGTGTACATCCACGCAAGTGCAAAAAGTGCTTTACGCCCCGAGGGCTCCGTCATCGCTGCACCTAAAGGTTGGTACGATGCCGGTGATTACAATCTCTACGTTGTTAACTCCGGCATATCCACTTACACACTACTCGCCGCTTATGAAAGTTTTGGTGATTATTTTAAACACCAACATCTCAATATTCCCGAAAGCGATGATGATGTGCCTGATTTATTGAATGAGATACGCTGGAACCTTGAGTGGATGCTGGCCATGCAAGACCCGAATGATGGCGGTGTGTATCATAAACTCACCAGTAAAAACTTTAGCGGTTTTGTGATGCCCGCGAACGATATTTCAGATCGTTATGTTGTGCAAAAAACCACAGCAGCCGCTTTGAATTTTGCGGCAACTCTGGCGGCCGCGAGCCGTGTCTATGCAGGCTATGAAACGCAATTTCCCGGATTTTCTGCAACCCTGTTAACTGCCGCTAAAACAGCTTACGACTGGGCAAAAGCAAACCCGCGCATTTATTACACGCAACCTGCAGACATATCGACAGGCACTTACGGCGATGGTGATGTGAGCGACGAATTTATGTGGGCCGCTGCAGAGTTATACATAACCACAAAAATCGATAGCTACTACACCGATGTAAACCTGGCCAACCTGACACCCGATGTTCCTTGGTGGGGCGGCGTAAAAACCTTGGGGCTGTTTTCACTTGCACGCCACAGTGCAGAGCTGACGGCAGTTGCAGAGACGGCAATCATCAAGACAAAACTGGACAACCTTGCAACCACGATTGTCAATAAAGGTTCAAGTTCGGCTTATGGTGTTGCCATCAGTACGGGTGATTTTAATTGGGGCAGCAATTCCGGTATTTTGAATCACGCTTGGGTATTACTTGAAGCCTATCAACGCGACAAATCAAAAACGGCTTACTTGAATGCGGCGCAATCCTTGCTGGATTATGTAGTGGGAAGAAACCCGACAGACTATTCATTTGTTACAGGATTTGGCAAAAAAACACCGCAGAATATTCATCATCGCCCTTCCGGTGCAGATGGCATCCCCGGTGCAATTCCCGGTTTTCTGGCGGGCGGTGCCAATGCAGGTCAAGAGGATAAGTCCAGTTGCAGCAAGCCCTACCCTTCAACACTGGCTGCAAAATCCTATCTGGATGAAGAGTGTAGTTACGCCAGTAATGAAATTGCGATTAACTGGAATGCGCCCTTGGTTTATGTATCCGCAGCATTGCAGGTACTCACTGAATAATCAGGATGTTAGAGGATGAAAACCGCAAGGTGAAATGAGTGTTATTAGAACCCTCTCTGTCGCCAGAGAGGGGCTACTGATTTTTGCGGGCCGATTATTGTTGAATCATTATTATAAAAATCAGAAAGCCGTTACATCAGACTTACTTACATCGCAGTTTGCAGTATTCCAGTACTCACCGTACTTGCTAGAGTCGCTACCTTTTTGTACGCCCTGGAATTCCTCACACACTTTGGGTGAGCCGGATTTATAGCCCTGGATTTTCAGGTTACGAATCGTTGCCTTATCACCAAAGTTACGGTTTACACCGGCGATGCTATCAATTTTTCCTTCTATGCGAACATTGTTCACTACCAGGTTACGCGGCCCGCCATTGCTTGAGCAGTTTCCGCAAGAACGCCACAATTTTCCGTTCACACCCTTGGCAGTAAACCCGTTATTAATTTCAAAGGTACTGTTTTTGGAGTTGTGCTGGAAAATTTTATCAGGCTTTCCACCCGGTGAATTACTGGTATTGTTATACGCAGAACCACCGGAAATAGTGAACCGTGTACCACTGCTGATCAGGGAGGCAGCATCTTCACAGATATCTTCCCAGACCACATTTTCTGCACGACAGGAACCGCTCGTACAGTGAATACCATCTGCTCCACCGCTTTTGGAAATGCGCAGGTTTTTAATCGTCGCATTCTTCAGGGTAATCACAGGCGGTTGTCCTTCGCCGTCGCCAGGGCATGACAGACCGAGTGTCTTGCCACCGCAATCGACGGTTTTGTTCTCAATTACCGCTCCCGCTTTACACTCCGCACTACCACCCGTAGAACCGGACGATGATGCAACACTGCTACTGCTTGGCGTGCTGGTTCCTGTACCACTGGCAGGAATTGAACACTCTTTTACAGTTTTGGATGGGATTGGATCAGAACCAAAAGTTGAGACGCTACATTTGAATGAACCGCTCAGTACTTTGTAAACAAACTTGTCTGACGCACCAAAAGCCACATTTGTCGCTTGAGATACGGTACAGGTTTGGTCTGTTTTACAAATCGTGGTGTATCCACTCGGGCGATTGGCTGCCATAACGGCGGCAGAGGTACCAATCAATAGCGTTGTTATCATTATTTTTTTTAACATAAAAAACTCCTTTCTCTAGAGAACAGAAGAGGAGCAGATTTTGCAACTCGCGTACCACCAAACCAACCGTGCAAGGTGCACGCTTCGCTGACGCGAAGAGCATAAACTGCTGTTTATGCCCGCAAAAATCCTAGCAACGGCAATATAGCAGTTTTCATTAGGCTGTAAATACAATTTATCGGTAGGAATTTTTTCCATTTATTGGTAACTTATCCGCAAGCGATAACAAACAGCCTATAAACCAAAGGCTTATGTGTAAAAAAATAATCGCTACCCATCGGTAATGGCATTTATTCAATCCCTCTCATGTGTTAACAAGGTCACAGCGTCTTTTATTGACTTGCTGTTGTGGCGTGCTTTTTCATTTCAAAAAAATAAATGAACATTCTCATCATGAAAAGTTTGCCTTTTATAATTATTGTTCTTGGCACCTTGCTGCTTTGCGCCTGTGAAAAAAAATCGGCACCTGCCTTAGCGGCTACCGAAAACTCATTATTCACAAGCGATGCCATTATTCAGAATTTACGTGTCACTAACCCACGTTTTTTAACGGCGCTGTCTCACCCGACACAACATATTATTGCAGGAACAGATGGCACCATAATCTCGCTGCAGGTCAATAGCGCTGATGCTGTAGGTGGCAATAGCCTCGCAACTGGTGTGAGCAATAGTATTTTTGCACTCGCCACAAATAGTGATGCAAGCCAATGGGTTGCTGTGGGGGAAGAGGGGTTGCTGCTGCATTCAACCGATGGCGGTGCTCACTGGATAAAAAAAATCAGTCATAGCGACAAAAAATTACTGGCAATTGCATTTGATACTGCACATAACACCTGGGTAGCTGGCGGTGAACAAGGCGCCTTGTTGTACTCATCCAATGGCGCTGACTGGCGCACAATTGCGCTGGAAAACAATGCCAACATCAGCGCTATTTATGCTGTTCCCACACGCGCCAGTCTTATCGCTCTGGGTGACAATGGGTTATTGCTGATATCAACGAATGGCGGCAGTGAGTGGCAAACAATACCGGTTGATGCGGAATTGTCGCTCGCGCGTTTGGTGGTGTACGGCGAGGTATTATTGCTTGCGACAACCGATGGCAAAATCCTGCGCAGCGATTCGCATTGGCAGCACTGGGAGACAATCGCCACCGGTAGCAACGCATTTCTTACAGGCCTGCATCACCATGCTGATACCGATACGCTGATTGCGATTTCCAGTGCAGGTGAGATTCTACTGTCCGATGACGGCGGCACACTCTGGGCTCCTGTCGCCATGCTGGACGCGCCGCTCAATACCATTAGCGCATTCAATCAAACCCTGTGGGTCACAGGCGACAGCGGCACCCTTGCCTATTCACACAATGGTGGCCGCACCTGGAGCCCGATCAAGACAGGCACCGAAGCGGATATTGAAGGGCTGATTGCCGTGGCGGACGGGCAACTTGTCGCCTATGGCGCTGGCGGGTTGTTGCTGCACAGCAAAAATCAGGGGCAAGACTGGCAATGGCTTAAAGCGCCTGCGCTGGATTTTGTGCATCAACTTAGCCAAACACACGCAGGACTGTGGCTCGCGGTTGGCGCGAAAGGTTTACTGCTGTCATCCACGAATGGCGGTCAAGACTGGCAAGCGGTGAACGCCACAACCCAGCAAAGCGATTATTTTTTCTCGCTGATCCACGACCAGCAGTCCAACCGATTGATCGCAGCGGGGCCACCGGGCACTGTTGTAGTGTCTGACGATGGCGGCGATCACTGGCGTGTACGCCTAGCATTGGGCGACGCCACGCAGGGCTACTTTCATCAACTGCTGGGAAACGACAAGGGAACGCTGGTGGCCATTGCAGGCCCCGGCAAGATTCACTATTCGACGGATGCAGGTGAACACTGGGACGGCGTGGCGAGTGATGACAACAGGCAACTGTTTTCCGGTACTTATAGCCACCCGCTGAAACGTTTTATCGCCGTTGGCCAAGGCGGGCGAATCACACTCTCAGCCGATGGCAAACACTGGCAAGCACAGGAAAGTGGGGTCAGCCACAGCCTGCAAATGACTTATGCCGATGGCAAACGGCTCTGGGGGGGAGGTGAACAAGGGATACTGCTCTACTCCGACAACGCCGGGAAACAGTGGCACCAGGTAGCGACCCATACCAATCGTACATTGTTATCGCTCACCAAACTCCAGAGCGGCACGCTGATAATTACCGGCACCCACGGCACGGTATTGCGCTCCACCAATGCCGGTCAGGATTGGCAGCTACAAGCAACGCCCGCGACTGACCTGATCCGTCAACCAGTGCAAGACCCCGCTACCGGCATTCTCTATGCTTCCAGCCGTGCGGGAACCATTATCTACAGCAGGGATGATGGGCAGCACTGGCAGCCGCTCGACAAATTCACCTCGGCGTCCATCAAGTCCCTCGCGCTGGATACCCAACAGCGCATGCTGCTGGGCGGCGGTGAACGCCTGATCCGTATACCACTACTCCACTGACACAAAAGATGACCATGTTATGACCTGCACCCTAGCCATCAAACAATCCGCTATAGCAAAAACCTCGCGCCACGCCCTGCTCCTGCTCGGCCTGTGCGGCGCCCTGTCCGCCTGCCAACACACCACAGGTGACTCAGCCCAATTACAAGGATTGGTGATAGCGGGACAACCACTGGCCAATGCTGTGGTGACCCTGCGCGATGCACAGGGCGAAACGCGCCAAACCACTACCGATAGCCATGGCAGCTACAGCCTGCCTGTGCAGGGGTTAACCCCACCGCTGCGCCTGTCAGCCGTTGCCGGTGGCAAGAGTGAAGACTGCCAGCAAAATGCAACCTTGCGCCCGATTTGCATGGCAGCAGTGATTGAGACGCTGCCGGCCACCACAACCGCTATTGCCAATATCAACCCGCTCACTGATCGCATAGTGTCTGACCTGGCCGTCGCACAGGGGTTTATTGGCCCACAACAATGGATAGATGCACCAGCAATCGCACCACTCACCCCCAGCGCCTTCACTCAAGCCAGGCGCCCGATGCAGGCCGGTTTTGCGCAAGCGTTGAAACAGGTTGGTATAAGGGATGTGGATCATTTTGACCCGGCGACTTATCCGTTAACGGATAACAGTGCCCTGCAGGAGATGCTGGGGCTGCTCAATCACAACCGCAATTACGACAACAACACCGGCAGCGTTGGCCATACCAGCCTGAGCGATCCCGGCTTTCGGCCACTGGTCGGGTTACAGAGTTCAGGAGCCTATGAAGTGTTTGACCTATCGCGCGCACGTCAGGAAGCAGCGGCTATTCGCCAGGCCAAAACCCGCGTGTTTATCGTGGGCGATTCCACGTCGGCGGTGTACGAACAACTGCGCTACCCACGTATGGGTTGGGGTCAAATGTTAGAAGCGCAATTTGCCGACAATGCCAGCGTGAAAGTGGTTGTCGGCTCGCGCGCCGGGCGCAGCTCACGGGATTTTTACAATGGCCGCTGGTTTGCGCAGATGGAAAAACTTATCCAGCCCGGTGACTATGTATTTATCAATCACGGCCACAACGATCAAAACTGTGATGCCAGTAAACCTCTGCGCGGCGCGGCTGATGTCGCTAACTTATGCACCTACCCAAACAATGCCCAAGGCCAACCACAGTACCCGGCAGGCAAACCGGAATTGGCCTTTTACCATTCGTTGGAACGCTATGTGAAAATTGCCCGGGAGCGCGGCGCCATGCCTGTGCTTTTCACCCCCACCGCGCGTATTAAAAACGCACAGGGCGTACAAACCACACCGGTAGTGCACAGCCACCTCACCCGTCACAAACCCGGCAGTGACTATGCCTTTGTGGGCGATTACAGCCAGACCATTATGGATTTGGCCCGCGCCGAAAAGCTCCCGCTGATCGATTTGGAAAAAGCCAGCATCGCCTTTGCCAATCGGGTGGGCGAACCCGGCTGGCGCGACTATTGGCTGGTGGTGGATAAAAGCATCAACCCCTATTACAGCGATACTATGGGCGGCAGTACTCAATTGCCGGATGGCACCCACTTCCAAAAAAATGGCGCCGAGGCCATGGCGCAACTGGTAGCCAACGCCATTCGCCACCAGCCCGAACTGGCACCACTGGCTGCCCTGCTGCGTCAGATGTCAGGTTCCCCATAAATCGTCCGAAAATGACACTTTATACTAACAATTTGAAGCTGACGTTTTATGCTTCAAATTGTTAGTTAGTAATCTACGTTATTGATTTTTATAATTCCCGTAAAGCAAAAATCTCCGATCCCCCTGTACTAGCCCTCTCAAAAAAAATTCCTATTTGGCCGACAGGTTTACAGTATTTTTTATCTCCATTTTTCCAAAAACTCGCGCGCATTACCGCTTATCTCGAATCAAGTAGTCGAATTTTTTCTCACCCTTCCTCCTTATCAATTGCACCTACCGAAGGCACCTCCAACACGGACAAGAAAAGTGACGCCACTTATCGATACTTTATACGACAGATACATCAACAGCCATTCTGAGGCTCATTGCGGCCAAAAAAATTTCAATACCTGCTTTCAACTATTTAATGTATTTATCGCTATTACCATAGCTGCCCTCTTCATCGCGCAGCCCTTTATTCAAACACCGCCCAGTCGCCAAAAGCCTCATTATCAGTCAGATGCGTGGGAATTTCAGAGTATTGCCTATAAAAAAATCCATCAATATTACGAAAAGCATTCTATTAAAATAAATCCAAAAAAAATCTAAAATAAATCTAAAATAAATCTGAAGTATGAAGTCTTAATTCGAAGTCATCGCTCGCGAGCTAGTTGTTGAGGTATTTATTTTGCTCAACGTCTGACAAGTCAATTTGAGGAATTAACCGTGTTTGCAAAGTGAATATTAAGTCACGTGCGTACAAATTTTTTATAAGGAGAGTTTTATGAAAATCAGTAAGCCAATCGCATTTATAGCCGCCCTTTCGGGGGTATGTATTCTTGCAGGATGTAGCGACAACGATAACGATAGAAAACCTCCAGCGGCATCTTCATCATCTTCATCCATGACATCATCTGTATCATCAATGTCGTCCTCGTCTTCATCCTTATCGCCAGTCGAAGTTGGAAAAAATGTATTTCGGTTTGAAACTTTTGGCAACGAAGGTTTTTGGACTGACGCCATGCAATTACCTCAGGGCATCATTGCCGCTGAATTAACGCCGCTGCAAGCGCTCAGCTTAGGTTTGAGTGTGAATGCTGAGTCTCTTGAGCCGACGTTTGCAGGTGTTGTGGTTGCACAAATTAATGCAGCGCTGGCAGGTCAGGATGCGCCTGCATTATCTGACCCTGCGATTACGCTTGAGTTGATCCGCCAAGGCGCCGTGATTGGTGTTGTGCCTTTTGGTGCAGATGGCAAACGTCTTCCACTGGGTAGTGATCCAACATTTAGTGATAGCGCTCAAATTGCCAAAGTGGGTGTTTCCTGCGCGCTTTGCCATTCGGTAACTGATGGTTCTGTATTGGCCGCCAATACAGTAGGTCCAGGCTCGGTAGGTGTGCAGATTGACGGCCGCGCTGCTGAAAAGCTGGATGTAGGAGCCATATTTGCTGCATCCGGTAATCCTCTGGCATACCTTCCATTTCTTCAGCTCAAATTTGATGCATTAGATGGCGCCACTTTGGGTCGTGGGGATTTCGCGGGTATCGACTCCAGCTTGACTATTGAGCAGCAAACCGCACAAGCACGCGAATATTTAACCAGTAACAATGCCAAGGGAATGCGTCACTACCCTGTAACATCGTTTGACGCAACACCCGACGGGATTGGTAATGCCACTTACATTGCGCCTTTCTTCCGCACTGATTTAGCGGCTCCTTGGGGTAGTAGCGGTTCATTTGAAAAGTTGGAAGATTTTAACAACCTTGTTTACACCGTAGCCTTGGATCCCACCAGTCTACTCACACCAAAAGGTCGTACGCTGCTCAATGTTTTAGCTGGGCCAGTTGGGGATGAGATTGCTACACGTTATGAAGCAACACTGAAAGCAACTGGCGTTATCCCTATGGGGGTCGCAACAGAGGATGCAATTCCGTTTGTGAAAGCAACGCGAACCGATATTGATGCAGGTGCTTCTGCTGGCCCTACAGGTCGCCGGGTAGATAATGATTTGCTGTCAGCACTCAACGCCTACACGGATCAATTGCCAGCCCCACCAGTAAAAGATGGGTTAGACGCGGCCAAGGTTGCTTTAGGTAAAAGTATATTTATGAATGCTCGTGCTGATGGGGGTGCTAACTGTGCGGCTTGTCATACCTCTGACCCAAGCATGCCAGTAGAAAATGACCGCATTCGTCCGATCAACGAGCTTTACAGAGCGTATGACGATGATGTACTGGTCTTACTGGATCGCTCAAATGTGGGACTCAGCCCTGTGCAAACTACCTTGGCTGGGCCAAACCCTGAATACACTCTCACCTTAACCGTACTCGATGCAACCAGACGTTTGGCGGAAAATGCTAATGCTGGGTTAGTCAACGGTCGCACGCCAGCAGAGCGTTTTGTTCGTGGTTACGCCAAGCCTTTACTGATAGGGTTGGGTGATAAAGATGAGTTTTTACATAATGGATCGGTTTCTGCACCCGAAGGTTATTTGCCAGCAAGCGCAAACGCTAGCCTGGACTTTCTTTTGAACCCTGCGCGTGAAGCACCCACTGTATTAACCAATGATGACCGCGTAGCGCCCCATGCATTTTATTTTCCACAAGTGGGGGAAGTGGATGATCCGGATGGCCGCGATGCGTTGGTGCAATATTTGTTAAGCCGCACGCCGCTCTAAATTAACAACAACGACGAACTTAAAATCGTTAGCTAAAAAACTCTCACTCTAAAAGTGAGGGTTTTTTATTTCAGAACCGCATTCTTTCGTTGATAAATTTTTCACCATTCAACTTATATCCGCGTTACAAAAATTCTACAGTGTAAAAACAACCGATTCGTACCTAATAAAAAGCGCGTTACCAAAATAATTGGCGACGCGCTTTTTCGGTAACATGGGCTTAATTATTTGAAAACTTTAAAATTGGCTACAAACCGGCGAATTCAAAAGGCGCTGCCGCTGTAAACTGCGGTAGCGCATCGCCGGTATAGGTTTCATGGTTTGCCAGCGGCAATTTTTTTACTGTCGCTCCCTTGTTGAAATCAGCGTTGCTGATATCCACCCAAAAGGTATTAGGCGTTAGTACATTTTCAAAATAATAAACACGGTGCTTGTGATCAGCCACCGTGCGCCAGCGCGTGGAGGAGATATTAGGTTCCTGTTCGGAGGAAATCCCGAATGGAACAGATGCATTGCGAATTACGCTAAACACACTGGCCAGTGCTTTTTGCGCGTCGCTGGTTTGAGGGATGGCATTGATGTAAAAAGACGCGCGCACAAACCGATCAGCAGCGCGGTTAGTGCCAGGCAGCATCACCGTACCGCCAATGTCGCGCCAGTATTCATTGAGTGCCAACTGTCGCTCAAAGACCGGGGAGTTGGTCATGACGGTGTATGACTTGTCGTGGTGAATTACCAATTTGCCATCAATGTATTCCAGGATGGCATTGTCACCCGTCGCGTCCGATAGCGACAAATGCAACGTCGCAAAACGATTGGTGCCGGGAATATTGGCCGAGACCACCACAAATGGTTCTTTGCGCAGAGCCTTGACAGCCTCATCCACACTGACGTAGCTATCCAATACATATTGCACCCAAGCCGCCACGGTCAGACCTTTTTTGCGCCCATCAAACACCGGGTATTGTGACTCCGCCAACCACAGCAAATTGGCGACCAAGCCCTTCTCGTTCATGCCATCAGTGCTGCTCATGCCAAATGCGCTGGTAACAATACTGCCGTAGCGGGAGGTCCAGCGCAGGGAGTGATCGCCCACCATGCCCTGCCGCTCCATCCCACGGGGGAACAACCAGAGGTCGGCGGGAATCTCGTCACGCCAATCCATTGAACGGGCGGTAATAATGGTTTGTTCCGGCCCCTGATAGACAACCCGCGTACACGCATAGGCTGCCGACCCAACCAGTACCAACCAACCCAATAACACAGCAAATACAATCCGATAGCGATCACTCATATTTTCTCTCCTTTGCCACTTTGCCAGACCAGCGATTGAATAAGGTCACTTACAACAGTTGCACCAATTTAGATCACATAAAAATTAACGCACCAAAATAATCATGCATTTGGCACCAATCAGGTGCTTAAACGTAGAAAAACAGCCAAAAATAATGATTTTTGTGCCACTGGCGTAAATTCTGCATGGCGACAAGGTACAAAAATCAACAACACAAAAATCAAAACAACAAAAGCAATTCCACTATCACTACAGACTAGTCACTCAAACTATGCATGATTCACATACGACACGACATTCTCTTTCTAGCTTGCAAAGTGCATTAATGCCACTTTCAGCGGCTGAACGCGCCTGGCTGCCCTGGTTTGGTAAAACCGGAAAACTGGCGATGGGATGGGCTTGCTGGTTGAACAAAAGCCGCTACCCCATCATGGAGCAAACCTTTGAGAGTATTGCGAATACCCGCATTAAACTCTTGCAACAATGGGTAAAACGCCAGTGGGCACAGTTGGAGTCCTGCAGTGGTCAACTGCAATTACTGGACTCCCATGCACAACTCGTGAATGAAAGTTACGACACGCTGTTGCGTAAAAGCCTTGTCAGCATGAGCGATTGCACCGAGCTATTTGTGATAGACCAACGGGGCAAAACCCTGGCATCCAGTTATGCGGCGCGCATCGGTGCCGAGGATCTGGATCGCAATGCCGTTAGCGCGGGCTTGGCACAGCCGTTTTTACACGGCCCTTACAAAGACCCGCAAACACTCGCCATTGGCAAACGCAGTTCATCCTTCCACGATCAGGTCACCCTGATGTTCTATTTGCCCATCGCCTTGAGCGATGGCACCAAGGGCTGCCTGTGCGCGCGTATTCCCAACGATGTACTGGGCGATTTGATCCAGCGCGAAGCGGGGCATATTTTTAGCGAATCCGGCGATAACTATTTGTTTATGGTGAAGTCGGTATTCGACCCGTCCATCAAAAGCGGCACCGCCCTCTCCCGCTCCCGTTTTGAGGACAATACTTTTTCCCACGGTGAAAACCTCACCTCAGGCGTGCACACCAATTGGGGCGCAGTAAAAATCCAGCAACACACTGAATTTGAAATTCGCTTTACCGACCCGGCCACCAACCAGTTACACCCTGGCGTGCGCGAAACTATTCGCAAGGGCAGCAATTTATTTGTCACTTACCCCGGCTACTCGGACTACCGCCACATACCGGTGGTGGGCAAAGGGGTTACCTTTAATTTGCAAGGCTCGCCCGATACCTGGGGCATGATGTGTGAAGCGGATTTAGAGGAAACCTATCGCCACCGTTCGCTCGGTTTTAAATTGATGAGCATTTATGGCGCCTGTGTGGGTGCCGGTGTCTTAACCAATCTCACCCTGGGGTATTTCAGCAACCTGCCCCACGCCGTTATTAATGCCCTAACCCTGTTGGTGTTAATCATTGGCGGCTTTATTTTTTACCACCGCGGGCCGCGTAAATTGGCACGACGCCTGGGCAAAATGACCGAAGTCATTCACGCCATTGCCGAGGGTGGCGGCAATTTGCAGCAGCGCCTGAATACCCAAAAACTGGCCAATGATGAGAGTGGCGATTTGGGGCGCTGGACAAACAGTTTTATCGACAACCTGGACCATATTGTCGGTGAAGTGATTCGCGCCGCGGATGAGGTGATGAAAAACAGCGACCGGCTATTAACCCACAACAGCCAGGCTACCGAGTCATCCCATTCTGTTTCGACCGCCATGGATAAAATGCTGTTGTTGGTCAGCGAGCAATTGCAGGAAATCAGCAAAGCGTCCGGTACCGCAACCGACATGAAAAAAATGATGGAAAACCTGGTAGAGCAAGCGCGCACCCAATTTGAATCGGTGCGCACCGGCACCCAGAGTATTCGCGATGTAGTGGACAACTCGGCGCGCACCATTCACAACCTGAATGGCCGTACCGCCGAAATTGGCAATATGATTTCACTGATCAGCGACATTACCAGCCAAACCAACTTGCTTGCACTCAACGCTGCCATTGAAGCAGCACGGGCGGGTGAGCACGGACGCGGCTTTTCCGTGGTAGCAGACGAGGTGCGCAGCCTGGCATCCCGCACGGCGGGTGTCGCACGGGAAATTGGCGAGAAAATCGAAGCCATTCGCAATGAGTCACAAACCGCAGCAGCTTATATGGAAACCAGTGTTGCCGATGTGGATCGCGGCCTGCGTCTGGCGGAGGAGGCATCTACCGATAACGCGCCCCTGCATGACATTGTCGAGCGCATGTTTGACATCATTCACCATATCGACCAGAACAGCCAACAACACGGCGACCAGGTACGCGAACTCAGCAGCGCCAACAACACCATGAGCAAGGTGGTGCGCGCACTGCAAACCAGTTCGGATCGCCTGAAAAATACCGCGACCAAACTCCATCAACTGGCGGGCGAGTTTCAGGTTAGCTCGCGCTGATCCTGCCCGCATCGCCCTTAAGCCACGCCGCCGGTACTAGGCAGGCTGCGTGGCTTTTAGATGATCCTGTAAAAAATGATGCACCAGATCGGTATAGATTTTTTCGATAATATCGGGATCGACCCCTTCGGCATTGGCCCACTCGCGGCGCTGTAGCAACATGGTTTTAATTTGCTCGGGCGAGCGTACCGTCAGATCTGACGTTTGCAATTTGGTGGCGGCTTCCAGGTATTTGGAACGCTGACCAATCAGATTGATAATCGCGCGATCCAGAAAATCAATCTCGGTGCGAATATCACTCATGCTGCTGCATTCTTCTGGCGTTAGTTCGTTGCTGATTTCCATTGGCGATCCACTTACACAAGTTGTGGTTAAAGTTCTGTATTGGGCTGCTGCTACACCTTGTTCAACACGCACCACAATACAGCGTCAAACTTACCGAGACTGGCATCACAAATCGTCCCACTTTGCTGTTTTTGTTCATCATTAGAGGCAAAAACCGTGAAGTGGGAAATGCCAACACCCCAAGCCCCCTGAAATTGTTGGACCAAGCCCAGATTGATGACTCACTTTTTTCATCCATAAAAAACGGCACGCGGTAAATGCCGCGTGCCGTGGGACTTTTTAACCTGTTGTTTTAACTTGTTGTTAAGCCGTTTTTAAAGCATTGCCGGATTACCAGTTAGTCAACGGATGGGTATTTAACTGGTAAATCCGCACCCAGTCGTATTGGGTAACCATGGGGTAAACGTTACCGGCCTTATTGCCACCAAAGTCGTTTTGGATAGCATCGTTGGGAATCCAGAAATTCATCATCAGTTCGGTCAGGTCGTTGGGGATGGGCGTGTAGGTGACCTGTGGAGGAACACAGGATGGGTTACAGTCAATCCAGTCCTGATTCAAGGTTTTAACCAGCACACCATCCACAAACCACTTGATACCTGTTGGCGTCCAATCGATGGCATAGACACGCCATTGGTCAGCCGGAGCTATATCAATTTTGTGCTCCCATGCACCCCATTGACGAGTGCCGTTCCAATCCACAACGTTCACACCGTAAATCAGGTTGGCCTGGAATTTATCCGGGCGACCACCTTCCAGCTCCACGTCAATTTCTTCCCACTCTCTGGGTGAGCCTTCGTGTTTGTAAGTAAAGAGTGACGAGATATAACCCGTAGCGACGCTGCGTGATGGCGCTTTGATACGAGCTTCAATACGGCCGTATTTGATGCGTTTGCTGGGCACGGTGCGCAGTTCACCGCATGAGAAGTTGTAGGGGCCCTTTTCCGATCTGTGATCGTAGGAGTAGCTGCCAGGCACATACTCGCGGCGCACCACCAGTTCCAGATTTCCATTGGCCACTTGCACGCCTTGCGGTTGGAAACGGCAAATGGATTCATTGCCGACGGCGCCATCACCTTTGGCCCAAATGGCGGTATTCAGGCTGTTAAACCGTTCATCCAGTTTGAGGGTGTAACCGGAATAAGTACCTGTGTACCCTGGATAGGCCGTGGGCAAATTAGTGTTGTTATTGGTGTCAGCGACCACTTCAATCCAGTTGAAATTCCAGTCGGCAGTTTGTGCAAACACACCCAGGCTGTAAGTGCCCGCATTCAAATTAACTGTGCGGCTAACGGTGGTCCAGGTTTGCCAACCGCCGGTGGCGGGAATTGTGAAATTACCCAGTTGGATAGCGCCGCCATTTAAATCCACCGATGCTGTAGCGCCTGAAGGAGAAGCGACCCGCAAACGAACGATATAGTTGCCGCTGGTGGGAATAGTTAAGCCGTTAAACGCGAGCCACTCGCCCTGCGCAATCCAACCTACGTTGTAACCGCCGCCAGTATCGCTGGTGGCTTCAATATCCACGGCGTCGTTGCGAAATACACCACCGGTATTGCCCGGTGTGGTGTCGTAAAACGCGTTGTAATTTTCCGCTTGAAAAACCACAGCATTCGCCGTGGCAGATAACCCGATGCAGGCCATGGCTAGCCAACAACTTTTTTTCAGTAGAGTGAACTTATTCATGATTATTATTGCTCATAGAGTGGAGGGATTTGATGTGCGCAATACAGCGGCGAGAACCAGTATATAAAGCGCTGCCGCGATTACAATCCAGCCAAATCCCCACCGAGAGCGCAAAAAAACGGCGGTGCGCACTATCAAAAAATAATCGAACCCTGGAGCTAAAAAGATCCCACTTTTTCAGTAACACAAATGACCAAGTGCGACGAGGGTTGATAAGGAGGGTGACACCTACACGTGATACTTATCACGCGGTAACAGCGGCTGTCCGGCAAAGAAACAATACCTACAGGGATGCATTGCACAAACTATGACGGCACACTCCATTGTGCCAGCTTAGGCAAAGCTTACATCGGCACGTTTTAGTCTCGGATTTAGTGCAAGTCTTGTCGTTTTTTTACCGTGATTTAACTCACTTTTTTCTAATCTTCGAGCCTGTTCCCCCACGCTTCTGGTTTATAGTGACTAGCGAAATTCTAAATACAACAAAGGAGCTGATATGTCGGACACGCGGTTGGAACGACTGGAAATGAGGATGTGTAAATCATCCCTCCCTGCAAATTGCCAGCTATCGCTGGAACAAGTTGAAAACCTTCAAGGGAATCCATCTGGTGTCGGTAAACCAGATGTAGCGAATCCCAATTACGTCGGCAAGGTTAGATACGTCGGCGGTAAGCTATCCATCAATCTGTCCTATGTTCTTACCGGCAATATCAGTAGAGCAGATGCCGCGTTAGCGAACATTCGTAAAGTCTATGGTGATGCCGGGATCGAAGTTAACCTAGCACCTTCTTCTCGGAAATTCGATTTGCGCATCCACGGCGCCACCTTAGCGGAATTGGCACAAGGACTTAGCCTATGTGATTGCAAAAGCGCTCTCTATATCGGCGGCTGGGCACCGAATCCACGTCACCCTATTTGGGGAAATGCACTGCTTGTAAATCCGCATTCCGACAGGCGCGACTGGCGTATTTCAGATGCCCATGAATTCGGTCACAAGCTCGGTCTTAAGCACCGCACTGACGTAGGGATCATGGACTATCCGCCCAAAACGGCAGTGGATATGCGGAAATTTAAACCCAGTGACAAACAACGAATAATCGACCTATACAAGTGATCACTATGCGCAATTTTCTTACTGTTCTGGCAGTTACCGCACTGACTGCATGCACTACGGCCACGCCACCTGAACCACAAAAAGAATGGCCGCAAATGGCTTACGCTGGATTCACAGAAAAGATCAACCGGCTCGCCGGGAGTGATGCAGTTAATTGCGGCTTGATAGATCAGGTTAAGGGGGGAAGTAAAACTGAAATCCAAAACCAGCTATGGGCGGCGCAGAAATGTGTAAACACGGCTATAAGCAGCGGTACGCCATTCAAAGTTGGCTCATTCCGTCTCGCATCCACGTCCTACTTATACGAAGTAGTTACGCTTGGCAATAACGGGGAATATTGGGTGGTGTTGTTTGACCGAGCTATGGACGGCTCTGAAAACATGCACTTTGTTAAGCGCTGTACGTCACTCAAAGCGAATATTTTAAATGCAAATTATTCAGGAGATTGCACAGACGTGCCCACTGATGTTTGGCTTGCAGATATTGTTAGCCAGTAAACCACAAGAAACCTTCCCGCTCCATTCTTCAACTCGAACCTGATTTAAGTGGGACACCATGAAAAAAGGGTGCTCAATGAGCACCCTTCCAGAGTTTACGCCGGGCTGTGATTAATGCAGCACAACTACCTCATTTTGCGACAAATTAAAGGTGCCACTACCGCTGGTCACATTCACTACATCACTTCCCACTTTGCTGGTGTAAGCCGCATTGGCCAAACACAAATTGGGAACTGTAATGGTGGTAGGTGAACCACGGTTGACGGCGACTACAGCGCAGTCACTGCCCTCCTGACGCTGGAATACCAGTACATCGGCATTCACCCAGCGCTCGGCATAAGTACCGCGCTGAATCGCCGGGCTGTTTTTACGCAGCTCGGACAAAGCACTGATCAGGCTAAATGCCGCCGTCGTTTGGCTGAAGGATGGCATTTGCTCGCGGTTGTATGGGTCGTGACCGACCTGACCATCGCCATTGGCCGTAAACCAGGTGGAGTTTTGCTCGGTGCCGTAATAGATGGTTGGGATACCCGGCAAGGTCATGACCAAAGCCATACCCAAATTCTGGCGCGCATCGGCAAAGGCTTTTGTCATGCCCTTACCAGGGCGATTGCTATTGGTCACACCCGTGGTTTGCAGGTACACACTGGTGCGTGTCGCGTCGTGGTTGTCCAGGAAGATGGCCTGCCAATCTTCATAGCCGTTCATCGCCGCCCCACGCGAGCCAATGTGCGTACTCAGGTTGATCATATTGATGTTGCCCGCAATCGCGTTTTCAATCGCATCGCGCAGTTTGAAATCCAAGAGCTCCGAACCGCGACGTTCATTGAGGAATGTCATGGACACAGCATCCCCCGCACCGGCGTTGTACCACTCACCAAAAATATAGGTATCCGCTTTTTTGGCGCGCACTGCTGCACTGAAACGATTAATAAAGCTTGGCTCTATGTGCTTGATTGCATCGATACGGAAGGCATCAACCCCATGATCCATCCATTTGAGCGCGGCATTAATCAGGTATTCATCCGCCAGCGAATTACTGGTAGTGCCGTGTTTGAAGTCGGTCAGGTTGAACAAACTTTTGTTGCGGAAGGACCAGGGGTCATCCCACTCGCCATTACAGGTGGTCGCTGGGTTGGTATCACCACAATCGGAAATGGCGCCGTTGGCGTTGTACCAGGTATGTTTGCCGCTGGCGAAATCGGTGATGAATGCGCCCTCTTTATAGAGTGCACCGAACTCGTATTGGTCGTCCTGGTTGGAATGGTTCAAGGCGATATCCAATACCAGTTTCATACCACGGGCTTCCATTTGCGCATCCAGCTCATCCACCAGCGCCCAGTCGCCCAGGTGTTCATCCACCGCGTAGAAATCCCGCGCCCAATAACCGTGATAACCGCCTTCATTGCCCTCATTGATGTTATCCACCAATGGCGTTACCCAAATGGCAGTGACGCCCAGGGCTTGCAGGTAATCGAGCTTGGAAATCAGGCCTTCAATATCACCACCCCAATATTTTTTCCATTCGCTTTGCGCACCGGCACCTTTGACAGTGGAGGTGGCAGCCGGGTTAGTGCCGTTGTCGTTATTGGTATTGCCGTTGGCGAAGCGATCCACAAACACAAAGTACATGGTGCGTGCGCGGAAATCGTCTGCCACCGGAGCACTGCTGCTTGAGCTGCTGGAAGACGAAGACAGCGAACTGGCGCTTGCCGTACCACAATTGGCAGCCAGGTTGGTGGTAACGCTAACAAGGCTATTGGTACTGGTATTGATCACAATGCGCGTCCAACCGCTGGCGGCTTGATCCGCGGCGGGGAAAGCATCTGCACCCCAGCCACCGTTGCGATCCACCTTGAAGCGCGGCCCGCCGTTGGCATCGCCTGTACTGAAATTGCGACAGGCTTCCAACTGGTTAGCCCCGGCAGGGGTGACAAACACATCACCTTCCGCCCAGGCATTATGAGTACCGCGCAAATGGAACAGGATGGCGGGCACACTGGATGAGCTCGACACAGACGAAGGACTTGCGCTAGACGTTGATGTTGAACTGGAGGTTGTGGCTGCACTGGAGCTTGATGGCGCCATCGAAGACGATGAACTGGACGAGCTTGAAATGGTAGCGCTACCACAATTGGCCGCAAGATTTTGCTGGGTAGTGATTGCCTTGGAGCTCGCATTGAACGTGATTTTTACCCAGCCAGCGGCGACCGTGTAATCTGCAGCGGGAACAGCATCGCTTCCCCAACCGCCATTCGGGTCCACTTTAAAACGCGGGCCACCAGTGGCATCGCCGCTCACAAATTGTTGGCAGCTCTCGTACACATCGGTGGTGCCCACGCGCGTTAGCAAAGTGCCTTCTGCCCAACCATTGAAAGTACCGCGCAAATGATAAGGCGTGGGGGGAGTAACTGCGCTGATGTTCCAGTTCTTGGTGTCGGTATAAAACCGGATGTTCCAGGTGCCCTGCGCGACGGCGATATTAGTGCCATTGCGGCCACCCACACCGTAGTTTTCTGACCAGTCGCCGTAGCGATCAAATTTGATGTTGCCTGCAGCGGTAAACACCACGTTGGTTAATTCCACCGTATTGGTTCCCACCGGATTCATTGGTGTGGCGGCCCAGGCGTTGTGTGTGCCGCGCAAAAACCATTCGGCTTGCGCGCTGGCAGAGGTTGCCAGCAGGAATGAAAGTAAAACGAGTTTGTGTTTCATAGTGGTCGATCCCTTATTAATATTATTGGAGCGGCCATTTGAAGAGATAACGCCCATGCACGCAAATTGCTGCATACGTATTCAGATTGGGAATATTTGGTGAATACGTATGCAGTTTTGCTCAAATTGCAATCAGAGCGATTCGCGCAATCACTGTGGTTTAAATGGAAACGATTACAGCTTGCAGAGTATTTTTCAAAAAGCATTAGAAAGCTGACTATACTGAGCGGACTCTTGTGCCAATAATCCTCTTATCATGCCCAATTTATTCATTGCCCTTTTAATTGCGGAATACCTGCATGCCGGTGCACAGGATTAATAGCCTTTGGCTCAAACACATCTCTAGCGCTCGTCCTGTTGTCAGGGTGATCGGCTACTGCATCGCCCTTGCGTTTGCACTTTGCTCCGCTCTCTTTGTTGCTGCTGAACTCAATCCACAAAAAATGCAGGCGGTGATGCAAAGCCGTTACGGCAGCGATGGCGTCGCACTACTTGGCGCATGGAATCGCATGCTCGACAGCAGCCGCTCCCTCGATAACCGCGAAAAAATTACCCAGGTAAATGATTTTTTTAATCGTCACATTCGCTACACCGACGATGTAACCCTGTGGCAAAAAAGCGACTACTGGGCCACACCACTGGAAACCATGGGCGTTCGCGCAGGCGACTGCGAGGACTTCACCATTGCCAAATACATGAGCTTGTTGGAATTAGGCATACCCACCGAACAATTGCGTTTGATTTATGTGCGCGCACAAATTGGCGGCGCGCAGAGCAAACGCTTTCAAGCGCACATGGTGCTCGGTTACTACAGCAGCGCCGATGCAGAACCGCTGATTCTGGATAATTTAATCAGCCGCATTGAACCAGCCAGTAAACGGCCGGACCTGCGCCCCGTATTCAGTTTTAACAGTGAAGGATTATGGGTTGGCAACAGTGCGCAATCCCAGGCAGATCCGACTGCGCGCTTATCGCGTTGGCGCGACTTGCTAGCGCGCGTGCGCGAGGAGGGATTTTGAGTGACGCAATCAATCTTTTACTATCACGGCTTGAACAGCAGAAGGCACGAGCATGTCATTAATTAAACAATTGTGGATCGGGATTTTATCCCTGCTATTACTGGCGCTGGGCGGTAATTTTGTGATTAGCACTATCACCGCCAAAACCTATTTGCAGGAACAATTGCGGTTAAAAAATATCGATAATGCCAACTCACTGGCGTTGTCTATTTCACAAATGCCCGATAAAGATCCAGTGACATTGGAGCTGTTAATCACCGCGCAATTTGATTCCGGCCATTATGAATATATTATTTTTCAGGATTCCAATAAGCAGGCTATTGTTGCGCGCCATTATGAAAATACCGGTGTATTAGCTGATAACGACAGCGCTAAAGCCAGCAACAGTCCCCGCGTTCCCGATTGGTTTGCCAGGCAAGTGGATTTTGATGTGGCGCCCGGTATTGCGCAAATTCAGGACGGCTGGCAACAGGCCGGCACCCTGGTTGTAAAAAGCCACTCGGGCTACGCACTGGAAGCCTTGTGGAAAAATACCCGCGATTTATTAGAGTGGTTTTTATTTGCAACCCTGCTCAGCGGCCTGATTGGCAGTTTGATTTTAAAATACATTTCCCGCCCGCTGGATGTGGTGGTAAGTCAGGCCGAAGCCATTGGCGAGCGCCGGTTTATTACCTCGGAAGAACCCAAAACTAGGGAGTTCCAACGCTTGGTGCGAGCGATGAACCGTCTCTCTACCAGCGTTAAACACATGCTGGAAAAAGAGGCGCGCCAGCTCGAATTATTGCGCCGTGAATCGCAAATGGATTCACTGACCGGCATTGCCAATCGCATGCATTTTTTGCATTTGTTTGATGCACAACTCACCCAGGAAGAAGCACAAGGCCAAGGGGTAATTGCCATTGCACGGGTTATGGAATTGCAGCATTTAAATAACCAGCTCGGACACCACCAGGTCGATCAACTGCTCTGTGCCATTGCCAGCGTGTTTAGCGATCTTACCCAGCGCTACCCTGCAAGTTACGCCGGCCGTTTAAACGGCAGCGATTTTTGTTTGCTGATTCCCACCGATACGCCGGTTGATATTGTCAGTGCCGATATTTCGCAGCAATTGAATTTCCAATTAATTGCCACTGGCCACGCACAGATTGCGTTGCCCATGGCCTTGTGTAATTTCAAACACGGTGATGGACGCGCCGATTTATTGCATCGCCTGGACGGTGCCTTGGCGCAAGCAGAGTTAAAAGGTAACCGCGCGGTTGTGATTCGCGATGAAGGTCAAGCTGACTCCCAGTCAAAGAATTTAAGCCAGTGGCGCGAAGCCATTGATAATGCACTGCTCGCACAAGAAATCGCGCTAGTGAAATTTCCGGTACGCAATGCACAGGGCGAATTAGTGCACGATGAAACCGTCGTGCGTTTGCAACTGGATAACGAGCAAAAACCAGCGGGCTATTTTATCCCCTGGGCGGTTCGCCTTGGCGTCATGTCCAATATTGATTTGGCGGTATTGCGTATGGCACTCACACAACTTGCCAACATGGCGCAACCTATGGCGATTAACGTGTCCGCCGCCGCATTGTGCAGCGCCAGTTTTCGCGAGCAAGCACTGGAATTAATTGCAATGCACACCGGCCGCACCCAACAACTTTGGCTGGAATTCCCGGAGACCTGCGTGGTTCGCCACGCGGAAGAACTGCGTATTTTCACCACGCAATTGCGTCGTTTGGGGTGCTCTGTCGGCCTGGAACATGTGGGGCTGGAGTTCACCCAGTTTGATAAATTGCAGGAGATGGGACTGGCCTTTTTAAAAATCGACAGCGCCATTATTCGCGATATTGATACACAACCAAATAACCAGACATTTGTGCAAAGCCTGTGCACATTGGGCCATTCAATTGGTTTGCTGATGATCGCCGAAGGTGTGCAAACTACCGCCGAACGGGATGTGTTATTTACCTTGGGAATGGATGGCGTGACCGGGCCGCATATTCAATAGCGGCCCGCTTCAATTACCCTAAATTACAACGGCAAGTGGTCGCCATCATCAAGCAGTTCAATGCCTTGACGCTTGCCACGCAATTCGCGCCGCGCCAGTAGCTTGTCTTGTGCTGGTGCGGGCAAATCAGTAAAGCGAATCACCCCCTGCTCCACCAGCAGCCCCACAACGTCTTCCAGTACCCGCGCCATAGCAGTATCGGTTTGCTCCAGCGCCAATTGCTCGGAAGATTTTTCACTCTGCAAAAACGCCAGAAGCTGTGCATCGTCATCCGCCAACTGCTCGGTAAAATCCGCAGCAGCCACTTTGCTCAGCGCAATAATATCGCCCTGATGATTGCGTTTTATATACATACCTACCCCACAAAAAAATCCCGCTATTACTAGCGGGATTTTTACCACATTACCTTAGTCGGTAATCAATTTATTGTTGTTTAACAACTGCGTAATAATTTGCTGGTCAGTCGTTGCACCATTGTAAGCCGATTGCAGGTTAACACCCTCCAATACGATTTGCTGGGTAGTTGCCCCGCTGGTAAAACTGCTACCCACAGCGTGGTTATCCGCACCAAAACCGCCGGTATGACTGATATGGATAACCGTGTTGCTGCCGCTGATTTCAAAGTGAAGGTAATCCGCCAGGTTGCCCGCGCTATTAGACGCACCAACAGATTCACCCTGCAGCAAATCGCGTAAATCCAGCACATCACCACCAATCCCATTATTACCGACTGCCGCTGTACTGAAGTTTTGAATGGTATCTACCGCAGGTGTACCGGCAACACCTTGGTCGCCCAAATTCCAGACAAATACGTCAACAAAGTTTTCGCCGGCCTCACCACCTTTCATGATGTCGTTACCGGCACCGCCATAGATGCGATCGTTACCGGAGCCACTGCTGATAATATCGTTACCGCTGCCGCCGTAGATAATATCCGAGCCACTGCCCGTGGTGATCGTATCGTTACCGGCACCGCCATTAATAATGTTATTACCATTAGCGCCATTAATAATGTTGTCGCCCGCACCGCCCTGAATATATTCGCTCGCCGAACTCCCGGTGTAATTGCCAGACGCGGTGGTTGTAATATCAACAGTGGTATATGAGGCTTTCAACATAACAATCGATGAGGTTGATGCAGTGAACCCACCGTACATCTCAGTCGATGTGACCTGTACCGTCAAATTAGTCGCATTAGTGCTGTAGCTGCCGGGGATATTCAGCATCAGGTTAGGCAAATCTGCCTCGGTAAATTGCCATACACCGCCACCCAAATTGACACCCGCATTAAAGCTCAAGCCGGTGGGCACATTGCTCACTTTGATGGACAAGCTTTCCGAGCCATCGGTATCCACCAGTTTGGTGGTGATAGGGAATTTCACACTGGTACCGCCGGTGCCATGGGCCACCGCCACCAAGGTTTTACTCACTACCACCGATGGTGCGTTGGCGCTGCCTACCGTGAGGTTAACCCTGGCTGTACTGGTAAGCCCACTGGGGTCACGCACTGTGTATTCAAAGCCGGCAGTATTGCCCTCATAGCCGGTTGTTGGCGTGAAAATCACACCATTGCTACCCAGGCTGACAGTGCCATGGGAGGCATTTTGCACGCTGATGATTTCAAGGATATCGCCATCCACATCAGTGTCATTGGCCAGCAAGGTAGTCGTCGGAATGGTCGTCGTTTTATCGGCGCCGATAGTCACACTATCATTCGCCGCTACAGGCGCATCATTGACCGGTTTAACCACCAGATTCACCGTTGCGGTACTCACGCCACCACGACCATCTGTCACGGTATAAGTAAAGGATGCCGGGCCTGCATAATTGGCCGCCGGTGTGAACACCACATTGCCGCCAACCAACGCCACCGTTCCGTGAGTCGCGCCCTGCACACTCTGGATGCTCAGGGTATCGCCATTGGCGTCAGTGTCATTGGCGAGCAAAGTCGCTGCACTGATGCTGTAAGGTGTGTCTTCCGTGGCCACAAAATTGGCCGATTTGTAACTGTTAAACGCGCTGAACGGTTGATAAGTCGCACCGCCGTTGTTGCTGAGTTCTGCGGTAAAGCGCGCGTAATATCCCTGATCCCAATAGACGATTTCGATGGTATGCAAACCACCCGTTGCAATAGTAAATGAAGGGTGCTCAGTGAGTGTCGCGCTTTGGTTTTTGGACACCTCGGCAACGGTGACACCATCAATTTTGATTTGATAACCATCATCACCCAATATCCGGAACTTATAGGTGCCAGCTTCTAACTCAACAAACCCATTCATGCGAATAATGGCATCGCTGGAAGTAATCGGATTATTGCTCAGGCTGGTGGCATCACTCCCCAGGAAGGTGCGCAAGTTAGCCCCCGCACCAGCGCCCAGATTGTTATCAAACAAATTACCGGGGTTGTAATTCAGGGTTGTGGCCGTAAAGGTGGCTGACGGCGTCTTACCATCAATGTAGTTAACAACCTGATTCAAGTTGGTCAGATTGGGGCCATCAGTCCCCTGGCGATAGGCAAAGTATTCAGAATGCAGCCCTGCCTCTGCACCAACACCGACAGGATTGTCGTCATTGGCAACGGGCGCAATATTCGCTGGCGTCACATTGATATTTACCTTCGCCGTATCATAGCCACCCTTGCCATCGGACACGGTGTAGCTGAATGAAGCCGCCCCAGAGAACCCAGGTGTTGGGGTAAATATAATATTGCCGCCGGAAATAGAAACAGTGCCATTGTCGATGCCAAAAATGGTCGACACAGACAATATATCGCCATCAATATCGTAATCATTGGCCAACAGTTCGCTGGGGTTTATAACCAATGACGTGTTTCCTTCCATCGAGAAATTGTCATCCACAGCGACGGGCAAATCATTTACCGGTGTGATGGTAATAGTCAGGGTGCTGGATGCACCGGTGTTAGTGGTATAGCTAATCACCGGTACGGGGCCGTTGTAATTGGCAAACGGGGTAAACGTATAATCGCCGTTGCTCAATAGCAGGAATGTCCCTACCCCCGAAATATCGAGCTCTGTTCCTGGTGAGTGTTTCACACCATCAATTTCATAGTATTGGATGCTCAATACATCATCAGGATCATAGTCATTGGCCAGCACATTACCTTCAATAAAGCTGTCTTCAAGCACACTAACCACTTCCGGCTTCATCACCGTTGGATCATTAACCGGGTTTACTGTGATATGGACTGTGCCGGTGCTGTATCCACCTTTTCCATCACTGATGGTGTAGCGGAATGATGCAGGCCCGGAATAGTCAGCCGCAGGCGTGAAGACAATGTTGCCGCCTACAACATTCAATGTGCCATTAACTGCACTTTGAATAGTGATAATCGTCAGGGGGTTGCCATCCACATCAGTATCATTGGCCAATAATTGACTTGGGCTAATGACTAATGGCGTGTCTTCATCGATCGTAAAGTAATCGTCCGCAGCAACGGGGGCATCATTAACGGGTGTTATACCGATATTCACCGTGCTAGTGGTTGTGCCGCCTTTACCATCGCTGATGGTCACCACAAAGGAATCGCTGCCGTTGTAGTTAGCATTTGGGGTGTAAACGAAGGCGCCAGTCGCGGGATCCAAGGTCAAGGTGCCATTTGCAGGATTGGTCTTTACCGCGTAAGACAAGGTATCGCCATCCACATCGCTAGCGACGATTTGACCGGGCAAGGCCACGTCTTCATCGGTGGTGAGGTTTTGGTCAGCAGAAGTTGGGGCATTATTTACCGGTGTGACACCAATATTGATCGTGCTGGTGGTCGTACCACCCTTGCCATCACTGATGGTGACCACAAACGAATCGCTGCCGTTGTAGTTGGTATTCGGGGTGTAAGTGAAAGTGCCAGTCGCAGGATTTAGCGTCACTGTGCCGTGCACTGGGCCGGTAGTGACGCTATAAGCCAAAGTATCCCCATCGGCATCAGTCGCAACAATAGCGCCATCGATGGGGGTGTCTTCTTCGGTAGTGAGGTTTTGGTCGGCAGAGACCGGAGCATCGTTCACCGGTGTAACACCGATGTTCACGGTACTGGTAGTGGTACCGCCTTTGCCATCGCTGATGGTGACGACAAATGAATCGTTGCCGTTGTAGTTAGCGTTCGGGGTGTAGACGAAGGCGCCAGTTGCGCTATTAAGCGTCAAAGTACCATTTGCAGGATTGGTCGTTACTGTGTAGGACAGCGTATCGCCATCCGCATCGCTAGCCACGATCTGACCGGGCAAGGCCACATCTTCGTCGGTGGTGAGATTTTGGTCGGCAGAGACTGGGGCATCGTTCACCGGCGTAACACCGATGTTCACAGTGCTGGTAGTCGTACCGCCTTTACCATCACTGATGGTAACGACAAACGAATCGTTGCCGTTGTAGTTAGCATTCGGGGTGTAAACAAAGGCGCCAGTTGCGGGATCCAACGTCAGCGTACCATTTACTGGGTTGGTAGTTACCGCGTAAGACAGGGTATCGCCATCCACATCTGTCGCCACGATCTGACCGGGCAAGGCCACGTCTTCATCGGTAGTAAGGTTTTGGTCGGCAGAGACTGGGGCATCGTTCACCGGAGTAACACCGATGTTCACAGTGCTGGTAGTGGTACCGCCCTTGCCATCACTGATGGTGACCACAAACGAATCACTACCGTTGTAGTTAGTGTTCGGTGTGTAGACGAAGGCGCCAGTCGCAGGATCCAGAGTCAGCGTGCCGTTTGCAGGGGTAGTGGTGACTGTGTAGGTCAGCGTATCGCCGTCCACATCCGTCGCCACGATCTGACCGGGCAAGGCCACGTCTTCGTCGGTAGTAAGGTTTTGATCGGCGGAGACCGGCGCATCATTCACCGGTGTAACGCCGATGTTCACGGTGCTGGTGGTGGTACCGCCCTTGCCATCACTGATAGTGACCACAAACGAATCATTGCCGTTGTAGTTAGCATTCGGGGTGTAAACAAAGGCGCCAGTCGCGGGATCCAGTGTCAAAGTGCCATTTGCAGGGTTAGTGGTGACGGTGTAGGTCAGCGTATCGCCATCCACATCGCTAGCCACGATCTGACCAGGCAAGGCCACGTCTTCGTCGGTAGTAAGGTTTTGATCGGCAGAGACCGGCGCATCGTTCACCGGTATGACACCGATGTTCACAGTGCTGGTAGTCGTACCGCCTTTACCATCGCTGATAGTCACCACAAACGAATCATTGCCGTTGTAGTTGGCGTTCGGTGTATAGACGAAGGCGCCAGTTGCGCTATCAAGCGTCAAAGTGCCATTTGCAGGATTGGTCGTTACTGAGTAAGACAGCGTATCGCCATCCACATCGCTAGCCACGATCTGACCGGGCAAGGCCACGTCTTCGTCAGTAGTAAGGTTTTGATCGGCGGAGACCGGGGCATCATTCACCGGCGTAACGCCGATGTTCACGGTGCTGGTAGTGGTACCGCCCTTGCCATCACTGATGGTGACCACAAACGAATCATTGCCGTTGTAGTTAGCATTCGGGGTGTAAACAAAGGCGCCAGTCGCGGGATCCAGTGTCAAAGTGCCATTTGCAGAGTTAGTGGTGACGGTGTAGGTCAGCGTATCGCCATCCACATCGCTAGCCACTATCTGACCAGGCAAGGCCACGTCTTCGTCGGTAGTGAGGTTTTGATCCGCTGAAACCGGCGCATCATTCACCGGCGTAACGCCGATGTTTACAGTGCTGGTAGTCGTACCGCCCTTGCCATCACTGATAGTCACCACAAACGAATCACTGCCGTTGTAGTTGGCGTTCGGGGTATAGACAAAGGCGCCAGTTGCGGGATCCAGCGTCAAAGTACCGTTTGTCGGATTGGTGGTTACCGCGTAAGACAGGGTATCGCCATCCACATCCGTCGCCACGATCTGACCAGATAAGGCCACGTCTTCATCAGTAGTAAGGTTTTGGTCGGCAGAGACCGGCGCATCATTCACCGGTGTAACGCCGATGTTCACGGTGCTGGTGGTTGTGCCACCCTTGCCATCGCTGATAGTCACCACAAACGAATCATTGCCGTTGTAGTTGGCGTTCGGCGTGTAGACGAAGGCGCCAGTTGCGGGATCCAGTGCCAAAGTGCCATTTGCGGGATTGGTCGTTACCACGTAAGACAGGGTATCGCCATCCACATCGCTCGCCACGATCTGACCAGGCAAGGCCACGTCTTCGTCGGTGGTGAGGTTTTGATCGGCAGAGACCGGGACATCGTTCACTGGCGTAACGCCGATGTTCACAGTACTGGTCGTGGTACCGCCCTTGCCATCACTGATGGTCACCACAAACGAATCACTGCCGTTGTAGTTGGCGTTCGGCGTGTAGACGAAGGCGCCGGTTGCGGGATTCAGTGTCAGCGTGCCATTTACTGGGTTGGTCGTTACCGCGTAAGACAGGGTATCGCCATTCGCATCAGTAGCGATGATTTGACCATTGAGCGCTGTATCTTCATCAACCGTCAAAGTTTGGTCAGCAGATATAGGATCGCTGTTTACCGGTGGTTCCGGATCAACTGGAACCTCAGGCTCCTCTTCTGAGGAAGAAGATACCGGTTCACCATCATTCAAAACCAGTGTCGATTCAGGCTGTGCATCCTGGGCATAGGTAAATGCCAGCGAGTCCGTGGATTCAGAGATGCGATCCAAGCGCACAAAACTATTGGAACCGCCGCCGCTCGCGCCGTTATCACCTGCAGCCGTTTCTTCCAACTCGTCCAGTAAATCACCGTCTTGCTCCAGTGCTGCTAATACTTGCTCCACACTGGCATCATTCAATAAAGCTTCATCGGCAGAAGTCGCGGTTTGCGGGTTCATGTCGCGGCTCATAGCCACTTCCTGGCCACCGTTAATGACCAACGCCTCAACACCGCCAATATCCAGTTCTACTCGTGCACCTTCGGCGGTCACCAGAATTTCATTGTCATGGAGAACCGCACCCAAGGTGAGCGGACGTAAACTTCCATCGGGCGCTTTTGCCCAAGCTTGGCCTTGAAGGTATGCAACAGTAGCAACGGCATTGCTCATATTTGACTCCGAATCCTGATAAAAGGTGAACCAGCGCACAAAATGTGGATGATAAACGGAGTCTAGCGACAGCTGAGATTAACGCCATTGGACTAAAGGACAATAAACAGTATTTTTTTAGATACTGTTATGGAATAAGCGGGGGAAAACGGAAAGAAATCAGATCTTAGTGCCGTTGGATAAGGCCAAGGCCAATTGCAGGCGATCGCGGACACCCAGTTTCTCAAAACTGGCACCAAGATGCGCTTTTACCGTTCGCTCAGTGATATCCAACTCCCGCGCTACTTCCTTATTGGTTTTGCCTGCAGCGACCAATTCCGCCACGGCGCGCTCACGGCTGGTCAGCAAGCTCAAGTTCGCCGTTGGCAAGGGTGTGATTGGCGATAGGCGTTGCGCCCCCAGAATCAACTGACGCATAAGGTCAGCGCCCAACCATACGCCACCCACCGCCACCGACTGGGCGATTTGCTCCAAAACAGATGGCACCGCCAAGTAATGTACGTAACCACTGGCGCCAGCTTCCAAAGCGCTACGCGCTTCAGCCGTTTGCTCGATCGCCGTCATGGCAATCACTTTAAAACCATCCGCACTCAGTGTTTGTATCTGCGTAAAACTCTGCGCTCGTCCCAACAATAACCACACCAAACCACGCACCTCTATATGACTCAGGCTATCAACCACCTGAGCATCGGGAAACGCCTGCAACCAGTGCGGCGAATGGATAGTGGCAGGAGCAACAAACAACTGGGGCATTATCGTTCCGTCATCGCATTTTGTTGGGCACGCAAGACTGGTTTGAGCAAATAAGCCAACACGGTTTTCTTGCCTGTGAGAATATCAACCTGCGTCATCATGCCCGGCATGATTGGCAGCGCAGGATCAAATCCGGCGCGTTCGGTGCGTACACGCACAATATAAAACGTGCGCTCTTTTTCATCGGTAATCGTGTCCGGGCTGATGTGTTCTACCTTGCCGCGCAAGCCACCGTAAACGACAAAATCGTAGGCAGTGAATTTCACAATCGCATCCTGACCAGGGTGTAAAAACGCAATATCCTTGGGCGATACTTTTGCTTCTACAAGTAATTGATCGTCGAGCGGTACCATCTCAATCACTTCGCGCCCCGGCTGCACCACGCCGCCGACAGTATTCGTAAAAACACGCTGCACCGTCCCGCGCACTGGCGAACGAATTTCCGCGTATTTAATTTTGTCCGCAAGGCCTGTGCTGGACTCGGTGAGCGCCGCAATTTTGCTCAGTACTTCCGATAATTCATTGCGCCATTTATTACTCGCCATTAACTCGGTTTCACGCAATTTGCCACGCGCTTCCTCCACTGCCAACAAGAGCCTCGACTCTTGGGACAGCGTCTGCTCGCGATCGCCACGCGCTTTGGAAACCTCGCCTTCCAAACGTAAAATTTCCACTTCAGAAATAGCGCCACTCGCCAGTAATGGTTTGGTGACATTTAATTCTTGCGTGGATAATTCCAGAGTGCGAGTCACCTGGGTTAATTTGGCACGCACCTCGTTTAACTCTTCCGAGCGCTGATCCAACTGACTGCGCGCAATAGCAAGTTGCTCATCCAATTCCTTGCGATTGGATTCATATAAATTGCGCTCGTGATTCACAATATCCGGCGCTTCCGCCAGCAAATCATCCGGCAGCGTCAAGGGCGTATTCATGGTTAATGACTGCAAGCGCGCCGCCCGTGCTTGTAGCGATAAAAACTCAGCACGATTTTCACGGAAGGTGGAGATAAACCGGGTGGGGTCGATGCGCAATAATAAATCGCCTTTGTTAACGATTTGCCCTTCACGCACCAGTACTTCCTGCACCACACCGCCATCAAACGATTGGATGACTTGTAATTGCGACGAGGGAATAACCTTACCTTCACCGCGCGCGACTTCATCCAACGGCGCAAATGCAGCCCACACCAATAAGAGGAAAAGAATCAGCGCAATCACGCGTAACAGTGCGCGTGCTTTAATTGGCTCCTGCTGCAAACGTGCCCAATCAGAATCGGTCACCCAGTCTTTGGGTTGTTCATGCAGTGGATCAAGCCAGCGCGCATACAATTTGTCGATGTAACTGCTCGCTGGTACACCTAATTTATCCAGCACACGCCCCAGTTTTTCAAACCATAATTTATCGCGCGATATTGGCGTCGCATTGGTCGGCTGAGGCATTATGACGCCCTCCCGATTCTGCCCTGACGCAGCGCTTCCACCACTTGCTCTTTGGGGCCATCGGCAACAATTTTGCCCGCATCAATCACAATAATACGATTCGCCAACTCCAGTAGCGACGTGCGATGGGTGATAACAATAAGCGTTTTGTGCGCGGCAAATTGCAACAGGTTGCGCTTGAATTCTTCTTCACTGGTGTGATCCATAGCACCGGTGGGTTCATCCATTAATAAAATCGGGGCATCATTTAATAAGGCGCGGGCAATACTCACTGACTGGCGTTGGCCGCCCGATAATAACTGACCGTGCTCACCCACTGGCATGGCCAAGCCCATAGGATGCTGGTTTACAAAGTCAGTCAAGCCGCTCAAGCGCACCGCTTCCAGAATCGCTTCATCACTGGCATGAGGCGATCCCATCGCAATATTTTCACGCAAATTGCCAAAAAATAAATTTACATCCTGCGATACATAGCCAATATTGCGGCGCAATTCAGCAGGATCGAGCTGGCGAATATCTATGCCATCAATCAGCAAGTTGCCAGCATTCGGCTCATACAAACCAGCGATTAATTTTTCCAGTGTTGTTTTACCGGAACCATTGCGCCCCAGAATCGCCACATGCTCACCGGCGTTAATTTTAAAAGAGACATCACGCAGCACTTCGCGCTCATCTTGCGGGTATTTAAAGGCAACTTTTTTAAACTCGATGGCGCCTTGCAAACGCGGGCGACTAATCCATTGGGCTTCCAATGGCCGCTCAACAGGCTTGGCCATGATTTCATCCAACGCGGTTAACGCCGTTGCGGCACTGTGATATTGCATCAGTAAGCCTGCCGCTTGCCCCACCGGTGCCATGATGCGCGACGACAGCATGTAAGCTGCAATTAGTCCGCCCTGCGACAAATTGCCCTCAATAATTTGATAGACACCGACGATAATAATCACCACCGATACCGCTTGCTGAATCCATAAAGTGCTAGTGCCCACAGAGCCAGATAACAAGCGCATTTTCACCCCAACGCGCGATACCAATAGCGTGGATTTTTCCCAAATCACTTGCATGCGCCCTTCTGCACCGAGGGTTTTAATGGTTTCCAAACCCGACAAACTTTCCACCAGGGTTGCATTGCGCTGCGCCGATGCCTGCATAGAATTTTCGGCGAGTAGCTGCATTTTTTTCTGCACAGCGGCAGTGTAAATAATCACCAGCAACACGCCGATCAGAATGGGAAAGACCAGCGGCCATGAAATTAACAGCACCACGACTAAAAACAAAAATACGAAGGGTAAATCCACCAGCGCCAAAATAGTGGCAGAGGAAATAAAATTGCGTATCGCTTCAAAGGATTGCAAACCCGATGCAAAAGACCCCACCGATGCTGGGCGCTCTGCGAGCTTCATGCCCAGTACGCGTTCCATAATCGTGGCCGACAGGGTTACATCCACCCGACTGGCAGCGAGGTCCACAAACCAGGCGCGCATCATGCGCAGTACAAAATCAGCGCTAATGGCAATCAACATACCTGCCGATAACACCCAGAGTGTATCGGTCGCATGATTGGGCACCACGCGGTCATACACATTCATCACAAACAGCGGTGAAACCAACGCGAAGAAATTAATAAGCAGTGCAGTGAGCAATACATCGCGATAGAGATATTTATACTCACCAATCACACTCCAAAACCAGTGCGCACCTTTGTGCTTAAGCGCACTGGTTTTGCTGATATCGGCGGCGCGCGCATCAAAGCGCTCTTCTGGCCGCGCATAAATAGCGCGCCCGGTGTAATTGGCAATCAATTCATCCAATGCAACCGTAACGACAGCTTCGCCCAACTCAGGATAAATAACACGTGCAGTGCTTGCATTCAGATCGAGCAGTACGCACGCCTGATTATTATTCAATAATAAAATCGCAGGAAATAAAGCACTGTTCAGTTCAGGCAGCGAGCGCGCCACTAATTTGCTGGCCAAGCCAGCACGTTTCGCAGCGCGTGCGAATAATGAGGGAGTCAGCCCTGATCGATCCAAGGGCAAGCCCGCCAGCAGAGACTCGCGGGTACAGGTAATCTGGTGCGCACGCGCCACCAACAACAGACACTCAACAAGAGGCCCCGTTTGTCGTGTTGCTGTATCGGGCGGAAGTTGAATATCAAGGGTCATTGCGGCTCCGGAACAAACAATCAAACAACGCGGGCGGTCTGCGCAAACCGCCCCACTCGCTCAAGCCTAGCAAATGATTGCCAGACAGAGAGGCGTTTTTATTCTTTGCGTGTCACCGTGACATCAACACGACGATTAGCCGCTTTACCCGCATCGGTATTGTTATCCGCCACAGGACGAGCAGACCCCAAACCATCAACCGACATAGGAATGGCTTCCAAACCATTCAGTACAAAATAATCGCGTACGCGTTGCGCCCGAGCTTTGGAAAGCTGCACATTCAAGGCATCAGCACCCGTGCTATCGGTATGACCTTCAATCGTAATTTGCACGACGCCTTTCATGGCTTTGATAGAACCAATTAATTGATTCAGCGCCGCTGTGGCCGTCACTTTTAATTCAGAACTTCCCGAATCAAATAAAGTATCGCCGCTCAAGGGAGTGAGTTGACTGATTAAATCATCACGACTCATCGCGACCGGTGCCTCTGCCGGACAAGCTGACTCGGAAATTTGCAGCGAATCTTCCACGCGGGTGTCATGCAATATACCCAAACCATCACGCACTATGCCCAATGCAGGTAACAAACTGCCCATGGCAGCCAGTGAGCGCGCATAGGCCAATTCCAAATCCCCTTTTGCAATCACCAGTGCACGGCTAGCCTGGAAGTATTCGTTCTCGGCATCCAGTACATCCAACAAAGTACGTTGACCAATATTGAATTGTTCTGCATAAGCGGTGCGCACTTTATCGCTGGACAGGCGATGCTGCTCAAGCGAAATTAATTGCTCGCGCAAGCGCTGGGCATCGTTGTAAGCAATTTGGGTAGTTTGGCGTAAATCGACACACGCCTGGTCGCGCAAATCTTTTGCCTGATTTACCAACTCCAGCGAGCGACGCACCGCCGCACGATTGGAGCCGCCACTGTAAAGGTTGTAAGTAATTGCCAATTCAACGGCACTTTCATCGCCATAGTTGCTGGGATCAACGCGATTATCAAAACCATTTTGGTTGCGGCTGGTCACCTGACGCGCGCGCAATTCTGCTTTCGGGTAATAACCTGCACGATCCACTTTAACAGCGGCCTGTGCAGCGCTGATATTTTTAATCGCAGCATGGAACCCAGGGTTGCCCTGATATGCCAGAGTCAGCGCCGAACGAATGGACTCAGGTAATTTCTGTCCGGCGAGCTCGGTGGGCACTAGTTCATCGGCAGGCAGCTGTCCCACAACACGCAAATAGCGCGCGGTCACATCGTGCAGGTTAGCGGCCTCAGTCAGGAGGTTGGATTCAGCCAGCGCCAAACGGCCAGCAACCTGCTCCAAATCTACACGGCGTCCAACGCCGGAAACTGCACGCTCTTCAATCTGAGCAAATACATCGCGATGCTTTGCATAGTTTGCGCGTGCCAGTTCTACCAATTCGCGATTGCGTTTTACATCTTCAAACGCGCGCACAGATTCCAGTGCCGTCAACTCAACCACATTGAGCAATTCGTAGTAACGCACCAATCGTGCACTGTCAAAACGCTCCACCTGACCCGAGGTACGGAAGCCATCAAACAACATTTGGCTGAGGGTAATCTGACCTTGCGTGGTGTTATACACACCGCGACCATCGTAATCTCGATTGGTTTTCCCCGCTGATGCACCAATATCCACAGTGGGCAAATAGCCACCGCGAGCAACACGCACATCCTGAGTGGCGGCTTTAAATTCATGCCAGGCGGCCTGGACTTCGGGGTTGCTATCCAAGGCTTGCAGGGTTACATCCTTAATTGTATTCGGGGTGGCCTGGGCAATCACTTGGCCGGGCAGCAGTAAAGCCGACATTAACATCAGGGATTGCGAGACACGGGACACTTGTCCAAGTAATAAAGGCGTCATGAAAATTTTCCGTCGTTTATCGCACAGCGCGATACTTTATTGATCAGTAATCCACCACCGCAGGCGCCGGGACTCCAAATAACCGGAATACCAATGAAAACACCCACAAGTGGAAAAACAGCGACATCAGGTAAACACTTACAATGGCATAAAAGGCAATATTGGCGATAAATTCATCATAATTATTTGCAGACTTATTCCAGAATAGCATTTATCAATGAGAAATAGATCACATATAAGCCAAACACCAAAAGTAATGCTATTGATAACAAAAATCTAATCACATTTTGTTATATAGCGAAAGAGTGAAATCCATCCGATCCACAAACAACTCATTGATCAAGCTGGCCTTTAATTCCGCCGACATACGCCATGCAAAAGGCGTCATATCCAACAGTGCCGCACGCAGTTCAGGTTGCGCTATGGTCAAATCGGCCAAAAGTGATTGCTGCTCGATCAAACGGAACCCCTCTGGTACAGGTGTCAGCTGATGGGGCCGGACTTCGCGATAGATACGCTGGCGCAGCCCCAGCAAATGCTGTTCACCAGGGGATACTATAACCAGCATGCCGCCAGATTTTATTACACGATATAACTCGGCATCCTTACTCGGGGCATAAATACGGGTGACCAGGTCCATCGACTCGTCTGCCAAGGGCAAATCAAAGCTGGAAGCAACGGCATAAATCAGGCGAGTACCCATAGCCTCCGACTTGGCCGTTTTGGCCGCCAACCTGACACCAGCCTTCGCGATATCCATGCCGTAGACCTGCGCGGTGCCTAAGGCCTCAGCAATGCCTTGGGTGAAATAACCTTCACCGCAACCTATATCCAACACCTGCTGCGCCGATGCAGGTAATACCTGCTGCAAACGCTGGCGCAACGGTGAAAAAAATCCCACCTGTAGAAATTGTCGTCGCGCCTGCAATTGCGCTTTTGCATCTCCCGGTTCTCGCGAATGTTTCTGCTGCACCGGCAATAAATTCAGATAACCCTCTTTGGCGCGATCAAACTGGTGGCGGTTGCCGCACCCTACACCTTGGGAATTAAGCATCAAAGGCAGGCGACACAAAGGACAAGACAAAGCATTCATAGGCGTATAGAAATTATGTATCGACAAATAACCATGCATTCATCGACAAGGAAAAAGAAGGGGGAAAACAAGCGCGCAGGATGCCGACTCACTCATCAATAAGCAAGCCATGCGAGAATACAAAAATACCGCACCTTTTTTCAGAAGATGCGGTACCACACAGGATTAATTTTCGTCGGGCACTTCGTAGCGATCAATAATGTCGCGCACCAAGCCGCTGCGCACAATATCTTCACGTTCAAACTCATGCAGATAAACACCAGGCAGCCCCTGCAAGCGGTCTACCGCATCGGCCAAGCCGTTGGGGCCGCGAATATCGCTCTGCTGGATATCACCATTAATTACCACCTTACAATCTTCACCTATGCGCGTTAAAAACATTTTCATTTGCGCTGGTGTAGTATTTTGTGCCTCATCAAGAATAACAAAGGTTTTACTGTTAAAGGTTTTGCCGCGCATAAATGCAAGCGGCGCCGCCACAATACGCCCGTGGCGCAAACAGTAATCCACCGTCCCGGCACCCAAGCGCTCGTTCAAAATATCGCGAAAGGCATCGATGTACACAGAGAATTTTTGATCCAGATCGCCCGGTAAAAAACCCAGGTTTTCACCCGACTCTACCGCAGGACGCGTCAGGATAATGCGCTCAATCCGCCCGGATTCCAGCGCTTCTGCCGCCAAGGCGCCCGCGCAATAACTCTTGCCTGTACCGGCTGGGCCAATACCAAAGGTGAGCATATGGGAGTTAATGGCGTTGATATACTGCTGCTGGGATTTTGTTTTGGCGCGAAGAGGTTGTGGAGAGCGAGGAGGAGAGTAAGCGGTTTCGACTTGTTGTGAGCGGGATTTTATTTCGACGATGTTGTCATCACTTCGTTGGTTTCTTCGCGATTTGTGCCGCGAGTTGGAGAAGCTGCTATCGTCGTATGATTGGTGATTCGCACTACGTCTGGCATGCGTTTTTTTTGCCATAAAAAAATCCCCTTCAAGCCTATGAGTAACACAAAAACCGGCAACGGCTTTGTGATCGAATTTACCCTGGATACAAAACTTGCTGTGGAATGATGTCTGTTACCCCCTTTCTCTACTGGTTTACGAATATCGACTTAACAACAACTACTAAATCGCTACTTCAAAACAATAAATCAAACTGAGTAAAGCAAAAACGTGTGACAGATAGACTACGCTGGCAAAGCCAGTGGTATTGAAGAAAAGCTGCAGATATCTTGAAGGGCTACTTGCTGTTTTTCGCCCTTACAACTCTGATATTAATCCTATTGTGGAAAAGATCAATCACTTCTTTAAAATAAAATTGAGAGCCCGACAGGCTATTATCGCGCCCTCATTTACCGATTTATTCATCGCGTTCTTCGATCTGCTTTTCGACTTTCTTTTTCGGTGGCGCAAAACCGTCCATTACCGGCGCAGCTGCTACCGCTTTAGGCACGCGACGATTGCCAATATTTTTCTTATCACGCTCACGCACTTTCACCTTAGGCTTCGCATCAGCTTTTTTATCTTTCACCGTGGTTTTCTTTTTAGTCCCTACCGACTTACCAGAAGACTTGGTTTTATCTGGCCCCTGGTAATGGCCTTTCAAACCCGGAATGCTGATCACCTCAAAACTCACACCTAAATAACGCTCAATACTTTTGGTGAGATTCCACTCTTTGGCATCCACCATGGATACCGCCCTACCCTCACTGTTTGCGCGACCAGTGCGGCCAATCCGGTGCAAATATTCATCGCCCGAATAAGCCATATCGATATTGACAACCAACTCCACACCGGGGATATCCAAACCGCGCGCTGCCACATCCGTGGCCACCAAAATACTGGTGCGCCCCTGGCGGAAATGATCCAGTGTGATCTTGCGCTGATCCTGAGTGATATCACCATGCAGCGCGCCAACGCGAAACTTGTTATAGCGCAAGAAATTATCCAACTGGGTAGCGCGTGCTTTGGTGTTGGTAAAAATAATGGCCTTTTCAAATTCGGCTTTTTGCAACAAGGCTAACAAGAGCTTTTCTTTATGCTTGAAATCATCCGCAATCAACATTTGCTGGTTGATTGCATTGGGCTTTTCGTCGATGTAAATCTCTTCTGCCTCACCCAGAATGACTTGCTTGATCAAATGGCGCAGCCCTTTTTGTTCCATGGTTGCCGAGAACAACAAGGTCTGACGCTCGGTGCGACAGGTATTGGTAATTTTCAGCACATCATCGCTCAAGCCCATATCGAGCATGCGATCCGCCTCATCCAACACCAAAAACTCCAACCCGGAAAACTCCGTCGACTTATGGGAGATGTGCTCCGCTAAACGCCCTGGGGTACCCACAATAATTTCCGGATTTTTGCGCAGCATGGCTTTTTGATACTTCAACTCCTCACCACCGCACACCATACCCACCTTAAAGCCGGTGAACTTCAAAATCTGTTCTGCGTTCTTGACGATCTGCCGCGCCAACTCGCGGGTAGGGGTCAAAATCAGCATACGTGTAGAAGCTGGATTTACACAGGGGCGAGCCAGCATTGCCTGAATAGCAGGCAGTAAAAAAGCGGCGGTTTTACCACTGCCGGTTTTGGAACTCACAATCAGATTCTTGCCCGCACTTGCCGCTGGAATGGCTGCAAGTTGTACAGGCGTGGGCGCTTCGTACCCCAACACGTCAATGGCTTTACGCAACTGGGTATCGCTAATCAGATCGTGGAAACCGGGCTGAGTCATCAAGAACCTCGAAATTCATTCAATAAAAGCAGGATTTACCCGCAAAAGGCCGCGCAATCTACGCAGAGCTGCGCAAATTATCAACCAAAACCGCTAAAATGCCGACCTTTATAGCTGGCCAGAGTTAATCAATGCGAATTATGTTAGCCCCGATGGAGGGCGTTGTTGAACACCACGTACGCGACATACTGACCCGCATTGGTGGGTTGGATGGCTGTGTGACCGAGTTTATCCGTGTTACGGATCAAAAGCTGCCTTATAAAGTGTTTTATAAATATGCACAGGAGTTGGAAAGCGATTGTAAAACACCCAATGGCACCCCTGTGCGCGTCCAATTGCTCGGCAGCAAACCCGAACCTATGGCAATCAACGCGCAGGAACTGGTCAATTACGGCGCAAAAGCCATCGACCTGAATTTTGGTTGTCCCGCCAAAACCGTCAATGCTCACGAAGGAGGCGCCTGTCTGTTGCGCACACCGGACCGTGTCTACGCGATTATTAAAGCTGTACGCGATGCAGTACCGCGCGAGATTCCCGTCACCGCCAAAATTCGCCTGGGCTTTGAAGACCGCAGCAGCTATATGGACAACGCACGCGCCGTAGAAGCGGCAGGCGCCGATGAACTGACAGTACACGCCCGCTCCAAAGTCGACGGATATAAACCACCCGCTTACTGGCATTACATCGCGGATATTCGCGCGGAACTGAAAATTCCAGTGGTTGGCAATGGCGAAATCTGGACAGTGGAAGATTACTTGCGTTGCCGCGAGCAATCCGCCGGTGCCGACGTCATGCTGGGCCGTGGCCTACTCGCCTGCCCTGACCTGGCTCGCCAAATTAAAGCCCGTATTCAGGGTGAGGATTACACACCACTCACCTGGGCAGAAATTTGCACCATGCTGTACCGCTACTACGCACTCACAACACCACTGTATTGCGAGCGCAATTGTGGCAACCGGGTAAAACAATGGCTGATGTACCTAAGCCGCCAATACCCGCAAGCCACTGTGTTTTTTGAAGCGATAAAACGTAAAACAACTCCACCGGAAATAGAAGCCTGCTTCCAGGAAGCCCTGGCAGCCAGTCATTAACGGTGAACCATAAAAAAGCCGCGCACTACTTGGGTAGCGCGCGGCTTTTTATCCTGATATCTAATTAATGCAACAACTCATCGTAGCCACCAATTAAATCCTTGGTTTCATCGATACGCTCCAACAATTTCACCAAATTAATACCCAACTGGGTTGCCAGTTCATTGGGGAAATTCTCAATTAAATGGGCTGAATTTTCTTTTTCATTGGAATGCACAATGTAATCCGCAATGTAAACCAACGCCGCCAACCGCGAAAATTGCGGAGCCGCTTGTGGGTTCAGCTGATAGCGAATCCCCGCCACAATAGCATCAGGAAACTTCCAGCGATTAGCCAATTCAGCGCCCGCCTCTGGGAAGTTAAAGCCCAGCACATTCTTCTCAATGTCAGGGTTACGCGCACCGCGATCTACCACTTTCTGAATCTCTTTGCATTCTTCCGGCAGCAAAATATGGATCAACAGCTCCCCAATGTTATGGATCATCCCACAGGTAAATGCGGTTTCTGCATCATCGCGGGAAAAACGGGCCAACCACTTACAGGTACTGGCAACCGCAAAACTGTTATGCCAAAACGCGGGTAAATCAAACCCTTCCGGGGCCTTAAATGTCCCTACCATGCCAGAGGCCAACACCAGCGTACGCACTGCATTGAACCCCAGCAAAAATACCGCATCGCTTACCGACCCCACTTTGCGGTTACCGCCATAATGCGCCGTATTTGCCGCTCGCAGGACTTTTGCTGTCAGCACCTGATCGGCACTGATCTTCTTCGCAATCTCCTCGTTATTAACATTTTCATCACCAAAGCTCTCAATCAGCTCTTGAACCACCTTTGGGATGTTCGGCAACTTTTGTGCGTTATCCACTAAATCTTTTAAATCCACGATACCCTCGCTTATATTCAAACCCCGACCAAAGGTAGCCAACTGCAACAAAAACGTTCTACCTCGATTGGGTATAGCAAATCTTTGCCGGATAGCAACGACAAACCAAAGAATAAGAAATAAGTAACGCAGATTTGATGAAGGATAGCTAGGGCTTAGCGACGCATATATGGCGCACTCGGGAAGATTTCTCAACAGAAACCAATTGGGATAATTGTACTTGGGGAAAAGACATAACTCCGGCAATACCACAGAGAGGTAAGTGATCCAAAGTTTAGTAAACCAAGCGAATGACATCAGACCGAGAAGGCCTAACTAACGCATCATTTTGGCAAAAGCCCACTCACAAAAAACAAGACTCTCAGACTGAAGTCAAAAGCCAACATCTTGTATTCATTTGATCGAGAGTAATTGTTTGCTTATGAGAGCAATTGGTGTGTGGCGAAAATTAATACCCTCACAAATCATGAAAAAATCGGAAGGTTCAATTTACTCAGTGAAAATTTAGACCAGCAATCGATCACTGAAAAAGTAAATTCAGCACAGCAACCTCCCTAAAGCAAAACCCCTGAAAATCTCTAGGATAATCAGGGGATTAGGGACTTCTATATGGTGCACTCAGGAGGATTCGAACCTCCGACCGCTCGGTTCGTAGCCGAGTACTCTATCCAGCTGAGCTATGAGTGCGTCTTGTTGGCGCGCATTCTATTGACTGACCTTTATCTCGTCAAGCATTTTTTAATTTTTCTTTCGTGAAATTTTAAAATAATGCTTTATAAATCAATGAAGTACAAAAACCGGTCGACTTGGATGCATAACGAACTGCTTACAAGTCTGCGCCGTATTTTGGAGATGCATCGTTTTAAAATGGCGGTGAGAGAGGGAGTCGAACCCTCGATACCTTGCGGTATACACACTTTCCAGGCGTGCTCCTTCGGCCACTCGGACATCTCACCGTATTTTACCGCCGACAGCTTGCGCGGTTCTTCGCATTGCTAACTCTCCATAGTCACCCCTACGAAGGCGCGCTAATTTACACAAGCAAGCTTTCAAACGCAATCTTATTCGTTAGTCCAAGCAGTAAAAAAATCTTGGGGATTTATTTCACGCGGCAGAGACGCGCTGTTCGCAGGTGTACCTATATAGATGAAGCCAACAATTTGTTCGTCCAGTGTTTCGTTACTGATCAACCCAAGCGCCTGCTTTATCGTGTCGTCATAGGCCATATCACCCGTGCGCCAGATGGCGCCAAGCCCCAAGGCAAAACTGGCGTTGATGATATTTTGTGCGGCCGCACCCGCCGCAATTAGCTGCTCGATTTGCGGCACCTTCGGATGCGCGTGACATTTAGCAATCGCCACAATAATCATTGGAGCTCGTAGCGGCATGGATTTAAAACGATCCAATTCTGCTTGGCTGATATCCGTTTTTTTAGCAGCAGCCACATTGGCGAATAATTGACCCAATTTTTCCAAGCCATCGCCTTCTATGGTCAAAAAGCGCCAGGGTTGAAGATTGCCGTGATCTGCCGCGCGCGTTGCGGCGCGAATTAATGTGGCCAATTGCTGTGCGTCAGGCGCAGGGGCTTGTAGCTTTGACTGGGATACGCGCTGGTGTAGTGCCGTGATTGCATCCATAAAACTCATCTACCTAATACAATGTTAAAAACCATTAACTGGAGGGGCAAAATAGTCGCCCCATACAAATAGCGGTGTGCCATTCGAATATTGGTGGAAGTTGTACCATACTTTCAACTGATTCCTGTCTGTGAATGCCGCCCAAGGTGTGGGCTATCAGCAATACTCAGCTTTTGTGACCGCTAATAAGCCCTAGATCCGGCAATTTTTATGCAAGAAACCACCTTAATCATCGCAATTATTACACCCTTTGTGCTGTTGCTTATTGCAACAGCTGCATTGTTGATCAATGCCATCAAACAAAAAAAAATCATGCGGCAGCAACAGCAAAAGCTGCGCGAATTCATTGAGGCAATTAAGCGCGGAGGCGACACCCCAGCCACACCAGCAAAACCCTACAAACAGTTTATTTATGAGCAACTGGAATTCACTCAGGATAGGTTCAACCTGCTCGCGCCACGCAGCGATATTGCCGGCATACAACCCAATGATGTACCGCTCAACCAGCGCATTGTTGCATTGCGCTATGCGTTTTTGCGCGCAGAAGAACTGGGCACAACAGCCGTACAAGGTAGTGAAGGTTATTGGGATATATTCCAGCAGACCCTTGAACCCTTGCTGCAAGTAGCGCAGGACATACCAGATAACAGTGAAGAGCTGGATATTTACAAGAAACGAGTCGAGAACCTGGAGAAATTCAAAAAACTCTTCTTCGATCTGGAAAAACGCTGGGATGAGGCTCAAACCAACGCCCAAGTACACTATAACGAACTCTATGCAATGGCTGATGGTATGGCAGACAAGGAGCATTATGAGAATTTATTAAGTCAATACAGCGATAGCTACAACGATATTAATCAACATATCTATTCCACGAGTGCAGCGATTAACGGCCAACCTATCGAAAACAAGACTATTAACATCATTCGCCAAGATCCACGTGCAGCAGAAGAGATTATGAAGCTGCGCAATGTGGCAGCAGATCAGTATCGGGTGATCAATAACCTGCAGCGCAAACTCGAAGAGGCGGTTACCGCCGAAGAAAAAGATCAGCTAATTAAAGAGCTGGATCAACAATTGCAACGACAAATTCGCTTTGTGCAGGAATCCGATACCTGCGTACAACTGCTGGAAGAGGAACTTACCCGGGCCAATGAAAAGCTGCAGCAACAAGAGGGCGCTATCGAACACGAACATCTGCTGGAGGAGGAAAATCAGCGCATCAAAGAAACGCTACATAGTTTTACACGTGAAAGTAAGGATTTATTAGAGAATATAGAGGAACTGGAAAAAGAAAACGACCAACTGAAAAATGCTTCGCACGCGCAAAACAACACTAGTAGACAAGAGAGTGCCGAGCAGCTCAATGGCGAAATTATTGCATTGCGCAAACAATATGCTGAGCTGGAAGAAAAGTACCTGGCATTAAAGCTCAAATAATATGACAAATAGGTCTATCAACAGGCACACGAACAAGGTGGACATTTTGGAAAAAAAACCGTTTAATTCCTCCGCGACATTAGGGAGCAATTCAATCTGCAAGGAGGACCTTACTGCACAAAACAATAAGGCTTTAACCCAATGAACAGTAAGATCGACTCTGAACCTTTGCAGACTGAAACCCCGATACAACAGTACTACTTTCGCGCACTTATTTGTTTTGCCGCCTCCGGTACCCTCGCCTCCTTTGTCAATTGGGACAAACCCAATCCGGTATATATCGGCGTTATAGTCTTACTGCTCACCTACGCCTACGGCACTTATTTTTTTACCCGCAAACAATTGCCTGAACAAGTAGTGCGCAATAACCGCTGGTTGTCCCATATCGATGCAGCGCTCATAGGGGTGGTATTGAGCCTGACAGATTTCAGTATTTTGCCCTGCATCATGTTCCTGACCATGATTCAATTCAATGCACTGATCAGCGGTGGAATGCGCAAATTGCTGGAAGACAATAGCGCCTTCGCTGTTGGTGTGCTGCTCAGTCTATTCATACACAGCCCGCAACTCATGCTATCCAGCAGTATTCAAATCAGTGCCGCCAGCCTGATTGGAGTAGCTACTTATTTCCTGGTGTACGCGGTGTATATGCACCAGCGGTTACACAAACTTATCCTCAGCCAAAAAAAGCTGGAGAATGAACAGAAGTGGCACAAGATCCGTGCATACAAATTATCACGCTACTTGCCTCCTACAGTGTGGCAAGCGATTAATCGCGGCGACGACAAACACTTACAAGCAGAGCGCAAACGCATCAGCGTATTCTTTTCCGATATCAAAGACTTCAGCCAACTCTCCGAAGAAATCGAAGCAGAAGCCCTCACCGAATTACTTAACCATTACCTGACCGAGATGTCCAAAATCGTCGCTCATTATGGCGGCACTATCGATAAGTTCATGGGTGACGGCATTATGGTGCTGTTTGGTGATAGTGCGAGCAAAGGTGTCAAAGATGATGCTACGCGCTGTGTCTCCATGGCGATCGCCATGAAAAAGCGCATCAAATCCATGCAGGTGGAATGGTTTAATCAAGGCATCAAAAAACCTTTGCAAGTACGTATGGGCATCAACACCGGTTATTGCACCGTGGGCACCTTTGGTACATCCAATCACCTGGATTACACCGTACTCGGCACACAAGTGAATTTAGCGAGCAGATTGGAATCCGCCGCCGAGCCGGATGAAATCCTCATTTCCCATGAAACCTGGTCATTGGTGAAAGATACAGTGATGTGCCGCGATAAAGGTGAGATCACCGTAAAAGGCTTTTCCATGCCAGTGAAGGTGTATCAAGTTGCCGACTTGCGTAAAGAGATGGGCAAAAACCAGAGTTACTTTGAAGACCGCGCAGAAGGCTTTTCGATGTATCTGGATATGGATAAGGTGCGCAATTACGACAAACAAAAAGTCATTGAAACCCTGGAAAAAGCAGCCAGTCGCCTTAAAGACAAGGTCATTCTCTAATCGCAACACATAAAAAAAACAGGGCGTGTATTGCACACGCCCTGTTTTTTCGTAAACCCCCTCCCCAACAGTTTACTGGCGAATCAAACGCAACAACTCCGGCTGCTCTGCCGCATGACTGCTACGGAACGGGTTGATATCCAAACCACCGCGCCGGGTATAGCGAGCATAGACAGTCAGATGAGTTGGCTTACAAATCGCAGCTATATCGCTAAAGATCCGCTCTACGCAATGCTCGTGGAAATCCTGATGCTCGCGAAAGGAAACAATGTAGCGCAGCAAACTGTCATGCTCAATTTTCTTCCCAGTGTAACGCACCACAAGGCTTGCCCAGTCCGGTTGCCCGGTAACGGGGCAATTGGTTTTCAACAGGTGACTCACCAGGGTCTCACTAACTATAGCATCCGCTGTGGTGAGCAAATTGGGATCTGGGTGATAGTTATCAATACTGACCGATAAGTCATCGAGCAATACGCCATCCAGCGTCACTGTATTTAATAAATGTGCCGGCTGTGCGCGCCACTGGGACGACTGCGTGGATGACAATGGATACAACTGCACTCGCACCATTGCACGCGCCACAGCAGATAAATCCCGGGCAAGCAATTCCTCCACTTCCGCCGCACTGTGATAGTGGCTCTGATTGAGCGAGTTGAGGTACAGCTTGAATGATTTTGACTCAATCATAAATTCGCTGTCACAGGGAATAAAAAACTCTGCCACCGCCACAACAGGCTTCCCTTTCGGGTCAAGCCAGGAGAGCTCATACCCGGTCCAAATATCCACACCGGAAAAAGGCAAGGACGCCACTGTATTCAATAATTTGCGCGACTCAGCGCGAGCAATGGGGAACAACAACTGTGGCGAGTAAACTGACACATATTCAGTCTGCTGCCCAAGCGGATTAAAACCCATAGAACCACCCGGAAAATAAATCAGGCACGCAAACGCTTGCCCGTTTTTAATAAATGCAATGCCACTGCGAACAACACTACGACGCAGAGCGTTAAACCGGCAAATGCCATACCGACATGCACATCCGTAATACCCAACATACCGTAACGGAATGCATTCACCATGTGCAGAATCGGATTAAATACTGACACCTGCTGCCAGAATCCCGGCAACAAATTGATGGAGTAAAATACCCCACCGAAATAAGTGAGCGGCGTCAAAATAAAAGTGGGGACAATAGAGACATCATCAAACGTATTGGCATAAATGGCATTGATGAAGCCTGCCAATGAAAATAGCGTGGATGTCATCAACACAATAAACACCGTGATAAACCAGTGTTCCACTTGCAAACTGGTAAAACACAATGACATCAACGTGACAATCAAGCCCACGGCCATACCACGCGCGACACCACCCATTACAAAGCCCAGCAAAATGACATAGTTGGGCGTAGGGGACACCAGAATTTCTTCTACACTGCGCTGGAACTTTGCACTAAAAAACGAGGAGGACACATTGGCATAAGAGTTGGTAATTACCGCCATCATAATCAGGCCGGGAGCAACAAAATCAATGTAGCTAAAACCACTCATCTCGCCAATACGAGCCCCGATCAATTTACCAAAAATCACAAAATACAAAATCATGGTAATAGCTGGTGGCAACAGCGTTTGCACCCAGATACGGGTAAAACGTTTAACCTCTTTGCGCAGGATTGTCATAAAGGCAATCCACTGCTCATGAATAGTCATGCTTACCCCTCTTTTACTGCAGATGGTGCCGCGCTTTTATTCGCGTTAACCATGGAAACGAATAGCTCTTCCAGGCGATTAGCTTTATTGCGCATACTCACTATGCGAAATTGTTGCGCCGTTAATTGCTCAAACACCGCATTGAGCGATTGACCTTTTTCAACATCAACCTCAAACGAGTGCTCATCAATCTGCGCCACCCTATGCCCATCGATGACGGGTAATCCGGTTAAGGTTTCCTGCACATCAAACACAAAAACTTCTTTGTTGAGCTGCTGCAACAAACTTTTAACGCTGGTGTTTTTCACAATCACACCCTGGTCAATAATTGCCACATTGCGACAGAGACTCTCCGCCTCTTCCAGGTAGTGGGTGGTCAAAATAATCGTTGTGCCTGCTGCATTAATCTCGCGCAAGAAATCCCACATGGAGCGACGCAACTCTATATCAACACCTGCTGTCGGCTCATCAAGAATTAATAATTGCGGGCCATGCACCAATGCGCGAGCAATCATCAAACGGCGCTTCATGCCGCCCGACAACATGCGCGCTGGTGTATCGCGCTTGTCCCACAAACTCAACTGCTTGAGGTAGCGCTCGGTTTGTTGCAGTGCCTGGCTACGATTCATACCGTAGTACCCGGCTTGCTGCAGGACTATATCCTGCACTTTTTCAAACATGCTGAAATTAAATTCCTGGGGAACAACACCCAAATATTTTTTGGCCGCCGAAAAATCGGTATCGATATTCTTACCGAACACCTCGACAGTGCCTGCCGTTTTACGCACCAATGAGCTAATAATGCCAATCGTGGTTGACTTACCTGCACCATTGGGGCCCAGCACTGCAAAAAAATCACCAGGCATAACATCCAGTGAAATTCCCTTAAGCGCTTCAAACTTTTCGTTGTAAACTTTACGCAAATTTCTGATTGAGAGTGCCGGAGTCATAACCCCTCGCGGAAATAGTGGACGATCAAAAAATCAAAACTCAACTTGAGGCCAAGTATGTCGATTTCAAGCACTGAAGAAAACCAATATGATAAAGAGTATTACATATGTCATTTGGAGTTACTGAATGCGTTTATCGCACAAATCAAGCAACTTCCACCGTTTACACTCACCGATGCCAGCGAAGATGATCTGGCATTTTTAGTGGCGCTGGATGAGCTGGCCAGCAATACACAAGCTACAGACTGGTTGGATAAAGGGCAAACACTGATGTGCCGCGTCGTAGGCTCCTACCCTCACCTGATGCCATTACTGTACCGCGACCTGCTGTGGTTTTTTGGCGGTGATTGCCTGCATTACATGCCCGACGAAGAAATTCATTTTTTCCAACAACTGGACGAGCTACGTGAAACAGCAAAACAGGAACAACTACCGTTTAGCTATAAAGAAGCAAGGGCTACACGCATGGGACTGCACTGAAAGAGATCAATAGAAGAATTGCAAGGACGCACCTATTACACCGCTCACAATTCACGCTTGCGCCATGTAAACACATTCCAGCCAAACAATCAGGAAAATACGAAAGAGAATAATCTGATGATCAAAAATAGATATTTTTATAACGGAAGGGAGTAGCAAGATAATTATTCAAGACGCACATTTTTAAACTTTAGAATTTCTACGAGAGAAATTGGAGCGGGAAACGAGACTCGAACTCGCGACCCTAACCTTGGCAAGGTTATGCTCTACCAACTGAGCTATTCCCGCTAAATGTGGCGTCCCCTAGGGGACTCGAACCCCTGTTACCGCCGTGAAAGGGCGGTGTCCTAGGCCACTAGACGAAGGGGACATTTTAATCGTCATCAGGCGACAACAATAAAATACACTTCACTAACAGTTTAAAACTTATTACATAACTTCCCATTAAGGAAGTTGGAGCGGGAAACGAGACTCGAACTCGCGACCCTAACCTTGGCAAGGTTATGCTCTACCAACTGAGCTATTCCCGCTATGTGGCGTCCCCTAGGGGACTCGAACCCCTGTTACCGCCGTGAAAGGGCGGTGTCCTAGGCCACTAGACGAAGGGGACCCCGGACCATCCAACACTTTTGTTTTCTTTTTCAAGTTAACGTCTGCGTCAGAAGTGGGGCGCATTCTAGGGATGGATGCCGCAGGTGTCAACACTTTTAATTCTTTTTTTATCAGTGCGGAAACAAGCACTTAGCGCGCTCAGCCCGACTCATCAATTCAAATTCTGATGCCATTTTTATCGGTGCTATACTTGCTGCATAAATTAGCCCAGCAATTAATCAATAAGGTTCTTAAACCATCATGTCTGCCTATGTAATCGCCGGTATTTTCCTTTCCCTGATCTTATTGGCGGGCTATTTATTCCTTTCGCATTCCATTGAGAAAAAACGCGTGCAACGCCAACGGCTGATTACCGCCCTGCGTGCGCGGCGTAATTCCTTCCGCGACCTTGCCACAGGCTTCCCGAGCGGCTTTCTATCCAATGATCTGACCGGGCTTCTCTACCGCGCACTGATCGACTGCTGTGAGCAATTGTCTCGCCTGGAACCCAATGACCAAACACATACAGAAAACCTCAATCTCTACACCAATTTGCTGGCAGCACAAAAAGAGAATGCCCCACAAGTTAAGGTCAGGCTGGATAACCCCCAGCAGATCAAAGAAGCAAATCAACTGCTGCAGGAACTCAATAAGTTCGTTGCCCAACAAGCCGCATTACGTAATATCAATCAGGTACAAACCGAAGCCTATACCGATCAGATTACTCGCCTGATGCTGCAAATTACGGTAGATGGCCATGTGTTTAATGCGCGGCAGGCACAGCAAATTGGCAAGTTGCGCTTGGCAGTTCATCACTATGCCCTCGCCCGCAAGGCTCTGGCAGCGGATAACGGCAGCCATCTGTTTGATAAACAAATAGCCCAATTGGACGCAGTAATGGCCAAACTGCAAGAAAAAGTAGAGGTCAATAAAGAGGCAGCGGCCAGCGAAGGGGAAGCTGCTCCGGCAAAAGCACCCGCAACGGGCGATCAAACTACCAGCAAGGAATGGCGGCAATTTGATGAAGAAAACGACAAGTGGAAAAAGAAATCCATCTACGATTGATGCGATGCTCCGTATTACTAGCATTATCCCTTCCTGCACCATCCACTGATTGAGGCATCGCCGGTTCGCCGACTGTCATTTATATCGTCAATTTTGTAAAATGCGCGGCGTTTCCATCCCTCTCCCGCTGTTCCCGCCCAAGGTTGTTTTTTTGATGTTAGATGTAGCCCAAGGCGATACCCCGCCGGTAGTAACATCGCGCAGTGACATGATTCGTCCACTGATTGCGATGGGTGTTGGCAGTTTTGCCGTAGGCACCAGTGAATTTGTCATTATGGGTTTGCTGCCGGAAGTATCCGCAGACCTATCGATTAGCATTCCCCAAGCCGGTCACACCATCAGCGCTTATGCCTTGGGTGTAGTGATTGGTGCGCCCATATTGGCGCTGCTAGGTGCCAAAATTGCTCGCAACCTCATGCTTATTATACTGATGGGGCTATTCACCCTCGGCAACTTGGCCAGTGCCCTCTCCAGCGATTATCACTGGATGATGGCGATGCGTTTTTTAAGTGGCTTCCCGCACGGCACCTATTTCGGGATAGCAGCGCTGGTTGCCGCCTCATTGGTGCCAGTACACAAACGCGCCCAGGCTGTGGCCATGACTATGCTCGGCCTGTCGTTAGCCACCTTGCTCGGCGTGCCTTTAGCCGCTGCCTTGGGACAGTGGTTGGGATGGCAATTTGCCTTTGTATTTGTCGCCGGCATTGCGCTGTTATCGGCAGTGATGATTTATCTCTGGGTTCCCGCTATCCCTAAAGAAGCATCCGCCAGCCCTTGGGCAGAGCTGGCCGCGCTGGTTAATAAGCAGGTTTGGTTAACCCTGGGAATTGGCGCCATTGGGTTTGGCGGTATGTTTGCGGTATTCAGCTATATCAAGCCCAGCCTCATGGCATTAGCAGGCCTCACGGAGGCAGGCGTGCCCTTTGTGCTGGCACTGTTCGGCGCCGGGATGGTTGCAGGCAATATCTTTGGCTCCCGCATGGCCGACAAAAATTTAATGGGCGCTATTCGGGTAACCCTTATTTGGTCTGCGATTGTGCTCGGCGCATTTGTACTTACAGCCCATGTGCTCTGGATAGCCTGTATCAATGTGTTTTTAATTGGCACCGTCGTTGCCATCGGCCCTGCCCTGCAAATCCGCTTGATGGATGTGGCCGGCAAGGCACAAACCCTAGCGGCAGCGCTCAATCACTCTGCATTTAATTTTGCCAATGCGATTGGCGCCCTACTGGGCGGCTTTGCCATTGATTTGGGGCTTGGCTGGTCATCCACTGGTTGGGTTGGTGTAGTGCTTTCCATCGCAGGTCTGGGCATTTACAAGCTCGCCAAAAAAGACGCGATCAAAAATGGTTAGGCGGCCACGGCACACAATATTGGTTTGGTTGCATCATTTGACTTGATATAACCCATCGAGCGTCTAAGGTCAGACAATAGTTATCGCTACCATTCGAGGCACACCATGAAAGCAGTCAGAATCCATGCCTACGGCGGACAAGAGGTATTAACGCTGGAGGAGGCTCCCCTGCCCACACTTGGCGATCGCGACATATTAGTGCGCGTTATTGCCAGCTCGATAAACCCCGTGGATTGGAAGATTCGCGCCGGTTACCTCAAAGAGATGCTGCACTACCAATTGCCAATCATTCTGGGTTGGGATGTATCCGGCATTGTTGAGGCCACAGGCAAAGACGTGAGCCGATTTAACATTGGCGATGCGGTTTATTCCCGTCCTAATATTCTGCGCGATGGCAGCTACGCCGAATACATTGCGATTGATGAAAGTGAAGCTGCATTCAAACCCAAAACTATCTCCCATGCCTGCGCCGCATCATTGCCACTGGCAGGCATTACCGCTTGGGATGTGTTAGTCAAAGCAGCTGCTATCAAAGCAGGGGATCGCGTGTTAATCCACGCAGGTTCCGGTGGTGTTGGCTCGCTGGCAGTGCAATTGGCAAAAGCCTTCGGTGCCTATGTTGTCGCCACCACCTCAAGCAAAAATATTCCGCTGGTGAAATCACTGGGCGCCGATCAGGTCATCGACTATCGCACTCAAGCGTTCGAGCACATAGTGCATGAAATGGACATAGTGTTTGACACTATTGGTGGCGAAGTACAGGAAAAATCCTGGGCGGTACTCAAACAGGGCGGTATTTTGGTATCGGTTGTCAGCCCACCATCAGCGACAAAAGCCGCTGAACATGCTGTGCGCTCCGCCTTTGTTTTTATCGAACCTGATGCCGCCGTTTTAAAAGAATTGGCACTGCTGGTTGATGCAGGAAAAATGCGCCCGATTATCGCCGCTGAATTTGCACTGGAAGATATAGCCAAAGCCCATGCCCTGAGTGAATCAGGCCGTGCAGACGGAAAAATTATTGTGCATGTTGGCAAGCCATAAAAAAACCGCAAGGCACTATCGCCTTGCGGTTTTTACATCGCACGCTCATGTGCGAATCACACAATATCCTCATTAAAAGATTCAATAACTTAGCAGTCCATTGCTGATGCCACTCCGTATTTAATCATCTGCTTTTACAATCGCTTGAATTAACACAGGTTCAAGTTGCGCACCAGTGTTCCGATTAAACAATGCAAAACCGCCATCACCGGAATAACCGTTGTCCCAATAAATGGGCACCAAACCACGATCATAAGCAGACTTGGTGATGTACTCGTTCCAATAGTTGCGATAAGTAGCGTGGCCCGACACATTCAACCGTGACACCACACCGTACTCACCCAAAATCACACCAACCCCTTGATCCACAAAATGGGTTTTCATTTTTTGGAATTGTGCATTGGTATAGGCTTCGTTTGCCCAGGTTTCGGTGGCATTCGGGTTAGTGGCGATGGAACCCCATTGGGTGATGTTGCTGTTGGTATTCAAGGTGAAGTTGTAAGGATCGTAATAATGCACTTCCATCATTAAACGATCACTGACTGTATCCACCGGAATCGCCGCAAAATTGACCGTGTGATCGATATTGGTATTAAACCCCTGCACCACTAAATGACGGGTTGCATTTTTGCCGCCGGTTGCACGCACTGTATCCACAAATGTTTGGTTAAAACTATTTTGTACTGTGTAGTACTCAACCGTTGGGGTGCCGTAATCGCCATCGACCATCACTTCATTGGTGCCCGCAAACAACAAACGGTCATCATAATTTTTAAAGCGGTTGGCAATTTGCGTCCACATAATAGTAAGGCGATTATTCACGTAGTTTTGTTGCGCATAGGTAGGTTGCATCCAACCGCCATCCCAGTGAATATTCATCACCACATACATATCTGCATTGAGTGCGTAATTCACCACCTGCTCTACCCGATCCATCCACGCCGTTTGAATCACAAAATTTTGCGCGTCAGAAAATTTACTCCAGGCCACTGGTAAACGAATCGTTTTGAATCCAGCCGCTTTCACAGAGTTAATCAGTTGCTGGGTAATTAATGGATTGCCCCAATTGGTTTCACCGCCAACGGCATCCAGTGAATTTCCGACGTTCCATCCAATCCCCATTGAGCGCGTCAGCTCCACACTGGTTACACCGGAACTCACTGAGCTGCTGGAACTACTGGAGCGACTGGATGAACTTCTCACACAGATGGGTGGGCCAATCAAGGCACAATAGGCATCACTCCAGGTAGATGGTGGGCAGTCCGGCCAACTATTGCCCTGCGGACAACTCAGCGATGAACTACTGAACGATGAACTGCTTCTGGAGCTGGACGATGGACTAGTCACACTCACACTGCTGGATGATCGCGATGACGAACTCAGGCTTGATGGGCGACTGGAAGAACTCACACTGGACGGAGTGGATGAACCACAAATCGCCCCGGTCACCACGGGTGTTTCTATGGCACCATTGGCATTCACTTGCATCCCGAACGTGATGGTTTGCCCTGGCTGCAAACTACTATTCCAACTCAGGTTGGACGCGCTGTAAGGGTTGGAGCCACTCAGGTTGGCATTCCAACTATTGGTGATGCGGTTGTTGATATAACTCCAATTCACACTCCACCCATTCAACACCGTGGAGCCGGTATTAGTGATTTCGATATTCGCGGTAGCACCGCTGCCCCAGCTATTGGTTACCACATACCGGCAACTGGCGCTCTGTGCTTGGGATGCCATAAGCCCCATCCCCAAGAGCGCGGCAACGCCCCATAATTTCAATCGTGAAAGTTTCATCAAGTTATGCTCCTGTTTGTTATCCGTTATTGACCCGGCACAGGGCAGACTCGCCACTGGCCGGGAGGATCTGCCTTGAACTACCTACTGCGACCGAACAGATCACAAAATAGTCAGCAGCACCATATGCTAGTCACTAAACAACAGGATGAAACTTGGATCAGCTCCTGCCATGAGGTTTTGGATGACAAAAAATGCATTATGGGATGCAACTCACAAACAAAATTTATTTTACCTATGAAAAACACTAATGACGAAGCCATAGCCATGACTCTACACTCATGGCGAACCAACAAAATGGCGTAAAACTCCTTTATCCTGCGCACAGATAGCCAGAATCGCCGGATAGGCTCCACACACCTGAGTAGCTCTTATGACCCAAGCCGCACACACCGCCCCACCCAAAACCAAACAGAAAAAAGACGCGCGCGATATTCGCGCCGACGCACAGAAAATTGCCAACAGCATAAAAATTGAAGGCCAAACACCGGTTGAAACCAAAGCCATTGCCAATGGTATTCAACGCGGCATGGAAATGTTTTTGCGTCAGCAAAGTGAAAAAACACGGGAGCTGGATAAACGGGTAAAAAAAGTAAAGCAATTATCCAATCAATTAACACAACAAAAATCGGATGAGGTAAAAGAAGAAAGTGCAACAACACAAACCAATCCCCGCTTGCCATGGGTGTTATTGGCACTGTCCTGGGGATTGTTTTTGGTGGTGGGTATTATTGGATTTGTAGTGAATAGTCCATCGTAAAAATGGCTGAGTGCAGCTTATGCGTTAATAGGCCAGCCCAGCCATTCGCAAACACCACGTCCCATGACCCATTCCAGATCACGCCCGTCGAGCCAATTCATTGCTTCAGTGAATTGGCAAACGGCGCGGCGATAATCAATATCCAGCCGGGTGAAATCACTGCCCCAAAACGTGCGCTGCGGCCCAAAAGCATCGAACAAGCGCTTTAGATGGTCATGGGTATCTTTAAATGGAAAAGACTCTTGCGACCAACTGGGCACAGCACTGGCCTTTATGGCGAAATTGTCATAATGCGCCAAGGCAGAAAATTGTTTGACTTGCGTAGCGACCTGATCTTTATCAGCACCCTGAATATTCACATGATCCAATGAGAGTTTTAATTCCGGGAATGTTTTTAACAGGTGTTCGATGATGAGTGCCGCATTTTTTAAACCGGGCATCATCAGGGTAACAGGCACCTTGTTGCTTGCAGCGATTTGCCAAAACCAATCAAATGCACCATCACACAATAATTGTTGGTAGCGCGGGCTGTGAAAAATACAGCGTACTCCCACTATTCCCTGCTGCTGTCGCCACAGATTGAACTGCGCTTCAGGCATAGGTTCTTCTAAAAAAATACGCCCCATGACCGCAAAACGCTCAGGATAGGATTGCACTGCATCCAGAGCCAAATCGTTGTAATGTCCTTCCCACGATGGTGGAATTAAAATAGCGCGACCTACACCGGCGATATCCATCGCTGCCACCAGCATCTGCTTGCTCATGCCATGCTCACTAATCCCCGGATAAGCCTTGTGTGGTTTTGCCGTTTGAGGATTAGGCCAAGGGCGATCGGCGCAATGAGGCGCCCAAATATGTACATGAGAATCTACAATCATTGCTATTTATCTCTGTCGTTTCCGCGCTAATAAAGAGATGAATTCATGAGCAGACGGCTTCACTAATAGGCTTCTTCATTCTCAATCAAAACCGACTCGTCCACCTGATCGCGCTTGAACAAATACACGATACAAATATCCACTTCATTAGCCGCCCCCAGAATCACAGACACACGCTGATGCAATGCGTCAGGCACTATATCCAAAATGCGCTGGATTTTATTGGTGGCTTCACTGCATGCTTTTCCACCGGCATTTTCAACCAACATGGCCATAGGGTTGGCTTCATAAAGCAGGCGCAATTTAGCAGGTTGGCGCGGGTGACGGCTATCATTCGGGTACATAAAAATACCACCGCGAGTTAACACCCGGTGCACATCACCCACCATAGCGGCATTCCACCGCATCGTAAAGCGCTTGCCGCGCACACCGGTTTCACCGGCCAATAAATCTGCAATATAGCGTTTGAAGTTATCACTCCAAAAACGCTGGTTTGCCATATTGATGGAAAATTCTTCAGTGTTTTGTGGCACCTGCAATTTTGCATTTGTTAATACGAATTCATTGTGATGGGAGTCAAGCGTAAAGCAGCGTGTCGGGCCACCATTGGTTAACACCAGCGCTGTTGATGGACCATAAAGCACATAACCTGCGCACAGCTGATTTTTCCCCTGCTGAAAAAATTGCGAGGGGCTATCTGCTGCAACATTATCCAATGCAGGATAGACAGTGAAAATAGTACCCACCTGGCCATTCACATCTATATTCGATGAGCCATCCAACGGATCAAATGCAACGACATATCGCCCTGAATTGTGCAAGGCAATCACATGCTCATCCTCTTCGGAAGCCAGTGCACGCACATGAATATTTTTCTTTAAGGCAGCTTTCAATAAATCGTTGGCGATCACATCCAATTTTTTTTGCGTTTCACCCTGTACATTTTGAACCTGCACCGCCCCCAAAACGCCGGCCAAGGCCGCCTGACGAACGGCCAGAGCGATCTCTTTGGTCACATCCAGCAGGTTGGTAATAACACTCTGCAGCTCCACAGCAACAGCATCCTGGTTGAAGCAGTTTTGCAAATCACGCATGGGCATATACCTTGTGAAATATTGATTCATGGGATTACTCATAACCGTTTAGCTGTAGCGATTAACACAGTTCAAATCGCGGAAAGATTGCTGCAACCGCGACACCATGCTCTCTTCAAGGCTACGCAACCACACCCGTGGATCGTAATATTTTTTATTGGGGGCATCGGCGCCACCAGGGTTGCCAATTTGGCTTTGTAAGTAATCCTGATTCGTCTTGTAGTAATCCATCACCCCCTGCCATGCTGCCCATTGGGTATCGGTATCAATATTCATCTTAACGACACCGTAAGTAATGGACTCGGTGATTTCTGCAGGGTCAGAACCGGAACCACCATGAAAAACAAAATCCAAACTGTTGTGTGGCAAATTACATTTTTCACTCACATAGGCTTGTGAGTTTTTAAGGATTTCCGGCCTTAGCTTTACATTGCCGGGTTTATAAACACCATGCACATTGCCGAAGGACGCGGCGATGGTGAACCGCGGGCTAATTGCACTCAAGCGCTCATAGGCATAGGCTACATCCTCGGGTTGGGTATAGAGCGCGGAGCTGTCTATGGCGGAGTTATCTACGCCATCTTCTTCACCACCAGTGCACCCGAGTTCAATTTCCAGCGTCATACCCAATTTGTGCATACGGGTTAAATAGCCCGCGCAAATATCGATATTGTGTTCCAGCGACTCATCCGACAAATCCAGCATATGGGAACTGAATAACGGTTTTCCGGTTTCAGTAAAAAATTGTTCACCGGCGTCAAGCAAACCGTCGATCCACGGCAGTAATTTTTTCGCGGCATGATCCGTATGCAAAATAACAGGCACGCCATAGGCTTCTGCAACGCAATGCACATATTTTGCAGCGGCCACCGCACCCAATACCGAATTTTGCAGCCCTGGCAATGACAACCCCTTACCTGAAAAAAAGGCGGAACCACCTTGGGATAACTGCACTATCACCGGGGAATTAATTTTTTGGGCCGCCTCCAATGTGGCATTAATAGAGTTTGTGCCCACCACATTCACAGCGGGATAAGCAAATCCCTGTTGTTTTGCCATGCGAAATAACATTTGTACCTGATCACCGGTTGCGACACCGGCGGGGACTACACTTACAAGATTATTCATGATCTTTATCTGCTCCGATTAGTGTGAGACCGCAGCTTGTTTCTCTGTTACAACGGCATGTTGTTTCAGCATTGCCTGCTCAGATGCCAATTGGCAAATTGCTAAAAAATGGCCGGGATCAAGGCTGGCACCACCTACCAACAAGCCATCGATATCCGCTTGTGCCAACAATTCCCTTGCATTGGTTTTATTGACACTGCCGCCATATAACAATCGGATTCGCCCAGCAGTTTCTTTACCCAATAACACAGCCAATTCGCGACGAATAAACTGATGTATCTTCTGTGCCATAGCAGGTGTTGCGGAAAGCCCTGTGCCAATTGCCCACACAGGTTCGTAGGCGATACATAACTCTTTCCCTTCCAGATTAATATTGTGCAAACCTTCACTGAGCTGGCGAAAAATAACCGCTTTAGTAATATTTGCATCGCGCTCTTCCAGGTTTTCACCAATACATAACACGGGCAATAAGCCATGATTAAGCGCGGCATACTTTAATTTGGCAGCTGAGATTACTTTCGCCAAACATAGCGCGCCGCTCTGAATGACCAATCAAACACAATTTGCAACCTGCCTGCTTTAGCATTTGTGCAGATGTCTCTCCGGTATAAGCACCCGATTCAAATTTGCTGACATTCTGGCTGCCAATACTAATTTCTGAATGCTGCAGGAATGTCAGCATGTCACGCATATAAATATAGGGAGGACAAATTGCGATTTGTGCATCAAAATGCTTACCGATAAATGATGCGACTGATGTACAAATCAGATCTATACCGCCATTGAGCTTCCAATTAGCAATGACGATGGGTTTTGGTTTTTGCAGTTGAGCATTCATCTGTTTCTTCCTGGTATTAACCGAATACTTATTTGGTTCCATATAACAGGCAATAGTTATCCGCAGCAGTGCAATGCACGACTGGACTCATCTATTACCTGAATTTTTTTGCGAATAGCGCTGGCGATTTTTTTAACGAGACATAGCCACTAAAAAATCAGCGGCTCACTTGGCCATGCTCTCCCAGAAATGGTTAAAAATCTCTGCGGGAATAATGGCTCCCGGATGCTGGATTACCAAACCTGCCGTAGCTGCTGCCCATTCAATAGCTGTGACCACGGGCATTCCCGACAGTCGTGCGCCAAGAAAAACACCATTGAACGAATCGCCAGCAGAAGTGGTATCCACCACATTGACTGCCGGTGTCACCGGATAGGTCTCCATCAAGTCACCAGCGATATAGCAGATCTCTGCCGGGCCATTTTTTAATACCACTTCTGTAATGTGGAATGGGTTTAATAAAGTGCGGATTTGTGCGGCATCTTTCACGCCATAGAGTTGGATAAAATCATCTACTCCTGGCAATAACAAATCGCACAATCCAAACGCCTGTTCAAAATGTTGTTTAGCCACATCAGCATCCGGCCACAAGCGCGCGCGATAATTAGGATCAAAGGCAATTTTTACACCCGCGTGTTTTAAATCTGCCAGCAGTGCCCACAATAAGGGGCGATCCTGAGGCTCTATAACGGCGAGCGAAATACCCGAAAAGAAAAACCAATCAGCATGGGTTAAGCGCTCGCGCACCGCCTCATCCATTAATGACATCAACTGCCGTGCGGCAGAGTTATCGCGCCAGTAAGTAAATGTACGCTCTCCCTGAGCATCGGTATTAATCCAATAAAGCCCGGGAATACGCTCTGGCGAACGCAGAACGGACGAACAATCTAACCGCTCTTGCTCGCAATGCGCTAGCATGGCATCACTCAGCTTGTCATTACCCACTGCTGTTAACAGGCATGCATCTATATGAGGAAATGCACGCTTTAAATACACCGCCGTATTATAAAAATCACCTGCGAAGGACTGGCGCAAATGACCAGGAGCCACTTCTTGCAACTCCGCCATACATTCGCCCATTAAAAATATCTGGCTCATAACAACTCTTTCGTCACACATGAATTCGCAGGTTATTTACTCTGGGGTTTTGCCACAGGCTCAATGCGCCCAGCCAAAAATATAGAGGCCAACACCAGGGGTACTAATACCGCACCCAACACAAAAAACGGGCCGTAATTACCACCCGCCGTCAACATAGGCACCAACTGAATACTGATAATCACACTCAGTACTGCCGAGGTTCCACTCATACCCGCCAATGAACCTACACTTTTACCCGAGAAAAAATCACTGGGCATGGTTTGAATATTACTAATCGCCGCCTGAAAGCCGAACAAAATAACGGCAATCAATAACACCGCCAGCAATGGAGTATTCGCCATGGAGGTTAAAATCAGTGCAGGCAACATAATCACACAACTCAAAGTGATCACTGTTTTACGCGCTTTATTGACTGACCAACTGCGTTTTATTAATTGCCCGGCCAGCCACCCGCCAAACAAGGCGCCAATAGCAGCACCGACATAAGGCACCCATGCAAAAATACCGATTTGCTTTACATCAAAACCAAATTTCTCATTCAGGTACAACGGCAACCAAGCCACAAACAACCACCAAATCGGGTCGATAAAAAAACGCGCCGCAATCACACCCCAGCTTTGGCGATGTTTTAATAAATCCAACCACCCCGGAACATATTCCTGCTCTGCCGATTCAGCTACCCGCTGCCCCGATAAAATATATTCGCGCTCTTCCGGCGTGATCCAGGGGTGAGAATCTGGTGAAGATTTATACACAATTAACCAGGGAATAACCCATAAGAAACCAAGCCCGCCAATGACCAGGAAGGTTGCCTTCCAACCGAGAAAAGCATACATGAACGCAATTAAGGGCGGTGCAATAATGGAGCCCATGGAAGCTCCCGCACCAAATATCCCTTGCGCCAAAGCGCGCTCACGTACGGGAAACCACTCGGCATTGGCCTTGGTTGCACCTGGCCAGTTACCCGCTTCCCCAAGCCCAGGAAAAAGCGAAATACACTGAAGCTCATCACCGAACTGGCAACCGCATGCAGCGCAATAGAAATAGACCAAACAACAATCGATAACAGAAAACCAATGCGCGTTCCCAAGGCATCAAAGATTTTGCCAAACAAGGATTGACCAATCGCATAAGAAATCATAAAGACGGTAATGATGTTGGCGTAATCCTGCTTACCAAGACCTAACTCCTCGGCAATACCCGGCCACATCACAGAGAGCGCTGTACGGTCGATATAATTTATGACGGTGGCAATACCTACCAAGGTAATAACCAGCCAGCGCAGACCTTTTACAGTTTTATGACTCATACCTTAGCCTCTAAAAAATCTTCACGACAGGGACTAAACGTATCAATCAAAATACCTTCTTCAATACACACTGCACCGTGCTCAACATAAGGTGCGACAAAAAAGCTGTCGCCCTCTTTCATACGCTTAATAACACCACCAAGGTTTACATCAAAAACGCCCTTGGCAATGTAGGCAACCTGCGAGTGAACATGACTGTGCACATAGCCTTCTGTACCCGCGGCAAACCATACTTTCACCACCATAAGCTCCTGGTTATAACCCAGAACCTGGCGAACCATGCCACCACCTAAATCGACTTTCGGTGTTTCATCACTGAATATAAAGTCTTTACTCGTCGTCATAAAAATACCTCGTGTAGTGGCACTTAATGGTTTGTATTTTTTAGTTGTCTGTCAGGTCTATCAGGTGGAAACGTCCACGAAATGAATATTGCTTTCCACCAATCTTCACCTTGTTGAGTTTTTTCTCATCAAATGCCTTTGCATTGTTTAATAACAAAAGTAGTTTAGGCCCATTGATAAATTCAAGGCTCACCTGATCTATATCGCCCACTTGCTGGTGAGTAATATTTTTTACCTGGCTATTGGCAGTAAAGGTTAATTCGCTCACCGGGTTATATTCACCGTGAGGTTCAAGCACACTCACAAATGCGGCCTGCTTTGCACTGGGAATCCGTAATATAAATGCATTTTCAGTGCGTAAATTGAATAGCGGGTCATTGGCACCTATTTGAGTGAACAGTATTTTCATATCCGCACGGCTAATTGTGCTCAGCGAATAAAAACGACCATTATCATGTAACCAGGTAATTTGACTCACAGGCATAGCTGCTTTGGCGGTTGCCTTCAACCATAAATGTTCATAGCCATTTTTTTTGCCCAAAGGAGCCAAGCGTTGCGTTGCCGTATCCAGCGCCACATTGGTATCCATCAAATGCCCTTTATAGTGCAATGGCAAATCCAGTTGATGTACGTTGTTTGAGTGCACCGTCAAGACATCCAATACCACCGGGTGGGCTAATTGCTTGTGATGGATCTGGGCCATGGTGCGCACAAACTCGACATCCGAATAGGCATTGTCCACACGCGCTGCCGAAATTTTTAGCCCGTCCTTATTTGCGAAATAAAGCAGGTCTGGATGGTTTTCATTTCCAATACTGGTGTCGCCATTAAAATGACTAGTCTCATCAACTACCAGGGTGTTATGTGCAATGGTTTGACTGGCATAGGTGTCATTTTCCGGTAAATAGCGGCCGCCAAATTTTGCTTCCACATTTAGAAAACGCGCCGAACCATAATCAGAAATAATTTCCGCGCCTTTGTCATAAAAGAGCCAATTCAATTTATCAAAATGGCCATGTCCCATACCTTGGGCGGTAGCTTTGAATACCAGTGCTTGATCTTTCTCGCGCATAACAACAAGGCCACCTTCATCACCCTTGGCGCCATCCTGAAACACCATGGAGGTAAACGGGTAAGGCTGCTCCAAATGCTGATCCAATGCCTGTGCAATACGCAGGCCGTCACCAGTCAGAATCACCTTATCCTGCTGTTTGGCAATTGATAGTAAACCGGTATCCTTTGTTACCGAGTAAGCAATGGCAACACCATTTACCAGCTCAATGGTATTCAGGCCTTTGTCCTTGATCGCATCATTGATCGGCAAAAATAAATTGTTATAGCTCAGTTGGATGGTGGTGTTAACGGCTTTTAAAACAATGCCATCACGATAGGAAAATATATTGCGTTGCGGTTCATTTACCGCTATTGCTTTTGCGAAGGTGACAAATGGCAGCAAGGCATAACGCTGGTAATAAGGGCCCTCATTGTAGTAACCCTGGGGTGAAAATAATTCATCCAACTGGCGAAGAAAACCACCTTTACCGGATTTATCAGAACCATAGAGTGCCTGTTCCACCCACTGCGGTTCATTGAGTACATAGCCTGTCATACCTACTGCACAAGTAGCCCAGGTCGCATGATTGTGAATGGTATTAAATGTATGGGGCGATCCTTCAGATAAAAATAATGCCACCGGGCGCAGTATGCCCGTTTCAATGGTTTTACGTTCACTGGTCGTTAATGCTGGCAATATTGCGTCGTAAGCCTGGATAACATAAACCAGCCACACAGATTCATTCAGGTTCTGCCAAAACAACTTTCCTGCCGAAATCACTGAATCAGTTTTACGTTGCGGGTGCAAGGGTAACCCGGGGTACATATCGGCATAGAGGAATAACATATCGCGCACATAGTTTGCGTATTTTGCCTCCCCCGTTAATTGATAAATTATTGCTGCATCGTACATGCTCTGCGCATTATTCTTATGTACCTCATGGGTAAAACCACCACCGGAATCACGCGGCACAGGTACTTGTTTGGGCAGTGCCAGCTTACTATCAAGCTGTGATTTTTTATCCTGAAATTCTTTTTTAAAGCGACCATCGCGTGCAATTTCAGAACGCATGTCAACTACGTCCTGAGCAGTAATGACCAGCGAGGGATGTTGTTTTACTGCTTGCTGTTCAGCCGCTACAGCAGTGCCGAAACTATTGCAGATAAAAATCACTATTACACTTATTGCAGAAAGCAGGCTTTTATTCATCGTTATCATTGCTTTATTCATAGGAAAATCCAGATTATTCAACTATTGAGTCAGTTAATCATTGTGTATAAAGATCAGTCTTCACGATTATCTACATACTTCACACTGGACTCGCCCTTGGTGTGAAGCTCCGCCACCCGCAATGCGGGCACCTTGGTAAATCTGTTTGCGCGGATTTCAGTATCAGGATCACCCACGGTATGCTCAATCACAATGCCTGCCGCATTCTTGATATGGTTGTTGGCAATCCGGGTGTATTGCACACCATGTAAATACAGTGATGCGCTGCGTTTATTGCGCTTACCCTGCCCCACATTTTCAACATGGTTGTGTCTGAACAATAAATGGGGGCCAAAGGTACTTTCATCGGTGCCACCACGATACAGACTGATTAATGCACCTTCGATATTCGTAAAGCGATTCTTATCCATCACCAGGGTTTCAGCGTTGTAATTACCCAAATCATCCGTCTCTTTATCCAATCGCAACAGGTCGCCAGTGATGTTATTAAAGCTGGAATTCATAATCTGGATATTTTCTGCAAGACTGCGACTGCCAGCCTCTAAAAAGTGATGCGAGTGATTAACGTTTAGATTTTCTACCCGGACATTGTCAACGATTAAACGATAGCTGATATACATACCGCTTTTGAGTGTGCGAATCAGAATATTGCCTGCCAAATCCGGGCTTTTGCTACCATCAATAGTCACATTGTGCAGTTTTAAAGAGCCGCCATTTTGTATTTCAAATAAGGTGGTTCGCTCAGGCAATAAAACAACCTTTCCCGCTTGTTTAGCGCGGATGCTCAACACCTTATTAATTGCCAGCAGCTTGGTAATTTTATATTGACCGGGAGCCAGGACTAACTGATCGCCCGACTCAGCCGCCGCAATGGCATGGGACAATGAATCCTCTGCATTGGCATCGACACTAATCGTTTTACCCGAATCAAACTCAACCTGAGCCACATTCTTCTCGTACCAGTGCGGGCCTACCTCTGATTTTTTTATAGGTTTTAAGGATGCAGCAACACCGATATGTTTATACGCATCGCCCTGTGGCATTAATAAACCGGCAGCATTGCGTTTCATTGTCAGGGTTTTCGCGCTGAAGCCCGTTTGTAGATTGGGATTCTTCACCTTGTGCAAGACGTTGTCCGCAAAGGCAATTCCACTCATGTCATCAAAGATCTTGAACACATCAGCGTTTGATTCACTGAAGACCAAATTCCGTTGCATCCGGCTATTTACTGGTGGCGCATTTCGTTCTGCATCGCTGCCCGCACCCAATTGGATATTATCGACATTGATAAAAGTATTATTTTCAATAGTTGCATTAACCACTTGGCTATAGCGACTGACCGAGGCACCAACTGTGCCATTCATCACCGCAAAACCACTGCCAAAACGGGTTCCAGTCAAGCCTTCCAAATAGTTGTTTCGCACTATTTGATCGCTATTAATTACCCGAATGCCACCTGTATGCTCAGCACCATTACCGAAAAACACATTACCTTCCACCACATTACCATTGCCATGGCGTAGCGTCAGGGCTCCACGCCCCTCATAAAAAACATTATTGCGAACAATATTTTTACCGGACTTAATGGAAACAATTTCCACCTCGCCGTTACAGCGATCAAAATAATTGTTTTCTATGAGCGTATGCGAATCTGTAAGCGAATAGGTGCTGGTGCCCACTCGCAATGTTTCACCACCATTGGAGCCAAGAATGGGGCGAGGGCCAAAATAATTATGATCAATTTGATGATAATTCTGTTGATTGGCAACGCCATCCAAACGCACAGCCATAGTCACACCCAAATTGCGCTTGCCTGCCAAGTAACTATGATCAACGCGATTATGTTTACCGTAGAGAGCCACCCAATAATCTGACGAATCGCGATCCGGATTATTAAAGCTATCAATTACAACTTGAGTGACGCGAGAATAATTGGCCAGATGTTCATCGTCACGCTTGAATGAAATCACTTCCCCGGTTGGGGTATAACCATTTTTAAACACCAACCCCTCTACTACCAAATAATTTCCCGCAAGGCGCAAATTAGATAGACCAGAGATAATGACCTTACCCGGGGTTTCAGCGCGGAGAGTTATGGGCTTTAGAGCATTGCCTTCAGCAAAAAAACCAATTTCAAAGTCTGACCATACACCATTTTTTAAGACTATCGCGTCGCCCGGCACAACTGTTTTCAATGCAGATGCAAATGCTTGTTGATTTTCGACCACAATATCCTTGGCTAAGAGATTGCTACTCAGCAACAAACCCATCAATAAAACGCTAGACGCTTTTCCAAACCACTGCATTGGTATCACCCCAACAAATTGTGTAACAACACCCAATTAAAAATGGCAAAACACGCACCGCTATAAGGTGGGTGTTTCGCCCAACTTCCACGAGCAATAGCAACGACGGATAGAAGAAAGAAGAATTGAAATAGCGATTGGGGCCCAAACGCGACCAACAACAATGGTGGCAATGCGGTTTGCCACTGAACCTGCAAATTTGTTGCGCTTTAACGATGGCTGTACGGTCATGGCATTGCCTTGGTATCTATTATTGTGACTGACCACAAAATATTAACAGTTAAGACCTGTATGTCAATAATAATTTGACCAATAACACAAAAGATAGCTGCCAAAAATGATAAATTGGCATTACCAAAACAACATAAGAAGCCAAGATAAAGCTCACGAAAAAGATGGCAGCCTTTTAGCCACTGGCTTTGCCAATTATCTGATCTTTGAGTTATGCTTGAAGCGTTAACGCAGTCGGGCGCGTACCAATGGGGATAAAAATGAAAAACCGTCGCTTGTTTTGGCGCATCGTTGAAAAAATTGAACATTTGATTGATAGCGGTATTTACCCTCCGGGCAGCAGGCTTCCGCCAGAACGTGAGCTTGCGGACAATTACGGCGTAAGCCGACCAACTATCCGCGAAGCCATTATTGCGTTGGAAGTTCGCGAACGCGTGGAAGTAAAAACTGGTTCAGGCATCTATGTGGCAGAAAATCAGTCTGCAGAAAAAAGTGCTGTGAAAATCAGTGCGTTTGAACTCACTCAAGCACGCGCACTGGTGGAAGGCGAAGCCGCTGCACTGGCAGCCACTACGATTACCGAAGAAGAACTGGCTGCACTGCACCAAACATTGGTGGATATGGAAAACGAAGCCAACGCCGAGGATGCCGACGAGCAGTTCCATTTAATTATTTCCAAGGCGACACGCAACAATGCCATCCTGGTGGCAGTAGAAAAGCTCTGGCATCTGCGCAGCACCAATGAAGACATTATCGAAGCCTACAAAGGTGTTTGTAACCAAAGCGCTCACAAGCGCATGGAAGAGCATACAGCGATTTACAACGCACTTAAGATGCACGATGGAAATGCCGCGCGGGCAGCCATGCACTTTCACTTCAATCGCTTGATAAATTCGTTGTTCGATGCCAGCGAACAGCGCGCACTGGATGAAATACGCCGCAAGACCTCAGAATACAGAGGCAGATACTCGTTGGATTATTTGGCGCAAGCACGCAATTAATCCACGCAGCACTCTCACCTTGCGTTAAAAATACAACGTCCATACAACAACGCCAGTCAGTTAATCTGACTGGCGTTGTTGTATGGACGTGTATTTAAAAAACTGCAAAAGCAAAATTACGAGAACAACAAACCGCCATTAATATCAATACAATTTCCGGTCATGAATGAGGCTTCGCGAGACATTAAAAATGCCACCAACTGCCCCACTTCATCAGCAGTGCCTTCACGCTTTAACGCCGTTGCAGCCGCAACTTTGGAACGCACATCGCTCTGGGTAAATTGATCGTGGAATCCGGTGCTGATCATGCCAGGGCAAACACTGTTAACACGGATATTTTTTGCACCCAATTCTTTGGCCAGGCCGCGCGTGAAAGACATGATCGCACCTTTGGATGTGGCGTAAGCCACCGCACCACTACCGCCACCATCGCGCCCTGCTTGCGAGGCAAAGGTAACAATACTATCGCCCGCATTTAAGTGCGGTATGGTGGCGCGCACCATCATAAACAGTGATGTTAGATTAACATCCATCACCTTGCGCCAATGCTGTAGCGGCATAGCATCAATAGTAATGCGCTCAATCAAACCACCTGACACATGCACCAAACCATTAATATGCCCAAAAGCATTTATAGCAGCAGCCACAACACCATTTGCTTCAGACTCTTGTGTAAGGTCTGCCTTAAGGGCAACTGCTTTTGCTCCACTACGCTCTATTTCTGCCACAACCTCATGCGCCGCATCGGCACTGGCGTGATAGGTTAATAAAATGCTGGCACCACGCTTCGCCAAAGCCAAGGCACATGAACGCCCAATGTCGCGCCCACCGCCCGCCACGATGAATACCTTACCCTTCATGTCCATCACAGCTCCTGAAGTAAACTGGAAAAATTATTCGATAAAAAAAGCCGGGAATAAATTCTCGGCTTTCAATGTTGGTATTAGTGCGCCAATTAAAATTTGTAGGTTGCACCGAAGGTCACACGACGATCCGTGAGGCCTTGGAAACACAACAACCCACCTTCATTCACACAAGATTGTCGGGTATCCGAGCGCAGCAAATTGATAGCTTCCACACCAATATTCAATGCTTCAGTTACATCGTAATTGATACTGGCATTGAGCTGTCCTCTGGCTTCCTGAATAGCGTAGAAACCCCAAGGATCACTACCACTGCCGTAATTGTTGGTACTGAAGGCATCGCGCCAGGTGTAACGGATACGCGCAGAAATATCGTACTTTTCGTAGAACGCGGTAATGTTATAGGCGTTCTCAGAAAGGTTAAGCAGTGCCGCGCGCAAGGTGACATCCGGATGACCTAACAAGGTAAATACCTGATCAGCACGACTTGTTGGCGTTTGGTAGGTATCACCGCCCGAGAATTCCTGGAAGGTATAGTTGGTGATAAAACCAAAACCGGAGGCCCAACCCAACGTATCTTCAAACTCGGAAAGATCGTATTGAAAAGCAAGCTCGATCCCTTTTTGCGTGGTCTCTCCTGCGCCATTTACTTTTGACGAGGTAGGCACACAAATACCTTGTAGACCATTTTCTTCTGGCGGCGCCAAGGTATTACGGACAGCAATAGGGTTCCAAATACCACCCGCTTCACAGGGCGCAGTAGTATCACGATAACCAGTGCCCGGCTCGGAATAAGCATCCTGTGTTTGAGTCACATGCAAACCGGTGCGGACTTTGTGAAAAATACCGGCACTTAATACGCTGGAAGGCGCAAAATACCATTCTGCCGACAAATCAAATGAGGTTACTTCTTCCGGTTCCAACCCGGGATTACCTATAGCAACAGCCTGGTTTTCACTGGTTTGAAACGCGACAGACGTAGACAGGTCATCAAAATCCGGGCGACGAATATCTTTACCCCAACCCGCACGAACCACGACATCATCCCTCACATCTGCCACAAGGTTTATACGTGGCAACACAAAGTCATAACTGCCCGTTTCAACATTCGGTGTGGCAACACCGTTCACGACACTGTTGCCCCGCGAATTAACCTTGGTTTCCAGATAACGCAAACCGGCATTACCACGGAATATGCCGTATTCAAAATTCACCTGCCCATACAGGGAGTTAGTTTCTTCTGAGATATCAAAGAACGATGCAGCGGTTGAGGTTGGTGAAGAAATTTGAGCCTGGGTGCGATTATTCGCCGTATTGTTTGCAACAATTGCCGCATTTAACGCCGCCATCACCGCATCCGGATCAGAAAATGATTTTGCCGGATCGACCAACAAAAAATCTTTTACATATAATTTTCTGCCGTCAGCCGCATTAAAGTTATCCGGGCCCGCAGAGAGAACGCTGGCAAACATATCGCCGGTCGGCGAATTTCTGCGATCAGAAATAGTGAAGTTACTACCACTCACATCTTTAAGGCTGGATGTTTCGTTGTAGCGATAACCAACTTCTACTGACGTAATACCGGCCATATCCACATCGTAGCGGAAATCAACACGGAAAGCGTCTTCCTGGTTTTTAATCAGGTTATTACTTTGGTTTACCGATGCGATCACATAGTTCGCAGGATCCAGCAACTGCTCTTTTGTCGGTGTAGTAGCCAGACCTTGAGCAATACCAAAGGTCAGCGAGCCGCCGGTTAGATCAAACTCAAAAGGCACACCATTATCGATTCTGGTGCTGGTTGATGCGGAATTAGGATTGATAAAATTAAGCGTAGTGCTGAAGTTAGGCGTATTACTTTCGGAGTCCGAGGTGGATGCCTCTACGCGCACAAACGTTTTATCACCCGACCACTCGCCACCCAACCTGAAAATATTACTGTCGGTCACGCGCGCATTGGTATCCGTTGAGGTACGCAGGTTAGGATCCAAATTACCGGTTTGCTGTGGCAACAATATGCCTTTGGTTACCGCGCGAATCGAACCTATAGCCTGCGGGCCATTTTCACCACGAATTGTTCCAAAGTTGATGGTCTCATAATCCGTAATGAGTGCTGTTCTGGCAACATCGGCCACGCCGGATGCCTGTATACGGTGACTCTCTTGTCTGCGCTCCTGATCATTCACAACTGCATCAAAATACAATTTTGTGTCGTCGTTTGGCGCCCACTCAAATGAAGCTGAAACGTTTTTTGTTTCATATTCATAATTGTCATAATCTTGCTGCAGAAATTGAACCGGTAAGTGATCGTAGTCAGCGGTAGGGTTTTGGCCTGCCAATACCAGATTGTCGCGATCAACGCGGGGGCGGAAATCCGTCACATCCATCTCTGCGTAACTGGCGCTGATGACTGCACCAAACTCACCCGCGTTAGTCGACCAATTATCGCCCCAGGTGCCTGACACGCGGGGAGTCAAACCACCATCGGATGAAAGGTCACTGTGCTCGCCCTGAACACGGATAGAGCCAAGTGTTTCTTTCAACTCAAGCGGGCGAATGGTGCGCAGGTTAATCGTGCCGCCGACAGAACCCTCAATGGTTTTTGCTTCAGGTGCTTTAGTGACTTCTACAGCAGAGATCATCGCTGCCGACACATCCTCAAAGCTGATACCGGTACGGCCAGATCCCGAACCCACTGTTGATACACCGTTAATTTCAGTACGGTTTGCATCGGTACCGCGAATCTGAACACCCACACCTACACCACCCTCACGGGTGATCTGAACGCCGGTAATATTTTCCAGCACTTCTGCCAGGTTTTGGTCAGGCAGCTTACCTATGTCTTCTGATTGGATAACTTCGATCAAGTTAGAAGCAGCACGCTTTTCTTCAATAGCACCCTGCAAAGAAGCGCGAATACCGGTAACCATCACCTCTTCCAGCGCACTTGCCTGGTCTTGCGCATAGGTCATGGATGACACAGCAGAAATGGCTAATGACAAGCTACAAACCTTCGTACGTAATTTCATCATGGTTTCACCTCCAGTAACTTTTATTTTTAAGTTTTGACCTCACAAGCAAAATACCACAACCAGATATTTTACCAAACATACTAGCCAAATTTATTATTGGTAATACCAATTATGTGTATATTGGTAATGCTTTAATCCGAAAAAGTAACAGCCCATGATTGGTTTGTGTCTATATTGTGCACGCAAATTGATGCGCCACAGTGTTGGCCAGGTGCAAATGATTGGCTTGATTTGTTAAGGAGAAAATTACGTCGCACTGAAATAGGCCAATGTGGCGGTCAGTCAGCGCAGTTGTCGACGAAAGCAGACTTGAGAGAGGAATAACGAGGGATTAAAAAGTCTTACGAAGAGGGAAAACAGCCGCACACCCTTCACAATAAGGAGCACGGCTGTCGTCAAATACTGATTGGCTTACTTACCTAAGGTGAGGAAATAATCGAAGATTTCCGGCACATTGCCGTTGCCCATACCAGCATCAACAGCAGCCTGGAGGTGAGCAGAGGTGCCTTCAGCAATTGGGGCACGAGTCCCCAAATTGTCGACCATCGCCAGGAAATACCCCAGATCCTTGTTGGCATTGGCAATAGAGAAACCCAAATCGCTGACGCCATCTACCGCGTAGTTTTTGCAAAACTTCATGAAAGGTGAGCTTGATGGGCCTGTCGACATAATGTCGAACAACTGCTGGCGATCAATGCCGGCGCGGTCAGCCACAGCAAAGGCTTGCGACATGGCGGTCACAGTTGTCATGCCGATAAAGTTATTGATCAGCTTGGTGGTATGACCCGCGCCGAGCGCGCCCAGATAGAAAATATTCTCCCCCTGCATAGCAAGTACCGGCTGCACCTTGTCAAAAGTCGCCTTGTCGCCGCCAACCATAATATTGAGCAAACCATCTTTAGCATGAGCAGGTGTGCGCCCCAGAGCCGCATCTATCATCCCCGCCCCTTTCGCCGCGAGATCGACACCAATCTTTCGGGTAGATGCTGGAATTGAGGTTCCAAAATCAACCACCACAGCCCCTTCTTTTATACCGGCCAGAATGCCGTCTTCAGCGTAAACCAGCTTTTCCACAACAACAGAAGTGGTCAGACAAAGCATCACAATGTCACAGGCAGCAGCCAGTTCGCGGGCAGAACCCGCCTCGGTGGCACCACGAGCAACAACAGCCGCCACAGCCTCCTTATTCAGGTCCATAACCATTGGCTCAAAGCCTTTCTTTTGCAGGTTTTCAACCATGTTGCTGCCCATAAGGCCAAGCCCAATAAAACCAATGACCGGTTTTGTCATATCTAACTCCTGGAAGGGGTGATGCGTATTAATTTAAAGCAATATGAATATTATCATTCGCCACTACAGATAGCTTACCAATTTATACTTTATTAATATTTTTTGTCAATCCAATAATACAAACAACCTCAATATTGGCTTTACCAATAATTAGAACAATAAACCAAGGCTGTCAAATAGGAACAAGGCAGTGGCATTGCATCACTGAAGGCAGGGAGGGATAGAACAATAGGACAATAAAAAAGGGCCCGAAGGCCCTCGCTAGTGTGGCTAGCCAGTGATTAGCTATCGTTTGGTTTTCTGTACGGTAAGGTCTGTATCCTGACTGGTACTTGGCAGCAGGTCTCCTTCTTTGGCTGGCGTGAATACGGCACCAATCCTGTACTTGCCAACATCCAGCCTGGTTGCCCAACGTGCAACACCTGTGGCTTCCAACTCAATGGGCTCACTCACTTTTTCTCCATTAATCATGAACTGCACTACTCCTATGGGCTTTTCTTGTGTCTTATCGCGAGTGATGATTTCTTCCGTTTTATGGTATTTGATCACCGCTGCCAGCGAGACTTTCGATGAATCTTGCTTCACCAACACATCCGTTATAGTTGCACCTGCATCAACTTTTTGACTCTCCAAAAATGCTTGGGCAAACCCTTTCTCACCGGTGACAGCGACATCTTTAACACAATTGGCGTGATGGTTTTTATCGCTAACACGCGCACAAAGTTTGCGTGCAACATCTTCAGCAATGGGAACAACTTGCGGGCTACCACTCACCACGCAAGTGCTGGAATTTTCCGCCGGCCAATCCTTGTAGGTGAAAGTATGGGTTGATGTGCCGGGCAAGTAATCGAACAAACTGCTTTTTTCACTCACGCGCCAGGCGTTCGCGAAGGTCTGGTTCAAATCGATATACCGCTGCGCCAGCAATGCGGGGCGAGCGCCCAATGAAGTGCCGTTGGGTAACAACGGCAACCAATCACCATTGTGGATATAACCCAATATGCCCTCAGTGGCCGGTGTATTAAATACCGTCAGATTTAAAAACCATTTTTGTTGATATCCCCACCATTGCGGAAGCGCAATCAAGCTGGTGCCATTGGGGAAATTAATTTCGATACCATTTCCCGTTGGCGACTTACTGACTCGAGCACCTGAACCCAGATTGATGCTTTGCAGGGTAGCCATATCAATTAACTTGCCATCGATACGGAGCTGCATACCTGAGGGGTCTGGCTCGCCGGAAATATTAGGCTGGTAAGACACCCGATGCTTGCCGACACGCGCCACAACAGCCGTATTCACACTGACGCAACTTTTTAACCCTGTGTAGGGATTTGTAATAGCAGCTGCAGAGGGAACCGGTGTTTGACGCGCCTGGATTTCCATCGCGCTACCTTCACGCAACAACACAAATTCACCTGCACTTTGGAAATCATAATGAACACCATTCACTGTTTTTAGGTGAGGGTCGCCATTATCATTCGCATCATAAACAGCGCGATCATTGGTCAACATCAGTTCATCAATCACAATTCGCCCTTCTGCTGATCCGTGTGACGGGCCGACATCCAAACGAATCGCCGCAATGTGACTGAGATCCAAACCAGAACCGTTATTTAAAAAATCCGTCAGGCGAATACGGATGGTTTCCATCTCGTTGTGCCATCCGCCCGAACGTTGATAGGGCTCCTCCAAACCGCCGCCAAATGCGCCAATATTAATGGAGCTGGTGACCGAGGATGTATCGCGCAGTGTCACCTTGAATGTCAGGTCGCCCAATGCAGCAACCGTATTGGGGTGACGGGTAGCCTGGGCACCGCGGAATGACAGAATGAGATTATCGACAAAGTTTTGCTCGGCAACGGGAATCTCCCACTCATAAAACCTGTCCACACCATTCCAATCAAACACCACACCGCGACTGGTATCTAATGGCCCCGCCTGGGTTGCGCCATTAAATGGGTCGCTTGGTGTCCAGGCAAAATCTGTATTGTTATCGTCCAACCGCCCTTCAGTCAGGTTAGTCACATTAAAATTAACCGGTGCGCCTATCGAACTGAGGTTGGTCGCAAATTGGGATTGATAGTCATCGATAACAACAGACTTTTTAACACCCGGAGGAAAAGCACCGCCCGGTGGCGTTACACCGGTAGATGCATCGCGATATTCATGACTGACCACAATGCAAGGATTCCCCGTAGGAACACCAATGGGCCGAAAACTTTCGTATTGGCGTGTTAAAAAATCCAGCGAGGGAATATTGTCTTCCACATAACGTTTCACCAAAGGTAAAAAGTGGCCCAACTCAATTAAATGAGTATTGGCAATTCCAATGGAGCAAGGGCCGGTAAATGCAGCGGAAGCAGCGGGATTGTTATGGAACCATCCGTGCCCTGCTCCCTGAACAGTCGTAGATTGCCGATTGGCTGTGGCACGATCATGTAAATGATATGTTTGAGCAATATTATTATCCGCACCACCATGCACATCCGCATCACCAGAAGCCGTCCACAAATGGAAATTCGCATCTTGAGGATTGGCGATATTCGTACCATTAAAATCCGTTGGCAACATGCTACTGATTAATTTGATATTCGCCTTGCCGTAATTTACCGGCGTGACAGTGCCATCAAACAACGCGTCGTAAGCAATCGCCACACCTTCACCACCACGGCTGTGACCAATCCATGTAATTTTGCTGCTATTCAAATGGCCGGTCAGTGCACCGCCTGCAATAACACCAGCAGCCACCTGATCAATAAATGCATCCGTATGCGCAAGAGTGGTTTGGGATGCAGATACAGGACCAGGCATTGTGTTGTTGCTATGGCTCACAACAACATATCCATAAGACGCCAGATGCCGGCCTATATGGTCATACCATGCATAATTATGCCCATTGCCGTGGCTGATAATAATCAACGGCAAGCCATCAGGATTACCGTCACCATTTTTATCAATATTAGCGGCAGCCACATTGGTGGGATAAAAAAGATTCTGGCTACGCAAACCCGCGTTGATGCCATAAGTAGTACTGACGGCATTACTCAAATTGTAATCCAGCTCAGTTACCGCCATAGGGCCAGGTGCAGTCGTATCACTAACTGCATAAAACCCCGACTCATTATTGCGTCCATCGATGTAATCATCGCCATTTAGAATGCCATCCTGATTGCAATCCAACACCACATCGTAGCCCACACCCAAGCCCATTCCCGCATTGGCATTGAGTTCAAAAGGTGCCGCCACCTGATAAGTATTTGCCTGGATATTGGCAGCACTGAAAGTCACTGTCAGTGCACCGCCAGTGGTGACATCTGTTAATGTTTGATCAACATCCCAGCCAATTGTTTTTTTAGCGGCAACGACATACACATCGCACGTCTGTCCGGCAATGGCCGGAAATCGTGTCGGATCAATCGCAATTTTGAGCGCGCTATTTACATTAACTGCTTTTATATACTCAAAGAATGGATAGACAGCTAAGGAATTGCCTGCCAATTCCATTTTTGTAATAGCGGCAGAGGCTCCCGAAGCACAACAAAAAAGCGCAGCAGAAAACATCGCCTGCGCCCAGCCATATGTTTTAGTCAGTGTTTTCATATTATTACTCCTTAATAAAATGAGAAATGAGTTAACGTATTGCCACGGGTAAACGCCATGCATCTACGAGCGCCTTCTCAGAGGGCGAATACTTAAGCACCAACTCCGCCACATGATCGCGCAGCAATGTTGCCAAATCTGGCATTTCTATAGGTTGTTGGGTCACACTCCTGACCACATCTGCATTTAACGATGCAATTTTTTGCTTATTTGCCAGCTCCGTTTCCTGCGCAATAACTTTTTCATTAACCCGCTCCGGCAACTCTGCACTGCCAAACCAGGCCCGACTTTTTGCAAGGTCAACATCACCGGGAACAATAGCAACCACATACCCGGATTCACTACCACTATTCAAACGCTCCGCGGTTTGGTTTCCCACATACAAAACGGGCTCAGCAATATTGCGGGGAACAACCAGCAATGGATTCACTTTAAAAATCACTAAAGTGCCATTTTTAACGATGGGTTTTTCCTCGCGCCAGAAATGTGTGTAACCTTCGCGCAGAAAAAATTGCTGGGCATAAACCACATCAATCACTGCCGCAGGTGTAGTCACTTTTTCATCAGACTGCGACTGACTGAATGATAAAGGCGCATAAGTAAGCACCCCAAAAACACTCAGCATCCACAGCGACTTACACACATATCGAAACGCACCAACTAATCCTCTGCAGCGATTTCGATCAGAACCACCTATTGAGTTACTTGTAAACATCATGTTCACCTCAAAAATTTATTAAGCATTGTTAACTGCAAATCTAACAAGTGATAAATAACGCCAACCACCCATTAACCTGCATCCCAAAAACTGGCGACATCACAACTGCCATTTAAAATCCTAGGCCAGCACATCAAAAAGCAGGGTTAATTAATGCCGCGTTTTATGTGAAAAATTCACTGTTTGAGAGGAAATAATCTATTGCGCGACAATTACGTCGCGTAAATTATTAAATTAATGGGGATGGGATTAATGAGGGTAATGGAGATTTTCAATGCGCAGCAAATGTTTACTTTCACAAAAAGCTTTTACTGAAAAGCCCTAACTATGTAGGGCTTTCAAAACAAAATTTAATCCTGTGATACTTTTACACTAAAAATGCAACTTACCTACAAGTAACTCGTAGGTGTGTTTCATTCGCCCCGGGGGGAGTGGCAAGCGATACGTCATATCCGCACGCCCCGCAAAATTGCACAAAGGAATTGACATGATTGGACCACTGACTTGACAAAAACACCCCGTAGACCTGCCCTGAATTCGGGCACGCCGCAGTAGTGATATTGGGCGAATCGCAAGTACCTTGATTATAAACCCCATTATTCAATGAAATGGAACAAGTTGAAACACCTACAGCTCTAGTGCCAACTGTTTTGGTTGCTACTACTGAACCGCTAATAGTACAGGAATAAATTACGTTTGCACTGGAAGGACTGTACACTGCAACTGAGTTGGTCCATGTGCAATCATCTGCAGAAGCAGACAGAGGAAGTGATAAAAGTAACGCAAAGGGCAATGCTATTTTGAATAATTTCATTATTAATTAATCCCGTTTAATGATTATTTTTTAGAGAAGACATCCTTAGTGCTCCTTCGGATAAAAAACCAACCGCTATCCTTAGGAATAACCGACTATCCCTTAGTCAGCAAATGAAAAACCCTTCGGGGCATGTTTACATATGCCGCCCCGCGCCTCAACACAAAATTAAATTTAAAAAAACGTACATTGAGTATCTATTATAAAAATATTAATTCAACATAAATAACCATATCTGTCGCATAAACAACAATATACGTCGTACAAAAACAACAATTGGCACATAACGCTGCATTCAAGAATCCAAGAGAGTCACCTGTTTTAGCATATCACGCACTGCGGAGTTCCACTGAACGCCGTAATTGCATGATGTGCTTACCCGCCCCTATTAGAAATGGATAAATTGTAACGATGCGTGGAGCGAAGCCCGCCGCTTTACTACATCAGAAGCCGCTCCGGAAACAATAGAGCGCATTGGCGGCGAACAACTGAGCGTAATAATCGACGCAAGCGATAAAGGCGACTTTAAAACCTTTGTTGAATTATCTGGCGGCGCGTGCGCCCCATTCAAAAGCCAACTTTTGCGCGCGTTACACGTTGCCAGAGATACACCCAATAAATACGGCAAAGTGATCAAGAAATTAATCGGGCCTTGTTTTCAGGGTGTTGAAACGATTAAAACCCACATCCGCGAATGGATTGTTCGCCCTGTGGATTTATCAAATAAGAAAAATGATTTAGGGGTGGATCCGTAGAGTAGATAAAGGAAAGGCGGCTTTTTTGCCGCCTTGTTGCTACGATTTTTTGCTAGTGTAACACTACGGAACATATTCAGAACTAATTGCCACTTTAGAAACATAATGCTCGCAAACTGATATACCTTGAGCCTTGCTTTGATCAAACAACGCGAGATTCATTCCATTACCCACAGAGCTATTGCTATGGCTTGGCCGCTTATTGCTGGCAAACCCCATTGGATTATTAATTACTGCTATCGCAGCCGGAGCTTATTTAATTTGGAAAAACTGGGAACCCATCAAGCAATGGTTTTCTGGTTTATGGGAAGATGTGAAAGCAACCTTTAACCAGGGCATTGGTGGCATCACTAAAGTATTGCTCGACTGGTCACCGCTCGGCTTGATCTACAAAGGTGTTGTTTGGGCGCTGGAAAAGTTGGGCATTGATCTCCCGGAGAAATTTAAAACACTCGGCGGCGCAGTAGTAGATGGATTGCTTGGTGGTTTATTTGGTGGAATGGAAAAACTCAAGACCGGGATCATTAATTTAGGTAACAATGCCATCACATGGTTTAAAGACACTCTCGGAATTCACTCACCAAGCCGCGTATTTGCCGAACTGGGTATCAATACCCTGCAGGGCTATCAAAAGGGCTTGGAGCAACAACAAAGCCCTACCCTCCAACGCATTGGATTAATCGCTAAACAAGTGACAGCGGCAGGCGCAGGGCTAGTAATAAGTGGAACCGTTGCAGCTTCCCCTATTCACACATATTAGACTTACCATTCCAAGTTGCTTTTTTTATGGATTCCAATGCTGCGCCTTTGTGCAGTCTCGACTCGCAATTTGCCAACATCCCTCGAAAACCACGCTCCCACATAGATTGCAAGGTGAGCATGTACCCTTCAATCGTACGCTTCCTTAATTCTTCTATGTGAGACACAAGGAATACCGAACTAGGATCATCACTCACATTGAGATCATTCAACTTATTATCAAGAGCACGAATGGACGGTTTTACGACATGCTGTCGAAAATGCTCCAATGCGGGAATTTGATTGAACGTTAGGCCAAAACATTCGTGGTCATATAATATATAGTTTGTAATGTCAAATGTTGAAATTTTCACCATCAAATTAACCTGTTTTTAATTGCTGTGTTGTATTTGGTTTTTCAGTAGAAATTAAAATTTTACCAGTTAGCTATTTAAATACTTATTTGATGAAAAATTAGTTTATTTGTAAATAAATTTTGTTATCTATAAATCCCAGTTTCTTATCGGTCCTTCTAGTTTATTTTTAGCAACACGCCCATCTTTAAAATAGTCGTTTTGTGCTATCTTTATACCATTAGAATCGCAGGTTTGGGTTTTTATCCTTAACTTTTGGTATTACATAAAATAAAAAGCATTCAACAAGCCCGTAAATACTAATTGTTTTTTCCTCAGGGAATTTATCTGTTGAAACTTTAATATATGTCGTAATTAGATTTGCTTCGTAATTTATAAATATTTTTCGGTGGTCAGCATGTGCCTGCCCAATACTAAAGCCTTGCATATGCATCACTGCATTCAGCGCATGAATATAATTGCTTTCCCACATCCCCGGATCACCGGATGTTATAGTGACCAGTTTTACGTCAATGCTTGGAAAAGTACTGTTCATTAGCTTGCAAAATTCATTAACTTTTCTTGCATGGAATGCGAATTCTAATAAATCAGGAACAATCATTTCATTCCATACTGACGACCATTCCCCAGGTATTACACTACTTGTGCAGGCAAATAAACGTAGTGCTTTTTCTCGTGCTTTTATTAAGTGAATCTCTGTTAGGCGCTGATGGCTATTCAATTGCTTTAATCTCTCTAGTTAAATGGTGAGTAAGGTTATGATGTCACCTGTTAAATGTTGGTGAAAATACTTTATTTGTTAAATCGCCAAATGTGATTCGAGCCATTCGCCAACCCTCCCCAAAACGCTTCCTAGGCCACCCACGGCGCCCCCAATCAAGAATTATCACAAAATATACCCACATCTAAGCTTTCGCGCGCGGTCACTCGCCTATGCCCAGTGACATCTTCACTGACCCTTAATTTAGCTGCACACAGGTTCGCAATGCAGCAAGACGAAAGTCTGGCCTAATCCTTACCACCCATCGGGGAGCCTAACCCTCCCCGCCCGGGCTGGCCTTAGCTCCTTCGATTTATTTAGTTAAATCCAGGAGCACCCAATGAAATCCACATTCAATCTTTCTGAATTTCGCACTGTTGAAGCAGAGTTTGGAGTAACAATCTCCATGGTATCTGTTGATTCTCGCGTTCCTGAGAATTCGTTTAAAGCCACAGGCCTAAAACTTGAGGAATATAACGAGTGTGTTGAATTTTTGAGAGAGCATGGCCACATCTTTGGAATGAACATGGCCAGAGAGAAGTTTTGCAAGTAAGTTTGAGCTTTCCCTGATTTCGCTTTCGGCGATTAGGGAGTCCTCCTAAAGGCCTTTTAGCAGGACTTTTAGGGGGATTCCCTAATCAACCAAGCTTGGAGTTTAATCATGGTAAACGCAAACAAAGAAACTTTCGATGTGAACAGTCGTCATGTGATGAGTGTAAATTTCAACTGCACTAGTGGTCTATAAGACATGTTCATCACCCGACTGTTGTTTTGCGGTATGAGCAGCGATAGCGCGGTAAATGGTGGCTTGGCTAAGACCATAGCGCTGCTTAAGCTCCTTCATGGGTAGGCCAGCATTTTTATCGGTAACAATTCTACTGATGAGCTCACCATTCAACCTTGATCGTCTACCAAATTTCACTTTATTAGCTTTGGCTCTCTCGATACCTTCTTGCTGCCTTTCGCGGCGCAGTGCATTCTCAAATTCAGCAACGGCGGCCAGCATATTAAATAGCAGCTTTCCGCTAGACGTGGCTGTGTCGATGCTTTGGTCAAGCACCAGTAAGTTAATACCTTCCCGCTCAAATCGAGCAAGTATTTTGGCCAGATCAAGCACCGACCTTGCAAGTCGATCGAGCCGGGTAATGACCAGGCAATCGCCTTCCCGTAGATACTCCATACATGCCTTGTATTGTGGGCGTTGCGCTGTGGCACCACTTAGCTTCTCATGAAAGACTTTATCGCAACCAGCCTCTTTTAGCTTATCAAGCTGAAGCTCCAAGCTCTGTCCTGTGCTACTAACGCGGGCATATCCAACTCTAGGCATGGCTCTCAATAACTCTTAGGGGATTTGATAATTTAATTATGAGGGTAGTTTTGAGAGTGTCAAATGTATATTATCAAAATGTATACATTTTGATAATTAACGTGAAACCTAGCGTGTGCCATAGTGGCAAACAAACTTGATTGCAAAGTACTGTGTGTGCCATAATGGCACCACTACTAAATAGTTTCGACGGAGGTAATTCCCATGGGCTAGCTATCAAAATCAAAGTACTTGCAATTATTAAAATATACGGAGCGATAAATGAAACCAGTAACAACGAAAGAAGCACGCCTAGTGGCCAGAGCTTCTGCCGATGTACAAGAGTTGATTAAATGTGCGGCGGAGTTATCAGGCGCAACAATTTCACAGTTTATTGTCGATGCAGCGGTCACAAAAGCTAATGCACTAATCGACTCAATGAACTCGATAAAATTGAGTCTGCAGAGCGCGAATGCTCTTTTTGATGCACTTGAGAACCCTCCCGCACCTAATTCATCACTGTTAGCCGCAGCTGACAGATACAAGCGTAAACGGGAGAATTATGAAAATCGAATTATTGGACAAAGACACTCACCAACGTGAGGCTTTTGATTGTGGCGTAGACGCGCTGAATAAGTTTTTGAGAGAGCAGGCCAGTAGTGCCGGAATAAAAAAAATATCACGTACCAATGTGTTAGTGGATGAGCAACAACCAGCTGAAGTTGTGGCTTACTACACATTGAGCTTTGCAGAAGTGACGGCACCTGTGGATAGCAAGCTTTATAAAAAGTACCCACACAAGCTGCCTGCATTACTGTTGAGTCGCTTGGCCACTGATAAAAAATATCAAGGTCAAGGGCATGGCGAATATATGTTGATTGATGCGATCTGCGCTGTCGCGAAGATCGATATAGAGCAGTTTTCACCAGCGCCAGTTATTGGGTTGGTGGTGGATGCGAAACCAGGTAAAGATGAATTTTATAAGAAGCACGGATTCTTGGTTATGGATGAGGCGAACCCTGCACGTCTGTGGCTTCCGATAGGAACGTGCGTTGCAATTTATCGGCGAGTATATTCCGATCATTAATCGCCCTTTGCTAAGTGAGTTATTTTCCACTGGAAGGTGCAAACCGGTGGAAAGTAACCGCTGACGATTAAGCGGCAAGATAAAAAATACCTTCGCGCGCCATCTTTGAGCCTATCTGGATATTTCGGCAGAAATATATTGCGAGCAGAATAAAAACTCTATTGACTGGCTTTCCCGTGCCCAACAAGAGTAACCATGATGTCATTACCCTCAATCACGCTCCCCTACACCAAAGATAAAAGTGCCACGCCACGAATATATGTTATTCAAGTCTACCCTGCAGAAATTAACACCGATCCAGGCGATCCAATAGCCTCAATCATTGTGGAGCGAACGGAGGAGCTTGAATATCTCGATGACCGCAAAACAATATCGAGTGCTCGTATACGATTAAGTTACGAACTTATTACTACAGGGCAAAATTATCATCGTCAATCAGGTGGCGAATTTTGCGGTTCCTATTCGGTTGGCTATGGAGGTAATGAGCGGGTTTCAATAATAAACGTAAAAGATGAACATATGTTCCTAAATTAACATCGTACTTACAAATTTTTTGCAAAGCAAAAAACCCGCTGATCTTGCGATAAGCGGGTTTTTAATTTGGTGAAGCTAAGAATACTCCACCCTATAATCCTGCCAATCCATAGACCTAGCTTATACCATCCCGACCGCGGGATGCACTCGGCACATCCATGTGCCTCGTCCTGCGGGCAGCTTCGCTGTGCAAAACAGCTGTCCTGCCGTTTTTTGAACCGCATCAGCACTTCTCACCCACTTAGCCCCACATCGAACATTTATTTTCGCGCAAATAAAAAACCCGCGTTTCGTGAGAAACGCGGGTTTAGTATTTGGTGGAGCTAAGCGGGATCGAACCGCTGACCTCAACACTGCCAGTGTTGCGCTCTCCCAGCTGAGCTATAGCCCCAGATTCGTCGACATCCTGTCTCTGAGTGGCGCGCATTTTATGCAGCTGCCTCCGGAGTGTCAAGCAAAAGTTTTGGGCTTGTACTCCGGTTTTTTATCGATAAATCAAGCGGTTAACTATTAACCGCTGATTCCTCCTGGGGGGCGCCCAGTTTATCGAAGACTTTCTCCAAGTCCTTTTGTTTGTTTTTGCCAAAGCCGCCCAAGGCGTTGATGGCATGGCGGATGCGGGCGCGGCTCATGTCGGGGCCGATGATCTGCATGGAGTCCACGACCGAGAAGCTGGCGGTGGTGCCTGCGATGGCGACGAAGACTGGTGCGAGGGCGTCTTTGATTTTGATGCCCATTTGGTCGGCGAGCAATTTGAGTTCGGCGAACAGGTTGTCGCGCTCCCAAGTGCGCAGGGCTTCCAGGCGCCAGAGGGCGAATTGCAGGTATTCTTTTTGTTTCTCTACGTCCAGCTTGTTACCTGCGAAGCTGGCTTCGGTGACGGGCATCATGCCGCTGACAAGGAAGCCGGCCAGTGGGGCGAAATCGCTCAGGGTGGTCATGCGCGATTGGGCGTGTGGCAGTGCTTGCAGCAGGGTTTCTTTGTTGAGTGCCCAACCGTGCAAACGCTCGGCGAGTTGCTCAATGGTGAAGTTCTCGCGAATCCACAGGCTGCTGAGCCAGTTGAGTTTTTCGACATCGAAAATCGGGCCACCTAATGACACGCGCAGCAGGTCAAAGTGTTCCTGCATTTCGGCGAGGGTGAATTTCTCGCGTTCGTCCGGCATTGACCAGCCCATGCGGCCAAGGTAGTTGAGCATGGTTTCCGGCAGATAGCCCATGCGCTTGTAATAGAGGATGCTGGTGGGGTTTTTGCGCTTGCTGAGTTTGGATTTATCCGGGTTGCGCAGCAGCGGCAAGTGGCACAGCACCGGCGCCTGCCAGCCGAAGTATTCGTAGAGTTTCAGGTGCTTGGGCGCGGAGTTGATCCACTCTTCGCCGCGAATCACGTGGGTGATCTGCATCAGGTGATCGTCCACCACGTTGGCGAGATGATAGGTGGGCATGCCGTCGCCTTTGAGCAGCACTTGCATATCCACTTGCGACCATTCGATTTCGATCTTGCCGCGCAGCATATCGTCGATTTCACACACGCCCTCTTCCGGGATTTTCATGCGGATAACGTAAGGCTCGCCTGCATCGAGTTTCGCTTGCACTTCGGCGGGTGATAATTTCAAACCGCGACCATCGTACTTGGGCGTTTCACCGCGCGCTTGTTGTTCGCGACGCATTTCGTCCAACTCTTCCGCAGTCGCGAAACAATAAAAGGCATGGCCTTTTTCCACCAACTCCATCGCGTATTTACCGTAGATGTCCATGCGCTCGCTTTGGCGATAAGGGCCGTGTGGGCCGCCCACGTCCGGGCCTTCATCCCATTCCAAGCCTAACCAGCGCAGACTGTCCAGAATCGCTTGTTCGGATTCGGGGGTACTGCGGGTTTGGTCGGTATCTTCAATGCGCAACAGGAATTTGCCGCCGTGCTGACGGGCAAAGCACAGGTTGAACAGGGCGATATAGGCGGTGCCTACGTGCGGGTCACCGGTGGGCGATGGGGCAATACGGGTACGGACTTCAGACATGGAATGGCCTTTTGTGCGAATCGATAAAATGGGGAACAGGAAAAAGGCGCGCATTATACGCTTGAATGCGGCGGCGGGAGAAAAAAAAGCCCCGGCAAGCCGGGGCATAAGGGGGAGAAAATCACTTCATGACATTAAAGTGATTGTAGGAAACGCAGCAGGTCCTGTTTTTGGCTCGCAGAGAGTGCGACATAGCCATTTTTCGCGTTTTGACCTTCACCGCCGTGCCAGAGGATGGCCTCTTCGATGGTGCGCGCGCGGCCATCGTGGAGATAGCTGGCTTTAGGCACACAGACTTCGTTGCCATCCACACCAAAAGGCACACCGCCCGGTTGACCGGTCACACCGCCGGTGACGCAAGCTGAAACACCCAAGCCCCAGAGCGGCGCGGTACGCCATTCAGCACCGCTGGCCTGACCTTCACCCAGATTGTCCGCAAGGCCTGGGCCCATGTCGTGCAACAGCAAGTCGGTGTAGGGACGAATGGTTTGTGAACGCAATTCCGCAAATGGATGGAAGGCGCTGGTGGTCATGCTTTCCACGTGGCACGCGGCACAGCCGATGTTGTTAAACACAGTGCGCCCGTTGATCACTTGCGCATTGTTGTAGTCGCGCTGTGGACGAACACCGAGCAGGGCAACGTATTTCACCAGGTTGTTCAGGTGTTGGTCTGCAATCTCTGCACCGCTGGGACCGCAGTTGGTTTGGCTGCTGCCGCAATCCGGGTTGGGGAGCATAGAGGTCATCACCCCCATATCCGTATTGAATGCCGATGCCACTTGATGCTTCACGCTGGTAGTCGCGGCTTTGTAACCAAAGCGTCCCAAACGGGTTTGGCCGGTTACCGGGTCAACAATACGCTGCGCACGACCGGAAATGCCGTCGCCATTGGCGTCGTTAATGTCTTCACGGGCGAGGATGGTGGATTCCGGAATCGCTTCCAGCAGACCAATACCCACTAACTGTGGCGCCAAACGCGCGGAGAAGGTTTCCGGACGCAAGCCAGTGAATTGGTAGTTAGGTGAACGCAAACCGCCTGATTCAGTCCAGAAAGCAATAGAGGGAGTACCTTCACTGGTGGCGCCACCATTGGCTTTAGGTTGCAGTACACGACCCAGTTGTGGATGCGGATTGCCCTGTGCGTTGCCGACCTTGAATACCCAGCGATCCAGAGGCTCACCCACGGCAGCCATAGGCGCACGACCATTGCGCTCGTGGCAGTGCGAGCAGCGATCGCTCACATAGCGAGTACCGGACTTACCCACCATTTCATTGAAGATACCGTTTTCGGGATTTTCGTCGTGACCGCCATCCACAAAGGAGGTGTGGTGTACGCGACGACCAAGCACAAACGCCTGGCCATTAACAGCGCTCAGGTTGGTTGCCATTTGCTGGAAGTGGCCGTCTGGCTCAGCGGTCATTTGCACGTGCAAGCTGGTATCGCCACCCAGACGGGCGTTGACGGGTACAGGCATGGAATCGCGCTGCTTGAATACACCACCTACAAACGGAACCTTGTCGGTGACATCCCAGGGCACTATGCCCTGCCCGACTATATATAAGAAGGTTGTGCCGTAATAGTTGTCGCGGCCGCGGATAACGCCGTTCTTATCGAGGAATTGGCTGAGTTCAAACTCCAGGCGATCACCAATTTGGATGGGGCGATTTTCACGGCAGTTCCAACTGGCTTCTTTCCAGTAGTTGAAGTCGTTGACACGGTTCATCACCCCATTGCCGCAGTATTCAGCCAGGGTATTCATACCGATGTAGAACCAGCGGTTCTCTGCTTGCAGGTCATCCAAACGGCCTTGGGTAACCACATTCATCCGCACAGTGGTGCCGCCCTTGGCGACGTAGTCCACAATCTCGATGGTGGCGGTACGCTGTTCCCAATAGAAGGTGAGGTAGTGATCGTAAGCCTGGAAATGGTTTTCCTTGGCATGACGATCCCGCGCGCGGTCGGCAATACGGGTGATCAGGGCATCGCCGCGATCAAACTTGATCACCGGTTCCAGCGCCGTGGTGTTGTTATAGAGCGGCACTATGTTACCCAGTGGCGCCGTGCTGCTTGCCACCGAACTGGAGCTGGGTGGCGGTGCAACGGAACTGCTGCTGGGGCGTGATGAGCTGGGCACTGAACTGCTGGAACGCGACGAGCTGGGTGTACTGGAAGCCACTGCACCCAGGGTGTAGTTCTTCCATTCAGTATCCTGCCCGGCACCATTTTTGATAATGGTGAAGTTGGCGCGCACCACAGCACCGGCAGGCAGGCCGCCAATATCGTAAGTCCACACACCATTGGCGAGGTTCATGCGCACATTTTGCTGGGCGCCGCCGTTGACCGTGTAATGGATGTCCACTATGTCGCCGCCGGTTACAGTGGCGCGCATGGTGGTGCTATTTAAGGTAGTCACACAACCCAGGGCGCAGCTACCGGATGAGCTGGGTGCAGCAGATGAACTGGATGAAGCCACCGGCAAGGTGCCAAATACATCCACTTCATAAATGGAGTAGCCCCAGTTATTACCGGCGCTGCGGGTTAAAGCGTTAATACGCACGTAACGATAGGTACCCGCTAAAGGCACTGTGTCGGTGCGATCACCAAAGACGCCACCGGTACGTGAACTCAACTGTGTCCAGGTGGAGTTGTTATTGGAACCGAGTACGGTATAGCTCTCGGCATTGGCCGCTTCCCACAGGATCACGACCTGATTGAGTGCATAGGCTTGCCCCAAGTCAAGCGTCAGTGAGCTGGGTGATACCCCATGGTTGGACTCCCAGCGCGTGCTACCGATGTTATCGATGGCATAGCTGGCGGGCTGCAAGTTGGTACTGCCAGTGACTGAAACAGGGTTGATATTAATGATTTGCGCGACCGCCGTGACACTGGTGAAGGTTGCTAGCGCAAACAGAATACGTCGACCGAATTGCATGATTCGCATCTGATGTTTCCTCTTTGTTTGTCGTTATTGTTAGTGTGCAAAAAAATACGGGAACCAGACTTGCTCGATCTAGCCAACCGGCAAGCCTGTGGAGCTGTAGCCATTTATTATTGTTCGCTTCGCTGCGTAAGTGGCCTGACCGGCACTGCGTAGGGGTACCACTTGCAGCCAGTCTAGGGCGACAAAAAGCGGCTGTCGTCCCACTGTCATGGGATTCAAAAAGTGAGCATCATCGGGGGAGAAACACAGGAAAAGGCAAAAGCAACAAACAGACAAAGCCGGTTATAAACCAAAACTTCCAATAAATACCGCAGCTTAGGCATTTACCGAAGCCCTTGTGCCACAGGGGCTTCGGTAAAGTGGGACGTACGGATAAAACACTACCCGAATTAATTTGTCGCGCTAAAAGACATGCGCATTGCCCATCTCTTCATAACGCGACAACCATCACACCAGTGCCAATTGGCTTTCGCTGGCGGAATCGTTGGATGAGCGGCGAATACGCTGGGCAGCGCGGATCAGATTGCGGCTGTTAGTGCCGGATTTGGGATATTCGCTGAACCCAAACCCCCAGTTACAGCGTGTGGCGGTGCCATTGATTGTCACCGCTGCGCTAAACCGGCTGGATAAACGCTGCACCAGCGCTGTAATTACCTGCAAATCGTTGGACGGCATAATCGCCATAAAACTGCTGCCGCTGTAACGGGCAACCAGCTCTGCGGTTGGCAGTTGCGCTTGCAACTCTGTCACCACATATTTGGTTAAAGCCTGGGCATAGACCTCGCCATGGCGCTGCCATAAGTCGCGGTAATCGGTCAGCTCAAAATAAACCAGCATAAAAGGCGCAGGCGAGGTATTGGTGGCAGACACCGTGAGCTTTTCCAACACTTTGGCTTCCAGCAATGAACGGTTGGCAAGGCCGGTGAGGGAATCAAAGAACGCCGATTGGCGCGCAGCTTCATTGCGATTGCGCTCTTCCTGACGGGCACGCTCCATGGCGCGGAAATCGGTATAGGCGGAATACAGTGCCAGCAACAATAAAATACTGGCGGCAATCGCGGTGGGAATGCCCATCCAATCGCCGCGCAATAAGTTATCGGGGTGACTCTGTGAACCCATGGGGTAACTGGCCGCCGCCATACCGGTGTAGTGCATGCCGCAAATCGCTGCGCCCATCACCAGCGCCGCCAACACCTTAAATGCCAGGGCATACTGCGGCGGAACATCGCGCACTTTACGGCAAATCACCAGTGCCGCACCGGAAGCTACAACAGCAATTACGCCGGAGAGGATCACCAACAGGGTGTCGTACTCTATGCCGGGGTGCATTTGCATCGCATACATGCCGCCGTAATGCATGGCAAAAATACCGGTGCCCATAATAAACGCACTGGCCGCGATGGTTTTTGCGGAGACCTTGGGGAGGGTAATCACATACAGTGCCAGCGCCGACGCCAGCACAGCGGGAACCCAGGAAAGTAATGTCAGGGTGGCACTGAAAGTCATGTGCATATGCATCGGCATGGTGTAAGCGCTCATGCCTACAAAGTGCATAGACCAAATACCGCTACCCAAACAAAATGCGCCCATACCCAACCAAAAATGGCGCGTCCCGCCACTGAGGCTAAATACACGGGTGCCGAAATAAATAGCGGTATAAGACGCAATCACTGCCACACAGTAGGACGCAAATACCAACATCCAGTTATAAGTACCGACCATAAAAAATCCTCTGCTCAAGACAAGAGGAAGTTTTACGTGCCAAACACAATCGGGGATCACACCCCCTCATGCTTTACCTTTCCTTACCAATGGTCACACCATAACCCGCATTAATACTCCCAACAGCATTAACCCCAGTGCGCTCCAAGCTGAAAACAGCCAGCGCCAAATGCGCAGCTTGGGGGTAAAACCTATGCCGTACACAAAACCGCAACTCATACCGAGCATCAGCACCATGGCAGCGTTGTGGTTCATGGTTTCCGGTGTACTGCCAAGAAAGTGCGGCCAGGCCGTGATCAACACCATTACCAATAGCGAGAGGCAAAGTATAAAAAACCGCGCCCTACCCAGCGGCGCAGGTTTTTGATCCAGCGACTCCAGTGATACTTTTTGTTGTGATGGATTTGAATCACTCATCGCGTGGCTGCTCATCGCCCATGGTATTTTCCAGCCACATGGCATTGATAATACCGAACGAACACGCGAGCAAGACGCCAAGAATCCAGGTGAAATACCACATGCTTTTTCTCCTCAACAAGAAATAGGGATCAACAGATTCGCGGTTCAATAGAGTTGATGACTGTTGGCCATAATCGCTTTTTCATTTAAGCGGCCGCGCATCACCCAATAGCCCCAAAGGGTGTATCCCAAAATAATGGGCACAAACACACAGGCTACGCCAAACATAATCACCAAGGTGGTGTAGCTGGAGGTAGCGTCCCACAGGGTTAGTGACGAATTGATTTGTAGGCTGCTTGGCATCAGGAAGGGGAACATGGAAAAACCGGCAGTGAGAATGACGCCGGCAATCGCCAGGCTCGATGCCACAAAGGCCAAACCAGCCCTGCCCTTCACACTGAGCAGGCTACAGGCGAGTGAGCCCAGTAACCCCAAGGCGGGTGCGATAAGCATCCAGCTATAAATACTGTAATTTTTTACCCAGCCGCCCACGACCAGCTCCACAGTTTTATTCAAGGGGTTAGAGGGTGCGTTAGTGTCTATGCTGCCCACCAAGTGATAACCCTGTAATTGCGCCACCCAAATACCCGCCACACCAAACAACACGGCGGTGGTAATCCCCAACACCACACCCACACGCTGGGCACGTGCACGAATAAAACCATCGGTTTTTAATTGCAGCCAACTGGCACCGTGCATCAGCAACATGCTCACACTTACCAAACCGGCCAGTAGCGCAAAGGGGCGCAATAAACCAAACAAGCCACCGTCATAACTGGGCTTGAGCATTTCATCGTAAGCGAAAGGCACGCCCAAAAATAAATTGCCAAAAGCGACGCCGAATAACAGCGCAGGCACTAACCCACCTACAAACAATGCCCAGTCCCAGGCATTGCGCCAGCGCGGATCCTCCAACTTGCTGCGATAATCAAACCCCACCGGGCGCAGCCATAAAGCGGCGAGCACGATTAACATCGCAAAATAAAATCCGGAAAAAGACGCCGCATAAATTAGCGGCCATGCCGCAAACAATGCGCCACCGGCGGTAATAAACCACACCTGATTACCATCCCAATGAGGGCCAATGGTGTTGATCATTACCCGCCGCTCGTCATCGGTTTTGCCGATGATGCGCAACAGCGCACCCACCCCCAAATCAAACCCATCGGTCACTGCAAAACCAATCAGCAACACGCCGATAAGTACCCACCAAATTACACGTAATGTTTCGTAGTCCATTTATACCACCTCGGTTTTTGCAGTGTTTTCCAAATCGTAGCGGCCTGTGTGCAACGAACTTGGCCCCTGTTTGGAGAAGCGAACCATCAAATACATTTCAATGACCAATAACAGGGTGTAAAACAAAATGATGCCGATTAAAGAGGTCCACACCTGATCTGGCGATAAGTTGGATGCCGCCATGCGCGTAGGCAAAATTTCAGCAATCGCCCAAGGCTGACGGCCATACTCCGCGACAAACCAACCGGTTTCGCAAGCGATCCACGGCAGCGGTAATGAGAAAAGAGCAAGCTTTAAAAACCAGCGCGGTTTTTCTTGCTGATGTTTGGTGCTTAACCAAAAGGCGTAGGCAAAAATCAACAACATCGCAAAACCACAAGCAACCATCACGCGGAACGACCAAAACATAGGCGCAACTTTTGGCACTGTATCGCGCGCGGCCATATCAATTTGCGAGGGCGTTGCATCCACCACATTATCGGTGTAGCGCTTGAGCAATAAACCATACCCCAAATCGTTTTTGACTTGCTCAAATGCCGCGCGATTTTCCGGTGTATCGTCACCACCTTTCAGTTTTTTCAGCAGCGCGTAGGCCTGCATACCATTCACGATGCGCGCACGGGCATGTTCACGTAAATCCTGAATACCGTGAACGGGTTCGGAAATAGAGCGTGTTGCAATTAATCCGAGCACATAAGGAATTTTTATCGCGCTTGTTGTTTCTTCTTTTTCCTGATCAGGAAAACCAACGACCGTAAATGCAGCAGGCGCCGGATGGGTTTTCCATTCTGCTTCGATAGTGGCAAGCTTCATTTTTTGCACATCGCCCACTTCATAACCGCTTTCATCGCCGAGGATAATCACCGAAATAATCGAGGCCAAACCAAATGCGGAGGCAATGGCAAAGGAGCGCTTGGCAAAACCCACATCCTGTTTTTTCAATAAATAGTAAGAGGAAATTGCCAATACAAATACCGCACCAGTGACATAACCCGCCGATACGGTATGCACAAATTTCACCTGCGCCACCGGGTTAAAAATCACCTCGGCAAAATTAGTCACTTCCATGCGCATGGTTTCATAATTAAATTCCGAACCGACGGGGTTTTGCATCCAACCGTTAGCAATCAAAATCCACAGCGCCGACAAGCTACTGCCCAGCGCAACCAGCCAGGTCACCATTAAATGTTGCACTTTGGTCAGGCGATCCCAACCAAAGAAAAATAAACCCACAAATGTGGATTCCAGAAAGAATGCCATCAGGCCTTCAATGGCGAGCGGCGCACCAAAAATATCGCCCACATAATGGGAGTAATAAGACCAGTTGGTACCGAACTGGAATTCCATGGTTAAACCGGTGGTAACACCCAGTGCGAAATTAATACCAAATAACTTTCCCCAAAACTTGGTCATATCCTTGTAAATGGTTTTTCCGGTCATGACATACACGGATTCCATAATCGCCAGAATAAAACTCAGCCCCAGCGTAAGCGGTACAAAAATAAAGTGGTACATGGCCGTGAGTGCAAATTGCAGGCGCGACAAATCCACAGCAAGTTCGTTCATAGTGTGACGTCCTTTGGCGGGTTAGCAGGTAAGTCTATTTGGGAGGCAGGCAAGCCCATTTTGAGGTGAATATCAGGAGTAACGACGGGTTTAAGCGGCTTAAAGGCGACATGCCATAACACCGTGATGAGTACCAGCTTGATAACCAGTACCAGGGATATTTCAAATACCAGCGGCTTGCGAAACAGCGAATCCTCCGGCAATTGTTCTCGTAAGCGTTTCAACATTTGACTCCATCTCCGTGCTGCTACAGCACCATCGAACCTAGGTTGCTACAAGGGAAAAGTCGGCGAATTGATATATATCAATTTGAAATAAAACAGCAGCGCGACAAATTGCCGCGCAGCTATTTACAGCGAATGCAGGTAAAGGGTCATTCGTGCTGATTAAAAGCCTGGTTTCGGCTTTTAAATCAATCCCACTAATTTATATATTGCTAATTTATATTTATCTAATATAATAAAATCAAGCCCACAAGAGGTAGACACCAAATGAATATGGCCGCCCCTGGAATCGCCGGTCTGGATGACATGCAACAACACGCACAAAGCGCCGCCGCACTACTCAAGGCATTGGCGAACGAAAACCGCTTGATGATTCTCTGCACCCTGATGGGCGGCGAGATGTCCGTCGGTGAATTAAATGAACAAGTGCCGCTGAGCCAGTCGGCCCTGTCGCAACATTTGGCCAGCTTGCGCGAGGCGGGACTGGTCAGCACACGCAAAGAAGCGCAAACCGTGTACTACCGCTTACAGGGTGATGAAGCGACCAAAGTGATTGCGGTATTGCAATCCATCTACTGCCCTGTTGATTCTTAATCCTATTAACCCTGTGCACGAGGTAACACCATGAGCCATAAACGCATTCACCCAGTTGATTTAATGGCGAACAAAACCGCTGACATTTGCATTCTGGATGTGCGCACCGCCGCCGAAGTAAAAGCCGCTGGTTTGCCGGATTGCTTGCATATTCCACTGCATGATTTAACACCGGAGCGCTTACAGGCCGAGATAGAGAAAAGCGGCAAAAATGGTGCTCAGGTTTACTTGCTCTGCCAGGGCGGCAAACGCGCTGAAATGGCGGCAGACCAACTCAAAGGTAAATTCAATGCCGAGCTGGTGATTATTGAAGGCGGTATGAATGCCGTGAAGCAATCCAATATTCCGCTCGCCGAACAAGGGAAAAACGTTATACCGCTAGAGCGACAAATTCGTATTGTAGCGGGCATGTTGGTGATTACCGGCGCAGCTCTGGGCACCTGGGTTAATCCGGCGTTTTACGGCTTATCGGCTTTTGTAGGCGCGGGGTTGGTGTTCGCTGGCGTTACTGACATCTGTGCCATGGGAATGCTGATCGCCAAGGCGCCTTGGAATAAATAGCGCAAGCTATTGATAACCTCACACGAGGAGTAAACATGTGTTGCTGCTGATTGGTTTATTGATTGGATTAATCCTCGGACTCACTGGCGCTGGCGGCTCGGTGTTCGCTGTACCGCTGCTGCTATTACTTGGTGGATTATCCATGAGCGATGCCACCGGCATCTCACTGGGAGCCGTTGCTGCTACAACGCTCTACGCAAGTATGCGCAATTATTTTTCTCGCGCAGCGCCCAATGTACTGTGGAAACCGGGATTGATATTGGCCATTAGCGGCGCATTAACCGCCCCATTAGGCAAATGGTTAGGAATGCACGTAAATGAACTATGGTTAATCAGTGGCTTCTGTTTGCTCGCGGCAGTAATTGCTATACGCATGTGGTTTGGCGCGCAACACAATCCCGATTCCACCAAAATTGTACGCGCCGGAAATTTTTCCAACACACCCACGCCGGAACACCTGTGTAACTTGAATCCCACTGGCCAATTTGAATTGCGTCCACGCTGTGTGAGCGGGTTATTCATCGGCGGTTTAGTGGTTGGCGTGTTGTCGGGCTTATTCGGTGTCGGCGGCGGATTTTTAATTGTGCCACTGCTGTTGGCACTCAGCGCCGTCACCATGGCGCAAGCAGTGAGTACATCCCTATTTATTATTGCGTTGATCAGTAGCTCGGGGTTTATTAGCCATTTATTAATGCGCACAACGCCCCACTGGAGCTGGCTGTTATTCGTCGCTGCCGGCGGCGTGATGGGCATGATGATCGGGCAAGCCGTCAGCCATAAAGTGGCGAATGTGTTGCTGCAAAAGCTATTTGCGGTGAGTTTGTTGGTTGTGACAACTATTACCCTTGCGAGGCAATTATGATTTTCCGTCAACTATTTGAACAAGAATCTTCCACTTACACCTATCTCATAGCCTGTGAAAAAACAGGCAAAGCCGCATTGATTGATACGGTGAAATCCGACGTTCCACAATATATCCAATTGTTGCGCGAATTGAATCTCACGCTCGTGTGCGCACTCGATACACACACCCACGCCGACCATATTACCGGCGCAGGCGAGCTGCGCGATTTAACGGGTTGCACTACATTGCTAGGCGAAGAAGCAAATTCCACCTGCGTCTCCCACCCCTTACGCGATGGAGAAAAGATTCCTGTAGGCGAATTAACGCTCACCGCATTGTATACACCCGGCCATACCGATGACTCCTACACCTTTCACCTCATTGAGGGTGGCGAACAGTATTTATTTACCGGCGACACTTTATTAATTCGCGGCACAGGTCGCACTGACTTTCAAAATGGCAGTGCACGCGACCAATATCAAAGCCTGTTTGAAAAATTATTGGTATTACCCGAAACCACCTGGGTTTACCCCGGCCACGACTACAAAGGTTGGACACGCAGCACCATCGGCGAAGAAAAAGCGCACAACCCACGCTTACAAGTAAAAGATACTGCGGCTTATGTGGAGCTCATGAGCAACCTGAAATTACCCAACCCAAAACTGATGGATATAGCGGTACCGGCGAATCGTGCGTGTGGCAAACATTAGCCCTGCCCATTGGCCTGACCGCCCTGGCAGCCATGATGGGCGGTTTTTTTATCGTCGATGACCCGATTTTCGGCGGTTTGGCAGTTTCGTTGATTTTCGGCCTATTGGTATCGACTGTGCTGACATTGGTGGTGATCCCGGTGGTTTATTACGCCTATCACTATCAACAAACCCCGCCTTGTACACCCTAATCACCTCCCTGCCTTCTCTTTTTCAGAGGGGAGGCGTTAGTTCCCTTTGTTTAGTAGGCGCAGAGGGATTTTCCTATTCGCCACATACGCCCTGATTTGCTAGAATCGCCGCCACAAAAATCATCAAGAGAAGATCACCATGCTGATTCAAGCCCCCATTTCCCTCGGCGAACTTATTGACAAAATCACCATTCTGGAAATCAAAGCCGTCAACATCGGTGACGAAGCCAAACTTAAAAACGTGACCCACGAATTAACCATCCTGAATAACAAGGTTAATGAGCTGCTGGATAGCGCTGGTCAGGCCACACTCGCGCCATTGAAACAAGCGCTTAAAGATATCAACCAGGAACTCTGGGTGATTGAAGATGACATTCGCGACTGTGAATACGTGAAGGATTTTAGCGATAAATTTATCCAACTCGCACGCGCGGTGTATGTCACCAACGACAAACGCGCCAAGGTGAAAAAAGACATTAACCTCGCGTTTGGCTCCGAGTTAATCGAAGAAAAATCCTACAAAGATTATCAATAAGCCACTCCCGGTTTTACTTTCTGGATGAAGAACTCGCCCATGCGCATACTGCTCGTCAAAATGTCCTCCATGGGCGATATCTTTCATACCTTTCCTGCCATTAGCGATATCAAAAAACAGTTTCCCAATGCCGAGATTGACTGGGTGGTGGAAGACAGTTTTAAAGAAATCGTGCAATGGCACCCGCAAGTGCGCCAAGCTATTCCCATTCATTTGCGCCGCTGGATGAAACAGCGCGACAAACAAAGCTGGCAGGAATTCAAAGCTTGGCGCAAAGCCTTGCGCGCGGAAAATTATGACTACATTATCGATGCGCAAGGATTATTAAAAAGCGCTATTGTCGCCAAGTGCGCACAGGGAAAGGGAATCGACGGCTACGACAAGCATTCAGCGCGCGAAGGCATCACCCACTGGTTTTACAAACGCCCCCATGAAGTCGACAAAAATCAACATGCAGTGGAACGCACACGCCAGTTAGTCGGCAAAGCGCTGGGCTACATACCCGAACCCAAATTGAATTTTGGTATCAACCAAAACTTCACCCATATCCAGAAAAATCCGCGCAAACTAATTTTTATTATTGGCACCAGTTGGGTGACCAAACTCTGGGCCACCAGCGAATGGCAAACCCTGACACGCACAGCGGTAGACGCCGGGTTTGCAGTCGAAATTATTTGGGGCAGCGCGGAAGAACAAGCGATTGCCGATCAAATTATCAATGCCTGCCCGCAGGCAACGCGTCCAATGCAACGCCTTTCAATCACCACCATCGCTGAAAAACTGGTGGAGGCTGCAGGCGTAGTTGGTTTGGATACTGGCTTCTCGCATTTGGCAGGCGCACTGGAAACACCCACAATTGCACTCTATGGTGCAACATCCCCCCTCAAAGTAGGCCTCATTGGCGATCACACCCGGAATTTGCAATTGAGCGAAGCGCTCGACTGCATGCCTTGCCATAAACGCCACTGCAAATGGCTACCTGAAAATAGCCAGGACACACCGCAATGCATGGCCGATATCAAAGCCACTCAGGTGTGGGCTGAACTGCAAAAGAAAATCGCTCATTACTGATTCTGCACGAAGGAAAATCACCATGCTGTTGTCGCGCCCGCTGGGCATAGAAACCCATCGCCATTCCCGTCGTTGGCTGGCAATGTTTGCCCTGCTCAATGCACTGATCATGACCGCCGTCACCCTGACTCATAGCCCATGGCCCGAAGCTACCAGCGGCCAGCTTTACCTTGTACTGGGTATGTTCCTGCACTTTTCTGTACTGTCGTTGTTACTGGTATTTTTGATTGTTGTTCTTGGCTTTTTATTACGCATCCAAAAATACTACGCCCCAATTGCTACAGTGCTGTTTGTGATTGCGCAATTAATTATTATCACTAACGTAAAAGTCTTTAGCCTGTACCACTTCCATTTAAACGGCATGGTAGTCAACCTCGTATTAAGCGGCGCCCTTCTGGAGAATATCGCCTTTTCCTGGGTGATGTGGCTGTCCATTGGTGCAGTATTATTAATAGCGATTGCCGGACAACTTATTCTGCTCGCCCTGAGCCGCAAATTATCCAATACCCACAAGCTAACCAATCGCCAGATGAGCGGGTTATTCTTGAGCGCCTACATTGGATTGCAATTATTCAATGGCTGTGCAGATGCATTTGGCTGGAACACAGTGACGGCACAAAACCGCTATATTCCCTGGATGCCAACCACCACCATGCGCTCATCGCTGGAGAAAATGGGTTTTGAGGTAGTACAAAAAGCTGAAGGCCAAACCCTTCCCGACGCGATGAAAGGGCTGAACTACCCTCGCAACCCCTTGCAGTGTGATACGCAAAAACCATTAAACATTCTGATGTTAGTCGTCGACTCACTACGGGCCGATCAACTGACTACCGAAGTAATGCCACACAGTTTCCAACTGCGTGCAAAATCACAAGTCTTTGACAATCACTACAGTAGCAGCAATGCAACGCGCTACGGTCTGTTCAGTATGATGTATGGCCTTTCCGGTAGTTACTGGAAGCCCATGTTGGCCGCCGAACAAGGCAGCCTGTTGTTCGACATCACCGCACAACACAACTACCAACACTTTATTTATGGCAGCAGTACACTCACCTTCCCTGAATTTGACCGCACTATTTTCTCGCGCTTGCGCCAGGAGCTACAGCAAGGCAATGCTAAAACCAGTGCCGATAATGATCTGGATATCGCCCAGCGTTTCATCGCAGACCTGCAGCAGCGCTCGCCAGAAAAACCTTTTTTTGGTTTTCTGTTTTTTGACGCGCCGCACGGTTTCTCACTGCCTGAGAATTATCCCCATCGTTTTGAACCCATGCTGGAACAGGTTAATTACCTTAAACTCAACAAAAATTCAGATCCTGTACCCTTTTTAAATTTGTACAAAACTACCGCTCACTATGTTGATAGCTTGATTCAACAAATTATGGATCAACTCGCACAACAAGAACTGTTGGATAACACCCTTGTCATCATCACCAGCGATCATGGCCAAGAGTTTAATGAAACCGGTAAAAACTTTTGGGGTCACAACAGTAATTTCAGCCTGTGGCAAACCAAGGTTCCGTTAATGCTACTCTGGCCAGGGCGCGAAGCAACAATCACCGATACACTGAGCTCCCACGAGGATCTTATACCTACGCTACTCAGCGAAGCCTTTGGCTGCTCAAACCCTGTAGCCGACTATTCAACCGGCTATTCGTTGTTTGCGTTACCAGACAATAATCGTGGGCTGCTGATGGAATCCTGGTCAGACAGGGCAATGCTGTATGATAACCACCTGTTCCTAATCAACCCATTGGGCGACATAGATGCAGTGGATCAAAACTACAAACCGGTCGATCACCTGCAATTGCCACCACAGATACTGACCGACAACATTGAAAGAATGTCGCGCTTTCTCAAAAGCAAATAAGCTCAACCCTGTATTGGTTCGATGAACGCTCTGGAGCGTAATGTATATGAAGAGCAAACACTATTTATTCTATGGTTCAGAGCGTTATACCCAAGCCATCATGCGTCCTATTGATGCGGCAATTAAAGCGCGCGGCGATAAGGTAGCCTGGTTTTTCAATGGCCCCGGCGCGGAAGATTTGCAAAGTGATGACATATTATTAACCAGCGTAGAAGAAGTGAATAACTGGAACCCTATTGCGGTCATTACCCCAAACAATATTGTTCCGCACTTTTTTCCTGGCGTAAAAGTACAAACCTTCCATGGTTTTGACGCTGGCAAACCACGGCACATTTATATCCGTGGTTTTTTTGATTTGTACTGCACTACCGGGCCGAAAGACACCGAACAATTTGTGGCGCTGGCCAAAAAATTACAACATTTCCATGTTGAAGAAACAGGCTGGCCAAAGCTGGATTATTTTTTTACTCAACTGCCAGCCAATGTAGCGCCAGTAAAGCAACCGCCAACTATTCTCTACCACTCCACCTTCTCGCCTTCCTGGAGTGCTGCAGAAATTCTGTACCCGGAAGTAAAACGCTTGAGCCAAACAGGCGAATGGAAATGGGTAGTAACACTACACCCCAAAACAAATGCCGAAACACGCAACAAATTCAAAGCACTGGAAAATGAAAACCTCCAGTTTTCCGAGGCAGATAACATCCTTGAGCTATTTACCGATGCCGACGTAATGTGTTCAGACACATCCTCTGCCCTGAGCGAATTTTTGCTAACACGCAAACCTGTCGTCACCTTCAAAAATCGCCGCCCGGGGCCACAACTAATCGACATCGACAAGCCCGAAGACTTTGAGCCGGCAATCCGCCAAGCCTTATCTCGCCCCAAAGCGTTAATGGATTCAATCGAAAGCTTTGGTGGTTCTATCCACCCTGCACGCGATGGAAAGTCCGCACTACGCATTCTTGAAGCAATTGATCGCTTTATTGAAAACGGCGGGAAAAATCCCAAGAGCAAACCCTTAAATCTGTGGCGAAAATTCAAACTACGCCGTCAAATGAACTATTGGAAATAGGTTGTAAATAATGTTGAAAATTGTAGTCGATGCTACCCTTATCAACCGTGAAACCACTGGCATAGGGAATGTCACCAAGTCACTGGTCAGTGGCTTGCAAGCACACAACCACCCGTCTGTTGAATTCAACTTTTTGGTTCCCAAGGGATACAAAACACCCACAACGTTACCAGCCAGCAACGCCATTTTTACACCCGTGAAAAAATGGCAACGCTATGTATCAGCCAGCTTACCTGTTGCCGATGTTTGGCATTCCAGTTACCAGCACTTTCGCTACTTCCGAAAGACAGCCAACACCAAACAGGTTATTACCATCCATGATTTAAACTTTCTTTACGAAAAGCGCCCGACTAAAGCCCAAAAGCATTTACGTAAAATGCAGCGCAGAATCGATAGAGCTGATGCATTAGTTGCTATTTCCGAGTTTGTTGCCAATGACATTCGCAACCATCTTGATATTAAAAACAAGCCGCTGGAAGTGATTTACAACGCAGTAGAAAACCTACAGGGAAAAGAGGCTCGGAAACCCGCATTTCATACACAAGATAAACCCTTTTTCTTTGCTTTGGGGGCAATGCGCCGCAAGAAAAATTTCCATGTGTTAGTTGATATGATGCAGAAATTTCCAGAATATCAATTGTATATATGCGGCAACAAAGACCACCTTGATTATGCCCATGAGCTTGAAGCACGTATCAAGCAACTGAACTTAACCAATGTGGCCTTGGTCGGCCCTATCACCGCCGCAGAAAAAATCTGGCTTTATCAACACGCGGAGGCCTTTTTATTTCCATCGCTGTTCGAAGGATTTGGACTACCCATATTGGAAGCCATGCAATTTGGCACACCGGTATTCACGTCGAATATGACCAGCTTGCCAGAAGTCAGTGGTGGCTATGCATTTATATGGGATAACTTTGAAACAGATTACCTTAGTAAAACCCTGCACGAACACTTGCCGCTGATGCAACAAGATCAACAAAAGCAGGAAGATATGAAGAACTACGCAACCAGCTTTACGCTGGAACGAAATATTCATGCCTATGTGAATTTATATCAGCATCTGGCAGGCAACATAAATTCGGCAACCGTTTGAGTGGTTATTATGAGTAATACATTAGGCTATTCCACCCTTGCAATAACCGGTTTTACAGGCCTAATTAGCAACCGTTTTAATCAGCATGTGGTTATTGACCAATTGGCAGCATTGAAAGATCTATGCTGCTCAGAGAAGGCAGTAAAACTCTCTAATGGCGGCGACTATGTAGTGAAATATCCATTGATAGCCGACCAGGGGGAGATCGCCGTTGCCATTAAAGTTTTTAAGCCGCAATCCTGGTGGAAAGATAAATACGACCATAAAAATAAATCCAAAGCCGAGCGCTCATTCCATGCAGCGCGCTTCCTGCAAGACAACGGAATTAATACGCCAGTTCCCATTGCGTGGTTAGAGCGCTGGGATGGCACGCGCTTAATGGAAAGTTATTATCTCTGCATATTTGAACCCGGCACCAGTTTCCGCGATGCACTGTCAGATATTTACTACAATCAAAGAAACAATGCACCACTAATCGACTTACTTCATATTGTCGCACCGGCGATTCGTGCCATGCACGACGCAGGCTTTATGCATGGTGACATGGGCAATCAAAATATATTACTGCCGCGCAGCGAAACCGGAGCATGGCTTCAGCCACAATTTATTGATTTAAACAGGGCTAAATATTCAAGTGAACCGCTCACAATTAAACAGCGTGCATTTGATTTGGCGCGCATTGCGCTACCCGGCGCCTATTTAAAAATATTTAAAACTATCTACAACAATCATCAGGATTTTCCAGCGGATTTTGAGAGTCTGGAGCAGAAAGCACGAAAACGCTTTTGGGGGCATAGACGCAGCGTCAAATGGCGCCACCCTATACGTCATTGGAAAAATAAAAAGCGCGCCGCTAGCAAGCCTGTTTATCCCCCCATTCAGGATATATGGCTGTGGGATGAAAAATCAGCCCAACCTATGATTGTGCCCAGTCGCCAGGAAAAACATGCTTATCGCAAGTGGCGCTATCTATTTTCAATGGTGTGGCAAGGTGTGTGTGCTGCACCGGGCATTTATCGACGCTATCAGCAACTTTTAACACAAAGCTATACCACCCCTATTGAAATGAAAGGGCGCATAGGTATTGCATTACACCCTCACCCTGATTACACAGAAACCGAACTGCAACTGCTTGAGCAACTGGGTAACCCACCTGTACTTATTCGCTTTTGTCACCATGAAACAGCAACAGAATGGAATCGAACTATTGCACTCGTGAAGCAACTTCGCAGTAAGGGCCTGGAGGTTATGCTTGCCGTACTACAAGACCGGCAGGCTCTATTACAACCAGATTCATGGAAGCAATTTTTAACATTAATTATCGAAAGCCTTGGCGATCAGGTTGCACACATCGAAATTACCCATGCCAGCAATCGTTTGAAATGGGGGATTTGGAGCAGTGATGAATATCGACAATTAATGGTGCCAGCACTGGAATTACAACAACGTTTTCCACACATTCGCCTCGTTGGTCCAGCGTGCATTGATTTTGAATATTTACCGGTTATTGCCGCCTTGGATACACATCCCAAAACACAGCCCTTGGCCGCGCTCTCACACCTACTCTATGTCGACAGACGCGGTGCGCCCGAGGCTACCCAAGGGCGTCAATTTTCAACGCTGGAAAAATCAGCGTTATTAAAAGCCTTGGCCCAATGGTCAGACCGCTGTTCAGATAAAGTCATCGTATCGGAAGTGAATTGGCCGGTAAAACACGCAGGAATCTGGTCGCCGATTGGTTGCCCTTATGAGACACCGAAATGGCGTCGCGATGAACCGGGCGAAAATGATGATGACTATGCTAATTACATGCTGCGTTATTATTTAATTACCCTGTGCTCAGGGCATATCGAACAAGTATTTTGGTGGCGCCTGTCAGCGCATGGTTATGGGCTGGTTGATGATCGCAATAACTTCATGCCACGCACAGCATTTTATGCATTGGCACAACTGTTACGACTCATTGGTACGGCTAGATTTGTGCGTAAGCTCGACACAGAAAGCAATGTCTATGCACTGGAGTTTGATGCTGAAGAAAGGAAAATTATCGTAGCTTGGAGATCGGACAACAATACAAGTGTTATTCCTGCCAGCATTAATTATGAAAAAATTATTGACCGCGATGGCAAGGAATTAACAGCAGCTTCTATTTCTGGTGCACCGATTTATTTATTAGGGGAATCTACAGCCATGCGCTGATAAAGCGCATAGGTTTTTGCAACAAAGCTTTCAGCAGAAAAATGATCGATCAACCGCTGCCGCCCTGCATCACCCAATTGCTTGCACAGTGCCGGTGATTCATAAAGGCGAGTAATTGCCTGGGCAATCGCAGCGGGATTATCAGGTTCGACCCAAAGACCGGATTCTTCGTGGATAACCAGTTCTGTTGGACCAGTGATATTAGTCGTAATGATGGGTACTGCTTGAGCCATAGCTTCTTTCACTGCTCTGGGCAATCCATCCCTCAGAGAAGGCAAGACAAAAGCATCAATATAACGCAAATAACTGGCTCCTGTTTTACGAGGGCCAATAAAATGTATTCTGTCCCCCGCTGCCCCTTGGGTTGCCAGGGTTTTTACCTCATTATCGTAACTGCCGACAAATAATAAGTGTATGTTGGGATTTTTTAACAAATGCATAGCCTGCACCAATACACCTAATCCCTTATGTGGACGCCCATAGGTAGTAGCAATATAACCCACAACAAAAGCACCAGGCGGAAATACCATAGGTTCAACTTGTTCATTAGCCGCCTCTTCTGCCCAGGCCAAACTATATCCTTTGTAATTTAGCGTTAACTTTTCCGCCGGATAAAACTTGTGCATATAGTCATAAATCGAACGGTTAACGCACACTACATGATCGACTTTCGGATTTAAAAGACCAAGCCAATAACTCGGATCTGTAGGCCTAACTTTGGCTAAGGTGCCGCGGTAACCAATAATTTTTACGGTTTTGAAATAAGATGCCCAAATAGCGTTGGCTAATCCTTTCCCATCGGTTGAATGAATAATATCGAACTTATACTGATTTAATAACTGACGAACCTGCCATATGAAACCGGGAGCAATCTTGCTTTTGTAGCGCCGGGATTCAATATAAATGCCTGCGTCCATAAGCTGCGCTTTACCCATTGTTGTACTGCTACTTAATACGCGGATATAGACTCCCATAGAATGTAGACGCAGCACCAGATCCAATTCTGATCGATCAAGATATTGCTTTATAAAAAGCACTTTCATAGCTGACTCCGAGAATTACCACTGAACCCTACGGCCACAATAGAATCACTCTACGAGCAAAAGAATTGCAAAAATACTGTGAAAAACTATTGGCGCTGCAAGGTTATATTCAGGAAGGAATTGTTAACACTGTAATTACATGAATGAGGTTACAATAAAATGAAGCATTGTATTTTATGAAAAAAGAGGCGCAAATAAACACTGACAATAGTAATGAACACCAAAATTTGAAGCAGACTTTAGCGCGCGCCATGCAAGAAAAACCCGTGCAATCGAGATACGCACAGAGCTAAAGCCAATATATGACTTATGTCAGCAAATCTTCCAGCCGACCCACTCGCTGATCCAGCCACGCAAAAATAAGCTGTTGCTTTTTCAGGCTCGCTGTTTCAATATTCTGCACACAAGCAAAAACGACGCGCTCATTGCACTCGGTACTGTGTAATTTGGTTTTGATCCGCCACAGGGACTGAATAGATGGCTTTAGTTGTAAATTAGTGCAGACCGATTGAGTCACAGCAAGCTCATGTATCACATGATAATGTGCCGACACCCCCTCTGGAACATACTGATCCCCACTGCGCAACCGGGAATTAATATTTTTCAACATTGCTTCAGGGAATTGTGCAAATATCTGCTCCCAGCTGGACCGCCTCCATGCGTGAGGGACATGGGGGAGCCGAAAATAACACCATCTATATCCCAACAACTCAGCGCACTGTTGCTGCAAGCCCCAAAAGCTAACACGACTCTTTTTCTGCCTTGCACTGAACAGCTTGCGTATCGTTTTAACTAAACGATTCCCCGGAATAACTGAGTCCAGCAACTTCCATCGTCCGCGCAAAACAACCTTACCATCACTGAAGAAATCATCGGGAGCAACAGGCCTAATGAGAACAAAGTCATCATTGAGATATAGGAACTGCTCTGCCAAACCGGGAATTCGCCACAAGAGACTACTGATTGCCATACTATTGAAACTAGGCAAACAGTCCTCGTAACCGGAAAAGATGACGGAGTGATCGACAACCTGAACTTTTTGAGCAAATACACTTCCTTCAATTTTATCCATTAACAATGGGCGCTGATTGTCAGTGACTATGTAAATAGTGCGCAACCATGGTGCAAATTTCAGCAAGGAAGTAACGCAATAATCGATTTCACCCGCATTGTGAAAGCGCGTTTTATCGGCAGCGGCAGGTCGCACACCACCTATTGATTGAAGGTAGCGATTTAGCTTTGCTGCATGCTCAGGATCTGCACCATCAACCCATAAAATGACGGCATCAATTGGCTCACAATCCATTAGACCTGCCATAATTTTCTCCATACAACACTTGGAATTCTCTCCACCATATTACACCGCACCAACCTTTCATTTCCGCCAAATAAACCGCGATTTTGTGGGACTTAATAGCCTAAACGGCTATAATCACAAGCAATTTTTTAGCCATTCAGCTGGCATGCTATACGTCAGCGACAGACCGAGAGAGCCAATCATCGCTATGGAAAAAACCTACGAACCCCATGCTATTGAACGCCAGTGGTATCAAACCTGGGAAGAAAAAGGCTGCTTTAAACCAGCCGGCGAAGGCAATCCTTACTGCATTATGATCCCGCCACCAAACGTCACGGGCAGCCTGCACATGGGCCATGGTTTTAATAATGCGGTCATGGATGCATTAATCCGCTATCGCCGCATGAAAGGTGACGACACCTTATGGCAAGTTGGCACCGACCATGCCGGGATTGCTACGCAAATGGTGGTCGAACGTCAACTGGCTGCACAAGGTGTAAGCCGCCATGATCTGGGCCGCGAACAGTTCCTCGAAAAAGTCTGGGAGTGGAAAGAACAATCCGGCGGCACTATCACCCGCCAAATCCGCCGCTTGGGATCATCAGTAGACTGGAGCCGCGAGCGTTTCACTATGGACGATGGCTTATCCAAGGCGGTGCAAGAAGCATTTGTTCGTCTGTTTGATGATGGACTGATCTATCGCGGTAAGCGCCTGGTCAACTGGGATCCTAAATTGCACACCGCCATTTCCGATCTGGAAGTAGAAAACCACGATGAAAAAGGCTCACTCTGGAACCTGCGCTACCCGCTTGCAGATGGCGCAACAACAGCAGACGGCCAGAACTATCTGGTTGTGGCCACTACACGCCCCGAAACCATGCTGGGCGACAGTGCTGTCGCAGTGCATCCGGAAGATGAACGTTACAAATCGCTAATTGGTAAATTTGTATTACTGCCACTGGTTAATCGCTTGATTCCAATCATTGCCGATGATTATGTTGATCGTGACTTTGGTACCGGCTGTGTAAAAATTACCCCGGCGCATGATTTCAATGACTACGAAGTCGGCAAGCGTCACAATTTGCCACTGATTAATGTGCTCGATAAAAACGCTGCAGTATTGGCGGTTGCACAAATTTTTAATCTGGATGGCAGCGTCAATACAGAATTAGAGGCAACCCTACCCGCACAATTTGCCAACCTTGACCGCTACGAAGCGCGCAAGCAAATTGTTGCCGCATTTGAAGCAGCGGAGTTGCTGGAAAAAATTGACGATCATGGTTTGAAAGTACCTCGCGGTGATCGCTCGGGCGTTGTTATTGAGCCATGGCTCACTGATCAATGGTATGTAAGCACCAAGCCTTTAGCCGAGCCAGCGATTGCCGCTGTAGAAGATGGGCGCATTCAATTTGTGCCCAAACAATATGAAAATATGTACTTCTCCTGGATGCGCGACATTCAGGATTGGTGTATCAGTCGTCAACTGTGGTGGGGGCACCGCATCCCCGCCTGGTATGACGCAAGCGGCAAGGTCTATGTCGGCCGCAATGAAGCTGAAGTGCGCAGCAAATACAATCTCGCCGCCGATATTAGCTTAAATCAGGACGAGGACGTATTAGACACATGGTTTAGCTCCGGCCTGTGGACTTTCTCAACACTCGGTTGGCCTGAGCAAACGGAATTTTTGAAAAAATTCCATCCGACTGATTTGTTAGTCACCGGCTTCGATATTATTTTCTTCTGGGTTGCACGTATGATTATGCTCACCATGCACTTGGTGAAACATGAAGACGGCACACCACAGATCCCGTTTAAAACAGTTTATGTACACGGCTTGGTGCGCGATGGCCAAGGCCAAAAAATGTCGAAATCCAAAGGCAATGTGCTCGACCCACTGGACATTATTGATGGTATTGATTTGGAAACCCTGGTGCAAAAACGCACCACCGGGCTAATGAATCCAAAAGATGCAGCAAAAATTGAAAAGCAAACTCGCAAAGAATTTCCTGAAGGCATTCAAGCCTACGGAACAGATGCACTGCGCTTCACATTCTGCTCGCTAGCCTCAACCGGTCGCGATATCAAGTTTGATATGGGCCGAGTAGAAGGATATCGCAACTTCTGTAACAAAATCTGGAATGCTACCCGCTATGTATTGATGCATTGCGATGAGCAGGATTGCGGCCAGGATGGCGCCACTGATTTTGAACTCTCCGTTGCTGACCGCTGGATTGTTAGCAAATTACAGCAGGCGGAAAAATCTGCAGCAGAATACCTGGATACCTATCGCCTGGATTTGGCATCGCAAGCCATTTATGAATTCGTGTGGAACGAATACTGCGATTGGTATTTGGAATTATCCAAACCCGTTCTCTGGAATGCCGATGCAACAGCAGCGCAAAAGAAAGGGACTCGTCGCACCCTGATTCGCGTACTGGAAACCATTCTGCGTTTAGCACATCCCTTGATGCCATTTATCACTGAAGAAATTTGGCAAAAAATAAAACCTCTCGCAGGTGTTACAGGCGACTTCATTATGCACGCCCCCTACCCGCAAGCGGACGATAGTAAAATCGACCAACAGGCATTGAATGATGTTGAATGGTTACAATCCGTGATTTTAGGCGTGCGCAATATTCGCGGTGAAATGAACATATCACCCGCCAAAGATTTACCAGTGCTGATTAAAAATGGCACCAGCGAAGACCAACAGCGCCTGCATAACAATCAGCAGTTCCTGAAAAAGTTAGCTTCGCTGGAAAGTGTCACCTGGCTTAACCCAGGAGACTCGGAACCAATGTCTGCTACCGCGCTGGTAGGTCAAATGGAAATACTGGTGCCTATGGCAGGCCTCATTGATAAAGATGCTGAAATCGCCCGCCTGACCAAAGAGAGCAATAAATTGGTCCAGGATATAGAGCGTACAGAAGCAAAATTGAGCAATGCGGCGTTTGTGGAAAAGGCACCGGCAGAAGTAGTTGCAAACGAGCGCAACCGCGTTGCAGAAAACAAAATCGCAGTAGAAAAATTACGCGAGCAGATTCAAAAAATCAGCGCGCTGTAATCTTTAATCATCAGTGATTAATAAAAAAGCCGATGCAAAACATCGGCTTTTTTATTGGGATTTTTGTGCTGTCGAAGATCGCGTTGGGCATCGCTGCGCTCAGCACCAACCTACGGGATAAACTTTTAAGCAACAGAAAAAAAGCCCAATCTTTCGATTGGGCTTTTTGGAATTCAATGGCGGAGAAGGGGGGAGTCGAACCCCCGATACCCTTTTGAGGTATGCTCCCTTAGCAGGGGAGTGCCTTCGGCCACTCGGCCACTTCTCCACGTCTGCTGAAGCGAAGCAGGCTCCGTCTCAGCAGGTGCGGCATAATACCATAATTCTCTAAAAATCAAAGTCTTGAATGAAGAATTACGCTACAAAATAATGTTTTTTTGTCGACACAGTTACAGAGAAAACACTTCGTTCAATAAAAAACCAATCATCATAAACAGCTACGCGGCGGATGATTTCTCATGCCGCCGCGTAATTGAAAAGCGCCGAACAACAAACCGAATAAGAAGATCTTAGTCGTCTTGCTCTTCCTGATTTTGCTTTTCACGCTGAATACGCTGATAGATTTCTTCGCGATGGACCGCAATATCTTTAGGAGCGTTGACACCAATACGAACCTGGTTGCCTTTTACACCTAAAACAGTAACGGTAACTTCGTCACCTACCATTAAGGTTTCGCCAATACGGCGAGTCAAAATTAACATCTTTAATCTCCTTCACTCATCCTGTAAGAGTACGACTTAGACACCCCTTGCCACCATCGACCCCCGAACACCCCCTGTCGCGTCCTGACAACCGAATGCCTGGATCTAAGTATCGTCTACTTTTCACGAAAGGGAAGAAAACCCCAACATTTTTCTATCTGCAGTAACACAGACAGCAATGCAGCTCACACACCTTAACTAAACCGTCGCTATTGAAGACTTAGCCCCTTACACGGCCTTCTGACGGCTCGGCATCCAAACCAAAAGCGGTGTGCAAACTACGCACAGCCAACTCCAAGTAACGCTCATCAATGATCACTGAAATTTTAATTTCAGAAGTTGTGATCATTTGAATATTAATACGATCTTCTGCAAGGGCCGTAAACATGCTTGACGCAACGCCAGCATGAGAACGCATACCAACACCAACAATAGATACTTTAGCGACTTTATCGTCGCTGCGAACTTCGCGCGCACCGATTTCTTTGGCTACGCCTTCCAATACAGACACCGCCTTGCTCATGTCGTTCTTATGCACAGTGAAGGTCAAGTCAGTAGTGCCATCAGCAGATACGTTTTGCACAATAACATCTACTTCGATGTTAGCAGCACCAATAGGTGCAAGGATTTTAGCCGCCACGCCGGGGGTATCTGGCACACCGGCAACAGTTACTTTGGCTTCATCACGGTTAAATGCAATACCGGAAACAATAGGTTGTTCCATAGTTGAATCTTCCTCGTCGAGGGTAATCAGGGTTCCAGGGCCTTCTTTAAAACTGTGCAGCACACGCAGTGGCACCTTGTACTTTCCAGCAAATTCCACAGAGCGAATTTGCAGTACTTTAGAGCCCTGACTTGCCATTTCCAGCATTTCTTCAAAGGTAATTTTCTCTAGGCGACGTGCACGCTCGCATACGCGAGGGTCGGTTGTATATACGCCATCCACATCGGTATAGATTTGGCATTCATCAGCTTTGAGCGCCGCAGCCAGTGCCACACCGGTTGTATCAGAGCCGCCGCGCCCCAAGGTGGTGATATTGCCTTGTTCATCAACCCCCTGAAAGCCAGCAACGACAACAACACGCCCAGCTTGAAGATCTGCACGCATATTTTTTTCGTCAATTGACTGGATACGCGCTTTGGTATGGGCATTATCAGTAAGAATTCTTACTTGTGACCCGGTATAGGAACGGGCATCAACACCGCGTTTTTTCAGCGCCATGCACAGCAGTGCAATAGTCACTTGCTCACCCGTTGAGACCAATACATCCAACTCACGTAGGTCCGGGGTCTCCTGCACTTGCTGGGCCAAACCGATTAATCGATTAGTCTCTCCACTCATCGCAGAAAGCACTACCACCATGTCATGACCCTGCGCACGGAAACCAGCCACTTTGTCGGCGACCTGCTCTATACGCTCAATGGAACCGACTGAGGTGCCACCGTATTTCTGAACCAATAAGCTCATTACAGCCTATCCTTCTATCAATTGACGATTGCTAATATTTACTAACCAAATCACGAAAAAGGCGCCAATTAAACACCAGATTGCGATAAAAGTTAACCCAAACGGACGATAAAAACGGTTTTATAACGCTTCTTATCCATTGTCGTACAAGTATTAAGCAAGACGGCTGCTAACCCATGGCACAACTGAGGCCAAAGCAGCATCCAGTGCAGCAACATTAGTTCCACCACCCTGTGCCATATCCGGGCGACCACCGCCCTTACCACCCAACTGCCCCGCTACATAACCCATCAGGTCACCCGCTTTTACTTTGGCGGTAATATCCTGGGTCACGCCTGCAATCAGCGATACTTTGCCATCTTCAACAGCGGCCAAGAGCACAACCGCTGAACCCAGCTTATTTTTGAATTGATCCGCTGTCTCACGCAGGGATTTGGCATCTGCTCCATCCAAGTTAAGTGCAAGTACTTTTATACCCGCAACCTCGACTGCATTTGATAGCACATCACCACTACCAGCCGTCGCCAATTTGGTCTTCAGGCTGGCTAGGTCTTTTTCCAATTTGCGATTGTGGGCAACCAGTGCCTCAAGCTTTTCAATAAGCGAATCGCGATTTGCCTTCAAGCTGCGGCCCGCCGCTTCTACCAATGACTCAACCTGATCAAACAAAGCTAATGCCTTGGTGCCAGTCACTGCTTCTATACGACGAATGCCAGCTGCCACACCTGACTCGGTTGTTATCCGGAACAGGCCTATATCACCGGTACGATTGACGTGCGTACCACCACACAACTCGACAGAGAAGCCCTCGCCCATGGTCAGGACACGCACAGTGTCGCCATACTTTTCGCCAAATAACGCCATGGCACCCTTGGCTTTGGCGGCATCCATATCGCAGAGCTCGGTCGCAACAGCTGAGTTGGCACGAATTTGATCATTGACCAGGGTTTCAATGGCTTTTAACTGATCCGCCGTCACCCCCTCAAAGTGAGAGAAATCAAAACGCAAACGCTCGGAATCCACTAAAGAGCCCTTTTGCGTGACATGCTCACCCAATACTTTACGTAAGGCAGCATGCATTAGATGGGTTGCCGAGTGGTTTAATGCCGTTGCCTGACGCACATTGGCATCCACTTTTGCGGATAGGATGTCGCCCACAGCGACAGCGCCTTGCAACACATGCACCAGATGCAAATGTGCCGCACCTTGTTTCTGACAATCACGCACTTCCAGACGATTACCACCCAGCTCCAGATAACCGCAATCACCCGCTTGTCCGCCTGACTCTGCGTAGAATGGCGTGCGATCCAACAGGACAACGCCATCATCACCTTCCACCAAACGCTCCACTTTTTTCCCGTCTTTCAGCAACGCAAGTATCTTGCCCTGCTCTGCCAGACTGCTATAGCCGAGAAATTCTGTTGCGGGCAATTCAAGGCCTGCTGCACTGTAATCGACTTTAAAACTACCCGCAGCGCGGGCGCGGGCGCGCTGCTCTGCCATGGCGGCCTCATAACCATCCTGATCGATAGTCAATCCACGCTCACGGGCAATGTCGGCGGTCAGGTCAACAGGGAAGCCGTAGGTATCATAGAGCGTGAACACTACTTTGCCCGGGATCTCCTTGCCACTGAGTTTGGCAAGCGCTTCTTCAAGCACAGCAATACCCTTGTCCAGGGTTTTTTCAAATTGCTCTTCTTCTTGCAACAATACACGCTCTATTTGTGCCTGGTTTTTGTGCAATTCAGGGTAAGCATCGCCCATCACTTCTGCCAAGGCTTTTACCAGCTTATGGAAGAAGGGTTGTTTTTGGCCCAGCTGATTTCCGTGACGAATGGCGCGACGAATAATGCGACGCAGCACATAACCGCGCCCTTCATTCGATGGGATAACACCGTCACTAATAAGGAAAGAGCAAGAGCGAATGTGGTCAGCAATCACGCGCAGGGATTTATTTTCCATGTCGTGATTGCCTGTAGCTTCTGCCGCTGCATTCAACAGATGCTGGAACAGATCTATTTCGTAGTTGGAGTGAACATGCTGCATCACCGCAGAAATACGCTCAAGCCCCATCCCGGTATCCACCGAAGGTGCTGGCAAGGGATGCAAAACACCGTCGGCGGTACGGTTAAATTGCATGAATACGTTATTCCAGATCTCGATGTAACGGTCGCCATCCTCTTCGGGAGAACCCGGTGGCCCACCCCATATATCTGCACCGTGATCGTAGAAAATTTCGGTACAAGGGCCACAAGGGCCGGTATCGCCCATCGCCCAGAAGTTGTCTGATGCGTAGGGGGCGCCTTTATTGTCGCCAATACGCACAATACGCTCAGCGGGAACGCCCATTTCTTTTTGCCAGATATCGTAGGCCTCATCGTCCGAGGCATAGACGGTTACCCAGAGTTTCTCAGCAGGAATATTTAGCCAGTCTTTGGCGGTGAGAAACTCCCAGGCAAAACTGATGGCATCGCGCTTGAAGTAATCGCCAAAACTGAAGTTACCAAGCATTTCAAAAAAGGTGTGGTGGCGCGCGGTATAGCCGACATTCTCGAGGTCATTGTGCTTGCCACCAGCACGGACACAGCGCTGGGAACTGACGGCACGGTTGTAATTGCGCTTGTCACCGCCCAAAAACACATCTTTAAATTGGTTCATTCCCGCATTGGTAAACAAAAGTGTCGGGTCATTGGCCGGCACTAATGAACTGCTGGCAACAATCGTGTGCCCCTTGCTTTCAAAATACTTTAAAAATGCGTCGCGAATCTCAGCGCTCTTCATAATAGGTCCACTAAATGTTCAATTTTTACGATCAGCACCTGCTATCAGGCCTGATGTTGCTCAATTTCTTCCGCGCCCAGCTTGCGCGCTTCATGCTCCAGCATGACGGGAATACCATCGCGAATGGGGTATGCCAACCCACTCTGCCAACAAATCAACTCCTGTTGCTCAGGCTTATACTCGAGTTCGCCTTTACTGACAGGACACACCAAAATACTGAGTAACTTTTTATCTATCATGATCTTAGGTCGCGATTAGGACAGCAGGGGGCGGTATCTTACACTGCCTTTTACAGCCCTGTCTCTAGAGCCCATGGGCTATTGCGGCAATTAGGGATTTAAATGCAGCTAGTGCGCAGGCATAGCGCCAACCAATAATTGCGGGTCGACACGCTCCTCAAACCAGTTCATCCGCCAATCCAGATGCGGGCCAGTGGCACGGCCGGTTTTACCCACCTTGGCAATCGCTTGCCCCTGGGCTATTTCATCGCCTTGCTTCACCAAAATCTCACTCAGGTGAATAAAGGTGGAAGACAGACCATGACCATGATCAATGATTAATGTGCCACCGGAGAAGAACATATCCGGGTGCACCAGTGTCACCACACCTCCCGCTGGAGCCGTGACCAAAGTTCCTACCGGGCGGGCAATATCTACCCCATAATGCGGCGAATTAGGGACACCGTTGTAAACACGCTGGCTACCGTACACTCCCGTAATCGGGCCGGTGAGTGGCCACACAAAAGATTGGGCAAAAAAGCGCAAAGGCAAATCTCCCTTACGCGCATCAGCAGCCATTTGCGCTTCACGGCGAGCACGCTCAACTTGCTTGGGATCAGGCTCTACAGTCTGCTGGGGCACACCAGTCACCCGCTGGATATTGTAGTCGCGCTGCTTCACCGCAAATTTATGCTCAGTGCGCTGCCCATTGCTATCAATGACTATCAGGCTTGCATGGCCGGCTGCATCGCGTCCAAGACCAAACACAAACTCCCCCTCGCTGGACAAATGTAATTTTTTACCGCGATATTCAATTTGGCTAGCTGCCGGAACCTTGCCAATAATCACACCGCCCTGCTGCCAATTACCGCGCAGCTCAAGCCCGAACGCGGGAAAACTCGAGAATGACAGACATAACAACAAGAGACATAAGCGCTTCATAACCATCACCCACAACAAATAACAGACAAAAAAAACGGCAGCCAAGCTGCCGTTTTTTTGATCATACGTACTTAGACAGCTTTGTCTTCAACACGCAGGATCTTCATGGTATTGGTGCCGCCCAACAAGTTGGTATCACCGCTGGAAACAATCACCAGATCACCTTTCGTCAGAACACCTTGAGTTTTCAGCAGCTCTATTGCGCGCGCAAAATCGTCTGCACAAGGAGTGCTGTCGGTATCAAAGGCAATAGGTTGAACGCCGCGATACAAGGCCATTTTACGCTGGGTTCCCACATGGCGGGAAAACGCGAAAATAGGCAATTGTGAACCCACGCGAGACATAAGACGCGGTGTACTACCGGATTCAGTGAATGACAGAATCGCCTTCACGCCATCCAGGTGGTTCGCCGTAAACATAGATGCCAGCGCAATAGATTCATCAACCGTGCTGAACGCTTGATCCATACGGTAGTTGTCAAAACTGGCCGTTGGATGCTTTTCCGCACCCAGGATAATGCGCACCATTGCCTCTACCGTTTCTACCGGAAAGCTACCGGCAGCTGTTTCAGCAGATAACATAACCGCATCGGTACCATCCAGCACGGCGTTAGCAACGTCGAAGACTTCAGCGCGTGTTGGCAATGGACTGTTAATCATGGACTCCATCATCTGGGTCGCCGTGATCACCACTTTGTTCAAAGCGCGAGAACGGGCGATGATGCGCTTCTGTACACCGATCAGTGCTGCATCGCCAATTTCTACACCCAAGTCGCCACGAGCAACCATTACCGCATCGCTCGCGCGGATAATGTCATCCAGCGTTTCGTCGTCGGCAACCGCTTCAGCACGCTCAACTTTGGATACCAAACCAGCGCGACCACCAGCTTCCAACATCAGCTTGCGTGCGTAGTTCATGTCTTCAGCGGAGCGAGGGAAGGATACCGCCAAATAATCCACATCAATTTCTGCAGCAGTTTTGATGTCAGCAATATCTTTTTCTGTCAGTGCAGGTGCGGTTAAGCCCCCACCTTGACGGTTAATACCCTTGTTGTTCGACAGAGGTCCGGCCACTTTGGTGGTAGTGTAGATACGCGGACCTTCAATCTTATCGACTTGCAGAACAACGCGACCATCATCCAACAACAGTACATCACCGGGCTTACAATCATTTGGCAGCTCTTTGTAGTCGATACCAACTTGATCCTGATTGCCCGCATCGCGCTCAAGGGTTGCATCCAGCACAAACTTATCACCTACTTTCAGGTGGATTTTGCCTTCAGCAAAGCGCGCAACACGGATTTTTGGACCTTGCAAATCCCCTAAAACAGCAACAAAACGGTTGTGCTTGGCAGCCAATGCACGGACGGTTTCGGCACGACGCTTGTGATCTTCCGGTGATCCGTGGGAGAAATTCAAACGCACAACGTTCACGCCGGCAAGAATAAGTTTTTCAAGTACTTCGGGTGACTCGGAAGCCGGGCCCAGCGTACTGACGATCTTGGTACGTCTTAACATAACAAATTCTCTTATTTGGCGTTCATCAGTGCGATGGTGTTATCCAACATGCGGTTTGAGAAACCCCACTCGTTATCGTACCAAGCCAATACCTTGACCCACTTGCCGTACACTTTGGTTTGCAATGAATCGTAATTTGATGAGTGCGGGTTGTGGTTGAAGTCGATAGAAACCAATGGTTCATCCACAAATGCCAATACGCCAGGCATTTCAGTCTCAGCCGCTTTTTTCATCGCCGCGTTGATTGCTTCAACACTTACGTCTTTCTCTACCAACACGTTCAGGTCAACCAATGACACATTGATGGTAGGAACACGTACAGAGATACCGTCCATCTTGCCCTTCAACTCAGGCAATACCAAACCTACCGCTTTTGCTGCACCGGTAGTCGTTGGAATCATTGACTGGGTAGCAGAACGCGCACGGTAGATGTCTTTGTGGAATACATCAGACAGTACTTGGTCGTTGGTGTAAGAGTGAATGGTGGTCATAGAACCTTGAACGATAGTGAAGTTATCGTTCAATACTTTAGCAACCGGAGCCAGGCAGTTAGTGGTGCAAGACGCGTTAGAGATAATGGTATCTGTTGCTTTCAGGACCTTGTCGTTTACACCGAATACTACGGTTGCATCCACATCAGTACCAGGAGCAGAAATAATGACTTTCTTGGCGCCAGCAGCCAAATGCAAGCCAGCTTTTTCTTTGCTGGTGAAAATACCGGTACATTCGTACACCACATCAACATTCAGCTCGCCCCAAGGCAATTTGGCTGGATCACGCTCAGAAGTAATGCGGATAGCATCACCATTCACAAACATGGTGTCGCCTTCAAACTTCACGGTACCGTTAAATTGACCATGAACTGAATCGTATTTGGTGAGGTGAGCATTCAAGTGAGCATCGCCCAAATCGTTAATACCAACGATTTGAATTTGATCGCGCTTTCCTGATTCATACAAGGCACGCAGCACATTGCGTCCGATACGACCGTAACCGTTAATTGCCACTCTGATAGTCATTACATTCTCCTAAGTTAATCGCATTGCCCGGCCGAAGCGGGCACTAAAACAAAAAGGGTGAGTTCTTGATTCTTATCGTTGCCAACTAGCGGGGCAAGCTGGCTGCTTCACGGGCCAGACGCTCAATCTCGTCCCAACGACCCGCTTTCATCAATTCTTTTGGCGCCATCCAGGTGCCGCCCACACAATGAACGTTAGGCAGAGCCAGATAACTCGGTGCTTTTGCCAAATCAATACCGCCGGTTGGGCAGAAAGTAATTTGTGGCAAAGGTCCGGCAATGGACTTGAGCATAGGTACACCACCCGCCGCTTCCGCAGGGAAGAATTTTTGATGGGTGAAACCCTGCACATAGAGGTTCATCGCTTCTGTTGGTGTAGCAACGCCCGCCAACAAAGGTACTGGACTGGCCTTTGCCGCCTCAATTAATGCCGGGGTTGTGCCTGGGCTAACCAAAAAGGTAGAGCCGGCTTTTACCGCTTTTTCCAAATCGGCAGGAGTGATAATAGTCCCTGCTCCGATTACCGCATCATCCGGCAAAGCCTCGACCATGGCGGTAATTGCATCCAGGGCGCAGGGTGTACGCAGGGTAATTTCCAATACTTTCAAACCACCGTTGTAGAGGGCTGTCGCCAATGGCACAGCATCTTCGATACGCTCAACAACCATAACGGGTACGACTGGCGCTATTCTTACAATTTGATCAATAGTTAAAGCCACTGGTATGTCCCTCGCAAATTCAAATAAGTTCAACAATTAATGGAGCCAATTAACGGCCCCTTCAAGACGCCACGACAATCACGGTGCCCAATAGACAACAACCGGCACGGTTTGCTGCTGCAATACGGCGCGAATAGGCATTTCTTTAATATCCGTCCCGGCTTGCGCTGCGCGTAATACAGCCAATTTTTCATCACCGGTAATCAATAAAATCAACGATTTGGAGCGCAGCAAGCCTGCAAGGGTCAGGGTCATACGCTCAGTAATAGCGCCGGTAACCTCACTTTGCTTGGCGATAATCGCGGCACACAATTGCTCCGACTCAGGGTTCAATGCTTCGTCTAACCCCTGCGCATGAGGAAACAATGACGCTGTATGCCCATCAGACCCCATCCCCAAAATGGTGATATCAAAGGGCTGAGCTAGCTGTTGATAGGCATTTTCACAGTCATCTACACCTTCAGCTGCGGTTTCAGCCGAGTTTTTCATGCCAACCAAATTAGCTGCAGCGGCTTTATTCTGGATGAGATGTTTGACAGTAAAGGCTTCATTGCTTTTGTCGTGATCAAACTCTACCCAGCGCTCATCAACCAGCGCTACGTAAATGGATTCCCACGGCAGATCTGCATCACTTAATGCCTTGTAAAGCGGCTCGGGAGTGCTACCGCCGGATACCATAAAGGTAGCTTCACCGCGATCTTCAACGGCATCGCGCAGTGCGGTTTCACATTCAGCTTGCAACGCAGAGATCATCTCTGCGCGACTTTCAAATAAACGCTCGCTTACCATTCCTGATCCGCCCCTGATAGCACTTCATCAATCGAGAACCAACGGCGACGATCACTGGCCATCAGCTGTGATGAAGCCTGCGGACCCCAACTGCCCGCCATATAACCATGGGGTTTATTTTCCGGACGCTGCCAAGCTTCGATAATAGGATCAATCCAGGACCATGCTGCATCCACCTCGGCGCGATGGATAAACAAACTGGCATCGCCAGCGGCCGCATCCAACATCAAACGCTTGTAGGCATCAGAGTAGAAATCTTTGTAGGTGTCCGCGAAATTCAGGTTGAGCACAACAGGGCGCAAATGGGTTTCATGCTTCTCCAGATCTTTGGAGACCATGATAATTTTGATGCTCTCTTCCGGTTGGAGACGAATAATCAAACGGTTCGGCGTTGCCGCACCCGCCGATTCAGGGTACACGCGGTGTGCAACATCTTTATATTGAATCACGATTTCCGCAAAACGCTGTTTCATGCGTTTGCCGGTGCGCAGATAAAACGGCACGTTAGCCCAACGCGAATTGTCGATGTAGGCACGAATAGCAACAAATGTTTCGGTGTTGCTGGGCTGCCCCAATTCATCAAGATAACCGGGGACCATCTTGCCGTCCATTTCTCCGGCAACATATTGACCGCGCACGGTATTGTACTTAACGGTATTGCCCGTTAAGGGGCGCAGGCTTTCCAGCACTTTGAGTTTTTCAGCGCGGATGCGCTCTGCAGTCATTTTGTTGGGTGACTCCATCGCCACCAGACAGAGCAATTGCAAAATATGGTTTTGCACCATATCGCGCAGTGCACCAGCGCCATCATAAAAACCGGCACGACCTTCAAGGCCAACGGTTTCTGAAATGCTGATCTGCACATGATCAATCGATTTGGCATCCCACAGATGCTCGAACATGCCGTTGGCAAAACGCAGTGCCAACAGGTTTTGTACCGTCTCTTTACCGAGGTAGTGATCGATACGGAAGATCGCTTCTTCATTGAAGTACTCAGCAATTTGGCTGTTGATCTCTTCTGCGGTCTTCGCGTCATAACCCAGCGGTTTTTCAACTACTACACGGGCATTGGTAGTAATCAGGCCGGTCTCATGCAAATGCTTACAGCAAATGCTGAATACTGACGGCGGCGTAGAGAGATAGAACACGCGCTGGCTATTGCCACTGCTGTTAAGCAGTGTCGCCAGGGCATCCCAGTGCTCGTCTTTTGTACCAATGTCAACGAACACAGGAAAAAGACGCTGGGCAAATTCGTCCCAATCGGCTGCGACAAACTCGTCCGCATTCAAGTGTTTTTCCGCGGCGGCGCGCACTTTGTCTTTGTACTCAGCGACCATTTGGGTATTGCGGCAAGTTGGGATAATACGCGCATTGGCAGGCAGAGAGCCTTCGCGGTGCGCACGGTATAACCCGGGGATCAACTTGCGCAGAGCCAGATCGCCAGCGCCTCCAAAAATAACAAAATCAAACGCATCGAGCATGAGGGGTAATCCTGTTTGTGAACCTTGACAGTGGATTTACTTTCTAAAAACGAAGACCCCGAACGGCAGGTTCGGGGTCGGGGATTTAACTTACCAGTTAAATACAGTAGCTCCTTCTTCAGCAAGGCCCACTGTGGCACGCAGAGGCGCAAACAACTCGCGCCCCATACCATAGTGAACTGCTGACAAATCACATTCGGCGGGCTGACGGGAACTCAGCTCTTCCTCGCTGACCAGCAACTGTAAAGTGCCAGCTTCAGCGTCCAATTCAATCATATCGCCATCGCGAATAAGGCCTATAGGACCATTATCCAACGCTTCTGGCGTCATATGGATCGCAGCGGGAATCTTACCAGAGGCACCTGACATACGACCATCTGTCAGCAAGGCCACCTTGAACCCACGATCCTGCAACACGCCCAGCGGCGGCGTCAGCTTGTGCAGCTCGGGCATACCACAGGCTTTTGGCCCCTGGAAGCGCACAACGGCAATAAAATCTTTTTCCAAATCGCCGCGCTTGAAGGCAGCCTGCAACTCGTCCTGGCTGTGGAACACAATAGCTGGCGCCACAACCTTACGGTGATCCGGCTTAACCGCAGAGATCTTAATCACTGAGCGACCAATGTTGCCTTTCAACAATCTCATACCACCTTCAGGGGCAAAGGGTTTACTGACCGGACGCAGCACCGAGTCATCCAGACTCTCGGTCACAGCATCACGCCATACCAGCTCACCATTCTCCAGGAATGGCTCTTTGGTGTATGCCGCCAAACCGCCCTCGCCCATAATGGTTTTTACATCATCATGCAAAAGCCCGGCATTGCGCAGCTCGCGAATCAGGTAACCCATGCCACCTACAGCCTGGAAGCGGTTTACATCCGCCAGACCATTAGGATAAATACGACACAACAGAGGGATTATATCCGAAATATCAGACAAGTCCTGCCAGTTAATTTGTACACCAGCGGCGCGGGCGATAGCAACTATATGCATGGCATGGTTGGTTGAGCCACCCGTCGCCATCAGTCCGACAATACCGTTCACAATCGATTTTTCAGTGACAATTTCTGCCAGAGTCACCGGGGTATCACGCGTGATTTTTGCCAGTTGGTGCACAGAAGCACGAGTCAATGCATCGCGCAGCGGGGTGTAGGGGTTGATGAAGGTGCTACCGGGCAAATGCATGCCCATGATTTCCATCAACATCTGGTTGGTATTAGCAGTGCCGTAAAAGGTACAGGTGCCCGCGCTGTGATAGGAGGCACTTTCTGCGGCCAACAACTCTTTACGACCCACTTTACCTTCAGCAAACAGTTGGCGTGCCTTGGCTTTTTCCGCATTGGACAAGCCCGGCGTCATAGGGCCGGCAGGAATAAAAATGATCGGCAACTGACCAAACGACAGTGCACCTATCATTAAGCCGGGAACAATTTTATCGCACACCCCCAGGCAAATAGCGCCATCGAACATATCGTGCGACAGGGCAATAGCCGTACTCATCGCGATCACATCGCGGCTGAATAGCGACATTTCCATACCGGGAAAGCCCTGGGTCACACCGTCACACATCGCCGGAACACCGCCAGCCATTTGCGCCGTCATGCCCATCTCTTTTGCAGCCGCTTTAATCGGCTCAAGGTACTCGCCGTAAGGCACGTGCGCCGAGAGCATTTCATTGTAGGCATTCACCACGCCGAGATTAGCCGACTGGCCTTCCGCCAATGCCTGCTTGTCTTCACTGTTACAGGCAGCAAAACCATGCGCCAGGTTTGCACACCCCAAATGGTGCCGCGCAGGCCCTTTATTGCGGAATTTGTTTACTCGCGCTACATAGGCAGCGCGCGTATCACGGCTTCTGGCGATGATACGCTCGGTAATTTCGGCCAATCTTGGATCTAGGCTTAACACTTCAGTCATGTGGATACCATTGCTCTTGGGGCTGCACCTATTGCAAACGGGATGGTTTGCAGATGGATGCGCCGGGTACATTGCCCGGCGCGTCTGTATTTTTTATCGCATTCAGTCTAGTTGGCTGACTTGGCGCGCTTGTAATAGTCGATCAGGTTACGAGTAGACGCATCATGGGCTGCATTGGTTGCCTTGTTGGTATCCAACTCAGGCTGGATACCAGCGGCCAGCACTTTGCCCAACTCAACTCCCCACTGATCAAAGGAATGAATACGCCAGATAATACCTTGAACAAAGATTTTATGCTCATAAAGCGCGATCAAGGCACCCAGCGAACGTGCATCTACCTTATTCAATAACAGGGTATTGCTAGGACGATTACCGCGATGAACCTTATGCTCAACAATCTCTTCAATACGCTCGGCACTCACGCCTTTTGCACTCAGTTCACGACGCACCTGATCCGCATCAATCCCTAACATCAGCGCCTGGGTCTGGGCAAAGAAGTTGGCCATCAATGCATCGTGATGCCCTTCAACCGCCACGGTTGGGGCAATGGAACCGATAAAGTCAGCGGGAATAATATCTGTCCCCTGATGCAACATTTGATAGAAGGCATGCTGACCATTAATACCCACCTCGCCCCATACCAGCGGTACGCTGCCATAGGTAATTTGCTCGCCCGCCCAATTGACTGACTTGCCATTGCTCTCCATTTCTGCCTGCTGCATATAGGCAGGGAAACGATGCAAGCATTGGTCATAAGGCAACAGGGCATGGGCTGGATAGCCGAGGAAATTGCGATTCCAGATTCCGACCAACGCCAGCATTACTGGTGCATTTTCCGCCAGTGGCGCGGTTTGGAAGTGTTGGTCCATCTCATAAGCGCCTTGCAGCAGCTCATCGAACAACTCAAAACCAAGGGACAAGACTATGGGCAAACCAATGGCAGACCAGAGCGAGAAGCGCCCACCCACCCAATCCCACATATCGAAAATATTTTCTTCAGCAATCCCAAATGCGGTCACCAGCTTGCGGTTCGTTGACACCGCCACAAAATGCTTGGCGATGGCTGCCTTATCGCCCGCCGCCGCCATAAACCACTGCTCCGCCGTGCGCGCATTGGTCATGGTTTCCTGGGTGGTAAAGGTTTTGGAGGAAATAACAAATAAGGTTGTTTCAGGATTCAAACCTTCCAACACCTCGGCGATCTGTACGCCATCGATATTGGATACAAAATGCATATTGAAGCGCTTGTCGCTGTAAGCCTTGAGCGCCTCACACACCATCAGCGGGCCAAGGTTGGAGCCACCAATACCAATACTGACGATATCCGTGATGGTTTTACCGGTATAACCCACCCATACACCGGAACGCAGCTTTTCGCTCAACTTGCGCATGCGCTCCAACTCGGCATTTACTGCCGGGCGAGCATCGGCACCATCAATGAGCATTGGATTGGCTGATTTATCGCGCAGGGCAACATGCATAACGGCGCGATCTTCGGTGGCATTGATATGTTCAGCGGCGAACATTTTAGTACGCCAGCTCTCAACGCCAGACTCCTGTGCCAAGGCTAACAAGGCGGCTTTGGTCTCGTCAGTAATCAGGTTTTTGGAGTAATCGAACAAGAAGGGAGAAAGCTGCAGGGAGAACTTGTCAAAACGCTGGTCGTCAGCGGCAAATAATTCTTTCAGGTGGCGACTTTTCATTTGCGCCGCATGGGCTTCAAGCACTTTCCAGGAAGGTAAGTCGGTAGGACGCACGTCAGGCTTGGTCATTTCTACTCCACAAACTATGTTGTATAGGTGATGCACCTAAAAATACAGGCGGTTGATTTTTAATCTGGTTCCGATTCTAGTAGTTGGATGCAAAGGGGAAAACCCGTTTTGCCTCTGGGGCGGCGGAACCTTCCGCATTATTGCCGTTACCGATTTTGCCATCCGGCTGCACGCGCTGCGCACAGTATTAACGCTGCCGTAAAAAGATAAGTTTCCTACTATTCACCTAACAACTTGCAGGTCATCCTAGAGATCGGCGTTAAAAAGCAATTCAAATATGAAAGCCAGAAGACGCAAGAAATATCCGCCGATAGCACCACACAGAATAGCGCTGAACCTGCGTGAAATACCGTCGAAAACAAGTAAAATTGCTCGGCGCAAAAAGGTCGCTATGATAGGCAGATGGGCATAGAGTGTCAATTAACGCCACTGGCGCCATGCAGCGAAACGCGTGGTTCGCATAGCAGCACTCTCGCTAGCGGCACTCTGCAAATTGTGGTCCTTTCAGCGCAGCCAAGAATGTAAAAAAATGGTAAGCATCGCATCCGTTACAACCACGAAAAAAGATGTGTAAAAAATTATCGCAAAAAACTATTCACCCGCAAAAAAACAGGCCGATACCCCATGCAAGCGAATAAAAAACACACAACGCCACTGGGCATTATTGAAGGCTTCTTTGGTCGCGAATGGCAATGGGAAGATCGCACAAACTACGCCACCTTTCTCGCACGACATGGTTATGATTTTTATATCTATGCACCAAAAAGTGACAAGCACCTGCGCATGCAATGGCAACAGGATTGGCCCACAGCAACACAGCAGAAATTGATCGAACTACGCGGCAGCTACAAAGATGCCGGTATTCAATTCGGCATAGGACTTAGCCCCCATGAAATCTATCGGGACAACTCACGCGACCAACGGCAGCACTTAAAAACACGGATTCAGCAACTCAACAATCTGCAACCCGATATTCTTTGTATTTTGTTTGATGATATGCGCGGTGATATACCCGGACTGGCAGACATTCAAATAGATATCGCCCATGAGGCGGCAGCACTTAGCACAGCGTCACGCATTATTTTTTGCCCCACTTATTACAGCTTTGATCCTGTATTGGAAAAAGTGTTTGGCAAGATGCCTGACAACTATTGGCAAACCTTTGCCCAAAAACTCGATTCGCAGATTGATATATTTTGGACCGGTGAAAAAGTATGCTCACCGGATTACACCCGCGAACACTTACTCTTGGTTGATGAGCTGATTGGCCGCAAACCCTTTTTATGGGATAACTATCCGGTGAACGACGGTGCGGTAAAATCCAATTTATTGCAGCTGCGTGCATTCACACAATCCCACGCTCAACTCGAAGGCCATGTCGCGGGCCACGCTGTTAACCCCATGAACCAACCCTGGCTGTCACAAATTCCTTTGGCAAGCTTGCCGCTCGCCTATCAACAAGCGCAGAACTACTCACCCGAATCAGCCTTTACACTGATCAGCAACGATTTATGCGGCAGCGCGCTAGCACAACAATTGGCACGCGATTTAGCGGCATTTCAAGACCGGGGATTAAAAAACCTGAGCGACACTGAACAACTGGCCTTACGACACAGTTACTCACAATTTCACAGCAACCCCTTCGCTCAGGAAATTATTGATTGGCTGGATGGTGTTTACCTCTTTGATCCAGCATGCCTAACAGAATAGTTATGGCGCAAGCCATGTTTGTAACCAGCGCGAAATAGATAAAATTTGCGGAGCGCAGAGACTGTGCTCCATCACATAGGATTCATAAGTAACCGGACAGCCACGATCGCTGAGAAAACGATAAGCCCGCTGCCCCAGAACTTCAGGCACTACACCGTCCTCACTGCCATGCTGAATAACAATCGGGGTGGCGTGATTGGCGTCTGCTATTTGCAAGCTTGCTTGTGTTGCGCAATAGCTGGACATAATCAACAACCCAGCCAAGGGTTTGGCAAAGCTCAAACCGGCCTGATATACCACCGCCCCACCCTGTGAAAAACCTGCCAGCACAATGCGTTCCGTACGAATACCGCGCGCCACTTCACGTTCAATCAATGCGTGTATGGCAGCAGCACTCACTAATAATTGCTGCTCATCAATTTTTCGCTCCAGATTCATTTCCAGAATGTCATACCAGGCTGGCATAACATAACCACCATTGACGGTGACGGAACGTGCAGGCGCATGGGGAAAAATAAAACGAATCGCGAGAGCATCCGGTAAATTCAATTCCGGCACCAGCGGCGCAAAATCATGCCCATCCGCACCCAAACCATGTAACCAGATCACACTTGCCGAAACTGGCTGCACACCTGTTTCAATTTCTACACAGGGCAAATAATTCATAGATCACTCATTCACTGTAAAAAATAGATCAAAAAATATGCACCACATAAAATAATATCCATTATTCATTGGGCATACAGCCGCGACTAATACAATCTTTGTCAATTAGCACTACACTTGAAACACGGCTAACATCACTCAACAAGACTCACTGAATACGAATAACTGCATCATCGATGCTAAGGAATACTATGAGCAACCTTAATCCGAATCATCCGATTTTGATAGAACCTGGCGTCTATAAAACGGTTGATGCACTGATTTCCCCTATTGATCAACTGAATGTGCTCTCCAAAATGGAAGTCGCAAAGCTGTTAGATTCCAGTCAAAGTGGCCTCTATAAGTTGTTTCGCAACTGTTCACTCGCCGTGCTTAATACAGGCAACGACCTCGATGATGGCAAAGAATTATTGGAGCGCTACAAAGACTTTGAAATCAGTATTGTGCAACAGGAGCGCGGCATAAAACTCGCCGTAAAAAATGCGCCAGCCAACGCATTTGTTGACGACAAAATGATTCGCGGTATTAGCGAACATTTATTCACTGTATTGCGTGATGTTATTTACACCAACGATGAAATTAATGGCAACTCCAAATTTAATCTGGAGAGTTCAGAGGGGCTTACTGACGCAGTGTTTCACATGTTGCGCAATGCAAATTTATTGAAGCCGGGTCTGGACCCTAATTTGGTTGTGTGTTGGGGCGGCCATTCTATCAATCGTGTTGAATATGATTACACTAAAGAAATAGGCTACCAATTAGGCTTGCGCAGTTTGGATATTTGTACCGGCTGCGGCCCCGGCGCCATGAAAGGCCCTATGAAAGGCGCCACCATCGGCCATGCCAAACAACGCATTTCCAATGGTCGTTATATTGGCATTACCGAGCCGGGAATCATCGCGGCGGAAGCGCCCAATCCGATTGTTAACCAGCTCACTATCATGCCGGATATCGAAAAGCGCCTGGAGGCGTTTGTGCGCCTTGGTCACGGCATTATTGTATTCCCCGGCGGCGCAGGTACTACAGAGGAAATTTTGTATATTCTCGGCATCCTCCTGCATCCGGACAACAAAAATATTCCTTTCCCATTGGTATTCACTGGCCCGGAAAGCTCAGCCGATTATTTTGCCCATATTGATCGTTTTATTGGGGATACCCTGGGTGCGGAAGCGCAATCCCATTACAAGATAATCGTCAATGACCCGGAAGCTGTCGCGCGGGAAATGAAAGAAGGCATCAAGAAAGTGCGCGAATTCCGCAAGCAAAGTGATGATGCTTACTATTTTAACTGGCAACTCAAAATCAGCCCCGACTTGCAACAACCGTTTATTCCCACGCACGAGAATATGCGCAACCTGGAACTGCACAAACAACAGCCGGTGAACCAATTGGCGGCCAACCTGCGCCGTGCGTTTTCCGGCATAGTGGCTGGTAACGTGAAGGAAGAAGGTATTTGTGCGATTGAAAAGTATGGTCACTTTGAGCTTCATGGCGATCCGGAAATCATGCACCCTGTGGATGAACTCCTGGAGTCGTTTGCCCGCGATAACCGGATGAAGTTACCGGGAAGAGCCTACATTCCTTGCTATAAAGTTATTAAATAGCAGACCAATAGGGATTTCGGTTATAGGTTGTAGTCAATATCCTACAAAAGATACGGCGTTTAGCGACTATTCTGACTGCCTTCGCCAACGCATAATGATCATATCAAGGAAGTAGACAATGATGTGATCTGGCCAGGAAAGGTCAACGGATGCGCCCACCTGTTAAGGAGGCGATGTCAGGAGACATCAAAGGATTGCTCAAGCGCAGGAGGAAAGGCGGTCAGGGAATCGAAAGGAATATCGAGCAAATTGACTACTTCTACTAAGGGATAGTATCTGTACGGGGCCGCATTGCGGCCCCTACTCATTTAAGGACGCAGTATTTACTCATCACCGCCATTGTTGGTGGATGAAACTTGTGACTGCCGCTCCCATTTTTCTTGCCGTTTTTGCTCACGCCGCGCCGCAAAAAATTCACTTAGTTGATGCTGGCACTCACTCACCATTAAACCACCCGCATAACTCACCCGATGATTGAAATAATCATTGTCCAGCAACTGGGATTTGCTCACTACTGCACCTGCCTTTGGCTCAGTGGTGCCAAATACCAAGCGCGCTATACGTGCATGCACTAAAGCCCCAACGCACATGGTGCAAGGTTCAAGCGTGACGTAAATACTGGCACCCACCAAACGATAATTCTGCACCTGCTGGGCAGCCTGTCGCAGCGCGATAATCTCCGCGTGGGCGGTGGGATCATGACGGGTTATGGGTTGATTAAAGCCCTCTCCCAACACCTTGCCATCGAGCACAATAACCGCCCCGACAGGGACTTCACCTAATTCTTTACCCTGTGCCGCCAGTTGAAAAGCATATTCCATCCACTGCTTATCTTGCTCCGAAAATACAGGCGCTGCGTATTCTGCTGAATCCGGGTTATTCACGATTGTTCATATTCCACTTGTGGTGCTAAAAAAGCCGTTAATTCTGTTTCATCCAACACACGCACAAACCGAAAACGCGGAATGGTTTCGCCTGCCAGTTCAACCGTTTCGGTAAACATAGCCAGCGGGCGCACCCACCACGAATAATCGCCATACAAACAGCGATAAAAAACCAACGGCTCGCGTGTTTCGCTGTGATGGGCCACCTGAAAAACAAAATAGTCCTTGCCTTTGTAATGGCGATACAACCCCGGTTGAAGCAACATAAATTTACCTTTGGTTTTGTAGCTAGCTCAAATCACACCGGACGCTTTTAAATGTTCGATATGCTCAGGTGTAAAATTCAACAGCGTTTGTAAAATTTCTTGCGTATGACTGCCGATATCACCCCCCGGCCAATCGGTAGCGCCCGGTGTTTGCGCAAGCCGTGGGGCAATTGCCGGCAGTTGCAGTGGCTTACCATTAATTTCCACTTGCTCAAACATACCTCGCGCCACAAAGTGCGGATCGGCAAACATATCTTTCACATTATAAATAGGGCCTGCTGGCACTCGCGCTTGCTCAAGTAATTGCAAAATATCGTCAGCATTTTTACTCATACACCAGGCCGCCAGTGCATTATCAATTTCCAATTCATGCTCTACGCGCCCGGCATTATTGGCCATGCGCGGATCTGTGGCCATTTCCGGATGACCTGCCACATTCATCAAGCGCTGGAAAATAGAATCACCATTGCCGCCAATCACAACATATTTTCCATTTTTGCAGCGATAGGTATTGGTGGGCACTATGCCGGTTACGGTAGTTCCTGAAGGTTCACGAATCACACCGGCACCCGAAAACTCCGGCACCACGGCCTCCATCAAATTAAACATGGACTCATAGAGAGCGACATCCACTACTTGTCCTTCACCGCTGTTATTTCGCTCCAGCAGCGCAAGCGCAATACCGAGTGCAGCATGAATACCGGAAATAGTATCGCCAATACTTAAATTAGGGCGCACCGGCGCTTGATCGGGAAAACCATTCACATAGCGGAAGCCACTTATACCTTCGCAGACGGAAGCAAAACCCGGCTTAGTGGCATAGGGGCCGGTTTGGCCGTAACCGGAAATGCGCGCGTAAATTAATCGCGGGTTAGTTTGTTTCAGCACATCGGGCCCAAGGCCCCAGGATTCCATCACACCGGGGCGAAAATTTTCGATAACCACATCCGCGCTATCCATCAGCTGACGCGCAATCTGTTGACCCTCGGCCTGTTTTAAATCGAGCGTAATACTTTTTTTATTGCGCCCGATACTGCGCCACCACAATGAAGTGCCGTTTTCCACCACACGCCAATTGCGAATAGCATCGCCTTCCGGCGGCTCAATTTTAATTACCTCCGCGCCGAAATAGCCCAGCATGCAGCCCGCAAAAGGGCCGGCGATTAACTGGCCGATTTCAATAATGCGCACTCCGTCCAACGGGCGCTTTTTCGTCGTCGTGTTATGTATTGCTCGATTCATTCGTTGCCAGATCCAATATGATTTTGCCAATGTGCTGATTGGATTCCATGTGACGATGGGCTGCAACTACATCGCCAAATGCAAACACCGAATCAATCAATGGCGTAATTGTTTTATTGTCCAGTAATGGCCAAATGTTGGCTTCCAACTCACGGGCGATGCCCGCTTTCACGACTGCCGATTGCGCGCGCAAGGTGGAGCCAGTCAAGGTCAAGCGCTTTAGCATGAGCGGCATAAAATCAACATTCGCTTTACTGCCATTTAAAAAAGCGATGTTAACAATGCGTCCTTCTTTGGCCGCTGCTGAAAAATTACGTTGAATATAATCAGCGCCCACCATATCCAGAATCACATTGGCGCCCTGCCCTTGGGTGAGTCGCTTTACCTCGGCGACAAAATCCTGATCGCGATAGTGAATGGCGTGGGCACCTAATTGTGTAATCGCCGCGCATTTCGCAACAGAACCTGCCGTCGCCATTACCTCAACACCCAAGGCGCGCGCTATTTGGATCGCAGCGACACCAATACCGCTGGCACCGCCATGAATTAATAAGCGTTCGCCCGACTGCAATTGCACCCGCTGAAACAGGTTATGCCATACCGTGAAAAATGTTTCCGGTAAGGCGGCGGCTTGCACCCAGGAATATCCCGCCGGAATCGGTAAACATTGAGCCGCCGGGGCCAGCGCATAATCGGCGTAACCGCCACCGTTCACCAGAGCACATACCTTGTCGCCTACATGCCAACGACTCACATGCTTGCCGCAGGCAACTACCTCGCCCGCTACCTCTAAACCCAGCACGGGTGATGCATCGTCAGGTGCGGGGTACAAACCTTGGCGCTGTAAAATATCCGGGCGATTAACCCCCGCCGCCAATACCCTTACCAATAGGTCATCGGGGCCCGGCTCAGGGATTGCCAGCTGCCCCAACTGCATGCCACTGGCATCGCCAGTCGCTGTCACTGCAATATATCTCATCACCATTAAGGCTCCAGACGTGCAATCGACCAACTGCCATCGGCTTGCAAGTTGTATTGAAAACGATCATGCAAGCGGTGCGAGCCCCCTTGCCAAAACTCAATTTGATGGGGCTTTACCCGAAAGCCACCCCAAAAGTCCGGCAGAGGAATAGCTCCCTTGGCGAACTTTTGTTTCATCGACTCAAACTGCTGCATCAATAAGGCACGGGATGAAATCGGGCGACTCTGGTGTGATGCCCAAGCGCCCAATTGGCTCTCGCGAGGGCGCGAGACAAAATACTTGAGTACCTCAGTCGTGGATAAAGGCTCGGCCGTGCCGCACACCTTCACCTGCCGCTCCAGAAAGTACCAGGGAAAATGCAGGCTAACCTTGGGGTTTTGTTTCAACTCCTGCGCCTTGCGGCTGTTCAGGTTGGTGTAAAACACAAACCCTTTTTCATCCAGATGTTTCAACAACACAATCCGCTGCGATGGTTGACCATTGGCATCAACAGTCGCCACGGTCATTGCATTGGGATCAGGAATACCGGATTGGATGGTTTGCTCCATCCAGCGCCCGAATTGATCCAACGGGCTGTCGGCCAAATCGGCCCGATCCAAACCGCCTTGCGTGTATTCGCGACGAAAGTCTTCTAAATGTAAATCCATACAGGTTCCTCAAAAACAGACACAAGCTGACCTCTGTTAAGAAATGTCAGGCCAGCAGGATTTTTATACGAAAAATCGCCCTAACAGGATATGGGTCGACGACTATGCAGCAGCGCGCCAATTTACATCACACCCACCTTATGGCAATGTCGACTATATGTTGCGCGGGTTTATAGGGCACACCAATTGCCCGCCAGACTAACAATAAAATCAACACCAACATAGGCAAGTCACTATGAACAGACGCGAAATCCTCAGGTATACCGCCTGGATTACCGGCAGTGCAGTATCCGCCTCCCTGGCCAGTGCAATATTGTCTGGATGCTCCGAACAAACACCCACACAAAACAGCGCTCTTCCTGCGGATACCGACACCCCATCCAACCTTTTGCACTTTTTTACGCCGGAACAATTCGCGCTGGTTACCTTGTTGGTAGACACCATTCTGCCGCGTACCGACAGCCCATCTGCAACGGAGGTAAAGGTACACATCACCCTCGACTCGATGCTGGGCCAAGTCTTTGACTCCTCATACCAAGCCCGCTTTAAAACCTGGTGGCTGGCGTTGGAGAGCCACCTCAATCAGCAAACATTTTTACAGCGCTCGCCCGCCGAACAGGTTGGCATATTGCAATCCCTTGAATTGAACGCCAGCGAAGGGGCAGCTGATGCCAAAAAAGCACTGGTGGAGTTTAAACAACAAACTATCGCCTATTACTTGTCTACCGAAGTTGTGGCTAAAAACTTCTTGAATTACTTGCCTGTTCCCGGTGCTTACAAACCCTGTATTTCACTGGATGACGTTAACAACAAAGCATGGGCCCTGTGAAAATGATTAAAACAACGCAAACTGATTTTGATGCAATTGTTATTGGCTCCGGCATCAGCGGCGGCTATGCCGCTATGGAACTGTGTACTAAAGGCTATAAAACCTTGGTACTCGAACGCGGTCGTGCAGTAGCCCATGGCGAATACCCCACAGCGACAATGGATCCTTGGGAATTGCCTCACGAGGACAGGGTTCCGCAGGCTGAAATTGCCACCCATTATCACAAACAGGATCGCTTGCCTTGGTGGGTGCGACAAGCCAACAAGCATTGGATCAACAAAGACGACGAATACCCCTATCAAGAAGACGAACGCTTCGATTGGATTCGCGGCCACCACACTGGTGGACGGTCGCTCATGTGGGGGCGCCAGTGTTATCGCTGGAGCGATATCGATTTTGAAGCCAACAAAAAAGATGGCATCGCCATTGATTGGCCCATTCGTTACGCCGACCTTGCCGATTGGTACGACTATGTCGAAACCTTTGTGGGCGTCAGTGGGCAAAAAGAAAACCTTAAGCAGGTGCCGGACGGTGTGTTTTTAAAACCATTTCCACTCAATTGTGCCGAACAGCACTTGCGCGAAACTGTCGCTAAAAAATTTCCGGACCGGATTGTGACACCCGGGCGAGTTGCCAATTTAAGCGAATACAAACCCGAAGTGCATAAGGGCAAGCGTGGCCAATGCATGTCCCGTGATCGCTGTTGGCGCGGCTGCCCATTTGGTGCCTATTTCAGCAGCCAATCAGCAACCCTGCCAGTGGCAGAAGAAACCGGCAACCTGACCCTTCGCCCAAACAGTATTGTGCAAGAAATTATCTATGACGCGGCTAGCGGTCGCGCCACCGGAGTGCGCATCAAGGACGCCGTAACAGGAGAGCAACAGGAAATTTCGGCACGCATTATTTTCTGCAATGCCAGTACCGTGGGCACCACGGCCATTTTACTGAATAGCCGCTCGGAAGCCTTTCCCAATGGCCTAGGTAATAGCAGCGGCGAACTGGGCCATAACCTTATGGATCATCACTACGGCATGGGAGCCTCCGGTATCCTGCCAGGCCTTGAAGACACCTATTATTCCGGTCGCAAGCCCACAGGTTTTTACATCCCCCGCTTCACCAATATTGATGAAGAGACCAAACGGGCAGATTACTTGCGCGGCTTTGGTTACCAGGGTGAAGCTCGCCGTATTACCAATGCTCCTGAAGGTGTTGTCGGTAGTGCACTGAAGGATGTGATTTTTAAGCCAGGCGCTTACAGCGTGCGCATGACCTGCTTTGGCGAAATGCTGCCTTATCATGAAAACCGTATGTATCTCGACTTCAGCAAGAAGGATCAGCACGGAATGCCACTCATCACATTTGATGCCAAATTGCGCGAGAACGAGCACAAACTGCGCGCCGATGGTGTTAAGTGCGCGGTCGAGATGCTGGAAGCAGCTGGTTGTACCAACATCACCTCCTACAACAACGCCACGGCACCAGGTGCGTGTATCCATGAAATGGGGACGGCACGTATGGGACACGACCCCAAGACCAGCGTGCTGAACAAGTGGAATCAAATGCACGATGTGCCCAATGTATTTGTCACCGATGGCGCTTGTATGACCAGCTCTGGCACACAAAACCCAAGCATCACCTATATGGCCTTAACAGCCCGTGCAGTTGACTATGCACACAAGCAAATACTGGCAGGAGCACTCTAAACAACATTGGGCAAGGACGCCTGCCCTCGCCTGTGACCAAAGTATCTGATTACATAAAACCGTGGTGATGAGTCAGGCCAACAGCTACACTATGAAATACCTGTAAAAAGGATTCATGCGCCACGCAAGCCCTATGAATCCAGAATCAAATTTCACGCAGTAGCATATTTATGAGCAATATTGAGCCAGTTGTAGGCGTTATTCTTGCAGGCGGTCTGGCCCGCCGTATGGGCGGTGGCGACAAATGCCTGCTACCGCTGGTCGGGAAAACCCTGCTGCAACGCACCATTGACCGGGCTCAACCGCAGGTGACGAAACTACTGCTGAATGCCAATGGTAACAGCCTGCGCTTTGCGCGCACCCGCCTGCCTGTAGTGGCAGATATCTACCCCAATAACCGTGGCCCTCTGGCTGGTATTCACGCTGGCCTTTACTGGATGCACAAAGATAATCCCGATGCGGAGTGGCTGGTAAGCTTCGCCTCTGACACACCATTTTTCCCGTCTGATCTGGTCAGCAATTTATTAACTGCCGCGACGGAATCCAACTCACGCCTGGCCATTGCCTGCTCGCTCGCGCGTCGACATCCAACCTTTGCACTCTGGCACGCCTCGCTTATCAAACCCATGGAGCAACAGTTGCAGAGCGATGATATGCCGCGCCTGCAAGACTGGATGAGCGCGCAAAATCCTGTCGAAGTACTATTCAATGCCAGCGAGTACGATCCATTTTTTAACATCAACACGCCGCAAGATCTCTATGCTGCCGAACCTATGGTGCCGCTGGTTAAATAGGCAAGAACGCAGGCATCGCCCTATAAAAAGCAACCTGCTATGCTGGCCGCCACTTGCAATGACAGGAGCAACCGATGGCGTGGCGTTTTTTATGCGTAGTGCAGTTTTATATCCTCCTGGTGATCTACACCTATCTGGGGCTAACCCCTCACCCTGAAAATACCATTCCCGTTTTCAATGATTTGATCATGCATTTTGCTGGCTACACAGTTGCAGCCATTTCCATTAATTTTGCACGCCCCTTTTGGCCCATGTGGCAGCAGGCGTTGATATTAGTCGGCTATTCAGTGGCAATAGAAATTGCGCAACACTATAATCCGCCGCGCACCTTTAGCCTCGCTGACATACTAGCTAATGCGACAGGTGTTGCATTGGGGCTGGCCTTGATCTTGTTGAGCAAACGCTATTTGCCGGGGTTTAAAACCTTTCTGTATTGGAAAACCAAGGTCTAGCCTAATCATCGCAAAACAACTAAAAACGCAACAAACAATACGAATCAAAATAAAAAAGGGCCAGCATGTGCTGGCCCTTTCTATTACTAAATCACTGCACCGGATTACAACAACAAGCGACGCAGATCACCAATGACCGATACCAGGTAAGTCATAAAACGACCGGCATCAGCACCGTTAACTGCGCGGTGATCGTAAGACAGCGAGAGCGGCAACATATTGCGAGGAATAAATTCTTTGCCATTCCACACAGGTTTCATTTGCGCGCGCGATACACCCAGAATACCCACTTCTGTCGGAGCAGATACCATTGGAGTAAAGCCGTTACCACCCATAGCACCCAAGCTGGAAATGGTGAAGCAACCGCCCTGCATTTCTGCTGGGGTCAATTTGCCATCGCGTGCTTTCTTGGCCAGCACATTAATTTCATCTGCCAGTTCAAACAAACCTTTTTTATCAGCATTACGGACAACAGGCACCAACAAACCATTTGGCGTATCTACTGCGATACCAATGTGTACAAATTTCTTGTGCACAATGCTTTCGCCATCCTGATGCATGGACACATTAAATGAAGGCTCAGCCACCAAAGCAGCTGCAACTGCTTTCACGATGAAAGGCAAAGGAGTCAATTTACTGCCGCGTTTTTCCGCTTCCGCTTTCATGCTGTTACGGAAAGCTTCCAGATCAGTGATATCCGCATCGTCAAACTGGGTAATACGCGGAACATTCAACCAGCTGCGAGTCATAGCCTCAGCAGTCAGCTTCTTGATCTTGCTCATTTTGATAATTTCGATTTCACCAAACTTGGCGTAATCGATAACTGGCAATGCTGGAATACCAGAACCGCCGCCCAGCGACGCACCGGATTGAGCAGCTTGCACAATAGGCTTAACGTAAGCACGCACGTCATCTTTTAACAGGCGACCACGAGGGCCAGTACCAGATACCTTGCCCATATCAACACCGAGTTGGCGAGCAAGTTTGCGCACAGCAGGACCAGCATAAACATCGCCAGTTTGTTCAACATCTGCAACAGGCGCGGCGGCTGGCTTAACGACTTCCGCTTTAGGCGCAGGCGCTGCTGCAGCTACGGGCGCTGGCTCAGCTTTTGCCGGTGCGGCAGCAGGAGCAGCCGTTGCACCGCCGGTAGTTGCCAATACACCAATCACTGCACCTTGAGATACCTTATCGCCCACATTAACGGCGATGCTCACAATAGTACCCGCCGCTTCCGCTGGAATTTCCATGGAAGCTTTGTCTGTTTCAAGTACGATCAGTGAATCGCCAGCAGCAACTTCATCGCCAACCTTCACAGAAATTTCAATTACCTCAACACCTTCGGCACCACCAATATCAGGTACTACCATCTGCACTTCAGCGCTGGCAGTTGCAACCGGTGCCGATGCTGGTGCCGCAGCGGCAACTGGCGCCGCAGCTTGTGGTGCTGGCGCCGCTTCGCTGGCACCCTCTGCTTCTACATCAAGTAATACGCTGTCCTGAGATACTTTATCGCCCAGGTTCACTTTGATAGCGACAACCTTGCCTGCTTTATCGGCCGGGATTTCCATTGAAGCCTTGTCGGTTTCAAGCACGACAATTGAATCACCCTCGGCGATTACATCACCTACTTTTACGGAGATCTCAATCACTTCAACGCCTTCTGCGCCGCCAATATCAGGCACTTTAATAGTTTGAATTGCCACTGTAGTTCCTCACTAATCGGTTATTTCTACATTCGATAAAATGTTTTTGACGAATACAAACAACATCGCCCTCTTTGTGAGAGGGCGATGGTTTTATACGCTCATCGGATCCGCTTTTTCTGGATCAATGCCAAATTTCTTGATGGCCTTGGCAACCACATCCGCTTTAATCTTGCCTTGGTCTGCCAAGGATTTGAGCGCAGCAACTACCACAAAATAGCGGTTAACTTCGAAGAAGTGACGCAATTGGGTACGGGTATCGCTGCGACCAAAACCTTCTGTTCCCAGCACGGTGTAATGACCGGGAATGTAGGCGCGCAGTTGTTCGGAATAGGTCTTGAGATTGTCGGTAGAGATAATGAATGGGCCTTCAGCACCTTCCAACGCTTGGGTAATGTAAGGCTTACGCTGGGCAGCAGTCGGATTCAGCATATTCCAGCGAGTTGCGCGCTGACCATCGCGGGTCAGTTCGTTCACACTGGTCACACTCCACACGTCTGCCTCTACGTCAAACTCGCTACGCAGGATTTCTGCGGCGAAACGCACTTCACGCAAAATGGTACCTGCACCCATCAACTGTACGCGGTTCTTGGCTTTGCCAGTTCCCTTTTCCAGTTGGTAAATACCTTTGATGATGCCCTCTTCCGCACCTTCCGGCATATCCGGGTGTTGGTAATTTTCATTCATCAATGAAACGTAATAGAACACATTTTCATTGTCATGGTACATACGCTTGATACCGTCCTGAATGATCACTGCCAGTTCATAGGCATAGGTAGGATCATAAGAGCGGCAGTTGGGAATTGTGTTCGCAAACACATGGCTGTGACCATCCTGATGCTGCAAACCTTCACCGTTAAGGGTGGTACGACCAGCCGTTGCTCCCATCAGGAAACCGCGCGCCTGAGAGTCACCCGCTGCCCATGCCAGGTCACCAATACGCTGGAAACCAAACATGGAGTAGTAAATGTAGAACGGAATCATCGGTTTTTTGTAGTTGCTATAGGCTGTTGCCGCCGCAATCCAGGAAGCCATAGATCCCGCTTCGTTAATACCTTCTTCCAAAATCTGGCCAGTCGCAGACTCGTGGTAAGACATCATTTGGCCAGCATCGTGCGGAACGTATTTTTGGCCTTCGGATGAATAAATACCCACAGTTTTAAACATGCCTTCCATACCAAAGGTACGCGCTTCGTCCGGAACGATGGGCACAATTTGCTTACCGATATTTTTGTCTTTAACCAGAGAAGACAAAATACGCACGAAACTCATGGTGGTAGAAATTTCACGCTCACCGGTTGATTTCAACTGCGCAGCAAACGCATCCAATGCCGGCACCAACAGTGGATCAAAGTGTGCATCGCGCGATGGCACATAGCCTTTCAATTCTTTGCGGCGCGACTTCATGTATTGCATTTCGGGGCTGTCTTCAGCCGGGCGATAGTAAGGCAGGCTTGGCAGATCTTCGTCGCTGATAGGTAGCTCAAAACGATCGCGGAATTTCTTCAGATCTTCCATCGCGAGAGATTTGGCTGAGTGCGTTTTATTGATGGCTTCACCGGAAGAACCCATGCCATAACCTTTTACAGTTTGGGCGAGAATCACGGTCGGCTTGCCTTTACTGTTCACTGCTTGATGGTAGGCGTTGTACACCTTGTGCGAATCGTGACCACCGCGCGCCAGCGCCATGATATCGTCGTCGCTCATGTCACTTACCAGCTCAAGCAATTCAGGGTATTTACCAAAGAAATGCTCGCGGGTGTAAGCGCCACCATTGGCTTTGTAATTTTGCATCTCGCCGTCGACAACTTCGTTCATGCGCTTTTGCAGCAGACCGGTTTTATCTTTGGCGAGCAATTTATCCCAACCACGACCCCACAATACTTTAATAACGTTCCAACCAGCACCGCGGAATACGCCTTCCAGTTCTTGTACTATTTTGCCGTTGCCACGTACAGGACCATCCAAACGCTGCAAGTTACAGTTGATCACAAAAATCAGGTTGTCCAATTTTTCACGGGAAGCCAGTGAAATGGCACCCAGGCTTTCCGGCTCATCACATTCGCCATCGCCCAGGAATGCCCATACCTTACGGTCAGTTACCGGAATTAAACTGCGCGCTTCCATATAACGGTTAAAACGCGCTTGATAGATTGCTTTGATTGGGCCCAAGCCCATAGATACCGTCGGGAACTGCCAGTAATCCGGCATCAACCATGGGTGAGGATAGGAAGACAAACCTCCGCCATTGACTTCGCGACGGAAATTATCCAAGTGAGCGTCGGTTAAACGACCCTCCACATAGGAGCGCGCATACATACCGGGCGATACGTGGCCCTGGAAATAAATCAGGTCGCCAGGAGTATCACCGTCGTTACCGCGGAAAAAGTGGTTAAAACCTACGTCATACAGGGTTGCAGAAGATGCAAAAGAGGCAATGTGTCCACCCAGACCATCATCATTGTCGTTGGCTTTCATCACCATCGCCATGGCATTCCAACGAATAATAGAGCGGATTTTACGCTCCAATGCATAGTCACCTGGAGACTTGATTTCTTTCTCAACAGGGATGCTATTGATATAAGGGGTCTGGATTGAAGAAGGCTGCTCAATGCCATGACTGACAGCAGAATCGGACAGGGATTTTAATATTTCTGCGGCGCGATCTTTACCCGCATGACGAACAACTGACCGAAGGGCGTCTAGCCACTCTTTTGTTTCAATGGCATTGATATCTTGTTGCATTCAAATCTCCTCAGCTATGCGCAAGTGCGCACATCACGTAGCAGTAGTATCTAATACAGGAATTTGGATCTGGGCTTCACGCAAAAACCGGCATTAAGCAAAAAAATGCTGATTTTTCATGGAGTTACAGGAGGAATATTCCTTTTACTTGTGTAAAAAATCCACGAATTCTTGCATAAGTGTGAATTTTTTACCAGCCCTAGCCAATACGGTAACACTCTGGAGGGGCACAACTTTAGTGCACAGATCGCTGTACCGAGCGCTTTAGGCAAGGCTATGCCACTAAAAAACACGCGATCGAAACAGGGATCGCATTATTACCCAAGGTGCGCAATTCACCAAGCGATAAACAGTAAAAAAAATGATAATTTTTAGGGCTATAAATCACTGCAAAAACGCACAAAAAAGCAGCATAAATGGTTATTAAAAATGCAGCGCTGGCACCATTCACTAAGGCTGCGCAAGCCTGCCCATTTGGTTTTTGTAAGCGGATAAATCCTGAATTTCAGTAAAGCCATCGCGCGCATCCAGCGCGTCAGAGGTTAGCCACAGCCGTCTGTTTTTATCTAAAAAGATTGTTTTATAAAAATGATTCAGCGATTCCGGGGTGATGTTGGCAACCGCTGCTATCAATGCCTCACGACGCAAAAAATCTTCATCGTGTGTGGTAATGGAATTCCAGTAGCGCTCCGATTGCTCTTTTAATGAGCGCGCCGGTTCTTGCAGCTTTTTAATCAATGACTGCTGGTTCAATTCAAGGTTGTCCGCAATCACTGAAGCCTGTGCGTCCAACAACGAATCTATTTCTTTGATCACCCGCGCCTCATCCGTTGCAGGCGATTGCACTACCAGCAAACTGTTTTCAAGGTTTAGCAGCGGTACAGACAAGGCGGCAACTATATAGCCCAATTGTTTTTCTGTGCGCAATTGATGGTAAAACGCTGGCTGCAATAATTGTCTCACCAACATCATATGCGCTGTGTCGTCCACAGAGGGCGATGGACTTTGAATGAAGAGCTCAACAATATTGTCGTTGTGATCCAACGAATGCGTGTAGAGCCACGGTTTGGCTGTGCCTGAAGGCAACATCAACAACACTCCCGGTGGCATCTCCCGCCCGGCGCGGCGGGTTAATAATTCATGTTCAACTAGCACTGCCAATTTCAACGCTTCTGCGCGGAAATAATTTCCATAAAACAGTGCATCGGCTTTCGCATCAATTAATTGGCGATTGGCAAACTGATTAAATTGTTCAAAGTTTTTCCCTTCTAATGCCGCAATTAATTCGGCGTTGGACCACGCGGGGATCATTTGCAGTGGACCGATTTGTTTTGCCAATACCTGGTAAGGCATATCTTTATTTTGATTGCGCCAAGTGCGCAGTAAATTTTCTTTTAACAAGGTGAAGCGATCTTCTTTAAATTGCACTGCGCTCATGGCGGTCATAATACGGTTCATCAACATTCCCTGACGCCCCGAATAACCAAAGATACCCAGATCATAGCCGCGCCCATTGGCGGTCAAGGTAAAATCAATACCAGCAAGGCGAGCGGGATAGGCAAATTCATTGAGCTGATCGGTAATCAGCGCGGCAAATAATTGCGCTTGTGCAGCCCCCTCGACATTTGCGGCAACCAGGGGAGATTTAATCCGCAAACTAATTTGCGCGCGCGGTTGCTTGAATTCCTGATCCTGCGCAAACCAGACACGCATATTGTTGTTGCGATAAATCACTTTGGGTTTGACATCCGCCTCGGCGCCACGCTGTTCAAGCATTGATCCAGCTTTTACCGACAAGCGCTTGGGGATAAACATGTTTTTTTCCGGCAGGAACAATTCCTGACGTACAGTCGGCTTTAATTCGAGAATTTCAGGAATACCGGCCCGTAAGGTGAAAGGGGCAGCGTACAGTTTGGTAACACGATAAGGCTCAACAGTGGGCGCTACCATCACCAACAGAACATTGTTGCTATTCAAAAATGATAGGCTTTTTTCAATCAGGCTTGAATCAAAATCGGCATAGAGAAAATCGCCACGCAAAATATCCAACGGCTCGTATTTACTCATTTTTTGCGCGAGAGAACTGACGGTCTCCATGGGGACGCGCTTTTCCTGAAAATGAAAATCCAGATCCGCCAATTGCTGCAACTCACTGTAGCGCCAGGCGGATGAACCCCGTGCACGGAGTTGTTCGATGCAGTGGAAAACCAACGAGACAATTTGATCCCGCGCACGAACACCCTGCGGCGTTAGCTGTATCCCTAACTGAAACACGGCATCGCTGCGGCTATGCAAGGTAGTACCTGCATAGACACTGTCCGCCCAGCCCAACCGCTTCAAGAGTGATAGCAGGCTACCGCGGCCTTCATGGCCAAGTAGATAGGCGATATAGGTGTAGGGCTTTTTACGGTAGAACTGATCCGGATTGGGAATGGGAAAATTAAACGTCAACTGACGCAATTCTTTTTCCGGTTTAATCTCAAGGCTCGCGGGCAAATCAAGCGGATTAAACAGAGGGGGGTATTTGGCAGACAGCGTGATATCGCGCTTGGGCACAGCACTGAAACCTTCACGCACCATTGCTTCCAAGGCATTCAGCGGCTCGCGCCCCAAAACCACCAAACTCATCAGGTGCGAGGAGTAGTGCTGGTCATAGAATGCAATCATATCCTCGCGTACCGAGCGCCCTTCCCTATCAACCAGGGTTGCCAGGTTGCCCACCGTAAACTTGGCACTGGGGTGCGCGGGGTTCATCAATTCGCGGTAGACATCCCACTCGCGGCGTGAGTCATCATTTAATTTGGCAAGGTATTCGGAGTGCACGGCATTGCGCTCACGCTCCACATACTCCGCTGAAAATAGCGGTGCGACAAAAAATTGCGCAAACCGGTCTAATGCTGGCGCCAGTTCGTCCTTATCAATTTCAAAAAAATAGTTGGTGTTTTCGGCAGCGGTAAAAGCATTAAATCGCCCACCATGCTGGGAAATAAATTCCTGATACTCGCCAGCATGAGGGTATTTTTCCGTTCCCAGGAACAACATGTGCTCCAGGAAATGTGCAAGCCCCAATCGGTCAGGGGGATTTTGATTGGCGCCTACCTGTACATCGAGCGCAGCAGCGGCTTTTTCGGTGGCAGGATCAGAGATCAACAACACGCGCAATTGGTTATCCAAAATCAAATAGCGGTAATTGCGTTTGTCATTTTCGCTTTTGACAATAGCCAGCGGGCTGTATCCGGCTTTTGGTAAATCGTCAAATTGCGCCCATAGCGGCTGGCTGGTCAGCCCCAGGAAAAACGCCAACAACAGCGAGAGGCAAGCTCCCGGATTGATTTGATAACACAATATCGGCATAACACACTCACTTCAGCATTTGCAGTCAGCGACAAGGTCTGACATGCAGTGATCGCTGCGCGGTAAGCGCGAGCGGATCAGTATCCAGTGTACTCGTCAGGCGGCACCATTCATGGCGATGATACAAGCGGCTTTCTCAGCAGGTAGCAATACACCCCGTCGCGCGCCTCATGCGCCACCAATTCAATACCGCTAATTGATGCATAAGCCTGAAAATCGCGCACCGATCCCGCATCGGTAGCCAGCACCCTCAACACCGCTGCAGGCGGCAAGTCACGCAAGGCCTGCTTGGCTTTTAACAAGGGCATGGGGCAACGCAGCCCTTTGGCATCCAGTTCAACATCCACACTCAGCGTAAAACAATCGGCGACATGATTCAAAACGCGATACTCTCATTGCTATAGGACCTTTCTTTTACCTCTGCCAACGCGACCCACATACTGTGTTGCGCGCCTTGAGGGCGGTATTCGGGCAAGATTTTCGCCAAACAGACGAACCTGCACCGCCAAAGAATGTCTCAAAAGGTTGCTAACCTATTCTTTAAGCGCCAAAAAGGCTAGAGTTGCGCCCTATTTTTTTGCCCACTTGATGCACTCAAATCATCGACTTCAGGAGCCGATAATCACCGTGTCCACGCTTTTTAAACGCATTCTTACCCTGGCGACCCAGCGCGTACTTGCGCCGCTTGGGCTGGCATCGCTACTGGTTTCCAGCCTGTTGGTGAACCCCTATGCCAGCCATGCCGAGATCGAATTACCTAACTTGGGCGACACCAGCTCCATCATGATCTCACCGGTGCAGGAGAAAATTCTGGGGCAGCGCTGGCTCAGGGCCTACCGCAGCCAGGTGCCAACCTCATCAGACCCCTTGATTATCGATTACCTGGAACAGCTATTTGCCCGCCTGCTGCCCTACAGCCAACTAGATGACAAACGCATCGATCTGGTGGTCGCACAGAATAATACGCTCAATGCCTTTGCGGTTCCTGGCAATATTATTGGTGTGCACACTGGCCTGCTCAATTACGCCAAAACCGAAAACCAACTGGCTGCCGTACTCGCCCACGAAATGGGCCACCTGAGCCAACGGCACTATGCGCGTCGCCTTGAACAGCAAAAGAATATGATGGTTCCCATGCTTGCGGGCATGCTCGCCGGCCTGGTGTTAGCTGCCAACAGCAACAGCGATGCCGGTGTTGCCGCGATTATGGGTACCCAGGCCGCCGCGCAGCAGGCATCTCTGGCATTTAGCCGTCAAAACGAGCAAGAGGCTGACCGCATCGGCATGCAAACCATGGTGCAAGCGGGGTTGGACCCTCACGCTGCGGCGGATATGTTTGAAGAAATGGTACGCGCCAACCGCCTTAACCGCCGACCACCGGAATATTTGCTAACTCACCCGGTGAGCGAGACCCGGGTTGCCGACGCGCGCAATCGCGCCATGCAATACGCACGCAAACCTGCAAGCGATGACCTGGAGTTCCAATTGATGCGCAGTCGTGTGCGGATGGATGCTGAAGAAACGCCACAAATAGCGGCGCGCATGTTTAAAAGTGAGCTGGACCGCGAATCAGCACACCCGGATGCCAGCCGCTATGGCTGGGTATTGGCGCTGACAAGATCGAGCCAGTTTGAGGCGGCGCGTGAGGCGCTGGCACCGCTGCTGGAAAAAGAACCGAATCGCGTTACTTATCAAATCATGCGGGCTGATATTGAAATTGCAGCGGAGCGTTACAAAGCCGGGCTGGACATTATCGAAACCCAATTACAAAAGCACCCCGACAGCTATCCACTGATTATTCGCCATGCCGAAGCCTTGATGAAGGCGGGAATTTACCAGCAGTGCGCCGACATCCTTGATCGCTACTCGCGCAAGCGCAGCAACGATGACTATGTGTGGTATTTACTGGCAGAAGTGAATGGCTTGGCCGGTAACATTTTGGGTGTGCATGAAGCGCGCGCAGAATATTTTATTTTGAACGGCGTTTATGATCGCGCCCAAATCCAGTTGCGCAATGCATTGAAACTGACACAAGGGAATGGCTATCGTACAGCGTTGATTGAAGAGCGCTTGAAATACGTAGAAGCACAAATGCAACAACAGGGTTTCTAATTTGTTAGTCATGTAAATAGTGTTTGCCGGTCAAACAGCCACTATTGCGGCGGCTGTTTGACCCAACCTGATTCAACCAACCACTCATTGGCATTAACCACAGCCATTGGCTTGCCAATAAAAAATCCTTGCGCTTCATCGCAACCCATCTCGCGCAGGCGATTCAACAAGGCCTCATTTTCCACTCCCTCAGCGACAACCATCAAACCAAGGTTATGGGCCAGGTGAATCGTCGAGTTGACGATTAATTCGTCCTGCAAATCGTCAAGCATGGTGCGCACAAAAGAGCTGTCTATTTTCAGTGTTTGCACCGGCAAGCGTTTTAAATAAGCCAGTGATGAATAACCTGTGCCAAAATCATCAATTGCCAGATGCACCCCCAACGCATGCAGCGCATCCAGATTACGTAATGCCCTGGCGGGGTCAGTCATGATTGAGCTTTCGGTAATTTCCAGCTCCAAGCGCGCGGCGGGCAATTTATATTTGAGCAATAAGCGTTCAACCAATTTGGGAATATTGTCATCCATCAAATTGCGCGCCGAGAGATTCACCGCAATGCTTAACGACATGCCCTGATCCTGCCAACTGCGGCACTGCTCAATCGCTTTTTCCAGAACCCAGGCGGTGAGCTGGTGAATCAATGTGGTCAACTCGGCCATGGGAATAAAATCGACGGGCGATACAAACCCCAATTCCGGATGAATCCAGCGAATCAGGGCTTCAAAACCATAACAGCGTTGTTCATCCAGCAAGACTTTGGGCTGGTAATACAAACACAACTGGTTCTCGCGAATAGCACGACCCAACTCGCTGATAATCGATAATCGCTTGGTGGAGTGCGGATCGTATTCTGCACTGTAAATCGCCAGCCCCAACATTTGGCCTTTGGCGTAATACATGGCGATATCCGCATAACGCATTAGTGCGTGCTGGTCTTGTGCCTGATGAGGCGAGATGGAAATACCAATACTGGCGGAAATTTGTGTGGTAAAACCATCCAGATCAAACTCCTGGGATAAAGCATCCAGAAGCCGATGCCCAAATACCACCGCTTGATGGGTGCTGCGAATACGCGGCAAAAACACGGCAAACTCATCCCCTCCCAAGCGTGCCACCGTACCGGGAATTTCCGACATTTCATTGGCCAGGCGCGGGCCAATTAATTGCAACAAATGATCGCCAACATTGTGACCCAGAGTATCGTTAATTTCCTTGAAGCGATCCAGGTCAATTAACAACAAAGCGCTGATTTGTTCCGCACTGCGTTGCTCAAAACAGGTTTGCATATCGGCATAGAGTTTTTCGCGATTGGGCAAAGCCGTGAGTGAATCATGAAAGGATTGGTAACGCAGTTTTTCTTCGTAGCGACGACGCGCGGTAATATCTTTTGTTGTACCCCACACCCGTTTTAGGTAGCCATCTTCCACTATGCCGGTGCAACAAATCTGAAAGTAAAAATTTTTACCACGCGAGTCCTGACGCACTATATCGTGATCCACCATGAGGTAGTGATTTTTCACAAAATAGTGAATATCAAAGACGTAATTTTTTGAGCCGCTGTCAATCAGCCCCGAGCCAATAATCTCATCAAGCGACTCTACACCGAGCATATTGATGAGGACTTTGTTGGCCTCCACCAAACGCGCGCAACGCGCTATTTGCTGTACTTGCTCCTCTAAACCGGCGCAGACCGCAACGGGTGGCTGCATGTCATAGCACCAAATGGCTTCCGAACTATTGGTGATAAATGCTTTGTAACTTGCTTCACTTTCCTGCAGTGCATCCCGTGCACTTTTTTCACGGGATAAATCCTGCAGCTGCACTAGCACCTGCGCAATATTTCCCTGCCGATCCGGTATGGGTAAAAAACTCACGCGAAAATGGATCTGCTTATCGCAAATAAAACGACTGCGATGGATATTGCCAAGGGAATAACTCATCTCCAAGGTGTGTGTACATCCGTGCAAATAAACAGATTGCACTGCCGCAGCCTGCTCCGCATCAGCCTGCAGGTGTTTGTCGCGCAAGATGGAGTAAAAACCAGTGGCCTGCTCTGCCTGACGGTGGGACAAATGAAACAGACGCGCACAAGCATCATTGATGTTGATCAACACGCCCTGTTTATCGGTGATGAAACTGGGAATAGGACTTTCTGCAAATAACCCCGATAAAAACTGCAATGCATATTCATCGCTCGGCTGGGCCAACCAATGGGAGGCCGCGACTATCAACCCTTCAAATACACGGGCATTAACGCCCGGAACCGGCGCTTGTAAACGCCCGACAAAACGCACCACCGTTTCCACCACCTGCTCGCCATCGCTAATGGGAAGGCGCACATCGCACGAACGCAAACGCTGATAGTCCTGATCCTGTGGGTCGGTATTAAACGCTTGCAAAAAAAGGTATCTATCGGCTTTACGGAGATGTTGTAACAGTGCAGAAATATGATTCAGGGGAACAAAAAACGCGGCGAGGGAATTGAGGTGTTGCGCGGTAACTTGTAGTTCACCACTCAACACATCCATGCACCAAGGGGCGGTAGTGGCAGCATCCAATGCATTTTCAAGAGCGGGATTGGCCGACAATAAGATGGCCGGATTACCCGATGGATTGGAATGCTGCATGGTGAATAAAATCGCTCCTGTTATCTAAAAAAATGCGTGTCGATGGCAAAGTGTAGACAAGTATTTTTCGACGCGTACAGGAAACAGTCGCGTAAATCGCATTTATTAGCGATAAAGATGTTTAATGCGCCAACAAGATGAATATTGCGCCACTCGAATATAAAAATTCTCTTTTAGAATTTTTATCGCTATTAACTGGCGCCTGAAATCAGTAATGCGGCGGGCGTTCATCCATCACTTCACCATCGCCCTGCGCCGGATTGCGGCTCAACTCGTCCAAGCGCTGCGCAATTAGACGCAGCTGCTGCTTGAGTTGGATCAGCTCGGCATCCTGACGGGCAATCACATCGTTTAACTGCGCCAAGGTATCCTCCTGATAAGCCACGCGGGTTTGGAGTTCAATTAATTGTTCCTGAAAATCAGACATGCTATTGCTCCAACAAGTGATAAGCGCTATCGATCAAACGCACCGCGCGCTCGTCGATCAATAAACTCTGCCCCATACGCTGGGTGACATAGCCAAAACCCAATTGATAATCCGGATCGGCAAACCCAATACAACCGCCGGCACCGGGGTGGCCAAATGCTCGCGCACCACGCCCATAACGGCAATCAGGGCGATCATGCTGGGACAGCATAAATCCATGACTAAAACGCAGTGGCAAACCCAGCACCTGATCCTGTGTAAACGTCTGCTCCGCCCAGCACAGGGGCAAGGTTGCATCTGCAAGGAGGCTATCGCCATTCGCCAATGCGCCATAGATACGCGCCAATGCTGACGCATTCGCATGGGCACCGGCCGCCGGAATTTGTGCACGACGCCATTCCTGCGAATTGGTCGCTGTCATCAAACTAATGGGATTGGAAAAGGCGCGATTGGTGACGCCACGCGGATCGGCCTTCATGATTTTGCCGAGCATCACGCTATCGGCACCCGTTGAAGCAGGCGCAGCTCCCAATGGGCGCTTGAGTGGCCCGGTATCGGCGATCTTATCTAACTGTTCGTCGGGAACACCAAAGTGGCAGCAAATGCCCAAAGGTTCTGCTACTCGCGCCTGAAAATACGTATTGAAGCTGGCATAACCACTGACACGGCGCACCAGTTCGCCCAAAATCCAACCATAAATAAACGGTGAATACCCCTGTGCACTACCCGGCTCCCACCAGCTATGCTCCAGTGCAAGGGCATTGGTCATTTGTGCCCAGTCAAAAATCTGCTCATTGCCTATGTGTTGGTGGAAAGCAGACAAGCCCGCGCGATGACTCATAACCTGCCGGACGCTAATCTCCGCTTTACCTGCCTGCGCAAACTCGGGCCAATAATCGGCGACGGACGCATCCAGTTGGAGTTTCCCCTCAGCCACCAATTGCAATATGCACAGCGCAACCAATCCCTTACCAGCGGAGAAAATATTTACCAGCGTATCGTCCTGCCAGGGTTGATCAACCAATCCCGCCGCTTTATTACTGCGCTGACCGGCCCAGATATTCACCACCAGCTCGCCGCGATACACCAGCGCCAAACCGGCGCCCTCCTCGCCCATTGCGAAATTAGCCTCAAAAGTATCGACAAGCGGCTGCCACTGCGGCAACCATTGGCCATTAATCGTCATAGATAGATCTCTTTAAAACGAATAGTCGGTAAAAAAGTTGCGCGCATTCTACCAGTGCCCGAGGTTAGAATTGGCAGCTTGTTTCCCCGTGAGCAGTTATCATGAGCAAAGATAAAAACTCTCGCCTCGTCTACTCCACCGAGACAGGCCGAATCAAAGAAGAAAAACCCGTTGCTAGCATTCCTCAAGGCGATGGCATAGTACGAATCCGCCGTGAGACCGCCGGTCGCAATGGCAAGGGCGTTACAACTATCACCGGCGTGCCGCTCGATGAAGCTAAACTCAAAGACCTCGCCAAAGCCTTGAAAGTCACCTGTGGCGTTGGCGGCTCTCTCAAAGATGGCATCATAGAAATTCAGGGCGACCAGCGCGACAAACTCAAGGCCGAACTGGAAAAGCGCGGCTTCACCGTCAAACTGGCCGGTGGTTGAGATGGATGAATTTCCCTTTGACCCCCTACTGCTCAAAGAACTGGTCACTACCCCCATGCCCTACGGCAAATATGCAGGCCATGTGATCGCCGATATTCCCGAGCACTATTTGATGTGGATGGCACGTGAAGGCATGCCCAAAGGAAAACTCGGCCAGTTGTTGGGGCTGATGTATGAAATCCGCCTCAATGGGCTGGAGCCTCTATTAAAACCCCTGCGTTAATCTCCACCGGGCACCAAGGGCCCGGGTTGTCTGGCCTGCATTTTGCAATCCCTCTGCTAACGAACCAAAACCGTCGATTTTCTGACAGAGGGGCACTGCACAATGGACAACGAACTGTTTTTACAAATCACCGATACCTCGCTCAAAATTGGCTTGGGCGCGCTGATCGCCGCCGTTACGGCTTGGGTTGTGCTGCGCAAAGCTAATCACCAACCAATGACCAGCCAGCGGGACAACCGCCGCCTGCAGATTTTGGAAGAAGTCTCCACCCAGGTCGGCACAGTAACCCACATATTCGCCAAATATTCGTCACTGGTCGTGGAATCTATCCAATTTGGCGAACGCTGGCCGCAAACACGCCGCGCGGAGCTGGAAGCAGTCAATACCGAATTGGTGGACGAATTTAAAAAACTGGCAGAAGCAGAAGCCAAGTTATTGATGCTAGGCGAAAAAAACCTGGAGCGCAGCCTGCGCTTATACGGCGCCAAGATCGCTGTGTACCGCAAACAGGTTTATGTTGGCCGTAAGGATATTTCGCTGGAACAAATAACCGCGCTCAAAAACACCATCGTTCAGGTGCGCGAGCAGTTTTATGACATGCTCAGCCGCAAATATGACAGATTATTGGCGAATGCATAATCTATAGGCCTTATGCGCCAAAATATTGAACTCAACCCTGAATAAATAACTACGCCCGCCCTGCGGGCGTAGTTATTTATAGGGCTCCACGTTGTTGTTTTGTGTTTTGTACTGCGGGGTTTATGCTATTCCACGCTCATTACTGGCGGATGATAAGGGGAGATTGTTATGCTGCAGCACGTTTATCGTTTCGTTATTACAGGTCTATTACTGCTTATGTCTACTCAAATACTTGCCAGCGACATCTGGATTGATGTGCGCACCACTGAAGAATTCAACGCCGGTCATATCGAAGGGGCAGCCCATATACCCTACGAGGAAATCGCCGCCCGCATCAGTGAAATCACCACCGATAAAAATGCCACCATCCACCTTTACTGCCGTTCCGGCAACCGCTCTGGTATTGCACAACAAACCCTGCAGGCAATGGGGTTTAAAAATGCAATCAATGAAGGCGGCTATGAAGCGCTGTTACAACAACAGGCTAATCAGTAAGCAGCCAAATTAAAGCTGTCTCACCAGCCGCGATTCTGGGACAATAGCGGCTGGTTCAATTCCCCCCGATTGCAGTCCCTATGAATACCGCCAAACATCTTTTTTCCTACCAAAAGCCCAATATCCACAGCCAGGCTAAAACCTACAAGCCCGCGCCCTTTCTACCCATGAGTCGTGCCGAAATGGACAAACTGGGTTGGGATAGCTGCGACATTATTGTCGTCTGCGGCGACGCCTACGTGGATCATCCAAGCTTTGGTATGGCAGTGATTGGCCGGTTTCTCGAATCCCAGGGATTTCGCGTGGGTATCATCGCCCAGCCAGACTGGCGCAGTGCCGAGCCCTTTAAAGCACTGGGCAAACCCAACCTGTTCTTTGGTGTCAGTGCGGGCAACATGGATTCCATGATTAACCGCTATACCTCTGATTTGCGCTTGCGTTCGGATGATGCCTACACACCCGGCGGCCAGGGCGGCAAACGCCCCGACCGTGCCGTCACTGTGTACAGCCAGCGCTGCAAAGAAGCTTATAGAGATGTACCCATTGTGCTGGGCGGAATCGAGGCCAGCTTGCGCCGTATCGCCCAATACGATTATTGGAGCAACGAAGTGCGCCGCTCGGTCCTGATCGATGCGACGGCGGATATTTTGTTATACGGCAATGCCGAGCGCGCGATTGCCGAAGTGGCGCATTCGCTCGCCGCCGGCAAAAGCATCAAAGAGCTGGATAGCATTCGCGGCACAGTTGTTATCAAAAAAGAACCGCCCGCCGGTTGGACTGAAATTGACTCCACACGCATCGACTGGCCAGGCAATATCGATAAATTGCCCAACCCTTATGAATACCAACATAACGCCAAATCTGTTGTGGATGCGGCGCAAACTGATATCAATAATTCGCAAATTGGTTTACGCCAACTCGACCCGGAAACAATGGCGGAACAAATCGCGGCATTGAATCCGGAAGCTGCCGAACAATTAAAGACACAAGGCTGCCCGGCACAAGGAATTGAAAGCGAAAAAGCTTTTGATCCCAATGAGCCGCAACCAATTCGCATCATTCCCATGCCACTGCAAAACCGCAGTGAAATGATGGATGCCGAAAAGGTTTACGTTCGCCTGCCCTCCTTCGACAAAGTGCGCAAAGACCCGATTCTCTATGCACATGCCTCACGAGTTTTGCATCAGGAGGCCAACCCTTACAACGCGCGCCCGATGATTCAAAAGCATGAAAACCGAGAGGTCTGGATTAACCCGCCACCGATTCCACTCGAAACCGATGAGCTGGATGGTGTTTTTGATTTGCCTTACGCACGCGTGCCACATCCAATCTACGGCAAACAAAAAATCCCCGCCTACGACATGATTAAAACCTCAGTGAATATCATGCGTGGGTGTTTTGGCGGCTGCACCTTTTGTTCAATCACCGAGCACGAAGGCCGCATTATCCAAAGCCGTTCGCAGGAATCCATCCTCAAAGAAATTGAAGATATCCGCGATAAAGTGCCAGGTTTTACCGGCCATATTTCGGACCTGGGTGGCCCTACGGCAAATATGTATCGCCTTACCTGTAAAGATATGCCGACGCTCTCCAAGTGCCGTCGCTTGTCGTGTGTGTATCCAACGATTTGTAAAAATTTAACTACCAGCCATAAACACACCACCAATTTGTATCGCGAAGCACGCAAAATTCGCGGTGTTAATAAAGTGTCTGTCGCATCGGGTTTGCGTTACGACTTGGCAGTACTCGATCCCGAATACGTAAAAGAATTGGTGACCCATCATGTGGGCGGTTATTTAAAAATCGCACCGGAACACACAGAAGAAGGTGTGCTTTCGCAAATGATGAAACCGAAAATGAGCAGCTACTACGAATTCAAACGCATGTTTGATAAATTTTCGAAAGAAGCCGGGAAAGAACAATTTTTAATTCCCTACTTCATTGCCGCTCACCCCGGCACGCGCGATGAAGACATGCTCAACCTCGCACTCTGGTTAAAGAAAAACAACTTTGAAGTGGACCAGGTACAAACCTTTTATCCGTCGCCTATGTCATTGGCAACGGCTATGTATGTGAGCGAACGCAATCCGCTGAAAAAGTTAACTTACAAGAGCAGTAAAATTGCTATCCCTCGCGGTTTGGAACAACGCCGCTTGCAAAAAGCGTTGCTGCGTTATCACGATCCTGCCAACTGGCCAATCATTCGCGAAGCCTTGCGCGCTATGCGCAAACCGCACTTGATTGGCAACAGCGCCTCCGCCTTAATACCGGATGAGCAAACTGAAGCGCGCAACAAACCACGCAGCGGGCACAACCCCAATGCGCGTGCGCAGCAGCAAAAACCGCGCGCCGGTAGCGCTGCAAAACCTCATGCAAAACCTCATGCAAAACCGGCCGCAAAAGCTTTTGGCGATAAGTTTGAAAGTGCAAAGAAATTTAATCAGCAACAGACAACACCAGCCAAGCCAAATGCCAAACCGGTTAATGGGCGCAACACGCCAAAAACAGCAGCCAAAGTAAAACCCGCAAGCAACACAGTGAGTAAAAATAGCCGCCCCGGCAAACCCAACAAACCTCGCTAAGGTTCAATGGCCCATAAAAAAACCGCTGATTGATGTCAGCGGTTTTTTCATGGGTCGGGTTGTGTTACGGCTTAGTTGCCGTAACTCATCAGGCGTTGGTAGCGGCGCTCCAACAGAGCATCAATAGGCTCTTTACTCAAGCGATCCACTTGGGCAACCAAACGCTCTTGCAGTTTTTTCGCCATTTCATCCATATTGCGATGAGCGCCACCCAGTGGCTCAGGAATAGTTTCATCCACAATGCCCAAGTCCTGCAGCACTTTAGAAGTAACACCCATTGCTTGAGCTGCCTCTGGCGCTTTGGCAACGGTTTTCCAAATAATGTTGGCGCAACCTTCCGGAGAAATAACAAAGTAGGTGGAGTATTGCAGCATATTGAGCTGGTCACCCACACCAATCGCCAATGCACCACCCGATGAACCTTCGCCGATCACAGTACAAATAATCGGGGTACGCAAGCGTGACATAACTGCCAGGTTTTGCGCGATGGATTCAGAAATGCCGCGCTCTTCTGAATCGATTCCCGGGTAAGCGCCGGGGGTGTCAATCAGGGTCAACACTGGCAGCTTGAAGCGCTCGGCCATTTCCATCAAACGCAAGGCTTTGCGATAACCCTCCGGACGCGGCATACCAAAATTGCGCATGACTTTTTCATGCACAGTGCGGCCTTTCTCTTCACCGATAACCATCACCGGTTTACCATCCAGACGCGCAACACCACCAATAATGGCTGCATCATCACCGAAATGACGGTCGCCATGCAGCTCATCAAACTCGGTAAAAACGCGGGAAATATAGTCCGAGGTATAAGGGCGCAAGGGGTGACGAGCAACCTTTACAATGTCCCAGGCAGTCAGCTTGGAATAGATACTCTCGGTAAGCTTGGTACTCTTTTCACGCAGCTTTGCAACTTCATCGGCGATGTTCACATCAGAACTATTGCCAACCAGTTGTAACTCTTCAATTTTGCCTTCGAGTTCGGCGATGGGCTGTTCAAAATCCAGATAATTCAGATTCATAGCAAGCTCTTGTTCCGGGTAGGAAACTACCATTTTGACGTATAGAGGGAGTGCAACAACCTGAGACTGCGGGCTTTTTAACCAGTTTCCCGGGAGGCACAATTGGGTCGCTACCTTACGCGAAATGGGCGCTTTAGTCGATCTTTTCAGACTAAATTGCAGCGATATTCACAGGTACAGCAGGTATTACAACGCAAGACTGCCTGATAGGCTGTCACCTATATCATCGCGGAATACACCATAAATATCGGGGAAAATGCGTAAATCCAGACGGATAAATTCCGCCTGGAAGCGAATTATTGAATATCTCCAGAGTGGACCGCGAACTCGGGCGAGCTACGCTTGAGGGAAAAATAACTACCGTTATTCTCGCGCAGCGCACTCAGAATGTGGCGGCGATTAATCAAACCAACCAGCTTGCCATGCTCTATGACTGGATAGTTTTTAGGCTTATTGCCCAACATGGTTTCTGCGATTTCCAAAATGCTGGTATCCGGCGTTACGCTGAGTACATCGCGGCGCATGATACGCGCCACACTGTCGGACTCCTCTGCATAAAAGGCACTGTTTAGCATGTCTTTGATGCAATCCTGCTCTGAGACAAAACCGATAACCCTATGCTGCTGATCGACGACAGGAGCACCGGTTACATTCCATTTCAGCAAATGCTCAACCACCTCCCGCACGCTGGCACTCGCTGGAATCGCCTGCACATTGGATTGCATATAATCTTTCACAAGGATCGATAACATAATACTCACCTCCAGACAGGATAAAAAAACCGCCGTTTTACGGTCTCTTTTCTGAGTTTAGTCGGGTGAGATTCCTGCGACAGACAAAAATAACCTAGCAAAGCACGCCTTTAGAATCCTGAAGCTTAACAACCGATTAATAAACCAAACGGACTTTGCCACTGCCATAGGCATCGCGCAGGCGCTGCAGCAATTCATCTTCCGGGCGGATATTCCACTCGCTGCCAAAACGCAATTGAGCACGGGCATCGCTGCGTACGTAATCAACCACAATAGCGCAGCGTGCATCTTGCTGGGGCGACTGGCGATAAGGGTCAAGCATATCGGTTAGGTCGCGGCTGAAACTGGTGGGCAAAATGCCAGACTCCAGCTCCAACCAGAGTTCGCGCACTTTTTCCTGGCGCACATCAGACAACAGGCGAATGTTATCGGCGCTCATTTTCAGCATGCCACTGAAATCGTCGTAACGGACCTGCCCACTCACTACCAACAACCCATCTTTCAATAACACATCACGTGCCGCATTAAAGGCTTCTGCAAATAAGGTGACGTCCATGCGCCCGGTACGATCATCCAGCGTGACAATCGCCATATTGTCGCCGCGTTTGGTTTTCACTACGCGCTGGGAAATTACCAAACCGGAAATGGTCTGGCTGCCTTTTTCGGGTTTAAGATTGGAGATACGCGAACTCACCAAGTGCGTTAATTCACTTTCATATTCATCAATCGGGTGACCGGTCAGGTATAAGCCGAGGGTTTCTTTCTCCGCATTTAAACGCTCCTTCATGGTCCAGGTGCGCACACGTCGGAAATCGGCATAGACATCAGCGTTACTGTCATCACTTGCCATCACCGCACCGAACAAATCCATCATACCGGCGTTGGTATTGGCCATGGCCTGTTCAGCCGTTTTCACTGCCTCGCCCATCGCTGCAAACATGACGGCGCGATCATGATCAATATTGTGTTGCGGAGTATTGGCCGTTGGCCCCAAATTATCTGCCGCACCCGAGCGGATGATCGCTTCCAGTGCGCGCTTGTTTACTTTGCGCGGATCAACACGGGCACAGAAATCAAATAAATCCTTAAAGGGGCCGCCTTCATTGCGCGCCGCAATAATCGATTCAACCGGGCCTTCTCCCAAACCTTTAATCGCACCCAAACCATAAATAATGCGGCCTGCATCATCGACCGTAAAATGAAACTCGCCGGAGTTCACATCCGGTGGCAAGAGCTTCAATTTCATGGTGCGACATTCTTCGATAAAGGTAACCACCTTATCGGTTTTATCCATATCCGAAGACATGGTAGCCGCCATAAAATGCGCCGGGTAATGTGCTTTTAGCCAAGCAGTTTGATAGGAAACAATCGCGTAGGCGGCGGAGTGGGATTTGTTAAAACCGTAACCGGCAAACTTTTCCACCAGGTCGAAAATTTTAATAGCCAGATCAGGATCAACGCCCTGATTCTTCGCACCCTCCTCAAACACCGCGCGCTGTTTGGCCATTTCCTCCGGCTTTTTCTTACCCATTGCACGACGCAACATATCCGCACCGCCGAGGGTGTAGCCAGCAAGCACCTGTGCAATTTGCATTACCTGTTCCTGATAAACGATAACGCCATAGGTTGGCTCAAGTACCGGTTTCAAACTTTGGTGCTGGAATTTTGCATCGGGATAAGCAACTTGTGCGCGGCCGTGCTTACGGTTGATAAAGTCATCCACCATGCCCGATTCCAAGGGGCCGGGGCGGAATAGTGCTACCAATGCGATGAGGTCTTCGATGTTGTCCGGCTGTAAGCGTTTGATCAAATCTTTCATGCCGCGCGATTCAAGCTGGAATACCGCGGTAGTTTCTGCGCGCTTTAACAAGCCAAATGTTTTGGGATCATCAAGCGGAATGGCGCTGATATCCAGCGGCGCTTCGCCTTTTTTAAGGCGCTGCTTATCGATCATAATGCGCGCCCAGTCGATAATCGTGAGCGTACGCAAACCGAGGAAGTCAAACTTCACTAAGCCCGCTTCTTCTACGTCGCCTTTATCGAATTGGGTAACCAAACCGCCGCCGGTTTCATCACAATACAGCGGCGAGAAATCCGTGAGTTTGGTAGGCGCAATAACAACACCTCCGGCGTGTTTACCGACGTTACGCGTCAAACCTTCAAGCTGAACTGCCATTTCCCAAATTTCGCCAGCATCGCCATCTATCTCAATAAATTCTTTGAGTTGTGGCTCTTCTTGTAATGCCTGTGCCAGCGTCATCCCCGGTGTGGGTGGAATCATTTTGGAAAGCTTATCGGCAAGGCCGTAGGATTTTCCCTGCACCCGCGCCACATCGCGCACTACCGCTTTTGCGGCCATGGTACCGAAGGTAATAATCTGGCTTACCGCATCGCGGCCGTAATTATCGGCAACATAAGAAATTACTTTATCGCGATTATCCATGCAAAAATCGATATCGAAGTCCGGCATGGAAACCCGCTCAGGGTTTAGAAAACGTTCGAACAGCAAATCGTATTCCAGCGGATCAAGATCAGTAATTTTTAATGAGTAAGCAACCAGCGAACCCGCACCCGAACCACGACCCGGACCAACGGGAATATCGTGATCCTTCGCCCACTGGATAAAGTCCATTACAATCAAGAAGTAACCAGGGAAGCCCATCTGGTTAATAATATCTAACTCAAAATTCAAACGATCTTCATAGATCTTACGCTGCTCCGAATAATCGGCTTCGCTTTTATCCAGGATACGCTCCAACCGCTGATCCAATCCTTCGTGGGAAATTTTGCGAAAAAATTCCGCCTCGGTCATGCCTTCCGGTACAGGGTATTCCGGCAAGAAATACTTGCCCATTTGAATAGTAATAGTGCAACGTTTAGCAATTTCGACGGTATTGGTGATGGCCTCAGGAATATCACTGAATAACTCTGTCATTTCCTCAGCCGAGCGCAAGTATTGCTGATCACTGTAGCGGCGCTCGCGGCGCGGGTCATCCAGTGTTCGACCCTCACTGATGCACACACGTGCTTCATGCACTTCAAATTCACTGGCTTTTAAAAAGCGAACATCATTCGTTGCAACTACAGGACAATTCATTTCTGTGGCGAGTGCCACCGCCGCATGCAAATGATTTTCATCGTTCTCGCGACCTGTGCGTTGTAGCTCCAAATAAAAGCGGCCGGGGAAATCCTGCATCCACCCCTGCAGCAATTCCTCCGCTTGTGCTGCACGCCCGCCCAACAACGCCATTCCAATATCGCCAACTTTTCCGCCCGATAAGGCAATCACACCGTCACTGAACTCACTGATCCACTCGCGCTGCAAATAGGCCACGCCCTGCTGCTGGCCCTGACGCCATGCGCGCGAAATCAACTCAATAATATTTTTATAGCCCTTATCATTCATGGCCAGCAAGGTAATTAGTGTTGGCTTGCCTTCACTATCGGTACTGGCAATCCAAAAATCACTGCCAGCAATCGGTTTGATACCTGCGCCCTGCGCCGCTTTGTAAAATTTTATCAGGCCATAAAAATTTGTCTGATCGGTAATAGCACAGGCGGGCATGTTTAATTCTGCCACCCGTTTAACCAATGATTTGATGCGCACCAAACTATCGCTTAGCGAAAACTCTGTGTGTAAACGCAAATGAACAAAATTTGCTGCAGGCATAGTATTTACTTAAGGCGAGAAGAAAAAAGGAGGATCAGAATAAAGCGATCTGTTCAATTCTGGCTCTGACAGGCGCGTAAGATCGACGATGGATAGGCGTAACCCCCAAACGTTCCAAAGCATCCATGTGCACCTTTGTGGGATAGCCTTTATGGTCTGCAAAACCGTAACCAGGGTACACCTTATCCAAGGAAACCATTTCGCGATCACGTGTCACCTTGGCAAGAATTGAAGCCGCACTGATCGCTGCCACACGACTATCCCCTTTTACCACTGCTTCGGCAGTGTATTTCCATTTGGGTAATTTATTGCCATCAACCAATACATGCTCAGGCTCTATAGCCAAGCCTTGCACAGCACGCGTCATTGCCAGCAAGCTCGCTTGCAATATGTTCAAACTATCAATTTCAGCTACCGAAGCGCGAGCAATACACCAGCTTTTGGCCTTTGCCTGAATTTCATCAAATAATAATTCACGCTTTTTTTCTGTCAGTTTTTTTGAGTCATCTAACCCCATAATAGGATTTCGTGGATCAAGAATAACTGCGGCAGCAACCACATCGCCCGCTAATGGCCCGCGCCCTACTTCATCGCAACCAGCACAAAGTTCACCTTGATAAATACTGATAAATGGCTCAATCACAATTAGACCTGTTTCGCTACGGGGGAATGAATAAGTGCTGCAATCGCGTCAGCAGCTCGCGCACTGGCGTCGCGCTTCAATTCAAGGTGCATTTGTGCAAATGTCTGGCTGAGCGCCAGGGTTTGCTCAGGGTTATCAAAATAATTCATCACAGCAGCAGATAATGCTTCCGGTGTTGCCTTATCCTGCAACAACTCTGGCACCAACAATTTTTGTGCAAGTAAATTAGGCAGTGAAATCCAAGGGGTTTTAACCAACCAGGACAAAATTTTAAAGGTAAGTGGTGCCACCTTATAGGCAACTACCATAGGTTTTTTTAACAACAAGGCTTCCAAGGCTACCGTACCCGAGGCTAGCAATAACACATCCGCCGCGGCCATTACTTCATGGGAATGACCATTAATTAATTGAATCGGGTAATCGACAAAATCATTCATCGCTATATGCAGTTGGCGATAACGATCTGGGCTGGCCGCAGGAATGACAAATAACAACCCGGGATCCTGCGCCAAACAATGCACGGCCGCCTGCATGAATACTTCACCCATGCGCTCCACTTCACTGGCTCGACTACCGGGTAACAAGGCGACAATACGCCCCTGTTCGGGTAGCCCCAGTGATTGTCGTGCGGCAACCTTATCAACCTCGAATGGAATTTCATCTGCCAAGTGGTGCCCTACAAATTCCACGGGCACATTGTGTTCTTGATAAAACTTTGCCTCAAACGGCAGCAAGGTCAGCATTAAATCCACTGCGCGGGCAATTTTAAAAATACGCTTTTGTCGCCACGCCCAGACTGAGGGGCTGACGTAATGTACCGTCTTAATCCCCTTCTCTTTTAAGGAAGCTTCGAGTGGAATAGTAAAATCGGGTGAGTCGATACCAATAAATACAGCGGGAGGAGTCTTGATGAAATGTTCGCGCAAAAATCGACGAATGCGCAACAATTCTGGCAGTCTTTTTAGCGGTTCGATCAACCCCATCACTGCAAGGCGATCTTGAGGAAAATAGGAATGAAAACCCAAGGCTAACATGCGCGGACCGCCGATACCGGAGAACTGCGCATTGGGGAAATGTTTGCGCAATTCTTGCATTAACGCCGCCCCGAGAATATCTCCGGAGGCTTCTCCGACAACAATACCTATGTGTATGTGATCAGACACTCAGCCCTCCGGATTTTATAACTCGGCACAATGACTCTCGCAAAAATAGCGTTAGCGAACGATACCGCGCGTTGAAGCGTTTAATGAATCGATTAATACTTGTAATGCTGGTGAAGTAGCAGCCAAGGGATTCAATTCCGCCAGCGCTTCATCAAGTGTTAAACCACGGCGATAAATAATTTTGTATGCCTTGGTCAACAAGGCAATATCGTCTTTGGTGAAACCGCGGCGACGCAGCCCCTCGACATTAATATTTTTGGCTTCTGCCGGGCTACCCGTCACCATGACATAGGCAGGAACATCCTTACCTATAGCGCTGCCCATACCAGAAAAACTATGAGCACCGATCTTGCAAAATTGATGGACCAGCGTAAAACCACTGAGGATCGCCCAATCACCAATATGCACATGGCCGGCAAGTGCCGCATTGTTAACCAGAATGCAGTGATTACCAATAACGCTGTCATGACCAACGTGCACATATGCCATGAGTAAATTATGGTTGCCAAGAGTGGTTTCACTGCGATCCTGAACGGTACCGCGATGAATGGTTACGCCTTCGCGAATCACATTGTGATCACCAATAACCAGACGTGTTGGCTCTCCCTTGTATTTCAAATCAGGCGTATCTTCACCAATTGAGGAGAATTGAAAAATGCGATTATGTTTACCAATTTTAGTGGGGCCTTTCAGCACAACATGGGATGCAATGACAGTGCCTTCGTCTATCTCTACACCGGGGCCAATGATTGTCCAAGGGCCAACCTGCACATCAGGCGCAAGCTTGGCATCAGGATGAATGATTGCAGATGGATCTATCAAAATACTTTCTCACTGAATTCAGTAATCGTCGTCTTAAACTTTACGATCGGCACACAAAATAGTTGCGGATGCCGCTAACACACCATCTACACTTGCTTTGCATTCAAACTTCCATATGCCGCGCTTTTCTGAAATCACACGCGATTCAAGTTGCAGGCGATCACCTGGTACAACCTGTCTTTTGAAGCGAACATCATCAACACCAGCGAAGAGATAAATAGAGCCATCTTCCGGTTTTTTATTCATGGTTTTAAAACCCAAAATACCGGATGCCTGCGCCATAGCTTCAAGAATCATTACACCTGGGAAAACCGGGTTTTGAGGAAAGTGACCATTGAACACTTCTTCATTCACAGTGATATTTTTGTAGGCAATAATTGATTCACCTTCAATCAGCTCTACTACGCGATCCACTAACAAAAACGGATAGCGATGCGGGAGATATTCACGGATTTCGTTAACATCCATCATGGTTAAGCCCCAAGGAATAAATAGAAATTATATGTACGCTATTTGCGTTCAAGTTTTATTAAGCGTGTCGCTAATGAATCCAACTGACGAAAGCGCGCCGCATTTTTACGCCAGTCTTTTGTCTGCGCAAGCGGAGTACCGGAAGAATAAGAGCCAGCTTCGCTAATTGAGGCAGATACCAAACTTCGGGCCGTAATATGAACCTTATCTGTCAAAGAAATATGTCCCACAATCGCCACCGCACCGGAAATAGTACAATTCGCACCTATTGTAGTGCTTCCTGCTATCGCGGAATGGCCTGCGATTGCGGTATTTTTGCCAATTCGTACATTGTGGGCAATTTGGACTTGATTATCGATGATGACACCGTCAGCAATCCAGGTGTCATCCAGAGCGCCGCGGTCAATACAGGTACAAGCGCCAATCTCAACATTATTACCAATAACTACACCACCTAATTGGTGGATCTTAAGCCAGCCCCCCGCTTGGGGCGCGAAGCCAAAACCGTCAGCGCCGATTACACAGCCGCTGTGCAGAATACAATTTTCACCAATGGTAATACCGTGATAGATACTAACATTTGCGGCGAGGCGTGTGTTTTTTCCTATCAGGCTATCGTCACCGATATAGCAGCCAGGGCCTATAACAACACCTTCAGCTAAGGTCACAGCATCGCCAATAACGGCATTTGCACCGATAGACACATCACTTGCGATAACACAATTCTCACCAACGACAGCAGTTGGATGAATACCAATCGCCGGCACAGGTGCAGACGAAAACAACGCTGAAGCCCGCGCGTAGGCGATATAGGGATTAGTTGTCACTAATTTATTACCGCTGAATTCATCCTGTAAATCAGGATGAATCAGCAGTGCACCCGCTTGGGTAGAGGTCAAATACTTTTTATAGGCAGGATTAGCAATAAAACCAAGGCTATGGGCATTGGCATTTTGCAATGTTGCCAGCGCGCTTATTTCATGCTTTGAATCACCAACCAACACAGCATCCAGATGTTGTGCCAGTTCAAGCAATTGATAAGAGCGCTTCACTATATACTCGCTTTGATTATTTGGCTTTGTTCAAAAGCTCAGTCACTTTTGGAGTCAAATCATTTTCAGGCTTTGCCATCATGACTGATTTGGCATCAACGATCATGCTGATGTTTTCAGATTCAACCAATTGCTTCACTACTGCTTCCATTTTTGGACCCAGCTCTTGCATGATTTGCTGCATCAGCGCTTGTTGCTCGCCCTGCAGTTTCTTGCCCTGGAACTGATAATCTTGCCCCAAGCTTTGCAATTTCTTTTCACTTTCTGCGCGCTTTTCAGCACTCCAGGTCATACCGTCTTTTTGATATTCCGTTTGAAGTGCTTTGATGTCGGCAGCCAAACCATCCAACTTCGCTTTGGCAGCGGCAAAATCAGCACTTTTCTGCAATTTATCAAACTTGGCCTTGGCGGCGGCGGTACCCATCACTGCACCTGTTGGATCCAGCACAACCACTTTTCCCTGTGCAAATGACACAGCAGATACCAGAGATAACGCAATAGCAGCAAACATCTTTTGTGTAACAGTCACAATTTATTCCTCTGAATAATTAGCCCAACAAATTATTATTAAAACGTTTGTCCCAATGAGAATTGGAACACTTCTGTACGATCATACTCATTTTCCTTAAATGGCTCGGCAATACTAAACGTCATTGGTCCGAAGCCAGAAATCCAGGTTAAACCAAAACCAACCGATGCGTTAATGCGATCAAGATCCACATCATAGCAATTCAACTGGGTCGCGCCACAGTGGGTATCAAATACATTACCGGCATCGATAAAGAACGTGGTTTGTAACGAGCGCTGATCTTTGATAAATGGCAGCGGGAACAATATTTCGGCACCGCCTTGAATCAAAATATTACCGCCAAACGCACCACGTGTTCTGCCTACCAAATTATTGGTATTTACATTTGAAATCAGATTCCCTTCATCACATGTCACGTTCGACTTATCTCTGTAGTTCGGCGTATCAGGGTCGGTACAAAGAATATAAGCAGGGTTGCTCAATTCGTTAGACTGTTGAATACCATCACCATTCACATCATCCCATGTGGTTGCAACAGAAACCGCTTGACGAATATAGGTACTGCGAGGCCCCAGGGTGTTACGTTCAAATCCGCGTACAGACCCAAAGCCACCCGCATAATAATGCTCGAAGAATGGCAACTCATCCAGATCACCATAAGCAGATGCATAACCCAAGCGAGTGTGGAGACGCAGCGTTAAGGATCGAGTTAGAGGCTGGAATATCTGCCCAGTGTAGTTAATTTTGTAATATTGCAAATCACCACCAGGCAATGAAATTTCTACACCCAATTGTTGTGAGGCACCACGGTTAGCAAGAATCCCCCTATTAAGAGTAGATCTAAGCCAATACATACTCACCTGTGCATCATTGAATGTATCGCCATAAATATCCAGAAAGCCAGGTGTTCCCAACATACTTTCATCTACTGTTTTAATCTCAAAGCTACCGCTGGGATAATCCAAGCCCAACAATTGGCGTATGGTAAGCTCGTAATTTTCATCTTGGGTAATATAGCCATAAGTCGGATTCCAGATAGGCGTACGAATAATTTCCTGAGATGAATAGCTGGTAGGTTCTACCTCCAGACTACGCAAACCTATATCAAAGCCGATACGCTCAATATCAGAAATGGGATAGCCGAAATTGATTTTGCCACCATAGACATTCGTACTGTACGGCGTGACATTGTATGAACCGTAATCGCTTTTGGTGTAGTACAAGCTTAAACCACGGCTAACACCATCCGGCGTAAAATAAGGATCGTTGTAGTTAAAGTTGTAAGCGGTTTGATAACGGTTATGGCTAAAGCTGAAGCCAACCTGCTTACCCGTTCCGAACCAGTTGTTTTGTTGAATACTGGCTGAGAATAAGAGGCCTGAGTATTGCGCATAACCAACCTGCAACCCCATGCTGCCGGAGGGTTGTTCTTCAACGGTATATTCAACATCAATCTGATCAGAAGTTCCTGGAACTTCTTTATTCTCAACTTTCACTTCTTTGAAGAAGCCCAAGCGTTCCAAACGGACTTTGGAATGTTCAATTTGTGCGGAGTTGGCAGACCCCCCCTCCATTTGACGCATTTCACGGCGTAACACTTCGTCAACCGTTTTTGTATTGCCGCGGAAATTAATACGATTTACATAGGCACGCTTGCCAGGTTCGATGAAGAAGGTAATTTTTACCGTTTTGTCGGCGTCATTGCGCTCTGGCATACCTTGCACTTTGGCAAAAGTATACCCTTCATTACCCAAACGCTTGGTGACATATTCTTCTGATGTGGTCATCAAAATCTGGGAGAAAATCTGATCTTTTCTCATCAGGATCATGCTGCGAATAATATTTTCATCAATCGCCGGATCACCCGCTAGGTCAATATCGCTGATTCGGTAAATCTCGCCTTCAGTAATATTCACTGTAATGAATATTTTGGATTTATCTGTGCTCAACGAAATTTGTGATGAATCAATTTTGAAGTTGAGGTAGCCGCGATCCAAATACCAGGATTCCAATCGCTCCAGGTCACCTTTCAATTTTTCCCTGTTGTATTTGTCGTTACCGGAAATCCACGACCACATGCCAGTTGTTTTTAATTCAAACAGGTCGATCAGCTCTTCTTCGCGATAGCTGCTATTGCCAACTATGTTAATTTGCTTGATGCGTGACGGACTACCCTCATCAATATTCACCAGCACCTTAACCTGGTTACGCGGCATGTCTTCGATTTCAATTTTGACGCTGGCCCCGTAGCGACCCTGGTTAACATATTCGCGCTGCAATGCCTGGGTAATACCTTCAAGGGTAGCGCGTTGGAAAATTTGCCCTTCCGATAGGTTGTTGTCTTTGAGGCTGTCCATCAGGTTTTCTGTTTTGATGGCCTTGTTGCCTTTCAATTCAATTTTATTGATTGCCGGGCGCTCTTTGATCACCAATACCAGCACATCGCCATCGCGCTTGATTTCGACATCGGAAAAGTAGCCTACCTTGAATAGCTCACGAGTAGCGCTTTGAATATCAGCCTGAGTGAGTAGATCGCCGACACGGATTGGCAGCGCACTGAATACAGACCCCGCTGAAACGCGCTGCAACCCCTCTACGCGAATATCGCTTACACGGAAAGTCTGTGCATAAACTGTACAGGACAGGAAGAGTGCCAGAAAACAGCCAAAAACTCGCATCGAAACTCGCATCATAGAATCTGTTCTAATCGTAAATGAATGTTGGTTACGGCCCGGCAACACTGCCAGATTAAAGCCGCATGATGTCGTTATACAGCGCTAGCACGCTTAGACTGATGACCAAGAAGAGTCCAACCTGATACCCCAGCATCTGCACTCTGTCGGACACCGGTTTTCCCTTAATTACTTCAATGAAGTAATAAAATAAGTGACCGCCATCCAATACCGGGATAGGTAAAAGGTTAAATACTGCGAGGAACACACTCAGCAGAGCGACAAAACCAATAAAACTCCTCAAACCGCTCTCGGCTGAAGAGCCCGCCACCTTAGCAATGGTTATCGGTCCACTCAAGTTTTTCGTGGAAATTTCGCCAAGAATCAATTTTTTGACTGATAAAAGTACAAAGCCTGAGGTTTCCCAGGTTTTATTGACCCCGGCAACAAAGGCGCCAGGCACAGAATACTCATAAGTACGGATCATAGAGTCAGGAATAGAGCCAGCCTTCGCACCCAGTCCAACCCGACCGACCAGCACGCCCGACTCTTTAATCGACTCAGGAACAAGGTTCAGGGTTAATTCTCTGGCATCACGCTCAACCACCACAGCAATACTCTTGCCCGGATGTTGACGCACATAATCCACCCAGCTCTGCCAGTCATCAATCGCAACACCATCGGCCGAGATCAGGGTATCACCACTCACAAAACCGGCAGTCTCTGCAGCGCCACCCGCCACAACTTCATCGACAATGGGTGGTATTTTGGGTAAGTACAGGGTGATGCCCAATCCGGCAACCGGATCTGGATCACCGGAATCCCTAAGCCAATTATTCAATCGCCCTTCTGACTCATAGGTAAAGTGAGAATCCGGATAAGCGACCTTAAAGCGTATTGCACCACTCTCACCCAAGCGATTAAGTAGTGCTTTATTAAGCGCCTGCCAGGTAGGCGTGGGTATGTTATCTATGGCAATAATTTCCTGCCCTGCTTCCAAGCCGGCTTGTTCAGCAATGGAACCCGGCTCAACACTACCAATTTGCGGAATAAGGTCGCGCTGGCCTTGCAACAGGAGTATCCAGAACAGGAGTATCGCCAGTAAAAAATTAGCCAAAGGCCCGGCGGCAACTATGGCGATACGCTGCCAGACTGTTTTATTGTTAAACGCCTTGGATCGCTCTTCCTCTGCCACCGGCGCTTCACGCTCGTCCAGCATTTTGACATAACCGCCCAAGGGTAATGCAGCGAGTGCATACTCTGTACCCTGCTTATCACGCCACGACCAAAGCACCTTGCCAAAGCCAATAGAAAAGCGCAGCACTTTCACACCGCAGCGACGGGCGACATAAAAATGCCCAAACTCATGGATAGACACCAAAATCAACAGTGCGACAACAAATGAAATAATTGTCTGAATCAACGACATAAGGACTGCCCCGGGATAATCATCACCAGCTCTTGATCAATTGACTGGCCAAGGCACGAGCCTCGGCGTCTGCACTTTGAACCTGTGCCAAACTGGTTGGTTCAACGGCGTCAAGACGCGTCAACACATGGTCGATAACTTGAGCGATTTGATCGAAACGAATCTGCCGTGCAAGAAAGGCGGCTACAGCGATTTCATTCGCCGCATTCAATAGTGCGGGGGCAGTGCCAGAGACATCTGCCGCTTTCTGCGCCAATCGCAGGCAAGGAAAGCGCTGTAAGTCAGGCGCACTAAAATCAAGGCGCGCTGTTGCAATAATATCGAGGCTTGCCACACCGGATTCAATCCGCTCAGGCCAAGCCAGGGCATGGGCGATGGGGGTACGCATATCCGGGTTACCCAACTGGGCAAGCACCGAACCATCGATATACTCCACCATCGAATGAATCACACTTTGCGGATGAATGACGACTTGCACCTGATGCGGACGGGTATTGAACAGCCAGCAGGCCTCAATCAGCTCAAGCCCCTTGTTCATCATACTGGCTGAATCGACGGAAATTTTCTGCCCCATGCTCCAATTTGGATGGGCACAGGCCTGCTCCGGCGTGACATGCGGCAAATCGGCAAGCGGCGTGTTACGAAATGGACCGCCAGATGCCGTCAGGAGAATTTTACGCACCCCACTTGAAACCAAGCCACCGGCCAAATAGTCGCTGCGATGATTTGGCAGGCACTGGAAAATCGCATTATGCTCACTGTCAATCGGCAGCAGCAGCGCACCACTTTTATTCACTGCCTGGGTAAACAGGCCACCTGCCATCACCAAGGCTTCTTTATTAGCGAGCAATACTTTTTTACCAGCCTGCACTGCCGCCAGCGTGGGTAGCAGACCTGCAGCACCGACTATAGCGGCCATCACTGCATCGACCTGCCCATGAGCAGCCACCAATTCCAGCGCGGCCAACCCTTGTAGCACCTCGGTATTACAACCTTGTTTACGCAGTTCACGTGTTAATTCACTCGCGGCACTGGCGTCATTTAGCACGGCATAGCGCGGCTGGTGCTGCAAACATTGGGTAGCCAATAACTGCCAACGACGATCCGCCGTCAGGGCAAATACCTTATAGCGGTCTGGGTGACGGGCAATCACATCGAGTGTGCTGACACCAATGGAGCCGGTCGCACCCAAAATCGTAATATACTGAACCGCTGGCTGCATGACCTAGAATCCTGCTGTTGTCGAGAATGCACCACTGGCCAATAATGCCAGCGCAAATACCGGCGCCGCTGCTGTAACACCATCGACACGATCAAGGATGCCGCCATGCCCGGGCAAAATAGCGCCACTGTCTTTGATGCCCGCATGACGCTTAAGCATACTTTCCAACAGATCCCCCAGCACTGACACAAGGCTGGTAGGCACAACCAAGGCAAGCATCAACAGGAGACTCACATCCAGACAGACGCTCAACAACAGCGCCAGTACACAGTTGGCAACAAAGCCACCGGCAAAACCTTCCCAGGTTTTGCCGGGACTAACAGCAGACGCCAACTTGGCGCGACCAAAACGCTTGCCGGCAAAATAACCACCGCTATCTGCCACTGCCACAATCAGCATTAGCAGTAAAACTAACCATGCCCCGGAAGTGTGCTGACGCACATAAACCAATGCCACCCAAGTAGGCAACAATACCAATAACCCTATCACCAACCGTGAGGCTTTATGCCCCCACAACAGAGCGCTGCTGGGATAACCCTGCACCAATAACAATGCAAGTGCCCACCACACACAACCAGCAACCAGCAATTGCTGGACAGCATGGGAATCCAACGCAGGGCTACCACTACCATCAAACCCGAGATAAACCGATACCACAAACAGCGCAAGCAGAATAAACAGCGTGTAGAGGCAACGCTGCCAAAGCGCAGAAAACCCCGCGAGATTAGCCCACTCCCACGCGCCAATCAGCACGATTGCGCCGATAAAAAAAGAGAAATAACCCGCAGGCAGGCCAAACAGGGCTGCAATAAAGATGATCGCCAATACCAAGGCGGTGATTACGCGCTGCTTAAGCATTCAATGCACCCGCTTCAATTTGATCACTGGTCATACCAAAACGGCGCTGACGCTCGTAGAAGTTGGCAATCGCCTTTTTTAATTCATCGCCGTCAAAATCAGGCCAGAGTTTGTCGCTGAAATAGAGTTCCGCGTAGGCGCATTGCCACAACAGGAAGTTACTGATGCGAACTTCACCCCCGGTGCGGATCAACAAGTCCAGAGGCGGCAAGTCCGCCAAGCAGGTATGCGCATGCAATACAGATTCATCAATCGCCGCTACGTCCAAATGCCCTTCACTGACGCGCTGCGCTAAGGTGCGAGCTGCTTCGGCAATATCCCAGCGACCGCCATAATCAGCAGCAATTACCAACGTCGTTTTACCGCCTGCCGTTAATGCCTCAGCGGCAGCAATCGCTTTTTGAATTGCCGGACTAAAACGCTCACGGTTACCAATCACCCGTAACGCCACACCCTTCTTTTTGAGCGCTTTGGCTTCATTTTTTAAATAGAGGTGAAACAGCGACATCAAGGCATCCACCTCCATGGGAGGGCGACGCCAGTTTTCACTACTGAAGGCAAATACGGTGAGCACTTCCACGCCCTGATCCTGACAGGCGGCCATCACATCACGAATGCGCTCAACACCAACCTTATGACCGGAAACCCCCGCCATACCGCGCTGTTTTGCCCAGCGGTTATTGCCATCCATAATGATCGCCACGTGGCGAAGACTATTATCAGTCACGCGTACTCTCCCAGCGACAGGCCAGCATCGGATTCTCACCGACAACCCGTTTTTTGTTTTTGTAATGAAATTATCTAGTCGTAGTGCGGGAAGCAGAGCCGCCTCCCGGAAGGATGCGACTCGCCAGATGATGCAGATTACACAGCCATCAAATCAACTTCTTTGGCTGCCAGCGCTTTATCCACTTCAGCGATGTATTTATCGGTAATTTTTTGAATATCGTCCTGTGCACGGCGATCCTCATCTTCACCAATGGCTTTGTCTTTCAGCAGCGCCTTGATATCGCCCAGCACATCGCGACGCACATTACGCACAGCAACGCGGCCATTCTCTGCTTCAGCACGCGCCTGCTTGATGAAATGCTTACGCGTTTCCTCAGTCAGCATCGGCAATGGAATACGAATCAGACCATTAGTGGTAGAGGGATTCAAACCCAAATCGGATTTCATGATCGCCTTTTCAATCTCGGGCACCAGATTGCGCTCCCAAGGGCTAATCGACAGGGTGCGTGCATCTTCGATATTGATGTTAGCCACTTGTGACAGAGGGGTCGGTGTACCGTAGTAATTCACGCTAATACCATCCAACAGACTGGGGTGAGCACGGCCAGTACGGATTTTATTGAAATTGTTCGCCAGTGCTTCAACAGCTTTTTTCATGCGCCCTTCAGCGTCTTTTTTAATATCATTGATCATGATTTATCCTCTTCAATCAAAGTACCTTCATTACTGCCAACCACGATATTCAACAGCGCACCGGTTTTATTCATACGGAATACGCGCACCGGCATATCGTGCTCGCGACATAAACAAATCGCTGTCAGATCCATTACACCTAATTTTTTATCCAGTACTTCGTCGTAGGACAAACGATCATACTTGGTGGCCGTCGGGTCTTTTTTCGGGTCTGCAGAATAGACACCATCAACCTTGGTTGCCTTGAGCACTATATCGGCATCGACTTCAATACCGCGTAAACAAGCCGCAGAATCGGTGGTAAAAAACGGATTACCAGTACCTGCCGAAAAAATAACCACCTCACCGGAGTTCAGGAAACGTACAGCACGACGGCGATCATAGTGCTCAACAACACCACTCATGGGGATAGCTGACATCACCCGAGAGGAAATATTGGAGCGTTCAAGCGCATCGCGCATCGCCAGCGCATTCATGACTGTGGCCAGCATTCCCATATGATCGCCAGTCACTCGATCAAGGCCAGCCGCACTTAATGCAGCACCGCGAAACAGGTTGCCGCCACCAATGACCAAACCAACTTGTACGCCAATGCCAACCAATTGACCGATTTCCAGGGCCATTTTGTCGAGCACTTTAGGGTCAATACCAAATCCTTCCGTACCCATCAGCTCTTCACCGCTGAGCTTCAATAAAATGCGCTTGTACTTTTTATCTCTGGGGCTGGACATAAATGCTCTCCAAAACAATGAGTTAGCCGCAAATGCCCACACCTACTGAGGGGCCGAAAAATCGGTGCAGTGTAACAGAAATCAACAAAACAGGTGACCCAAGTTGATCGCATTTCGCAAGGCAAGCAGGCAAATGAAAGATTTACCTGCCTAATGTCGACCTGACGTTGAAACCTGCATTTATTGGGCAATACTTGGTGGATGGTTTTTCAAGGGAGCAAACCGCCAATGAATGACAAAAGCTTTAACTCCATCCTGCTAGCCGTCATAGTGGTGACCATTTTGCTCGTTGTGGGCGTGCACTTTATCCCCGATAAACGCTTGGCATTAATCTCAAACCCAAGCATCCCCCTCTTCCTTAACAGCGAGCCACTGACTGATGGCACCCCATCATCTGAATGGACTAACGAGGAGTACACCAGCTGGCAATGCAATTATCCGGACAATTTTGACGGGGACTACTTTCCCTGTGGAATAACCATGGATTTGTCCAGCACTATCGATCAAGGCAGGGATTTATCGGGTTATGAAAATCTGACCATTCACATGAATTACACTGGCCCAGCCAATAAAGTCCGAATTGCCATTCGCAACTACAACCCCACCTATTCCAATGTAGAAGATCGAAACAGCACCAAATTCAATGCAGTACATCTTCACACCAAGGATCTGAACCGGGAACACAAGCTGGCACTAACAGCATTTACAGTTGCCGACTGGTGGCTAAACCAGTTCAACATTCCATTCGCCCGGGCCGCACCGGAATTTACCAACGCCATTTCCATCACCATCGACTTTGGCGGCCCCGAGCAACCGGGCACGCATCAATTTTCTATTGAGAAATTCGAATTACACGGCGAATGGATCAGCACTGAGCACTGGTATCTCGGCATACTCTGCCTGTGGATGCTAGGCATTTTTATTTTTGCGATTAAGAAATTGATCAAGCTGAATGCACAGACCCAGCACGACACCCATATCATCAATCAACTGAGCAACACCAACGAACAACTCCGCGAAGAGACGAATAAGTTTCGCCGCTTGTCGACCGTCGACCCACTAACCCAACTCTACAATCGCTTTGGCATTGACCAGATTGTCGCCAGCTTAGCGGATCAGAATCACCCGGAAACCTCAGCCAAGTACGCACTCATCATTACCGATATTGATCACTTCAAACAAATTAATGATCAACACGGGCACGACAAGGGTGACCTGGTGCTACAGCACATCGCCAACATCATTCAAGACAATATGCGCGCAAACGACTTTGTTGGCCGATGGGGCGGAGAAGAATTTGTGATGATTATGCCCAGCACCAGCACAAAAATAGCGATGTCTATTGCGGAAACCATTCGCAACACCCTGGCCAATAGCAAAGTTAAACTCAATGGAGAGATTCAACTGAGCGCGAGCTTTGGCGTGAGCGAACATCAACCTAACGAGGATTTTGCCACCTGCTTCAAGCGCGCCGACAACGCTCTGTACAAAGCAAAAGAGCTGGGGCGAAACCGCTGCATTCTAGCTGAGGATAAACTTTAGAAGAGCGCGCTTTTATTTCCAATTTTATGAGAGATGGAAATAAATAACCTAAAAATTCAGACCAATAAAAAACCCGCGCAATGTAAATTGCGCGGGTTTTTTAATATCCGTAAAAACGGATTAAGCTTTACTAGCAGCTACCTGAGCAGCAACTTCAGCAGCAAAGTCCACAACCGCAACTTCGATACCTTCGCCCACTTCCAAGCGCACAAAGTTCTTAACGGTTGCGCCAGCAGCTTTAGCGAATTGAGCAACAGTTTGCTCTGGATTCTTAACGAAAGCCTGATCAACCAAGCTAGCCTCTTTCAGGAACTTGCTGATACGACCACCAATCATCTTCTCAACGATTTCAGCAGGCTTACCAGCCATATCAGGTTGAGCACGGATAATTTCTTTCTCTTTTTCTACCAGATCAGCTGGCATTTGGTCGGAGCTAACCACTTGTGGATTAACTGCCGCTACGTGCATAGCAACGTCTTTAGCAGTCTCTTCATTACCACCTTCCAATTGAACCAGTACCGCAATGCGGTTGTTCAAGTGCAGGTAACCACCAACAACACCACCTTCAACCAGGCTAATACGACGAACACTGATTTTTTCGCCGATTTTTTGTACCAACGCTTCACGCGCTGATTCCAACTCGCCTGCCATAACAACAGCAACATCAGTTTGTTTGGTAGCAAATGCCTTATCCAACACGCTGTTCACGAAAGCCAGGAAGCCAGCATCGCGCGCCACAAAGTCAGTTTCAGAGTTAACTTCAATAACAACACCGTAGCTGTTATCTGGAGCAACTTTAACAGCCACTACACCGTCAGCCGCCGTACGGCCTTCTTTTTTAGCGGCCTTCAAACCAGAAACCTTGCGCAGGTTTTCAATGGCCAGTTCGATGTCACCATTGGCTTCGCCCAAGGCTTTTTTACATTCCATCATGCCCAGACCAGTACGGTCACGCAGTTCTTTTACCAAAGCAGGAGTAACAGCTGTCATGGATGTGTCCTCAATAAATGTTCAAATTCAAAGTTGAAAAAAGGGGGCCAAGCCCCCTCTTCCGACAACGCTGCGCTTATGCACAAGCTGGCAGCGCTTTGGTCGCTTGATTACGTCGCGAGATTACTCAGCAGCGCCTTCGGCAGCTACGTATTCATCTTTGTTTGGCACAGAAGACGCTGACTTGGAACCTTCCAGACATGCATCAGCAATGGCAGACACATACAACTTGATCGCACGAATGGCGTCATCGTTACCTGGAATTACGTAGTCAACACCTTCAGGGTTGCTGTTAGTATCAACGATACCAATAACAGGGATACCCAACTTGTTGGCTTCCTGAATCGCAATACGCTCGTGATCAACGTCGATAACAAACATTGCATCAGGCAAACCAGCGATATTTTTGATACCGCCAATTGAACGCTCAAGCTTCTCCATATCACGAGTACGCATCAGCGCTTCTTTTTTGGTCAACTTGGCAAAAGTACCGTCTTCGCTCTGGGTGGTCAGCTCTTGCAAGCGACGGATAGAGGCGCGAATGGTTTTGTAGTTGGTGAGCATGCCACCCAACCAGCGGTGACTAACAAAAGGCTGGCCAGCGCGGATAGCTTCTTCTTTGATGGTCTTTTGCGCAGCGCGCTTGGTACCAACAAACAGAATCTTTTTCTTTTGAGAGGCCATTTGTTGAATCAAAGCAAGAGCTTCGTTGAACGCAGGCACAGTGTGCTCAAGGTTAATAATATGGATCTTGTTACGCGCACCAAAGATGTACTTGCCCATCTTAGGGTTCCAGTAACGGGTTTGGTGACCGAAGTGGACACCGGCAGACAACATATCGCGCATGCTTACTTGTGGCATTTTAGTATTCCTACTGGGTTAGGCCTCTATATACCCCGCTAACCAACCATCATGGACGCTATACAGCAGCCATTGGGCACCCAGGTTTTGCGTGTCGGTATATATGTGACGTTGGTAAATTACATTTAAAAACGGATTTTTCTTCCTGCGCTGGCGACAGCCTCCGCAAAAAGAGGCGCGCTTTATATCACAAACAACAGGCAGAATAAACCAAAAAGTAAGCCCCAAGCCTTGCATCCAGCCATCGAAAAGCAAGATTCCCCTCTAGGACAAACACCACACTACTTGTATACTAGTTCGCATCACACTCTGTAAATTGTAGCGAGACCACCATGAAAGAGACCTGGCGCTGGTTTGGCCCAAACGATACCGTCAGCCTGCAAAGCATTGCGCAAGCAGGCGCAACCGGCATCGTCACCTCCTTACACCACATACCCACAGGTGCCGTCTGGCCCCTTGAGGAAGTGCTGGAACGCAAAAAAATCATTGAAGATCAAGGACTTGAGTGGGCTGTTATCGAAAGCATCCCGCTTCACAACGATATCAAGACCCGCACTGGCAACTACCAGCAATACATCGACAACTACAAACAGTCCATTCGCAATGTGGGTGCAGCCGGTGTTTACGATGTCTGCTACAACTTTATGCCGGTCGTCGATTGGACTCGCACCAACCTTAATTACACCCTGCCCAACAACGCCCGCGCGCTGCGTTTTGAGATGAGCGATTTTGCGGCCTATGATGTTTATATCCTGCAACGCCCCGGCGCCGAACAGGACTATCAGCCTGAGGTGCTCACCAAAGCCAAGGCTCGTCTTGATGCCATGAGCAGCGAAGAAAAAGTGCTGCTGGAGAAAAATATCATTGCCGGACTACCCGGCGGTGAAGGCTCTTATGATCGCGATGGAATTCGCGCCGCTATCGATCTCTTCATCAAAATGGGCGATGACGGCATGCGTGCCAACCTGTTTGCCTTCCTGCGCGAAATTATTCCTGTAGCCGAAGAGGCCGGAGTACGCATGTGCATCCACCCGGATGACCCACCCTTCTCGCTGTTTGGACTGCCGCGTGTTGTATCTACCGCCGATGATGCTCGCGCACTGCTCAACGCCGTACCCAGCCCGGCAAACGGCTTAACACTCTGCGCCGGCTCTTACGGCGCACGCTGTGACAATGACCTGGTTGCCATGGCGCGTGAATTCGGCGAGCGCATTTACTTTGTGCACCTGCGCAACATTAAACGCGAAGCCGATGGCTCCTTCTTTGAATCGGATCACCTGGATGGCGACAACGATATGGTCGGCCTGATCGATGCATTATTAGAAGAAGAAAGTCGCCGCAAACAGCAAGGCATTAACCTGCCAGCCATTGCGATGCGCCCGGACCACGGCCACCTGATGGGTGATGAAATTGGCAAGCCCGGCATCAACCCCGGCTACTCCTATGCCGGGCGAATGAAAGGGCTGGCTGAATTGCGCGGCGTTATTCACGCCCTCACCCAAGTGCGCACTCACGGGCTTCACCGATAGACTCAGCCCCCCTTCCCCATGAGTCAGGCGGTCTTTACCGCCTGACCTCTCCCTTCTTATATATCACTGCTGCAAATCCAGAGACTGCTATAACCCTGATAGAGGATTGATTTTGGTCAAAACAGGTCGGAATCGTTTAGAATGTTGTAACTTTCTATTCACCCGCCGAGATACCCTGAATTCATGTCAGTAACTATCAAAACTCCCGAAGAAATCGCCAAAATGCGTGTCGCAGGCCGCATGGCAGCCGAAGTATTGGAAATGATTGGTCAATATGTGCAGCCAGGCGTAACCACCGCCGAACTGGATAAGATCTGCCACGATCACATAGTGAATGTGCAAAAGGCCATCCCCGCCTGCCTGGGTTACCGCGGTTTTCCCAAATCAATTTGCACCTCGGTGAATCAGGTGATTTGCCACGGTATTCCCTCCGAGAAAAAAGTGCTGAAAGCGGGCGATATCGTCAATATTGATGTCACTGTGATCTATGAGGGTTATCACGGCGATACCAGTGCTATGTACTTTGTTGGCACACCCGCCCCTCATGCCGAGCGTTTGGTGCAGGTGACTCAGGAGTGCATGTACAAAGCCATCAAACTGGTAAAACCCGGTTGCCGCCTGGGCGATATAGGCCACGTTATCCAGCAACATGCTGAATCCAATTACTATTCCGTAGTGCGCGAATACTGTGGCCACGGTATTGGCAAGGTGTTTCATGAAGATCCGCAGATCCTTCACTATGGCCGCCCGGATACGGGAATGGAATTAAAAGAAGGCATGTGCTTCACCATTGAACCGATGATCAATGCAGGCAAACCCCACACCAAACTGAAAAGCGATGGCTGGACCGTAGAAACCAAAGACGGCCGACTCTCGGCACAATGGGAACACACCATGGTCGTCACCCGTGACGGTGTTGAAGTTTTTACCGCACGTACTGGCGAAGTATTTTAATTTATGAGCATTTCCGATTTTATCGCGCGTGTTTTCAACAAATCCTCACAACCTGAACTGGATACCAGCGATAGCGTCGCCACTCCCCCAATAGATACTCCGGTATCTATGGAGGAGGTGCCTTATTTTGAGCGCCCCTTATTCTTTTTTGACCAGAGCCGCTTTCGCCGTGCCTTGGCGGAAAAGCCCATTATCGGGGTCTTTAAAGATGCGATAAACGCCGCGAGCACCCAAGCCAATCGTCGCTTTATTGAAGGCGAAGATATTCGCAGCTTGGTGTACGAGCGCGCGCTGTTCATCGATTGCATACTCCACTATGCCTGGCACCAATTCCGCTGGCCTGCACACATCAGCCTGGAAGCCGTTGGTGGTTATGGACGCGGTGAGTTGCACCCCTGCTCTGACATTGATTTGTTAATACTGCACCACCCCGAAGTCTTTGAAAGCTGCAAAGGAAATATCGAAAAATTTCTCACCCTGCTGTGGGATATAGGACTGGAAATTGGTAGCAGTGTGCGCACCGTTAAACAAACTATTGATATAGCGCGCACCGACATTACCGTAGCGACCAATATCATGGAATCGCGTACCTTGGTGGGCGATAGCTCCCTGCGTCACGAATTAATGAAAGAAGCCGCGCCAGATAAAATCTGGTCGATTGAAGAATTTTTCAGCGCTAAATACCAGGAACAATTGGATCGCCATAAAAAATATAACGATACCGAATACAACCTGGAACCCAACATCAAAAATGCGCCCGGCGGCTTGCGCGATATTCAGACCATCAATTGGGTTACCAAACGCTACTTTGGTGTGCGCACCATTAAACAATTGGAAGGCAAAGGTTTTTTCACCGACGAAGAGTTTTCACTGATTAACTCCGGCGAAGAATACTTGTGGCGTGTGCGCTATGCATTGCATATGGTTGCCAAGCGCCCGGAAGAGCGGCTGCTGTTTGATTACCAGCGTGAGATCGCCAAATTATTCGGTTACAGCGACAACCATGAAGGCCTTGCTGTTGAGCAGTTCATGCACAAGTATTATCGCACTGTGCTTGCCCTGCGCGAGCTTAACGATGTGGTGCTGCAATTTTTGTCCGAAGCGATTTTACAAAAAGGCAAAACCAAAAGTGTGGTGTCTATTAATGAGCGCTTTCAGTTGCGCGATAATTTTATCGAAGCAACACACACTTATGTCTTTGAGGAAAACCCGTCCGCGCTGTTAGAAATGTTTGTGCTTATGGCACAAAACCCGCAGATCCAGGGAGTGCGTGCTTCCACCATCCGCTGGATTCGCGAAAGCCGTTATCTTATTGACGATAACTTCCGTAGCAACCCTAAAAATACGCAATTATTTATCAAACTCTTGCAGCACCCTGCTGGATTGGTTGAGCAGTTAAAGCGTATGTCGCGCTACGGTATTCTCGGCCTGTACCTGCCAGAGTTTGGTCAGGTCACCGGGCAAATGCAGCACGACTTGTTCCATATCTACACCGTGGATGCACACACATTAAAAGTCGTGCAGAACATGTGTAACTTTTTACTGCCCTCCGCCAAAGAAGATTTTCCTGTCGCGGCAACTATCATGACACGCTTGCCCAAACTGGAGCTGCTGTACATTGCCGGTTTGTATCACGATATTGGTAAAGGACGCGGCGGCGATCACTCCACGTTGGGCGCGGTTGACGCCGAAGAATTTTGTACTCGCCACGGTATATCACCGCGCGAAACCCGTCTGATTTGCTGGCTGGTGGAAAAACATTTGTTGATGTCGCAAGTATCGCAAAAACAGGATATTTCAGATCCGGATGTAATCCATAAATTTGCGCTTACTGTTGGTGATCAGTTGCACCTTGATTACCTCTACTGCCTCACAGTAGCTGATATTAATGGCACCAACAAAGAACTGTGGAATACCTGGCGCGCCAGTCTAATGCGCAACCTGTATTTGGATACTCGCCGCGCATTGCGGCGCGGTCTGGAAAACACTGTCGACAAACACGACCTGATTGAAGAAACGCAGCAAGCTGCCATTCGCAAACTGGCACGCAAAGGGCTGAGCAAAGAGCAAGTGGTTGCGCTGTGGGGCGATATGGATGAAGACTATTTCCTGCGTGAAAACTTTACCGATATTGCCTGGCACACCGAAGCAATTGCCGCGCGTACCGATGACAAACCTTTAATCCTGATTAAAAAAACCACCAGCAAAGAATTAGCCGGTGCTACACAAATTTTTGTGTACAGTAAAAATCAGAAGAATGTGTTCGTTGCGGCCGCCACTGCCTTGAGCTTGCTCAACCTCAGCATTCAGGATGCCAAGATTTACAGCTCCAAATCCGGCTATACCATAGACACTTTTTTTGTGCTCAATGAAAATGGTGAGCCCTTGGGCAACAATCAAACACTGCTGAAAAAAATCCAGCAAGCGCTACTGGAAGAATTGAGTTTGGTGGATAACTATCGCGATATCATTGGCCGCCGCACACCGCGCCGACTCAAATACTTTGCCTCACCTACTCGCACATCACTCAGCACCGATACCATTCGCAATTGCAGTGTGCTGGAAGTTATCAGTCCCGATCGCCCCGGCTTGCTGGCCTGCATTGGGCGAATCTTCATGGACTATGATATCCAGCTACTCAACGCCAAAATCGCCACCTTGGGCGAGCGCGTAGAAGATATTTTCTTTATCGCCGATAACGATGGAAAGCCCTTGGGCGATGTCACTTTGTGTGAACAGTTGCAGCAAGAAATTCGCGAACAACTCGATAAACGCGTCGATAAACATTAATTATTGTTGATGAGATTATGAATCCGGATTTAAACCATCTGCATCCCTATCCGTTTGAAAAACTGGCTGCACTCAAGGCAGCCGTTACTCCCCCAAGCGCGTTAACCGACATTATGTTATCCATTGGCGAACCCAAACACGAACCGCCCGGGTTTGTATTGGATACACTCGTCAATAACTTGAATAAATTATCCAACTACCCCACGACCAAAGGGTTACCGGAATTGCGTACTGCTATTGCCGCGTGGGCGACAAAACGCTTTCAGTTGACCCCGGGCAGTTTTACCGCAGACAAGCATGTACTGCCAGTGAACGGGACACGTGAGGCACTGTTTGCCTTTGCGCAGGCAATTATTGATCGCAGCAAACCCAATCCGCTTGTAGTATCGCCCAATCCGTTTTATCAAATTTATGAAGGGGCGGCGATTCTCTCGGGAGCAGAACCCTATTTTCTGAACTGCACACCCGACAATAATTTTATTCCGGATTTTGCCGCCGTCCCGGCCGCCGTATGGGAGCGCTGCCAATTATTATTTATTTGTTCACCCGGCAATCCTACCGGCGCCGTTATGAATTCAGCACAATTGAAAGAGCTGATTGCACTTGCGGATCAATACGATTTTGTTATCGCTTCTGATGAATGCTACTCAGAATTGTATTTTGATGAACAACACCCACCAGTAGGTTTATTACAAGCTTGTGCAGAATTGGGGCGCGATGACTTCGCGCGCTGTGTGGTATTTCACAGCTTGTCCAAGCGCTCCAACTTACCCGGTTTACGCTCCGGCTTTGTAGGCGGTGATGCCGACATTCTGGAAAAGTTTTTGCTGTATCGCACCTACCACGGGTGCGCCATGCCTGTACCAACCCAACTAGCCAGTGTTGCCGCTTGGCAGGATGAGCAGCATGTTATTGCCAACCGCACCGCTTACCGCGAAAAATTCGATGCAGTACTGAAAGTGTTGGATGGTTGCCTGGACGTACAGAAACCAGACGCCAGTTTTTACCTCTGGCCTAAAACACCGATTAAAGGCGAAGCCTTTGCACAGCAATTATTTGCCCAGCAAAAAGTGACCACTTTGCCTGGCAGTTATTTAGCACGTGAAGCCAATGGCATTAATCCCGGTGAAGATTATGTCCGCCTGGCATTGGTTGCTCCGCTGGCAGAATGTATTGAAGCTGCCGAGCGCATCAAAGCTTTTGTAAAAACACTATGAGTGACGCTGTAAAAAATTTGAGCAAGGCGGAGCGGGTTAAATTTATTTTGCAACGATTGCAAAGCCTCTACCCTAATCCGCCGATCCCCTTGCATCACAAAGACGCTTACACCTTGTTGGTAGCGGTACTGCTATCCGCCCAATGTACCGATGAGCGCGTGAACACGGTGACACCGGCACTGTTTGAATTGGCAGATAATCCATTCGACATGGCGAAAGTGCCGGTCGAAAATATTCAAGCCATTATTCGCCCTTGTGGATTATCACCGCAGAAATCCAAAGCGATTTCAGTGTTATCCAACATGCTGGTCAATGAACACAATGGTCAAGTACCCCAGGATTGGGACGCACTGGAACGGCTGCCCGGTGTGGGTCACAAAACGGCCAGCGTAGTCATGAGCCAAGCATTTGGGGTGCCTGCGTTTGCGGTAGATACCCACATCCATCGCCTTGCCCAGCGCTGGGGCTTAACCAACGGCAAGAATGTGGTGCAAACCGAAAAAGATTTAAAACGCCTGTTCCCGCAAGAGAGTTGGAATGCACTGCATTTGCAAATTATTTATTACGGGCGTGAATTTTGCTCCGCACGCGGTTGCGATGGCACTGTGTGTGATATTTGTCGAACCTGTTACCCCAATCGTAAAAAACCTAAAATTGTACTGAAACCATGATTACCTTATACGGCATTAAAAACTGCGACACAGTCAAAAAAGCCCGCGCATGGCTTGAACACCATAAAGTGGATTATCACTTTCACGATTTCCGTGCCGATGGTTTGGGTGAGCCTCAAGTCAAAAAGTGGATTGCTGAAATCGGTTTGGAAACACTGGTGAACAAACGCAGCACCACCTGGAAAGAATTAAATGACAGCATCAAAGACAATTTTAATGCTGACACGGCCGTAGCAGTGATTGTGGAAAATCCAACGCTGATAAAACGCCCATTACTGGATACCGGCACACAAGCATACGTCGGCTTTAAAGACGCCGAATACAGCAAGATTTTTAATTAATTATTTGAACTATTGTCAGGAAAAAATATGACTCAACTTTACGCATTAGGCTTAGGCATCGGCACCCAGAACGCAAAAGGTGAATGGCTGGAAGTATTCTATGCCCAACCCGTTCTCGCTCCATCAGAAGCTGTCGCACGTGCCATTGCCACTATTGTCGGCTATAACGAAGGTAACCAAGCAATTGCCTTGACCACCAACCAAGCCAGTGAAATCGCCCAAGCTCTCACTATTGCCGGTGATAGCGCGCAAGCAGAATTGGCAAAGTCACTGGCTACCAGCAAACGTCCTCTGGTTGCTACGTTGCTCGCGACAGACACTAACCCGACGTCTGTACCGGAAGGTTATTTAAAATTACATTTGTTGTCGCACCGCTTGGTTAAACCACACAACACAGTGCTTGCCGGTATTTTCGGTGTACTGCCCAATGTTGCCTGGACCAACCAAGGCGCTATTGATGTTAACGAACTGCCCGCACGTCAATTGCAAGCGCGCTTGAATGGTGAAGAACTGGAAGTATCCTGCGTGGATAAATTCCCTAAAATGACCAACTACGTTGTGCCTAAAGGCGTGCGCGTTGCGCACACTGCACGCGTGCGTTTGGGTGCATACCTGGGCGAAGGCACCACCATCATGCACGAAGGTTTTGTTAACTTTAACGCGGGCACCGAAGGCCCGGCGATGATTGAAGGCCGTATTTCTGCCGGTGTCTTTGTCGGTGCCGGTTCGGATTTGGGCGGCGGTAGCTCCACCATGGGCACCTTGTCGGGCGGCGGAAACATTGTCATTTCTGTTGGTAAAGAGTCATTGATTGGCGCTAACGCCGGTATTGGTATTCCACTGGGCGACCGTTGCAAAGTAGAATCCGGCCTCTACATCACTGCTGGAACTAAAGTGGTGGTCTTAGACGATGCGGGCAACGAAGTGAAAACTATCAAAGCGCGTGAACTTGCCGGTGTGAATGATTTGGTATTCCGCCGCAATTCCATCACGGGCCGCGTGGAAGTGGTTACCAATAAAAGTGCGTTGCAATTAAATACTGCATTGCACGCGAATTAATTTGATTGGTTCGGGCGCAATTTATTGTGCCCTGATGAATACAGAATAATTTACATACAACGGGCGCAGCAAGTAGCTGCCCCTAACGATAAACCAGGCACAATGGGTTTGTGCAAACAACGAGGCGATAATCATGGGCGCACAATGGAAAGCAAAACATAAAGAAGAAGCTGCGAGCGCAAAAGGTAAAATTTTTACCAAACTCACCAAAGAAATTATGATCGCAGCACGCTCGGGTGCAGACCCGGATATGAACCCGCGCCTACGCCTCGCTATCGTCCAAGCCAAAAAAGCATCAATGACGCGCGAGACATTGGAGCGCGCGATTAAAAAAGGCTCGGGCCAACTCGACGGCGCCGCCAGTTACGAAAAAGTCACCTATGAAGGTTACGCACCGCATCAGGTGCCCGTGATCGTTGAATGCCTTACCGACAACGTCAACCGCACCATCTCCAATATTCGCGGTTTATTCCGGAAAGGCCAGTTAGGTACATCCGGTTCTGTCTCTTGGGATTTTGATCACTTGGGCATTATCGAAGCCAGCCCAGCCACGAAAGATGCCGATATAGAAATGGCAGCAATCGAAGCCGGCGCACAGGATTTCGAAGCAGACGACGATGGCACTGCAACCTTTTACACAGACCCAACCGATTTGGATCTGGTACAAAAAGCACTGCCCGATCAAGGTTTTACTGTTGTGTCTGCCAAACTCGGCTACAAACCCAAAAACCCCGTGAGCTTATCTGGCGAAGCATTGGAAGAAGTGGAAGCATTCCTGGCTGCGATTGATAACGATGATGATGTGCATGAAGTTTATGTTGGTTTAGCAGGTTAAGCACCGCTGAACAAAAAGCAAATAGCGACAGCTAGAAACATAGATACAAATAACAACAGCCCGGCATATGCCGGGCTGTTTGTTTTTAGTTAGGTCAATTACCCAACAAACCTTTGGTAGCGTCTTGCACAACAGCCTCTACCGGGTTGGTCGCTGCAGAGTTTGATGTTGTCGGACTTGTCTGCGTGGTTGTCGCCGGCGCCAATAGATTTTCACGCACGACCTGAGCGATACGTTCATACTCATACTCACTCAGTGAAAAGTACTGTTCGCGATCACTGCGTTTGACAACATATCCAGCGTCAGTCTTGATAAATTCATACTGCCAATTGCCTTCTGCACTTTTTACCGCAAGAGTAATGGGCTCGCCCTTCGGTGCTTCTTGCACCACAGACTGCACCTGCAAACTAGCCAACGCCTTCACCAAGGCTGTCACATTTTCGGTGTTTAATGACGCACCGGTTTCATCAACTAATTGCCAGTTTTCACCTTGCCTTTGCAGCTCGTAATCGCGCCCTTTGATGTTGACTGGATTGTTAGTAGTGAGCAGTTGTTTATTCAACCAATCATCACCACTGGTGGCTGCATCCATAGTGCTGAGTGCAACGCTGTAAACCTGACTATCACCCGCACGGCGCAAATGCACTTTTTTGAAACCAGGTGAACTGCCTAAATAAAATTCCGCCTGCAATTTATCACCTTCATAAAGGCGTAATTTGCGCTGGAATTTTTGTTCGCCTACTTCAAACCGCTCGTGGCTGGATGCGGTATTGGCAACCGGCCAGGTCAACCGCAATCCGTTTAACTTTTCCAACAATGCGGTGATTTTTTCATTGTCTACCGGTAAGGACGACTGCGTGAGTTGCCAGCGATTCGCTTGTTTATTCAAGTGCACACTGGTTGTCGCATCAGCGATTTCAATGCGATCAATCACGTTGGTGGACACTGGCAACAAAGGTACCGCCGTTGGTGTTGCACGGGAGTTCTGTTGATAGGCATAAACACCCACCACCAATAACACTTGAATCACCAACAAGAGCCACAGGCGTTGTTGCCAGCGCGCCATATCCCACATGGTTTCTACCCTATTACTCTGGGCAACATTAATGGTTACTGCTTGGTTCATTATTCACCTCTTTCTGGTCAATAGTGAGTGTGATTAGTTCGCCAGCCACTGCCGGTACTGTTGTTCGCGACGACGCTTAAACTGTCGCTGCACCAGCCCCACCAACAACAGCGCACCCAGCGCTAATGCGTAATTTAAATACTCCCAAAAGGCTTGGCTGGTTTGTTCCATCGCGGGCAGAGTGCGGTTGAAATTGCCGCGTGCGCGAATACTTACCAGCCCTTCATCCTCCAGCGCCCAATCCACCGTATTGGCAAGTAATTGCACCGAATTAAGATACTGCCCACCGGTGGCCATACCGGTCATATTGATGACGGCATCGCTGAGGAAATCGTTGGAGCTGAATAAAATAATGCGTGCAGATTCCAGAGAGTGTTGAATAACACTGCTCACTGTTTGTGTAGTAGATAAAGCCGCATCGCCATTATTTGCCTCAGCCTCGGAGGCTCCTGCCGCGGTTGTATCAGCGTTTGTGTTTGCGTTTGTATTGACCAGCAAGGGCGAATTTTTTCCGGCAAAAAAAGAATCAAAACGGCCCTGACTAATCACACCCAACAAATGGGATTTTTGTTCGCCCACAGGAATAAAGCGTGACAAACCATCGCTGTTGACTTGCGGCACTATATTCATATCGCCACTCAGCCATGCGCTGTCCGAACTGCGTAGCAATTCGGTAATTAGGCGCTGCTGATTTTTGTCAGCATCCAGCGCGATAGGTGAAGCCCATGCAAGACTCGCCTGTGGCAAACCGCTGGTGATGGGATTCTCCGCATTCAAACCTTGCCCACGCACATCCACAAAATAAGGGTAATCCACCATGCGCATTTCCTGCACACTGAAACCACCCAGATTGCGGCTCACGGGAATTGGGAAAGGCAAGTTTTGTTTATCCATCACCAACTTTTCTTCCATGCGAATACCGTGATGGGCGAGCCATTGCTGCACACCACTGTTGTGTTTTTGCAAACTCAAACTGCGCTGGCTGACCGAGGCGCTGTAGGGCGAGCTGGCCATAATCACCGTGCCACCTTGCATAAGGAATTGATCCACCGCGAACAATTCTTTTTCGCCCAGTTCTTTGGGGGCAGCGAGCAATAATACATCCGCCTCACCGCTCACACTGCCGTCGGACAAATCCTCGCGTTGCACATTTAATTCTGCACCGAGAAATTCCTGCAGCTGATTAAATTGCGGCCCCGCCGGTGCACCATAGTAGCCGCCCATATCCGCCGCAGGAGTCACCAGCGCTACGGTTTTGGTGAAACCTGAAGCGAATCGTTTCAGGGCAGCGTTAAAGTTGCGCTCAAAACTTGCCGCACTCATATCATCCAGCGGGATCTGCACCAACTGCTCACCCTGCGCCAAGGTCATGTAAAAATAAAAACGTTCATTGCTGAGCAAACTGGTCGCCAGAGGATTAAAACCATAATCCTGAGCGATGCGCTGCCCCAATTCACCACCATTGGCATCCGGGTCGAGAAACTCCAACTGCAAACGCTCGCCCGATTTTTCGCGTTGTTTATTCACCTCAGCACTAACCAGATCCTTAAATTTTTTAAGCGCCTCAGGCAGGCGATTATCCGCTGACACATAGGCAGTAAAACGCAGCTCACCTTTTACTGTGTCAAACAAATTGCCGCCCGCTTGATAAGAGTGCAGCACTTTTTTAATCGCGCGGGTTAAATCGTGTTCGGGGTTGCGCAGTTGCACATCCAAATCGGTTTCGCCGGCACTTTTTACTTCAATTAAATCGCGAAAGCCCAGCACTTGATATTCATCGCCATACTGAACCAACACGTTGAAATAGGAATTTACCAGCGAAGCTTGGTAGCGATCCGAAATTTGGAAGGGCACGGGTTGAATGGCATATTTCTGATTTGCCTCTTGCTCCAACTCCGGGTCAGTTACCGGATCCACAAATTCCACGCGCACTAACCCCTTGCCTTCCACTTCATATTCTTTCATCAAGTCGCGCAGCTGCGGCACCAGCGGTGATAACAGCGGATGGGTTTTGCCGCTGAAATAACCACGCAGCAATAAGGGTTCTTGCAGTTGCTGCAAATAGTGTTCAGTTGCAGTAGAAATGGAATATTGATTGCCGCGAGTGGTGTCAATACGCAGGCTATTAATTTGGCCAAGCCAGAGATTGGCTGCCAAGGCATTGATCAACAATAACGCAGTAACAGAACGCCAGCGACCATGATGGGTTTTGTTGCCGGTGGCCGCCCAGCGTTCGCGCTCCAAAGCGTAGGTATTTAAGGCGAGAAATACCAACACCAGGCTGATATAAAAATACAAATCGCGCAGATCAATCACACCGCGGGCGATAGAATCAAAACGCGCACCGGTTGCCAACAATCGTAAATATTCGGCGGCGCTATTGCCCATAAAATTGGTAATTGCACTGCTGCCCAATAGATAAAAAACCCCGCAGAGTGCCACGGCGCTAATCAAACTGACTATTTGATTATCGCTGCGCGCAGATACAAACAAACCCATACTCAAGTAAGCAGCACCCAACAATAAGGTTGCCACATAACCCGCAGCTACCGGCCCCCAATCCAAATCGCCCAGCACTGCAACAGTAATGGGGAGCGGCAAAGTGATCGCCAGTGCAATCACCAACAACACAACGCAGCCCAAAAACTTACCCACCACAAAATGCCACAGCGGCACGGGTTGGGTAAGTACATGTTCAAGCGTGCCGCTACGGCGCTCCTCACTCCACAAACGCATGGTGATAGTGCTGCATAAAAAAATCAGCAGGAGCGGCATCCATTCGAACAACGGGCGTACATCGGCAATATTGCGGGCAAAAAAAGCTTCACCCCAAAAAAAGGCAAATAAACTGACAGCCGCAAAAGCGGCTAAAAATAAATAGGCGATCGGTGAGGAAAAAAATAAACCGATTTCTTTTTTGGCAATTTTTGTAATCGTAGTGTTAGGCAGCACGATCAACCTCCTGCGTTTCTTTCGCGCTCAGCGTGGCATTGTTGATATCGCGGAACAGGCTTTCCAGGTCGCGGGTTTCGGGTTGCAGCTGGTATAACTCCGCGTTGTTTTCCAATACTAAACGCGCCAGTGCAGCCGTAGTGGCTTGCACGTCAGCGGCATCGCCCAAGTGAATACGCAGCTGCTCGCCATGTGCATTTTTACCGAGAGCTTCAATTGTTTTTACGCCAGTTACACAGCGCAGCACTGGCTCCAGTTCAGCACCGGATTGATTGGTGGTGAGTAACAAGGAGCGGGCGTGGCGCAACTCCGACAATTTTTCATCCAATACCAAGCGCCCCGCGCGCATCATCAATACGCGGTCACACAAGGCATCCACTTCTTGCATAATGTGGGTGGATAAAATAACTGTCGCCTCCTGCGCAATAGTGCGAATTAACGCACGCATTTGCAGGGTTTGCTGTGGGTCCAAGCCGTTGGTGGGCTCATCCAGAATTAACAGTGCGGGGCGACCGAGCAATGCTTGTGCTACCCCCACGCGCTGTTTGTAACCGCGCGACAAACTGGCAATGGGCGCCAGCAATTTATTTTTTATGTCAGTCGCGTCAATCACACGCTTTATGTCGCGCTGTTTTTCCGCGCCCTGCAAACCTTTAAGCTCGGCCGCGTAATCCAAATAAGCGGCCACCGACATTTCAGGATAAATCGGTAAATTTTCTGGCAAATAACCAATTTTACGCTGCAAGGTTTTGAGGTTATCCGCCAGCGCCAGCCCCTGGAACTGGATGGTTCCTGCACTGGGTTCCAAATAACCGCTTAACATTTTCATGACGGTAGTTTTGCCTGCCCCATTGTGGCCAAGCAAACCTACGATCTCACCTTTGGCGATAGTAAAACTGACCTCATCGGCCGCCACAAAATCGCCGTAGGCTCGCTTGAGTTTTGACACTGCCAGCATAAAAGCCTCCAGAGTAATGGACGAAAGATAACAACAAGAATTCAGTTAGAAATACAGTGCGTTAAACCGCAAGGAATATGGGCGGGGGGGCGCCAGAAGCGCGCAAAAAACAAGAGCGAGAATTGGATAACCGCGTTATGAATAAGGTTCGCGTTATACATTGTTTTTTCCTCAGTAACGGGATTATTCCCACAAAACAATCGTAGCTAACGAAGCTGCGGCGTTAGATGAGGACACCATAAATAAAGTTCAAGGCACCAGATAAAAAAATTTAACGACGATGAAAAACCCATGAAAAAGGATAGGTGCAGATTAATAAAACAAATTTATGTTGGCATTTATTTTTATAGAAAAAGCATCTAGCAATATGGCTTGAAGTCAGGAAACTCCAGCCTTAGTTAATAATTAACCGCGCTATTTGATCCAACACAAATGTGCAGCGGGTCATTGGCGCTAGGCTGTTACTGACAGTTATGTCAGCGCACTTAACTACCGATGATTCACCACAACAGGAGGTGCTTATGAACAGATTGCAACTCAACCCCTGGAACTGGTTTAAACATGAAGATGCCGGGCAACAAGCGCCCGCTACAACCAGTGCCAGTAATGAAGAAAAAGACAACACCACCGGCAGTCACCCCATGCTGCGGTTGCAGCGGGAAATTGACCGGTTATTTGATGCAACCTTTCGCGATTTTAATATGCCATCGCTCAACAACCGCTGGCCAAAAGATGGGTTATTTAACATCACTGGTTTTCAGGCCAAATTAAATGTTGCAAGCGATGACAAGAGTTACCAGATCAGCCTGGAGGCACCCGGCTTGACCGAGAAGGACATCAATCTGGAAATCAACAAAGGTGTACTTACTATTCGCGGTGAGAAAAAAGAGGAAAAAGAATCCAGCGATAAACACTACTACCGGATGGAGCGTTCTTTTGGCAGTTTTCAGCGTGTACTCACCCTGCCAGAGGATTGCAACCAGGACGAGATAAGCGCGTCCATGAATCACGGTTTGCTGGAGATTACTATTCCACGCAAGGCACTGCCACCGAGTGAAAGCAAACGCATTAGCATCAACAACAAAACCAACTAAACCCGCACAGCCCTCTTCTGGAGGGCTTTTTTCTGCCCGGTAGAGTAAAAGCAAATTTGTAAATCTGCCTATATCCACCCATTCCCCTACCTCCCCTTTCCCCCGTTAAAAAGCGAACCTTCACATATAATCAGACAATTTATATTGACGCCCCAAAAAAGCAGGAATAGGATTATTCAACACTCATGTATACAAGTGCACTTGAGTGCCACTACTGCACTGAAATAGACTTTTGCATTCCCTTACAGGCTTTTGCAAAGACCAGAATAATCAATCAGTAAAGGATTTTTAGTATGAACTCTCTATATATCAATCCGCTTTTTAAGATCAGTTTACTCAGCCTTGCGATTGCATCCGCAGGTGCTGTTGCGCAAAACGAAGTCGAAGAACTGGTAGTTACTGGCTACAAAGGCAGCTTGCAAAGTGCGACTAATGCCAAACGCGCCTCTACTTCATTGGTGGATTCGGTGTTCGCCGAAGACATAGGTAAGTTTGCCGATTCCAACATCGCAGAAGCCATTAACCGCATGCCCGGTATTCAAATTAGCCGCAACGTATTTGGCGACGGCACTAACGTATCTATTCGCGGATTGGGCACCAGCTTTACCAAGGTGACGCTGAATAATGCGCAGATTGCGGTGGCATCCGCTGGCAGTGTGGATTCACAAAACCAGAACCGCGAGATCGATCTGGATCTGTTCCCCACCGAGCTTTTTACCCGGTTTGATGTACAAAAAACCCCGACAGCGGGCATGCTGGAAGGAGGAGCTGCCGGTGTTATTAACATCCGTAACGCGCGCCCCTTTGATAACAGTGAACAAGGTTTTCACTCGGTAGTTAACGCCCAAGGCGTGTACACCGATATTAATAATGAGATCAGCCCGAAGCTGTCCGCTCTGGGAAGTTGGACTAATGACACCTTTGGTGTGCTGGGCGGTATTTCCGTTTTTAATAAAAAACTCACCACCGAAGGGTTTGAAACCATCGGTTGGACCAACCTGAATACCTCGCACCGTATTTGTGGCACCACACCGGGTACAGGCCAAACCCTGGCAACAACCGGTGGCTGTAATCCATCGGGCGGTAACAACTGGAATGTGGCGGGATTAATCCAGGACGCCAATGATCCGAACTTTGGTTACGGTGTTGTTCCGGCCAATGCCGGTGCTGGATTAACCGCGGGCACTATCATCGATCAGGCCTTCCTGCTGGATCAAAACCCCGGGCTGGATATCACCCAAATTTCCGAAGCCCTGATTCCCCGCCTGGGTCGCTTGGCTTATATGGATGGCGAACAGGATCGCGTGAGCGGCTTGCTGTCGTTTGAGCATCGTCCCAGCGATAGCATGCAATTTTATCTGGATATTATCGCCACCAATCAAACCCGTGATTTCAACCGTTTGGCACTGGCATTTATCGGGCGCAATGGCACCGCCATTCCGACCAACATGGTGTTGGACAGCAATAACGTCGTGCAGTCGGCTACCTTTGGCGGCGCGCGGTTCCTGCTGGAAGCTCGCCCCTACACCGAGGATTTGGATTTCTACAACATCAATCCCGGTGCGCATTTTGAATTTGGCGATGTGCACACACTGGACGTGCAGTTGAACTCCAGCCGCAGCGATTGGAAACGTTCGCAACCGACGGTGTTGGTCAACACACCGATCGGGCAGGTGGATTTTGTAAACGGCGAAGTTCCCAAATACAACTCGGCGGTAAATCTGAATGACCCCAATGCCGGTTGGACCTGGGACGGCGGCGGACGCGTGAATATTTCATTGGAGGAGCGCGATACCGAAACCGATGGTATCCATGTGGATTATCGTTTTGGCGATGCCGACAACAACATCAAATTTGGTTTGGCGCAGGACACTATCCGCCGCGCTATTCGCGGCTATGACAACAGTGGCCGCTGGGAAGATGTGGTGTGCCGCAATGGTCTGGATGCCGATGGCAATTCACCTACCACCAACCGTGCGCCTTGTAACGGATTGAACCCCAATTCGGCCGTGCCACAGTCAGAACTGGCCTCCTATTTGAAACCTGGCCCATTCGGTTTTATCAGTGTTGATTACGACCGCTTCTTTGCCGCAACCGATTATTACACCCTGGCCAAGGGCGCACCGGAAGGCGGTGGCTCAGCAACCGGGGCATCCACGGGTATTGTGGATGAAGATACGCTGGGCGGTTATCTGGAAGTAAACGCCAAAACAGAAATTGCCAATCGCGAGGCGCGGATTAATCTGGGGGGGCGCTACATAGAAACCGATCAGGTCATTGAAGGCCCTGTGTCTATCGCCGCGCAACCCAACGCCAACCCACCGGTAGAAGCACAGCGCTTCTACAGCAGCGTGTCCTCCAACTACAACTACTTCTTGCCCTCGCTGAACGTCAGCTTTGATGCTGCCGAGGATGTTGTCCTGCGTTTTGCAGCCTCCAAAACCATGACGCGCCCTAACCCCAGCGCTATGTTGCCCGCCACCAATTTTGGTGATCCTTCGGCGCAAAATGCGACGCAAGGTAACCCGGATTTGCAACCTTACCTCTCCACCAATATCGATATTGGCGGCGAATGGTATACCGGTGATGAGGGTTATGTTGGCCTGACCTTGTTTGGCAAACAAATGACCGGTTTTACCGTCAACAAAAATACCTCCGTACCCTTCTCGCAATTGCCGGTGGCGATTGGCAACCCCAATATGATTCCGTTTGACTCCCTGGCGCCAACAGCACAAGCAGCCATTATGAGTCGCGGTGGGCCAGATGTTGCACAGGTCATCGTCACGCAGCAAGTAAACTCCGATGGCAACCTGGAAATTGAAGGTGCGGAAGTGACCTGGGTACAACCGCTGGATATGATTTTGGAAGGCTTTGGCTTTAATGCCAACTACACCCATATCCATCAGCGCGGTGAAGGCAATGGTGCGCCGGCGCAAGCGATTGGCGTATCGCCGGAAACCTATAACTTCACGGCTTACTGGGAAAATTACGGCGCCTCTATTCGTTTAACCTATGTATGGAATGACGAGCAATGGGCATCGGGCCCGAATCAAAACGGTATTCCGTTCGCGCAATTAAAAACCGATGCCCGCGGCCAGTTAGACTTGTCAGCCAGTTACGACTTTGAAAAAGTAGCCGGCGCACCACAAGTTAGCCTCAGCATCACTAACCTGACCAGCGAGCCTATTCGCCAAACCTTCCATTACGATTCGGCGACCTTCAGCTATTACGACCCGGGTATGTTTGTCACCTTGGGTGTACGCGCATCCTTCTAATCTGATGCTGGGTGTTCATCACCAACCCTTTCCCCTGCCCGCAAGGCAGGGGCTTTTTACCTTTCCCCTGTTTTAATAGTTGCGATCACCTTCATATCAACCCATTACACCATCCGTGTTTTTTATTACTCAATCTCATCGAATCCGGTACAAAATCGCGTAAAATTCACCGCGAATTTATCCTTCATACTGCCGGACATCACCATGACCTCTGCCCTAAGCCCCACACTACAACTCGCTACTGATTTAATCCGCTGCCGCTCGGTTACGCCGGAAGATGATGGCTGTCAGGAGATGATGATCAAACGCCTTGAAGCGATTGGCTTTAAAACCGAGCGTTTACGTTTTGGCGAGGTGGATAATTTTTGGAGTATTCGCGAGGGCAGCGACGGCGCGAGCGGCCCGATTTTGGCCTTTGCCGGTCATACCGATGTTGTCCCCACTGGCCCTGAGGCCAACTGGAACAACCCACCCTTTGAGCCGCAGATTATCGACGGCATGTTGCACGGGCGCGGCGCGGCGGATATGAAAGGCTCACTGGCGTGTATGGTTATCGCCTGCGAAAACTTTATTGCGCAGCACCCCGATCACAAAGGTCGCATTGCATTTTTAATCACCAGTGATGAAGAAGGCCCTTCTATTAACGGCACAGTGAAAGTGGTGGAATGGCTGGAAGCGCGCAACACCAAAATGACCTGGTGCATTGTGGGTGAGCCATCCAGCACCAAGGTGGTGGGTGATGTGATTAAAAATGGCCGCCGCGGTTCACTGGGGGGCATTTTAAAAGTCAAAGGAATCCAGGGGCATGTGGCCTATCCGCACCTGGCGGATAACCCCATCCATAAACTGGCACCGGCACTGGCCGAATTGGCAGCAGCCCACTGGGATAATGGCAACGAATTTTTCCCCGCCACCAGTTTTCAAGTATCCAATATTAACGGCGGTACCGGCGCCACTAACGTGATTCCGGGCGAAGTGGAAGTGGTATTTAATTTCCGTTTCTCCACCGAATTGACCGATCAAATCCTGCGCGAACGCACCGAGGCGATACTGAACAAACATCAATTGACCTATGAACTGCAATGGGTTCTGAGCGGCCAGCCCTTCCTGACACCGCGCGGTGATTTGGTCAATGCTGTTGTTGAGGCCATCAAAACAGAAACCGGTTTGGATACTGAACTCTCCACCTCTGGCGGCACCTCCGACGGTCGCTTCATCGCCCCAACAGGCGCGCAGGTTGTAGAACTGGGGCCAATCAATGCCACTATCCACAAGGTCAACGAATGCATCAGTGCCGATGATTTAAATAAGCTCACCGCAATTTACGAACGCACATTAAAAACATTGCTCGCATAAGCGAGCTGCAAAAAAATCCGACATCACCTTCCTACTCAACAACACAGAGTAGATATAAAAAAGCCGCAGACCAAGCTGCGGCTTTTACTTTCCCATTAACGTCAATATTCCTTTCTGGTTAATCCTTTAGGTACGACGACGAACAGCAAACACGGATATCAATCCCAAGAGTAACAGAATTGCAATATTCGGCTCTGATACACTCGTTTTCGGTGTTCCAGATCCCCACAGGAAAAGGTTAGACAAACCACCTCCTTTTCCTGCCACGCGCTCATAAGAGAATGTGCCGGATACTTCGCCGGGAGTAATCAACCACGCAAACGCATCAGGATTTCCACCACCCTCACCGACATGCATGCTGATGACAGCGCGGCTATACATAGTCCAAAATGAGGCGTCGATATACCACATACCATTGACGTCCGTTCCCCAGCTATCGGCTGAAACCTTGAACAGATCATTGCTGCCCGGCGCCGTTATCTCACCCTCTTTCACCCAGGCAAATCCCAAATCATCAATCAGCGCATCCACATCCGCAGGCGTGCTTATATTCGCGTTGGGACCATTTCGGGTTGCACACAATACCGCATCATCCAAGGTTGCTACACGTTCATTACTTGGTAGACAAGTAATGGCTCCCGCGTTAGCAAACGCACCCCACATACAAGCAACAACCATAAATCCCGCTTTAATAATTGACTGCAACATAGCAAGTCTCCTCGTTTTTATATGGCCGCCAAATGTGACGGCGATCACATATAAAATAGCAATTTAGATGCCACTCTAATTGGTCGAAAGTATCCTTATGATTTCTATACTAATTATTGATCGCTTACATGGCACCAAAATCATCACCTGTAAAGCTATTCGACAACAGAAGAAAAAGCCGAGCCAGAGACGCCAGGATAATGACGAAAAGCCTATCGCCATGCTAAGTTGCCGCCAGTTTTTTCTTTAACGGACCCCATACCTTAATGAAGCGCCCAGTGAAATATTTTTTTTGGCCCCTATTTTTTGCCTGCCAGCTAATTGCCCTGGCCTTAATCAGTTGGCATCTATTGGCCCAATTTCATTTCGCCTACCCTGTCGGTTATAAGCTTTTAGCATTGGATCAACACATCGCCGACTATGCGCCGCTCAATCGCTATAAACGGGATTTTGAATTGATAACGCCCAGCGAACACTGGCGCTTGTTTGGGGAAATTAGCGATGCCGTGCAGGCCAGCGGTAAGGGGCTGGGCGATATTCACTACGCACTGAAAAATGGCCAGACAACTCCTTTAATGCATGAGGCTGAAATTATTCACCTGCAAGATGTGGCCAATTTAATTGATGTATTTTACTGGGTAGGTTCTGGCTGCGTGCTGCTATGGTTGGGCTTGTTGGCCGTTGCTTATTGGCAACAACTAACGGCACCGCCAACCAGACAGGTATTGCTCGGTTTTTTAATGGCAGCACTCATTATTACGCTGGTTGTGTTACTGATCGGCCCTAGGTCGGTGTTTTATTGGCTTCACGTACAAGTGTTTCCCGATGGGCATCAATGGTTTTTTTATTACGAAGAATCACTGATGACCACCCTGATGAAAGCACCGGATATTTTTGCCTTTATCACCTTGTTATTGGTGACCTTGCTCATCGCACTCTGGTGCCTCAGTGTTTATGGCGTTATCCGTTTGCTGAACAAAAGTGCATAGCACAGCAATATTAACCCAAGGGAATAAGCCGCTGCTGCGCTGCACTTTCTTCACCGGCCAATAGCAGCTCCACGCCCAACAGCGATTGCTCTGGTAAAAACACCAGCGGCGCCGCGCCGCTAATGGCATCGACAATATTTTTATAGTACTGCTCATAGCAACCCCGTTGACCGGGCAGGCTGGTGATATTGGAGACGGTATGATCGCGAGTGTGTAACACACCATAGTTGTCTTCACCGGGTTGTGCCCAATCGCTCATACCCGGGAGAATCCCGCGCATTAACTGCCCTTCTTGCACATCCTGCCCGAATTTCAAAAATGACCCTTTGTCGCCGTGCAGCGAAACCGTTGCGCCTTTTTCACTGACAAAGGTACTGGAGCGCAATATCACACGCAGATCGTCGTAATAAAAAATACTGGTGAAGTAATCGGTAGCGCCTTCTGCGCGACGCAGGCTGCGCATATCGGCATAAACACCGTTTGGTTTGCCAAATAAACACAACATGGAATCCACCATGTGAATACCTAAATCAAACCAAGTACCGGAACCGGGTAATTTGTCCTCTTTCCATTTCTTGTGGGTGATGTTGGTGCGATAGCGGTCATAGTGCCATTCCACTTCGACAATGCGCCCCAAAGCACCGGATTCAATGATATTTTTGGTGTCCAGGTGATCGCTTTCAAGGCGTTTATTTTGAAACACCGACAGGATTTTTTGCTGGCGTTTTGCCAGTGCAATTAATTCATTGCCCTCGTCCATACTCAAGGTAAAAGGTTTTTCGACCACCACATGCTTGCCTGCCAACAACGCGGCTTTGGTCATGGGGTAATGCAATTCATTGGGGGTATTTACCACCACCAAGTGAATATCCGGATTGACAATAATTTCTTCAAAATCTTTGACAATATTTACCTGCGGGTAATCCGCCAGTGCGGTAGGTTCATTGCGCTGTAAAACCGTGTGCAAGTACAGGCCTCGCTCGGCAGAAATCAGCGGTGCATGAAAAACCTTGCCCGACATACCATAAGAACAGAGTGCAACATTGAGCATAATCATTACCAATACAGAATCAGGAGCGCCACCGATTAGTGGGTGCGCGCACGCGGTTTTAATTTGATATAGACACGACGCTTAACACGGGCAACTAACGCGCCCTGTTCATCAACAATATCTACAGTGAATTCGGGAATGTATTTTTCGCCACTGGCGGTTTTGGTGCGAATATCGTCAAGAATCTCATCTGTGATGATAAAGTGGGCGTGTACATGGGTTTTGCCGGGGGCGATGTAATCTATCTCCGCGTGTTTGTCCCACACAAAATAATCGCTACCTAAATTGTGCATTAGCAACAACATATACCAAGGGTCAGTCATGGACATCAGGCTGCCGCCGTATTGCACCCCCACATAATTGCGGTTGTACCAGCGTAACTTTAATGTCACTTTCGCTTCCCGGTAATCAGCAGCGAGGTAGGTGAGTTTGATTCCTGCAAAAAACAGCGGCGGCCAGATATTAACAATGGATTTAAAAAGACCTGCGTTCATCTTGTACTCCATCAATAGGGAAATATCCTGCGCCGTTTAATTGCGATTAAAGCACTCGTTTGCGCGGAATAATCACCACACCGTCTTCACGACAATCCACATAGGCACTAATCCCATAGACCTGCTCCAGGTTTTCAGTGGTTAATACCTGGATGGGTTCACCGTCTGCCACAATTTTTCCGTGATGCAACAGAATCAACCGCGAACAAAATCGCGCCGCAAGGCTCAAATCATGCAGTGCGGCAAGCACCGTCCCGCCCTGCTGGGCATGAGTGGCCAATAACTCCATCACATGCAGTTGATGGTAAGGATCCAGTGCCGCAATGGGTTCATCGGCCAAAATAATGTGGGGCTCACCGGCAAATACCCGCGCTAGCAATGTGCGCTGTAATTCACCACCAGACAGTGTAGTCACAATACGCTGGCGCAGCGATTGCAGTTCTGTGATTTCAAGTGCGTGCTCAATAGCCTGCTTATCGCGCGCCGATTTCCCGCTCATGGGTTTATGCCAGGGCGCACGACCAAGGCCCACTAAATGTTCAACTTGCAAAGGCCAGGCGGGTGTTTCCTGCTGAGGCAAATAGGCCATCACCTGTGCGCGTACAGGCCCGGATAAAGTGCTAAGCGATTGTGCCGCCGCATTAGCGGTGACAGATAAATTTACTGCGCCGGAATCCGGTTGCAGCAAACCGGCCATGACGCGCAAGAGCGAACTTTTACCCGCGCCGTTGGGGCCAATCAGCCCCACCATTTCGCCTGCTGATAGTGCAAGATCCGTCTTATCCAGAATGACGTTACCATCACGCGCGAATGAAACCTGCTGGGCACTGAGAATTGTCGTCATCATCATGCCCACCGTGAACGGGTTTTTAAAATTAATAACAGAAAAAATGGTGCGCCAATTAATGAAGTAACCACTCCAATTTTTAATTCGCGTGCACTATCGAATTGACGCACCAAAATATCAGCGAGTACCAATAACAATGCACCACCCAACGCACTAGCCACCATTAGCCGCCCTGGACGATAACCGACAAAAGGCCTCAACAGATGAGGAATAACCAAACCAATAAAACCAATGGCACCACTCACCGCCACGCATGCACCTACACCGATGGAAATACCCAGTAACAAAATGCCACGTTCAATATGATTATTAAAACCGAGCGAGCGAGCGCTATCTTCACCCAAGCTAAGCGCATCAAGAAAACGAATGCGACTGAGCATCATTAACCAGCTAATAATCGCAAGTGGCAGCGCGATGCTGACATGGTCAAAGTGGCGATTAGCCAGTGAACCCAACATCCAAAATACAATTTCCTGCATAGCGTACAAACTGGGGGCAAAATTCAAGGTTACGGCTATTAGCGCAATCATAATGGAACTCATAGCAGTACCCGCCAAAATTAAAGCCAACATACTGCTATGCAAACCAGCCAACACATACACCATAAATAAAGTAAATAAAGCACCAACAATAGCGGCGCCAGGCAACCAATACCATGCACTGGCAGCAACACCAAAATACAACGTACAAATAGCACCGAAGGCCGCCCCGCTGGAAACACCCAATACACCTGGATCGGCAAGCGGATTACGCAATAGCCCCTGCATAGCAGCACCCGACATCCCCAAGGTAGCACCAATGACCAGCGCAAGAATTAAACGAGGCAGACGAATTTGGCCCACCACGTTGGCAGCAAGGCTTTGCTCACCGTTAAAAAAATCCAGCAAGCCGTTGATGACATCAATATCCGCGAGGCCAGTATTGAGTGCAATGACTGATGCGAGCGTAATAGCCAGCACCAGTAAACAGATTAAGGTTGTAAATGAGATTCGGGACTGCAAGGGTTAATACCTATTAAGTAAATTATTTCGCTAGGGAATTTTTCAATTGGGTTGCAACATCGCTGATCACAGTCGCAGCACAACCCGACAAACCTGCCGGCAAGGTAATCACTTTAAAATCAGCATGCCGCAATGCGGGATGTGAAAGATATTCCCGCGCAAGTGAATAAGCGTCATCACTCCCCTGCTCCACAATTAAAATTTGCGGTTGAGCGCTAAGTAATAACTCCAGATCAAGCTGGTTAAAACCAAACATACCGCGTTCTGCGGCAAGATTTCGCAAACCGGCAAGCTGCATAAATTCGTGTTCCAGTGTGCCATCACCAATGACTACACCATTGGCCGAATACCAAAAAGCAGTGAGCGGTGTTTTACCTTGGTTAGCCGCTTGCAGTTCGGCAATTTGCGCATTGATTTCTTGTACCATCTGCTCTGCTTTTGCCGTCGCACCCACCATATCTGCCAATTGCAAAATTTGACGATTAATATCCTCCAGTGTGCGCGGCAATTGCAAACGCTCTACTCGTTTCCCGAGCTTTTGTAGCAATTCAATAGGGCTATGCGCATCAAACTCGCCAGCCAAAATAATATCGGGGTGCAGCGGCACAATTTCTTCCGCGAGGCCGTGATTGAGTGGCATCCCTTTTACTTTCCCGGCAATAGGCGACCACATAGGATTGGCGGTCAAATAACTGAAAGAGACCAGTCGCTCATGGGGCACCAGTTCCCATAGCAATTGATCAATACAAATATTGAGTGAGGCAATGCGTTGTGGTGGGGTTTTGAGCGGCGTTTCGGTGTTGGTGTGTGCAGGTGTTTGGGCTTGCAGCGACGCGATAAAAAATAAAAAGCCCATCGCAAGGAAGATGGGCTTTTTGAGCAAGAAAAATGGCAGCATCTTAAGCAATTGGATTCAACCAGGCAGCACCACGTACGCCACTCGAATCACCGTGCACAGCCTGCACTATGGGGGTATCGCACTCGCGGCCAAACACGTAGTTGGGTAACAGCTTGGGGACTGCGGTGTAAATCGCCGCGATATTGGAAGCGCCGCCGCCGAGCACAATGACATCCGGGTCGAGGCTGTTAATCACTGTCGCCAAACCGCGCGCCAGTTGGTCGTAATAATTGGCCAATACCCTTTGGGCGATGGCTTCACCTTGCGCCGCACGCTCAACAATATCATGCCCCTTAACCTGCTCCCCCGTCGCCAGCTGATAAGAGCGACACAAACCGGTGCCGGATAAAAATGTTTCCATGCAACCGGCTTTACCACAGTAACAGGGACGCGCGGTCAGCTCGGCTTCGCTCGTCCAGGGCAGCGGGTTGTGACCCCACTCGCCCGCCAACCCATTGGGGCCCACCAAAGGCGCGCCTTTATAGGCGATCCCGGCACCACAACCTGTACCGAGGATACCGGCAAATACCATCTCATAACCGCGACCGGCACCGTCGGTGGCTTCCGATACGGCGAGGCAATTGGCATCGTTAGTGACTTTGACATCGCGCTGCAAAAATACCGATAAGTCGCGTTGGAAGGGTTGGCCATTGAGCCAGGTGGAATTGGCATTTTTTACAAAACCGGTTTTGCGCGACACCGTACCGGGAATACCAATGCCGACGGGCAGATGGTTTTGGCCCGCTGCGGCTTCAGCCTGAGCGACCAGGCTGGCAATATCGCGCAGGGTTGCCGGGTAATCATCGCGCACCGTGGGAATGCGTGTACGAAACAATTCCTGACTCTTGCCATTAAGCAATATCACCTCGGTTTTGGTGCCGCCCAAATCGATACCAACGCGAAAATCTGTCATAAAAATCAATCCGTTATCCGTTAGGGCGAAATTATAGGTGGCGCGACGCGCGCGAAGCAAATAAGTACATTAATTAACAATTAGCGGTAGTAAAAGAATGGCGATTTGGCGCGCGACGACTACACTCAAGTGCAGGCTATTGGGCCCCTTTTGATTACTGATCTATGAGCAACTGATTTAATTTATGAGCACCCCACCACACAACACCGATGACAGCGAACGCCGGAAATTCAGCCGTATCCTGTTTGATGCCCATGTCGAACTCGCACAAGGTGAGTTTCATTGGCGCGCCAGCTTGCTGGATATTTCACTGAAAGGCCTGTTACTTCAGCAGCAATTGCCTGCAGAGGTAGATGCGCACACGCCTATTTTGGTCAAGATCCTGTTGTCCGACAACACGACTATTGCCATGTCGGTCACTGTCGCCCACCAACACCACAACCAGACCGGACTGGTCTGCAGTTCCATTGATATCGATAGCGTTAGCCACCTGCGCCGCCTTATCGAACTGAACCTTGGTGACTCAACTGCCGCCGAGCGCGAACTTATCGAACTGATCAGCGATTATTGATTTATTCGTCACCAGACCACTACTCCTGCGCGGACTCTATACACACAATGTCATCCGAACCCGACAATAGCGAACCCTTAAACGCCGAAAAGCGCCGCTACCCGCGTTTTACCTTGCGCGCTTATGCCGAACTGCAATATTCCACCAAAACCTGGGAAGCCCATGTGTTGGACTTGTCTGAAAGCGGTGCGCGCATTGCGCTGCTGGAAGAACACCTGTTGCAAAAGGGCGATGCACTACGCGTGCACATCGACCTGAGCAATGTAAACCTGGTGGCATCCGATAAAAAACGCCTGGACCTGCATGGCCGCATTGTTCATGTGCGCGAGCATGTGCTGGGGTTTGATTTTCAGCCCGATACACCAGCCGATAAAACCCTGCTGTACGAATTACTGATGCATATTGAAAACCAGTAGCCGCGACTAGAGCGCGGCCAAGGCCTCCTGCAAGTTTTTCACGGCCACTACCTCAATACCCAATTGTTTGTCGCGCGGGGCATTGGCAAAGGGCACTATCGCCCGCTTAAAACCGTGCTTCGCCGCTTCACGCAGCCGCTCATGGCCACTGGGCACCGGGCGAATTTCACCGGACAGGCCCACTTCGCCAAACACAATTAGATCCTGCGGCAACACCCGGTCGCGAAAACTGGAGACAACCGCTAACAGCAAAGCCAGGTCAGCACTGGTTTCCATGACTTTCACGCCGCCAACCACATTCACAAACACATCCTGATCGCCCACCATAATGCCGCCGTGGCGATGCAATACCGCCAATAACATCGCCAGACGATTTTGATCCATGCCGACAGCAACGCGCCGCGGATTCCCCAAGTGACTGTCATCCACCAAAGCCTGAATTTCAATCAGCAGCGGGCGTGTCCCCTCCCACATCACCATGACCACCGAGCCGGAGGCGGCATCCTCTGCGCGCTGCAAAAAAATCGCCGAGGGGTTGCTGACCTCGCGCATGCCCTGTTCGGTCATCGCAAATACACCCAGCTCGTTCACGGCGCCAAAACGGTTTTTATTGCCGCGCAAGGTGCGGAAACGCGAGTCGTTATCGCCTTCCAACAGGATCGAGCAATCGATCATATGCTCCAGCACCTTGGGGCCAGCGAGCGAACCGTCTTTGGTGACGTGCCCCACCAGAATTAATACGGTGCCGGTTTGTTTGGCAAAACGGGTGAGATACGCCGCGCTTTCACGCACTTGCGATACCGAACCCGGCGCCGAGGAAATATCCTCCATGTGCATGACTTGGATGGAGTCGATCACCATCACCTTGGGCGTCACTTTTTGGGCGATGGCGCAAATCGCTTCCACACTGGTTTCACTGAGCATTTGCAACTGATCCGTAGGCAAACCCAACCGCTGGGCGCGCATAGCGACTTGTTGCAATGACTCCTCACCAGTGATGTAAAGCGCGGGCATAGTGCGCGCCAGATTGCACAATGTCTGCAATAGCAAGGTGGATTTTCCTGCACCCGGATTTCCGCCAATAAGCACCACCGAACCCGGTACAAAACCACCACCCAATACGCGATCAAACTCACCGGTGCCGCTGCTAAAACGCGGTACTTCATTGAGGGCAATTTCTGCCAGGGTTTGGATTTTGTTGCCCGAGGCACCGCCCGCATAGCCTTCGAATTTAGCGGCGCGATTGGTAGGCGTTGGCCCCAAACGCACTTCACTCAAACTGTTCCAGGCACCACACTCAGTGCACTGACCCTGCCATTTTTTATAATCCGCACCGCACTCGTTGCAGACAAACGCACTTTTGGTTTTAGTGCTCACAACAGCCCCTATTCCTGATCTTTGGTCAATTTAAGGTACGCGCCCAAGCCAACCAGAAGTGCGACCGCCGCGACCAACATAAATACCGCCGAGTTCAAATGAGTCGCATCGCCCAGCAGGGATTTAAACATCAATAACAGCGATTCAATGGACACCGCAATCACAATGGCCGACATAAACCGGCTGATGGTCCGGCGTGTAGATCCGGTGTGGTGGATGTCTTTGTGCAGCAGCACTTCCTCTTCGAGAATGGTTTTCCCCAAGTCAAAAATCGCTAACCCCAGGGTGACCAAAATGACCGATTGGAAGGCTTGGGTTGCGGTGTTGGTATGCTCGTACACCATGTCAAACAGCGATGTGCCCGCCGAGTACAACAGCAGCGAGGACACTATGACCAACATCACACCGATAATGCCGTACACCACTTGAAAGAAGGGATGGACAATGCGCCGCAAACTGTCGCCATTTAAAAAGGTGATCAGTTTTTCCAAATTAAAGTTGATCACCAGATAACAAGTTTCACCCTTGTTATCAGTAAAACGCTGCACCGCAGAAATCGCCAACTGATGGGTTGCACTGGACAGATACGGCTGGGTTACGGTGGCGGCAGCGGTATTTTCACGGGCGCGGGTATAGTAAACCCGGTTGCTGCGATCCGACCCCAACCCCGGCTCACGTCGCTTGGGGTCAGGCACTGTGGGGGATGCCGCTGACTCGGTAATTTGTACACCCTTATCGTTAATGCAATAGAGCAGCTCCATAAACGGATAGGACTCGTGCAACCGCTTCACCACCCTATTGAGATGCTCATGGGAGGTATCCATTTTGGCCGGCGCCAGTGAAGTCACAATCGACTCCAACAGACGCGTAATCTGCGCCTGATATTCGTCGTATTTTTCTAAGAGGTATAAATAATTGCGTGGGGTCATACTGGCGGCTCTGTGCGATTAAATAACGAACCCTGAATCAGGGGTCAATGGCTGCGGCATAATCCCCAAAAACCTCAGTTAACACAAGGTATTTACCGGCCAAGCCTATTATTAACAAGCAGTTATTACGCCAGTATTGATAGCAAAAATTGCAAACACCTGTAATACGAAAAACCCCGGCGAACCGGGGTTTGTTGCTACATATCAGGCCAGTATTAATCGTTAGCGACAGGCAACTCAATATTACCCGGCGCGCCGCCGCCGACCGTTACATCGCCGTCATTCAACACAAAAGTAACCACCTGGGTTTGCAACTCGGCCGTCACTTGTGGGGCATTGCCTTCGGGGCGCAACAAGGACGCATGACCGCCTGCAGTGTGTTTGACATAACCGCGCCCGAGTTGTGTAGAACCCAGCCCCAGTTGGGTTGTGTTTAGCAGGGAGGCCATGGCCTGGGTACCGGTAAGTGGCGCGCTGGCTGCACTGTTGGGAATGACCAAATCATTATTGATTTGCTGTACCAGTACTGGTACGCCTAACTGTGCAAGGGTCTGCATGTAATTGACCGGATCGCCTGCATCCATCGCGCTTTGCGCCGTGTACAAGAAACGCTCGTAATTGGTGCTGCCCACCATCACACCGCTGGCCGCCAAACCACCGTTAATCACCGGCGCAAAGGTCGCGGAATTCACCAGCACTTGCGCCACCTGTGTGCCTGCTCCGCTGGTAATTAACCCGCGAATCGGGTTGAGGTTGGCACTCAGACCCACTTGGGTATCGGCAGCAATGGCCAGTTGGTTAACCGTAGTAAACACGCTCCCCAGTATGCCGCCCAGAGAAGCCCCCACCACATAGACACGATTCAAATCCAAACCGGTATTGACCGATTTGAGCATCTCGGTGTTGATATTGGCGAGGCTGGCATTGAGGTTGAGTAAATCCATCACCGCCTGGCGATTATTATCGCGCGTATTGGTGAGGTAGCCGAGGTTGATAAATTGAGCTCCGGAGCCATCGCTTGCACCGGGAGACTCAAAATTCATCGGCGCAGGAGCCCCGCCCGCACCAGCCACATTGAAATGACGTTCATGTGGGGCATTGGCACCATAAAGCGCTGCAAAAGGAATCGACTTGCTCTTCTCCACGTTCAGCACATTCACCAATGCACTGTTGGCAGGAATACCATGCACCGGCAGATCAATCGCCACGGTTGCCACACAGCGGCTGGCCAGCGTGTGACCCAAGGCCAATACCGAAGCGCGATCACTGGTAATACCGTGCACATAAATAACCGTGGGGTAGCCGGTGGATGCATAAATCTGCCCGCAATTAGCAGCGCCGGCGTAACCAGGTACCCAGTTATCTTGTGGCAGAGTGACTTGTAAAGGCACAGATTCATCGCCAGTTTTGGCCGCAAAGGGGTAGCGGTAGGTGACGTTGTAGCTGCCGTCCACATCCATCGGTATTGTGCGCCCCAAGGCACCGGCCAGGGTTAAATCCGGCTTCCAGCTACGGGTCAGATAAGTGCCAAAGGGTAACCCAGTCGCGGCTGTCTGGTAGTACGGCAGCTTGATATAGCCGGTATACAACTTGCCCACATTCGCCGCTAATTGGCTGCTGAAGGCAGAGAAATCAATCCCGGTGACACCGGCAATCCCCAGGCTGCGCGCTTTGGGCGTTGGCAATAATCCGAGCGATTCCAACCCCTCCGCATTTGCTACCGCTGTTGTTGGCGCTGTACCTGCGGCAATCTGTAGCCCGGCAATAGCCGCCCGTGGCGCGGCCATGGCGACCAGCGGCGATACGGGATCCGTTGTGGTAAAGGTATAAGTGAGCACTAACTTTTCTTTGGCACTGGCAGCCGTTAAGGTGCCACCACTGACGTTCGCCAGAAAGCCGCTGGCAAGAGTCTCCCAACCAATAATCGCATTGCGCACCGGTAGCAAGGCTTCAAGCGTGGTATAGGACGGGTCGCGCAGCGCGTTGTAGGTCCAGGAGCGGGTGAGTGGCGAACCACTGCTATCGCGCAGGTCATTGGTTAATACCACCAAATACTTGGTTTTTGGCTTGAGCGGCTTGGTGGGACGAATACGGATCGCATTGTTAGTCCCTCCATCCAGCGATACCACTTGCACATCAAAATTGGCAAGACCGGTAATGCCGGTGATATTGGCAGGGTTCAACGCATCGCCAGTCGCAGTTAACTCGATCAGGAACACAGTCTGTGCCGCGACGGCACTGGCAGGATTCACCCCACCACTCACCAAAATGTCAAAAAATGCCGACGTGGAAAAACCGTCCAACTGATTCATAGTAGCGCGCACAGGGTCTGTGGGAGCGCCCAGGTTGGCAGTGCCATCGCTGGTTGCTGCTGCCGCAAAAATCAGGTCGGTATTAAAGGGCAAATCAGAAATCACTGGATCAAAACGCGGGTGAGTGCCCTCCACATAAATATCCGGGCCAGTGGGCGTGGGGGCTTTTTCAGTACCGCTACCACCGCCACAGCCATGCAGGCCAAGGGTAGAGAGGGTCATTGCGGATAACAGGAACAAGTGTATTTTATTCTTCATAATAGATCCCTGAGTAAGACTGATAGTGTTACAAGAATTTAGTCTAGACCTATTTTTAGAAGCTGCGAGTCAACCAGCAAAAACACAGCCGCCTATTTCGCCAGTGTGCTCCACACGCAAAAAAAAAGGCAAACCCCGCAGGATTTGCCTTGTGATCGCGAGCAGCAGAAGTTAGACCGCAATTTCGGCCAAATTACCCTTCTCTTCCAGCCAGCTTTTGCGATCACCCGCGCGCTTTTTGGCGAGCATCATATCCATGATTTGCATGGTGCCGTCATCTTCACCAATCGTGAGCTGCACCAAGCGGCGCGTGTCGCGCGCCATGGTAGTTTCTCGCAGCTGTAGCGGATTCATTTCACCCAAGCCCTTAAAGCGCTGCACATTGGGTTTGCCTTTTTTGTTTTCCGCTGCGATGCGATTGAGCACACCATTTTTTTCGCCTTCATCCAGCGCGTAATACACTTCTTTGCCAATATCGATACGGTACAGCGGCGGCATGGCCACAAATACATGACCGCGACGTACCAATACCGGAAAGTGCTTTACAAACAGCGCACACAAGAGTGTCGCGATATGCAAACCGTCCGAGTCCGCATCCGCGAGGATACAAATTTTGTGGTAGCGCAACTCGCTTAAATCTTCACTACCCGGATCCATGCCAATCGCGACAGAAATATCGTGCACTTCCTGACTGGCAAGAATTTCCCCCGAGTCTACTTCCCAGGTATTCAGGATTTTTCCGCGCAGCGGCATAATCGCCTGGAATTCGCGATCACGCGCCTGCTTGGCAGAACCGCCCGCCGAATCCCCTTCCACTAAAAACAATTCGCTGCGCGCCGGATCACCACTGGAGCAGTCGGCCAATTTACCGGGCAGCGCCGGGCCTTGGGTCACTCGTTTGCGCTCGATTTTTTTACTGGCACGCACGCGCTTTTGCGCATTGCTGATACAAAATTCCGCGAGCTTGTCGCCGTCCTCTGTGTGTTGGTTTAACCAGAGTGCGAACGCATCTTTTGCGATACCGGAGACAAATGCCGCTGCTTCACGTGAGGTTAAACGCTCTTTGGTTTGACCGGAAAATTGTGGGTCGGCGTGTTTGTAAGAAAGCACATAACAGCAGGCATTCCATAAATCTTCCGGCGCGAGTTTAATGCCGCGCGGAATTAAATTGCGGAATTCGCAGTAGTCGCGCAGCGCGTCCAGCAAACCGGTGCGCAATCCATTCACATGGGTTCCGCCCTGCGCCGTCGGGATCAAGTTGACGTAGGATTCCTGCACTAACTCGCCGCCATCCATCAACCATTGCACCGCCCAGGTCACGGCTTCAGTTTGACCGCTAAAATCACCCACAAATGGACTGTCTGGCAAAGTCAGCCACTCTTGTGTTGCACCGGCGAGATAATCTTTTAAACCATCCTCGTAGTACCAAACATCTTTTTCGCCCGTCGATTCATCGAGGAATGTCACCGTCAAACCGGGGCACAATACCGCCTTGGCGCGCAGCACATGACGCATGCGGGTGACGGAAAATTTAGGTGAATCAAAATAAGTTGGGTTAGGCAGGAAATGTACGCTGGTACCCGTTTGACGCTTAGGGCAAGTGTCGATAATTTCCAAATCACTGGCTTTATCGCCATTGGAAAAACCCATCTGGTAAACATTGCCGTCACGTTTTACCGTCACAATCAATTTTTCCGACAAGGCGTTTACTACGGATACACCTACACCGTGCAAGCCGCCGGAAAATTGATAATTTTTGTTGGAGAATTTACCGCCCGCATGGAGCGTACACAAAATCACTTCTACACCCGGTTTGCCTTGCTCCGGGTGAATATCCACCGGCATACCGCGACCATCATCCACCACGGTTACCGAGTGATCTTTATGCAGAATCACATCAATAGTCTTGGCGTGCCCAGCCAGGGCCTCATCCACGGAGTTGTCGATAATTTCCTGTGCCAGGTGATTGGGGCGTGTTGTTTCGGTATACATGCCCGGGCGTTTTTTTACCGGGTCTAATCCCGTGAGTACTTCAATATCTTCTGCGGAATAATTTGCCATCTTGTTGTCTTTTTACCGAATGGTTTAAAAAAAGGCCGAGTGATTAAAAAATGTCATGCTGTCAGCCAAAAAACGCTCAAAGCCCTGAAAGGCGTGATCACCGCCCGCTTCTATCGTTTGTTTGCAGCCAGCATATTTTTCTACGGCATGACGGTAATCGAGCGTTTCATCGCCCGTTTGCACCAGCAGCCAATAATTCTGCAGGCGCGAAGGTGTTACATCTACAGCGACAATTTCATCAATATGGTGCGCGTGTAAGCGGTAGCTATCATCGGTGTGATAACTTTTCAGGTCAACCTCTAAATACGCCGGCATAAAATCCTGTGGCCGCACGGCAGGGTTAATTAATACCGCGCGCAAATTGTACTTTTCTGCAAGCCACGTGGCCCAAAATCCGCCCAGCGAGCTTCCCATCAAATAAACCGGTTCCGGTGACAGGGATTCAACCAATGCCTCCAGTATCGCCTGAGTCTGCTGCGGGTAAGGTGGCAATTGCGGGCAGTAAAAGGCAACCTCAGGATGATGCTGCGCAAGCCACTGCGCCGTTTGCTGCGCTTTGAAGGAAAGGGGGGAACTCAAAAAACCATGGATATAGACCAATGCCGCCATGGGGAATCAATAACCTGCTGACCGGTAGTCAATCACATATTGCTTGTTGGTAACGCGGGCAACGCCGGTATCAAATTGACCGTCGGCGCGTAAATCGAACCAGCGATACCCGGGCATTTGAGTATCTACTGTGAAAGTATCGCACTTGGGTTTGAACTGCACGCAGGTGGACGGCGTTGCCAACAGGGAAACGCCTTTGCGCTGCTGCTGAAACTCCTGATGGACATGACCCCAAGTGATAATTTTTACTTGTGAGTGGCTATCGATCAATTGGAAGAAGGCATCGGCATTGCGCACTATATATTGGTCAATCCATGCGCTGCCCACCAGAACGGGTTGGTGATGCAGGGAAACAATCACATGTTTGTCGCGGTGGGTGCGCAGCGCGTGCGCGAGAAAATCCAATTCGCTGGCCGCTAACTGCCCATAGACCTGACCGGGCACACTGGAGTCCAATAACACCAACAACCAATCCCCCAGCATAACCAAACGGCTTTGAATACCCAGGTGATCCTGATTTGCCGCCATCAAATCAGCGGAATCATGATTGCCAGGCAACCAGCTTAAAGGCTGGGAAAAATAGCGACGGATACTGGTTTCAAAACGCTGGTAACAATCTTTATGTGCTTCACTGGCGATATCGCCAGTGCATAAAAGATGATCAAAACCGGATTCAGAGGTCTGAATCAGCTGCAAAACGTCATCGAGACTCTGGTCAGTATTTAGCCCCAAAAGAGATTCGCTCTGTTGCGCTCCCAAATGGCAATCGGTTATCTGAATCAGACGCACTGGCGGCTCTCATCCTTTGATAGTCGGGTTACTGTAGTGGTTGGGTTATTTTTGTAGTGGTTGAGCTTATGCGTAAAATTGACAGCCCATCTATGATGACTGAGGCGTCACAATAAGTGGGATATTAGCAGCAACAATATACGCAAGGTAGTTGTCGCGCCAGTCTCAAAAAAGAAAAATGCCGCGTTCGACGGCCAAGAAATGTAAAACTTAAGCCTGCTGTGAACCAATCGACATTCTATTAAAAAGGAGCCAATTCGTTCGCATCGTGACCTTGTGCCAGGCACAAGTTCAGCCATTCACCCAAAAAACGATTGAGCTGGTATTTTTCATCGCTTTGGTACATAGACTGGTTGGGATAATCGTAGCGGGGGCGCAAGCGTTTGTGACCTTCCCATGCCAGCACTTCGGCGAGCTTGGCATCGTGGTACATACGCAAGGTAAGTTTGGGCATGGACAACCACTCGGAAGCAACACCCATGGCCGTTCGGCTCAATTCCAGGGTTGTGGTATAGGGCGAGCGTTCAGTGATTTTCAAAAGATGCAACCACGGCTGATTTGCAGTGGTCACTATAAAACGGATCTCATCCGCTGCCTCGCGCGCAACCAACTTGGATAAGCGCACATAATTTGCTTCGCATTCCGCCATTTGCAAAGGTAAGTCCACTTTGTAACGTTCCTTATAAGTCACGTACTCGGGTTGAGCCTTGGCAACACGCAATGTAAACATACAAACCTGATAACAAACGGATAATGAGCGACAAGATCATCAAATTGATCCTGCCCAGATAAGGGCGAGCAGCGTCGCCCTGAGTGAAGTGTTAGCCAGAGATGCAGCTAAGTCAATGACAATAAAAAATTATTCTGCCGCCACTTGCGTACGTAAACGGTTGCGATTCATTTGCAACCACTGCAAACAAATTAACGCGGCAGCATTATTAAACGCACCGTTTAATAACTCGGCAAAGACATCTTCGGCAGCCAGTATGTGCACACGTATATCTTCACCTTCTTCCGGCAAACCAAATACGCCACCGGCCGAACCCAGATCACACAAACCACAAAATAAATGTAATTTTTCATCAGAACCACCAGGGCTGGATAAATAATTACAAATATATTCCATTGCATAAGGCGTTACGTTTGCCTCTTCCAACAATTCGCGGCGCGCAACATCCTCTGGGGATTCCCCCTCTTCCAGCATGCCGGCAACCACTTCGTAACACCAGGGACCGTTAGGCTCGTCGAGTGCACCTACACGAAATTGTTCCACCATGCCAATCAAATCGCGCCGTGGATCGTACAACACAACAGCCACAGCTTCGCCGCGCACAAACAATTCGCGGCCAATTTCCTTGCCCCACCCACCTTCAAATAATTTATGACGCAGGAAGATTTTTTCCACACGGAAAAAACGTTTATACATTTCTTCACGGCGAATGATGTCAACATCCGCGCGGGTAAATTCCGGTTTTTTGATCATAACTAAAGTCTTGTTGATTGTTTAAATCCCCCCTTTGAAAAAAGAGGGGAGAAGGGATTTATACCCTATGGTAAATCTCTGCGCCCGCTTCCAAAAACTCTTTGGATTTCTGTTTCATTTCCGCTTCGACATCGATCATCTTGATAATATCCTGATCGCCAATCACGGAAATATCCGCACCATTTTTTGCAGCGTAGTCACGCACTTCCTGGGTGATTTTCATGGAGCAGAATTTAGGCCCGCACATAGAGCAAAAGTGCGCTACTTTTGCTGAGTCTTTCGGCAGGGTTTCATCGTGATAAGAACGCGCCGTATCTGGATCGAGCCCCAGGTTAAATTGATCTTCCCAGCGGAATTCAAAACGCGCTTTTGAAAGCGCATTATCGCGCAACTGCGCACCCGGGTGACCTTTCGCCAAATCGGCGGCGTGGGCGGCAATTTTGTAGGTGATAATGCCTTCTTTTACGTCGTCTTTATTCGGCAAGCCCAAATGCTCTTTTGGCGTTACATAACAAAGCATGGCGCAACCGAACCAGCCGATCATGGCCGCACCAATACCCGAGGTGATGTGGTCATAACCCGGCGCGATATCGGTTGTTAATGGCCCAAGGGTATAGAAAGGCGCTTCGTCGCACACTTCCAATTGTTTATCCATATTTTCCTTGATCATGTGCATTGGCACATGGCCGGGGCCTTCGATCATGCACTGCACATCGTGTTTCCAGGCGATTTTGGTTAACTCACCCAAGGTTTCCAGCTCGCCGAATTGCGCTTCATCGTTGGCATCGGCAATAGAACCGGGGCGCAGGCCGTCGCCCAATGAGAAGCTTACGTCGTAAGCTTTCATGATTTCGCAAATTTCTTCAAAGTGGGTGTAGAGGAAATTTTCCTGGTGATGCGCCAAACACCACTTGGCCATAATCGAGCCACCACGCGACACTATGCCCGTCACGCGTTTAGCCGTGAGCGGTACATAGCGCAGCAATACACCGGCGTGGATAGTAAAATAATCAACGCCCTGCTCAGCTTGTTCAATCAAGGTATCGCGGAAAATTTCCCACGTCAGGTTTTCAGCAATGCCATCCACTTTTTCCAAGGCTTGATAAATTGGCACAGTGCCAATAGGTACGTGTGAATTGCGAATAATCCACTCGCGGGTTTCGTGAATATTTTTGCCGGTGGATAAATCCATCACCGTATCCGCCCCCCAACGCGCGCCCCAAGTGAGCTTTTCCACTTCTTCTTCAATCGAAGAACCCAGTGCTGAGTTGCCAATATTGCCGTTGATTTTTACCAGGAAATTGCGCCCGATAATCATCGGTTCCAATTCCGGGTGATTGATGTTGGCCGGGATAATCGCACGACCACGCGCAACTTCGCTGCGCACAAATTCCGGGGTAATTTCATCGGGAATACTCGCGCCGAAACTCATGCCTTTGTGTTGCTGCCCCAAGGCTTTATATTGGGGATCTACGCCCAATTCACGCGCTTGTGCCAGCGCCATATTTTCGCGGATGGCGATGTATTCCATCTCCGGCGTGATGATGCCTTTTTTGGCATAGTGCATTTGCGATACGTTCATACCCGGTTTGGCACGGCGCGGCTTGCGAGTGAGGTTGAAGCGCAGATGTGCAAGCTTCGGATCATTCAATCGCGCATTGGTAAATTCGGAATGGCTGTCTTCCAAAATTTCTGTGTCATTTCGCTCTTCAATCCAAGTGCTGCGCACATCGCCCAAACCAGTACGCAAATCGATAGTCACATTTGGATCAGTGTAAGGGCCTGAGGTGTCGTACACACGTACGGGCGGATTTTTCTCGCCGCCAAAATCAGTGGGAGTATCCGCCAGAGTGATTTCACGCATAGGCACACGAATATCCGAACGCGAACCCTGCACATAAATTTTTTGCGAGCCGGTAAAGGGTTGTACCGAGGCTTTATCTACTTCGGCAGTTTGACTGAGAATTTTGTCGACGCTGGTATTCATAATAATGGCCTTGTCTTAATCAGTTGTATTAGTAAAAGGAATAAAAGTGATGTACCGGGCCTGCGCCCTGCCCTATGTGTAATTTTTCTGAATGCAGTAACGCATGGTGCAAATAATCTTTTGCCTGGGCGACAGCCACTTGCAGTGGTAGTTTTTTTGCCAAACCGGCGGCGATAGCGGATGCCAAGGTGCAACCGGTGCCGTGGGTATTTTTAGTGTGTAATCGCGGTGCTGAAAACGCGTGGGTTCCCTGCGGCGTAACTAATAAATCCACCGCATTTTCGCTGTCGCTATGGCCGCCTTTCATCAACACGGCGCGCGCGCCCAGGGCCATGATACGCTCGCCCTGCTGTTGCATTTGTTCATGGGTTGTCGCCACCGGTGCGTTTAATAGCACGGCAGCTTCATGCAAATTGGGCGTGATAATACTGGCCAGTGGCATGAGTTGGGTAATGAGTGTCTGGATTGCATTTTCTGCCAATAAACGATCGCCACTGGTGGCGACCATCACTGGGTCAAGCACAAAGGGAATCACGGGATAGGCACTGAGTGATTGCGCAACAGCATCGATAATTTCCGCTGTTGCCAGCATGCCACTTTTGATCGCGCCGACCTGTAAATCACTGAGCACAGAGTGTATTTGCTGCTGGACAAACACCGGAGGAATGGGGAATACGCCCTGTACTCCCAAGGTATTTTGCGCAGTGAGCGATGAAATAACGCTTGCACCAAATACACCCAAGGCGGAAAAGGTTTTTAAATCGGCCTGGATACCTGCACCACCACCGCTATCGCTACCGGCAATGGTGAGTGCTATGGGCGTGGATAAGGGTGAATTCATTGCACTTCCGCCATTCATTGACTAAACAGCAACAGCGCGGAAAGAAGAGAAATAACCAAGGCATGAGACGCATGCAAAACTGGAGGCTCTCGTTCCCTACGCCGGTACTAACCGGATCAGGTCGGCGGGTATATCTCAGCATGAATACAGGCTAGTCGCCCCTAAACAGCACCCCGACAAGAAAACCGCAGTCTATTGGAGTTGGCCCATAGAGTAAAGAAACACGAGTTTTGTCGCTCCGCCCAAAGCTCAAACATCGCCATAAAAAACTCCCTTTTGCCTGAGCCAAAGGGAGTTTTTTGCACGATCAATCAGGGCAAAAAAGTCGGTTTATTCTGACTTTTCCTGTGATTTCAATAGCCCCAACTTACCCGCCAACAGGGCGGTAGTGGGCGCTTGAATCAAAATAGTCCCGAGAATAAAGATAAAGGTGATAGCGCCAACTACATCGATACCGGGCACCTTCATACCCGCCAGAATCCCCACCAGGGCGGCGGGAATCACGCCGGTTTCGCGGGTCCAACTCATAAACACCAGCTCTTTCCAGCTCCATTTGGCGCGGCGATCCGGGCCCGCACACAAAAATACAGTGACCGGGCGAGCGATAAAAATAAAGACAAACAACAACATCAAACCAACACCCAGATATTCTTTAAGTAAGTGGAAGTTCACTTGTGACCCGAGCAGGATGAAAATAAACATGCGCATCAACAAGGCAGTATTACCCACGTAATCTTCCAGGTATTCATGCTCGTGCTCGTCCAGCGGCAAACCAAATGACTCTTTATTGCCAATCATCACACCCAGCGTAAATACCGCCATAAACCCTGATGCACCTATTTCGTCGGCCAACAGGTATACGGTAATCACCGCCAGGATAATCACAAAAGGCGTTACCTCACGGAAAATACCCATGCTGCCATGAGCCATCAGCAGCGCAGCGCTGTAACCAACAATCGCGCCCAGCACCAACCCCATACCCGCTTCATAGGTCAATTCCCCCATAGAATGCGTCAGGCTGAAACCCTCGCCGGTTCCCATCACATAAGCCACTACCGCAAAGGTCGCGATGGCCCCCATGGCATCATTAAGGGCCGACTCACTCATCACCGTTTGCGATACACGGTCTTTGATGGGCACTTGTTTGAAAATTGGAACCAGTGTCGCCGGGTCTGTTGAAGCGGTGAGTGCCGCCAGCACAAGCGCAACACCAATAGGAATCCCCAGCCAGACGCCGGCATAGGTCATGATGGCACCAGTGATCAATACCCCGACTGTGGCAATAACAGCCAATGTAATCCAGATTTCCTTTAACACCGCAAAGCGCAGTGTCGCTCCACCTTCAAACAACAAGTAACAGGCACCGATGGTCAGAATTAACTGATTCATGGTTGAGTCAGCAGCTACATGCAGGATTCCACCAATGGTTGGCCCAAGGCCGATACCAATTAATAGAAACAGCACTATGTCCGGCACTTTGATTTTTTTGGCGATCACGCCCCCCAACAGACCGGTAAAAATGATGATCCCCACATACATGAGGTCGAGTTTGGCAATCTCTAATGACGACATAGCTGCTCCACTGGAAAGGTTAAAAAATGTTAAAGCCAGAAATGCGCGAATCCTGACAGCTAGCGTCAAATAGCATTATAAATTGTGTGTAAATTCATGTGCCTAACCTCCTTCAGTTATCGATTCCCCATAAAAAAACCGGAGACAAGCTCCGGTTTTTTTACATTTACTATAGTTGAGATTATCCGAACACAAGGTTCGCCAAGGTCAATGCGACGACATAACCACAACTATAAGCAATAAACACAAATGGGGTGTAACGCAAGAAGGCACCAAAGGTTAAGCCTTTTACTTTACTCATGGCGATAATTCCCGCAGCCGAACCAATCGCCAACATGGAACCGCCCACACCGACACCGTAGGTTAAGGCCAACCATTCGGGCGTTTGCAGTACCGGCTCGGACTTTAACAGCGCCGCTGTCAGCGGGACGTTATCAATCAGCGCCGAGAACATACCCATTAAATAGTTAGCGTATTGCGGTGCCAACTGGGTATAGAAGTTGGTCAGCAAATCCAATGTACCAATCTCTTTGAGCATCCCCACCAGCAACAGAATACCGAGGAAGAACAGCAGGGTTTCGTATTCAATCTGGCGCACATACTCAAGAATGCGTATCTCTTCCGGGTCCATATCCATAAAGTGACCAATAAAAAACATAATCGATAAACCAACCAGGAAGGTCAGAACCGGTGGAACGCCAAAGAAGAAATTAAAGAGCATGGTGCACAGGATTGTGCTGAAAAATGTCCCTACAATCGCCCAGTCCATACCGGTAAACACGCGGGGATCTTTCTCAGTGACAACTTGACCGGTAACACCGGGGAACATTAAACAAGCCAAGACCAGAACACCTGCAATTGCAGGAATCCACAGTAATAAAAGCTGCGGCATAGTGACGTGACCGGAGAGGAAAATCATCAGCGTTGTCACATCGCCTGTAATCAGGGCAACACCGCCTGAGTTCACCGCAAATACCACCAATACTGCCAATTTGATGCGGGTACGTTGATCCACATTAAATGCATGCACCAGACCCAGTGTTACCAAGGTAGCGGTAACATTGTCACAGATCATGGACAACATCATCGCAAACAGTGCCACCAGTATCATCAAGCTACGCGTGCTCATCTGTGCCGGGCACAAGCGCTGCACTACTGACTGCACAATTCCCTTGGCATTGAGGTAGGCAACGAAAGTCATAGTCGCCATCAGGAACAACCAAAGCGTGGCAATTTCCAACAGATTGTGATTGAGCTTTTCCAACATCACTTCTTGCTGGCTGTGACCGCCGGCAAACATAAACATCACCAGCCAGGAGAGGCTGCCAAAAAATAGCGTGGTTTTCGCCTTGTTGATATGGATCACCTCTTCGAACACCACCCCGAGCAGGGCGAGTACGGCGAAGATCACCAGTACAATTTCCAGAGACATAGTCATAAAAGACCCTTTTGGTAGATTAAAAAAACGGCAGCAAGGTAACCGACCAAACTCATCCAGGCAGGGCTCACAAACGGCGAGCAGATGAGCGGGAAGTAAGGGCGAACATTTAATAGCCCAGCACAATGCAAATGGCGCGCATCATAAAAGTTGGCTTGCAGCGAAGCAATCAAACTCTGGCGAAACACTCGATAAATCGCACCACTTGATCATTTAAATAGCATTAATCGTTCCAGCCAGGTACAGCGTAAACACATAAACAATTTTGCAAGGGGGTGAATCCGAAGGCAGCTCTTGTGCATCTAAATAGCCACTTGGGGTTAATCGGGCCTGCCAGTAACCGTAGCTGCACGCCGGAAATGCAAATACAAGGTCTTCGCTTACATTTGTAACTTCCCGTTATGGCGCCGACGTTTTACCCTTTTTAACCACTGAACCCTCGTTCATTTCTCGACCCCAAGGCGGCAAGCGGCTAAACTCCACGCAACCCGCGGACTGTCTTACACCGATGCGACTGGTCCTTATCAAACAGCGCATCACAGGTGTTGAACTGGAATTCTTAAACTCTGGACTTTGGAAACCCCTATGAAAAAGACCAAGCTCTACCTGCTCGTCAGCCTTTTCTCACTCACTCCTTTTGCAGCCAGTGCCAACAGCTTGTTGGATGTATATGAGCTTGCCCTGCAAAATGACGCTCAATTAAAGGCGGACAAAGCAAAATACGAAGCAGGCCTTGAGAACAGAAGCATTGCTCGCTCCAACCTGTTACCGCAAATCAGCGCCAATGCGCAGATTTCCAATTCAGATATTGAAACAACAGACAATCTGACCAATACCAGCCTCAAAACCGATACCGATAGCAAAAGTTGGGAAATTTCCCTGAGCCAGCCGCTGTTCAATATGTCCTATTGGTACAACTACAAACAGGGCGCAAAACTCAGCGAGCAGGCAGAAGCCCAATATGGTGCAGACCAACAAAGCCTTATTGTGCGTACCGCAGAGGCTTACTTTAATGTGCTGCGCGCCGTGGAAACACTGGAAGCAACCATCGCTGAAGAAAAAGCTCTGGCCAAACAGCTGGAACAAACCAAGCAACGCTTTGAAGTGGGTCTGACGGCTATTACCGAAGTGCATGAAGCTCAGGCGGCATTTGATAGTGCTCGCGCCTCGACGCTGGTTGCACGTGGAAACCTGAGCATCAACTATGAAGCATTGGAAGTGTTGACAGGTAAACCTGAAGACCAGGTTGCCCCCCTCTCCCCCAAATTTCCCGTCGTAGCTCCCGTACCAGCCAACCGCGCGGACTGGGTAGAGTTCTCACTGAAAAACAACTACAACCTGAAAGCCTCAAAACTGCAGGCTGATGCTTCGCTGCAAAATGCCAGAGCAAATAAGTCTGGTCACTTGCCTACACTGGGCGCCAACCTGGGTTATTCCGATAGCGATAGCGATAGCGACAACGGCGCTCAAAACGGTGGCCCAAGCGACATCAGCAGAGATGGCACCACCGTCTCATTGCGCCTTGATGTACCTATTTACAGCGGTGGCGCAACCTCTGGCCGCACCCGCCAAGCTTATGCGCAATACACCCAGGCACAGGAACTCTACAACAGCACCCAGCGCAATGTGATCCAAAACACCCGCGCCCTGCATTTGTCTGTGGAAACCGATGTAGCCAACGTGCAAGCGCGCAAACAAGCAATTGTCTCCAACCAATCTGCATTGGAAGCAACACAATCCGGCTATGAAGTAGGCACCCGTAATTTGGTAGAAGTATTGCTCGCACAGCGCAATCTCTATCAAGCGCGCCGCAATTATTCAGATGCGCTTTATACCTATGTCATCAACACCATCAAGCTGCGTGAAGTTGCCGGTATGCTGACACCTGCCGACGTTCAGGAAATTGATAAGTGGTTGTTGGATGACGCACTGGTCAGCCGCAGCCAGTACGAAAAATAAGGCGAAATCCTTTTATTAGCTGCACAAAAAAATGCCAGGCTATCCGCCTGGCATTTTTGTTTTTACTTCGCTGCTTTTATAGTTTTTATTCCGTCAATTTGATAAAAGCTACTTCAAATAATGTTGAATAAGTGCGCAGGTTTTATCCAGCGCGCCGCGATTATCCAGTGCCACAGTCAAGGCAGCCACACCACGCCGTTTGCGCTCAGCCTCATCATCAATCAACTGCAAAAATGCCTGCGCCAATTGCGTAGCCGAACCTACTTGTACCAAAGCCCCCGCGTCCGTCATCAGCCGCGCCACCTCGGCAAAATTAAATACATGCTCTCCGCTCAACAGCGGCAATTCCCAAGCGGCTGGCTCAATAAAATTATGGCCGCCATTAGGCACCAAACTGCCACCGACAAAGGCTATATCACTGGCGCCAAACATCAGCATCAATTCACCCATAGTATTGCCGAGCAAAATATCATTAGTGTTATCCCAACTATGCTCACTGCGCCGTGCCACACTAAAACCGCGATTTACGCACAACTGCCCTACCCGCTCAAAGCGTTCGGGATGACGAGGAACCAAGACCAGCACTGCGCTACGGGACTCACCAGAGGAACTTGCGCGAACCTGCGCAAAGGCATCCAGAATAATTTCATCTTCACCTTGATGGGTGCTCGCTGCAATCAACACCAAACGTTGTCCATTATTTGATAACAGACTTTTCAATGTCGCCGCTTTCGTACGAAGATCATCGGTTAAACTCAAATCGAATTTGATATTACCTGTCACTATCACTTTATCGTCAGATAAACCCAGCGCAGCAAAACGGGCAGCATCAGTGAAATTTTGAATCGCTGCGCACGATAAATGTTGCAACATAGGTTTGGTCAAAGCACCAAAACGCGCATAGCCACGCGCAGATTTTTCAGACAAACGTCCATTGATCAACATGGCCGGGATATTGCGCCTAGCGCAGGCAGCCAAGGTATTTGGCCACAACTCAGTTTCCATGACCAAATACAGCGAAGGTTTCACACGCTTTAAAAAACGCACCAGCACATTCGGTAAATCATAAGGTGCATATACATGAAAAACAGAATCCCCGAGCGTTGCACGCACGCGCTCGGACCCAGTTGGGGTTGTGGTAGTAATCACCAACTGCACGCGATCATCAGCCTGTAAACGGCGAATCAGCGGCAGAGCAGCCAGAAACTCACCCACCGAGACAGTATGCAACCACACGACTTTTTTATGGGTAGATAAAGTAGGAACAAAGCCAAAGCGCTCTGCCCAGCGTTTGGCATAAGCGGGCGCTGCCAGGGCGCGCCAGAGTAAACGCAGCAGTATGAAAGGCAATAAACAGTAGAGAAGTAAGCTATAGATGTACCGCATAAGAGTTCAATTGTGCATATTAGTAAATAAAGTGCACAGCATAACAAATCACGAGCACTCACTCACGATCAGAGAAAGGATATGACTAAAACGCATCCAAAGGGCTACGGACACCCAATCCTCCCTTATTCAGCACATGCGTGTAGATTTCAGTCGTCTTCACATCACTATGCCCTAACAACTCCTGCACTGTACGAATGTCATAACCTGCCACCAATAGCTGAGTTGCAAAGCTATGACGAAAAGTATGACAAGAAGCATGCTTAAAAATTTTTGCCTCACGCAATGCGTCTTTCACCTTACGCTGCAAGGTCCCATCATACAGATGATGGCGACGGATCACGTCTGATCTAGGGTCGACAGAACGATTGGCGGACGGAAACAAAAATTGCCAAGTTAACGATCTTGCCTGTTCAGGGTATTTTTCAGACAACCGATTCGGCATATAAACTTCACCAAACCCCTCAACTGTATCCAGTTCATGTAATTTCTGAACAATAATTATTTGTTGTCGTAGATCGCCAATCAGAGCTTGAGGCAAAACCGTTCTACGATCTTTACCCCCCTTACCTGCCCGAACAATCAATTGATTGCCAGAAAAATCGACATCTTTTACCCTTAATGCCAAACACTCATTCAACCGTAAACCGGCCCCATACATTAGCTGAACGGCCAATTTATATGGCTGCTCCAATCGCTGGATAATTCTTACAGCCTCATCGTGAGAAAACACCACAGGAACGCGCCGATGCTTCGTAGCTCGCACCGGCGCAAGCCCTTCAATATTTTTGTTCAAAAATTTATTATAAAAAAACATCAACGCATTCAATGCGGTTCGCTGCGTATTAATCGCTGAATTCAAATCAACCGCCAAATGAGACAAAAATGCTTCCAGTTCTACAACTCCCATTGAGTCAGGATGTCTACGATCATGAAAACGAATATACCGCAACAACCAATGCACATAAGCCTGCTCAGTTCTATAGCTCATATTTAATGAGCGCATAAAGAATCGAAACCGATCAACCAATCGCACTGGCTGAGTAGGTAACGGAAAAGGAATATCGTCAACCATGATAAAAATCTCCATACTGTTTATACATACAGAATAAACCAACACAGAGCGCGCGCCAACCCCGTATATGAGGCTCTAGCCGCATATCAGCCCAACTAGTTTTCCTGAGAGCAATTAGTATCAATAAAAACAAGGGTTTAACTTAATAACAAATCTCGTATAAAGTGATATGCGGCAGGAGATAGCAAGATTGAGCCGGAATCAACGCTCCTGATATAAAGAGTACCAACAGTTAACTTATTGATTCCAAAAGGCATTCAGGACAAACCAAACAATTAAACGATATGATATGCGGCGGAGTGATATACGGCCTCAGCCGTCTAATAAACTGTTATGCATTAAGGGAAACATGAAAATAGTTAGCATTATAATTTTCGCTCTGCTTAGTGGCTGCGCCACCAAAAGCATCGAGTTAGATTACACGTTGAGTGAACAGATTTTTTCTCCATTCGCTCTAATTCAAATCGCGCCTACTTTCGAAAAACCTATTGAATATGAGCTAACGCAACATGAGCCATACGTGCTTTTTTATTCCGAATACGACGGAAAAGGTGGCTACAACTGGGGCAAAAAAGTAAAAACAACAAGAATTGATCTCAGCGAAGAGCAGCACATCAAAGCAGTGGAACTTTTAAAAGCATGCCTCACCACGCTCCCTCAAAATGATCACTCACTAGGCCCTGACGGAACTACATGGGTTTTAGAAACAAGAGCATTTCAATATCTAAAAACTATAATCTGGGAACCTGAGCATGAAACAACCGAACGAGGTTATTCTGGTCTTATAGAACTGAGAAATTACTTAAATCAATTAGTCACTGAAGGCTCAAAGTAAGCATAACAAGGCAATCAAACGGATGGTTTTTAAGTAGCATTTTTGCCATTCCGCTTCGCTCCATTTTATGGCAAAAGTGCTACTTAAAAACCACCGTTTATCGCAACGTTATAAATCCAATGGAAATCACTAAAGAAGTTTACGAAATCATAGCTCGTTACGCTTCAGAAGAGCCTGAAGCTCTTTCAAATGAGCTATACGTTGAGCAGGATTTGAATCTGGTTGGTGATGACGTGGCTGAACTTCTTGAAGAAATGCAGAAAAAATTTGATATAGACTTCTCTGGTTTCAATTTTTCGTTACATTTCTCGCCTGAAGTTGGGTGGCCTGAAAATCCGGAGTTTGGTTATTATCCCGTAACAATTGGCCATTTGGTTCAAGTGGCTGCTTTGAAAGTTTGGTTTTTACCAGAAAGGAATGAAAGCAACTTTCATAAAGAGAAAAAACGTACCTTTATTTCAAAGAGTGCAATAGTGGCATTTATCGTAATTATTGGTTTGGCAGTATTGCTATTTCAGTAATACTTTAAATGCAAATTTATAACAAAGCATTGCACCTGACGAATTGTAAGTAGCGCTTTTGCAATATCGCTGCGCTAAGTTTATCGCAACGCGCTACTTACAATCCGCAGGTGAACGCAACGTTATAACGGGAAATGACTTTTCAAACCTTTTCGGAAAGTTTGTGCAATATCACCACCGGAAAGGTTTCGCTTTGTAGCAATATTTTGGTTTGTGCAATTCGGTAAGTTTGGCTAATTTACCCGCTAAGAAAGTTTTGGTAAAAACGTAGTTTCGTTGCAGTCTCTTGAATAGTTACATCAACAGATTCAGTTATCTGCAAATGGTGCTTTTAAAAAAATGGTCGCATTGCTCTGCTGGTAAGTTCTTTTCCTGGCTTCAAGTTATGCGTTTTATTGAACATTTTAGTGTGTGCCGGCGTGTAGAAATTGCAGCTTTTTATAACAATGCGCTCCAGCACCGCGCACTACGTGCGCTCGACAGTTTATAAGTTGCCGTTTTGTGGTTTTGCTTCGCAAAAGGCTTCCACAAAACGGCAACTTATAAACTGCGGCTGAGCTTAACGTTGTAAGGTAATATTTTAGTTTTGTAATCGCACTTGGTTGGTGTTGTGAAGAAAAGTGTTTGCAGTTTCTATTGCATCACCTGCCGTCCGGTCTAACCTGTGGTCGAGTGCTGAAAGTTCACGTAGGTTTCACTGTCGTGCTAAATTCGCCGCAGTGTTAGTAAAATTTGAAATTAAACAAAGTTAATCGCGCTTGGCTACAGCTCCATCGAGCCCACGCGCTGAAATTTAAAGTCGGTGCGGTTTTCGTAATAGCTTGCACTCTGTAGCAACAACTAACGTCCTGCTTACAACCAGTCGTTTAATACGCGCACTTCGTGCGCTGGGACAGTTCGTAAGTCGCGCATTTGGTGTGTGGTTACGGAAAGTGTGTGCAGCGCAACTTACAAACTGCCCATTAACTAAGCGTTATAGCTATAGGAGAGCATTATGAAATATCAAAAGGCTAAGACCTCTAGCAATCGTAGCTCGGAAGAAGTTAAGGCCAAGGTCATTAAAGCGCTAGAAGATAATCGTTGGGATTATAGAACCGCCGAAGGTATTTCTAAAGCTGTGAGCGTGAGAGTTGACTTGGTGAAAGGGGTGCTAAATTCTGACAAGAGAATAAGGCACTCCGTAATGAAATCAAAATCTGGAAAAGATTTATACACTTTAAAACGCAGGCGTTCCGCTCTTAGAGATTTCTATACAGCATTCAGGGCAATGAACGCTGAAAAATTGGGGGACTCGTAGTGACCCTTAGCGAGGCATTTTTTTATGGTGTTATAGGTGGCTCCTTACCTGAAGTTTTAGCCCTCTATAATTTGAGGCATCTTGCTAAAGGTAAAAAGCCCGTTTGGGTTACATCTTGGTACTACTGGATTGTCACTTTAATCATGGTTTTACTTGGCGGAGCTACAGTTGTTTTATATCAAAAAATTGGCATTAATATTAATGAATTTATGGCAGTTCACTTAGGTATCGCTACCCCATTGCTAATTTCAACAGCCACAAAAGAAAAACCGAAAATAGATTAGGTGGCTATAACAAAGTGCTGCAACTCGCGCACTTCGTGCGCTGGACAGTTTGTAAGTCGCGGCTTTGTGGTTTTGCTGCGCAAAAGTAATCCACAAAACCGCGACTTACAAACTGCCGTTGAGCACGGCGTTAGGCAAAGGGAGAAATTAATAAATGGCTAAGTTAGCCAAATATCTTACGATCTTGGGAATGCTATTTAATGTTGCTTGGTTTTTATGGAATCCAGAAGGGTGGAAGTTCGAGTGGGAACCAATTGTTGCATTTACATTAACCTTGGCAGGTTTTATTGCGGCAGACATTCATGACAAACCAAAGGAAACTACTAGTCCAAATGATATAGCTCTGTTTAAAAAGTTCCAAGAGTGTCTCCCTATAAACGGCGCTATTAAATTTATTAAAGAGCATGATTTTCTCGGTAGTTTTACCATCGAAGAAATTTCTCCATTCAATCGGTTTGTCTACGAGTGGGAAAATCCAGAACATGAATTTATAGACATCGAGCTGGAGGCGTTACGAAAGGAATTATATGGCCTTATTAAAGAATTCACCCAGGCTATCGGGCGCTACAGTAGCCCAAACTCAATGGGGCGCCAATCTGTAAGAGTTCACTCTCAAGAAGGCATACCTGAATTTGAGAAAAAATTCGAGCAAGAGGCCGGCATTATTAATAATGCCGCAAGTGCAGTCGAGGCGTGTCACTCAAACCTCATCCGTGTAGGTAGAAAAAAGTTAAATTTGGCATAGCCTAACAAAGCAATCAAACGGATGGTTTTTAAGTTGCACTTTTGCCATTCCGCTTCGCTTCATTTTATGGCAAAAGTGCAACTTAAAAACCACCGTTTATCGCGGCGTTAGCCAGAAAACATGGAGTATGTACTTTGCTAAGAATTATTTTTTTTGCTTCTCTGTCTCTAATTTCTATCTCTTCGTATGCAGACACAATTTCCTGTGGCGGAAAATTTGTTTCGGTTTCTGACGCCCCTTCTGCGAAAGAGCCATTTTTTAGTGTAACTATCGAAGGTAATCCAGCCAGTAGTACACATCTATTTGAAATACAAAACAACTTCTTGAAGCTTCGCTGTGAAGTTACCTCTGTCGGGAACCATGTTGTTTTAATTAACCATTTCTGTGGTGGTAGTGGTTGTGCAGACTTCGGTAATTTCGGAATTATTGAAGTAGGTTCTGGCAAGGTTTTGCTAGAGCCAAACCAGCGCTATAAGGGAAATCTCGAAAAGGCAAAGGAAATAATTGGAACAGAAATAAAGCCTTTTACATGTGAACCAAAAAGCATTGAAGTTTGTTTGAGCTCTAAAATTGAGCTTGGCTAACAAAGCGTAGCAACCCGCACACTTCGTGTGCTGGACAGTTTGTAAGTCGCAGTTTTGTGGTTTTGCTGCGCAAAAGTAATCCACAAAACCACAACTTACAAACTGCCGTTGTACGCGGCGTTAGGGGTAATCAGCTTCAGCGCTCTCGCAACAGGTTTGAAGAATGCCAAACTAGAAGGCAGCCTGGTGCTAATAGAGTAAAAGCTATAGTTATCCCTTTAAAGAAAAGAAACGCGGCAGCTACAAAACAAAAGGTTGCTAGAAGCAATATGAGAAAGGAATGAATAAGGCGTTGAATTAGTTGCATTGGAGGCACCAATTGGCTAGTTAAAACCGTCAGCGCAAAAAGCCACTGGCCTTTAAACGCTAATTGCTGCCCCTGTCGTACCCCGAGGCGCGGCTCTAACCAGCTACTAGAAAAGTACATTTCCAGCCTGGCGCTCTGTTGGTAAAGTATACGTGGTTTAAGTTTATGTCAAGCCCTAACAAGGCGGTCAAACACCGTTCCGCTTCGCTCCACTGGACAGAATTTAAATAGCTTTTTTGTGGTTTTACTTCGTAAAATATTTCCACAAAAAAACTACTTAAATTCTGCCGTTTACCGCAACGTTACGTGTACGAGAGGGAAGTATGAACTCTGCTGAAGTATTAGAAAAATATAAATCAGTTCTTTTTAAAGCGAAAATTGTATCTGTAATTGCAATAATTTTTGCAATACCGAAACTTTTTATTGGCTTTACGAGCTATACCACTTTTTTAGGCATTAGTAGTAATGTTGCATTGTTGTTGTTTACCCTAGGTTTCGTACCCTATATTGTGTTCTTTTATAGCTACTGGAAATGCCCATCGTGCAATAAATTTCCAGGTTCTGGCTGGGCGCGGAAAGAGTGCCAGCATTGTCATGTAATGCTCAAAGAATAAATTTACTAAATCATTTTTAGTTTTTTTGGGTCTTTTTTTCTGTTTCATCTAAAATCAGGCTAAGGTCGAAATACACGTAACAAAGCGTAGCAACCCGCGCACTTCGTGCGCTGGACAGTTTGTAAGTCGCAGCTTTGTGGTTTTGCTGCGCAAAAGTAACCCACAAAACTACAACTTACAAACTGCCGTTGTACGCGGCGTTATAGAGTGCGAATTGTTTTGAAACGTGCCTCGTAGAAATTTAATCGCAAGCAGCTACTTTTTGGCTTTATCCTAAGCTTCAAAGAGTGCGTTGTCGTTCCGGTACTAGTAGAAAGTGTGTGGAAACGCGCTTCGTATTTTGGGTTGCCAATAAGTAGGTTTATTGCCATTATCGGCAACTGTAATTTTAATCGGTGCCATGGTTGGCGGCCTTCAAAATCCCGCCTTGTTTAATCTCAAACCATCGCATCTATAACAAGGTGCAGCAACACGCCGCTGCGCGGCTGGACAGTTTGTAAGTCGCGCTTATGTGGTTTTGCTACGCAAAAGTATTCCACAACGCGCAACTTACAAACTGCCGTTGTGCACAACGTTAGGCTTCCGAGTTACCCACGAACAGTAGACACCCTGTATAGTTAGAAAACCCTATATGGAGGTGCTTATTATGGCACGCAAGAAAACACAAGCTTACACCGAAGAGTTTCGCCGTGAGGCCGTTAAACGTGCGGAGAAGGAAGGTAACACGACTGCATCCGTTGCCCGTGATCTCGGCATTAGCGCCCAACAAATCTATAACTGGCGACGTCAGTTTACCCGCCTTTCTGAAAAACAATTTAATACGGTTGCGGGCGTTGATTATTCAAAAAATGAAAGCGACGAGGTGCGCCAGCTAAAGCGGAGAAATGCAGAGCTGGAAAAGGAGCTGGCCTTTTTAAAAAAGGCAGCTGCGTACTTTGCGAACCAGCACGAGTAAAGTACGCGTTAATTCGTGAGCATCTGGACGCATTTCCGGTGTCGCTAATGTGTCGGGTGCTATCTGTCTCTCGCAGTGGTTATTATCGTTGGGTTGATAGGGAAAAGAGTCCGCGGCAACAACGGGAATGCCGTGAGCGTCAGATAATTGATACCTATGCCACTTACAAGGCACGCTATGGTGCGCCGCGAATCGCCAAAGAATTGCATGCAATAGGCCAGCCTTGCTCTGTTAACTTTGTGGCCAATATACTGAAATTACAAGGTTTAAAAGCCCACAACGGCAAAGCCTTTAATTATGGCAGCCACGCGTTGACGATGCATAATGTGGCTGAGAACCTGCTCTGGCGTCGATTTGGGGCGAACAAACCTAATGAAAAATGGACAACGGATATTACGTATATCTGGGTTGAAAAACAGTGGCTCTATCTAGCGGCGGTTATGGATTTATACTCGCGCAGTATTGTTGGTTGGTCGCTGGATACCAGCATGACGGAAGCGCTCATTACGGACGCCTTGCGCATGGCGTTTGAACGCCGCGATATTAAACCTGGGCTCATCATCCATTATGACCGAGGCATCCAGTATCGTGCTCAAAAATATATTGATTTTATGCGGCGTCATGATGCTGTTCCGAGCATGAGTCGCAAAGGGAACTGTTGGGATAATGCACCAATGGAATCGTTCTTCAGCCGTTTGAAGGTCGAATTAATTTATACTCAGCAATTCCACTCGATTGAGGATGCAAGATCGAGTATCTTTGAATACATAGAAATTTTTTATAACCGCTTACGCAGGCATTCCAGCATTGGTTATGTTGCGCCAGCAGAGTTTGAACAAATGACAGCCTTGGCTGCATAGTTAGGGTGTCTACTTTTTATGGGTAAGACCAGCTTCAGGATAAATGTGCAGTGAACATTTTTAAGCAAATAGTAAAAGAATTCTATATTCCATTAATCTTGTCCGTTTCATGGGTTCTATACAATATTTATGGTGGTAGCAATGGGACAGAGTGGACTACTCAAAAAGTAGTTAATGTATTTGGGCCGACCTTTTTTCTTTTAAGCTGGCTTACAGGTCAATTTTTTCGAGTAAAGAAACAAACCAGAGTTGAAAATAGCTTTGGAGCTATGGAGTCACGGTTTAAAGAGCTTTTAGAAAAGGTAGAAGCCAAAACCGAAGAAATGATTGGCCATATATCTGGAGGAAATAGCTTCCCTTGGTTTCAAGTAAGTATGATTGATAATTCAACTAACATTGGGTTGTTAATGGCTATGCATCAAGGCAAGCACCCTTTGTATGACGTTAGTGCAAGAATCGTAGACCTAAATAAGTTTGAGCAAGTTAAAACAAAATTCTCTCTAGCTACACTTGGTTATACAGACACCAATATAAATTTGGGAAATATGACTTCTTCAAATGTAAGGCTCGTCCAACAGTGGAAGTTGGAAAGTGAGCCTGAGCAGTCATACAACATTTTTTTTACTGCGAGGAACGGAAGTTTTATTCAAGAGTTGAGGCTTAAAAAAATTTATGGCGTTTGGGTGTCCGCAACGAAAATCTCTAATAATGACAACGTAGTACTTTATGAGCAAATTGACAAAAGTTATCCAAAAAACTCGAAAGGTATTGTGTCCTGGTAAAAGCCTAACAAGCGACTGTGGTAAAAAATCAATACCTACGACGCAAATTTACTTAGCCTGCCACTCGCAATTATCTCGCACCATGGCATTTAAAATCGTCACCATTTTTCGCATGCAGGCCGTAAGCGCAACCTTCTTGTGCTTACCCTGCTGGACGAGCTTTTTGTAGAATTTCTTCATAATCGGATTGCACTGAATCGCACTCAGCATCGCCATGTATAACACCGTGCGGATCGGTGCACGACCGCCTTTGATTCGGCGTCGGCCTTTCATGATGCCACTGTCACGATTGTATGGCGCAAGCCCACAAAGCGCTGCTATTTTGCGTGGCGATAGTTGACCCAGTTCAGGTAACTCTCCCAACAGCGTAAAGGTAACGCCATCACCGACGCCCGGTACCGAGCTCAGAATTTCATACGTGCGCTGCCATTCCGTGACTTCACTAACCACTTCGGCGAGCAGCTTGTTGATGCTTTCAATTTCTTTGTCCAGCACCTTAAGCAAACGTTTATGGGTTGCTGTAAGAATCGAAGGCGCTTTGTGCTGACGGTTTAATTCTTGCGTCCGTATCTCATTTAGCTGGCGCTTGCGTGAGAGTAAATCCCTGATATAACGGACTTTTTTGCTGTTAAGCGGCCTTGGCTCCGGCTTCAAAATAGCACCAAACTGTGCAATGAGCCGCGAGTCAATTTTATCGGTTTTGACAAAAACACCTTGTGCTTTACCAAACTGACGAACCTGGGTCGGCTGGACAATAATCACCGGTAATTCCCTTTCGGCGCAGGCTTCCACCAAACCTCTTTCGTAGCCACCGGTTGCCTCAACCAGAATGCGCGTGAGCTTGTAGCGCGATAGCTTTTTGATTAATTCACGAATCCCTTCCGTGGCATTGGGGTACTGCAAATAAACATCGAGCTCGAAAATGCAGACATCCAGTGTGCTTTTTCCAATGTCGATCCCTACATTTCTTTCACTACGATCAATGTGTGCGGCGGTAGTTGTATTCATAACTCACCCTTGCTACATTCGGGCTCGGAGCCCATTCGACTGTTCGAGTTAAAAGTAGAATCAGCAAGGCGCCCACGCTTGTTAACGGACTCGATAATTCGGTTCCGGCGCTGCACCGGGCTACCTTGCTGAATACCTGTTGCTGCAGGTATGGGCTCCACCTTATCGCTTTAGGAATGATAAGAAAACTGGTGAAATCAATCATACAAGGCGCAGCAACACACCACTGCGTGGCTGGACAGCTTGTAAGTCGCGCTTATGTGGTTTTGCTTCGCAAAAGTATTCCACAACGCACAACTTACAAACTGCCGTTGTGCTTAACGTTATGTGAAATCTAGCATGAACTATTATTTACATCCGAATAGAGCAAAAGAAAACTGTTCTGGCCCATTCTACACAGTGGATATTGGTTGTGATTGCGGTTGCGGCTTGCCAGAAGAATTTGCAACTTCACTGTTAAAAAACACTAATGACCGCCGGTGGCAAACATATTTTTTTAAGCAGCCTGAATCGCAGGCCGAGCTTGAATTAGCAATTAAGGTAGTTAATCTTTGCCCAATTCATGACATTCGTTACGGCGGAAAAGATCCTGAAATTATTTCGCAAATATCCTCAGGGCAGTCAGACTATGAGGTTAATGCACAAGGTGTTGTTGTTTTAAATCAAGAGCACACATAACAAAGTGGTCAAACATCGTTCCGCTTCGCTCCACTGGACAGAATTTAAGTCGCGGTTTTGTGGTTTTGCTGCGCAAAAGTAATCCAAAAAACCACAACTTACAAACTGCCGTTGAGCACGGCGTTAGTTTTCATTCAGAGTAAAGGAAAATGAAATATCTATTTAGCGTTTTTTTATTAATTATCTCTTGCTATGCTTCGGCTGGGATCTATGTTGGTCCTGTATTAATCAGCCAAATAGAAGTGTCAGATACTTTCTTTACCTTATATCTAAATACCCCTATAGCTCATGAAGGATGCCAAGAATTCGACAAAGTGATTTTATGGAAATCAGATTATCCGAATAACTACAATTTAATGTTTAGTACTGCTCTAGCGGCATTTTCATCAGATAAAAAAATTACTATGTGGGTTAATGGTTGCAAAAATGGTCCTTGGGGGAAAACTCTTCCATTGCCCGCTACCGTTGTCATTACCAAAAACTAACAAGCGACTGTGGTAGAAAATCAATACCTACGGCGCAAATTTAGCTAGCCTGCCACTCGCAGTTATCGCGCACCATGGCATTTAAAATCGTCACCATTTTTCGCATGCAGGCCGTAAGCGCAACCTTCTTGTGCTTACCCTGCTCGACGAGCTTTTTGTAGAATTTCTTCATAATCGGATTGCACTGAATCGCACACAGCATATTCATGTGAAACAGAAAAGAAACTGCTGATTTCACAAAAAAGACAGAGCTAAATCACCTTAAAGGCAAATTATCTGATTTGGAGTAGAAACATTAAAACCCAATAAAAATAGTTATAGCCTACTTTTATTGGGTTTCGATTATTGTGCGGACGGCACTAACTGTACACGTGGCGGACTACCCAATTTGATATCACCACGCACACGGTAGCCCGGCACTGCGTCGCGCATTTTTTGGTAGATCCAACGCCCTTCCACATCGGTGCGCGCAATAATCATTGCCAGACTGTCAGTGGCTTTAAGTTTTTGCGCGATTTCACTCAAGCGCGCCAGGATTTGCGGATCATCCTTACCCAGCAGACTGGCTTCCAGCAAAAATTCGTTGGCGCCGCCGCGATAGGGTTGCACAGGTGGTGCGGATTTAATTTGTTCAGTAAGCGCAACAGACACTTCTTTTATTAGCAGGTTATTTGGGTCAACAATACGGGCATTATTGAGCATAGTGGTGGCTTGGGTATAGTTGCCGCGAGCGGCGGCCTGACGAGCCAAATCCACATAACGCATCACTATGCCTTGAAGGCCGCCCTTAGCACGTTGGTTGTTAGGGTCGAGCTTTAGCACCGCACGGAAAAAGTCGTAGGCGTTGTCGTTAGCCGGGGTTAAGAGTTGATCGCGCGACAGAGTGTATTCACCATTCAGCAGAAGCATGCGAATGAGCTGCTGCTCTTTGGTGATCACTGGTGCGGGCGGCGGAACTGGCGCTGGGGCAACGGGGGCCGGTTTTTTCTGATTAGCATAAAACGGAAGCTGACAGGCACTCAGGCTAAACACCATTGCCATGAATAACGCAGCGCGACCAACAAGATTAAACATAAAGCCTTTTCTCTGTGTTGAAAGATGAGTTCTGTGTTGCGAAAGAAAAATCGCACATCACGTAAAATGATTGCGAATACCAATTGTCTAGAAAGCTGCGTATGTTACTGTAAGTCGCGCTTAAGGACACCTGAACCGGGCACTCTCCAACCATTTTGATCAAGATACTTTATCCATGCATAAGACTCGTCACTTATTTTCAGGATTCTCAGGCTACGCCAAGGCCGTGGCATTACTGATCGTCAGCCTCATCGCCTTCGCGACACCGGGCTATGCCGCCGACCCTTTTGCCAAAAACACCAGCCTCAATAGCACTACCAGCCTGCTGGGTGCCCAGGATGAATTCTTGCCGGTTGCTGAGGCATTTAAACCCGACTTCCAGATAACGCGCGAGCAGCTCACATTACACTGGGCCATCGCCGACAAATACTACCTGTACCAAGAGCGCTTCAAATTTAAAGCCGACCAACCTGTTTCGCTAAGCCCTGCTTACAGCATGGGCAAAATGAAGTACGACGAGCTGTTTGAACGCGAAACCATGGTGCACTACCACGAAGTGACGGCAACATTTGATATCAGCCAGATCCAACACGCTTTTACCTTGAAAGCAGAATACCAGGGCTGCGCTGATGCAGGTCTGTGCTATCCACCACAAAAAATCACCCTGCTTGTCGATCCGGCAATGCTCAGCGTGACCGAACAATCTGTTACCGCATCCACCGCCTCAACTACGCCCGCCACCATAAACGCACCGCCGTCCACGACTAATACTGGCTGGTTATTTGCGATGCTTCTCGCCCTGCTAGGTGGAATGATCCTGAACCTGATGCCCTGCGTGTTTCCGGTGTTATCGATCAAAGTGATGAGCCTCGCCGCTGCTGACCGCAGCAGACTGGCAGTGCACGGCTGGGTTTACACCCTGGGTATTGTGGTGTGCTTTGTCGGTTTTGCCATCGCCCTGATTTTGGCGCGCAAAGGGGGCGAAGCTGTGGGCTGGGGCTTCCAACTGCAGTCACCGGGGCTAATAGCCGCACTCACCTATTTATTCTTTGTGATGGGATTGAGCATGTCCGGCCTGATTCACTTTGGCGGCAGCTTGATGGGAGCAGGCCAACAACTGACGCAGAAATCCGGCTTGAGTGGCTCCTTTTTTACCGGCGTGCTGGCAGCCGTTGTTGCCAGCCCCTGTACAGCCCCCTTCATGGGCGCCGCCCTCGGGCTTGCCCTGACACAACCAGCACTGGTTTGCATCGCCATTTTTGCTGCACTGGGTTTTGGTATGGCGCTGCCACTATTACTGCTGTGTTACCTGCCGACACTGGCCAATCGCCTGCCCAAACCCGGCGCCTGGATGGACAATTTAAAACAAGTGCTCGCCTTCCCTCTTTACCTGAGCGCAATTTGGTTGCTCTGGGTTTACGGACGCCAAACTGGCGTTAATGGTATGGCCAGCCTGTGTATTGGTGCAGTCCTGATTACCTTTGGTTGTTGGCTACAAGGACGCCATGCCGCAGGCCTCTGGCTTTGGTTGCGCCGCTTGGCTATCGCCGCCAGTTGGATTGCTGCACTGGCACTTATTTTCCAAACACCAGCGCTCAATAATCAGGCGCAACAACAAGGACGCTGGCAAGCCTATAGCCCCGAGTTATTAGCTGATTTACGCAGCCAGGGCCGCCCGGTATTTGTAAACCTCACCGCCGATTGGTGCCTGACATGCCTTGCCAACGAACGTATTGCATTAGACACACCCGCCGTAGAAGCCGTATTCGACGCACTTAATGTGGCAACAATAAAAGGCGATTGGACCAATACGGACCCGAAAATCACCGAATTACTGCAAGAATATGGCCGCAGCGGAGTGCCTTTATACCTTTGGTTTCCCGCTAATCACACAGGCAAGGGTCAAATATTGCCGCAACTACTCACCAAGGATTTGGTAATCCGCACACTGAAAGGCGAAAATAACCTATAAATTTTTACTTTTTGGCGATTTTAGGCTCTTTTGGCGACAAATTTACACAACTTCTCGCATTGTGCCGCTATCGTGAGGGCATGATGCGGGGATAATCCTGCAAAAGTGTTATTTAAGTGCCGCTTTTTAGTATCACCACGACTAACTTCTTCAATCATGCAGGCATTTTCTGCCAACTCAACAAAATTTCGCTGCTATCGTGGACAGATCAGGGTTTTTGCGGCAAACTCTTGTCACATTTAAATCCAGACAGGCCGACACTCACCCGACATTGGTGATTTCGCGCACAAAAACAGAATATCACTGCAGGATCACAGTCAATGGCAACCATTTTGGTACTTCACGGCCCCAACCTGAACCTTTTGGGGCTGCGCGAACCAGGCATCTATGGAGCCACCACACTGGAAGACATTAATCGCAAGCTCACCCAAACTGCACTTGATGCAGGTCATCACTTGCAAACCCTGCAAAGCAATGCGGAATACGAACTCATTGATCGCATTCACGATGCCCGCAAGGAAGGGGTTGATTTCATTATTATCAACCCAGCCGCCTTTACCCATACCAGCGTTGCCTTGCGCGATGCATTACTGGGTGTAGATATTCCGTTTATCGAGGTTCACTTATCCAACGTGCACAAACGCGAGGCTTTTCGTCATCACTCCTATTTCTCCGATGTCGCCCAAGGCGTCATCTGTGGATTTGGCGCCACAAGCTATGACCTGGCGCTGCAAGCTGCTTTTACCCTGATCAAATAGCGCTTTTATTTATCAGGCCAACAACCAATATCAACCTTCAACCTATGTTGCCAAAGAGGACACTATGGATATTCGCAAAATTAAAAAACTGATCGAGCTGCTGGAAGAATCCAACATCGGCGAGCTGGAAATCAAAGAGGGCGAAGAATCTGTGCGTATCGCACGCAACAGTGGCACCACCCAATACTTCACTGCACCGCAAGGTTTTGCCGCACCCGCTGCACCAGCACCTGCTGCACCGACAGCTCCCGTAGCAGCAGCCCCTGCAGCGGCGCCAGCACCTGCAGTACCCTCTGGCCATCTGGTGAAATCACCTATGGTCGGCACCTTTTACCGCTCACCAAGCCCAGGCTCGCCGTCATTTATTGAAGTAGGCAAGCACGTTAAAGCAGGCGATGTGATTTGCATTATTGAAGCCATGAAAATGATGAACCAGATCGAAGCCGATAAAGCCGGTGTGATTGAAGCCATTCTGGTTGAAGACGGCAGCCCCGTTGAATTTGACCAGCCTTTAGTGACTATTGCCTAACCATTTGTTGTGGCTGTCGCCTCACTGTTTTAACACAGGCGACCTATTCACTAATCGCTGAGGAATTGGTTTATGTTCGATAAAATTTTGATCGCCAACCGTGGCGAAATCGCGCTGCGCGTATTGCGCGCCTGCAAAGAGTTGGGCATCAAGACTGTTGCCGTGCACTCCCAGGTTGACCGCGATTTGAAACACGTTCGCCTTGCGGATGAATCGGTGTGTATCGGGCCAAACCCGTCACCCAAAAGCTACCTCAATGTGCCTGCGATTATCGCGGCCATGGAAATCACCGACGCCGAAGCGGTACACCCCGGCTACGGCTTTCTGGCGGAAAATGCTGACTTTGCCGAGCGCGTGCAAAACAGCGGCTTTACCTTTATCGGCCCGGACCCAGCGGTTATCCGCATGATGGGCGACAAGGTTGAAGCCATCAAGGCAATGAAAAAAGCTGGTGTTCCCACCGTTCCCGGCTCCGATGGCCCGCTGCCGGATGACCCGGAAGAGTGCATGAAAATCGCCAAACGCATTGGCTATCCCATCATCATCAAGGCAGCTGCCGGTGGCGGTGGTCGCGGTATGCGCGTGGTACACACCGAAGCCGCATTAATCAGCTCCATCCACGTCACTCAGGGCGAAGCCAAAGCCGCATTTGGCGATGGCACTGTGTACATGGAAAAATTCCTGCAGAACCCACGCCACGTGGAAGTTCAGATCCTGTCTGACGGCCAGGGGCACGCCATTCACTTGGGTGATCGCGATTGCTCACTGCAACGCCGCCACCAAAAAGTATTGGAAGAAGCACCTGCACCCGGCATTCCGCAAGACGTACGCGAAGAGACTTATGCCGCCTGCGTTAAAGCCTGTATTGATATTGGCTACAAAGGCGCAGGAACCTTTGAGTTCCTGTACGAAGACGGACGTTTTTACTTTATCGAGATGAACACCCGTATCCAGGTGGAACATCCAGTATCGGAAATGGTAACCGGCATCGATTTGATCAAAGAGCAAATTCGCGTTTGCTCCGGTTTGCCGCTGTCCTACAAGCAATCCGATGTAGTCATTCGCGGCCACTCATTTGAATGCCGCATCAACGCCGAAGACCCCAAAACCTTTATGCCCTGCCCCGGCCTGGTAAAAGGTTTCCATGCCCCCGGTGGCTTGGGTGTACGGGTGGATTCTCACCTCTACAACGGCTACACAGTGCCGCCCAACTACGACTCAATGATCGCCAAAATTATCACCTTCGGTGATACCCGCGAGATCGCCCTGAACCGTATGCGCAACGCGCTGGATGAAACAATTGTGGATGGTATTCGCACCAACATCCCGCTACAGCAAATGTTGGTTCGCGATACCGAATTCCGCAAAGGTGGTGTAAACATTCACTACCTGGAAAAGAAATTGGCCGAGTAATATCAGCCGATTGACCAAAAGGGCGCGATTTATCGCGCCCTTTTGCATTCACCTCGACCAAGAGCACATCTTTTTTCACCAAGAGCAGAAGTCTATGCCCTGGCTGCAACTCAAAATCATCAGTACACGCCGCTACGCCGAATCCCTTGAGGATTCACTATTGGCCTGCGGTGCCGCCTCAGTCACACTGCAAGACAACGCAGATCAACCCATTCTGGAACCCGGTTTGGGCGAGACACCACTGTGGGACAGCGTCAAAATCACCGGCCTGTTCGATGCAGAAATTGATACCGCCAAGACCATCGCCATTGCTGAGCGGCGCTTTGGCAACCCATTGCCTGAGCACTATTGGGAACAACTGGAAGACAAAGACTGGGAGCGCGAATGGATGACCAACTACCATGCTATTCGCTGCGGTGAGCGCCTATGGATTTGCCCCAGCTGGCAACAGCCGCCGGAACCGGACAAGGTAAACCTGATGCTTGACCCCGGCCTGGCATTTGGTACCGGTACCCACCCAACCACTTTCCTGTGCATGCAGTGGATTGATCAACAGGATTTTAAAGGGCTTGACGTCGTCGACTATGGGTGCGGCTCAGGCATTTTGGGCATTGCCACCCTGCTGTTAGGCGCCAAGCGCGTGATCGGCGTAGACATCGACCCACAAGCACTACTCGCCACCACCGAAAACGCCAAACGCAATCATTTACCGGCGGATGCCATGCCCGTCTATTTACCGCCAAACTGCCCCAAAGGTCAGGTGGATGTCATGCTAGCCAATATTCTCGCTGGCCCACTGGCCGAATTGGCTCCCGCACTGAATGCCATGACCAAAGTAGGCGGCAAGCTCTGCCTATCCGGCATACTGGCGATTCAAGCAAAATCAGTGATGGCGGCCTATGAACCCTGGTTTGAATTTGATCCTGTCGCCGAACAAGAAGAATGGGTACGCCTGACGGCCACAAAGGTGAGATAGTTGGCATTGCGACGCGACAACCCTGGCTGGCGCGCGCGTCGCAATTTACCGCATAGCTCGCGAAAAGCTACACTGTGCAATCTCGCTGATTACTTCGACAGGTTTAAGAGCCCATAGACATGACCTCTGCCAGCAACCCAATGATCACCCGTTGCCCAAAATGTGAAACTGCATTTCGTGTAACCCAAAGCCAGCTGCAAACCGCGAAGGGTGCAGTGCGCTGCGGTTCTTGCCTGAACGTGTTCAAGGCGCAGGAATATCTGGTTGCTGTGAAGCCAAATACACCACCTGTCGCCGCACCAGCACCAGCACCAGCACCAGCACAAATTGACACACCCAAACGCACGATACCAGCGATTACACCGAGCGCAACTCCACGTGCTATCAATACAACTACACCACCAAACACGCCAAACGCACAGCAGCCAGTGCAACCAAAAGCCGCGTCAGAGTCGTCCAATGTGACGCTGAAAAAGCCGGATTTACACACACTGCAACAACAGCCACCCATCCCCGAAAAACCGGTCGCCGTACGAAAAATCATCAAGCCCATCACTCTGGATGATGGTGATGACATTCTTATTAGCGACGACATGGAGGAGCCGCTGGCCGAGGACAGCAAGTACGAATTCGACAGCTTTATGGATATAGACGTAAAGCCAACGACGGACGTGTCTCTGTTTGAGCGTAAGATTCGCCCCGATAATGACAGCGACGACAAACAACACAAAGAGGCGGATGAATCCTGGGCAGAAATGCTGATTGATGAAGAGGAGACTGTGCCGCAATTAGGTGTAGCTCGCCCCAAGTCCGATGAGGAGCTGGCCGATGAGGCACTGCTTGCCAGCCATGCTGTAACACCTGCGCCATCCGACAATAACTTCCCTGGCGACAGTAAACCTGCAACACCGGGGCTAGTATTCAGCCTTGTGGATGAAACCGAGAGTCAGGCCTCGACCGCAACAGATGAATTTATACTCAGTGAAGAACTGGCGAAGATTCCCGATCACCAAGGGTTTCAACCATCGGCCACACCACTCGATGAAGCAATCAATACCGACACTGGCATTGACGCAGAAACACCACCCAGCGATGACGCGCACAAGCGCCAGGTGAAAACCCAACCCAAAATCCGCGCCTACGACGGATCTCGCGCCGCGCTATTGATGAACATCATTCCCGCGCCGATCGAATTTACAGCCAAAAGTATGCGCCGCTGGTATCAACGCAAATTATGGGCAACCTTAAGCCTGATCGGACTGATTACACTCGCCGTGCAGATAGCCTGGTTCAAGTTCGATTCCCTGAGTCGTATTGAACCCTATCGCACCGCCTATCTATTTGCCTGCCCTTACCTTGGCTGTGAACTCCCCACACTGGTGGATACCCGCCAAATCACCACCTCCAACCTGGTTGTGCGCGAACACCCCGATGCCGAGAATGCACTGGCGGTTGATGTGATGATTATTAACGGTGCTCCTTTCGATCAACCCTTTCCGGATCTGGTCCTCGTATTCAGCGATCTGGATGACAATCTGGTCGCCTCACGGCGCTTTACCCCGAAGGATTACTTGGGCGGTGAGCTGGCAGGCAGGGATCTGATGCCGCAAAACCAAAAAGTCTATATCACCCTCGATATAGTGGACCCGGGCGCCGAGGCAGTGAACTACCGCATTCACATCCCACAACAGTAACAACACACGACTTGCGCCCTCACTGTACAAAAAGCAACAACCGGGGGCGCAGCTTTACCTCATAGGGATCAAACTGATGGGGATGAACAACTAAAAACCACTCCAGCCCAGCCGCTGCCCCAAATCTGCTTTTTTTGCAACCCGATATCACTAAAAAAGCCTGTTTTTATCGCTCAAAAAAACACCGTTTTTTGCGTTTTTTGCGTTCCCAACCCCACCCCAAACGGGTATCATGGCGCCCCTTTAACGCAGGCCAACAGCTCAATTTTTGTGCTGACTTGCTCAGGCTAACGCCGGAGTTTCCGGTATGACCGCAACAACGACAACTCGATCACTGCAAACCAACCACGTGTTTAGTATCGGCCCCTACACTATCGACAGCCAGATGATTCTCGCGCCTATGGCAGGCGTTACTGATCGGCCGTTTCGTCAATTGTGTCGCTCTCTGGGCGCGGGCTTGGTGATTTCGGAAATGCTCACCGCCGATGCCAGCTTATGGGGGAGTCGTAAAAGTAGCTTGCGGATGGATCATACCGGCGAAGCCGAACCGATAGCAGTGCAAATCGCGGGCGGTGATCCGGACATGATCGCCGAAGCGGCGCGCTTAAATGCCGCGAATGGCGCCCAGATTATCGACATCAACATGGGCTGCCCTGCTAAAAAAGTATGTAAAAAAGCGGCTGGCTCAGCGCTATTGAAAGACGAGCAGTTGGTCGCCGATATTTTGCAGACAGTAGTGAAATCGGTGGACATTCCCGTCACCCTGAAGTTTCGCACTGGTTGGAGCAACGAAGAACGCAATGCGGTGCGTATTGCACGCATCGCTGAAGATGCAGGTATACAAGCCCTTGCTCTTCATGGTCGCACCCGCGCCGACGCCTTTGCTGGCCAAGCCGAATACGACACTATCGCCAGTGTAGTCAATGCCGTGAAGATTCCGGTATTTGCCAATGGCGATATAGATTCACCACACAAAGCCAAAACCGTGTTGGATTACACCGGAGCGGCAGCGGTGATGATTGGACGAGCGGCCCAAGGGCGCCCGTGGATTTTCCGGGAGATTGCACATTACCTGCAAACCGGTGAGCAATTACCTGAACCATCCCTGATAGAAGTCAGGGATATTTTATCTACCCATCTGCGCGAGTTATACCGTTTTTATGGTGAGTTTATGGGCCCGCGTATCGCTCGCAAACACGTGAGCTGGTACTTGCAAACGGTCCCAGGCAGCGAAATTTTTCGCAAAACCTTTAACGCTATAGATAACGCAGAAGAACAACAAACCAGCATTCAAAATTTCTTTGAACAGCTGCTTACGAAAGAGGAAAAAGCCGCATGAATACTGCAACTTTCTTTGCTGATGCAACTCCAGCACAAGCTGCCCCCACTCAACCAGTACAAGCTCAATCGCTGCGCGGCTGCGTAGAGCAAGCCGTTGAAAACTATTTCAAACACCTCGACGGCCAAGACGTTAGCAACGTGTACGAAATGGTTCTGGCCGAAGTGGAAGCACCTATGCTGGAAATCGTATTGAAGTACACCCGTCACAATCAAACCCGCGCCGCACAAGTGTTGGGCCTAAACCGTGGCACACTGCGTAAAAAATTAAAGCAATACGGTCTGCTGTAATTTTTACAGCGCACTGGGAACCTCAAAAAAACCTGGCGCAAATCAAAAAAGGGGTGGTGATTCGTTTCCACCCCTTTTGCTTTTTAGCGAATTTTATTTTTTCTACCTTTCACTTTTACATCATCAATTTTACAGGAACAGTGTATGTCCAATACTTCCGATCTTGTTGCAGTAAAACGCGCGCTTATTAGCGTGTCTGATAAAACCGGCATTGTTGAATTTGCCCAAGCCCTGCACGCCCAAGGCGTGGAAATTTTATCAACCGGCGGCACCTTCAAATTGCTGACCGACAACAAGATCCCTGCTATTGAAGTCTCTGACTACACCGGCTTCCCGGAAATGATGGATGGTCGCGTTAAAACCCTGCACCCGAAAGTACACGGTGGCATTTTGGGGCGTCGCGGTACCGATGAAGCCATCATGCGCGAACATGGCATCAATGCCATTGATATGGTTGTCGTAAACCTCTATCCCTTTGAAAAAACAGTCGCCAACAAAAATTGCTCACTGGAAGACGCCGTAGAAAATATTGATATCGGCGGCCCAACCATGGTGCGCGCAGCGGCTAAAAACCACGCCCACGTCAACATTGTTGTTAACGCATCAGACTACGCCACCATTCTTGCGGAAATGCAAGCCAACAATGGCAGCACCTCATTAAAAACCCGTTTCAACCTGGCAATTAAAGCCTACGAGCACACCGCTGCTTATGATGGTGCTATTGCCAATTATTTTGGCCGTTTGGTAGAAGGTGGCAGTGCCGATTTCCCTCGCACCTTCAACAGCCAATTTATCAAAGCACAAGAAATGCGTTACGGCGAAAACCCACATCAAAAAGCCGCGTTTTATGTGGAAAAAAATCCGCAGGAAGCGAGCATTGCTACCGCCAAACAATTACAAGGTAAAGAGCTGTCGTACAACAACGTAGCCGATACTGACGCCGCACTGGAAACCGTTAAATGTTTCACTGAACCTGCGTGTGTGATTGTGAAGCATGCAAACCCTTGCGGTGTTGCGGTGGCAGCCAATATTAAAGATGCCTACGATCTCGCCTACGCTACCGATACTGAATCTGCCTTCGGTGGCATTATTGCGTTCAACCGCGAGCTGGATGCGGCCACCGCACAAGCCATTGTTGAGCGTCAGTTTGTTGAAGTGATTATTGCACCCAGCGTTTCTGCCGAAGCCATTGAGGTGGTAAAAGCCAAACAAAATGTACGCCTGCTCGCTTGTGGCGAATGGGGCACCGAACGTTTTGCAGGATTGGATTACAAACGCGTCAACGGCGGCCTGTTAGTGCAAGACCGCGATAACGGCATGATCACCGCTGCAGATTTAAAAATCGTCACGCAACGCGTTCCTACGGAAGACGAACTGCGCGATTTATTGTTCGCTTGGAAGGTCGCCAAGTTTGTTAAATCCAATGCTATTGTCTACGCCAAAAACTCACAGACTATCGGCGTTGGCGCTGGCCAAATGAGCCGGGTGAACTCTGCACGTATCGCCGCCATTAAAGCGGAACATGCTGGCCTGCAGGTTGCCGGATCAGTCATGGCTTCCGATGCATTCTTCCCCTTCCGCGACGGCATCGACAACGCGGCTAAAGTGGGTATCGCCGCCGTAATTCAACCCGGTGGTTCAATGCGCGATGAAGAAGTAATTGCCGCTGCCAACGAACATGGCATGGCGATGGTATTTACCGGTATGCGTCACTTCCGCCATTAATTTTCGCCACTCCCGCATTGCGGGAGTTTTTATTTTGCGATGTAAATTGTTTGGATTGAACTATGAACCTATTAATTATTGGCAACGGCGGCCGCGAACATGCACTCGCCTGGAAAGCCGCACAAAGCCCACAAGTAGAAAAAGTATTTGTCGCGCCCGGCAATGCCGGTACAACGCTGGAACCCAAATTGGAAAACGTGGCTATCGACGTTTTGAATTTTGAAGCCCTCGCCCAGTTTGCGGAAAATAATAATGTCGGCTTAACCATTGTCGGTCCAGAAGTTCCGCTGGTAGCAGGCGTGGTGGATTATTTTCAAGCGCGCAATTTGTTGTGCTTTGGCCCCAGCAAAGGCGCCGCTCAGCTGGAAGGCTCCAAAGCTTTCACCAAGGATTTTCTTGCTCGCCACAAAATTCCTACGGCGGATTACCAAAACTTTATCGAAGTGGAACCTGCCCTCGCCTACTTGCGTGAGAAAGGCGCACCGATTGTTATCAAGGCCGATGGCCTTGCCGCAGGTAAAGGCGTCATTGTTGCTGAAACCTTGCAACAAGCTGAAGAGGCCGTGCGCGATATGCTCTCTGGTAACGCGTTTGGCGATGCTGGTTGCCGTGTAGTTATTGAAGAATTCCTCGCCGGTGAAGAAGCCAGCTTTATTGTGATGGTGGATGGCAAGCATGTATTGCCAATGGCGACCAGTCAGGATCACAAACGTGTTGGCAATGGCGATACTGGCCCCAACACAGGAGGTATGGGCGCTTACTCGCCAGCACCTGTAGTCACACCAGAGGTACATGAGCGTGTGATGAAAGAAATCATTTATCCTACCGTCAATGGTATGGCAGCAGAAGGTAATACCTACGTTGGTTTTTTGTATGCGGGCTTAATGATTGATGCGGCAGGCAATCCGAAAGTCATTGAATACAACTGCCGTTTTGGCGACCCAGAAACACAACCCATTATGTTGCGTTTGCAATCGGATTTGGTTGAACTGTGTTTGGCCGCACTGAAAGGCGATTTGGATAACACCACTGCTAATTGGGATTCGCGTGCATCTGTCGGTGTTGTGCTCGCCGCTGGTGGCTATCCGGAGGCTTATAACAAAGGCGATATTATTTCCGGTTTGCCAACCAGTGAAATCGCCGGTGAAAAAGTTTTCCACGCAGGCACCACCATAAAAGATGGCAATACAGTGACTAATGGTGGTCGCGTACTCTGTGCAACTGCATTGGGTGACAGCGTATTGGAAGCACAGCAACGCGCTTATCAGCTGGCACAAAAAATTAGTTGGAACGGCATTTTTTATCGCACCGATATCGCCTATCGCGCAATTGCTCGCGAGCAATAAATAAACTGGCTGTCACTTGCAATATTTGTTGCGGGTGACAGCCAATTTGTCTTTATCAAGCGTCTCTTGATGTTGCAGTCTACACTTACATTGCGTTACGTGAGGATCATTGCAAAGCTCAGGAGGCATTTATGACCATTCATATATTTCCAAAAGCACCATCAACGGCCCGCATTATTTCAGCACCTGCTACATTATTTTCTACCAGCGCCTTATTATTTTCACTGATGTCAATTCCCGCGACAACATTCGCGGCGTCCTTTCAAATTCTCGAACAAAGTCCAGCACATCTGGGCAAAGCCTTTGCAGGTACTGCGTCGGATGTTTCTGATGCCAGCAATGTTTTTTTTAATCCCGCCAGCATTGTTGAATTAAAAGCGCCAGCACTCACGGTGGCAGGCAATGCCATTTTTACCCAATCGACCTTCCACAATGAAAATTCAAACACCAATGGCGTCACCGGAAAAACGGATGAAGTCGGCTATGTGCCCAATATTTATTATGTGCATCCACTGTCGGAGCGAGTCACTCTTGGCTTGGGCATAAATGCGCCCTATGGTTTGGCCAGTGACTATGACGACGACTGGTACGGGCGCTACCTCGCCACTCACAGCAAACTGGAAGTTGTTAATATTCATGCTGTGGCCGGGGTTGTATTAACTGATGCATGGTCGGCAGGCTTGGGGGTTAGCTATCAACGCGCAGATGTCACACTGGAAAGCAAGCTTGATTCAACATTAGGTGTAGCGCCTTCGCCCGCCACAGATAGCAGTGCAAAAATTACTGGTGATGATGATAGCGTTGCCGCGGACCTGAGCCTTTATTACAAGCCGACAGCGCATACAAGCCTTGGACTCATATGGCGTCAGGGCGCTGAATTTGATCTGCAAGGCGATGCACGTTTTTCATTGAATGCCTTGTGCAGCCCCAATGCCGGCTTTCCTACCGGTGCACCACCTGCGCCTACTACCGGAACTATTTGTGCAGCATCTTTGGCGGCAGTAGCTGGCGATGCTGAAGCACGTTTGCGCTTGCCAGACACCATTACCCTCAGCGGTTCACAACAATTGAGCGACTACTGGTGGATTCACGCTGATATTGCCTGGACTGAATGGAGCAAAATCCAAAGTGTCGATGTGATTAATAGCAACAATAATCGCGTCATTAACACACTGGAATTGCATTACAAAGACACTATGCGCTACGCCCTTGGGTTTACCCACAAATCCGATTGCCCCTGGAGTTGGCGCTTTGGTGCAGCGATTGATGCTGCACCACAAACCAATCCCACTCTGGTAAACCCACGAATTCCAGATCAGGATCGCTTATGGCTTAGCGCAGGATTTAATTACGCCTTTTCACCAGCCACATCGATTGATGTGGGTTATAGCCATATAAAAGTTGATAAAGCACATATCAACAATACCAATCCACTCACCGGTCATCATGTTGAAGGTTCGTTTGATGCGGATGTCAATATTATCGGTGTGCAAGCTAACTGGGCCTTCTAATCATCTCATCAATCGCAATATAAAAAGCGGAAATAAATATTTTCGCTTTTTATATGCGCGAACGGCTTACTAATATATCGCCAAAGTACACGTTTGGCTTTAGACTAAAAAACGGTTCACTACATCACCAACCCATTGCATCCCTTTTATGATCGCTACGCTGATTAGTCACCCCAGTTGTCACTTACACCAAATGCCAACCAATCATCCTGAGTGCCCTGCGCGCTTGGATGCTATCAACAATCAACTCATGGCCAACGGTATTGATGGTTTGTTGTATTACCGCGATGCAGTTGCAGCAACTGACGAGCAGCTATTACGTGTTCACACACAAGAGCATTTACAAAAAATAGCGGCGGCAATTCCTGGGCATAGTATTCATGCTTTTGCCGATGATGTGTATTTATCGCCCGATACCTATACTGCCGCACGTCATGCAGCAGGTGCTGCGGTTATGGGTGTGGATATGATCATGGATGGAAAAACAGATGCAGTCTTTTGTAATGTACGCCCACCGGGTCACCATGCAGAACGCGCGCGCGCGATGGGTTTTTGTATTATTAATAATGTAGCCGTCGCTGCAGCCCATGCATTAGCACACCATGGACTGCAACGGGTAGCTATTATTGATTTTGATGTGCACCATGGAAATGGTACGCAAGACATTTTCATGAATGACCCGCGCGTTTTATTTTGCTCCAGTTTCCAATACCCGTTTTATCCACACACCAATATTGATGATGTGCCTGCCCACATTATTAATACCCCCCTGGCTGCAACATGCCGCAGCCAGGGGTTTCGCGATGCGATCAGCACACAATGGCTACCCGCGTTAGCGCAATTTAAACCACAGATGATATTTATTTCAGCCGGTTTTGATGCTTATATTGATGATGATATGTCATCCATCAGTTTGGTAGAGCAGGATTACGGCTGGATAACCCAGCAACTGCGCACACTCATGGACGAGAGTAAAAGTACGCCGCTGGATGAGCAATGTCGCGGTATAGTATCGACACTGGAAGGTGGATATGACCTATTGGGATTGGGGCGCTGTGTTGTTGCACACATTAAAGCGCTGGCAAAATTACAACCCTGAATCCACTACAAACCTGCTGATGTTTTTACGATGACGCTTACAATGTTAGCGTCATATCAATCAGCCCTTCATCACGATTGTACTTCACCATAAAACCCAGCTTGCGCGCCAAATTTGCCATGCCTGCATTTTCCAGCATAGTGCACCCGATTAATTGCTGCGTGCCTTGCGCTCGTGAGTAATTAATCATTTTTTGCAACATCCGCGACCCCAAACCTATACCTTTCAAATCACTGCGAATAGCCATCGCAAACTCCGCAAAGGTATTGTCCGGATCACGCTGCGCGCGCACTACACCTAAAATTTCCTCATCCCCCTGCGCATTATTAGCAACAGCGACAAATGCCATCTCACGCTCGTAATCAATTTGCGTTAATCGTGCCATTTGCTCATGAGAAAACTGCGGCAGCTCGGCAAAATAACGTTTGTATCTATCCTCTTTACTCTGCGAATTATCAAAGGCTTGTAAATTTAATTCATCCTCAGGGCGAATGGGGCGTAATAACACGCTGCGCTCATTACGCAGCAAAAACACTTCTTCCAATTCCTTGGGATAGGGGCGGATCGCCAGCGGATAGGGATTTTTCTCTGCGCTGATATGAATCTCAGCATCTACAACCAAAATAGTTTCGCCCGCAACCAAGGCCGGATTAATTAATAACCGGCGCAATGCAGGATGATCGATGACTATTTGGCTGATTTGCGTCAGCAATAAACAGAGCGATGGCATATGCAAGGGCACATAACCTTCACGCTCGCGAATTTTCCCCTCGGCCAAGGCCTGAATAACCATGTAACGGGCCAGTGCCATATTCAGTGGCGGCAGTGCAACAACAGCGTTACTGCGAATACTCCAATGGCTGGCCGCCTCACCCAATAAAATAACCGGGCCGAATACTGGATCAAGTTGCACTTCAATACGCAGCGGGTGCGCACCTTGTATCGATTCAGCTGCCGTCTTATCTACTACAGAATAAGGGGCGGTATTAATACCGTAATCCGCCAGGAATTGCAGCGCCTCATCACGCTTCAACAACTCGCGCTCCTCCGCTAATACCTGGGCCACAATGTGCTGCGCTTGCTGCGGTTGATAAGGCACCTTATCGCTAATGGAATCCGGTGTTTCTGATAATAATTTTTGGTTGCGCCGGTACTGAACCATGTGCATAAAAGCACCGACAGCACCTTCAGGAGTACGGAAAGATGCAATACCCGCATCGGCAAAACGTAATCGTGCATTTTGCGCCGCATCCTCACCCATCCAGTTGGAAAAAATATTGGGTTTGCGGCCGGTGTAATGTTTATAGGTATTGATAATGGCATCGGCGTAAACCTCACCGGGCGTCAATGCGGAAGGTGCTTGCATGATTAATAAATTATCCACGCTATTGCTTTGCAAAATCACCTGCAACACTTTTTGATAGGTTTCTGGCGAGGCGTCGCCCAATAAATTAATGGGATTTGTTGCTCGGCCACCCGAATGAATCAAGGGCTGAATTTGCTCGACCAATTTTTCATCCAATACAGCCAAGCGACCACCGCGCTGCAACAAGGCATCAGTTGCCATCGCACTTGGGCCATTGCCGTTAGCGATAATAACCAATTGCTCACTGTAAATAGGTTTGCCATTAGCCAGCGTTTCCACCGCGGCTAATAATTCGCGCAGGTCCTCTACGCGCAGCATACCTGCGCGACGAAATGCCGCATCATACACGGCATCATTGCCAATTTTTTCCACGGGCAAACGCGAGGTTAATAGACTGGTTTCGGTATAACTACCAGCCTTGATTACCAATATCGGTTTATTAAAAGAGGCGGCCCGCGCCGCTGACATAAATGCGCGGCCATCATAAATCGCATCGATATACAATAAAATTGCCGAGGTTTGTGCATCGCGCCCGAGATAATCCAATATCTCATCAAAATCAATATCAACTCCCTCACCCAAGGAAATAAATTGTGAAAAACCAATGCGGCGGCGGCGCGCCCAATCCAATAAGGTAACGCACACGGCCGATGATTGTGACACCACCGCAATTTTTCCCGGAGCCGCATTAATGTGAGCGTAACTTGCATTTAACCCCAAGGCAGGAACCAGAATACCCAGTGAATCCGGGCCGAGAATTCGCACGCCCCACTCTTTGGCGATCGCCAACATTTGTTCCTGCAAGTTAGTGCCTTGCGCGGTAAATAAATTATCCAACCCCGCAGCAATCACAATAGCCGTGCGCGTACCTTTGCGCCCCAACTGCAAAATAATGGCAGGCACCCGTGTCGCGCGGGTACAAATAATCGCCAGATCGGGCACTATGGGTAATTCATCGATCGAGCGATAGGCCAATACACCATTAACGGATTTATAGTGCGGCGTCACTGGCATAATCGGGCCATCAAACTGCTCCTGCAATAAATTGCGCATCACAGCATTGCCCGGCCGGTTGGGTTGATTAGATGCACCAATCACCGCAATCGAATGGGGCTTAAGCAGTTGCTCGATCGTTTTTACACTCATTGGTTTTCGTCGTCTTCATCAATTTTTTGCAAGCTCAATTCACCAAAACTACCCGCTGTTGCACTGGGCTTCACCGCTGCTGTTTCTGCTTTTGCAGGTGCGACACCATCCGTTGCCAGTTTGATACGCAAACGCAAGTTGTTGGGTGAATCGGCATTGGCAATAGCATCGTCAAAACTGATTCTACCGGCCATGTACAATTTAAACATGGCGCCATCAAAAGTTTGCATCCCGAGATTTTCCGATTTCTCCATAATCTCTTTAATTTCAGTAAAGCGATTTTTAAAAATCAACTCCTGAATAGTTTTGGTACCGAGCAATACTTCAACAGCAGCGCAGCGCTTTCCATCGACCGTAGGCACCAGCCGCTGGGACACAAACGCACGTAAATTTTGTGAGAGCCCCATTAATAATTGTGGCCGGCGCTCCTCCGGAAACAGGTTAACAATCCGCTCAAGCGCCTGATTGGCATTGTTTGCATGCAAAGTGGAAATTGCCAAATGCCCTGTCTCAGCAAACTCAAGGGCATGCTCCATGGTTTCACGATCGCGAATCTCACCAATCAAAATGACATCGGGCGCTTGGCGCAGGGTATTTTTGAGAGCTGCTTTATAACTGCGCGTATCCACACCCACTTCGCGCTGATTAATGACACTGCGCTTGTGTTTATGCACAAACTCAACCGGGTCCTCTATGGTAATAATGTGACCGCCACTGGAGGAATTGCGATGATCTATCAAGGCTGCCAACGATGTTGATTTCCCTGAGCCAGTGCCGCCGACAAACAACACCAAGCCGCGTTTGGTCATAATGACTTCTTTTAAAATTTCAGGCAGGCCGAGGTCATCAAATTGCGGAATATCGGTTTTAATGTTACGCGCCACAATTGCCACTTCATTGCGCTGCTTGAAAATATTAATACGAAAGCGCCCGACACCATGAATGGAGATCGCCAAATTCATTTCTAATTCGTGCGCAAAAATAGCGCGCTGTTCATCATCCATGATGGCATTGGCAATACGTTCTATATCGCCCGGCTTAAAGGGTTCATTGGTAAGCGGTTTTAACACACCTTGAAACTTGGCGCAGGGAGGTGCACCGGTGCTGAGGTACAGATCTGAACCGTCTTTTTTCGCAAGAATATTCAAGTATTGATCAATGGGTGTTGCCATATCAGATTCCTGTCACAGTGAGGCTGCTAACGCAGAACAATAGGGAAAGTATAGGCACGAATGCACAACAAGCCCGCTGATTTAATTCACCTCAGGTGACACGGCAGCGACAAATACAATTTCCACCAACATTGCCGGATCTAACAATTCCACAAGGATACACGCACGCGACGGGGCGCAACCTCCTGGCAACCAGGTTTCCCAAGCGCGATTGAGCGTCGCAACATTATTCTTATCGGTCAGGTAAATAGTGGCGGAAAGAAGCCGGGATTTATCGCTGCCTATTGCGGCTAGTGTCGCCTCTGCTTGCGCCAGAATTTGCGCAATCTGCTCATCCATTGGACATTGGGTATTATTTGGCACCTCCACAAAATGTGCGATGCCATTAAAAATCGTGGCATCTGACCAGCGTGGTGTTGGGTTTAAACGTTGGATCGGCATAGCAACTCCCAAATCTTGTGTATGCAAAAGGACCGTGACGCCTATAATAGCCGCCTTTGCAAAACCACTCCTATTAATCTACTGATTGAAGCGATTTCTGTTATGGCCCTAACCTCGATTGTTGCTCACCGTATTTATCGCCACAGCCCCGGTGGCGCATTTGAGTTGCAACTGCGCAATGACGTGCTTGCTCTAAACGGCAAACTGGAAGAACTCGCCTATGAATTAAAAACCCAGTTCATCCGCAAGGGCGGTAAAAGTTATGGCCGTTTTTCCGATGAACTGGGCGAATTCCCTCTGCCTGCCTGGCTACGCGACTGTCGCGATGAACGTCTGAGCTTCCTCAGTTTCAGCCACAAGGCCATGCAACAGTTCCAACAGGCGCTGGAAAAAGCAGAATCATTACTGGATGCCTACATCGTTTTTGTAGAGGAAAAGCTGGAGGTAGGAGACACCCTGAGCCTGTATCTGGTGGAGCATCAAAGTGGCTTATATCTGGATGGCGATCTGGTACTGGACGACTCCCTGTTTCTGGATACCACCGGCTTTAATCTCGCCGCCAAAATACAGCTCAATGACTGGCTCAGCGGTGATTCAACGACCTATGTGACCCTGATGCGCGCGCGCAGCGATAAAGATATTGCCGAGGCATTTACTCACTTTATCGCCTTTACCGACAAACAGGATATCAAACAGGAAACTGCCGAATTTTTAAAAGTGGTCGATGATTTCAGCAACACCCTGGATGAGACAACCGCCAAAATCACACGTACCAAAGTAGTCGATTACTGCCTGGAGCAGAACAAAGCGGGCAAGGCAGTGACCATCGCTGACTTATCAAGCACGCTTGCCGAAGAAGTGAAGAGCTATGAACCGGAGCGATTTGTACGCTATGTAGAAAGTACTAAGCCTGACATAAAACCAGAGTTTATCCCCCATGCGGGACAAATTCGCAGCTATGTGCGCATTAGTGGTCGCAACGACTCCCTCAGTATGAGTTTTGCATCGGATTGTCTAGGGCGTGAAATTGAATATGATCCAGAGCAGGACACACTCACTATCCGCAACCTGCCTCCCGCCCTTAAAGCACGCTTGATTAAACATTTGAAAGAATCGCATTAATCAGTTCTAATCCGGTGTGCTGTATACAGGCAACACGCCGGATATAGGCAATATCAAGAACAAATAATAATGATCAACATGGCTATAGCATCAAAACCCATCGCCCTATAACTTAATAAACTAACCTCTCGCTTGAAAAAGCAGACGACTGGTCATATATTGACATTATGAGCAAACGCGAACTGAAAAAAGATCATCTTCTGGATGCTGGCCTTAAAGTCATGGCAACCCGCGGCTATAACGGCACCAGTATTCAGGACATAGTCAACGCCGCCGATGTGCCCAAAGGCTCCTTCTACACCTACTTCAAAAGCAAAGAAGATTTTGCCATTGAAGCCTTGGAGAAAGTGACCGATGAGCGCATGGCCCAGAATCGTCACTTACTCAGTGACCGCAGTATTCCTCCCCAAGAGCGGCTAATCCGTTTTTTTGTTGCGAATATCGGCGGCTGCGAAGAAAACCTCAATGGCGGCTGCTTTCTTGGCAACATGTGCCAGGAAATGTCCGAATCCAGCGAGGCTATCCGTTTAAAGGTTCGCCAGATGCTGCGCAATAGCACTCAGGCAATTGAAGATGTGCTGGAAGAGGCCAGACTCAGGGACGGCCTTGAAACCCAACTTCCCTCTTCAATCATTGCAGAATTTCTATTCAATGCCTGGGAAGGCACAGTTATGCGGATGAAAGCATCCAAATGCCGCGAACCATTGGACGCCTTTTTGACTGTATTACCAGAAATATTTACCAAGAAATAAGCACCTTTCATAGCAAAGGTGTTAGATACACAATCACCAAGAACACCTGTTTATACGGGTGCTTTTCCTTATAAAAATAAATGACCAGTCAACTTCTTAGTGCAAGGTACAACCTTGAATAGGCGACAATTTCGCTTATTTTTTTGCTCACAAAAGAAGACGACTGGTCATTTATTTAAAGGAAAACAAATTAAACCTGGGGCACCGTAACTGAGGAGTTACTGACATAATGGATACCTCTTACTTCATAGCATCTCCCGTCAAAGCCAGCACCTCGCAGCGGCGACTTTTATTACTGGAAAGCTATTCAATCCAACTATTTATTTTCACTGTTCTGATTAGCATCAGCAGCCTCAGCCTTGCTGATCCACAACGCTATCTGAAAGAATCCCAACCCGAATGGCTACAGCTCGCATCAACACAAGAGCCAACCAGCCTTCCTGAACTCAAACTGGACAATGCCAAATCCAAAAGTCGGGCACCAAGCTGGGCCTTTGCATTTGATAATGACGTTCTTGTACCCGGTCATCGCGATCAAGACTATACCTATGGCATCAACTTTACCCAAAGCGGCATTACGCCTGATAACTCATCACTTCCTTTTTCCACAGCACTGACAGTCATCGATAGCTGGTTGGGCAATGACCATCAACCCACAGCAGGTGCTATAGAAACATTTAGCCGTGAATGGGGCGCTTTTGGCTTTACCCCTGAAGACATCACTATCAGCGCAGCAAACCCCGAAGATAGACCTTATGCCAGCCTGCTCTACCTTTCCAACTCACGGGAAAAGATCGACCTGGTGAACAATATCGCCTGGAAAAGCACCTTGACGGTAGGGATGCTGGGGCTCGGACTGGTGGGCGAGTTACAAAATATCGCCCATAAAAACACTGCCGGAACACGGGCAGAAGGTTGGGACAATCAAATCAGTGAAGGAGGAGAAATTACCGCGCGCTATGCGATTGCCAGACAGCAATATTTCGATCATTTCTCCGATAATGTGGAGATCAAAAGCACCATTCAGGCATCTGTAGGTTATTTAACCGAAGCGAGCTGGGGCCTAAGCATGAGGGCGGGCAGAATTCACAGCCCATGGTCTTCATTTAACCCTGAACTGGCCAGCTATGGCGAAAAGTCCTCTTATTCAAGCAGCGCCAAAGCGATTAATGAACATTATTTCTGGAGCGGCTTTGCTATCAAAGCGCGAGCCTATAATGCCTTTTTACAAGGCCAGTTCCGCGATAGCGCAGTCACCTACCAACAACATGAATTACGGCCATTACTGATCGAAGCCTGGGCGGGATATACCTTTGCCTTCAAGCAAGGTTATCGCATCAGCTATGTATTACGCGGGCACAGCTCAGAGATAAAACATGGAGCTGGAGATCGCAACTTGCTGTGGGGCGGGATCATTATTGCGCGCAGTATTTAACTGCGCGCATCAGTATATTATTTGAGTAAGGGTGACTTGAGCGTATCAATCTCCGGGCCGATTAACTGCTCAGTTGCCTGACGCAAATCATCCAAAGATACCTTACGCTTTTTCATCAATTCGCGTGTCACATCGTCAATATCGTATTTCTTTTTACTGCGATTTTTAATTTCTGTATTCAACTCATCAAGCAAAACCACAGCACGAGCAGTCACAGGGCCAGTGGATTTTGTTTTACGCAAATGCTCTACCTCACCACCCCATTTGGCCAAACCGCTAATAATCCTGCTGCGTCTGGCCTTGGTCATCCCATTGGCGCGATACAGCAACTCAAATGAATAAAATTCCGCCAAACCTTCTGCAATCCAATCATCGTTTGTGGTTTCAGTCACCACACCACTGATGCGTGTCACCATATGAGTTAATTCATGCAATAAAGGACTGGTACCATTTTCACTAACCAGCGGGCGATCCGCGTGCAAAAATAAAGAATTGGACGCAGATAAACCACCGCGCCACATAGGATCACCGGCACCAACGACCAACAGTTTTTCCGGGGTTTTCTTGAAGGCATTAGCAACTTCAGGCCACACAAAATTAAAAAACACCAAAGCATCCATACGTCGAAAGTTTTCACCTTTGGGTCCACTCACAGCAATCGCCGTTTTGGCAATGCTGGCACGGCGTGAACCTATATCCCCGGCAATCATCCATCCAATAGGACGATCAAACCGACGCTCGGGATTATCAATTTTAAAAACATTTCCCTTTTTACGCGGCCATCCAGTTTCAACACTTCCCCAGGATTCCGGCAAAATAAACTCCAAGGTTGCTACAGCATAAGCACCTGCCGTCTCAAAAGTATGAACAGCAGGAATTAAGTCATCACCGCGAAACAAAGCCCAATCTTTAGTAATGCGTGAATCATATTTGCCCGGGCTCCGCTCATTGGTAAGCTTCACAAAGTATGAAAGACGCGCCTTACCTTGTGGCAACTCCCAAGTCACACGCTTATCTTTTAAGGTTAGCTTTCCGGTAGCACGAATATCGGAGTAAATATTTTCTTTATTGGAAAATTCTATCCGCTTAAGCAACTCCCCCTTGTTAATGCTCAGCAACACCGAGGCACCTTCCCTTTCCGGCTCAAATGTCACTTGGTAATGCAGTTTATACGCAAGCGCAGGATCACTTTCATTTGTAGCCCCTACCGTGCCCGACAAAAGAAAAAGCACAAAATAACTGAGCAAGCGAAAAGGCTTTAATAATGTTATGTATGGTGGCGTCATTCGTCGAAACCTCGCAATCTAAAACAGTGGGGCACGCTAATACTGCACTCTACCCCAATCAGAAATTACAGCCTAACAAAAACAACCTTAACAGAGACCGAATCTACCTGAATATCGCGTTATGCGACTAAGCACTGTAGTCATTTTCCTACAAACATTTGCGAGATTTATGACTATATGCAGCACCACCTTAAAGGCAAAATACAACAACAGGGAGGAAAGAAGGGAGTCACCGGTCAAAAGGGACATGGCTGCAGGATGCAGCAGGATAAACTACCAGTTGATGGAATCAGCTCACACGGAAGATGAAGGACCACTGTCGACACAGGGAGTAACAGACTGAGCGCAGGGTATGCTAAAGGAGAAAGCTGACAACCCACCAACTCATCCACCACACAAGGAATGTCGCTCAGGAAGGTTTTATAGGGATATATCAAATGGACGGTGGAATCGAGTTTTCAGCAGGACGCTGAGGTAAACGAAATGGAGCGTTTACTCAACTCGATACTGGATATACTATGGGGGCTTCCGCAAGGGGCCCCCTTTCTTTTCTCACCAGTACAATTCCCCCAAGGCGCCATATCTGCAAATCTTTCGCCCATAAAAAAGCCCCAACGCATTGGGCGCTGAGGCTTTCTCTAAGCAATCAGTATAGGCAGATTAAAAATTATCGCTGATAAATTTTGATGCCAATCTGGCTGCATCCGTGTTGCCAGCCGCAAGTTGACTAAGCAAAGATTTTGCTTTTACTTTATCGCCCATCAGGAAGTAAACCTTACCCAAATCCAACTGGGCATCAGGCACTTTAGCAGCGGCAGGAAAATTAGCGATTAGATCAGTAAACCAGGTTTTAGCCTGCGGATAATCCTTTTTCAGCATTGCAATCTTACCCAGCCAATAATGGCTATTGCTGGCAAAATCACCGCTAGGGAAACGAGTCAAATGATCTTTGAAAGCGCTTTCCGCACCAGCAAAATCTTTTTGATTCAGTAAATCATATGCAGCTTTGTAGACATCAGCTTCACTGGCATTGTCTGCAACAACAGCGCGAGAAGGTGACTTGGCAGGAAGAGGCTCAACTGAGGCCGCAGGTGCAACAGAGTTCGCACCACCGGACAAACGACGATCCAAGTCCATGTAGTTATCTAGCTGTAATTGCTTGAGCTGCTTGAGCTCATAGGATTGCTCTTCAACAAGACCACGCAGGGTGGCTATTTCTTCTTGCAAAGAACGAATTTGGGAATACACATCGGATTCAGCGGAGGCAGGCATACCAGATTGAGCCACCCCAGAGCCAAAGCCCTGGGGGGAAGACTCAACAACCCGTACTTGCGCCTGTAGGACTGGAGCCGAAGCTATTAAAGCAACAGCAATCAGATTTTTAAGCATACGGGTCTAGACTCTTAGTACTTAACTTCTACGCGACGGTTTTGAGCCCAAGAGGCTTCATCACTACCGGTAGCAACTGGTTGCTCTTCGCCGAAGCTTACAACTTCCAAAGAAGAACCGTTAACGCCTTGAGTCACGAGGAAATCGCGAACAGCGTTAGCACGTTTTTCACCCAGAGCCATGTTGTACTCGCGTGAACCGCGCTCATCAGCGTGACCTTCCAAACGCACAGCTACTGAAGCACCTTTCAGTTTGTCAGCGTGAGCCAACAATACAGCACGGCTTTCAGCAGTCAAAGAGTATTGATCGAAGTCAAAGTAAACAACGTTTGACAGGGTAGCTTCTGAAGCGCTGGTGTCAGTTACTGCAGTACCAGCGGTTGGAGCTTCGGTAGTTGCGTTGTCGCTGCTTGAACAGCCAACCAGGAAAGACATAACAACAGCCAAAGTGAGACCTTGCTTGATTGCTTTGGTGATCATGTGTGTGTAACTCCAATGAAGTTTTGATCTAGTTTGAACGGGGATTTAGTTAAAGAATGGCGACCATGCGGGTTCCCGCACATCACCCTGTTTTGGAGGCTGGAGGATTTTGACGCGCGCATCCAAAGACACGGCCGCCAATACTCCTTTACCACCAGAACGAGTCGCATACATTAGCATAGCGCCATTGGGCGCTATAGTAGGTGATTCATCAAGGTTTGTCTCGGACAAAATGCGTAAATTGCCAGATTTTATATCCTGTGCAGCGATATGATGGGTAGTACCGGGGCGTCTGTTCAGCATTATCAGGCTTTTGCCATCTGGAGAAACGCGCGGACGTGCATTGTAATCACCATCAAATGTTACTCGCTCTTGCTGCATTGTCGCCAAATAAACCTGATAGATTTGTGGCTTACCGCCCCTGTCGGATGTAAAGAAGATCGATGCGCCATCAGCAGACCATGTTGGCTCATGATCAATAGCAAAATGGTTGGTGACACGCGTTAACTGCCGCGTCAGCACATTCATGACATAAATTTCGGGGTTACCATCTTTTGATAAGGCCATAGCCAGCTTTTGACCATCAGGTGACCATGCCGGTGCACCGTTGAGTCCACGGAAATTAGTCATTTGTTGGCGTCTGCCTGTTGCTATGTCCTGAATATAAATTGCAGGTTTGTTATCCGCTTCAAAAGACACATAAGCTACGCGTTGGCCATTTGGTGACCATACTGGTGAGAGCAGTGGAAAGCGCGACTCCAACAACATGCGAGAGCGGAAACCGTCGATATCCGAAAGCATAAGGCGATACTTTTGCGGCTGCTTGAATGCCTCTACATAAATCAGCTTGGTAGAAAAAATCCCGCGGATACCAGTAATAGTTTCATACACTTTATCGCTAATATGGTGTGCCATATCGCGCAGCTGCGCCGAAGAGCCATCAACAGTCAGTTTGGCAAAGACACGCTTTTGCTGCACCACATCAAATAACTCGTAACTGGCGTAATAACGCCCCGCTTGCTCAGTAATAGAGCCGATCAATAAATACTCTGAACCCAAAGCTTTCCAGTCACGGTAGTGAACTTCTGCTTCAGAGCGAGGAAAGGACAACATACGATCAGGAGAGGTAGCCTGAAACTGGCCAGAGAATTCAAGGTCATTACCAACAATTTTGGCGATGTCCTCGGATAATTTTCCACCTTGCCATGCAAAAGGAACCACAGCAATTTTCGTGGGATTATCCACCCCTTTGGTCACGCGCAGATTCAACTGCGCCTGAGCCATACCGGCCACCAAAATAAGACATAACAATAGATAACGTTTCACGACCTTAAGTCCTCTGGGCTAAATGTAAATCTGAACACACGAAAATATTTTTCAAAAATATCGGGCGGAATCTGCATAGCCTCAGTAAACCGGTCAACTCGCTTGACCGCTTGCTCGGCTGATCGATCAAATGCCGGGTCCCCACTGCTGCGCACAACACGCAACCCTGTCACAACGCCAGTAGGAAGCATATTGACTTCCAGTGTTACCTCCAGGCCATTGCGCGCTGACGGCGGGCGACTCCAATTCTGTTGAACACGTTCAATCAACATTTCTTCGTAACTTTTGGTATTCACATCATCGTTTGTATCGCTGATGTGTTTTGCCTCTTTTTGCAAGGCAGCCTGAATACGACGCTGCTCTTCCTGTGCCTCTTGCTCGCGCTTGGTCTTTTTAGCTGCTTCAGCTTGTTGCTTGGCTAACTCTTCCGCCTTGCGCTTTTTTTCCGCCGCTTCCTTTTCTGCTTTGGCTTTGGCGATTTTTGCTTGCTCTTCTTTAATCTTTTGCTGTTTTACTTTTTCTGCTTCAGCGGCAGCCGCTTTAGCTTCCTGTTCTTTTTTCTTCTGAACCATTGCTTCCGCTTCTTTGCGGCGCTGCTCATCCTGTTTTTTGTTGTTTTTCAGATCTTCGTAAGCCTTGGAATCTAACACCTGCTCTTTTGTTTGCTGTGGTGCTGCTTTTGCTTTGGGCTTCATATCCACCAAAGTAGCTGTGACATAGTGTGGCTTATAGGGTTCCGGTTCCTTTTTAAAAAAATTCCAATCACCTAAAAACAACACCAGCAATAATGTATGCAGCGAGACACTCAGGAATATGGGAAGTGAAAATGATTTTTCCAGTCTCATAAAAAACCTAGCGCGGCGGCTCCGTGATCAAACCAACAGAGGGGGCTCCAGCCAACTTCAACTCCCCCATCAGCGCAACTATCACACCATACTCAACCTTCTTATCGCCCTGGACAAATACCAGCGTATTCGGCTTTTCTGCCAGCACTTTGCTGACTATTGATTTAATTTCCGCCAGGGGACGTGCGGCCTCGGCATCTCCGCCCAAATCGATGTAGTAGCTACCGTCTGCCTTTACTGAAACAGTAATAGGATCATCATCTTTTGATTCAACTGGCTCCGATGCAGCCTGTGGCAACTCTACTTTGATACCCTGAGTCATCATGGGCGCCGCAATCATAAATACAATCAGCAACACGAGCATGACGTCGATAAGCGGAACCACATTGATTTCCGCTTTCAGTTTCTTTTTTACCGGTGGACCAAATCCAGACATTTTTTTAACCCGTTACCAATCAACGTGACAGTGCGTTATTTACTGTGAACCTGACGATGCAGGATGGCAGAAAACTCTTCCGCAAAGGTTTGATAGTTACTCATCAGGTTTTCCGCACGTGCGGAGAATTTGTTGTAAGCCAATACTGCGGGAATCGCCGCAAACAAACCCATTGCTGTAGCAATCAAGGCTTCTGCGATACCGGGAGCAACGGTTGCCAAGCTTGGTTGACCGGCGTTGGCGATATTGAGGAAGGACACCATGATCCCCCATACCGTACCAAACAGGCCGATGTAAGGACTGACCGAGGCAACGCTGGCAAGGAAAGGCAGATTTTCCTCCAGTTTTTCATGTTCACGTGCGAGGGCAACGCGCATAGCACGCATTGAGCCTTCCATAATTGCATCCGAATCAGCACCAGCCTGTTGGCGCAGGCGGGTGAATTCTTTGAAACCTGCACGAAAAATGCTCTCGATACTCTCCACCGCTTCATTGCGACTGTTGCCTTGGCGATAGAGCTGATTCAAATCAATACCAGACCAGAATTGCTTTTCAAAATACACAAAAGCGGCAGAGGCTTTGCGCTGATATACCTCACGCTGGAAAATCATGACCCAGGAAATGACGGATGCCAAAAATAAAATCAGCATCACCATTTGCACTAAAAAACTGGCTTCAAGCATGAGATGCAGAATCGACAGACTTTGATTAGCTTCTGACATAGATATGGTTAACTCTTACTGGTTGAACTGTGAAAAATATGGGTGAGTTGTTGATGCATGACAGCAGGAAGCGCAGTTGGCTTCATGGTATCAGCATCCACACAGGCGATACGGATTATGCCATCGCATAATAATTCACCATCGCGTATCACTTGCTGTTGAAATTCGGCATAGGTGCGCGCCAGTTTATGCAGCTGTGCGGTGATATAAAGCTGATCGTCCAGACGCGCAGGGCGACGATAATTCACTTGCGCGCTATGCACAACAAGCAGTAAACCGCCGTCCAAAATAGCGGGCCTATCATAGCCTAAAGCGCGCAGGAATTCTGTACGGCTGCGCTCCATATATTTAAGATAATTGACGTAATAAACGATACCGCCTGCGTCGGTGTCCTCTATGTAGACTCGCAGAGGAATACTGAATAACTGCATAACATCATTAATCCGTTGAGTCCTGTAAGCGCTTTGGTACCGGCATACCAAAATAAAGGTAAGCGTTGTTGGTCAAAATACGACCGCGCGGCGTGCGTGCCATGAAGCCCTGTTGAATTAAATAAGGCTCTATAACATCCTCAATAGTTCCACGATCCTCGCTAATGGCGGCAGCGAGACTTTCCACCCCCACAGGGCCACCGTCAAAATTGTGCATCATTGCGGTCAGTAAGCGGCGATCCATATGGTCAAAACCGCGCTCATCGACATTGAGCATATTGAGTGCGCTGTCAGCCATTTTGGCGGTGACTGTGCCATCACCCTTCATCTCTGCAAAATCGCGCACCCGGCGCAGCAAGCGATTCGCAATACGCGGTGTACCACGGGAACGCTTGGCAACTTCTGCCGCACCTTCAATATCCATTTGCACACCCAGGAGCGCAGATGAGCGAGCCACAATGTGTGTCAGATCGGCGACATTATAAAACTCCAAACGCTGAACGATACCAAAACGATCGCGTAAGGGTGAGGTCAATAATCCGGCTCGCGTAGTGGCGCCCACCAGTGTGAATTGCGGTAAATCCAGTTTGATTGAACGTGCAGCTGGCCCCTCGCCAATCATGATATCTAACTGGAAATCTTCCATTGCCGGATAGAGGATTTCCTCTACCACAGGGCTCAAGCGATGGATTTCATCGATAAACAGCACATCGCCCGGCTCAAGGTTGGTGAGCAGTGCCGCTAAATCGCCCGCTTTTTCCAGTACCGGGCCAGAGGTGCTCTTGAGCGAGACATTCATTTCATTGGCAATAATATTGGCCAGCGTTGTCTTGCCCAGACCGGGCGGGCCAAATACCAGTGTGTGATCCAGCGCCTCACCGCGTTTTTTGGCGGCGCCGATAAAAATCTCCATCTGTTCACGCACGGCGGGCTGACCAACATAATCCGCGAGCGATTTAGGGCGCACCGTGCGATCCAGATGATCTTCACGCTCTTTGGCGACAGGGGCAATCAGGCGGTCGGTTTCAATCATTGTTATTCAACCTGGTAAAAATTATCCGGCAGTCTGTTTATCCGGCGATAGCGCGCAGTGCCATACGAATTAACTCTTCGCTGGAGGCATCCGGTTTTTGTTTGGCGGCAAGGGAAACCATTTTCGCCGCGTCAACCGGTTTGTAACCAAGGGCGATCAAGGCACTCTCTGCCTCGGCAAACACATCGTTATCTGTGGCGATACTCTGAATTTCACTGTGGGCAAGTAAATCGTTTTGCGGCATATCCCAGTTTTTCAGGCGGTCGCGCAACTCAATGACCAAACGCTCTGCGGTTTTTTTGCCTATCCCGGGGACTTTTGTGAGTGCGGTGATATTGTCATCGCGCACGCAGCGGGCGATATCATCCGCCTCCATGCCAGACAATATAGATATTGCTAATTTGGGGCCAACACCATTCACTTTGATCAGGGTGCGAAATAAAGAGCGATCGCGCTGTTCAGCAAATCCAAAAAGCTGGTGCAGGTTTTCAGTAATCGACAAGTGGGTGTGCAACACCACATCCTGGCCTATAGCTGGCAAACGGTAAAACGTCGTCATAGGCGCTTGCAATTCATAGCCCACACCTTGCACATCCAGCACCAAATAAGGTGGCTGTTTTTCAACCAATGTTCCGCGCAAGCGTCCAATCATAATATGTCTCTTCTAATAACTCGTTTTACTCACCAGATTGACCAGTGACTGTTAAACAATGCGCCCACGACGAAAACTGGATGAACCTGCCATGCGAATTAAATGGTCGCGAGTGTTGGCATGGCAAAGCGCTACCGCCAAAGCATCTGCCGCATCTTCCTGTGGTGCGGCGGGAAGGCGCAACAGAGTTTTCACCATGTGTTGCACCTGCAGTTTATCGGCAGCGCCATTTCCCACAACCGACTGCTTGACCTTACGTGCTTCGTACTCGGACACAGGTACATCCTGCGCTGTAGCGGCCACAATTGCCGCTCCCCTCGCCTGCCCCAACTTCAAGGCTGAGGCGGCATTTTTCGCCATAAATACCTGCTCAATCGCCATTTCTTGAGGGCAATATTGCTCGATAATCTGGGTCAGGGAATCAAAAATCACTTTTAAACGGGCGGGCAACTCATCCGAATCCTTCATGCGAATCACCCCGCTGGTCAGGTATTCGTACTTACTACCAATGACATTGATAATGCCAAAACCTGTTTTACGGGAACCGGGGTCGATACCGAGAATGAGTGCCATAGTTGTATCTATATACAGTTGTATTGACGGCAGTGTTGCACGTGATTCAGGGTGACGCAAGAGGGATTTACAGATGTGCAGGCGCAGGAGGCAGTTGCTGTGGGTCTGCGAACAACTGCCAATCCAATCTAAAAATGGTGACGCTTAATAATCAGCCATAACCAGCAACTTCACCTTGTCGCCATTGGGAAATTCAAGGTGTAAGGATGAAGGCTCCTGATCTTCAATCAGAAGGGATGGGGATGCCATCAATTGGTATTCTGCTTCCACAAAATGGTATATGTCAGCTTCAAGTAACAGGTACTCACCTTGAGGGCGAGAATTAACCAGCACCCGGAACTGATTATCCAATTGCATTTCGCTCTGCTCGCCAATGGTATTTAACAGCTTGAAATCAGAGTAAGTACCGTTGGGCGCTTCTATCGAAAGACTGAGCTTGACCTGCTGCGCCGCTGCCGTTGTCCACCAACCAACAGCAATCACACCTACCAGCACTGTGCCAATAGCCGCAAATAGGCGATAAGACATCGGCCGGTGTGGAGTAATAGCCGGCGATGATTGCACTAGCGCAGCAAGCTCCAAGTCCAGGGCGGCTGCCAGCGCCTTTGCAGATTCCATAGACGCAACACCACTGTGCTCAATACGTTGCACCGTGCGCATACTTAAATCAGCCACGTCGGCTAAATGACTTTGGCTCCATGCGCGCTTTTCACGCTCTTGCCTGAGAAAGTGCTTATTAATTTGCATATCCATACTGCCTATACCTCAAAGAGTTTGGGGGGAACCCAAACTCATCTATTCCTGTGATTTTGTATACGACAGGAATATGACATGAGGAAAATTGGTGTGAAAAATCCTGTTAACCAATCTGCTCCATAATATCGTCCGCTATATCGGCATTGGTGTAGACGTTTTGTACATCGTCCAAGTCTTCCAAGGCGTCAATCAAGATGAGAGTTTTCTCGGCGGCGTCTTTGTCGAGGCTGACAGTGAGTGATGGGATCAGGGCGATCTCTGCGGAGACGGGGTTTAACCCTGCACTGGCGAGTGCATCTTTCACGCGGAAGAAATCTTCAAAAGCGGTCATCACATCGGCGGAGCCATCATCATTGATAACAACATCATCGGCGCCCGCTTCAAGGGCCGCTTCCATGAGTGCATCTTCATTGAAGCCGGGTTCAAAGCTGATTTGACCTTTGCGCGCAAACAAGTAAGAAACCGAACCACTGGTGCCGAGATTACCACCCTTTTTGTCAAACGCATGGCGCACATCGCCCGCCGTACGATTGCGGTTGTCGGTCATACATTCCACGATAAAGGCGACACCATTAACGCCATAACCTTCGTAGGTCAATTCCTCGTAAGCATCGGATTCATTCGTACCGGCACCACGGGCAATAGCACGCTCTACCACGTCTTTTTTCAGATTGTTGAGATAGGCTTTATCCACCGCTGCGCGCAGGCGCGGGTTATCGGCAGGGTTTGCACCACCCTTGGCAGCGACGGTTAATTCGCGGATGATTTTGGTGAAGATTTTGGTGCGCTTGGCGTCCTGACGCGCCTTGCGGTGTTTCATGTTTGCCCATTTGGAATGTCCGGCCATTGCACAGCTCCAACTTGCAGATTATTAACGTGAGGGGAATAAAAAAGGGCGGGCAATGCCCACCCTTTTCAAATCAACAAAAATTACATGCCGTATTCAGGTGCATCGTCTGTTGCTGCAACGGCTTTTTCTTTTTTGCGCAAGCGGATGTGCAAATCGCGCAATTGCAATTCATCTACAGTACCCGGTGCATCAGTCATCACACAAGCAGCGCTTTGGGTTTTGGGGAAAGCGATAACATCGCGGATTGAACTTGCGCCCACCATCAACATAATCAAACGATCCAAACCGAACGCCAAACCACCGTGTGGCGGTGCGCCGTAGGCAAGTGCGTCAAGCAGGAAGCCGAATTTCTCGCGTTGCTCTTCCGGTGAAATACCGAGGATTTTAAATACCGCTTGTTGCATGGTCGATGAGTGGATACGCACCGAACCACCACCCAATTCAGTACCGTTCAATACCAAATCGTAAGCGCGAGACAAGGCCGCACCCGGGTTCGCAACCAACTCTTCCGGGGTACAGCTAGGTGAAGTGAATGGGTGGTGAATTGAAGTCCAGCCGCCTTTGTCATCTTCTTCAAACATTGGGAAATCAACAACCCACAGCGGTGCCCATTGCGCGGTGTACAACTCAAGGTCTGCACCGAGTTTGCAGCGCAATGCGCCCAAGGCTTCGGTAACGACTTTATGTTTGTCAGCGCCGAAGAAAATCAGATCGCCATTCTCAGCACCAACGCGCTCAAGAATTGCGGCACGCACTGGCACGGGCAAGTTTTTAACAATCGGTGATTGCAGGCCTTCTTCCAGATCAGACTTGTCGTTGACTTTGATGTACGCCAAACCTTTTGCGCCGTAGATACCAACGAACTTGGTGTAGTCGTCGATTTGTTTACGGGTCAATTTTTCGTTACCGCCAGGTACTTTCAATGCGGTAACGCGGGATTTTGGATCGTTAGCCGGGCCAGCGAAGACTTTGAAATCCACGTCGGTAACCAGGTCTTTGATATCAACCAATTCCAACGGAATACGCATGTCCGGTTTGTCTGAGCCGTATTTGGCAATGGCCTCAGAGAAAGGCATGTGTTTGATTTCAGCAAACTCGACACCGAGCAAATCTTTGAACAATTCGCGGAACATACCTTCGGTAATTTCCATGATTTGTTCTTGCGACATGAAGGAGGTTTCGATGTCGATTTGGGTAAATTCTGGCTGACGATCAGCACGCAAATCTTCATCGCGGAAGCACTTGGCGATTTGGTAGTAACGGTCGTAACCGGCCACCATCAACAATTGCTTAAACAACTGTGGTGATTGCGGCAGTGCAAAGAATTTACCGTCGTGGGTACGTGATGGCACCAGATAATCGCGCGCGCCTTCTGGCGTCGCACGAGTCAGGATTGGGGTTTCAACATCAAGGAAACCATTGCGATCCAGATAGTTGCGAATCACGCTGGTGACTTTGCTGCGGAAACGCAGGTTTTTCTGCATTTCAGTGCGGCGCAAATCGAGGAAGCGATATTTCAAGCGCGTCTCTTCACCCACGTTGGAATAGGAATCCAAGGGGAAAGGCATGGTTTCCGCTTCGTTCAGAATGGTCAGCGCAGTACCGTAAACTTCGATCTCGCCAGTCGCCATATTCGGGTTAACAGTGGATGGCGCACGGGCGCGCACTTTACCGGTGAGTTGCAATACGTACTCACCGCGCACTTTATCGGCCAGCGCAAAATTCTCTTTGGCATCCGGATCAAACACCACTTGCACAATACCTTCGCGGTCGCGCAGGTCGATAAAGATCACACCACCGTGATCGCGACGACGATCAACCCATCCACAGAGGGTCACTTCTTGATCGATAAACGAGGCATTTAAAGCGCCACAATATTGGCTGCGCATAGCTGGTTCCTGATATTGGTAAGAATGTAATTATAAAAAGTGCATGGACTAAACAGGTGGGCCAGCTTAGCTGGCCGCACCGGAGGCTGAACTGGAACCACTGGTATCGCCAGCGAGATTCTTTTTCTTGCCTGATTTAAAGTCGGTCTCGTACCAGCCGCCGCCAGAGAGGCGAAAACCCGCCGCCGAGATTTGTTTTTTGAGGCTGGCCTTGCCACAAGCGGGACAATCCACCAAGGGAGCGTCACTCAACTTTTGCAAAGCCTCCAACCCATGGTTACAGGATTCACATTGGTATTCATAGATAGGCATGTAAGCACCTCAGTTCAACAGATTAACCACTACAGGATACTGAGACCCCAAAAGGGTCGCGATTGTAACGTAAAAGCCATGGCGCGAGAACCACGCCCGCAGGATATGGTCACTGCGGCGCAAATTTAAAGCGGACGGGGACAAAAAGTCACAGCGGCCATCACGGAATCTGCGAGTACCGCATTCGCGCCTGCACCCGCGAGGCATGGCGTACCACCCATGCGGGCATGGCTTTTTCATACTGGCGCGGGTTGGGCAACATCACTGCCATGCGCGCCGCGGCTGAAGGGCCTATCTGCGATGCGGGAACACGATAGTAGTGGCGCGCGGCAGCCTCAGCCCCAAAGACACCATTGCCCCACTCCACCACATTCAGATACACCTCCAAAATACGGCGTTTATCCCACAGGAATTCAATCATCAGGGCAATCACCGCCTCCTGGGCCTTGCGCACATAAGAGCGCGATGGCGATAAAAACAGGTTTTTGGCCAACTGCTGGGTAATAGAAGAACCGCCAGCAACCGATGCACCTTTGCGCTGATTCTTTTTGAGTGCCAGTTCTATGCCACGCATATCGAAACCGTGATGTTGCATAAAGCGATCATCCTCAGCGGCAACGACGGCGCGCTTGAGGTGTGCAGAGATGTGTTGGTAATCCACCCACTGATACTTGAGTTCTGCCTTGGGATTCTGCGTGCGCATCTCGTCCAGTCGCAGTGACATAAAGCGGGTTTCTGTGGGATTCGACCATTTCCAGAACACCAGATGCGCCACAATCCACAACTGATAGGCAAGTATCAGTAGCAGTAACCACTTGAGGGAAAATCGCGTAATACGCCAGAACTTTTTCATTGGGTGGATCAATAATCCTGCTCTTGCTGCACGGTCCGGTTATTCATCGCTTCTGCGGCGGCGCGGGCTTTTTCCAGAGGCGATGGCTCAGCGGCTGACGGTGCGCCTGCCGCAGCCTTGGGTGTGGATTGGGAAGCTGTCTCAGGGGCGGAAATGGCATTGCGTGTCTCTACCGCGATCTGTTGCGCCTCTTGTACCAAGGGCTTATCACTAAAATGTACGCGCCCTTCACCATCCGTCCATTTATACACCTTCACTTCGGTGCTTGGTTCGGCAGTTGAAAATTGATCGACCACCTTACCTGCAGCCGAGCGCGCTTCAGTTGCGAGCTTATCGGCAGAGACTGAAGGCAAAAAATCACCAAGGCTCTTGCCAGCTAATTGATCGCGCATGGCCAGCAGTGGCATCTGACCGGTGTTGAGATAGACGAGGTAATTGCCAATACCCGCGATTAACACCAGCACCACCAGGGATTTCATTATCAAACGCTTCATATAAGTCCTTATAACAATATTCGTAACAATATTTACAACAACAATATTTACAACAACAGATTAACCACTTAATTCCATTCCACGCCCAAGGTATTTCCCTCGTAGATCAAGGGGATAAATTGCAAGGAGTCACTGCACGCGGGGTTGGTTGAGCGCCCGCTGTGCAAGTCAAACACCATACCATGCAGGGGGCAGCGAATCGCGTTGCCCACACAGGTCGCATAAGTCAGTGCTGCGCCCGCATGGGGGCAGCTGTTTTTCATCAGTAAGGTTTTACCATTTTCCTGCAACAGCAACAGAGGCTGGCCACCCAGTGTAAAGGCTTTGCGGTAACCATCATAAAGTTGATGTAGTTTTTCCAGCGCAACAAATGGCATAGACCAATCCCCCATGGCTCAATCAGTTCAAACCTATAGTTACCTAGCGGCAAACCCAAACCTTGTACATTCTGGCGATTTATCCAGCACTACGCCAGACGTGACCTGTGCATGCATAAATACTCGCCACAAAGCACCAGCAAACGGCTAGAATGCGCGCCGATTCCAAGCCATCTGTGCACAGCACCTGGCTGCCCCCTTTTGTGGCATTCCGCATATGACCGACTCACTTTACCTGGAGCGATTGAGACAGCTTTCAACGCGCCTGATCTCCTTGCAAAAGCCTATTCGCATTCTCGATGCCATCAAGTGGCCACCGGGAATCGAACAGCGCTTTCGCGCCCGGGAAGGTCGGGAGCTGCCCGCCCTGGAAAGCGATTTTTATCAGCGCCAAACACTGGCGTTTGATGCGGGTAATATCAGCCAATTACTGAAAGAACTAAAAAATGATGTGCGCCGCCAATTGGGGCGCGACGATGCGTTGGGCAAAATTCTGCAGGCCACCATCGATCAATACCAGATTGTGATTGAGCTATTGCTTGCGCGCGGCACCCAACAATTTGGCTATTTCAGTAAGCAACTGTACGGCTCCGCCAGCGACAACATTCGTGGCGATCGCAAAACCCTGCGCCAGATGGGCGAGCGCCTGTGCCATATTTTTTCATTGCCAGCGGTTGAGCATTTAAATCGCCCCTACACCAATCACATCAACGCCGAAGAAGCGGTCAGGATGCTGGATGGGCGTATGCGCGACTATTTTGGTGCGGACGAAGTGCGCGTGCAAATTAGCGATGACATTGTCTCTGACGCGTCCGCCGGTGGCGACCGCATTAAAATTAATCGCCGCTCCCATTTCTCCGAGCTGGATATTCAGGTGTTGGAAGTCCACGAAGGCTGGGTTCACATAGGCACTACACTCAATGGCCGCGAACAACCTTGGGCAACCTGGTTGAGTGTTGGTTCTCCGCGTATTACGGCGATTCAGGAAGGTATGGCCGTGCTGCTGGAAACCCTGACTTTCAGTTCTTTTCCGCAGCGTGCACGACGCATTAGCGATCGGGTAGTTGCTGTCGATCTGGCTGAACAAGGTGCTGATTTTTGTGAGGTCTACCGCTACTTTTTAGAGCGAGGCGTGAGCGAACACGACAGTTATCGCGTGACCCAACGGGTATTTCGCGGCGGCACCCTGACCGGCGGCTCGGTGTTCACCAAAGACATCTCTTACGTAAAAGGTTTTGTGGAAAATGTGAATTTTATTCGCAGCGCCATACAGTCGGGCGTGCCGGAAATTATTCCCATGCTGTTTGTGGGCAAGGTAACGCTGGATGATTTACCGCTACTTTATGAGCGCTATCTGGATGGCGTTATTGCCGGGCCCAAATATTTGCCACCGATGTTTAAAAACCTGAACGGCCTTTATGTGTGGTTTGGATTCTCAAGCAGTTTGTCGGAGATGAATATTGCGCGCGTGCAACAGCACTTTAATAAACTGTTCCGGCAACTGCCGGCAGCAACACCCATCCAACCACCTACCGACGCAGAATTGGATTGAGTTAGATTAGTTGATCATGACCTACTACAAAGTTGTACTTTCTGGCGAAAACATTTTTTTTGAAAACGCCTCACGCATTGATAGCGACAGCGCCGAACCAGTGATTGGTTTTATCAGCTGCAAACCCATCACCGCCGAGACGCCTGTGTTGGCACTGGCCATCGCCAAACGCGACTTATTGGTACATTGGAACCAGAGTTTTAATTTCGATCGCAAAATGGGCATGCCCAAATTAACCCTGGAATACATGGGTGAAGTGCGCGGCTGGTTTAAACCCAAAAGTACACAAGACTATTATTGGTTCACCAGTGAAGAACACAAACAGACGCTGCTGGCACAGTTGGGGCAGCCACTGCGCCAACGCCTATGGCGAAAGGAAACACCCATCAATATGGGCGCGGAGGAATAACCGCTGAACAAACGGTCAGGCAATTGCCGCCGGAGCAGCGGGCTCAACAACATCCAACAACACCGTGCGCAACACCGGCGATGTAATTTCTTCACTGCGCGCAGACAGCGGTGAATTACCCACCCACTCAAAGCGCCAGCGGTACATTTGAGTACCGTCAGTAGATTCACGCACCTCAATCAATTCAAAGCGGCGCGCATCCAGATCAAAGCGCTCGCGCAATTGAAACGCAAAAGGTTCTGCATTTTTTCCGACGAAACTGGATGCATGCTGGGTAGGTGCAACAACCAGTACATAATCGCGCCCCTGGAATTGCAGGTGACAAACGCTCAGGCTTACCGGTTGCCCAAGACGATTGCTCAATACTGTTTCAACAAAAAAAGAGTTCATCACCATAAAAGATCCCGCTGCGTTTTATTGTTTTCTAGCGTGCTATGTGCCGCAAAAAACAGGTTGATTATTCGCCACCCGGTTCTGATAAAGAGTCCCTCTACGCGGCGAGGCGGCAGTCTACGCACAATTTATGACAGTTCAAGTAAAAGCGTGTTGTCGCGTTGCCCCGGTCACATCCACGAGAATTTTGTTACTTTATTGCCAGATGGTTGGTAGCAGGAGTGACAAATCCCCATGGTCTTTGTCTCCGGCGGGGCACCAGCCGATAAAGCTCTTCTCTATGGCTGTTGGAATTCTGAATAGTTCCTTAACAAGCTCTTCCTTAACGACTACAGACAGGCAGATTGACCGATTGCCGGGCGCACAATTGCTAACAACTCCTCCGGTCGGACTGCCGTAGATTACTGCAGGAATAAAAACACTGAACCAATTGCCTGATTTAACGGTCTCTATGCGGCTTCTATTTGTAGATCAGGCAGGCCTAAATGCTGGCGATTTGATTGACACCAAGCGCCGCGACACACAGAATCACCGACCAGTTTTAACCCTCAGGAACACGCTGAATGAATATTGATCGTTTATCCCCGCTATTACAGCGCACCACCCTGCTGCTCTCGCTTGCAGCTGGTTCATTTTTGCTCGCTGCCTGTGGCGGCGGAAGCGATAACAAATCATCAGCCAGTAGCTCATCCATTAGCAGCAGCTCCTCGCTCCGCAGTAGTTTCAGCAGTGCCTCAGTGCCCGCCAACGGCTCCGGCGAGTGGCCGAGTGTAAGGGTGGAGGCGCAATCACCCAAGGTGCTCAATTTTCAATGGAGCCCGGTTGACGGCGCAACCTTTTACCAACTGTTCAAGCACGATGTGGCGACAGGCGGTGTAGTGCAAGTTGGCGGCGACCTGACCACGCCCCAAGCAACTGATGAAATAGGTGTTCACGTACACGACTGGGTTAATAACTACTATTACGTGAAAGCCTGTAATGCAGACGGTTGCTCCCAATCCGATCTGGTATTCACCGCCACCGAAATGATCAAATCCATTGGTTATTTCAAAGCCTCCAACACCGGCTCATTTGACTGGTTTGGTTGGAGCATCACTATTTCGGGCGATGGCATGACCATGGCCGTAGGTGCACCTGCAGAAGATAGTAAGGCCACCGGTGTCAATGGCGATCAAACCAACAACGAAAGTACCAATTCCGGTGCGGTCTATGTGTTTGCCAAAGAAGATGGCCAGTGGGTGCAACAGGCTTATCTCAAAGCATCCAATACCGAACAACCAAACCTAAATAGTGGCCGCGTGCTGCCGAATGATCGTTTTGGCTACCGTGTGGCATTGTCTGACGATGGTAATACCTTGGCAGTATCAGCCCTATTAGAAGACAGTCCATCCTATGGCATCAACTGCAATCAGGACAACTATGAAATAGTCACCAGCTCCGCCTCGTCAGGCGGTGTCGGTGATTTGCTGACAGCCCAAGACTACAATGTCGGCGCTGTCTATATTTTCACCCGCAGTGCAGGCACCTGGTCACAGGATGCTTACGTGAAACCTATTTTCTCTACCATTCACGCCTTTGCCCAGACCTCTGTTGCCCTGCGTTTTGGCGAATCACTGGCACTTTCCGGTGACGGTAAAACCCTGGCAGTCGGCACAACACAAGACTTTATGGGTAGAAGCGGTGTTTTCAACTTCAGCAGCACATCCTCACTTGAATGCCTGGTGTTTTACCCTTCAAGCAGCTCATCTACCAGCAGTACCAGCAGTTCCTCCAGCAGCAGTAGCTCCAGCTCCAGCACTTCCTCTGCCAGCAGCAGTTATCGCGGCGGCTCAGGCTCAGGTGCGGTTTATACCTTCCGCTTGGGTGAAAACGGCTGGCAGGAAGAGTCCCATGTCAAGGCATCCAATGCCCAACAAAACGACAACTTCGGGGTTAGCGTTGCGCTCTCTGTCGATGGCAACACCATGGTAGTAGGTGCTATAGGCGAGGACAGTCAGGCTCAGGGCGTCAATGGTGACCAATCAGACAATACTTGCTACTACATCAACCGCGATAGCCTCTATGTCATAGATCCTGCCTGTAAAGATGCAGGCAGCTATATCAACTATGGCATCAACAACGGCGCTGCCTATGTGTTCAGCCGCACTGACAACGCCTGGGCACAAGAAGCCTATTTGAAACCGGCGTCCACGTTTATCGCGACCCAATTTGGCTCTAATGTCGATGTATCAGGCGATGGTAATACTGTTGCGATTGGCGCTGTAGGTGAAACCAATGGCTCTGTGGATATCAGCAACAGAGACAATATTGACTCCGCCAAAGTGCAGGAATTGGTCAAAGAAGTGAACAGCGGTTCAACCTATGTGTACAGCCGCAATGGTTCTACTTGGGCACAGCAAGCGCGCCTCAAGCCATCTACCATTACCTTGGGCGGTGAGTTTGGCAGCAGCGTAAGCCTCTCCCACGATGGTAATATCCTGGCGATTGGTTCATTCCGCGAAAACAGCTATGCAACAGGTATCAATGGCGATGAAGGTGATACCAGTAAGGAAGATGCAGGCGCAGTCTTTGTATTCACCCGCAGCAATACGGTGTGGTCGCAAAAGAGTTATGTCAAAGCATCCAACCCTGATGCCGGTGATCGCTTCGGGTTGAATGTCAAACTCTCTGCCGACGGCCAAAACATGCTGGTCGGCGCGCACCGTGAATCGGGCCGTGGCTATACCTCTGTTGCGGCCTCCAGCGGTGCCAGCACCAGTTCGGCAGCCAGCAGCACAGGCCTTGACCAGAGCGATAACAGCCTGGAAGCGTCTGGCGCGGTGTACCTCTACTAAGCTGGACCTGGCAATCAACAAAAACGGGATGCCAAAAGCATCCCGTTTTTGTTTGTGTCGTCATTAACAGATACCGCACTTGTCGCCATTTAACCGCCCCACCGCAAGTGCAACCCCTGCTCGCCCGCTTCGGCGGTATATCCGCTACAAACCCATAAATCCCCCACAGCAACCAGCGTATCGCCGCTGTACACCAGTGGTAAGTCATCCCGAAGCCAAGGCTCCAGGGCATACTCCTGCAGTAATTTTTTCAAGGTTTGGGAGTGATGGCGCCCCGCAGGCTTACAACGTTCACCGCCTTGGCGATAGCGAACATGTAAATCCGGCAATCCCACTTTCAAGCGCGCTGCGCCGTCGTCGCTCCTCTCAACTCCCCCCTGCTCCACCATGTCCAGCGTCAATACCGGCAAGGCTGCAGGCAACAGATACAAGCGCTGGCGAAATACCCGCAGCGATAGATCACCCCAGGTCACATTCGCTTCAGCATCCTCGCGCCCCAGCAACAATTGCTGCTGGATTTGCCGCCAATGGCTCTGCTCGGGCGTGTTGTAACCGGCGCTGCGCAGCCAATAGCGCAGCAGGTTTTGCTGGCGTACCGGCGACAGGGAACAGAGAAATGCCAGATCAATACTCTGCCCGATGCGCTCGCGTCGCGTCGCCGCTGTGTGTAAGTCCTCGCGGGCGATAGCCTCAAGCAGTTGCTCTTGCTCCGCACAAAGCTCGGCCGTTTGCTGCCATTTGCGCATAAACGCCGGCCAGCGTCGGGCAAGCAAAGGCATTACCTGATTGCGCAAAAAGTTGCGGTCATAGGCATCGTCCTGATTGCTTTCATCCTCCACCCACTGCAACTGATGCTCGCGCCCATAAGTTTCCAATTCAGCGCGCGAAACAGTCAGCAATGGCCGCACCAGAGTGCCCGCACCCAGTGGGCGCTGCATCGCCATGGCCGCCAGCCCACGCGGGCCGGTGCCGCGCAACAACCGCAGCAGCAAGGTCTCAGCCTGATCATTGGCGTGATGGGCCGTGAGCAACATATCGCCCGCTCGCAAATAGCGCGTGAATACCGCATAACGCGCTTCCCGCGCCGCATCCTCTATCCCTTTGCCGCGATTAACAACGGCAACGCGCTCTGCAACCAACTCAACACCCAACTGCGCGCAAACGGCTGCACACTGTTCCTGCCACTGATTGGCATGGGGGAGATCTGGTGATTGATATGCAAGGCGCGCAGGGTTACCGGTAGCTGCAATTGCGCCAGTGCGTGCAGCAATACCGTTGAATCCAGACCGCCGCTAAAACCGACCCAGCACACTGTGCCATGGGCACATTTGGCCAAGTCCGGCAGATAGGCGCGCAGCGCAGCGGGAGAAAATATGGGCGAGGAAGACGTCATAGCATTACCTGATTGATGCGCGCATTAAAGCCCAAAGGCCATACAAATAAAACCAACCCCATGCAAATAAAAAATGGCGCCTTCCCCTGAAGGCGCAGGGCGGGCAAAATGCCCGGCCGGACACTACTGACAGCGATGCCCCTTATGACCAACACCCGCTGCGGCCACTGGCCCACCCCCATCAGCGCTGAATTGCTCACCACCCAGGGCGTACGCCTGAGCGACCCGCAGGCGGTGGGCGATACACTCTACTGGCTGGAAACCCGCCCGCAGGACAAAGGCCGCAGCGTAATAGTCTGCGCCCAAGGCGGCGATTTACTGCCAGCACCCCACAGTATTCGCACGCGTATCCAGGAATATGGCGGCACGCCTTATCTCGCGACCCATGACGGGATTTTTTATGTGCTGGATGCCGACCAGCGCATTTACGTCTATGACCCGAGCACAAAAACCAGCCGCGCCTTAACCGCAGAGGGCGCTTGGCGCTATGCCGATTTTTGCGTGGATCCTCAGCGCAATCGCCTGCTCGCCGTACGCGAGGATTGCAGCCGCGACAGCCATAATCCCACAAGCGATATCATCGCCCTCGATCTGGATAGTTTGCAGCTTGAGGTGCTAGTTAGTGGTGCCGATTTTTATTCCAACCCCCGCCTGTCGCCCAATGGGCAACAGCTCAGCTTTTTGCGCTGGGATCACCCCAATATGCCTTGGGATAATACCGAATGTGTGCTTGCCGATTTGAATTCGCAAGGCAGTATTGTTCACAGCAAGGTGATTGCAGGTGGCAGCGGGGAATCGGTGTTTCAACCACAGTGGTCACCAGCAGGCGAATTATTTTTTGTGTCGGATCGCAGCAACTGGTGGAACATTTACCGCTGGAATGGCGTAGCCGCAGAGGCCATTTGTACACTTGATGCCGAGTTCGCCACCCCACAGTGGGTATTCGGCATGAGCACCTACGGATTTTTATCGGCCACCACACTCTTTTGTTGCTTCAGTCAGGCGGGCGTATGGCAAGTGGGTTTAATCGATGTGGAGCACAAAACACTGCAACCCATTGAGACCCCCCTGCGCGATATCTCCTCCCTTTGGTGTCGCCCAGGCAGCGAAAGCGCGCAAGGTCGCGCCTGGTTTCTGGGGGCGACAACGACTCAAGGTGCACAACTCTGGCACTACCATGCAGGCACCTGCGCGCCGCTCAACGAGAATAGGTTTGCGCTCGATAGTCGCTACCTCTCGCAGGCACAAGCCATCACCTTTCCCACGCGCGATGGCGAAGTAGCACATGGCTTTTTTTACGCCCCCACGAATGCCAACCATAGCGTTGCGCCCGATGAGTTACCGCCGTTGCTGGTCATGTGCCACGGCGGTCCCACCGGCGCCACCGAAACCTCACTCAATTTAAAAATCCAGTTCTGGACCAGTCGTGGTTTTACTGTGCTGGATGTGAACTATCGCGGCAGTACCGGTTATGGCAGGCAGTATCGCGACCGATTAAAGCATCACTGGGGCATCACCGATGTGATTGATGTGTGCAGCGGCGTGGATTATTTAGTGGCGCAGCAGCGCATCGACAAGGATAAAGTCGCCATTCGCGGCTCCAGCGCCGGTGGTTACACCGTGCTTGCTGCACTGACGTTTAGCAACACCTTTAAAGCGGGTGCCAGTTTATACGGCATTGGCGATTTGGAAGCACTGGCGCGCGACACCCACAAATTTGAAGCCCATTACCTGGATTCGCTGGTGGGCGAATATCCCGCAGAGCAAGCCACTTATCGCGCACGCTCCCCCATTCATCACATAGATCAACTCAATTGCCCGGTGATTTTTTTGCAGGGCCTGCAAGACAAAGTGGTGCCACCCGCACAGGCCGAAGCCATGGTCACCGCGCTGCAACAAAAAGGCATAATGGCCCACTACATCACCTTTGAGGAGGAAGGCCACGGCTTCCGCCAGGCGCACAATATCCAGCGTGCACTCAATGAAGAATTAGCCTTTTATTTAACCCTGTTTGGAGAGACGTGATGGGACGTTGGCGCCCGCCCAGTGCAAAAGGTTCAACCTACATTACCGCTGCCGGTTTTAAACGCATGAAAGATGAAGTCACCCAATTGTGGAAAGTTGAACGCCCACAGGTGACGCAAGTGGTACACGAAGCCGCCAAAAATGGCGACCGCAGCGAAAACGGCGATTACATCTACGGCAAACGCCGCCTGCGCGAAATCGACTCGCGCGTGCGCTTTTTATCCAAGCGCATGGAAGTGCTCACTGTGGTGGATCGCCTGCCCGATGATCGCAGCAAAGTTTTTTTTGGTGCCTGGGTAACACTGGAAGATGAAGACGGCGATGAAAAAACCTACCAAATTGTCGGCCCCGACGAATTTGATGTGGCCCGTCAAAAACTCAGCATGGATTCACCCCTCGCCAAAGCCATGCTCGGCAAGCGACTGGATGATGAAATCGTCTTAAAAAAACCGGAGGGCGAAGAACTGTTTTATATAACGGCGATTGAATACAAGCCTTACGATCAGGATTAGTCGCGCCACAGCAGCGGCGCAAAATGCTATAGTGCGCCCCATTTTTTCAGCTGGCTGCAGCCAGCTTCAGATTCCAGCTTTGACAGGTTTCCATTCATGACTCAATTGCCGCAACGTAAAATACTGGTCACCAGCGCCCTGCCCTATGCCAATGGCTCCATCCACCTTGGTCATTTGGTGGAGTACATCCAAACGGATATTTGGGTGCGCTTCCAAAAACTGCGCGGTGTGGATTGCACTTACGTCTGTGCGGACGATGCTCACGGTACGGCGATCATGCTCAAAGCGGAGCAGTTGGGTCATTCGGCGGAGCAGCAAATCGCCAACGTAAAAGCCGAACATGAGGCGGATTTTGCCGCCTTTAATATAGGTTTCGATAATTATCACTCCACCCACAGTACCGAGAACCACGAACTCTCGAACATGATTTATGGCCGCCTGAAAGCCAACGGGCATATCGCGACCAAAAGCATTACCCAGGCTTACGATCCGGAAAAGCAACTCTTCCTCGCCGACCGCTACATCAAAGGCACCTGCCCGAAATGTAAAACCGAAGACCAGTATGGCGATAACTGCGAGAAGTGCGGCGCGACCTATTCGCCTATGGATTTGATCAATCCAAAATCAGCAATTTCCGGCGCAACACCGGTTGCCAAAGAGTCGGAGCACTTCTTTTTTACCCTGCCCGAATTCAGCGATTTCCTGAAAGGCTGGACCCGTGCCGGTCATTTGCAGGATGAAGTCGCCAACAAGATGGCCGAGTGGCTCGACGCCGGTTTGCAATCCTGGGATATCTCCCGCGATGCCCCCTACTTCGGCTTTGAAATTCCCGGCGAACCTGGCAAGTACTTTTATGTGTGGCTGGATGCGCCGATCGGCTATATCGCCAGTTTGAAAAACCTGCTCGATAAGAAAGGGGAAGATTGGTACGAATACTGGAAACCGGATTCCACCGCCGAGGTGTATCACTTTATTGGCAAAGACATAGTCAACTTCCATGCCCTCTTCTGGCCCGCGATGCTGCACTCGGCCAATTTGCGCACACCTACCAAAATCTGCGTGCACGGCTTCCTGACCGTGAACGGCACCAAGATGAGTAAATCGCGCGGCACCTTTATCAATGCGCGCACTTACCTCGACCATTTGAATCCGGAATATTTGCGCTATTACTTCGCCGCCAAGCTCACCAGCAATGTGGACGATATCGACCTGAACCTGGAAGATTTTATCCAGCGCGTGAATTCGGATCTGGTGGGCAAAGTGGTGAATATCGCCAGCCGTACCGCCAAGTTCATTAATAACGCCGGTGGCGTGTTGGCCGCTGACATTGCTGATGCCGAGCTGTGGCAAAAGTTTATCGATGCCGGTGAAACCATCGCCAACTATTACGAAAGCCGCGATTACAGCAAAGCCATGCGCGAAATTATGGCGCTGGCCGATGCGGCCAACGAATATATCGCTACGCAAGAGCCGTGGAAATTAGCCAAGCAGCCGGGCGCCGAAGCGCAAACCCAAGCCGTATGCACCTTGGGCATCAATATGTTCCGCGCGCTGCTGACTTACCTCAAACCAGTCTTACCGGCGCTGACTGCCGATGCGGAAGTCTTTTTGGGTGAAACCCTGAGCTGGAATGCGCCTGTCAGCTTCCGCGCAGGCGAGAAAATCAACGAGTTCAAACCACTGCTCACCCGTGTAGAAAAAGACAAGGTAGACGCCATGATTGAAGCCGGTAAAGAAGCACTCGCCGCCGCAGCGCCCAAGGCGGAAGGTCCATTGGTCGATGAGCCGATTGCCGCCGAAATCGACTTTAATGATTTTGCCAAGGTAGATTTACGTATAGCCCTGATCGCCAATGCAGAGCATGTAGAAGGTTCCGACAAATTGCTGCGTTTAACGCTGGATTTGGGTGGCGAAACCCGCAATGTGTTCTCCGGCATTAAAAGCGCCTACGACCCGAAAGATCTGGTCGGCAAGCTCACCGTCGTAGTAGCCAACCTCAAACCGCGCAAAATGAAGTTCGGTATGAGCGAAGGCATGGTGCTGGCGGCTGGCCCCGGCGATAAAGAGATTTATTTGCTGGAACCGCATACCGGTGCCAAGCCTGGGCAACGCGTGATGTAGGTTGGTGGTGAGGAACGAACCCAAACACGACCATCTTGCCGCACCAACCAACAGCGATGTTGATATCCAATCTGGCTTCTGGCGGGTGGTGTGAGATGGACATGTTGGGGTTCGTTCCTCACCCCAACCTACGTGTGCGCGGTCATTTAAAAGGTGTGAGGCCAAGCGCATCAATCAGGGAAATAGAATAAGGATATAAATAAAGCCAATAAGGCTTTATGTCATTTTTATTGAGAATGCCTCTCTACTTACCGATAATACGCAACCCTCGCGTTCGGGCTTTCACTTCAGCGGCTCTCCTTGATTGGACAAACACCATGAGTTTCAGCGAATTAGCAATCATTCTGCTCAGTACCGTGCTGGTGAATAACTTTGTGTTGGCGCAATTCCTCGGCCTCTGCCCGTTTATGGGTGTATCCAATAAACTGGAAAGTGCCATTGGTATGGCGGGCGCCACCACCTTTGTAATGACCCTTGCCTCTATCTGTACCTATTTGGTGGATACCTGGGTACTGGCGCCACTGGAACTGCAATATTTGCGCACCATCGCCTTTATTCTGGTGATTGCAGCGGTGGTGCAGTTCGTAAAAATGTTTATGGAAAAGACCAGCCCGCTGCTATACCGCGTACTCGGCGTGTTTCTGCCGCTGATTACCGTGAACTGTGCCGTGCTCGGTGTTGCCCTGCTCAATACCCAAAAAGCCCACAGCTTCTTTGAGTCCACCATGTACGGTTTTGGTGGTGCACTGGGTTTTGCAATGGTGTTGGTATTGTTTTCCGCGATGCGCGAGCGTTTGGCTGTGGCCGATGTGCCAGTCCCCTTTAAAGGCGCGGCGATTGGCATGATCACCGCTGGTTTGATGGCGCTGGCATTTATGGGCTTTGGTGGGCTGGTAAGCCTGCAATAACTGACGAGTCTGGCATTCATGATCGAATTTATCTTCCACAACCCTATTCTCAGCGCCCTGATCGCGTTGGGTGGGTTGTCGGCGCTGTTTGGCGCGGTGCTGGGTTTTGCTGCCGTCAAATTCAAAGTGGAAGGCGACCCCATCGTCGAACAAATTGATGCACTCCTGCCGCAAACCCAATGTGGCCAATGCGGACACCCCGGCTGCCGTCCCTACGCCCAAGCCATTGCCAATGGCGAAGCCATCAACAAGTGTCCTCCCGGCGGTCAAGCCACCATTAATGCGCTCGCCGATTTACTCGATGTAGAAGCCCCCTCGCTGGATGCTGAACACGGCGAGCATTTGGATGTAAAACGTGTCGCATTTATCCGCGAAGACGAATGTATCGGCTGCACCAAATGTATCCAGGCCTGCCCGATGGACGCGATCCTCGGTGCCGCCAAACATATGCACACCGTTATCGCCGATGAATGTACCGGCTGTGACCTCTGCGTTGAGCCCTGCCCGGTAGATTGTATCGATATGATTCCGGTGGAAACCGACCTGAACACCTGGAAATGGGAACTACCAGCTACCAACCAAAAACCGGTATTCCATGTAGTTGCCCAGGAAGTCGCTGTTACGGCTTTGGATGCGAGCCTAATCGCTTCCGACCTTGGCCGTGGCACCGCATTTTCTGCTGATCAAGCACCCGGTGCTGATCAGCCAAACGGCGAAAAAGCCGCCTGACCGCCGCACTGACAACGAGAAATCGCCATAGATGACAAGCTTGATTAAAGTCTGGGAGCTACCGGGCGGCGTTCACCCGCCCCAGCACAAGAACCAATCCCTGCAGTTGCCGCTGGGCGACTTGCCGCTGCCGCCTGTATTGGTAATCCCGCTTAATCAACATATGGGCACTCCCGCGCAACCCGTGGTACAAGTGGGCGAGCGCGTATTGGCGGGCCAGTTGATTGGCGCGGCCGACGGCACCTTCAGTGCAAATACCCACGCTTCAACCTCGGGTACTGTGATAGCGATTGAATCCCGCGCCATTCCGCATCCTTCCGGTATGGCCAGTGAATCGGTAATTATTGAGCCGGATGGCAAACACGAGTGGGCGCCATTAACGCCCTGTGAGGACTATCTGGCATTGGATCGCCTGCAACTACTGGATAAAATCCGTGCCGCAGGCGTAGCAGGACTGGGGGGCGCCGGATTCCCCACAGCGGTCAAGCTCGCGCCCAAATCCACCCAGGTGATCGACACCCTCATACTCAACGGCGCCGAGTGCGAACCTTATATCACCGCCGATGACATGCTGATGCAAACCCAGGCGCAGGAACTGGTCGCCGGTACGCTCTTACTCAGCCACATACTGCACCACCCCAAAAACCTGTTAATCGGCATTGAGGACAACAAACCCAAAGCGATTGCAGCCGTAAAGGCGGCGGTAGCAGGCGCCAAGGCCCTGCAGGCCGAAGCGGAAAATATCCAGGTGGTGGTGATTCCCACCAAGTATCCCTCGGGCGGTGCCAAGCAACTTACCCAGATTCTGACCGGACGCGAAATTCCCAGCGGCCACCACTCCGCCGATATCGGGGTGATTTGTGTCAATGTGGCCACCGCCGTGGCCGCCTGGCGCGCCGTGCGTTTTGGCGAGCCCTTGATCTCCCGTATTACCACTGTGGTGGGCGAAGCCCTGACAACCCAACGCAATGTGAATCTGCTGCTGGGAACACCTATCGACTATGTGCTCGCGCAGCATGGCTTCGATCTGCAGCAGGCCTCACGCGTGGTCATGGGCGGCCCGATGATGGGCTTTACCCTGCTGGATTTAGCCGCACCGGTGATTAAAACCACCAACTGCATCCTGGCACCCAGCACCCGGGAATTACCCGAACCGCAACCAGCGCAAGCCTGTATTCGCTGCGGCATGTGCGCCGAAGTCTGTCCGGCCAGCCTCTTGCCACAACAGTTGTTCTGGTATGCGCAGGCGGAAGATTTTGATCGCCTGGAATCCCACAACCTGTTCGATTGCATCGAGTGCGGCGCCTGCTCTTATGTCTGCCCCAGTACCATCCCGCTGGTGCAGTACTATCGCGCCGCCAAAGGCAGCATCCGCCTGCATGAAATCGAGAAGGAAAAATCTGACCGCTCGCGCCAGCGTTTTGAATTCCGCCAACAGCGCATCGCCAAAGAAGAGGCCGAAAAAGAGGCCAAACGTGTAGCGCGCCAAAAAGCCGCCGAAGAAGCCAAGAAAAAACTGGCGGAAAAAGCCGCAGAAGCCGCAGCCAACCCCGCAGCGGCTACCGATGTGATCACCGCCGCGGTGGTGAAAGCCGCAACGACCCAAGTGTCGAGCGATGATCAAAAAGCCAAGTTGGAGCGTTTGCTCGCCGCGGCCAAAAATGGCCTGGAGTTCGCCCAAAAACCACTGGTGCCCAACAACACCAACCCGGTAATTACCGACGAGCAGCTTGAAAAACAAAAAGCGCGCATTAAGCAAGCTGAATTGAAAGTGGCCGAGGCCGAGAAAAAACTGGCCGAGTTTATGGCGACGGCGAGTACCACCGCGCCCGCTGCAAGCGACGCTACACCCGCCGCCGCGCCAGCGGTAGATCCTAATGATCCGGTAGCGGCAGCGATTGCCCGTGCACAGGCCAAACTGACAATGTCCCCGGCGGATAAGGCCAAGGCCAATTTGGAATCGCTGCGCAGTCGCCTTGCCAAAGCGGAAGAGAAAGCCGCTGCCGCCAAAGCCGAAGGCAGCGCCAATGCCGATGCACTGCAGCAAGGCGCCGAAAAATTGCAGCAAAAAATCACCGAGGCGCTGGCCGAGCTGGCAGTCTTGGGGATTACTGATGTGCCAGCCGCTGAACCGGCTGCAACGGCTGAAGCTGTCACCGCAGCACCCGTAACCGCCGAACAAAACGCTGCGCAAGCCGCTATTGAAAAAGCCAAGGCCAAAGCAGCGGCCATGGCCAGCATGAGCGATGAAGAAAAGCGTGCCGAGCAGATCCAATCCCTGCAAACCCGTTTACAAAAAGCACGCGAGCGGCTGGCCAAAGCCGAGGCAGAAAACGACGCAAATATCGAAGCCTTCCGCGCGGGTGTGACCAAGTTGGAAGAGAAGCTGCAAGAGCTGGCCTAAGCGCCGCACCGATTCTTAATGAGATAAACGAATGGCGTTATTAAATATCACCTCCCCCCATACCCACGGGGCCAATCGCACCGGGCGCGTTATGCGCTTGGTGGTCTATGCCACTTTTCCCGGTATCGCTGCCCTCACGCATTTTTTTGGCATAGGCGTGTTGATTAATGTGCTGCTGGCAAGTGTGAGCTGTATCGCCTTTGAAGCGCTGGTGATGAAACTGCGCGAACGTCCGGTCATGTTTTACCTGCGCGATTGCAGCGCACTGGTGACGGGTGTGCTGATCGGTGTATCCCTGCCGCCCTATTGCCCCTGGTGGTTGGTTATCAGCGCCAGTTTCGTGGCCATAGTGTTGGCCAAACAGTTGTACGGTGGCATGGGTTTTAATCCCTTCAACCCGGCGATGGTGGCTTATGTACTGCTGCTGATTTCCTTTCCAGTGCAGATGACCCAATGGGCCACACCACTGCCAATGCTGGCCGATGGCCAAACGGTGCCCAGTCTGGTGGCCGCGCTCGATAAGATCTTTTTTGGCACACCAATCGATGGCTACAGCTCGGCTACAGTACTCGACATCATGAAACAAAATTCAGGCCTGACGCTGGATGACCTTTACCAACAACAGCCGGTGTTTACCGAAGGCCGCTGGGCGGGTGCGGGCTGGGAGTGGGTGAATATCGCCTTTTTGATCGGCGGCTTGTATCTGCTCTACAAAAAGGTTTTTACCTGGCATGCACCGGTTGCCATGCTGCTGGCGCTAGCGCTGATGGCCGCCTTGTTTTACGACTCAGGCAGCTCCAATTCCGGCGGCTCGCCGATTTTTCACCTGCTGTCTGGCGCCACCATGCTGGGCGCATTTTTTATTGTGACTGATCCCGTCAGCTCCGCGGTGAGCACCCGTGGTCGCCTGGTGTACGGCGCGCTGATCGGGGTAGTGATTTACGTTATTCGCACCTGGGGCACCAGCTATCCGGACGGTGTCGGCTTTGCCGTGTTACTGCTGAATTTCGCCGCCCCGTTTATTGATTACTACACCACGCCGCGCACCTACGGCCACAAAAAACCACGCCGTGCGACCGACGCCAGCAAACAGGATGGAGGTCACTAATGCTCGGCCAATCCATAAGCAAAAACAGCCTGTTACTCGCCGCCTTTGCACTGGCGACAGCCGGTACATTGGCGCTCACCAATCTCGGTACCAAAGACCGTATCGCCGCCGCTGAGCGCGCGGCGCAACAGCGTGCACTGTTTGAAATTATCCCGCTGCCAAGCCACGACAACGATTTGCTCAACGATGTCACTCCCGTTCCGCAGAGCGCGCAGGCATTACTGAACCTGGGTAGCGAAGCCAATATTTATCGCGCACGTCGCAACGGGGAAATTACCGCGCTGATTATTCCCGCCAGGGCACCAGATGGTTACTCAGGCGATATCGATATGATCGTCGGTGTCAATCGCGATGGCAGTGTCGCCGGTGTGCGCATCATCAGACACAAAGAAACTCCCGGTTTAGGCGATAAAATCGACCTGAAAAAACACCAGTGGATTCTCAGCTTCAATGGCAAAAGTTTGCAGGTGCCCGTGATTGAAGACTGGAAAGTGCAAAAAGACGGCGGCACTTTCGATCAATTTGCTGGCGCCACTATTACCCCTCGCGCCGTGGTCGGCCAAGTCAAACGCGTACTCGAATTTGTAGCAGCTAACCAGCAGACGCTGTTTGATGACCAGCACGCCACTCTTACCGAACAACCGTCAGACGCAGGTGCACACCATGAGTAATGCGGTGAACTACAAAGAAATTACCCAAAAAGGCCTGTGGAGCAACAACGCAGCACTGGTGCAATTACTCGGGCTGTGTCCCTTGCTGGCAGTCAGTTCCACCGTGGTCAATGCCTTGGGATTAGGGCTGGCAACACTGATTGTTCTTATTATTTCCAACGTGGTGGTGTCACTCATTCGCCATCAAGTCAGCGATGCTGTGCGACTGCCCGCCTTTGTGATGATTATTGCCTCGGCAGTGACCTGTACCGAATTATTGATGAAAGCCTTCACTTACGAACTCTATTTAATTCTCGGTATTTTTATTCCGCTCATAGTCACCAACTGCGCTGTACTGGGCCGCGCCGATGCCTTTGCCAGCAAGAATAAACTCCTGCCCTCCGCCGTTGACGGCTTTATGATGGGCATGGGCTTTATGCTGGTACTTGTATGTGTCGGGGGGGTGCGTGAATTGCTCGGCACCGGTCATTTATTTGCCGATATGCAATTACTGTTTGGTGAATCGGCACGCAACTGGCAACTCAATGTTTTTGGCAGTAACTTTCCCAATGTGATTTTTGCATTACTGCCACCGGGTGCATTTATCGTGGTGGGCTTTTTGATCGCTGCCAAAAACACCATAGATGCCCAATTGAAAAAACGTGCCGATGCGCGCAAAGCCCAGGTCACCAAGGGCAGCAAACGCGTGCGCACCACCGGCAGTGTCGCCTGATTTAATTACCTTGGTTATTTATCCCGAATAGAGTTTCCTGCAAGGAGATGTTTGATGTTAAAAAATATTGATGAAGCTCAACTGATTACGTTTTACGATAAATTTGTCGCTCCCTGGAGCATCAAAATTATCGCGGCCTTGCTGATTTTTTTCATCGGCCATCTGGTCGCCAAAATGATCGCGCGGCTAATCGGGAAAGTGCTGGGTCGCACCAAGCTGGATGTCATTCTGGTTGAGTTTATCCAGTCGCTGGTCAATGCCCTGCTGCTGGTATTTGTAGTGGTTGCGGCGCTGGATCAATTGGGGGTAAACACCAACTCGGTCATTGCGGTATTGGGTGCAGCCGGTTTAGCCATTGGCCTCGCCTTGCAGGGATCACTACAAAACTTTGCTGCCGGTTTTATGTTGCTGATTTTCCGTCCCTTCAAAGGCGGTGACTTTGTGGAGGCCGCGGGCACAGCTGGGGTGATTGATAAAATTGGTATCTTCTCCACCACCATGCACACCGGCGACAACAAGCAAGTCATCATCCCCAACGGCACTATTTACAGCAGCAATATCATCAACTACTCCGCGCGCGGTACACGCCGTATCGACATGGTTTTCAGCATCGGCTACAGCGATGACATTCGCTTGGCGCGCGATGTGATTGCCAAGGTGATAAGCGCCGACGCGCGCGTCCTGCCCGAGCCGGAGCCCCTCATTGCTGTGGGCGAACTGGGCGCCAGCAGCGTGAACTTCTATGTACGCCCTTGGGTAAAAAGCGATGATTTTTGGCCCGTGCGATTCGACCTGACCGAAAAAATCAAGCTGGCCTTTGATGAAAACGGCATCAGCATCCCCTTCCCGCAAATGGATATTCACTGGAACAAACCCGGCGAATAACCCAAACGCCTTAATTTGGCGGTAAAACCCTCTGGTTTTATCGCCAAAACTCCACACAAGCCCCACGCTTAACGCCCGCCTTTGGTGCACAGACCACTGTTCAATTTAATGCGCCAAATTAGCCTTGACGCTCATCGCCCCTGCTCTTAACCTAAGCGCCCTTTTTTTCTTGAGCCCGGTTGCTGTTATGACCTACTGCGTTGCGATCAAAGTCGATGCGGGTCTGATTTTTTGTTCAGATTCACGTACCAATGCGGGTGTTGATCAGGTCAGCACCTACAGCAAAATGTACCATTTTGGTATCGAAGGCGACCGCCAGTTGGTGATTAACTCCGCCGGCAACCTCGCTACGACCCAATCTGTGATCGCGAAAATCCGCAAGGACATCAAAGACGGTGCCGATGTAAGCCTCGCCACAGTGGAAAACATCCACGACGCCGCCGACTATGTAGGCGAAATCAGTGTGGCAATCCAGGAAAAACATGCCCACAACAACAGCAATGTCAGCTTTGAAGCAAGCTTTTTGCTGGGTGGCCAAATCGGCACAGAAACACCTGCCGTTATGTTGATTTACCCCCAAGGCAACCATATCACCACCTCGGATCAAACCCCTTATTTACAGATTGGCGAGAGCAAATACGGCAAACCGATTCTGGATCGCATACTCAAACCGGAAACCGGTCTGGATACCGCCGCACTCTGCGCGCTGGTCTCCATGGATTCAACCATGCGCTCCAACCTCACCGTTGGCCCACCCATTGAGTTGATGACCTACGCCACCAATAGCGGCTTGATGCAACACAGCGTATTTGAGGCAGACAACCAATACCTGCGCGAACTGACCCGCTCCTGGGACCGACTGATTGTGGAGGCCTTTTTGCAGTTGCCACCGGTAGGCTATATCCCCACACCGGAGCCAGTCGGCCAGTAAACCGCACCGCCATCCCCTGACAACAAAAGACCGGCCAGTGATCACACTGCCGGTCTTTTTTTATGCCGCGCTTATGGTGCGGATATTGCCTAATGTGTTCTAGCAGGCGCTATAGTTCTATCTAGCGCCTATCACCGCACAGCTCCACAGAGATGCCATTAAGTGGCACAAAGGCTAAACAGCGGTAGATAAAAGCTGGTAGTACAAGGGTAATCGTTAGCGGGCATGATCTCTGGTTGCCCATTTCCATGGCTGATGCACGCTCGCGTGCACCATCATGACTCATAAGATTTGTATGCAGGAAGGAAGACTCTATGGCTATTCGCGTTGCCATCCACCACAAAACTGAATACCAGTTTGACCGCTTGACCACATTGTTCCCCCACGTCCTGCGTTTACGCCCGGCACCGCACAGCCGCACCAAAATCCACAGTTATTCGCTCAAGGTGACGCCAGAAGACCATTTCCTCAATTGGCAGCAAGATCCCTTTGGTAACTTTCAAGCGCGGTTGGTGTTCCCCGAACAAACCAAAAAATTAACCATTGAAGTCGAGGTCATTGCCGATATGACCTCCATCAACCCTTTTGATTTTTTTGTCGAAGACTACGCACAAGAAATTCCATTCGACTACGACGAACAACTCAAGCGCGAGTTAATTCCCTATTTGGAAGTAACAGAAACAGGGCCATTGCTGAGCGCGCGCGTCGCGGCGATTAAAACGGAAATAGCGCAGCGCGAAAAACAAGATAAACCCTGGCATGTGAACGATTTTCTGGTGCAGATAAACCAACAACTGCAACAGGATATTGGCTACGGTGTGCGCTTGGAGCCAGGCATCCAAAGCTGTGAGGAAACCCTGACACTGGCCAAAGGCTCCTGCCGCGACAGTGCCTGGTTACTGGTACAAATTTTTCGTCACCTGGGTTATGCCGCGCGTTTTGCCTCGGGTTATTTAGTGCAACTGACAGCAGACGTGAAAGCGCTGGATGGCCCCAGCGGCCCGGAAAATGACTTCACCGATTTACACGCCTGGACCGAAGTATTTATTCCGGGCGCCGGTTGGATTGGGCTTGACCCCACCTCCGGCTTGCTGGCAACGGAAGGCCATATCCCACTGGCCTGTACACCCGACCCGATTTCCGCAGCGCCCATCACTGGCGCGACCAGCAAATGCGAAGTGGAATTTGCCTACAGCAATGAAGTCTTCCGCATCCTTGAAGACCCGCGAGTCACCAAACCCTATACCGAAGAGCAATGGCAAACCATTAATGCGCTTGGTGCCTCCGTTGATAAAGAACTGCTTGAGCAGGATGTACGTTTAACCACCGGCGGTGAGCCTACATTTGTGTCCATCGACGATATGGAATCCGAGCAGTGGAATACCGGCGCGCTGGGTGCGGATAAATTGCGCCTCGCCAAAGATTTACTATTGCGCATGCGCAACACCTTTGCGCCTAATGGCCTGCTGCACTACGGGCAAGGCAAATGGTATCCGGGTGAGGAAGTACCGCGCTGGGCGCTAGGTTGTTTTTGGCGCACCGATGGTGAAGCCTTGTGGAGTAACCCGGATTTACTCGCACGCGCCGATAAAAGTTACGGCCTCACGCACTTGGATGCAAAAAAATTCGCGCAGACACTCTGTGAAAAAATTCGAGTGAATAGCGAGCATTTAATTCCCGCCTATGAAGATGTGCTCTATTACCTCTGGGCAGAGCAACAATTGCCCGCCAATATAGATCCCTTAAAAGCCGATTTAAAAGATGACCTGGAACGTCGGCGCATCGCCAAATTATTAACGCGCGGGTTAAATACTGAAAGTGGCTATGTGCTGCCCATTGAATGGAATTATGTCAATCAACGCTGGTTAACCGGCCGCTGGAAATTACGCAATGACAATTTGTTTTTAATTCCCGGCGATTCGCCACTTGGACTGCGCCTGCCATTAAATTCACTGGAATTTCCGCAACACGATTACGAGCGCTACCAACCGGAAAGCGACCCCTTGCGCTCGCGTGCACCTTTGGCACCCAGCGGACAACAATTTGCCAATTTGGCTGCGCAAAAAATTACCGCGCAACCTATTGGCAGCAACAACAATATTGAAAAGCACAGTGAAAAAAATCCAACGCACAAAACCAAACCTAACTACATAGAAGCAGGTTATGTCATTCGCACCGCTATGTGTTTTGAAGCGCGCGATGGCCGTTTGCATTTATTTTTGCCGCCGCTCACCTACCTCGAACACTATGTGGCGTTGATAGAAGCAATTGAAGATACCGCTGCAACACTCAATATGCCGGTGGTACTGGAAGGTTATGAGCCGCCCAAAGATTATCGCTTGAAGAAATTTTTAATTACGCCGGACCCAGGTGTGATTGAAGTGAATATTCACCCGGTAGAAACCTGGGCCGATTTAGTCAACAACACCGAAGCGCTCTATGAAGATGCACGGCAATGCCGTTTGGGCACCGAGAAATTTATGCTCGATGGCCGCCACTCCGGCACCGGCGGCGGCAACCACGTCACCTTCGGTGGATCAACACCGGCTAATAGCCCCTTTTTGCGCCGCCCGGATTTGCTGCGCAGCCTGGTAACTTTTTGGCAACATCACCCAGGGCTTTCCTATTTATTTTCCGGTTTATTTATCGGGCCGACCAGTCAATCGCCGCGGGTAGATGAAGGCCGAGCGGAAATGCTCTACGAATTGGAAATCGCCTTCCAACAAATGCCTGATGGCATTGTAGAGCAACCCTGGTTAGTGGATCGCCTGATGCGCAATTTATTAATTGACATTACCGGCAATACCCATCGCGCCGAATTTTGTATCGACAAACTTTATTCACCGGGTTCTGCCAGCGGTCGCCAAGGCATTTTGGAATTTCGCGGTTTTGAAATGCCGCCCCATGCACGAATGTCGCTAGTACAAGTATTGCTACTGCGCTGCCTGATCAGCCGTTTCTGGAAAGAGCCCTACAAAAAACCGCTGGTGCGCTGGGGCACGGCGCTGCACGATAAATTTATGTTGCCGCATTATGTGTGGGAAGACCTGCGTGATGTAGTGAACGATTTGAATGAACACGGATATCCCTTCCAACTGGAATGGCTCGCGCCTTTTGAAGAATTCCGCTTCCCGCACTATGGCCGCGTGCAGTTGGATGATATTCAAATTGAATTGCGCTGGGCGATTGAACCCTGGCATGTGCTGGGTGAAGAAGTGAGCAGCTTTGGTACCTCGCGCTATGTGGATTCATCACTGGAGCGCCTGCAAGTAAAAGTGAATGGCCTGACACCGGGCCGCTACGTGCTCGCCTGTAATGGTCGTCGCGTATGTTTGAACCCCACCGGTAAACATGGTGAATTTGTCGGCGGTGTGCGCTATCGCGCCTGGCAGCCACCATCGGCGCTGCACCCCACCATTGGTATTCATGCCCCACTGGTGTTCGACTTGATCGACACCTGGAACGGTAAAAGCATTGGCGGCTGCACCTATCACGTCAGTCACCCCGGTGGTCGCAGTTATGAGCGTTTTCCGGTCAATGCCAACGAAGCCGAATCCCGTCGGGGCAATCGCTTTTTTGATATCAACTACACACCCGGTGCATTACCTATCACACCGGCGGGGAAAATCCTGCGTGAATTTTTTGAACACAAACATCCACCCAGACCTATGGCACCACCGCCAGCGGAACCGGCGGATGAATATCCACACACACTGGATTTGCGCAAGTAAAGCGAGGTGAATAGGGTTACAATCGAGGCCATATTCATAACAACAACTGATGATCATGAACCTCTCTTCCGCGCTTATGGACAATCAGGCCAATACAATGAGCAGTAATACGGCATTTACTTATCCATCCCCGCAAGCGGGGGTGGATGAAGCCTATGATACCGAGGGCGGCATTCGCCCCCATTGGCGCTACCTGCTGCACAGTTTGCAAACCCTCGGGCACGACGCCATTGAAGAACGGCAGAAAAAAGCGCGTCGCATCCTGCGCGATGACGGCGCCACCTACAAAATTTACGATGAACCCGATGCAAACCAAAGCTGGCAGCTCAACCCTATCCCGCTGTTAATTCACAGCGACGAATGGAGCAGCATAGAAACCGCACTGGTTGAACGTGCCGAATTATTTAATTTATTGCTGCAAGATATTTACGGCGAACGCAACCTGATACGGCGCGGCGTAATTCCGCCGGAATTATTATTTTCCCACCAAGGTTTTTTACGCCCCTGCCAACATATAAAACTGCCCGGCGCCCAACAATTAATTGTGCACGGTGCCGATCTGGTGCGCGCGCAGGACGGTCAAATGCGCGTGATGGCTGACCGCACCCAGGCGCCCTCCGGCGCCGGTTATGCGCTGGAAAATCGCACAGTCATGAACCGCGTATTCCCCAGTTTATTTCGCGATAGCCATGTGCACCGCCTGTCATTATTTTTTTCCCGCTTGCGCCAACGCCTGCAGGATTTAAACCCCAATGGTGGCGTTGCGCGGATTGTAGTACTCACGCCCGGTATTTATAACGAAGCCTATTTTGAGCACGCCTACCTCGCCAACTATTTGGGTTTCCAATTAGTCCAAGGCGGTGATTTAAGTGTGCGCAACAGTTACGTGTGGATGAAAGCACTCGACGGTTTAAAACGGGTCGATGTAATTTTGCGCCGCGTGGATGATGTCTATTGCGACCCAGTTGAATTAAAAGGCGATTCCCGTCTGGGCGTACCGGGCCTGCTGGAAGTTGCGCGACTCGGGCATGTTGCTATCGCCAATCCACTCGGCTCCAGCGTATTGGAAAACCCGGCGCTGTTGCGTTATTTACCCGCCGTTGCACAAGCACTGCTCGGGCGCGATTTACAAATGCCTTCGGTGAAAACCTGGTGGTGTGGTAATAGCGATGATCTGGAATATGTGTGCAGCAATTTAAAAAGTTTGCTGATTAAACCTACCTATCGTCGCCCCGGTTTGTATGAAGTCTACGGCGCGGATCTGGACGATAAAAAATTACAAGCCTGGCAAAATCGTATTCGCAAAAACCCGCTGCAATTTGCAGCACAAGAATATGTAGCAGGCGCGCAAACGCCCACCTGGCATCAGGGGCAAATACAACCACGTGCATCGGTACTGCGTACCTTCGCGGTTGCCAGTGAAAGTTCTTACGCGGTAATGCCCGGCGGCCTTACGCGCGTAAACTTGGACCCGGATAAAAAAATTATTTCCAACCAGCGCGGCTCTGTGTCCAAAGACACCTGGGTGCTCGCCTCGGAACCGGAAAAACAAATTAGCCTGCGCACCCTGGACATGCAATCATCCACCGAAGGTAGCAGTGCACTGCCCAGCCGCGTGGTAGAAAATTTATTTTGGATGGGCCGCTACGCCGAGCGCGCAGAATCTGCCATGCGCTTATTGCGCACGGTATTTATTCAATTAAATAAAACCGAAAAATTGCCCGATGCCGTATGTCGCACATTGCTAAGTGCCGTCACCCACGTCACTGCCACCTACCCCGGCTTTACCAGTTTGCAACCGGAGCTGTTCAAGAACCCTGAACCGGAAATGATTGCAATCATTCTGGATAGCCGCCGCCTCGGCAGTGTCGCCAATAATTTAACGGCGATGATTGAAGCCGCCGAACAAGTCAAAGAGCAGCTCTCCAGCGATACCCAACGCGTGATTAACGATATTGGCGATGAACTGGAGCAATTAAAATTAGCCTTGGAACCCAGCTCGCTTTCCGCACCGGAAGAAGCCCTCGCCCCACTCATTACCACCCTGCTTGCCTTCGCCGGATTAATTCACGAAAGCATGACTCGCGGTAATGGTTGGCACTTTATGGAAATGGGTCGCCGCCTGGAACGCGCACTGCAAATTATTAATACCTTGCGTTCACTTCTGGCAACGGAATTTGGCGAGATAGAACAAGAAACACTGATCGAATCCAGCTTGTTGTGTAGCGAAGCGCTGATTCCCTATCGCCGTCGCTATCAAAATGGCATTCATTTGGAACAAGCACTGGAAATGTTAATGCTGAATCGCAAAAATCCGCGCTCACTTATTTACCAACTCAACGAATTGGAACACCATTTTTCCGACTTGCCCGATGACCGCGAAATACTCAGCAGTGAACATAAATTATTGTTGGAAGCGACTACCGCATTAAAGCTAAGTGACATAAACACGCTGGTAAAAACACATAATGGTATTCGCACGGAACTGGATCAACTCTTATCGCGCTTGCAGTATTTAATGACGCAAGTGGCCAAGGCCATAGGTCAGCGCTACTTTGATCACACCGAAGGGCCACAACTCCTGGTAAAAAATGCCGAGTGGCAAGAGCAGCTCTAGGAAGACCAACATGAAATATCGCATTCGCCATACCACTCGCTATCAATACGCACTGCCAGTCAGCCACTGCTACAACCTTGCCTACGTATTGCCGCGCACTACTGATCGCCAGCGTGTAGACACTATCGATATCAAACTCTCACCACCGGCAACCACCAGTACCAATCGCAGTGATTATTTTGGTAATCAGTTTTTACAATTCTCGATTGAAAAAGCGCACAGCGAATTGGATGTAAGCATCACCAGTGAAATCACTATCAAAGACAGCAGCACCAGCATCAACCTGGATTTTGGCAACCCCTGCAGCTACGTAAAATATTTACTGCAACACAGCAAGGATTGGGACACGCTCTGCGCGCGCGAATTTATGCTCGACTCCCCCATGGTGCAACAGCATCAGGATCTTGCCGATTATGCCGCCGCCTCATTCAGCGACGACCGTCCATTTTTATCAGCGGTGATGGATTTAACCCAACGCATATTTACCGATTTCGCCTACGACCCGGAATTTTCCGATGTCGCCACACCACTGGCCGATGTGCTCAAACACAAACGCGGCGTCTGCCAGGACTTCGCCCACCTCGCCATCGGCTGCCTGCGCTCACTCGGCTACCCCGCGCGTTACGTCAGCGGCTATTTGGAAACCCTACCCGCACCCGGCCAGGAAAAATTAATCGGCGCCGACGCCACCCACGCCTGGTTCGCCGTCTACTCCCCCGGCGAAGGCTGGTACGAATTTGACCCCACCAACAACAAAGTCACCGGCGAACAACACATCACCACTGCCTGGGGCCGCGACTATTCCGATGTCACCCCACTCAAAGGCGTCATCTTCGGCGGCGGCATTTCACCGCAATTATTTGTCTCGGTAGATGTAAGAAGAATCGAAGAAGATTTTTTTCAAACCCAAAGCCAAAGCCAAAGCCAAGGCTAAATACCCGCCTCACTAGTGACACCTACAGTTACCACATTCTGATTTTTTGGTAACTGTAGGCTCCAGCCAGATAAAAACCCACGAACTCCCCCTTGGTTATATTATGTAATTGACCTTTTCCTCCGAGCCTATTACCTTTCAGAAAACCCCATTTCACATAAATGACACAATAAAAGTAGGTTGCTGGTGAGTTTACGAACCGCAACAGATTGAAGGTCGGCAGTGTGCCCAAAGCACTTTTCATGAAGAATAATATCTGTGTAGGGCGCGCTTCGCGAAGCAAGCCACCGAAGGTCGGTAGTGTGCCCAAGGCGGACAGTAAGCCAAATGAGCGCAGTAACTAATTGAGATTGTTTGTACTGTATAACTCCATAATTAATTCGGAGTGACAATTAACCCTTTGATTTAGCACGGACTAAATCGAATGAAGGTTCATCTTCTTTTGGAGTTATACAGCACCACACCAAATTAGTTGGAATAACGTTCTACGGGTTATATAGTTGGTGCAATTTAATAAACTGTTAGGGAGTAAAAATGAACTACGGAAATAAACTATTATTTGTTTTGTTGGCCCTTCTTATTGTGTCTTGCAGCACAATTACCCCATCAATTGATAGCGAAACCTTAGTTAGAATGAAAACTGGTGCTTGTTATGGGGAGTGTCCTATATACACTGTGGTTGTTAAGAAGAATGGTGAATTAAATTATGAAGGGCTAAAGTATGTTTCTGTCAAAGGATCAAAATCGGCCATTTTATCTAAAGAGTCTGTTGCCTCAATTGAAGAAAAGCTAACAAACATTAAATTTCTGAAAATGCAATCGAAACTGCACTCCGGTAATTGGGGTTGTTTTTATTCTGCTACTGATCACAGCTATATTCTAATAGAGGCATCTATAAAAAATAAAAGGAAGGCTGTGTCAACCTATACCGGCTGTCAATCTGAACAGGTCGATAAAGTTATTGAATTAGCGAATTATATTGAACAAGTTACTGAAATATCTAAATGGGTAAAACAAAATCCCTAACAAAGTGCTCCAACTCGCGCACTTCGTGCGCTGGACAGTTTGTAAGTCGCGGCTTTGTGGTTTTGCTGCGCAAAAGTATTCCACAAAACCACAACTTACAAACTGCCGTTGAGCACGGCGTTATGGCTCCGCAAGAATAAAGATCACTAAATCATCGCATAAGGAATAAACATGAATAACAAACAAGAAAAGGGCAATCTCATAGCAATCACGCTGGTCGGAATTCCCTTTGTTTGCATCGCTATCACTTGGCTTTTATCAGCCTTTCCAATGCTAAGACGGCGAGGCGGTGGCTCAACAACGGATATTTCGATTGAGGTATATTTAATTGTTTTTGTACTTGGTGCTTTGGTTTCTCTTTATGGGTGGCACTACTTAGTTAAAAATTTTAAATGCAGTGACTGCGGCGGGTTATTCTATGGTGGTGCGTATTCACAAATAAGAAATAAATCGTGTGTTTGCTGCAAAAAATAGCCATAACAAAGCGTAGCAACTCGCGCACTTCGTGCGCTGGACAGTTTGTAAGTCGCAGTTTTGTGGTTTTGCTGCGCAAAAGTAACCCACAAAACTACGACTTACAAACTGCCGTTGTACGCGGCGTTAGGCTGCCGAGTTACCCACCAATTGTAGACACCCTGTATAGTTAGAAAACCCTATATGGAGGTGCTCACTATGGCACGTAAAAAAACACAAGCTTATACCGAAGAGTTTCGCCGCGAAGCCGTTAAACGCGCAGAGCAGGAGGGCAATACCACTGCTTCAGTAGCGCGGGATCTCGGTATTAGTGCACAGCAAATTTACAACTGGCGCCGTCAGTTTACCCGTCTTTCTGAAAAGCAATTCAATTCGGTGGCGGGGGTCGATTATTCAAAAAATGAAAGTGATGAGCTGCGTCAGTTAAAGCGAAGAAATGCAGAGCTTGAAAAAGAGTTGGCCTTCTTAAAAAAGGCAGCTGCGTACTTTGCGAACCAGCACGAGTGAAGTACGCATTAATTCGTGAGCATCTGGAGGCATTTTCGGTAACGCTAATGTGCCGTGTATTGTCCGTTTCTCGCAGTGGCTTTTATCGCTGGGCTGTTCGGGAAAAGAGCCAGCGGCAGCAGAAGCGGGAGTGCCGCGAGCGTCAGATTATGGACACCTATGCGACTTACAAAGCCCGCTATGGTGCGCCGCGCATCGCCAAAGAGTTGCAGGCCATAGGTTATCCTTGTTCAGTGAACTTTGTTGCCAATGTGCTGAAACTACAGGGTTTAAAGGCCCACAACGGTAAGGCGTTTAATTATGGAAGCCATGCCTTGACGATGCACAACGTGTCAGAGAATCTACTCTGGCGTCGCTTTGGCGCGAACAAACCTAATGAGAAGTGGACAACGGATATTACGTATATCTGGGTTGAAAAGCAGTGACTCTATTTGGCGACGGTAATGGATCTATATTCGCGCAGTATTGTCGGTTGGTCGCTGGATACCGGTATGACAGAGGCGCTGGTCACCAATGCATTACGCATGGCGTTTGAACGTCGGGAAACTCAACCTGGACTAATCATCCACTCTGATCGAGGTGTTCAATATCGGGCGCAAAAATATATTGATTTTATGGTGCGTCATGGAGCCACTCCGAGTATGAGTAGGAAAGGCAACTGTTGGGATAATGCGCCGATGGAATCCTTCTTTAGTCGCTTGAAAGTAGAGTTGATTTATACCCAGCAATTTCACTCGATTGATGAGGCTAAATCCAGTATCTTTGAATACATTGAAGTGTTCTACAATCGCTTGCGCCGACACTCCAGTATTGGTTATGTGGCACCCGCTGAGTTTGAACGAAGGGCAGCGCTAGCTGCATAGTTAGAGTGTCTACTTTTTGTGGGTAGGACCAAAAATAGGAGATTAAAGAAGTGAAAAAGGTTTTGGCAATCGTATCGTCAGTTTTAATACTTAATTGTGCGGAGGCTGCGACATGGACAAATGGCAACCAAGCAGTTGATGCCACAATTTGGCGGCCAGGATATCACGGATTTTATGTTACACAACAAAATTTTCATGATCCGGAAGGTTGTAGTACTTCCCCAACACAATATTTGTATCTATTTGATCCTGCTTTTGAGTCATCAGATCCAAAAACAGTTGATAGACTATATTCTATGATTCTAACTGCACAATCTACCGGAAAAAAATTAAACGTTTTTGTTGATGGTTGTCTGGGTGGGTTTCCAAAAATTACAGGTTTACAGCTAAATAAATAATTTCTAACAAGTCGCTCAAGCATCGCCACTTCGTGGCTGGACAGTTTTTAAGTCGCAGCTTTGTGGTTTTGCTGCGCAAAAGTATTCCACAAAACCACAACTTAAAAACTGCCGCTTAGCTCGGCGCTATAGCACCACATATCAACCATCATCAATGAGGAAATAATGAAAAACCTAATTTATCTATTGTGCCTTGTTTACCTATCCTTAATATCGTTTAACTCTTTCGCAGCCAGAATTGATAATACAGTCATTCTGGGTATTCAAAATGGAACGTCTGGCGATTTTATTATCACGCTGCCGCCCAATTCGGATCCTAAGTGCACAAATGGAGGTGTCTATTTCTATGTTGCGGCTGGTCAAAATGGTCTAAATTCTGACGGTGTTAAAGTTTTATTATCTCTGGCGCTTGTTGCATATAGTTCGGGCGTTAAAGTTCACGTTGTATATGACAATTCGACTCAGGCCTGCTTTGTTTCTTCAATTAATGTTTTAAAGTGAATTCATATTCTAAATTGTATTTGTTTCAGAATCGGTCTGCGTGAAATCAAAAGTTAGAGCTATAACAAGCAACCCGCGCATCGCGTGCGCTGGACAGTTTGTAAGTCGCGGCTTTGTGGTTTTGCTTCGCAAAAGCATTCCACAAAACCACAACTTAAAAACTGCCGCTGAACTCGGTGATCAAGTAAGGAAAAATAGAAATTGAGCATTGAAACGGAAAAAGAAGAATATAAAAAATTTACCGGGCCATGGGTTCAAACAAGCTGCAACTCAGATGGAATTGAAAATCCAAATGAGGCTTATGGTCTAGCACCTAGCGTAACTTTTAATGAGAATACCTTTTTGGTTGCTAGTACAGAGGGCACCATTCTAATAAAAGGAACCTTCTCTCTGAATACCAATACCACACCAAAGGAAATAAACTGGACTGATACATATGGACATGATGCTGGAAAAACATTCCCAGCTATATATGAAATTAGTGAAAGTACCTTGTCGTTCTGCGCTGCAAATGAAAACATGTGTAGGCCTCAAGCGTTTGAGCCTAGAATAGGTCACACCATACGAATCTTTACGCGCCAATAAAAGCAAGTAGATTGGGCAGCCATGCCCAATAATGCGTTTCAATCATAAAAATGTTGGGCATTACTGCCCAACCTACATTTAGTGACAGCTTCCGCTCTTGGCCGAATAGCTGCACCATCCTTACTTGTAACTGGCTATTTGAGTCCACCTAATGAAACTATTACTTTTAGCATTACATTTAATGCTTTTTTCAGGATGTGCAGCATACGATGACTGGAAAATGGATAACGATGTGAAGAAAATGCGCGCCGAAGTACTAAAAAAAATTGACGTTGATGCGTGCAAAAGATCTGGCGGAAAAATTGAAGGAGTAGGTATATTTGGAATTCCCTCCTGCGTGGTGTACTACCAAGACGGAGGAAAACCTTGCAGGTCAGATAGCGACTGTGAGGGTATATGCTTTAGCCCTGAAAATACAGCAGCCACAGCCATATGTGAGCGCAGTGAGCATGATCGTTTTGGCTGTTATAGTGCAGTTGAAAATGGAGAATTGCATTATTCTATCTGCGCAGATTGAGCCTATTAGCTGAGCTGGTGCTTGATGTCAGCCAAGGCCGCTCTACTACCTACGGCGGCTTGCTTCGCGAAGCCGCCCTACTACTCCATCCTAATGTGTCATTAATTATTCAAGGAAAATAATGAAACGTTTTTTATCCATATTGTTATTGGGCCTGACTGCCAACCTAAGCCATGCGCAGGACGATTTACCGATGGTTGTGCAATTTAAATTTGCGCCTTGGGGTACGATCATTGCGGATGAAGATGAGTTTGAATATGGGGAGTATGAAAAATACGATAGGGATTTTGAGCGGAGTTTGAGCATAAAACTTATTTTGCCGCGCATACCGGTTTATATTGCTGCAAGCCGGAATGTGACGCAACTGGAGCAAGAAATACCAGACGTAAAAGTGGAAACCTATTCCGTTGGTTTTGGTGGAATTAATTATGACCCCTATGCCTATGACTCGGGTTTGTATTTGCTGGGCAGTGTGGGCGCGGGCATTGGTAAATTTAAATTCAAAGACCCCGATTTAAACGATTGGGAGGCGATGTTTGAAGCGAATGGCGAAGTGGGGTTGCGGATTCAGGAGAATTTATTGATCGGCGTGGGTGTGGATTACCAATTATTTGGTGAACCCGGCGATACCAAAGCGCACTACTGGAATTTATATGTGAGCACAGGTATTACCTTCTAAGCTGAACCAACTATTTCCATTGTATTGTGGGTTTCACCATTCGGTGGTGAGCACATAAAGAAACATTTTTTTACAAAGGCAAAAAAAAGACCCCGAAGGGTCTTGTCCAAGTAGGACTATACGCAATTCAACGCTAACGACAAAAAACAACTAAATACGGATACAAGAATCATGCTATGCGGATTTTTGTTCCTGTGCCTGTGCTACCACTACCGGCAAAAACCAGGTTTCAGCAATACTGAAGTGCAAGCTACCAATTGCTAATTGCAGTTCATCAATGTATTCATGTAAACCGGATTGCAAGAGTTCATCCAAATCCGCCTCATCCAGCTTGTGTTGAATACTGACAATAGAAGCGAGCACTTTTTCGCTGTTCGGCAGCGCCCATAAACACTGCTCCAATTGTTTTAGGCAGTGAGCAACCGCGCGCGGGAAATCCTCATTTTGCAGTAAAAATTTAACAACTGCATTGGCATTAACCCTGTCGCGGACTTGCTGGCGATACATTTGGTAGGCACTGAGTGAACGCAAGACACTCATCCACAAAATATTGTCGTAAGGTTCCAGGACTTCGGTGCCACCAATAGATAGGTGCGGTAATAAATTCACCAAACCGGCATCCACAATGCGGGTGGTCATGTCGGCACGTTCCAGGTTGCGCCCAATACGAATTAAATCATAGGCGTTGTTATGGCTCATGCAACCAGACAACAAACCGGTAAACTGCTGCACACTGCTAATGACATGCAACAAAATAATATTGCGATCGCGACGCGAGGTCACCTTGTCGGCGCGTTCACGAATATAGTGGTATAAATCGTTAATTAATTCCCAAGCTTCCATGGGCATAATTTCGCGGGTAATCCGCGCATTTTCACGGGCAAAGCTGAGAGAGTTAATGAGTGAGGCGGGATTCTTTTTGTCCGCCAAAATAAAATTCACAACGGTTTTTTCATCCGCCAGTTGGGTGTCACCACGCTCAAAATAACTGCCGGTTCCACTGATATCAATTAAGGAGCCCCACCCCACGCGCACACCGGAGGGTAAGTCCAACAACAAATTGGAATTGACATTCACAAGGCGCGCAATATTTTCACTGCGCTCCATGTAGCGACCTAACCAATAAATACGTTCCGCAACACGAGACAACATGGTTTAGTCCTCCACCACAATCCAGGTATCTTTACTGCCGCCACCTTGCGATGAGTTCACCACATAGGAACCCTTACGCATTGCCACACGGGTTAAGCCGCCGGGTGTAACGTGATGTTCGCGGCCTTGCAATACAAAGGGTCGCAAATCGATATGGCGCGGTTCGGCATTGCCGTTGGTGAGAATGGGGGCAGTGGATAACGAAATTAATGGCTGTGCCATGTAATTGCGCGGATTGGCTTTAATGCGCTCGGCAAATTCCGCGAGTTCTTTTTTACTCGCCTGCGGGCCGATAATCATGCCGTAACCGCCGGATTCATTCGCGGGTTTTACGACTAATTGGTCGAGGTTGGCGAGCACGTAGTCGCACTGCTTTTTATCCACACACAAATAACTGGGCACATTGGGCAGTATGGGTTCCTCACCCAAATAATATTTAATCATGTCCGGCACAAAGGTGTAGATGACCTTGTCATCTGCCACGCCGGCACCTGGTGCGTTGGCGAGTGCAACATTGCCTTTTAACCAAGCACGCATTAAACCGCGCACACCTAACACCGAGTCCGGGTTAAACATTTCCGGATCTAAAAACAAATCATCAATACGGCGATAAATAACATCCACACGCTTTAAACCGTCGATGCTGCGCATGTAAACGCAGTCATCACTGTCCACCACCAAATCACTGCCTTCGACTAATTCCACACCCATTTGTTGGGCAAGGTAGGAGTGCTCAAAATAGGCGGAGTTATAAATACCGGGAGTAAGTACCACGACTTCCGGGCGTTCGGATTGCCGCGGCGAGAGCGATGCGAGCGTGTCAAATAATTGATTGGGGTATTCTGTGACCGGCACAATATTGTGGTTTTCAAACAGCTCCGGAAATACACGCTTAGTTACCTTGCGATTTTCCAGCATGTAGGACACACCGGAAGGGACACGCAGGTTATCTTCCAGCACAAAAAAATCGCCTTTGTCATCGCGAATTAAATCACTGCCGCAAATATGCGACCACACGCCGTAAGCGGGTTTCATGCCGATGCATTCTTTGCGGAAATTGACCGAATCTTCAAACAGGTAAGCAGGCACAACACGATCTTTAATAATTTTTTGATCGTTATAGATGTCGTTAATAAATAAATTCAGGGCAGTCAGGCGCTGGATTAAACCGCGTTCCGTTTTTTGCCATTCACGCTGGGGAATAATGCGCGGGATAATATCGAAGGGCCATTCACGATCGATGTTGCCTGCATCGCTGTAAACCGTGAAAGAGATACCCATGGTTTTAATGGCGAGCTCCGCCGACAGCTTTCGTTCCTGCAATTCAGCGCCGGTCAGGGAGGCGAGATACTGGGCGAGATGTCGGGTTTCCGGACGGGCGTAGCCGGGCGCGCGAATCAGTTCATCATAGAAATGGCCAGAGTGGTAATCCTGCCAATCTATTTTCATTTCACTCATAGTGACTTCCTTTAACATCGCGGCCTCGCTCTCTAGAGTATGCGCTTTTAGCATTGTTATAGCGCCCGCCGAAGTTCCTCCCTGATATCCATTTCTCCCATCCCCGGAGAATTTCAGCAGGCTACATTCGGCTGTTGCAATAAGGTTGCCAACACATACTCAATGGTGCTTAAGCGGGCATCACAGTGGTTTTATCCGAAACCAACCCGCAATACTCTGGCGCCGGGCTCCTGCGGGCAGCACTTCATGCGGGAAATCTTCACTTAAGAACAACACCAGCCTGCCATATTCTGGTGCAAGACGCAGCAATTCATTCTCGCCTGCCTCATCATAGAGCACCAATTCACCGCCGTTGTTTGTGTCCCAGTCGGGATTCAAATACAGCACGGTAGACAGTTTTCGTCCCGGCTTGCCTCTGAAAGCATCGCGGTGTTTTTGATAAAACGCGCCAGGTTCATAGACGGCATAGTGGCTTTCATAATCGAACAACCCCAGAAACAAACGCTGGTTAATCGCCTCGCGCAGCTTATCCATCCAGGATAAAAATTCAGTGACAGCGGGCACGCCAGGTTCTAACCATTGAATTGCATCACCACGAATACGGTTATCGAGCTGATAGTCACCCTGGCGCCCGACACCTGCCCGACTGAGTGCCGTCTCTTGCTGCTGTAAATTCAGCAATAAGCCCGCGAGCAAATCCGCTGGCAGGGGATTTTCCAACACCAGATAACCTTGATCGGCAAGGGCATCGGCGATGGTGTCATAGAGTGAATCAGGGCAGGCATGGGTCATGGATCAGATCATCGGTAACCGGGGGGGGTAACGCCACAATAGCAAGGCTAAGGCAATTATTCAGATAGCCTGCATTATAGGCTTGATCCATATCAAGTCACGGCGGCGCGCAAGTTTTTACCATGCACGCAAGACTCGCCGGGGAATGTTGCCAATGTCACTTTTTATTGAACCACTGGATTGGGATCAAGCACTGCTACAGCGCTATGATCTGGCTGGCCCACGCTATACCTCCTATCCGACTGCACCACAATTCCAGGAGGCCTTCAGCGAAACTGCATTGCGCAATGCTATTACTCGCAGTAATAGCGCGCAGCGCCCGCTGTCGCTCTATTTCCACATCCCCTTTTGTGAAAGCCTGTGTTACTACTGTGGCTGCAATAAAATTGTGACCAACAATAAAAGCCGTGCCCGCCCCTATTTGCAGCGCATGATTCAGGAGCTGGCGCTCTATGTGGATTTATTTGATCAACACAAACAGGTAACACAACTGCACTGGGGCGGCGGGACCCCCACCTTTATCAGTGATGAAGAAATGTCGCTACTGATGAACGCCACGCGCCGATTATTTCAATTAGCCGATGACGATAGCGGTGAGTTTTCTGTGGAAATACACCCGGGACGGGTCAGCGTAAAAACCATGGCGCATTTGCGCAACCTTGGTTTTAATCGCGTCAGTATGGGCGTGCAGGATTTTGATAGCCGCGTACAGCACGCTGTTAATCGCTACAACACACTGGAGCAAGTCAGCGAACTCAGCAACGCCTTGCGCGCGCAAGACTATAAATCCATTAGCATGGATTTAATTTATGGTCTGCCGCTGCAAACCCTTGCCAGCTTGCGCGAAACCCTGAGTAAAGTTATCGATTTGAATCCGGATCGCTTGTCGCTGTTTAATTACGCACATATGCCTCATTTATTTAAAAGCCAGCAATTAATTAAGGAGCAGGATTTACCTGTCGCCAGTGCAAAATTGGACATGCTGCACTATGCGATTCACACCCTGGAAGCAGCGGGCTATCGCTACATAGGCATGGATCATTTCGCCAAACCGGAGGATGAATTAAGCCGCGCTCAGGATGCTGGAAAATTACAGCGCAATTTCCAGGGCTATTCTACCCACGGCGACTGTGATTTATTGGCTGTGGGCGTTTCATCCATCAGCATGATTGATAATGTTTACGTGCAAAATGCCAAGGAGTTAAATACTTATCAGCAAAAAATGGATATGGGCTTATTGCCCATTAGCAAAGGCTTTACCTTGAATGCAGAAGATCAATTGCGCCGCTTTATTATCAACCGTTTGATTTGCCATTGCCGCCTGGATTTTGCGGAATTAAAAACCTGCTTTGATATCGATGCCGCACATTATTTTTCTGCTGAGTTGGCACAACTGGCACCCATGCAGGCCGATGGTTTATTGACTATCAATAGCCAAGGTATTTATGTGCACAATAAAGGGCGCTTGTTAATTCGCCGGGTATGCATGGTGTTTGATGAGTACCTGCAAAAAGCCAAACAGGATTCATCCCGCATTCGCTATTCAAAAATTATTTAACCAATCACACTTACAATTAAATAAACAACCATAAAAAAACCCGATGCGATAACCGCATCGGGCATAAAAAGGCAGAAAATTCTGCCACGACAAGCTGGATACAACAGACAAGCAAAAATCTATGTGCGTAGCGAGCTATCCTGTGCATTCAATTGCTGCATCGCCAAATCAAGCGCGCCAACAATACCGGCTTGCCCCGCAAGCCCGGTAGGTACAATGTACTGATCTATTTGTGCCAGAATTGATTCCGGCGCATAACCATTAATCAATTCAATAAACTTGCGGCGAATCAATGGAAACAATAATGTCTTTTCCATCACACCGCCGCCTAAAATAATTTTTTGCGGTGAAAAACATTGGGTGAGATTCACACACATGGCCGCCAGATAATGCGCCTCCAAGTCCCACGCCGGATGATCATCAGCCAGGTGTTTTCCATTCACTCCCCAACGCTGCGCAATTGCAGTGCCGGACGCCAGCCCTTCCAAACACCCCACATGAAACGGGCAACAACCCTGGTAACTATCCAGCAGCAATTCCCGCGGCATTAACATATGCCCTACTTCCGGATGGGTTACGCCTTGCAGCAACTGGCCGTTAATCACAATGCCAGCACCAATTCCAGTTCCCACGGTGACATAAATAAAATGGCGACAGCCTTGTGCGGCACCGGCAATCAACTCACCCCAGGCAGCGCCGTTTACATCGGTTTCAAACGCAACCGGCACCTGAAATGCAGCGCGAAAATAGCCGCAAATATCTGTATCAGACCAACCTGCCTTGGGGGTTTTGGTGATAAAGCCATAATTAGGCGCACGGCGATCCAATTCAACTGGACCAAAACTGGCAATCCCGATTGCCGCCAAGGTCGCACCGCGAGCACTCACGGCGCCATTAAAAAAATCGCGCACAGCCGCCAGGGTTTCTACCGGTGTTGTTGTGGGAAATGCGGCTTTTGCCAACACATTTCCCTGCATATCCGCCAGGGCACAATTAAATTTGGTTCCGCCCGCTTCAATCGCACCGAGCAACCGCTGATCAACTTGTAACACCCCAGACTGCATAACACTCTCTTCAAGGCGCACGGCCACGCATCACTTATTCTTGGAAGCAGTTCTACACCGCCATTACAACTAATTAAATCACTGTGATTTAATATTATCAAGAGGCAACGAAAGTATTTTTGCAGCCCTGAGGTTTGTTGCGCAGGATTAGTCCAGTAGCGACAAGCTGCCGTCTTCAGCAATAGCGACTTTGACGGGGTCGATAATATTGCCGACAAATTGCCCCTGGGTATCGTTGCCCATAAACGCCATAAGATACCAGGCATCGTCAGGGCCTTTAATCAAGCGACCGGAGTAGAGACCATCCTGTTTCGGGCCGGTTAAAAACCCGTTCCCCAGGCATTTATAGGGGCCCATCATGGCGTCGGCGACAAAATATTTCACGCCAGTTTGCGGTTCGCAGCCGGGTTCAGCCTTGTGTTTGGCGGAGTGAAAACGCGTCGATACCGAACAGAAGAGGTAATAGCGGGAACCGATTTTTTCGATTTGTGGCACTTCCATTTCACCAAACCAACCCGGTGCAAGAAAGGCATCACCCACTGTCCAGTCTTTCAAGTTGGTGGAGGAGGCATAGCCAATAGCGCCGCGACCATCCGGCTCACCGCGATTGACACGACAGGTCACCAGCATGTGATAGAGCTCTTCTTGCGGGTCTTTCATCACCCAGGGGTCGCGCCAGGAGGCATCGTGCCAATATTCCAGCTTCAAGCCGTCATACCAGCGCTCATCCAGCTCTACGACAGGATTGGTATCGCTTTTGGTCCAGTGAATCAAATCGGGCGAAGTTGCCAGACAAACCCGCTGCACCAGGCCTTTCTCGGCACGCTTGGTGCCGGTGTAATACATGTACCACTGGGTGCCAACCTTAATCACACAGCCAGTCCAGGTGGTGAAGGAATCCGGCGCATTGTCATCGCCTTGGGTGGGTGCGATGGCATCAGGCAGCAGCGTCCAGTCGCGCAAGTTTTTGGAAACCGCATGGCCGACCGACACATTCCAGTGGCGCAAATCCGGGTTTTGCAGCGCCTTGTCGGCCTGTAAATAAAACATGTGGTAATCAGTGCCATCCACGGCGAACCAGAAATCCCATACCCACTTATCGCTGAGCTGCAACACAATTAAACTCCTCAAACACACTTTATAAAACGTCAGGTTGCAGCACAGACCAGGGATTTATGATCGCTGATCCGCACTGGCCTGATTTGTCAGCATCACCGTGGTATCCGGTGAAAAATTCGCATAGAACGGCAGAATGGCGCCGCCAATCGCACGGGCATCAACGCCCAGCGTACCGGTCAGGATTTCCGGCAAATACACACCCGTCGGTGTGAGGTTCGCCACCATGGCGCGCAACCGCTCAACCAACTGCGCGACAATTTCGCGCGGCAAATTGCCATCCAGCACAATCGCCTCAAAATCCAGCACCCCGGTTGCCGAAAAAATGCCAAAGGTCAGTGCCTGTGCACAATCGTCAATCCATTCATCTACCGCCTGCTGGGCCTGCGGCAAAACACCCGGTAACTCTGAAATATTGTTGATGGGAAAACCGCGCGCGTTTAAATGACGGCGCAACACGTAAATAGAGGCACGGTTGGCAAGCACATCAAACGGTCCGGTCAATGGCGGGGCCGAATCCAGGGTGGAAGGTGATACCGGCATGGACGCCAATGCCCCGGAATTGCCGTGCACGCCACTTTCCAGATTGCCGCGCAATACCACTCCGCCGCCCACAAAGGTGCCAATAAATACATATAAAAAGTTTTTAACCTGACGCCCCAAACCAAATTGCAATTCGGCAATGGCGGCGGCAGAGCAATCGTTTTCCAAAAAGATCGGCAAACTGATTCGCGTGGCCAGCTCCTGATCAAACTTCAGCGAGTTCCAGCGTGCCGCCAGCTCATCGCTCATATTCAGTTCTTGCTGCCACCCCCCCATAAACCAGGGCATTGCCAACCCCACGCCCACCAACCGGGCGCGCTCTTCTTCACTCAGGGAACCTTGTAAATAACTCACACCCTGCTCTACTTTCTCCAGCAGGAAATCCGGGTTGGGGACATTAAATTCATGGGCTACCTTGCCGATCACATCGCCACCAAAGTCCATTAACAGTATCTGGATATCATTGCGCCCTACATTCACGCCAATCGAAAAGGCACCCCGGGCGTTAATGCTGTACATGGTGGAAGGCTGCCCCAGGCCGCGCTGCAGCTTGCCGCGCTGCTCAACCAGCCCTGCACTTTCCAGATCATCAATAATGCGGGTGACCGCTTGTGGCGTAAGGTTTGACAGGCGCGCCAGCTCAAATTTGGACGCCAAACCAAGGCTGCGCAATGCGCTGATTAGCACTCGCTCGTTATAACGGCGCAAACCACTCGAATTACTTCCCTTACTCATAGCGACCTCTTTTACCCGAACGGAATATTAAAATTATCTTTTATGAAGTATTCGAGTTGACTTAATTAAACCACTGTGAATAAATAAGTCAACAAGTTTGTCAATAATACGCGTTTAGGTGCCAGACTCAAATGCTGTACTAGCATTAATACGCACATAACTTGTTCATAACAGAGTCCAATAACTCACAATAAATGGCTAAATTCGCAAGGGGTATATCCCATGACGTCTGCACATCAGGAGCACAACCTGGTTCTTATCCGGTGGCTCACCTTTTTAATGTTCACCATGTTTGCTATGACAACCGATGCAGTGGGCGTCATCATTCCTGAGATTATTAAAGAGTTTGACCTCAACCTCACCCAGGCCAGTGCCTTTCATTATGCGCCCATGATTGCCATCGCCTTCAGCGGCATTGCCTTTGGGTTTTTGGCAGATCGCATCGGACGCAAATACACCATTTTGATTGGCCTTGGGCTATTTGCGGTTTCCTGTTTTTTATTTGCACTTGGTGATTACTTTGAATTTTTTGTCGGCCTGCTGCTGATATCCGGTTGTGCGATTGGTATTTTCAAAACCGGCGCACTGGCCTTGATTGGCGACATATCCACCTCAACACGCGAACACACCCGCACCATGAATACAGTCGAAGGTTTTTTTGGAGTGGGCGCAATTATTGGCCCAGCCATAGTGGCCTACTTGTTAGCCGCCAAAGTATCGTGGATTTATTTGTATATATTTGCAGGATTCATTTGCCTGCTGCTGATTGTGATTGCCGCGCGGGTAAATTACCCACGCCACAAGCCCTGTACCACACAAGAAAAAATTGATATCAAACGCACACTGAAAATGATTCGCAACCCCTATGCGGCAGGCTTCTCTGGTGCCATTGCACTCTATGTCGCCACCGAGGTCGCCATTTATGTATGGATGCCCACACTCCTGAAAGAATATTCCGGCAACGCCACCTGGTTCGCGACTTATGCTTTAACAGTATTTTTTGTCCTGCGTGCTGGCGGCCGTTTTCTGGGTGCATGGATTCTCACTAAATTCAGTTGGACATCCGTTATGGCTGTATTTAGTAGCTGCATTTTTTTATGTTTTTTAGGCAGTATGCTGGGTGGTGTTAACTACGCCGTTTTTCTGTTGCCGTTGTCCGGTTTATTTATGTCCATGATTTACCCCACGCTCAATTCAAAAGGAATCAGCTGTTTTAATAAAACAGAACATGGTTCAGTCGCGGGTGTTATTTTATTTTTTACGGCGGTGGCCGCTGCACTCGGCCCATTGCTGATGGGCGCCGTTGGCGATTTATTTGGCCACGTGCAATACGGCTTTTATCTGGCTACAGGTTTTGCGGGGTTCCTGTGCGCCGCCATGATGTACAACTGGATAAAAAATCCAGCAGAAAAACAATTGTCGCAATTGGAAATTACACAATACGGCAGCCATTAAATACAAACGGCTTACTCACTATTGAGTCGCTCCGGTAGTTTTTTCAGGGTGTAAATATCGTAGCGGCTCGACTTCCCTTCCAATTGATAAGATGGCACCTGATTATTTAGCAAGGGCGCCTTACGTGGCCGTTTTACCACAACACGGTAATTCACATGAGCCAGCGCCAATGGCAAGAGTGAATCGGCATCGTCATCTTTACCAACGACGGAATGAAAAGCCGCCATTTCTTTTTTAACATCTGCGGTTTTGTGACGCTCGGGAAACATAGGATCAAGGTAAATGACATCTGGAAATTGTTCCGGCGTAAGCGATTGCAAATACTCGCGGCTATCCTGCGCGGTCAATTGCATACGCTGCAACACACCCAATAATTCCGGGTCTTGCAGTGCATACTCACGTGCACGCTGAAGGCCATCACTCAACAAAGTATGCACAATGGGCGAGCGTTCAATCATAGTCACCGCACTACCCAATGTTGCCAGCACAAAACTGTCCTTCCCCAAGCCTGCCGTTGCATCCAATACATGAGGATAAACACCGGCCTTAATCCCAACGGCCTTGGCAATCATTTGTCCTTTACCACCACCAAATTTGCGGCGATGATCAACCGCACCTTCCGTAAACTCTGCCAGAATGGGCCCCGGCGCCTTGCGCCCGGTCTGCTGCAACGCCATTGCGTCTGGCGATATCAATAACACAAACGCCACATCATCAATTGCCGTTACATCGCGCTCGCGTAATAACGGCAGAGACCACTGCGCCGCCAGCGCCTCTGCCTGTGGCATTAATTCAGGATAGTTACACAAAAGCGCTAATAAATTTGTCATAAAAAACCAAAAACAACATCAAACCATAATGGCGGCATTATCGGCCCCTTACCCGACTGCCGCAATCATTTGTTAATAGGGCACTATTGCTCCATGTTGAAACGAACACGGTCTTTAACATCCGGCGTTTTTACTGCTACGCCCTCTACAACATTTGGTTTGTATTTCCATCCACTCACCGCCTTGATCACACTGCGATTAAAAATCGAAGACGGAACTGCCGCCAGAATACGGATGTTTTCTGTCGTACCCAAGGCGGTTACATCAAACATCACATCCACATATCCCTCCACGCCCCTGGCAATAGCCGCTTGAGGATACTGCGGTGCGATGCGAATAATGGGCACCATCTGCCCTGCAATACTAAAGGTTTCCCCCATTATCGGCTTAACAAAAGTCATGCGCTCGCCCGGTAAAATACCAGGATTTAATTGCGCAATTACAGGTTCCTGTATTTCAATGATCGGGGGAGGCAAATGCTCAACCGGGCGCTGGGGTAACTCATCAAGTATTGTCTCGATAATTTCGGGTTGTTTCATTGCTACATCAGGGATTGGCGGTGTTGGCTTGGCGGGCTGCAACAGATAATCTTTATGTACCAACGAATGCATCGCATACAACAAGCATAAGGTCACTACCAGTGCGGCAGGAACAATACTGAAAAAACGCACCAGCAGTGAGTCACCGGACGTGTAATTAACGCTAACAGGCATTGCAGATAATTTGTTCATCATTGTTTCCTCTGAGTTTTAGGACTTTCGTTTTTTAGGCAAAGCAAGAACCTACCCGACTGAGGGCATAACAAAACATTCACAATACGAAGGGAGAATTAACGCTTATCGTCGTCGGGGAGCGACATCTGAAAAGCTATGGGCATGTGGTGGAACATCGTGTTGCAAGGTAAAACGAAAGAGCTCGGTTACGCCTTGCACAACGATGGGTTGACCATCAAACAATTGCGGTCTGTAATAGGATTTTCTTAATGCCTGCAAAACACTGCGATCAAAAATACCTGACGGTGAATGTGCAACAATGTGCGGATTAATAATGAAGCCTGTTGTATCTATCGTAAACTCAACCTGTACCCAGCCTTCAATTCCACGGTTCAAGGCAATTTGCGGGTACTCAGGCGTTACCAGTTTTAAAGGCAGATAGCCCTCTATTTGAATACGAGGAACTGACAGTGACTGATTATTTGTCAAAGCAACGCGCTCAAGCGCAGCCAACTCCGCCTTATCAGGCTTCACGCCAACAACCTGTAATTGCTCAATCAGCTCAATAGGTTCAGGCGCCGGGGTTGAGGCAGGCTTTAATGATTGCACTAGCGCCCAGCTGAATAATTCGCTGCGCGATTCAGTACTTGTTGGCAATAATTCCTGCTGTTGCTGCCATTGAATAATTAATTGTTGCGCGGCACTGGCATTCATCTGCGCCTGCAGTGGCATCCATTGCAAGCCGGAAAAAACCACCAGCACTAGCCCACTAACCAACACCCAATATTGTGCCGATTCAAGTGCAACAGGGTGGTGCGGACGCTGTTTATCAAGCACCGCCATAATACGTTGATGTATTGCTGAATGGCCGCGCATCTGTAGTGAACCATCATCTATCGGATGGTGTGTTTGCGCCGCTGCGATTGCCAATAAGTTTTGCGCATAGACAAGATGCTTATCGCGCAACTTATAGATGTAGTCATCGCATGCAATTTCTGCCTGTTGATAAAGCCGATATGCCAACCACCAGATAGGTAATAAAAACCAGAAAATAGCACAGGTAATTTTTACCACCAAACTGACTAACCAATCCCAACGGGCGATATGCCCTAATTCATGCATCAACACACTTAATTGTTTATCTTCATCCCATAATAATGCTGCCCGCGGCAACAGGATCACCGGATTAAAAACACCCCATGTCCGAGGCGAATCAATATCTTTTGCTATAAACAATCGAATAGGACGATTAACATCCACCAACTCCACCAGCGCTGTCACTTGTGCCAATAATTTCGCATCTGTCACCTTCTGCGCGCAAGCCAATTGCCGCCAAAGACCTATAACGCCCAACAATAAATAGAACAACATGCTGGTAGCAGGCAACAAATAACACGCCGCCACAATAAGCCACTGCGATGAAGAGAGCTCCGACTCCAACCAGGCACTCGCTTGCACGAGTAAATCGAAAAAAAACCACGGCGAACTCCCCAGAATGATTCTATCCTGAGCGGAATAATAGGCGTCAAACTTGCCAGTAGTGGCAACAGCAATATACCCACAAAACCAAGGCTCAAGACAAAATGCTGCAAAGCAGCCGACCTATTGCGCACGAATATCCACAGCAACAGGATTACCAATAAGAGCAGTGATGGCTTTATGATTCCCATGACGAGTAAATGAATGGCAACACCTGTATCCATAACCTTGCCTCTTACCTAAACACTAGAGGATTTGTCGGAACATTATTTGGCTGATGATTTGCCGGACTCTGCAGTCTCACTTGCTGCCGCATCATCAATTGCACGCTGCAACTGAATAATCTCGTCCGCACTGAGTTTGTCTTTGTTCATCCCTAACAGTGCATTTACCGCCGCCGTCGTTGAACCACCAAAAAATGTTTTCAATAGTTTTTGCAGCGCAGACACTCGCGCCTCCTCCTGAGCAACGCATGGAAAATAAATATACCGGGGGCCATCTTCTCGAAAATCAATAATCCGTTTTTCAACCAATTTCGCTAACAGCGCTCTGACGGCGGAGTAGCTTGGCGCATCAGGAATAGCTGCACGTACATCCTGTGCAGATAGCTCGCCAGCTTCAAATAATGCATCCATAATTTGTCGCTCGCGACGGCTAAGCTGGGCTGCTGCGGTTTTATCCATATCGTCTAATGTCATCTCTCTACCCATCCCCCCATGTAGTTATGGTTGTTGATTTTCATATGTGCTATTTTTTTAGCACCATGCTAATAAAATAGCACTCCTATCTTATGCGTCAAGCAAAAGATGCTAAAAAATTAGCACACTGCGCTATGCAAAACGCTGGGCAACAAAAAAGCCGCTGCGGTTTCCCGAGCGGCTTCTGTCAATCAATCAAATTTACTGTTCGTTAGGCACCAATTCCAGTTCTACGCGACGGTTTTGCTCACGTCCTGCTGGTGTATCGTTGCTCGCCACTGGGTAGCGTGAACCATAGCCGTAAGACTGGATACGTGTGCTGGCCACTTTCTGGGTACGTAGATACATGGCAACACTGTCTGCACGGCGCTGGCTGAGCGGTTGGTTAATGCTGTCGCTACCGGTTGAGTCAGTATGGCCGGTCACGCGGATTGAGGTCTGGTTAAACTCGGCCAGAACCTTGGCAACAGAGTTCAGCACAGAAAAGAAGTCTGAACGAATGTCAGCACTATTGGTGGCAAAGGTGATATTACCTGGCATCACCAGATACAGGTTGTTGCCATCGCGTCTTACTTGAACACCAGTGCCTTGCAGCTCCTGACGCAGCTTGGCTTCCTGGCGATCCATGTAGTTACCTACACCACCACCAATCACACCACCGATTGCAGCACCTTTCAGGGCGCGCTCGCGGCGATCTTTTGCATTGTCACCCGTGGCAGCACCGAGCACAGCACCAGCCAATGCACCAATACCGGCACCTTTAGCTGTCTTGCTGGTTTTTTGTTCGCCAGTGTAAGGATCGGTTGTTGTACAGCCAATCAGGCCAACAGATAACAACAGCGCGAGGATATATTTCATGATGTATCTCCAATAAAACAAAAGTGACTGTATTTATGCTTTCAGGTGAATTGACATGGTTAATCACCCAAGCAGGCGACAGGATTCAATCCATGCTCATGGTGGATCTGGTATTGATTTTTAACGACAGGAACTGAACCAATACTGAATTTGTAATTCTATCATTGCTGTGGCTCATGGATCTGATTAAAGTGACCATAAACCAGCATTTAACGCTCAGACTCTGCAATCCAGGAAAAGTTGTTATGCAAAGCAAGCTTCTATTTATTTCCGCAAAAATTCGTTGGGCATTTTGTGCTCTGATCATCAGCTTGTCTGTAAGCAGCTGTAAAAACTATTCGGTCAGTGTTAATGAGAATGTGGTGTATACACCGCCCTCCATTTTCAAAGATTTCCAAATAGCCGATCAACAACTGTTCGATTGTGTTCAACAAACTATTTACGATGCGCGTATCACTCGCGCAGAAGACCTGACCACGCTGAATTGCAGCAATGCAGGCATAAAATCCCTATCGGGATTGGATAAGTTTTTTGCGTTAAAAGAAGTGAATTTAGCAGATAACCAAATTGCAGACCTGAGTACTATTGGTAACCTGGGGCGATTGGAAATAGTGAAACTTCAGGGGAACTTGATTAAAAACCCCGCACCCTTGCTACAACTATTGCACTTGAAACAACTTGATCTGCAAGAAAACCCCATGTTGATCTGCAAAGACACAGCGCAGCTGATTGCCAACCAAAACAAAACCACTACCAGGATTTTATTGCCAGCTCACTGCGTTAACTAATATGCAGATGTGACAGCGGTGCGCATTTGCACACCGTTTATTAACTACGCACAAACATCAAGCCAATAGTGTTGCGCATTTGGTGTACGACACGCATACGCACTGGCTCCGCATTAATCGCACCCACGGCTTTTTTAAATTTCACCATGACTTCCGTTCCTACCGGTGGGCACACTTGATTTTCAATTTGTACCTGGGCACCACCATCTGAAATATCTTTTGCAAACCCCACAATAGTGCCAAAACTGGGGTTGGACATTTCGACCCTGACCGAGGTTGAGGTGCGCTCAAAAACGCGACGTTCATTCACTGTGCAGTCTCCATTACGATCTCCATTGGTGGCCAAGTAGCAGGGGTACGGCTATTGTATCGCTTGAGTATAGATACTAATCACTAAAATACACGACAATAAAAAAGGGGCAAACAGCCCCTTTTCACCGTTTGGAAGCACTTAGAATGTTAACCCCAAACGCTTTCCAACCATCTCATAAGACTCTACAACATTACCCAGATTCTGGCGGAAGCGATCTTTATCAAGCTTCTCGCGTGTATCTTTGTCCCACAGACGGCAACCATCCGGCGAGAATTCATCACCCAAAATCACCTCGCCTTTGTGCAAACCAAATTCCACCTTAAAATCCACCAACAACATGTTGCCTTCAGCAAACAGCGCTTTCAGGATGTCATTGATTTTAAAGGTTAACTCCTTCATGCGCGCCAACTGCTCAGGAGTGGCCCAACCAAAGGACTGCACGTGGGATTCGTTGACCATAGGGTCACCCAGGGCATCGTTTTTCAAAAACAATTCAAAGGTAGGAGGGTTCAATTCCAAGCCTTCCTGTACTCCCAAACGACGCACCAGTGAACCTGCAGCCAGATTACGCACCACACATTCAACCGGAATCATATCCATGGTTTTGACTAATACTTCGGTATCGGACAAGAGTTTAACGAAGTGGGTAGGAATACCGGCCGCTTGTAACTTGCCCATAATGAAGGCGTTGAACTTATTGTTCACCATACCTTTACGATCCAACTGCTCGATACGCTTGCCATCAAACGCTGAGGTATCGTTGCGGAATAACATAATCAAATGATCGGGATCATCTGTCTTGAAGATGGATTTGGCTTTGCCAGCGTAGAGTTGTTCGCGCTTTTCCATTGATAGGCCTGCTATTCAAAAGTAAAAATGTAAGAAATCGAATTTAAGAAACAGATAACCAGTCAAACCCCTGGTTTTGACACGCAAAAGTCACTTGTTTGACCTCGGCCGTGACGGGTGCCAAAGTGGCTTGCGCCAGCTCCAGCGAATTGTTTTGCTGACTGATATGCGCAATCACCAAATGCTGCAGGCGGGCACAGTCCAGACGCTGCAAAAAACCAGCGGCCTGTTGATTGCTCAAGTGCCCCCAAAGCCCACCCACACGCTGTTTGAGCGATGGAGGGTAATCACCGGACGCGAGCATCACCGGATCGTGATTTGCCTCCAGCACCATGGCATCCAGATCCTGATAATGCGCTTCAACGTGAGCGGTAATGCTGCCCAAATCCGTTAACACGCCAAGACGCAACCCGGCATACTCAAACACAAATTGGGACGGCTCACGCGCATCGTGCGGGACTGCCACAGGTGTCACCTGCAGTTGATTGATTTCAAATGGCTGGTAGGCCTCAATCAAACGCAAATCCGGCAAATCACCCAGGTTGCGACTGTGATAAGTGCCGGGGGTCATATAAACCGGCAAATCATAGCGCCGTGCCATGGCCGCAACACCCTTAATATGATCGGTGTGCTCGTGAGTCACCAGTATAGCGGTCAGTTCCTCTGCGCGTTTGCCCAGACGCTGCAAGCGTTCATTGGCTTGTTTAACACTAAAACCACAATCAATCAGCAGTGTGCCTGCACCCCACTCCACCAGGGTGGAATTGCCGCGACTACCACTGCCCAATGACGCAAAGCGTAGAGGACTCGACATTTAAATCAGGTTTTTACGCAACAAGGTCACCAGATGACGCGCTTCGCTGGTGGACAAACGCTTGCCATAAGGATCGCGCACACGCACCGTAAAATCGTTGTTTTTACCGGTAATCACAATCAAATACCCGGGAGCTTTAGGCAATACTTTTTCTTTCTTGCGCTCTGAACGCGGCGCGTCTTCAAACTCTTCGCCAGTCAGCATGTTGGTTTTAATCTGGGCAAGACTGTATGGCGTCGTCGGCGTTTTAGGCGTGAGGCCAATTCTAAACAAGCGCTTGAAGAAGCCTGGTTTGGCATCTTCCGGATCCAAATAATTCACGTAGTAAATGGCAGCGTCGGCATCCGCTTCAAAGGTGGTGAAACCATCTTGTTTGGCGGCGTAGGCCAAGGTGGCAAAGGCGCGGGTGCGATCCAGTTTGATTTGCATTGCCGGCTCGCCACGCAGCATGGTTAAACTGGCTTTTACCGAACCGCCAATAGACTGAGCCAAGAGTGATGTACCACCTTCGGCAGTTTCACTGGCCAGTGTTGCGGCCAACTCATCCAGCAGCCATTTTTCACGCTCGGCATTAACTGACTTGCGCGGCCAGCCCAGATCAGCCGCTGGCTTTTCCGCCTTGGGCACGCTCATGTGGATAATGTGCACTTCTGTCGTTTCCGGTTGCACGCCCTGATCGATTTGCAAACGATAGCGATCATAAGTTGTCAGGTCTGTTTTGAACTGCAACCAACTGGTCTCGATAATACCGCGGCTAATATCGGCACGGCTTACTGCCAAATTATTCACATTTAAAAAGTTGCGAATACGCGGCCAGACTTCGCCAGGTGCGGCGTTAAGCAAGATCCAGCTCTCACCACCGACGCGCTGGATTTTGACATTTTCCTGCTCCAGGTTGGCCGACAGCGGCATAGGGCGCGGCACTTCGTTATCGATAGCATCCGGGTCATAACCAAAATCCGTCGCGGTGATAGGCGGAATGGGATACAACTCACCCATGGCTTCCGAGTGCTTGCCCGCCGGTAGAACCAGAGGCGGAATATTATCGGCCTTCAGATAATCGCTCTCGCGATTGCGAAAAACGCCTTCTTCGCCAAAAAAGATTCCGCAGCCCGAGAGAGAAAAACCCAAGCTGGCAAGGATAAGCGCCTGTAGCGGACGGGTGAAACAAGAACCAGATATTTTTATCGTCATTGCGTTACGTAAACTCATGAATCATCTCATCGACAACAGCGGAACGGGGGGCTGAATTAGAGGCCCGCCGCCTGCATCGCTGTTTTAAGCTGTTGGTGATACTGCTCTGACAAACGTGTCAGTGGCAGGCGAATACCCGATTGAATCAAACCCAATTGTTCAACTGCCCATTTGACCGGGATGGGGTTGGATTCAACAAACATAGCAGTATGCAAAGGCAGCAGGCGCTGGTTGATTGCACGCGCGTCTTCCGCATTACCGGCCAAGGCCAACTCACACATACGAGCAATGGCAGCAGGTACGACATTCGCCGTGACAGAAATATCCCCTTTGCCCCCTAAAAGAATTAAATCAACTGCCGTTGCATCATCACCCGAGATGATACCGAAGCCGGCAGGTGCTTGATCGATAAGGAATTTAGCGCGCTCCAAGTCACCGGTCGCCTCTTTAATACCGATGATATTAGGCACTGCCGCCAAGCGCAGCGCGGTCTCGGGTTTCATATCTACCCCCGTGCGACCCGGTACGTTGTAAAGCATTTGCGGTATGGCAACTGCTTGGGCGATATGGGTGTGGTGTAAAAACAAACCTTCCTGGGTTGGTTTGTTGTAATAAGGCGTAACCAACAGGCAGGCATCGGCGCCAGCATCTTTGGCCGCTTGCGTCAGCTCAACAGCTTCTGAGGTTGAGTTGGCACCAGTACCCGCGATCACCGGGATACGGCCATGCACCTGGTCGACCACCTTTTTAATAACAGCCAAATGCTCATCAACCGTCAATGTAGCCGACTCGCCGGTAGTCCCCACCGCCACTATGGCGTGAGTGCCCTGCTCCAGATGCCAGTCCACCAACTTATGCAAACTCGCCCAATCGAGGGAATTGTCTGCATTCATTGGGGTTACCAGGGCAACCATACTGCCTTGAATCATCGGGAGCTCCGTTAGCTAGCGAAAAAAGTAGCGATATAAAGTGGAAACAAACAGGTCAATAAGCGAAAGGCGCCATGGTACTGAGTGGGGCCTGACGAAACAAGCGAAACACCACCAAGACAAGCCTAATCACCAGAAAGATTTATTTTTTAAAGTCGAGCATACGCTGCAAGGGAATCATTGCCTTCCGCCCCAGTTCAGGATCAACATAAATTTCGTTATCGCCCTGCTCAAATACATTGGCGAGATTATCCAACACATTCATCGCCATCCAGGGACAATTGGCACAAGAGCGGCAGGTTGCACCACTGCCCGCCGTAGGCGCAATATGGAATACCTTATCCGGATTCAGTTGCTGCATTTTGTAAAAAATACCCTGATCCGTCGCGACAATGAATTCGCGATTGGGCAGGGTTTGCGCCGCCTTGATCAACTGCGAGGTGGAACCAGCCACATCCGCCAAATCAACCACCGCCTTGGGCGACTCCGGATGCACCAATACCGCCGCATCCGGGTAGAGCAACTTCAGATCCTCTACCCCTTTAGCCTTGAACTCTTCATGCACAATACAGGCACCGTCCCACAGCAGCACATCGGCACCGGTTTTTTGCTGCACATAAGCGCCCAAGTGCTTATCCGGTGCCCACAGGATTTTTTTGCCCTGGCGATCCAGATAATCGACCACGTCCAGCGCAATACTGGAGGTTACCACCCAATCCGCACGCGCTTTTACGGCGGCAGAGGTATTGGCATAAACCACGACTGTGCGATCAGGATGTTGATCACAGAAGGCCGAAAACTCATCGATAGGGCAACCGAGATCAAGCGAACAGGTTGCCTCCAGGGTGGGCATTAATACCCGCTTTTCCGGCGTGAGGATTTTGGCGGTTTCACCCATGAACTTTACGCCGGCAACAATCAATGTATCTGCCGAATGATTTTTACCAAAGCGCGCCATTTCCAGCGAATCAGATACGCAACCACCGGTTTCTTCGGCAAGCGCCTGGATCAGTGGATCCGTGTAGTAATGCGCAACCAAAACCGCATTGTGCTGTTTCAGCAAGGCTTTAATACGCGCCTTGTAATCAGCCTCTTGCGCCGGAGTATATTGCGGCGCACTCCAGGCGCGAGCGAGATGCTGCTTAACCAGATCCTGCGCATTCTCATCGCGCTTGGCCACATTAAAAAGTTCAGACATAAAATCGCCTCACCGGAGACTCACTCGCGATGGCGAGGAGCAAATTTGCGCGGAATTTTATCACAGAGCCGAATCATTGACGGGGAAATAAAACGCGCCAGACAGGGTTTTCGATGCAATAAAAAAGGGCGCCTGTAAGCGCCCTTTTTTAGATTACCGCTATTTGTAGCAGTATTTAATGTGGTGGGTCGTGCTGGATTCGAACCAGCGACCAATTGGTTAAAAGCCAACTGCTCTACCGACTGAGCTAACGACCCACAGGTGTCGCATTTAAGAAAATATCACCACCATGTTTGAAAAGTGGTGGGTCGTGCTGGATTCGAACCAGCGACCAATTGGTTAAAAGCCAACTGCTCTACCGACTGAGCTAACGACCCTAAATGCGAGGCGCGTATAATAAGGTTTTGATAAAAAAAGACAAGCGTTTTTTTAAAGATTTCATAACAACTCAGGTATTTATCTGGCAATCGGTTATATAAAAAACGATTTGTTTTGCGATTGAGCAAATAACCTGTAGCAACCTTCTGCTAGATTGAAGCAGGCATCAAAAATAAAACTTTTCGCGCCAACGAACAAATTCTAACCTATGATTCAAGGGCGTCCCCGCGCCACTGAATGACTGTTGTTGAGACACCGGCATGCCCCTCGTACCCGCCAGTGACCACGGCACACGACCCATACAGGTCAGGCCGGGTCACTTCTTAATACTGCTATTGGCCTACTTTTGCACCGGTTGGCTAGGGCTGCTTGTCCCCTTTGAAAATGAGAAAGTCACCCTGTTCTGGCTGCCGGGTGGCATAGCAGCAGCGGCGTTTTATCGCTGGACACCCAAGCTCTGGCCCAGCGTGTTTCTTGCGGCACTATTAATCAACATGACCAGTGGCACCAACCAGTTGCTGAACCTGCTGCTCGCCGGCGGCAACACCTTATCGCCGCTGGTCACTGTCTGGTTGTTGCGCCGCTTCAGCTGCGACCTATCGAACCTTGACCGTAAAAACACCCTCAGCTTTTTACTGCTCAGCGCAATCGGCATGACAGTGTCAGCACTGGTGGGGGCAACACTACTTGGCCTGTATTACGATCTTCCGCTGAGGGTATCGGCATATATCGCACTGGCGTGGTGGATGGGCGATAGCCTTGGGGTCTTTCTCGCAATGCCATTCCTGGTCAATATGAGCCGCGACTACCTGGATCAGGTTAATACCCGCAAATTGGATTTTATGCTGGTGGCGGGCGTCAGCTTTATCGTTGGATTAATCTGCTTTCCGCTTAATGATTTTGACGCTGGCCACGCGCTTCCACTGGTGTTTACCACATTTATTTGCATCGCCTGGGCCGCGTTATGGTTTGGCTTGTTTGGCGGTGCATTTACCACCATTGGCTTTTGTTTTTTGGCCATTTGGTCGACGGTCAATCACTGGGGGCCGTTTGTACTGTCCAACATGCCCCTGAGCTTTTGGCTGATTTGGTTGTACACCGCCAGCATGGCGATTATCAGCCTGATGATCACCGCCGCGCACCTCAAAATCACCAAGACCTACGCGCGCCTGGTGCAATCCGACCTGCACCAAGAACAGCAGCGAGTGCAATTGGAGCGGGCCCAATTGATGGCGCGATTGGCCCACTGGCAATGGAACCCACGCACCGATGACTATCAATTCAGCCATGCCATGGTGGATTTATTTGGCTTACCTTCCGACGCCCTGGACGGCACCATGGAGATATTCATCAACCGGTTTATTGACCAAGATGATCGCCTGCTGTTGCGCATTGCTCTGGAAACCGCTCGCGATCAACACAAACCCTTAGCGCTGGACGTGCGCCTGGCGATAAGCCATCACCGCTATTGGCTACAGCTTCAGGCCGATAAAACCAATACACCGGAAGGCACTTTGCTACAGGGCACCCTGCAAGATATCAGCGAGCGCAAGCGGCTCGATTTGGCCCTTGCAGCGGCTGCCGCCGATGCCGCCTCAGCTCCGGATTTTTTTGTCACCATCCTGCGTGCACTGAGCGACGCGATTGGTGCCGATCACGTATTAATCAGCTTGATCGATAGCCAGGATGCGACAACGGCGCACACCCACACTTATCTCAAACGCGGCGAGCTGCAGGAGAACTTTACCTATTCGCTCAAACACACGCCCTGCGCCGATGTGATGGATGAAAACTTATGTTATGTCAGCGCTAATGCCATCCAACATTATCCTGACGATGAAATGTTTCGCGCCTACAAGATTGAAAGTTATCTGGGTGTGGGCATTCGCAACGCGCAAGGTGTGCCAATCGGTATTTTAATTGCCATGGCCGAGCAGCCCCTCCCTGTATCAGCACAATTGAGTTCGCTGCTGCTTATTTTTGCCGAGCGCATTGGCGGAGAGCTGCGCCGGGCGCAGGATCAGGAAAAAATACACAACCTGGCCTTTTTTGACCCACTGACTGGCCTGCCCAATCGCCGTATGCTGCAAGATCGTCTGCGACTGGTCATTTCCCAAAGCGCGCGCAGCCGCCAATACGGCGCACTGTTATTTATCGATATTGACCATTTCAAACTACTCAACGATACCCGCGGCCATCACATTGGCGATCAGTTGCTGGTGCAGGTCGCGGAACGTATTAATAGCATTATTCGCAGCTCTGATCTGGCCGCCCGCCAAGGGGGCGACGAGTTTGTAGTGGTGTTTGATAACCTTGGGGAAAATCTGGAAGACGCCGCACTGGAAGCCAAAAAGCGCGCCGAAACGTTGCATCAATTGATCAGCCAACCCTATGAGCTGCGCCAATCGATTTACCACTGCACGATCAGTATCGGGGTGAGCCTGTTTAACAGTCACAACCGCTCTATCGATGATTTATTGCGCCATGCCGACGCCGCCATGTACCAAGCCAAAGACAGTGGTCGCAACACCATTCGCTTCTTTGATCCCAACATGCAATCCCATCTGGAAAAACGCGCGCTACTAGAGGCTGATCTGCGCGCGGCCCACGACTCCCATCACCAACTGACGCCTTATTATCAAGTTCAAGTGGATGAACACACCAAAGCCATTGGGGTGGAACTTCTGCTGCGCTGGCAACACCCGCAAAAAGGGATGATATCTCCCGCAGACTTTATTCCCGTTGCCGAACAGTCGGGATTAATTGTGGCTATAGGCCTTGAGGTGATTCGCCAAGCCTGTACGCAGTTACAGCGCTGGCAGCAACGCCCGGCATTTGCACGCTTGAGCATTGCAGTGAATGTCAGCCCGATTCAATTTAACCAAGCCACGTTTGTGGAAGACGTACTGGCCATTATCGATAGCGCGCGCATCGATCCCAAATTGCTGAAACTGGAACTGACAGAAAGCTCTCTGCTGAAAAATGTCGACCAAAGCATCGCCAAAATGCAGCAATTAAAAGACCGTGGTATTGGTTTTTCCATGGATGACTTTGGCATTGGCTATTCGTCGCTGTCCTACCTGAAACGCCTACCGCTGGATCAATTGAAAATTGACCAAACCTTTGTACGCGACATAGCCATAGACCCCAACGATGCTGTGATTGCACGCACGATTATCGCCATGGCGCAGAACATGAATTTACAGGTCATTGCAGAAGGTGTGGAAACGCAAGCGCAGCAGGAGTTTCTGGAACAGAACGGCTGCCGCCTGTTCCAGGGGTACTTCTTTGGTCGCCCCATGCCCGTTGACGCACTTGAGACAGAACTGATGGCGCGCGCCTATTGCCGTTAAGGCGCGCACAAGAGAGCCTCTTAGGCTGTTTGATAATGGGTCGGGTCGGCGATTCCAGCCTGCACAAACCCCTGCTTGCGCAAACGGCAGCTATCGCACTTACCGCAAGCTTCACCTTGATCATTAGCTTGATAGCAGGATACCGTAAGGCCGTAATCCACCCCTAAGGCTACTCCCTGCTTGATGATGTCGGCCTTGCTTAAATGAATCAGCGGCGTGCGAATATGCAGTTTATTGCCCTCGGCACCTGCGCGGGTGGCGAGGTTAGCCATCACTTCATAGGCAGCAATGTATTCCGGACGACAATCCGGATAGCCGGAAAAATCCACTGCGTTGACGCCGATAAAAATATCGTCGCAACCCAGCACTTCTGCCCACCCCAACGCAATCGACAAAAAGACGGTATTGCGTGCAGGCACATAGGTGACTGGGATACCGCCGGTTTCCTCTTCCGGCACAGCAATGCTGTCGTCCGTCAACGCCGAACCACCAATCGCGCGCAAATCCAGCTTGATCACCTTGTGCTCTACCGCACCAAGCGCCTTGGCTGTGCGCTCGGCGGCCAACAACTCGGAGCGATGGCGCTGGCCGTAATCAAAGCTCATGGAATAACAGGCATAGCCCTCACTGCGGGCAATGGCGAGTACGGTGGTGGAATCCAAACCGCCGGAGACAAGAACTACTGCTTTTTTCTGGGACATAACTCGATCAACCAAAACAAATAAAGAATACCCAGGCCGGAAGGTTTAATGGCCTGGTACGTCGTTCCACAACAGCTTGTGCAATTGCAGTTGGAAACGCACAGGCAAGTTATCTGCCAAGATCCACTCTGCCAGCGAAAGTGGTGCCACCTGACCAAAACTGGGAGAAAACAGCACCTCCGCCACACGCCCGACCAACTGGTACTCATCCACTTTAAAACGAGCCCACTCATAGTCTTCACGGCTACAAATCACGAATTTAATCTGATCCTGCGCGGTCAACAGCGGAATATTCTCCCAGCGATTGCGGCCGACTTCACCGGAGCCAGGGGTTTTGAGGTCCATGACTTTAATCACACGCGGGTCAACATCATCCACCGGTAAGGCACCACTGGTTTCCAGGGAAACGCTGTAACCTGCATCACACAGTGCACTTAAAAGGGTCAAGCATTCACGCTGGGCCAGAGGCTCACCGCCTGTCACACAGATATAGCGCGGATTAAAACTGGCGACTTTGGCCAGAATGTCGTCAATCAGTAATCGCTCACCGCCATAGAATGCGTATTCAGAGTCGCAATAACCACAGCGCAGCGGGCAGCCGGTCAGGCGCACAAACACCGTTGGCAAACCCACAGTGTTGGACTCGCCCTGCAGCGAATAGAAAATCTCGGTAATTTTTAAACTGGCTTGGGTCATGGTGCTGTTTTGGGTCATGGTGACTGCGCGCAGGAAATGCTGGCGGGATGAATCAGGGCGCCAAACGCCAGTGCGCGGGTGCAGCAGGCAGCTCAACGGGTAAATGTGGCGCGCAGTTTACCCCAAAGGCTGCCATGGATGCGAGGATAAGACCGCCACAGGGTTTGCCCTCATGTCGGGCGCACTGTTATGCTGGCAGATGCCGCTTTTTCCGCCCATCGCGTTTGTTAACTGAAAAACTCTGGATTCAATGATTAAACCAACCAAAACCCGTCGCCAATTGCATCAGGAACTGGAAGCGCAAATCCAGGAATACCTGACTCAGGGTGGCCAGGTCAATGAAGTGCCGCGCGGCCTCAGTGGCCGCGCCGATGCCAATGGGCCGCTGATCAGTATTTTTGATGGCAGCGGTCAGGAGGATCGCACTCCGCTACCCGAGGTGGTTGCCGCGATTGAAGCACGCAAAAAGCCGCATTTGGCGCAAAAGCCCAAAAAACGGCGCCCCCATAAAAAAGTCATACTCGACGATTTTGGCCAACCCTTGCGCTGGGAGTGGGTTGAGGAATAAGCCCTATCAGAGCCAGTCTTTGCGCTTGAAGTACCAGTAGGGCAATACTGCCGAGAGCAGCATCAAAATCACAGCGACCACAAAGCCGTATTTCCAATCCGAATGGGGAATGTACTCAAAGTTCATGCCGTAGGCGCTGGCAACCACGGTAGGCGGCAGGAAAACCATGGCCGCGATGGAGAATATCTTAATAATCTGGTTCTGCTCGATATTGATAAACCCCTGGGTCGAGTCCATCAGGAAGTTGATCTTGTCGAAAAGGAATGCGGTGTGGGACATGAGTGTATCCACGTCACGCTTGATCTCACGCGCGGTTTCCTGCAACTCAAATGACTCGCGCAAGTGGCGCTGCAAAAATGAAATGGAGCGTTGGGTATCCATCAAACACAAGCGAATCTTGCCATTGCTGTCTTCCAGCTTGGCCAGTTTATCAATCGCATCTTCCAGTTCGGCATCTTCATCTTCCAATACCATGTGGCTGACATCTTCCAGTTTGCGGTGAATGTCCTCCAGGGCGTCCGCCAGATTTTCCACCTTTTGCTCAAACATGGTCACCAGCAAATCCTGGGGTGATGCAACCTGCACCTGACCCGCACGGGCGCGCATACGCAGCAGGCGGAAGTCCGCCAAATCGCCATCGCGCACACTGATCAAACGTTTCTCTTGCAAAATAAAGGCGACGGTCGCTGTGCTGTGGCGGCCGGATTCACCGGGCGCCAGAAACAGGGAGTGAACGTGAATACCTACACTGTCCTGAAAGTAACGTGCCGAGAATTCAATTTCCTCGACATCATCTGACTCGGGCAACTCGGCACGCAAGAAGCCGTTTAATTCGTCACGCTCTTCTTCTGACGGCTCGTGGGCATCAATCCAAAGGGCGTTGTTTAAGGCCAAACGCGGGCTTTCATCAGACTCTTTATCTTCACGCAGGGTATTACCTTGAACTTTAAACATTCTTAACATCGTTGTTCATCTCCTGCAGCTCAAGGTGTAAGGTCTCTTACCCGATGGTGGATGGGTTTCAGGGCGGCTTTATAGCACAGCGCCAATACAGTTAAAGTATTTTATTAGGTTTTTCCGCTAGTCGATTATTTTTTTGAAGGTTTTTTAGTGAGGGGCAATCTGCCTTACAAAAACGGCAAAGCGAACACGATTCTGCTAAGGTTAGCCGATCACTCTTTTGAGCCTCGATTATGCAAATTCGCCAGATCTCCGCTGCGCTGGATGCAAAACTTGCGCAGTTGGACCAACAACTAAAACAACTGGAACAACAGCATCAAGAACAGGGCAACAACCCTGATCAACAATTGGTTAACGATATAGCCGCGCTGCATCAAATACGCGACAAGTTATTGAAATCCAAGGATATTGCTTGGCGGGCGCATCAATTACGCGACGAGAACGATGAACAACGCCGCGCGCGCCAGCGCATGTCGGGATTGTTTTTGTGCGGGATAAGTGTGGTTGGCGCCGTGTTACTGATCTACTTTGCACTGCAGTAAGCGGCAGCCTTGAAATGCAATACGGGCCTACCCCAAGAAGGCAGGCCCAAACACCTTAGGCAGCAACAGCGGCATCGATCAGTGGCTTCAATTCACCCTTTTCGTGCATTTCGGTGATGATGTCACACCCACCAATCAACTCACCTTTTACCCACAGCTGTGGAAAGGTTGGCCAGTTGGCAAACTTAGGCAGCTCGGAACGAATATCCGGGTTGCTCAAAATATCCACATAGGCAAAACGCTGACCACAGGCCATCAAGGCTTGGGAAGCGCGCATCGAAAAACCACATTGCGGTGCGCTGGGTGAACCTTTCATATAAAGGATCACAGCATTGTCACTGATTTGCTGCTTGATTGTATCTAACACGTCCATCTTAACTACCTCGATGATCTTCAGGGAATGAGGGGGCGACAGGGCAAGGTCGGTATATCCGAGTGTTTTGCTCAAGTATTGCCATTTTACCCTAGCCGACCGCCGCAGGCCAATCGGGGGTGATTGCCAAATCGCGGTTTTTGCTTATTCTGTGGTAAGGCTGTTTGCCGCCTACTCCACCTTTCAAGGGTATTTTTTACTGTGAAGTTCACTCTGCGTGTTCAGGTTTTTTTAGTGTTTACACTCTTTGCGTTGTTGTTAACCGGCGGGTTATACCTTTACTCGCGCTTGAGTTTTGAAAACAGTTTTAACAACTACATGGAGCAAAAAGAAGCGGCGCGCAATGCCAAATTAATCGCAGCGCTGGAGCAGCACTACCTGCTCTATGGCAACTGGGACAGCTTCAAAAATAATCGTCATTTCTGGCCAATGTTTGTATGGCAATACTCCACTAACTGGCGGCAACGCAACGAGCGTCCAATTCCCCTGCCACTCCCTCCGGAAATAAATCCTTATTTTGTGCCGGAGGATAACAACCCCCATCAGTTGCAATTTTTTTTGCGGCGCAACACTCAGGAAAACCGCCGGGATGATCGCAATCCTACTGTGCGTCCCGATGATTTTTTGCGGCACCAGCCCTATCGGCGATTTATTTTACTCGATGCTAAAAAAACACTCGTTAGCGGCAAAGAGTGGCGCAATGAAACCTATTTTTACAACGACCTCATTCTCACCATAGATGGCGACAGCAAAGTCGTTGGCTACCTGGGCACGCCAATGAACCCGGCCCTGCGCGACTTGCGCGATAACGAATTCGCCAAACGCCAACAAAACCATTTTTTAATTACAGCCTTAGTAGCCTTGGCGATTGCACTTGCCTGCGCGATTCCACTTTCCTATTTATTGACCCAGCGGGTAAAAAAACTCGCCACCCATGTGCAGCGTTTAAGCAGCGGCGATTATACCCAGCGCCTGCCCAGCAAAGGGCAAGATGAAATTTCAAAACTGGCCGAGCATCTCAATCATTTGGCGCACACACTTGGGCAAAGTGAACAAGCACGCAAACGCTGGGTTGCTGATATTTCCCACGAACTGCGCACACCACTCGCGGTGCTCAAAGCCGACTTGGAAGCGCTGGAAGATGGCGTGCGAAAATTTGATACCAAAGCGATTGCGCGCCTGCAAAAACATGCGGAGCGATTGGCCAGTCTAGTTAATGATTTGTATCAGCTATCACTCACCGACATTGGCGCCATGAGTTACCGTAAGCGCGATTGCGATCTGGTTGAAATTGTCGAGGAAATCAACGTTTCGCTGCAAAATAAGGCTATGCAACAGGGGCTTTCATTGGAAGTAAAAATGCCCAAACACCCCATGAATGCCTTTGCTGACCCAGAGCGTTTACACCAACTGTTTTTAAATCTATTTAACAACAGCATTAATTACACCCAAAGTCCAGGCACGATTCGAGTGCAATTGGAATTGCGGTTGGAACAAGGAAAAGCCAGTGCTGTCTTTATGATTGAAGATTCAGCGCCCGGTGTAGACCCAGCCCTGCATGAAAAATTATTTGAGCGACTCTACCGCGCGGAATCATCGCGCAGCCGTGAAACTGGTGGTGCCGGTTTAGGTCTGAGTATTTGTCGCAATATTTGTGAAGCCCACGAAGGCCGTATTGACATTACAACCAGCGAACTGGGTGGGCTGAAAGTTTCCGTTTATTTACCTCTGCAGGAATCCGCATGAATATATTAATTGTTGAAGATGAAATTGACCTGGGCGAAATACTGCAAGACTATTTAACCAGCGAAAATTTTTCTGCCACCTTGGTTAGCGATGGCGAGTTAGCACTGCAAAAAATCCTCAGCGAAAAATGGGATTTAGTATTGCTGGATGTAATGTTACCCAATCGCGATGGTTTGAGCATTTGTCAGGAAGTACGCAAGACATCGCAAGTGCCTATTATTATGACCACCGCCAAGGTGGAAGAAATAGATCGCTTACTCGGATTGGAATTGGGTGCGGACGATTATATTTGCAAACCCTTTAGCCCTCGCGAAGTGATTGCGCGGGTAAAGGCGGTGTTACGTCGCACCAATAAAACCGACGAGCAACAAGACGCAGGATTCCGCTTGGACAAAGAACGCCAATACGCTTGTGTGGGCGATCAGTGTGTGGAATTAACCAGTATTGAATTTCGGATATTGGAAACACTGCTACTCAATAAACAGCGTGTTATTTCGCGCGATGTGCTGCTTAAGAATGCCTATACAGATCACCGTATTGTGAGTGACAGAACCATGGATTCACACATCACCAAACTGCGCAAAAAATTATCGCCCATTTGCAATGATGATTTAATTCACTCGGTGTACGGTGTGGGTTATCGCTTGCAACTGCCGTAATAGTTCCGGACTTAAACTGCATCAGGGATGATGCTGTGCCACGGGTAATAAAAAACTCAAACGGCGCAAAACCGTTCAAAAAACATTCATTCCTCCTCAATTCTTTCCTGCCAATATCAAGTTCCACAGTTTTTGCACAGTCATAAAGCTTGCACAGTCTTTGCAAACTACTTTCACGATTGCAGCCTAATTATTAGTTGGGAGTCCGGTCATACTACTAACACTAGCGACCACTCACCAACACAGGAAAATAACTATGCAGCAGCAACCCATTGAGCAACCAGCAGAACACTCAACCAAACCATCAATCGAACAATCAGCCCTGGTACAAGCAAATACCGTAGACAGCGAACGCCGCAAAACACTGGGCACACTTGGATTATTCAGTTTGATAGGCGCAAGCGGATTAATTGGCTGTGGTGGAGGTTCAAGCACCGCGAACAACAGTACAAGCAGTAGCTCCACAGCGACTACTACATCAACCGCCAGCTCCACTCAAGTCAGCAGTGCAGCAAGTAGCTCGGGCAGTTGTACCTTAATTCCCACCGAAACTATTGGACCATTTCCGTTATCAACACTGTTAAACAATTCATTGGTACTGCGTGAAAATATCGCAGAAGATAAAACCGGCGTACCCTTACAGGTGAAACTAAAATTGGTGAACGTCAATAACAATTGCAGCCCGGTTTCGGCGTATGTGTATATCTGGCACTGCGATAAAGACGGTTTGTACTCAGGTTATTCCAGCAACAATAATGCAGGACAAGCAGGTAAAACCTATTGCCGCGGTATTCAGTACACCGACACAAGCGGCGTTGCTCATTTCACTACCATTTACCCTGGTTGGTACGCAGGGCGCATCACACACATTCACTTTCAAATATTTCTGACCACCTACAGCAGTACTGCACAGTCTACTGCGATTTCACAAATGGCATTTCCTGCGGCGGTTACAACGGCTGTTTATAACTCATCGCTTTACACCAAGGGACAAAATACCTCGGTCACCAGTTTTGCGGCTGACAACGTATTTAGCGATGGAGTGGAGTATCAATTAGCAACCGTCACTGGCAGTGTCGCCGAAGGTTATGTTGCCGAGTTGGAGGTGGGAATCGCCGTGTAAGGCGCCGCACCTGAATCAGGGTCAGGTGCGGAACTGATTGAGCAGCGAGTCCAGTTTATGAATTTCCCGCTCAAGGTGTTCACGGGAATGACTCGCTTGTTCACCCACGTCAACGTTGTTGCGCGCGTGCTGCAAAATAGTTTGCATGCTGCTGGTGATTTGCTGCATGGAGTGTTTTTCCTCTTCAGAGGCGTTTTCAATTTGTGAATTCATGTGCTGGATTTGATTCACGGCGGTAACAATATTGGAGAAGGCCGTAGAGGTGCTGGCGATTCGCTCTTTAATCACCAGGGCTTTTTGTTGCGCGCCGGCCATGACCTCTACGGCTTTATTAGAACCTTGCGTCAAATTGTTGATGATGGTTTCAATCGCCTTGGTGGATTCCTGTGTGCGCGAGGCAAGGCTGCGCACTTCATCCGCCACCACGGCAAACCCACGTCCGGTTTCACCCGCACGCGCCGCTTCTATCGCGGCGTTTAATGCGAGCAAATTGGTTTGCTCTGCAATACTGCGAATCACTTCCAGCATGCTACCAATGTTATGGCTGTCCGCGACCAGTGCAGAAATTACCTGCGAGGCGTTGTCCACTTCCTGCACGACTTGATCAACCCCTTCCTGTGCGGATGCCACAACGCGATTACCCGCTCCGGTTGTGCTCACTGCATCTGCCGATGCACGGTTTGCACCTACGGCCGCATTCACAACCTGATCCAGCGTGTGTGAAATAGTCTCCACAGCCCGTGCTACTTGCGATATTTCATGAAGCTGTGTCTCACACCCTTTGGCGGTTTGGGCGATGGATTCGGTGATTTGCACACTGGCAGCCGTCAGGTTGTGATTGCTGGATTGCGCCTGATTGATCAGTGACTGTAATTTTTCCACAAATCGATTGAACGCAAAGGCGAGGCGCCCAACTTCGGTTGTCGTGTTTTCACCGGACAAGCGCGCAGTAAGGTCACCAGAACCCGAGCCCAGTTCACGTAAGTTATCCGTCACCCGCGCCAAGGGTTGCAAGATCATACGAGAGGCAAAAACAAAAAATACAATCGCCATAAAAATGCTGATGATAAATGCACCCACTAATTTCGCATGTGCGGATGTCTGCAGGCTATGTACATTGCCCGTTTCACTTTCTACCTTTGTATCGGCCTCTGCTTCCATATCGCCAATAAACGCCAGCAATTGATCCAACTGATTATTTAATTGTGCGTATTCCGCCGCAGCCGATTGGCCTGTTTGCAATTTGTTAATTAACGCCGTGCGCGTGCGGTGGTAATTTTCCAGTTGCTGATTCAGAGTCGATACAGTGGTTGCGCTCATCAACCCGGACGCTTTCATGCGTGTGAGCGCTTCATTTTCCATTGCAATAGCATCATTTAACTGGGACTCCAATTGCGAGAAGGAATTTTCAGCGTGATAGAGTTTTTGCAGCGCAATAATTTGCGCTTCCAGGCCGATCTGCCCTTCCATTGCCCCATCGGCCGCATTCCAGGCGGGGCCGGAAATATAGTCCAGTAGCCCACCCAGTTTTTGGCTGGCACTCAGCCCTACAAAGGTGTTTATCCCCAATAGTGCAACAAACCCGCCGATCACCAACATAATGGATTGCTTAATAGTCATTGCTTCCTCGCAAATACAGTTTTATACCGTTTAGAACTCAATAAATAATCGCGCCCCTATGGCCAGCGCGTCATCCAGGGTTTTATCCATGGAGGGGTGTTGAATGTAGTACACACTGGCTTGAGCGTTGAGATAATCCACCAATGGCGAGTAGTAGGTTAACTCCCATGCGGTCTCTGCACGCTGTAGTTCCGTGTTGGCTGCAAGGTATGGATCGCCATTGCGCGCTTGCGCAACGGCGATGCCCAAGCCATCGCCGTTGCGCCAAAAATCGGTAAAGGTAATGCCGGTTCCGGCGTAGTATTCGATCTGGTTAAATTGATCGTCGGCTCGTCCCAGTTGTAAAAAGACGGCAGCGATATCGTTAATATTTTTTTCAGCAATCAGATAAACGCCGCTGTTGCTATCAATCAAGTTACCTGTCACAACACTTTCCACTTCTGCACTGTGTTGCCAGGCACCCAGTGCAATCTTATCGCCAGCAGCAGGGGTCCAGCCCCATTCCATGGCACCAAATAAACCATCACCACTGTTGAATTGAATATGGGTACCGCGCGGGTTATTCGGATCACCGGGAATGCCGTCATAAATAGCGGCTAAAAAATATTGTGTCTCGCTTTCCAGTGTGAGGTGCAACGCCGTTGCTGTGGTGGAAAAAATAGAAGGGCCAACCTGGGACGTATCCGGCCCTATACCAAAGGAGGGGTGAGTGAATAAACCGGCAGCATCGAGTGAGTAAAATGTCGAGTTGTAATCATGCAAACCGAACAGTACTTTCACATGATCATCCATAAAATAATGCTGATACCAAAATTCATATACCTTGATCGCTTCATCCGTCGCGATGTTGGATATACCCTGCACATCGCCCGTATAGTCCGACGGATTTTTACCAGCATTACCAAGCACATACACGAACCATTCGCCGTTTGCCCACCAGCCTGCGGCTTCTGTATCCAGTGCCAGGGTAAGATCAAGGTTGGCCAGCTCACGGCTACCTTTTTTAACACCGCCATCCACGATCCTCACCGACTCCAGCGTCAAGGCACCGGCCAGGGCATAAGCAGGATTGTGTTCAGCCGACTCATCACCCGCCAGCGCATGCGCGCCATAACAAGTGCTCACAAAAAGTGCAACAAGCGCAGGCAATGGTTTCATAAACCCTTATTCCCTCTACAAAAAAGTTCGGCACTGCGTGTCACAGCCATCGCCAGAGGACACCGTAGCTAGGAGTATAGACAGAGAATGAAACAGTGAAAAAAAAGCGCAAAAATATCTGCGCTTAATAGTATGAGGGAATGTAAAACCGTTTTTTTAGATTCAAAACCCTAACCCGGCGATTGCTGCTGCGCGAGTTTCCTTTTGGTGAGCGCTGTGGCTTGGTGTTCGAGCGGGTTTTCCGGCCAGGGGTGACGTGGATAACGGCCACGCATTTCCTTGCGCACCTCGGGATAGGCTTGTTGCCAGAAGGTTTGCAAGTTGGTGGTAATAGCCAGCGGGCTGCCATTGGGTGAGAGCAAATGAATTTTTAAAGGGATCTTGCCATCGCCCAGTTGCAATTGTTCGCAGCCAAAAAATTCCTGCAGCTTGGCCGAGATTTGCGCACTGCCTTCGCTGGTAAATTCGATGGCAACACTGCGGCCGCTGGGCAAATTAATCTTATCGGGCAAGAGCTGTGCTATTTTTTGGCAGTGCTCATAGCCCACATAAAATGCCAGCGCCTCACGCAGAGGCAAGTGCTCCAATTGCGTGGACTCCGTTAAGTATGGCGCTAGCCATTGCGGCATAGTATTAATCAGCGAAGCATCATCGAGCGCAGGTAAATCCAACACTGCCTGTGTTGCCAATAACCGTGCACGTTCCAGCAAGGCGCGGGCACTGTCACTCCAGGACAAGTGCGATACCGTTTTTTCACGAGCAATCTGCTGGATGTGTGCAACCAGCTTTGCCCCCAAGGCTGCACTGGCTATCGGCTGGAATTGTTCATCAATCACCACGCCGCCCATAGTCCAACAACTGTGTTCCTGCCAGCGCTGCTGTTTGAAAACCAGACCTTGACTGAGCGCACTCAGTTCACGCTGCTGCGCTTGTGCAAGTTGCAACGCCATGCCAATGCCGGAATGACTTTTGGGTTTGGTATTGATGAGCAAAAACACCGCCCAATTGGATTCCAATTTTCCCTGGGGCTCCACACTCATGCCCGAATTCAAACGATAGCGCCCCGATTCCTGTTTAAAACCGATGCGATCGCTAAACGCGCGCGCAATCAACAATGGATCTATAGCGATGCCTTCTTCGCGCAGCGACAACACCGACAACCACCGCTTTTGTTGTCGCTGCCAGTGGCGATTGCGTTTTAATTCTTGCTCGGCACCGGCAAGCCATTGCGTCAGATCCTGATCGCCCGCCAATTCAAAATGCAATGCCAGCGCCAGCAATAATGCTGGCGTGGCAATGGTATTTTTGTGCTGCAATAAAAAAGCGGCGATGCGCGGATGGGTGCCCAGCACACTGACTTTTTCACCCGCAGAAGTAATTGCACCCTGTGCATCCAGCAGCTGCATTTTTTGTAATTGTTGCATTGCAAAATTCAGCGCGAGTTTATTCGGCGCTTCCAACCAAGGCAGTGAATCCGCAGGACTGCCCCAATGGGCAATACGCAACGCGAGCGGCAAATAATCCGTCGCGCGAATTTCCGGTAAATCGGCGGCGGCAAGCAGCTGATCCTGTGACCAGAGGCGAATGCAATGCCCTGCTTGCACACGCCCTGCACGACCGCGCCGCTGTTCAGCACTGGCCATGCTGATGCGCGCCGTGCGCAACCGACTGATGCCAGTACGTTGCTCATAATCGGCGCGGCGTGCCAACCCTGAATCAATCACCAAGGTGACATCAGCAATGGTCAGTGAAGTTTCCGCAATATTGGTTGCCAAAATAATGCGCGGCCCTTGAGCGGGATCGAGAGCCATAAGTTGTTCAGCAGCACCAACACGGCTGTGCAAGCGACAGATTTTTTGTGTGGGAAATTGTTTAGCAAGTAATTGCGCGCAGTCTTCTATCTCGCGCCAGCCGGGCAAAAATACCAGGCAACAACTGGATTGCCACATCGGATACGACTGCAACGCGCGCAGCAATTGTTCATCCACTTTTTCAGGAAAACCGCGCGCGTTTTGTTTGGCGGGTTGATACTGCACCGTAACGGGAAAACAGCGGCCGGGTGCAAAAATCCGTTGGGAAATTTGTTGCTGCAACGCAGGGTCGGGCGTTGCGCTCATCAAAACAAGCTGCAAATCATCACGCAGGATTTGCACCTCTTGTAACAATGCCCAAGCCAGATCCTGATTCACACTGCGTTCGTGAATTTCATCGAGCATCACGCAAGCAACACCATCGAGCGTGGAATTTTGCAATAAATGCTGCAGCAAAATTCCCGGCGTCATCAAGACCAAACGTGTATCGGCACTCATGCGTGAATCGTAAGGAACCTGATACCCCACTTGCTGCCCCGGCGCCTCACCCAATAACTGCGCAAGCCGTTGCGCAAGTGCTTGTGCGGCTAATACACGCGGCTGCACCAACCACACTTGTTGCCCAACAGGTGCTTGCTGCAAAACCCACAAGGGCGCAAGCGTGGATTTACCCGCGCCCGGCTCCGCTTCTAACAGTAGCGGCGTTGTGGCCAGTGCAGCAAGAAAGTCACTGTGTAATGCGCTGAGGGGTAATTCAGGCAGATCAATTACAGCGCTTGAATTTAACACAGTGCTCACGCATTACTCCTGACAATGCACAAAGGTATTGAGCGTAAGCCTGCCAGTACGAGGATTGGGATCAAAATTAAATGTCGAGGCGATGTTGCCGGAATGCAAATGATTACTGCGATACATCACCACACGATTAAAGCAGGCCTCGTAACTGGTCAACTGTTCAAACAGTTCGGTTGAACCATTAATGTAAGCCATAGGTAATTCATACTGTTGCAATTGCTCGCTCAGTTGCGCCAAATACTGCGCTTTGCGTGCATCGCTAATAGTTTGGTAGCCGGTTTGACGATGACGATACAACGATGTACCTCCCATGGTTTCATTGCACAAATAATGCACACAGGCGAGGTTGTGTAAGCCGGTAGAATCTACATGAGGCATACGCTGCTGCGGGCGCAATTGTGTTGGCGGGGTGACGACCATGGAATAATCACTACGCAAACCATGGATCATGGTGGATGTGATGCCGAAGGTTGAATAAATAATCTCACCCAAATCACGCAGCATGGCGCGCAGGTAGGATTTAGGCGCGGCCATACGCACACCCGGGTAGGCTAGATCCGCGGTATTAAATGCACAATGGTGCGCACAATAATCAATAAGCTGCTCAGCGTTGGCTAAAAAATTCTCCACGATCAACACCGGTTGATGCTCATCGCCAACATAGTCGACGCGATAGCGAAACTGTTCGTGTAGATACAGTTGGGGGTCATCTATCACAGGTTCTGCGTGCATACTGATTTATCCATTATTAATCCGCTAATAACGCCAACGTTAAAAAATCTGCTGCAACCGGATGCCAGCCACCAAATTACGCCCCAACGCCGGTTCAAATGCGCGGCCATTGGCCTGATTTACTATCACAGAACCAACATAATTTTCATCGCTGAGGTTGGCGACGTTGAGCCACCAGCCAAGGTTTAGTTGATTGAATAGATAATCACCTTGGGCGCTCAGGTTCAGAGTGCGATAGGCCGGTGCGTAAATCGTATTGTCGTCTGCCGTAAATACCCGTGCCCGTTGCTGGACACTGGCACCCAGCATCAGGGCATCGCTGGCGAAGGGACGCCATTGTAGCCCGAGTTGATATTGCTCGCGCGCTACGCCGGGCAATTGTTTACCGTCCAACCCGCCGGTGGAATAGACCGCCTCGATAAATTGTGCGCTGGCGTGCAGGCGCCATTGATCGCCCAGAGAGTAGCGACCCAATACTTCCACGCCATCGCGCGCTGTTGCCACCGCATTGCGGTAGCTGGTGCGGCCACCAATGGATTGATCAACAACCAACTCGTTTTCACTGTCGATTGTAAATTGCGTGAGCACCCATTCAGCATCCACCATTGGGCGATAATAAATGCCCCACTCCTGTTGGCGATTCAGTGCTGCTGCCAAGGCGATATTTAATCCATCGCCCTCACGGCGATAAGCCATTTCGGTAAGCGTTGGGGTTTCGTAACCGCGCCCGCGGCTGGCAAATAACTCCCACTGATCGCTGAGCTGATAATTTGCACCAAACGCATAGGCGTTTTCGCGATAGCCACGCGCACCGCTGTCATCGGGGTTGCCTGCAACCACAAAATAATCGTCCACTGTCATATCCAATTGGCTTTGGCGCACACCGGTATAGAGCGACAAACCAGTGGTAGGTGCCAGTTGCAGCAAGGCGTAGCTATCGCGGCTTTCTACTTTGCCCAGCTCATTACGGCGCATATCGCCCGCCGTGCCGCCGTTGTTTACAAAACCTCGGCGACGGTCTTCGGTTTGCGCCAACTCAATCCCGACACTGATATCCGCCGGCATAGCCAGTACATTGAATTCACGGGTGAGTGTTGCACTGGCTCCAGCGAAGTCACGCATCAAGTCAACTACGCCACCGTTGCCGGGGATGCGAACGCCATTAACAAAAGAATCACCACTAAAACCGAGGTATTGGGTGATGGCGCGCTCACCCTGCCACAACGCGGTTTGCCAGCGGGTTGCGCCGTGATTGTCGCGCACACTGATAGAGGTCTGCTCATGCGCAACGGATTTGCGGGTATTGAAGTCCTCGGCGGCCTGATTGGTTTGGCGCGGGTTAGCGCGCCACTCGTCTGGCCGCAGGGATAATGGGTCCTGCAACAGCGGGTCATCACTGCGCTCATGTTTGACGCTCACTTCCAACTGATGGCGGGTGGTGTAGTAAAACTGGGCAGCGCCCTGCTGACGTTCGGCGCTGGCGTGAGGCCGCTCGCCATCCACCGTCATATTGACCAATTGCACTCGCGCCGCCACAGCGCCCTGGCGCCAATCGCCTTGCAAGGTCTGGCGCTGCAAACCGGGGTCGCCTCCCATCACCCCCACACTCACACTTTTCGTCTGGGGCGCCGTTGTTTGCAGCGCAATCACGCCACCAGCGCCATTGCCATAAAGCGCGGCAATGGGCCCACGCAGCACTTGCACGCTGTCGATGTTGTCCAGCATGACACTGGCCAGTTGCCCTTGACCATCAGGCGTGGACATGGGAATGCCATCCACTTGCAGATCAATACCGCGCACGCCAAATGCGGAACGGGCGCCAAAACCGCGCAGACTGATGCGGGTATCCTGGGCGTAGTTGCTGCGCGAATCCACCTGTACCCCGGGCAGGGTTTGCAATAATTCAGCGGGATCAAGCCGGGCACCGGGCGGGAAATCTGCCGCGCGATTTAGCATCACATGGGATGACAACGCCGGTGCTAAACGCTCGCCGCTCACGACCAGCGTCTCTAATACCTCTTGCGCTTGCGCCGATAACACCAGGGCAGATGACATAAGGCTCGCGTAGCCAAGGCGGGGAAAACAGCGGTTTAATCGACCCATCATTAGCAATAAATCTCTCGGTATGGCGCATTGAGTAACGGGGAGCCATTGTGCGCAAAGCCCGCCCAAGTCTCATCCGTTAAAACGATTTTTTACACCTGCCTCCACCTGCGCTGCTACAGGGCGCGCTACACCACACTTTGCGCAACAGCTTCTATACTGGAGGGAAGAAAAATGGATCTCACTTATGACGCAAGAATTTCGTAACCAGCTTGAAGCCCTGCGCCAGCGTTTTATTACCAGCCTGCCCGAACGTGCGCGGCATCTAGATAATATCTGGGGCTATCTGCGCCATATGAATTGGAGCCTGCAAGGCTTTGCGGCGCTGCAGCAATTCGTCCAGAAACAAGGTGAAGCTGGCGCCAGTTACGGCTTGCCGGAATTGCGCGCGGCAGCGACCCAGTTGGAGGACTTCCTCGCCGAATTGCATGAGCTGGAACGCAGTTTTGGCGGGCAGGAATACGCCCGCCTGGAGGAGCATGTCAAACACCTGAGTCAGGTGATGATGGCGACCGCCCAAGGCATCGCGGCAAAAGATAGCCTCCCCGCCCCCATCGAAAAACACGCCTACCCCGATGCAGACGGCAAGCTACTATTTTTAATCGACCCGGATCGCACACTCGCCGCGCTGTGCAGCGCCTATTTGCGCCGTGTTGGTTTTAGCGTTGAGTATTTTGAGACACCGCAACAATGTATGCAGCGGCTGTATCAGGAATCGCCCGATGCTATTTTGCTAGACCCGGATTTTGAGCGCGCCGGCTTACAAGCGCTGGGCAGCCTGCATCAAATTAAAGAGCTGGTTCCCCCCAATACACCCATTGTGCTCATGTCCGGGCGCACCGATGTAAATGCCAAATTGCGCGCCCTGCGTGCGGGCAGCAGCGACTATTTAATCAAACCGCTGGACATGAACCGGCTGATTGACCGGTTATTGCAAATCATCACCCAACACAATCGCACCTATAAAGTGATGATTGTGGATGACGACCCCGACATGGCCGCGCTGGAGAGCGAAATATTGCGCTACGCCGGTATGGATGTGATTAGCGTCCATCAACCACTGCAAAGCTTGCAGCAGGCCGCACAATTCAATCCGGATTTAGTGATTCTGGATATACACATGCCCGATATAAACGGTATGGAGCTGGCTGTCCTGTTGCGACAAGACCCTCAATTTTTACTCCTGCCCATTGTGTTTGTCACTGCCGATACCGACACCCGGTTGCACAACACGATTAAAGCCCTGGGCGTTAATGCAATCCTGACCAAACCCTTTGAAGCGACTGAACTTATTCGTATTTGCGAGCAGGCCTTAACCCAAACTTCCGCACTCAAAAGTCGTGTCGCCCGGGTCACTCAACATACCCAACTGCCGCAGAAAATTAATCGCAGCTATTTCTTTTCTGCGCTGGAAGATGAAATCAACAGCAGCGCACAAGGTGAATATACCAGCGCCCTCTATTACATCAGTATCGACAAACTGACCGAACTGAGCCAGCAATTGGGAATGGTTGAACTCATTACACTGCATGATCAATTTTGCCAGCGGTTGGATGAGTCCATCGGCAGCGACGAACAATGGATTGACCTGTCCAACATGGTGACCTGCATCCTGGCGGGCAAACGCAGTGCAGAATTTCACCGGCAACGCTGCGAACAGTTGCGCCGCCATTTGAATACACAGCCCTACACTGCTCACAATCAGCCCATTGCACTGGCCGTTAACACCGGTATTGTTTTGTTAACGCCCCTATTGGGCAGCGCCAATCAAGCCTTACTCTGTGCAGAACAAGCCTTTGAAGGAAACCTCGCGCCACAAGAGCAACAAAACCTACCCGACAGCAAACTGGAATCAGCAATTCCGGTGCTCACTAAAATCGAACCGGATTTTTCCCATATAGTATTTAGCCGCGATTTGTCACTCGCCTTCCAACCCATCATTAGCCTGGAAGATTCCCGCATCGAACACTTCTCGGTATTGCTGCGCCTGCAAGGTGAAGGCGGCGAAGCGATTGCCGCCAAACAATTCCTTAGCCGTATCAACAAACCGGTACAGCGCATCGAACTGGATCGCTGGGTATTGCAGCAAGCGGTCAGCGCTATTGCCAACAACAGTGCCACACGGGAACAGGCGACCCTCTTTATCCATCTGGCCGAAGACACCTTGCAGCAGAGCACCTTTTTCTCCTTCACCGCTAACGTATTGCGCTCATCGCGCCTGCGCGGTGCCGAGCGACTGGTATTTATGCTGGAGGAAAACTGGGTGCTCAACCACCTGCATCAAACCCGCGAAATTGCCCGCGCACTGCACGATATCCAGTGCGGCATTTGCCTGACACGCGCCGGCGAAAACCCCGCTATTGTTGATGTCATGGATAAGCTGGCACTGGACTATCTGCGACTATCACCCAGCCTCACCAACACCGGCAATAATGCTGCCTTGCTGGAAAGCCTGATCAGCGCCGCAACCCAGCGCGGCGCCAAGGTCATTGCCACCCAGATTGAAAACTCGCGCAACCTGTCCAGCCTGTGGCTGCAAGGTGTGCGTTTGTTTGAAGGCTTTTTTATCCAACCGCCCGATGAAGGGTTTCACTTACAAAACGATATTATCTTTGCCAAGGAGTTTGTGCAGGGCAATGGCTTCAGCAGCCAATAAGCTCATGCGCTGCACGGCATTAAAGCGCCACATAAATGGGCAAATTTGCCAATAATCGCAATAACTTATATATTTGCCGTCTATTTTTGCTGCGCGCCGTTGGCGCACCCACTGCGCCGTTCCGGCTCGCCGTGTTGATTTAGCGAAAAATCCCCTTAATGAATAACCCGCCAGCCCGCGCTCGATAGGCTGTGCCGGTTTCGTTTTTTCAGCTATCGGGAACTGACCTTTTTTAAAGCCTCGGCTTTGTTTTGTGGAGAACACCATGTCCAGTTTGATGAACACTTACGGCGCAAGAACCCTGACCCTGACCAAGGGCGCAGGCAGCCGCGTGTGGGATGATCAGGGCAACTCCTATATCGATGCGATTGCCGGTATTGCCGTGTGCGGTTTGGGTCACTCACATCCCGCCCTGACCAAAGCTATTTCGGAACAGGCAGCGACCTTGCTGCACGTATCCAACCTGTACAACATTCCCCAGCAACAGCGCTTGGGCGATTTGCTGATTCAAGTCTCAGGTATGGACAAGGTGTTTTTCTCCAACTCCGGCGCCGAAGCCAATGAAGCCGCGATCAAAATTGCGCGGAAATACGGCAACGAAAAAGGTGTGAAAAATCCCGCTGTGATTGTCATGGCCAACAGTTTCCACGGCAGAACCCTCGCCACCCTGAGCGCCACTGGTAACGTCAAAGTACAAATTGGTTTTGAACCGCTGGTAGAAGGTTTTATCCGCGTGCCTTACGACGATGTAGCCGCCGTAAAAGCAGCCATCGCCGAACACAAAAATATAGTCGCTATTCTGGTTGAACCCGTACAGGGTGAAGGCGGAGTGCGGGTTCCAGCAGCGGATTACCTGAACCATCTACGCAACCTGTGCGATGAACACGATATGCTGCTGATGACCGATGAAATCCAAACCGGCAATGGCCGTACCGGCACTTTCTTCGCCTACCAACACAACGGCATACTGCCCGACGTAGTCACCACAGCCAAAGGCCTTGGCAATGGCATGCCGATTGGCGCCTGTCTGGCGCGTGGCAAAGCCGCTGAAGTATTTCAGCCCGGCAACCATGGCACCACCTTTGGCGGCAACCCCTTGGCGTGCAGTGCGGGTATTGCGGTTATTGAAACCCTGCAAGCAGACAAGCTGATTGACCGCGTCACGGTATTGGGCAACAGAATACTGAATGGCTTCAAAGAAGCATTGAGCCATAACACCAAAGTAGTGGATATTCGCGGCAAAGGCTTAATGATTGGTATTGAGCTCAATGCCCCTTGCGCCGAACTGGTTCAAAAAGGTCGCGACTTGGGAATACTGATCAACGTAACTGCAATGAACACCATTCGTCTGCTACCGACCTTCATCCTTAGCGATGCGGAAGCCGACGAGCTGGTCAGCAAAGTGGTACAACTAGTGACAGAGTTTTAACAAGTGCGCGCAATAAAGCGCGCACTGCAATAAAAGAGCATCGATTATGGTTCCCTCAAAGGCACCGAGACATTTCCTGACTCTCAACGATATTAACCGCGCCGAACTGCAACAGATTATTACGCGCGCCATCGAACTCAAAGCCATGTTGCGCCAGGGCACAGCCCCTGAGCCATTTAACAACAAAGTGCTGGCGATGATTTTTGAGAAAAACTCCACCCGCACCCGCGTCTCTTTTGAATCCGGCATGGCCAAATTGGGCGGTCACGCCATTTTCCTGTCCACCAAGGATTCCCAATTAGGCCGCGGCGAACCGATTGAAGACGCCGCACGCTGCATTGCCAGCATGGTGGATATGGTCATGATCCGCACCTATGCTCACAGCACCGTACAACGTTTTGCCGAATACTCTCGCGTACCGGTTATCAATGGCCTGACCGATGAATACCATCCCTGCCAATTGCTGGCAGACATTCAAACCTACGTTGAACAGCGCGGCTCACTCGCCGGTAAAACGGTAGCCTGGGTTGGCGATGGCAACAACATGTGCAACAGCTACATTCAAGCCGCTGAGTTGTGCGACTTTGAGCTGCGCATAGCCACTCCCAAAGGCTTTGAGCCGGAAGATGAATTTGTCACTCCCTATAAAGACCGCGTCAGCCTGAGCAATGACCCGCGTGCAGCCGTTGCTGGTGCAGACCTCGTTGTTACCGATACCTGGGCATCCATGGGCCAGGAAGATGAAAAGAAACAGCGCGAAAAAATCTTCAGCGGTTATCAAGTCAATAAAGACCTGATGAGTCTCGCCAATAGCGACGCCTTATTTATGCATTGCTTGCCCGCCTATCGCGGCAAAGAAGTCAGCGCCGACATTCTTGATGCACCCGACGCCGTAGTCTGGGAAGAAGCAGAAAATCGCATGCACGCACAAAATGCGTTAATGGAGTTTTTGTTTAACCAATAACCCTATTCTTGATGCGTAAAAAAGCCGCTGGCGCATTGCACCAGCGGCTTTTTTACACCGTTAAATTCACTTCCTGCACTACTCCGACTTTCCCGTCCTCCGTGAGATAAACGCCAGCATTTGCCACTTCACCCAGCGACTGATTGCCCGGATCTTTTAATTGAAAGGGCGTGGACACGTGGCCCAGATAAATCGCTCCGATATTTTTGTCGCCCAGCGCCACCAATTGGCTCGAACCATCCTCATTCATCATCCAAATACGCAATTGGTGATAGATGCTGTCAGCCTCGTCGATAAAATTGTTGCCATCTTCATCATAGGCGGCCAGCTCGGCAAATCCGCGCCCGGTGGTTGGGCCAAACAATTCACTGCCGTTATTGATCTGGCCATCGCCATTGCGATCCAACGCCAGATAGCCATTGCCCGGGCGCAAGCTCGCAATTTGCTCCTCCGTGCCATCGCTATCGAGATCGAACGCAAATCGGGTTTGGCTAAGACCAACCCCCAGACCATCAAAATTAATCACTAAGGGGTCGATCTTGTTCGCACTGCCGGCACGAATTTCCAAATGAGACTCTTCTACAAACTGCCGGCTCATGGTGAGTGCAACAGAGAAATCAATCGTGCGGCCATCGGCGGTGTGTACCACCCCAACCGCCTGAAAACTTGAGGTCTCTTGTTCGACATACCGCTCATGGCGCTGATAAATCAATCCCGGGCCAGCCGCGCGCGCCAACACTTGTGCGGGAGGCGTCCCATCAACCGGGAGGGATTGCGCACCCGCCGCTGAGACCTGCAAATCCCCGGGCGCTGTAAGTTGCATCTCCCTACCGGTAATGGCCTTGTACATTGCCTCCAGAATCATCAAATTCAGCCGCGACCGGGAATCCATTGTGGGCGATAAATCCAGTACCTGCCGTTTACGATGCAAGGCTAATACTGATCCCGCCGAGGATAAATCCACTCGCACCGATGAAGACTCTGGCGCCGCTTCAGCCTCGGGGGCAGGTGCAACATTTCTCCCACCCGGTAAAAACGTCAGCCGCTCGCTCAATTGATGTTCTTCGCGGTAATCGTGTTGGGCAGCCATCTGAATGTGTGAATTGGCAATAATCATAGCCTCGCCTGCATAGGATTAAGGGATACAAACCCTATAGCGGCAAAAACGCGCAGATTTTGAGCAAAATTTTCAAAAAAGATTAGACCGTATGGCTATAAGCGTTCAGTTGCTCGCCAATGCCAATTGGGTTTTGTAGCGTTGATGCAGGATGTTGACGCGAAAAACGTAGGTTTTGGTTTCATCAAAAGGCGGTACACCACCGTATTTTTCGACAGCACCGGGACCCGCGTTGTAGGCGGCAGTCGCGCGGGTGATATCGCCATTAAAACGCTTGAGCAGCCACGCCAAATACTTCACGCCGCCGTCGATATTTTGGGCGGCATTGTAGGCGTCACCCACACCCATATCCTTGGCTGTGCCGGGCATTAATTGCATCAGTCCCATGGCGCCTTTGCGCGAGCGCGCAAGCGGGTTGAAATTGGACTCAGCGTGAATCACCGCGCGCACCAGCGATGGATCTACGCCGTGGCGCGCAGCTGCCTGGGTGATGGAGTAAGTGAATTGCGACAGGTAGAGACGAGTAACTCGCCAATCCACCGTGGACAGCGGGTTACAAGCGAAACAGGAGTTGTAAACAATGACCTGATAATCCGTTTTTCGTGGCTGGCGATCGGAATAGGCGACAGTGCCATCCTTGCGGTATTTAAAAAAAGTGAGCTGTTTGGATTTATTCGCCTGCGCAGCAGCTTCCTGCTCCAAACGTTCTTGCTCCTTACGTGCCTTTTCTTCAGCGGCGGTGCGCTCGGCTACGCGGCGCACATGGGCTTCAAAATCGGCAAGGCTGGATTCCTGATGCGTCTGTTCAGGCGGTGCGGCTTCCGCTTGCGGTGTGAGTGAAGATGTAGCTACCTCTGGCGTCAGGGGCTGCACAGTGCCAGTTTCAGCCAATAGGCCGCCACTGGAGAATCCCAGAAGCAGAACACCCATGACAAAGGAACACTTGCGCACGATCAGAACTCATCCCACTCAATTAAACGGTATTCAGCGCACCAGAGTCCTAGCCTGACTGGCACGTCGGGAGACTAAGTGTAGCTCAGCTAAGGCACGCGACGTGGCACCAGAATCTATTTCCGTGATCTACTACCACTTGCTATAGGCTCACGACTCAAGCCAAACATCACGCGCCCAATGCCATACCGAAGGCCAGGTTTCATCGGTCAACTCGCCATCGCGCCAAAATACGACTTCACCATCTTGCTCCACGCAGTAATAGCTGCCATCCACTTCGCACAGGGGCATTAAATAACGCGGCACACCCTGCTCCCAGGCAACGGCCGTGACTTCTGGCAAATAGGTGTGGGAATAAGGATCGGCGGCGGTGACGGGTTCAATCGAGCCGTAAATCACATCGCTGGCTTCCAACAAAAAGCTGCGCATTTCACGCGGGATTGGCAATAGCAGCTCTTCTTCAATCTCGACCAACCGGTCTTCATCGGGCAATTCCAGAGGTACTGGGACGGGTTCATTGTGCTCGCGCAGTAAATCGAGAACTTCATCGATATCATCGGACATGACACTACCTGAAAATCAATAAGGGAACGGGACTATAGCCCGAAGGTCTGTGCTGGACAAGCCACGCCCAGTCAGCATCAACCGAACAAGGAGAGCTGTTGATCGACCAACTGGGTGAGCGACTCATCAAGGAAATGTAGAATGCTGTCGGCGACCGGCGAAAGTTGTTTCTCGATGTAATGCCGGTAATCAATGGGACTTTGCAGTAATGCCAGATCTACCTCATAACTGCCTACCGGTTCAGGGCCGCTGGTAGTAATCAGATAGCTGATCCAATCGCCACGACGCAAGGTTTCACCCGTCAGCTGCGCATATTTGCGCGCGGCCTGCACATGGGGAGGTACATTTTTTTGATACTCATGTAAATGCCGGCGCAAACGCTTGCGATAAATTAAATCCATGTCGCACTGCCCAGCCAATACACGATCGTTGGTAGCGCGCACGAAATCCAGATAATCCTCACCGTTAAAAATTTTCCGGTAGAGTTCAGACTGAAATTCTTTGGCCAGCAAGGTCCAATCTGTGCGCACATTTTCCAGGCCTTTAAACACCATCTCGCGCGCGCCATTAACGTCAATCAAACCGGCGTAGCGTTTTTTAGTCCCTAATTCCGAACCGCGAATCGTCGGCATCAGAAAACGTAAATAATGCGTTTCGTATTGAATTTCCAATGCGCTCTGGATCTTAAATTCTTCGCGCAATGTTTTTTGCCACCACAGATTTAATTCCCTGGCGAGCCGCTTACCAATAAGGTCGCATTGCGATGGCGTTTTGGGCGAATATCCCTGGCAATTATTCTCCAGCCAAACAAACAGCGAATCCGTATCACCATAAATAACCGCATAGCCTTGTTGCTCAATCCAATCGCGGCTGCGCTGGATAATCTCATGCCCGCGTAACGTAATGGAACTGCACACTCGCGGATCAAAAAAACGGCAACCAGTGGAGCCCAGCACACCGTAAAATGAATTCATAATAATTTTAATCGCATGGGACAGAGGTGCATTTTTATGTTGTTTGGCGCGGTCGCGCGCTGCCGACAACTGCTCAATGACAGTGGGTAAAATGTGCCCTTCCCGTGCAAAATAAGCCTCATTAAAACCGGGCACCGTTTCTTCATCCGGCAAATGATTGTGCTGCGCCAGCCAAAATGCACAGGGATCGATTAAAAATGTCCGCATAATACTTGGGTACAGACTTTTAAAATCCAGCACCAGCACATTGTCATAAATACCGGGGCGCGAGTTCATCACATAACCGCCGGGGCTAATCACATCAGATTCCAGCTCCCCTAAATTCGGCGCCACATAACCGCGCCGATGCAAGCGGGGCAAATACAAATACTCAAATGCCGCCACCGAACCGCCAATGCGATCCAGCAATAACCCTGTGAGCTGGCTGCGCTCCAGCGCAAAGGCAAGCAACTCTTGCTGCTGAAATATTTTCCATACCAGCTCGCAATCGTGCAGGTTATATTTCGCCAGAGCGCGCTTATCAGTATTGAACAACCGGGTAATATCATCACCGCGATGATTGCCACTGATCAGCTTGCTTTCGCCCAATAATTCTTCCGCAATATTTTGCAGTGAATAACTCTCGTAACGATAATTGGCCGCCTTTAATAATTCGATACCATCCAGCGCCACACGCCCGGGAATAACCACAAAACTGCGACCACCGTCATTGGCATCTTCATGGCGCCAATGAATTACCTGATTCGCTCGCCCCAATTGCAGTGGAATATTTAATCGTTGGCAGAGCTTCTCCAGCACCAATAAATCAAACTGCACCACATTCCAACCAATTAAAATATCTGGATCAAGCGCCGCAATTGCCGCAAAAAATTGTTGCAGGCACGCTTTGTCGTCGCGACAAAAAATAATCTGCGGTTGATCATGATTAGCCGTAGTGTCATCGCCCTCGCCAACCATAAAAATAGTTTTTGCGGCCTCACACCAAATGGCAATGGAATAGAGCTGTTGCGCATCCATGGAAGTTTCTATATCGAGAGACAACATGCGCAGGTTTGGTCGCCACAGCGTATCCTCAACCGGCACAAGGCGAGGGTTGCGCAATGGCTGATGGGCGGCATCCGGCACATCCAATTGTGCTGCTGCCGTAATAAAACGCTCCATTAAATAGCGCTCGGGCGGGCGAATATCACTTTCCCAAAAGGCAATATCCTGTTGGCGCAGCAAATCCTGCGCATCGCGTGCAGTGCGGTGCTGCTTGAAATAAAGAGCAACAACCGGTTGATTGTGAAAGGTTTTTAACCCCACCTCTGCCATGCGCCATGCGCGCAAACGGGAAAACAGCGTTGGCAATTCCGGTGCATGTCTACGCTCAACAAAAAACACCACTTCTTGCCCGGTAATCTGAGTCCAGCAACTCCCCTGCTCCGTCGCCCACCACAAATCCAACACCACACCCTCACGGGTATCGCGCCACTGGCGAGTTAATAAAAAGGCGTTAGTCATAGGGAATACGGAAAACTGGTTAAGTAACCAGTATTATCCAGCATAAGGCGATGGCGATGCAATCAGGGTTAATGGTGCGAGGTATGGCATTGAGCGCAGTAATAGCTAGCTGGATTTTTATGGTCAAGGCATCGTTATGCCTAAACCTGCATATATTGATACTATGATTGGTACTACGCCATCACCTATACCGCGTAATGTCAGGATCAGCGTTTTAAATGAAATTACTCTGCCAACATCACAATACAGGTCGATATTCCGATGAAAAAATTACTCTGTGTGTTTATTGTTTTAGCCAGTATGTTTGCAATTACTCCCACCATCGCCGCTGACGATTCACCCGTCTTTGAGTTACGCATTTACACTACACATCCTGGGAAAATGCCGAACTTGCTAGAGCGCTTTAAAAACCACACCACCAAAATTTTTGAGCGCCACGGCATGATCAATGTCGGTTATTGGCAGCCAGTTGACGAAAAAGACGGGAATACGCTTTATTACATTTTAAAACACAAGAGTCGCGCTACGGCGGAAGCATCATGGAAAGCATTTGTTGCTGACCCGGAGTGGATCAAAGTTCAAACAGAAAGTGAATCAAATGGACTAATTGTTGCGGGTGTTGAATCTATATTCCTGACATCAACTGATTTTTCAGCAATCAAGTAATTGTCGTATTGATTAATTGGCATAGATTTTCTTGCACAAACAGTTTATTCAAAAAGCCCTAACCATATATCCTGCTTTTTGTTTTTATCTATTTTGCAATGCACACTTCTTATCCCGAGATAACAGAACCCACATAAAAACAAAGGCGGCAATTGCCGCCTTTGTTCATTCTGTACCAATACAATGTTGTTATTGGCTTGGTGAAATTTATTTCAGTACACGGCTGGAGCTTGCAGGGTGCCATGGTTCTGGCACATAGCGCGTGCGAGACAAGGTTTTGTAGTAGCCCAGATCGTGCTTGGGCTTTTCATACCCGGCGGGAATGGATTTTTCAGAGTAGGTTTGGAAGTAGAGAACACAGGAGTCACGCCAGATAATGGCATCGCGCTCTTGTACTTGTAACAGGGCTTTTACCTGCGCAAAACGTTCAGGGTCGACGTAGGCTTTTTGTGCATCCCACGCTGTTTGCATAGCACGCACCTGCTCTACACCCTCGTAGTATTTATGCACCAACTCTTCCCACAATGTACGACCAGATTTCATTTTGTGATCCCAACTGACGTGATGGAACCAGAGCAATAGCTCTTCCGGTACAGCATTTACATCGCCGTAGATTTTTGCCAAGGGTGCTGGATATTGCGCTATGGCATTAGAGCCGGTTTTGGTGCGATCAAAACCTAAACCCTCTTTCGCGGCACGATGATAATAAATGGCAGTCCAATCGGCACGCTCCAAATTTTCAGTCCAGGGCGCGGGGCCGTAGTGGTCACCTTGGGAATATAAATGGGTTAAACCTAAAGGCGAGCGATAATTCACACCCGCTTCACGTGAAATCATCATCAGGTTTTTCATTGGCTCGATAAATTTTTTCTCGTTAGAGAAGGTCATGCGTAGCCATTCTTCAGCCGCTGCCTCAGCACTGATTTCATGATCCCACGCCATACGCCCAAAGGCATACCAACTGGATTGCACAAAGGGATGACCGGTCCAGTTGCGGTCAGTACCAGGGTTAATAACCGCCGCCATGCCTGTGCGTTTGGTATTAAATACCTTACCTTCCAAAATGTTGCCAATGGTAGAGCCTTCACCTTTAGCATAGGTTTCGGTGCGCAGCGATTCTTCAAACAGCGGGCCTTGATAGGCCAAGTGTGTGGCAAAACCAAAATATTCTTGCGTGACCTGAAACTCCATCATCATGTTGGTTTTTTTCATGGATGCAAACAGCGGTGAAAAGGGTTCACGTGGCTGGAAGTCGATAGGGCCATTTTTAATTTGCAGGATAACGTTATCTGCAAATTTACCATCAAGCGGCATAAACTCATCGTAGGCGCCACGGAAGCGATCACCGATATCCGGGTGGTATACAAAGGCGCGCCAAAAAACGACGCCGCCAAATGGTTTTAATGCATCTGCCAACATATTCGCGCCATCGGCATGATTGCGACCATAATCCTGCGGACCGGGCTGACCTTCAGAATTAGCTTTTACCAAATAGCCGCCAAAATCCGGAATGTAGTCATAGACTTTTTTAGTGCGCTCTTTCCACCATTGTTGTACACGCGGATCGAGTGGGTCGGCCAAATCCAAATCACCGAATGCGCGCGGTGAATTGTAGTTAATCGATAAATACACTTTTATGCCGTAAGGGCGAAATACATCCGCCAATGCCGCAATTTTTTCCAGAAATTGATCGCTTAAAATACGCGGATCGGCATTCACATTATTCAGCACAGTACCGTTGATACCGAGCGATGCATTGATGCGCGCGTAATCTTCATAACGCTCGGATTTGTAATCGGGCAATGTCCCCCAATCCCACAGGGATAAACCCGCATAACCGCGCTCGATGACGCGATTTAAATTATCCCAATGGTTGACAACACGGTGTTGCAATTTAGGGGCACTGTGAATCGCCAGCTTATCGAGCGATTGCTGGGTTTGCAGTAAACGCAAAAAATGAAAACTTCCATAAAGTGCACCAATATCTGTATTGGCTGCAATGACTCGTATGGGGCGTTTATTAATGAGCTTGTTAGCAATCAGATAACCTTCATCCCCCAAGGCGGCGAGTTCAGATTCAAGCCCGAGCGCGGCAATAAGCGCAGAGTTTTTTGGGGTGCCGACAACCAAAGCATTTTTAGCAGGATGCTGTGTCGCACTGGCCATTGGTTTTGCCAGCAATCCACCTAAGCCACGCTGCAATTCTGCGGCGGCTTTTTGCATAGTCACTGATTCGCCCTGCACCACCAATTGGGTAATTTGTTGGCGATAGGTTTTAAGCTGTTGTTCATTGGCAACTGCGTGATAGCGCAACCACATTTCGTAGCCATCTTCAGCCTTAGCCTTGCCTATAACCAACATGGGTATTAAACAACAGAGCCAGTAATATTTATTAAAATAGGATTTCAACACTTCCACACCCCTTATAAACGTTTCTTTATTTGCTGTATTAGCAATTGATGCGTATCTTATAGTCAACCCAAATATATCACTGGTATACAAGAACACCAAACAGCTTTTTACCCATAAAAATGTAAAGTTTTATCCACAACAATAAACACTCAGGGGACAAACCTATGAATATTTCACGTCGGCAACTCCTTGCGCTAACCGGTACCGGCATTGCAATGACTCAAGCCAGTAAGCTTTCCGCCGCGACCAAAGCCATGGAACATACCGGGCTCAAAGCCGCATTTCAGGATAATTTCCTGATAGGCGCCGCCTTGAATGCAGGCCTTACACAAGACAAAGACCCACGGATGAGTGCACTGATTGCCAAGGAGTTTAATTCAATTACGCCTGAAAACTGCATGAAATGGGGCGTACTGCGCGATGCCCAAGGCCAATGGAATTGGACTGATGCCGATTCATTTGTCAACTTTGGCACCAAGCACAAACTGCATATGGTTGGTCACACACTGGTGTGGCATAGCCAGATCCAGGATGAAGTGTTTAAAAATGCCGATGGCAGCTATATCAGCAAAGCGGCCCTACAGAAAAAAATGGAGGAGCACATCACCACTCTCGCGGGTCGTTATAAGGGCAAACTTGCCGCGTGGGATGTAGTGAATGAAGCCGTTGGCGACGATTTGAAAATGCGTGACAGCCACTGGTACCAGATTATGGGCGATGACTTTATTTACAATGCCTTTAGCATTGCCAATGAAGTCGACCCCAAAGCGCATCTGATGTACAACGATTACAACATTGAGCGTACCGGTAAACGCGAAGCCACTATTGAGATGCTCAAACGCCTGAAAAAACGCGGCATGCCGATTCATGGACTGGGCATTCAAGGTCACGTGGGAATTGATACACCGCCCGTTGCCGAAATCGAAAAAAGTATTATTGCTTTTGCCAAACTGGGTTTACGTGTTCATTTTACCGAGCTGGATGTGGATGTACTGCCTTCTGTATGGGAACTGCCTGTGGCAGAAGTATCCACCCGCTTTGAGTACAAGCCGGAACGCGACCCTTATACCAAAGGTTTGCCTCAAGAAATGCAGGATAAATTGGCAAAACGCTATGAGGATTTGTTCAAAGTATTTATTAAACACAGCGATAAGATTGACCGTGTAACCTTCTGGGGTGTGACTGACGATGCTAGTTGGCTCAACGGTTTCCCGATTCCTGGACGCACCAATTATCCGCTGTTGTTTGATCGCCAACTACAACCTAAAGACGCTTACTTCCGCGTGCTGGATTTAAAACGTTAAGTTCAAACCTGAATTTGAAAATAACCCCGCATCACCCAGTGATGCGGGGGTTTTATTTACCACTTCATTTTCTTTTTAATAAACGCCGTTAATAAGGCTGCATTCGCCTTGTGCTGCGCAATGCGAGGGTGATGACCGTAGCCATTAAACGGGAAGAAAATGGTATCAATCTTCTTGTCATTATTTTCTTGCTGCATACGTGCTACAGCGGCTTTTACATAACCGGGCCAAGTGGGATTAGCCGTTGCATCCATACTACCCAGTGCGCAAATGATCTGCGCCTTTGGATATTTCGCACGAATGGTCCGCACAAAATCAATATAGGCTTGCACCCGCTGCGCATCGTTGGGTACTGGTTGCAAACGTTTTTCGCGATCAATTAACCAACTGTCATTTTGAAATAAATTCACCACTACTACATCCGGTGTCCAGCGTGAAAAGTCCCATTGGCTGTCGTTATCACCTACTGCATTCAGCTGATCGTAAAACTGCGGCATGATAAACGGGAACCAGCTGATCATAATACCAATCCCACTTTGCGAAATAGTATGTAATTCCGCGTTGAGATTGCGCGCTGTAATAGCGCCGTAGGCCCAGTAGTTATTTTTTTCCGAGAGCAAATGGTCAGCGCCATTATCGGCACCTTCATTGCCCATACCACTGGTAATGGAGTCACCATAAATTTCAATGCGACGCTTGGGACGTGCCGGTGCTTTCAGCAGGCTTGCATCTTTATCCAACACCAAACCTTTGAAATGGGTTGCGCCTTCCTCGCCCTCTGTACGCTTATAAATTTCAAGGCTGTGTTTGCCAGCCGCCAATGATGTGGCGATGACATAGGTTTGCTCGCCTTGTTTAGCTTCCAACACATAAGGGTGCTGGGTTTCACCATCAATAATCACATTGAAGAAGTTTTTGCCGAGTTGGTCATCCAGCACAATCGCCAGCGAGGTACCGGTAAAATTGGCTTTGATACTGGAGCCCGGCCAGGACAGCTGAGGGGCTTTTTTATCGCTAAAATCAATGCGCCCGGTGTAAAGGTAATCCTGGTGATCCGCACTGATAGTGTGTACCGGCTCAGCCATAGCCAAGCTGGAAACACACAGCGCGCCAATTAAAAGGCCATGAATAAATTTCATTGTCGTTCTCGTGTCAGGTAGAGTTGGGGTTGATGTTCCGCTGTCCGGCATAAGGATCTTGTTATAGTCGGGCATAGTAATCTGCGGAGGAGGTAAATTCCATGGCTCATGCCCAAAGAAGCGTAAATCCATAAGGCCAAATTGCTCACACAACAGGCGATAATACAAGACTGTTTTTACCCTGACTTACATGCGAATATTCGATTTATACATACACCACCGGCAATTGGTCGAGCACTGCCAATAACCCACAGGAAGATGCAGTATGAACCTGGCAAACAATAGCGAGTTTTTTTCTACCGCGTTTAATTCGCTTGATGCCGCAGGAGAATCCTTTACGGGCATTCTCTTTGAGAACTGTACATTTGAAAACAGTAACTTTTCTGACACGCGTTTTTACAAATGTAAATTTGTCGATTGTGCATTTACCAACACCAACCTGAGTAATATAAAAGTTGATTACAGTAAGTTTCTGGATACCCATTTCCACGCCTGCAAATTGGTGGGTGTGGATTGGACAAAAGCCGACTGGCCCCGTTTTCATTTTGCGTCGCCCTTGAAATTTACCCAATGCATATTGAACGATTCGTCTTTTTTTGCGCTCAGCTTGAGCGAATTGCAATTGGAACAGTGCAAGCTCCAGGATGTGGATTTCAGAAACGGCAATTTCTCCAAGGCCAACTTTACCTACAGCGACTTTACCAACAGCTTGTTTATGAAAACCAACCTCAGGGAAGCAGACTTCAGCGATGCTGAAAATTACGATATCGATATATTTAACAATGAGATAAGTGCTGCACGCTTTAGCCGGTACGAAGCCGTCCGTTTGCTGAACAGCCTGAATATAGAACTGGTTGATTAAAAGCAGCACTAGCCGTCCAAAAAAGCAGCGCTTGCCAAAGTAAACAAGGCTTGCTATGGTTTGTCCATGAACACTAGCACCGCATTACACACAGCCATACTTTCTTCCGCGCCGGAATGCAATTCCGTTCGCGCCTTTGTCGTATTTGGCGATTAAGTTACCCCTTACTTAATCGCCGGAAAACCACCCAACCTATCCGTATTTTTTATCGCACAAGCAGCCCAGGTGGCCGCTTTTTATTTTTTGGATCTATATATGAGCAGCAAAAAAACCAGCGCATTGGTCATTGCAAAAACTGACTACTTACGCCTTATGCAACTGATTGAAAAGAATGGCACAGACGCCGCCGACGCCCTGGATTTGGAAATCAGCCGCGCCAAAATAGTAGACGATACCAAATTACCCGTCGATGTGGTCGCCATGAACACCAAGGTCACCTTTAGCGATTTGGACTCCGCGGAAGAAAAGACCATCCAACTGGTTTACCCGCAGGATGCCGATGTAACCCAATTGAAAATTTCCGTGCTATCGCCAGTAGGCAGCGCGTTAATTGGCTTGAAAATTGGTGGCACCATTGAATGGCCAATACCATCGGGCAAAGTTCGCCGCTTGAAAGTTATTGCAGTAGAACAACAGCCAGAATAAATATTTTCTGCTGGTTCAACTGGCTCTGCGCCCACTGCTTATATTCAAAAAGTCAAAAGGCCGATGAAAATATCATCGGCCTTTTGATCTTTAATGGCCAGTTAAGCTATTAACCTGCCCCTGTGCATGGTGATTATTTCAAATCAAATCGATCTGCATTCATCACTTTTACCCAGGCTTTTACAAAGTCTTTTACGAACTTCTCGCGATTATCATCTTGCGCATAAACTTCAGCGTAAGAACGCAAGATGGAGTTGGAACCGAATACCAAATCCACGCGAGTGGCCGTCCATTTCACCGTACCGCTATTGCGCTCGACAATGTTGTAACTGTTTTTACCGGTAGGTTTCCACTGGTAGCCCATGTCGGTGAGGTTGACAAAAAAATCATTGCTGAGTACGCCAACTTTATCGGTAAACACACCGTGTTTGCTGCCGCCATGATTAGTGCCCAGCACACGCAAGCCACCAATCAGCACAGTCATTTCCGGTGCCGTTAAACCCATGAGTTGCGCACGATCCAACAATAATTCTTCTGGTTGCACCACATAATCTTTTTTCACCCAATTACGGAAACCGTCATGGATGGGCTCCAGCGGGGCAAAAGATTCTGCATCGGTTTGCGCTTCGGTAGCATCGCCGCGACCCGCAGCAAAAGGTACGGTGATATTTACACCCGCATCTTTTGCGGCTTTTTCAACTGCCGCTGTTCCGCCCAGCACAATTAAATCGGCAATGCTGACTTTTTTGCTCAAGCCAGATTGGATTGTGGCAAGTGCACTCAATACTTTTTGTAACCGTGCAGGCTCATTGCCTTCCCAATCTTTTTGCGGCGCAAGACGTATACGCGCACCATTGGCACCGCCACGGTAATCCGAACCACGGAACGTCCGCGCACTGTCCCAAGCCGTTGCCACTAATTCTGGAATGCTCAAACCACTGCTGAGAATTTTTGTTTTCAAATCGGCAATTTCTGCGTCACTCAAGGTGTAATCCACAGCGGGAACCGGGTCTTGCCAGATCAAATCTTCAGCGGGCACATCGGCCCCCAAATAGCGGGCTTTTGGTCCCAAATCGCGATGGGTTAATTTAAACCAGGCACGCGCAAAGACTTCGGAAAAATAGGCCTGATCTTTAGCAAAGCGCTCAGAAATTTTGCGATATTCCGGGTCCACTTTCATTGCCATATCGGCGTCGGTCATCAAGGGCATGCAACGAACCGATGGGTCTTCAACATCAACAGGTTTGTCTTCCTCTTTGATGTCCACGGGTTTCCATTGCCAGGCGCCCGCCGGACTCTTGGTCAGTTCCCACTCGTGATTCAACAGCATTTCAAAGTAGCCGTTGTCCCATTGAGTCGGATTAGTCGTCCATGCGCCTTCAATACCGCTGGTCACTGTGTCGCGGCCAACACCACGGGTTTTGTGGTTGTTCCAGCCCAAACCTTGCTCTTCCACATCGGCCGCTTCCGGCTCTGGCCCCAGGTTCGCAGCACTGCCATTGCCGTGCGCTTTACCCACGGTGTGACCACCGGCGGTGAGGGCGACAGTTTCTTCATCGTTCATCGCCATGCGTGCGAAGGTGATGCGAATGTCGTTAGCGGTTTTTTGTGGATCGGGATTGCCATCTACACCCTCGGGGTTGACGTAAATCAGTCCCATCATCACCGCCGCCAATGGGTTTTCCAGATCGCGCTCACCAGAGTAGCGAGTGCCTTCACTACCACTTTTGGCCAACCATTCTTTCTCTGAGCCCCAGTAAATATCTTTTTCAGGATGCCAAATATCTTCGCGGCCGCCCGCAAAACCAAAGGTTTTCAACCCCATGGATTCATAGGCCATATTTCCCGCCAGGATCATCAAATCCGCCCAGGAAAGTTTGTTACCGTATTTCTTTTTGATCGGCCACAAGAGGCGGCGGGCTTTGTCCAGATTACCGTTATCCGGCCAGCTATTGAGAGGGGCAAAGCGTTGGTTGCCCGTACCTGCACCACCACGGCCATCGGCGATGCGGTAGCTACCAGCAGAGTGCCAAGCCATGCGAATAAAGAGGCCACCATAATGACCCCAATCGGCCGGCCACCAGTCCTGACTGTCAGTCATCAGGGCTTTAAGGTCGCTTTTGACGGTTTCCAGATCGAGGGATTTAAAGGCTTCGGCGTAATTGAAATCATCGCCGAGCGGATTGGTTTTGCGGTCGTGTTGATGCAGGATGTCAAGGTTCAAGGCATTCGGCCACCAGGCCGTATTGGACTTGCTCGATGCGGTATTACCGCCGTGCATCACCGGGCATTTACCTGCTGATTGATTGTTATCCATGTCGTTCTCCTGTTCTGCTCTACATCGGGTTGCTGGGTTCATACTGGGCCATGAAACGTGGCGACTGAATGGAATAGCACTCATCACCTATCGCCCTTCGCACACCAATTACCTTAGACGAAAAGCACAGCACTTGCCGAATTTATAATTGATAAGCGACTGATAGCCTGTAGCTATATAAAAATGGCGCAGCTTCTAACTGGACTGACTCTTACAGCAAAAATTCACTTTTTTTAGTCATCCAGCGGGCTATAGGCGACATTTATAATTCTTATCAATGCGCTGCCCAAAGATCCGTAGAATAGAGCGCTGATGTATATGGATGAGGTTGTTATGTCCGTCGAATTTTCTCTGCTCGAACTCGCCTCTGTGCGAATCAATGAAACCCCTTGCGACAGTTTCAGCCATGCCCTCAGTTATGCCCAAGCCGCTGACTCACTGGGTTTTAAACGATTTTGGCTGGCTGAGCACCACAATATGCAAGGCATTGCCAGCTCAGCAACGGCGGTACTGATTGGCCATATCGCAGGCAATACCCAACAGATCCGCGTGGGTTCAGGCGGTATTATGCTGCCCAATCATTCGCCACTTGTTGTGGCCGAACAATTTGGCACTCTGGCCTCGCTGTACGGTGATCGTATCGATTTGGGTCTGGGGCGTGCCCCCGGAACTGACCCCGTGACCAGTCGCGCCCTTAAACGCGACGAACATGCAGCGGAAAACTTTGCGCAGGAGGTCCAGGTGATTCAGCAATTGCTGCAACCCAGCCAACCGCAACAACGCCTGCGCGCAGTACCCGGTGAAGGTACTGAAGTGCCTATTTGGATTTTAGGTTCAAGCCTCTACAGCGCCGGACTCGCTGCGCAACTCGGCCTGCCCTATTCTTTTGCCGGACATTTTGCACCGGCCCATATGCGTGCCGCACTCAAGCGCTACCGCAGTGAATTTCGTCCATCCGCTCGCTTGGAGAAGCCGTATTTTATTTTAGGCTTACCGGTGGTGTGGGGCGAAACTGAAGCGAAGGCACATCACTATGCGACTACCAGTGTGCAGCGCATTCTGGCTTTGTTTCGCGGCGAGCCCATGTGGATGCGTCCCCCCATAGACCCGAGCCAACTGGATTGGTCAGCCAGTGAAAAATACAACGTGGAAGCATTCCTGGACTTGGCGCAAGTTGGCGATGAACTACAGATTCTGGATGGCTTGCAACAATTGCGCGACGAACTCGCTGTTGATGAATTTATGTTCACCATCGATGTTTACGATAAAGACTTACGTATTAAAACCTTATCGACACTGGCACAAATCAAAACGCATTTACGTTGATCGATTTATCGCGCATGCAGCATCCGCATAAAAAAAGACCGCGCATCACGCGGTCTTTTTGGTAAACGCAAGCAATGCATCGGGCTTATCGGTGAACACGGCATCCACGCCCAGTTGTTGCATTGCTTGCCAATCATCCTCGTGATTAACGGTGTAGACCCAATTTTTCAGCCCGCGTTTTTGCGCATCCTGAATTAATTCCGGAGTGATAAAACTTAAATGAGTGTTGAAAGAATAGGCCTTAAGTGGTTCGCAGCAGGCGGCATAATCCAGCGGAATACCTTCAATTAACACACCGCGTTTTACTTGCGGTATTTGTTGCAAACATTGGAATAATTGCTGGTGATCAAAACTGGATACGCAATAATGTTCATAACTGCCCTGGTGGGATTTAATATGATCATCCAACACCTGGCTTAACTTGGGCACGGTATTTTCGCCTTTTATTTCAATATTAAGCAGCGCCTTGTCGCCCACCAATTCCAGCACTTGCTGCAAGCGTGGAAGCGGTTCACCATTTTCCAAATGCTGGGCATTGAGGTAGGACAGCGATTGTGCAGTGATTATTCCCTGACCAGATACAACACGCCCCAAGCGGCGGTCATGAGTCACAAAAAGCTCACCGTGAATTTGAAAAACATCAATTTCGACCGCATATACGCCCAGGGTTAATGCGCGCGCAATCGCCGCCAGGCTATTTTCCGGTAGGGGTGAAGGCCCTGCTAATGGGCCGCCGCGATGGGCGATACACAACAACGGTTTCATAAAGCGCTCGTTCAGCCAGTAGATAGGTATAATGTGTTGACGAGTATGGCAGTCGTTTATTGAATCAGCAATGCAGGTGCCACAGTGGATCAATTACCAACATTTCAGGAATTTATGAACTTCTTACAAGAGATGACCAGTCATGGCGTCTTCTCCAAATTAATTATTATCCTCAGCTGTATTATTGCGTTTTCACTCGCTTCAAAATTATTGGATCGTATTATTCACGATGTGAGTGTGCGCCGCGCGCTAGGTGATTTGCGTGTGTTGTACATGACCCGCCTGATGAAAATCGGCATGGTATTTTTATGCATTGTGGTGATGTGTTTGGTGCTGGGCTTAGGCTACAGCGAAATCTCCGTATTCCTATCGTCCATTTTTGCGGTGGTTGGTATCGCCCTGTTTGCCCAGTGGTCGATTTTAAGCAACATTACCGCCAGCATGATTATCTTTTTCAGCTTCCCTTATAAGGTAAATGATCGCATTAAAATTCTGGATAAGGACGACGACATGAGTGGTGTGATTATCGAAATCACCATGTTCCATGTGATTTTAAAACGCGATGACGGTAACTTAATCACCTATCCCAATACCTTGATTTTGCAAAAAGCCGTTTTGCGCATTGATACTGAATTGGACTCGCCCGCTACCGCCGAAAAACCGCGACTGGTGCAACGCGAGCTGGAATTCAGTGCGAGTGAGCCGGAAAAAATCAAACAACAATATTAATCTGTTACGGAAAATAGCCCAATAAAAAAGGCGATTCTCATTTCAGGTATCGCCTTTTTTATGTTCATCATAAGAGCGATTACAGCACCGATACAATCGCCTTGCTTACGTAATCCATTTTTTCCACCGTCAAACCCGCCACGCTAATACGGCTGGTATCTGTCATGTAAATACTGTAGTCATTTTTAAGTTTATGGACTTGCTCTACCGTCAAGCCTAAGAATGAAAACATGCCGCGTTCACGGGCGATAAAACTGAAATCGCGCGCTTGTTGCAAGCGGCTTAAGCTATCAACCAATTGCACCCGCAAACCGGCAATGCGCTCACGCATTTGGGTGAGTTCACTGTGCCAGAGCTGGGTGAGTTCATCGCTATGCAGAATAATGTCGACAATCGTTGAACCGTGGGCGGGCGGCATGGAGTAAATGGCCCGCGCCACATTCAATACCTGGCTAAAGCCGGCATCGGCCTGCTGGGAATCGGCGAATACCAAACTTAATGCCGCTGCCCGCTCGCGATACAAGCCAAAGTTTTTGGAAAACGAGGTGGCGATAATCACTTCTGGCAAGCGCGCCGACAACATGCGCAGACCGTAGGCATCCTCCTCCAAACCTTCACCAAACCCCTGATAAGCCATATCCACAAACGGAATAATACCGCGCGCTTCAAGCACATCGGCCACTTGATCCCACTGGGCTGGGGTTAAATCAGCGCCGCTGGGGTTGTGGCAGCAGGCGTGTAATAACACCAGATCACCGCGCGGAATTTCCTTAAAGGTATTGAGCATGGCGGTGAAATCAATGCTGTGGGTTGCATAGTCGTAATAGGGATACTCACGCAACTTAAGACCAGCACTGCCCAGCAGGGGAATGTGGTTAGCCCAGGTGGGCGTACTAACCCAAAGGTTGGCGCCGGGCTTGGCGCGCTGGATCAATTCAGCCGCTACGCGCAGTGCACCGCAGCCACCGGGAGCTTGTACGGTACGCACGCGCCCGGCGTCTACCGCTGGGTGGCCAGCACCAAAAACCAGGCGAGTCGCCACTTCATTAGCGCCGGGAACGCCGGCTGGCGGTGTATAGGCTTTGGTGGTATCGCGCACAATGCGCTGTTTTTCCGCTTCCGCCACAGCACGCATAATCGGTGTTTGGCCTGCATCATTCTTGTAGACGCCAACCCCCAAGTCGACCTTATTGGGGTTGGTATCCTTAGCGTAGGCAATACTCAAGCCCAAAATGGGATCATTCGGCAGTAACGGCAGGGATTCAAACATGGCGAGCTCCAGTCAAATAGGGGGTAACGGACAAGCGTTGCGGGGCGCGATTATACGCGCAAGCGGTTAAAGAGGTTAAGTTGCCCGTGCGCCTGTGATAACTTGCCACCCCCGCTTGCAGGAACATTTTCCATGACGATCCCCACCGCTCTTCATACCGACGCTACCACCCCCGCATCCTTGAATTGGCAGATTGCCCCGCTTGATCGCACCACCGAAGCGGATATCCAGGCGCGCATTGACCAGAAAACCAAGCCTCTCGGCGCCCTTGGCCAGTTGGAACAATTGGCGCTGCAGATTGCGCTGGTACAACAAAAAAACCGCATCAGTATTGAACGCCCCTTGATGCTGGTATTCGCCGGCGACCACGGCATTGCCGAGGAAGGGGTAAGCATTGCGCCCAGCAGCGTAACCCAGCAGATGGTGTTGAATTTTTTAGCCGGCGGCGCAGCGATTAATTGTTTTTGCCGCACTAACCATTTACCACTCAAGGTGATCGATGCGGGGATTAAATACGAAATCAAACCCGCCCCGACAGCCTTGATTGTGCAACGAATTGCCGCCGGCACTCGCAACCTGGCAGTTGAGCCAGCGATGACTATCGCACAGGCCGAACAGGCACTGCGCCTGGGCGCAACACTCGCGGAACAGGAAATAGTCGCCGGTTCCAATTTGCTGGCATTCGGTGAAATGGGTATTGCCAATAGCAGTTCGGCAGCAGCTATTCTGGCCGCACTGAGCGGTGCCCCCGTTACGCAATGTGTCGGCAAAGGCACTGGGATTAATGACGAACAGCTAGCCAAAAAAATCGCGCTGGTCAGCCAGGGAGTTGCCCGTATTACAGATCAATCACCCCTGAACATATTGGCGGAATTGGGCGGTTTTGAAATCGCGCAAATCTGTGGTGCCATGCTCGCCACAGCCCAGGCACAAAAATTAATTCTGGTGGATGGTTTTATTGTCAGCGTGGCGGCATTGCTCGCAGTCCACATCAGTCCGCATGCGCGCGCCTATATGATTTTTGCCCATAAGTCTGAAGAAGCCGGGCATCAATTATTGCTGCAATTATTAAATGCAAATCCGCTGCTGGATTTGGGGTTGCGTTTGGGTGAAGGCACAGGCGCCGCACTGGCGTTGCCGCTCATTCAAGCGGCCACCAGTTTTTATAATCAAATGGCAACCTTTGAAAGTGCTGGTGTAACGGTGTGAAAAAACAACTCAATTTATTTTTCCTCGCGCTGGGATTTTTTAGCCGTATCCCTATGCCCGCCTGGGTTGAATACTCACCACAATTGCTTAACCGCTCCAGCCGTTATTACACATTAGTGGGCTGGTTATTAGGCGCACTGGTTGCGGGTGTATTTGTCGCGGCGAGTCAACTTTTTTCCACAAGCATCAGTATTTGGTTAGCCATGGTTTTTAGTTTACTGCTCACTGGTGTCTTCCACGAAGACGGGCTGGCAGATACCGCCGATGGTTTTGGTGGCGCCTTTGCGCGCGAGAAAAAATTACTGATTATGAAAGACAGCCGTATTGGCAGTTATGGTGCCGCTGCACTGGTCATGGCATTACTGGGCAAATACGTGTTGCTCGCAGAAACCAGCGCGATTGCACTGAGTTTACTGATTGCTTACGCCCTGTCGCGCACTCTGGCCGCCAGTTTAATTTTTACCTTGCCTTACGTGGCCGATGAAGACAGTAGCAAAAGTAAACCTCTCGCCAATAATCAATCCCGCACCGATTTTTTTATTCTGGTCATCACTGCTGCGCCCATTTTTGTATTGCTGCACTGGCAGACCACCTGCGTCATTATTGTCGCCTTGTTAGTTCTACGCCAGTTAATAACCCGGTATTTTTTGCGGCAGATTGGCGGCTACACCGGCGACTGTTTAGGTGCAGCGCAGCAAGTGAGCGAGTTAGTGATTTATGCAGTGCTCATAGTAAGCACACAATTTACGCCAGGATTTTTATTATGATTAGCTTGGTACTGGGCGGTGCGCGCTCGGGGAAATCGCGCTTTGCGGAACAGCTCGCAACTCACAGCCAACTGCCTGTGCTTTATATCGCCACGGCAACAGCGCTGGACGATGAAATGGCCGCGCGTATTACACATCACCAAACACAGCGCCCACTGGAATGGCAAACTTGTGAATGCCCATTACAACTGGTCGAAACACTTGCGCGCGAAAGTCAAAAACCACAGTGCATTTTGGTGGATTGTTTAACCCTCTGGCTTAACAACCAACTTTTTCATTACCCGCAACAGAACTTCGCGCAACTATTTGATCAGTTGATCAATTCCCTGGAGCAAACTCAGGCAACCATTATTTTTGTCGCCAATGAAGTGGGGCTTGGAATCATTCCGCTTGGTGAAGTCAGCCGGACATTTGTGGATGAAGCAGGCCGATTAAATCAGCGACTGGCACAGCGCGCCGACCAGGTATTTTTTATTGCCGCCGGTTTGCCCTTAACCTTAAAAGGTCCCGCAGTGTGAACAACCTTATTATCACCTTGATACGCCACGGCAAAGTCGATGGCCCCGCCGGGCTTTATGGCCGCACGGATATTCCACTCAGCGCAGCAGGCCATAGGGATTTAACTTGCACGCTGAATAATCTGCACGCGCAAACTCCCATAGACCAAATGATCAGCTCCCCAAGAATTCGCTGCTCACAAGTCGCGCAGGCGTTTTGTGCACAACATAAAATTCCCTTGCATACCGAAGACAAGCTACAAGAAATGGATTTTGGTATTTGGGATGGAATTCCATTCGATGCGCTGGGCGATGAATGGAAAAATATCGAAGCCTTCTGGGAATCCCCTCACCGCATGCAACCACCGCAAGGAGAATCACTAACCGATTTTGCAACGCGGGTAATCGCAGGCTGGGAATCGCTTATCAATAATACAGAACCGGGGCACAGGGCGATTATTTGTCACGGCGGCGTTATCCGTATTCTTATCGCCCACCTACTGCAACTGGACTGGCGCAACCCTGCGCTATTCAAACAATTACATATTGATTACGCGAGTTGCACGCGGATTGAGATTGGTCACTATGACGGAGCATTGCCAATTGTTAAATGGATTGGGGGTCTTACTTCTACCTGAAAGGATTGATTGTTTTTACACCCGTGGTTTTAAAATCGTCAATATTTCTGGTTACCACACAGAGATTATGCCCCCGGCACCGATTTCCGTTAAAATCCCCCGCTTCCTGCTTGATACAACCCGCAATTCCCCTTCTATAGCAACGGACACCCAGTGGAACCTTTAGATACCAATCAGCACCAGCCCCTTCCCGATCACAACCAAAGTCTGGTTACCCGCACCCTGCATGAGTGGAAACAACTCGCACTGATGGGTGCACCGATTTTAATTGCGCAACTGGCGCAAATGGCCAACGGCGTTATTGATACGGTGATGGCCGGTCATGCCAGTGCGGAGGATTTAGCGGGTGTGGGTATAGGAACCAGCCTATGGGTTCCCGTGCTGTTATTTTTTGCCGGTGTGCTAGGGGCGATGCAGCCGACGATTTCCGGCCATCGCGGGGCGCAAGAATTTGACAAAATTATGCCCGCTACTTGGCAGGGAATTTACATCGCATTGGTGGCAATGGTGTTTATGATCGCCTTGTTGGTCAATATGCAACCGGTGCTCACCGTTCTGCAATTGGATGAGAAAACCAACAGCATTGCCGTAGGTTATCTGGATGCCTTTGCCTGGGGTGTGCCTGCCTTGCTATTGCTCACCGCGCTGCGTGGCCTGACCGATGGCCTTGGTCATACCGGCGTGATCATGGCATTTTCACTGCTGAGTACACTGCTGAATTTACCGCTCAACTATATGTTTATTTACGGCGCCGATTTAGGTGTTGTGCAAGTACCGGCACTGGGCGGTATTGGCTGCGGCTGGGCGACCAGCATTGCCAACTGGTGTGCAACACTGGCGCTGCTGGTGTATTTAAATCGCAGTAAAACCTTTGCTGCATTTCACTTGTTAAGCGGTTGGGCTGCACCGCAACTGGCATTGATCAAACGCTTGTTAAAACTGGGTTTACCCATTGGTTTCACCAGTTTTATTGAAGTCAGCATGTTTTGCATGATTGCCCTGTTTTTAGCGCCCTTGGGTGCGACCACTGTTGCTGCCCATCAAATTGTGCTGAACCTGGTATCGCTCTTTTTTATGCTGCCACTCAGCTTGGGCATTGCCATTACCTTGCGGGTGAGTTTTTTAGTGGGCGCTCACGATTACAGTGAAGCGCGCTTGCTGGCGCGCAGTGCGCTGCTATTAGCCTTGGGTGTTGGTTGTACCAATGCCAGCTTGTTATTTTTTGGACGCGATTGGTTTGCCAGCCTTTATACCTCTGACCTTGCGGTGCAGAAAATTGCGGCCGATTTATTTTTATTGGGCGCACTGTTTCAAATTGCCGACGTTATTCAAGTCACCATGATTAACGTACAGCGCGGCTACAAAGATACCAAAATCCCCATGTTGATTACGTTGCTCGCCTTCTGGGGTATTTGTTTGCCCTTGGGCTACGCGCTCACCTTTAAAGATTGGTTAACCGCCGAACCAATGGGCGCAGCCGGTTTTTGGACGGCGCTGATTGTCGGATTAATCTGTGCAGCTATTTTGCTGACACACCGTGTTTTTTATTTTGTCCCGCAGAAAGCGGCTCGCTCATAAAACTACGGCGACTTGAAGTCGCCGTAGTTTTACCTTTTCAACCACACTTTATTTCACATCAAAACGGTCCAGCTGCATCACTTTATGCCATGCCGTAACAAAGTCCTGCACGAACTTTTCGTGCCCATCATTAGCGGCATAGACTTCAGCAATCGCGCGCAATTCGGCGTGCGAGCCAAACACCAAATCAACCGGTGTGGCAGTCCATTTCAGTTTTCCGGTTTTGCGATCAAGGCCTTCATATAGCCCCTCTTTTTTAACCGATTTTTTCCACTGGGTAGACATATCAAGCAAATTCACAAAAAAGTCATTGCTCAATGTGCCAGGCCTGTCGGTGAAGATGCCGTTATTGGAACCATCGCTGTTGGCACCCAGTGCGCGCAAACCACCCACCAGGACCGTCATTTCAGGCACCGTCAGCGATAAATATTGTGCGCGCTCAACCAAGGCCTCCGCTGGCGACAAGTCACTGGCGGTTGAGTAGTAATTGCGGAAACCATCAGCCTTGGGCTCCAGCACGGCAAACGACTGTGCATCGGTTTGCGCTTGGGTTGCATCCACACGGCCCGGCGTAAAAGGCACGGCGACCGCATGACCCGCTTGTTTTGCGGATTGCTCTATGGCCGCAACACCACCCAGCACAATCACATCAGCCAGAGACACTTTTTTATTGCCCGCTTGCGATTTGTTAAATGCCACCTGGATTTTCTCCAGCACCTTTAACACGCGTTTCACTTCCTTCGGATTATTAACTTTCCAATCCCGTTGCGGTGCAAGACGAATACGCGCACCGTTAGCACCACCGCGCAAATCGGTACTGCGGAAGCTGGCCGCAGAGGCCCATGCTGTTCTTACCAACGCAGATGTTTTCACGCCCGAGGCGAGTATTTTTGATTTTAGTGAAGCCACATCGGCCGCTGTAATCAAATCATGGTTTACCGCTGGTAATGGATCTTGCCAGATTAAATCTTCAGTAGGTGCATCGGCGCCAATATAGCGGACGCGAGGCCCCATATCGCGGTGAGTTAATTTAAACCAGGCTTTTGCAAATGCCAGTTCAAATTCTTTTGGATTTTCTTTAAAGCGCAATGAAATTTTGCGGAACTCAGGATCTTCCTTCAGGGCTAAATCGGTTGTAAACATAATCGGCGCATGGCGCTTGGTATTGTCGTGCGCATCCGGCACTAAATTTGCCGCTTGTCCATCTTTGGGAATCCACTGGATAGCGCCAGCGGGGCTTTTGGTTTGCACCCATTCAAATGCGAAGAGGTTATCCAGATATTGTGTTGTCCATGCAATGGGGTTCACCGACCATGCGCCTTCCAGGCCACTGCTAATGGTATCGCCCGCATTGCCTTTACCGCATTTATTTGTCCACCCCAAGCCCTGCTCTTCCAAACCTGCAGCGGCGGGTTCCTTGCCAACACAATCCTCCGGCTTACGCGCACCGTGCGCCTTACCAAAAGTGTGGCCACCGGCAATCAAGGCCACGGTTTCTTCATCATTCATTGCCATGCCACCAAAGGCCTGACGAATATCTTTCGCCGCCAACAGTGGATCGGGCACACCGTTAGGGCCTTCCGGATTTACATAAATAAGCCCCATTTGCACTGCGGCGAGCGGCTTTTTCAATTCGCGTTGCCCGCTATGACGCTCATCCGCCAACCATTTTTTCTCGCTGCCCCAGTTGACGTTTTCCACCTCCCAATCATCCAAACGGCCACCGGCAAAACCAAATGTTTTAAAGCCCATGGATTCCAATGCAACGTTACCGGTCAACACCATTAAATCCGCCCAGGAAATTTTGCTGCCGTATTTTTGTTTAATCGGCCACAGTAAACGGCGCGCCTTATCCAGGTTGACGTTATCGGGCCAACTGTTCAAGGGTTCAAAACGCTGTTGCCCACCCGCTGCGCCGCCGCGGCCATCATAAATGCGATAAGTACCGGCACTGTGCCAGGCCATGCGAATAAAAAAGGGGCCGTAATGGCCGTAATCGGCAGGCCACCAATCCTGCGAGCTTGTCATTAAGGTTTTGATGTCGGCTTTAACGGCATTTAAATCCAGTTTTTTAAATTCTTCGGCGTAATTAAAGTTCGCGCCCATGGGGTTGGATTCAACGCCGTGTTGACGAAGTGGACTCAAGTCCAGTTGATTGGGCCACCAAAAATTATTGGTTGTAGGGCTATTTGTGGTTGCTGACGCATCTGCCATGGTGACGCCCGAATGCACAACCATGGAAATACTGAGTGCAAGTATTGAAATGACAGGGATGGATTTTTTAAACATAGTACTTTCCTCTGTAGGCGTGTTAAACAGTGCAGCCAGCGATACCGCGCTGACAGCCGCCATCAAAAAAAGCGGCACTTCGTTCAGCATTCTCCATGCGCGCACTGTTAAATTTTTATTAGTAAGGCGCGAAAAATTTCTTTTTTTATAAAAAAGAAAATATTCCGCACCAGATTATAGAAACACAACAGAAAAGAAATGATTTCAATTTTAACTATGAGGCAGTTAAAAAATTTTTATTACTATTTAGGTAAGTAGTAGGCAGAAATTTTCAATCTATTTTGGAAGAGAGAGGAATTATCGCGACAGAAAAATGTTTTAACTGCCACTTATTGTTAATGAAAAATTGAGGGGCGCAATTGCACTGCACAATAATTATCTCACAGTGAGATCAGCCACAGAATCCAATACCATATCGGGGCATACCGATGACTGGGCAAAGTAGCTTGCGCGAAATTTTCCCGTTTTTACCAGGCAACCCACTATTCCCATTTGCTGCGCGCCGCCTACATCACTGTCGATATCATCACCTACCATCAAGGCATCACTCGCTGCAACACCGGCAGAGTCGAGAATCAATTGAAAAAAATCGCGATTGGGTTTACCCATGACCAAGGCATTTTTGCTGCACACATATTCAAGGCCAGCAACAAAAAAACCTATGTCGGCTTTCAGGCCATCTCCGGTTTGCCAGAAGCGACCTTTGTGCAATGCAATTAATTCCGCACCGCTGTGCATCACCTGAAATAAACGATTGATTAACGCCAAATCCCAGCGATCGCCAATATCCCCCAACACAACATAATCCGGTTGCTGTTCATCAATCACAAAGTTGCTGAAGTCAGGCTGGATGGCGTCCGCCACCAGCGGCCAAATGCGCAGCGGCCTGCCCGCTTGCTGCTGCATTTTTTCCAGCGCCAAGCGTGCAGCGACCGGGGCGCTGATCAATTCGTTGTCGCCTAAGGTAAACCCCATGGCACGCAACTGCCCAACCAATTGTTGTTGGGATTTGGTGGTGGTATTCGTGAGAAAGCGCAGAGCGATTCCTTGCGCACGCAATGCGGCAAGGCAATCTATGGCACCGGGAATTGGGGTATCGCCAACATAGAGCGTGCCATCCAGATCGAACAACACCAAACGGGGACGGATGTTCATAAGCAGACTCCCATGGGGTGGGTAAGGCAACTATAGCGCTAATTCAATGCAATCGTTTAGACACCGCCCGCAATACCTCTTGCGAGAGCTCAGGGTCATCCACCGCGCGCGCAATCACTTGGGCTCCCACCAGCGATGCTAATGTCGCCAGCGCTTGTTCACGCTTTGCCGCTTCATTTTTGACAGGCAAGATCTTCATCAGCGATGCCAGCAAGCGATTAAAGCTCTGCGTAAACGCGCGTTTGATCATAGGCGATTGCCGTGCAGCATCAGCACCCAGTGCCGCCATCAAACAACCGCTGCCGGGGTTATCGCGATGCTCGCAGGACAAATAATTGGCGATAAACCGTTGGTAGTACGTCCCCTCACCTTCGCCAAAACTTGCCCGATTTTGTGCCAGGATGTCATCGACAGCATACTCACAGGTCTGCGCCATCAAATCTTCTTTGGAGGCAAAATGGCCATAAAAACCACCATGGGTTAAGCCTACCTTTTTCATTAGATCGGCAATACCTATGCCATCAAAACCTTTCTCGCGAAATAGTTGTGCAGCGGTATGTAAAATTTTTCCGCGATTTTCTGTTGCCTGCTCTCTGCTGACTCTCATCGTTATTTCCACCCACTAATTAAAACGTCATCGACCTATGACCAAATAGTGTTTGACACTATACATGATGAGCATCATATAATTATAAATGATGAGTGTCATATATAAATTAATCGAGGAAGCGTCCATGAGCCAGCAGACCCGAATTGTGATTACCGGAATGGGCATAGCCTCACCGCTCGGCTGCGGCATTGAACCTGTGTGGCAGCGCTTGCTTGCGGGGAAATCCGGCCTGCGCCGCTTGCCCGATGACATGGTCAATGACCTGCCGGCTAAAGTCGGCGGTGTAGTTCCTACTCTCGAAGAAGATGAGGAAGCTGGTTTGAATCCGGATGCAATCGTCACTCCCAAAGACCAGCGCAAGATGGATCGCTTTATTTTGCTTGCGCTCGCCGCCACCGATGAAGCCCTGCAACAAGCCCAGTGGCAGCCGACAACGACTGAGCAGCAAGAGCGCACGGCGACGATTATCGCCTCCGGCGTGGGCGGCTTTCCGGCGATTGCCGATGCCGTGCGCACTGCGGATACGCGCGGCACCCGTAAGTTATCACCCTTTACCATTCCCTCCTTCCTGGTCAATTTGGCGGCGGGACATGTGTCGATCAAATACGGATTTAAAGGCCCGCTGGGAGCACCGGTTACTGCCTGTGCGGCAGGTGTGCAAGCCATTGGTGATGCAGCGCGCATGATCCGTGCGGGCGAGGTTGATGTGGCGATTTGTGGCGGTGCTGAAGCCTGCATCCACACAGTCAGCTTGGGCGGCTTTGCGGCAGCGAGGGCTTTATCCTCAAGCTTTAATGACGAGCCGACCCGTGCATCGCGCCCCTTTGATCGCGACCGCGATGGTTTTGTGATGGGTGAAGGTGCGGGAATTTTGGTGATTGAATCACTCGACCATGCGCTCGCTCGCGGCGCGCAGCCGATTGCTGAAATTGTCGGCTACGGCACCAGTGCCGATGCCTATCACCTGACATCAGGACCAGAGGACGGCGACGGCGCCAAACGCGCGATGGAAATTGCTATCAAACAAGCGGGAATAACTCCCGCACAAATCCAACATCTCAATGCACACGCAACCTCAACGCCTGTGGGCGATAAAGGTGAGCTTGCAGCGATCAAACGCGTATTTGGTGATGGAGAGACGGTAGCCGTGACATCCACCAAATCGGCCACTGGTCATTTACTCGGTGCGGCTGGCGGCATTGAAACCATTTTTACCGCGCTGGCACTGCGCGACCAAATGATCCCGCCTACCTTGAATCTCGAACATAAGGACGAGGCCGCAGCGGGTGTTGATATAGTTCACGGCAGCGCACGCACAGCGGCAATCGACTACGCCATCTCCAACGGCTTTGGCTTTGGCGGGGTCAATGCGAGTATTTTGTTAAAGCGCTGGGTGTGAGCCGCGCGCCTCAACGCGTATACTGCGCACTCTTTTTTGCTGCAATGGTTGAGGAGCAAGCATGTCGACGTTTTGGAGTCCTGTGGTGCGCGAATTGGAGCCTTATGTGCCCGGTGAGCAGCCACAAATTGATGGTTTGATCAAGTTGAACACTAATGAGAGCCCTTACCCGCCCTCGCCCAAGGTGATCGACGTGATTAACCATGACACCATCGACCGCTTGCGTCTGTATCCCGATCCCAATTCCAAAAAACTGAAAAATACCATCGCGCATTATTACGGCGTGACAGCGGAACAGGTATTTGTTGGCAACGGTTCAGACGAAGTGTTGGCACTGCTGTTTATGGCGTTTTTCCAGCAGGGTAAACCGCTGCTGTTTCCGGATATCAGTTACAGTTTTTATCCGGTGTACTGCAAACTGTTTGGTATTGATTACCAAACCATCCCGTTGTGCGAGGATTACACCATTAATTTCGCCGATTACGCACAGGCTAACGGCGGCATTATTTTCCCCAACCCCAATGCACCCACGGCCATTGGTAAACCTCTGGCAGAAATCGAAGCACTGTTGCAGCAAAATACCGAATCGGTTGTGGTTGTCGATGAAGCCTACGTGGATTTTGGTGCGCAAACGGCCATTGCCTTGGTAGATAAATATCCCAATTTGTTGGTAGTACAAACCCTGTCCAAGTCGCGCTCACTGGCGGGGATGCGCGTAGGTTTGGCAGTGGGTCATAAGGATTTAATCGATGCGCTGGATCGGGTGAAAAACTCGTTCAATTCGTATCCACTTGACCGCATTGCAGAAGCTGCGGCGATTGTGGCGTTTGAGGATGAAACTTATTTCAGCCGCTGCCGCGACCAGATTATCGCCACTCGCAACTGGACAACGGCCGAGCTGGAAAAGCTCGGCTTCAAAGTGCTGCCATCGCAAGCCAATTTTGTGTTTGCCGAACCACTGGGCAAGAATGCGGCAGACCTTGCCCAACACCTGCGCGACCACAAGATTCTGGTGCGCTACTTTAACAAGCCGCGTATCAGCCAGTTTTTGCGCATCACCATCGGCACCGACGAGCAGATGCAGGCGCTGATCGAGGCGTTAAAAAAAGCCTGATGCCGCGCGCAAACAGGTGATTAAAAAAACATCCCGCACAAAAAACCGGTACTGCCAAGCAGACCGGTTTTTTTTGTTATGGGCAATAGGGTGTCGAGAGCGTTTAACCGCTTCAGGATTTATCGGAAATCTGCGTGGTTTTAATCACAAAATAGCGATCCATACCTGTCCACTCCAGCAACTGCGCCACCTCTTTATTACAGTTGCACAGGCTGATGCTCTCCCGCGCTGAGCCTTTACGCTCTTTGAACAAGAGCAACATCCCCAAACCCGTCAAGCTCAAGGCCGGGGCGTCGCTTAAATTAAATTCAAACGCCTCAATGTTCGCATCACCCGTACCTTCCAACAGGCGCGCCCACTCTTTGCGCAAATCACTGTCGATAGCGCCGTGGATATTAATGCGCAAACCGCGCCCATTGTTGATAGGCGTCCAATCCAGGGAGGCGGAATCTGAAAAGGTAATGGCGCCGGAACTGGCGGTGGATTTATTTGCAAGCGGCTTGGTAGCAGCCGGCTTGTGCGTAGCGCTGTTTGTATTGCCGGAGCGAATAGGAACCTGAGGACGAGGCGTAGGGGTTGCCGGTGAACGTGACGCCGAGCCGGGCGTGAGTGTTTTCTGGGCAGACTTGGGAATGGAGCGATCAACCCAGCCTTCCGGCACCACATCCTCCCAACTACTTTGCGCCACCCCATTACCAACCACATCATCAATTACGCGGCCACTGATACGTTTGCTGCGCGCCTGTTCATCATCGGCGCGAATGACCTTACGCTCACCTACGAAAGGAACCTGATGACGCATGATTGAACCACTCCAGCACGCGATAACAGTGCAAATAGCGTTATAAATGAATCTTTAAATAAGCCTAGATCAGTGCAGGGTAAAAGCGAATAGCTGCCAGGGCACAGAACCGGATTTCAATGGCTGTACGGCGCGAACCGGCTTTTTCCAATTTCTTATGAAAACATAGTATTGGCACACACATCATCTTTTTCGCAAAATGCGCGCCAAAGTTGGGAAGATTGGAAACACATTGACACCAAAATTAACCAACGAATCACTAATTTTTGCTTGAGCTTTACAGGGCGTGTTCATTTATCATAAAAAAGCGTGGCTTTAGGCGCTTTTGTTGTAAAGTACTGATTCAAGTTAGAAATTTGGGATATGCAGGCCCCGGAAGAGTGGCCACCAGAGAGATGTTTAGTGATAGCGGATCCCCTCACACCGGGGAATAAGATGTACGAACACACTAAATTGCGAGACCATCACCCAAATTGAGTGAATATGCCAAATAGTGACCCAGCGCAGCCGAAACATACGGCTGTAGAGTTGATTAAAAAGTTCCAGCAACTTTTTACCAACTTAAATCACAAACAAATTGCCGAGCGATTGGTGAAGTTGGTTATTGCCAAACACACCATTCAGCGCGTTGCCTTACTTATTGCCCGCGACAATCATATCTACGTGGAAGCCATTGCCAATCGCACAGGCACCCACACTGCGATTAATGCTATCGCCACCTCGCTCAATCGCATTAACAACCTACCCTCTGCATTTATTCACGATGTATTTGAATCCGGCCAGGCACTGGCACTGAGCCGTAGTGCCATGAGCGGCCTTATTGGCAAAACTATTCCCGTTGATACCCGCGCCTGCTTTTTGCACCCGATTTGCGAAAACCAGAAAACCATCGCGGTGTTTTATATGGAATCCCAGGATGACCTGGCGAGCTTGCAACACGCGGTACAAGACCTGGATACCGTATGGACATTCAGTTCCCTGTTGGTGCGTCAGGTTATTGATATGTGGCACCACGAAGAACAAGCCGAACGGTTTCGCGTGGCGGAACAAGCACTCTGGGCCAGCGAAACCTATTTAAATGCGATTTTGAATTACTCGCCCACGCTGATTTCAGTAAAAGACCTGGACGGCAACATAGTCTTGGCCAGCGAGCATTACAATCAAATGGCCAATGTGGGTGAAGACGGTATTGTGGGCAAAAACGTGTTTGATGTTTACCCCAAAGACGTTGCCCAATCCATGTGGGAGATAGACCTCGCCACCAAAAAGACCCAGCAAACCTACGAAGTTGAGCTGGATCTGATGCATAAAGATGGTACCCAGCACACCTATTTACTGGTCAAATTTCCACTGCGCGACAAGCAGCAAAAAGCGTTTGGGGTGTGCACTATCGGCACCGATATTTCCGAACGAAAACTGGCCGAGACAGCGCTGCGCGAACAGCAATCGCGACTCAACTATATGGCCTTTCACGATTCACTGACCTCGCTGCCCAATCGCTCACTGTTTTACGATCGCATTTACCACGGTTTGGCCCGCGCCCGCCGCGCCAATTCTCGCGTTGCGCTGATGCTGCTCGACATCGACCGCTTTAAAAATATTAATGACAGTTTGGGTCACGACGCCGGTGACATTCTGCTCAAAGCCTTCGCCACGCGCCTCAATGAAGGCGTACGCGATATGGATACCGTCGCACGCTTGGGTGGCGATGAATTTGTGGTGGTGCTGGAAGGTATTCACGATATTGACGATGTTATTTTTGTCGCCAACAAATTACTCAGCACTCTGTCGCGCCCAATTGAAGTCAGTGGCCACAGTATTTCTACTACCGTAAGTATCGGTGTAAGCCTGTTCCCGGAAGACGGGGATGACACGGATGAGCTGTTAAAAAATGCTGACATCGCCATGTATAAAGCGAAAGAAGCCGGTAAAAATAATTGCCAGTTTTATACCAAGGGCATGAACGCAACAGCGGTGAACTACTTGCTGTTGGAAAACGATTTGCGCCGCGCCATTGAACAGCAACAACTGACACTCTACTACCAGCCACAAGTGGATTTAAAAACCGGCGAGATGACCGGTGTAGAAGCGCTGGTACGCTGGCAACACCCGGAGCGCGGCATAGTGTCGCCGGCCCATTTTATTCCACTGGCCGAAGAGACCGGGCTTATTGTGCCGATTGGGGAGTGGGTACTGCGCGAGGCCTGTCGCCAACAAAAACTCTGGCTGGATGCAGGCAAATATATCGGCAAGATTGCAGTCAATTTATCGCCGCGCCAGTTCCGTCAGAAGAATTTCCCCGGCAAGGTGGAAGCGATACTTGCTGAAATCGGGCTGGCCGCCAAATACCTGGAGTTGGAAATCACCGAAAGCTGTGCCATGGAGCACGCGGGCGAAACCATCAACCAGCTCAACCAGCTCAACCAAATGGGTATGTACCTCGCCATTGATGACTTTGGTACCGGCTATTCATCGCTCGCTTATTTGCAGCGTTTCCCGGTGCAAAAATTGAAAATTGATCGCAGTTTTATCCACGATATTCACGACGATGCCAACTACGCCGCTATAGCCAAATCCATTATTGGCCTTGCGCACAATATGCAGATGCGGGTAATCGCTGAAGGGGTTGAAAACGAAGGTCAAGCCGAATGGTTGCGCACCCATGGCTGCGATCAGGCGCAGGGATTCTTTTATGCCAAACCCATGACCGCCAAACAACTGGAAGGCCACTTCCGCAATGGTCGCTTTTATTTTGATGGCACAGTTGTACGTTTGGAAAATCACCTGCGCGAACAGCAGCTCAAAGTGGGGGCTTAATCGCCCCCGACTTTATCTCACCGCAGATCAACCCTTACCCCGGGTTTTGTTGGCATTGGGGCGAGCATTTTCCTCGACAAACGCCACAATCGCATCGGCAATATCTTTGTGCGTCGCCCCTTCAATACCCTCCAAACCGGGCGATGAATTTACCTCCATCACCAAAGGCCCGCGCGAGGAGCGCAGCAAATCCACACCGGCGACCTGCAAGCCCATGGTCTGTGCTGCCTTGATTGCTGTACGGCGCTCTGTGGGGGTCAATTTGGCCAGCTTGGCCGAGCCACCGCGATGCAGGTTGGAGCGGAATTCACCCTCTGCAGCGGTGCGCTCCATGGCGGCAACGACCTTATCGCCAATCACAAAACAGCGCAGGTCACTGCCGTTGGCCTCTTTGATAAATTCCTGCACCAAAAACTCGGCGCGCAATTCGCGGAAAGCTTCAATCACACTCTCGGCGGCCTTCTGGGTCTCGGCAAGCACTATGCCGCGCCCCTGGGTACCTTCGCAGAGTTTGAGCACTAACGGAGTACCGCCCACCAGCTTGATCAGCTCCTTGGCATCGTGCACGTTGTAGGCAAAGCTGGTTTTGGGCAAGCCTATGCCCTTGCGCGAAAGCAATTGCAGCGCGCGCAACTTATCCCGCGAGCGCCCCAGGGCGATGGATTCGGTAAGGCAGTAAACCCCCATCATTTCAAACTGGCGAATCACCGCCAGCCCATAGTGAGTTACCGAAGCACCAATGCGTGGGATCACCGCATCAAAGTCCTCCAGCAATTCACCCATGTACCAAATGGCAGGGCTATCAGAGGCAATGTCGATGTAGCATTTCAAAATGTCGATTACACGCACTTCATGGCCGCGTTTGGTACATGCCTCCACCAAACGACGCGTGGAGTAAAGGCGACGATTGCGCGACAAAATAGCGATTTTCATAGGAATCCTGAAGGATATTGATCAAGTAACGGGAGGCACCCGGGGAATGAATCGCCCTAGAGTGCAGACATCAGCGGCTGGTCTTTGGAGCCGCCGAGTAAAAATGATTTGCTGCTATCCACCCAAAACCCTTTTTTGAGTGCACTGCGCCCCAGCAGCATACGGAAGCGCATATTTTCGCGGTCAGTGAGAGTGACCTCGATGGGCATTTCCAGGCCATTAATACGCAGGCAGGTTTCAATCACTACCCGCTCTTCACTGTGACCGCCAGAGTCGGTGACTTGCCGTACGTCTTTTACCGGTGCCTCGCATTCAATACAGGTGAGGCTGTCCTGTTGCAGGGGGTGCAAACCGAACCTGACCCAGGGCTTGCCATCCTTTTCAAACGGCGTGACATAGTAGGCGTGCAAAGCGCTGGTGCGTGCACCGGTATCCACTTTTGCCTTAATGGCAGCAATACCAAAATCTGGCAGGCCAACCCACTCGCGCCAGCCAATGACTTCCGCTTGTTTTTTTGCCACTGTCGTTCGACCTCGCCCAAAAATGATGTTTGAATCTTGCACCTGATACCGGCTTCACACCTCGGCCACAGGCGCGCTTTGTAACCCAGATTGGCGCCAAGGTAAAAAGAAAAATCTCGCTTGCCGAACAAGATTTTTCTTTTGTTTTTTAATGGGCTATGGTAAATAGCGCGGGTCAATTTTTCCTCTGCGGGAAACGACGCCAAACCTTCTCTCTATCAATGTTGGAGTAGTCTTATGTCAGTTGATGTAGAGTCACCGGATACTGATCTTATAAGTGATAGCATCGAAACCGATGATGAAGAGGCAACACCAAAACTGACTGGCAAAGAAGCCAGCCAGCACACCTTGGAAATGCGTCGCAAAATCGAAGATCGCTTGGAGCGTCGTCGCATTAAGGATCAGCTCGGATACGACGATATTTCTGATCTGGATTTTTAGCCGTTCTTGCATCCAGTCACACAACCGCCGATTTATCGGCGGTTTGTTTTTGTGGGCCCGTTATTCCAGCCGGATATTATCCAGATAAAAACGGCGCGGCCGCGGTAGATCTGCCGCAAAGATTCCCAAGTTACACAAGGCATCCAACTGCATACTACGCTGCTTGGGGCTGCGTGCTATATCGGCGATGGCAAAACGCAGCCTGTTCCACCCCGGCTGCAACAGCAGCGCGCGATTAAAACGGTCATCATAATGGTTATCGCCGCGATCATGGATCACATCGGATAAGCGCAAAACCAACGACATAGGGTCGGCTTCAGGGTTGAACAAATCCATCGCCACCACATTGAAGCCCTGCCAATCACCATAACACACTCGCAAACGCAACCCGGAATAGCCGCCAGCCATCAGATCCACTTGTAGGGATTGCTCGCCATGACTGACGGCCGTTGTACTTGGCTGTAAGCCTATGCGTTCAGGATTAAACACCAGCTGCTGCCACTCCGCTCGCGATTCAAAACTATTCACCAGCGGAAACGCACGACGCAAACTCAACTCGGCCCAAGCCGCCTCTAGCACCAGCCACAGCGCCGGGCCGATCAATAACAGGCTCAACACGCGCGCGCATCGCACCCGGTTTGGGTGCCGCGCCGCGCCCAGGTGCTGCCCCCAAAACAAACCCAGCCATACCCCCACCAGGTTATTGAATAAATCTCCCCAGCTTGCATAGCGCCCCACAAAATGCTGCACCACTTCAACTGTCGCCCCCAGCAACAAGGCCAATAAAGTAACACCCAGCCACTGGTGCCAATGGGTGAGTGGTACAAACCATTGCACCACCACTAACAGCAACGCAAAAAAAACCACATGACCAAAATTCCACAGGTTTTTTAAGAGCGTTGAAGATACCCAATCCGGCCCGCCCACAAAAAATAAGGGCGCGGCCAACACCAATAACACCGCGCACAATACCACCACGCTGCGCGCCGCCACTGGCGATAAAATTGCATTTAACATAGGGGCACTAACATCCGTTTTTTTAGTAGGCTGAATGGCCCATGCCGTTAAATTGCTTGGCAAGATTTGTAGCATAGTTGTCGGTCATACCGCTGATAAAATCAATCACCGCCATCAATGCAAGGTATTTATAGTTGTGCGCCTTGTTGCTTACATCCGGGTGAAAATTGTTTTCGCCAATCAACGCCATAACGCGATTATCTTTGTAGGTCATTTGCGCCGGGTCGCCGAGCGATGCATAAACGGCAGAGCACACCGTATTTAACAAAGTGCCAATCACCGCATAAGCGCCAATCTCCAACTCAACCCGACGCGAGTGATTAAAAATTTTGCGTTTGGCTAAATCTTTTGCCGCTTGTACAGCGTTGCGCACTTTCGGATCGCACAGCGAAATTAAATCACCCTGCACTTCCCCGCGTAAAAATGCATCTTGATGTTTAATAAACGCGGAAGTGCCGGCATTGATAAAAGCATCAATTACCTTGCCGCGCACCAATGCCGGTTTGCGACCATCATTCACTTTTTTCAGCAAGCGCTCCAAGTCACCAAGCTGCGGGGAATCAGCAATTACCGGGTGCAACAATTCATAAATTTCAGCCCAGTTGAGAATCCCCATCTCCAAACCATCTTCTAAATCGATAATGCCGTAACAAAAATCATCGGCCGCCTCCATCAAATACACCAGCGGATGGCGGCAATACCAATCGTGCCCCAATTCAATCAGCCCGGTTTTTTGCGCGATCTCATGGAAGTGTTCCAGCTCGGATTGAAATATTCCGTACTTGGTATCTTTCGGGCGCTGCCCCAATACCGTGGGTGATGATGTCCAGGGGTATTTAATAGAGGACGCAAGCGTTGCATAGGTCAAACGCATACCGTCATGAAACTGGTGATACTCGGAAGTAGTCAACACACGCAAGCCCTGCGCATTGCCTTCAAATACCCGAATATCATCCTGCTCGGAGGGCGACAAATCCGTTAGAAATTCAGCGCCCTCCTTTTGAAACCAGTTACGGATTGCATCTTCACCCGTATGGCCAAACGGCGGGTTGCCGATGTCATGTGCCAGGCAGGTTGCCTGCACTATATCGCCAATATCCGTTGGCCAGATATGCGCAGGCAAATCACCTTTGTCTTTCAATGCCTGCCCAACACGAATACCGAGCGTGCGCCCCACACAAGCCACCTCCAAACTGTGTGTCATGCGATTATGGATATGATCGTTAGTCGCCATAGGGTGCACTTGCGTTTTGCGCGCGAGACGACGGAAAGCCCCGGAAAAAATAATTTTGTCGTGATCCGAGTGAAAGGGCGAACGCCCTTCCTCATGCTTTGCCACACGCTTACCCAAACGATCCGCGCAGAGCAGTTGGTTCCAGTTCATCGCCATAAAAATCCACTTTCTCTCAATAAAGCCAATAGGCATTAATAACATTCAGGCATAGGCCACCATTCTAGACAATGCCTTGCGTTCTGTATGCCCATAACATCGAAGCATCTTGGTTTTTATAAAAAACAAGATAAATAAACGCACCAGCTTGTCTCAAAACACAGGTTCAAGCGCACAAAGAGAGCGCACACAGTTAACGCTCAACAATGATTAAAAACAGAGCTATCGACAATTTACTGATGGCACTAAACCAATGAAATTAATAGAGTTTTATTCCTTTCTCCCACCCTGCAAGCAGGTTTTTTTTCGCTTGGCACAGTTTCTGCAAAACCTCTGAAAAGCAATCTTGTATCCAAGATTGTATTTCAGATTCATACGCAGGAACCACAATGACGCTGTTGCACGATTACCTAACTACTGGCTGGACAATTCCTGAATGGCGCGATGCCTATCGCCGTGGAGACTTGCAAGCGCGCGATGCGCTGCTGAACCTTCGCGCGCAACTCAAGGCGGAGGATGCGGCCTGGATTTATATTGTTTCCAGCGCGGAGATTGAAGCGCAACTGACTGCGCTGGCCAGCCTTGGCGATGCAACCACACTCCCGCTTTACGGAATTCCGTTTGCGGTTAAAGACAATATTGATGTTGCCGGCATGCCGACAACCGCCGCTTGCCCTGCATTTACCTATATCGCCGAGAGCGATGCCACCAGCGTAGCGCGCTTGAAGCAAGCCGGTGCAATTGTGCTGGGCAAAACCAATTTGGATCAGTTTGCTACTGGCTTGGTTGGCACTCGCTCGCCTTACGGCGCCGTACCCAATTCATTTAACGCAGATTATGTGTCCGGCGGCTCCAGCTCCGGCTCTGCCACCACAGTTGCACGAGGCCTGGTGCCATTCAGTTTGGGCACAGACACCGCAGGCTCCGGCCGCGTACCCGCCGGTTTCAATAACATCGTTGGATTAAAACCCACCAAAGGCCATTTCAGTACCACAGGTGTTGTACCCGCATGTCGCAGCCTGGATTGTGTATCTGTATTTGCACTCACAGTGGAAGATGCAGAAACCGTTGCCAGTGTGATGGAAGGATTTGATCCCACTGACGGTTACTCACGCACAGCTCCGGCCGCCGCAACTTATTTTTCCAACAAACCTCGTTTTGGTATTCCTGCATCACCAAACTGGTTCGGCGATGTACAAGCCGAAGCAGCATGGCTGGAAACACTGGAAAATATTTCTGCGTTTGGTGCGGAGTTAGTCACCATCGATTTCACGCCGATGTTCACCCTCGCGCAATTATTGTATGGCGGCCCTTGGGTGGCGGAGCGTCACGCAGCCATTGCCGAATTTATGCAAGAGCACGCCGCGGACATGAATGACGTCGTGCGCGGCATTGTTGAAAATGCAGTAAATTTTTCCGCGACTGACGCCTACCAAGCGGAATATCGCCGTGCTGATCTCGCACGCGGAATACAATTGCTAATGAAAGATGTTGATGCGCTTTTGGTTCCGACATCACCGCGTCATCCAACAATTGCCGAAGTCAACGCCGATCCTATTGTCGTTAATAGCCAACTGGGTACCTACACCAACTTTGTGAATCTCGCCGACTGCTCTGCCCTCGCGCTGCCTGCAACCATGCGCGCCGACGGCTTGCCATTCGGCATCACCTTGATTGCCCCCGCATGGCAAGACGCCGCACTCGCTGCCTTCGGAAAAAAATGGCACAGCAGCGTTAATTTATTACTCGGTGCTACGGGCAAACCCACCCCCGCACTCGCGCTAAAAAACACGCCGCCACAAGGTTATGTACGCCTCGCCGTTGTCGGAGCGCATTTGACCGGTATGCCGCTCAATGTGCAACTGCAAGAACGCAATGCCATTTTTGTTGAGAGCACTTACACCGCCAACAATTACCGTTTATTTGCATTACCCAATACCACACCACCCAAGCCAGGTTTGATTCGCTCAACCGAGGGCGCCGAAATTATTGTGGAATTGTGGGATGTCCCACTGCACCACTTCGGAAGTTTTGTTGCATTAATTCCTGCACCACTGGGTATAGGTACTTTGAGTTTGCACGATGGCCGTGAAGTAAAAGGCTTTATTTGTGAAGGCGCCGCCGTAAATGGCGCGACCGATATTACGCATTTGGGTGGATGGCGGGCTTATATCAAATCCTTACAAAAATGATGCGTAGGTTGGGGTGAGGAACGAACCCCAACATGACCATGTAAGGCTACAAGAAAGTAATCCGACAAAGCATCACTAGTATCGCAAGAAATTAAAAATGTCGTGTTGGGGTTCGCAAGCTCACCACCAACCTACAAAAGAGAATTACAGCCGGAGAAGAATCATGTTGAAGACCGTACTTATTGCCAACCGCGGAGAAATCGCGGTGCGTATTGCCAAAACGCTGAAAAAAATGGGCATCGAATCTGTCGCAGTCTATTCTGATGCAGACCGTAATTCAGCGCACGTCACCGCATGTGATAGAGCAGTTTGTCTTGGAGGCAATACGGCGGCAGAAAGTTATTTGAAGGCAGATTTAATACTCGCCGCTGCCAAAGAAACTGGCGCGCAAGCAATTATTCCAGGTTACGGCTTCCTGTCCGAAAATGCTGCCTTCTGCGAAAAATGTGAGGCGGAAGGTATTGCCTTCTGCGGTCCAACCCCCGCACAAATTCGCGAATTTGGTTTAAAGCACACCTCGCGTGAAATTGCAGAAAAAGCCGGTGTGCCGCTCACTCCCGGAACCGGTTTATTGGCATCGCTTGATGATGCCGTAGCCTCTGCAGCACAACTGGGATATCCAGTAATGTTAAAAAGCACCGCCGGTGGTGGTGGTATTGGTTTAACGCGCTGCAACAACGAAGCGGAACTAATCGCCGCCTATGAAAGTGTAAAACGTTTAGGTCAAAACTTTTTTAGTGACAGCGGTGTATTTCTCGAACGCTTTGTCGATAACGCCCGCCACGTAGAAGTACAAATTTTTGGTGATGGTAAAGGTAACGTACTTGCATTGGGTGAACGCGATTGCTCCCTGCAACGCCGCAACCAAAAAGTGGTTGAAGAAACTCCTGCACCCAATTTACCCGCTGCCACCCGCGATAAATTATTGGCCGCATCCAAAAGCTTGGGCGAAGCCGTTAACTATCGCTCTGCTGGTACCATTGAATATATTTACGATGCCGCGCGCGATGCGTTTTACTTTTTGGAAGTAAATACCCGCCTGCAAGTTGAACACCCCATTACTGAAGCTTGCACTGGTGTAGATCTGGTTGAGTGGATGATCCTCACCGCTGCCGGTACTCCGCCAAAACTGGATATTGAAATCAATCCCAAAGGCGCTGCGATTGAGGTACGTTTATATGCTGAAGATCCAGTGCGCGATTTCCAACCATCACCGGGCGTATTAACCGACGTTCACTTTTCCGAATCGGCACGTATCGATACCTGGGTTTCGACCGGTACTGAAGTATCGCCCTATTACGATCCAATGATCGCCAAAATTATTGTGTACGGTAAAGATCGCGCTGATGCGATTAGCAAAATGAAAACCGCGTTGAACGAAACGCGCGCAGCAGGTATTGCGACCAATTTGGATTACTTGCGTCAAATTATCGCAACGGATTTTTTTGGCAGCGGCAATGTTGCCACCAATAAATTAGCTAGCTTTGAATATCAAGCACCCGTTGTAGAAGTATTACAGCCTGGTACTTACACCAGCGTGCAGGATTACCCCGGTCGCGTCGGTTTGTGGAGCATTGGTGTTCCACCCTCAGGCCCGATGGATGATTACGCATTCCGTTTGGCCAACCGTATTGTGGGCAACCATGAAAGTGCAGCCGCGCTTGAATACACCATCATCGGGCCGAAATTAAAATTCCATCGCGATGCAACCATCGCGCTGACGGGTGCGACATCACCTGCAAAAATTGATGGTGAATTAATTCCATTCTGGCAACCGGTTGCCATTAAAGCCGGACAAATTCTGGAAGTGGGCAAAGCCGACCAAGGTTGTCGCGGATACCTTGCAGTGCGCAATGGTTTTGATGTCCCCGTGTATTTAGGCAGCCGCTCTACCTTTGCACTTGGTCAATTCGGCGGCCACGCAGGTCGCACCTTGCGCGCGACTGATATGTTGCCGATTAGCAATCCGGCAATCGCAGCCTGCACAACTCCTGCACCAGTTTACGAAGCAGCAGCAGCGCCGAAAGAATTAATCCCAACCTACCCTAATGAATGGGAAATCGGTGTGCTTTATGGCCCACACGGTGCGCCAGATTTTTTCACTGAAGATGCGATTGATATGTTTTTTTCAACCGCATGGGAAGTGCACTACAACTCCAACCGTTTGGGTATTCGTTTGAATGGCCCCAAACCCACATGGACTCGCAGTGACGGCGGCGAAGCAGGATTACATCCTTCAAACATACACGATACTGAATACGCCGTTGGCTCCATTAATTTCACTGGCGATATGCCGGTAATCCTCACCAAAGATGGCCCCAGCCTCGGTGGATTTGTTTGCCCGGTAACTATCGTTAAAGCAGAGTTGTGGAAAGTCGGCCAGGTAAAACCGGGCGATAAAATTCGTTTTAAACGCTTGAGTTTTGATGCCGCACTCGCGTTGGAGTTATCTACCGATCGTGCAATTGAAAACCTGAGCGTACAGCCGCAAGTGTTACTCGCACCGATTGTTAAACCGGAAAACACCATTTCTGATTGTATCGTTGCAGCATTGCAACCGCAGGGCAGCCGCCCATTGGTGAGTTATCGTCAGGCAGGAGACAAATATATTCTGCTCGAATACGGCGACAATATTCTTGAATTGAGTTTGCGCTTGCGTGTGTATGCGTTGATGGAAGCATTAAAAGCATCACCCATTAATGGTGTGATTGAATTATCGCCAGGGGTTCGCTCACTGCAAATTAATTACGATAGCCGCGTTATCCATCAACAACAATTAATCAATCAGTTGTTAGTGATTGAAGAAACACTCGGCGACGCACGTGACACCAAAGTACCGAGTCGCATTGTGTATATGCCAATGGCCTTTGAAGATTCGGCAACTCTGGATGCGGTTTCCCGCTATCGTCAGTCGGTGCGCGATACAGCGCCTTGGTTGCCGAGCAACACTGAATTTATGCGTCGTATTAACGGCCTTGATTCCGTCGAGCAAGTAAAACAAATTTTGTTTGAAACCAGCTACATGGTGTTGGGTTTGGGCGATGTTTATCTCGGTGCACCGTGCGCCGTACCGGTTGACCCGCGTCATCGTTTGCTCACCTCCAAATACAATCCAGCGCGCACTTATACAGCAGAAGGCACCGTGGGAATCGGCGGCGTTTACATGTGTATTTACGGCATGGATTCTCCCGGCGGTTACCAATTGGTTGGCCGCACACTGCCGATCTGGAATAAATTCCTAAAAAATCCGATCTTCAAAGATGGTGAGCCTTGGCTATTAAAATTCTTTGACCGTGTGCGCTACTACGAAGTCACCGAAGAAGAATTAACCGCACAACGCGAAGCATTCCGCGAAGGCCGTTTAAGCCTGCGCATCGAAGAAGATTATTTCAGCCTCGCCGAGCACGAACAATTCTTGCAAGACAATGCTGCAAGCATTGCCGAATTCAAAGAAAAACAACAAGCGGCTTTCACTAAAGAAGTCGCGCTATGGCAAGCGGATGAAGAAAAAAATGTAGATGCGGCTCTGCAAGCCAAAGTAAACACTAATCCGATTGAAGTTGACGGTCACGCTGTGACAGCCGATATCAGTGGCAACATTTGGAAGCTTCTGGTTGAACCGGGTCAATTAGTGGAAGCAGATCAGCCACTGTTAATTGTAGAAGCGATGAAAATGGAATTCTCCGTGTACGCCGACCGCACCGCAAAGGTCAGTGCAATTCATTGCGAGCCGGGCAAGCAAGTGAATGCAGGGGATTTGTTGTTGGTGCTTGAGACAGATTAATTTGAAACACGGACGTAGGTTGGTGGTGAGCGAAGCGAACCCCAACATGACAGGATTCAACATTTACGCGTTGCTTATGTTGGGGTTCGTTCCTCACCACCAACCTACGAGAAACCCATGAAACTTATCAAAACCGACAAAACCAAAAAGAAAGCGGATGAACCCCGCACCAATTTAACGGAGCGGATTTACCAGATTATCAAAGACGATATTTTTTCTTTCCGTTTGGTTCCAGGTGATCGTTTTAGTGAAAATGAAATTGCTGAACGTGTTGCCGCCAGTCGCACTCCGGTACGCGAAGCATTGGCGCGACTACAACGTGAAGGTTATGTGGATGTTTCCTTTCGCAGTGGCTGGAAAGTAAACCCCTTTGATTTCAAAAAATTTGAACAACTCTATGACGTTCGCATTGTTTTGGAATTGGCTGCCATCAAAAAACTGTGTGAAATGGAAACCGCACCGGATTTGGAAGATGTAAAGCGCATTTGGTTAGTCAAGCCGGAGGATCGCTTAAAAGATGGCCCAACCGTGTGCGGGTTAGATGAGCGTTTTCACGAACAACTTATTGAAGCAACCGGCAATATGGAAATGGCCCGTATTCACCATGAAATTACCGAGCGGCTACGCATTATTCGCCGTATTGATTTCACCCAGCGTAATCGTATTGAAGCCACTTACGATGAACACGCCAAGATTTTGCGCACCATTATTGAACGTCGTGCAGAAGACGCAAAAAGTTATTTAAAAACACACATTGAAGCCAGTAAGGCCGAAGTGAGGAAAATCACCTTGCATATGTTGTACGAAGCACAGCAACAACACCCGGCCGATAGCGAATAGTTTTTTAGTTAGCAACACCGCTCCCTATAAGAGCGACGACCGATTTATGCCTGAAGCACATAAGCCGGATCAGGGAAGAAAATCTTGTCGCCCACCATAAGCGTTATACACAAGGCGTTACCGGAAAAAATAGCATTCACGATTGTATGAATGCTTGGATTGAAAAACCACTGAGTCATTAAAACCATCTAGGAGAAAGACCCATGAAGCTGAAGAAGATAGCAAAACATGTCGGGGCACTCGGTATCGCCTGCGGCTTAACCATCGCCTCGTTTAGTGCGGCGGCGGCAGAAACAATCAAGGTTGGTGTACTTCACTCGCTCTCTGGCACTATGGCCATTTCAGAAACCACTCTGAAAGACACCATGTTGATGCTGATTGAAGAGCAAAATAAAAAAGGTGGCCTGCTCGGTAAAAAACTGGAAGCAGTTGTAGTTGACCCGGCATCCAACTGGCCATTGTTTGCAGAAAAAACCCGTGAATTGTTGACCAAAGATAAAGTAGCCGCAATCTTCGGTTGCTGGACCTCAGTATCACGCAAGTCTGTATTGCCTGTTATTGAAGAATTGAACGGCATTCTGTTTTATCCCGTGCAATACGAAGGTGAAGAATCTTCACGCAATGTGTTCTACACCGGCGCCGCACCAAACCAACAAGCCATCCCTGCGGTGGATTACCTGATGAATGACATGGAAGTAAAACGCTGGGTATTGGCGGGCACTGACTATGTTTATCCACGCACCACCAACAAAATTCTGGAAGCTTATTTGCTATCCAAAGGTGTTGCCAAAGAAGACATCATGATCAACTACACACCATTCGGTCATTCCGATTGGCAAAACATTGTGTCTGACATCAAACGTTTTGGTTCAGCAGGTAAAAAAACAGCCGTAGTCTCCACCATTAACGGCGATGCCAACGTACCTTTCTACCGTGAACTCGGCAACCAAAAAGTCACCGCTGAAGATATCCCGGTTATTGCCTTCTCTGTGGGTGAAGAAGAACTCTCCGGTATCGACACCAAGCCATTGGTAGGCCATTTGGCGGCATGGAACTATTTCATGAGTGAAGATAATCCTGCTAACGCTGCGTTTATCAAACAATGGAAAGCCTTTATCAAAAATGACAAGCGTGTAACTAACGACCCAATGGAAGCACACTACATTGGTTTCAATATGTGGGTAAAAGCGGTTGAGAAAGCCGGCACCACTGACACTGACAAAGTGGTTGATGCCATCATCGGCGTTGAAGCACCCAACCTGACTGGCGGCATCAGCAAAATGTTGCCAAACCATCACATCACCAAACCAGTATTGATTGGCGAAATTCAGGAAGATGGTCAATTCCTCACTGTTTCACAAACCGATGGCTTGGTTCCAGGCGATGCATGGTCTGATTACCTTGAAGGTTCAAAAGATCTGGAATCCGATTGGATCAAACTGAAGTGCGGTAACTACAACACCAAAACCAAAAAATGTTTGGGCGCTGCAGCCGCTCACTAATACCTTAACCTTAGCGTGATTGCGTGACATGCAGGGTGAATAGCATTAACCGTGTTATTCACCCTGCATATAAAAACCAAAAAATTAAAAAAGAATTACCCATTATTTATATGTGTTTTTACAGAGACAAGACTATGCGAAACCTACTCAAGCCGCTTGGAAGATGGCACCTGCAACTGCTGGTACTTTTATCACTCTGCCATTCAACCATGGTCTTTTCGCAAGAAACCGATACCGCCCTCACTACATCGGAAGCATCCAGCGCAGTAGAGTCGCCCGCTGCAACCACAACAACCGAAAGTGAATTTGATACGCTCACCAAAGCCTTAACCCAAGGTAGCTTGCCCAAGCGCGCACAAACCGCAAAAAAATTAGCGCAGCTTAACGATAGCCGTGTTGCCAGTGTGATCGCTGCATTGCAACAAGGAACACTTTACGCCACTAAATCCACTGATCCGCTGGTTGCTATCGCGATTAAATCCGGCAAGTTTGTGAATGCCCTGAACGGCGAAGCAATTACCGGCGATACCAGTGACCTTAAGCGTATTCCGATTAATAACACCATGCGCAGCCAGTTACGTACCTTGCTCGCCGCATTGAACTTAAATGATAAACAAGCCAGCGTGCGCTTGAATGCGGTAAACCGCATGATTGCCGATGGTGTTGATGACAATATCATTAACCTGCTGCAAGAGCGCCAAAAAACCGAACCCGATGACGATGTGCGCACGGCGATTGCCGCAGCAGTGGCGCTAATGAATTTACAAAGCAGCGAACAACAAATTCGCCTGGATGCCATTCAAATTTTGCGCGGTAGCTTGCAGCAGGAAGTGCGTACCGCCCTGGTGGATATTGCCAACAACGACAGCGATGCAAAAGTAAAGCAACAGGCACAGCTCGCGCTGGCATCCATTGAGGATCGTATCGCCGCCTTTCGTTTTGCCGAAAATGTATTTTTTGGCCTGAGCTTGGGCTCGGTATTGCTGCTGTCGGCTATTGGCTTGGCCATTACCTTCGGTGTGATGGGCGTAATCAATATGGCGCACGGTGAATTAATGATGATCGGCGCTTATGTAACCTGGGTGGTGCAACAGCTTTTCCCCAATCAAATTGCCTACAGTTTAATGATTGCTATTCCCGCTGCGTTTATTGTCGCTGGCTTGGTAGGCATAGCCATAGAACGCGGAGTAATTCGCTTTTTGTACGGCCGCCCGCTGGAAACACTCCTCGCTACCTTTGGTATCAGTTTAATTTTGCAACAGGCAGCGCGCAGTATTTTTTCTCCGCTGAATCGCGCCGTGGAATTACCTGAGTGGATGAGCGGTTCGCTGGTTATTAATCCGGTGTTCTCCATTACCTACAATCGTTTGTATATTTTTATCTTTGGTTTGATTGTATTTTTTGCATTGCTCGCCATCCTTAAAAAAACCTCACTCGGATTAAAAGTCCGCGCCGTTTCGCAAAACCGTGCCATGGCTCGCGCCGTGGGTGTACGCGCAAGCTGGGTTGATGCCATGACATTTGGCCTCGGCTCTGGCATTGCCGGTATCGCCGGTGTTGCGCTCTCACAACTGACTAACGTCGGCCCCAACCTCGGCCAAGCCTATATTATCGACTCGTTTATGGTGGTGGTATTTGGTGGTGTAGGCAACTTATGGGGCACACTGGTTGGCGCCATGGGCTTAGGCATTATCAGTAAATTTTTAGAACCCTATGCTGGTGCGGTGCTCGCCAAAGTATTGGTATTGGTATTGCTGATTCTATTTATTCAAAAACGCCCCAAGGGAATTTTCCCGCAGAAAGGTCGTGCGGCGGCAGATTAATCAATCCCCTCCCCGCCTCCCCTTTTGCAAAGGGGAGGAGCAAACGTCACCTTGTAGGTTGGCGGTGAGGAACGAACCCCAACATTCGCAATTGCAAACGGCACATTGGCGAATGACGTAGAAATTTTAAAAGAGAGAATCAAATGTTAACCCAACGTTTATTACTCAGTGATCGCGGCGGCATGATTGTGCTGGGGCTGGTCTTATTAGCGATGGTGCTAGTGCCCATTTGCAATATCCTGGTGCCTGAGACATCGGCACTGCACGTATCCACCTTTACCGTCACCTTGCTCGGTAAATTTTTATGTTATGCCCTGCTCGCACTGGCGGTAGATTTAATCTGGGGCTACTGCGGTATTTTGTCGCTCGGTCACGGCGCTTTTTTTGCGCTCGGCGGTTATGCCATGGGCATGTATTTGATGCGACAAATCGGCCCACGCGGACAATACGGCGACCCATTACTGCCAGATTTTATGGTGTTCTTAAACTGGCAAGAATTACCGTGGTACTGGCAGGGGTTTGATATGTTTTGGTTTGCCATGTTGATGGTTATTGCCATTCCCGGTTTACTCGCCTTTATCTTTGGCTGGTTGGCTTTTCGTTCGCGCGTGACCGGTGTGTATTTTTCCATTATCACCCAAGCGCTAACCTATGCCTTGATGCTTGCATTTTTCCGCAATGAAATGGGCTTTGGCGGCAATAACGGGTTGACGGATTTTAAAGATATTCTCGGCTTTCCCATTGCAGCTAACGGCACCCGCATTTCGCTATTTTTAGCCTCCGGTTTTATGTTGATTTTTGCCTACATAGCCTGCCGCTATATTGTGACATCGCGTATGGGGAAAATTATTGTCTCTATCCGCGATGCGGAAAGTCGCACCCGTTTTTGTGGATATAAAGTGGAATCCTACAAGCTGTGGTTGTTTGTATTTTCGGCCATGCTCGCCGGTATTGCCGGTGCACTTTATGTACCGCAAGTAGGCATTATTAACCCCGGTGAATTCTCACCGCTTAATTCAATTGAGTTGGTGGTCTGGGTAGCAACCGGTGGGCGCGGTACTTTATTTGGTGCAATTGTCGGTGCATTTACCGTTAACTATGGAAAAACGGTTTTCACCTCTTACTCACCGGAAACCTGGTTATTTGCACTGGGCGCACTGTTCGTGATTGTAACCTTGGTATTACCGAAAGGCTTGGTAGGTTTATTCAGCCGTTTCAGAAAAGCGCCTGCCACAAGTGAAACCAGCGATACCGAAAAAACTGAACCGACAGCAGCGACCAAGGAGACAGTGTAATGAATATTTTTTCACAAGCTCGTCGCAGCCTCGGCCAGAATGACCCTAACTTTGGTGCCCCACTGGATACCACTCACGGTACCATTTTGTACGTAGAAGGTGTAACCGTTAGCTTTGATGGTTTTCGCGCACTGAATAATTTAAACCTCTATATCGATGAAGGTGAATTGCGCTGTATTATCGGCCCCAATGGTGCTGGCAAAACCACCATGATGGATGTGATCACAGGCAAAACCAAACCTGATGCAGGCAGTGTATATTTTGGGCAGCAAATTAATTTACTGGAATTATCCGAGCATCAAATTGCACGCGGCGGTATTGGCCGTAAATTCCAAAAGCCCACTATTTTTGAAGCGCTCAGCGTGTATGAAAACCTGGAGCTAGCAACAGCAGCAGATAAGCGCGTGTGGTGGACACTCACCCAACAATTGAATTCAGCACAAAAATACCGTATCGATGAAGTGCTACTGCAAATTGGTTTGGCCGAACATCGTTACAAAAATGCAGGCGCTTTATCCCACGGACAAAAGCAGTGGCTGGAAATTGGCATGTTGCTGATGCAAAGCCCGCGAGTCTTATTGGTAGATGAACCTGTCGCGGGTATGACCGGTGAAGAAACGGAAAAAACCGCTGAACTTTTATTATCGCTTGCAGGTAAACACTCGGTGATTGTGGTGGAACACGACATGAAATTTGTGCGCTCTATCGCGCGCAAAGTCACGGTACTACACCAAGGCTCGGTGCTCACGGAAGGCACTATGGATCAGGTACAAAATGATCCTAAAGTGATTGAAGTCTACCTTGGCGAATAACATCGGGATAAAAAATCATGCTTGAAATAAAAAACATCAATCAGTATTACGGCCAAAGTCATATCCTGTGGGATTTATCACTCAACCTGAAACAGGGCACCTGTGGCTGTTTGATTGGTCGCAACGGCGTTGGTAAAACCACCCTGCTTAAATGCATCACCGGTTTATTGCCCGTGCGCGATGGCGTCATTACCCTTAACGGTTATGATATCAACAAACTCTCGACGGAAAACCGTGCGCGCGGTGGTATAGGTTTTGTACCTCAAGGCCGTGAAATATTTCCACTGCTGACGGTGGAAGAGAACTTGAAAATATCACTCGGGGCACGCAAGGATAAATCCCGCTTTATCCCCGGATTGATTTACGAATTGTTTCCGGTATTAAAAGAAATGAAGCACCGCCGCGGCGGCGATTTATCTGGCGGCCAGCAACAACAATTAGCTATTGGCCGTGCACTGGTGTTAGACCCCAAGTTATTAATCCTGGACGAACCCACCGAAGGCATACAACCTAACGTAGTGCGCGATATAGGCGAGGTAATTCGCAAGTTAAATCGCGAATTAGATTTAACCGTATTACTGGTCGAGCAGAAACTCCCCTTTGCCCGCCGTGTGGCCGATGATTTTTTTATCATGGAAAAAGGCAGTGTGGTCGCCACTGGACCTATCGCCAATTTGAATGACGATTTGGTGCAGCGGTATTTGAGTGTGTAAATCCCCAAACGCCATAAAAGTCTAGTCACACCCAATAAAAAAGCCCCGGCAACTACCAGGGCTTTTGTGTTTCAGACTCGCTGTTTTATTTTCTGATAACAATATTATCGATATAAAACGGAGGTGATATCAGGGACGGTGAAACCTGCGTGGCATCAATCCGTATTCCTACATATTTCAAATTAGCGTATGCAGTGGTGAGCGGCACAGATACCTTGTTCCAATCATCCGACTTCATATCAGACACAGAGAAAACATCACTATTCAGGCTGCGAACAAAATTATCTTTATCGAGGAAGTACAAGGTGAATGTCATATTGCCATCTTCGACCAAGGCCGCGGGAGTGTATATCTCCAATGACAAAGTACCAGAGCCGGAACAATTTGACAGGGCATCTGGGTCCAGCAACTCCATCGTATTATAATTCATCACACTCGACATCCAGTAAAACCAGGTGCCATTCATAACACTCCAATCGGGGTTGGCGGTTACCCATGGCTTCACACTTGTAGTCAAATACTGATGCTGATCATTTGGAACGACCATACCACCATCACCGGCAATGGATACACCAACACCCTGCGAATTCTGCACCCACTCATCATCAAAGAAGTTGGCATAGCAAACAGTTTCCTGGGTAGCGGGAGACTCACCTTTTACCCAGCGAATATTGTCGAGCTGGAAATGTACGCCATCTTGTTTTGCCCAGGTTGGCAGAACCATAAACCCCAATGAAAGATGCTGAATATCAAGCCCTCGCTCAATCATTTCGGCAACAGAAAATTCATAGGTTTCCCACTCGTTCAACACATCGGCTTTAATAAACTTTGGTGTGCTGGCACAGGGCCAAGTGCATTCAATGGTAAATTCCAATGCCGAGCCTTTGGTGCCATGGCTAATCACTTTCATATCAAATACAACCTTGCCATGGGCGTATTCGCTCATATCAAAGCCATTACCCTGCGATGCAGGCGCCAGTATTTGCGCTGCACCGTAATACTCAGGCGCATCCAGATATTTAATATCCAACACCTTATCGCGCCCCGGATCGTTTGATTGCACTATGCCAAAACGTACCGCCTTGCCTTCCTCGCCAATATAATTTTCGTAATTGTCGGTGGAGTCGGTGTAGTTTTGTTCGTAAGCAGACATGTCATTCCACGGCGAACAAATTTCATCAATAAATATATCGCCAGGCTCTTCACTACAAGCAATCACAACGGAAGAGGAACTGCTGGAAGAAGAACTTGAGCTTGGAGTTGAACTCGAGCTTGGAGTTACTACTGGAATTGAGCTTGAGCTGGAGGAAGAGCTTGAGTCTGGAGTCGAACTCGAACTTGGAGTTACCACTGGAATTGAGCTTGAGCTGGAAGAAGAGCTTGAACTTGACGAAGAGATAGAAGATAGAGAGACATTGCCAGCATTATTGCCGCCTCCGCTACCGCCGCCACCACCGCAAGCAGTTACCACAAAAGCTGTCACAGACAGCATTAGCATCTTGATTATTGTCATTACATCCACCTGAATTAAATTGCCGTTATTATTAGTTCCATATCTCCTTGGCTAACCATCATTACATGGCAGTAAGCTAGAGAAGATCGTCGGCACCAGTGATTCAGGTGCCAAGACTGGCGCATCATATAGAGCGCCTGAGTAAAAAAGCTACAGGGCTTGAGCCGCTTTACGAAATATATTTTGGGCCAGCCAAGAGCCCGCCCGGGAACCTGGAGCTTGGCTATTTCAGACGCCAACCCCCTTATACGCTCATTGACTATAAGAGACTTTTAAGGGATGCTATGCCCACAAGTACACAAGCAAGACCAAACCACCAATAACAAGATGAGATCACCATGACGCAAGCCATTGCCCAAGCCGCTCCGCCGGCCTCTGCACACAAACTTTCCGTTGTTGAAAAAGTGGGTTATAGCCTCGGCGATTTAGCCGCTAACCTGATTTTCCAAACCCTGGTGACCTTCCTCGCCTTCTTCTATACCGATGTTTATGGCATTTCTGCCGGTAAAGCCGCGATGATCATGGCTGCCGGCGGTATATTTGGTGCCTTTTTCACCCCGGTGATGGGGGTCATTGCCGACCGCACCAATACCCGCTGGGGCAAGTTCCGTCCCTGGCTGCTCTGGACATCCATTCCCTTTGGCGCCTTGGCGCTGCTGGCGTTTAGCACCCCGGATTTTGATGAAAACGGCAAGGTGATCTACGCCTTTGCGACTTACATCCTGTTGCTGGTGATCTACGCGGCCAACAATCTGCCCTACTCGGCACTGAGCGGCGTGCTCACCGGCAACATGGCCGAGCGCAACAGCTTGTCTGCCTACCGCTTTGTGGCGGTGATGGTGGCGCAATTTATTATCCAGGTACTGCTCTTGCCGCTGGTGTTGATTTTGGGTGATGGCGACAAAGCCGTAGGCTTCCACAACACCATGCTGGTGTTCTCCATCACCGGTACGATTTTCTTTTTGATTGCCTTTATCACCACCAAAGAGCGCATCCTGCCCGTCGTAGAAACACGCAACAGCGTGGCTCAGGACTTGTCCGACCTGTTCAAAAATATTCCCTGGATCATCATGCTGATTGTGACCATCCTGGTATTTGTCACCCTCGCGCTCAAAGGCGGCATGTACATTTTCTACTTTGAAAATTACCTGAGCGAAGCACACCTCGCACAGTTTTTGGATGACATTGGCTTCAATGGTTTTATCGCCGGCTTAAACGCCCTGCTCACCAGCATGGGCCTGTCTGAATTCCAGTGGCCGAAAGATGCACCGACCTCCACCTTCAGCTTATTTAACGGCTGCGGCATTATCATGATGATTATCGGCATTGGCTTCTCCAAAAACCTTGCCGATAAATTTGGCAAGCGCAACGTGTTTGCCGCTGCGCTGTTTGTATCTACCCTGTTTGTTTTCGCGTTTAATTTTTACGCCGCCGAAAGCATCGGCATAGTGTTTGTCTCGCAAATCCTGCACGGCTTTTTCTACGGCATCACCATTCCATTACTCTGGGCGATGATTGCCGACGTAGCGGACTATTCCGAATGGAAAAATAACCGCCGCGCTACCGCCATTATTTTTTCGGCGATGATTCTCGGCTTAAAACTCGGCTTGACCATTGGTGGCTCACTGGGTGCCGCGCTGCTTGCGCACTACGGTTACGATGCCGCACTGGATGTTCAAAATGCGGAAACAATAGAAGGCATTAAAACCGCTGTGAGCGTATTTGCATCGCTCCCCTTCTTTATCGCGGTGGGTTGTATGTTCTTCTATGCGATCAATAAAACCCTGGAATCGCAAATTGAAGCTGACCTGAATAGTCGTCGCCAAGCCGCCGGAAGATAACGCGCAGCAACCCTATTATTAACACACTTGTTTTGAACCAGATGTAGAGAGAATTGTATGGCTGAAGAATTACTAGCACCCGAAGTCGTCGCCGACTACAAGGCCCGCGCCATTTCCCAACCCTTGGTAGAACACATCTACACCGCCGACCCATCGGCCCATGTGTTTAATGGCAAGATTTATATTTATCCATCCCACGATATCGAAGCGGGCATTCCGTTTAACGACAATGGCGACCATTTTGGCATGGAGGATTACCACGTAATCTCCCTCGACTCGCCCGACAGCCCCGCCGTGGACAACGGTGTTGCATTGCATGTGAAAGACGTTCCCTGGGCCCAGCGCCAAATGTGGGCACCAGACGCCGCCCATAAAAATGGCAAGTACTACTTATACTTCCCGGCCAAGCGCGCAGACGACATCTTCCAAATCGGCGTGGCGGTAAGCGATTCACCTACCGGCCCTTTCACCGCTGAACCCGAAGCCATCAAAGGCAGCTACTCTATCGACCCAGCTGTATTTGAAGACGACGATGGTAACTACTACATGTACCTCGGTGGCATTTGGGGTGGCCAGTTGCAAAACTACCGCAACAACCAATACCACGCCGACCTGGGCGAACCCGCCGACCACGAACCAGCACTCGGCCCCATCATCGCGCGCCTCAGCGACGACATGAAAGAGTTTGCTGAAGAGCCGCGTGAAATCCAGATCCTGGATGAAAACGGCCAACCACTGCTCGCTGGCGACCATGACCGCCGCTTCTTTGAGGCCTCATGGGTGCACAAACACAACGGTCTGTACTACTTCTCCTACTCCACCGGCAACACCCACTTTTTGTGCTACGCCACCGGCGACAACCCCTACGGCCCCTTCACCTACCGTGGGCAGATACTCACCCCGGTAGTAGGCTGGACAACCCACCACTCCGTCTGCAAATACCAGGACCAGTGGTACCTGTTCTACCACGACTCAGTACTCTCTCAAGGCATCACCCACTTGAGATCCATCAAGATGGCCCCACTTACTCACAAGGCAGATGGAAGTATTGAAACGATTGATCCCTACCGTTAAGTAGCGATTAGGAGTAGAATGCCGCCACTCGCTGGCTTGAACGGGGAATGTTCGCAAGAACAGGCCAAAAGTTAAGCGATTGGGGTCGATTTGGATTCGACGCTGGTAACAAAGCCCAAGGTGCATGTCGTGATGACAGCCAATCACGTTAATCCAAAGCTGTACTTGAATAGTCGCAAACGACGATTCTTACGCTTTAGCAGCTTAATCGCTGCTAACGGTCTGTAACAAGGTGCCAGTACCGCGTTAGAGCCCGTCATACAGAACTGGATCGCAGCAAAGTAAGCCTGGTGCGGCGCTGCTAAAACTCTACAGGATCGCGCTTTTCGTCCTGCCTGTTGGGCTGATAAGCGTTAAATTAATAAACGGACCTAAACATGTAGAGCCGAGGATGGAGTGCTGGCGGACGGGGGTTCAAATCCCCCCGGCTCCACCAAATACCAAATAAAAAACCCGATCAGAAATGATCGGGTTTTTGTTTTAAACTCCCTTCAAGTTATCTCGACCTAAAGTAAACAAATAATAGGCAGATCATTGGCGCCTTATCCTTATTACAATTAGTATTCATTTCGCCAAGAGCAAGCCTTAAATAAATGGTGGGATTAATCAAATACCACCAATACAAATTGCAATCTCAGGATTTGTTTTACCCATGGCCATTAAAAAATCTGATCTTTACTCATCCCTTTGGGCTTCATGCGACGAGCTGCGCGGTGGTATGGATGCCAGCCAATATAAGGACTACGTCCTTTTTATGCTATTTATCAAATACATTACTGATAAATATGCAGACTCCGATGAATTTGCTCCGCCGGTAAAAATTCCAAAAGGTGCCAGCTTTAAAGACATGGTCGCTTTAAAGGGGAAACCTGACATAGGCGATAAGATCAACAAAAAAGTCATTCAACCATTAATTGATGCGAATACGCGTTTGGCACGTAGTGATTTTCCCGATTTCGATGATTCCAACAAGCTTGGCGAAGGCGCGGATAAAGTAGAAAAACTCACCAATCTGATTGCCATTTTTCAAAAGCCTGAATTGGATTTTTCAAAAAATCGTGCAGAACACGACGACATTTTGGGTGATGCCTACGAATATCTCATGCGTCATTTCGCGCAGGACTCAGGTAAAAGCAAAGGCCAATTTTATACACCGTCTGAAGTCAGCCGTGTGCTGGCAAAAGTCATTGGCATATCACCGGAAAATGCTACCGCACGCACCACGGCTTATGACCCAACCTGTGGTTCAGGTTCATTACTGTTAAAGGTAGCTGCTGAAGCAGGAGCAAAAAAACGTATTACTCTAGAAGGTCAGGAGAAAGATGTTACGACCGCTGGTCTTGCGCGTATGAACATGATCCTGCACGATTTTCCGACAGCAAATATTCTCAGTGGCAACACACTAGCCAACCCAAAGTTTAAAGATGGGGAACAGCTGCGTACTTATGATTATGTAGTAGCTAACCCGCCATTTTCTGACAAAGCCTGGAGCACCGGCCTTACACCATTGAAAGATCCTTATCAGCGTTTTAGCTGGGGCGAACCACCCGCCAAGCAGGGTGACTATGCTTATCTACTGCATATCATCCGCTCTATGAAACCCGGCAAAGGTAAAGCGGCGTGCATACTTCCGCACGGCGTGCTTTTCCGTGGTAATGCGGAAGCTGTTATTCGCAAGAAATTAATCGAATCTGGGATACTCAAAGCTATTATCGGCCTGCCTGCCAATTTGTTTTATGGTACGGGAATTCCCGCCTGTATTTTGGTGCTGGATAAGGAAAATGCCCAAGCGCGTAAAGGCATATTAATGATTGATGCCAGCAAAGGCTTTATTAAAGACGGCAATAAAAACCGTTTGCGTGAGCAGGATATTCACAAAATTGTGGATAGCTTTCATAAGCTATCTAATCCCACGCACAAGCAAACCGATATACCACGCTATGCGCGCATGGTGCCGCTGGCAGAAATTGCCGACGCAAAAAATGATTTCAACCTCAACTTGCCGCGTTATATAGATTCCAGTGAACCGGAAGATCTGCAGGATATAGATGCTCATTTAAATGGTGGTATTCCCAACCGCGATTTGGACGATGCGGAATTACCACTGGCGGCCTATTGGCAAAAAATGCCAGCATTACGCACAGCTTTGTTTAAAAAAGCTGACCGCAAAGGCTACAGCCAATTACGTTTACCTATTAGCCAAATCAAACAAGCCATTCTGAACCACGCTGAGTTTATCGCGTTCAATGAGGCTGCATACGCCGTGTTTGGAAAATGGAAAAAAACCAATACCCCCAAACTCAAGGGCTTTGGAAAAAATGGTCACCCGAAAGAATTAATTGAAGAAATTTCGGAAGACCTGCTTGCACGTTTCAAAACCCAACCATTGTTGGATGCCTATGATATTTACCAACATCTGATGGACTATTGGGCAGAAACCATGCAGGACGATTGCTATCTAATTTCCGTTGATGGCTGGCTTGCCAAACCCGTACGTATTATTGAAATCGACAAAAAAGGCAAAACCAAAGATAAAGGCTGGGCCTGCGATTTAATTCCTAAAAATTACATAGTCGCGCGCTACTTTGCAGCAGAACAAGCAGCCTTAGATGAATCTCAGGCTGAGCTGGAGACAACTATCAACCAATTGCAGGAATTGGAAGAAGAGCACAATGGTGAAGAAAGTTATTTCAGTAGCTTGGACAAAATTGCCAAAGCAGAAATAAACGCGCGCTTAAAGGAAATCAAAACCGATAAAGACGCCAAAGAAGAAATCGCCGTTTTAAAACAATGGTTGAAATTGAGTGACAAAAAAAGTGAATTGAAAAGGTCAATCAAAGAACAAGATGCTGCGCTAGACCAACTTGCCCATGACAAATATGCCAAGCTCTCGCAAGACGATGTAAAAAATATAGTTGTTGATGATAAATGGCTGGCCAAGCTCGCTGCTGAAGTGCAAGCAGAATTGGATCGTGTTAGCCAAACCCTAACCTCTCGCATTCGCCAATTGGCGGAGCGTTACGATACCCCATTATCAGAATTGGTTGATGAAGTCGCAGTCCTAGCCGAAAAAGTGGATGCGCATTTGAAGAAAATGGGGATGGTATGGAATTGAAAAAGGGATATCAGAAAACAGAGATTGGCGTCATTCCACAAGATTGGGACTCAATTCATTTATCAAATTTGTGCCGCTCCATCTGCGATGGAACACATTTCACACCAACATATGTTTCCAATGGAATTCCCTTTTACAGCGTTGAAAACATTACCGCAAATGATTTTGTCAATACAAAATTTATTTCTGAGGCCGAGCACGCCTTATTAATTAAAAGATGCAAGCCCGAACGTGGCGATATTTTAATGACTCGAATTACAGCTGGCATCATCGGAGATACTAAACTTTTAGATTGGGATGTCAATGCCAGTATTTATGTTAGCTTGGCGCTACTAAAGCCCAACAATTACGTAGCTTCAGAATTTTTATATCGCTATACAAAATCAAGTGCATTTATTAGAGATGTTGAGCGAAGAGCATTAATCAATGCAACACCCAAAAAGATCAATATGAGCGAAATCGGTACTATTCCGATTCCAGTGCCCTCAAATAAAGCTGAACAAAAAATTATAGCCGCATCATTATCCGACGCTGATGAATTAGTAATAGGCCTTTCAAAACTGATCGCCAAAAAGCGTAATATTAAACAAGCCACTATGCAGCAATTGCTCACAGGGAAAACTCGTTTATCAGGTTTCAACGAAAAATGGGACATAAAACAATTGGGGGACGTCGCGCACATTAAAACAGGGAGTAGAAATAATGAAGATAAAGTTGCTGATGGACAATATCCATTCTTTGTTCGCTCTGATTCCATCGAAAGAATTAATACCTTTTCATATGAGTGTGAAGCTATATTAGTACCAGGAGAAGGACGAATTGGTGATATTTTTCATTACATTAACGGACGTTTTGATGCTCATCAGAGAGTTTATGTGATCTCTCAATTCAAAAATGAGGTTTTAGGGCAATATATTCATTTATACATGAGTCAAAATTTTGGCAATTGGGCTATGCAAAACTCAGTAAAAGCAACAGTTGATTCCTTGCGCTTACCTACCTTTCAAACATTTGAAATGCTATTTCCTCCTACAGCTGCGGAACAATTAGCAATAATTAAGGTTATTTCCGATATAGAAAACGAAATCGCCGCATTGGAAAAACGCCTCGAAAAAACACGCATGCTCAAACAAGGCATGATGCAGGAATTACTCACCGGGAGAATACGATTAGTATGAGTGAACACCAGAATCTGGAATGGAAGGAAACCTGGCGCGATGAATACTTAAAATGGATCTGCGCGTTTGCCAATGCGGAGGGTGGCCTGCTGGTAATTGGCAAAAATGATACGGGTGAAGTTATTGGTGTTAGTAATGCTGCAAAACTGCTGGAAGACTTGCCGAACAAAATCCGCGATGTATTGGGGCTAATACTGCCGGTAAATCTGCGAGAAGAAAATGGTAAAGCGCTGATTGAAATTCAAGTACCAGCTGCGCTTTACCCGGTCAGTTACAAAGGTGAATACTATGTACGCACCGGTAGCACCAAACAAGAACTAAAAAACGCGGCACTGGATCAATTTTTAATACGCAAACAAGGCCGCCACTGGGACGGCGTACCAGTGCCCAACGTTGCACTTTCAGATCTGGATGTTGCCAGCCTCAATAAATTTTGCAAAAAGGCATTACGCAGTGGCCGATTGAGCAGTGAGTTCGTTAGCGAACCCGATGCGGTTCTTATTGAAAAGCTCAAATTAACCGAAGGCGCTTATCTTAAGCGTGCTGCACTTTTGTTATTCCATTCCGAACCAACCCAATTTGTAACCGGCGCCTTTGTAAAAATCGGTTTCTTTCGTTCACCGTCAGATTTGGTTTATCACGATCAAGTAATAGGTGATTTATTTACGCAGGTACATCAAACCCTTGAGTTACTACAAACCAAATACTTAAAAGCAGCTATTAGCTATGAGGGTATTCAGCGAATTGAACAATTCCCCGTTCCCGATGCGGCGCTGCGTGAAGCATTGTTAAATGCATTGGTACATCGCGATTATGCTGTACCCGCACCGGTGCAAATTCGTGTTTACGATGACCGCTTGAGTATCTGGAACCCGGCCCACCTCCCCCAAGGTTGGACGGTAGATAAACTACGCGGCGAACACGCGTCCATTCCATTCAATCCCGATATCGCCAATACCTTTTTCCGCGCCGGTGAAATTGAAGCCTGGGGTCGTGGTGTGCATCGCATTTTCCAAGCTTGCCGTGATGCAAGTACGCCAGAACCGCAATTACGCTATGAAACTAATGAGTTATGGCTGGATTTTCCCTTTGCGCAGTCTTACTTGCAGGCGCTGGGCGCAAACCCAACCACGACAACAGATACCGAAACTTCGGTGAAAACTTCGGTGAAAACTTCGGTGAAAACACCAGAAGCGCTGTTAGCCTTACTAAAAGAGACCCCAACAATGTCATTGGCAGAGGCAGCCAGCATTATTGGTAAATCAGTGCGCACAGTAGAAATGGCAAGTGCCAAACTGGTAAAAGCAGGAAAGCTCAAGCATATAGGCCCACAAAAAGGCGGCTATTGGGAGATCAGTGAATGAGTAAAGTACGCTCCGAACGCGATACACAAAACCGAGTAGTGGCCAATTTGTGCAACAACCTGGGTTATACCTACCTTGGCGAGTGGTCGAAAAAATCAGGCAATCACTGTATAGAGCAAGACCTACTGAGCGAAAATTTAACAGCACGGGGCTATTCGAAAAGACATATTAATCAAGCATTAAAAAAATTGTTGGACGCGGCGGAAATAAAAAACTCCACGCCGCTCTACCAAGCCAATATGAGTACCTACCAATTATTGCGTTATGGCATTTCTGTAAAACCAACCGTATCGGCTCCCCATGAAACAGTCCATCTAATTGATTGGGAAAACCCCGACAACAATGATTTTGCACTCGCAGAAGAAGTTACACTCAAAGGTGGCCATGAACGTCGCCCTGATATCGTCCTGTATGTCAATGGCATTGCGTTAGTTGTAATTGAGTTAAAACGAGGCTCGAATGACATTGCTGAAGGTATTCGGCAACTGATTACCAATCAGGAAGAAATTTTTAATGAAGCTTTTTTTGCCACAGTACAATTGGTGCTGGCAGGTAACGATTCGCAAGGTTTGCGTTACGGCACAATCGGAACACCAGAGAATGTATTTGTAGAATGGAAACATCACAAAAAAGGTGAATTAGTAGAAGGGAGTTTATTGGATGAGCCACTTGCCCAAATGTGCAATAAAGAGCACCTGCTCGATTTAATTCGTAACTTTGTTATTTTTGATGCGGGCCGCAAAAAAGTACCTCGTTTGCATCAATACGAAGGTATTAAAGCCGCGCAAGAACGCATTAAAAAACAAGAAGGCGGTGTGATTTGGCACACCCAAGGCAGTGGCAAAAGCATCTTGATGGTGCTGTTAACAAAATGGCTGCTAGAACATGATCCTGAGGCGCGTATTCTTGTTATCACCGACCGCGATGAACTGGACAAACAAATTGAGGGAGTAATGCGCAATGCGGGTGTTATTGGCGAGAGCACACCCTCACCGAGAGTGACTTCGCGTCGAGAGCTAATAGAAAAACTGGGCCAAACCTCACCCCGCCTGTTATGTGCCTTACTCCATAAAATAGACCCTAAAGATTTAAAAGGTGAACCACCTCGTGTTTTCGGGCGTTTTTATGTATTTGTTGATGAATGCCACCGCTCACAAGGCGGCGACATGAATAAACAAATGAAACGTTGGTTATCAACTGCCATATTCATTGGATTCACCGGAACACCTCTATATCTTACTGATAAACAAACCACTCAAGATGTTTTTGGTACCTATATCCATACCTATAAGTTTGATGAAGCAGTAGCGGATAAAGTTGTACTAGACCTTAAATATGAAGCACGCAATGTTCCCCAGCGCTTAACGTCACAAAAAGCTATCGACGATTGGTTTGCAACAAAAACTCTGGGGCTAAATAATTTCCAAAGAGCCGTATTACGCAAGCGCTGGGCGACGATGGAAGAACTGATGAGTTCTGAAGACCGCAAGGCGCGTATCGTTGCCGACATTATTCATGATTTTGGCGTTAAACCACGATTGAATAATGACCGTGGCACCGCCATTTTAGTGGCAGCCTCCATCTATGACGCTTGCCACTATTTTCGTTTATTCAAAGGTAAACTCTTTGGTGATTATTGTGGCATAGTCACATCATTTGAGCCCAATCACAATGCGATTTCTCGTGAACCAAAAGGTAGTGATGAGCGCTATAAGTTTGATACCTATACCAAATGGGTTTTAGCAAAAGGAAAAACCATTAAACAGTATGAAGATGAGGTAAAACGGCAATTTATAGAGGAACCTGCAAATCTGAAACTACTTATAGTGGTGAGTAAGCTGCTTACTGGTTTTGATGCCCCAAGTTGTACCTATATTTATCTTGATAACGAATTACGCGGCCATAATCTATTTCAGGCGATCTGCCGGACTAACCGACTGGACGGAGAAGACAAAGATTATGGTTATATTGTCGACTATAAAGAGTTGATTGATAACGTTCAAACAGCAATTGCTGTATATACCTCAGATGAATTGGATGTTGATGAAACAGGCGATGATGGCAATGTCGAATTAAAAGATTGGCTAAAAGAAGGCAAAAAACGTCTAGATGCCGCTCGTGAAGCATTACTCTACTTATGTGAGCCTGTTCCACACCCAAAAAAACTCGAACAATATTTGGTTTATTTTTGTGGTGATGTTCAAACCCCTACCGCACTAAATGACACAGAGCAGCTCCGCATCACTTTCTATAAGACAGTAGCCAGCTTTATACGCGCCTATGCAGACCTTGCTTCTAATTTAGCAGATGCAGGCTATTCAACCGCAGATATTGAGCGACTGCAAAAAGACGTCGAGTTCTACAGTGACATTCGCTCAGCAATGAAAAAACATTCGGGCGAAGAGCTAGATATAAAACCGTTTGAAGCAGATATGCGTCACTTGATCAATACATACATCCAAGCAGACTCAGCCACAGAATTAGGTAACTTAAGTTCACTCTCACTCACAGAGTTAATTATCGAAACAGGCATTCATGACGCTATCGCAAAAAAATTAAATGCTAAAGGAAATTTATCGCGCAATTCGATATCAGATGGCATCATCAATAATGTCAGTAAAACAATTATTCGCGACCAGCTGACAGATCCTCGCTTTTATGCAGAAATGTCAAAACTCTTGGATGACCTCATAAAGCAAAAACGAGAAGAAACTATCTCTTATGAAGAGTTTTTAAAGAAAATAGAAGAATTAGTCAAGAAAATGGCTAAAGGCCATGGTGACGAGGAAATTCCAAATGATTTGCATGGCAATCAGAGCGCTATAGCCGTTTACATCAAATTGCCCGAGATTTTAGAAAGCGTGCCTGAAACAGACGAAATTAAAAACCCGTTAAGTGAATATGGAGATAGGCGCTTGCTACTGACTTTGAAAATAGATAGGGTGATGCGGGAAGAAGCTCCTGCGGGATGGAATGGTGATGAGGCTAGAGAAGCACAAGTTCAAAATGCACTTTTTCCTATTATGAATAAAAACAGAGCAGCAACAAATGCCCTCTTTGAAATACTAAAAAATATTCCAGGTTATCAATGAAAGGGGTACTGCAAGAAGAAGTGATTGTATTGGGCGATATTTCAATATATGTCACGCGCAAGGATATTAAAAATGTCCACTTAAGTGTTCATCCACCTGTTGGGCGCGTAACTTTGGCGGCACCAATGAATACACGCCTTGAGGTGGCCCGCGCTTACGCCGTTTCAAAATTAGCTTGGATTCGCCAGCAACAGCAGCAACTTACGACTCAAGCACGTGAAACTCCACGGGAGTTTATTGAACGAGAAAGCCATTACTTGTGGGGGCGTCGATATCTCCTAAGCATTAAAGAAATAGATACAAAACCTTTTGTAAAGCTGGATCATAAACGTATCACCTTAAACATTCGCGCTAATACAAGTATGGAAAAACGCGCTGAGATTATCCATGAGTGGCATAAATCACTATTACATCAAACTGTACCCCCACTCATTGCTAAGTGGCAGACAAAATTAGGTGTCACGGTAAAAGAATATTTTTTACAGCGAATGAAAACAAAATGGGGGAGTTGTAACCACCAAGCAGGGAACATTCGGCTAAATACTGAGCTGGTAAAAAAACCCAAGGAATTACTGGAATATGTAATCGTTCACGAAATGGCGCATTTGATAGAACCTACACATAATGAGCGCTTCGTAGCAGTTCTCAATAGATTTTTTCCAACCTGGAATGAAGCAAGAGCAGAACTCAATGAGCTGCCACTCGCTTCAGAAAATTGGGCATTAAAATAAGTAGACATACATACCCCTTTGACAACCCTCCCCCAACCTATTAAGGTTCTCCTCACTAGAACGTACGAACGGTCTCCGCAACCGTTAGCTTTTTTTGCGATTTTACATTCGTAGGAAAAGTAGCGCCCGCCATTTGGCCGGGTGGAGAGGCGTAATACAAAACCCGAAAGGGAAATATGCCCGGAGCGTTTCGTACGGCTCTAGTTGACACCCGGCTTCCAGCTACTAACTGGAAGCCGTTAACTTAAACGTACGAAGAGGTTTTTATGAGCGATTTACAGGATGTATCACCTACCGACAATCCCCCTTCAAATATCAAACGCGAACTGGTTAACCTGTACGATTCCTACCGCGAGTTCCAGCATTATTGTGCGTTTTATTGCCAATCCAGCAGCGTGATAATCCGCCGTTTTGCCGTGGATTTGGATGCAGACTGTACAGAAGGCATTGAACGCTTTGCGCAACTAGTGACGGATAAGTCCGACGCTATTGATGCGCAGTTAAAGCGGTTGATGAATAAAGTTTAAAACACACCGAATGAAAATCCGATCAACCATGATCGGATTCGCGGCGCAACTTGGACTATCATTACCGCCTTTGCCGTTAACCTGAGTGCCCAGAGTTATTTCATGTCCACCTACACTATTCTCGCCGAGGCTATTGAATCCACCACTGAAGAAAAGAACAGTGATTTTTTGACGTTTCTACACCCTGTTACGTCCCGCGAGGAGGCGATGACGTATGTGGAGGGGTATCGCAAACAATATCCGGATGCGAGCCATGTGTGCTGGGCTTATGTGATTGGCAATACGCGGCAACCCAAAACCCAGGCATTTAGTGATGACGGTGAGCCATCCGGTACGGCGGGAAAGCCGATGCTGCATGTGCTCACTGAGCGGGATGTGGGTAATTCGCTCGCGGTGGTGGTGCGCTATTTTGGCGGGGTAAAGTTGGGAGCGGGTGGCTTGGTGCGCGCCTATTCGGGGGCGGTGTCCGAGGCGGTGAACCGTGCGCAATTAGTTCAGGTTACGCCGAGCGTGCAGTTGAACGTCATGGTGGATTTCGCCAGGGAAACGAAAGTGCGGCACCTTGTGAACTTGTACCAGGGGCAGATTGTGGATGTTGCTTATGCCAGCGAGGTGTCGATTGATATCAGCCTGCCTGCTGCACAAGCGGCGCAGTTTGCGCAGCAGGTGACCAATGAAACCGCTGGTGAGGCGGTGGTTCAGTTTGAAGATAAGGCTAATAATTAACGCTCAACCGGCAGCGATTCAATTGCGCCCCACTCCGCCCAGGAACCGTCGTACACGCGGATATTCTTGTAGCCACACAACAGCGCCGCAAGGTAACCAATACAGGCTGTCACACCTGAACCGCAAGAAAAAATTAATTCTTTATCAACACTGCAGCCAGCATCCTGGAATAATTTTTCCAATTCAGCACGCGGTTTGAAGCGACCATCGCGAATAAAATTGGCGTAGGGAATATTGGCCGAACCGGGAATGTGACCACTGCGCACACCGGCGCGCGGCTCCGGCACTTGACCATAAAAACGCGCCGCGCCTCTGACATCGATAATACGAACATCCGCCTTGCCAATCGCCGCTAATACATCCTCTTTAGTTGCCACACGATTGCTCTGCTCGCGCGCACTAAAATCCCCTTCACGGCTTGCCGTAACGCTGTCATGCGTAATGGGATAACCACTCGCCTTCCACGCGGGAATGCCACCATTTAATAACAACACATTGTTGCACCCCATGAGGGTTAGGTTGAACCACACTCGCGGCGCGGAATAAATACCGATGTTGTCGCACACCACAATGGATGAGTCATTATTAATACCCAGTGCCCGCGCTTTTATTTCAAACTCGCTGGCTGATAACAGGGTGTGCGGGAAAGGTGCATCGGTTGCGGAAAAATCGTCTATATCAAATAGCTGAGATGAGGGAATAAGGTCTGACTCGTTAATCGATTCCGCGCTCACCCCCACAGGCCTTAGCAAACAGCAGAGCAGTAAGTGGTTGTCCTGGTTCTGTAATGCTTGTAGTTGTAGGGGGTCGATTAGCATGTTGGCTCCTTGGGGGTTCGGTCAGGCTCAATGAGATTGAATCTATGGCGCAAAATCATAACCCATTTGTAAAAAATAGTTGGTTGGCTGTCGATTTCCCTTCGCCCTATTCGACTATTCATCAGTAATACCCTAAAACATCCCAAACAACTGTTCACTGAAGGAGAACAACGATGAAAGTCATGGTAATGGTTAAAGCCTCACCGGGTTCTGAAGCGGGAAAAATGCCGAGCGAAGCGCTGATGACGGCGATGATGAATTTTAATGAAGAGCTGGTAAAGGCTGGCATTATGGAGTCAGGTGATGGGCTTAAACCCACCAGCGAAGGCGTGCGTGTGCGGTTTGATGGCAGCAAACGTTTGGTCACTACCGGCCCTTTTGCCGAGACCAATGAATTAATTGCGGGCTATTGGATTTGGAATGTGAACTCCATGGAGGAAGCGATTGAATGGGTGAAGAAGTGCCCTAACCCCATGGAAGAGGAAGCCTCCGATATTGAAATTCGCACTTTTTATGAAATAGACGATTTTGCGGTGGCCGACCCTGATGGCAAATCCCGGGAAAAAGATAATGCACTGCGTCAGGCGCTGGCGATGCAACAGGTAGAGGTAAATAATTATTTGTTCTTCTCGGGCCGTTGCGATGAAGCCCTGGCGTTTTACCAGCAACATTTAAGTGCAGATATTAAATTCCTGATTCACTTTAACGAAAGCCCGGATACATTTCCCGAGGGAACCTTGCAAGCCGGTTTTGAAAACAAGGTGATGCACGCTGAATTCAGCTTGGGCAAGGTACGGATAATGGCGTCCGACGGCTGTAATGATGCGGAAACATTCAGCGGTTTTCGCATTGCATTAAATGTCCCGACAGAAGATGAAGCGCGCCGTATTTTTGCCGCACTGGCCAGCAACGGCGGCAAGGTGGATATGCCGCTGATGAAAACCTTCTGGTCACCGCTTTATGGACAAGTTACGGATCAGTTCGGTGTGGGTTGGATGGTGATGTTGCCGGGCGACGAACCGGCATAACCAACTTACCCGCAATCAATACGAATTAAAAAAACCGGTCGTGAATTGCGCTGATCCCTTCGGCGCATACACGACCGGTTTTTATTATGGGCAATAACAATTCACAGGAAAGTATTGGAGGGTGACCGGCAAGCATGCAGAAGGGTGTTAGAATCTGTTCATAAACTGCACGCTAGAGAATAGATAACAAGAGAACACACACCCAGATGATAAACAGGCTTTACTCCCTGAGCGGGAGCTTTTCCCGCTGTATAGGGCGGGGAATAAAACAATTATGGCCACTGATAATAATGCTGTGTATGAGTGCCAGCGCCACAGCAAGTGCGCCACCAGTAGCCGTGAATGCGATAGATGCCGGCACCGCGCCGCTGGGCAACTATGTGCAAATATTTACAGAGACCGGCGCACGCTTGCCCTGGTATGAAGCGCTGCGGAAATTCAACAACCGTGAGGCTACTGCCAGCACGCACAAGGTACTGGTAGCAGGTATTGGCGCACCGCCACACTGGCTGCGCCTGACATTAGACAATCACTCGGCACACACCATTGAGCGTCACTTGCTGATTGATGCTGCCTGGCTGGACGAGGTGGATGTGTACCAGCTCAATGCCGAGCAGCAACTGCAGCACACCTGGCATGCAGGGGATAGCAAAGCCTTTGCCGGGCGCAGCAAAGCAACTACCGGTTTTTTGTACCGCGTGCATTTGCCGCCGGGCACCAGCGATATTTTGATGCGGGTGGCTACGCCGGACCCACTGGTTGTGCCGGTGTATTTGCTCACCGCCAGCGCCTTTGAAAATAGAGCGACCCAACATTATTACAGCTACGGTTTTAGCTACGGCTACCTGCTCGCCTTAATCGCGTTTAATGGCATGTTGTATTTCGGATTGCGCGACCCTCGCCATCTGCTCTATGCGATTTTTTTAAGTATTTTTACCTTCGCTAATATTGCTTACACCGGCCATGGGTATATGTGGTTGTGGCCCAATTCCCCCGAATGGCAGCGCTGGGCAACCCCGGTATTGATCTGTTGCTTTGGCAGCGCGGGGTTGGTGTTTGCGATCAGCTTTTTAAATCTCCATACGGAACGCAAACGTTTGTCGCAACTGGTGATGACAATCATTGTGGTGTTTGCCCTGTTGTTGCTGTACGGCGTTGCTGCGCACCAGCAAACTTTTGTCCTGTATTTGACCTTTGTGTTTATGTTGTTTTATGCCCTGCTGATGTTGACTATGGGCATGGCCATGTTTAGCAGTAGCAGTACCGGAACGCGCTATTACATTTATGCGGCTATTACCGGAGTGCTGGGTGTGGCGATAACGGCTGCGTCGGTGTGGGGGTTTATCCCTTACAGTAAAGCGGGGTTTCGCGCGGCAGAGTTCGGCATGCTGGTGGAGGCGACGCTATTGGCACTGGCACTGGCGGCGCGTATCCGCGAGGTACAAACCAATCACTTGAATGCGGAAAAACTCGCCAGCACTGATCCACTCACCGGGCTTAAAAACCGCCGCGCGTTTTATCTCACCTCGCCGGCAATGTGGAGCAACAGCCTGCGCTATTCGCGCCCCTTGAGTGCCATTGTTCTGGATTTGGATCACTTCAAATGCCTGAACGATTCCCACGGCCACGCCAGCGGCGATCACGTTTTAAAAGTGGTGGGTGTGCTGCTGCGCCAACAGGTACGCTTGAGCGATTTGGTGGTGCGCTGGGGCGGTGAGGAATTTTTGTTGCTGCTCCCCGAAACCAATGCCACCGAGGCAACGGCTTTTGCTGAGCGCTTGCGCGAGTTACTCTCGGCACAACAAATTCGCTATGGCGACAAGCGTCTGCATGTCAGCGCCAGTTTTGGGATTGCCGAGCGACGGGTGAGCGATTCGTCTATCGACCAGTTAATCGAGCGCGCTGACAGTGCGCTTTACCAAGCGAAACACGCCGGGCGCAATTGCACACGCACTATTGGCGATACAGATATTGATGTGGAGGCCGAGCCCGTCATCAACCCGCACTAGGTACTGCCAGGGGCAACCCCAGTCGCACCAGTTCGATCATGGCCTGCAACTCGTCACTCAGGGTGCGGCAAGCGTTAGGCAACGCTGTTTGATCGTCACTGCCGTCGCGCAATAACTGCTCCAGTTGTTGCGCGACTTGTTCCAGCCTATTCATACCCAAACTGCCCGCGAGGGATTTGAGCGAATGCACTTGATTAAGGGCATCCACCGGGTCGTGCGCGACCAAGTCGGCCAACCCCGCCACCAGGTTGCTACGCTCAGAGGCAAAACGCTCCAATAAGCGGCGATAGAGCGCTTCGTTGTGCATGAGGTTGTGCAGCGCGCGCGCTGTATCTATACCGCCACGCCGCAGAATATCAAACGGGTTGGCCGCCGCGACCAATGGCACAACCTGATGCTGTGCCTGCCCCCAGCGCAACAACACCGATTGCAATTGCGCCGGTTCAATCGGCTTGGCCAGATAATCGTCCATACCGGCGGCAAGGTAGGCTTCCCTATCACCCGGCAAGGCATTGGCGGTGACGGCCACAATCGGGATAAAGGTGCCGGCCGCCAGCGTCCTGATACGCGCCGCCGCTTCCACACCATCCATGCCCGGCAGTTGGATATCCATAAAAATCAGCGCAAACCCTTGCTTCTGTACCGCCGCAATGGCCTCTGGCCCTGAACCGACACAGGTCACTTGCACCCCCATGGCGGTGAGCATGGTTTGGATAATTTCCTGGTTGAGCAGGTTGTCCTCCACCACCAATACCGGGCAGCGCTCTGGCAGCGGTTGTTCGGCAGGTTGTTCCACCGGTGTTTCCATAGCGGCGATGTGCACCTGTTTATCCAGCGTGACGCGCAACCGAAAGCAGCTGCCCTGCCCCAGAGTGCTTTTGACATCGATATGCGCCTGCATCAACTCCGCCAGGTTTTTGCAAATGGACAAACCCAGCCCTGTGCCTTCAAAGCGGCGCGCACTGGAGGTGTCCACCTGCTCAAACGGTTGGAACAATTTGGGCTGCTCATCGGCGGCAATGCCTATGCCCGTGTCTTCCACTTCAAACAGCAGTTCTACCTGCTCCGGCCAATCGCGCACCAAAGTAACACGCAGGGTTACGCGTCCCTGATCGGTAAATTTCACGGCATTGGCGCAGAAGTTAATCAGGATCTGCCCTAAACGCAGTTCATCGCCCAACAGCGGTTTGGGGATGGTGGGATCCACCTCGGCCCTGAGCAACAGGCCTTTGGCCGCGGCTTTTTCAAACACCAGGTCCAGGGTTTTATCCACTAACTGATCTATTGCAAACGGGCTGTTGTCCAGGGTGAGTTTGCCAGCTTCCATGCGCGAGAAATTCAAAATGTCGTTGATGATTTGCAGCAGGTGCTCGCCGGAGCCGCGCATTTTTTCCAGATAGGTGCGCAACCGTGGTTCTGGGCCGCTGGCGAGTGCAACGTGGGCCAACCCGATAATGGCGTTGAGCGGCGTACGAATTTCATGGCTCATATTGGCGAGGAAGTCGGCCTTGGTTTGGGAGGCCGCCAGGGCTTCGTCTTTGGCCATCATTAGTTCGTGGGTGCGCTCATTGACCAGCAGTTCAAGGTTTTGATTGACCTGTGCCAGTTGCTGGCCGGCCACAACCCGCTCGGTAGAATCCACCCACACAGAGGCAATCGCCTGGGGTGCCTGTTTGTGTTTGTATACCACCGGAAAACGCACAATGCGGTAATAGCGCGGCATGCCTTCCGCATCGACCACTTCGGCAACAAAATCCTTGCGGTAGGAATCGGTGCCCAGTGTGCGCTCGGCATCGAACAGGGGGCGCAGCCACGGGGGCAGCGGTAAGGTATCTATATCGCGTCCGAGCAAATCGGCTTTATCCAACCCAACCAACTCACAAAACGCGGGGTTTACCACTGTGATTTTGTTGTCGGGCGAGGTCATGTGAATGGGCGGTGGCAGGTTGTCCAGCAGTGAGCGAAAACGCCCCTCGCGCGACACCAGGCGACGGCGATTGATAATAGCAGTGACGGTGAGCAGCACAATTAACACACTCGCCCCCAGGCTGAGCGCGAGGATAATATTGCGCGAGGCAAGGTAGGGCGACATGGCTTCCTGCAGGTCCTGCTCGACAATAATGCCCAGCTCCATTTCATCCAGCCAGCGCCCGGCACCCGCAACGCGAGTACCGCGATAATCCGCGTAGTCCAAGCTGACAAAGCCGCCCTGGCGATTAATTAAAAAATCCACCATCCGGGTGAGTGGGCTTTGGGTGCCTTGCAGCGATAGCTCGTCTGCCATTATCGGATCGCCATTTTTGGCAGCCGAAAAACGCGGTGGGGTGACAAAAATACCCCGGCGATCGATTGCATAAATTTCGCCGGTACTGCCACTGCGGCCATTGTAAAAAATGGGGAAAAAACTGGACTGGGTATTAAATCGCAAACAGAAATACCCGGGGCGTGTCACGTCTGTTTCAAACGAAATACACATGTTTTGCATGAGTGTGCCGGCGGGTTGTGACCCGCGCGGGCCATTGAGCGGGCGCGCTGCCGCTACCGGGCGCGAAATAGCCGGCTGCTGCGCCAGTGCTTTATCCAATACTTCGTGCGTCTCTACCATGCGCACTGGCTGTTTGTGATAACTCTCACTGCTTGCCGCCACAAGCACGCGCTCGTTATTCATCACCGAATAGCCGTCAAACCCCATCACCATCAACACTGGGTACAACCACTCGCGCAGGGCCAGATGGGTAGCCGGGTTATCGCCCTGCTCCTGCAAAACTTGTTTCAATAACATGCGCCCTTGCACGGAATTGGCCAGCATATGAATTGCCGCCAGGTTTTGCTGCTGCCAGACATTGATCAGTTCGGTAAAGGAATTGAGTGAGGATTGCAGGTGCTCGCGCACAATGCGCTCTTGCATATTGTGTACGTGGCGCAACGCAAACAGGGTAGAAAAAATCAGCAGGGCTATGGCAAGCACTGCTGAGAAGAGGGTGGGATTAACCAGCGAGAGAACACGAAACAGTTTTGCCATCCAGGCAGGATGATTAGCTATCCGGGTATAGGTGTTTGGCATATGGTGTTTGACTTTGCGCGGCACGTTCAATCCAGCCCAGCAGCTCGCGTCCGGGTAATGGTCGCGCCAGCAGGAACCCCTGCGCCTGGTTACAACCCAGACTCTTGAGCAAGTGTAGCTCGGCTTCTGTCTCCACACCTTCGGCAACGGTGGTAATGCCCAAACGAATACCGGTATCAATGGCCGATTTTAAAATATTGCGCAAATACTGCCGCTCCGGTGCGCCGTGCACAAAGGAGCGGTCGATTTTTAATTCAGAAAACGGAAAGCGCGATAACTGCTGCATGGAAGAAAAACCGGTGCCGTAGTCATCGATAGAAATACCAAAGCCTTTCAGTCGCAAACGGCTGATGGTGGCAAGTGCAGAAGGCAGGTCGACCACCAGCGCACTTTCGGTAATTTCAAAGGTGATGAAATGGGCCGGAATTCCCTGGCGAATGACTCGCTGGATAATTTCGTTGGCCAGATTAAATTCCGCGAGGGATTTGGCGGAGAGATTCATCGCCACCGGGATGTAGTTGCCCTGCTCCCACCAGGTGTTCATGTCCTGCAGGATTTGCTCCAGCAGCGAGAGGGTTAAATCGCCAATCAAGCCGTGCTCTTCCGCCAAAGGGATAAACAAGCTTGGCGGAATCCAGTCACCCTGGGTGTTTTTCCAGCGTGCCAGCGCTTCTACGCCCGCTACTTTCATGGTGCTTAAATCGATTTTGGGTTGATAAAACACCTGGATACTGGCGCGTTCCAATGCTTGCTTGAGTTGTGCAAGGTCGATGTTTAAGGCGTTTTTGATCTGGGGTTCCGGCACTTCCGTCGCGGCGGCATAACTGCTCAGGGCATCGGATAAATCAGCGGGATTAATCGGTTTGCGAAAGGCGCCGAGCAAGGTAATGCCCAGGGCTTCGGCCATGGTGGCCACGGCACTGATCAGCACTTCATCGGAGCTGCTGGCGAGAATAACCGCCGGTTTGTGTGCGAGTGTGGCAATTTGCTGCAGCACTTCAATACCATCCATCACCGGCATTTCCAAATCCAGCATCATCACCGCCGGGGGCGGCACCTGCCGGGTTAAATGATCCAGCGCGAGCTTGCCATTGGGCACTTCGACTATGTTGTCGATACCAAATGCACGCAGGCACAAATGCGCGCTGTAGCGATGCATGCTGCTGTCATCCACCACCAATATACCGCGCTGATACAGATCCTCATGCAGATCGTCCACGGGGCTCAAGTTGATTGATGAGTGCAGCGATATCATAGGTGATGCCTCTTTGCTTAACTGGCAATTCGGGTGAATGCGCGCCTATCCATCGCCGGTTTGCGATAAATGGATGGGCGCAGGGTATCCACTGGCACCTGCAAACCTTGCAGGCTTTCGCAGTGACCGAGAATCAACCAGCCACCGGGGCGCAACACACGCAACACATTGGCAAGTACACGCTGCTTGGTGGGGTTATCAAAATAAATCAGCACATTGCGCAAAAAAATCACATCAAACTGCTCGCTGTCGGGGCGCGTATTCAGCAAGTTATGTAAATCAAAGTTGACCTGCTCACGCAGCGAAGGCACCACGGCTAACATGCCCTCATACTCGCCAATACCACGGCGACAAAAGCGCTTTAAATAATCGGCGGGCATGTGGTTGAGGCGTTCAGCGCGATACACGCCTTTGCGCGCCTGCGCAATCACTGCACTGGAAATATCAGTCGCCAGCATGTCCCAGCGGTTGCCAACACAATCGGCCAATACCATCGCCAGGCTGTAAGGCTCTTCGCCAGTGGAGGCAGCAGCACACCAGACACGCAAAGTGCCATTGCCATGCTGGGGAATAATCTCATTGCGCAAAAAATCAAAATGCGCCGGTTCGCGGAAAAAATAGGTTTCGTTGGTGGTGAGCAAGTCGAGCATGACGCTGCGCTCTTGGGCACCTTCGGGGCGGGCGATGAAATCGACATAGGCGTCGTAGCTGGGCAGGCCGCAAATCGCCAACCGACGCCATAAACGGCCTGTCACCAGCGCGGTTTTATCCGGGCCAATCACAATGCCGGCAGTGCGGTGTACAAAATCGCGGATTCTGTGCAGGGCAAAAGCGCTGATGTCGCTGCGGAAACTCATCTAACCATCCAATATGAACGTGTTGCCGAATAATGATCGGTAGCAGTGATGTCTATTGTGATGGTTGGTGGGAAAAAATGAGAGAGTAAAATTACTCACAGCAGGTAAGGAGAAACCCCTAGCGCCCGTGGCTTATAAAATCGCGCATCAATTCCAGCGCTGAACCCACGCGCAATTTCTCCATAATGCGCGCGCGATGATTCTCCACCGTGCGCACACTCAAATTGAGCTTGGCGGCAATGTCCTTACTGGATAAGCCCTCCAATACCTCCTGCAATACTTCCTGTTCTTTGGGGGTTAACAGGGCGATGCGCGCCTCGCGGGTGGCCAATTGCAAGCGCTGGTGGTGCAACTCGCGGCTGAGTGCCAGCGCCGCTTGTAACTTCTCCAAAAACTGATGGCCCTGAATGGGCTTTTCTACAAAATCAAAAGCGCCCTGCTTCATCGCCTCCACCGCCGCACTCACTTCAGCATAACCGGTGACAATAATCAGCGGGGGCGGCACCGGGTAGCGTGCCTGTAAGACTTTGTGCAATTGCAAGCCGCTCACGCCGGGCATGCGCATATCGGAAATTACACACTCACAGGGGCGGGGGCTGTAAGCACTGAGAAACGCCTCAGCACTGTTAAAACAGAGCGGTGTCACGCCGATCGGTTCAATAATGCCTTCCATTAATTCCAGGGTAATACTGTCATCGTCGATCAGGTACGCAGTGGCAAACGCAGCGGTATTCATGATTCTCCCTAACTCTCCCTACAAAGTTACGGTTAAACACCGTTATTTTCATTTTACGAACCGACTGAGTGTAGCAGAGACCTGCCGATTTACCGGTAGCGGCTTGTGTTCCGGCTTCATCTCCGTTGCCGAGTAAACAACCAGCACACCACATCATGTACCGTAGTTTTTTTACGGACAAATTCAAGTCTGTTATGCTGAACCCTGAATTTATTGAGGAAAGCACCATGTTGCGCAAATTTTCCGTGAAAAATTTCCGAAACTTCTCTGATTGGCTAATTTTTGACCTATCAAGCCAGCAATACGAGTTTAACTCCCATGTGGTAAGGGATGGGAGTATTCAGCATGCCATGGTTTACGGACCTAACGGTGGCGGAAAGTCCAATCTAGGCTTGGCCATGGTTGACCCAATATTGCATCTTATCGACTCACCCAGCTTCCTCAGCTCGCTGGATAATAACTACCTCAATGGTGGCCACGGCGTCGAACTCGCTGAATTTGCCTTCGAATTTTGCATTGACGGAGTCGACATAGCCTACCGTTACGGCAAAAAGTCTCGCGTGCAAATGGTTTACGAAAATCTAATTATTGGTGGTAATGAAGTCTTAGATATAGACCGCCGCAAATCCCACCATGCCGTCATTCATCTGCAAGGAGCTGAATCGCTCAAAACTGATGTGGGTAATTCTGAGATTTCTCTGCTTAAATATGTGCGCAACAACGCTATTTTAGATGAAACACCAATCAATCAGGTGTTGGCCAAGCTATTTGAGTTTATTGAAGGCATGGTTTTTTTCAGATCACTAGATTCCACCCGAACCGGTGAATATGTGGGGAAAAATATTGGTGTGAAACGCTTATCACAAAGCATTATTGAGAGTGGATCATTAACAGACTTTGAAGAATTCCTTAATGAGGCAGGCATCGAATGCTCACTCTTTGTTGACCTAAGTAACAAAGGCGAAAAAAGTATTTATTTTGACTTTGGCGACAAGAAGCTGGAGTTTGCTTCAGCCGCGTCTACCGGCACACTCTCGCTGGGCATTTTTTACTTTTGGTGGCTGCGTTTTCAAAGCAAAGAGGTCACATTTGCCTACATGGATGAGTTCGATGCGTTCTATCATCATGCACTAGCGTCTAATATCCTCAACAAAATTGCTCATTCCAGTTGCCAAACCATTATGACCACTCACAATACTGGCGTAATGAGCAACGACCTTCTGCGACCAGATTGCTATTTTATTCTGGATAAAACTATAAAACCCATTACAGCACTGACAGGCAAAGAACTTCGCAAAGCGCACAACTTAGAGAAGATTTACAAAGGGATGTCCAACTAATGGAGCGAACACTGTTTGTATTTGAAGGTGAACGCCTAGAAAAATTGTACTTCCAAAGCCTGGAGAGGGCCTTCTTTGACGGCCAGCAGAGCCGTATTCTGGTGAGCTTTAAGAATGATATTTACGAGTTGTACAAACAACTTAATGCGGAAGATGATCTAGATCCTTTCGATCTAATAAAAGAGCTTAATCCTCTAGCCAAAAACATGGAGTTACTCACCAATCTAAGGCGCGATCAAATTAGTCAAATTTACCTATTTTTTGACATGGAACCGCACGATCAACAATTCGATCCACAAAAACTTTTAGACATGCTTGCCCTGTTCGATAACGAGACTGAACAAGGCAAACTGTTTATCAGTTATCCCATGATCGAAGCCATAAGAGACATTAACGACCATATAGAATACCTCACGCGCACAGCAAGACTAGATGACTGTGCAGGCAAGCATTACAAACCGCTATCGGCAGAGCGCGGCAATCCCATCTATCAAGATGCACGTAAAATTAACAAGCCTGTCTGGCAAGGTCTGATAAGCGTCAATCTACAAAAAGCCAATTATTTAATTAGCGGCAGTAATGACCAAACTCCGGTCATTGACCAGCAACTGATTGCACAAGCTCAGCTTGACCAATTTGTACCGAGGGGTGAAATATCTATACTTGCTGCCTTCCCGATATTTTTAGCGGACTATTTCGGAAGCAAAGTATTAATTAGCGAAGAATAATCATCAGAAAAATAAGGTTTTACAGCCGGCTGTTCGATGAGACTTCTATAACACAGCATCAACTGCAAGCACCAACCTTTTACTCGATATCCCCAAACTTACAGCGATGCGCCTATGACCAGATCTCTCACCCCCGCTTACCTCCAACGCTTTGGTGGTATCGCGCGACTTTACGGCCAAGCTGCCCTGCCCGCACTGACCAATGCGCATTTTGCGGTGATTGGTTTGGGCGGTGTGGGGACCTGGGTCGCGGAGGCGCTGGCGCGCAGTGGTGTGGGCGAGCTGACACTGATCGAGATGGATGAGGTGTGCATCACCAATACCAACCGCCAATCCCACGCCTTGCAGTCCACCATTGGCCAATCCAAAAACCAGGTGATTTCCGAGCGCCTGCGCGATATCAACCCCGAACTGATTATTCATTCGGTGGAGGATTTCATCGACGATCAAAATATGAAAATGCTGATTGGCAAACAGCACCATGTGGTGATTGATGCGATTGACGCTGCCCACTTGAAAGCGAGGCTAGTGGCTTATTGTTTGGCGATTAAAGTGCGCTTGATCACCATCGGTTCCTCCGGCGGCAAGCGCAACCCGCAAGCGGTCACGGTGGATGATCTGGGCCGCAGCATTTGCGACCCCATGCTTGGCAAAGTGCGCACCCAGTTGTATCGCCACCACAATTTTGCGCGCGATAAAAACCGCAAGTTCCGCGTGGATGCCGTCTACTCCACCGAGCAGATGGTCTACCCCAAACCCGACGGTTCAGTGTGCATGGATAAACAAGCACTGGCCGATGGTGTAAAGCTGGATTGCGCGGGTGGTTTTGGCTCCAGCATGATGGTCACTGCCAGTTTTGGTTTGATAGCAGCGAATCGTGCGCTTGAGCGTTATTTGGCAAAAGTGCTGTAACCAATCAACGCGATACTGATGTCATTCATTCGGCGGATTGCTGTAAGTGCTGGTAGATACGCGCAATAATCGCGTTCAAACCATTGTTGCGCGAGGGCGTCAGGTGTTTTTCCAAACCCAGGTCGTGCAATTCACGCTGCAAATCCAACCCGATTAATTCATGGCGCGTTTTGCCATTAACCTGCACCAATAACAACGATGCCAAGCCCTTGATAACACTGCTGTCGGCATCCAGCGCAAAATAATCGCGCCCTTGTGCGGGCATGTGCGCCAGCCACACCGGCACCTCGCAACCGCGAATCAGGTTGTCGGCAATGCGCAGTGCCGGTTTGGGTGCAATTAATTTGCCCCACTGGATAATCAATTTGTACTGCTGTTGCCACCCCGACGCCGCGCGCAAATGCGCCAGCGAAATAGCGGACAGGTCATCGCGATAATCCACAGAAAACACCCAGTCAAAAAAACAGAATTATAAGGCTTGATGATTCTTTACGGTAAGCCCGTATGCCCGTGCAAATAACTGTGCGTAAAATGGCACCCACGATCTGCCCGGCGATTTTACGCTCCACTGGATTACGCCCTACTACAACAATCGCAGACGTTACCATGACCAACAATGCCATCACGGCAAGCTGTTACAGCTCTCGCGATCAACGACCACTTCGTGTACCGAGGGATTTATGAAAACAGTTTTACATTTCACCTTGCGCCGTTTGTTGCTGTGTTTATCCACCCTGGCGATTGCACTTGGCATCAGTGCCTGTAGCCATTCGCCCGCCAAAACCACTAAAGCCGATACCACACCGGTAAAAGTGATTGCCTATTACATGGGCGATGGCAGCGATCTGGCGCGCTACAATTTCAATCAATTGACCCACATCATCTACAGTTTTTTGCATTTAAACGGCAATCAGTTGTCGTTTGATAGCGATAAAGACAAACAAGCGCTCGCGCGTTTGGTCGCGCTGAAAAAAGACTATCCACAGTTAAAAGTTATGTTGTCACTCGGCGGATGGGGCGGTTGCGAAACCTGCTCCGATGTTTTTAACAGCGCCGAAAACCGCACCGCATTTGCGCAATCCACCCTCGCGATTATTGAAGAGTACCAGGCTGATGGTATTGATCTGGATTGGGAGTACCCCACAGTACCCGGCTTTCCCGGTCACGCCTATGCCGCCTATGATCGCGATAATTTCAGCGCGCTGGTCAAGGCATTACGCACCGCATTTGGCTCGCGCTATGAATTAAGTTTTGCAGCCGGAGGTTTTGATGCCTATTTGGAACAGGCAGTGGACTGGGCAGCCATTATGCCGCTGCTGGATAATGTGAATATTATGAGTTACGACATAGTGAACGGCGCAACGCCACACACTGGTCACCACAGCGCCCTGTATTCCACCCCGCAACAAAAAGACTCCACCGATAACGCTGTGCAATTTTTACTGCGCCAAGGTGTTGCCCCGGAAAAAATTGTTATAGGCGCCGCTTTTTATGCGCGTGTCTGGAAGGATGTAGCGCCCATCAATAACGGCCTTTATCAACCCGGCACACACATTGACGGTTATGGATACGCCGAATTTCCCACAGCCTTCAGCCCAGCCGAGGGTTATGAATATCACTGGGATGAGGCTGCACAAGCGCCAAGCTATTACAGTGCCCGCCATAAAACCTTTGCCACCTTTGATGACCCACGCTCCATGGCCGCCAAAGTGGATTACCTAAGGAAGCACCAGCTCGGCGGCATTATGTTTTGGCAATTGCCCCACGACACCGACAACAAAGGGTTGCTCGACGCTATTCACCGTCGCTTGCATATGCCCCAAAACGACGCACACTGATCACCCGGATGATCAAAAAACACTCAATAAAAACAGGCGGTATCCGGTTTAAAAAACGGGATGCTGCTGGTAAAAAAATAACCGCGTGATGTGCCGCCAAAAAAATCAGGGCGATTATTGGGCGTGACTTTTAGCGCTTCCCGATTTGTGTTTTACTGCGCGCCCCTTATTACTTATTCACGCCACCATGAGCATCCAGCAAGACATTGTTAAAGCCAGATTGCTGGGTTTATGTATTGTGATTACGGTATTACTACTTGCCCTGCAAAAATACGGGCCAGAAAAAGTCCTGATCATCGGTAAAGACGCTGGCCTGGAAATGAACAGCCTGGACGATAGCGGCAACGGCGGCGCGTCCATTGCTTCATTGGTCCACGACGGCGACACACTACTGCTCAACTGTGAAATTATCGCGTCGGCTTATCGCTGGCCTTACTGCGTTGCCAGTTTCAAACTCACCGATGCTAGCGGTAAAGGTATGGACCTGAGCGGCTATCGTCAAATCACCGTTGCCGCTCGCTACAGCACGCCGCAAGACGTGGGCATTCGCATCCAACTGATTAATTTCAACCCCGCCTATGCCAATGACCGCGATAGCAATTCACTGAAATACAACGCCCTTGAATTATTTGATGCCTACCAAACCATCAGCCTGAGCCATATGCAGGTGCCAACCTGGTGGCTCATTCTGGGCAAGATTCGCCCCGAATATGCCGGGCCGGAATTTACCGATATTCGCGGCATACAAGTGGCCACTGGCGAACACATTAAACCGGGCAAATACCAGATTATTATCGATGGGGTTGAACTGCGCGGAAAATACCTGAGCGACAACCAGCTCTACCTGTTCTTACTCGCGGGTTGGACACTGATGGCGCTGCTCTTTTTTGTGTCCACCTTGCGCAAGGCCAAACGGGAATTACGCACTCACCAACAGCGGCAGCAACAACTGGAAGCCCTGAACAGCCTGCTCAACAAACAACAACAAACATTGGAAGCGCGACTCGCCCGCGACCCGTTGACCGGCGTATTAAATCGCGATGGTATTGCGCCAGTTTTTGAACACGCGTGGGATTCACACAACCACCAACAACTCTCGCTGATTTTTATCGACATCGATAACTTCAAAAAAATTAATGACGATCACGGTCACAATCGGGGCGATGAAGTGCTCCGTTTATTTGCACAAGTGCTCGTCGAAAATACCCGCGCCCAGGATTTTCTCGCCCGTTGGGGTGGAGAGGAATTTGTGCTGGCTTGCCCTGACACCAATGTCAAAAATGCCACGGCGCTGGCAGAAAAATTGCGTTTGGCGATTCAACACACATCCTGGCCACAAGGCCTGTCCATTACCGCCAGTTTTGGTGTGGCGCAGATGCACGCCCATGAATCGCCCACGGATTTTATTGCGCGCGCCGACCAGGCACTCTACGAAGCCAAAGCCCAAGGGCGCAATGGTGTGCGCTACGCGCCTTAAACCAGCACATGGATTCACCAAGAATAAATTAGCTCACACCAAATAAGCGCTGCGCATTGCGGCGTGTTGCCTGCGCGACATCATCCAAGCTAATTCCGCGCAACTCCGCCAGGCATTGGGCAATCTGCGGCAGGTAGTGTGGACTGTTGCGCGCGCCTTGTTTACCGCACAGGGGCATGTCGGGCGCATCAGTTTCTAACAACACAGATTCTATCGGCACCTGACGCAATGCCTCGCGGGTTTTCTGTGCCCGCGCATAGGTAATAGTACCGCCCACGCCCAGTAAAAAATCACGCGCAATAAATTGTTGTGCCATTTCAAGACTGCCACTGAAGGCGTGAATAACACCACCGTAACGCGGTGGCTGCTGTTTAAAACAGGCAAGGATTTCACTGTGGGTTTTTACGCTGTGAATAATCAGCGGTTTGTGCAATTGATTCGCCAACTCAATGTGAATACCCAATAGCTGTTGCTGCAAGGCCAATGGCACTGCAATCAATTTATCCAAACCGCATTCACCCACCGCCACACACTGAGCCTTATTGCGCACAATGTCATCACCAATCACTGTCGCAATCTGCGCCCGTGTTTGTGCACTCAACAGGCCATCGGATGCCGGATGCCATCGCTGTTGTGGCCCAATACAGTGTTCAATCCAATGCGGGTGAATACCCGCCGCATAAAATAGCCCCGGCAATTCACGGCACCAGCGCGCCGCCCTGGGCCACTGTTCAGGGCTGACACCGGGCATGATCAATCCGCTGAGGCCCAAGGCCTTGCTCTGTTGCCATAACACAAGGCGATCGCTATCAAATGCGGGAAAGTCAAAATGGCAGTGGCTGTCAAATAAAGCGGGGTTATTCATGGCAGATGACTGTCAGTGTGAATCAATTCAGTTAGGTACACAGTGTGGCATAATCGCCCGACTATCGCCGGAACCCCTCGCATGAAATTGTCCCTTAGCTCGTTGATCGCCCTCTCCTGCCTGATAATGACTGTCACCTTGAGCGGACTCGGCTGCAGCACGCAGCGCGAGGTGCGTATTGAAACCTATGGGGATTACACAACACCAACACCCGACTGTGTGATTTTGCTGCACGGTTTGGCGCGAACCAGCGATTCCATGCTGCCGCTCAGCGACGCACTGCACGCGCAGCATTACACAGTGGTGAATGTGGACTATCCGTCGCGCCACTTTCCCATTGCCGACCTGGCTGAACAGGCGATTCCCCCGGCGCTGGCGCAGTGCCATCAAACAGCAGCACCGAGGATTCACTTTGTGACCCATTCACTGGGTGGGATTGTGTTGCGCCAGTATTTGCAACAACACACCATTCCCGAATTACACCGCGTTGTTATGCTGGCGCCGCCCAACAAAGGCAGTCAGATTGTCGATAAATTAAAACCTATTCCCGTCTTTGGCTGGATTAATGGCCCCGCCGGTAACGAATTGGGCACAACCGCGAAGAGCTTGCCAAACACCTTGGGCAAGGTGGATTTTGAATTGGGTGTTATTGCGGGAACGACCAGCGTAAACCTACTATTATCGCTTTACCTGCCCAATCCTGATGACGGCAAGGTATCGCTGGAAAATACCAAAATTGACGGCATGCGCGATTTTATCGCGCTGCCGGTTTCTCACCCCTACATCATGAAAGACAAGGACACGATTGTGCAGATACTTCATTTTTTAGCGCAGGGATATTTTTTACACACACCGGAATCTGGACAATAACGGCAGGTGTTTAGAGGCGAAATATGATTGGGAAATTCACACACCGCACTGCACTTTTTTCCTTGCTGTTATTAACAGTCATCATTCTGACCAGTGGTTGCAGCACACTGCGCAATGCAAAACCCTGGCACCGCATTGAATTACAACAAGAGTTTTCGGCGGACATGGTATCGCGCTCGCGCGCCACGCCCTATCTATGGAGCGATTACCTGCAACAGGAAGATAAACTCTTTGCGGAATTGCAAGAAGAATTGCGCAACGCCGATACCCATGGAAGCTATCGTTACGAAGCCAATTCGCTGTTCAATCCGCTCATGCACAGCACTAACTGGAATCGCAGCTTTGTCATAAAGCCGGAAAATATTCGCGCTGGTATTGTCATGCTGCATGGCCTGACTGACTCGCCCTATTCCGTGCGCCAGCTAGCGCATAGGTTTGCACAACAGGGTTTTATGGTGATTGCTGTGCGCCTGCCAGGTCACGGCACCTTACCCTCGGGTTTATTGAATGTCAGTTGGCACGACTGGGTAGCCGCAACGCGCCTGGCTACCGAAGAAATGCAGCGCCACCTGGGTGATAAGGCGCCTTTTTATCTGTTGGGTTATTCCAATGGCGGAGCGCTGGCACTCAACTACAGTTTGGATGCGCTGGACGATGCCAGGCTGCGCGCGCCGACAAAAATTATTTTGTTATCGCCAATGATTGGTATCAGCCGCTTTGCCGGATTGAGCGAATCGCTGGATCTGATCGGTCACTTGCCGCTGTTAAGTTCGCAGCGCTGGCTCAGTAAAAATCCGGAATACAACCCATTCAAATACAATTCATTTCCGGTGAATGGCGCATGGCAGGCGCACCGTTTTTCACGGCAGCTACGCCACAAAATCCAGCGCTTGGCAGCGCAGCAAAAACTGCAACAATTACCGCCGGTATTGACCTTTCAATCGGCGATGGATGCCACAGTAAAAACCGCTGCCATTGAACAGCATTTTTATCGTTACTTACCGGCGAACCACAGTGAGCTGGTGCTGTTTGATATTAATCGCCACCAAAATTACGCCCCCATCACCCGCCCCAAAGCAGCCAACTTTGTTGCCACTACCTTTGCGCGCACGCCTCGAAATTATGATTTTGTAACCATCACCAATAGCGATACCACCACTATGAATGTCAGCGAGTGGCGCAGCCCTGCCGGTAGCCAGGGCCAACCGCAAGAACACCCGCTCAACCTGGCATTTCCCCCCGGCGTCTTTTCGCTCTCCCATGTGGCCTTGCCATTTCCCATGGATGATCCGGTGTACGGCCTCACCCCCAGGACGGATGAATTTTATGGTATTCGTTTAGGCAGCCTGCATTTATTGGGCGAGAGCAATACCATCATTCTCAGTGCCAGTACCGGCATGCGCTTGTACGCCAATCCGTTTTATTCCTACATGGAGGAACGTATGTTGAGCTGGCTTGATATGCCGCAGGAGATACCGCAATAAAGCGTTCAAGTATTGAGCAAACCTGCCGATTCCCGACTATGCTGTGAGCTATAACAAAAACGGCTCGCTGCGTATAAAAAGCTTTATCACGGGAGACGGTGCGGGTGACTCAGGTTGACGATTCAAAAAATAAATTCCAACGCGGCATGGTGTATTTGTTTGCCATTCTAGCAAGTATCGGGATAGCGCCGTTTATTGTGCTTCGCTATTTACATGGCGAGCTACTCAATGCACTGGTGGACCTGGCGATTGTTGTGGTCGCACTGGGCAGTGCGCTCATCACCTATATTCGCGGCCAAGCCTCAAATACTGTGTCGATAGTGACGGCGATTCTCTACTCCGCCGGTGCCGTGGCAGTGACCCATTTAAACGAACCCATTTTTGTGTTCTGGTTATTCCCCGCGATTCTGGCCAACTTTTTTTTGCTCAGCACCAATGCCGCGCTGACTGCCAACCTACTATCCATTCTGGCGGTTTTGCCTATAGCGTCACGCCTGAATACCAACACTGAAATCTTCGCGATGATTTCCAGTTTATTAATCTGCGGCAGTATGGCTTACACCTTTGCGCTGCTTACCAAGCGCCAGCGCGCCCTGCTGCAAGGTTATGCCACACAGGATGCCCTCACCCAACTCGGCAACCGCCGCGCCATGAATAGCGAACTGGAACTGTCCATTCAGGATCACGCCCGCGCACAAATTCCCGCCACACTTATTTTGTTGGATCTGGATTTTTTTAAAACCATTAACGATAAATTCGGCCACAGTACAGGCGACAAAGTGCTGGTAGAACTGGCCGATTTACTGGTGCAGCGCGTGCGCAAAACAGATCGCCTGTTTCGTTTTGGCGGTGAAGAGTTTGTGGTGATTGCCCGCAACACAGCCTTGGACGATGCGATGACCATCGCCGAGGAATTGCGCAACCAGATTATTACCAACCTCAAAGCGCCAGACGGCGCGCCTATATCGGCCTCGTTTGGCTGCGCCCAATTACAGCAAGGTGACAGCGCCGAACAGTGGTTTGTTCGCGCTGACAAAGCCGTTTACCAAGCCAAGCAAGCCGGCCGCAATTGTGTAGTCAGTGTGGCCTGATGCACTGTTGCCACCCATCCGTTTTTCCGCTTATGGCGTATCAGGCAAGTGGCTACAGTTGCTATCCACTTGGCAGATTTGCGTTTCTTTATATATGCCTTGTTCACCCCGCAAGCGCTCTGGGCTATGGTGCACTCACCTTTTGCTATTTCTGTCGCCCGCACCCGGGGCAATAACACTTTTGATACGGATTCTTCATGCACTCACTGATTAGCAGCATTATCAACCAAGTGGATCAAGTCTTATTGGGCAAGGATCAACAGGTTCGCCTTGCACTGGCCTGCCTGTTTGCGGAGGGCCATTTACTGATTGAAGATTTACCCGGCATGGGCAAAACCACCCTCGCCCACTGCCTGGCAAAAGTGTTGGGGCTCAAGTTTGAGCGAGTGCAATTCACCAGCGATTTGCTGCCCGCCGATATTCTCGGCGTCGCCATTTTTGAGCGCGAGCAAGGTGTCTTTAAATTTCATCCCGGGCCGGTGTTTACCCAGGTACTGCTCGCCGATGAAATCAACCGCAGCTCACCCAAAACCCAGAGCGCATTGCTGGAGGCCATGGAGGAAGGCCAGGTCACCATTGAAGGCAAAAGCCGCCCCCTGCCCACCCCGTTTTTTGTGATCGCGACGCAAAACCCCCTGTCGCAAAGCGGCACCTTTCCCCTGCCGGAATCCCAGCTTGACCGCTTTTTAATGCGCATCTCCCTCGGCTACCCCAGCCCAGCCTCCGAGCGTTTATTGTTTGAAGGGGTGGATCCGCGCGCGCGCATTCGCGCCTTGAAACCGCTGGTGACCAATGAGCAATTAGCGGCCATCCAACAAGCAGTGCAGCAAGTCAGTGCCAGTGATTCACTGCTGGATTACGTGCAACGACTGGTGGCCTTTACCCGCAGCGATGCGCGTTTCAGCTATGGTTTATCACCACGGGGAGCGCTGGCGCTACTGCGCGCCGCCAAGGCGTGGGCACTGATTCACAACCGTAGTTATCTGGTGCCGGAGGATGTGCAAGCCGTGCTCTATGCCGTGGTCGGCCACCGGGTGCGCGGTACGGGTCACAGTAGCGACAGTGAACCGCTGGTCAAACACCTGCGCGACAGCGTGAATGTGCTGGCGTAAGGGCGAGATAAGGCCATGAGCATTCGCAGTGACTGGCGCGCCGCCTGGCAGCGCCACTTCTTTCGCTGGATTGATAAACGGGTTCCGCCCGCGCGCCAGATTAGCCTCAATCGCAAAAACCTTTACATCTTCCCCAATCGCACCGGGTTCCTGTATTTGGTTATGACGCTGCTGATTTGGCTGCTGGGCACCAACTATCAAAACAACCTGATTCTCGCCCTCTGCTATTTAATGGTCAGTTTGTTTGTTGTGGCCATCCACCATACTTTTGCCAACCTGTCAGGTATCAGTGTGCGCTTTGTGCAGGCCACTCCGGCCTTTGCGGGAGAAGCAGCCAGTTTTGTGCTGGAACTCAGCACCCGGAACCGGTACGGCTGTGAGAATGTGGAAATCCGCTGGGGCGATGGCGAAGCACGCACCCTGACGCTCGCGCCGGCAACGCCGCAGCGCGTGAGCCTGCAAGTGCCTAGCCGCCAGCGCGGCTATTTACGCCCCGGGCGACTGTTAATCCAGAGCCATTTCCCACTGGGCATTATTCGCTGCTGGAGCTGGCTGAACCTGGAGGCGGCAGCACTGATCTACCCTGCGCCGGTGGCCATCGATGAACCCCAACACCTCGCCAGCAGCGGGCGCGAAGAAGGCGGCACCAGCACCCGCGGCGGCGATGACTTTAGCGGCCTGCGCGAATACCAGCCGGGCGATCCCATCAAACACATTGCCTGGAAACAGTTTGCGCAGCACAAGGGGCTGTTTACCAAAGAATATGAGGCTTATTTTTCTGCGGAAAAATGGCTGGACTGGCACAACCTGAACCAGTTGCAGGAGCTGCGCCTATCGGGCCTGTGCTACTGGGCACTGCATTATGAGCGCCAGCAAATTCCCTACGGCTTGAGCTTGCCCGGCCTGACCCTGGCACCCGCGCTGGGCGATTATCACCTGCAAGCGGTGCTCAAGGCGCTGGCTCAATTTAACCTGGCGCGCGAGGCTGGTTATGTGGACTAGACGCAAGGGATCAGCGCCACGCCCGCGTCAGGAGTATCTGGCACGCGACAAACTCGCCTGGCTGTTGGTCATGCAAACCCTGCTGGTATTGCCACTGCTGATCAACCTGCCCCTCTGGCTGTGGCTGGTGTGGGCCATGGCGGGTTTCTGGCGCACCCAGGTATTTCGCGGTCGCTGGGGCGCTCCCGGCGGCACAGTCAAAACCCTGCTGACCCTGCTGTGCGCTGGGGGGCTACTGGCCAGCTATGCCGGTAAAACCGGCACCGAAACCATGGTAGGCCTGCTGGCCTGCACCTTTGTGCTCAAGTTGTTGGAAGTAAACTCCGCGCGCGATGCCCAGTTACTGATCTTTATCGGGTTTTTCATCACTGCCAGCCAACTGCTGTTCAACCAAAGCCCACTGGCTGCGCTCTACAGCCTGGGTTGCCTGCTCATCCTGCTCGCCAGTTGGCGCTCGCTCTACCTCACCAGCGCCCAAGCCAATGGCCCACGCCTGCGCGCTGGCTGGCGCCTGCTATGGCATAGCTTACCCATCATGCTGGTGCTGTTTGTGGTGATTCCACGCTTGGGGCCACTGTGGGCAATCCCCAACCAGCAAGCCGCTAAAACCGGGTTTAGCGATAGCATGTCCCCCGGCGACTTTGGCCAGTTAGCACTGAGCCGTGCACCGGCTTTCCGGGTGGAGTTTATTGGCCGCGACACACCGCCACCGCCCAGCCAACTCTACTGGCGCGGCTTGGTGCTGGACAGTTTTGATGGCCGCACCTGGCGCCAGCGCGACCCTTGGGGGATAGCGCCCAAGGTGAAAGATGAGGAGCCACTCACGGAAGAATCGGTGGCCTACAGCATTATTCTGGAACCCCACGGCCAGCCCTGGTTGTTCAGTTTGATGACGCCGCAAAGCACCAGCGCCCCGGGTAACTATCGCCCGATTCGTATCACCCGCGACCACCTGCTCTTCAACTCCGTGCCTGTCGCCCAGCGTTTGCGCTACCAGGTCATTTCCGCACTGGCGTTTGCGCCATCGCCCCCACAGGCGCTGACGAACAGCGAGCGCGCGGCTTACACCCGCCTGCCTCAGGGCAGCAACCCCCAAGCACAGGCGCTGGCCGCCCAATGGCGCGCCGAAGGCTTGAGCGATCAGGCCATTATTGAGCGCGTGCTCAACCTGTTTAACCGCGAATTCACCTACAGCCTGCAAGCACCAGTATTGGGGCAGCACTCGGTGGATGAGTTCTTATTCACGACCCAAAAAGGCTTTTGCGAGCACTTTGCCAGCAGCTTTAGCCTACTGTTGCGTGCGGCGGATATCCCAGTGCGAGTGGTAGTGGGTTATCAGGGCGGGAGCTGGAATCCACTGGAGAACTACCTGCTGGTCAGCCAGTCCGATGCCCACGCCTGGACGGAGGTATGGATTGAGGGCGAAGGCTGGCGCAACATCGACCCGACCGCCGTTGTCGCCCCCAACCGTATAGAACAAGGGCTGGATAATGCCCTGAGCGCCGATGAGCAGAATCTGGTCAACAGCAACTGGAGCGGTTCCACCCTGCTCTACAACCTGCGCCTGCGCTGGGATGCGGCGACCTTTGTCTGGCAGCGCTGGGTATTGAATTACGACAGCCAAACCCAGGAGGGATTGCTCTCCCGTCTGCTCGGCGGCACAGAGGCCTGGCGAATGACGCTGTGGCTGATCGGGCTGGGGTTACTGGGCGCCGCGTTGGCCACCTGGGCCCTGCTGCGCAGCCATCAAAGCCCTGCATTGCGCCCGGAAATTCGCGCCCTGCAATCGCTGGAGCGCAAACTGGCACCACAAGGCTATGTGCGCGAACAGGGCGAAACCGCCGGGGATTTTATCGCCCGCGTCAGTCACAGCGAACCGCGCTGGCACGCTGCGCTCAGTATTATCGCGCGGCTGTTTGAGCAGATTGCCTATCAACAACAACCGCAGCAACTCGCCCTGTTGCGCGAGAAAATCCGGCGCTTTCCCCAGGCTTGAGGGCAGGTGACTGGCGCCTGACAAGGCGTTTATACTGCGCCCACTCCAGCCTGGAGCAATACCTTACTATCTATTCAGTTTCCTCATTTGCGAGGAAGGGAGATCCAATGAAACACCTGTCCAGACTAGCCGCACTGACTGTGGGCCTGTTGCTGTCACTCAACCTGATGGCCGCTGATCTGATTGATCCAGCACCCATCGCCGTTCCCTCCAACCTCACTTCAGCTCAGGTGAGCACGGAAATTAAGCGCGCCATGATCAACCGTGGCTGGGCCGTTGCCAAAGAACAGCCTGGAGTGATTGATGCAACCCTGTCGATACGCTCACACCGCGCGCAAGTCAAAATTACCCATGACCGCTCGCAAGTGGTTATCACCTATGTATCCAGTGAAAACCTGGATTACAAAGAGAAGAAAGGCAAACGCCTGATTCACCGCAACTACAATAGCTGGGTCAATAACCTGGTCAGCGACATCAACAAAAACCTGCAGATGACAACCATCCAGTAAAACGGATTAGCGCTGCATAAAAAAAACCGCTCGCGACAGATTCAACGAGCGGTTTTTTTATGGGACGAAGAAAGGTAAAAATTAAACTTGTGCTTTTCTTCTCATCACTTACAAGCCGAGCAACAATCAGGCGCGAACTTTACGTCTTACCAATACCAGTCCCAACATACCTATGGCCAACATCATCAGTGAACTGGCTTCATCGACGCTGGTGCGAGTGGTTACAACGACAGCATCCAGAAAGTTACCAACGGTAGAGTTGTCGGTAGTGGTGAAGGTGATGGTGCTGAAATTACTGTTAGCCACAAAGCTACCGGTAAATTGGTTCCAGGTGCCAACAGTGTGATCGTTGATCAGGGTAGCCAGGGTGCCTACGCTGAAATGGAAGGATTCATTCGCACTTTCACGCGCACTGTAAAAAAACGATACGTCGTAGATTTGGCCCACAACCGTGGCGAAACTTTGGTAGATAGAGAAAACACCACCAGTGTAAGGGTGCGCATTTAACTCAGCGTGTTGGTTGCCTTCCGGTGCAACTACACCACCAAAGTTGTTCCAGATTTCAATGTTGCTACCGTCCCAACCATTCACCGCAGAAGAGGAGAAATAAGACCAGTTGCCAGCCGCTACGGTGTTGTCTTCAAAACCACCATTAACAATCAAGTTAGCCTGCGCTGATGCTGCCAACAGCAAGCCAGACAACACAGCGAACACAGGAGCAGAAAGGATGCGTTTTAACATGATGAAGCCCTTTAGTGGATTATTGTGATGAGGGGTTGATAAATACTCATCGCTTGGCGTTTAAATCAGCAAATACCGAGCCACCCGCAAAATTGTCATCATAATCAGCAATATAGTGATAACCACATCACACAAACAAAGCAAAGTGTAAAAAAAACCGTCAACCCCACCGAGCACCCGAATTTTCGTTCAGCCGGAAACCAGACCGGATTGAGGCAAACGGGCACTTGGCGTCAAACACTGGATTTTGGCAAAGCAGCCTGTTTATACTCGCGCCCGCGAAGATTCCCCCTGCCCAGGCTTGTGTGCCAAACACCGAAGGAAGCACCATGAACCCGCTATCGGACAACACTATTTCTGGCGCTCATGCACGCACCACTCTCACCGATACCAACAACCGTCAACATTTTGTTGGTGAGCCACTGCAAGATATTCCGACACCCGGTAATAGCGCCCAAAAACACCAAGTGGTAGTGATTGGCGGCGGCCCGGCGGGCAGCGTGGCAGCTACTCGCCTGGCGCAAGCGGGAGTAGATGTTCTGGTGCTGGAACGCGAGCAGTTTCCCCGCTTCCATATTGGCGAATCGCTGCTGCCCAACGGTAACCGCATCCTGAAAGAGATTGGTGTGTGGGAGAAGGTAGCCGCTGCCGGTTTTATCGAGAAACGCGGCGCCCAATTTACCCTCGCCGATCGCTCCCGCACCGTGCGCAATGTGTTTGCACAGGGCTGGGTAAAAGGGCTGGATATGACCTATCAAGTCGAACGCGCCCGCTTTGATGAAATCCTGCTGCGCCATGCCGACAGTTGCGGCGCCCAAGTCTGGGAGCAATGCCCCGTCACCAAAGTCACTCGCACCACTAACGGCTGGCAAATAGAGGCTAACCACGCCGGCCAGGCACAACTGATCAACGCCGATTGGGTGATTGATGCCAGTGGCCGTCACTGTGTAATGGGCCGCGCCATGAAGCTCGCCAAATCCGCCCTGCCTTACCCCGGGCGCATGGCGGTGTTTAATCACTTTGAACATATGCAGCGCGATGAAGGCGAACAAGCGGGCGATGTGATTGTGCTGCGCCTTGAGCACGCCTGGTTTTGGGCTATCCCGATTTCCCCAACGGTCACCTCCGTGGGCGTCGTGCTGCAAAAAAATGGCGGCCGCGCAAAAGACGAAAGCTGGGAGCAACTCTTCTGGCGCAAGGTCAAAGAATCGCCCTTCCTGACCCAAGCCCTCGCCCAGGCCACACCCTTGGGCGATTACCGCATTGAATCCGACTACAGCTTCTCCCACGAAACCTTTGCTGCCGAACGCTGCTTATTAGTGGGCGATGCCGCCAGCTTTATCGACCCGGTATTTTCCTCCGGCGTGTACCTCGCCCTGGAATCCGGTTTGCTCGCCGCTGATCAGATCGCCGCCGCGTTAAAAAAATCCCCATCGCCGCAACGCGAAACCAAACTCTACGCGGCCTACACCCACTCGCTAAAAACGCAAATTGGCACCATGCGCCAATTGATCGATGCCTATTACGACAATAGCGCTTGCGAAGTCTTCATGTCGCCCCGCCCCACCCTGAGCCTGCCACAAGCCATCAACTCGGTACTGGCAGGCAGCCTCAAACCCGGCTTCCCTGTTCGCTGGCGCTTGTGGCTGTTCAAACAAATCTGCAAGCTACAGAAAAAACGCCCGCTGGTGCCACCGATTGCGTGGCAGGCGCCAGATGAACCCGTGACCACCACAGAATCATCAGTGCGTCATTAATTTTTTCGCCGTTACCAAGGATTTGCACCAAAGGCTCGTCCAAGGGATATGACCAGCCTTTTTCTTTCTCCGATTCTCTTTGACCGCCATGGAAATGCTATGACTGATGCGGATCACCCCACGCTGATTCGCCACGCGCAAGCGGGCGATGGTGCGGCCTTTGCGCAATTGTTGGCGCAGCATTACGACACTATGTTCCGTTTTGCCTATCGCTGGTGTGGTCATCGCAGCGATGCAGAAGACATCACTCAACTCGCATGTATAAAACTCGCACAGTCCATCGGCCAATTTCGTTTTGAAGCAGCGTTTAGCAGTTGGCTTTATCGACTGGTTATTAACTGCGCCAAGGATTGGCACAAAAGCCAGCAGCGCCACCAATACGACAATATCGACAACTGGATAGAACCAGAGCAAGCGCCCGATCAGCGGGCCGAAAACAGTATCTATTTGCAGCAATTGCTGCACCTACTCGATCAGATGGCCGAGGGTTTCAAAGAGACGGCCTTGCTGGTGCACGGTGAAGGTTTAAGCCATGCCGAAGCCGCTGAAGTGCTGCACCTGAAAGAGTCCACCGTGTCCTGGCGATTGCATGAAATTCGCAAACAACTTCAGCGCCGGCAACAAGATTCCGATGGCAGTTGGGAGCCTTCCCTATGAACAAAAAGCCTATGAATGACAGCGATATGAACCAACACGACCTGCAAGCCCTGTTGCAACAGCCCCCCCTGCACCGGATGCCGATGTTAAAGCGCGTCATATGGCAGCAGCCATGGCGGCGTTTAATGCGCAGCACACAGCAGAACATAGCGTTGCGCAGGACAATAGCGCTGCGCAGCACAGCAACACCGAAAAAAAATCGAATCGTTTCCAAGGATTATTGCAGCACTTGCGTCTTACCCGTGACACCAACCATCACGGGACTCATTCCATGAATAACGCAACCAATAACACAGGTTTTGATAATCGCCCCTTCTGGCAAAAACCGGTCATTGTCTCCGGTATTGCAGCATCCAGCCTTGCCGTTGTTGCCGGGCTGACATTTATGCAACAGCTAATGATTGATCCATCGCTCAGCGATGTGACAGCGACTGTATCCAGCCTGCCCTTGAATACACCACACACCAGCGAACACGACGCCGTTGAAGAAGTTGTCATCACTGGTGCACAACAAGTATTAGCTGAAGAGCAAGCGAAAAAAATGGCACGCCTGGAATCCGCCCAATTGGCGCGCAGCAAGCAAGCTTATGCAGCAGCACCGGCAGCAAAAATGATGGCCGATGCGCAACCCATGATGCTCTCCGTACCAGCACCCGCTTACGCAGTGCAGGATAGCCTTGCGCAGCCCGCGCCACAGTTTCGCGATCGCTTTAGCGATGTGGATGAAAACGGTGTAATCGCCGTGAGCGCCAACCCGGTGTCTACATTTTCCATCGATGTGGATACCGCCTCTTACAGTTTTGTGCGACGCATGCTCAACAATGGTCAACTGCCACCCAAGGATGCCGTGCGCAGTGAAGAACTGATTAATTATTTTGATTATGCCTACACGCCACCCAAAGATCGGACAACGCCCTTTGCAACCTACACCAACGTCATGGATTCCCCCTGGACGAAAGGTAATAAATTAATCCACATTGGCATTCAGGGTTATCAATTGGCAGCGAGTGAAATCCCGCGCTCCAATCTGGTGTTTTTACTGGATGTGTCCGGTTCGATGGACGAACCCGGCAAATTGCCGCTGGTGAAACAATCCATGAGTTTGCTGCTGGATACACTAAAACCCGACGACACCATTGCCATTGCCGTTTATGCGGGGGCAGCCGGCACAGTGTTGGAGCCCACAAAAGTTAGCGAGAAACAAAAAATTCTCGCCGCATTAAATAATTTGCAAGCGGGTGGTAGTACGGCGGGCGCCGAAGGTATCGCCCTCGCCTACCAATTGGCCGAAGCGAATTTCAATAAAGACGGCGTAAACCGCATTATTCTCGCTACCGATGGCGACTTTAATGTCGGCCAAACTGACGATGATGCCCTGCAGGATTTTGTTGAACGCAAACGCGAAAAAGGAATTTATTTATCGGTACTCGGCTTTGGTCAAGGCAATTATCAGGATGCATTAATGCAAACCCTGGCGCAAAACGGTAACGGCACGGCGGCCTATATCGACACGCTGAGCGAGGCGCAAAAAGTATTGGTTACAGAAGCAACATCGCTGTTATTTCCCATTGCACAGGATGTAAAAATCCAGGTGGAATTTAACCCCAATACCGTCAAGGAATATCGCTTGATTGGCTACGAAACCCGCGCACTTAAGCAGGAGGATTTTAACAACGACAAAGTCGACGCCGGAGAAATTGGCGCAGGCCAGCGGGTGACAGCGATTTATGAAATTACCCCAGTGGGTGCAGAGAGTGGATTACTGGAAGAGAGCCGTTATCAAAAAGAAAGCACACCGGTTACTGGAAAAAATAGCGAATATGCTTTCTTGCGCTTGCGTTATAAATTACCGGGCGACCCAAAATCCCAATTGATAGAGAAGCCGATCACCGCAAACAACAACAGCACCAGCCCGCTCCATCAACGCGAAGTCAATTTCGCCACCGCAGTCGCGGGATTTGCGCAACTGCTGCGCGGCAACCCTTACGCCGGTGATTTTACTTACGACAAGGTGATTGAACTGGCGCGCGCCAATAAAGGCATGGATGACTACGGCTACCGCACTGAATTTATCCAGTTAGTGCGCAAGGCAAAAATCGCCCAATAACCAAACATCCGCTATAAATGATGCCGCGCGCGATAAATTGCGGCTTTTTGCGCGATAAATGAATGGGGCATCTTATTGCCCCATTTGAAAAAGAATTGCTCTATACAAAACTACTTGTCGGTGTTTTTACGGATTTCATCAAGTAGGTTGATGATTGCTGAAAACCCTGCACAGAAGGCAAAAGTCACGACTCCGGAGAAAAGGCATAAGAATGCCAGCGGGTTGTCAAAAAGCCTGTAGGTGTACATAGAAAGGAACGCACTCATGGCCAAGGTGATGACACCCAGTAAAAAGATCATCCTGGCAGCCTGTGGTTTTTGATCTGGCTTAACTTTTTGAGGGGTATAACCGGGGTTGAGCCTTGGCTTGTTACTGGGTTTGGGGCGGTTGATGTCTGCTGCATCCATAATTGAACTCCTTAAGTGTTGTTATAGCCGCTGAAGCTTATCACACCTCCACAACAGAACTAGGCAAGTTGGGCACCTCATACCGTAGCTCACCGCCCTCAATCATCGCTTTTGCCCCTGATGAAACAGCTTCGCCCTTCACGATAATAGGAACACCGCCTCGCGTAGTCACTGTACTGGTGCCATCACCATTATTGCTGACGACCGTTACCACCGCACGGCCTTCACCCTGCAGCAGCCTTTTGAATTTGACCCATGGGTTTGCTGTACTCATGCGCGACGCTCCAGTGTGACTGATTGATAGATTTCAGCACCACCGGCCTTTTGTACGCTGATGCTATTCGCAATAACCAAACCAACGTAGTCACTGTCCGGGTTGTCGTGCGTTACTGTGATGATCTGCCCTGGGCGCAGGATGCCAGGCGCGGCGCCTTGCTCGGGGATGAGTACGCTTAACGTCTCCACAACCTTATTACCCGTTGCGGCCAACTCATTGCGGCCACGACTTATGGCCGGTGCAGCAGCTGTAATGAGATCATCCAGCACGTCAGGCATCGGATTCAGGCCGCCGGAACCAGCACGCTGAACATCGACTGATACGCCCTGGCTAACACCACTCACAAAACACGAATCGTAGGCTGGTGCTGGCTCATAGCGTGCAGAACGGCTCCGCACCATGCCTATATAAATGGCCGCATCGGGAGTCACCGCGTCCCATTGCCAGGGCGATGATTTATAGCGCGGTTGGATTATCCAGCTGTCATCATTCATCGACGGAATCATCACCCCACCCGCAGTAGTCACTATCTGCGCAACCACTTGGGCAGGTGTTTTATCGCGGTAGCTGAGCGCACCTGCCGGAATAATCCAATCAGGTAAATCGCCGTCGCCCGCAGTCGGCCAAACCAGAGCAAAACCGGTGTTCTCCAGTTCCGCATTGGCGGCCTGTGCTGCTGTTGTCGCACTGCTGTTGGTGTATGACCGAACTGGGGCAAACAGTGCCGCCATGTATTGCGTGCGGCTTACACCAGAGATTGAAAATTTAGTTGTTGGGAACTTTTCGTCACTGGTGTAGCGCTCAATGCTAAACACCCATTCATGGGTGTTAATGACGACGCGAATATCCTTCATCCCGCTTTCGTCCGGGCGCACTAAATCCAGCGTGCCTTGACCATAAACCGTGCCAGAGAATTTCCAACTTAATGAGTCGATATCGACTGAAATATTCACGCCCTGGATATCGAGCGGGGTGCCGGTTGCAGCGTCGGTAATTTGTAGAGTGTTCATAATTAAGTACACGATTTTTCTGATGGGAGGGTCGACGGGATCGGGGGGAATTGGTGGCCCCGTATCAATTGGGTAAGGCAGGTTCCAGTTGTTCCAAACACTCGTACCTGCCCCCCAGGGAATGAGTCGGCTTGTATCGCGTGGGGTTGCTTTACGGGCAGTCAAATGTCTGGTGATGTCGTGCGGAACACTTGGGCGTTTTGGCTTTACGTAGCCGAATTGCAAACGGATTTTTGTAGCACTGCCTAATGTGTTGGGCACACCTGAAAAATCCAAATTGATTGCGAGCGGGGCATCGGTATTGAGTAGCGCCAACATGGCTGTACTGTCGTCATATACAAATCCGTTCAAGTTCACACTGAACCAATCCATATTTGCGATGCGATCCCTGTAGCGCGTATTCATTACCCAACTGCTAACGAAATCGCGACGGTCACTCGGTTGCGCAACACCCCACACAACTGTGTGTTGCTGGTCAGCAGTAGCGGTGTAACCCCAGTTCATAGTTTGTTGGCTTTCAGCAATATCTGCGAGTGTCCACATCGCTATGCTTGCACAGTCGCTCGTGTTTGCCACATTGAATCTAATGCGCGAACTATGCTGTGTCGCCCCAGCGTTTCCCCACAAAACGAATTGCGAATTATCAGTTTTGATCGCGGCAGTTTGTTGTAGATGACTAGTTGAGCTGGCAGCACTGGCAGCAAACATCGGTGCTAAATATTCGACGGTGATGGATGGATTAAACCAGGGGAACGGTGGATAGCTGATCCACACAAAATCTAAATCAATTGCCAGTGGATTTGAGTGTGTGAATGGCCCATCACTTAAATTGAGTGCAATGCCATTCCAGGGTTCAATGATGTAGGCCATTACTCTACCAGCGCGCCTTTTTGCGGCCCCCAACCAACAGGACGATAATATTCACGCGGTGCGAATGTTACGCTGCCACTCACCACCGAACCGGTAGTGATCCAGGCTGGCTCAACGGCTCCTGTTGTGCCAGCTTCGGTTACTACATAAACATAACCATTGGGTGTAGTTGGGTGTACAACAGTACCGGCATTGAGCGCTGCGCTGGCAATAAAATCAGCGCCGTAATTATCCACTGCAACCACGAATACAGCGCCGTCCCAGTTGCTGTAGGTTAAATCGAATGTACCGTCACCAGCACTCGCTCCCTCGCCGACAACTGCCCGCGCACCAGGGTTATCACTGATAACAACGAGGTCGCGTTGCGCAGCAACACTATTTATTTTCACAGTGCCTGCTACGCGGTAATCACCATCAGAGCCGCCACCACTACTGCCGCTTTCATCAACTGCATATAAATTAAAAACAACGGCACCAAATAAATCGACGTTGAGCGCGATATATGCTTTTGACTCGTTACGCTTTTGACCGATGAACGAGATAAAACTTGGATACAACTTACGTGGGATTCTCACGACGCCGGCAGTTTCAATAATCATCTGCGCATTCAGCTGTAGTCCGCCTGAATAAATTTGCAATACAGGCAATGGGTCTGGATCGCTGTCGAATGTTGTGACAGGCAGTTCAACCCAGTCTAATTGACTATTAAAAATTACATCGCTACGTATGACAGATAGAGTCATTTACGCCCACCAGTTGTAGTCATCAGTAATTCCGCAATTCCCAAAACTTGCGGACCCGCCCGATAATGTCCATGGCATCCAGTCAATGCCATTGACTGTATATGTCTGCATGTTCCACGTAGCGCCTCTTTCTATATTTAAATACAGCCAATAGTGCAACTGATTGCCCGCTGATGCGAATTGAGCTAATCCAGGAATAGCGCCGAACAGATAATTACCATTATTTCCAGCCAAGGCTGGTGGCCTAACAACATCTGTGCCTATGTAGCCTACAGCGACAGGAATTAATACACGTATAGAGCTATACGGATTCACTGCAGCATTATTAATATCAACCCATGAAGCCAGTGAAAAAATGGAATTATTTGCTACACCTGGAATTGTATTTTGAGGTGTACGTAAACCCCAATAAAAGCTAATTTGATTGAGGCCGCTCGCTGATGAGCTAGCGCCGTTTGCAGGTGCCCTAGTCGGAGACATAGCAAAAAAATTACCAGCCTGATCACGCGCTAAATCTGAACTTTTTACTGCGCCAAAGAATAATTGAACATGAATAGTACTTAGCGTAGATAACGCATCGGTGCCCTCTGATTCAGCAGAGCCCGCTGGATAGTGAAATAAGACCCAAACTGATTTGTCATTTGCAAAAACCGTCCAGGCAATACTCGCAGCAAAACCTGTATGCATATTTACCACGTTTAGAGCAAAGATGTTTTCACTTGCAGTTCCTGGGGCTGCAACTAGCGGACTTTTCCATCCATTTACCCCAGTACTCATCACGCTAGCAAAACTATCATCATATAGACGCCCTGTACCGGGAGTTGTTATAGAGTCCCACATCACCATGGCGATACTTGTTGTGCCCCACGTAATAAACTCCATCACCCCATTACCATTACTCACAGCCAAGCGGCGTTTATTCGCAGTAGTATCTTCATAGCGCAATGTCCAACCCGCACCTGGTTTACTACCATAACCCGTCACCAAGCACTGCTTGATAATATCCATGAAAAAACTGGCTTTTACATAGTTGGAGTTTGCAGGCAGCGCAGGCGCACCAACATCAGTGGAACGATAAATAGTTACAGTCATCAGTTATGATCTCCACGCAATTCAATTTTTAACGAGTCATCTTCCACCGTTGCTTGCCCTGGCAATACTGTGCGTATTAACCACAGCGGTGCTGCAGCGGCTTCTGTTTCAAATACTGCAGTATTGCCTGTTGCCCAGCCACCACCCCAGCCGTCTGATTTGATAGTAAAAAACGGTGTCCCAGATTGCGGATTGAGAGGGGAAAAATCGGCAGCGGTGGATCCAGTCGCTACTTGGCCGCGATGTTCACCCAGCAATCGGAATGCAGTTGTGCCTGTGAAAATAATTTTCCAGCGCTCCGGTACGCTGCCACGGTTATCGATAGCAATTGGGTAATTAACCAGGTTGTATTGGCCATTGGATGGAGTGCCCGTGCCGCCGTAACCGGGATCTGTTACGTAGCATGCGAAATCTTTAACACGCCCACGCAAGTTCCCCAAATAAACCGCTGACGCGACCCATGTATCATCCGCCGGGAAATCGTGATACAGCGGTTGTGCGAGCTGCAATGTGCCATCAATACGCGCTTCAGTGCAGAGCGCCATGTCATCGATGCGATGCACAAAATACAAATCACCTACGAGCGCATTACTCTCCAAATCTTGCGCGATAAACGGTGTGGCCAGTGTGGCGGTACCGACTTCTTTATTCAGAGTGTATTGCGCTGGTGCCAATCGAGTACCCTGCGAATCCTCAAACCAGGCATCGTGCAAACGATCACGCCCGGCGTTAACCACCAAGCCTGCCGCTGGGGCATTTACCAAATCTTTTTGGGTGTGAGTGATAACCAAAATATCTGCATCGCGCAGAATTGGGACGCGGCCATCAGACGGGAGGCGCACTGGATCCAAACCGAGAATGGCCGGATCCAATGGGATTTGTTTGTACGAGACCGCGTTATAAAAAACGGTAGATGCAAGTACCGGTGCAGGAAACGTAATTTCGGCTAGACCTTTTTGTAAATCGACATCACCGGTAATTCCATCGCCCGTTATCACACCCTGGTTGTCTGCTTGACCGTTGTACTGCACACCACTCTCCACATTATCAGCGCGCACATTAAATCCATTTGGGCGTAGTGGCGCAGCGGATGTGCGAAATGTAGTGCGATTTAGTACGCTCCAGTCATCACCCACAACTATCGCAATGGGTGTGACCGTTGCAGTCAACGGCCTGCCGGTGTAGTTATCAATTGTGCACCTGGTTGACTCATAATCGATCAGACCAACTACCGTACCGGCTCCCGTTGATGTCGAGTAGTTGCGCACAATATTGCCTTCACCATCATCAAAGAACAGTTCACCCGCCACCTGCAATATCACGCTGCCAGGCACAATTGGGCCGCGTTCAATTAACTCAAATCGCCATGGTGACTGAGCCATGGTTTTTGCCTCTGTCACTGTTTGCGATGTACCTGCAGCTAACTGATAGCTGACATCGCAATTGTGTGCACGGATCACCTCAAACGCGGTTTCACGGGTATATTGCGCTCTGTTTTGAGCGACTTTGTCGGACTCATATCGATATAGCTTTGCTACGTTACTAATTGTCATAAATCACCTATTCGTTGTAGTTTTTCAGGAACGCACTACCACTGACTACAATCTGCCCCGTCGTGTAATTGATTGAGCCGACAACCGTATTTTCCCCATAGCTGCGATCAATCAGCGAACCATTACCGTTATCGGTAATGCTGCGATAGAGATCAAAGTACGTAGTGCTCAGCAAAATACCGCTACCATTTACTACCGTTTTCTTTATTGATTTTATGAGCCTGAACGATACTGATCCGGGCTCACAATTCGCGCCCGCCGATAGTGATATATCCGCTTTGGTTGTGTTGTTAGGTACCGCGTTAGATGTTTTTAACTCGCTTTGATTTTTATGTGAGTATTGCACCGTCCAGCCGGTACCTGCATTAGGCACTGCTGCTGCCGTCAATCGAATAATTCCTGTTGCGTAATCAATACGGCCAGTGGCATCACCACTAATCACACCGTCAGCATCAGTTGCCGTTTTTGCAGTACCGCTAGTCCAGCTAATGGTTACCGTTCCAGGCACAACCATTTTGTTATCCAGATAAATGTTGATGGGTGTTGTGCCATCAAATGAGTCGGCAGCAGCAGGGGTATACAAATCTGCATCCGTCCAACGATAAAAAATCAGTGAGTTAGCGTCCGGCTGTGCTTGCAGTGTTAAAACAATTGATCCAGTTGAATAATTAATTTGCCCAGAGCCATCACCGATCAATGTGCCGGTGCCATCGTCTTGCAGCTCGTACCATTTGCCCAGATATTGATAGGACGCATTAAATGTTGTCGGTGCAGGGGGCGGGTCAATACTCAGCACATAGTTAAAATTTCGATTGGTTTCATCAATTTCAATACTGCCGGTATTCGGTAATTGCTGACGCAGCGTGCCAGGTCGATAAGTAAAGCTGACTGTTGCCGATACTGATCCGGCCCAAGTGATAGCACCGGTTCGATAATCAATTGCCGACCCGGCCAATGGTCCAGCGTCACCACTGGCGTTAACAAACTTCCCGCCCTTATCAACATAGGCAGTGCCACCCGCACTGAATGATGCTGAGCCAGGCACAACCGGTGTTGGTAGTGCGCTTTGCGTGTTTGCAGCAATCACTACGGGTATTGCAATGGTTTGCGATGAAGACGGCACAATCTGACTAACGAAGCCACCGGGGCGCTGATCAATTACCGGCGTCTCACTGGATGCAGTTGGGATAATGGGCGCAAAGGTGCCAGCGACTCGCACACTGGTAGCACCAGCCTCTGCAGGCTGTGATAGCACCGTTGTACCGTAATACTTGGCCGATGTTGCAGGCTGAGTGCTGTACAGCTTGCTGTCATTATTCGGCAGCGGCTGTGGATCACTTGCCGGGTAGTCCATCTTCAACTCGGACGACAGCTCAATAATGTACTGCGTCGCTGTGAAGGTTCGAATATCACCATTGATAATCGTGTAGGTGAATCGCTCTGTCGACTGCTGAACATTTAATACCTTAACGAATTGGCGGGTATTTAAATCCTGTTTGTACTGCAGCATGTAGGTTTCGCCGATCTCCGGCGGAGTGGAGTTATTTACCGAGGGCGTATAAACAATCAACGCACGCTGACCTTGTAACTGTGTGCCCCGCAAAAACATTCCAGTCACCGGGCCAGCAACAACAAACGATTCAATACGCTGCCTGGCAGATGATCGCTGGTCATAAAAATCACTGGTAGTGAACAGCAATCCACTGACATTGGGGTCAGCAGGTTGTGCGCTGAGAATCGCGTGAGAGTCCAAATAGAGATCAGCAGTGGCCGTATCCACTTTTAAAAACGCTTTACGCAGGCTGACATCACCGTAAGTGCGATCCACACGTGAAATATCTTCAAACAAGTTATTGATGTCGCCATCAATCACGGGCAGGCCTGTCATCTGGCCACCGCCATCAGAATCCTCGGTCAGTCGCTCAGACTGCATCAACTTTATGTCATTACTGGTAATTGCCACGGTTATGGTTCCTCTGGTTCTGGTGTTGGTTCAATGGTCAATAAACGGATGGTGACTTTGTATTGCCAGTTGGGGTCGTTCGCGGCCAGCACATAGCCATCCACGGGTTTTGCATCCACGGCCACTCCGCGTGAACGATCAAACACCACGGTAAATTCGCGGCCATCTGCCAGTTCTAATTGCATGGGGGCGATGGTCGCTTCCAGTGCGAACAGTGCGTCAACAATGAAACGCGGGAGCCAGCTTTCACCCAGGGTAATCGGGCGGCCATATTGTTTAATCCCACCTTGAATAATCATGCCGCCGGTAATGCTGCGCTCTTGCGATTGCTCAACCTGGTTGTAATTAAATTCATCCGACCACACAAAATTGTCGGTAATGTCTACGCCACCCAAAATCATTGTGTTGACCTCAACCCGGCTTCGTTTAAAAAATTCAGTAAGTTGTTTATGTCATCAGCAGAGCCAGTGAGGTTTGCCGTTTGCCCACTGGGCAACGCTATTTCAATCCGCTGCACATTGGCCGGCTGTGGTGTCACTTGCGGTTGGGTTTGGGGCTGCGATGCCTGCTGTTGAGTTTTTGTTTCTTCCACCTTCCGTGCAGCTTCCTCAAGCCTCGCTTTTTCCTGTGCTTGTTCCTGGGCTTTTTTCTCTTCAGCGATTTGCTGCTTTTTGATGTTGAAAATGTCTTGTGCAATTTTCAGTGCTTGCTGAGCGTTGGTGATTGCCTCTTTATCACCGGTTGCCCGCGCGTCTTCCAGTTTTGCATTAAGGTCAGCAATGCGCGCTTCATACGCCAGTTGTGCAACACGTTCCGCATTGCCCTGCAGGCTGGCTAATTCGCTTTGCAAACTGTTGAGCGTGCCCTGGGTGGATGCGCGAAAACTCTCCATCTGCTCCTGGGCAGATTTGATCTGGTTTTTCAGTGCGGAAAGGTCGGCTTGATTTAATAAACTGGTAGAGCTGGCAGCGCCGCGTGCGGAGTTAATAAAGTCACGGGCGGATATCGCGCCGTCTGAATAGGCTTGCTGCAAACGTTGCAGAGCTAACTGCTGCTCGGCGTATTCTTTTTTGACGATCTCAGCGTTGACCATGGTATCGCGCAAGTAGCGACTGATGCCGGTGAAGTCAGCACCCATGGCGAGTTTTTGTAAGCGATCAATTTCATTGGTAGCATCACTGATTGATTGCTTCAGTTCAGCAAAATCACCTGTGATTGGAGCCGTGTTAGGCCGTACCCCTTGCAGCTTTTCAAATGAAGCCAATGCTGCGGGGCCCAGCGCTTCAATTTCGCCGCGTAGCTCTGCATAAACATCCTGCAACCATTTGGCAGCACCACCAACAATCTGCATTTTTTGTGCAGCATCGTTGGATGCGACAGAGATCATCCCCCATGAACTGGCGGCCTCCTTGTTAGCATCGGTTGCCATTTTCTGAGCATTCGCATTTGTCAGAATGTTTTTGGCGTGTTGATCCAACTGCGCGTTTAGCCCAACCAATGCTTCTTGGGTAATAACCCCATCGGCAGCAAGCTGCTGCAGTGCAGATCTGGTCGCATCAATTTCCTGTTTTGTGTCCAGGCTTTTGAGTGTTGCCAGTAAACCAGCTTTTAAGATTTTATTAGTGTCTTCACCGGCGACAGAGGTCTCATTCAGCTTTTGTGCGAGGGCAGTAAAATTGGATATAGCAGCAGCGCTCTCTTTATCAATACCGGTGAGTACTTCACCGACATCAACACCTAAACGCTGTGCAGCGGCGCGCATGTCGCCATTCATGAGTGCACTCAATGCACCCAAGCTCGCATGTGCACCGCTGGCACCGCTCTGTACTTTCGCGAGCGCTTCTTCAATGTATTTGCCAAACGCTGTGTATTGCTCAGTGCTCAGGTCTTTCAGAAACGCAGCCAAGCCGTTTTGCAGTTGCTCTTTGGTGGCCTGCCCTCAAAAGCGATGTTTTGTATCGCAGTTGCCAGCGCTTGAATGCCACCTTGTCCACCCCGCTGCGCCTCTGTCGCAATAGCGGCTATCGCTTCACTGACATCACCACCGGCGGTTTTGACTTGTGAGAATTTGTTTAGCAGCGTATCGACTTGAGCGAGATAACTTTGCCGCTCTTGCTGCGCATCTTTCATTGCAGCAACTTGAGCGCGCTCTGCTTTCTCGGCCTCTGTAATTTGGTCTGTAGCCAAACGCCACTTCCCAGTGTATTCATCAATGGCAACAGTACCCGCGTCTTGCGCCGCAATAATTTCATCAAGAGATTTAACTGCAAGGCCGGTTTGTGCATTGAACTCGGCGATGCGATCAGCGGCTTCAGCCTGGGCTTTATTTTCAATCGCTTGAGAGGCAGCCAGTTTTGCTTTGGCCTCACGTAACTCGTTGTAGGCTGCAATCGCCTTTGCCGCACCATCAGCGACGAATATCCATGGAATTGCGCGCATCGCAGTAGCAAGCAGCGTTGCCTGGTCTGTTACCCCTTTTTTTCTGCTCGCCAAAACACCCAAGGCACTAGCGAGGTTTTTCGCATCACCAGCAAATTCAATGAGTTTCACCGTGGCATACGCTTTTGCAAGTAGAGCAAGGGCGCCAATATTATCTTTAATGCCAATCACTACCGCTTTAGTGGCTTCTGCAAGAGCAATAAAACCATCACTAATACGCTGCGCCCATTGCTGCAATTCGCCATTCGCCTTCAGCTCTTGGATGTATTGAATTAATTGACGCAACTGCTCCTTTGCATAATCCAATGCACCAGATTTGGCTATCTCATTTAAGAACAGCTGCCACTCATCTTTAAGGGTTGAGATGTAGCCAGACAGCAGGCTCATGTTTTGCGCTGCAGCACCGGCGCTTTGCCTGCCCATTTCATCAATCATGGCTTTGATTGCATCGCGCCCCAGCAACCCTGCTTCCGACATTTTCTGTATTTCGGCAGTGGTTTTGCCGGTGGTGGTGGCCAGCAGATCCCACACGGGAACACCGCGCTCAATCAGTTGCAGAATCTCTTCGCCTTGTAATTTCTGCTTTGCCCAGGCCTGGCCGAGCGCCAGGGAAATACCTTCTACAGCTTCATAGCCTTTACCTAGTTTTGCGGATTGATCCACGATGGCCTGCATCGCGCCCGCTTGAGGATCCAGCCCAAAGTTTTTCAACCGCAAAAAAGTATCGGTAACTTCTTGTAATTGCAGCGGCGTATTTTTCGCAAAATCTTTTACCCATTCGGTAGCCTGCTCACCCGCAGCGAGCGACCCCATGGTTTGTTCCATTTGCAGTGACAGGCGCTCAAATTTATCGCCTGTTTCAAACATGGATTTAAACGCATTGGTAATCGTGTGGATGCCCACAGCCGCAGCAGCCAATGCGAGTAAACGCTTGGTGAACGAACCAATGGATGTGCCCGCTTTTGCAGTACTGCTTTCGGTATCTTTTAACTCATCGTTGGTTGCTTTAATTTCCTGGCGGGTAGTTTCAATCGGCTTACCTGCGGCGTCATATCGCTGCGCCAATTTGGTGGCAGCGGTACCAGCTTTATCCGCTGCGGTGGCACTTTGGTTTGCGGCAGTAGTGATGCTATCAATTGAAGAGTCGGCACTTTTTAAAGCGCTGGCGGCATCGCTAGCATTCTCACTAACGCCATCTAGTTCCGAATTCAGTTTGCTTGTACCGGTGCTAGCGCTGGCGGCGTGTTCGGCCAATTTTTCTAGGAAATCGCTCAGTTCATATAGCGATTGAGCTGCATCGCCGTTATCAACATCGTTAATCGCCTTCACGAGTGACTCGGCACCCGCGCTCGCGCTACCGGTGTTGTTAGCTAATTCTTGTGCGGCATCACCCAAATCATTTACTGATTTGCTGGCGGCAGCACTTGCAGCGTCAACGCTTTTTGCCGTGCTGGCAATTTCACTCATTGAGCTATCAGCATCATCCAGCGATTGCGCTGCATCGCTGGCATTTTCACTGACATCATTGAGCGTGGTATTAAGTGATTCGGTACCGGTGCTTGCACTACTGACGTCTTTGGCCAAGCTCTCTGCTGCTGCGCCCAGTGCGTCAACAGACTTACTGGCATCGGCACTGGTGGTATCCAATGCTTTTACGTCATCACGAAATTTGGAAACAACATCACCAGCCATGTTCTTGGCTTTGATGATGAAATTTAAAACAGAGTCTTTAACGGCCATGATTAATCCAGAATTCTATTCACTAACAAAAAAGGCACCCTGCGGTGCCTTGATTGATCCGCCGCAGCAGATGGGATTGCAGTTATTGTTAAGTTGCCTGGGCGATACGCATGTATTTTGATAAGCCCGTTCCAACAACAGTGGAAGAACTCAGTACGTCGAAGGACAAGGGGATTTCGCCAAACTCGGAACCCAAAAATGCGAGGCCACTGGTAGGCGAAAATTTAATACGATGGTTGGTGATGGCTACCGGTTTTCCGCTCTGTGCATCGTTCACACCATCAAAGTGCAGGCGAAATTCCTGACCGGATGCAACCAGCGCCTCCATGATTGCGCCAACCGCTTTGGTGTAACTGACCTTCACACCAGCGTTGGTAATAGCACCGCCGCCGATCACAACAATACCGGTTGAGGTAATCGTGTAATCCTCATCTAATAACAGAGCCACATCGGAAGCCGTTTTAACGGTGATGGCAGCGCCATGGTCAATGGGAAAGTCAAAAGGAATCAGTTCGCCATCGACTCCCGCGCACTGTTGAACTTCATCCGTTACAGTACCCGCCGTCACAGCAGTAACGGCACCACGCAACGCAAGAGCAAGGTTTTCAGCCGTAAAGTCATGTAGTACTACGCTGCCAGTAAAACTACTGATTTTACTTTGCACGTTGGCGTTACCGCCGCCAGGCGTCATGTAATTCGGCAGCTCCTGTTTTTCTTCATCGAATGCATATTCCAGCTGGCTACAGTTGCCAATATTGAGTAAGCCGCCAGCACTACCGAGCAGCTCCAGATAGATGGCGCCAACACCGATGTAAGACATTTCTTTGTGTTTAACTGCAAAAGCCATGATGGCCTCCTGTTACGTGATTGAAAATAATCTGGGGAATACGGGTTAATTGCCTATGGTGTAACTGGTAGTAAAAACATCGACCCAAAGTAGATTGGTTTTGTCGTAGTCCTGTACGTACCCCTCTAACCATTGACACGCCTCTAGGCAACCAGCAGGAGTCCAACCTAAAATTGCTTTTCGAACCCTGCCAATTACGGGGCCAATATCTTGTAGAGCTGCTGCGCCGGTTGCGTCCCGGTAATTTCTACCGACTGAGATAATTCCAAAGTTGACTTCCGCAATAGCGCGCTTGGAAACTGCCGATTTGCCCGGGCTTTTATTGCGTTCCCTTGATACAACTACATACAAAGTGTTGTGCCTAAAACTACCGATCTTTTCAACGGCGGCATACTCGGCAGCACCTTCCACTTTTTCAAATCCAAACGCCGGATCTTTTAAATGCTCGATGATTAATTGAGAGTCAAAAAAATCCATGATCAAAAATCTCGCAGAGCATCGCGCATACGGCTACTGCCTTTGGTTACCTGCGGCATGCCTGCACCGGTCTCTACTACGTCATCATCCGCGCCCAGGGAAAGCTTGCCGCTAACGGTTTGCTCCAGGAGGCGCAGCGCGTCTTTGTAATCGCGCACAATCATGTCGTCGCTCTCTAATGTCCGGCGGTTTTTATGCAGGTAGTAGCGAGTGATCGCACGGCACCAGACAACAACCAAGCGGGGCACTGGGAGAGTGGCAATTGGTAGCCTGCTTTGCGCAGGTACCCATCAATCACACCATCGGCATCGGCTACTGCATCGTCAATGCGCGCAAGTGCTGCATCGGCATCGGCAATTTGCTCTGCATCAAATGCGCTGCGGTCACCACCACTTAACGTGAGTGCAATTAGCTCGTAAGGCACTAGGTCGCCATCTTCATTGCTCGCTACTTCGGCCAGCTCACGGGAGCCGGGGCGATCAAGCAATTGTTGGTGAGTGATGTAAGCCATGAGAACTCCGAATTTGTTTACCCGCGCACCACGTCCTGTGGTGCTGGTTTGCGGGGCATTACCTTTGTCGCAATCCTTTTATTGCCGTTGGTGATTTATTCTTTTGGTGCAAACTCAATTGCCATAATCGCTTCTACGAGCTGCTCTTTTTTCATTTGAGCAGCGCCAGCAACTTTCAATTCACCAGCAACTTTTTTCAGTGCAGCTGCACTTAACGCACCGAGTTCAACAGAGCGCTCTTCTGGTAAAACAGCGCGTTTGATGATTGCTGTTTTTTCGCCAGCGATACCTTCCGCTTCCTGTTCGGTATTAGAAGCATCAGGCAGGCTTTGGCCAGTTCCATCACCCGTGATGGTTTGGGTGCCAGCCACCGAATCATTTGTTGCAACTGTATTGGCCTTGGCCTCTGCTTCCGCTTTTGCGATGGCAGCAATCAACCCTTCATCGTTAAGTGCATATGGTTGATAAATACCAAGTTCGGTTGCACGACGCTCTAATTCATCGCGCTCAGCCTGCGCTTTTGCTTTAGCAATTGCAGCCGCTTGTGCTTCAGCGCTTGGCTCGGGAACATCAACTTCTTCGATGGAATTATTACCAAGCCATGCGTTAATTTTTGCTGCGCTAACATCGGAGGGAATTGGTTTACCGGCAGCGATAATTTTCTTGCCAATTACGACTGCGCAGAGCGCAACGTACATTTTCGTGCGATTCATATGATTCACCTGCTTGAAAAAATTGGTTAAAAGCCCCGTCCTTGGGTGTCATGGCTGACTCGGTTAGCCGGTGTAATCAGCACCGGCACCGATAAACAAGTAGCCAGCGTCAACACCAGTCAATTCAGGTGAGCGTTCATAGGTGACGGGGTATATCCAACTTTTTGCGTTATTGTCGTAATAAGTTGGTTCAACAAATGGATTGCCATTCAGTGTGTATGTGTAGCCGTAACTAGGACGACCACGATCTGCAACGCTACCAATATCGGTGTAAGCCAACACAGCGTCATTGCCCCACGTTGGTGCCGGTTCGCCACCACCTACAGGCTCAATTAATGCGCTACCAACTACCACACGCTCAATACCGATTACAGCAGCCAAGTCGGTTTCAGTAATAGCGCTGGCTTTGATACCTGAGAATTTTCCAGATACGTGAGGGTTTGTGCGAAGTGCTTCATACGCAGATTCACTTAATGCCAACGTGTTAGGTTTTTTGGCAATTTTGTTTGCGACAGCAACACGACCTGCTGCTATATCTTCTAACGGATTGCGATCTGGATTGCGCCAGCTACTTGCAGTTAAATCCAGCTTATTAGAAGTGCTGTAATTCGAAGGATTGCGCGCAATAGTTGCTTGTTCGTCCTCCAGCAAATTGAGCATGATGTCCAATGTGCTAGTAACTGCTCCAGATCCAAGATTGATACCAGGCGTTTGCTCTGCATCTTGCAGCTCCTCGCGCGGTACAACACCTTCCAGTGAATCTTGAGTCAAGGCAAACTTCTTGCCTTCGTGACCAAAGCGAATTCGCTTTGTACCTGAACCTGGTGAACGACGAGCGGCAAAACGCTTAAAGGCTTCTTTACCAAACTCAAGAATAGTGCCGCCGCGAACGCCAACAGGAACGCGTGGAAATAAGAAGTGACCAATAAACGCGCCATTGGTATAGCCGATTGCAACGCTAGTTAATACGGGATCGACAACCCGATTTTGAGAACCTGCTTTAGACATAGCTGTAACTCCATTGAGTTAAAAAATTGTTAGGAAAACGTGCACCAAAAACTAAATGAGCGATTAAGCCGGAGCGGAAAGGCCTGGCAACAGCAACACTTCAAATGGTTGATCGGTCGTGCCTGCTTCTAATGCTTGTGCTACTGGAACGCCGGTGGTTGCTGTAATTAATTTGCCTCCGGTACCAACCTGCAAACGCGCACCATTAGCTACAGCAGCGCCTGCCATTGCGGTACTTGTTCCAAGAACATCGACAGTAATGTCATCACCACTGTCTGCATCGGTAACCACCAAACCGATACCAGCAGCACCAGCTGCGGCAACAGCACCAGAGGCTGTGATGTACTGATACTTGGTAAGCGCAGCAGTCGCCTTGCGAGTGACTGACAGCACAGGAAGTTTTTGCGTGCTCATAAAAAACCTCGTTAAAATGAAAATTAATATGTAACGATTAGCCCGATCTAGTTCCGGGTTTAACGGCCCACTACACGAGCTGCATCGGCGTAACTCATTTTGTGCTTGTCTGCATGAGCCTGAATTTTCTTGTGCAATTCCATCCGCTCTGCGTCGGCAGTAAAGCCATCCGGTGCTGCAAAACTGGCATCGTGAACTTGCTCACCTTCCTCACGCGCTGAATGCTCTGCAAAGTCAACACGTGGCGGCAAGTTGGTCAGGAAGTTACGCAACACATCCGCACTTGCCTGGCTTACGGTTTTGCCGTCGCCATCTGCGAAACTCACTTCTTGGTCAGCAGGTAATGCCCCCAACAATGCGACCATTCCGGTTTTCTCTACCGGCAACAGCTTTCCACTTTTGATCAGCCCTTCAGCGAACGAATTAATTTCGTCCTCACGGGCTTTCTGTTCTTTCGCGGCAAGTGCTTTTTCACGAGCAGCCAAATCGTCTGCCAGTTTCTTTTGTGCAGCTTGCTGATCAGCAAAGCTGGCTTGATCGTCTTTTAGTTTTTGCGCTTGTTTATCGAGTTCGGCTTGCGTTGGTGTGCCCATGGTTGGCTCCTGTGAGTCGGCAAAATTGATGGTGATGAGATCGGCATCGTCTGCATCGGCAAACGACGGTTGTTTTAAACCCGGAACAGCAGGGGGAACGGCGCCCAAAAAACCGATGTGGCGGACATACCAAACACCAGGCACTGGGTTACGCGGGTTAGTAGGTGACCAAAAGGATGCGCTGATGCTGTCGTAGCGTTCGTTGTTAACCGCATCGGCAAAACTGGGATCCACATTGGCGGGTTCGGCGAGCACAACATTGTTGCGGCCCAGTGAAAGAGAAACAGCATGACCATAGGCCGGGTCGTCAATTTTGGGGTGACCGATTACCAACGGCGCTTTGTGCTTGGCAACATCGTAAGCCGCAACCGTTGCAGCAACGTCTGCATCGCTAAATGAAATTCGCTGCCCTTCCACGGATACAAATGTACCTGGGCGAAAAATTTCCAATAATTTTTTGGCTGTTGCCATGGGTTTGCTCTCAACCGTTTTTAATGTGTTGAGGTCAGATTACGCGGGGGATTTGATTTTGTATTTTGACGCCGGTCAAAACCTGTTAGATGGGTATTGCAGAGAAAAATACTTGGGGAAGCAAACGGAGTATAACTTTACGCGCAGGAAGCCCCCTGAATCGTTTTATAAAACGGGGGCAGGTGCAAAGTTGGGCATCCGTAGCCATTTTGCCCTGCGCGTAACAGGGGCGATTTAAAGCGGGGTTTGTTAAAGCTCCAAATGTTCATCCAGAAGCCGCAAAATTTCTTCTGTATCCGCTTCGCTCACACCGATCAGTGGCCGCGCTTTTAATCCAGGGTGATTCACTTTCTTAACTACCGCACCACCGAATGCCAACGCCTTTTTGGTTTTCGGTTTTATAGTGTAGGGCTTGGTACCGAAATGATGGTGTGCAGCATAGGGCACATTGGTTCCAAAATTTAATTCGTTATTACCAACCTGGTAGCGAAAGCTTTTCTCCAAGTATCCATTCAGAACCAATATCCGGTTTTTGTTCCTTGCTTTGTTGCGTTGATAGCTTGGGCTGAGCGGCGCCCAAGGAGTACCGTCTGGTGCTACTTGATCTTTAAATCGCTGTTGGTGCGAGTTCATCAAGTATTCGCCAATGTCCTGTAGAGCCGGAGTTAAATCCCCCAGCTTTTCCTGCAGCTGGTTTAATCGTTCCTGGGCAGCTGCATCATCGTACTCAAAACTGGCACCGGCCATTAGTCACCCCGCGCAAATAAACGTACGCCAACCCGCAAATCGTCAATCGCTAAATTAGCATCAGTCAGTGATGTGATTGCCGTCCAACCATCGCTACCCAATTCAACTACAACAGAGACGGGTTGGGCATTGCCTGGCAACATCAACCGCGCTAAATAACGGCGGCGCACAGATGAACTCTTTGATTGCTCATGCCACTCAATGAAGGTCCAAATCTCATCGGGCAATTTCAATGCTTGCGATAGCAGCTGCAACTGTTGTGGATCCACACGTTGCGCAGCAGCAAACATCTCATTACCCACAACAATCCGCTCACCACCTGCATCTTTAAATATTGCAGGTTGTTCCAGCGTTGCGCCGAACTCTTTCAAAAATGTGTCTGTGCTATTCACATTGATATTGGGCAATGGGCGTGGACGCGGTAGCACATCGCGTGCGCGTGTATTTGGCACAATGTTCTCGCTTGTGCCAGGCAACGGCGGCGCTGTGCGTTGCTTCGGCACTGCACTTTCCAAACGTGATTGCCCTGGCACATGCTCAAAGCCGGGATCGACCCCTTTTGGGACACGTACCGTTGTTGGGCCGTTAGGGCTGCGCTTTCCAATCTCGCGCGTCTCCCATTCCATCGGCGGCGCTTCACCCAACTGCAACCCCATGCTTTTCATATCGCGTTCATTCAGCGCTTGCACGCCGCAGTCGCAACCCCAGCCACACGGGGGGTAATGTGTCTGCCACCACGGGTTATCAAAACGTAATACCAGATTATTCCAGCTTAAGTGATCATGCCGTGGGTTTTCGCTACCGCTGTGCACATAACGCCAGAATGGACGGCGCTCACTCACGGCTAGCATTTGCTGGTAACGGCCAGCCATATAGCTGCTGTTTAAATTCGTTTCATAAATCACACGGCTACGCCAATTACGGCCACCGTTGTAACTCCAGCCATGGGTAGTAACGATGCGGTCAAAATCCTTACGGAAGTCCTCCAGCGTTCCACCTTCCGCAATCACGTTTTCAATTGCCGTGCGAAAGTCAGAAACGATGGCATTGCGGTTTGCACCGGCCACAACAAATGCCCAGTCGTTTTGCTCACGGTAAATATCAGTCCAGCTTTGCGTGGGCAGATTCAGCTTGCGGCGGAAGAATTCAATCTGCTCAGCGAAGGGCAAACTGAACGCTTTAATTTCCACGTGCCACCTCATCCATAATTTCACTGCGCCCATTTAATTCTGCCAGGCGCAGTGCTTCAGTCATGACACTTGAGTACTCCTCAATGCTCATGTTGGGCAGCAGTTCAGCAAGGCCATCACGTATCGCCTCCAAACTCTCTGCATTCATCACCAGGTCACGAATGCGGTTAATCCACACATCAGTAACAGATTGCAGCGTGTCATCCAGCTGATCAGTGAGTGTGGTAGCACGGCTTGTATCAGGATCCGCAAATTCCGCTTTGCCTGGCACTTGTACTGCTTTTTTTACAGCATCACCCAACAACCGTTCGATCTGCGTTTTTGAAATTGCAGGGAAACCAACTTCAATCAATGCGTAAGCGCGCTCACGATCCAGCTGCCCCTGTTGCACCAATGCAATCACATCAGAGAGCGATTTGATTTGTGCACCATTCAAAGCTGCTTGCTGTACAGAATCCAAACCTGTTGTATCAACGAGTTGATCTGTTGCAGGCTCATCGGTTGTTTTACTGGGCTGAGGTTGGTCGCCAGTGCCTGGTGGCACTGTGTTGTTTTGCTCAACCCAATCACCACCATACTCATCTTGAATATGTTTAAGTGTTGGCTTAAAGCCCATTGAGTGGATTTTGCTATCGCGCTCGGCTTTTGTATTTTGATCATCTTCTGAATCAGTCACACGATAAACGCGAGGCGGCTTTGCACCGGGGAAGTTGTACTCGGTCAACCATCTCACAACGGTCTGATTGAAACTTTCACAGACCAAGTCAGCATCAGCGCTAATCAAATCTTCCCGCACATCGCCTTGCAGCTTGTCATTGCCTAATTTGCCCGGCGTGCCTTGTGTGCTCGCGGTTTGGCCCAAGGTGATTTTTGCAATGGCAGCATCCATGTATTCGCAAAGCTTCACATAATCCGCTACGCCGCTGCGCGCCGCTTCCAGAAATGAAATTTCCATTCCCTGGGGAACAGTGATGCCGGTGTCGGTGGCGATTGCCTCCAACGCATCCAACAGCTTGCGCTTCTCCGCATCTGTTGCATTGGTCGGGTGCTTACCCACAGTTGTTGGCTGGCCGAATCGCTCAAGGAAAATCATCCAGTATTGAATACCAGCGCGTTTGAAAAACACCGGCCAGTACAGCCAATGCGCCAGACCTAAACCGTAGGGTTCATCGTCGTGATCAGCACCGGTGCTGAAGCTCCAGAACTTGCGATCAGGCAGCAGCTCACCATCGGGCTGGGCAAACGTTTTTAAGCGCAAGTTACCAAAGCCATCAAATCCAAACCGTACCCGATCACGAACCTTAATAGTGTCAATAACAATATTGGCACCATCACGCGCCCACATAATTTCTGATGCAGCATACCCGTAGAAAACGCCATACAGCATCTTGTCGGTAATACGATCAAATGGCAGCGATGTTAATTGTTCACGCATAAAGTCAGCGGCCTTCTTGTCAGCACGACCAGTGCCACTGGCATCTACCTGAACTTCTTTTTCCACCACAGCCAAGCGGCGCTGGCCAAAGCAACTCGCCACCTGGTCATCACGCAATACCTCTTTGTAAATTTTGTAATCACCACCGCCGCGCAATTGCAACACTGAGTCGGTTGATTGCTGCAGCATGAACGGGTCAACGTAACCGCGTGTAATATCGCGGCCATCGCGAGTGGTTGCTACTTCGCGCATCTCCGGGCGTGATGAATTTTTGGGTACCAGGATGCCTGCTTTTGTTTGTTCGTAGTTCACTAGCGGAACCCTCCAGTATTGGTGCGACGACTGCTGCCGCCATGACCGCGATAGCCATCGGTGTCATTGCTGGCACGTTGTGTGCCGGTAGAAGCGAAATCAATTGGAGACGCAATGTTTAACTTCTGATGGTTTAACAGAATCAGCGCACAACCAAAGTCACCGTGGCGGAATAATTCAGGATCCTTCAAATCCGCCTTGCGGGCCTTAACGATCATCGGAATGCCGTTGACCTCTTCAATGCAACGGATATCGCTCGCCATGTTTTCATCGCGTGGCAAGTCGATCATTTCGTCTTCAAATGTATCGCGCAGCTTTGGGGTCCATGTGCCATACCAAGCCTGATTCAATTTGATCTGATGGACATACTGCGATCCAAATTCATCGGCAGTGTATTCGGCCATCGTTTCACCATTGCCCGTAGCGTCCATCGAGATACCACTAAAGCGGGGAAGGCCTCGCAGGGTGTGCCACAGAATTTGTTCCTGTTGTTTAGCGGGAACCTTGTTCATTTCGATGGCGAACGGCACTGAGAGCTTCATGTTTTGCTCGATAGTGCCAATGGGAATTGTTGAGAAGTCGCGATGGCGCGCATAGTCCTGCGCGGCTATATGGCGTAAGTCTTTTGGCAAGGTTGCAAGCACCGGGTTGATGTTCCGCATAATCCATTCATTACACCATTCCTTTCTGTAATCCGGGTCTTTGGCTACAAAATCATCATCCAAAGTCAGGCGCAGAATCGGACGCTCTTCGGTCATTGCACGCTCGATCCAAACGCCAGGAATACAAATACCATTACCATCGCGTGGCATTGCGTCCAGCTCTTCACGCATTGCAGCTTTGCGTGGACCATAAGCGTTACGGATTTTCTTGTACCACTTTTCTTTTGATTCAGCGGTAGGTGTTGTGCCTTTCATCATGCAGCTGCGTTCGTACAATCCATTAGTCACTGCATCGTCAAATGTAATGGTGTAAACAATCGCATCATCGCCATAGCGACCGGCTTCAACGTCTTTGCACAGCTGATTGAATGCGTTGTTCTTGCCGTTGTGAGAACTGATGACAGTGATGGAACCACCCCAGATCAACAACGCTGTGGCAGCATCCAGTACGCCTTGTACATCTTGGTGAAATGCCGCCTCATCGATAATAACTTTTCCCTGCAAACCACGAATGTTTGCCGGGCGCGACGAAAGTGCAGTGATTTGAAAACCTGATGAATAGCGAATGCGGTAGGCGGTGATGTGTTTGGAGTTTCCTTTTTCATCAACGTCCTCAAAAAGGAACTCTTCGATATCGGAGATTCCTTGGCGCTGTGCTTCGCCAACAACACGAGACAGCTTTGCGCAATAGCCAATAAACTCAAGACCCTTTTCCTTGGTGTCGCCAATATAATAAACATTATCGCCCCCTGCGCTTTTGCTAGCGGCAGCATCAAACACGCTGTCTTGTGCCACGCCAAATGTAATACCAGTACGGCGGCCTTTAGGAAAAACACAAATGGAATACTGCTTACGCAACTTGAGTGCGTGTGCCTGGTGCGCCATTAGCACACCATCCACTAACGCATTTAAGTTGGTTGGGATATCGCGTGCGCGCGGCGGCAGCTCTTCCCACTCAACGACACGAACAGTGCTTGATAAAGGTTTTATTGCCGCTGTCATTATTTAATCCCCAGCACACGTTCACGCCAGAATTGCACCTGATCTTCAGTCATGCCTTGTTGCTTGGCTTCTTTTTCCAAGTTATCGGATTGTTCAGCCAGTAATTTTTCACGGGCTAATTTCTCAATTTGCATCCGCTCTTTAAGGCTGAGGTTTCGCGCCTCTTGTGCGGCACGAGCAGTGCGGGCGAGTTTCAATACATCGCCAACATCCAGTTCTTCTGGTTCATCTTGCAAGCGCTGAAATGCCACATTAGTAGCGAGGGTGGTAACGGCTTGGGCGAGCAATGCACCGCTGCGGTCATCAAAGCTTTCACCCATCTCTGCAACCAATGCACGGCTGGCGGCATCGATCTCGCGCATGCTTTTGGCCATTTCATCGAACGCCATACGCTTGCGGCCTAATGCACTGCGGCTTGGCAATGTCTCTTCAGGGAATGCCAAACGTAAGTCGTCGATGAGTTCGTCCAACGTCAATTCGTTTTCACGCAACCGCCGTTCAATGTGGCTGCGGATATTTTCCGGCAGCTTGTCGATTCCTGATTTTCGACCCATGTTACGCCCCCGGCTTTTTAACGCCTGGCACGACGGTACGAGCAGCTACTACATCGCTACCACGCTCTGTGATGCGTGCGATCAATAGATCATATGCAGTCTCTACGGTTACTAAGCCTTGTTCCTCCAGCCAACGAATTTCAGTTTTTACTTGATCGCGGCTCGGATTGTGGCCAACATGATTTAGCCCGGTCATCAACACACTACTGTTTGCGGTGTAACTTGGCATAGTGGCCAGCACGCGCAAAATTACGAGGCGTTGGTCTTCACGGAGAAATTGGGCAAATTCGCTCATTACTCACCTCTGGTTTAACAAAAAATCGTTGATACGATTAACACTGTGCTGCACGGCATCCAGCTGTTTACTGGTACCTTCGTTATGAGCGGTCAACCGTTCTAACCTACCGATAAGCTCCCGCACAGTTGCTTCGCTCGGCATGTTTTTCATATCCACTTCCAGTGCAACTACGCGTTCACGTAGCTCCACAACTTCTTTATTAGATGCACTGGCGCGACCAATCACCCATGTGTAAATAGCGATAGCAGCCATGAGTAACCACTGCACATCAGCGAAGGAAAACCCCAAATCATTCAACTGCATCGTTTATCACCTGAGCGTCTTCGCGCTTCACAATGTTTGTATGTCCCGCCGGTTCGCGGCTCCAATATCCGTCGGCATCTTCCCGTAACAACGGCACTTCTTTTCCAACCAAATCCGCGTACCACATTTGCGGGTCACTGCATTTGATGATTCGCAATTGCTTCACTGTCGTCACTCGCTTTGTTTCTTAATCAGTTCCAGGTGCGCGGCGGCACATAGGCCGTAAGCGTCGTACATTTGCTTTAGAGCAGCTGCACTCGTATCGCATGAGTTATCGAGCGGGCGGATCACCGGAGCGCAAGGGGTAAGCAATACCGCTGGTTGTGGCTTGGTCGGCGCGGTCTGCCGATTGGTGGAGCTGCTGCATGATGTTGTCATCAAACACGCAGTTAAAACGCAGGTGACTAGTAGCAGCGAGCGCATGGGTAAATACCTGTGTTGATTGATCGTCCGCTCTTTGGCGGTCAGCAATGGTCTTGCTGAGTTTCAAATTTAGTTCGCCAGCCTTTTTGGTTTGCTTTGCCAAATCACCCAGCGAGTTGTTTAGCGATGTAATTTCATCGCTCAGGTGTTTCTCTTTTGCATCGGCAACGCCACGCATGTAACCAAATAAACATGCTGCGCAAAGCAATAGGCATCCGAGAATGATTTTTTTGAGCAGCATCAGAATTTAAACTCCATGCAAACCCCATTACCCCAACCGGCGCCCACGTAGAGCGGTTCCCAGCGCGACAGAATCACTCGGGGGTAATGTCGGTTCTCGCGGAAATTGGCGGCAGAGCGGCCCGCGTTGAACCGCTCGACAGAGTTAAACCAAATCAGCTGATCGGAGCCTTTTTCCGATGCCAATTTGCGATCACGCTGAACCCAACCGAGACCACCGTTGTAGGCGCTCAGAACCATCGCCCAGCGTTCGCATTGGGCGGTGGCTGGCAGGCGCTCGAATATCCAACGGTCATACTGCACAAGGGCGCGCATGGCCCAGCCGGGGTTGTAAGGTTGTGGTGATGCGAGAGTACGAGGGTATGCAGAGGCGATCCACTCGGTGGTAGTAGGCATAAATTGCGCAAGACCCTCAGCACCAACAGGCGAGCGCGCATCAATTCGCCAGCGGCTCTCTTGGTGCACCTGCGCTGCAAATGTAGCGATGGGTGCATCCAATCCCCACACTGCATGTGCGCTACGAACAAGCACAGCGCGGTGTTGTTTTGCAGCATTGGGAATTACATCTGCTGCGGCTGGAACACAGATGGCAACTAAAAAAGCGAGCGACAGCATCAGTGCGACAATCAAATAGTTACTGCTGAAACGGCCATTGTTAGTGGGGATTAATTTCATGATTAAAGCCCCAAGGTCACGCCGAGAATAGTGGCGCCAACGATGATCGCGCGGCGCAACATGGCAGCGGCAAACACGCGCTTGTAATCACGCACGACCACAAAATCCACTTGGCCCACCGGTTCGTCACTGCCTTTTTGCCAAAAGTCAGCGAGGTATCCGTCTGGCCGTGCATAGGGAAACAGCGCCCGATCAATCCAATAACCTGCAATTGCTGCTGCGATCACTAACGCAAATTTGTAATACGCCACAGCAGCCTGTTGCGGCGATACGAAATACAAACCGGCAAACAGCAACGCACTCAATAAAATCCAACTGAACAAGCGCGGCCATACAGCCTCCGCCATGGATTTACCAGGAAACATCAGCAACGCAACCCACGCTAACAGCGCGAATGCGGCCACTATCACAATTAATAACCAGATTTTTTCCATCGCATTTTCCTCAGTTCGCTGTGATACATCAGGAACTTCAGAGTACGAAGCACGGGCGATTTTGTATTTTGACGCCCGTCAAAATACGCAAGCACCTCGCGCGCGCGAAGATGGCGTGGTTAAAGCGGAGGGCATAACAATGATTGAGGCAATTTACGCAAAGCGCAGTGATTGGTTGAGCAGAGTTAAGTTTTGGGATTGGAACCAACGTTGGCAGCCGGAATTAACCCGCGCCACGATGTTGGAGTTTTAGCGATGAAATGGGGAATATTATTTCGCTGGGGTAGTATTTGGATTGGTGCGCACTGGTCGCCGTATAACCGGCGACTGTGCGTGAATTTAGTACCGATGGTGACGATATGGATAGCATCGAAAGGTGATGAAGTGCCTCTACGTTAGAGGACACTTAGTTCAAAGCTAGTTAACTGCGGTTATCTCAACCATTTTTACTTCATACTTTTTCTTTTCTTTCACGAACTTCTCATGAACAATCACATTTGCCCTAGCTTTAGTGCGACCGTGAAGTTTTTTTGGATCAAGCGAGTCACTAAGTGAGAACTTAACTCTATGCTCAAAAAGCTGGGGAACGACACCCGCCCATCCTTTATCTGAGTTGTCTCTATCACTTGCAAAAATAAAGACTTCAATATTGTCGTAAGTAGTCGACTTCTCGCTTGGCATTGGTGCTTCATAGTGCATCGGAGCTTGCTCAATGAATTGCTTCGGCATGGTCATGTGTCGATTGCCACCCATTTCAATTGTTGCATCTTTCTCGCCTTTTGCCGGTCTTACTGCCTGCACTGCTTCTCGTGCGATAGCTTTCTTTGGCAAAGAATCAAGAACCAACGCAATATCATCGGCTTTAAAATCAACTTCTGCCCCGATATTTATAATCGTATTGTTATACGCTTCAATTGCAGGCTTGGACTCTCCTGTTGCAGCTACTAGACCATAGGCAATCATTCCTCCAACCCCCATAGCAACAATAGTTTTAACCACTTGATTGTCCTCAATCATTTTATCGATCACCGCTTTTGCGTTATCGTAGTTATCTTTGCCTTTGAAAATGTACTTGATGCAAAAATCTTCGATTAGACTACCTGATTCAATAGACGACACAGTAACCTGCGTTTCAAGGATTTTTATTCCTTTGTAATGCTTTTCAAGAAACTTAGGGGTTCGCTTGAGCAGCTTTTCCAAACTAACCAAACTGTCAATTATTTCCTCGATTGGAACCGGCTGTTTTGTTGTGTATTTGATTTGATAGCTGGTTTCAATTGTGTAAATTGTATCCATGAAAATTCCTAGTTTGTTATTTTAAAAATTGGTGAAAGCACTCAGCTCTTCTATTATTAAAAACTCACCCTACACCCGTGGCCTTTCTAATTATTCTGTCGTTTGCCAATTGGTAACTTTGCCGTTTTCAACATAGGCGTAGTTCGCCTTTGCTGTACTACCTATGTTGTAAACCCACTGATCACTGCCGACTCCGCTTTTGTTTATGGAAGATGGCTTACCCCAGCTTTCCTGCAAAGCCAATTCACTCATTCCAATAAATATGCCTTTTTGTTGAATAGTGATGAATTCCAACTGGGTTATTTTCCCGCTATCCAACAATGTTTTCAGATGTGTAAATCGCTCTGCTCTTTGGGTGGCACGGTAATCATCCAGTTCTTTTTTGGATGCCTCCCACTCAGCGCGCTGTTGTTGATCTTGTTTCTCTCGCTCTATTTTTCGCTTGTCCTCAGCGGATAACTCGGAGGATTCTAATTTCGTTGCACTGGGGCATGGCTTATCCGTGTAGTGAAGCTTCCCATCTGCTCCTTTGCACTTATTGATCTCCGCATGAAGCGGCGTAGCCAATATCAATCCGCCACACAACGCACTTGCAATTAATCTCTTCACGCCTCACTCCTTATTTTCTAATTACCAAAATTTCCAACAAGCCGTCATCCCAACTTCCTGCATTTCGATGGGGGCATTACACCGGGAACGATATTAATTCCCTTAACAACCTCAAGCCCTTTCTCTGTAAGTTTTGCGCAGGGAACTTTCAAATCCTCCCTATCTAAATACTCTTGCATATACAACCAGTGAATTTCCGTCTCTACTTTATCGCCCGTTACACCATAGCCAAGAACATCATTGGCTGCGCCTTTAAGCACATCAAATGACAAGATGTAGCCTTGCGACCGACTGAGCATTTCCAATATAGAAAATCTCAGTTCTCGGGCATCTATTCGAGCCGAGAACATCAGCCGCTCGCCGCCTTTTTTCCGTTTGTTAAACCTCCCTGTTCCGCAGCCGCGGCGTTTAGAGCCACCCTCTCAATGGCCGCTTTATCCTCCTCTTTACTATGACGGTAGTTATCCAGCAAATGTCGCTCCCTATTTGTGAGCGGATCAGCCTGCGCAGCTTGCGCACTTCGATAGCCTGTTATCACGTAAACCACATCAATACCGACTTCAGCCAATGCAGATAACTGCACCGCAGTTGGCGATGAAACACCTTTTTCCCAATCAATTAACGTGCGCTTCTTGGCCCCTGCCAATTCCGCGAATACTGGCTGTGTATAGCCAAGCCTCTCACGCTCTTCTTTCAGCCTATTTCCGATCATGCGGATATCTGCACCAAATAAATGTTGACATAGTGCGGATATCCGCACTATATTTAACTCACACCAACCCACCACGGTTAGCAACTTAATAGACACCAACAGGCGAAAGCCTTAGGAGCCATGTATGTCTCTACGTACCCCCGAGGAAGCCCGCGAAGCGCTTAAAAACGCTGGGGTTTCTATTACTCAGTGGGCTATAGCAAACAAATTTTCACCCAACCTGGTGTTCGAGGTTTTGGGTGGCCGCAAAAAGTGTGTGCGCGGTCAGGCGCACAACATTGCGGTGAAACTTGGCATTAAGGACGGCACAGTCACTAATGACCCTGCCAACGTTCTCAATCGCGTTGCATAAGGATGATAGCAGCCATGAACCCATTCACCTTATTTTTTGCCCGCTTAGTTGAGCTACTGGGCGCCGAAACCGCCGCCCAATTAGTTCGTGAGTTTGCCGGACAAACTTTGCAATTTCCAGTTACAGATCATTACGACACTAAGCCTCGGGATTTTGGCTTTCCTGATGCTGCTCCAATTATTGGTCAAGGCTACAAGCCTCGCGCCCATACCCCACTGACTGAAGCTGAGGCTTTGGAGATTAGTCATCGCCTTTTGGCAACCGTGCGCAAGTGCTCCGCACCAACTCAGACAGTGCCATTACCTGCTGCTGAAACCCCGGAGACGGATGCGAATTGCATAGCACGTCCAGATCAGTGCACAGCTCCTCTGCATACACCTGTTGCTGTTCAGCCAAGTAGCGAACAAGAACCACATACGCACCTTGCAGTGCAGCCAGTGAGTCCTTCAGTTCCTCAATCGTTTGATCGGTCATAACCATGCTCCGTTTAGTGAATTTAACACAGCCCATTATCCAGACCAGCCGCGCGCTGCATAGCGGCAAAACTGGTTTTTGTTTGGAAGCGGCAAAAGCCTCGCACGGAGCGGTGCACCAATGAGCCGCCGGAATTGGAAGCGCACACAGCCAAACAGCCTGCGCCACGCGCTGGAGCTGTGTAAGGACTACGCGAAGGAAAAGCACAACCTGAGTGTTGAGCGCATTGCCGAGCGTATGGGCGAAGCCGACCACTGGACGCTGTACAAGTGGATGCAGACCGGGCGTATTCCTGCGGTGCTGATCCCGGCTTATGAGGCGGCCTGCGGAATTGATTTTGTAACGCGCTGGCTCGCTGGCACCAGCGGCAAGTTGTTAATCGCGGTGCCCAGTGGCCGCAAGCTGAAAGTGAATGATGTTTCAGCCCTGCAAGAAAACTTGCACAGCACCGTGAGTGCACTGATGGATTTTTACAACGGCAAGGCCGAGCAAGCAGCAACGCTAGTCGCCGTAACTAACGCCCTGGAAAGCCTTGCCTGGCACAGGGGCAATGTGGAGCAACACAACCAGCCGCAGCTGGATTTAGGAGATAGCAATGATTAACCAACCACATGCGTTTAAAGACGTGAAAGGCATGGCCTGGACGCTGACCGCACTTGCGATGTCCGGTACCCAATTCGCTCTTGAATCTGACGCTTCAAGTGTTTGCGTAGTGGCAAGTAAAGCGGTGCTCACAATGGATGAAACCAACGAACAGCACCCATTCGTGCTGGAACTGGATGACAACGCCAGCGTGATTATCGATGAGCCAACCATGGAAAAGCTGGATGAGTTTTTACAGGCGGTGGCGGCATGAGTAAGCAATCCCTAATAAAAATTCCCGTAACTGGCGGGCACTGGGAGCTGCGTGATCACTACCCCAAGAGTGGAGACGCGATCAAGTATTCGGCACGCCTCTCGTTGGTTAGCAGTGCAGATCCCATTTGCCATGTGTTCGCGCTCAAGCATGTGGAGATTGATGACGGCTGCTTGGTGCTGGACAGCACGCACATTTACTTGGGTGATCACGTGGATGCTGTTGATCAATTCCTGCTTGATACCGGCGGCTACGACGGGGAAACAAATGAGTAACGACAAAGGTCGCACAAACGACAGTGCAGCAAAAGTCTTGGAAGTGCTTAAAGCACTAAGGGGGCATTCATTAATCGGATTAAGCAATGGCCAGTTGGCCAAGGCGTTGGGGGAAAGCCCCAGCAACATAAACCGCTGCCTGAACACGCTGATAGCAGCAGGGCTAGCAGAAAAGAAACCCAGTGGCCTCTTTTCCCACAGCGTAATGATGGTGCAAATCGCAACCGCACACGCTAATGAAATGAGCCGCGCACGCGCAAAGCTTGACGAACTTGACCAGCGAGTAATCGCCGGTTCTTACAACTAACCAGGAGCAGAGTAATGGCCCGTAAAAAAGAAGAAGACACCACTGTTGTAATTGAGTCTGGCGAAGTGGTTGCCAGCACACTCGTTGCAACGCAAAGCATCGCCAACCAAGCCAGCGAGCACTCGCTGAAAATTATGGATACCTACGGCGAAGGCTTGCCCTATGACCGCAGCCGTGTAGTGCATGAAACACGCTTTTATATGTCACAAAGTGCAGAGGCAATGCTTGAGGCTGGTAAGCGCTTGGTGATCCTGAAAGAACATGAGCCACACGGTGATTTCTTACAAATTATTGAGGCCCAGCTCGGCATGGCTTCACGTACAGCACAGCAGATCATGCAGGCCGCTGTTAAATATTCATCTCCAAAGCTCGCATCAAAAGCGCAGGCGCTCGCGCATTTGGGGAAAACCAAGCTGTTTGAATTAATGGTTGAAGGTGATGATCAGCTTGCCGAACTAACCGAAGGCGGCACGATTGCCGGTTTAACACTGGATGACATTGATCGCATGAGTTCGCGTGAACTGAAAAAGGCGCTGCGCGAAGCCAAAGAAAACTTGGAGGCAAAAGACGAAGTTGCCGCCAAAAACCAAAAGCGTATTGCTCAGCTACAAGAGAAAAACGCACTGCTTAAAAAACTCCCCGCCGATGAACGCGCTAAACAACTGTGCGCTGAAATTGCTGCACAGCAATCCGGTATCGACCAAGAAATCCGCACGAATTTTTTCACTGCACTACAGGAGTTGGTAGATCACGGTGGTGATCACCAAGCCTTTATCAACGCTCAAATTCAAATGCTGCACAACGCGGTGAAATTACTGCGCGATGAATTTGGCGGCCAAGGCGTGGAGTGGGAAGAGCAGTAATGAACCCCGCCATGATAGAGGCTCTACAGTCCGTTGCCCGCGCTGCCGAGGCAGCGGGGCATGGGCAAAAGAATTTCGTTTATCAGCAAGCGGCGGAACACATGGGCATGTCGCTGGCGACACTGCATCGCAAATTAAAAGAGGTCGTGATTGTGAAAACCCGCAAACAACGTAGCGATGCAGGCACCAGCCAACTCACCTTTGATGAGGCAAAAATTATTAGTGGCTACCTAATGGAAAGCCACCGTAAGAATGAGAAGCGTTTGGCTAGTGTGAAAACAGCACTGGAAGTATTGCGCGCTAATAATTTAATTCGCGCAGAAGGCGTGGATAAGAACACCGGTGAAATGCGCCCGTTAAGTGTGGATGCAGTAACTCGCGCACTCCATAAATTCCGCTTACACCCCGAGCAGTTAAACCGCCCCACACCCAAAATGACGCTGGCGAGTTTGCACCCTAACCATGTGTGGCAAATAGATCCATCGCTTTGTGTTTTGTACTACTTGCCCAGCAAAAAAGGCGAAGCCCTTCAAGTAATGAGCGAGAAAGAATTCTACAAAAATAAGCCTGAAAATATTGTGCGCGTGGAAAAAGAGCGCGTATGGCGCTATGTGATTACCGATCACACCAGCGGATGGATATTTGTGCACTACGTACCAGGTGCAGAGACCGGAAAAAATTTGGTGGATAGCTTTATTGCAGCAACACAAAAGCGCCACGCAAAAGACCCTGTGCACGGCATTCCGCTCATGGTGATGGTTGACCCAGGCAGTGCAAACACCGGCGCTGTTTTTAAAAACCTGTGCGAAGCCTTAAATATTATTTTGCAGGTAAACCAACCTGGTCAGCCATGGGCCAAGGGCCAAGTGGAAAAGGCGAACGACATTGTTGAATGCGAATTTGAACACCGCATAAAACTGATGACGAACCCACCCACTTGTTTAGAGGAATTGAATGTTGCCAGCGCAAATTGGATGCGTTGGTTTAACTCAACTCAAATTCATACACGCCACAACCAAACACGCTATTCAGCCTGGGCACGCATTACCGAAGAGCAATTAATTATTGCGCCGCCTGCCAATGTGTTGCGTGAACTCAGCTATTCCGCACCCGAACCACGCACAGTCACACCACTGCTCACTATTGAATTCAAGGGCAAGGAATACAGCGTTAAAGATGTGCCAGGCGTTGAAGTGAAAGAGAAGGTTTTAGTCACGATTAACCCGTGGCGCGATGACGGCAGCATTCAACTGATTACGCTGAATGCGCATGGCCAAAAAATCATCCATGTATTGGAGCCAGTCAAAAAAGACGATTTTGGTTTCCCGATGGATGCACCGGTACTGGGTACTGAATACAAGCGCCATGCGGACTCTGCCATCGACACTAACCGCAAAGCCGTTGAACGCTTGGTGATGGACGCTGCAACCGATGAAGAGGCCAAACAAAACCGTAAAGGTAAAAAGGTTCCATTCGCTGGCCGCATCGACCCGATGAAAAACATTACTGACACAGTGCTGCCGGATTACATACCAAAGCGCGGTACCGAGAGCGATTTAATCGCGCCAACTATTGAATTTAAACCACTCACCCATGCAGCAGCGGCCAAAAAGTTGATCGCCAAATTAGGCAACGCCTGGAACGGTCCGGAACATTTTGCGTGGTTAAAACAACGTTACCCTGATGGGGTTCCTGAAGACGAATTGGACGGAATCGTCCAACAACTGCAGCAAGTGCAAGCCGCGCCGCTGCGTTTAATTAAATAGCCAATTGGCTACCAGGGCATAGCGCAGTTGCCCGCACATATTCGGAGTTAACCATGCTTGCTTTAAAGAAAACATTAAACGAATTGGGGCTGCTACAAACCGCCCTTGCTATTCACTGCAACGTGAGCGACGCCACGATTGCGCAGTTGCTTAATCATGGCCTGTGGCCAAAAACGGAGGCCAAGGCAAAGACCTTGCGCGAGAAAATTTTGGAGTTCCTCGCCCCATACAACTCAGCCAATGACGCGGTGTTTGATGTGGTTGAAGCGGAGCCAATGAAACATTTACAAGCAGTGCCCAAACCCATCGTTCCAAAAGCTGATAACAAGTCCGAGGAGGACGACCATATGCTGTTACGCCGCCAGTCATTAAAGCCTGAAGCAAAGCGCCACTTTGGCGTGATGCGTGATCCGTTTGCCGATTTAACCTGTGCTGAGGATATGTGGGTTAGCCCGGATATTCGCTACGTGCGCGAGTGTATGTTTACCACCGCAAAGCATGGCGGATTTTTAGCAGTGGTTGGCGAAAGTGGTAGCGGTAAATCCATCATCGCTACCGACCTTGAGCAGCGCATTCATGATGAGAATTTACCTATCACGCTAATCAAGCCTTATGTGCTTGCAGCAGAAGAAACTGAGAGCCGCGGCACTATGTTGAAGTCTGCACACGTTGCTGAATCCATCCTGCGCACTCTCGCTCCCAACTCACCGGTACGCATCGGGCCAGAGGCGCGCTTTCGCCAAATTCACAACGCGCTGATCGAAAGCCACAAGAGCGGTTATAGCAACTGCATCCTCATCGAAGAAGCGCACTCCATGCCCATCACCACGCTGCGCCATTTAAAGCGCATTCTGGAATTGCGCATTGGTTTTACTCCGCTGGTGAGTGTGATTTTAATCGGTCAGCCTGAATTAAAAATCAAACTCAGTGAGCGCAATGCGGACGTGCGTGAAGTAGTGCAGCGCTGCGAAATGGTGACGCTAAACCCCATGCGCCCTGAATTGGTAGAAGAGTTTTTGAGCCACCGTTTTGCGCGGGTTGGTGTAAAGCTGGAAAACATCATCGATCAAACCGGCATTACTCGAATTGCTCAACGCTTAGTTTCTCGCGCACAAGAAAGCCAGCTCTATCCGCTGGCTATTGGCAACTTTGTACTCGCCGCCATGAACATTGCAGCAAACATTGGTGTACCGGTAATTGATGAATCGATCATTGATGAGGTGGTGTGATGAGCCAGGAAACGTTCTGCCCGCACGCAGAGCGCCTCCTGGCTGCGGCCAGCTGTGTGCAAATGCTAAGTGAAGCTGGGCACAAACTTATTTCGGTCAATGTGACCGATAAAGATGCGGTGATATCCATTAGCTACACACCAAAAACCAAAGCGCTTGACGGTAAATCGGCGGGCGTGACTTGTATTAAAGGTGCGTATTTTTTTGTTTATCAAAAAGCCATTGCGGGTGTGCTGGTTCGTTGGTTAGAGCCTTATCACGACGCGCAGTTAATTCGGAGGCTGCACTAATGGACGTTCAACGCTATCAGAAACAAGACCTCTCAGCCGCCATGAATTTGATGAATATCCACATGGCAAAGCTGACCAAAGCAGTTGAAGCAAACAGCTACCCTGAAGCATGCAGCGCGCTGCGTGCGCTTCAGGATGAATGCAATAACGCGAGCAAAGTGGCTGCAACGCTGAGCCCGAGTTCGCACTTGAATGATCAACGGAGGTAAGTATGGAGCTCTTTAAAAAACTGGTGGCGGCGGGTATTCGCTTCCGTAATACGCCAATTGTCGATGATGACTTCCCTGTTGTTCGCGACAGTTTTGATTGGTTGCTTACTGAGGCCGAGCGTTCGCTAAAACCCGTTACTGTTGCAAACAACGAAAACATACCCGAAGGGTACAAAGAGGATGCATCGGGCGCGCTGCGCCCGATATCCAGCATCAAAACAATTGATTTGATGCGCGATGAGTTGGTGCAAAAACTGGTTGCCCGCGCGACTGAGTTGAATGCGCAATTGAAGGCATTCAAGCAAGAGGCGCTGACAGAAATTGCAGCATTTGTGGAACTGAGTGCTGCTGAACACGCTGTAAAACTCGGTGGCCAAAAAGGCAATGTAACGCTCACAAGTTATGACGGTGCATTTAAGGTTCTACGCGCTAACCATGACTCTATTTCGTTCAATGAGCAGATCCACGCTGCCAAGGAATTGATTGATGAATGCCTACGCGATTGGACGGGCCGCCCAGGTGTGCCGCAGGGTTTGGTTGCTGCTGTAAATGCGTCGTTTAAACGTAATGCCCAAGGGCATCTCAGCGTAAGCCGCATCATGGAAATGCGCACCTATGATGTTCCAGACGACCGCTGGAACAGGGCGATGAACATCATCGCCGATAGCATTCGTGTGTTGGGCACCATCACATATTTGCGTATCCAAAAACGCCTGGGCCGTACTGAAAAGTATGAGGCCATTCCGCTTGATATTGCGGGGGTGTGAGATGGATCCAAAAATATTGGACAAGATTAAAAAGTGCTTGGCACTTTCTAGATCTGACAATGCAAATGAAGCTGCGACCGCATTACGCCAAGCTCAGGCCCTGATGGAAAAGTACAACGTCAGCAGCGAAACCTTGGAGCTGAGTGAAATTAACTTCAGCGATGTGGATGCTGGTGCAGGTAAAACACCACCGCGCTGGATTGCCATGCTCATCAATTTAATTGGCTTAGCGTTTGGCGTTGAGGCTATTTATAAAACCACGCGTGGGCCGTTTGATTCAACTTACAAGTCACGTGTTGAGTTCATTGGCTTTGATAGCGCACCTGTGATTGCCCAATACGCGTATGCGGTGCTGCTGCGTCAGCTTAAAAAAGGGCGCTCGGATTTTTTGGAAACTCAAAGCAAAAGGTTAAAACGCGCCACGCTAATTAAGCGAGGCAATCTTTATGCTGAGGGCTGGATTGAATCTGTCTACCACAAGATCACGCATCAGCCGCTAACCGAAGAACGCCTGGCATTAATCCAACGTTGGAAGCAGGAGCGTCATCCCGATTTACAAGAGGGTAAGGCGATTGCTCGTACTGACAAGGTGCGCCAGAACGATCAGCACTCGTACTCACAAGGCCGCCGTGATGGCCGCAACGTTGTGTTTAACCAAGGTGTTGGTGCAGATAAGCGTACAGCAATAACGCACCAAGGAGCTGTGTAGTGAGTGACATTGCAGATAAAGCAAATGACGCGATACAAGAGAACCTTGATCGCATCTTGGCACAGCGTCAAATGCCATCCACTGAACCAAGTGCGTTGGAATGTGAAGAGTGTGGAGCCGATATTCCAGAGGCGCGCCGCATTGCAGTTCCTGGAACTGAGCACTGTACAGAGTGCGCAAGCATGTTGGAGCGTAAGCGGTTTATTAATGGGGTAATGGGGTAATGGGGTAAGTGATGGTTGCCTATAACTTTCAAAAGCAGTTTGCCGATGATGTTGAGTCTGGCAAAAAAACTCAGACCATTCGCAAAGCAGGGAAGCGTAATCCGCCCAAGGTTGGCGATGCACTGCAACTGTATACGGGCATGCGCACAAAATCTTGCCGCAAGCTTGCCGATGTGATTTGCACAGACATTAGAGTAATAAAAATTGTGCCTAAATTTGGTGAAGTACTGCTGCGTTTAGCTGATGGCATTAACTGGGTAATCATCGACTCAAAACATAATTTGCATCAATTGGCATTGGATGACGGGTTTAACTCAGAGGAAGAGTTCTTTGCCTATTTTGAAAAAGATACCGATGAAAACGATATGTTTCATGGGCATCTTATTAAATGGGAGCCTACAAAGTGAAACAGTGCATTCCTAACGATTGGCAACCACAAGACGCTACCGTGCAGCTGCTCGCACAAAATGGCGTTAACTGCGAATTCACGCTCTCTCAAGTGCTGGAGTTCCGCATCTATTGGAGTGAGCGCGGTGTTCACCACCATGCCTGGAATTCCAAGTTTATGAAGCATGTCATGCATGAATGGCGTCGTCATGAAGTGGAAATTGCCAAAGGTCAGTCGATGCACATCATGTACAGCGCCTGGCAACCTTTGCAGCGTGCGTTCGATATCCTCGCCCGCCAGGGTATTAGTCAACAATTCGCCCTGGATCAATTGCCTGAGTTCGTCCTGTACTGGATGGATCGCGGGGATATCAGCAATACCTGGAATACCCGCTTCATTCAGCATGTGCGCTACAAGGTGCAGAACCAGCAGTCTGTATCGACTAAGACCACCAGCATGCGTGAGCAATTAACGGATCGCTCCTGGGCAACAACGGGAGGCGGCAATGCCATCGAAAAGCTCTGATCAACGTGCGCGCCTAATCCAGCTAATCCACATCGCCGCAAATGAATTGGGTATGGATGATGATAGTTATCGCCAGATGCTGGCTAACATTCCCCAATTGGAAGGTGCAAGAAGCGTTGCGAAGCTACCTATTCCAAAACTCAAGCTGGTTTTGGAAACCCTGAAAGCCAAGGGCTTTAAGGTCGTTCCAAAGACCGCCAAACCGCAACGCAAACTGGCAGACGACCCTCAAAGTAAACTGATTCGCCACTTGTGGCTGAGTTTGCATACGGCCGACAAGGTACGTGATCCATCGGAACAAGCGCTAGCCAAATACGTAGCCAGGCTGACCAAGGTAGACCAGTTGCAGTGGTTGAATGGCAAGCAAGCTGCCACGGTTATTGAATCGCTGAAAGATTGGCTGGAGAGGTAGGTATACAAATGAAGAACTCAGCTATGGGGTCTCGCCGCGATGCGTTTCTGGATGATCTGTCATCCCAGGTGGCTCTGGTGTTGCGGGAGTTGAATATAGATGAGGCTAAAGCGGATATCGCCGCAAATGAAGTGACCGCCAAGGTTGTTGCCAACTTTGGCGGCGAACAGCTTTACATCCCGAAGGATTACACTCATAAATTACAGGCACGTGCCCTGGCAATCTATGACGCGTGCAATGGTCGAAACCATGCAGAAGTAGCAAAGCAGTTCGATATATCTGTGAGCTGGGTATATCGGATATACAAGCGCATACACGCACAAACAATCGCCAAAAACCAACGCGATATGTTCAATTCCCACTAACTTTGGCTTTTGCCCATAGTGAAACACCTTTCCATTTGTCGTCCCACTATATCCCCTGTAGTCCCCGTATATCCCACTAAATATCTCGCTGAGTAATAGTATTTATCTCAAGTCCTAACATATAAAAAAGCCGCCCGGTGGTGAAACTCGGGCGGCTTTTTTAGGGTTCACAGACAGTGAGTTGTTATCGCTCACCTCTGGTAACTCAGTTTTTGTAAGGCATTGCCCCCAAATAATCCTTCTTGCCTACATCTACACCGTTGTGACGCAGAATGGCGTAAGCAGTGGTGATATGGAAATAAATATTCGGGATTGCATGTTGAATCGCAAACTCGGTACCGGTCAGGTATTTACCTTCCCAGCGCGGTTGACTGATATGACGCTCTGCCGCGCCGTCAAAATCTTCCGGCTTGACGCTGGCCAAATAATCCAACACTGCTTGGATGCGCGCTTTTAATTCAGGCAGGGTGGTTTCGGTATCCGCATGCACAGGCGCTGATTCGGTTTTACCAATCAGGCGCGCTACGCCCAGCTTGGCGGTATCGCACGCGATTTGCACCTGGCGAATCAGGTTGAATTGATCGGGCGCGAGGCGCGAATTCAACAGCACAGACACATCAAATTTTTTCGCTTCAGCCTGCGCCGCACCCTTATCAAGAATCGCGCTGAGGTTGTTGAGGGCCTTGGTAAATTGCACCACGGTAAGTTCGTAAAACATGGCATTCTCCTGTGAATGACAGAGGGAGGCACCATCCAGAACCGGGTTTTCCGGCAGCCGGATGGTGCAGAGATAAATCCGGGACCGAAGGGAAGTGGGGCTATAGTTGATGCTATTCAATGCCCAGGGCGTAAATAGGCCGGTAAAAAAGTGCAACTTTTTGGCAGATTACTTGCATTGATTTTGCCCCCGCAAATATAGTTAACCCTCATTCATCAAGGACTTAGCTACTTATGCCACATGACATTAGCCTAATTACGACTATTGCCGCAGGCCTCGGTCTGGCGATGATTTTAGGGTTTATCGCCGCGCGCTTACGCATGCCACCCCTGATTGGTTACCTTATTGCCGGCATTATTGTCGGCCCCTCTACCCCCGGCTTTGTTGCCGATGTCGCACTCACAGCCCAGTTGGCAGAAATTGGGGTAATGCTATTGATGTTTGGCGTAGGCCTACATTTTTCAGTGGGCGATCTGTTGGCGGTGAAACGTATCGCCGTACCGGGCGCCATGCTGCAAATCACCATTGCCACCCTGCTCGGCGCCGGTGCCGGTTATTTCTGGGGCTGGGGCCTGGCGGAATGCCTGGTGTTTGGTTTATCCCTCTCTTGTGCCAGTACCGTGGTACTGCTCAAGGCACTGGAAGCACGCGGGCAAATTGAAACCCTCAATGGTCGTATCGCCGTGGGTTGGCTGGTGGTTGAAGACCTGGTGATGGTATTGGTGCTGGTACTCCTGCCAGTTATCGCCGGCATCATGGGTACGGTTCCCGCCGCTGACGGCCACGCTCCGGCGACCAATGACCAGAACATTGCCATAGCACTGCTGATCACCCTGGGCAAAGTGGCAGCCTTTGTGGTGTTTATGCTGGTGGTCGGCAAACGCTTGTTACCCAAATTACTCTGGTGGGTGGCCGGTACCGGTTCGCGCGAATTGTTCAGCCTCTGCGTGATTGCCACGGCAGTAGGAGTCGCCTATGGCTCTGCGCTGTTGTTTGATGTGTCTTTCGCACTGGGCGCCTTCTTTGCAGGCATGATGCTGCGCGAGTCAGAATTCAGCCACCGCGCCGCCGATGACTCCCTGCCCCTGCGCGATGCCTTTGCGGTATTGTTTTTTGTTTCGGTCGGCATGCTGTTTGACCCGCAGATTCTGCTCAACGAACCACTGAAAGTGCTCGCTGTGGCCGCCATTATCATGTTTGGTAAAACCATTGCCGCTGTTGCACTGGTACTCGCCTTTCGCTACCCGCTCAATACGGCACTGATCGTAGGGGCGAGCTTGGCCCAGATCGGTGAGTTCTCGTTTATCCTGGCAAGCCTGAGTATCAGTTTGGGGCTGATGGATATTCAAGCCCAAAACCTGATCCTGGCCGGGGCCTTGGTGTCCATCGCCCTCAACTCCCTGATGTTTACCCTGCTGGAACCTCTGCGTAATTGGGCGCTCAAGCATTCCGCGTTCGCGCGCAAATTGGAAATGCGCGACGACCCATTGGCCGTGCTGCCAATGAGTACCGACGAAGTGTATCTCTCCGGTCAAGTCGTATTGGTCGGCTATGGTCGCGTAGGGCGCCGCATTGCAAAAGCCCTGGATGAGCAGCAAATCCCCTACGTGGTGACTGAAGCCAATCGCGCCATTGTGGAGGAACTGCGGGCACAAAATATTCCCGCCGTGTGTGGCGATGCTGCTGACCCCAACGTATTGATTCAAGCCCATATCGCCAAAGCCGGAATGCTGGTTGCCGCGACATCCAACACCTTCCATGTGCGTCAAATGGTTGAGATTGCGCGCAAACTCAACCCTAAAATTGAAACGGTGATTCGCACTCACAATGAAGACGAAGCGGAGCTCTGGGAGAAGGAAAAGGTAGGCAAAATCTTCCTCAGCGAACAGCAATTGGCTGCGGGGATGGCAGAACATGTTTTGCACCGAATGGGCAAACACAAAATTGCCGCACCACATTAACCGCTAAAAACAAAACCCCACCCTCAAAAGTGGGGTTTTGTTTTAGGACGACTGGATACCATGACATATAATCAGGGCAGCTATTGGCTCTGAGATAATCGCACCAACACATCGACGGCAAAAACAATAATCATAAAAGGCAGATAACAATAACCATGAATGAAACAGTCTTTAATATTCACGATTTGGTACTGGTAATGACCGCCCTGCAATGCGCAGGCTTTGCATTATTGTTAATTGTCACCAATCCCCCTAGCAACAAAAGCAATTATTTTCTCGCCGCATTTTTATTGGCGCATGCATTTATTCCAATGCATGAGCTGATTTTATGGGGAGAGGATTTAAAAATGATCGCCCTCAACAACACACCGCGCTTATTTTTATGGATTGGTTTTGGTTATTACCTGGATGCAGTATTGCTGTATTTTTATGTCAAATCACTGGTGTTTGATGGATTCCAGCTGCAAAAACGCGACGCCTTACACCTGATTCCCCTCGGCCTATTTGCGCTCTTTCTCGACATCACCTTTTACAGCCATTCGCTGGAAGTGCGTATTGCCATGATCGACGACGATATTTATATGTACAGCCCCGATTACCTGTTGATGGATTTCCTGTGCAAAGCCACACGCATTGGCTACTGTGTGGCCGCCCTCTTTCTGATTATGCGCTACCGCAACCAACTGAAAACCATTCACTCCAATATTGCACGTGTTGATATTCGCTGGCTCATCTCGCTGGTGGTCGGTTTTTTAATCATTGTAATGACCGAAGCGTTTCTTGCCTGCGCCAAACTGGCTCACTTGTTTATTGATTTTCACCCGGATTGGTTTCGGGTGATTGGACTAACGGGTTATTACGTTGTTTTTGCATTGGTGTTCGCACTCGTCTTCAGCAGCATTCGCTACTTCTCCGGTTTTGTACCTGTGCAACAAGAAGAACTGACCAAAAAACCACTGGAAGACAAACTACTCAATAGTCACTTTGCTGAAAAGATCGACAATATGATGCGTGAGCACAAACCCTACCTGCAACCAGACATCACACTGGATATGTTGGCAGAAACACTGAATATTCCCGCACGCGATTTATCACTGGTATTTAGTCGCCATTTCGACAGCAATTTCTATGATTTTATAAATCGCTACCGCATAGAAGAAGCCAAAAAAATGCTCGCCGATGCTAAATACAAATCCAAAACCATTACCCATATTTATTTGGATGTGGGCTTTAACAGTAAATCAGTATTCAACACCTTCTTCAAAAAACAAGTAGGGCAAACACCCTCTGCCTATCGGCAAGAACATTTGTCGCAATAAAATTTAACCATCGCACATAAAAAAACGCGCGCAGTGGTTTGCGCGCGTTTTTATTTTTACCCAACAAATGGTGATTAATACACCTCAAAATCCCACAGCGAATAACCATAGCCCGTGCCGCGCTCAGTGCCATACAAACGCACATAGCGGGCATTGCCATTTACCGCAAGCGTTTCTGTTCCACCCATACCGGATGTGGTTTGGTAAATAGTGGTCCAACTCATGCCGTTGTTGGAGGTTTGTATTGCATAGCTTTTGCCGTAGGCTGCTTCCCAGTGCAACACAATTTGGTTGAAACTGTAGCGCGCGCCCAAATCCACCATGATCCATTGCGGGTCCGACGCCAAACTTGCCCAGCGTGTGGTTGCACTGCCGTCAGTGGCATTGGCAGCCACCCAGGCTTCGCCTTCTGTTGTTGATGCGACTGTGGGGCGATTCAACGCGAGATTGCCAACAGGTGTCGCTATCGTACTGCTGCTTGAAGTGCTGCTTGCACTGGATAGTGATGCCGACGATTCTGATGAAGAAATCACGCTGCTCCAACTACTTGCCGATGATGAAGGTGCACTACTGCTTGAGCTGGTTGAATGGCTTGAGCTGCTTGATGATGGATTGCTTGAGGAATGACTAGCACTGCCCGCAACAGAAAATTTCATCCAATTCAAATTGATTACCTGATTGAATACCAGTCGCAATTTATGTGCACCCGCAGGCAAGGTTACCTGCGCTGTTGCGTTGTCCCATAGTTGCAAACCACCGGTAGCCGGCACATTAATTACGGCTTGTTGTACGCCGTCGACCAGCAGATTAATGGTGCCTGCCGCTTCGCTGGCTACGCGTAAATTAATGTCATAGGTATTGGCGGTGCCGTTCAGATTGTACTCCACCCAGGCACCAGCGGTGACATCACTCAGGTTAAGGAAACCGGAAACATCCTGGGTTTCTTCCACGCGCACACCATTACGCGTTGCATAATTTTCTGCCTGTACCACTTTTGGCAGTGTGTGTTGGCTGGCATCGCCATGCAGCGGCATGTTGACATAAATATTGCCTAGTTCAGCAAGCACGCCGGACTGGCGATAATCAAACAACCCGTTGAAGGGATGTCCATTGCGGCGACCGGTAAACCAGGCGTAGCGCTCCATGTCCGGGTTATTTTCAAAGGAATCTACCACTTGAATCAGCATGCGTTTTTGCTCATCCAGATTTTTAACAGTTTCCCAAGCTGAAAATTCAGTCATCCAAATGGGACGGCCATATTTTTTAAATTCATTCACATACCACTCAATACCATGCACATCGGGCATGTAGGCGTGAATTGAAATAGCGTCCACCTGACAGGTTGGGCAGAGTTCAAAAAAATCATCAAAATAATCAAACGGGCTGTAATAGGTAGTGCCATTTTCCGTCACGCAGTGGCCACAAAAATTCATTGCCACACTCACAATTTTTAAACCAAACTCATTGGCAATAGCTTCCAAACGTGGCCACTGTGCAACCGCTTGCGATGGTGTCATGTTTGCCTGGTCGATAAAGTTAGGTTCATTAAAGGCGAGGATATATTTCACATCCGGGTGCGCTGCAATATACGCGCGCATGGCCTGGTCGTTAAAATTCCCGTTCCACGCCATGGGCACAAATTCAACGCCGTATTGTTGGTAAACATCTTTCACCATCAAGTCAGGGCTGTGGCTCCAGTTGTACCACCAGCTGATGCCTTTGGAAATAACCGCCAGATCTTCCACTGAATGGCTGCCATATCCCAAACCACGTTTTGGACTTTTGTTGTTATTGAAATCACGGTCAACAAAGATCACGGTTTTCGCTGTGGAACTTAATTCGCCATCGCTCACGGTTAAGGTGACGTGATAAGAACCTTCCGCGGTATAAGTGTGATTGGTAATGGCGCCGGAGCCAGTTGTGCCATCACCAAAATCCCAGCTGTAGGTCAGTTCATCGCCATTGACATCCACCGATTTGCTGCCATCAAAGGTAATAATTGCCGGTGCAATGCCACCCATAATAGAAGTTTTAATGGCTGCAGAAGGCGCGCGATTAACAACCGAACCATTGGTGCCAGGATCTTTTGCTGCCTGCCCGCCAGAGAGATACACATCGTCAATACTGATGCCCGCAGTTTCACCAACGCCCAGCACTTGCAACAATTGGCGTACATCAAATAAATCCAGGTCTTTCGCGAGTTCGCTCATGGGTATTTCAATTTGATGCCACTGACCATCGCGCACAAAACCGTAGGGATCATTACCGGCTTTGAACTGAATCCACTTCTGGCCAATGCCTTCCAACGAGCCGCTTTTGAAACCGATTTGGAAATCGCCGGTGTGCGATGTTTTGAGTGAGAAATGCAATTTTGCATCGGCATTATCAAACGCAGTGAGATTAAATCCATCGCGCGCGGTTAAACCCATACCGTACCAACCTTTGCCGGTGGATTTTAAATGCAGCGCGGAATTGCCTTCGGCATTGCTTCCCTCTTCCAGGGTCAGGGTGTTCTCCCACAGAAATAAATCACCGCTCACCCCAAAGGCAAATTCACCGGCATTTTTGTGGGCGGGGGTTTCCGTATAAATACCAAAATTACCGAACTCCGGCGCTTGCAACGCAACGCTCTCAGTCAGGTAAATATTGTCGAATGCAATTTCCATAGCAGCCGCTGGACCGGGGCCAAAAACACTGAAAAAGGTTTTGATGGTTTCAAAATCCAGGTTGCCAAATTTGCTCAAAGGAATCGCGACGTGATGCCATTCGCCATCGCGCACCAAACCGTATTGATCGCCGCCTTCATTAAAATCGACTTTACCATCGCCACCGGAGGTACTGGCCATACCGATGCTAAAACTGCTGTTGGAATTGGTTTTAATATCCAGGTGCAAGTAGCCGTGTTTGTAGTTGCGCATGTTGTAGTCTTTGTGCACCAGCCCCATGCCCCACCAATCGCCCGCGGCAATTGAATAGGCCAAAGCACCGCTGCCTTCCGAAGGCGTAGTAGCAATGCTGGTCATGTTATTCCACACATACAAACTGGTGCGATCACCCCAATTTAATTCATTCAATACCGGTGTGGTTTCTGTGCTGATACCAAAATTGCCGCTGGGCAAATTGTCATTGGCGACATTCAATTCGGTATGCTCATTGGCGTAGAGACGCACATAGTCGACATACATTTTTGCCGGGAATGGCGCGGTGATTTGTGCGGGGTCGGTGATCTCCACAAAATTCCAACCGCCCACAGCGAGGTTCAAAATAATGGATGCGGGGTTATCGCGGAACTCCGACATATTCGGGTCGGTAATATCCATATCGAAATAAGGATTGCCATCCACACTGATGGTTACATTGGTCGGCGTCCAATCCAGGGTATAGGTGTGATAGTCTTCATAGAGATTTACGGGCAAGGTGGTGGACTGCGCATAGTCTGCTTGCAGCCAATCACTCCAGGTGCCCGACTCGTGCCACCAATGCAGTGCCGCTGACACAGATTTGTTCACCGTGCCATCCAACTGTGCGGATTTATAACCGGCTTCCAGAATGTCCCACTCACCGGATTTGGGCCAACCGTCCAAACCAAAATTAGTGCCCAGCATCCAGAACGCGGGCCAGAGGCCATTATCCAAACGCGGCAATTTAATCCGCGCTTCCAGCGTGCCGTATTTAAATGACATGCGGCCATTGGTGTGAACGCGCGCCGAGGTAAATGCTTTACCTTCGTACGCTTCGCGTTTTGCTTCAAGCACCAGTTTGCCATCTTCTATATAGGCGTTTTCGCTGCGCGCGGTGTAGTACTGCAATTCGCCATTGCCGTTTCCATCGCCGCCCACTTTATAGGACCAGATGCTATTGTCGATTCGCGTCCCGTTGAATTCGTCTGACCAGATAGGTGTGGTTTGCGCAACAGCCGGGGCGGTCATAGTGAGACCCATACCCAGCACCAGAGCGCCTTGGGTAAGGTACCGCAAGGAAGTTTTCATGGTGTTACCTGCATCGTTATGGTTATTGAAAATGTAGTATTAACAAAAGTTCTCTCGTCTTACCCCGCTGGTGCGAGGGCCAATTAAGACCTATGCAGTTTCCACAAGAATATCGCCGCAAGCGTTCGGCTAATCACAACCACAAAAAATAATCGGTTTGCCTGATGCGCAGCAGCCGAACGTCACAAATTCACAGAGCTAATGCTTTCCAGTTATGGCAAAAAACCATCCCACTTTATGTTTTTGCTGGATATTGCACAGTCTTTTTATGTAAAACGGGTTTGATACGCACTCAATAATTTTTAAACGACACACAAAATACTATTCAAAAAAATGCTTCAACAAGAGATGTCACACAATGAAATTACCAATAGCCATAGCCACTATTCTTACCAACGCGCTGGTATTGAATTGCCATGGAATGACCGCTTATAGCTTTCTGGATGCCGCAGGAAAAGTCACCCATAACAACGCGAGTTGTGTGACTGTGTCGGAGACTGGTTTGACCTGGGAATTAAAAACCGATGACGGTGGTATTCACGATAAAGACAACCGCTATCGCTGGGGCGGTGCAGGGGCTGAACAGACGGGAAAAGGGTTTTACGATGATTGGAATAACTTGCTCATCACCAGCAACAAAGAAAAATGGTGTGGTTTTAATGACTGGCGCGTGCCCACCATTGATGAATTAACCACGCTGCTGATAAATGCAGATAATAATTTGCGCGATAAAACGCCGGTAATTGATAGCGCTATTTTTCCGCTCACGCTGGATGCGCCTTACTGGTCAGTATCCACTTATGCTCATTATCCCGAACATGCACAAACTGTCGATTTCAAGACGGGGGCATCCCATTATTACAACGGCTTTCGCGGGAATCCTTTGCCGGTACGATTGGTTCGCGGCGCGATAAAAACTCCTCGCTAAAAAAGCCCGCGCTGAATAATCAGCGCAGGCAAGCGGTTAGCGGAACAACAGTGTATTACTGGGAAGTCCATTCAATGGCTTTGCGAATCATCTCTACCATATGCGGGTCGGAAAAATTCGCATCGACGTGACCAATTGCGGTGTAGAACATGCGCCCACTACCGACGGTGTTGGTGAAAATCACCGGGTGATCGGCAACGGGATAGTTCGAGTTGTAACTGCTGCGATCCAAGGTGCCCAATACTTCAACACTGCCCACCGCGCGCGGATTGGTTTTCCAGAAATACCATTCATCGCCGAGCATCCATTCTGTGCCTATGTGCTGCACCAAAGCGTTTTGCGGTTTTTCAATCTGCACCCGCGCACGCGGAATACCATCGCCGTGGTGAATAAATTCTGCACCGGCAAATAAGGTGTCGGTATACCAATCCCAATCGTGCTCCGTATCGGCAGCGGCATGGGTTCCTACAAAGCCACCGCCATTTTCCATATAGGTTTTAAAGGCAGCTTCTTGGCTGGCATTAAAAATATCGCCAGTGGTATTCATAAACACAATCGTGGAGTACTGCGCGAGGTTTGCAGTGGTGAACAGGCTGGAATCTTCCGAGACTGTCACGCTATAACCATGGTCCTGGGCGATTTGCTGCACCATGGCAATACCGGCAGCGATAGAGTCGTGACGGAAGCCGGCGGTTTTGGAGAAGACCAACACCTTCGGACAGTTATTGCCGCAGCTGACACGGAAGTTGCGCACGCGGGGCACGCTGACTTCGGCACCGTTGTTGTTAACCAGGCTGATGCGCAAACTGTGTTGGCCGGTGGGCAGAGCACCCAGATTAATCTCGTTGAGATTGTTCGTCAGCACCGCAGGTTGGTTGTTGAGCGAATAAACATATCCTCCCGCCTGCAACCAGTTGGCATCGCTAATAGCCACACGGAGTTTCACCGCCTCGGTCTGTGCAATGACCGCGTTATTGGCCGGTGCCAAAAAGCTGATCTGCGCGAGGTTTGCACTGGCGGGCACGCCGTACACCTCGAACTCAAACAGCGAATAGCCGTAGCCGGTAGCGCGCTGGATACCACGCATGCGGATGTGGCGACCTTGTTGGCCATCCAATATCAGGTTGTCTATGCCGCCATTGCCATTGGTGGTGGTATTGACGATTTCCCACGTGCTGCCATTTTCAGACACTTCAACCACATAGTGTTTGCCATAGGCCGCTTCCCAGTTCAGCACTACGCGGGTGAAGTGCACGCTCCGGCCCATGTCCAATTGGATGTATTGGTTGTCGCTTGCCGCACTTTCCCAGCGTGTTGCGCTATTGCCGTCGTGGGCGCTGGCCACGGTATTGCCGCCGAGGAAACTGGAGGCGGACGAACCAACGGGCGCCAGCTTGGCGGGGCTTGGGGTCGTCGGGCTGGGCGTGGTTGGCGTATCGTCACCCAGCGGGCTGCCATAGACACGGAACTCCCACAGCGAGAAGCCATAGGGGGTCGCCCGCGTAATACCAGTCAGGCGAACAAAACGACCCTGACCATTCACGTTGAGCAGATCCTGACCGCCATCCCCAGTAGCCGTGCGGAAGACTTCCGTCCAGCCGCTGGTGCCGGTGTCGGAGACTTCAATCACATAGCCTCTGCCATAGGCGCCCTCCCACTCCAACACTATCTGGCTGATGTTCATCTTCTCGCCCAGATCGATTTGGATGTATTGGTTATCGGCAAAAATACTTTCCCAACGCGTGCCCATATTACCGTCCACCGCCGCGGCGCCGTTGTTGCCGCCCATCACCGGCGATGAGGTAACGGTTTTGTTTTGCGAGATCAATACGGGGGTTTGTACCGGCGGCTCCTCGGGTGGTTCTTCGGGTGGCTGCTCGGGTGGCACATCCGTACCGCCCCATATTTCAAACTCAAACAGCGAGTAACCCCAGACAGTGCCGCGAGAAACACCGTTCAGGCGGATATAGCGGTAAGAACCGGACAAGTTGCTATGGGTTTCAGTACCGCCCGTACCATTGGCCTGGGTCACTATTGGCGTCCATTGGGAGCCATTTAGCGATCCCTGGATGTTGTAGGACTTGCCGTAGGCCGTTTCCCACACCAGTTTGATTTCACTGATATTTTGCGGAGTTTCCAGATCGATCTGGATCCATTGCAGGTCAGAGAACTCGCTGCCCCAACGGGTCAGCACGTCGCCATCGACTACATTGCTGCCAATAAAACCGCCTTCAAAGGATGAGCTGGTCACCGGTTTGCCACGGGACAACAACACCTTGCCCTGTTGGGGTGGCGTGCCAGTCAAGCCGGTGATCCACTGATCCAGCACCGCAATATATTCACTGTGCTCCAGCGAGCGCCCCAAGGGTGGCATACGGTCATTGGGGTTAATGCTCTTGTCGCGGATATAGAGCACCGACTCCTGCGGCGCACCGGCAGCAACCACTTTCGCGTTGGCGATACCGTAGTCCGCCTGGTAATTGCGAATGCCGGTGGTCGCGAGATTGACGATTTTCATTTGGCTCAGCGGCGTGTTGAAGCGTGCATCCCATTGCGATCCCCCGTTGCCGGTGCCATGGCAGTGGGCGCAGTTGGCATCCAGGTAGGATTTCACCCTGGCCTCCAGCGAAGCACTGGTGTTGTTAAGCGCGACCATTTTGTCGAATCCGGCAATCTGGTTATTGTTGAATGCCGGAGTAAACAGGTTGCGGTTGTTCCAGTGCGCCAGTTGGTTTTCGCTCGTTCCATTGGCATAGGTGTAGTTGCCATTCAACTGACGTGTGCTCAAGCCGAGGATTTGGCTGGACTGCGGGTTGTGGCAATCAATACATTCCGTGGGACTTGGGTAGCTCCAGGTTTGGGTGGTGGTGGAGCCATTGGCATTGGTGATGGCGATGTTTTGTTGGGCACCGGTCATCAACAAATCCGCATCGCTGTTATCGGCGCGCCAACGGTAAGTGACGCCATAGACTTTGCCATCGGCCTTGACTACTAACAGCCGGGTTTCCAGGCGCCGCTGCTGCGCGGGATTATTCGCATTGGTCGGCAAGTCAAAGTTTTTCACCACCACCGTGCCTTGCGGGAATACCCAGTTTTCCTTTGCATCCCATTTCACGCGGGTATTGGCGGGTAACGATATCCAGCGCGCTTTGGTGGCGTTATCGGAATAGAGCTGGCTGTTGGGCGCGAAAGGCAATAAATGCGGGCTGGGTACCCGACTCGGGGTATTGCTGAACACACCGGTTTGCGATAACAACCGGGGCACGCCAGTGAAGTTGGCATCCAGCGTTTTGGGCATATTCAAATAGGCGAATTCGGTGAGCGGCTGCTCCGGTTCCTCACCGGCAAATATTTCAAATTCATAGATCGAATGGCCATAGGCGCTGGCGCGCGCGGTGCCGGTGAGGCGCACATAGCGGTAGGCCGCTGTTGAATTGATCATGTGTAACTCGGCATTGCCTGTGCCGTTGTTATTGGTCACCAAGCGCTCCCAGGTGGAGCCATTGACCGAACCTTCGATTATGTATTGCGAGCTAAATGCCGCTTCCCATTTGATCACAATGGTCGCGATAGTCGTTGGTGTCCCCAAATCAATGGTCAGGCTTTGCGGGTCAGAGGATGCGCTCTCCCAGCGGGTAGTCGGGTCGCCATCAATCGCATAGCGAGCCAGGTTGCCGCCCACTTCCGAAGTCGCGTTGGCAGCACCGCCTACAGCGACATTAGTGCCATTATCGCGGTCGCCAATGTAATCAAAGCGATAGAGTATGCCGTTGCCATAGGGCTCCTTGTCGCAGCAGCCTGAACCCCATTGCAATACATAAAGTTGATGGGTGCGCGGATCAAGCTCCACATCGATCGCACCTTGAAAATTGGCGGTGTTCAGGGGGAAATCTTCCGCCACCGGCGGGTTGGCATTGGCGGCCAGGTTAATCGTAGAGAATTTGCTGCTGTTGAAATCCCAGAAAATCAACCGGCCATCGTAATATTCAGGCAGTTTGAATTCATTGGTGATGGCTTCATTAAAGCGATACACCGGCCCCGCCATAGTGGCCTGATGGCGAATTGTCCAGAGCGCGGGGATTGCCGCTGGCAGGTTTTTCGCCCCGGTATTACGCGGGTGATTGTTGACTATGTTGGTCGGGTTAAACCCGGCATAGGGCTGGTTAAACCCAATAATGTAGGGCCAGCCGTAATTGCCAGCACCGCGCAGTTCATGCAGCTCATCCATACCGCCCGGGCCTTCCGCGCTCGCCGCCGAGGCATCCGGTCCTATATCGCCGACGTAGGCATAGCCGGTCAGCGGGTCAATATTGATACGGAAGGGATTGCGAAACCCCATGCCGTAAATTTCAGGGCGATGGGTAGCATCGCCGGGGAACAAATTCCCCGCTGGAATAGTGTAGCCACCAGCGGCTGTTGGCCGGATACGCAAGACTTTGCCGCGCAAGTCATTGGTATTACCGGAGGTTTCCTGGGCGCCTTCGGCAAAATAGCCACTGGCGGCATTGTTATCGCCAGTGGTGATCAGCAGGTTGCCACTTTTATCAAACTTCAGGCTGCCGCCCATATGGCCGTGCGCTTCGCTACCGGTTGTCCACTCCAGCAAAATAGCTTCCGACCCGGCCACCAGCCCATTGTTAGCATTGACAGTAAAACGCGATACGCGGGTTTTGCTGCCGGGCGCGGTGTATTGGAAATAAATAAAATTGTTCTGGGTAAAGTTGGGGTCCAGCGCGACACTCAGCAAACCGTCCTCAAACACGCAGCGCACATTGGGCACAGTCGCGGTCATTGCGGCTGTCCCGCCGTCCAGACGCCAGGCGTACAGCTTGCCGCATTTGCCCACCACAAAGACCCGGCCATCGGTGGAGATTTCAAACTCCATGGGCAAATCCAGCCCTTCAGCCACAACCGTTCGCTGGAAGTCGGTGGACACGGGAGCCTGCGCACTTGTGGAGGCAGCGACAAATAGTGCCGAGGTAATGGCGACAAGCGAATAACACAGGCCGCGAATAGCGGCGCATCGCCGCACTGCTGTAACACAGCGGGGGCTGTTAATAAGGGTGTTCATGTGTTTCCTCCAAAAGCATTGGCATGACGCAGTGCCACATCAAAGCGTCAGGCGCTGCGCTGGTTGAGAACCGGAGATGACATACCGCAAAGGCTGCAGTGAATCGCTATTGCCAACCTGATTATGGTTTATAGGGTTGGCTGAGCAGGAAGATGGTATGGACAAGCGAGGGCAGTAGGCATCTCACTTAGGTGAATTGCAAAAACATGGGAGTGAATTGTCGGTTTTTAGCCAAATCGATCACAATAAACCGACTATTTTCAGGTCGATACGGGAGTAATTCGCCGCCATCCTCATTGTTGAATTTACGCGTACGGCTAAACAACACCAGCCGTACGCGGTTGTGTAAAACGCACCACAGCCAGAGCGCGATGTGAGTCACACAAGCCAGATAACAAACAAGCAGCCGAAGCTGCTTGTGGTGCGGGAGTAATTGTGGCGATGGGGCAGTGATTAGCGTCCTGACAACTATTCATCGGCTTGTCGTCGCCGCCGTCGCTGCTCTTGTTTTTCAGCTTCGTTTTTCTTCACGCTATCGCGCAGGCTCTGCTCACTTTCAAACAGGCGATCAAAACGCATTTTGGGGTCATCCCAACTGCCTTTGATGGTATAGCTCACACTGGTGGCTTGATCTACCTGCTTCTTGAAAAGCTTGCTCACCACATAAATACCGGCGGCAGCAGGCAAACCGGCAGCCAGGGCAGCATAAAACGTCACGTTACCTGCCACGGGAAGGGCGGCAACCAAACGGGTATCCAACCGTTCGCGGCGCAGGTCGATGGTGCCTGCCATTTGCATGCCGCTAGAGGGGGTAATCACCACCAGAGGCTCTTCAAACACCAGAATGCCCTGATTAAAACGTACCTTGCCGGTGATTTTGTCGTAGGCCAAACCGCTTTTATACAGGTCGGAAAAGTCCAAACGCAGGCGGCGCGCCAGGGAGTCAAAGTTGAGCACCGACATCAACCGCAAAATACCTTCACCGGCACTGGCATCGCGCTTGAACCGACCATTGGCCATGACGATGGTCATGTCACCACCCAGGTTGAGCAATTTGAAATCCTGCGGTGAACCCGGCCAGAACAGATCGGCCTGATAGCTGGCCGTGGTGCTTTCCACTGTGTCCGGTTTTTGCCAGTCGCGCAGCACTGCGCCTATATCGCCCGCGCTCAAGCGGCCAATAAAACGGGTTTGTACACCCACATCGGTGTGCTGCCAAATCAGTTTGGCGCCAGCCGGTTCGCCCTCGCTGGCCTTGTCGCCCAGACCGCTTACGGTAACGCCGCGAATGGTGCCACGAATATTGTCGATAACCACACCGCGCTGGCCGGGGCGCAGTTGCAGCGACCAGGTGCCATAGTCTTTATCGTCCAGAAAGAGCGAACGCACATTGATATTGGCACGCGGCAGTTGGCGCGGGTCGATGACCTTCACCACCTCTTGCGCTGCGGCTTCCGTGGTAGTGGGCGCAGCTTCTGTCGAGGCATCGGGCGGTGTTAGCCCCAGGGCGACAGAGTTGAGGGAGAGGCGTTTGAGGTCGACATCCATCGCCACAAACGGACTTTGCGGGACAAATAGATCGCCTTCTACCAGGGGATTGCTAACCGCTAACTGCCAACCGGCACTGACCGGTATAGCCGTCACATTCAGGTTTTCCAGTGTCATGGGGCCCAGCTCATAGTGGCCCAGGACCAATTCAATACGAAACGGCAGGCCAGCCACCTCACCGACTTTGTCACTGGCCGGCAGGTCATTAACCGGAGGTTGCGATGGGGATTGTGCTGCCGAGAGCGGGCGCACTATCACAGGGGACAAACGTTCGGCATAGGTGGTGTAACGGGCTTGTATCTTTTTCCAGGCATCCAGATCGACGCTGGGTAAAAAACCGGACACCAGGAATTGTGCCTTATCGCCCAAGCGCGCATCGGCGGCTAATGCAATATTGGCGTTGAGCAGTTGGTTATTATTGGTGCGATCCATACGCAGCAAGGCTTGCACGTCCTGGTTGTAATCCACACGGATTTGCGACTGTTTTTCCTGTAGCCACAGGTTAAAGGTAAAGGGCCGCTCTTCCGCTGCCTGCTTGCCATAAGGCGCTGGCAGATCAATGCTAACGCCCGCCAAATTGGACTTGAGCGTTACGCGGGCAAAGGATTGATTGGCAAATTCACGGGGACTGAGCAGCGTGTCTGCGGACGTGTCATTCGCCTCATCTGTGTCAGCGCGCACCTGATGATTGAGTTCCACCTTCGCCTCATAAGGCACCACCCCTTCCATAAACAGGGTTTCCGGGCGCTTGCTCCAGAGTGCTAGTTGCTCACTGGCCACCCGCCCTTGCAACTCGATCAGAGTTTTATTAGCCCCTTTGGCTTTGTCGCTCAACAAATTCACCTTGAGCGGCTCACCGAAGAACAACCCACGCAAATCTTCGCTGGCGATACCGGTTGTGCTGTTGTAACGGATCTTGCCCTGCAGATCGTTCACACTCAGATTGAGGTTTTGCAATTCAAACAATGGAGCCTGTAATTCCACATCGACTTGTTGATGGGCATCTGCCGGTTTTTCTTCGCCCGTGCCGAGAGGAATATCCAAGTCCAGCCGCGCCAGCATCTGCCCTTGCATCGACCAGGAATCCATACTGCTGCCCAAATATTGGCGCAATTGCCCCTCGCGCAACACGCGAATACCGTCGCTGGCCAAACCGCTGATCTGGCCGTCCACCTGCAACAGCGAACCCGGCCCCCGAGCGCGGGGGTTAACGCGAATACTTGCCTGATCTACCTGGCTATCCAACACCTTGGCACTGTTCACCTTGGCCGTTACATGCACATCGCTCACGGAAAGCTGGCCATGAATATCGCTCAGGGCTGGCCAGCCGGGGTGATAATCCAGATCCACGCCCTCCAGATCCAACGCCAGTTGCGCCGTACGCGCCAGGGGATTGGGTGTGTTCAAGGTACCGCGATACATAAACCCGACGCGGGACGCAATGCCGGGCGTGTCCTCGCCCAGGCTATCGCCCAGCCATTTGCGCAGGGTTTGCGGCAGGGTTTGCGGCACATATACCTGATAGCGGTTGGCATTGACCTGTTGCCCGCCAATCTGCAAGTAGAGGTCAATATCGCCCGTATTACGTTTCCAAGGCAGCCCGAGCCACATATAGCCGCGCGCCAGTTCATTGCCTTTTTGAAACTCCAACAGGCCGCTGTTGACGTAAATCCGGTTGTTATCGCGCTGCAAATGCCAGGCAACCTGACCGCGCGCCCGGTCGTAATCCATGGCGTCGGCAAAGGTGGGCGAGTAATGCATTGAAAAACCGGCACGGCTGTCGATATCTACAAATCCACTGGTTTTGCCGGCTTGCAGATAGCCATCCACCCCGACCAGTGCCGGAACACCGCGCCAGGCACCCACAGTCACCTGATGCAGGTTGGCGCGCAGTTGCCAATCGGCAGGCTTTTTAATGGGCAGGCTAAGCTGGATATTGCGCAGCTCGCCGCGCGGAGAGAGGCTGCCCAACACCTCGGCCAGTATGCCCTCGGGCAATACCCCGGCGCGCACAAACATTTGACTCAGGCGCGCCAGATCCAGGCGATCCATATTGACCATGACGGGCTGGTTAAAGCCGCTGGACGAAAACGCGATATTGGTACCGTCGATTTGCTCATCCTGCACGGCCGCCGTGAGTTGTTGCAGGCCCAACCGCCAGTCGCCATTGGGCAGCCAGTGGCCGGTTAGCTCGGTGGTAAAATCATCCAGCGCCAAGCGGCGCTCGGCCACAGGCACTGACAATCGCTGCAAGGCCAAACGCCCACTCAGGTCATAACCCTGGCCTTTGGCACGGCTTTCAAACCAAATATTGGCATCCAGGCTACCTTCACTTTGCAATACGGATTTACCCGCACCGCCCAACAAAAATGCACTGGCTGCCGCCACGGGTTCACCGGTGGGAAAGCGGTTGAGCTGCAAATACCCCTTGCTGCGGAAACTGGCTTGCTGGCGTGGATCGCCATGCCCTTCCAGTACCAGATAAACACTGCGCGGTTGCTTATCCACATCAATTTGCAGTGACAGGCGATGGAAATTATCCGCGCTTTCCAGCAGGACATAGGGTGAATCCAACAGCATTTGCTGACCGCTGGCAAAAGCAAACCGAAACTGGCTGCTCTGCAATTCGATGCGCGTCGACAACAACAGCATATCGACCAGGCTATTCAGGTCGGTGTGTTTGGCATCTGGAGTTTTATTGGCAGGTGGCAGGCCGGCAATGCGCCAAAAACCGTCATCCGTCTGGACAAAATCCATATCCACTTCACTGAGGCTGAGGTTGCTCCAGACCAATCGGGCGTTGCGCAGGGATTTGAGAATATCAAAGCGCATCCGCGCTTGATCAAAGGCCACAATAGGCAGGCCTTCGCGGCTTTGGATGTGGAAATTATCGACCACCAAACTGGGTTTAAGCCCGTTCCACTCCGCCTGGATTCGGCCTATTTTTACCTCGGCATTGAGCTTGTTGGAGAGATAGCTGGCAATATCCTGTTCGTAATCACCCAACACGTGGGAAAAGCTGCGCCCGGACTGCACCAGAACCGCCAATAGAATCAGCGCCAGCGCAGTCAGCAGGTAACACCATTTCACCAGTTTATGTAAGGTGCGTTTCATTAGGGCCATGCGTTCCAAGGTAAAGGACTAGAGTACAGCGTTACACCAACACAATATCGTATTGCTCTTGATGGAAGAGCGCCTCAACCCTGAATTCGATTGTTCGGTTAATAAAAGCTTCCAAGTCGGCAACATAGGTTGCCTGTTCATCGAGCAGTCGATCTACCACCAACTGCGATGCCAACACCAAAAATTTTTCATTATCGTAGGTGCGCGCCATACGCAAAATTTCGCGGAAAATTTCGTAACACACCGTCTCTGCTGACTTTAATTGGCCGCGCCCCTGGCATACCGGACAGGGCTCGCACAACAACTGCCCAAGGGATTCGCGGGTGCGCTTGCGCGCCATCTCCACCAGCCCCAATTCCGACACACCGGTAATGCGGGTCTTGGCGTGATCCTTCTCCAGGGCTTTTTCCAGGGTGCGCAGCACCTGCCGCTGGTGTTCGGCATCTTTCATGTCGATAAAATCGAGAATGATAATGCCACCTAAATTGCGCAACCGCAGCTGACGGGCAATGGCCGTCGCCGCTTCCAGATTGGTTTTGAAAATCGTCTCTTCCAGATTGCGATGGCCGACAAACGCACCGGTGTTCACATCCACCGTGGTCATGGCTTCGGTCTGTTCAATAATCAAATAGCCGTTGGATTTCAGCGCAACACGCGGCTCCAGTGCACGGCGGATTTCCTCCTCCACGCCATAGAGTTCCAACAGCGGGCGATCCCCACTGTACAGCTCAATCAACTCCACCAATTGCGGCGCATATTTAGCGGCAAATTCCTGCATTTGCTGCCAGGTCAGGCGTGAATCCACCCGCACACGGTCAATGGGCGCACGCGCCATATCGCGCAGCGCGCGCAGATAGAGCGGCATATCGCGATGAAGTTCCGCAGGAACCCCCAGGCCCGGTAGTTTTGCACTCAAATCCTGCCAAAGCTGGCATAAAAACGGAATATCGGCGTTGATTGCGTCGGCATCGGCACCTTCCGCCACGGTGCGCACAATAAACCCACCGCTAATACCCTGCCCGCTCACTGCCGTTTCCACCGCCTGGCGCAAGCGCTCGCGCTCGGGCTCATCCTCAATACGCGTAGACACGCCAATATGGGACGAGTTAGGCATGTACACCAAATAGCGTGATGAGAGGGTCAAATGGGTTGTTAAACGCGCACCTTTGGTACTGATAGGGTCTTTGGCTACCTGCACCAGCAGTGTCTGGCCTTCGCGCACCAGGGTGCGTATGTCAGGCACTTCGCCGCGCCGGACTTCACCCTCGGGCGGTTCGGGCATCATGTCGGCGGCGTGAATAAAACCGGTGCGCTCAAGGCCGATATCGACAAATGCCGCCTGCATACCGGGCAGCACGCGCACCACCTTACCTTTATAGATATTGCCCACGTAACTTTCGCCGTGGCTGCGCTCGATGTAGAACTCCTGCACCACACCGTTTTCAACCAGCGCTACCCGGGTCTCCACAGGGGAGACATTGATAAGAATTTCTTCACTCATGACTTGCGCTCCACCGCTGGTCGCGCAGCGGGTGTCCACCAGGGCACCGAGAATTCGCGCAACAGCTCGCAGGTCGCCTCAATTGGCAGCCCCACTACCCCGGAATAGCTACCGCGAATTTCCTGTACAAACACCGCGCCCAAGCCTTGAATCGCGTAACTGCCCGCCTTGTCTTGCGGTTCACCCGTGTCCCAATACGCGGCGATTTCGGCGTCACTGAGCGGACGGAATGTGACATCCGTCATAGATACACGCAGTGCTTGTCGGGTGTTTGAGTGGAGGGCAACAGCGGTAATCACCTGATGGGTGCGACCGGATAACTGGCGCAACATGGCTTCGGCGTGAGCTTTATTACGGGGTTTTTCAAGGATCACGCCATCCAGCAAGCCGAGCGTATCAGCACCCAGTACCGGGGCGAGAGGTAGTTGTTGCTGTACGAGCTGCGCAAAACCGGCGGCGGCTTTTTCGCGCGCCAGGCGCTGCACATAATCCAGCGCCGTCTCGCCGGCTGCCGGTTGTTCGGGAATAGAAGCGTTAATCACCGCATGGACAACACCGATCTGCTGCAACAGCTCGCGACGGCGGGGCGATTGGGATGCCAGATACAACGACGGAACAACTGCATTCACCCTGAGATCTCCTGATATCGCCCTTAGGACGATAAAAATTATTCTATGTAACCCATGAAGCAGCTAGTGGTGATAGCGATGGGTCCAGCGGTTCAATGTGCCATAACACAGGGGCCAAATCAGCGCGCTGGTAATAGCCGGATACAAGAACTGGACACCCGAAAGTGGGCGCCCCGCCATACCCTGTACCCAGTTATCCGTCAGTTGGGCGATACCGACCAACACAAATACCCAGGCAGATTGACGCCAGATGGAGAAGTTGCGCACCCGCTGATAGGATAGGATACAAATATACGCCACGATTACCAGCCCCAAGCTGTGCTGCCCAAAGGGCACGCCCTCGAGCAGATCCTGAAACAACCCGAGCAGGCACAGGAGCGAAAAGCTCACAGTGAGTGGCATAAAAAAGATCCAGTAAATCGCCACCACCAGCACGAATTCCGGGCGCAACCAGCGCAGATCCATGGGCAGCGGATATACCGACAGCACCAGCGCGATCAAAAAACTGATGCCAATAACCATGTAAAGATTGAGGCGGGACGCAGGCATTAATGCTCTCCGTCCGCGTTTTCCGGCAGGGATAAAGCACCCGGCACACTGGCGCGGTCGCGATCAGCAAAGACCAATAGCAGGTGACGGCTGCGATCCAGACGAGCCATGGGTTTAGCAATCACCGTCAAAAATGCCTTGCCCGGATCGCGCACCACATCCAATACCTCGGCCACGGGGTAGCCAACGGGGAAGCGATCCCCCAAGCCCGAACTCACCAGCAAATCGCCCGCGCGGATATCAGTATTGGCCGACACATGACGCAAGCTCAAACTGTTGAGGTCGCCCGTTCCCTCGGCAATTGCACGTACACCATTGCGATTCACCTGTACCGGAATCGCATGGGTGGAGTCGGAAATTAATAACACGGTGCTGGAGTGCTCAGCCACTTCAGTCACCTGCCCCATCAAGCCAAAAGCATCCAATACAGGCTGGCCCTTGAAGGCACCATCTTTGGCGCCGCGATTAATAATCACTTTATGGCTGAGCGGGTTGGGCGATACGCCGATCAATTCGGTGATCAGCACCGTATCCTGCAAGGTTTGGCTGGCATTGAGCAATTGGCGCAAGCGCACGTTTTCCGCCGCCAGTGAAGCAAGCTGTTGCAGTTTGCGCTGATGGATCAGCAACTCGGTTTTGAGCGCCTCGTTCTCCAGCTTGAGTTCCATGGGCGAGACAAATGTGTCTTTGCGCCAATCATTGACGCGGCTGGGGATGTCGGTGAGTTGGTAAAAAGGCGTGACCAATTGCGCGAGTTTTTCACGCAAGGGTTCAAGGCGATCGGTATAAAGCCCAACCACCACCAGCACCATCATGATCACAATGAACAAAAAGGCGCGACCGGCGGCAGAGGAGCCTCGATTAAAGAGCGGTTTAATGGCGATATCTCCTGTGTTAGTGGAGCGTCAGCGCCCAATGCGCCACCGCTCCGCTGTTATCAGGACGACAGCAGGTCGATATTGCGCTTGTCATTCATCTCCAGCGCAATACCACCACCACGAGCCACACAGGTCAGCGGCTCTTCGGCAACAATAAACGGCAAACCGGTTTCGTTGGACAGCAGGCGATCAATATCACGCAGCAGCGCACCGCCACCGGTCAATACCACACCACTTTCGGCGATATCCGACGCCAATTCCGGTGGAGATTGCTCCAGTGCGCTTTTTACTGCCTGCACTATGCCAGCCAGTGGATCTTGCAGCGCTTCAAGGATTTCATCGCTGCTCAGGGTAAAGCTGCGCGGTACACCTTCTGCCAGATTGCGGCCGCGCACATCAATTTCGCGAATTTCACTGCCCGCAAACGCACAACCAATTTCTTGCTTGATACGTTCAGCGGTCGCATCGCCAATCACGCTGCCGTAGTTGCGACGCACATAGTTCACAATGGCTTCATCAAAACGGTCACCGCCAATACGCACGGAATCGGAGTAAACCACACCATTCAGGGAGATAACGGCAATCTCGGTGGTACCGCCACCGATATCCACCACCATCGAACCATTGGCTTCAGACACTTTCAAGCCAGCGCCAATAGCGGCGGCCATAGGCTCTTCAATCAAACGTACTTCGCGGGCGCCAGCACCCAGTGCCGACTCGCGAATTGCGCGCTTTTCTACTTCGGTAGACAAACAGGGAACACTGATCAATACGCGGGGAGAAGGGTTGAACCAGGAGTTTTCATGCACTTTGCGGATAAAGTGTTGCAGCATTTTTTCGGTGACCTGAAAGTCGGCGATAACACCGTCTTTCAGCGGGCGAATAGCGGTGATGTTACCGGGAGTACGGCCCAGCATACGCTTGGCTTCAACACCCACCGCTTCCACAATCTTGGTGCCGTTGTGGTGACGAATTGCCACCACCGATGGTTCGTTGAGAACAATACCGCGACCGCGGACATAAATAAGGGTATTAGCGGTTCCCAGGTCGATAGACAGGTCGTTGGAAAATGCTCCACGCAAAAGTTTCATCATGACAAGACGAGGCCTTAATAAAGAATGTGTTGGAATAGGGTTCGGTATAGGCAGCCATAGACAGCAATACTGAAATAATCTGTGTCAGCGGTGGCGACGGCGCGCTCCTGACTTTTTATCTTGAGGCAAACGCCAAATTCCCTGATTAACCAGCCCCAATCGGGGTTTCCATGCAAAAAAATGTAAGCGCGCAGTATATGTGAATTTTTTCTTTTTATCCGAGCCGTTTTGACCTTAAAAATAAAAAGTCTTCATAAAGATATACAAGTTGCACGAAAGTTCACTTTGATCGCCGCTATTTACCCAGCTTTTTCGCCTATTTTTTGCACAGCAACAACAAGGCCCGCACAGGGATTCAGGGCTGGGCGCAAATGTGATACCGTGGGCGCCCATTTTTGGCGACTTGCTGCAGGATAAATGCAGTTTGCCGCACTTTCGTTTTCTATCTGCTGGAGCTAATACCACCATGGCTGTAGACCGTTCCGATATCGCCAAGCTGGCCAAGCTGGCGCGTATCCAGATTACCGATGAGGCCGCCGATGAAGCGGCAAAAAGTATTTCCGACGTGCTGGCTCTGGTTGATCAATTACAAGCCGTCAATACCGATGGCGTACTGCCCATGGCGCACCCCTTGGATGCGGTTCAACGCTTGCGCGCCGATGTGGTCACCGAGCCTAACCAGCGCGACGCTTTCCAGGCCATAGCCCCCGCCACGCAAGATGGCTTGTATCTGGTGCCACAGGTTATCGAATAGCGGGCGCCCCAATCCCTGCCCGCCCTTCTTACAAAAAAATCTCAGGAATTTGCAATGCATCAATTCACCATTGCCGAACTGGTAAAAGGTCTGCGCAACAAGGACTTTTCCAGTACCGAAGTGACCCAACATTATCTCGACCGTATTGCGCGTCTGGATAAGACCTACAACAGCTACATCACCGTGACACCCGAGCTGGCGCTGCAGCAAGCCGCCGCTGCCGATGCACGTCTGGCCGCCGGTAATGCCCCCGCACTTTGCGGTGTGCCCATCGCCCACAAAGATATTTTTTGCACCACCGGTGTGCGCACCTCTTGCGCCTCCAAAATGCTGGACAAATTTATCGCCCCCTACAATGCGACCATCGTTGAAAACTATTTGAACTCCGGCGTGGTGATGTTGGGTAAAACCAACATGGATGAATTCGCCATGGGTTCGTCTAATGAAACAAGCTGGTACGGCCCGGTCAAAAACCCTTGGGCAACCGATTGCGTTCCCGGCGGTTCCTCCGGTGGTTCTGCAGCGGCCGTTGCTGCACATCTGGCACCGGCAGCCACGGCATCCGATACCGGCGGCTCCATCCGTCAACCGGCAGCACTCTGTGGCTTAACCGGTATTAAACCTACTTATGGCCGCGTATCGCGCTGGGGCATGATTGCATTTGCATCCAGCCTTGACCAAGCGGGTATTTTGTCGCGTACCGCCGAAGATGCCGCTATTCTGTTAAACGATATGGCGAGCTACGACACCAAAGATTCCACCTGCGTAGAGCGCGATGTACCGGATTACACCGCCGATCTGAACAAATCCTTGGCCGGTGTGCGCATCGGTGTGCCCAAAGAATATTTTGGCGAAGGCCTGAACCCGGAAACCGCTGCACTGGTTGAAGCAGCGATCAAAGTGTACGAAAGCCTGGGCGCGAGCATTCACAGTGTCAGCCTGCCGCACACCCATCTCGCGGTGCCCGCTTACTACGTCATCGCACCGGCAGAATGTTCAGCCAACCTCTCGCGCTTTGACGGCGTGCGCTACGGCCATCGCTGCGAAAACCCGCAGGATTTAAACGACCTGTATATGCGCTCACGCAGTGAAGGCTTTGGCAACGAAGTGAAGCGCCGCATTCTGGTGGGCACCTACGCCTTGTCGGCCGGTTATTACGATGCCTACTACAGCAAGGCGCAAAAAATCCGCCGCCTGATCAAGCAAGACTTTATGGATGCCTTCCAACAGGTGGATTTAATTATCGGCCCAACCTCGCCCTCCCCGGCATTCCAATTTGGTTCCAAAACCAAAGACCCGGTAGCCATGTACCTGGAAGATATTTACACCATCGCCACCAACCTTGCCGGCCTACCTGCGCTGTCAATTCCCTGTGGCCTGGTGGATAACAAACCGGTTGGCTTGCAATTGATTGGCAACTTTTTTGCCGAAGGGCCGCTGCTCAATGCCGCGCACCAATTCCAGCAAGCAACCCACTTCCACCAACAAACTGCACCTGGCATTGAGTAAGGAGCCACAGCATGCAATGGGAAACCGTCATCGGGTTGGAAGTTCACGTACAACTCGCAACCAAAACCAAAATATTCTCCGGCGCCAGCACTGCATTCGGTGCTGAACCAAACACCCAAGCCTGTGCAATTGATTTGGCACTGCCCGGCACCCTGCCCGTCGCCAACGAGGAAGCGTTTCGTTTCGCCACCATGTTTGGCTTGGCGGTGAATGCAGAAATCGGCAAGCGCTCAGTGTTCGAACGTAAGAATTATTTTTATCCCGACCTACCAAAAGGCTATCAAACTACACAACTTGCCGAGCCAATTGTCGGCGCCGGATTTGTGGATTTGGAGTTGGGTGAAGGCCGCACCAAACGCGTTCGCATTCACCACGCACATCTGGAAGAGGACGCTGGCAAATCCTTGCACGAAGATTTTGCTGGCATGAGCGGAATCGATTTAAACCGCGCTGGCACGCCACTGATTGAAGTCGTCACAGAGCCGGATATGCGCAGCGCTGAAGAAGCCGTTGCCTTTGCCAAAAAGCTGCACTCCATCGTTACCTCGCTCGAAATTTGCGATGGCGAAATGAGCCAAGGCTCCATGCGCTTTGACGTAAACATTTCCATTCGCCCCAAAGGCTCCGACAAACTCGGCACCCGCACCGAAACCAAAAACCTCAACTCCTTTAAATTTATGGAAGAGGCCATTGCACTGGAAGTGGAGCGCCAGATTGATGTACTGGAAGACGGCGGCAAAATTACTCAGGAAACTCGCCTCTACAACGGCGATACCAAAAAAGCGCGCAGCATGCGCAGCAAAGAAGACAGCAATGATTACCGCTACTTCCCCTGCCCTGACCTGTTGCCAGTAATCCTGGACGATGACTACATCGAATCTGTGCGCCAGCAAATGCCAGAGCTGCCAGAAGCCAAACGCGCGCGCTTTGTCGAGCAATATGGTTTGAGCAGCTACGATGCTGGTCAAATCACCATGGATAAATTTACGGCGGCGTTTTTTGAAGCTTCAGCGGCAATTTCCGGTGAAGCCAAACTCACCGCCAACTGGATCATGGCTGACTTGGGCGCTTATTTAAATCGCACCGAACAGCGCATTGATCAATCACCAGTCACGCCAGAATTACTCGCTGGCTTGGTGGTACGCGTTAAAGACGGCACCCTATCCAGCAAAATTGCCAAGCAGGTTTTTGAAGCCATTAGCAATGGCGAAGGCGATGCCGACACCATTATCGAAACCAAAGGTTTAAAACAGGTTTCTGATACGGGAGCGCTGGAAAAAATCATCGACGACATCATCGCCGCCAATACCGCACAAGTGGAAGGCTACCGCGCCGCCGCCGAAGACAAACGCGCAAAAATGCTCGGTTTCTTTGTTGGCCAAGCGATGAAAGCCTCAAAAGGGCAGGCCAATCCGCAAGTATTGAATGAATTATTGATTAAGAAATTGAACGGTTGAGAAATAAAATGAGCCTACGCAAAGACAAAGAAAAAGTCCTCGGCGAAATCTTCGACGAAGCACGCATCGCCACCTTTTTAGACTACCCGGCACCTGCCGGCATCAATGCTGATTACCACTTACTGGAAAAAGCCTATCGCGGTATGCGCGGCGAAAACTTCGGTACCTTTGTAAAATTGTTTGTCGAAGCTGGTAAAGATGTAAACGCAATCGGCCCTGAAGGCAAAACCTTCCTGCAAGTACTCAAAACCCATCGCAACGGCGAAGAATATGCAGTTGCTTTGGAAGCACATGGCGCGAAGTAAACACCTCTGCGTCCATAAAGCAAAAGGCAGCCCTTATCGGCTGCCTTTTTATTTACAATTATCTATTATAAATTTATCGAAAGTTACCATAACGTAAACTTTACTATGCTGATAGCAGAAAACCATGTCACTAGATAATTGTGGATTTGCATTGATTAACGATTTTTTATCAGCAATGCATATTGAAAAAATTCATATGGAAATAGACCGGCATATAGAGCTCGGTGCTGCCGGAATACGCTGTGCTGAACAAAAAAACCCCGCCATTCGGGAGCTAGTTAGTGCTGAGAACACACTAGCATTAGCCAGGCACTATCTACAGGCAGAGCCCCTGCTAATACGCTGCATTTTATTTGATAAGACGGCAGACAATAATTGGTTGGTAACTTGGCATCAGGATAAAACACTTTGTATCTCAGAAAAGTTTGAACATGCCGATTGGCATCCTTGGAGCATCAAAGATGGCGTACACCACGTGCAGCCGCCAATTGCAATATTGAAGCACATGCTAACACTACGCATCCACCTTGATGATACCACCACTGAAAACGGATGTTTGCGGGTGATACCCGAAACTCATAAACAGGGAATTCTATCGAGTGAGCAAATACTTCGAATTAGCAAATCGGAACAATCCATCGATTGTTGCGCTGCAGCAGGCTCCGTGCTTGTTATGAAACCTTTATTATTACATGCTTCACGCAAGGCACCGACACCAAGTCGTAGACGCGTTATTCACATAGAGTACATTGATAGAACCGCATTAAATTTTTAACTTACTCTTGCTATACCAACAGCCTCCGCTCCAACAACGACTGCATATCCCTGCGCCCATCTACAATTAAATAAATCAGTATTTGCGATGGCATTGCGCGATAAATAATTCGGTAGGGCTTGAAATAAACCTGCCGATATTCGCGAATACCCAGCTGCAATAGCTCCTTGGGAAAAGTGCCGCGCTCCGGGTTTTCGCTGAGATTGTTGATAAGCTTTTGCAGGTGATTTAATAGCTGATCAGCTTTCTGCTGGGAGTCGTGTTCAGCAATATAATCGTAAATACTGAATAGATCGCGCTCTGCACCAAGGGTGAATTGAATTGGCAGCGGCATTATTCTTTGGTATTCCGGTTACGGGCGCGGGTAAACACATCATCTGCGGGAGCAATCCTACCCTCTTCCAAATCGCGGTTACCTAAGGCCAGGATCTTTAACAAGGCCATAGTTTCTTGCGTCTCGTTATAGCTGGCGACATCTTGTAACACAGCCTTGGCTTCACCGTTTTGAGTGATGACGAGCGGCTCACGGCTTTGCGTCAGGGTATCCAGCACTTCCGCCGCGTTTGCCTTGAGATAACTGATTGGCTTTATTTGATTAGTGTAGTTCATATTCTTTGAAGGACTCATTAAAGACCGTATTTGGTCTCACCAAGAGTAAGGCAGATAGCTACCACTGACAACCGCTAAACAACTATTCTTAAGAATATTAATATGTAAGCCATTTGCACCCACCTACACTCTAAGTCTAAGATGCAACTTCATTTAACTCACAACAACACCTCACATGCCTCACATTAAAATAACCTCGACCATCAGGCTCTGCATAATATTAAGTGTGGTAATGCTCTGCCTTACTGCGCTTGAAAATCCATTATTTCCGTTGTTAAGCCTTGAGGCTACCAGGGTAGAGTCAGGGGAGGTCTGGCGTTTGCTCAGTGCTAACCTTGTTCATTTTGGTTGGGCTCATACGTTAATGAATGTGGGCGCGCTGCTGCTGTGTGCACTGGCATTTTTCACCGAAGCATCCCCGACAAAATTTTCACTCCTACTGCTCTGGTGCTGTTTTGCTGTGGGGATGGGTATTTTTTTATTAAACTCGGAGTATGTGCCCTATGCCGGCTTGTCAGGCGCGCTGCATGGTTTGATTGTGGCGGGGCTATTGCAAACACGCGCCTACCCATTTTGGGTGCGAGCAGTGGCACTGGTGTTGGTTGCGGTAAAGCTGGGGCAGGAAAACAGTACTGGCTACGAAGCGACAGACATACAGCAGTTAATTCCTGTGGCAGTCGCAGTAGAGTCCCATTTGTATGGCGCTATTGCCGGTGTTATTTTTGCGGGTGGCGATTGGTTATTAACACAACTCAAAAGGAACTCCTGAATGCAAGGCTCTCCCGGTGCTGCAATTAATTATTTTATGGACGGCGGCAAGCTCATTATGCAGCCAGGCTTTCGTCGGTTTATTGTCATACCGCTGTTGATTAACCTGGTTATTTTTGTGGTGGTAACTGTCGCCTTGTTTAATGCGTTCGGCGATTTCTTTAAGCAAATTCTGGACTGGTCACCAAGCTGGTTGGAATGGCTGGCATGGTTGCTCTGGCCTCTGGTGGCGTTTATTTTTTTAGTGATTTATGGCTACAGCTTTAACATTATTACCAATTTTATTGCCGCACCCTTTTTTGGTTTGCTGGCCGAAAAAGTGGAGACTCATTTAACCGGCATTGCACCGCCGGATGAACCTTGGGGGCAACTGATTCCGCGCACACTGCAACGCGAGCTGGTTAAGCTTTGGTATTTTGTGAGTCGCGGCATGCTGGTGCTGATTATTTTGGTGGTCTGTTTTTTTATTCCCGGCCTCAACCTTGTTGCTGCAATTATCGGGGCGCTCTGGGGCTGCTGGAGCATGGCGGTGCAATATTCAGACTACCCGGCAGACAACCACCAACTGGCGTTCCGCGAGTTGCGCCGCCGTTTAAATAGCCAACCACTGACCAGCTATTCTTACGGCGGTATTATTTTGCTTGGCAGCATGGTGCCGGTGCTGAATATTTTCGTCACGCCCATTGCGGTTGCGGGCGCGACGATTTATTGGGTTAAAGAAGTACGCCATCTCAATCAATGACGCTACCCTACTAGCCCCTCCTATTCATCATCACCATCATCCACAATCATATTGCCGCCCGCCTCTTTGGCGTGGCGCAGATGTTGGCTGGCGGTAGCGATTTGTTGATCCAGGCTGGATTGCAACTTGTCAGTCACGCCGATACTCACGTAAAAATGACGGGTCTCACCGTTAATTACAATCGCCTCTGCGGCCAGCAACTGTTTCACTTTGCCCAAAAAGGCAGCCGCTTTTTCATGATCCAGCCCCGGCAGCATCACAAAAAAATCATCGCTGTCGGCACGGGCCAATAAAAAACGGCCGAGCATGGTGTGCAAACTGCTGGCAATTTGTTTGAGTGCACTATCGCCCCAGGCATTGCCGTAGTGTTGATTAATTTCGCTAAAATTATCGATATTGATAACCGCCATAGACAAGGGCGCCGATTTTTCGCGCGCGGCGTTATAGAGTTCGCGCGCTGCATTAAAAAAGTAAGAGCGATGATAGAGGCCGGTCAGGTGATCGCGCTGGGCGTTGTAGGTGATTTGCTCCACCAGTTCCAGGGATTCAATGTTGTGAATAATGCGGCAGTAAAATTCTTCCGGGTGAAAAGGTTTGCGCAAAAAGTCATTGGCACCGTGCTTGATAAACTTGGCCGAGAGCGCCTCGCTGCTTTCGCCGGACACACCAATCATAATCAAATCGGTTTTGTCGTATTTGTAGCGCAGGTTACGCACCAACTCAAAGCCATCCATCTTGGGCATGTTGTAGTCGGTAATTAATAATTTAACGTCGGGATTCTCCAACAGTACTTTGATCGCATCTACACCGTCCACGGCTTCAATCACCTGGAATAAATGGCGACGAAATAAATTGGCCATGTGCTTGCGCGACATATCCGAGTCATCCACCACCAACACTTTAATGTGCTGGTTTTTTTCCAGTCGGGTAATCATGCCGATGGCTTTGCTGTAGGCGTAACGCCCCTCTTTGGTGACGTAATCCACAATGCCTTTATTGAATAGTTGCTCGCGTCGTTTTTCATCGTAAGAACCGGTGAGCACAATGGTGGGAATTTTTTTACTGAGGGTGAAATCCACAACTTCACCATCGGGAGCATCAGGCAGGTTGAGGTCGACGAGCGCGGCAAAAAAATCGCCAGGGGTTTCATTGTATTGCGCAACTGCTTGCGCAAGGCTGGCAGCATAGACGGGTTCGTAGGGAAGTGATGAGGACTGGACCAGATGGCGCAGTATCTTCATCACCATCTCGCTGTCTTCAACAACTAGAATTTTTTTCATATCAAGTCACTCAACGGCTTTTCAGGTGTCCATTGAGTGTAGCCAAACTTTGGAAAAATGCGCCAAGCCTATGAAATATCTGAAACTTTAGCGCCAGACATAGCCGGAAATCGCCGTATTAAACAGCAGACCGCTAAAATTTTGCCGGGCGGGTTTTCCACTGTGAGAGGCAGCGCCAAAACAGACTAGCAGCGGCAGCAAGTGCTCCTCACGCGGATGGCAAAAGCGCCCTTGGGGTGCATCAGCCCAGTGAGTCAAACGCTGTTCACGCTCTGTAGCGGCAAGTGCCTCGCTGCTCAAGGTCTCATTGAGCCAGTGATCAAAGGTTTCACTTCTGCCGCGAATAGCGGGATCGCTGGAGAAAAACGCGCGCATGTTGTGAAACGACATGCCCGATCCCACGATCAGCACCCCTTGTTCACGTAATGGCGCAAGCGCTTTGCCAATGGCGATATGCGCGGCGGGATCAAGCGAAGAGAGCAGCGATAATTGGACCACGGGAATGTCGGCTGCGGGATAGATCAACATCAGCGGTACAAAGGTACCGTGGTCGTAGCCACGCTGGTTGTCCAACCGCGCCTCGATATTCTGCGCCAGTAATAACTGTTGTATCTGCTTGGCAAGGGCAGGATTACCGGGCGCAGGATAGCTGAATTCATAACTTTCGGGTGGGAAGCCGTAGTAGTCAAACATCATGCCGGGCGCCGGAGAGTCACTGATGCTGAGCAGTTCCTCCTCCCAGTGAGCGGTAATGACCACAATCGCCTGGGGGCGAGGCAAATCGGCCGCCAAGGACTGCATGAAACGGGTCAGCTCGCGGTGATTCACATCGCCTAACAGCGGCATAGGGCCGCCGCCGTGGGGAACAAAGACAACAGGCATTAGCGTGTGCATAAGAAGGCTCCGAAAACACGCGGATCGCAAGCTTACAAATTGACTGCCGCCGTAGCCGCAGCCTTATTGTGCTCGCGCACCGATTCGTAAATGGCGGCGGCCATAATAATGCTGCCGCCAAACAGCGTACTCCAATCCGGATAACTGTGCAGCACCGCGATTTCATAACCCACGGCATAGACCGGTTGCAAACAGGCCACCAAACCAACGGTTTTGGCTTTTAAATAGCGCAGCGAATAACCGAGCAGGGTGTGGGTGAAAGCGGTAAAGAAAATCCCCAAACACACCAGCAACCACCAATCGTGGCTAGAAGGTTGATGGGGCGATAACACCAATATCGGTGTCATTAGCAGAGCGACAATCAAGACTTGATAACTCATGGAGCGCGCCGCGGTTTGATTGCTGAACCAGTGGCTCAGGAGCAAATTGCGCACGGCAAAAGTCACGGCTGATATCACGCCCCACATCACACCTTGGGTCATGTTGTTATCGATATTGAATTCCGGCACCAACCAATAAATACCGAACAGCACCAAAAAGCCGCTGACGACATCACGCCAATCGAGCTTGGTGCGCTTGAGCCAGGGCTCCAGAAAAACTGTGACCACAGGATAGGCATAGAGTGAAATCATGCCCACCGCGATATTAGCCACCTGCATGGAATAAAAAAACGTTACCCAATGCAGCGCCAGCAACACGCCAAGGATCAACATCCGGCCATAATCACGGGCTGAGCGCAGTGCGACATTGCGCTCGCGCCACCACACCCAGGCAAACAGAATCAGCGCCGCAATCCAGGTTCGGTAGCCGGTAATATCCCATGCGGGCAAATCAATAATTTTGGAAAAGAGCCCCGTAGCACCCATTAAAAAGGCGCCCAAATGCAGGCTTAACAGGGCTGATTTGGCTGAAGACATAACCATTCCGTGCCATGGCACTGCCCGGTATTACACCGGGCGACGTCAGTTAGGGATGAGGATAAAAACGGTGAACCGCGATCAGTGACGCGGGCGACGGCTGCGATTGCCACCGGGGCGGTTGCCCACTGAGCGATTGCTAAAGCGATCATTGGTGCGCGCACGAGCCGGTGCAGGCAAGCTTTCCGGCGGTGGCAGCATTAAATATTCCGGGGGCTGTTCACACTTGATGGGCTTGCCCAACAAGGCCGCAATCGGCTCCAGCAGCAGGGCATCATCTTCGCAGGCAAAACTGATAGAGGTGCCGTTTTTACCCGCGCGGCCGGTGCGGCCAATGCGATGCACATAATCCTCCGGCTCTTCCGGCAGGGTGAAATTCACCACGTGGCTGATGCCGCTGATGTGAATACCGCGCCCGGCAACATCGGTTGCCACCAGCACTTTGATCTCGCCGGATTTAAACGCGTCCAGGGTTGAAACCCGTTTGTTCTGGGCAATTTCGCCGGAGAGCAAACCCGCTTTAATGCCATGGCGCTCCAGTTTTTCCTGCAAATCGCGGCATTCATCGCGGCGATTGGCAAACACGATCATACTCTCGGCATGTTCTTGCTGGATCAGGTTGTAGAGCAGCGTGTACTTCTCTTCGGTGGAGACCAGATACACATGCTGATCCACTCGCTCGTTCGCCACTGACTCGGGCTCGATATCGATGGTGACGGGTTTGTAGGTCCACTGCTCTACCAAAATGCGCACTTCATCGGTAAAGGTAGCAGAGAAAAACAGGGTTTGACGGTCTTCACGCTTGGGGGTTTGACGCACAATTTGGCGCACTTGCGGAATAAAACCCATGTCCAGCATACGGTCAGCTTCATCGATCACCAGAATTTCCAGTTGATCCAGATACACATCTTTATTGCCGCAGAAATCGAGCAAACGACCGGGTGTAGCGACCAGTATGTCCACAAAATCTTCGTGTAAATGACGCTGTTGTTTAACGTAGTCCATACCGCCGACAAGGGTGTGAATTTTCAGGTCGGTGTATTTACACAGGTTTTTGGCATCGTCGGCGATTTGAATAACCAGTTCCCGTGTTGGTGCAATCACCAAGGCACGCGCTTCACCGGCATAGCGTTTTTCGGTGATGGGATTTTTGAGCAGGTCATCAATAATGGCGGTTAAAAACGCGGCGGTTTTACCGGTACCGGTTTGGGCCTTGCCCACGACATCCTTACCTTGCAACGCGTGCGGCAGGGATTGGGCCTGAATAGGCGAACAGTATTTAAAACCTAAATCGGCAATGGCGCGCATGATCTGTGGTTCCAGATCAAAGTCGTGAAAACGGCTTTTGCCTTCCACTTCCTCCACGGCAAATTGCGAAATATCCCAGGGGCCGTGATCTACCTTTTGCGCTTTTTTCGGGCGTGGCGCGGCGGAATGACGCGGAGGTTTAGCGGAGGTATCGCGCTGGACGGCCGGGGTTTGCTGCTCATTCTTTTGGCCAGGGCGCTGATCGCGGCTATTGCGATTGCCGCGATTATTTTGCTGTTGACCACTGCGTTCGCGGGGATGTTTTTTTGCGGTGGGTTTATCAGTGACGGGCTTGGCCTCGTTTTTTTCAGGTTTATCCGCACCTGAACCTATCAATTTTTTAAAAAGTTTTCCGATCAATCTATTCACCAAAAGTTATGCAGCCAGGGGCTTGAGGGGCAGTCGCGCAGACATGCCGGGGTACACGCTGTGTTTCATCCGTCCATCAGGGTGTGAAACCCGAGGGATAAACAGCGAAAGAAGTGCGCAAAATGACTGTTAATTGCACGCACAAACTGTGCCCGAGTATACACCAATCATCAGACAATCAGCGGGTTTGGCGCCATTTACAGGGAATTAATCCATGCGAATTGGCGAGATTTCTGCATAATCAGCAGCGCATCTCACTGCCCTCACTCTCACCGGACAGTCACAACAGGAGCCCTTCATGAGAATTCACAGTCTGCAACACGTGCCCTTCGAAGATATTGGCAGTATGGCAAGCGACTTTCGCGCACGTGGTTATAGCCTTACCAGCACCCATTGGTACCGGGGCGATGCGGCGCCAGCCGTGAGTGATTTTGATGCATTGATTGTGATGGGCGGCCCTATGGGCATCTATGATGAGGCACTCTACCCCTGGCTGGCGACAGAAAAAGCCCTGATCAAAGACGCCATTGCCGCTGGAAAAATCCTCTTGGGTATTTGTCTGGGTGCGCAATTGATTGCCGATGTACTGGGCGGCAAGGTCACTCGCAATCCATACAAAGAAATTGGCTGGTGGCCCATCACCATTGCCCCGGCAGCCGCTAGCCACCCTGTCGCGCAGGTGTTTGCCCGCTCGCCGGAGGTATTCCACTGGCATGGCGATACCTTTGCGCTGCCACCGGGTGCGACACATCTGGCGCGCAGCGAAGGCTGCAGCAATCAGGCATTTTGTTATGGGGATAAGGTGTATGGCTTCCAGTTTCATCTGGAGACCACACCGGCCTCGGCGCGCGCGTTAATTGAGCACTGCGCAGAGGATATAGACGGCTCGCGCTACACCCAATCGACGCAGGCGATGCTGGCAAACGAGGAGCGCTTTGCGCGAATCAATCGCGCCATGAGCGAGGTGATTGTACACATTTTTAACCCAGAGCAAGTGTAACTCGAGACAGGTTTAACTCAGAGCAAGGCGCCAAAGAGATGACCAGCGGCAAAGGTCAGAGCCATAGCGGCGGCCCCCCAAAACCCGACCCGCAAGCTACCCAGCAGTAGGTTGGCACCGCCAACCTTGGCAGCCAAGCCGCCCAATAGCACCAGCGCGAACAGCGATATCAGGGCAATGGCAGGTATTAACTGTGCGGCGGGCACCAGCAGTACGGCGAGTAATGGAATCAGTGCGCCCACCGCAAAGGTGGCGGCCGAGGTGAGTGCCGCCTGTAACGGGCGAGCGCTCATTTCATCGGTAATGCCCAGCTCATCGCGCGCGTGGGCACCCAGCGCATCGTGCTGCATTAATTGCCTGGCAACCTCACGCGCCAGTGGGCGCTCCAAGCCGCGTGCCACGTAAATCTCTTCCAGCTCGCGGTGCTCACCTTCGCTGTCAGTTGCCAGTTCATGGGTTTCCCGCGCAAGGTCAGCAGCCTCCGTATCCGCCTGGGAGCGAACCGACACATATTCACCCGCCGCCATACTCATCGCCCCCGCCACTAACCCGGCAACGCCCGCCAGCACAATGGCCGCGCTGTCGCTGGATGCGGCGGCAATGCCCATCATCAGACTGGCCGTTGAAATAATGCCGTCGTTTGCCCGAGAACAGCAGCGCGCAGCCACCCCGAGTGATGTGAACGATGAATTTCGCGATGACGCATAACCGCCCTCCGGCGCAAGGTGAATGAAAAACCCGGGCTTACTCAGTCTTAAACGGTGAGATACGGCGCAGGGTATTGTCGCGTTTTACGTAGTGATGGAATAAGGCTGCAACCACATGCAGGGCAATCAGGTAATAACCCCAAGAGCCGATTTGTTTGTGCAGGTCTTCCACTTGTTCGGCCAGGTCCGGGTTTTTATCCACCAGCGGCGGCAACTCCAAGCCAAAAAACGGCACACCATGCCCTTCTGCACTGAGGATCACCCAACCGGCAATAGGCATAAAAATCATGAACGCATAAAGCGTGATATGAACCACCTTGGCCAGCAGGTTTTCCAGTAGCGAAGGGGTTGGCACTATTGCCGGGGTTTTGCTGGAGAAACGGATCGCCAGGCGAATCACAACCAATAACAACACTGACATGCCCAACATAAAGTGCAGTGCTTTCACAAATTCGCGCGGCTCGCTGCCACGGGGGAATTGGCCACGAATTTCAATGGTGACAAACACCACGGCCAACAGGACAAACATAAACCAGTGCAAAGCAATCAACAGGGGGCTGTAACGGTTGTGGCTGGATAAACTACTCATAGAAGATCCTCGTTTTTATTTATCAGGTATTGGTATGGCCCGCTCCACCACCGTGGAGCAAGGCTGCCCAGCATAACGCCTGCCCTCAAAAGACGCACATATTTGTACAAAAACGGGTTTGACAGACCAAATGGTCTGTTATTTAATGCCAACCGACCAACCGGTCGGTCAAGCCAAAAGCACTGCCCGACTCCCTGATCTGCAAGGAGATCCCACGCATGAGCCAAGTACCATCACCTACCAACCATTCCATATCGACGCTCGACCAATTTCCCTTATTGGGTTACCCCGAGTTTTCACAGGGATTGCAAAGCCATATCCGTATTTTGCGGCTGCTGGGCAATGGGTTTTTAATGTTGGGGTTCTTGTTGATTGCCAGCGCTGTGGTCTATGACTGCTTGCACCAGCCCTTCTGATGCTTACCATGATTTGTACATCACACAATAAATTCATTTCCATTCGCTAGAGACGCTCATGGCCACTGAACGCAATGCCGGACAAACGCGCACCCGGATTCTGGAAGCCGCGCACGAAGAGATTTATGAAAACGGTTATCAAGGGATGCGCATTGAGGCCATTCTGCAAAAGACCAGTCTCGCCAAAGGTGCGCTCTACCATCACTTCCCGAACAAACTCGCGTTGGGTTATGCCGTGGTGGATGAGATTTTAATGGGACATTTCCACAGCGTCTGGAATGATTTTATTACCCGCTTCCCCAACCCACTCACCGCCATGCAGCAATTGTTTTTATCCAAGGCAGATAGCTATAGGGATGAGCACTGTTTTAAAGGCTGCCCACTGAATAATTTAAACCAGGAAATGGCGGCAATCGACGCAGGATTTCACGCACGTCTGGAAATGGTGATGGAGTCGATTTATCAAACGATTGTGCACGCACTGGAACAAGGTCAACAGCAAGGAGATGTGCGCGCCGATATTAATCCAACGCGCATTGCGATGTTTATTATGGCCAGCTACCAAGGCATTATGGGCGCAGCCAAATGTATGCAAGCGCCAGAATTATTGAGTGATTTATTTAGCACGTTGAACGATTATATCGACACCTTGCGCACACCCGATCAGCCTCATTAATGGCTGATCATCCAGGGGCGCATAGAAGGAAACATTTTATTGCCTTCGGCGGTGTAAAGCAGATTGGATTTGCGAATCGGTTTATCGCCACAACCACAACCCTTCCCGTGTTTATGTTCGCGCCGCGCCTGCTGCTCAGCGCGATAATCCGGTGTCGATAAAATCGGACTGTGTACCGCCATTTCATTGCGCGCATGGGCCGCGCGGTTTTCTGTTTTCATATCCAAAAATTCAGGCGCTACCATTAATACCCGCGCGCACAACTTGCTGCAGGTCGGACAATTGCGCGGTTGGCTGGATTCATCCATCGCCGCCAATTCATAAAACAAACCGTGTTCCGGGCATTTGTAATCGTAAACAGGCATGGTTATTCCTCTCGCGTAAACATTGTAAATCCCTCCCAACCTCCCTTTGTTAAAGGGAGGGGTTAAACCAGAATCCATCCCTGCCTCCCTTTTGCAAAGGGAGGTGTTTTTAATTCCCCCTTTTGAAAAAAGGGGGTTAGGGGGGATTTATTTATCTTTCGACAAAGGCACATCCATTCCCGGTGACACTTTTTTGCTCGGCCCTTCGGCGGACGGATTTATATCAAAATCAAAAATATCCGTCGGCAGCCAGAGCGTGGCGCAAGCGTTAGGAATATCCACCACCCCGGAAATATGCCCCTGCACCGGTGCACAACCCAATATTGAATAAGCCTGTGCTTTTGAGTAACCGAACTTGGTTAAATAATTAATCGCATTCAAACAAGCCTGGCGATAAGCGACATGCACATCCAGATAATGCTGCTCGCCATACTCGTCAACAGAGATACCTTCAAAGATCAAGTAGTCATCGTACTTGGGCGCAATCGGACTAGGTTTGAAAATGGGATTTTTAATCGCATACTTGGCCATACCGTCTTTGATGAGATTCACCCGCAAATGAATCCACCCCGCCATTTCAATGGCGCCACAGAAGGTGATCTCGCCATCGCCCTGACTGAAGTGCAAATCACCTACAGAAAGCCCGCCGCCTTTTACATACACCGGGAAATAAATTTTTGAGCCGCGCGATAAATCTTTAATATCGCAGTTACCACCGTGCTCGCGAGGCGGTACGGTACGCGCACCTTCCGCAGCAGCTACTTTCGCGGCATCGGGAGCCATTTTGCCCATGTGGGCGGTGTCGGCATAAGGCAGGGTTGCCAATGCAGGCACGCGCTCTGGTTCGGTGTCGTAGAGTTCTTTTTCGCGCTTATTCCACTCCAACAACATTTCTTTGGACGGCAGGCAACCAATTAAACCGGGGTGCATCAAGCCGGCAAATTCCACATTGGGGACATGGCGCGATTTGGTAAACATACCGTTGAAATCCCAAATGGATTTCTGCGCTTCCGGAAAATGCTCGGTTAAAAAGCCGCCGCCATTTTGTTTGGAGAAAAAGCCATTAAAACCCCATTGGCTTTCCTGAAAGGCGCCTATATCCAAAATATCCACCACCAATAAATCACCAGGCTCAGCACCTTCTACGCCCACCGGGCCAGACAAAAAATGCACCTGGGTCAAGTCCACATCGCGCACATCATCGGCGCTGTCGTTATTGGCGATCTGACCGCCCGTCCAGTCGTAACATTCGATAATAAAATCGTCGCCGGGCTTCACCGTTTTCACCATGGGAATATCCGGGTGCCAGCGGTTATGAATCATTTCATTTTCGTAAGGCGATTTTTTCAGATCTATTTTGATAATGGTTTCGGCCATGGTTCTGACTCCAGTAGGGTTGGACAATCGAGTGTCGCGTGACGGGTTCAGTATCCAATTGCGAAGGGGCAGCAACAATACGACAAATAGCGCGCATGACTACGCCATTTGACGTATGGACAGCCGGGAATAGCGCAGAGCAGATTGTGCAAGAACTGTGATTGTTATTGGCCACAGAGAACGAAAGCACATTTGTTGTATCTCACTAACAGCTACACGCTAGCCAGTGACGTAAGAGCAACAATCTGTAACTTACTGATAACAATCTGTGGAATATCAAATGATGATAAAGGTCGTAAAATTGATAGGAATTGTAGGCATAATCCTGCACTCCATTGCCCAGCCCGTATATGCGGCAGAAAAACAACGCCACTGCGCGATGAGCGCGCCTTTGGCCCACCAGAGGAAGCACTGTTAGCGTGCAAAGGTTTAAACGAAAATGACGCCTGTGCATTTGCAGGACGCAACGATGAATTGATTAGCGGCGTCTGCTCGCTGCCGCCACCCCACGCGCAGGACACCACCACACTTGCCTGCCGCCCGGATCAAATGCCCGACCATCCCGACATGGAGCCACCACCAGAGCGTGAGGATTAATAACGCAGCAGCAATAGCAAAAAAGCCAGCAATTGCCCGAGACATGACAAAAGCTGGCTGCAAGTGGTTAACCGCACAGGCGGTAATCGTTTAAAAAAATTACACCGACAAATAAGCGGCAACCTTGGCTTCATTAATGGTTGCCCGCAATTCCTCATGCACAATCTCGCCTTTTTCAATCACTAAAATGCGATCGGCAATATCCAGCGCAAACTTAATACTTGTTCCGATACTACAATCGATAAACCGCGCTGGTCGCGAATCATTTTTAAGGTGCGCCCCCATTTCACGGATAATTGATGGCTGAATGCCCTCGGTAGGTTCATCCAGAAATAACATTTTCGGATCGCTGGCCAGTGCACGGGCAATAGCTAATTGCTGTTGTTGCCCGCCCGATAAATTACCGCCGCGCCGATTGCGCATTTCCAACAACACCGGAAACATATCGTAGAGTTCTTTGGGCACCGAGCGACGCTTGGTAGTTGTCAGCCCGGTCTCGATATTTTCTTTGACGGTCATACTGGAAAAAATCATACGCCCCTGGGGAACAAATCCAAAACCACTGGCAACACGCTGATAACTTTTTAACTGGCTCACTTCTTTGCCGTCGAGTTTTACGCTGCCACTATTACTGGGAATCACGCCCATGAGCGATTTCATCAAGGTGGTTTTACCCATGCCATTGCGTCCCATCACCGCCACAATTTCACGGGGTTTTACTTCAAAGTTCAGCCCATGTAGCACTTCACTCTGGCCATAACTTACCCGGTAATCTGATACAGATAACATAATCAATTTCTCCGCTGCGTTACGCACGAGCTGCGCGATGAATAGCTGCTATTAATGTTGGCTATTAATGGCCTAAATACACTTCAATCACCTTGGATCATTTTTGACTTTATCCACTGAGCCTTCAGCCAGAATTTTCCCCTGATGCAACACAGTCACCTTGTCAGCAATTTGCGCCACAAACTGCATATCGTGTTCAATCACAATAACGGAGCGATCCTTAATAATACTGCGCAATAATTCGGCGGTTTGCTGGCGCTCCCCAACCGACATACCGGCAACCGGTTCATCCAGCATTAACAAGTCCGGGTCTTGCATTAATAACATGCCAATTTCCAACCATTGTTTTTGGCCGTGACTCAGCAGTTCAGCTTGTCGATCCAACTGGTCGCCCAAAAAAATCATATTGGCAATTTCATGTACCTTGTTGACCACCTCCTCATCGCGCTTGAACACCAGTGCACCAAACACCGAGCGCCCGCGCGGAAAAGAAATCTCCAAATTTTCAAACACCGTCAGGTCGCCGTAAATAGAAGGCGTTTGAAATTTTCGCCCAACACCGGCTTTAACAATGTCGTGCTCCTTCATTTTGGTGAGTTCTTTGTTACGGAATTTAATGGAGCCTTCGGTGGCTTTGGTGCGGCCACAAATCAAATCCAGCACTGTGGTTTTACCAGCGCCGTTGGGGCCGATAATCACGCGAATTTCATTTTCATCCACATAAAAACTCAAATCATTCACCGCTTTAAAACCATCAAAGGACACGGTGAGACCTTCCACCGCTAATACAAAGTCAGTATTACTGGGGCTCATGGATTGCTCCTTGTGGAATAGATCGGGATTCGGCAGTTACTGCAGGTGTTTTTTTGATCCACCGTTTTTTTTCGGCTCAGTTAATGCGCCCTCTGGCGGAGTCGTTGTCAGTGATTTTTTATTGAAAAACTTGGCAAACAAGGCATCCACTTTAGGAGCAGCATAAGTGTTGTACAAACCCGCCAACCCGTTAGGAAAGGCCATGACCACCGCGATAAATAATCCACCCATCGCAAACAACCAGAGTTCAGGAAAGCTTTCAGAGAAAGAGGTTTTGGCAAAGTTCACAGCCAGCGCGCCATAAACGGCACCAATAATGGATAAGCGCCCGCCGACGGCACAGAAAATAACCATCTCGATTGAAGGCACAATGCCAACCAGAGTGGGTGACATGAACCCGACTTGCAGGGTAAAGAGCGCACCGCCAATGGCCGCAAAAATTGCTCCTACACAGAAGACAAAGATTTTGAAATTGGAGACGTCATAACCAGAGAAGCGCACGCGGTCTTCTTTATCCCGCATTGCCACCAACAAACGTCCCAATTTACTTTTGCGGATAAATTGCGCAATCAATAGGCACACAAACAACATAAATACGCAGAGGAAATAAAATACGTATTTCGCGCTGTCGGTGCGAATGTCCCAGCCATGTAAGGTGCGCAAATCAGTCATGCCATTAACACCGCCGGTATAACCCTGCTGGCCGATAATCAAAATCGTCAGGATCGCTGCAAATGCTTGGGTAATAATCGCAAAATACACACCGCCAACACGGCGTTTAAACATAGCAACACCAATGATGTAACCGAGAATGCTCGGCAACACAATAATCGCCAATAGCGTGAAACCTAAACTGTGGAAGGGCTGCCAGAAAAAAGGCAATTCCGTAATTTGGTTCCAGTCCATAAAGTCGGGAATGCCCGGCGTGGACTGAATTTTGGTGCTTTCCGGATCAGAGGCTTCCAGCTTTAAAAACATCGCCATGGCATAGCCGCCCAAACCAAAAAACACGCCCTGCCCCAAACTCAAAATCCCGCCGTACCCCCAACACAACACCAACCCCACCGCCACAAAGGCGTAGGTTAAATATTGCCCACCAGATTAAGGCGAAAATAACAGCGTCAAGAACAAGGCCGCAAATCCGAGCAGGTCTTTTTTTGGGAATGACGACATAGCTTGACTCGATAGTAAACGCGACATAATGATCGGCTCCTGTTAACGACGCACTTTGAGTGTGAACAAACCCTGTGGGCGCAGCATTAAAATCACCACCACAAACAACGTTAATACTTTGGACAGACCACTCATAAAAATTCCATGGGATTGCTTGCGAAATACTGAATGCCGATGCAATGGTGCCTAACAAACTGGATGCGCCACCAAACACCACCACCAAAAAGGTATCCACAATATAGAGTTGACCCGAGGTGGGGCCGGTAGAACCGATCATGGTAAATGCACTGCCAGCCACACCGGCGATGCACAACCCAACGCAAAAGTAATGCGATCCACCTTCGCGGTATTAATCCCTACAGCGCCTGCCATAGGACGATTCTGCACCACGGCGCGCACTTGTGTGCCCCAGCGCGAGCGATACATTAATAATGCAACGGCGAGTGAAATGCCGAGCGCCAAACACATTACAAATAAACCATTAATCGGTAATTCAATGGTGTCGGTTAATTGATAAGAGCCCATTAGCCAATCAGGCAAAGTCACACCCACTTCACGAGCGCCAAACACAGTGCGATAAAGTTGTTGCAAAATTAAACTCAAACCCCAGGTCGCCAGCAGCGTATCCAGTGGCCGGTTATACAAATGTCGAATCATCGACCATTCCACCAACGCACCCAGCGCAGCGGCAACGATAAACGCGAGGATCATGGCGAGAATAAAATAGATACTGAAAAATTCTGGCAGGTAAGTAGAAAACACATTGGATGTTAAATAAGTGACGTAGGCACCGAGAATCATAAACTCACCGTGCGCCATGTTAATCACACCCATTTGCCCAAAAATAATGGCAAGCCCCAGGGCCATGAGCACAAACACCGAAAATAAAATCAACCCTGCTACACCTTGCATCGCAAAGATCGACATTAATTCCGAGCTACTGTATTCAGCAAACATAGCTGCACCTCATCATCTCGCATAAGAAATTACTGATGAACCTGGAAGTGAGGAATAGTGTTTGATTTAAAACCGTATGAGGCATGGATGCCGATTCGAGCCTACATGGATGTATTTACGGCGCGTTTTAAATTGAACACTATTCCTCACTCACACTGGCCAATTCTTAATACTTGGCAGCCAGCGCAATGGCTGGCTGCAGTTGACAGTTATTGATAACCTTTCGGGAATGGATCTGGCTCGATCAACTCAGTGGTTTCAAATACCACATCGTATTGACCATCAGGACGCGCATGACCGATACGGGTTTTTGACCAAATGATGATTGGGGTGAACTTTTACATAGCCTTCCGGTGCAGTGGTCAACTCAATACCCGGTGATGCAGCGCGCACTTTATCGATATCAAATGAACCGGCTTTTTCCACCGCAGCTTTCCACAACCATGGGCCAAGGTAAGCGGCTTGGGTTACGTCGCCGATTACAGTGTCTTTGCCCCACATGGCTTTGAAGTCAGCTACGAATTTTTTGTTGTTGTCGTTAGGCAGGCTTTGGAAATATTTCATCGCCGCATAAGCGCCTTGCATGTTGTCACCGCCAATACCAAGGATTTCATCCTCTGTAACCGAAATGGTTAATACCAGTGGCTTCTCTTTGGTCATATCAATGCCCGCCGCTTTTAATTGTTTGTAGAAGGCCACGTTAGAGCCACCCACAACAATTGCGTAAATCACATCGGGTTTTTTCAGTTTGATTTTGTTAATCACCGAGTTGAATTGGGTATGACCCAGAGGGTAATACTCCTCACCCACCACGCTTAAACCCAACTTCTCAATGTGTTTGCGGGCGATTTTGTTAGAGGTACGTGGCCAAATATAATCTGAACCAAGCAGGTAGAATGATTTGGCACCTTTGGTTTTGGTTACCCAATCAATGCCGGCAATAATTTGTTGTGTCGCTTCTTGGCCGGTATAAATCACGTTGGGTGATTGCTCCAAACCTTCATAAAAGGTGGGGTAATACAACATGCCGTTGTACTGTTCAAAAATGGGCAACACGGCTTTGCGCGATGCGGATGTCCAGCAACCAAATACGGCGGCAACCTTATCGTTCACCAACAACTTTTTGGATTTTTCTGCGAAGGTTGGCCAGTCACTGGCACCGTCTTCCTGAATGTATTCAATTTTGCGACCGAGTACACCGCCCATGGCATTGATTTGTTCAATCGCCAATTTTTCTGCTTGCACCGAACCGGTTTCACTGATTGCCATGGTGCCGGTTACCGAATGCAGAATACCCACCTTAACGGTGGTATCAGTCACTGCCAACCCGGTGGTATTTACTTCGGCCTGCGCACTGCCAAATGCCAGTGATGCCGCGAGTGTCAATAAACATTTTTTCCAGGTTGTCGAACGCGCCCTTACCGGGCGCGGTGGATTGCATGGTCTTGTTCATGGTTGTTCCTCAGGTAATTAAACATTGTCTGGTCACACTGGCGCGCATTAACAAGATGCGCAAAAAACCAAGTACTGCAAAAACAATAAAACGCGCGTTACTAAGGTGTTGGTAATCAAGTTACCGATTGTGTTTTTGTTGCGTCCACTGAGCTGGTATTTACCACCGAGACATTGCCCTGAAGCGGGGCAATCTCTACGTGAGCCAATGTAAGTCTGAGGGGCTTGTACCGCCATTCGATAAATGACACAGAGCACTACGTCATTTAACGCATAGCTAACAAGCAAAGTTGGTACAGCAATTGAAAGACAATAAAAGCAGGAAGGATGACCCGCAGGGGCCGTGATTGAAGAGCATAAGAATACCGGCAGAATCCCTTATGCAAGACAGGATGTGCACGCGGCGTGCACCAAAACAGACAGGCAATGCGCAGTCGCGCCCGAAAATAATGCAGTGAAAAAATCATCGGTATCAATACCGCTACAGCGCACTCACTATTTCATTCGTAAATTCCATGTTCCCGGACGAACTGCTGCTTTCACAGGTCTGCCATGACAGCCAAACAACATATATTTCGTGTGCGCGCAATTACAACCAGTGGGTCGCCAACCAGACACTGGAGGATTACGCACTGCGCTTTACCGCTAAAAGTGCACGGCGATGGTCTGCTGCGCGCGTGGCAACCACCGCCCTAGGTGCTATCTCCTTTTCTCGCCCTGGAGGCCATCGGCGGTGCGATTACCCTGCATTACGGTTTTGATAATGCCGTGGCTGCGATTCTCGCCGTCAGCAGTATTATTTTTCTCACCGCCATTCCCATCAGCTACTACGCCGCCAAATACGGTGTGGATATTGACCTGCTAACGCGCGGCGCCGGTTTTGGTTACATAGGTTCAACCATCACCTCGCTGATTTATGCCTCGTTTACGTTTATTTTTTTCGCGCTGGAAGCGGCCATTATGGCCATGGCTCTGGATTTATTATTTGATATTCCCCTCGCCTGGGGATACCTGATCAGCTCGGTAGTGATTATTCCACTGGTAACACACGGCATTACCTTTATCAGCCGCTTTCAATTATGGACCCAACCCCTGTGGTTAACCCTGCAGCTATTGCCCTTCATGTTTATTATTTATGCCGATGCCAGCGCGGTAGAAAGTTGGACCGCGTTTGCAGGTACTCCTCCGCTTGATGCAAATACAGCGGCTCTTAACGGAAGCACAGCATCTGCAGAATCACTCGCTGCGGCAACACCGGCAACGGGTGTCAGTATTTTATTGTTTGGTGCAGCGTCCGCCGTTATTTTTTCATTGATCGCACAAATTGGTGAGCAAGTCGATTTTTTGCGCTTCCTGCCTGAACCAAATGCCAAAACACGCTGGCGCTGGTGGGCCGCATTAATCGCCGGTGGGCCGGGCTGGATTGTGATTGGCGCAATCAAAATTTTAGCCGGTTCATTTCTGGCGGTACTCGCCTTGAATCACGGCATCGGCATGGAAGAAGCTGCCGACCCTACACGCATGTACATGGTGGCCTTTACCTATATCACCAGCTCACCAGAAGTAGCCCTGTCGGTCGCCGGAATTTTGTGATTTTAAGTCAGCTAAAAATTGTGACCAACGCTTACGCGGGCTCCATCGCCTGGTCAAATTTTTCTCGCGCTTAACCCATAGTCACCCGGGCCGCGTAGTCTGGTTAGTTTTAATGTGGCCATCGCGCTATTAATGGAACTGGGCGTATATCGCGCACTGGAACAAACCCTGGGTTTTTACGGTATTGTCGCCGTCGCCTGGTTGGGTTCACTGGTGGCCGATCTGGTGATTAACAAACCCCTCGGCCTCAGCCCCAAGCACATCGAATTTAAACGCGCACACCTGTACGACATCAACCCGGTGGGTGTTGGCTCCATGTTAATCGCTTCGGTCATGGGCATTGTGTGTCATGCCGGCGTATTGGGCGATATTGCGCAAGCACTGTCCCATTTTATTGCACTCGGCCTCGCGTTAATTTGTGCCCCACTGATTGCTATTGTGACACGTGGGCGCTATTACCTTGCACGTCCCGTCACCAGCATTAGCGATGTTGAACAACTGCGTTACCACGCCCATCGCCAGGCTACAGTGTCCTGCTGCATTTGCGAGCACAAATTTGAATATGAAGATATGACTTATTGCCCGGCTTACGCCGGAGACATCTGCTCACTCTGCTGCTCGCTGGATGCTCGCTGCCAGGATTACTGCAAACCCGATGCAGGCTATGTGCATCAAGTCGGTAATTTTTTAAAGCGATTTTTACCTGACTCCATTGGCGACAATATCAACTCCCGTTTGGGGCATTTTTATTTTTTAGTAGTAGTGATTAATGGGCTCTCGGCCATTTTATTATCGCTCATTTATTTTCAAACCCCCATAGATGCACCGGAAACAGCGGCACTACTGGAAGCCACCTTGTGGAAAGTCTTTTTCCTGTTGGTGATTATTACCGGTGTCGTGAGCTGGTTATTTGTATTAGCCCATGAAAGTCGCGTAGTAGCGCAAGAAGAATCACAGCGGCAAACCCGCTTGTTGATGGAAGAAATTGAAGCGCATGAACGTACCGACCGGCGCACTGCAAACGGCCAAGGAACAAGCAGAAGCCGCTAACCTTGCCAAAAGTCGCTACCTCACAGGTATCAGTCATGAACTGCGTTCGCCGCTGAACGCGGTACTGGGTTATGCCCAACTGTTGGAAAAAGCCAGCGATATTCCCGCTTCGCGCAAAGATGCGTTGGGCGTTATTCGTCGCAGCGGTGAACACCTTGCCGATTTAATTGAAGGCTTGCTGGATATTTCCAAAATTGAAGCAGGCCGCTTGGATTTGCATCAGGATCAAGTGCGTTTATCACTCTTACTTGAGCAGTTAGTGCATATGTTCCGCTTGCAAGCGGAAGCCAAAGGGCTGGAATTTATTTATGAATGTCAGGATCGCCTGCCAGAATTGGTGCGCACCGATGAAAAACGCCTGCGGCAAATTTTAATTAATTTGTTATCCAACGCGGTGAAATACACCAATAAAGGTAAAGTCGTTTTTAAATTGCGCTACCGCAGCCAGGTAGCCGAATTTACTGTCACCGATACCGGCGAAGGTATTGCCGCAGAAAATATGGAGCGTATTTTTCGCCCCTTTGAGCGCGTACATCGCCCGGGTTCTACCGCAACGGGAACCGGCTTGGGCCTAACGATCACCCGCCTGCTCTGTGAAATTATGGCGGTGATATTGCCGTCACCAGCAAACTTGGGCAAGGCAGTCAATTTAAAGCCAGTTTAATGTTAGCCAGTATTACCAACCCGCAACGTGAATCCATTACCGCACCGGTGCAAACCATTTACGGTTACCAAGGTGCTGTGCGTCGCCTGTTATTGGTCGATGATGATGCGAGTCATCGCCAATTAATGCGCGCCATGCTCAGCCCGCTCGGGTTTGACATTATCGACATGGACAATCCCCTGGCAGTCGTAACGCGCTATAAGGATGAAGTAGCACAAGGCACAGCGCCGGATTTAATTATGCTGGATGTATCCATGCCGGAAATGAGCGGTTGGCAAGTCGCGGAACAATTGCGCGCGCAGGATTATCATGGCCCCATACTCATGGTCTCCGCCGATGCCAGCGAAGGCAAAGAGCATTTAGCCAATACTCACCATGCGCAAGAGCCGCAAACCGATGCACCACAACCACCTTTGCACAACGCCTATGTGAT